>NZ_JBIVPX010000001.1:0-2273539 GCF_044754905.1 Lentzea sp. NPDC092896
CCGGTAACGGTTGGAGCTGACTGGTACTAATAGGCCGAGGACTTGTTACAAAGACGCTACGCATCCACTGTGCGGTTCTGGAAGAACAACCAGAACCGATCGAATCCCCTGGCAGGGGTAGTTGACCTGCTGGTTCGGGGTTGCTGGTTGTAATTTCATAGTGTTTCGGTGGTTATAGCGTTGGGGAAACACCCGGTCCCATTCCGAACCCGGTAGTTAAGCCCTTCTGCGCCGATGGTACTGCACTGGTTACGGTGTGGGAGAGTAGGTCGCCGCCGAACTTAATTTGCCCTGCGGGTTGAGCGCCACAAGCGCTCCCCGCAGGGCTTTTTCACGTTATTTTCCATGCCTTCGTGCAAGTGGTGCCGTGTTCATTGAGCGGCTGTCCGGGTGATGAGACCCCGGCGAGCGGGTGATGCGAGTCAAGCCCGGCTTCCCGGTCCCTACCGTTTTCGTCATGAACGAGCAGTGGGCAGGGGAGGCACCTTTGCGGTGGCGAGCGCGCAGGAGGCGGGGCAGGCACGCCCGCGAGCCCGCGTCGTCGTCGCAGTCGGTCCTGCCCGCAGTGCTCGGCGTCGTGCTGCTGGTGTGCCTGATCCTCCTCCTGCTCACGTACCTCTAGCGGGACTGCAGCGCGTCGAGCGCCACGGCCTGGGCGATGACCAGCCGGCGATCGACGCCAGGATCCTGGACGGTGACCAGGTAGTGGTCACGAACCCAGGTCTTCTTGTCGACGCTGAACACGGAAGCGCCGTTCTCCGTCGTGAAGTCGAAGTGGTAGCGCATGGGGAACGGCGCGTCTCCGATGTACGGGATCCACCCCCACAGCCGGCGAAAACCGGCGAGCCACTTGTTCCGCTCGGCGCCGGTCGTCTGTCCCCAGCCCGGCTGTTCCAGGTGCCAGGTCGACCGCAGCAGCGACTTGGCGAAGTCCTTGCGGAACAACCCGATCGACCTGCCCTGCTCGTCCGTCACGTCGTAGCCGCTGCCCAGGTCGATAGCCTTGCGGGCGTTGAACTCGAACAGCACCCGGCTCTTCGACGAGTCGGTGTAGATCGTGACCCGTTCCTTGATCTTGAGCCTCTTCTGCTCGGCGAAGCCGACCAGCTGACCCGGTTGACCGTTGTCGTCGACGAAGACCTCGTACCGGTTGACCATGAACGTGACCTTCTGGTGCACGTGTAAGACGTGCACGTTCTGCAGATTCACAACTCCCCCTTCTCGACAGGCACGGGCGTCAGGCTCCCGGTCGGGAACCGCCGCTCGTTGCGTTCGATCTTGGCGAACGCGGCCTCGACGAGGTCGACGCCGAGCTTGTCCGCGAGCCTGGTGAGGTAGTGCATCACGTCAGCGAGCTCGTCCCGGACGTTCCAGGCGAGATCGGGGTCTTTCATCGCGTTTTCCGCCTCTTCCGGCGTCAGCCACTGGAAGAGGTCGGTCAGCTCGCCGACCTCCCCGGACAACGCCATCACCAGGTTCTTGGGCGTGTGGTAGCTGTCCCAGTCACGGGCGGCGGCGAACGCGCGCAGGGCGTCCCTCAGGTCCACGAGATCACGCTGACTCATGCTCCACTAAGTACCACGTGGACGAACGAGCAAGGATGGCGGCCTTTCAAGCATGGATCGTCCGCGTCAATGTTGATTGGCTTTAGTCATGTCAACATCGAGCGCAATCAACACCTCGTCCATCCTCGTGCTCGGCGCCACCGGCAAGACCGGCCGCCGCGTCACCGCTCTCCTCGGCCCGGCCGGCCGGCCGGCGTCACGCTCCGCGGCGTCGGTCCTGGGTGGGACTACCTTCGACTGGTCAGCCCCGGACACCTGGGAACCCGCGGTCGCCGGCACCGCCGCCGTCTACGTCGTGCCGCCGGACAACCCCTCGCAGCTCGCGGAGTTCGTGACCGTCGCGGTGAAGGCGGGCGTCACCCGGCTCGTGCTGCTGTCGATGCGCGGGGCTCCCGGGGACGACCCGTTCGAGGCGGCGATCAAGGACTCGGGTGCCGAGTGGACGATCCTGCGGCCCACCTGGTTCATGCAGAACTTCGACGAGGACATGTTCGCCGAGCCCGTGCGACACGGTGAGCTCGCTGTTCCCGCCGGTCAGGGCATCCACCCGTTCATCGACGTCGTGGACATCGCCGAGGTCGCCGTCGTCGCGCTGACCGAGCCCGGTCACCACGGGCAGACCTACGACCTGAGCGGGCCAGAGGCGCTGTCGTTCGCCGAGATGCTGGCGCGGATCGTCGCGATGACGGGCGAACCCGTGCTGTACAACGACATCGAGCCGGACGAGTTCGCTGCCGGCTTGCGTGCGCTCGGCTACCCGGACGAGATCGCCGACCTCGTCACGATGCTGCTCGTGCGCATCCGTACGGGAGAAGAGGCGCACCTGTCCGATGGCGTGCAGAGGGTTCTCGGCCGTGCGCCGCGGACGTTCGCCGACTACCTGGGCAGCAGCAAGTTCGCCTGAAGACCGCGCGTGCCCTCGTTGGTGATGACGGCTTCGCAGAGCGCGCGCCCCGTGCGGGCGCGCCACTCCTGCGCCATGTCGCAGTAGCGAAGGCCCATCGCATACGTGAGCTGGCCGATGCTCTCGCCTTCGAGCAGCACCTCAAGGGTGTGTTCACCGGTGTGAGAGCCTCTAGCGATTCGGCAGTCGCGGAGTTCGGCGATCACGTGGACGGGAGTGCGGCCGTTCACGACGCGATGCAGCACGTGCTGATGGGCTGTCTCGCCCACCACGGCGACCTGGTTTTCGGCAGGCAGCGTCGGTGCCGTGCCGAGTGCCTCGTGATCGAGCAGCAGCAGCCGCGGCACGCCGAGATACAGGTGCACGCCGTAAGGCCTGCCACCGCCGATGATGCGGGCCGGGCACGAGCCGACCTCGCCGCGCTCGGCCAGTTCGAGCAGGAGCGGCTGGTACTCGACGGCCTGCTCGGTGCGGAGATAGCCGGCGGTGATCGCGGTGCCGTCGCCGCGCAGCAGGTCGACCCGCACCGCCGCGCGGTCGTGCCGGCTGGCGGACTCCGGCACCAGCACGGCGGTCGCCGGGACGGAGTTGTCGTCGTTGAGGTCGAGCGTGGAGTGCCTCGCGGCCTCGGCGATGGCGTCCTGGTGGTGCGCCTCGCCGACGATGGCCACCCGCCCGGCCGTGGACAGCCGGCGCAGGCGTGAGCGGGTGCGCGTCGGGGCGATCTGCTCGGCCGAGCTGTGCTTGGTGCCGATGAACATCAACGCGAACAGCGCGAGACCGATGACGAAGCCCAGGGGGCCGAAAGCAACGGTCAGAACCAGCGCGAGCACGGCAACGGCGATCAAAACGGCGGCAGGCGAAGGTTCTGTGCGTTGCTGCATCGTCATGGGGCATCCTCACGACTCGGCTTCCCGTCACTCTCAGTGTCGGGGATGCCGGACGATGCGTTTCACAGTTCGCTCATTTGGCCTAATACGACGAACTGGAGACTCCAGCCCGTGACTAGATTTGATCAGTGGACCAGGGTGAGGCGTGCGCGTCCTCGCGGCCCCGGTTCCCCGCCACCTGGCAACGCGGTCAGCACGAGCCCGAACACCAGTCCGTTGAGTTCTTCAAGGCCGAGGTTCAGCTCTTTGGCAACGTGCAACGGCGGCGTGCCGTTCTCGCGAAGGACCTTGAACACCTTGGTGAGCAGCTTCGAGGTCTCGCGGCGCGTCATGCCGCCCGGCACGAGGCTGTGGACGTTCGCCCATTTCGTGAACTGGTCCCTGCCCACGTGCCAGTGCCGGTGGTCGGTGCCGGGCAGTTGCCTCTGGGGCATCAGGAACTCGGCGGCGAACTCGTGCGGCTCGTCGTGGCCGAGCAGCACGGCGAGCTGGACGGCCGCGTCGAACCGCGCCTGCTCCGGCGTCGCCGTCGGCGTGAGGAACACGAACGGAGTCCCGTTGTGCCAGCAGGAGAAAGCCTCCTGCGCGACGCAGTCGACCGGCAGCGAGAACACCCGCACACCGTGGGACTCCAGCAGCTGAACCATGTTCGGCGCCGGCCCGGTGGCGAGCCGCCACGCGTCCCGCGTGCCCTGCGGCGAGGTCCGCGGCGGCGGCAGGGAAGGCTGGGGAAGCACGAACAGCCGCTCCAGCCAGCCGTTGAACTCGATCGCGAGCTGCGCCGCCGCCGTCGCCTGAGCGTCGAGCGGCGCGTTCTGCGGCCGCGGCGGCTCCGGCGCGGTCAGAAACTCGGCAGGAAAACCGAGCGCCCCGGCCAGCGACTCGACCGCGGCGGGTTTGGGCCTGCGCAGCCCGCGCTCGTACTCGCCGATGGCCCGCGCCGGCACGCCCGACTTCCGCGCCAACTCGGCCGCGGTGAGTCCGCGCCGGGTGCGGGCGAGCGTGAGTCGCGAGGGCGTGAGCATGATCCGGCCATTGTCGCCCTTGGATGATCGCGATGCCACGCGGGCCCTGCCGGTCGTGCGGGTCCCGTCACGAACCGCCGATCCTGCCTTGGTGGGGTCCGGAGCGTTGATCCCTCAGGCTGCCTGGGACGCACGCACGTCCCGGGCAGCACGGACGAGGACGAACATGCTGATCCCCGCACCGATCGAGTGTCGGGCAGCGCGACCGCAAGCCACCCAGGATCGGCACGGTCACCGGGCTGGCTGCGATACCCGACCGGTGCTCGTCGCCGGCAGCAAGATGCGTCGATCACCGTGCTCTTCACGTCAGCGCCGGAGCGCGATCGGGAAGTCCACCTCCTCCGGACCATCCACATTGGGCGTTTTGCGCTGCGGGAACTCCATCGGCGGCAACGGGATCCGGTGCGCCCACCGCTCGATGATCTGGTTCTGCGGCGTCGGCTCCGGCTGTGACACCTCGCGCAACACCACGAGCCGATCCTCCAGCTGCAGCGGGTACGTCACCAGGAACCACAACTTCAGCCCCTCGCTGCGCATGTTCTCGAACAGCGCGAACTGGTCGTGGTCGTTGTCCCGCATCATCGCCGCGAGGGCGGGCCCTTTCGCGTAGTCACTGCGCAACGGCGCTTCCGGCGACCCCGTACCGCGATTGCCCTGCAACGTGCCGAGCAGGATCGGCCGCGACGGGTGCCGGATCAGGCCCGCGTTCCAGTGGTCGAGCCGCTCCCACCCCTCGGCCGCGAGGAGCTGGCGCAGCGTGCCCACCCGATGAATCCAGTCGAGCAGCCCTGGCGCGTTGGTCGGCCCGAACGGCGGCGAGGCCGCGCGCGCGTCGATCCCCGCGGCGATCGCGCGGTCCAGGATCGCGAGGCGCAGGCCCAGGTCGGCGAGCTTCTCGCCGGTGGTGGGGGTGAGCTTGCGGAAGGCGGCGTTGGTCATGGACCGACGGTAGCCCCGGGGTCTGACATTTCCGGGAAACTGCTGGTCATGTACCGCTACGTCGACGCGGGTCCTGCTCCGCCCGCCACGTCCGAGACCACGTCGAAGGTCATGCGCCGCACTCGCCGCGTCGGCACCGCGCCGGAGCCGGCGGTCAGGCGAGCGCTGCACCGCCGGGGGCTGCGCTACCTCGTCGACGTCGCCCCGCCTGGCACCAACCGTCGTCGACGTGTCGACGTGCTGCTGCGAGGGGCGCGGATCGCGTTGTTCGTCGACGGCTGCTTCTGGCACTCGTGCCCAGAGCACGGTCAGCTGCCGAAGGCGAACCGCGAGTGGTGGAGGGTGAAGCTGCACGGGGTGGTCGTTCGAGATCGCGACACCGATGCGCAGCTGACGTCTGCAGGCTGGCTCGTCGTGCGCGTGTGGGAGCACGAGAACTCGGAGGCCGTCGCTGACCGGATCGTCGAGCTCGTGTCCGCAGGCCCGGCCAAGGCATGAAAAAGCGGTGCCCCGGGCGATGTTGCCCGGAACACCGCTCGAGCGGCCTTCCTCCTGGTCAGGCCGCCACCGGCGTGAGCTGGTGCAGCACGTCCCGCTCACCCAGCCGCTCCTGCGCCCACTCCACAACCGAGGCCTCCTGCGCGAACAGCACGATCTGCCGGTCCGCAGACAGCTGCAGCAGCAGGTCGAGCACGGCACGCGTGCGGGCGTCGTCGGCCTGCACGGTGACGTCGTCCAGCAGTAGCGGGCACGGTTCGGAGGCGAGGTGTTGGGCGAGGGCGACGCGCAGCAGCAGGTAGATCTGTTCGGCGGTGCCGAGGGACAGGTGTGCTGCCTGGTGCCACGACTCGGAGGCCGCGCACACGCGCACGGTCAGGGTTGACGGGTCCACGGCGGCGTCGACGTAACGGCCGTCGGTCACCGTGGGCAGCCAGGTTCGAAGCGCGTCTTCGAGGGCCGGGGCGATGGTGCTGTGCACCTTCTCGCGGGCCGCGGTCAGGTAGCGGGAGGCCAGGTCGATGGCTTCGACCTCGGCGGTCACCTCCGTCAGGGCGGCCGCGGCGACCTGGACGGCCTCCTCGGCTTCCGGGACGCTCGGCAGTGAGCGGGCCATCTCCGTGACGGTTGCCGCCAGCGAGTCCGCGGACGTGGCCAGGGACGGGTCCACCGGGTCGCAGGCCGCGTAGCGGAGGGCCGCTTCCAGGAGCGTGGCGTGGTGGGTCTGGGCCGCGGAGAGGGTGGTTTCGAGGTCGTCCAGGGTTCCCGAGGCCAGCAGTGACTGGAGTTCGGCCCACGCCTTGCGTTCGTCCTCGGCCTCGCGCAGGAGGTCGTCCCAGCCGCGTTGCCACTCGGCGATCGCGCGCAGCAGGTCCTCTGGGCGTTCGCCGGTGCGGCCGATCGCGGTCACGGCTTCCCGCAGCAGCCCGAGGGCTCGGGTGTGGGCGGCGGTGGCCTCGGCGACGGTGGCCTCGGCCTGGCGGCGGTCCGCCAGGGTTTGGGCCAGCTGGGGGCGATGGGCCGCCATCAACGCCTGGCGGGCGCGCACCTTGCAGTCGGTCTCGTAGTCCACGAGCAGGTCCGGCACGGGCATCGCGGCGTCCACCTTGCCGCGCGCGGCGAGTTCCACCCGGATCGCCTTCTCGGTCCGGGCCACCTCGGACACCAGGTCGGCGTGCTCGGCCTCCCAGGCGGGGAGGTTCGCCAGGCGCCACAACGTTTCGCGGTCCGCGGGCACGCCCAGCGACGCGCACTCGGCGACGGCCGAGTCGTGGACGCGTGCGGCTTCCACGGCCACGGCTCGCTGGCCCTCGGCCTCGGCCAGGGCGCGGTCCGCGGCGAACAGCAGGCTTCGTGTCTGGTTGGCGGTGGTCGCGCGTTCGGCGGCGAAGGCGATGGCGATCTCGCGCTGGGCCGCGTTGCCGCGGGACATCGCGCCGCCGACACCGGCCACCAGCGCGGCGACGAGGACGCCGATCGCGGCGAGTTGCTGGCCGGTCAGGAAGAGCAGCACGCCCACCAGGCTGGTGAGACAGCTCAGGGCCAGCAAAGCGTTGCGCAGGAACGGGTTCGGCACCGCGATCTCCTGCACGCGGGTCGCCGCCACGTCCGCTTCGACCTGGGTGCGGGCCGCGCCGGCGGCGGCCTCGTCCTGGAACTGGCGGGCGGTGTCGACGTCGATCGACGCGGTGGTCAGGCGGGCACCGGCGGCCGGGTCCAGGCGCGTCGCGAGGCCGCGCAGCACGGACGGTTCGGCAGTGGTCCGCGGTGACGGCCGGCGTTCGTCGTGCGCGGCGGCGACGGCGGACGCGGTCGCGTAGGCCGAGGCCACGACGCGAAGTTCGTCGTCCAGCGCGGTCTCGCCGACCGGGAAGTCCGGCAGGGCCCGGAGTTCGGCCTCCAGCGCCGACGCGGACGGGCCCGTCAGCGCGCGCGGGTTCGGCGCGGCACGCCACGTGGCCAGCGCGCGGTTCACCACCTGGGTCAGCTCTTCCTGCGCGGCCAGTCCGGACGGCGGCGAGTCGCCGAAGCGCTCCTGCAACTCGCTGAGCCGCGCCACCCGAGCAGAAAGCGCGTCGAGTGACGCCGCGTGTTCCTGAACGGCCAGGCGAGCACGAGCGGCAGCGGCCGAACGGGCCCGCGTGCTCAGTTCCAGATAACGGTCGTGCTCCCGGCGAGCCACGGTCAGGTCGGTTTCGGTCTCCCGCAAGCGGTTCCGCGCGTCCCGCAACGCGTCGGCGGGCGCGGTCAGCCGTTGCAACGCCTGCTCCACCGTGCCGTCCGTACCCGCGGTGGCCGCCGCGCGCCGCAGGTGGTCCTGCAGGCCGTTCGCCGCGTCCAGCACGGTCAGCAGCTGTGCCTGGTCCACGCACGCGGTGGCGGTGAACGACGTGCGGTCCAGGCCGAGCCGCAGCGAGACGTCGGGTACCGCGTCGTCGTTCAGATCACGGTCCACCGCCACGACCTCACCCGACTCCAGCGACACCATCGCCGCCACCCGCCAGGACTCGCCGGTCCACGGACGGTGCCGCGCCGACGGTTCACCGCACAGAGCCGCGCGGATGGCGGCGTGCCAGGACGACTTCGCGGACTCGTTCACGCCCGACACCACGGTCAGACCGGGCGCCAACGGCAGCGTGCGATCGTGCAGGGGTCCGAACGCGTGCGCGGTGACGGACTCGATCCTCATCGTTCCTCCAACGCCCGCAGGCCGGTCGACAGCACGCGGCCGCGCAGCGTCATGTCCAAAGAGGGATCCGCGAGCACGTCGCGCACGAACTGGCCGCGCACGGTCCGTTCCGCGGCGACGGTGTCGAAGTCCAGCAACGGGAACGTCCGCTCGGCGTCCAGCCAGCCGAGCGACCGCGACGCCGACACGTCGAACACCTCGCGCGACACCGAACCGTCCTCGCGCACGGTGCACAGAACGGCCCCGCGCTCGCCGGTCTCGCCCGGCGTCAGCGGATCCGGGTTGCCGGGGAACGTGTAGTCGGCGGCGTGCTCGGGCGTGTGCACGTGCCCGAGGAACGCGTGGTCCAGCCCGGTGATCGCGACGTCGCCGGGCGTGGAACCGTGGCACAGCGCCAGGTTCACGCCGCCGCGGTTCACCGCGAAGCCGTCGAGGACGTCCCGCGCGGGGCCGGGTCCGACGTGCGCGGAGCCCCACAGCGTGACGCCGTCGGTGAGTTCCACCGGGGTCAGCGACTCCGACGAGAACACGTGCACGTTCGGCGTCCAGTCCACCTGCTGGTAGACCGACTGCGGCCCGTACCAGTCGTCGTTGCCCGGCGCCAGGAACACCGGCAGCGAGCAGTCGAACGCCGACCGCAGGAACGCGGCGGTGGAAGGGGAACAGCGATCGTGCTCGTACAGGTCGCCGGCGCAGAGCATCGCGTCGGCACCGGTCTCCTGGGCGAGATCGACGATGTGGCCCAGGGTGTCACGCAGGGCTTGACGCCGCTCCGGGCCCGCGCTGGGAAAGCGCGTGTCCAGGTGCAGGTCCGCGAACAGCAGCAGTTTCACCGGTGCCTTCAGGTCAGTTCGATGGTGCCGGACAGGGTCAGGGGCAGCCCGAGCGCCTCGCTCACGGCCTCGGTGTCGGCGTGCCAGCCGACCAGTTCCGCGACGGTGGGGGTGAGCTCGTAGCCGTGGTGCCGGATCGCGCGGCTCAGCGCGTGCCACAGCTGGGAGGCGTCGTGCGCCACATCAGGGTCTGCGTGGAACGGAAGGCTGACCAGCAGCGCGTGCACCGGCTGGTCGGTGTTCTCGGCGCCGCAGGCACGCGCCACAGATCGTTCCACCGCCGTGCGCAACAGTTCGGCACAGCAACGGATTCGCACGCCGTCGAGCTGCTCCGGGCGTGCCAGCAGGTTCGCGACGCACGTCAGCCGGTCCTGCACGTCCGAAGGGAGGTTCACCGCTGCAACCATCCCGCTAGCAGTTCGGTGTCGCGGATCAGCACGTCCAGATCCCCGCTCTCCCCGCCGACTCGGCACGCTTGCAGCAGATCGACCGCCCATGATCCGACCACGTCCTCCAGATGTGGCAACAGCTTCGCCGGTTCGGCGAAGTCGTCGAGCACGGCCAGCGCGAGCTTCTGCCTGGTCGTCAACGCGCACTCCAGCACGCGTTCGACCTCGGCGTGCGGCATTCCGCGCCCGAGCCGTTCGCGCCGGAACCTCGCGTGCGACGCCTCTTCCAACGCCGTCCGGCAGCACGAAGCCACCAGTTCCGCCCGCAACGTCTCCGGCAGATCCAAATCGGTGCGCATCGCGCGGGCGTCGTTCAGGCACCGGCCGACGGCGTCGTCGGACATCCGCACCTGCACAACGGATCCCTCGCTGCGGCAGACCTCCCAGACGGTGCCGCTGAGCCGCAACCGCCGCAACGCCTCCACCAGTCGTTCGTCGTGCGTGAAGACCACGACCTGGCGGGTGAGCCCGACGTCCGCGAGCACCTGCGCCAGACCGTCCACTTTGGACGCGTCCATCGCCTGCACGGGGTCGTCGATCATCACGAACCGGAACGGGCTCTCGTCGACCATCGCGCGCGGCAGGAACAGCGCCAGCCCCAGCGAGTGCAGCTCTCCCTGGCTCATCACCGCCAGCGCCGAGTTGGAGGCGCCGTCGACCGACACGTCCAGCTCGACGTTGCGGGTGCCGCCCATGCGCACCGCGCCCAGGTCGACGTTGCTCTGCTGGCGCAACCGCTGCCAGATCCGCTGCGACTCCTTGGCGAACGGCGCGATGCGCTCGGATCGCAGGGTGGCCGCGGTCTTGCGGATCCAGTTCTCCGCCTCCGTCACGTCGGCGAGCCCCTCGGCGTCCTCCAGTGCCTGCTGGGCCTGGGAATGCCACTCGAACAACGCGATCGCCATCGGCCGCCACACCAGGTCGCGCCGGTCGATCTGCTCACGTGCCACGGACTTCAGCTGTTCCACGGCCTTCGCGAGCTCCGTGTAGCGGCCGAACATCTCCTGGCGCAACCGCATCGGGTCGTCGAGCGAGGCGCACGCCTCCCACGCCTGCCACGCGTGCAGCACGGCCGTCGTGTCGAGCATGTCCTGGGCCTCGACCAGCACGTCCGGCACCGGCTGGCACAACGCGCGGGTGGCCGCCACCGCGACGTCCAGCCGGTCCGCGGCCTCGTGCAGGTCCGCGGCGGCCTTGGCGAGGTGCTCGGCGCGTTGCTTGGCCTTGCCGAGCCACAGCTTGTCGAGCCGGCCGAGGTCGCACACCGGGCACGACTCGGTGCCGCCGGACTCCTTCAGCTGGATCGCGAGCCGCAGGATCTCACTGCTCCGCAACGAGTCCTGCGCGTTGGCGGTCGCCACCGCGGTCACCGCGCCGAGCGCCAGGTCGAGCGTCTCGCGCACCCGGTCGATCTCGTCTTCCGGCGGCAGCGAGATGTCCACGATCTGGTGCAGCAGGCTCGTTCCGCTGCCGACGTCGGCCCTGAGCGCGAGGTCCGCGATCGCGTCGAGGTCGGGGGAGTCGCTGCCGAGCAGTTCGGCGGCACGGCGGGCGCGTTCGTCCGCGGAGGCCGCCAGTTCGGCGCGCACCCGCTCCCGCCGGTCGTAGGGACGGGCGACGATCTCCGCGAGCCGCTTGCGGTGCTCGGCGAGCGACTGCTGCGCCTCGGTGATCGCCTCCAGACCCAGAAGGCGGTGCATCGCCTCGTAGAGGTCCTCTGGCTGTGCGTCGAGAACGGTCCCCAGTTCGCTGTAGGGCAGAAACGGCCGGTAGGTCTCCAGTGCGTCGTGCCACCTGCGGTCGTCGAACGGCTCGTCGTCCTGCGTCCACTCGCCCTGCGCCGGGTCCTCGTCCGGCGCCCAGCGTCTTCGGATCGTCGTCCTGCCCGGCCGCGCGGCCTGGACGAGATCCAGTTCGACGGCGGTGTCCGGCCGGTGCAGGTTGCGCCAGCCCTGCAGCCACACGTCGTGCCGCGCACGGGTCCACCGGGCGTTGTAGCCGGTCAGCGCCAGTTCGGCGGCCTCGGCGAAGCTCGACTTGCCCGAGCCGTTGCGGCCGGTGACGACGGTCAGCCCGGGACCTGGTGCGAGCGGCAGGCGTGCCTGGGGACCGATGCCCCGGAAACCGCGCACCCGGATCTCCGACAGGTAGATCCCGTGACCGGGTCCGTCCGTCTGCTCCCGCGGGGCGCCCTCCTGATCGGGCACACCGGCGAGAGCGCGGTCCAGCGCCTCCTCGCCCCGGCACGCCGCCAGCACCAGTTCTGCCGCTCGTGGGGTGAGATCGTCTTTGGCCAGCCGCCCGGCCATCAGTTCGAGTAACCCGGCTTCACCCGCCACGGTCACATTTCCTCCAGCTGCCACCACTCGATAGGGCGGCAACTTAGGCACGAAAGTGGAGCTACTGATGAGTACTCACACGATCGAGTGGTGTTACATAGGGTGACTAAAGTAGGTCGTCGTCGTTATGGCCCCCACACCTGCAGGCCTCTGATCACGAAGTACGCGTCCGGCACGTAGGTGCCGTGCCTCGGGTAGGTGGTGAACTCGGCCTCGGTCGAGCAGTTCTCCCGCTGGTACACGCTCGCGTACCTGCTCAGGCGGTTCGCGAAGGACCTGCCGACGACGGTCAGCGTGATGCACTCGTCGGGGTTCGCCGATTCCAGGTCGAGGCGCTGCACGGCCCCCGTGTAGTCCGGTCCCGCCCACACGCAGAACTCGCCCTTGTCGCAGGTCTTGTCACTCTGCGCAACAGCGATCCCACTGGAGGCAACCGCGCCCGCAGTGATCACCAGGGCGGCGATGAGGCTCTTCGACGACATGGACGCACCTCCGTTGCGACGAGTGTGCGTCCGTTCGGATCAATCGGCTAGACGATCTTGGAGCGCCTTCGCGTCACGCGGGGCGTAGGCCTTCGCGTCGTTGTCGAAGTAGACGAACACGTCACCGTGCTCGCGCCACGCCCTGACCTTGTCGGCCCACAGGTCGAGGCCCTCGTCGGTGTAGCCGCTGACGTAGAGCTCGTCGTGGCCGTGCAGCCGCACGTAGACGAAGTCGCTCGTCACCTCTTCGATGAACGGGTACTTGCCGGCGGCGTCCGCGACCACCAGCGCGATGTCGTGGCGCCGGAGCAGGTCGACGAACTCCGGCGTCTGGTAGCTGTCGTGGCGGACTTCGAGGGCGTAGCGCATCGGCCGTTCGGCGTCCGTGGTGGTGTGCGCGGGGTCGACGCGGTGGTCGTGCCGTTTCGCGATCTCGGCGGCCTCGGTGGTGGTGCGGGGGAGGCCCTCGAAGAAGGCGGTGAGCAGGTCCGCGTCGAACTGGAGCGTCGGTGGGAGCTGCCAGAGGATCGGGCCGAGCTTCGGGCCCAGCGCGAGCACTCCGGACGCCAGGTAGTTCGCGAGGAGTTCGTGGCCGTCCTTGAGGCGCTTCATGTGGGTGATGAAACGGCTGCCCTTGACGGCGAACACGAAGTCGTCGGGCGTCTCGGCGGCCCACTTCTGGTAGCTGGACGGGCGTTGCAGCGAGTAGAAGGAGCCGTTGATCTCGACCGAGCTGAGCTGCTCGCTCAGGTAGGCCAGCTCGCGCTTCTGCGTGACGCCCTTGGGGTAGAACACGCCGCGCCAGGGCGGGTAGACCCACCCCGAAGTGCCGATCCTGACCTCGCCCATGCGGTTATCGTGGCACGGTGGACGACTACCTACAGCGCATCGGTGCCTCACGCACGTCGTCGCTGGCAGAGCTGCACGAACGGCACCTGCTGACGGTTCCGTTCGAGAACCTCCACACCCACATGGACACCCGGATCGTGCTGGAGATCCCGTGGCTGCACGACAAGATCGTGGTGCAGCGCCGTGGCGGGTTCTGCTACGAGCTCAACGGGATGTTCGCGGAGTTGTTGCGCGACTTGGGACACGAGGTCGACCTGCTCGCGGCGCGGGTGTACGGCGAGGGGCGACGGCTCGGGCCGCCGTTCGACCACATGGCGTTGCTCGTGGACGGTGCCTGGCTGGTGGACGTCGGGTTCGGGTCCTTCTCGTTGCGCCCGCTGTCGTGGACGTCGCGGGAGGACCAGAAGGACCCGGGCGGCGTGTTCCGGCTGGCGAACAACGGCGACGACGTGGACGTGTTCCACGACGGCTCGCCGGCCTACCGGCTGGAGCGCAGGCCGCGTGAGCTGGCGGAGTTCGTGCCGACCTGCTGGTGGCAGCAGACCTCGCCGGAGTCGCACTTCCGCAAGGGCCCGATGGCGACCCGCGCGTTGCCGGTCGGGCGGATCACCGTGACGGACAAGAAGGTCGTGCTGACGGAGAACGGCCACAAGACCTCGACCGACGTCGAGGATCCTGCGGCCGCTTTCCTTGACTACTTTGGAATTCACTTCCGGCAGAGCAACGCGTCCGGCGTCCTGCGCCAGTTGTAGGCGACACCGGCGATGTGCTCGTCCTGCGCGCACTGGCCCTTGTAGTGCCCGTTGGCCCAGTCGCCGCCCTGGTCCGGCCGGTTGTCACCCCGGTCGAACCACAGCACCCGCGTCTGCGACCCCTGTGCGACGGGCGCGCAGACCAGCGTGAAGTTCGCGTAGCCGACGGCGGCGTTCCCGTTCGGGCACTGGAGCTTCGTGTACCCGGACGCCCAGTCGTTGGTCACGTGCTGCTCGTTGGTGACCCTGGTCGTGTTGCTCCACTGTGGACCGCTGACGCACAGGCCGCGGTTGCCGGTGTGGCTGATGCCGACGAGCTTCTCGTTCTGCGGGCACGATTCCTTGATGAGCTGGTTCCAGCGGGTCTCGCGCGGGATCTGCCCGGTGCGGCTGGAGGCGTTGACGAGACGGTTCCACGCGCCGGCCCGCCAGTCGTCGCCGTCGTTGACGCCCATGCGGTTTCCGGCGGCGTCCCAGTGCAGCAACGCCCAACCGTTGCCGCCCCGGTTGGTGTGGAAGCCGACCAGCGGCCAGTACGCGAAGTCGGTGTCGTTCGCGATCAGCTGGTTCACGAACCGCTCGAACCAGTCGCGCGCCACGGGGTTGTTCTCCTCGCGGCCGCCGACGCCGAACTCGCTGATCCACAGTGGCGCGGTGAAGTGCTTCTGCGCCTCGGTGATGAAGAAGGCCTGGCGTTGCAGGACGTTGATGTGCTCCTGCGGCGAGAGGTCCTGGTAGCGCGGGTCGCTCGTCTCACCGATTCCCGAGGCGCCGCTGTGGTTCGGGCCCGTGTAGCCGTAGAAGTGGGCGGAGTAGACGAGCTTGTCGGGGTTGGCGAGCGTGTGGCTGAGGAAGCGCGCCGGCTCCAGCGTCGGGCGGCCGTGCGCGAAGCCGTCGACGGGGATGCCGGTCCAGTTGATGCCCTCGACGACGACCAGCAGGTCCGGCGCGGTCTGCTGGATGCGGTCCGCGGCCTGCTGCGAGGCCTTGTGCCAGTCGTGGTCGTTGCCCCAGCCCCAGTTCGGGTCGTCCCAGACGTTGCGGCGCACCTCGTTGTAGAGGTCGGCGCCGACGACCCGCTTGTTCGCCTTGTAGCGGTCCGTCATGAACGCCCAGTCGTTGATCCACTGGTCGGTGCTCTGGCTGGTGTTCCACCGCTCGTTGCCGTCGACGCCGCAGCACCAGCGGGACGTCGTGGTGTGGTTGTTGAGGATGACGGCGAGGTTGTTGCGAGTCAGTTCGGCCACGACCGCGTCGTAGACCTCCAGCGGCCGCTTTCCGTTGAGCTGCGCGTCTTTCAGGCCGTTGACGGGGTTGATGTCCTTGATCATCTGGTTGGAGAACGGCAGCCGGATGCTGTTGACGCCGATCTCCTTGAAACCACTGATGATCGTGGCCATGGTCGCGCGGTCGAGCCCGAGCGGGACCTGGTCGGCCTTCTCGCCGGAGTGGTGGGTGGCGGGGTCGTTGATGTCGCCGGAACCGTTGTAGGTGCCGCTGGCACCGTGCCAGTTGCCGGACTTGAGCTTGAAGCGGTCGCCGTTTGCGTCGACGATCCACCGGCCTCGGGTGCTGAGGGGGCCGGTCCAGGCCGCCTCCTCCGCGTGCGCTTGCACGGGAGCCACGAGACTCGCGGCCAGGAGCAGGGGAGCCAAGACGCGAATCGTTCTCATATCTGAACAGGCTAGTTGACAACCGGGGTGCCGCATCAAATACTCGGAACCGAGCGATCGGAGCCGAGTGATGAAGAACCCGCTGGGTATGGCGGTGCTGGGATTGCTGCTGGAGTCGCCTTTGCACCCACACGCGATGGCGGCCACGTTGCGCGAACGCGGCATGGACAGGTCTTTCAAAGTCACGACAGGTTCGCTCTACGACGTGGTGCGCGCGCTCATGCGTGAGGGCTGGATCGAGGCGCGCGAGACGGTGAAGGTCGGTGCCCGGCCGGAACGGACCATCTACGGGCTCACCGCGGCGGGGCGGGAGGAGTTCACCCGCTGGGTCGACCGGCTGGTGCGCGAACCGCAGGCCGAGTTCCCGAAGTTCCTGTCCGCCGTCAGCTACCTCGGCGCGCTCGGGCCTTCCGGCGCGGCGGAGGCGTTGCGGGAGCGGGCGGAACGGTTGCGGGCGTCGCTGGAGGAGATGCGCGGGTCCCATCAGGCCGCGTTGGAGCAGGTGCCGCGGCTGTTCGTGGTGGAGGTCGAGTACGCGGTCCGCCTGGCGGAGGCCGAGCTCGGGTGGGTCGAGGAGATCGTCGGCGACGTCGAGTCCGGGCGGCTCGCGTGGCCGGAGGGGGAGCGATGACGGTTCTGGTCGCCGGCGCGGGCCCGGCGGGGTTGATGGTCGCGGCCGAGCTCGCGCTGGCCGGTGCCGAGGTGGCCGTGGTGGACGCGGCGCCTCGGCGGTTTCCGCATCCGCGTGGCTTCACGTTGTCCGCGCGCAGCCTGGAACTGCTCGACCGGCGTGGGCTCGCCGAGCGGTTCCTCGCGGAGGGACCTGTTGTGCCGTACGGGATGTTCCTGCCGGGGATGGGCCTCGACTTCTCCGTGATGGACACCGATCACCCGTACGCGCTCGGCATCGCGCAGAACCGCGTCGAGGAACTGCTGGAGGAGTGGCTCGCCGAACTCGGCGTGCGCGTCCAGTGGGGGCGTGAGGTCGTGGACTTCTCGCAGGATCCTGACGGTGTCGACGTCGTCGTCGGCGATGAGCGTTGGCGTGTCTCGTATCTGGTCGGATGCGACGGCAGCCGCAGCGTGGTGCGCAAGCGCGCCGGGATCGCCTTTCCCGGCGTGGACGCGACTTCGCACGGGTTGATCGCGGACGTCGAGGCCGACTTCGACGCGCTGGCGACCGGTGAGGTGTTCGTGCTGCCCCGGCCGGGGTACGTGCGGATCGTGCTGGACGAGCCGGAGCCGCGCTCCGGTCCGGTCGAGCTCGGGTACGTCCAGGAACTGCTGAACGCGCGCCTGGGCCGGGTGGTGCCGCTGGGGAGGCCGTTGTGGCTCAGCAGGTTCTCCGACGCGGCCCGGCAGGCGGAGAGCTACGTGCGGGGCCGGGTGATCCTGGCCGGCGACTCCGCGCACGTCCATCCGCCCGCGGGGGCGGTCGGGGTGAACGTGGCGCTGGCCGACGCGATGAACCTCGGCTGGAAGCTCGCCGCGACCGTCTCCGGCCGGGCGTCGGACGGCCTGCTGCAGACCTACCACGACGAACGGCATCCGGTGGGGGCGCGCGTGGTGCGGACGACGCGCGCGCAGTCGTTGCTGGGGCGCGAGGACCTCTCGCCGGTGCGAGACCTTCTAACGGAACTGAGCGGGGTGGCGGGCAAGTACCTCGCCGAGCTCGTCACCGGTGTCGACACGCGGTATGACCCTCGTATACCGGGAGACCATCCGCTGCTCGGGCGTCTGGCGCCGAACCTCGCGGTGGAGGTCGGCGGCAGGTCCACCACCGTCGCGGAGTTGCTGCGTCCCGGCCGGCCGGTGCTGCTCGACGACCTCGACGACCTCGGTGGCGTGCTGATCAGGCCGGACGGGCACGTCGCCTGGGTCGCCGACCCGGACACGCTCCCCGCCGCGCTGCGGACGTGGACCGGGCCGTGATCGCTGTAGCAGCTCTGTAGCACTTATTGATGGGTTGAGCTACAGTGGTGGCATGCAGCAGCTCAAAGCCATCGGCCAGCGTGAGCTCCGCAACGACAACGCGGAGATCATGCGGCGCGTCGAGGCGGGTGAGAGCTTCGTCGTCACCCGCAACAACAAGCCCGTCGCCCAGCTCTCGCCCTATCGCGCGGAGGTCGTCTCGAAGCCTTCGCTGGGCGAGGTGCAGGTGCTGTTCGGCACCCTGCCGTCCGTCGACGGGGACCGCTGGGAGGCCGACCGGCGAGCCGCCGACGAGGTGTTCGGCACCGACGACCCGCTGGCAGACCCGTGGCAGAGCTGAGCTGTCTGCTCGACACCTGCGTGCTGATCAGGCTGGAGCGGGCGAACCTGGGCGAGTACCTGAACGCCCGCCCGTTCCTGAGCGCAGTCACGATCGCGGAGCTGGCGTTCGGGCTCGACACCGAGGACCCGGTCGAGCGGTTCGCCCGCACTGAGCGGTACTACGCGGCGCTGCAGACGTTCGAGGTGCTGCCGTTCGGCGTCGAGGAGGCCAAGGTCTACGGGCAGATGGCCTCGCTGGTGCGCCGGGCGGGTCGCAGTCCGCGGCCGCGGCGGATGGACCTGCAGATCGCGGCCACGGCGGCGGTCGCGGGCCTGCCGGTGCTGACGATGAACGTCAAGGACTTCAAGGACGTCGAACGACTCGTCGAGGTCGTGCCGATCCGTCAGGTCTGATCGGATGCCGCCGGTTCGCGTTCAACCGGCGAGGAACGCCCGCACCCGTTCCAGGTGATCCACGCCGATCCCCTTGCGCGGGTCGACCGGCACCAGCAGCGTGTCCGGCCTGCTCGACGCCCACTCCTGGTCGCGTGCCTGGAAATCGTCGTCCAGCCACGCGAGCGGACGCGTTCCCGCCCACTCGGTGATCGCGGGAACCTTGCCGTGGTGGCCGTCCTGGTGGTCCGCGCCGCGCCCGCCGAAGTCGATCCACTCCAGCTCGGGCAGTCCGATGCGCGGCCCGATGAACTCGTTCGCCTCGTGCTCCCACGTCGTCGCCCACACCAGATCCGCGTCGGCGGCAGCGGCGAGCGAGAGCAGCCACGGGCCGTGTGACGGGTCCAGCCACACGCGCAGAGGCCGGAAGAAACCGTACGGACGGATTCGATGCGTGGTGTAGCCGGCGGGGCGTCGGGTCGGCTTCGCCATGAACGGGTTCAGCGGGCCGTCGACGTCCAGGAGGATCGCAGGACGCGAGAACATGACCTGATCGAAACATCCGAACGGCTAATGATCCGGCGATTCATCCCGATACGTGACACATGACTGTCACGGACATCGCGACGTGGGGCACGGCGGACCACGTGCGGGCCGCGCTGGAACGTCAGCTCGAAGGCGCGCTGGTAGAGGTTCCCCACGACGACGACTCACCTCGCTGGGCGTTCAGCGAGGCACTGCGCAGATCGTTGATGCTGCGCCAGAAGAACCCGTTCGAGGTCGTCGCCATCGGCCTGCCGGATCTGCTGCGTTACCGGGACCTGGTGGCGGGCTCCGAGGTGACGTTGCGCGCGACGAACATCGACGCCTACTTCATCCGCGAGGACGGCAGCGCGGAGCAGTACGTGCCCGAAACGGAGTGAAGCCCCGGCTCCGTCGAGAGAGCCGGGGCTTCAGCACCACCACACACTAGGCAGGCACGGAAGCCACGCCCGGTGCCAGGAAACGCTTGCCCGTGACCTTCTCCGAGATGCCGGTGCGGTCCAGGTACGGCGTGATGCCGCCCAGCCAGAACGGCCACCCGGCGCCCAGGAGCATGCACAGGTCGATGTCCTGTGCCTCCGCGACCACGCCCTCGTCGAGCATGATCCGGATCTCCTCGGCCAGCGCCTCCAGCGCGCGGGACTTCACCTCGTCGCCCGTCAGGGGCGAGGAGCCGAACTCCCACAGGGCCTGGACCTCGGGGTCGACGGTCTGCTTGCCCTGCGCGTCCCACTGCCAGACAGCGCCCTTGCCGGCGGCGACGAACTTCTTCATGTTCTCCGACACCGAGAAGCGGTCCGGGAACGCGCCGTGCATCGTCTCCGACACGTGCAGCGCGACGGCGGAACCGACCAGCTGCAGCAGGATCATCGGTGACATCGGCAGGCCCAGCGGCTCGGTCGCCTTGTCGGCGACCTCGAACGACGTGCCCTCGTCGACCGACTTGATGACCTCGCCCATGAAGCGGGTCAGCAGGCGGTTCACGACGAACGCGGGCGCGTCCTTCACGAGCACCGAGGACTTCTTGAGCTGCTTGCCGATCGAGAACGCCGTCGCCAGAGTGGCGTCGTCGGTCTGCTCGGCGCGCACGATCTCCAGCAGCGGCATGACCGCGACCGGGTTGAAGAAGTGGAAGCCCACGACCCGCTCGGGGTGCTTGAGCTTCGACGCCATGTCCGTGATGGACAGCGACGACGTGTTCGTGGCCAGGATCGCCTCGGCGGAGACGTGCTCCTCGACCTCGGCGAACACCTGCTGCTTGACGGCGAGGTCCTCGAACACGGCCTCGATCACGAAGTCGGCGTCGGAGAACGCGCTCTTGTCGAGCGAGCCGGAGACCAGTGCCTTGAGGCGGTTCGCCTCGTCCGGCGAGATCCGCTTCTTGCCCGCCAGCTTGTCGATCTCGCTGTGGACGTAGCCGACGCCCTTGTCCACGCGCGCCTGGTCGATGTCGGTCAGCACGACCGGCACGTGCAGGCGGCGGATGAACAGCAGCGCCATCTGCGAGGCCATCAGGCCCGCGCCGACGACACCGACCTTGGTGACCTTGCGCGCCAACGACTTGTCCGGTGCGCCGGCCGGCCGCTTCGCGCGCTTCTGCACCAGGTTGAACGAGTACAGGCCCGCGCGCAGCTCGTCGCTCATGACGAGGTCCGCGAGGCCCTCGGTCTCGGCGGCGTAGCCCTTCTCGAGGTCGTTCTCGCGCGCCAGCTCCAGCAGTTCCAGCGCCTTCAACGCGCCGGGCGCCGCGCCCTTGGTCTTGCCGTGCACGATGCCCTTGGCCCGCGCGACGGCGGCGTCCCACGCCTCACCGCGGTCGATCTCCTTGCGCGGCACCGTGATCTCGCCGCGCACGACACCGGACAGCCACAGCAGCGACTGCTCCAGGTAGTCGGCGGAGTCGAACAGCACGTCCGCGATGCCCAGGCCCAGAGCGTCCTTCGGCTTGAGCATCTTGTTCTGGTTCAACGCGTTCTCGAAGATCACCGTCACGGCGTCGTTGGCGCCGATCAGGTTCGGCAGCAGCTGCGTGCCGCCCCAGCCCGGGAACAGGCCCAGGAACACCTCGGGCAGCGCGATCGCGGCCGCGTTCGACGCCAGCGTGCGGTAGTGGCACGACAGCGCGAGCTCCAGGCCACCGCCCATGACCGCGCCGTTGACGAAGGCGAAGGTCGGGATGTCCGAGTCGGTGAACTTCTTGAAGACCTCGTGGCCCAGCTTGCCGATCGTGACGCCCTGCGAGCGGTCCGTCGCCTGCTCGACCGCGGTCAGGTCCGCGCCGACCGCGAAGATGAACGGCTTGCCGGTGACGGCGATGGCGGCCGGAGAGGCCGCGTAGGCCTCGTCGAACGCCGCGCCGAGCGACACCAGCGACTGCGGGCCGAACGTCGACGGACGGGTGTGGTCCAGGCCGTTGTCGATCGTGATGAACGCGACCGGCTTGTCCAGGCCGGGCACGCTGATCAGACGCGTCTTGGCGTGGGTGACGACCTCGTCGGGGAAGATCGCCTTTGCTTCCTCAGCGGTGATGGTCACTTGCCACTCCAGTTCGGGTTCTCCCAGATGACGGTCCCGCCCATGCCGATGCCGATGCACATGGTGGTGAGGCCGTAGCGCACGTCCGGACGCTCGGCGAACTGACGCGACAGCTGCGTCATCAGACGCACGCCGCTGGACGCCAGCGGGTGGCCGGTCGCGATCGCGCCGCCCCACTGGTTCACGCGGGCGTCGTCGTCGGCGATGCCGAAGTGGTCGAGGAACGCGAGCACCTGGATCGCGAACGCCTCGTTGACCTCGAACAGGCCGATGTCCTCAATGGACAGACCGGCGCGCTGGAGAGCCTTCTCGGTGGCGGGAACCGGGCCGATGCCCATGACCTCGGGCTCGACACCCAGGAACGAGTAGCCGACCATCCGCATGCCGACGGGCAGGCCGAGCTCGCGCGCGGTCTCCTCCTCGGCGAGGATGCAGCCGGTCGCGCCGTCGTTCAGACCGGCCGCGTTGCCCGCCGTGATCCGGCCGTGCGGGCGGAACGGCGTCTTGAGCTTGCCCAGGTCCTCGACCGTGGTGCCCGGACGCGGCGGCTCGTCGGCCGTCGCGAGGCCCCAGCCGTTCTCCGCGGAGCGGGTCGCGACGGGCACGAGCTCCGGCCCGATCTTGCCGTTCTTGAGCGCGTCGGCGTACTTGGCCTGGGAAGCGGCCGCGTAGGCGTCGGTGCGGTCCTTGGTGATGTGCGGGAACCGGTCGTGCAGGTTCTCCGCGGTCTGGCCCATCACGAGCGCGCTGGTGTCGACGATCCGGTCCGACAGGAAGCGCGGGTTCGGGTCGACGCCCTCACCCATCGGGTGCCGGCCCATGTGCTCGACACCGCCCGCGATGGCGATGTCGTAGGCGCCGAACGCGATGCCGCTCGCGGCCGTGGTCACGGCGGTCATCGCGCCCGCGCACATGCGGTCGATCGAGTAGCCGGGCACCGACTTCGGCAGGCCCGCGAGCAGTGCGGCGGTACGGCCGAGCGTCAGGCCCTGGTCGCCGATCTGCGTCGTGGCCGCGATCGCGACCTCGTCGACGCGCTCCGGCGGCAGCTCGGGGTGCCTGCGCAGCAGCTCACGGATGACCTTCACGATGAGGTCGTCTGCACGTGTCTCGGCGAAAATCCCCTTGGGGCCGGCCTTGCCGAACGGCGTGCGGACGCCGTCGACGAAGACCACGTTCCGAACGCGTGCCGGCGCTGCTGGTGCGGCCACGGCGTCTCCTCCACTTGTGGTGACAACTCTGTCCACTACCGGCGGGACTGCGCGACATCCCTACCGGTCGGTAACGCCAACTCTAACCCTAGTTACTGGTGAGTAACCACTGCGGTGCCCCTGTTCGTTGTGTCACACACCTTGCGCACGATCAGGAACAGCGGCAACCCGACCGGGGCCACCAGGATCGTGATCACCAGAACGGGTGCCATGACCAGCGGGTGCACGTTGAGCCGGCGCCCCTCGAGGTACATCCAGCGTCCGACGAACAGGTCCCACGCGAGCATGTGCGCCCACACCAGGGCGGTGCCGGAGGGGGTGGCCAGGTACTCCGCCAGCGGCCCGATCTCGGGTCGGGTGACCAGTGGCAGCACCGTGGAGAGCTCCGGGACCAGCAACACGACGTAGATCAAGGCCGGCGGCAGCACGATCAGGTACGACTCGGCGATCCTCTTCGTCCACGACCACTTCGGCGCGAAGATCATGAGCGCCCAGAACGGCGCTGCTACCAGGAACGTCAGTTCGAACAGGGTGGCGGTCATGCGTTCACGAGCTCCTTCTTCGGTGCGCGCGCCCACACCACACCGAGTGCGGTCGCGACGATGATTCCGGCCAGCGCGAGCAGGGTCGTGCTGTCGGGTTGGACCAGGGACTGGCCGCGCAGCGCCTGCCACGTCACGAGCAGGAAGATCCCCAGGAACGAACCGCTCGCGACCCAGGCGAGCTTCGCGTTGGCGCGGTTGCCGAGCAGCGCGATGAGCACCGGCAGCACCTGCAGCGCGTGCATGCCCACGAAGTGCCCGACCCTCAGGTCGCCGTGCTCGGTGCTCCAGCCGGTGATCGCCATGTAGGCGCCGCCGTCGGGGGCGCCTACCGTGTGCGCGCCGAGCGTGCCGCCGTCGAGGGCCTGGCCGGGCTTCGGCTGCGTCATGAGGAACCCGACGCCGAGTCCCAGGAACGAGATGAGCAGCCCGAGCCGGATCGACCACGACAGGGCCTCGTTCTCGATCTTCGTGCGCCACAGCAGCACGGCGACGATCGCGTGCGTCACCCACAGCACGACGATCGTGGAGCCCATGATCGAGAACAGCGTCGTGTCGAGCGGCGTCTCGAAGTTGAAGTGACTGCGCTTGCCGCGCACGACCTGGCCGACGATCACGACCATCTCCAGCGCGCCGGCCGTCGCCAGGATCGTGCCCGCCCACCAGCCGACGCGCTGGAACCTCTTCAGGTACGTGAGCAGCCACGCCAGCGTGAACGCGTAGATCGCCAGCGACACGGCGAACTTGAGCGGCTTGAGCCAGATCGGCGAGTTGACCAGCGTCCGGTCGTCGATCAGCAGCCCGAGGAGCGCGATCGGGATCAGCACGACCATCAATCCGCCGAAGACCACTAACGGCCGGTGCCACGTGCGAAGCATCTCTATACCCCCTGAATGGATAGCGGCACTCTCTACTATCCGGAAGCTACACTATCCATATGCGTGTTGGCGAGCTTTCCAAGAGAAGCGGCGTCGCGGTGCCGACGATCAAGTACTACCTGCGCGAGGGACTGCTGCCCGCCGGCGTGCTGACCAGCCCGAACCAGGCCCACTACGACGAGGAGCACCTGCGCAGACTCCGGCTGGTCCGTGCCCTCGTGGACGTCGGCGGCCTCTCCATCGCGTCGGTGCGCGAGGTCCTCGCCGCCATCGACACCCGCGACGAGTCGCTGCACAACAAGCTCGGCGCCGTGCAGGAGGCCATCAGCCAGCCGAGCGCGGTCGAGCTCGACCCGCTCGCGGTCGAGGACGTCCAGGCCTTCTTCGCGCGGCAGGGCGAGACCGAGTGCGCCGACGTCACCGAGAGCAACGTGACCCACATGCTCGCCGCGGCCCTGACCGTGGCCCGCTCGGTCGGCCACGACCACTTCCGCGACCTGCTCGACCCCTACCTGGAGGGGCTGAAGATCATCGCGCAGGCCGACGTCGACTACATCGCGAGGCAGAGGTCGCGCGACGACGTCATCGAGGCGATGGTCGTCGGCACCCTCATCGGCGACACCGTTCTCAAGGCGGTCCGGCGGCTCGCACACGTCCAGGTGTCGCGCGACGTGATCGGCGACGGACCCGTCGGCCCAGCGTCCTGAACTGATATATCGGCCGACATATCAGTTCAGCGCCGCCTCCACCTGCGCCTTAGCAATGACTCTTTGGACTTCGTCCGCAAAAGACTCGTTGCAAAGGGCTGGAGGGAAGGTGGCGGCGGGGTGAAAGAGCGGGCGTCCTGCCGGACATGACCCGGGGTGGAGCAGGTGGACGTGGAACCGCGCCAGACGGGTTTCGAGGCCGTCGCGCAGGAGCTGATCGAGCCGCTGCGCCGGTACCTGGCGCGGCGGACCGACGCGGCGACCGCGGACGACGTGCTGTCCGAGACGTTGCTGGTGGCCTGGCGGCGCCGTGCCGACATGCCGGCCGAACCGCTGGCCTGGGCGTACGCCGTCGCGCGCAACTGTCTCGCCAACGCGGAACGGACGCGGCGCAGACAGGACCGGTTGCTCGTGCGGATCTGGCAGCTCGCCAGACCGCCGGAGCACGCGCCGGCCCGTGACGACCCGGATCCTGGGCTGGCCAGGGCACTCGCGCGGCTGTCCGCCGCGGACGCAGAGCTGATGCGGCTCTGGGCGTGGGAGGAGCTCGGGCCCGCCGAGATCGCACAGGTCGTCGGGACGAGTGCCAACGCGGTCAGCATCCGCCTGCACCGGGCACGCCGGAAGTTGAAGTCCCTGCTGGACGAGCAGGCGGAAGGAGAGCGGCCATGACGGACGACGACCTGCGCGACCGGATGCGCCGTGCCGATCCGGCGGCCTCGTTGCGCCCGCTGCCCGACGACGAGACCCGGCGGCTGGTGGCCGGGGCCGCGCTCGACGTTCCCGTCGCGCCGCGTGTCTCCTCGCGAAGGCTGCCGGTGCTCGTCGGGGCCGCGGCCGTGATCGCGGTGGTCGCCGGGGTGCTCGTGGCGAACAGTGGTGGTTCCGGGCAGGCGCCGAGCCCGGACGTCGCGTTGCCGACCTCGACCCGGCCTGGTCTGGAGAACGGTTCTGGGCTGCCCGACAACAGCGGCGGACGACCCACGACCAGCGGTCAGCCGCGGCCCGGCACCAGCACGTCACAGACGCCGCCGCCGACCACCACGTCGTCCGACGGTCGCAAGACCACGGTCGCCGTGCTCACGGAGGCGCCGGTGGATCCGGAGGTCCGGTGCCGCAAGCCGGAGGCGGCGGTTCTCCAGGAACGTGCGCAGATGGCGTTCGAGGCCACCGTGCTGCGGATCGAGGGCAACGTCGTGACGCTGCAGGTGCATCGCGCGTGGACCGGTGAGGCCGACCTCGTCGAGGTCAGGAACACCACCAACTCGCCGGTGCTGGCCGGGTTCGAGCCCGAGGCCGGGCGGAGGTACCTCGTCGCGGCGAGCGACCTGCAGGTGATGGGCTGCGGCTACAGCGGACTCGACGAGCCCGAGCTGCGCGCGGTCTACGACGAGGCGTTCCCGGAGCGCTGAACGAAACCGGCGATGCGCCTGGCGGCGCATCGCCGGTTCGTCGCTACTTCGTCAGGTAGGCGCTGATCACGGTCTGCGTGACCGAATCACCGCCCTTGCCCACGGCCGTGGCCCGCAGCGAGACGCTTCCGCCCTTGGCCGGGTTGAGCACGAACAGCGAGTCGCCGAAGACCAGCGTCCGCTGCCAGGTGGCACCCTTGTCGTAGGACACCTGCGCGGTCAGCGACCTCGTCTTGCCCTGCACGGTCAGCGGGATCCGCTGGAACCGGTGCGCGGGCAGGGTTCCGTCGAGGCCGAGCTCCGGAGTGAAGCGGACCATCGTCAACGGCACCTGCGTGACGGCCGAGGTCGTGGCCGAGTCGAAGCCCCACGTCGTCGTGACCGAGGTGCTGATCGCCGCGACGCCCGAACGGTTCGCCGTGGTGGTCAGCTCGTAGCGGCCGCGAGCCTGCGGCAGCGAGAAGAACGTCTCCAGGTCGAGCGGCCGGTCGGTCGAGTCGACCACCTTGCCGCCGACCTTCAGCACCGTCGACCCCGAGTCCACGACCGACCCGCCGGAGCGGCCCTGCCCGTCGGCGAAGAACGGCAGGCTGCCGAAGAGGACATCCCCGTCGCGGTACAGGCCGACGCGGCGTTCGCCTGTCAGCTTCGGGCCGAAGACGCCGGTGTTGAACGTCTTCCTGTAGGTGCGGCCCGGCTTGAACTGCTCGTCGTCCGCGTTCCAGTACGCCTCGGTGCCGTCGGCGTTGTCCTGCTCGAAGCGGAAACCCCAGGTGTGCTTGGGGGAGTAGAGGTACATCTTCCTGGTGTGCGGCAGGGCGTACCCGAAGGCGACGCCGAACAGCGGGCTGTCACCGAGAGCGGCGCTGGCGAACAGGTAGCCGGTGCGGCCCTCGGCGGTGGCGCCCGCCGAGGCCTCGACGGTCACGAGGTCCTTGGACTTCAGCCGCTTGTCGTAGCCCGTCCAGAACTTCGTGAGCGTCGTGGACTGGTCGGCGAGGTGGAACTCCTCGCGGTCGGCGCCGGTGTAGGAGGCGACGACCAGCTCGTTCATCTCGCCGGCCTTGCCCTCCGGACCGACGTGCGCGGTGTTGAGGACGCTGAGCGGCAGGCCCAGCAAGCCGAAGCCGTACTCCATCGACGGCATCTTGTGGCCGACCCTGATGTACGAGTGGCGCTCCGTCGGGTTGCCCGGCCAGCCGATGTCGACGGGCTTGGCCTGGCGGGCGTCGAGCGTGATCGTGGTGTCGGCGCCGACCTCGATGTTCGTGCCGTTGAACCAGTTGTACTCCGCGTTCGGCTGCTCCGGCGAGACCCACTGGCGGCCGGTCAGCAGGTAGCGGCCCTTCGGCACGCGCAGGGACTCGAGGCCGGTGCCGAGGCCGACGTAGTCGCCCTGCGCGTCCCCGGTGACGCCCTGCAACTCCGCGCGCCAGTCCGCGGCGGGCTTGCCGTCGCTGCCGATCGCCTTGACCGTGACGGTGTAGCGCTCGGGTTCACGCGTCACGGCCGCAGGAGTCACCACGGACTGGCCGCCGCCGCTCGCGTTGATGTACGCGCTGAACGTGCCGGACGCGTCGCCACCGATCTTGGTGTCGGCGGTCAGCGTGGTGGTGGCCGTGCCGTGCGCGGGCACGGTCACAGTGGCGTCCTTGAGCGTGAAGAAGCCCTGCGGCGCCGCCGTGTCGACCTTGAGCGTGAGGGTGACCGGCTGGTCGCCTTCGTTGCGGTAGGCGACATCTCGCGTCATCGGGACGTCGTCGTTGTGCGGCCACAGCGCCGTGCCGAAGGAGACCGAACCGGACGAGACGGTCTGCTTGATCGCCATGGCGACGTCCGTGCGTCCGGCGCCCTGCTCGAACGGGTTGTGCGCACCGGGCTTCGCCGACGCCATCAGCGCGGCCTTGATCTGGTCACCGCGCCAGTCGGGGTGCACCTGGGCCAGGATCGCCGCCGCGCCCGTGACGTGCGGGGTCGCCATCGAAGTGCCGCTCAGCGAGATGTAGCCCTCGGCGGGCTTGGGCATGGTCTCGCCGAGCCTGCCCGCCGCCGCGGCGCCGATGCCGACGCCAGGTGCGGTGATGTCCGGCTTGATCGCGCCGTCACCCTCGCGCGGTCCGGTGCTGGAGAAGCTCGCGAGCTTGTCGTCGCGATCCACGGCACCGACGGTGAGCGCGGCGTCCGCGCTTCCGGGGGAACCGACGGAGTTCGGGCCGAAGTTGCCCGACGCGATGACGAACAGCGTGCCGGTCTCCTGCGAGAGCCTGTTGATCAGGATCTCCATCGGGTCCAGCAACGGGCTGTCCTCGCCGCCGAGGCTCATGTTGACGACGTCCGCCTGCTGCTCGACCGCCCACTCGATGCCCGCGAGGATCCCGGACTCGTAACCGGACCCGTCGTCACCGAGCACCTTGCCGTCGAGGATGCGGGCGCCGGGAGCCACACCCTTGAACTTCCCGCCGGACTTCGCCCCGGTGCCGGCCGCGATCGACGCGACGTGCGTGCCGTGGCCGACGCGGTCCTGGTTGTCGGGGGAGTCTGTGAAGTTCTTCTCCGCGACCTCCTGCGTGGCGAGGTCCGGATGCGTGTTGTCGACACCGGTGTCCAGCACGGCGATCTTCACGCCCTTGCCGTCGAACCCGGCCTGCCACGCCTGCGGAGCCCCGATCTGGGCGGTGCTGCGGTCGAGCGCGGCCTTGCGCACCGCGTCCAGCCAGATCGTGGGCTTCTGCGCCTGACGGGAGTTGGCCAGCGACTTCCACACGTCCGGCGCGGTCTCGGCGGTCACCGTGACGGCGTCCACCCCGATGCGGCCGAACGAGCGCGCGCTCGGCAAGCCGGACCCCGCCGACACGAGCACGCCGAGACCCTTGCGCTTGGTGTATTCGGGCCTGCTCAGCAGCGCGAGGTCGAACAGGCGCCGGTCCAGCCGGCCCTCGGTGATCATCGGCTCCACGTCGGCGGGCACGGCGTAGAGGTGCGTGCCGTCCTCTCTGGTGGAGACCATGATGTGCTCGCGACCCGGCGCGGCCTTGAACTGCTGGGGCTTGCCCTTGTCGTCGGTCAGCACCTGGTCACCCGTGATGAGGGTGATCCACTGCTGCCGGTCCGATGCCGGCGCGCTCGTGGTGGCGGCCGTGGTCGCGGCGGCGGGGGTGGCGCCGCTCAGGGCCGTGGCCAGCACGAGGCCGGCCACGGCGAGGGGGAGATGAGGTTTCAACGGAGGCCTCTCCTAGGGACGGACAACTCCTCGGCGGCATATGTCCGTCAGTCGGCCCCGATATTTCGCAACGGCAACTGTCAACACTCCGGTACAGCTGGATCATGACCGGCCGCGTCCCCTGGGACCCCGACAGCTACCTCGCGCTCGCCCGCCTGGCCTGCTTCGTCTGCGAACTCCTCGCCGGCAACCCGGACTGCCCGCACCACGTCGCCTATCGCGACGACGTCGCCGTCGTGTTCGCGAGCAGGTTCCCGTCGGTGACCGGCCACTTCCTCGTGGCGCCGGTCGACCACCGCGAGCACGTCATCACCGACTTCACGCCCGACGAGTACGCGGCGATCCAGAACGTGGTGCACCGGGCGGGCAGCGCCCTCGGTTCGCTGCTGCCCGTCGAGCGGCTCTACGTCCTGTCGCTCGGCAGCCGGCAGGCCAACCGGCACGTCCACTGGCACCTCGCCCCACTGCCGCCGGGGGTGCCTTACGAAGATCAGCAGATCGCCCTGTTCGAGGCTTCCCGCGGCCACCTCGACCTGCCCGACGACGAGGTCGCGGACCTCGCCCGGAGGCTCGGCGAGCGCATGGCCAACTGATATATCGGCCGATGTGTCAGCTCAGGGCGCCCCGTGACCTGCGCCTTAGCAATGACTCTTTGGACTTCGTCCGCAAACGAGTCATTGCAAGGGGAGGTGGAGGAGCCAGCGGGCCTCGCCGTCGTGGACCTCGTCGGTGGCGGTGAGGCCGGCGGAGGTGGCGACGGCGGCGGAGGCGTGGTGATCGGGATGGATGTGCGCGATCACGGTGTGGACCGGCTGGGTGCGGAGCCAGGTGACGAGGCCTTGGGCTGCCTCGCGGGCGATGCCGCGGCCCTGCCACGACGTGCCGACGACCCACGCGATCTCGGCGGTGTGGTCGGCGAGGGTGATCGTTGCTTGGACGGTGCCCGTCAGGCGGTCTTCGTCGCGGAGCCGGATCACCCAGTTCAGCCATCGCACGGCTGGGTCGGGGGAGCCCTCGGCCAGGCGTTCGTAGCGGGCGAGGAGGGCTTCCGGGGAGAGCGGGGTGCCGCCGGTGAAGGTGTGCAGGGCCGGGTCGGACAGCACCTCCGCCATCTCGGCGGCGTGCTCGGGGAGCAGCGGCAACAGGTCCAGGCGGGCGGTGCTGATCAACGCTGAAGGCCCCTTTGCAACGAGTCTTTTGCGGTCGAAGTCCAACGAGTCATTGCTAAGCGGCAGGTCAGGGAGGTGAAGTTGGGCGATATATCAGTTGGGGCGGTGGTGGCGGTGCAGGAAGGCGGCGACGAGGTCGTCGGTGAACGTGCGGGGGACCGGTGAGCCGGTGACCAGGACGCGGTAGTAGATGGGGCCGACCAGGTGGTCCAGGGCCGCGTCCACGTCGAGGTCGGCGGGGAGTTCGCCGCGGTCGATCGCGCGCTGCAGGGGGAGGCGGTCGCGGTCGCGCTGGTGGCTCAGGTGGTCGTCGCGGAGTCTGGTCGCCAGGCGCGGGTCGTGCTGGGCCTGGCCCGTCAGGGCGCGGAACACCGCGCCTGGGTCTGAGTCGGTGAGGAACTCGGCCAGGGTCGCCAGATGGGTGCGCAGGTCGGTTTCCAGGTTGCCGTGGTCCTGCGGGGTTAGGTGTTGGGCCATGTCCTCGGTGAAGGCTTCGAGCAGCACGTCGACCTTGGACGGCCACCAGCGGTAGATCGTCTGCTTCGCGACGCCGGCGCGGGCGGCTATGCCCTCGATGGTCACGCCGGCGAACCCGCGTTCGGCAAGCAGGTCGTCGGCCGCCTCTAGGACCGCCTGCCGGGCCTGTTCGCTGCGTCCGTGCCGGTTTCCGCGGTGCGCGGTGCTGCTCTCCATCGGCCACCTCCAGGAGCCGTACCTTAGTCAGGGCTAGGCTAGACGCAACGTTGCGTCTACTCTGGCGGCCATGACCATCACATTGCACGAGCCTCGGGTTCGTTCGGTTCTCGACCGGCTCTTCGACGCTGCCGCGGGTGACGACCACTTCGACGCGCCGTCGTGGGGCGATCTGCGGTCGGCCAGTGCGCAGGAACGCGCTGACGCACTCGCTGGCGTCTACATGCCGATCTCCGCGCGTGGGGGAGATCTTCTCTACGGGCTGGTGCGGGCTAGCCGGCCGGAGACCGTGGTCGAGTTCGGCACGTCGTTCGGCATCTCGACGCTCTACCTGGCGGCCGCGGTCGCCGACAACGGCAAGGGACACGTGTACGGGACCGAGATGTCGGAGGCGAAGGTCGCCACCGCGCGGAAGAACCTCGACGAGGCGGGGCTCGGTGGGGTCGCGACGATCCTGCCCGGCGACGCCCGTCGCACGCTGGCCGACCTGAAGGGGCCTATCGGGCTGGTGTTGCTCGACGGCTGGAAGGAGCTTTGCCTGCCGGTGTTGCGGGATCTGGAGTCCCGGCTCGCGCCCGGAGCGCTTGTCGTCGCCGACGACATCGACCAGGAGTCGATGGCCGACTACCTCGCCTACGTGCGCGAACCGGCCAACGGGTACGTCAGCGTCGCGTTTCCGGTCGAGGACGGCATGGAGATCAGCTGCCGTGCGTGATCAGATCCCGCACGGCAGCTGATATATCGGATATCAGTTAGCAGGTTCAGAAGGAGCTGCGGGAGGCGCGGGCGGAGGTGCCGTTGCCGCCAGTGCCTTCGTGAGGGCTTCCAGCGTGAGGTCGATCTGCCACGACCGGGCCCCTCCGTCGCGCAGCACGGTGGCCACGGATTCGGGGGAGAGGTCGGCCGGCGGTTGCCAGCAGGTGCGGCGCACCAGGTCGGGCAGCAGCAGGTTCTCCACCGGGAGGGTGTTGGCCTCGGCGATGGTCGCCAGTGCCGCACGGGTCGCGGCCAGGCGGGCCGCGGCGTCCGGGTCCTTGTCCGCCCAGCGGTTGGGCGGGGGTGGGCCGTCGTGCTGGCCCGCGGGTTCCGGGAGCTCCGACTTGGCCAACGCGCCCGCCTTGCGCAGGGCGTTCATCCAGACGCCGGACATGCGGCGCTGGGAGCGGCCGCGGAAGACCGGCAGTGCGAGGAGTTCGGCCTCGTTGGCCGGGTTGCGGGCGGCTGCCTCCATGAGGGCTGAGTCCGGGAGGACTCGGCCTGGGGCTATGTCGCGGTCGCGGGCCACGGTGTCGCGGGCTTCCCAGAGCGAGCGCACGAGGGCCAGTTGCCTCTGGTTGCGCACGCGGTGGATACCGGACGTGCGCCGCCAGGGGTCGGTACGGGGACGCGGCAAAGGCGCCATCCGCACCGCCTCGAACTCTTCGAGCGCCCAGGCGAGTTTGCCCTGGCGCTCAAGCTCGGTTTCGAGAACGTCGCGCAGCTGCACGAGCAGCTCCACGTCGAGAGCGGCATACGTCAGCCAGTCGGCAGGAAGGGGCCGGCGCGACCAGTCGGCCGCGCCGTGCCCCTTCTCGAGCCTAAAACCGAGTAGCCGTTCCACCAGCGTGCCCAGTGCGACACGCTCGAACCCAGCCAGCCTGCCCGCCAGCTCGGTGTCGAACAGCACGCCGGGTCGCAGCCCGAGTTCGGCGAGGCACGGCAGGTCCTGAGACGCCGCGTGCAACACCCACTCAGTGCCATCCAACGCCTGCACCAGTGGATCGAGCCGTCCGCCTAGGGCGATCGGATCGACCAACCATGTGCCGGCGCCTTCCCGGCGCAGTTGCACCAGATAGGCACGCTGTGAGTAGCGGTAGCCCGAGGCTCGCTCGGTGTCCACCGCGACCGGGCCCTTCGCCCCGGCGAGCGCGTCAGCGGCTCGCCGGAGCGCAGCTTGATCGGCGACCACGGGCGGGACCCCATCAGCAGGTTCCGTCAGCGGTACCGGATCTGGTCCGGTTGGTGCGGTTGGCTCGTCGGCGGGTACATCCACAGCGGATGACCCTACGACGATCGCACCACTCACAGGTGTTCTCGGCCGGTTCAGTGCTTCAAACCGGTATCTAACGGATCACGCCGGCACGCATGGCCAGCGCGACCATCTGAGCGCGATCACCGGTGCCCAGCTTCCGGCCGATCCGCGACAGGTGAGACTTCACCGTCAACGCGGACAAGCTCAGAGCCTCGCCGATTTCCTTGTTGCTCTGGCCATCGGCGACCAGCTGGAGCACCTCGACCTCACGCGCGGAGAGTTCCCGCGGCGTGTTGTCCGTGCCCGGCACCCGAGTACCCGCTGCGAGTACTGGTGCCACGCTCGGATCTGCGTAAACGCCACCATCGAGAACCCTGCGCACCCCGTCGGTGACCACCATCGGAGAGGCGGACTTCAGGAGGTACGCCTGGGCGCCCGCCTGGAAGGCCGACCTGACCGCGTAGGGGTCGTCGGAGGATGCGAGGACCACGATGCGGGGCCAGCCCTGAGCACGGAGTTCCGTGACCAGGTCGATGCCGGTGCCATCCGGCAGGCCCAGATCGAGGATCGCGAGGTCGCAAGGACCGGTTGCAAGTGCCCGCGCCCGAGCCTCTGCCACCGATGCGGCCTCATGCACTGTCCCGGCTCCCATTTGGGTGAGCCGAGCTGATATCGCCTCCCTCAGCAGTGGGTGGTCGTCGACCACCAGCACTGAAAAAAGCTCTTCCCGCGGGTGCGGGACCATGTTCGCCGGCAACGAGCCGGCTGGCGTGGTACGAACGGCCTGACCTAAGCCGACGGCAGCCACGTCACTACCTCCCTGGAGTCGGTCGTGCCCCCCGACCGGCACCGGAGACTTTCGTCCAATCAGCCGCGCCACTGATCGACCGAAAGTGGTGTCGTCTGGGGCAGCGTAGCCGCCCATGCGGGTCTACGGGACGATCAATCGGGTATCTATCCCTATTGAGTTGTGACAGATGGCCCCATGTGTCACACGATTGGATGACAACTAGATAGGGGGTGTAACGCGAGCCCCTCTCAGAACGACATCTTGGAGTTGGTTGTGTCTAGTAGTTCTGGTGTCGAGCGAGCGCGGGCCCTGCTGCAGCGTGAGCCCCTCGTCGACGGCCACAACGACCTCCCGTGGGCTCTGCGCGAGTTCGGCGACGGAACGGGCGAGGACGTCTACACGACCGCCGCGAAGATCGATCTCACGGAACGTCATCCCAGCCTGCACACGGACCTCGTGAAAATGCGCGAGGGCGGCCTGGGGATGCAGTTCTGGTCCGTCTGGATTCCGGGCAGGCTGGCGGGTGACGGAGCGGTCACCGCCGTGCTGGAGCAGGTCGAACTGGTCTACGCGCTGGCGGAGCGGTACTCCGATCACCTGGGCCTTGCGACGACCGCCGCCGAAGCTGAAAAAGTTTTCGCCTCCGGGCGTGTCGCCTCCCTCCTCGGGGCCGAGGGCGGACATTCCATCAACTCTTCACTCGGGGTTCTGCGCGCGTTGCGCCGCCTGGGCGTCCGATACATGACACTGACCCACAACGACAACACCCCGTGGGCCGACAGCGCCACTGACCAGCCCGAACACGGCGGACTGACGGAGTTCGGCCGCGACGTCGTGCGCGAGATGAACCGGATCGGCATGCTCGTCGACCTGAGTCACGTCGCGCCCAGCACGATGCACGCCGCGCTGGAGACGAGCGTCAAGCCCGTCATCTTCAGCCACTCGTCGTGCCGCCATGTTGCGGACCACCCGCGCAACATTCCGGACGACGTGCTGGTCAAGTTGAAGGCAAATGGCGGTGTGGCCATGATCACATTCGTGCCGGACTTCGTCTCACCCCGTGTCGCTGAATGGGATGCAGCCCTTCGAGCGGCCATGACGGCCGCCGGCGCGAACCACGCCGACATGGGGGAGCGCAAGGCGTTCGGCGAGAAGTGGGTCGTCGAGCACCCGAAGCCGGTCGCCACGCTCGACGACGTCGTGCTGCACCTCGACCACGCCCGTGAGGTCGTCGGCGTCGACCACCTCGGTGTCGGTGGCGACTACGACGGAGTCCAGGCGCTGCCGCAGGGCCTGGAAGACGTCTCCACCTATCCGCACCTCTTCGGCGCGCTGCTCGACAAGGGCTGGTCCGAGGACGACTGCGCCAAGCTCGCGGGCGCGAACGTCCTGCGAGTGCTGCGGGACGCCGACGCCTAGGGCTGGCGCTGACCGAAGAGAGTGACGCCGACCGGCGGCAGCCCGACGGCCGTCGCCATCAGCTCGTAGAACGCGGTGCCGTGCTCGGCGAGTTCTCCGTCGAGCGCGGTCCACGACGCGCGCAGCTCCAGATCATCGGTGCGCGCGGGGCCGGCGATGTCGCCGAACCGGGCCGACGACGTCTGCGTCACGGTTCCGCCCAGCGCGGTGAACCCGGCTCCGGACTGCTCCAGCGCCTCGGTCAGCCACGACCACCCGACCTCGGGCAGCAGGGGATCGGACGCGAGCTCGTGATCAAGCTCGACGCGCACGTACGCCACGACGCGCAGGACACCGCCCCACGCCTCGTCGCCGTCCGGATCGTGCAGCAGCACGAGCCTTCCGGTCGACAGTTCGTCCGACGGGCCGGTGACCTCAGCCGTCAGCGCGTACGCCCACGGAGCGAGCCGCTGCGGTGGGCGAACTTCGGTGAGTTCGATCTCGGGCCTGTGGCGAACCGACTTGAGCGTCCCCACCGCCCGGCGGAAGATTTCCGGCTCGGTCACACAACTGACTGTATGCCTCGCAATCCGGCCGAGTGACGGCGGCACGCCGGGACGTGGGACCATGAAAGAGATATGACTTCCACGGCACCCCTCCTCGTGGCCGCTCATGGCGGCACCCCGTCGCACACCCCTGTCTGGTTCATGAGGCAGGCGGGACGGTCGCTGCCCGAGTACCGGGCACTCCGCCAGGGCACCGTCATGCTCGACGCGTGCATGGACCCCGAGATGGTCTGCGAGATCACCATGCAGCCCGTCCGGCGGCACGGTGTCGACGGCGCGATCCTCTTCTCCGACATCGTGGTGCCGCTCAAGGCCGCCGGTGTCGACCTCGACATCGTCGCGGGCACCGGTCCCGTCGTCGCGCACCCGGTCAGGACGCTCGACGACGTCAAGGCCCTGCCCGAGCTGCACGCCGAGCAGGTCCAGCCGGTCGCGGACGCGATCGGGTTGCTGCTCAAGGAACTCCCGCAGGACGTGGCGCTGATCGGCTTCGCGGGAGCGCCGTTCACGCTGGCCTCCTATCTCGTGGAGGGCGGGCCGAGCAAGAACCACGAGCGCACCAAGGCGCTGATGCACGGCAACCCCGAACTGTGGCACGCGCTGCTGGCCAAGATCGCCGACGTCACGACGGCGTTCCTGCACGCCCAGCTCGACGCGGGCGTCCAGGCGGTCCAGCTGTTCGACTCGTGGGCGGGCGCGCTGTCCGAGCGCGACTACCGCGAGTTCGTTCTGCCGCACTCGAAGCGCGTCCTGGAGACGATCACGACGGTGCCGCGCATCCACTTCGGCGTCGGCACCGGCGAGCTGCTGCCCGCGATGCGCGAGGCCGGCGCGGACGTCGTCGGCGTCGACTGGCGCATCCCTCTGGACGTGGCGGTCGAGCGTCTGCTGAAGGCCGCTCCCGCACTGCCGAAGCCGGTGGTGCAGGGCAACCTCGACCCGGCGCTGTTCTTCGCGGGCTTCGAGGCCGTCGAACGCGAGGTGCGCCGCATCCACGCCGAGGGCAAGGCCGCGGCGGGCCACATCTTCAACCTCGGCCACGGCGTGCTGCCCGACACCGATCCGGAGATCATCACCCGGACCGTCGAACTGATCCACAGCTTGTAATGCACGCCAGAGCGCCGCACGTCGCAGTCGTCGGGGGAGGCATCTCCGGCCTGGCCGCCGCGCACCGGTTGCGGATGCTGCTCGGCCCGCAGGCCAGGATCACGGTGATCGAGCAGTCCGACCGGCTCGGCGGCAAGCTGCGCACGACCGAGCTCGCGGGTGTGCGGTTCGACGTGGGCGCGGAGGCGTTCCTGCACCGCAAGCCCGAGGCGCAGGAGCTGATCAACGAGGTCGGGCTCGCCGACCACGTCGTGCACCCGACGGCCGCGAAGGCGAGCGTGCACGCGGCCGGGCGCACGCACCAGCTGCCGGCGCACACGTTCATGGGCGTTCCGGCCAGCGTCGAGACCGTCCGGCACATGCTGTCGTCCGAGGGCGCGCTGCGCGTCGAGATGGAACCGACGCTGCCGCCGATCGAGCTCAGGGGCGGCGACGTCGCCGTCGGCACGCTGATGAAGGAGCGGTTCGGCCCCGAGGTCGGCGACCGCCTCGTCAGCCCGTTGCTGGGCGGCGTCTACGCGGGCCGCGCGGACGAGCTGGGCCTGCGCGCCACGATGCCGCAGATCGCGACGCTGCTGGACAAGGGCGTCGGCTCGCTGCTCGCGGCCGCCGCGACGATGATGCCCGCCCCGCCGCAGGCCCGCTCCGCACGGCCGCCGGTGTTCGCGTCGCTGAGCAACGGCGTCTCGTCGCTCGTCGACCGGCTCGCCGAGGTCGCGAAGCCCGAGATCAGGCTCGGTCTGCCGGTCCGGGTGCTGTCGTGGCTCGGCGCCGGCTGGCGACTGGAGATCGGCTCGGCCGCGACCCCGGAGTACCTGGAGTGCGACGGCGTCGTGCTCGCGGTCCCGGCCCCGTCCGCGCGCAAGCTGCTGCACGAGATCGCGCCGCAGGTGTCCGCCGCGTACGGCAAGGTCGAGGTCGCCTCGATGGCCGTGGTCGCACTCGCGCTGCCGCCGGGCACCGAACTGCCGCAGCGCTCCGGCGTCCTGATCGCGGAGGGGGAGCGGTACTCCGACCGCATCACCCCGTTCACCGCCAAGGCGTTCACGTTCTCCAGCCGCAAGTGGGCGCACTACGGCGAACCGGTCATCCTGCGCGGCTCGGTCGGGCGGCACGGCGAGACGGCGCTCCTGCAGCGCAGCGACGCCGACCTGGTCAAGGCCGTGCGCAACGACCTGCACGAACTGACGGGCATCAAGGCCGCGCCGATCGACTACGTGGTCCAGCGCTGGGGCGGCGGCCTGCCGCAGTACGGCGTCGGTCACGTCGACCTGGTGGACACGATCGAACGCGGCATCGCCGACGTGCCGGGCCTCTCCGTCGCGGGCGCGACCCTGCACGGCGTGGGCGTGCCGGCCTGCATCGCGACCGCCGACTCGGCCGCCGCCCGTGTCGCAGCACACCTGCTGGGCCGCGTCCGGCGTTGAGAGGCCCGTGCCAAGATGGACCTATGGCGCGCCTGAACTACAACGAGCTCAACGACACCATCCGCTACACGATGTGGTCGGTGTTCCGGGTCGAACCCGGCAAGCTTCCGGACGACCGTTCGGCTGCTGCCAGCGAGACCCAGAACTACCTGGACGCGTTGGAGGGCAAGGGCGTCGTCGTGCGCGGCGTCTACGACGTGGCCGGTCTGCGCGCCGACGCGGACTTCATGATCTGGTGGCACGCCGAAGAGATCGAGCAGGTGCAGGCCGCCTACACCGGCTTCCGCCGCACCCCGCTCGGCAAGGTCTCCACGCCGGTCTGGTCGCAGGTCGCCCTGCACCGCCCGGCGGAGTTCAACCGCAGCCACATCCCCGCGTTCCTCGCGGGTGAAGAGGCGCGCAAGTACATCTGCGTCTACCCGTTCGTGCGGTCCTACGAGTGGTACCTGCTGGACGAGGGCGACCGCCGCAAGATGCTGGCGGACCACGGCAAGGAAGCCCGCGACTACCCGGACGTGCGCGCGAACACCGTCGCGTCGTTCGCTCTCGGCGACTACGAGTGGCTGCTCGCGTTCGAGGCCGACGAGCTGCACCGCATCGTCGACCTCATGCGGCACCTGCGCGGCACCGAGGCGCGGCTGCACGTGCGAGAGGAAATCCCCTTCTACACGGGCACCCGCGTCCCGGCGGCCGAACTCGTCCTTAACCTGCCGTGACCCGATAAGCCCGGATCACCGTCAGCTCAACGGTTCCACCCCTGGCGTCCGTCGCAGTGGCCTTCAACGAAGTCCACTGCGCGTTCGTCGGGTTGTAGACCAACGCGCTGTTGCCGACCACGCCCGCACGGCGCCAGGACTTGCCGTCGTCGTGCGAGTACTCGACCCCGGTGATGCGCACCTTGCCCGCGTCACCCTGCGTCTGCGTGAGCAAACCGATGCGCTGCAACGTGCCCGCGGGCACCGCACCGTTGTCGTCGAGCTTCGGTTCGAAGCGCACCACCGACAACGGCGGCGCGTCGATCTTGCCCTCGGTGCCCTTGGACTTGAAGGTCCACGCGGCGGACACCCTGGTGCTGAACTCGAACTGCGAGCTCCGGTCGAGGCTCATCTCGGCGCGGAAGTCGCCCTGTGCCAGCGGCACGTTCTGGAACGAGCCACCAGGCGTGGTCGTCTCGCCGATCAGCACACCGTTGCGGTACAACGCGGTCCTTGCGCTGTCCACAGTGGACCTTCCGTCGCCGTGACTGGCGTCGCTGACGAGCGGGACGCTGACGTAGAACTGCGAGCCGTACCGCTCGACGAACCCGTACTCCGACTCGGGCAGGCCCGGTGAGAACACCGGCCGGATCTCACGTTCCCGGTAGGTCTTGCCCGCCTGGTACTTGCGGAGCCCGGACGTGACGCGTTCCTGCGCGCCGTTGGCGTGCTGCGTCATGATCGCGGACTGCCAGCGCAGGCCCTCGGTCGTCACGTAGTCGACCGCCGTCGCGCCGACGGCCACCGGGTAGAGCGCGGTGCCGCCGCTCAAACCCTGCGCCGACAACGGAAGCTCGCCCTTCGACGCCGTGCTGTCCGGCTTCTGGCCACCGATCGTGGACTCGACCCTGGCCAGGTCCTTCTTGGCGGGCGCCTTGGTCAGACCGACGGGAAGGCCGCCGGCGACCGGGTAGGCGAGCCGGTAGAACGCGTGCGGATCGGCCGCGGAGTTCGCCTGCAGCATCGCGAGCGATGACAGGTCCGCCGGCGGGAGCGGGTCGCCGGCCTGGCCAACCGCGACGCCCTCGAAGCCGCCGAACATGACCAACGTGGACTGCATGCGCGGTTCGCCGCCCACCGAGCGTTTCACGGCGATCACCCCGAGCGTGAAGTCGCCGACCGGTTCCGGCGCCGTCACCGACACCGGCTGGGCCAGGCGGGCGTCCTGCTTGATCGTCAGGTCGCCGGTCAGCTGCACGTTGGGCTGGAAGACGATGTCCATGCCCCGAGGGCCGTTCCCCAGCGTCGTGTCGAGGTAGTAGGTGCCCTTGGGCAGGCGGACCTTCTGGTCTCCCGCGCCGAAGAGCGGCTTGAACGTGTCGTTGTCCAGGCCGACGAGGAACGTGAACGAGTCCGCCGGGTCCTGTCCGTCCCGGCCGATCATGTCGATCGTGAGGGTGTAGCTCTCCACCTCGCGGTCGACGCCGACGAGCGTGCGGACCGTGTGCGTGCCGGACGTGGCCACGACCTCGCCCGAGTACGTGGCGTCCTTGGTGCCGACGCGGGTGTCACCGGTGAGGTTGACCGATGCGGTGCCCTTGGCCGGCACGGTCACCTTCGAGGCGCTCAGCGTGAACATGCCCGCCGGGGCGCTGCCCTTGAACGTGAGGTCGAGCGTGATCGCCGCGTCCGTCGGGTTGGCGTAGGTGATCGGCTTGGTCACCGGCTTGTCGTCGCCGTGCGGCCACTCGTGCAGGCCGAGGTTGACCGACACGTCACCGGTCAGCACCTGGCCGATCGCCTTGGCCACGTCGATGCGCCCGGCGCCCTGGTCGAACGCGCTGAGGCCCGCGGTGGGCTTGGCCGTGGTCGCGAGCACCGACTTGAGCTGCGCGGGCGTCCACTCCGGGTGTTGCTGGCGCAGCAGAGCCGCGGCACCCGCGACGTGCGGAGTCGCCATCGACGTGCCGCTGAACGCGACGTGGTCACTGGTGCCGGCCTTGGCGGCGACGATGTCGACGCCCGGTGCGGTCACCTCGGGCTTGAGCCCGCTGTCTCCCACGCGAGGGCCTTTGCTGGAGAACGGGGCGAGCTTGTCCTCGCGGTCGACGGCACCGACCGACAGCGCGGCCTCCGCCGTGCTGGGCGAGCTCACCGAACCCGGCGAACCCGAGTTGCCCGCCGCGATGACGAACAACGTGCCGTACTGGGCCGTCAGGTCGTTGACGGCCTGCTCCAGCGGGTCGACCTCGGGGGTGTCACCGCCGCCGAGGCTCATGTTGACGACCTGGGCGCCCTGCTCCGCCGCCCAGCGCATGCCGTCGAGGATCCAGGACTCCTGGCAGCCGAACTCGACGCAGACCTTCGCGTCGATCAGCTGCGCACCCGGTGCGACGCCGCCGTACTTCGAGTCGTGGCTCGCCACGGTCGAGCCGACGTGCGTGCCGTGGCCGACGTTGTCGGTGTTGTCCGGGTCGGTCGTGAAGTTCTTCTCCGCGATCTGCTGACCCGCGAGGTCGGGGTGCTTCTCGTCGACGCCCGTGTCGACGATCGCGACCTTGATCCCCTTGCCGGTGATGCCCTTCTGGTGGGCGGCCGGCGCGCCGATCTGGGCGACGCTGCGGTCGAGGCTCGGCTTGCGGATGCCGTCGAGCCAGACCTTGTCGCCGGTCGCGGTCTCCGACTTGAGCGCCGCCCAGTCGTTCGAGGATCTCGCGCCGGCCCTGGCGCGGCCGTCCACGATCAACGGCATGCGGTCGCGGTAGCCGAACTCCAGCAACGTGGTGACGTCGAAGAGTCTCCGGTCGAGCCGGCCCGCCGCCAGGGGCTCGAAGGCGTCCTTCGGGACCACCAGGGTGTGACCGTTCGCGGTGCGAAGGGTCTTGAAGATCATGTTCTTGCGGCCCTCGCCGGGCTGGATCGCGACGACCTGCCTGTCGTGTCCCAGCAGGACCTTGTCACCGGTGACGAGGGTGACCTCGTCACCGGTCTTCTGCGGGGCGTTGCCCGCTGGTGGAGCGGCCGCGGCTGTGGCGGCCGGTGCCACGGTCAGGGCGAGCGCCGTGACGGCGCCCAGCACTTTGGATTTTCCGCGCATTCGAATCCCCTCGTGGTTCGAATTTCTGCGCGCTGTGGTCCGCGCAGGCCGGAAGGCCTTCCGCGGTAAAGCGAAATGCGTAAAAGGTCCCCCGACCTTTCGAACGTATCGAGGTCACAACCCGGTAACACAGGGCCGAACGGGGGATTCTGGCCGTCGAATCGTTCGCCCGTCAGTTCGACTGCCAGAACTTCCAGCGAGCCTTGCGTTTTGCTGACAGTTCTCCGGAAGCACGGCACCATTCCGCGAACGATGCGGCATCCTCGCGCGCGCGTGACCCCGCACGACGTGGGTGTTCGACGGCGTAGGCGTCGAAGAGCGGCCGGAACCGGTCGCCGAGCTCGTCGGCGACGGCGGGCCCCAGCATCCGCACGATGCCGCGCCGTTTCGACAACAACGCGCGGCGTTCGACAGCCAGTCGTTGTTCGTCGAATCCCGCCGGTGCGGGTCCGTTCCCGAGCAATGCGTTTAGCAGCTCCGCCTGCCGGCTGGCAAGCCTTTCGCGTGCCGCCGAAACTTCATTCTCGTTCACGATTTCAGCCACGATGTTTGTCCACGACGGCGCGGATCGCGGCCAGTTCGCTCGCGATTTCGGTGTCGGACGGATAGTTGTCGTCGCGTTCCAGCAGAACGCCGGGAGGGGCGACGCGCGAGCACAGTTCGTCCAGCACTTCCAGGACTTCCGGCAGAACCGCGTGCGCGTGCGTGTCGTGGTAGATGTCGCCGTGCTGCTCGCCGCCGGCCACGTGCACGTAGGCCAGCCGCTCCAGCGGGATCTCGTCCAGGAACCGCTCCGGGTCCGTGCCGATGTTGCGGGCGTTCGCGTAGAGGTTCGCGACGTCCACGAGCAGCCAGCAGTCCGTGCGCTCGACGAGTTCGGCGAGGAACTGGCCCTCGGACAGCTCGCCGTCCGGCCACTCCAGCAACGCGGCGACGTTCTCCAGCGCGAGCGGCACCGGCAGGTTCCGCTGCGCCAGCTTGACGTTCGCGACGAGCACGTCGAGCGCGTCCTTGGTGCGTGGCACCGGCATCAGGTGCCCGGAGTCGAGCCCGCCCGCCCGCACGAAGCACACGTGATCGCTCACCATCGGCGCGCCGACCGCCTCGGCGACCGCGCCCAGGTGCTCGACCCGGTGCAGGTCGACCGGGTCCGCGCCGCCCAGCGACAGCGACACGGCGTGGGGGAGCACCGGGACGCCGCGTTCCAGCAGCAGCGTCACCGACTCCGGCAGGTGTCCGATGTGGAGGTTCTCGGCGACGACCTCGACGAAGTCCACGCCGGGCAACCGTTCCACCGTCAGGTCGATCTCCGAGCGCCAGCCGATGCCGACACCCAGGTCCTTGATCCCCGCCATCAGTCGCCTCCTCCGCCGCCACCACCGCAGCTGCTACCGCCACCGCAGCTGCTGCTGCCCGACGAACAACTGCTACTGCTACCACAACTGCTGGAGCCGCAACTGCTGGCGCCGCAGCCGCTGCTGCCGCATCCCGCCGCGCTCGAGGCAGCTCCACCGCCACGCCGGCCGGCCTTCTTCTTCCTCTTGCGCGGCAGCATCTTGACGACGCTCTGCGGCAGCCCGAAGAGTTCGCCGACGCTTCGGTTCTCGATCCTGCCGCGGAAGCCTTCCAACGCCACAGCGAGAACCCGGTCGCTCGCGGTCACGTCCTTCAACGCAGCCCGGCCCGACCTGGTGAGCGGTTTCGCGCCATATGTCCACCATGCGGCCCCCAGGAACATCACCGCGCCGAGGAGCGTCCACGGCTCGAGGAGGGCGGCCAGGCTCAGGACGACGCCGAACGCGAGGAAGACCCACCACGCCGCGAGCCGCGGACGGGGATCGCGGGTCAGCCTCCGCGTACGCAACTGCTGGTGCAACGACCGCATTTCCGCGCTTTTCGCGGCGTTCCGCACGACCGCGTCGAACCGGACCGGCTTGCGCAGGCCGATGAGGATGAGCGTCTCGACCGCGGTCGTGGCGCCCAGATCGGTCTGGTGCACGGCGGACACGATCCCGTCGCGCGACACCCGCACCAGGCCGGCGTCGAGCAGCCTGGCCAGCGCTGTCTCCGCGGCCCTGCCGGGGCCCTCCGTCAGGTAGCCGATCTGCTCCGGGGGCACTCGCGTGCCCGTGGCCGCCGTTGTCGCCGCCATCAGTCTCCTCCTCCGCCACCGCCGCAGCTGCTACCGCCGCCACAACTGGAACTGCCGCAACCGGAACTGCCGCAGCTCGACGACGAGCCGCACCCGCCACCGTTCCAGATGGACCTCCGCCGCGCCTTGGCGGGCCTGCGCGGGACGATCCCCACGACACGACGCGGGAAGTCGAACAGCGCCCCGACGTCCTTTCCGCCGACCTTGCCGTCGAACCCGTGCAGCGCCACCACGTGCACCCGGTCGCTCGCCTTCACCCGGCTCAGGGCTTCCCTGCCCGCCTGGGTGATCGGGCCGCCGCCGTACTGCCAGACGAAGAAGCCCAGTGCGATCGCGGTGGCGACGAGGAACACCGGTGAGACGAACGCCAGCACCACCGACACACCCGCGACGGCGAGGGAGAACCACCTGCCGTCGTACCGGCGGTGAGGCACCTGCATGAGCTGGCGGCTGAGCAGCTGCCGGTACAGCTGCGCCACCTCCGTGCAGTTCCTGGTCGCGAGGACGATCGCGTCGAACTGGATGGGCGTGCGTGCGAAGCTCAGCATCCGCGCTTCGACCGGCGTGGTGGTGCCCTGGTCGTCCTGATGCACGACGGAGACCATTCCGTCGCGGGACACCCGCAGCAGGCCTCGGTCGAGCAGCCCGGCCAGCACGGTCTCCGCGGCCCGTCCGGGACCGGCCGTCAGAAAACCGGCCTCCTCCGCGGACAGCAACGCCCCCTGCGTGTCTGCCGATTTCGTCATTGGTTCCCCCTCAACTGCTGGAGCTGCTGCAACTACTGCTACTGCTGCTGCAACTCGAGCTGCTGCTGCTACAACTGCTGCTACTGCTCGAGCAGCTGCTACTAGAACTGCCGCAGCCGCTGGAACTGTTGCAGCCGCCGGTCGAACAAGTGCTGCCACCGCAGCTCGACGTGCCGCCGCAGTTGTGGTGATCCCAGTCGTACGAGCTGCAACTGCTCGCGGCGATGTACGAAGTGGACGTCGCCGAACGCTGCTTGCCGCGGCGCAGACCGAACAACGCCACCGAGTCCGCACTGCTGCGCGGGTTCCTCAGCGCGTACATCCACACGGTCTTGCCGTTCCTCGTGAGCCTGCCCGGGTTGCGCAGCAGGATCGCGAGGAACACCAGCAGCGCCGTCAGCAGGAACAGTCTCGTGTCGATCGCGAAGGCGACGAACACCGAGACGAACGCCAGCATGAAGAGGATCACCCGCAACGCGATCTTGCCGCCGCGGGGTTTGCCGAACTGGCGGTGCACCACCCCGCGGGCGACGAGGCTCTCGTGCAGCGCGCCCATCTCGTGGCTGGCTCTCGTGACCTGCACGACCTGGTTGATCGGGCGGGCGGTGCCCCGGAGCCCGGCGAGGACGTACGCCTCGAGAGCGGTTTGGGCCCCGTACCCGTTCTGGTGGACGGCGGTCACGAGCCCCTCGCGGGAGATTCGCACGAGACCGCCGTCCAGCAGCCGGGCGAGAACGGCCTCGGCCGCTCTGCCCGGTCCCCCTGACAGGAACCCGATCTCCTCCGCGGACCACGTGGTCTGGTGCGGTGTCGAAGATTTGGACATCAGCACTCCCCTCACTGGTGTCAGTGCATCTTCGACGTGAGATCTACCCCTGGGTTCCTGGTGTTACCTGAAAAGAACCGAACATCGGATCAGCTGCCGCCACCGCACCCGCCGCCACAGCCGCCGCCTCCACCACAGCTGCTTCCGCTTGAACACGAAGAAGAACTGGATGAACACGAGCTGTAGCTGCCACTGCTGTAGCTGCCGGAGCCGGAGGAGGCGAGCAACGAGGTGCGCACCGCCAGATCCGGGTAGACGACGAGGCCGCCGAAGAGAACCGCGCCGGCCGCGCCCGCGTACATCACCTCGTCCACGCTTCCCGCCGCCCTGGTGCTCGTGGTGCGAGCGCCGTCGAGCACGCGGTTGCCCTTGCTGGTGCGGACGTGCTTACCGCGCCGCGTGAGGAGCAGGATCAGCAGGCCCGTGATGACGAGCTGCAGCGTGAGCCAGCCGATGTTCGCGCCGATCGCGAGGCCGTTGACCCAGCGGGCGATCCCGATCGCGAGCAGCACCCACAACGCGATGGATCCCTTGCGCAGAGCGCTTTTCGCGACGGCAGGGTCGACGACCAGGCCCATGTCCTGCAGGCGCTGCCCGATCGCCGTGACCACGCCGTCCTTGGCGACGGCCGGGATCATCAGGTTGACGGTGCGGTTGGTGTAGCGCTGGCTGTCGGTGATGACGGCGCGGTCCACCTGGTTGAGCGACTTGGTGGTGGTCGTGACCTGAACGGTGCCACGCCGTGAAGTCCTGAGCTCACCCGCGGTGAGCAGTCGCGCGATGGCCGTCTCGACCACACGCCTTGGACCGCCCGCAAGATAGGCGAGCTCGTCCATGTCCAGGGAGCGCACGGGCTGGGTGCTGTGACCCGCCCGCACGCGTACCCGAACGACGATCGCGACCAGCACAGCCAGTGCCAGCCCGATCCAGTACAGCTGAAGGAACTCCGGTCCGGACAATCCCCAAGGCCTCTGCATGCGACCCACCCCCTGACTGCCCCGAAAGTGCTTCGGTGCGTCAATGGTGTGGTCCGCGCCACAGCCTCACAAGGCTTGTTGACGAAGCCTTAGGGTTGCCGGTTCTTGCGGTGTGACTAGCTCGACGAGCCGCCATCGACTCCACTGGAGCCTTCGCCGTCGGTGCCACGCAGGACGATGCGGAAGATCATGGTGCCTCCCAGGTCTGTCCGGATCCTTGGTGACCGGACTGAGGCTCAGTCTCCTATTCGGACGGAACGAGTTTCAAGGAGACGGAGTTGATGCAGTAGCGCTGGTCCGTGGGGGTGGGATACCCCTCACCCTCGAAAACATGCCCGAGGTGGCTGTGGCACGTGGCGCAGAGCACCTCGACGCGCTTCATGCCGAGCGCGCGGTCCTCCCGCAGGATGACCGCGTCTCCGGCCAGCGGCGAGAAGAACGACGGCCAGCCGCAGTGCGAGTCGAACTTGGTGTCGCTGCGGAACAGTTCGGCCCCGCACGCACGGCACTCGTAGAGGCCCTCGGTCTTGGTCTCGGTGTACTCGCCGGTCCAGGGACGCTCGGTGCCGGCCTGGCGCAGCACCGCGAACTCGGCGGGGTTGAGCTGGGCGCGCCATTCCTCTTCGGAACGCACGACCTTGGGGGTGGTGCCGACAACAGGTTCCATGACTCTTTATAACTCCGGAGCGCCCTCAGGGCTTCCCGGCGGGGGTGTGGCCCGCGGCGCCGTAAGGCCCCGTTAAGGACTTGTTCTCGTTTGGAATCAGAAGATGATGGCGAGGATGTCGCCCAGCGCGAACCAGATCGTGAGCAGCACGCCCAGCAGGATGAGTCCCACCACGGTGACGGCGACGAGCCGCTGGTGCCCGGTCGTGCGGTTCGCCGAGTCGGCGAAGTCCTGCACGCCGTCCAGGTAGCCCTCGACGGTGAAGCCGGGGCGTTGCCGCTTCATCTTGTCGAGATGGTCGGCGAACGCCTTCGTCTCGGGATCGTGTGGGTCGAGGCCGATCAGTTCCTCCTGGAACTTCTCGTTCTCGTCCTTCGAATCGCCCATAACTCCCAGCTTAGTGGCTGGGGGAGGGGATTCCGGTGTGCCGGGCGTTCACCGCCGAAGTGACGGTCAACTCGCGAGCGCGAGCGACGGCTTGACGGCGCCGACCGCGCGGCCGTGTCCGAGAACCGGCACGGTGGCGAGGTCCTCGACCTCGCTCACGTCCACGCCGAGCCGCTTGAGCACCGCGACGATGACGACCGCACGGGCGCGCGACGACCCGTCGGCGATCTTCAGCGCCACGCCCTCGCCGGTGGGCAGGCCGACCGCGTAGACGCCCTCGGCGCCGTCCTTGGCGATGACGCCGGGCAGGGCGCCCATGAGCACGGTGACGTCGCGACCGGTGCCGCCGACCCACTGGGGGTAGGTGTTCATGGCGGTGGCGACGCGGTGTTCGAGGGTGCCGGGGGCAGCGGCGGCGAGGCGGCCGAACGCGCGGGCGAGGCCGGTGAGGCTGATGGCGAAGATCGGGGCGCCGCAGCCGTCCACGCCGACCTGGGCGACGGGCTCGCCGGCCACGTCCTCGATGGTCCGGCGGGTCGCGACCTGCAGCGGGTGCGTCGGGTCCAGGTAGTTGTCCGTCGGCCAGCCGTTGGCGACGCACGTGGCGAGCATGGCGGCGTGCTTGCCGGAGCAGTTCATGTACTTCGGGGCGGCGGCGAGGCCCTGCGCGAGGTGCTGGGCGCGGGCCTGCTCACCGAGCGGCAGGTCCGGGGTGCACTGCAGCGCGTCCTCGGTCAGGCCGGCCGAGGCCAGGATCCGCAGGGCGCCGTCGACGTGGAAGTCCTCGCCCGAGTGGGAGGCGCAGGCCAGGGCGAGCAGTTCGCCGTCGAGGTCGAGGCCGGCGCGGAGCATCGCGAGGGCCTGCAGCGGCTTGTTCGACGAGCGCGGGAACGCGACGTCGCCGGGGCGGCCGACCGACAGCACCGGGGAACCGGACGGATCGGTCGCGACGACGGTGCCGTGGTGCACGGACTCCAGGAAGTCGCCCCGCCAGACCTCAGCCACCACTTCGTGTCCCATGTCGCCCCTCCCGCACTCAGGTTCCGAGAAACTGCCAACTGTCGACAGTTGACATGTTCGCTAGTTTAGCGGGAGGACGGCCGGTGCCGTCCAGATCAGGAGACGAAGGTGACACCCCCGACGCCCTTGCACCTCAGTCTGGCCGGGCAGGCCGTGGACGTGCTGCGAGAGCAGGTGCTCACCGGGGAGATCCCTCCAGGCTCGCGGGTCAACGAGGTCGAGGTGGCGCACAAGCTCGGCATCAGCCGCGGCCCGTTGCGCGAGGCGATCCGGCACCTGGCCTCCGAAGGGTTGCTGACGCTGGTCCCGCACCGGGGCGCGTTCGTGCCCGACGCGAGTCCCGACGACGTCAGGGCGTTGTTCGAGCTGCGGACCGCGCTGGAGTGCGCGGCGGCGGAACTGGCGGCGTCGCGGCGGACCGATGTGGATCTTGTGCGGCTGCAGGAGGTCTGCGCGGAGAGCCGGCGCAACTACAAGGCCGGGCAGCCGTTCCCGTACCGGCTGGACCTCGCGTTCCACCAGACGTTGCTCGACGCGGCTCGCAGTCCGTACATCTCCGAACAGGTCCGGCTCGTGCAACAGCGCGTGGTGCTGCTCCGCAGTGCGCTGGCGGACGACCCGCCGCACCAGCACGCGTCGATGGACGACCACGACGAACTCGTGCGAGCGATCGCGGACGGTGACGCGGCCAAGGCGGGGACGGTGATGCGCAGGCACCTCTCTCGGGTGTGTGCGCAGATGCTCACGAGTTTGACCCACTAACTTCAGTTGTATGACGTTCGGCGCCCGGCTCGTGCAGCACCGCAAGAACGCCGGGCTCAGTCAGGAAGAGCTCAGCGAACGGTCCGGTGTCAGCGTCCGCGCCATCAGCGACATGGAACGCGGCCGCGCCCGTTCCCCGCAGCGCCGCACGACCGAGGCCCTGCTCGACGGGCTGGACCTCGACGAAGCCGACCGCGCCGAACTGCGCCGCCTCGCCAGGACCGGACGGGTCGCGCTGACCGGCCCGGTGTGGTCGCTGCCGATGTACGTCGCGGACCTCGTCGGCAGGGACGCCGAACTCGACGCCATCGCTGAGAAGCCCAACGGGCTCGTGGTCGTCCACGGCGCCGCGGGAACCGGTAAGACCAGCCTCGCGGTGAGGGCCGCCCATCTGCTGGAGGGCCGCTTTCCGGACGGTCAGCTGCTCATCGACCTGGAGAGCTCCGCACAGCCACTCCAACGGTTGCTCAAAGACCTGGGCGTACCCGCCGAACACGTTCCTGAGGACGTGAACGGCCAGATGCGGCTCTACCGGTCGTTGCTCGCGGGCAAGCGCCTTCTGCTCGTGCTCGACGGTGCGCGCACGGAGGAGGAGATCCGCACGCTCCAAGCCGATCCGGGCTGCCTCACGATCGTCACGTCCCGGCGCAGGCTCGCCGGGCTGGCCGGTGCCACCTGGATCCGGCTCGGCGGGCTCACCGAACCGTGCGCCGTCGAGTTGCTCGCGTCGATCATCGGGGCGCACCGCGTCGAGGCCGACCGCGAGAGCGCACGGGCACTCGTCCGGCTGTGCGGGATGTCGCCGCTCGCACTCAGGATCGCCGGCAACCGGCTCGCCAGCCGCCCGCGCTGGCCCCTCGGCCATCTCGTGGAGCAGATCGAGGAACGCCGCCTGGCCGCGCTCACCGCGGGCGACCTCGACGTGCGCGGCGCGTTCGAGGTGTCGCTGGCGCACCTGCCCGAGACCGCGCGGCTGGTGTTCCGGCGGCTCGGACTGCTCGTCGGCACCCACGTGACCCCGGCCCTCGCGGCCGAACTGGCCGGTCTCCCCGTCGCGGAGGCCGAACAGGCGCTGGAGGAGCTGACCGACGTCAGCCTGCTCGACCCCGACGACCACGGCTACGCGATCCACGGCCTCGTCCGGACGTTCGCCCACGGCCTGATCGACGCCACCGACGCCGACGCCGACCGCAGGATGCTCGCGTCGTTGCTGGAGACCACGGTGGCCGCCGGAGTCCTCTTCGGACAGACGGGCGACGCGCGGCGGGTGAGTCCGCAAGGCAGGGCTTTCCCCGACGTGGCAACGGGAAGGCGCTGGCTGGACGAACACCGCGACCTGCTGCCCGAGATCGTCGAACGGGCGCAGGCCAGGGATCTGCACGACGACGTGGCTCGTGCGGTGATCGCACTCTCGCACTACGCGGCCATCGAACCGGGGCTGGTCTGGGAACGTGTCTACCGCCTCGCCCTCGCCTCCGCCCGCGAGCCGTGGCAGGAGATCGTCGTGCGCGGCCAGCTCGGCTGGGCGCTGTTCGACGTCGCCGGCCGGTCGGGTCCGGCGCTGGAGGTGCTGACCCGCGCGGCCCGCGTCGCCGAGGAGTCGGGGGAGACCGGGCACCTCGGCTGGGTGTGGCTGATCGCGTCGGCCGCGCACAGCGGGCTCGGCCACTTCGACGAGGCCGAACGCGTGTGCCTCCAAGCGATCGACTCGATGCACGAGCCCATGGACGAGCACTACGCACGGTCCGTTCTAGGCGTGCTGTGGCGGTTGATGAACCGGCCCATCGCCGCCGTGACCGCGCACGAAGAAGTGGCGAAGGAACAACGCGCCTACGCCAGCACCATCTACGAACTCTCCGCACTGGGCCGCACGCTCGGATGGCTCGGCCTCGCCCTGATTGACGTCGACAGGCCCGATGACGCCGTTGCGGCGTTGACCGAGGCCGAGGACGTCTACCGGCGCGCACAGATGGCGTCCTGGCTCGCAACGACGTTGTGGCACCGCGCCCTTGCCCACCGCGCGGCCGGTCGGCTCACCGAGTCCGACGAGGACCTCGGCCAGGCGCTCGCCGGGTTCCGCGCGATCGGCGACGGACTCGGGGAGATCGAGATCCTGCGAGAACTCGCCGGCAACGCCGAGTCACGAGGCGACCACAGCGCGTACGAACATCATCTGCGAGACTCGCTCACGGCGTGCGAACGGTGGGACACCGACGCGACGCGCGAGATCGCCGCCGAGGTGCGGGAGTGCTTGGCCAGGGGGTGAGGGCATGCGGGCGACCACCTTCAGCGAGTTCCTGCGGTTCTACCGGCGCAGGGCGGGCCTCACCCAGGAGAACCTCGCCGCGCGCGCCGGCCTGGGCGTCCGCACGCTGAGCGATCTCGAACGCGGCCGCGTGCACACCCCGCAGGCCCAGACCGTCGACCTGCTGGTGGCCGGGCTCGGCCTGGACGGCGCCGAGGCTCAGGAGTTCGTGGCGCTCGCACGGTCGTCGGAAGCCGCGCGACCACGTCCCGAACGCACGGACTGCGCGCCACCTCAAGCGGAACCACTCATCGGCCGTGAAGCAGAGCAGCAGCTGCTGGCGGAGTGCATCTGCCGTGCAGCCGCGTCGTCCGTGCTGGACGTCGTTGTCGTGCACGGACCTCCGGGCGTGGGGAAGACCTCTCTCGCGGTCGACGCGGCGCACCGGTTCGCCGGCCGGTTCACCGACGGCTGCCTGCACCTCGACCTGCGCGGCATGGACACGTCCCCGTTGTCGGCGGAACGGGCGATCGCGCGGCTGCTGCGGGCGTTCGGCGTGCCGGACGCCAAGATGCCGTCCGATCCCGGCGACGGTCTCCGCCTCTACCGGTCGATGCTGCGCGAACGGACCGTGCTGCTCGTGCTCGACAACGCCGCGAACGAGGCCCAGGTCCGGCCGTTGCTCGCCGCCAGCCCCGGCTCGCTCGTGGTCGTGACCAGCCGCAACGTCCTGGCGGGCCTGAACACCCGCTCGCGCGTGGATCTCGGTCCGTTGCGGCACGACGGTGCCGTCGCGTTGCTCGCCGCGACCGCCGGTGCCGAGCGGATCGCCGCCGATCCCGAGTCGGCGGACCGGGTCGCGACGCTGTGCGGCGGCGTTCCGCTGGCGCTCGCCATCGCGGGCCGCACCACGTCGTCGTTGCGGCACCTCGCCGAGCAGCTCTCCGATGAACGCGCACGCCTGGACGTGCTCGCGACCGGTGACGTCCAGGTCCGCACGGCGTTCGAGCTGTCCTACCGCCTGCTCGCGCCCGAGACCGCGACGCTGTTCCGCAGGCTCGCGCTGATCCCCGGGCCGGACACGTCCGTCGCGCTCGCCGCGGTGGCAGCCGGGATCGACGACGCCGAGACGGTGCTGGAGGAACTGGTCGACGCGAGCCTGCTCCGGCCGGACGTTCCCGGCCGGTACTCGTTCCACGACCTGATCCGCGACTACGCGCGCGAACGCCTGCACAGCGACGAAACCGACGTGGAGACGCACCGCCTGCGCACGCGCGACTGGCTGCTGGCCACCGCGACCCGCTCCGCGTCGGCGTTCCTGCCCGACCAGGGCGCGCCGGACCTGGTCAGCGCGGGCCGCTGGTTGTCCGACGAACTGGCGAACTGGCGGGGCGCGTTCCGGGAGGCCGTGGCCGACGGCGCCCACGAGCAGGTGCTGGCGCTGGCGAGGTCGATGCACTGGTACTCCGACCACCGCGGCACGGGCGAGCTGTGGCTGGAGATCTACACGGCGGGCGTCGCCGCGGCGGGTGAACTGGGTGAGCGGGAGCGGCAGGCCCAGCAGCTCAACTTCGTCTGCTGGGTCTACGTCGCCCGCCACACGCACATCCCGCTCGCCCTGCGGTGGCACGAGGAGGCGTTGCGGGTCGCGCGGGAGTGCGGCTCGGTGCAGGAGACGGCCTGGGCGCACTACTACCGGTCGGCCGTCGAGACCCGGCTCGGCGACCACGAGGCCGGCGTGACGCACGCCCGGCGTGCCGCGGAGTTGTTCCGGCAGACCGGCCAGCCGATGAACGTGGTGCTCGCGCTGTCGTACTCCGGTGTTCTGCTGCAACGGCTGGGTCGCTTCGCCGAGGCCGTCGAAACGCACCGTGCGTGCGTCGAGGAGGAACGCGCGCTGCGAGGTGATCAGAGCGGCGTGGCCCTGGAGAACGCCGCCCAGCTGCTCCTGCGGCTGGCGGACGCGCTGGTCGCGGCGGGCGATCACGCGGAGGCGCTCGAGGTGGTGGCGCTGGCCGAGGAACTGACCGGGCGGGGAGCGGCGAACCTGCTGTCGATGGCCCGGCACACCCGCAGTCACGCGTTCGCCGCGTCCGGACGGCTCGCCGAGGCGCGGGACCAACTGTCCGGGGCGGTGGAGTCGCTGTCCGACCCGGAGGTCAGGGTGTCGGTGCTGATGGAACTCGCCGGGCTCTGCGACCGCATGGACGACCGCGACGCGGCGATCGGGCACCGGGTGCGCGCGCTGGCCGAGTGCGAGGGCTACGAGTCGCCCGGCATGACCAGGCTGCAGCACGACGTGGCGGACGCGCTCGGAATCCGGTCAGCGCAGGACGGTGCTCAGGAACGCGTCGGCGTCGAACCGCTCTGAGCCGGCCGGAACGAGCCGCCAGGTGGCGTCGAGGAACTTCCGCAGCGTGCTCGCGGGCACCCGGAACACCGTCATGTGCCGGTCCGAGACCAGCTCCAGCACCAGCACGCGGCTCGAGTGCGGCCGCAACCGCACGTCGCCGTCGCCCGCTCTCATGCTCATGCCCTCGGCGAGCAGGTCCCTGCCCATGACCCAGGTGGCGACGGAGCCGCCGGAGCGGAACTTCATCGTGACCGCGAAGGGGTCTTCCGACCGGTAGAGCAGCTCGGTCTCGACCGGCGCGGTGGAACCGTTCGGCCGGACGAAGTCGAAGACGGTGCGTGACGCGACCCGCATCGGGACTCCCTGAAGTGTTCGCCATGGGTACTTAAGACATCACGTAATGGGCACCGAATTGGTTCATCGTGTCCTGTTGCCATTACCAATTGATTGGTCGAATGGTTTTCGCGTTCTCCTGCCGGCGCGTCGGGCGCGATGCTGTGCGAAGGGGCAGACCTGCGGAACTTCTGCCGGTCCTTCTGCATGGTCCTGCCGGGGTCGCTCGCGATTTGCTGGCTGACATGGTTGCCCCACTTCGCCCCGGCCTCGACGGTCTCGTCGGTACCGCCGTGCGCAGGGCCGGTGGCCTGCTCGTGGGCCGTGAACGGGAGATCGCCCTGTTGACGGACGTGCTGAGCGGTGGCGCTCGATCGTGCGTTGTGCATGGTGCAACTGGTATGGGCAAAAGTGCATTGTTGTCCGTTGCGTCTTCAATCGCGTTGCGCAGCGGGTTGCGGCCGGTTCGCGGTTTGCGGGCGTTGAGCGGGGTCGACAGCCAGACGGTGCTGGTGGTGGACGACGTCGACCGGCTCAGCGAGGAAGAGGTCGATCGGCTGGCGCGATTCCGGGGCGCGGTGCTGCTCGCGGGCGACTGCGATCCGGACGATTTGGAGGTTTTCGACGCCGTGCGGGTGCCGTTGCGGCCGATCGGCGCGGAGGCCGTGGCAGAGCTGATCCGGCGGCGGTTCGACGTCGAGGTCTCGCCGGAGCTGGCCGCGTCGTGCCTGGAGTACAGCGGTGGCGCGCCTGGGGTGCTGAGCGACGTGTTAGAGGTTGTAACGGACGTTACCGTCTCTTCGTTGCGCGTGATGTTCCCTGTTTTGCGAGTGCCGCGGCTGTTGCGGGCCGTGCGCCGGAGCCGGCAGGCGCTGGACGCCGACGCGGTGGCGGTCGCGCGAGCGCTTGCGGTGCTCGGGAGCGCGTCGCTGGACGTGCTGTGCGAGGTGGCCGGAATGGGGTCGTTCCGCACGCTCGCCGCGTTCGAACGGCTTGTCGACGCGCGCTTGGCCGTCGACGAGCCGATGCGCGTCCGGACGCCTGCGCTGAGCCACGCGTTCCGGCACGAGATGGTGCCCGAGGAGCGCGAACGCCTGCACCGCGCGGCCGCTCAGGTCCTGCATCGGAGGTGCGATTCACCGGCCGCCGTCGCCGAGCACGTCGTGGCGTGCGCGGAACCCGTCGGCGCGGGGTGGACGGCGCCGGTGCTGCACGGCGCGGCGCGACTGCATCGGGCGGCGGGACGGCCGGAGCAGGCGGCGAGGTGTCTGCGCGCGGCGCTGCGCGAACCGCTGACCGGAGAGGTCGCGGCGGAGGTGGCCGCGGCGATGGCGGATCTTCACCTGCGGTGCGGGATCGCGCCTCGGGCCGGCGAACTCGTCCGGCAGCGGGCCGCCGCCGGGGACTGGTTCGACGCGGTGGTGCTCGACTGGCAGTGCGACGAGGACCTGCCCGGCGGCGACCCCGTCGTTCCGGACGATCCCGAACAGGTGCTGCGGGATCTTCCGGAGAGCGGACCGTTCGTGGTTCCGTCGCTCGCGCTGGCCGGACTCGGGTTGCTGCGACGGGGTTCCGAACAGGTGGTGCTGGATCTCGCGCCACAGCTGCGCGGTCGGCTCGTCGGCGCGGAACGGGACTGGCTGACGGCGCTGGAGATGTGGGCGCACCGGGCCAACGGCGACCACACCGAAGTCTCCCGGTTGATGCGCGAACTCGCCCAGGCGTCGCCGTTGCGCGGCTGTGTGGCGTTGGGCGCGGCGGCGTTCGTGGCGTCCTGTGTGGACGTTGGACGTCCGGGTGAGGCGCTGGAGATGTTGGTGCGACTCGGTTACACCGGAGCGTTGGCACCGGCCTGGGCGTGCGCCTTGCTGCTGCGTGAACGTGCCCGCATGCATCTCGCTCTCGGTGCCGCCCGGGCCGCCCTGGCCGACGCCGAACGGGCGGGTGCCGCCGAGCTGGCGGACCAGGCGCGGGCGGCGCTGGCGGTACCGCGGCACCGGCCGGCGCGCGGGGCGGCGTGGGACAAGCTGACGCCGCACGAGTCCCGAATCGTCTTGCTGGCACTGGAAGGCGAGACGAATCGGGCGATCGCCGCGCGGTTCGGCGTCACGCAACGGGCGGTCGAGCTGCACCTGACCCGCGTCTACCGCAAGGTCGGGATCAGCAGGCGAGTGCAGCTCTCCGCCGTCTTCCCCGCCTAGATGTACTTGGTCATGAGGTTGGTGACTGAACGCGGCTGATGGGTGGGTGACCATCGAGTGCGAAGTGACCGCGTTCAGTGTTGTAGTGATCAAGCCATGGCGCCAGCGCTGCGGATCGGGTGGTGTTGTCGAGGAAGACCTCGCGGTAGGCCCATTCGGTCTGCAGCGTGCGGTTGAAACGCTCCACTTTGCCGTTCTGCCAAGGACAATGTGGCTTGATGGTCTTGTGGCGGGCGCCGACCGCCGCGACCGCGGCGGCGAAGTCACGGGAGATCAGGTAGTTCTTGGCGTTGTCAGTCAGAACACGGTGAACTCGTGGGACACCCTGCTCGACGAACCACGCGGCGGCGCGGAGCAGAAACGCCGCGCAGGTGATGCCGCGTTCGTCGTCGAGGATCTCGGCGTAGGCGAGCCGGGAGTGGTCGTCGATGGCGGCGTGGACGTAGTCGTAACCCAGTCCTCGATGGGAACCGGGACGCGTGCTGCGGCCGTGCGCGCGCCAGCCGCCTCCGGGCGGGATCTTGCCGATCTTCTTGACGTCCAGGTGGACCAGGTCGCCGGGGTGCGGGTGTTCGTAACGGCGGGTGGTGTGCCGGGTGGCGCGGATCCGTTGCCCGGTCAGCGGATCGCACTCGGCCAGCCGCGGCACGCCAAGCCGGGCCAGCACCCGTGACACGGTGCGGACGGGGACACCGGTGCGGACGCTGATCCGAGCCGGTCCGCAACGCAACTCACTGCGTGCCGCGACGACCCGACGCTCTGTCTGAGCTGAGGTCCGCGACGGCGTGTGGTGCGGCCTGCTGGACCGATCGGCCAGACCCGCGGCGCCTTCGTCACGGAAACGGCGGACCCAGCGGTGCGCGCACTGCCGTGAGACACCGAGCTCCTTGGCCACGTGAGCGACCGGTCTGCCGGCGGCGACCCGGGAAACCAGGACCAGGCGTCCGTGCACGGTCAAGCGGGCGTTAGCGTGTCCCATCGAGGCCTCCGGCTGTGGTGACTGACTTCGCAATCACCACCGCACCCGGAGGCCTCACCCATGATCAAGCCGACACACCGTCACCAACGTGTTGGCCAAGTACACCTAGAGCAGGCCCGAGCGCAGCGCCCACGCCACCGCGTGCACCCGGTTGCGCAGCCCGAACCGTTCGAGCAGCTGGTGCAGCGCGTACTTCACGGTCCGTTCCGAGCAGAACAGCCGCGCGGCGACCTCCGCGATCGTCGCGCCGTCTGCCAGCAGCCTGAGCAGTTGCAGGTCGCGGTCGTTCAGCACCGGGGAGCGGTCCTGCACGGCCTGGCCGCCGACCAGCAGCTTGACGAGGCGTTCGGCGTTGACATCGGCTCGCCGCAACGGAAGCGCCAGCCCGGCCTGGGCCGCGATCGACGGGGTGAGGTCGTGCACGCGGGCCGCGATGACCACGATTCTGGCGGAACCGCAGGCCCGCAGCCGTGCGGCCTGTTGCGCGCACAGCTCGTTCACCAGGGCCAGCAGCACATGTGCGTCGGTGCGGTCCTGCACCACCCGCACCCGTGGTGTGTTCTTCAACAGGTGCGTCACGCCGGCCGCGCTGATCAGGTCACGGGACTCCACCGCCACGCGCACCGGTTCGATTCCGGAGTCCACGGTTGCCAGGGCACTACTCATGACACGATCGTGCGAAGTTTCAGCCGCCGTCCACTTCGGAAAACCGAACCGATCCGACGAGAACCTGCCGGCCACGGGCGAACGTGCGGAACTCCCCGGTCGGCCAGCGTTCGATCCGGAGCTCGTCGCCGGGCGTCACGGGCGCGGTGAACCGGGCGTGCAGCTCGGTGAAGTCCAGGCCGCCCACGGTGATTCCGAGCGTGCACAGGCCGTGCAGGATGGGCGTCGCGAACCCCGCCCGCCGGGCGAACTCGGGGTCGTGGTGCATCGGGTTCACGTCGCCGGTCTCGCGGTAGCGCAGCGCCTGGTCTTCCGTCGTCTGGAAGAAGCTGATCTCGTGGCGCTTGCCGGGAACGGCGAACTCGCGCGTCTCCCCACGTTCGCCGCCGAAACCGCCCTCGCCCTTGAGGAAGCACGACGACCGCGTTGTCGCGAAGTCCGACTCCCACGTGCTGACGACGAGTGCGCCGGATCCCTTGTCGTAGATGTTCGTGACGGTCTTGGTGACGACCGTCGAGCCTTGCTCCGGGAGTGTGCCGTGCAGCCACAACGACTGCTCGGCGTGCAGGACCTGGGTCATGTCGGCGCCGGTCAGCCCGAGCTGCGGGCCACCGTGCTGCAGCAACGGGATCGCGAACGCGGGGGAGTAGCCGCCGGCCGCCGCCGCGTACACCTCGGCGTCGCCGGCCGACCAGGTGCGGACCTGTCGTTCGACGACGCCGAGGATGTCGTGGTTGAGCATCAGCCCAAGATAGAGCTAGCCGAGCGTGCCGCGGATGTTCGCGTGGCCCTTGAGCAGGTTGCGGGCGATCGTGCGGCGCTGGATCTCGTCGGTGCCCTCGTAGATGCGCAGCAGCCGCAGTTCGCGGTACCAGCGCTCGATCGGCAGTTCGCGGGTGTAGCCCATGCCGCCGTGGATCTGCAGCACGCGGTCGACGATCTCGTTGGCCTTGATGCCGCCGTAGAGCTTCGCGATCGACTGCGCCTGCCGCGAGTCCTGCTTCTGGTCGACCAGCCACGCGGCGTGCAGCACGAGCCAGCGCAGCGCCTCGATCTCGACCGCGGAGTCGGCGATCATCCACTGGATGGCCTGGTACTCGGCGATGGGCTGGCCGAACGTGACGCGGTTCTTGGCCTGGTCGATCGACATCTCGACCAGTCGCTCGACGCTGCCGAGCGCGCGGGCGGGCAGCAGGTAGCGGCCCTGGCCGATCCACTGCATCGCCAGGTTGAAGCCCTTGCCCTCCTCGCCGAGGATGTTCTCGTGCGGCACGCGGACGTTGTCGAACACCAGCGCCGCCGGACCCCACTGGCCCATGGTCGGGATGGGCTCGGACTTCCAGCCCATGTCGCGGTCGACCAGGAAGCACGTGACGCCGCCGTCGGCGCCCTTCTCCTTGTCCGTCACCGCGAACACCATCACGAAGTCGGCCTCGTTGCCCTGCGTGATGAAGGTCTTCTCGCCGTTGATGACCCACTCGTCGCCGTCCCTGACGGCGGACGTGCGGATGGCCTTGGCGTCACTGCCGGCGCCGGGCTCGGTGATCGCGAAGCACGAGACGCGTTCGCCGGAGATCGTCGGCAGCAGGTAGCGCTGCTTCTGCTCCTCGTTGCCGTGGAACAGGATGTTGTCCGCGTAGCCACCGAAGCGGAACGGGACGAAGCTGCGGCCCAGTTCGGCCTCGAGGAGCGCGGTCATCACCGCGCCGAGGCCCATGCCGCCGTACTCCTGCGGGGTGAGGACACCGAAGAACCCGGCCTGCTTGGCCTTGTCCTGCAGCGCCTTCAGCTCCTCCTTCGGCAGACCCGGCTGGCCCGCGCGTTCGCGGCGCAGCACCTCGGGCTCCAGCGGGATGATCTCCTTGCGCACGAAGGTCCGCACCCAGTCGCGGATCTCCTTCTGCTCCTCGTCGAGCGTGAAGTCCATTGCTTTCCTTTCAGACGAACGCGTTGATGCCGGTCAGCGCCCGGCCGATGAGCAGTTTCTGGATCTGGCTGGTGCCCTCGTAGAGCGTGGTGACGCGGGTGTCCCGCAGGTACTTGCCCACCGGGTACTCGTCGATGTAGCCGTAGCCGCCGAAGACCTGGATGGCGTTGTTGGCGACCCTGACCGCGGCCTCGCTGGCGAAGAGCTTCGCCATGCTCGCCTCGGTGCTGAACGGTTCACCCCGGTCGGCCAGGTCGGCGACGCGCCACGTCAGGAGCCTGGCGGCGTCGGTGTCCACGGCCATGTCCGCGAGCAGTTCCTGGACGAGCTGGAAGCCCGCGATGGGCTTGCCGAACTGCTCGCGTTCCTTCGCGTACTTCAGCGCGGCTTCGAGGGCACCCCGCGCGGCGCCGACGCAGCCCGCCGCGACGGACATGCGGCCCTTGTCGAGCGAGCCCATCGCGAGTTTGAAGCCCTCTTCGCTGAGCAGAGCGTCTTCTGCCACCTCGACGTCGTCGAGGGTGATCTCGGCGGTGGCCTGGCCGCGCATGCCGAGCTTGCCCTTGATCTCGGTGGCTTCGAAGCCCGCGGTGTCCGTGGGCACGAGGAAGGCTGAGATGCCCTTCGGGCCTGGTCCGCCCGTGCGAGCGAACACGAGCGCGACGTCGGCCCACGTGCCGTTGGTGATGAAGACCTTTCGGCCGTTGATCCGGTAGCCGTTGTCCGTCTTGGTGGCCTTGGTCGTCAGGCTGCCCGCGTCGCTGCCGGTGCCGGGTTCGGTGAGGGCGAAGCAGCCGATCTGCCGACCGCTCGTGAGGCCCGGCAGCCAGCGTTGTTTCTGCTCTTCCGTGCCGTGTTTGGCGATCGACTTCGCGACCAGCCCGAGCGAGACGGAGATGATCCCCCTGACCGCGCTGTCACCGCGCGCGATCTCCTCGAGCACCAGGCAGTAGGCGAGGTTGTCGCCGCCACTGCCGCCGTAGCGCTCGTCGATGCCGAGCCCGAGGAATCCGACCTCGCCGAGTGCCGGCACCAGGTCCCTGTCGATCGCCTCGTCGCGGTCCCAGCGCGTGGCGTGCGGGACGATGCGTTCGTCGGTGAACCGCCGGGCCAGCTCCCTGAGCTGCCGGTGTTCGTCCGAAAGCGTTAGATCCACAGGCCCTCCCGACTAACCGAACAGTGTTAGGTTAACTCACATGCCCCGGCCGAGCACCCCTCTGCTGAGCCCCGATCGCATCAGGTCGGTGGCTCTGGCCATCATCGACCGCGACGGCCTCGACGGCCTGTCCATGCGCAAGCTCGCCGCCGAGCTGGGAGTGCAGGCCGCGTCGCTGTACGGGCACGTCCGCACGAAGGACCAGCTGCTCAACGACATCGCGTCGTCGATCCTGTCGACGGTCGACGTATCCGGTTTCGAGGTCGACTGGCGTGAGGGCCTGATCCGGTGCGCGCGCTCGTACCGTGCGGCTTTGTCGTCGCACCCCAACATCGTGCCGTTCCTCGCGTACGGTCCGGCGGGCCGCGAGGAGTCGCTCCAACGCCTCGACCTGCTGCACGGCGCGTTGGTCGACGCCGGTTGGTCGCGCCGTGAGGCCACGATGATCGCCGCGGGTCTGATGTACATCGTGTTCGGTTCCGCGCTGAGCTCGTTCTCCAGCGGCTTCTCCGCCGACCCCGCCGACTACACCGACCGCTATCCCCACCTCGACCGCGCCCACCTGCTGCCGGGCGTGGCGAGGGAACTCGACCGCGACAGCTTCGAGCTGGCGCTCGCGGCGTTCGTGCGCGGCCTTTAGTGTGCTGGCGTGGCTTCCAAGGCGATCGAGCTCGAGGTCGGTGACCAGCTGGTGCGGGTGTCCAACCCGGACAAGCCGTACTTCCCCGCGCGGGGCATCACCAAGCGGCAGGTGGTCGAGTACTACCGCACCGTCGCACCCGTGCTGCTCTCGGTGCTGCGCGACCGCCCCGTCGTCCTGAAGCGCTACGTGGACGGCGTCGAAGGCGAGGCGTTCTACCAGAAGCGCGTGCCCAAGGGGGCTCTTTCGTACGTGGAGACCGTGCAGGTGAAGTTCCCGTCCGGCCGTCCGGCCGACGAGATCTGCCCGACCTCGGAAGCCGTGATCGTCTGGGCCGCGAACCTCGGCACGTTCGACTTCCACCCGTGGCCCGTCCGCCGATCCGACGTCGACCACCCGGACGAGCTGCGCATCGACCTGGACCCGCAACCGGGCACCGGCTTCTCCGACGCCGCCCGCGTCGCACTGGTGCTGCGCGAGGTGCTCGCCGACGCCGGCCTGACCGGCTACCCGAAGACCTCCGGCGGACGCGGCATCCACGTGGCCGTGCGGATCCGGCCGGAGTGGGACTTCATCGACGTCCGGCACGCCGTGATCGCCCTGGCGCGCGAGGTGGAGAAGCGGGCGCCGACGCTCGCGACTTCGGCCTGGTGGAAGGAAGAACGCGGTGAGCGCGTCTTCATCGACTTCAACCAGGCGGCCCGCGACCGCACGATCGCCTCGGCCTGGTCGGTGCGGGGCACTCCGCGCGCGACCGTGTCCACGCCGGTCCTGTGGGACGAACTGTCCACTGTGGACCCTGACGACTTCGACGTGCTGACCGTGCCGAAGTACCTGGAGGAGCGGGGCGATCCGCACGCCGCGCTGGACTCGGAGGCGTTCGGGATCGAGACGCTGCTGGAGTGGTACGCGGCCGATCCGCGCGGCGAGATGCCGTATCCGCCGGACTACCCGAAGATGCCGGGAGAACCGATGCGCGTGCAGCCTTCCCGCGCCCGCAAACAGGAGTAACAGCCCACCGTTCGACGCCGATCCTGTTTGCGTGACAGCGATCGCGACCGTCGTTGCCGACCTGGCCGAGACCGCGCTCACGTGGGTGCGGAACTCGTCCGTGCCGATGTCCGGACTCGTGCGGCGGCGCATCTCGGACTACCTGGGCGGCCCCGACTGCGCCTCCCTGCTGGAACTCCTCTGCCAGCTCGAACACACCGAACAGGGTGCGTTCCAGCAGGTCGCGGAACGTTCGGAACTGGCCGAGGCGTTCCGTCGCGAGTTTCAGCGCGCGGTGCGAGTGGAGACGACCGAGTCGCACGACTTCGCAGCTTCGTTGTGGGGTGTGATCGAGCAGAACGCGCCGTTCCGCGTCCTGGACGTCCGCGACCGGATCCGGATCAAGGTGACCGGCCCCGAGCGTCCGATCGCCGAACGCCTCGCTCTTGCCGTCGACATGGGCCGGCGTACCGAGTCGCGCGCCACGGGCGAGGTGATCCGTGCGGCGATGGCACGTGCCTACGACCGCATGGTCATGCCGCACTCGAAGGCGGACTTCCGCTTTCCGGTCGACCAGATCTACGTGCGCCGCAGGCTGCGGCTCGGGCGCGATTCGGTCGGCGAGGACGTGGTGGGCGACCGCCGGTTCGTCGTGGTCGGGAACCCCGGTGCCGGCAAGAGCACCTTCATCCGGCGGTTGCTGCACCGCGCGCCGCTCGTGCCGTTGCTGGTGCAGCTCAAGCAACACCAGAAGCTCGCGGAGGACTTCGTCACGATCATCGCCGGGGAACTGCGGCCGCTGACCCAGCGCGTGGTGCCGCGGCGGCACGTCGCGGACCTGCTGGACGCGGGTGAGGCGCTGGTGGTCTTCGACGGGCTCGACGAGGTCGGCGACATCCAGGCGCGGCGCTCGGCGGTGGCCGCGATCGAGGCGTTCGCCGCGCGCTTTCCGTTGGCGCGCATCGTGGTGACGTGCCGTCAGGAGAGTTATCCGGCGGCGAGGCTCGAGGACACGGCCTTTCCGGTGTACCGGTTGCCCGACTTCGAACCCGACCAGGTCGAGCACTACGTCCGCACCTGGTTCGCCCTGGTGTACGCGGCGGGCCGGGCGGAGGCGTTCCTTCGGGACAGCGGGCATCTGGCCGACCTGAGGTCGAACCCGTTGATGCTTTCGTTGCTGTGCATGCTCTATCAGAGCGAGGGCTACATCCCGGAGAACACCGCTGACGTCTACCGCGAGTGTTCCGAGCTGATGCTGGTGCGGTGGGACGCCGTGAGCCAGGTGCCGTCGGTGATCCGGTCGGTGAAGCTCGCGAAGTTCCTGGTGCAGGAGTTGGCGCAGCACTTCTTCTTCGGCCTCGACGGGCAGGGTGACGAGGGCGAGCAGACACTGGAACGCCTGGTCGTCGCTCACCTGAGCGAACGCGAGGAGGAGGGCGCGCAGTCGTATCACCAGCAGGCACGGGAGTTCCTGGACTACTGCGCCGAGCGGGCCTGGGTGCTGACCCAGGTCGACACGTCATCGGAGGGCGAGCGGCGGTTCGGCTTCACACATCGGACGTTCATGGAGTACTACACGGCCTGCTACGTGCTGCGTACTCGTGAGACGGCGGAGGAGATCGTCGAGTGCCTGCTGCCGATGATCGTCTCCGGCAGAAGCCTGGTGGTTCCACAGATCGCTTTGCAGCTGTACGACGTGCACCGCGCGGACGGAGGTGACACGTGTGTCCGGTTGCTCCTCGAGAACGCGAAGGACGAACTCGCGGTCATCACCTTCTGCGTGACCTTCCTGGAGCACAACAGGCTTCGCCGGGCCACGACCGAAGCCCTGCTGGAGCAGGCGTTCGAACTCCTGGGGCGGACCGGGGACCCGGTTCTGTTCGACGCGCTCAAAGCGGTGCGGAGGGTGAAGCGGACGCGCACCGCCAGCGTTGCGCGTGCGGTGCTGGCGGGAAGCACACCCGGCTGCGACCTCAGGCTGGGCGCGGGGATGGTGGTGCGCGTGCCTTCTGTCGCGTACGAGGTGGCGCTGGGCGAAGTGCGGCACGGGATCGAACACCCGATGATGTTCGCGCGGGCGCACGGCCACGCGGCCTTGCTGTACGCCCGGCTACCGGGTGTGGACGCGTACGTGCCAGGTCCCGCGGTCAACGCGATCCGTGATGGCGGGCTGGACAGCTTGGTGTTCCTGCACTTGCTGGTCTACTGGGAGGCGGTGCTGCCGATCCCCGCCTCGGTCCTGCGGGTGGTCGTCGAGGAGTTGCGCCAGTTGAACGTGCGTGGACTCCCCGTGTCGAAGGCACCCGCGTTTCTCGCGTTCACCGCGCTGGTCGAGGCGGCGTCGTCCGATCCCAGCCAGGAACTCGGTCGCCTCCTGGTCGAGCGCTGCGATCTGTCCGACGAGGCACGACCGTTTCGTGAGTTGCTGGAGCGGTGGGGCCGTGGGGAAGTGGCACTGGTCGATCCCGATCGGTGAGTGCGCCAACCGGCTGTATCGGGAACGGATCTAGTCGGCGACCTCGTAGAATGGACGAAACGCGAGAGGAGGTCGTGATGTCCCAGCCTTATGTCGTGCGGTACGTCGGCGGTCCCCTCGACGGCAGGGTCGACTCGCTGCCGTCCACGCCGGAGGACCCGAAGCAGACCGTGACGTACGTGCACCTGCACGGCGGTCCCAAGATCGTGCACGTCTACGACCTCGAGTACGCGGTCGAGTACGGGTGCGAGTACCGGCTGCGCGCCGGTGAAGGCGACGAAGCCTGAGCAAGCCTCACGTGGACATGTAGAGGCAAGTGGGTTTACCGTCTTGTCATGAGAGCGCTCTCACACACTGTGGTGCGAGAGGAGATTCCATGCACGTGCGGATTCGAGGAGCGATCGGTGTCGCGGCGGTGGCGACGGCGGTCGTGGCGACGGGCTTCGTGGTGGGGCAACCGGTCTCCCACGCGGGGCACGGTTTCGCGTACAGCGCCGAGCAGGCGCGGGCGATGGTGGAGCAGCAGGCGGTCGCCGGGTCCGAGTTCCGGGTGACCTGCGCGTCCAGTCATCGTCGTCAAGATGACCCGATCGTGTTCCAGAACCAGTCCGGCGTCTCCCACATGCACGAGTTCTTCGGCAACCGGACGACGGACGCGTTCTCGACGCTGACGTCGTTGCGGGCGGGGACGACGAACTGCAACCCGATCTCGGACAGGTCCGCGTACTGGGTGCCGACGCTGTACAAGAACGGTCAGCCGGTCGCGCCCGAGAGCGTGACCGTCTACTACCAGGGCATTCACGACCGCGCTCGAGCGGTCGCGCCTCCGCAGGGGCTGCGGTACGTGGTGGGCAACGCGAAGGCCGCGTCGCCCGCCGAGAACCCGGCGGCGCGGTGGTCGTGCACCACCCAGTCGCCGTCCGGCCGCGACTTCCTGAACTGCCCGCCCGGCACGAAGGTGGAGACCTACCTGGACTTCCCGACGTGCTGGAACGGCCGCGACCTCGACTCGGCGAACCACCGCGACCACATGGCGTTCGCGGCGGGGCTGGTCTGCCCGTCGTCGCACCCGGTGGTGGTGCCGCGGCTGGAGTTCCTGATCACCTATCCGGTGAACGGTGCCGGGTTGTCTTTGGGAGGCACGCTCAACGGTGCGAACGTCACGAGCGCGCCCGGCTACACGTTCCACGGCGACTTCATGAACGCGTGGGATCCCGTTGAACTGCAACGGCGTGTCTCCAACTGCATCAACGCCGGCTACATCTGCGGGGTCGACGGAAACCCTTGATGATCTTGCTGCCGACCCGGTGCTCAGAAATGTCAGGGGTGTAGGGCATGCTTTGGGCACAGGTGTTCGAACGGTTGGGGAGGCAGCGCGATGGCGAAGAAGAGCGGGCTGTCGGCGGAGGACGTCGACAGCCTGCGCTCGCAGTTGGACGAAGGCACCGTGCCGATGGTGTGGTTCACGGCTGCCGCGGTGGGCATGGAGGAGGGCAGGTCGGCGAAGCTGCTGGCCGTCACCGACCCTCCGGAGGGTGATTTCATCCAGGTCCGGCCCACGGGTTCGAAGGACGAGATGTCGTTCTCCCCGGCCGAACTGACGCTGGAGAAGCCCCCGCCGCGCAAGAAGCCGGCGACCCCGCCTCCTGCGCCCCCGGAGCCGCCGCGCCACACTGAGATCATTCACCCCTACGTTCCGGAGGCGCCGGTGAAACCCGCGGCCCCCAAGCCGAAACCCGCACCCGCTCCCGTCGAGCAGGCGCCCGCGAAGCCCGCCGCGCGCAAGCCGTCCGCGAAGAACGCCGTCCCCGAGGTCACCGTCACGCTGGTGTCGGTGGGCGAGGGCGAGTGGACCGTGGAAGTGCTGCAGGGCACCCGCAAGACGGTCCGGCCGACGCCGGTGCCGCCCGCCTCCGTGGCCCAGGCCGCGAAGCTGCTCACCCCCGAGGTCGCCGAGATCGTCGAGGGCGTTCTGAACGCGGCGCGTGCACAGCAGCTCGCCCGCGTGGAGCAACTGCGCGCCGAACTGGAGGCAGCCCAGAAGGCCCTGGACGACCTGGGCGCATAGCGCCATCACGGGCTGCGACTCCCCGGTGGTTGTCCCCACGCGTTCGAGTGAGGGGGGTTCCCAGGGCTTGTACCGGGGCGGACCGTGGGATGCGCGGAGGTCCCGCGCAGGTCCGGCTTGGAGGACGGGGAGGCCCTGATGGGTACGTGTGGGTGCTGTTCCGGGTGCACGGGTCCCGGCTGCGGCTGCTGTTCGAGCTGCTGACACAAGATTCGGGCGGGGGAGCCTTCATCGCGTCGTGGTCATGCGAAAGGCTCCCCGCGTCATGTCCGGACGTGTTCAGGCCGACGGACCAGGCGGCGCACAGTCCGGACTGTTTCTGTCAGACCCTCTGAGTACGTTGAGATGTAGGGGTTCCCAGCTCGGGGGGACGCCTGCGAAAGCGCGCGGGCACGACCCCTGACCGGCTCAGGACGACTGAGTCCGATCAGGGCGGGCAGACGGTGCCGTTCGACGGCACCTTCGCGTCGATCAGGTAGTCCCGCACCGCCGTGGTCGCACATCCCGACAGCGTCAGGGCGCCGTGTCCGCTGCCCTGCCACCCGATCAACGCCGACCCCGGCAACCGCTGCGCCGCGTGCTCGGTACCCGGCGCGGGCGTGGAGAGGTCGTTGGCCGTGCTCAGCACCACGATCGGCGGCGCGCTCTTCAGCGCGTCGACCTTCTCGGCCTTGGGCGGCGGGAACGGGTTGCAGTGCAGCAGCTGGCGGGCGAACAGGGCACCGAACATCGCGTGCTTCGACTGCCAGTCGGCCGTGAGGGCCTTCACCCGATCCGGTGGGATGCGGGTGGCCGTGTCGTTGCAGCCGATGATCAGGCCGGCGTCGAAGCGCGGCGGGTTCTCGTCCAGGTCGTTCACCAGCGGGTCGAGCAGGGCGAACAGGCCCGTGCTGTCGCCTGCGCGGGCCTTCACCACGGCGTCGGCCAGCGCGGGCCACTTCCCGCGATCGGCCAGGCCCGCGACGATCGCGTTCAGCGCGGAGCCGGGAGTCAGGTCGACGTAGTCGCCGCGCACACGTCCGGAACGCAGCTGGGTCAGCAGTGCCTGCACGTCCTCGCGCGGGTTCGCGAGAGCGCAGCCGCGGGTCTTGCAGTCGCGGGCGAACGCGTCGAACGTCGCCTCGGCCGCGACGGCACGGGACTCGAGGACGCCCACCTGGTCGAGCGTCGGGTCCGGGGCGCCGTCGAGGACGGTGCGGCCGATGCGGTTCGGGTAGCGCTGGGCGTAGGTCGTGATGACCCGGGAGCCCTCGCCGAGGCCGATGGCGTTGAGGCGGTCGGAGCCCAGGAAGTCGCGCAGTCGTTCGAGGTCGGCGGCGGCACGCCACGAGTCGAACGCGGTCAGCCTGCCCTCCAGGTCGAGGACGCACTCCTGCGAGGCCTCGCCCGCGGCGACCACGAGGTTCGACTGCTCGGTCTCGGCCGGGTCGTACTCGACGAGCTGGGCGCGCGTGGCCTGCGGTACGCACGACATGCCGTCCGAACGGCCCGTGCCGCGCCGGTCCATGCCGATGATCGTGTACGTGCTGAGGATCTCCTTGGGCAACGCCGCCGCGAGCCGCGCGGCCTTCAGCGTGCCGGGCTCACCGCCGGGGTCGTTGACGACGACCAGCGCGCTCTTGCCCGTGCCGACGCGCGTGAGTGCGATGCCGAGCTGGCCGCGTCCGGGACGTCCCGGCGGGTCGAGCACGACGGTCATGCGCGCGCACTCGTACGTCTGCTCGCCTTGGGGAGCGTCCGCGCCGAAGCGGTCCTTCATCTGCTCGTTGCACGGCGACCACTGCAGCGAGTCCTTCTTGTACTCGCCGAGCGGGGGCACCGGCTGCGGCCCGGCGAGCGCGCTCTGGTCGACGGGCTGGTTCTCCTCGCCCTTGACCGCGATCACCGGCCGGTTCGAGGGACCCGCGCTGCACGCCGTCAGCACGCTCACTGCCAGTAGGGCCAAGGCAGCGCCACGCACAGATTCCCTCACTCTCGTTCACACTCCGGGAAGCTGAGCCTCGCACGGGGAAGGTAAATGCGAGGTGAGTCAGGGCGCGTCCTTTGCGCCCTGACTCACCTCCAGGCTCGTCCCGCTCGGGAATGGACGCAGTGAGTCAGGATGGGGACATGGATCACGCCGATCGGCTCCCCGTCGCGCGCCTCGTGGGCGGCATCCCGCCGACGGCGCTCGTGCTGCTGGGCATCGTCAGCGTGCAGATCGGCTCGGCGTTCGCGAAGCAGCTGTTCACGGTCGCGGGCGCGGCGGGCATGGTCACGTTGCGGCTGCTCATGGCCGCACTGGTGCTGGTCGCGATCTGGCGTCCGTCGCTCAGGCTCGACCGCAGAACGCTCGTCACGGTCCTCACCTACGGCGCCGTGCTCGCCACGATGAACCTCTGCTTCTACGCGGCGCTGGCCCGCATCCCGCTCGGCGCGGCCGTCACGATCGAGTTCCTCGGACCGCTGGCGGTGGCGGTCGCGGGCTCACGGCGCTGGATCGACGGCCTGTGGGTGTTGTTGGCGGGCACGGGCGTTGTGCTGCTCACGCGCGTGCAGGGCGGTCTGTTGTGGACGGGCGTGCTGTTCGCGTTGGCCGCGGGCGCGTGCTGGGCGGCGTACATCCTGGTGACGGCCAAGCTCGGCAGCCAGACGACCGACGGCAAGGGCCTCGCGCTCGCGATGGTGGTCGGCACGGTGATCGCGCTGCCGTTCGGCATCGGCTCGGCCGGTACCGCGATGCTCGACCCGGTGGTGCTGGCGGTGGCGATCCTGGTCGCGCTGATGTCGTCGGTCGTCCCGTACTCGCTGGAGCTGGAGGCGTTGCGCCGCATGCCGCCGCGCGTGTTCGGGATCCTGATGTCGCTGGAACCGGCGGTGGGCGCGGTCGCGGGCCTGGTGCTGCTCGGCGAGCACCTCGCGCCGACGCAGTGGGTCGCCGTCGGCTGTGTCGTGATCGCGTCGATCGGTGCGGCGAGATCGGCCAAGCCCGCCGGCTAACGGGCCCGGAGCTCGCCCTTCAGCACCGACGCCACGTCGTAGCGGGCCGGGATCTCCAGCTGGTCGTAGCGGCACGACAGCGGCTCGCGGTCCGGGCGCCACCGCGCGAACTGGCCGTTGTGCCGCAGCCGCACGGGTTGCTCGCCCTCGGTCTGGGTGTAGTGGATCTCCAGCACCCGCTCGGGCCGCAGCGCCACGTACTCGGCCTGCTTGCCGCGCCACCGGTTGATCTCGCCGGGAATCCGCTGGCCCGGAACGGGATTCGCCCACGGGTGGTCACCCGAGGTGATCAACGGCGCCAGTTCGGCGGCCAGCTCACGGCGTTCGGCGGCCTTGAACGAGCCGCAGACACCGATGTGGTGCAGCACGTCGTTCGTGTCGTAGACGCCGAGCAGCAACGAGCCCACCGCCGTGCCGGGCTCGGTGTCCTTGTGCCAGCGCAGGCCCGCGAGCACGACGTCGGCCGTGCGCGCGTGCTTCACCTTGATCATCGAGCGCTTGCCGGGCGTGTACGGGCCGTCCGACGGCTTGCCCATCACGCCGTCCAGCCCCGCGCCCTCGAACAGCGTGAACCACTGCCGCGCCGTCTCGACGGACGTGGTCGCGGGCGTCACGTTCAACCCCGCCAGCTTCAGCAACGCCTCGCGCCGCGCGACCGTCGGCTGCTCCAGCAGCACCTCGGACCCCAGCGCCAGCAGGTCGAACGCGACGAACGTGGCCGGCGTCGACTCCGACAGCATCGCCACCCGCGAGGCCGCCGGGTGGATGCGCTCGGACAACGCGTCGAAGTCCAGCTCGTCGTTCTTCGCGACCACCAGCTCGCCGTCGACGACCACCTTGTCCGGCAGCACGTCGAGCATCGAGGCGACGACCTCGGGGAAGTAGCGGTTGAGCGGCTTCCCGCTGCGCGACTGCAGCAGCACCTCGTCGCCGGAGCGGAACACCACGCAGCGGAACCCGTCCCACTTCGGCTCGAAGAACAGGTTCGCGTCGTCCGGGATCCCGTCCACCGCAGTGGCGAGCATCGGCTGCAGAGGTGGCGTCAGCGGTAGGTCCACGCGCACATCCTGCCTCCTCAACTGGAATTTCGCCGCTGATACCGCAGCAACAGGACGTCCTCCGCGCGCAGCACCGACGCCAGCGCGAGATCCACGGGCGGGATGACCGAACCGTGCGCGATCCGCGACGAGTCGCCCACCGCGAGCACCGGCGCCACGGTCAGGTTCAGCGCGTCCACCAGCCCCTCGGCCACCATCGACCCGAACAGCCGCGGCCCGCCCTCGAGGTTGATCCGGTGCAGTCCCCGCGCCGCGAGTTCGGCGACGGCCACCTTCAGATCGACCTCGGTGTCCCCGGCGACGATCACCTCGGCGGGCAGTTCCGGCAGTCGCGCGGCCTCGGTGGTGATCACGATCGGCGGCACCGCGGTGTCGGTGAACAGCGGCAGGTCCGGCGTCAGAGATCCTCGCGTCGTCACCACGGCGATCGGCAACGGCCTGGCGCGCCTCGCACCCCGGTACCCCTCGATCAGCACGGTCGCCGCACCCACCATCACGACGTCGGCGAGTTCGCGCCCGAGCAGGTAGATCTTCCGGTCCGCGGGCGACCCCAGGCCCTCCGAACGCCCGTCGACCGACACCGCACCGTCCACGCTGGACACGAAGTTCGCGGCGACCCACGTCCGACCGGCCGGATAGGCGTACAGGGACTCCAGGGCTGTGTCGGTCATCTCAACGCCCGGTGAGGGCCACAACATCTCCACCGAGCCATCCCATCACGCCGATAGGCTGCGGGCATGCGCTTGTCCGACCGGGATCCCCAGATCAGTCCCGACGAACTGATCGAGAACCTGGTGCCGCCACCGAGGTTCGACTCGGTCAGCTTCGACACCTACCTCCCCAACCCGGACGAGCCCTCGCAGTCCGCCGCGGTCGAGGCCGGCCGCCTGTTCGCCGCGCGCGTCAGCGTCAAGCGCAAGAAGTGGTCGCTGTTCGGCTCCCGCGACGAGGAGGCGGGCAAGCTCGGCCTCTACCTCGACGGCGGCTTCGGCGTCGGCAAGACCCACCTGCTCGCCTCGCTCTGGCACGCCGTGCCGGGCCCGAAGGCGTACGGCACGTTCGTCGAGCTGACCAACATGGTCGGCGTCCTGACGTTCCCCGAGGCCGTCCGGCGGCTCTCCGGTCACAAGCTGCTCGCCATCGACGAGTTCGAGCTCGACGACCCCGGCGACACCATGCTCGTCACGCGCCTGATCAAGGAGCTGATCGCGGCCGGCGTGCACGTCGCCGCCACCTCGAACACGCTGCCGGACAAGCTCGGCGAGGGCCGCTTCGCCGCCGCCGACTTCCTGCGCGAGATCCAGTCGATGTCCTCGAAGTTCGACGTCGTGCGCGTCGACGGCCCCGACTACCGCCACCGCGGCCTGCCGGACGCCCCGTCACCGATGTCAGACACCGAATTGGTCGTCAAAGCCTCCAACACCGAGGGTTCGACCATCGACGACTTCGACGACCTGTGCAAGGCGCTCGCCCGCATCCACCCGTCGAAGTACGGCAGGCTCCTCGACGGCGTCACCGCCGTGCACCTCAAGGACGTCAAGCCGGCACCCGACCAGAACGTCGGGCTGCGGCTCGTCGCGTTCGGCGACAGGCTCTACGACCGCGACGTCCCGGTGGCGGTGTCGGGGCAGCCGCTGTCGGAGCTGTTCACCGAGGAGATGCTGCGCGGCGGCTACCGCAAGAAGTATCTGCGCGCGGTCAGCCGACTGGTCGCCCTAAGCCGCTGACCAGGCGATGTCACGGCCCGCGCGAGCGTAGAAGCGGTGCAGTTCGGCGTCGATCCGCGCCGAGTCGGCCTGGCTGAGCACGATCGACGGATCGGTGTGCGGCCACGACCGCACGATCCGGGCCCGCAGCCCGGACGGCGGGTGCTCGCGCCACAACGAGGCGTCCTCGGTGACCGACTTCTCCACCGCGGCCTCCGCGTCCGACGCGGCCCGCCACGCGTCCGCCGCCGCCCGCCACCGCGCCGCACCCGGATGGTTGCGGCGTGCCGTCTCGGCGTTCGCCTGCGTGCCGCGCTCGGCCGCCGAGATCGTCCCCAGCAACTGCTCGGCGGTCGCGAAGTCGATCATCAACGCCTCCGTCGCCGACGAGCCGGCGAGCCGCACCGCCAGTGCGTCCGCGCAGTACTCCGCCCTCTGGTGGTCCCGCGCCGCCACCGCTCGCACGCCGATGCCGACCAGCACGAACAGTCGTTCCAGCAGTGCCTGGAACGGCCAGAACAGCCGCTCGGCGAGCCGGCCCCACAGGTTGTCGCTGACGAACGACTCGGACGGCCGCACCAGGTCCGCGAGGATCAGCGGCGTGCGCACCGCGGGCGCGGTCAGCAGGCCGCGCGCCGGGTCACCGTTCACGAAGTGCCCGAACTCGTGTCCCAGCACCGCCACCCGCTGCTGCGGGGTGAGCACGCCGAACAACGGCAGCCCGATCGTCAGCGTCCGCCGCCGCAGCAGGCCGTGAGTGCCCGCCGAGGCGTTGAAGTCGGCGTCCAGCGCGATCCGGTCCGGAAGCCGCGTTCCCGCGGCCGACGCGACGCGGTCGAGCAGGGCGAACAACGTGGGCGCGTCGTCGCGGTGCAGTTCGTGCCACACGTCTCCGGCACTCCCCAGCCGCGGCCGCAGCGCCCACGCCACCAGCAGCACCGGAATCCCGGCGACGATCGAGAAGAACGACGGGAAGTCGCGCACCACGAGCCAGGCACCCAGTACGGCGAGCCCGGCCACCAAGGCCACCAGCACGCCGGACAGAGCGACCAGTGCGACGCGCGACGCGGTCCACCGCGGGCGGGTGGGCGGAGTGCCCTCGTACGCGGCGTACTGAGCGGCGTCGAGTCTGAGCGCGAGCTTCTTCGGATGTCCCCCAAGCATGCGCGCGAGTATGACTGAACCCGAACGGCGAGTTTGACTCCGGGGAAGTTCGAGTATCCACTGGGAGGCGAGCGGGAATGATGACGTCCCGACGTCTTCCGGAGGCACCCATGCTGAGTGAAGCCGAACGCCGCTCGCTCGAGGAGATCGAGCAGCGGTTGCTCGCGGACGAGCCAAGACTCGCCCGCACCATGAACCGCCAGGTCCGGCCCTGGCTGTTCTACTCCCTCCTGTTCGTCTTCGGTGGCCTCACGGTGCTGCTGACGGTGATCAGCGCTTTCGGCCCCGCCTTCCAGTGCCTGCTGGTCACGGCCGGCGTACTGGTGCTTCGCAAGTACCCGCTTCGCCTCCGGTAGCGGAAACTCGCTGGCGCCGGGACAGCACAACCCGGACCATCTCCGCGTGGGTTATCTGGAAGCGAACGGGCTCGCGTACGCCTTGCCTGATGGCAGGGAGCTGTTCCGCGACGTCTCGTTCAAGGTGAGCGGCGGGACCGTGGTCGCGCTCGTCGGCGCCAACGGTGCCGGCAAGACGACGCTGCAACGGATCCTGTCGGGTGAGCTCATCCCGAAGCAGGGCAGCGTGCACGTGCAGGGCGGGCTCGCGGTGATGCCGCAGTTCATCGGCTCGGTCCGCGACGACAGCCTGGTGCGCGACCTGTTGTTGTCCGTGGCGCCCGTGGCGTTGCAAAAGGCCGCCAAGGAGCTCGACGACGCCGAGCTCGCGTTGATGGACACCGACGACGAAGCCGCCCAGATGCGGTACGCGAACGCCCTCACCAACTACGGCGAGGCCGGCGGGTACGACGTCGAGGTCCTCTGGGACACCGTCACCGTCGCCGCGCTCGGACTGCCGTACGACCGGGCCCGTTTCCGCGAGGTGCGCACGCTGTCCGGTGGCGAGCAGAAGCGGCTGGTCCTCGAAACGTTGTTGCGCGGCCACGAGCAGGTGCTGCTGCTCGACGAGCCCGACAACTACCTCGACGTTCCCGGCAAGCGCTGGCTCGAAGAACGGCTGAAGGCCACCGACAAGGCCGTGTTCGTCGTCAGTCACGACCGCGAGCTGCTGTCCACCGCCGCGACGCACGTCGTCACGGTCGAGGCGCATTCCACGTGGACGCACGCAGGCTCGTTCGGCACGTGGCACGGTGCCCGAGCGAAACGCATCGACAGGCTGCTGGAGGATCACCGCCGCTGGAACGAGGAGCACGAGCGGCTCAAGGACCTCGTCCGCACGCTCCAGCAGCTGGCCAAGTCCTCCGAGGTGATGGCCCAGAAGTACCGCGTCATGGCCGCGCGCCTCCAACGGTACGAGCAGGCGGGCCCGCCGCCGGAGATCCCTCAGGACGAGAAGGTCACGCCGAGGCTCAAGGGCGGCCGGACGGGCGTGCGCGCGATCACGTGCGAGCAGCTCGAACTGACCGGGCTGATGAAGCCGTTCTCACAGGAGATCTTCTTCGGCGACCGGGTGGCGGTGCTGGGTTCGAACGGCTCCGGCAAGAGCCACTTCCTGCGGCTGCTCGGCGGGGACGACGTCCGCACGACCGGCAAGTGGAAGCTCGGCGCGCGGGTCGTGGCGGGCCTGTTCGCGCAGACGCACGAGCACCCGGAGTGGCTGGGCCGCACGCTCGTGGACATCCTCTGGCACGGCGAGGGCCAGCGCTCGGGCAAGGATCGGGGTGCCGCGATGGCCGTCCTGCAGCGCTACGGCCTGCATCAGGCGGGTGACCAGCGGTTCGAGAACCTGTCGGGCGGGCAGCAGGCGCGGTTCCAGATCCTGCTGCTGGAGCTGTCCGGCGCGACGTTGCTGCTGCTCGACGAGCCGACGGACAACCTCGACCTCGCCTCGGCGGAGGCGTTGCAGAACGCGCTGAACGACTTCGAGGGCACGGTCGTCGCCGTCACGCACGACCGGTGGTTCGCCAAGTCGTTCGACCGGTTCCTGCACTTCCGGGCGGACGGCAAGGTGTCCGAAGTGGACGAACCGGTCTGGACCTAGAGCTCCCAGGAGACGAAGGCGCCGTCGTCGATCGACCCGCCCGCCTTCTTGTACGTGGCCTGCGCCGCCGTGTCACCCGCGGCGGTGCCGGTCCACATCGCGTAGCAACCCCGTTCCTGCGCAAGGGCTTTCAACGCCTCGACGAGCGCCGTGCCGATGCCGCGGCGCAGGAACGCGTCGTCCACGCCCAGCTCGTACAGGAACATCTCGGTGCCCTTGTCCGGGTGCGTCGTCTCCACGCCGGACACGAACCCGGCCGGCTGGTCGCCGACGTAGGCGATCAGCAGATGGCTGTGATCCTGCGCCAGGAACCGAGCGGTCGCGTCCGGCCGGGGTGGCGCGTCGAACAGGTGCGCGGCGGCGAACACGTCGTCGGGGGAGGCGGCGCGGCGGATCTTCATACCGCCAGGCTAGGTCAACTCCGGAGTGCGGGCCCGAAGGCGCGTCAGCGGTCCTCGACGACGGCGGGCAGCTTGCCGTTCTTGACCAGCTTCGCCAGCTCGGCGTGGTCCGCCTCGGTCTGGTCGGCGTAGTCGAACGCGTACTTCGCGAACGCCTCGTCGAGGTCGTCGCCGCCGCCGTTCTGGAAGTACCCGGCGAGCAACCGCGGGTCGAGTGAACGCGTGTGCGCGCGAGCCAGCAGAGCGCCGGCGAAGCGGCCGTAGTCGTCCAGGTCGTCGCGCTTCAACGTCGTCGCGTCGATCTCGCCCTTGCGGTTGCGGAACTGCCGCACGATGAAGTGCCGGCCCTCGATCGTCGTCCAGCCCAGCAGGATGTCCGTCTCCGCCTGCACGAGCCGCGCTCCGTGCACGATCCGCTTGCCCTCGTGCTTGGCCGGCTCGACGTCCAGGAACGGCTGCAGCGCAGATGGCCTGGCTTCCTTGGCCTGCAACACCAGGGCCTCGGAACCGTTGCCGTGCAACAGGATCAGGTAGTTGCGCAGGCCGACGCTGCCGGTGCCGACCACGCGGAACGCCACGTCCGACACGCCGTAGCGCATGATCAGGTTCCGGCGGGACTCGCGCAGGGTGTCCACGTAGGACGGCAACGCGGCGATCACCGCCTCGGCGGTCGGGGGAGTGGCCTCGGTGAACGTCGGCGGGTTCGTGATGAACCGCCACTTCTCGCCGTCGTGCGCGGTCCACTTCGCGGCGAACCGGGCGCTGGTGTTCTTGCGGGACTTCTCGGCGGCCTTGGAGAAGTCGTTGATCAGGTCGTCCGCCTTGACCTTCGACAGCGAGGACTCGTCGCCCAGCGCGCTCCACGAGTCCAGGAACGGCAGCTCGGCGAGGTGCTTGATCGAACCCCGGTACGCGCGCACCGCGTCCTCCGCGGCGTCACGGCAGCCCTTGTCCGACACGCCACCGACCCGGCCCGCCAGCACCAGGGACGCCACGAGCCGCTTGAGGTCCCATTCCCACGGGCCGGGCAGCGTCTCGTCGAAGTCGTTGATGTCCATGACGATCTGGCCCTCGGGCGTGCCGTAGAGGCCGAAGTTCGCTGCGTGTGCATCACCGCACAACTGAGCGTGAAGCCCGGTCGCGCATCCGGCGGCGAGATCGCCCGCCTGCAGTCCGGCCGCGCCGCGGAAGAACGCGAACGGGTTCTCCAGCATCCGCCCGATCCGCAGCGGGATCAGGTTTTCCAATCGGCCCTTGTTGCTGGCACGCAGGAACTCCAGCACGGACGGGCGCGAGGAGGCCAGCGACATCGCGCGGTGCGCCTTGAAGTCCACTGAGGACCGCAGCGCGCGTCCCTCGGCGTAGACCTCTTCAGGCTCAACCCATCTGCCCAAAGCGGCAGCGGCCTCAGCACGCACGCGTTCACCCATATGAGTCATGATGCCTGCGGCGGACGGGCAACGTGGCCCGTCCGCCGCATTTGTGACCTAGCTACGAACGAAAATCACCCTAAACGGGACGAACGACTTCAGCGATCGCCCGAACACCCAGGTCGATCTCGTCGCGGGTGATCACCAACGGCGGCGCGACGCGCAACGTCGACGCGTGCGTCTCCTTGCACAGCACCCCGCGCGTGGCGAGCGCCTCGGACGCGGCCCGGCCGACCGGACCGCCGGGCGCGATCTCGACACCGGCCCACAGCCCGCGCCCGCGCACCTCGGCCACCCCGTGACCGACCAGCTTGTTCAGTTCGGCGTGCAGGTACGCGCCCATCTCCCGCGAGCGCTGCTGGAACTCGCCGGTCGCGAGCAGCCCCACGACCGCGCGGCCCACGGCGCACGCGAGCGGGTTGCCGCCGAACGTCGACCCGTGCTCACCGGGCTTCAGCACACCCAGCACGGCCCGTGAACCGACCACGGCGGACACGGGCAGGATGCCGCCGCCCAGCGCCTTGCCGAGCGTGTAGAGGTCGGCGCGCACGCCCTCGTGGTCCAGCGCGAACAGCTCACCGGTGCGGCCGAGGCCGGACTGGATCTCGTCGGCGATCATCAGGACGTTGTTCTCGTCGCACAGCCGGCGGATCCCGGCCAGGTATCCGGCGGGTGGCACGACGACGCCGGCCTCGCCCTGGATCGGCTCCAGCAGCACGGCGGCCGTGCGCGGGGAGATCGCGGACTCGATCTCGTCCAGGTTGCCGTACTTCACGACCTTGAAGCCGGGCGTGAACGGCCCGAAGTCGTTGCGCGCGGTCTCGTCGGTCGAGAACGACACGATCGTCGTGGTGCGGCCGTGGAAGTTGGACCCGGCGACGATGATCTCGGCCGTGCCCTCCGGCACGTGCTTGACCTGGTACGCCCACTTGCGCGCCACCTTGATCGCGGACTCGACGGCCTCCGCGCCGGAGTTCATCGCGAGCACCATCTCGGTGCCGGTCAGGCCTGCGAGCTCACGGCAGAACAGGCCGAACTGGTCGTGGTGGAACGCGCGGCTGGTCAGCGTCACGCGGCCGAGCTGTTCGACGGCGGCGGCCACCAGGGCGGGGTGGCGGTGCCCGAAGTTCAGCGACGAGTAGCCGGACAGGAAGTCCAGGTAGCGGCGGCCCTCGACGTCGGTGACCCAGGACCCCTCGCCGTGCGAGATGACCACCGGAAGCGGGTGGTAGTTGTGCGTGCTCCACTCCTCGTCGAGGGCGACGTAATCAGCGCTGGTGGTGGTGTTGTGCTCAGCGATGGCGGTCATCCTCCAAGGCTAGGGTCCCGGACAAGCGATATCGACCGTGAAGCATTGCGCACTGCCTCAGTTCGTTGCAGACATTCACTAATCAGTGGCGTTTCATTGCACAGCGGGCGGAAACAGCGGTGAATCGCTACGGTCTCAAGATGGCGAAGAAGTCGGTTCGTGAAGCCCTGCGGCTCGAAGAGGTGGATCTCTCCACCCTCGACCCGGCGGGCCGCCCGGTCGGTCCCAAGAACAAGAAGGAGGCGGCCGAGGACCTGGTCGCCACCGGGGACGAGCTGGACGGTCTGCAGGAAGCGCTCTACGCGGAGAATTCTCGCGCGGTCCTCCTCGTCCTGCAGGGCATGGACACCGCGGGCAAGGGCGGCGTCGTCAGCCACGTCGTCGGCCTGGTGAACCCGCAGGGTGTGCGCATCGCGTCGTTCAAGAAACCGACTCCCGCCGAACGGCGCCAGCACTTCCTGACGCGCATCAAGAAGGTCCTGCCCGAGAAGGGGCGCATCGGGGCGTTCGACCGCTCCCACTACGAGGACGTCCTGGTGCCCAAAGTAGAACGCCTGCTGACGGCCGCGGAGATTCGCGGGCGTTACAAGGAGATCAACGCGTTCGAGAAGGAACTCGCCGACGGGGGCGTCACCGTCGTCAAGTGCTTCCTGAACATCTCGCCAGAGGTGCAGAAGGAACGGCTGCTCGCGCGCCTGGACGACCCGAAGAAGCACTGGAAGTACAACCCGGCGGACATCGACTCGCGGTCGAAGTGGTCCAAGTACCAGGACGCCTACACCCAGGCGTTGAAGAACTGCTCCGCCACGCCCTGGTACGCCGTCCCGTCGGACCGGAAGTGGTACCGGAACTGGGCGATCAGCCAGTTGCTGCTGGAGACCATGCGCGAGATGGACCCGAAGTTCCCGCCGCCCGCCTACGACATCGAGGCCGAGAAGGCCCGGCTGATCTCGAACGACCCGTTGCGCTAGACGCAATCTTGATTGCACCTATTGCCTGGCCGTAGTGGTCTAGGCCAGTGTGGGCTGCGCCGCCGCCGCAAGAGCTATCCCGGAGGTGCGGACGTGGGTGTGGACCGGCGACGTTTTCTCGGAGCCATGGGCGTAGGAGCTGGACTGCTGATGACCGGAGGAACCGCTGAGGCGGCCGCCACCACCCGGAGAGTGTTCTTCGGTGCCTACACGACGTGGAGCGGTGGCGCCAAGGGCATCGGCATCGGCACCTACGACACCGTGACCGGGCAGCTGAAGACGACCGGCGTGATCTCGGGCGTGGTCAACCCGTCCTTCGTGATCGAGTCGAAGGACGGCAGGTTCCTCTACGCCGTCAACGAGAACACCAAGGGCGAGGTCACCGCGATCAACGCGGCCACGCTCAAGGTGATCAACAAGCAGGCGACCGGCGGCGCCGACCCGTGCCACCTGACGCTCGACCCGTCCGGGAAGTTCCTGATCACGGCCGACTACTCGTCGGGGTCCTTGAGCGTCTTCCCGGTCAACGCCGACGGCAGCCTCGGCGCGCGGACGCAGAAGGTCCAGCACAAGGGGTCAGGTCCGAACAAGGAACGCCAGGAGGGCCCGCACGCGCACCACATCGTGTTCGACACCGCCGGCAAGTACGCGGCGGCCGTCGACCTCGGCGCGGACTCGGTCTTCGTCTACTCGTTCACCGGCGGGAAGCTGACCCAGGTCTCGCAGGCGAAGGTCAAGCCGGGAGCCGGACCGCGCCACATCGCGTTCCACCCGGACGGCAGGACGGCCTACGTGGCGAACGAGCTGGACTCGACGATCGTGACCTGCGCCTACGCGAACGGGACGCTCACGCCGGGCCAGGTGCTCAAGACCGTGCCGTCGGGCAGCCCGACGAACTACCCGGCCGAGGTGCTGGTCTCGGCGGACGGCAAGCACGTCTACCTGTCCAACCGCGGGCACGACAGCATCGCGCACTTCGCGGTCGGCGGCAGCGGGCTGACCATGGTCGGCACCACGGCGGTCGGCGGCAAGTACCCGCGGCACATCACGTTCGACCCGACCGGGTCGCTGCTGTTCGCGGCCAACCAGAACTCGAACAACGTCACGTCGTTCACGGTGGACAAGGCCACGGGCAGGATCACGCCGTCCGGCACCGCGCTGCAGACCGCGATCCCGGTCTGCGTGCTGCCCACACGACTGGGTTAATGCCCTTCTAGTCGATCGTCCACAGTGGTACTCCGGCTCTCATGGGTCTTATGGCTGGAGTCCTCGCTGTCGCACTGCTGGCGCCCGCGCCGTTCGCACCGGAGTACGTCGCACTCGGCGACTCCTACGCGTCCGGCGCGGGCGCCGGTTCCTATGTGGACGGCTCGTGCCGTCGCAGCTCGAACGCCTACCCGGCGTTGCAGGGCAAGGAGTTCCCGTCGTTCAAGTTCGTGGCGTGCAGCGGTGCGACCACGAAGTCGCTCAAGTCGCAGCTGCGGGCGCCGACCCCGGCCACGACGCTGGTCACGATCACCATCGGCGGCAACGACCTGGGGTTCGCCGACGTGCTGACGACCTGCACGCTCAGCGGTGACAACGCGTGTGCGAAGCGGGTGGAGAAGGCCAGGGAGTTCACCCGCGACGAACTGCCCGCGCGGCTCGACGCCACCTACTCGGCGGTCAAGGTCGCCGCGCCGAACGCCGAACTGGTCGTGCTCGGTTATCCGCGGCTGTTCACGCCGACCGACGACTGCCGCACGCTGTCCGTGAGGAAGCGGGCCTCCCTCAACGACGCCGCCGACGAGCTGTCCGGGGTGGTCGCTGAGGCTGCTGGACGAGCTGGAGCGCAGTACGTGGACGTGAGGGAAGCGTTTGCGGACCACGGTGTCTGTGCTGATGAACCGTGGATCAACGCGCTGGTCAGTCCGACCGCCGACTCCTACCACCCGAACAGGGCCGGTCAGGTCGCGTACTTCAAGGCGTTGACTTCCCGCAGTAGGTAAGTTCAGACTTACCGTTCGTGGAGACTTACCAAACGGCGTTCGCGGCGCTCGGCGACCCGACCCGCCGCGAGATCTTCACGCTGCTCGTGGCCGGGCCGCGGGCGGTGGGGGAGATCGCCGCCGAGCTGCCCGTCTCGCGGCCGGCCGTGTCGCAGCACCTCAAGGTGCTCAAAGAGGCACGGCTGGTCCGCGTCGAGGCTCTGGGCACCCGGCGGAGGTACTCCGTCGACCACGTGGGGGTGGCCGCGATGCGCGACTACCTCGACGACGTCTGGGGTCAGGCACTCGCGAACTTCGCTGCGGTGGTGGAGGAGACATGACAGAGGTCCGGAGATCCGTGCTGGTCAACGCCTCGGCGGAGCACGCCTTCAAGGTGTTCACGGAGAAGTTCGTGACGTGGTGGCCGTCGGCGCACCACATTGGCGAGGCGGACCTGAAGGACGTCGTCGTCGAACCGCGTGAAGGCGGGCGCTGGTACGAGATCGGCACTGACGGCGCCGAGTGCGAGTGGGGTGCCGTGCTCAAGTGGGAGCCGCCGTCGCGGTTGCTGCTGGCCTGGCACCTCGACGGTGACTGGGATTACGACCCGGACCCGGCGCGGGCCTCCACGGTCGAGATCACCTTCACGCCCGAGGGCCCCGGCACCCGCGTTGAGCTGGTGCACAGCGCGTTCGAACGGCACTTCACCAAGCCGGACCGGGTGCGCGAAGGCGTCTCCGGCGACGGTGGCTGGGGCGGTATTCTGGTCGGCTTCGGGCAGGCGTTCGTGTGATCATGCGCGGGTGAGTCTTCTGAGGGAGGTCACGGCCACCCGCTATGTGACGCCGTTCCGCGAGGGCGGGTCGATGCCGGGGCTGGTCGAGGCCGACGACCTGGGTATGTACGTGGTGAAGTTCCGCGGCGCGGGGCAGGGCGTGAAGGTCCTGGTCGCCGAGATCGTCGTCGGCGAGCTCGCACGACGGCTGGGCTTCCGGATACCCGAGATCGTCCTGGTGCACCTCGACCCGGAGCTGGCGCGCGCGGAACCCGACCAGGAGGTCCAGGAGCTGCTGCGGGCCAGCGGCGGCCTCAACCTCGGCCTCGACTACCTGCCCGGCTCGTTCGACTTCAACCCGATCGTGCGCGACCCCGGCGTCGAGCTCGCGACGAGGCTGCTGTGGTTCGACGCGCTGGTGCTCAACGTGGACCGCAGCTGGCGCAATCCGAACATGCTGCTGTGGCACCGCGAACCGTGGCTGATCGACCACGGTGCCGCGCTGTACTTCCACTACTCGTGGAGTGAAGAGCGCCCGGCCACCAAGGAGTACCGGTACGACTCGTCGGACCACGCGATGCTGCCGAACGCCGGTGCTCTGTCCGAAGTGGACGGCGAACTGGCCGCGAAGGTCACGCCGGAGCTGCTCGACGAGGTGCTCGCGCTCGTTCCCGACGAGTGGCTGGAAGGCGATCCGGCCGAACTTCGTCAGCGCTACAAGGACTTCTTCACCTACCGCCTCGCGAACCGCGGCTGGGTCGACTCGCTGGAGGCCGCGCGTGCCGCACGTGTTTGAGTACGCGCTGCTGCGGGCGGTGCCGCGGCAGGAGCGGGGCGAGTTCATGAACGTCGGCGTCATCGTCTACTGCGCGCCGCTGGACTTTCTCTGCGCCATGACCTATGTGGACGGTGAGAGGCTGCGGGTGCTGGACCCGCACCTCGACGTCGAGACGCTCGAATCGTCGCTGAAGCACCTCACGAACTCCTGCGACGGCACCCCCGAGGCGGGGCCGGTGAGCAGGACGACGGTCGGGCAGCGCTTCCGCTGGCTCACCGCTCCCCGCAGCACGATCGTGCAGACGTCACCGGCCCACACGGGCTGGACCGACGACCCGTCGGCGGAGGTCACCCGGCTTTTCGAGGCGTTGGTGCTCCCACCCCGGTAGGTTTCGTCGCAACCTAAAGGGACGAACGGCGTCTCTAGTTGCAAAGCGAAACTGATGCGATCGGGGTTGGCGACAAATGAGCGCTGGGTATCACCACGGCTACCAGCAGCCGCGGCGTCCCATGCCGCCGCAGCGGCCGATGAAGAAGAAGAGGCGTCCGGGACGCGTCATTCTGGTGCTGCTGCTCGTCCTGGTGCTGGGCACGATCGGGTTCGGGTTCTACGTCGACTCGACGCTGACCCGGATCAACGCGCTGCCGGACTACGAGGGCCGTCCCGCCGAGACGCCGGGCACCACCTGGCTGCTCGTCGGATCGGACGCCCGGGAAGGCCTGACGCAGGAGCAGAAGGACGCGCTCGCCACCGGTGACGCCGCCGGACGGCGGACCGACACCATCATGATGCTGCACCTGCCGGACAACAGCGCCGCCAAGCCGGTTCTGTTGTCGATTCCGCGTGACTCCTACGTCGCGATCCCGGAGAACGGCCGCAACAAGGTCAACGCGGCGTACGCGTTCGGCGGGCCGCAGATGCTCGTGCAGACCGTCGAGGGTGCGACCGGCGTGCGGATCGACCACTACATGGAGATCGGCTTCGGCGGGTTCTCCGACATGGTGGACGCGGTCGGTGGGGTGGACATCTGCCTCGACGAGCCGATCAAGGACCCGCTGGCCGGCATCGACCTGCCCGCGGGCTGCCAGGAACTCGACGGACCGCAGGCGCTCGGGTTCGTGCGGACCCGCGCCTTCGCGACCGCCGACCTGCAGCGCGTGCAGAACCAGCGCAAGTTCCTGTCGGCGCTCTTCGAGAAGGTGAAGAGCCCGGCGACGCTCGCGAACCCGTTCCGCGTCATCCCGCTGATGAACGCGGCGTCCGGAGCGGTGTCGGTCAACGACGACGACCACGTGTGGCACCTGGCCGGCGTCGCTCTCAACATGAGCGAGGCGACGAGCGGGACGGTGCCGGTCGGGTCCACGCCGACGGTGCCCGGTGCGGGCTCGGTCGTGCAGTGGAACAAGGAGAAGGCGTCCGAGCTGTTCGACCTGATCAGCAAGGACCAGCCGGTGCCCGCCGAGCTGATCGCCCCTCCGAAGTAGTTCCTACGACTTGACGGGCTCGGGCGTGGGCTCCGAGCTGGTCAAACCGGCCTCCTGTGCGATCTCGTCGAGCTCGCGCAGGAGGTCGTCGTAAATAGGCGTTGTGGACATGGTGTAGCCCCCTCTTGCGGATCTTCCCCCGTTCAGGTGACGGGAGCTTACGCCTCGATACCCGATCTTCATGCCAGATATGCGTCCAGGACGCTAAATGTTGGCTAAAGCCACCTCGTGACCAGGCGTTATGTGGGCTCGCCACATGTTGATCACGCCGCGTGACGCCTACCGTTTCCAGACATGTCGAGTGTCACGGGTCACAGCGCGCTGGTCACCGGCGCCGCGAGCGGCATCGGCCTGGCCTGCGCTCGCGCACTGGCCGCCGCCGGCGCCGAAGTTCATCTGGTGGATCGAGATCCGAAGGTCCTCGCCCTCGCCGAGGAGCTCGGCGGTGCCGGTCACGTGCTCGACCTGATGGACCCGGTCGACGCCTTGCCCACCGAGATCGACATCCTCGTCAACAACGCCGGCGTGCAGCACGTCGCGCCCATCCACGAGTTCCCCGCCGAGCGCTTCTCGGCGATGCTGGAACTGATGGTGGGGGCCGCGTTCCGGCTCACCAAGCACGTGCTGCCGCACATGTACGCGCGCGGCTGGGGCCGGTTGGTCCACATCACCAGCGTGCACGGCATTCGCGCCTCCGCCTTCAAATCCGCCTACACCGCGGCGAAACACGGCCTTGAGGGGTTCTCCAAGGTCGCCGCCCTGGAAGGCGCGCCGCACGGCGTCACGTCCAACTGCGTGGCCCCCGGATATGTGCGGACCCCGTTGGTGGAGAAGCAGATCGCGGATCAGGCGAAAGCGCACGGGATTCCCGAGTCGGAAGTGCCCGAGAAGATTTTCCTCCAGCGCAGCGCAGTCAAACGGATGATGGAGCCTTCCGAGGTGGCCTCGGCAGTGCTGTGGTTGTGCGACAACAGTTTTGTCACCGGTACGTCGTTGGCCGTCGATGGCGGCTGGTCAGCTCAATGAGGAGTTGTCGATGATCAAAAAAGTGGTAGGCGCCTCGCTCATCGGAACAACTGTCGAGTGGTACGACTTCTTCCTCTACGGCTCGGCAGCCGCCCTGGTGTTCAACAAGCTCTTCTTCCCGACCGCGGATCCGTTGAACGGCACGCTGCTCGCGTTCACGACGTACGCGATCGGCTTCCTCGCACGGCCGTTGGGCGGCCTGGTGTTCGGCCACTTCGGCGACCGGGTGGGACGCAAGAAGCTGCTGGTGCTGTCGTTGCTGCTGATGGGTGGCGCGACGATGCTGATGGGTGTGCTGCCGACCTACGCGTCGGTGGGCGTCCTGGCGCCGATCCTGCTCACGCTGCTGCGGCTGGTGCAGGGCTTCGCGCTCGGCGGTGAGTGGGGCGGGGCCGTGCTGATCGTCTCCGAGCACGGTGACGCGAAACGGCGCGGGTTCTGGGCGTCGTGGCCGCAGGCCGGTGTGCCGTGCGGAAACCTGCTGGCGACGGCCGTCCTGGCGATCCTCGCGGCGGTGCAGTCGGACGCGGACTTCCTCTCGTGGGGCTGGCGCATCCCGTTCCTGCTCTCCGGTGTGCTCGTGGTGATCGGGCTGTGGATCCGGCTGACGGTGTCCGAGTCGCCGATCTTCCTGGCGGCGCAGGAGAAGCGCGCGAAGGAGCCCGTGCAGGAGAAGGCACCCGTGCTCGTGCTGCTCAAGCACAACTGGCGCGAGGTGCTGATCGCGATGGGCGCGCGGTTCGCCGAGAACGTGTCGTACTACGTGATCACCGCGTTCATCCTGGTGTACCTGACGACCGGGCTCGGGCTGTCGAAGTCGGTGGGGCTCAACGCCGTGCTGATCGCCTCGGCGGTGCACCTGGTCGCGATCCCGATCTGGGGCCATCTGTCCGACAGGTTCGGGCGGCGGTCGATCTACCTCGTCGGCGCGGTCGGCATCGGCGTGTGGATCTTCGTGTTCTTCCCCATGCTCGACACCAAGGACCCGGTGCTGATCACGGTGGCGGCGACGGTCGGACTCGTGCTGCACGGCGCGATGTACGGGCCGCAGGCGGCGTTCTTCTCGGAGCTGTTCGGCACGCGGGTGCGGTACTCCGGCGCGTCGATCGGCTACCAGCTGGCGTCGATCGCGGCGGGAGCGCTGGCACCGCTGATCGCGACGGCGCTGCTGAAGGCCTACGGCACCTCGTTCCCCATCTCGATCTACGTGGTGATCACGTGCGTGATCACGGTGGTCGCGATCCTTTTGTCCCGCGAGACCCGTGGTGCGGATCTGGAGGATCGTGACAGGGTTGGGGTGTGACACGACGGCGTGAGGCCGAACTGGCGGCGTTGTTCGAGACCGCGTCCGAGCTCGCGGGCATGCGCGACACGGACGCGGTTCTCCGCTCGATCGTGCGCAGAGCCAGGACGCTGCTCGGGACGGACGTCTCCTACCTGTCGATGAACGACCCGGCCGGCACCTACATGAGGGTGACGGACGGGTCGTTCTCCCCGTTGTTCCAGAAGGTCCGGCTCGGCCTCGGCGAGGGCCTGGGCGGGCTGGTCGCGCAGACCGCGCGGCCGTACGCGACCTCCGACTACTTCGCGGACGCCCGGTTCAACCACACGAACCCGATCGACTCGGCTGTGCACGACGAGGGCCTGACGGCGATCCTGGGCGTGCCGCTGAAGCTCGACTCGAAGGTCATCGGCGTGCTGTACGCGGCCGACCGCACCTCGCGGGAGTTCCCGGCCGAGGAGGTCGCGCTGCTGCAGTCGCTGGCCGACCACGCGGCCATCGCGATCGACACGGCGTCGTTGTTCGCGACGATCCAGTCGCACAACGAGGCCATGAAACGGGCAGAGGAAGCGCACGACCGGCTCACGGACCTGGTGCTGCGCGGCGGTTCCTCGGCCGAGGTCGCCGCGGCGGTGGGGGAGTTGCTCGGCGGGCAGGTCGAGGTGCTGGACACCGTGCCGACGCCGGCGGTGCGGGCCAACGGACGGGCCGTGCTGCTCGACGACGTCTGGGTGTGCGCGGTGCTGGCCGGGTCCGAACTGCTGGGCGGCATCGCGCTGACCGGGTGCCCGGACCTGCCGAACGTCGACCGGCGGTTGTTCGAGCGGTCGGCCGTGGTGACGGCGTTGTTGTTGCTGCTGCGCCGAACCGTGGCCGAGGCGGAGAACAAGGTCCGCGGCGAGCTGATCACCGACATCTTGGACGGGCGGGACGCGGCCGGGCTGCTGGCGCGAGCACGCCGGGTGGGGGTCGAGCTGTCCGATCCGCACGTCGTGCTGGTGGCGGATGGAAACCTTTCCGGGGCCACGCACTACGCGTCGGTCCACAGAGGACTCGCCGGGTCGCGGGACCGGGACGTCGTGCTGGCGTTGCCGTCGAGGTCGACGGACGTCGCGCGGGAGGTGGCGAAGGTGCTGGACGCGACCGTGGGCGCCTGCGGGCCGGTCGCGGGGCCGGTGGCCATCGCGGCGGCCTACGAGGAGGCGCGGCGGTGCCTGAAGGCGTTGCGGCAGCTGGGCCGGGAGAAGGACGCCGCGACGATGGACGACCTCGGGTTCGTCGGCGTGCTGCTGGGCGACCGCGCGGACGTCTCCGGCTACGTGCGGTCGGTGATCGGCCCGGTGCTGGACTACGACTCCGAGCGCGGCACGGAACTGGTGCACACACTGGAGGTCTACTTCCGCTGCGGCGCGAACCTGAGTCGCGCCAAGGCGGAGCTGCACCTCCACGTCAACACGGTCACCCAACGGCTCGACCGGGTCACGTCGCTGCTCGGCGACTGGCAGTCGCCGGACCGCGTGCTGGAGGTGCAGCTCGCCTTGCGGCTACTTCGCCTGCAGGGATGAGATGGCGTCCCCGGCGGCGGCGTCGGAGTGGCCGAACGGCTTGGCGATCAGCATGTAGACCAGGCCGACGCCGACCACGAGCGCGCCGCTGAGGATCACGACGTAGTTGTCGTACCAGGGCCCGTCCGGGGTGCGCGGCCAGACCATGTTCACCATCGCCGCGACGCCGTACGCGAGCGCCAGCACGTTGACGATCAGGCCCCACCGGCCGAGCGTGAACTCGCCGGACGGCGTCCAGCCCTTGAGCCTCGCCCGCAGCGCCGCGAACACGACCATCTGGAAGCCCAGGTAGATGCCGAGCGTCGCGAACGACACGATCTTGTCCAGCGCGTTGGTGGACAGCATCGACGCGATCACGATGACCGCCGGGACGATGCCGGCCAGCGCGAGGGCGTAGGGCGGGATGTGGCGCTTCTTGTTGAACTTCGCGAGCGCCTTGTGCCCGAAGATCATCTTGTCGCGGGCGTAGGAGTAGGTCAGGCGGGACGCGGCCGCCTGCAGCGACATCGTGCAGGACAGGAACGAGATCAGCACGACGCCGATCACGATCTTGTAGCCGACCGGGCCGAACGCGTTGGTCAGGATGTTCGTGACCGGGTCGGCGTCCTCGCCGCTGATGACCTTGCCGAAGTCCGGCACCGCCAGCAGCAGCGACAGGCACGCGAACGTGGCCGCCGCGCCGCCGATGTAAATGGTGCGGCGCATGGCCTTCGGGATGACGCGGCCGGGGTCCTTGACCTCTTCCGCGGTGTCACCGCAGGCCTCGAAGCCGTAGTACTGGTAGAGCCCGATGATGCCCGCCGCGAAGAACGCCGGCAGGTAGCTGCCCGAACCGCCCGCGCCGAAGCTGTCGAACAGCACGCCCAGGCCGTGGACGCGGTTGTCGACCAGCAGCCAGATGCCGACCACGAGCGCGCCGACGATCTCCGCCGCGAACCCGAAGATCGCGGCCCACGACAGCACCTTCGTGCCCGCGTAGTTGATGAGCGTGGAGACCACGATGATCGCGATCGCGCACAGCACGGTGTTGCCGACGTTGGCGGTGTAGCCGAGAAGTGTTGCCAGATAAGGGCCCGCGCCGTAACTGACGGACGCGATCGTGACCAGCAGGGCGATCATGTAGACCCAGCCGGTCATCCACGCCCAGCGCTTGCCCCACAGGCGGCGTGCCCAGGGGTACACGCCGCCCGCGACCGGGTACTGCGCCACGAGTTCGCCGAAGATGAGCGCGACCAGGAACTGGCCGACGCCCGCGACGACGAAGCTCCAGATCATCGGCGGCCCGCCCAGGGCCAGCGCGACGCCGAACAACGTGTACGTGCTGACCACGGGGGAGAGGTAGGTGAAGCCCAGCGAGAAGTTCGCCCAGGGACTCATGTCCCGTTTGAACTCCGAGGTGTAGCCGAGGTCCTTGAGCCTGTCTTCCGCTGTCGCTGTCACCTTCACGCCTCCTTGATCAGGTCCGCGGCGCGTTCTCCAATCATGAGCACCGTGACCATGGGGTTCACGGTGGGCATGGTCGGGAACACGGACGCGTCGACGACCCGGAGGCCTTCGAGTCCGATGACCTTCAGGTCACCGTCCACAACGGACCCGATGGCACAGGTGCCCGCCGGGTGGTAGACGGTGTGGGCCGCTCGGCGGCCGTACTCCGACAACGCCTCGTCGCTCGTGACGTCCGGGCCGGGGGCGATCTCCCGCTTGAGCCACGACTTCAGCGGCTCCTGCTCGGCGATCTTCCGCGCGATCCGGAACCCGTCGACGAGGGTCTGCTCGTCGTAGCCGTCGGGGTTCATGAAGTAGCCGAAGTCGAGCTCAGGCTTCTCCTTGGGATCACTGGACTTCAGCCACAGCCTGCCCTTGCTGTGCGGCCGCGGGATGTTCGGCGTCATGCAGACCCCGTGCTCCACCGCCGGGTAGCCGAGGCGTTCCGTGTTGGTGGTGAACGGGATCTGGTAGAAGTGGAACATCAGGTCCGGCCGCGGGTCGGACTCGTCGCGCCGGATGAACAGGCCGGCGTCGGAGTCCATCACCGAGTTCTCCGGCAACGGTTTCGTGGTCTCCCAGACGATGACCGACTCCGGGTGGTCGAGCAGGTTCTCACCGACACCGGGCAGGTCGTGCTTCGGCTCGATGCCGATGCTGCTCAGGTGCTCGGCGTCGCCGATGCCCGAGAGCATCATCAACCGGGGCGTGTCGATGGCGCCCGCGCAGAGCAGAACCTCTTTGTTCGCCTCGACGTAGCCCTTGTCGGTGTGCACGCCGATCGCGCGGTCGCCGTCGAACTCGATCCGGCCGGCCCAGGTGTTGAGCAGCAGGGTGAGGTTCCCGCGGTCCAGGATCGGGTGCACGTAGGCGGTCGACGCCGACGACCGCTGGTTGTTTTTCTCCGGGTGGTACGCGATGGAGAAGAAGCCGACGCCGTCCTCGAACGGCGCGGCGTTGAAGTTGTCGATCTCCGGGACGTCGACGGCCTTCCGCGCGGCGGCCACGAAGTCCTTGGCGATCGGGTTCCGGTCCTTCTCCACCACCGGGATGATGTTGAGCTGGACCTTGTCGTAGTACGGGCCGACCGCGTCCCACGTCCAGCCGTGCCCCCAGCCGTCGAGGTCCTGCGGCAACGGCTTGAAGCAGATCAGCGTGTTGTGGCTGGAGCACCCGCCGAGCACCTTCGCGCGGCTGTGCCGGATGTGGGAGTTGCCGCGCGGCTGCTCGACCGTCGGGTAGTCGTAGTCGTACTCGGTCTCCAGCAGGTTGATCCAGTTGCGCAGGTTCAGGATCTTCTCGTCGCCGACGTCGGAGGGACCGCCCTCGATGACCGCGACCGTGACGTTCTCGTCTTCGGTGAGTCGTGCCGCGAGCACGCAGCCCGCCGTTCCGCCGCCGACGATCACGTAGTCATATGCGGTCACTGGCTGGAGTCCTTTCGCGCGAACCAGTTCTGGGCTTCAGGCTTGAGGTTCTGGTACACGTGCTTGGGCTCGGTGTACTCGTGCAGGCCCGCGGTGCCGAGCTCGCGGCCGACGCCGGAGCGCTTGAAGCCGCCCCACTCGGCCTGCGGCAGGTACGGGCCGAACTCGTTGATCCAGACCGTGCCGTGCCGGAGCTTCTTCGCGACGCGCTGCGCCTTGTCGAGGTCCTGGCTCCAGACGCCGCCGGCGAGGCCGTACTCGGTGTCGTTGCCGAGCCGGACCGCGTCCTCCTCGGTCTCGAAGCGCTCGGCCGTGATGATCGGGCCGAACGTCTCGTCCTGGACCAGCTTCATGTCCCTGGTGCAGTCCGCGTAGACGGTGGGACGGAAGAAGAAACCGTTCTGCAGTTCGGCTTCCTCAGGTCGCCTGCCGCCGGCCTTGAGGGTCGCGCCCTCCTGCCTGGCGACCTCGACGTAGCTCTCGACCTTGGCGCGGTGCTCGGCGCTCACGAGTGGTCCGGACTCGGTGTCCTCGTCGAAACCGTTGCCCAGCTTGATGAGATCGGCCCGGCGCGCGACCTCGTTCACGAAGTCGTCGTAGACGCTGCTGTGCACGATGAGCCTCGTGCCGGACGAGCAGACCTGGCCCGCGTGGAAGAACGCCGCCGTGAGCGCGTAGTCGACGGCGACGTCGATGTCGGCGTCCGCGAAGACGATGTTCGGGTTCTTGCCGCCGAGTTCGAGGGCGACCTTCTTCACGGTCTTGGCGGCCGACGCCATGATCCGCTGGCCGGTCACGAGGCTGCCGGTGAACGAGACCAGGTCGACGTCGGGGTGCTCGGACAGCGGCGCGCCGACCTCGGGACCGGTGCCGAGCACGAGGTTCGCGACCCCGTCCGGCAGTCCGGCCTCGGCCAGCAGCTCGAACAACTTGATCGTCGTGAGTGGAGTGATCTCACTGGGCTTGGCCACCAGGGTGTTGCCGGCCAGCAGGGCGGGCGCGATCTTCCAGGAGACCTGCAGCAGCGGGTAGTTCCAGGGCGCGATCAGGCCGCACACGCCGACGGGTTCGTAGTCGACGCGGCTGATGACGTCCGCCGGGGCGCCCTGGACGATCTTCGGGTGCAGCAGGCCGGCGAGGCCGCCGTAGTAGCGGAACACGGCGGCGACGTCGTCCACGTCGATGCGGCTCTCGACCAGCGTCTTGCCGGTGTCGAGCGTCTCGGTGCGGGCGATGTCCTCCTTGTCGCGTTCCAGGAGGTCCGCGACGCGGTTCAGCACGGCGGCGCGGTGTTCGGGGCTGGAGTGCTGCCAGTCGCCGTCGTCGAAGGCGTGGCGTGCCTTGGCGATCGCTGCGATCGCCTGGTCGCGGGTCTGCTCCTCGACCTCGGTGATGACGCTCTGGTCGAAGGGGTTGATGATCTGCCGCACCGGCGACACGAGCTGCCTCCCTGTTTCGTATGTCCACGAAGGACATTCGGGTGTAGCCGGTCGCCGGTGGCGTTAAACCGTGACGACCGTTACTTCAGACTCCTGCGGAGCCGGGTGAAAAGTCGTGCGTTGCTCATGGCCACGATGCCAACGATGTCGTCCGGGTGCTCACCGTCTCGATAGGTCGCGACGAACTTCCTGTCCTCGATGGACCCATCTTCTACTCGAACGTCGTCCGTCGCCCGTCCGATGAACTGGATCCGCACGCCGTACTGGTCGGACCAGACGTAGCCGCCGTTGGTGTGCGTCGCGACGGTCTCGCCCGCGAGCAGGTTCCGGGTGGCGATCTGCGCCTGCTCGGTCGCCGACGTCCAGTGCTCGGCGCGGTGCCCCGCGCAGTTCGCGACGTCTCCGACCGCAATGATGTTCTTCACGTTCGTCACGCCGCCCGCGTCGCAGACGACGCCGTTGCCGAGGTTGACCGGTCCGCCGGTGAGCCAGTCCGTCGCCGGGCGGGTGCCGATGCCCGCGACGACGACGTCGGCGTTGACGACCCGGCCGTCCGCGAGGTTGATTCCGCCGTCAACGTTGACTGAGTCAACATTGATTCCGGTGATCAACGTTGATCCGTGGTCGCTGTGCAGATGTCCGCACGCGGTACCCATCTCGGCCCCCAGCACGCGCGTGAGCGGCGTGGGGAGTGCCTCGACGACGGTGACGTCCTTGCCGAGCGCACGCGCACTGGAGGCGATCTCAGCCCCGATGAACCCGGCGCCGATGACACCGACGTGCTGCGCGGTGCCGAACGCCTCGCGGAGCTTGATCGCGTCGTCCAGCGTGCGCAGGACGTGCGTGCCGGGGATCGTGCGCGGCAGGCCGCCCGTCGCGATGACGATGCCGTCGGCCTCGACGGTGGTGTCGTCGCTGAGCGCGATCTCCCGGGTGGAGAGCAGCCCGGTGGCCCGCACGCCGAGGCGCCACTCCGCGTTGAGCGCGTCGATGTCCTCCTGGTCCGCGAGCGGCACCGCCTCGACCTTGCCGAGGAGGAAGTCCTTCGAGAGAGGAGGCCGGTCATAGGGCAGATGGATCTCATCGCCGACGACGACGAGCCGTCCGTCGAACCCCTGCTGGCGCAGTGCCTGCGCCGACCTCAAACCGGCGAGTGAGGCGCCGATGATCGCGATCGTCTTCACGCCACGTCCTTGTTCACTTCGACATCGACATAGACCTCTCCATCATTCACGTGGACGGAGTAGGTCTTCACCGGTCTTTTGGCGGGCAGACAAGTCGCCTCGCCGGTGCGAAGGTCGAAGCTCGCGGCGTGCAGAGGGCACTCCACGAAGCACCCCTCCAGCCACCCCTCGCTCAGGGAGGCGTCCTGGTGGGTGCAGGTGTCGTCGATGGCGTAGACGACGCCGTCGGCGTTGAAGACCGCGATCGGCGCATGAGGGCCGACGATGCGAACCGCCTCCCCTGGGGGCAGGTCCATGAGAGCGCAGGCGCGGATCATCGTCGGCCTCCGTTGCGTGACGCGGCACACGTTCCGAATGACGCAACACAATGTGAGCCTCGCGAGACCCGTCGTCAAGAGTCCAGCTGGTTGTTTTGCCTGCCGGTTACTGTTGCGCGATGAGCAACTCCGACTCGGCAGCTCAGGTGCAGTCCGTGGACAGAGCCATCAGCGTGCTCGAACTGCTGGCCCAAGGTGAGGCCGGCATCACCGAAATCGCTGGTGAGCTCGGTGTGCACAAGTCCACGGTGTCCAGACTCGTCTCCGTGCTGGAGTCGCGTGGCCTAGTGGAGCAGCTCGGTGAAAGAGGTAAATACGCCATCGGTTTCGGGGTCGTCCGCCTGGCCGGTGCGGCCACCGGACGGATGGACCTGACCAAGCTCGGCCAGCCCGTCTGCCAGACCCTCGCCGACTCGTTCGGCGAGACCGTCAACATCGCCGTGCACGACGCCGGCGTCGCCATCAACATCACCCAGGCCCGCGGCTCCGCCGCCGTCTCGGCCGTGAACTGGATCGGCCAGCGCACGCCCCTGCACGCCACCTCGTCCGGCAAGATCCTGCTCGCCTACCTGCCGGACGACGAACGCAAGCGGCTGGCGTCGCAGCCGCTCGACTCCTACACCGAGAACACCGTCGTGGACGCCTCGCAGCTGCTGGTCGAGCTGAAGGCCATCGCCGCGCAGGGGTTCGCGGCGTGCTTCGAGGAACTGGAACTGGGGCTGCACGCGGTGGCCGTCCCGGTGCGCGGGCATCGCGGTGAGGTGGTCGCGGCGATGAGTGCGTCGGGGCCGTCCTACCGGCTGTCCCGGCAGCGGGTGGAGGAGATCGTGCCGACGATGACGTCCGCGGCCGCGGACCTGTCGGCGCAGCTCGGTTACTTCGCCGGCTAGAACGTGTCGGCGCCGCCGGGTTCCGGCGGCTGAACGGCGGTATTGACAGCTGGGCCCCCGAGCCGCAGTTTGTTGCAGATAGCGGAACGAGTTCTGTTACTCGCAACTGCGGCGAAGGGGTGTCCTGATGCCAGGTGAAGTGCCTCGCGTGGTGCTCGTGGGGGCGGGGATCGTCGGATGCGCGCTGGCCGACGAGCTCACCGACAAGGGCTTCACCAACGTCACGGTCCTCGACCAGGCCCCGGGCCTCGCGGTCGGCGGGTCCAGCGGCCACGCCCCCGGCCTGGTCTTCCAGACCAACTCCTGCCGCAGCATGACCGCCTTCGCCCGCTACACGGTCGACAAGTACACCGCTCTGGGCTGCTTCGACCAGATCGGTGGCCTGGAGATCGCCACCGGTCCCGAACGGCTCGCCGACCTCTCGCGCAGGCACGGCTGGGCCACGTCGTGGGGCGTGCCGAGCCGGCTGATCGACGCGGACGAGGTCGCGCGCCTGCACCCGTTGCTGGACCGGGACAAGCTGCTCGGCGGGTTCCTCATCCCGAGCGACGGCCTCGCGAGGCCCGTCCAGGCCGCCGAGATCCAGGCGCGGCGGGCGATCGAGCGCGGGGCGCGGTTCGAGTTCGGGCAGAAGGTCGTCGCCGTCGAGACCTCGGGCGACCGGGTCACCGGCGTGCGGACCGACACGGACGTGTTCCCGGCCGACATCGTGGTGTCGTGCGCCGGCATGTGGGGACCGGTGCTGGGGGAGATGGTCGGGCTGACCGTGCCACTCGTGCCGATGGCGCACCAGTACGTGTTCACCGGCAACGTGAACGCCGACGCGGAGGCGTTGGCGCGGCAGCCGATCCTGCGGCACCAGGAAGCCGACCTGTACTTCCGCTCGCACGGTCAGGCGCTGGGCATTGGCGCGTACGGGCATCGGCCCATGCCCGTCGCCGCCCAGGACATCACCGGCTCGGAGCTGCCGTTCACCGAGGAGGACTTCAAGGCGTCGTGGGAGTCGGCCGTCGAGCTGATCCCCGCGCTGGCCGAGGCGGGGGTGGAGAGCGGCTTCAACGGCCTGTTCTCGTTCACCAGTGACGGGATGCCGTTGCTGGGCGAACATCCGGGCCTGAAGGGGTTCTGGGTCGCCGAGGCGGTGTGGATCACGCACTCCGCCGGGGTGGCGCGGTCGATGGCCGAGTGGATCGTCGACGGGCAGCCCGAGCTGGACCTGCACTCGAGCGACCTCAACCGGTTCGAGCAGGTGCAGCTGGCGCCGGACTACGTGCTGGAGCGCAGCTGCCAGAACTTCGTCGAGGTCTACGACGTGCTGCACCCGTTGCAGCCCATGGAGAGCCCGCGGCCGATCCGCACGAGTCCGTTCTACGGCAGGCAGCAGGAGCTCGGCGCGTTCTTCCTGGAGGCGTCCGGCTGGGAGCGGCCGCACTGGTACGAGGCCAACGCCGGCCTGCCCGAGGTGGCCGAGGTGCCGGCGCGAGGTGAGTGGGCGAGCCGGTTCTGGTCGCCGATCTGCGGCGCCGAGGCGCTGGTGACGCGCAAACGGGTCGCACTGTTCGACATGACCCCGTTGAAACGGCTGGAGGTCAGCGGGCCGGGAGCGCTGGAGTTCCTGCAGCACATGACGACCAACAACCTCAACCGCAAGCCCGGCGCGGTCGTCTACACGCTGCTGCTCGACGAGCAGGGCGGCGTGCGCAGCGACCTCACGATCGCGCGCCTCGACGCGACGACGTTCCAGGTCGGCGCGAACGGCAACCTCGACCTCGACTGGCTCACCCGGCACGCGCCGGATGACGTGTACGTCAAGGACATCACGGCCGGAACGTGCTGCATCGGCCTGTGGGGCCCGCTGGCCCGCGATCTCGTCAACGACATCTCGCACACCCTCGACACGAAGAAGGGGTACTTCACCGCGCAGAAGGGGTTCATCAAGAACGTCCCGGTGACCGCGCTGCGACTGTCCTATGTGGGCGAACTCGGCTGGGAGCTCTACACCACCGCGGACATGGGCCCGAAGCTGTGGGACACGCTGTGGGAGGCCGGGCAGCGGCACGGGGTCATCGCGGCCGGCCGCGGCGCGTTCAACAGCCTGCGCCTGGAGAAGGGCTACCGGTCGTGGGGCACGGACATGACGACCGAGCACGACCCGTTCGAGGCGGGGCTCGGGTTCGCGGTGCGCCAGGACAAGGAGTTCCTCGGCAAGGGATCGCTGCACAACCTGACCTCGACCAAGAAGCTCACCTGCCTCACGATCGACGACCCGCACAGCGTCGTGCTGGGCAACGAACCCGTGTTCCACCAAGGAGAACCGGTCGGCTACGTCACCAGCGCCGCCTACGGGTACACGACGGGCCTCAACATCGCCTACGCGTGGCTGCCCAGCGAGATCGACGACGAGGTCGAGATCGAGTACTTCGGGCACCGCGTCACCGCACGTCCCGCGCCGGAGCCGTTGTTCGATCCCGAGATGAAGCGGCTGCGAGGGTGACGTACGACGTCATCGTCATCGGGCTCGGCGGCATGGGCAGCGCCGCCGCGTACCGGCTCGCCCAGCGCGGGAAACGGGTGCTGGGACTGGAGAAGTTCACGCCCGCGCACGCGCACGGGTCGAGCCACGGAGGGTCGCGCGTCACGCGGCAGGCCTACTTCGAGGACCCCGCGTACGTCCCGTTGCTGCTGCGCGCCCACGAGATGTGGGACCAGATCGAACAGGACAGCGGGGAGCACGTCTTCCACCGCGTCGGCGGAGTCATCGTCGGCGATCAGGACAGCGGCGCCATCACGGGTAGCCGGGCGAGCGTCGAGCAGTTCGGTCTGAAACACGAACTGCTCGACGCGTCCCAGCTCCGTGCGCGCTTCCCGGCCTTCCGGCCGTTCGACTCCGAGATCGGCCTGTACGAACCGGGCGCGGGCTTCGTGGTGCCCGAGACGGCCGTGGAGGCGCATCTGGCCCTCGCCGCACGCGCGGGCGCCGAGCTGCACTTCGAGGAGCCGGTGACGCACTGGGAGCCAGGCAGGGTCACCACCGCTCTGGCCACCTACGAAGCCGAGCACGTCGTCGTGTGCCCCGGCCCGTGGGCGCCGGAGTTGCTGGGGGAGCTGGGAATCCCGTTTGAGATCGAACGTCAGGTCCAGTTCTACTTCACCCCGGACGACGACTTCCGCGACCACCCGGTCTACATCTGGGACCGCGCGGACGGCACGAACTTCTACGGCTTCCCCGAGCACGACGGCGCGGTGAAGGTCGCGTTCCACAGCGGTGGCCAGATCTGCACGCCCGGGACCATCGACCGCGCGGTGCACGCCCACGAGGTCGAGGCCGTGGTCAACGCGACCAGGCCGCCGATGCCCGGCCTCGCCGGGACGTTCCAGCGCGCCGCGGCCTGCATGTACACCAACACCGCCGACCGGCACTTCGTGATCGCCCGCGAGGAGGGCGTGACCGTGGCGTGCGGCTTCTCGGGGCACGGCTTCAAGTTCGTGCCCGTCGTCGGCGAGATCCTCGCCGACCTCGTGATCGACGGGGCCACGCGGCACCCGATCGGCCTTTTCGACCCTGCTCGCCTGAGAGGCCTCAGATGACCGGCAGCCTGATCTCCACCCTTGAGGGCCGCTACTACACCGATCCCGCGATCTTCGCTCAGGAACAGGCCGCCATCTTCGAGAAGATGTGGTTCTGCGCGGTGAAGTCGGGCGACCTGCCGAACGCCGGCGACTTCCGCACGGTGCAGGTCGGGCGGGAGAGCGTGCTCATCGCGCGGGACCGCAAGGGCGGCCTCAACGCGTTCCTGAACGTCTGCCGCCATCGTGGCGCGCGCATCTGCGTCGACGAGGCCGGCAGCGTCAAACGGGCGTTCCAGTGCCCTTACCACGCCTGGACGTACGCGTTGGACGGCAACCTGATCGCCGCACCCAATCTCACCTCAATGCCGGACGTCGACCGCGTTGCGTATGGACTCACCAAAGTGCATTTGCGCGAATGGCTCGGCTACGTGTGGGTGAACCTCGCCGAGGACCCGCCGAGCTTCGAGGACGACGTGCTGAGCGCCGTGACCGAACGTTTGGGAACGCTCGAGGGCATCGACGGCTACGAGATCGACCAGTTGTCCGTGGGCAAACGGATCGTCTACGACGTCAAGGCCAACTGGAAGCTCATCATCGAGAACTTCATGGAGTGCTACCACTGCGCGACGATCCACCCCGAGCTCACCGAGGTGCTGCCCGAGTTCGCCGACGGGTACGCGGCGCAGTACTACGTGGGGCACGGCGCCGAGTTCGGTGACGAGATCAGGGGTTTCACCGTCGACGGCAGCGAGGGATTCGAGAAACTCTCGGCGCTGGAAGAGGAACGCGACAGGAAGTATTACGCCATCACCATCAAACCGCAGGTGTTCATCAACCTCGTGCCGGACCACGTGATCCTGCACCGGATGTACCCGATGGCGGCGGACCGGACGATCGTCGAGTGCGATTGGCTCTACGCCAAGGAAGTGGTCGACACCGGCCGTGACGTCTCTCGCTCGGTCGAGCTGTTCCACCGGGTGAACGAACAGGACTTCGAAGCCTGCGAGCGATGCCAGCCCGCGATGGCCTCACGCGCCTACGCGCAGGGCGGAGTGCTGGTGCCCTCAGAGCACCACATCGGCGGATTCCACGAGTGGCTCGTCCAGAAACTGGAATCAGCCGACTAGGGGATCGACTGCTCACCCGTGCACGGCGAAAGCTGGCACGGGTGATGGAGCAGACCGAACTCTTGCTCCCGGACGGGGAGCACGAACACCTGCGCCGCATCCGGCTTCTGGCCGAGCGCGCGGAACGGACGGCGCACAACCGGTCCAACCTCGTTGGCCCGCCGCCGTCGCAGGAACACCTGGACATCCTCGCGGAGATCAGGAAGCTGACCGACGAGATGACCAGGCCCAGAACAGCCAGACGGGCCGAGGCGTTGCCCCGGCCCGCGAGACCCGCGGACGACCTCGTCGTCCCGGGGAAGATCTGACTGTCAGCGGCGCTGGCCGCGCACCATCTTCACGAGACCCTTCATCGTCTCCTCCAAGCCGGAGCCGAACGGGTTGTCGTGCACCAGGTACGTCCACGTCGAGCTGGGGCGCTTGACCCCGGCGTCGGCGAGGTCGTAGCCCTCATCGGTGATCTTGGCCGCCTCGTACTTCTCCCTGGTGAGCTCCCAGGACTCCGGCACGATCTTGTTGAACGCCGGGATGGCCTCGCGGTGGAACTCGTCCAGCGGGTTCTGCCGGGCCAGCGCGCGCAGGTGGATGCCCTCGCGCAGGTCCGACAGGAACGTCAGGTGGTGCGTCCACAGGTCGTCGAGGAAGAACAGCGTGATCTTGCGGGCGGCGTCACCGGCGATCTCGTCGGGGGCGCCTTCCTTCTCGCCGACCTTCTCGAACGCCGCGTCCGTCTTCAGCACGACGTCGCGGTGCTTGAGCAGGATGTCGCGCTGGTGCTCGATCAGCTTGTTGTAGCGCCACGTGTTGCGGTGGATCTCCAGGTTCACGCCCTCGGCCACGCGCTGCGCGTGCTCGAAGGTGTGCAGCAGGCCCTTGTCGTGCACCCGGCCGTCGTCGTCCACTTCGGACGGATCCTCGGCGTCCGGCGCGTACTGGGTGATCAGCTCGTCCTGCATGGACGAGAAGAACACCGAACCGCCGGGGTCGCCCTGACGGCCGGCGCGGCCGCGCAGCTGGTCGTCCAGGCGTGATGACGAGTGGCGTCCGGAGCCGATCACGTACAGGCCGCCCAGCTCGGCGATCCGGTCGTGGTCCTCGCCCTCGTGACCACCGAGGCGGATGTCCGTACCGCGACCGGCCATCTGGGTGGAGACCGTGATGCGCTGGTACGAACCGGCGTCCGCGATGATCGAGGCTTCCTCGGCGTCGTTCTTCGCGTTGAGCACCACGCACTCGATGCCGGCGGCGCGCAGCTTGGAGGAGATCCGCTCGGACTCGGCGACGTCCAGCGTGCCGACGAGGATCGGGCGCCCGCTCTCGTGGGCCTCCTTGATCTCCTCGACGATCGCGTCTTCCTTCTGCTCCAGCGTCGCGTAGAGGCGGAAGTGCTCGTCCTCGCGGATGTTCTCCTTGTTCGGCGGGATCACGAGCACCTCGAGCTCGTAGAACTCCCGCAGCGTCTCCGCGACGGCGACGGCGGTACCGGTCATGCCGCAGCGCGTCGGGTAGCGGGAGATCAGCGCCTGCACCGTCATCGAGTCGAGGATCTCGCCCGACTCGGTCGTCTGGACGTTCTCCTTGGCCTCGACCGCGGCCTGCAGGCCGTCCGGCCACCGCTGCAGCTTCGCGACACGGCCACGCGTGTCGTTGATCAGGTGCACCTTGCCGTCACGCACGATGTAGTCGACGTCGCGGTGCAGCAGCACCTGCGCGTGCAGCGCCACGTTCACCTTCGACAGCGTGGAGGTGACGTGCTCCTGCGAGTACAGGTCGATCTCGCCGAGCGCGCGCTCGACGGCCTCGGACCCCGCACCCGTGAGGAAGACGTTGCGCTCCTCGTCGTCGATCTCGTAGTGCAGGTTCTGCCGCAGCCGCTTCACCAGGTCCGCGATGACGGGGTCGGCTGCCTCCGCGCTGGTCGAACCGGCCAGCACCAGCGGCACGCGGGCCTCGTCGACGAGCACCGAGTCGGCCTCGTCGATCAGCGCGACCTCGGGCTCCGGGACGATCAGGTCTTCCTCGCGGGTGACGATCCGGTCGCGCAGGACGTCGAAGCCGATCTCGCTGACCGGCGCGTACGTGACCTCGGCCTGGTAGGCCTCGCGCCGCTCCTCCGGCTTCGAGCTGCCGTTGATCCAGCCCACGGTGACGCCGAGCAGTCCGTACAGCGGCCCCATCCAGTCGGCGTCGCGCTGGGCCAGGTAGTCGTTGACGCTGACCACGTGGACGCGCTTGCCCTTGATCGCGAAGCCGGCCGCGGCCATGGCGCCCGCCAGCGTCTTGCCCTCACCGGTGGCCATCTCGACGACGAGCCCGCTGAGCAGCCCCAGCGCACCCAGCACCTGCACGTCGAACGGACGCTGCCCGATGGCGCGCTCGGCGGCCTCACGGGTGAGCGCCACCAGTTCGGTGTCGGTGCTCTCCTCGCGCAGCTTCTTGGCGTGCGCCGTCAGCTCCTCGTCGCTGAAGGCCTTGAACGTCTCGGCGTGTTTCTCCACGTCCGAGAGCAGGGCCTGGAACGGGGCGAGGTCGATCGACCCCGGTTTCTGCGCGAACCTGCGCATCCGCTGCTTGAAGCGCGCCATGAGAGTGGTCACGACGCGCCAACGTACGGCATCGGCCGGATGTTCCGCAGAGGTCTTGACTGTGAAGGCCCGATTTGTCCCTTAGATCGGGCCTTCACAGCCTCTGATCAGGCCCGTTCCGGCTGGTGCGTCTCCGGCAGCCTGATCACCGACACCAGCGTGCACAGGCCCATGACCAGCAGGAACGCCGACACGGACATCGACGTCCCGGTCGCGCCCAGCAGAGCCGTCATCACGAACGGCGTGCCGCCGCTGACCAGGATCGACGCCAGCTGGTACGCGAGAGAAGCGCCCGAGTACCGCACGTGCGGCTCGAACAGTTCACCCAGGTAGGCGGCGATGGGTCCGTACACGAGAGAGGACGCGATGCCTCCGACCGTGGACGCGACGAACAGCAACACGAGCGAACCGGTGTCCACGAGCAGGAAGTACGGGAACGCCCACACGATCATGCCGACGGTGCCCGCGATGATCAGCGGACGGCGCCCGAGGCGGTCAGAGGCGTGGCCTGCCCAGAGGATGACCGGGATGCTCACGATGGACGACAGCAGGCTGACGATCAGCACGGACTCGCGGGCGAGGCCGAGCGTGGTGGTGGCGTAGGACAGGACGCCCGCGATCGACACGTAGAAGATCGCGTTGGAGGCGAACATCAGGCCCGCGCCGAGCAGGATCGGCTTGCGGTGGGTGCGCAGGACCTCCGTCAGCGGCGCAGGGGCCACGGCCGGTTCGGTCGCGCGGCGTTCCTTCAGTTCGCGGAACACCGGGCTGTCCTCGACCTTCAGCTGGATGAACAGCACCACCGGGAACAGCAGCGCCGACGCCAGGAACGGGACGCGCCAGCCCCACGACGCGAACGCCTCCGGTGAGAGGGACGTGGTGGCGCTGATGAAGGCGACGTTGCCCAGCAGCACGCCGATCGGAACGCCGGCCTGCCCGAACGTGCCAGCGAAGCCGCGTTTCTTCGGCCCCGCCGTCTCGGTCAGCAGCAGGACCACGCCGCCCCACTGACCGCCGACCGCGATGCCCTGCAGGAACCGCAGCAGCACCAGCAGCAGGGGCGCGCCGACGCCGATGGACGCCGTGGTGGGCAGCAGGCCGATGAGGAACGTCGCCGCCGCCATCAGGCCGAGGCAGATGACGAGGGCCGGTTTGCGGCCTACCTTGTCGCCGACGTGCCCGAAGACCAGGCCGCCGACCGGGCGCGCGATGAAGCCCGCCCAGAACGTGCTGAACGACAGGAGCAGCGCCACGATCGGCGTCGCCTCCGGGAAGAACAGCTTGGGGAACACCAGTGCCGCGGCGGTCGCGTAGATGAAGAAGTCGTACCACTCAAGACTCGAACCGACGAGTCCGGCTGCCATGAGCCGGCGTAAGGTCTTCTGTTCCGCAGGGGCGACGCTGACCACGGATTCTCCTCACCACGTGTCGATGAACGGGCGTTTCTTCCCTTGGGAGCGGGAAGTTGCAGGGGCCAGCGCCGTGGTGATCCAGCGGCGGGTGTCGGCCGGGTCGATCACGTCGTCGATCTCGAAGACCGAGGCGACGTTGAGTGCTTTGCCGTGCTCGTAAGCCATCGCGACCATCTGGTCGTAGCGCTGCTTGCGCTCGTCCGGGTCGGCGATGGCGTCGAGTTCTTTCTTGAAGCCGAGTTTGATGGCGCCCTCGAGTCCCATCGGGCCGAACTCCCCGGTGGGCCAGGAGATCGCGAACTGAGGGACCTTGAGGCTGCCCGCCGCCATCGCCTGGGCGCCGAGACCGTAGGCCTTGCGGAGAATCACGAGTCCAAAGGGGACGGTGAGGTTGGCGCCCGTCACGACCATGCGGGTGAGGTGGCGGACGGTGGCGGTGCGTTCGGCGTCGGGGCCGACCATGAACCCCGGGGTGTCGCACAGGGAGACGACGGGGATGTCGAACGCGTCGGCGAGCTGGAGGAAGCGGGCGCACTTGTCGGCGGCGTCGGCGTCGATGGCGCCGCCGAGGACCTTGGGGTCGTTGGCGATCAGGGCGATCGGGCGGCCTTCGATCTTGACCAGGGCGGTGACGATGGCCTTGCCGAAGCCGTTGCGGAGTTCGAGGACGCTGTCGGTGTCGGCGAGGGTTCGGATCAGGGTGCGGATGTCGTAGGCGCGCAGGCGGTTCTCGGGGACGGCGTGGCGGAGCAGGCGCTGGTCCGCGCAGGACCATTCGGCCGACGCGCCTTGGAAGTACGAGAGGTACTTCTTCGCCACGGCAACGGCTTCCTCCTCCGACGCCACCGCGATGTCCACGACGCCGTTGGGCACCTGCACGTCCAACGGCCCGATGTCCTCCGGCCGGAACACCCCCAGCCCGCCGCCCTCGATCATCGCCGGCCCGCCCATGCCGATGTTCGCGCCCTCGACCGCGATGATCACGTCGCACGTGCCGAGCAGCACCGCGTTGCCCGCGAAACACCGCCCCGCCACCACGCCGATCAACGGCACCTGCCCGCTGAGCTGCGCGAACGCGTGGAACGAGCCGCAGTCCAGTCCGCTGACCATGCTGTGGTCGGTGTCGCCGGGACGGCCGCCGCCACCCTCGGCGAACAGCACCACCGGCAGGTTCTCCTGCTGTGCCAGGGCGAACAGCCGGTCCTTCTTCTGGTGGTTGCGCAGGCCTTGCGTGCCGGCGAGAACCGCGTAGTCGTAGGACATCGCCACGACCCGTGCGCCGTTGACGACACCGATGCCCGCCACCATGCCGTCAGCGGGCGTGCGTTCGATCAGGTCGTCCAGCGAACGACGCTGCCGTTGCGCCGCGATCGCCAGGCCGCCGTACTCCACGAAGTCCGTGCAGAGGTCGGCGATGTTCTCCCGCGCGGTCCGTCCGCCCCTGGCGTGCCGTTTCGCGGCGGCGGAAGGACGGTCGAAGTCGTGGCGCGCCAGTACCTCGGCCAGATCCGGCCGAACGTGCGAAGGATCCACCTCGGCAACGTCCTCAGTGGACTCGCCCACGCCGGAGGCCAGCACCTGGCCCTCGGACACGGTGTCGCCCACCGACACCAGCACGTCGCCGGACACCCGCACGACGTGCTGCATCTTCATCGCTTCGAGCACGACGGAGTCGGCGGCAACAGCGACCACAGTGCCCGCCAGCGGAGCCCGCATGCCCGAAACGGGCTCCTCGACCACGAAGTCGGTAGTAGCGCCGACGATGTCGCGCTCCAGCAGCGAGCGGAGGAACTCCAGGTTGGTCGAGACCCCCTCGACCCGGAACTCGCCCAACGCCCGCCGCGCCCGGTTCAGCGCCACGTCGAGGTCCTCGCCGTGCACCACGAGCTTCGCCAGCAACCCGTCGTAGCGCGTCCCGACCCGGTAGCCGACGTACCCGTGCGTGTCGACGCGGACACCAGGGCCGGCCGGCAGCCCGAACGACGACAGCACGCCGCCCGAGGTCTGGTTCAGCCGCACCTGCACGGCCGCGCCGCGGTCGTGCGGCGTGAAGTCCACGTCACCGCCCCAGGCGAGCAGCAGTTGGGTGCGCACGAGGTCCACTCCGGACACCATCTCGGTGACGGTGTGCTCGACCTGCAGTCGCGGGTTGACCTCCAGGAACGCGAACGAGTCCCCGGACACCAGGAACTCGACGGTGCCTACGCCGGTGTAGCCCGCCGCGACGGCCAACGCGACAGCCGCCTCGTGCAGTGCCTTGCGCAGCAACGGGTCCAGCAGGGGAGCTGGCGCGATCTCCACGACCTTCTGGTGCCGCAGCTGCAGCGAGCAGTCGCGGTCGCCGATCACCGACGTCCCGACGAGCTGCACCTCGATGTGCCGGGCGGAGGGCATCAACCGTTCGAAGTAGACGTCCCCGACCCCGAACGCGGCCAAAGCTTCCGCCTGGCACGCCTCGACCGCGGCATCGAGTTCCGAAGCCTCAAAAACCGCCCGCATGCCCTTGCCGCCCCCGCCGGCGACCGCCTTCACCATCACCGGGAACTCGCCGGGCAGCGCGTCCAGCACCGGGATCCCCAGCGAGGAGGCCAGCTCCCGTGCTCGCCGTTTGTCACCGAGCAGTTCCAGAACGTCAGCGGACGGCCCGACGAACGCCAGTCCGCGCTCCGAACACGCCCGAGCGAAAGCAGCGTTCTCGGACAGGAATCCCCACCCCGGATGCACGGCGACACACCCCTCGGCGGCATCCAGCAGCTGATCCACGTCCAGGTACGGCGACGGCCCGTGCAGTGCCACGGCGCGGTCCGCGAGCGTCACGTGGAGCGAAGAAGCGTCGTCCTCCGCGTACACCGCCACGGTGCGAATTCCGAGGTCAGCAGCCGCGCGCAGCACGCGGACGGCGACCTCACCCCGGTTGGCGACGAGAAGCACGGCAATCCTCCTGAGCGACCGCTTAGTATGTGACGGCGGTCGCATGTTGCCATCTGAAGTGAACGGAAGTCCATACGGAACCGATCGGGGTACTGAGGCGTCAACGGAACACTTCGCCGCAAACGGGCGATCCAGTTGGCAGACTCCCCGCAAACATGCAAGGGCTTCAGGAGGCCGCAGTGGTGTTCAAGAGGATGATGCGCGCGTTCGGTGTGGGCGGGCCGACTGTCGACACGGTGCTGACGAACCCCAACGTCAGGCCCGGCGAGGTGCTGTCGGGTGAGGTGCGCATCGCCGGTGGCGACCACCCTGCCGAGATCGACCACGTCACGCTCGCGCTGCTCACCCGCGTCGAGGTCGAGAGCGGCGACAACGAGTACAACACCAACATGGAGTTCCACAAGTTCTCCGTGGGCCAGCGGATCGTGGTGCAGCCGCACCAGAACCTCTCGCTGCCGTTCCAGATCCCGGTGCCGTTCGAGTGCCCGATCAACGTCGTCGGCGGCCAGCAGCTGCACGGCATGCAGCTCGGCCTGCGCACCGAGCTCGAGGTCCGCGGCGCCGTCGACCCCGGCGACCTCGACCCGATCTGGGTGCACCCGCTGCAGTCCCAGGACGCCGTGCTCCAGGCGTTCGGGCACATGGGCTTCCGCTTCACCAAGGCGGACAACGAGCGCGGCCGCATCCACGGCGTGCCGCAGCAGCTGCCGTTCTACCAGGAGATCGAGTTCTACCCGCCGCCGCAGTTCGCGGGCCGCGTCAAGCAGGTCGAGCTGACCTTCGTCACGACGCCGGGCGAGCTGCACGTCATTCTGGAGGCCGACAAGCGCGCCGGACTGCTCCGTGCGGGTGGCGACGCGTACGGCCGTTTCGCCGTCTCGCACCAGCAGGCGGTCGGCACGGACTGGACCGCGACGATCAACCAGTGGATGTCGCAGGTCTCCGGTAGCCGCTGGTAGTTCTCGCGCTGCGGGCAGCCACGATCAACGGGATGATTCCGCCCGAGATCCCCGAGTGCATCGGGGTGTAGCGGGAGGAGGCGTCCGTGACCATCGAGAGCATTCTCGGCGCGCTCATCATCGGTCTGATCCTGGGCTTGCTCGGCAAGCTGTTCGCACCGGGCAAGCAGGCCATCCCGATCTGGCTGACCCTGCTGGTCGGCATCGCGGCCGCGTTCATCGGGTCGTGGATCGCGCGACTGCTGGGCGTGGAGGACACGCCGGGCATCGACTGGATCGAGGTGATCGTGCAGATCGTCGTCGCCGCGATCGGTGTTTCGCTCGTGGCCGGTGTGTACGGCAGGAAGTCGGTCAGTTAGGTCGGACCATCCTCAGGACGAGGTCGGCGTACATCGCGCCGATCTCGTCCGGGGTCCGCTTCCCGCTCGGCTGGTACCAGCGGGCGACGTCGATGCACAGCGACAGCACGGCCAGGGTCGCGCCCTTGAGGTCGGGGACGTCGAACACGCCCTCCTCGACGCCGGCCGCGATGTAGGCCCGCATCCGCTGCTCGATCTGCCGGCGCAGCTCCGCCACCTCCGCGTGGTGTTCCGGAGAGAGCGCGCCGAGCTCGTACTGCACCACCCGCGCCGTCGTGTGGAACTCCGCGTGCCATCCCGCGAACCCCGCCACCGCGTTCCTGAGCCGTTCCACCGCGCCGTCGCCGCCGATGCTCGACAGCAGGGCGAGCGACGTCTCGTGGCCGACGAGCGAGATGTTGAACAGCAGTTCCTCTTTGGACCGGTAGTGGATGTACACGGCCGCCGGGGACATTCCGGCCAGCGAGGCGATGTCCCTGGTCGTCGTGGCGTGATATCCCTTGCCGGCGAACGCGTGGGCGGCCGCGATGAGCATCCGGCGGGCGGCGTCCGGGGTGACGGTGCGCCAGGTCTCGTCGAGCAGCGAGAACCCGTCCAGTCCGGTCGTCGTCATCGGGCGGCTCCTCGCGTGTTGACAGGTGATGGATCGTACTGCACGCTAAGCGAGCGCTTAGCGCTAAGCAACCGCTTAGTATGGAGGTAAGTCGTGCAGCGGACGCTGTTCAACGAGGATCACGCCGCGTTCCGGGAGTCGGCGAAGGCGTTCGTCGAGCGCACGATCACGCCGAACGTCGAGAAGTTCATCGAGCAGCGGGTGATCGACCGGGACGTGTGGCTGGAGGCCGGACGCCAGGGCCTGCTCGGGCTGGAGATCCCCGAGGAGTACGGCGGCAGCGGCGCCAACGACTACCGGTTCAACACGGTGTTCGCCGAAGAGCTGTGCCGGGTCAACGCCGCGGTGGCGTCGAGCCTCGGCATCCACGGCGACGTCGTGGCGCCCTACCTCGTCGACCTGTGCACCGAGGAGCAGAAGCAGCGCTGGCTGCCCGGCATGTGCACCGGCGAGATCAAGACCGGCATCGCGATGACCGAGCCGTCCGGCGGCTCCGACCTCGCCGCGCTGAAGACCAACGCCGTGCGCGACGGTGACGACTGGATCCTCAACGGCTCCAAGACGTTCATCACCAACGGCTACACCGCCGACATGATCGTCGTCGCGGCCCGCACCGACCCGTCCAAGGGCGCGCGCGGCATCACGCTGTTCGCCGTCGAGACCGGCATGCCCGGCTTCGAGCGCGGCCGCAAGCTCGACAAGGTCGGCCAGCACCCGTCCGACACCGCGGAGCTGTTCTTCTCCGACGTGCGCCTGTCCGCCGAGCACATGATCGGCGACGAGGGCCAGGGCTTCATCTACATGATGGAACGCCTGCCGCAGGAACGGATCGGCGGCGCCATCTCGAACCTGGCGCACGCGCAGGGCGTCTTCGACGAGACGCTGGAGTACGTCAAGGAGCGCAAGGCCTTCGGCCAGGCGATCGGCAAGTTCCAGCACAACAAGTTCCTGCTCGCCGAGCTGCGCACCAAGCTGGACGTCTCGCAGGCGTTCATCGACACGCTGACCATGCAGCACGTGCGCGGCGAACTGAGCCCGGTCGAGGCGGCGCAGGCCAAGTACTGGAGCGCCGACGTCGAGAACGAGGTCATCGACGCCTGCGTGCAGCTGCACGGCGGCTACGGCTACATGACCGAGTACCGCGTGGCCCGTGCCTGGATGGACGCCCGCGTCACGAAGATCTGGGCCGGTTCCAACGAGATCATGAAGGAACTCATCGGCCGCGACCTGGGCCTGTAAAGGGGTGTTCCATGGCTGAAGCAGTCATCGTCTCCACTGCCCGGTCGCCGATCGGCCGTGCCCGCAAGGGTTCGCTGGTCTCGCTGCGCCCGGACGACCTGGCCACGCAGGTGATCTCGGCCGCGCTGGGCGACGTTCCGGCGTCCGAGATCACCGACCTGCACCTCGGGTGTGCCGAGCCGCAGGACGAGCACGGCCAGAACATCGCGCGCCGGGTGGCCGTGCAGCTCGGCTACGACACCCTGCCGGGCACGACGGTCAACCGGTTCTGCGCCTCGTCCGTGCAGACCGCGCGGATGGCCTTCCACGCCATCAAGGCGGGGGAGGGCCACGGGTTCATCTCGGCCGGCGTCGAATGCGTCTCGCGGTACATGCACGCGGGCGAGCCGTCGTTCAACCCGCTGTTCGCGGATGCGCAGCAGCGGACCCTGGACACGGCTGCGTCAAACGCGCCGTGGACCGACCCTCGGCTCGACGGGGAGCTGCCCGACTACTACATCGCGATGGGCCAGACGGCCGAGAACGTCGCGACGCAGATGGGCATCTCGCGGCACGACCAGGACGAGTTCGGCGTGCGGTCGCAGAACCTCGCCGAGAAGGCCATCGCGGACGGCTTCTTCGCCCGCGAGATCACGCCGGTCACTTTGCCCGACGGCACGGTGGTCTCCACCGATGACGGACCCCGCGCCGGAGTGACCTACGAGGCCGTTTCCCAGCTGAAGCCCGTCTTCCGTCCTGAAGGCGTGATCACGGCGGGCAACTGCTGCCCGCTCAACGACGGTGCGGCCGCCGTCGTGATCATGAGTGACGTCCGGGCACGTGAGCTGGGGCTGACCCCGTTGGCGCGCATCGTGTCCACGGGTGTTTCCGGACTGTCGCCGGAGATCATGGGCCTCGGCCCCGTCGACGCCACGAAGCAGGCGCTGGGTCACGCCGGTCTGTCCATTTCGGACATCGACCTGGTGGAGATCAACGAGGCTTTCGCTGTCCAGGTGCTCGGCTCCCAGCGCGCGTTGGGCATCGACATCGACAAGCTCAACGTGCACGGCGGTGCGATCGCGCTGGGTCATCCGTTCGGCTCGACCGGTGCGCGAATCATGACGACGCTGATCAACGGCATGCAGGCCCGTGACGCCCAGTTCGGCCTGGAGACGATGTGCGTCGGCGGCGGCCAGGGCATGGCGATCATCCTGGAAAGGCTTTCGTAGTGGGAATCCTGGACAAGTTCCGTCTCGACGGGAAGGTCGCGATCGTCACCGGCGCCTCCTCGGGCCTGGGTGTGGCATTCGCCAAGGGCCTCGCGGAGGCCGGCGCGGACGTCGTGCTCGCGGCACGCCGTGCGGACAAGCTGAAGGAGACGGCCGCACTGGTCGAGGCCGCCGGTCGGCGCGCCCTGGTAGTGCAGGCCGACGTCTCGCAGCCCGACGACTGCCGTGAGGTCGCTCGTGCGGCGGCCGAGTTCGGCACCGTCGCGGTGCTCGTGAACAACGCCGGTGTCGCGTCGGCGGTCCCGGCGTCGCGGGAGACGCCGGAGGAGTTCCTCGGCGTCATGGACGTGAACCTCAACGGCGCCTACTGGATGGCCCAGGCGGCCGCGGCCGTCATGAAGTCCGGCGGCTCGATCATCAACATCTCGAGCGTGCTCGGCCTCGTGACCGGCGGTATTCCCCAGGCCGCGTACTCGGCGTCGAAGGCCGGTCTGCTCGGCCTGACGCGGGACCTGGCGCAGCAGTGGACCGGCCGCAAGGGCATCCGCGTCAACGCGATCTGCCCCGGTTTCTTCGCCTCCGAGATGACCGACCAGTACCCGCCCGGGTACCTGGAGAAGATCCAGGCGACGCTGCCATCCGGGCGAATCGGTGACCCGGAGGAGCTCGCTTCCGCCGTTGTGTTCCTGGCTTCGCCGGCGGGCGGTTACGTTACCGGGGAGACGCTCGTCGTCGACGGTGGTGCCGTGATCGTCTGACTCCAGGGGGAGCCGTGCGGGAGCCCGAGTTCAAGGTCGTCGACCCGCGAAGACGGTTCCTGCTGTGGTTCGTCCCGCCGCTGGCGGTGTTCGTGTGCGGGCTGGTGGTGCTCCTGGTTTCCGGGCACATCACCGGCCCGTTCCGCTCTGTCACCGTGGTGCGGGCGCTGTTCGCCTCCAAGCGGGACTTCTTCCAGGACGAGCAGGTCAAGCGCATCCTGATGGCGCGTGGCTACCAGGTGCACGTGACGCCGGTCGGTTCGCGCGACCTGGCGGACAAACCCGACCTCGACTCGTACCACTTCGTCTTCCCGTCGGGTCACGTGGCGAACGAGCACGTGAAGACGCGCCGGGCGGGCAAGCACGTCGTGCCGTACCGGCCGTTCTTCACCCCGGTCGTGCTCGCCACGTTCCGCGAGTACGCCGAGGCGCTCGTGCGGGCGGGTGCCGCGACACCGGCCGGTCCAGGTCCGCAACCGCTCTACTACAACCTCAAGATGGCCGAGTTCACGACGCTCGCCGACAACAGGTGGAGCGAATACGGCCTGACCAACGGCAACCGGGTCATCGCGCAGTCGCCGGACCCGTGCAAGGCCTACTCCGGCGCGACGCTCGTCGGTTTCTTCGCCACCGCCTTCGGTGACGAGCCGCCGCAGACCGTCGAGGCCGCGGAGGAACTGGCGCGGAAGGTCAAACCGTTCGTCGACGCGCAGGGGCAGGCGGGCGAGGACATGGCACCGAAGTACTTCGTGCCGGAGGGCCGGACGCACGCCGTCATCGCGGTGATCTACGAACACCAGTACATCGCCTATCAGCTGCGGCAGAAGACCTTCGACACCGAACGCGTGCTGCTCTACCCGGAGAAGCAGCACCAGAGCACGCCCGAGCTGATCTCGTTCACGCCGGAGGGCGACCGGATCGGCGAGCTGATGATGAACGACCCGGAGCTGCGGCGGCGCGCGGTCGAGCTGGGGTTCCACTCGCTGAGCTGGAACGGGGAGTCCGCTGACGACTTCGGGACCTACATCGCGGGCCGTGGTCTGCCGGAACCACCGGCGGGTGACAAGGGCAGGGTGGAGCTGCCCAAGGCGGAGCTCTTCGAGCGCATGCTCGACGTCGTCGGCGACTGCAAATGAGGGTGCTGGCGGCGGTTCTGCTGCTCCTGCTGACCGCGTGCACGTCGAGCACGCCTGAGCCGGTTCGCCTGAAGATGCTGGCGAGCACGGAACTGGCCGACCTCGGCCCTGTGCTGGCGGAGCTGAAGAAGGCCACCGGCGTCGAGCTGGAGGTGGAGCACCGCGGCACGGTCGAGGCCAGCAAGTCGCTCGCCGGGTTCGACCTGGCGTGGTTGTCCACCACCAGGTTCCTGCGGCTGCGCGGTGCCGAACCCGAGCTGGCGTCGAGCGTCATGACGTCCCCGGTGGTGCTCGGGGTGAAACCCGGCAGCCGGGCCGTGCTGGGCGAACGGCCGACGTGGGCCGACGTCGCCGACCGGGCCGCGCTGGGCCAGTTCCGGTACGGCATGGCCGATCCGCGCGTGTCCGGTGGTGGGATGGCCGCGTTGATCGGGGTCGCGACGGCGGCCGCGGGCACCGGCGCGGCGCTGCGGCCAGAGGACGTGAGCTGCGATCGTTTGCAGGGATTCCTCGCGGGGCGGGCGTTCGACGCGCCTGACCCGGTCGCCGAGTTCGTGTGGCGGTCCGATGTGGACGGACTGGTCGCGCACGAGTCGGAGTTGTTGTCCCTGAACGCTTCCGGCCGCCTGCCTGAGCCGCTGGAGATCGTCTACCCGCGCGACGGCATCGTGCTCTCGGACTACCCGCTGATGCTGGTCGAGCCTGCGCACCGCGCCGCGTACGACCGGGTAGTGGAGTGGTTGAAGTCGCCGGACGCGCAGCGGATGATCGCCGAACGCACCTGGCGCCGGCCCGTCGAACCCTCCGTGGTGCGCAACGAGAAGCTGCGCGCCGACCTCGGCACCGCGCTGTACTTCCCGGACAGCCAGGAGGTGCTCGACCGGCTGCTGCTGTTCCACGACCGCGCGGGCGAAGGCCGTCAGGTGATCTTCGTGCTGGACTACTCGACGTCCATGCGGGGCCCGCGGCTCGCCGGGCTGCGGGAGGCGTTCGCGTCCCTCAACGGGTTCGACCGCTTCTACGTCGGCGAGACGGTCACGATCATCCGGTTCGCGGGCACCGTGCTGGAGGAACGTTCGATCACCGTGCGCGGGAAGCAGGACCTCGACGCGCTGCTGGCCGTCGTCGCGTCCGACGACCTGCAGGACAACACGGCGATCTGGGCCGCGCTGGACCACGCCCTGCGGCTGGCCCGCGGGGAGACGGCGGTGGTGCTGATGACCGACGGGGAGAACAACGCGGGGCCGTCGGTGAACGAGTTCCTTCGCGTTGGGCGGGGAGAGGTGCCGGTGTTCCCGATCCGGTTCGGCGAGGCCTCGACGGCGGAACTGGACCGGGTGGCGCAGGCGAGCGGTGGCCGTCTCGTGGAGGCCGGCGAGAAGTCGTTGCTGGAGGCGGTGAGAGAGATCCGTGGATGTCGATAGAGCTTTGTGGTGGTCGGTCTCGTGGGGCTGGATCCTGCTGTGGGTCGCGACGCTGATCGCGCTGGTCGTGGTCGTCGCTCTCGGGTGGCGGTGGCTGCGGCGCCGTGAACCGGAACCGGAGGTGCCGGGCCTGCTGTTCTACGTGCACGGCCGGCGGATGATCAACCTGTGCAAGGTCGGCCGGTACGACGACGCGGTCACCCGGCAGTTCGTCAAGCAGATCACCGTCACCAAGAACGGCAAGCTGCAGGTCGGCCCCAGCGAGTTCGGCATCGGCGTGGACGGTTCGGTGGTGGAGCAGAACACCGACACCTACGAGAAACCGGCCACGGAGATCGACGTCATCGGCGTCGTGCTGGCCGGCCTGCGCGCGGGCCACGGCGTGGTCGACGTCGACCTGACGACGCGGACGATCACGGCCGACGAGTCGTGGCGGCGGGGAAAGGCCAAGCGGCTCAACGACATTCGCGACTACGTGTCGCTGCACGGCCGGTTCGAGGTCGGGGACGGCGAGGACCCGGCGGTGCTGATCGCGCCCATGGGCGAGCACCGGGTGCGGGTGGAGTGCGACCGGGCGAGCCTGCGCGACACGCTGCCGCCGGGTCAGTTCAACGCGCGGTGCCTCGGCAAGGTCCAGTCGTGGAACGCGGCGACCGGCGAGATCGTGGTGCTGCCGGTCGTCGTATTCCAGTAGACGGATGAGGGACGATCAGCGCGTGATCGCGTTGGATGAAGTGCTCGTGGTCGACGTGGAGTCGACGTGCTGGGAGGGGACGCCGCCCGGCGGTGAGGTCTCGGAGATCATCGAGATCGGGATCTGCCCGGTCGCGGTGGCGACCGGGGTCCGCGGTGAGCGTCGATCGGTGCTGGTGCGGCCTTCGCGGTCGACCGTCAGTCCTTTTTGCACTCAACTCACGACGTTGACCGCCGAACAGGTCGCGGGCGGAGTCTCGTTCGCCGAGGCCTGTGCGTTGCTGCGCAAGGAGTTCCGGTCGGACCGCCGGGTGTGGGCGTCCTACGGCGACTACGACCGCAAGATGTTCGAACGGCAGTGCGCCGACTTCGGTGTCCGCTATCCGTTCGGGCCGCGGCACGTCAACGTCAAGACGTTGTTCGCGCTGGTGCACGCGTTGCCACGAGAAGTCGGCATGGCCGAGGCGGTGCGGCTCGCCGGGCAGAAGCTCGACGGCACGCACCACCGCGGCCACGACGACGCCCACAACATCGCGGGCCTGCTGGCCGGGCTGATCAGAAGGTGATCACGTCGGCGCTGTTCGGGTTCGCCTTGCCCGCGAGCACGGCCTGCCACACGTCGATCAGCTCGTCCGGGCCGCTGTGCCGGACGACCCCGACCCAGTCGCCCGCCTGAGCGGTGAAGCCGCGCCACGCCTCGCCGAAGCGCTGGGCCAGGCCGTCCGAGCCCCAGTCGGCCGTGCGCTTGCGCAGCCGGTCCGGGGCGAAGAAGAACTCGGAGCGCGGGTCCTGCGAGGCGGCCTGGTGGGTCAGGCCGATCGAGATGTCCTTGACCAGCGCGGAGCCCAGCCGGTCGTGCAGCGCCGAACGCACGTCGGCCGACCCGCTGAAGTCCAGGTACACGCTCGGTTCGACGTCCACCGAAGCGTCGTAGGGGAGCACGGTGTCGTAGAGGCCCAGGCTCCGCGTGAACTCGACGTTGCGCGGCGAAGTCAGGCCCACGACCCGCACGCCCTGGTCACGAAGGCGTTGCGCGGTGCCGAACGCCGTCTTGCTGGAGGCCGAGGAGATCACGACGGTGCGAGCGCCGTGGAAGTCGTTGTCCGCCAGCTGGTCGGCCAGCAGGAACGACGTGAGGAACAGCGGCCGGTACAACACCTGCAGGTCTTCGAGCTGCTCGTCGTAGGCGGGATCCTGGGTGGTGACGAGGTAGCTGTTGTAGACCGCGGGCAGGTCGGCGCGGTGGTCGGCGGTGTCGACGAAACCGGACGAGGTCAGCTTGGCACGTGCGACGAAATGGCTCGCCATCGGCAGGTAGCCGTAGACGCGGGTACCGGCGGGCAGAGCGTCCACAGTGGATTCGACGACGTCGGCGAAGCCCCAGACCGGGATCACGCCGCGACCCTCGGCGGAGGTGGGGAAGAAGCGCCAGTAGCCGATGAGGTCGCCGATCACGCCGTACGTGACGTTGTTGGCGGTGAGGCCGACGTGGCTGACCCGGAGCAGCACCTCGCAGTCGGACAGCTCGGACGGCTCCGGCAGTTCGTCGTGCAGCACCTCGGTTTTGGCGAGGTCGTCGCGATCGACGACCACCGTCCAGCGAGTGGTCATTGCCTGGATTCTCCTAGCTCGGAAGGTACGCTCCGGTCGTGACCGTGCCTGAAAGACTGATCGACGCCGCCACCCGCCTGTTCGCGGACAAGGGGTACGAGCGGGTCGCCGTGCAGGAGATCGTGGAACACGCCGGCGTCACCAAAGGCGCCATGTACCACTACTTCGGGTCGAAGGACGACCTGCTGCACGAGATCTACGGGCGGTTGCTGCGCTTGCAGACCGAACACCTGGAGAAGATCGCGTCGAGTACCGGCCCGATCACCGAGCGCCTCCGCGAGGCCGCGATCGACGTGATCGTCACGAGCATCGAGGACTTCGACGCCGCCAAGGTGTTCTTCCGCTCCATGAACCACCTGTCCGCCGAGAAGCAGAAGGAAGTGCGGGCGGAACGGCGGCGCTACCACGAGAAGTTCCGCGGCCTGATCGAGGAGGGGCAGCGGGACGGGACCTTCCGCGACGACGTGCCCGCCGACGTCGCCACGTACTACTTCTTCGGGTCGTTGCACCAGCTGGGCACGTGGTACCGCCCGGACGGGGACATCCCGGCCGGGCGGCTGGCGGAGCACTACGCGGATCTGCTGATCCACAGCCTCACGGCACAATCACGCTGACGATCTCGGCGACGCACGCGGGCTTGTCGCTGCCCTCGATCTCGATGACGACCTTGGTCACGAGCTGCTTGCCCAGCGCGATGTCCGTGACGTCCAGCAGTTCGACCCCGCCGCGCACCCTGGCGCCGACCAGCACCGGCTGCGGGAAACGGACCTTGTTGCTGCCGTAGTTCACGCCCATCTTGATGTTCTTGACGGTGTAGACGTCCCGCACCAGGTACGGCACCAGCGACAACGTCAGGTAGCCGTGCGCCACCGGGCCGCCGAACGGGCCCTTCTTGGCCTTCTCGACGTCGATGTGGATCCACTGGTGATCCAGCGTCGCGTCGGCGAACAGGTTGACCTGCTCCTGCGTGACCTCGTGCCACTCGCCGAACCCGAGGTGCTCGCCCTTCGCGGCGACCAGCTCGTCGATGTTCTCGAAAGCGCGCATGAGTCTCAGTCCTTCGGTCCGCCGGCGACGTAGATGACCTGGCCGGACACGAACCCGGCACCCTCGCTCACGAGGAACGACGCGGTGTGCGCGATGTCCTCCGGCTGGCCGACGCGCGCGACCGGGATCGCCTGCGCCGCGCCGGTGAGGAAGTCCTCGAACGGGATCTTCATGCGCTCGGCCGTCGCCTTGGTCATCTCGGTGGCGATGAAGCCCGGCGCGATCGCGTTGACCGTGACGCCGAACTTGCCGAGCTCGATCGCGAGGGTCTTGGTGAAGCCCTGCAGACCGGCCTTGGCGGCGGAGTAGTTGGCCTGGCCGCGGTTGCCGAGAGCGCTGGTGCTCGACAGGTTGACGATGCGGCCGAAGCCTTCCTTCGTCTGGAACGCCTGAACGGCCTTGCTCATCAGGAACGCGCCGCGCAGGTGCACGTTCATGACCGTGTCCCAGTCCGCGGAGGTCATCTTGAACAGCAGGTTGTCGCGCAGCACGCCGGCGTTGTTGATCAGCACGGTCGGCGCGCCGAGCTCCTCGGCGACCTTCGCGACGGCGGCGTTGACCTGCTCCTCGTCGGCGACGTCGACCTTGAGGCCGATGGCGCGGCCACCGCTCGCGACGATCTTGTCGGCGCCGTCCAGCACGCCCTGCTCGTCGAGGTCGAGCAACGCGACGGCCAGGCCGTCCGCGGCGAGACGCTGCGCGACCGCGGCGCCGATGCCACGAGCCGCGCCGGTGACGATCGCAACCCTGTCGGCCACGGGTCCTCCTTCGGTGAGGGGATGGTGAGCTAAGCAAGCGCTTAGTAACGTACCTATCAGTCCGCTTGACGTCCAGGCCTGTGCGGACGACCATACCGACTGGTCGGAATGTGGCAATTCGAGGAGGCAGGTGCCAGTGGAACTCACCGGCAAGGTCGCGCTCATCACCGGCGGATCCAACGGCATCGGCGCCGCGTCCGCCCGGCGTCTGGCGTCGCTCGGCGTGCACGTCGTCGTGGCTGACGTGGACGTCGACCAGGGCAAAGCCGTCGCCGATGAGATCGGCGGCGTGTTCGTGCGCTGCGACGTGACGGTGCCTTCGGACTCCGCCGAGGCTGTCGCTCTCGCGGTGCGCGAGTTCGGCGGACTCGACATCGCGTTCCTGAACGCCGGCATCGGCACCGGGTGCTCGCTGGGCGACGACTTCGACGTCGAGACGTACCGGCGCGCGATGGCCATCAACTTCGACGGCGTCGTTTACGGCGCGCACTACGCGTTGCCCGAGGTTCGCAAGCGTGGCGGCCAGATCATCGCGACGGCGTCGATGGCCGGTCTCATGGCGATGCCGGGTGACCCCGTTTATGGCGCCAACAAGGCTGCTGTTGTCGGTCTTGTGCGCTCGCTCGGTGGTGCCTATCCCGACGTGCGCGTGAACGCGCTGTGTCCTGGGTTCGCCGACACCAACATCATCGTTCCGCTGCGGTCGACGCTGGACGAGATCGGCATGCCGATCATCCCGGTGTCCGCTGTGGTGGACGGTTTCATGTCCATTGTGGAGGGTTCGGGGACCGGTGAGGCCTGGTTCGTGCAGGCCGGCCGTCCGTCGGAGCCGTTCGGGTTCCGCAACCCGCCTGGGCCTCGCGCCGCTGACGGTTCGCGCGTCGAGGCCGCTCGCAAGGACCCCGTTTCGATCGCGCTTGAGGAGAACTGACGTGCGTGCCATTCAGATCACCGAGTTCGGCGGGCCCGAGGTGCTCCAGCAGGTGGAGCTGCCCGACCCGGTCGCGGGCGAGGGTGAGGTGCTGATCTCCGTTTCGCGTGCAGGGCTGAACTACGCCGACACGCACCAGGCGGAGAACTCGTACCTGGCGAAGATGTCGCTGCCGTTGGTCCCTGGTGGTGAGGTTGTCGGGGTCACTGAGGACGGGCGTCGGGTTGTCGCTCTGACCAAGAACTCCGGTGGGTATGCGGAGAAGGCTGTCGCGCCTGCTTTGACCACCTTTGACGTTCCTGACGGTGTGGACGATCTGACGGCCTTGTCGTTGATCGTTCAGGGGGCCACGGCTTGGCTGTTGCTGCGCAAGTCGACTCACATGGAGGCTGGTGAGTCGGTTGTCGTGCACGCTGCTGGTGGTGGTGTGGGGACGATTGCGGTTCAGCTGGCCAAGTTGTGGGGGGCTGGGCGGGTCATCGCTACTGCTTCGTCCGATGACAAGCGGAAGCTGGCGTTGGATCTTGGGGCGGACGTCGCGATCGACTCTCGCTCCGAGGACATGACTGCTGCCCTGATCGAGGCCAACGGTGGGCGGCGGGTTGATGTTGTGCTGGACATGACTGGGGGAGCGGTCACTGATCAGTCGGTTGTGGCGTTGGGTCCTTTTGGGCGGCTTGCGTTTTATGGCATGGCCTCGCGGGAAAGGCCGAAGCCGGTTGACCTCGGGGCGTTGCTGGTGCACTCCACGACCGTTGCGGGTATGTGGTTGCCGCACGCGTTGAGGGTTCGGGATGCTGAGCATGGGACGTTGGCGCATCGGGCTATGGCTGAGCTGTTTGCGCTTGTTGTGGATGGGAAGGTCAAGGCCGTTCCTGGTGGGGAGTATGGGATGGGGGAGGTTCGGCAGGCTCACGAGGACCTTCGGTCTCGTCGGACTGCTGGGAAGCTTGTGCTTGATCCGTCTCGCTAGATTCGTGGCGTTCCCCGGCTTGCGGGCGGCCTGGTCGCCTTGCGTGCTTCCCCTGGGGGCTCTGCCCCCAGGCCCCCGGCAATCTGATCGGGGGGTCCGCGCCACACGCGGGTAGATGGCACGCCTGTTGCTTTGGGCGGCCGCCGGTTTCGTAGTTTGGGTGCGTTGGCGGTGGGGTCCCGTCACGAGCCGCACCAAGAGCGGGCCACATGCAAGAAGGGTTGTCAAACGGACGAAAAGCGTGTCCGTTTGACAACCCTTCTTGCATGCAGCAAGAGCTGTGGTGCGACTCGTGACGGGACCCCACCGCCCTTGCCGCGCGGTAAGGACGGCTCGCCTTCGGCTTCGCGGGCGGTCGTGCGTTGGCTTGAGCCAGTAATCCTGCGATTAACAGTCGTTGTCGTTGCATGCGAAAGGGCGGTCCGCTTGTGCGGGCCGCCCTTTCGCGTCTTGCTGGAACTAGTCGGAGAGCTCAGCCAGCTGGGCCTTCACCTTGGCCAGTTCGGCTTCCAGCTCCTCCATGCGGGTGCGGTGCTGGTCGCGGGCCGCCTCCAGCACCGACTCGATGCCTTCCGCGATGTCCTCGTGCAGTTCCTTGGCCGCCTTCGCGACGGCGATGGCCGGGATCACCAGGCCCGACACGACGCGCTGCGTGCCGTGGACCAGGTCTGCCTGCCATTCGCCCTCGGCGGTGCCCGTCACCGTGAGCGTGAGCTCTACGGTCCGGGTCTTCTTCGCCGTGCTCTTCGGGCGGCCTGCCTTCGGCTTCTCGGCCTTGGGGGCCTCTGCCTTGGGAGCCTCGGTCTTCGGAGCCTCCACGGGCTTCGGAGCCTCGGCCTTCTCGGCCGCGGGGGCCGCCGGCGCCGGAGTCTCCTCCACGACGGTCTCCTCGACTGCCTGCACCTCGGTGAGCGTGTCCGACACGATCAGGTTTCCTCTCTGCGCAACGACGTGACCCCGCGCACAGCATAGAACACTTGTTCGATCAGTCGTGTGTGGGGTCGGTGCAGAGCCTAGTCAGTACGGCGGGAGCTGTACGCGCCACTGTCGTTCTACGTCGATGACTCCCGGTACCGCCTGCAGTGCTGGGATGGCTCTGACCTCGGCGGTGCCGGTCACCACGCCCAGGGCTTCCAGGACCGTGTCGACCACCAGGCCCGCCTCCCGCAGGTCGTCCAGGACCTGCGGGAGGCTGCCGTCCTTCACGGAGACCATCACCTGGTCCACCGAAGCGGTCATGGCGCCTGGACGAGTCCGGTGCCGATGTCGGTGGACGGCAGGGGGAGGCGTAGTGCGGTGCCGGCCAGGCGGGCCCACAGTTCGAAGCCTCGGGCGCCGGTTCGCTCCGCGATCAGGACCGCCACGCCTGCCACGTGCGGGGTCGCCATTGAGGTGCCGCGCAGGCGGGAGTACTTCTGCGGGAGCTTGAACGACGAGTAGACGTCCACGCCGGGGGCGCACACGTCGATCTGGCCGATCCTGTCCGCCGAGCCCGACGAGAACGACGCGATCGCTCGGTTCACGTCGATCGCGGCCACGGCGATGATGCTGGGGCAGCGGGCGGGGTGGCCCACCGGCGCGATGCGGGCCGGGCGGGTCGAGGCGTTGCCCGCCGCGGCGATGATCAGCGTGCCCTTGGCCATCGCGCGCTGGGCGACGGTCTCGTAGATCTGCGAGTACGGGGTGCCCGCGGGGACGTCTGCGCCCAGGGACATCGAGATGATCGCGCAGCCGTTGGCGACGGCCCAGTCGATGCCCGCGAGGATGCCGCCGTCGGAGCCGGAGCCCGCGTTCGACAGGACCTTGCCCGCGAAGATCTCCGCCTCGTACGCGATGCCGTAGCCGGGCGGGGTGGCGGGCTTGCGCGGGCCAGAGGACGTGCCGATGCAGTGCGTGCCGTGGCCGTGGCCGTCCTGCACGTCCTCGCCGGTGATGAACGACTTCGTGGTGATGGTGCGGCCCGCGAAGTCCGGGTGGTTCTGCTCGAAGCCGGTGTCCAGGACGGCGATCTTGACGCCCTTGCCGGTGGCCGTGCTGACGTCCGCGCCGACCGCCTGCAGCCCCCAGGTCAGCACCGACTCGTCGGCCGCGGCCTCGGGTTCTTCCTCCGCTGGTGCGGCGAACACGTGCACGACGCGTTCCGGTTCGACGATCTGCACCGGGCCGGGGCGGTCGGCTGCCCCGTTCAGCTCGCCCAGCAGGTTCGGGTCACCGGACACCACGGCTACGCCGAGCTCCGGGAACACCTGCAGCGTGTCCGAGCCGATCTCACCGGTGTTCGGGTTGAACCCGGCGATCGCGCCGAGCTCGGCCAGGCCCTCTTCTACGGCGTCTTCCTGCAACAGCACCAGGAACCGGCCGGTGGTCTCCACTTCCGCGGGTTCGGTCATGACGATTCGCCCCTACTCTCCGTCTAGCCCTCACTAGAGAGTCGTCACATCGGGGCAGTTGTTTCAGGCCATTTGCCGTCTGCGCTGAAAGAATTCACCGATTGGCTCAACGTACTTCGCCGCGATGGGCCCGAGGACGGCCATCAGCAGCACGTACGCGGTGGCCAGAGCGGCCAGCTCGTCGGCCACCTGGCCCGAGGCCACGGCCAGCCCGGCGATGACGATGGAGAACTCGCCGCGCGCCACGAGTGCCACGCCCGCACGCATGCGGCCCATCTTGCCGATGCCCTGCCTGCGCGCCGCCCACCAGCCGGTGAACACCTTCGTCGCGGTCGTGACGGCGGCGAGAGCGATGGCGATGCCCAGAACGGGGGGAATCGAGCGCGGGTCGGTGTTCAGTCCGAACACGACGAAGAACATCGCGGCGAACAGGTCGCGCAGCGGCTCCAGCAGGCGCGTCGCGTTCTCGGCGGTCGACCCCGAGATCGCGATGCCGAGCAGGAACGCGCCGACCGCCGCGGAGACCTGCAGCTGCGAGGCGATGCCCGCGACGAGCAGGGCCGAGCCGAGCAGCTTGAGCAGGAACACCTCGTGGTCCGGACTGTCCACAATGGCCGAGATGAACCGGCCGTACTTCAACGCCACCACCAGGACCACGGTGATCGCGAACAGCGAGATGCCGACCGAGGTGAGTCCGCCGAGGAAGCTCACACCCGCCAGCACGGCGGTGAGCACCGGCAGGTACACGGCCATCGCGAGGTCCTCGAACACGAGCACGGACAGCACGACCGGCGTCTCGCGGTTACCCAACCGGCCGAGGTCGCCGAGCACCTTCGCGACGATGCCCGACGACGAGATGTACGTGACGCCCGCCATCGCCAGCGCCCCGACCGTGCCCCAGCCGAGCAGGATCGCCGCGATCGCGCCCGGCGCCGAGTTCAGCACCAGGTCGAGCACGCCGGCCATCCAGGACTTCTTCAGCCCGGTGGTGAGCTCGGACGCCGAGTACTCCAGGCCGAGCAGCAGGAGCAGCAGCACGACGCCGATCTCGCTGGCGATGTGCGTGAACTCCTGAATGCCGTGCAACGGGACTAATCCACCGTGCCCGAAAGCGAGCCCGCCGATCAGGTAGAGCGGGATCGGGGAGATTCCGGCACGTCGAGCGACACGACCCAGCAGACCGAGGCCGAAGAACACCGCGCCGAGCTGGATCATGGCCATTGTTGTCTCGTGCACTGTGCTTAACCGCCGTGGAGGATCTCAGCGGCGGCGTCGAGGCCCTCCGCGGTGCCGACGACGACCGCGAGGTCACCGTTTTCGAAGAGGAAGTCGGGGCCGGGCGACGGATGCGCGTTGCCCGAGCGCACGACGGCCACGATGGACGCACCGGTGCGCGTGCGCAGAGCGGTCTCGCCGAGCGAGTGGTTCGCGAAGGCGGTCACCGGCAGCTGACGGGTCGTGATGCCCACGATGTCGCGGGTCTCCTCGCGCAGGTGGGCGACGAGCTGCGGCGCGCCGAGCAGGCCCGCGAGCGTGTTCGCCTCTTCCGGCGAAAGGGGTATCGAGGCGGCGCAGGAGTCGGGATCCGACGCCTTGGACAGGATCAGCTCGAACCGGCCGTCCCGGTAGGTGATCACGCCGACCCGGCGTCCGGCGCGGATCATGAAGTCCTGGCGCGTCCCGATGCCCGGCAGGGGCGTGATCTCTACGTTCACACAGATCATGATACGTCGATGTCCCAGGAGGTGAGGATGACGCTGCGGGTACGACCGGTGCGTCGCGGCTGGGTGGTGCGTGAGCGCGTGCCCGGTCCCGACGTCGACGAGTTCGCTGAACCCGGCCAGGTGATCGGGGCGCTCGCGAGAGCCCCGCACGGCACGTTGCTGGCCGTCCAGCACCCCCACCGCACGCCTGCCGCCCTGGCCGCGGGCACCGGGCTGCTCGACGCGCTGCCGCACGCCCGCGCCGAGCTCGCGGCGCTGATCCGGCGGGCGTACACCGAGGTCACCGACGTCGTCGCGCCGTACCGGGTGGACGGACCGGACGGGACGGCGTGCGGTCTGCTGTGCCTGGTCGATCCGGACGGGATCGCGCACACCGAGGACGTCTATCCGAACGTGGTCGCCGAACGCGCTCAGGTCCTGGCCTCGCTGGGCATCGCGACCAGTGCGGCGATGCTGATCCCGATCACCCCGCACGACGGCCTGACGGACCTGGTGCTCGGCATGACCGGCGACCCGGCCGTGTCGCTCGTGGACTCGGGCGGGCGGCGGCACTGGGTGTGGCTGGTCGGGCCGGGGGAGCTGCAGGAGCGGTTCCTCGAGGCGGCGGGCGCGCATCCGTTGCTCGTCGCGGACGGCAACCACCGGGTCGCGGCGGCGCGGGAGGCGGGGCTGGCCGGGTTGCTGGCGCTCGTCACGTCCGGGCCGGGGCTGCGGGTCGGGCCGATCCACCGCGCGATCGTCGGCACCGGGTTCGGCACGGCCGATCTCGTGACGGCGTGGGAACGGGTCGGGCTGACGGTGACGTCGTTGCCGTACGTCGTCGATCCGGAACCGGGTGTCGTCGTGGTGCGGTGCGCGGACGAGGTGCTGCGGGTCGAACTGCCCGCGGGGCAGGGGATCGACCACGCCGTCGTCGAGTCGGTGCTGCTGGGCGAGGCGCTCGGGCTCGATCCGGAGAGTCCGTGCGTGCGGGCCGTCGTGGATCCGTCCGTGGAGGCCGAGGCGGTGCTGCTGATCGCGCCAGTGCCGTTGCGGGAGGTGCTGGCGGGCACCAAGATGCCGCGCAAGAGCACCTATTTCACCCCAAAGCCGCGGAGCGGACTTCTGCTGGCCGACCTGTCACCGTAGGGCCCTGCCCGGCGGGTTCGTTCGACCCTGGTCCCCGATCAAACACGCGTTGAAAATCGTCCAATGCATGACGACGCCGCACCCTCGTTGCCGCCGCCCCACGCCAAGATCGGGCACGTGCACGTCAGGCACCTGAGGGCGATGACGTCGGCGTTGCGCGCGGTCGACTACCGCTACGGGGGTGGGGCGTGCCGTACGCAGGTGCAGGCGATGTTGTCCTGGTGTGACAAGGCTTTCGCGCACTCGGCCAGTGCCGCCGTTCGCCGGGACTTCCGCAGCGCCATCGCGGAACTGCACGCGCTCGCCGGGTGGACCGCCTTCGACGCCGGACTGGGAGGGTCCGCGCACCGCCACTTCCTCCTCGCCCTCGACTTCGCCCAGGACGAGGACCTGGTGGCGAACATCCGCTATCGGATGGGGCGGGTCCACCTGCACCACGGTGGACCCGCCGAAGCGCTCGGCATGTTCCGGCTCGCGGGGATCGTCGCGAACAACCACCACACGAACGCGATCCTGGCCGCGAACCAGGCCTGGTGTCACGCCGAGATGGGGGATCGGGTGGCCGCGCTGGCGTTGCTGGGGCGTGCGCACGACGAGTTCGCACGGGCGGACGTGGACCGTGCCGCGCCGTGGGCCGCGTTCTTCGACGTGCACGACCTCGCGGGCATCACCGGTGCCGTCTACACGTCTCTCGCGAGCACCGTCGACCGCGGGTTCGCGCGGCCGGCCATCACGTCGTTGCGGCAGGCCGTGACGGGATATCGGGACGACATGGCGCGCAGCCGCACGTTCGCGCTGATCGCGTTGTCGCTCAACCACCTCCTGGAAGGGGACGCGGACGAGGCGGCGGTGACGGCGGCGCTGGCCGTGGTGCAGACCGGGGACATGATGTCCGCCCGCACGCGCAAGAAGCTCGATCCGTTGCACGCCGAAGCGGGCAGACGCCGTGCGACCACGTTGCGGGAGCTGATCACGCCGTTGCTGGCGGTCCCGTCGCACGCCGCGTGATGAGCGCGCGGACCCGCTGGTTTCCGGCGACACCAGGGTCGTTGCCGGAGATCCGGGCCTTCGTGCGGGGTCTCGCCGGTGAGTCCGGGCTGCACGGCGACGACGCGCGGGACGTGCTGCTCGCGGTGGCCGAGGCGGCGGACAACGCGGTGCGGCGCGCGGGGGCGTCCGTCGTCGGGGTGACGTGGGAGCCGCGCGATCACGCCGTGCTGCTGACCATCGAGGACGACGGCGTGTTCGACCTCGAGGCCGGCACCGCCGCCCGGCCGCTGGGTCTGCGCCTGCTGTTCGGCATCGCCGACGAGGTGCAGGTGCGGCCCGGCAAACCGACCTGGCCCGGCACGGTCGTGCGAGCGCTCGTGCGGGTCTGGTCGCGTGCGGGTGTCCCGGACCTGCCCGCGCCTCCGGGACACCCGCGCGTGCTGCTTCTCGACGGCGACCGGTTCTCCGGTCAGTCGCTCGCCGCGTTCCTGCACGCGGAGGGGTACGACGTCACGCTCGTGACGACAGTCCCTGCCGCGCAGGAGGCTCTTCAGAGTCCACCGGCACTGGCGATCGTGGACCTGCTGACGTCTCATGGGGAGGGGACCAGGTTCGCGGCGGCGGCACGAACGTCCGGTGTGCCGGTGGTGGCCGTTTCGGCGATCGAGCCGGCCGCTCACGTCGCCGATGCTTATTTGCCGAAACCAACGCACCCGCTGCGTGTGCTCGCGGCGGTGCGCGATCTGCTGTCTCCTGATCCGTGAGGCACCCACGATGGAACCCGACTCAGCCCTGTTGGAGGTACGTCGCCACGGCGCCGTGGTGACGCTCACCGGCGAGGTCGATCTGAGCACCAGCGACCTGCTGCGCTCCGAGCTGGCTCTCGCCTGCTCGTTCGGGGACGGCGCGGGAGACGTCGTGATCGACTTCAGCGGCCTGACGTTCATCGGGTCGAGCGGCCTGCACGTGCTGATCGAGACCGCGGGCCTGCTCGGTCAGCGGCGGCTGGTGCTGCTCGGCGGCGGATGGGGCGCCTACGTCGTGAACCTGCTCGGTCTGACCCTGCGGTTCCCCAACATCGTCCTGGACCACTGACGTCCACTGAGGACGCTGTAGGGTCGGTCGCATGGCGGTACGAGCGATCAGGGGAGCCACGCAGATCGACGCGGACTCGCGCGACCTGCTGCTGGAGGCGACGGCCGAGCTGGTGCGGGAGGTGTTGTCGTGCAACGCGTTGACGGCCGACGACCTGATCAGCGTGGTGCTGACCGCCACTCCGGATCTCGTGTCGGAGTTCCCCGCCTACGCCGCGCGCCTGGCGGGGCTCTCGGACGTACCACTGCTGTCCGCGACGGAGATCGCGGTGCCCGGTTCGATGCCGCGGGTGATCCGGTTGCTGGCGCACGTCGAGACCGATCTGCCGCGGTCGTCGGTCAAGCACGTCTACCTGCGCGGGGCGGCGGCGTTGCGGACCGACCTCAACCACTGAGCTTTCTGCTGATCGCGTCGATGTGCCGGTGGTCGGTGCCGCAGCAGCCGCCCAGCACGGTCAGCCCGGGGAAGAGCGCTCTGAGTTTCCGGTAGTCGTCCGCGAGTTCTTCCGGATCGCCCCGGTCGAGGACTTCGGCCTCGTCGAGTTCGGCGTGGCTTTGCTTCGACGCGTTGGCCCTGATGCCTCTCAGGCGTTTCGTCCACTCCGCGCCGGGGTCGAGCACGGGCGCGATGTGCGTGGGATGCGCGCAGTTGACCATGTAGTAGGCCGGGTAGCCGTTCGTGTCGCGGTCGACGGCCTCGATCGCGTCGCCCAGCGCGTCCCCGCTGGGCAGCCTGCCGTCCGTTTCGACGGTGAACGAGATGACCACGGGCACGTTCGCTTCCCGTGCGGCGTCGACGATGCCGGTGGCCTCGGGGACGTTCGTCAGCGTCATGGCGGTGACGAGGTCGGCTGGGGTGTCGGCGAACGTCCTGATCTGGGGCGAGTGGTAGTCGCGCGCCTCCTCCCTCGTCATGATCGACTCAGGCCGGTAGGCGTCGCCACGCGGCCCGACGCAGCCGCTGATCACGACCGGGATCGCGAACCGCTGCCGCACGTCGAGAAGCAGGTCTACGGCTTTGCGGTTGGCCGTCGCGAGCTGTTCGTCGTCGTAGCCGAGCCGTGCGGCCCAGTCGGGATTGGCTCGCCACGTGGCGGTCTCCAGGACGATGCCCGCGCCGTCGCGTTCGGCGATGCCGGCGTAGCGCTCGAAGTAGCGGGTGAGCGCCGCGTGGCCGTCCGCGTCGTCGAGCAACGGGAACGCGGCGAAGTCGGGCAGGTCGATGCCGTCGTCGAAGATCAGTGTGGTCTCGGCGCCGCCGTCGGTGAGGAACAGCGGGGCGTCGAGCTGGGGCAGCTGCGTCATGGGGCGCCTCCAGGCCGGAGGGCCCAGTGTGCGTTCCGAACACCGGTTCCGCCCGCTAAAGTCGAGCGATCACTGGGGGGTGATCGCGTGTTCCAGCCCTATCTGGCCGATTACCGCTATTACGCGTTGTTCGCGGACGGGCACGGCATGTCCGATGCCGGCAACGCCAAAGGGCTCTACCGCACCATCAGCGCCTACCACGAAGAGCGGTATGAGGGTCACGGCGTGTGGGAGCGGAGCAGCGATCTGTCCAGGGCGAAGGACCGCGACTCCTACGACGACTACCGCGAGGCGACCCGGGCCGAGGTGGAGCACCTCCTGCGCCGCACCGATGCCCAGCAGCCCGAGAAGCCGTCGCAGGCGCCCGGCGAAGAGGTCGTCGCCCTTCTGACGGCACGGCGGCAGGCCGAACCGGTGGACGGCCACTACTACTTCGCGGAGTTCGAGAGCCTGGGCGACGTCGTGGACGTCGGCCGCGCGCACGCCCTGATCCGGTGCCCCGCGAGCGGCGACGGCGAATGGGAGACGTACCTGGGTGAGGGCGAGTGGGTGCTGGGGAGGGAGCCGCGTGACCGCGTCGTGCTGCCGGTCGGCCGCGAGGACGTGGAACGGACCAGCCGGGGTCGGGAGACCGCCGAGGTCAGGTACTTCGACGTCTGGCACGGCCTCGAGAAGGAGGACGGGTACTACGTCTACGAGCTCGTTCGCCGCACCGGATCGGCCGACGAGACCCCCGACGACCTCGGCTGGCGGCACACCGACGTGCTCGGGCGGCTGGAGCCGGGCTGGTGGGTGGTGGAGTTCGGCGAGCGCCACTTCCGCATGAGCCGCTACGTCGCCGTGATGACGGCGAGATCGCGCAGGTTCCGCGGCCGGCCTCACGACTACCAGGCGGTCCTGCGCGAGAACGACGACGTCTACCACTTCGGCGACGTCCCCGTTCTGGTCAGGCGGCTGCCGAATCCGTACGAACTGGAGTACGAGCGGTGGACCCCGGACGGCTGGCAACCGGTCAACGGGTCGCCCTGGTCGCGCACGCTGCCGATCTCCGAGGAGGAGTTCCAGCGGCTCGCGGCGCCCCGCCCGGACGAGCGGGGCGCCGGCGACGTCACGCGCTGAAGTCCTTGCCGGGCAACCAGCCGTTGGGGATGTCCGTCACGCGCCACGACGGCACGGACACCTTGACCGTGCGGATCGGCGTGGCCAGGAACGGCGCCACCTCGGGCACCTTCGTCACGAGCCGCTGCCGCACGGCCTCGTCCTCGGCGCCGTCGACCACCACGGCGGTGCCGCGGGCCTGCAGGAACGGCTCCATCGGCGACCCGGTCGACACGACCAGCGCGACCTCGGGGTTCTCCTTGATCGCCTTGAGCGTGCGGCCGCGCTCCTCCAGCACGAGCACGAGCGTGTGCGGCCCGTCCTCGGCGAAGTAGACGCCGCTCACCCACGAGCCGTCGGAACCCGCCGTGGCGAGGAACATCGACTTGTGCGTGGCGAGCGTGCGGTGCAGCAACGCCTCGACGGCGCTGTGCTGTTCCAGGGTGGTCACTGAGCCCTCCATGTGATCGGTTGTGCGCACACGAGATCGGTCACGGGAGCTCAGGCCTGTTGCGGATTCCACCGATCGAGACCTTCAGAGCAGGCTCTCCCGAGCCACGAGTCCTATGTGGACTTCGCTGGGCGCTTCACCCCCGCCGACCGGGAAACGCGTCAGCTCGACCACGGCGGCGCGTCCGACCAGGACACCGCTCTCCCGGATGATCTCCTCGTAGTCGTCGGCGCGGCAGGTGAGCACCATCGGCCTGGTCATGCCCGCGATGGTCCGCACGGCGTCGACCTTCGACGTGACCCCGTCCAGCGAGTCCAGCACGGGCAGCACGAGCCCGCGGTCGACGAGTTCTCGTGCCACTCGCTTCCCACGCCCGCGGAACACCGGGTGGTCCGCCGAGATCCGGCGCGCCATCCACGTGTCCAGGTCGTGCTTCCGGGGATCCCACGAGGCCAGCGGGAACAGCACCGGCACCAGGTCGCCGGGTTCACGCTGGGCGAGCAGGCGGAGCGTGAGCTCGATCGCGGCGCTCGTCTTGCCGCAACCCGGCTCGCCCAGCACCACGAGCTGGTGTGCGGGCAGTGCGCGCAGTGCCTTCGCCAGGTCGGCCGCCCCGCCGTGCAGCTTCAGCCGGATCGGCCTGCCCGCGACCACACCGGTGCCGATGACCTCCGCGGCGCTCGGGGCGACCGGCCGTCCGGTCGACGCCCAGCGCGCGTCCCGCTGTGCGCCGGCCTCGGTCTGCCAGCGCTCGGCGACGAGCCGGGCGAGGTCCTCCAGAGCCTGGTCCGGGTCACGCACGGCCGTGGCGCGCAGGCTCAGCAAACCGGCCACCAGGCCCGCGACCGCGAGCACCACCCCTGTCCCGCCGGCGAGTTCGTCGCCCACGTCCCGAGTGGTCAGCCAGATCAGGACACCGATGACCGACACGGCGAACGCCACGACGGCGAGCCGCCACCTGCGCAAGTTCACCGGGGCATGATTCCGGATGATCGGCACCTGGACCGTCCCGGTGCCGGTGTGAGCGTCCGCACCAGGCACAATGTGGGCCGTGGGTGTCTCGGAGGGAGCTGCTGTGGGCCAGGGTCAGTTGCGCGGTGTGGTCGCTCTCGACGGACCGGCCGGCACCGGCAAGTCCACCGTGGCCAAGCGCGTCGCGATGGCGCTGGACGCGCGCTACCTCGACACCGGCTCGATGTACCGGGCGATCGCGCTGGCGGTGCTGCGCGCGGGCGTCGACCCGGCGGACGAGGTCAAGGTCGCCGCGGTCGTGGACGGCGCGGTGCTCGTCGTCGGCACGGACCCCCAGAAACCCGGCATCACGCTCGACGGCGACGACGTGTCGGCCGAGATCCGCGGGCCGGAGGTGTCGCTGGCGGTGTCACCCGTCTCCGCGACCAGGCACGTGCGGGAACTGCTCGTCGCCCAGCAGCGCGCGATCATCGCGGACGCCGTCGACCACGTCGGCGGGATCGTCGTCGAGGGGCGCGACATCGGCACGGTCGTGTCGCCCGACGCCCCGTTGAAGGTCTACCTGACGGCATCGGCCGACGCGCGGGCCGCGCGCAGGACCAAACAGGACACCGCCGCCGGACGTCAGTCCACTGTGGACGCCGCGCTCGCCGACGTGCAGCGGCGTGACAAGTACGACTCGTCGCGCGCCGTGTCGCCGTTGAAGGCGGCCGGCGACGCGGTGGAACTCGACAACACCGACCTCGACCTCGCGGGCACCATCCGGGCGTTGCTGGAGCTCGTGGAGCGCCGCGGGCTGCGGGTGACCGGGTGAGCGTTCCCGCGGGGACGGTGCCCTGGCTGTTCGACCTCGGACGCTGGATCGGGCGGGTTCCCTACGCCTGGCAGTTCCGGATTCGGGTGCACGGCCGCGACCGCGTACCCTTGAGCGGCGGCGTGGTCGTCGTCGCCAACCACAGCTCGATGTCTGACGGGCCGATCCTGTTCGGGGCGCTGCCCCGGCGCGTGACGTTCCTGATCAAGCAGGAGATGTTCAAGGGCGTCGTCGGCAACCTGTTGCGCAAGATCGGCCAGATCCCCGTCAAGCGGGGCGAAGCCGATCGCACGGCACTGGTCACCGCGCAGTCCGTGCTCAAGGCCGGCGGCGTGATCGGGATCTTCCCCGAGGGCACGCGCGGCGAGGGCGACGTGGCGAGTGCGCAGAACGGCGCCGCGTGGCTGGCCAAGACGTCCGGCGCGATGGTGCTGCCGATCGCCTGCCGCGGGACCTACCAGGCCAAGGGCTGGCGCCCCGAGGTCGACGTGCTGATCGGTGAGCCGTTCCACCTTCCCGAGGGGAAGGGACGGGCTGCATTGGGCGTTGCCACCGAGCAGGTGCGTGATCGCCTGGCGACACTGGTCGCCGAACTTGATGGACTTCGCACGAGTGAGGGAAGACGATGACGGACCTGGACGGCACCTGGGAGGACGAGGCCGACTGGTCAGCCTTCGGCGACCTCGACGGCTCTGACGGTGAGGAAGCCGCGCCGCCACAGCCGGTGCTCGCGGTGGTCGGACGGCCGAACGTCGGCAAGTCCACACTGGTCAACCGCATCATCGGCCGCCGAGAGGCCGTGGTGCAGGACGTGCCGGGCGTGACGCGTGACCGGGTGGCGTACGACGCGCTGTGGAACGGCCGCAAGTTCACCGTGGTCGACACGGGCGGCTGGGAGCCGGACGCGGTCGGGCTGCAGGCCTCCGTGGCCGCGCAGGCCGAGCTCGCGATGGCGACCGCGGACGTGATCCTGCTGGTCGTGGACGCGTCGGTGGGCGCGACGCAGACCGAGGAGGCCGTCGCGAAGGTCCTGCGCCGGTCCAAGAAGCCCGTGATCCTCTGCGCGTCCAAGGTGGACGACGACCGGCTGATGGCCGACGTCGCGTCGCTGTGGTCGCTGGGCCTGGGCGAGCCCATCGCGGTGTCCGGCCTGCACGGCCGCGGCTCCGGCGACATGCTCGACGTGATCCTCTCGAAGCTGCCGGAGACCCCGCGCGACGACTTCGGCGCCGGCAACGGCGGCCCCCGCCGCGTGGCGCTCGTCGGCAAGCCGAACGTCGGCAAGTCGTCCCTGCTCAACCGCCTGACGGGCGAGAACCGCTCGGTCGTCGACTCGGTCGCGGGCACCACCGTCGACCCGGTCGACTCGCTGGTCGAGCTCGACGGCGAGATCTGGCGTTTCGTCGACACCGCCGGCCTGCGCAAGCGGGTCAAGTTCTCCGGCGGTGCCGAGTACTACGCCTCGCTGCGCACCAAGTCCGCGATCGAGACCGCCGAGGTCGCGGTCGTGCTGCTGGACGCGCACGAGCCGTTGGCGGAGCAGGACCTGCGTGTCCTGACGATGGTCGTCGAGTCGGGCCGCGCGTGCGTGCTGGCGTTCAACAAGTGGGACCTCGTCGACGAGGACCGCCGCACCGAGATGGTCCGCGAACTCGAACGCGGTCTCGTGCGCGTGCCGTGGGCGGACAAGGTCAACATCTCGGCCCTGACCGGCCGCGCCGTGCACAAGCTCGCCCCCGCGCTGCGCACCGCTCTGAACTCGTGGGACACCCGCGTTCCGACCGGCCGCCTGAACCAGTGGCTGACCGAGCTGATCGCCGCCACCCCGCCGCCCGTGCGCAGCGGCAAGCAGCCCAAGGTGCTGTTCGCGACGCAGGCCTCGACCCGCCCGCCGACGTTCGTGCTGTTCACGACGGGCTTCCTGGAGGCGTCGTACCGCCGGTTCATCGAGCGCCGCCTCCGCGAGGAGTTCGGCTTCGAGGGCAGCCCGGTCCGCATCTCCGTGCGCGTGCGCGAGAAGAAGAAGGCCGGCGCCGCCAAGAAGTAGTTTCTCCGGGTGACGACCCGGCCGATCTGGTTGCCCTTTGTCATGGGGTGCGGTTGGTTGGGTCTGTGGCCGTACGCGTGGTGCTAGCCGACGACGAGGCCCTGCTGCGGCGGGGCCTGAAAGTCCTCCTCGAGGCCGACGGACGGGTCGAGGTGGTCGGCGAGGCAGCCGACGGCGCTTCCCTGGTGGAGGCCGTCCTGGCGCACCTGCCCGACGTCGTCCTGGTGGACGTCCAGATGCCGGGCGTGGACGGCCTGGAGGCGGTCCGCCGGCTGCGCACCTGGGCCACCCCGCCCGCGATCGCCGTGCTGACCACGTTCGACCTGGACGACTACGTGGCGACCGCCCTGGACCTCGGCGCCCAGGGCTTCCTGCTGAAGGACGCCGAACCGGAAGCCCTGGTCCGAGCCGTGGTCGACCTCGCGGCAGGCGGAGCGGTCCTGGACCCGCGCATCACCGCCCGCCTGCTACCGCGCCTGCGCGGCTTCCGAGCCAACCGGCAGCTCGACTCGCTCTCGGCCCGCGAACGCCAGGTCCTCGAACTGGTCGCGGCAGGCCGTTCGAACCACTCGATCGCCGAGGAACTCTGCCTGTCCGAAGCGACGGTGAAGAGCTACGTCTCCACCGTCCTGACCAAACTGGGCGTGGAGAACCGGGTGCAGGCGGCTCTCGTCGCGCACCAGGTCGGTGTGTGGTGAGGCCAGTACTGCGCGAAGTCCTCACCGTGGCCATCACCGCGGGAGTGGTCCTGATGACCCAGGACCGCCCGTTCGAATGGTCCCTGTGGACCGCTGTGGCCGCCTCTCTGCTGCTGCCTCTGCGCCTGCGCTGGCCGTGGCTCGCTTCTCTCCTGTGCGTCCCAGCAGTAGCCGGCGGCCTGGGCTGGGCCCCGGCACTGGTGGCCCAATACCGCCTGGGCCGCAAGGAGAAGTCGATCCCGGTCCAGGTCTTCTGGGTCCTGCTCATGACCGTGGCCTCCATCGCCCCGGTCCTGATGACCCAGACAATCCCAATAGGCCCCCTGCTGCTGGCCACCGCGTTCGCCTTCGGCCTGGCAGCAGCCCCCACAGCCCTGGGCGCCCTCAACACCACCCGCAAGGAACTGACCCAGTCGCTCTACGAAACCCGCCGAGCGCGCGCCGCCGAACTGGAGGCCCAAGAGACCTCGGCCCGTGCCGCGGAACGAGCCCGAATAGCCCGCGAGATCCACGACGCGGTAGGCCACCACGCCACCCTGATAGCAGTCGAGTCAGCCGCCCTGGCCGCCACCGCCCCAGACCCGGTCGTACGCGAAACCGCCCTCCGCTTACGCGCCCTGGCAAAGGAATCCCTGTCCGAAATGCGAGCGGCCCTGGGCCTCCTGAACTCGGACACCACCTACCCGTCCTTGCAGGAACTGATAGAGCGAGCCCGAGTAGCCGGCGTCTCCGTAACGCTGTCCGAAACAGGCGACACCCCACTGTCCCCAGCCGTCTCCAGGGCCCTGTTCCGAGTAGTCCAGGAATCCCTGACCAACGTGACAAAACACGCCCCCGGCGCCACAGTCACGGTCACCGTGGACCGAGCCACACCAGTCCGCGTCTCAGTGGTGAACGGCCCAGGCGACCTACCACCCCCGGGCGACGGCGGAGGCGCGGGCCTGCACGGCCTGTCCGAACGAGTACGCCTGGCAGGCGGCACCCTCACCACCTCGTACCGAGCAGACGGCGGCTTCAGCGTGAGCGCGGTCCTACCGCCCGGTAAGCCGAAGGTTGACGGACAAGACTCGACTTTAGGAGGTGGCGCCCGAGACGCCGCCACCGCATGATCGGGGTGTCGGTCGAGGATCGGGGGATCGGTCGGACCGAGGGACGCGGGGACCCGAACTTCGGGTCCCCGCCGTATTTCCGCAGCTCGCGGCCTGTTGCGGGGGTCGTTTTTGATCTCTGTCCGCGGTGTTGTAGGATTTCTCATGCACGCCGGGAAACCGGGAGTGTGGCCGGGACGTGGCGCAGTTTGGTAGCGCACTTGACTGGGGGTCAAGGGGTCGCAGGTTCAAATCCTGTCGTCCCGACGGTCGATTATCGCAGTTCAGGGCCGGTTTTCTCGGGAGAGAGAACCGGCCCTGATTTGTCTCACGGGGCGTCTCGGGAGAATCTCGGGAGACGATCTTGATTCTGCGGTTCTGTCACGCCAGCCCTAGCGTCCGCCGAACCCGTCCCCGTGACTGCTCGCGCGACTGCTCGCTGACCCGGCGGGCGCGCGCCTGCAGCAGCTCGTCCAGTACGGCAACCGGCGACCGCGGGTTCATCGCGATCCGCTCGTCGAGCGCCGTTTCCCAGTCCGCTGTCAGCTCGGCGAGCAGCCGGGCCCGCATGTCCTCGGTGACGTGGGAGTAGCGACCCTGCACCGTCCCGTCCATGTGGCCGAAGCGTTCGTCCTGAAGCGGCTTCGGGATCCCCTTCTCCACCAGAGACGTCTTGTGCGAGTGCCGGAGGCCGTGTGGAGTGAGGCCCTTGGCTATCGGCGTCCAGCACGCGTCCGCACGTCCAGGAGCGTTGCGCCCGCGCACTGGTACTCCGGGCCACGGCTCGGCGAGCACCGGCACTGGCCGTGCGTCGTACGGCGCCTTCTTCGGGTAGAAGCCCGTCGCTGCCGGCTGGAAGAGCCACGCCGCGTAGCCGTTGCGACGCCAGTGTGGCGCGGTCTCCCGCTCGCGGCCGCCGCGTACGAACCCAAGTTCGGCGATTGCCTGCTCGACCCGCACGCGGGTCTCCTCGGCCAGCCGCTCGGGATGGTTGAGCACGTTCGACACTGTGCCCGTCGAGACCCCGGCGCGCCGGGCGACGTCGGCGAGCTTCGCGCCAGGCCGCTTAGCCACGCGGTTCTCCTGGTGCGCGCCGCTGAACACGTAGGTCCGGCCATGGCACGCGCACGGCGTCGGCCCGGTCCGAGCAATGTGGTCGGAGAGTAGGCGCGAGAGGAACGCCGGCACGTCGATGTCGCGGTAGGAGTCGTCCTTCGGCGGGCAGCGGTGCAGCACCCCCGTGCTGAGTTCGTACAGCTGCCACTCGATGCGAATCGATCGCAGACGCGTGTGCTCGGTCTCCAAGCCGACAAGCTCGCCCCAACGCACGCCGGTGTAGAACTTCGTCACGACCGCCACGAACTCGTCGTCACGGCCGGACAGCAGCGCGGCCCGCTCGGCGATCAGCAACGCGCCCAATGCGTTCGTGAAGACCTTCTCTGGGCCTCGGTCGCTTGATCGGCCAGCGCGCTTGCCGCGCCCGCGGCGCCGCGACGCCGGGTTCGACGGGATCACTTCGTCCTCGACCGCGTCCGCGAGAACGAGGTGCAGAGTGCCTCGCCAGCTGTTGACAGTGCTGGGCGCGTACCCGGCCGCCCGCTGCTCTTTCTCCCACTCGGCGATGTCGAACGCACTGATAGCGCCGATCGCCGTGTCCCCGAACTGCGGCAGGATGTGCACCTCGAGGTTGGTCTTGTAGGACTCCATCGTGGACAGTGCGAGGTCCTGCGCGGCGTACCAGCGTGAGGCGTAGTCGATGAGTGGGGTCTGGCCGGTTGCGGGGTCGCGCCACGAGCCGGCGCGGACCTTTGCCTCTTCGTCGTTCGCGGACTCTTCGGCTTTGCGCTTGGTGCTGAACCTGATCGTGCGTCCGTTCGCGTCTGCGACGGTGCCGTAGCGTCCAGGGCTGATCTTGTAGCGGCCGCGGTAGTACACGCCGTCCTTGCCCGTGCGTTTCTCCGCGTAGCCCATCAGGCGGCTCCTGTCGCGTCCTCCGCGCGCGCAAGGCCAAGGGCAAGGCGCGCGGTGTGCCGATCGATCACGAGGCGTTCGGCGATCTCGGTGGGGTTTGCACCATGCAGGATGGCAGGAAGCTCGTGCCGTGGAGCAAGGAGGCGGGCAACCTCGTTGTGCACAGCCGCTTCTTCGAGGTGCTCGCGGCCTATGCGGGCCGGGCCGCGGAGCAGGTGGACGAACTCGTGCACGAGCGCAACGTGGAGCTGGCCGGGACTCAGGCCGTCCTTGACGGTGATGAGGTGCGCGGCGAAGTCGACTTCAGCGAGTCCCACATCGGGGACGCCACGGCGGATCGTGATTTCCTGCGCGTGACCAAGCAGCGTGTCAAGCAGTTGGAGGAGCGGCGGAATGTGGTGCACGGCGCCGATAGCGCTGTTCGGGTGGGCGCCGTTACGACTGTTTGGGTACGCGGGGTGGAATCTTCACCTCGTTGGGGCAACTTCTCGATGAATGTTGAGTTGCCTGTAACTCTCGGGCTGCTCCATCCGGGTAACGGGTGTACGTGTGCAAGTAACCGTCAGTGATTACTCGTCTGAGGGTGGGTCGTACGCGGCCTTTTTCACCCGGTCGGGCAGCTTCGACACGGGGAGCTGCACCACGTTGTCCTCGGTCCGAGGCTCTTGCTCCGGGTTTCGAGCCTCCCGCCCTGAGGCCTTCAGTAGCTGCCTGACGATCTCCCTGACCAGGCCGCGCTGCTCAAAGTTGAGAAGCTCAACGCCGGGCAGGTCAACCGGAGTATCGAGCAGCACCAGCTCCTGCATCTTCGCGAGCGGGAGTTCGACGAAGGTGCGTGAGATCTTCTGCAGGGTGCCTTCGTGGGGCAGGGTTCTCCCTTGGAGGAACTCGTTCGCCGTGTTCCTGCTGATACCGACTGCCTCCGCGAACTTGCTGGCGGACATGCCAGCCGTTCGCGGATGCTTGTTGAGGTAGTCACTGAAGTGACCCATCGGCGAGCCTCCGGACGGTCGTGGGGTGTCGGTGATCCGCCCGTCCTGCGGAACACGAATGCAGTGTCCCACGATCGTTATGTTCCCCAAACTTGCCATTCTCCCTGCTAGGCCGCCTGAACCTGTTCAGACGAGGCCGAACAGACCAACGGTCGTCCTGTTTTGATATTGCAGAACAGGACATCCCAGCGTACGGTCGTGTCCTCGTCAAAAGTCAAGGAGCGAAGGGGGTGCCTATGAGGGTCGCCAGCATGAGGCTCATCGTCCGTCCGCGCCTGATCAGACAGCTGATGGAGGTGCACGGTCTGTCCATCCAGCGAACCGCAGAGCTGGTCGGAACGAGCAAGACCACGATCGAGCAGCTCCGCAGCGGCCAGCGCATCGACACCGACGAGAAGGTCGCCGCGCGTTTCGCGCAGGCGCTTCAGGTGGAATCGGACGCGCTGTTCATCAAGATCCGCGAGAGCCTGTCCGAAGAAACGCTCGCCGCATGATCACGGGCGACGCACCCTTCCAGGGGGATCAGCAGCTGATCGGGCTTGCGCAAGCATGCCCTCGTCGTCCTGTTTTCAGGAGTGGGAACCGGACGATTTTGGTGGCCGAGTGGCGTGCCGACCGCGAGCGGAGCGCTGCCTGATGTCCGAGCTGCCCGAACTGCACACGGCCAAAGAGGTCGCCAATGCGCTGAAGGTCTCGAAGTGGTGGGTGGAAGACCAGGCGCGACGCCGGCAGATCCCGTTCACGAAGGTCGGTGGCTCGTACAGGTTCACCGACGCGCACCTCAACGAGATCGTCGCGATCTTCGAAGAGCTGCCCGTCATGACCCCCGAAAAGCCGACGACGACAGCACGTCGTCGCGCCCAGCCGCGGCGACGGCAGTCGGAGAGCCGGAACGAAGTCGTTCCGCTCCGCGCGCGTCCCCCGCGCCGCCAGCCCAAGGCCGGATGACGAAGGCCGCCCACCAAGCCGGTCGCACCCGGCCAAGCAGACGGCCATTCATTCGCCACTGAACAAGGGAGTCCAACCCCTATGCACAGCAAGGATCGCACACCTTTGGCCGCGAACGCATCTTCCGTGGTGCGCGACGCCGCCGAGCGCGACCAGATCAAGCAGCTCGCCACCAGCGCCGCGTTCGCCATCAAGGGCAACTGCGACCACTGCGACGGCACCGGGTACAGCGACCAGACGGTCCGCCAGATCGTGCACTGCTTCAGCCCCTCCGGCTTCGGCGCGGACTGGGACCTCGCCCGCGTGCACGCGGCCATCGCCTCCGCCCGCTACGTGTGCTGGACCAACGACATCACCGGTCACGACCTCGTCGTCTCGATCGACGGCGAGCCCTACCGGTTCCAGGTGAAGAAGCCCGCTCAGGAGGACGCAGCGTGACGACGGACATCAGCACGGGCATGGAGCAGGCCGACGTGCACGAGGAGATCCAGCCGGGTGACCCGTCGACGGAGGTTGAAGCTCCCGTCGTCGAGGACACCGCTGTCAAGGCGTTGAACGCGGTGTTGATCCGCGCCGCAGTGGCGAACCGCAACGCCGAGCGGTTCAACAAGGTCGACGAGGCGGCGAAGGCCGACGTCGTGAGGGTTTTGGGCCGCAAGGGTTCCCTGCCGGTGATGAACCCGCTCAACGCCGACGAAGAGTTCGTCCAGATCACCGTCTCGAAGCTCACCTACACCGCGAAGGTGGTCGACCCGTCGGCGAGCAAGGAGTGGGTGAAGGAGCGCTACGCCGACAAGGTCGAGAAGCAGACGCGTCTGATGCCAGGCACGACCGAGCAGCACGTGTTCAACGTGCTCAAGCAGTTCGCGCCGTACCTGCTCGAAGAGGTCGATGTCGTCCCGGACCACGTGATCAACGAGCTCGCGTTGAAGTCCAGGCTCGCCCAGCGGCCGATGGGCTTCGGCGGCGAGGTCGGCGTGGACGCTCCTCCCGGAATCGTCGTGGAACCCAGCGCCCCCAAGGTCTACGTGACCTTCCGCAACCCGAGCGTCGTCGACGACCTGATCGTGAGCGGCATCGTCGACATGGAAGGCAACATGCTCGGCGGTGACGAGTGACCGCCCTGCGTACACGCCGTCCCACCGGTGCGGGCGGCTGGCAGCGGGTCCTGTTCACCGGTGACGAGGCTTCCATTGGCGACGCCGCTTGGGCGGCCGCGTCGTTCACCGGTGACGCCCGGCTCGTCACGAGCTACTGGCTGGAACTCAACACCGGTTCGACTGGCGACATCTACGGTGCCGCACCCGACGCCGACTTCGAACTGCTCGACCACGACGGCACGTGGGCCGACATCATCGGGCAGGTCGACGCCGCATGGGAAGTCGCCCGTGAGGTCGCCGCCACCGGCGGCATGCCGAGCGCGCTGATCGTGAACACCATGAGCAGCGAGTGGATGATGCTGTCCAACCTCGGCGACCGGCGGGCCCGGCGGCGCACCGCCTCGGAGCTGATCAGGCATGGCCTTGATCCGGCTGCCGCGTACTCCTCCGAGGTCAAGGTAGAGATCGACGCGGACCTGTGGACGCTCCTCGGTAATCGCCACCGGCAGCTCATGACCAAGATCCTCACCTGGCCTGGCCCCGTGATCATGATCGCGCGGGAGAAGCGCAACGCGGACGGCAGATGGGTCCTCAAGGCACAGGACCAGCTGGGATTCGACGTCACCGCCTGGATTCGCTACGTGCACGGTGCGAAGCCGGAGATCGTGTCCTTTCAGACGCCCGAACGCACTCGGCTCAACGCCACCCAGCGACGCCAGCTCCGCGCCAACTTCAGCCCTGCGGCGATCGTGTGGGACTGGTCCGGCTGCACCGTCAACACCCCGATGCCGGTGGTGCGCGTGCTCGACGCCGACCAGACCATGCCCGGCGAGGAGCCGCCCGTGCGCGCAGTGCCGGGGCGGCAGACAGTCGCACCGAGACCGCTTCCTCCTCCGCCCAGTGCAGCACCGGAGCCGTCGCAGGACGAGATCCCGGCATCGACTGACGCCACGATCGTCTCCCTAGTCGACCGGTTGCTGACGTTGGACAAGCGCGCTGGACTCAACGGGCTGTGGGCCGAGATGGAGCAGGCAGGCGCCGCCGCAATGGCCAAGGACGTCAAGGGGCTCCTCACTCCTGAAGAGCGGTCTGTTCTCAATCTCGCGGACAGCACGGCGGTGTCGCTGCGCGGCCTGGCCACCGAAGTAGGCCGGCACGTGCACAAGACCAGCACCGCAGTCCGGGACCACATCCATGTCGGCGTGGCGTCGTGAAGACCGCACTGGTGCGGACGGGGGTGGTCACGGTGTGCTGCGGTGGCCACCGGCCCGCCGGGTGCTGCGCCGACGACTGCACGCCGTGCTGTCCGGAGTGCGTCACCTGTCCCGAGGTCCACCTGGATAGCAGCGAACACCGTGCGGCAGCAGCAATCCAGGTCCGCGAACAGCGCCTGATGGCACTCGTGTTGGCGGATCGCGCCCGGCACATGCCCGCGTTGGCCGAAGCCGAGCGCCTCGTCAACGACATCACCCGACGGGCATGTGCCGCTGTTGACGGGGTTGCTGGCACGGAGGCGTGGACGCGGTCCGTTGTCGACGCCTTCGCCCACGGGTTCGAGCAGGCGGCACGTGAGGCGCTGCGGTGCGCCGAGGCGCGCGACCGCACCCAATCGCACATGGAAGGGAGCGTCGCGTGATCCGCAGGAAGCAGCTGGAGCGCACCGCGTTCCCTCCCCGCACCGAGCCCATGCGCCGCACCTCGTTCAACTCCAAGGCTGGCGCGGGCACGGGTCTCAAGCAGACGGGAACAACGAAGTCTCCGCGCTACACGGGGCCGACGAAGAAGATGCGCGACGCCGTGCTGACGCGTGACGACTACACCTGCCAGCGCTGCGGCCGTGACATCCGCAACTGCCCGTACTCGTTGCAGCACAGGCTTCCGCGTGGTCGCGGCGGCAAGAACACGATGGCGAACCTCGTCACCGTGTGCGGCTCCGCAACCACGCCAGGCATGTGTCACGACTGGATGGAAAACCAGGAACGTGCCCAGGCCCGCATCGACGGCTGGTTGGTGCCGTTGGACAACAGCCCCGAGGACTGGCCTGTCCGCAGGTTCGGGCGCGAGGAGTACGAACTGCCCGGGGCGACGGGGTGGACGCCGGCCGAGCAGCACCCGCTGCAGGCCGAGTGGGAGCTGGCGGCATGAACCCCGAAGCGCGCATGAACCCTGAGGGCACGCGGATCGCGTTGCGGTTCAACGGCGAGCAGTACTGGACGGCGTACGACGGGCACGGCCGCTTCGAGAAGTTCCTCACGGACGAGGACCTCGCGACCTGGATCGTGCTCGCTGCACCGCGCCACGTCGAGCGGGTCACCTGCCCGTGGTGCGGGCGTGACGGGCGTGCCCTCGATGAGCGTGGGCAGATTCGCTACCACTTCGCCCACACGCCCGGTTTCTACACCGACCGCTGCCAGGGCACTGGCCGTATCCCCTCCGAGCACGGCGCCACTCCTGGAGGTGCGCGATGAGGCGGGCTAGGACGACCCCTGTCGAGCACGGCACCAGCAGCGGGTTCGACGCGCACGCTGCCCGCGGTGAAGAGCCCTGCGCCGACTGCAAGCACGCCCACACGATCCGGTCCTCCGCCGCGAGGATTCGTCGAGGGAATCAGGACACCGTTCGCGTCTCAGCCGAAGGCCTCGGCGAGCTCCTCGTCAACTCCACCGAGGAGGTCTGCCATCAGTTCGGCGAGTTCTTCGGACACGAGATCGTCGCGGCTTGCATGGACCGCGCCGCATCGAAGGCCTGGGCCGAGAAGAGGTCGGCATGACCGCGGCGCGCCGTCGTGCGCTGCCTGCCGCGCTTGTTCTTGGACGGCCGCACGCGAGCTGGAAGTTGTGGGTGCGCTGCCTCGAGGGCCGCGAGCCGGCCGAGTCTCTGCCTACCAGGGACCGGGAGGACCTCGTGTGGCACCTGGTGCACGAGCTCGGGTGGCTCGATGCGGAGGTCGCTGCGCACACGCAGATGACGGAATACACGACCGCCCGCATCCGAGAGCGGCTAGGGCTGCAACCCAACGCCGTCAACGACATCACGGCAGCGGCATGACCGCGCCTCCCTTCGAGCCTTTGGAGGCCACATGCCCCGCAGAACGGCGTTCACGCCGATCGCATGGGCGAAGCGGGTCCCCACGATGACCCGCGCCGACGGCCGGCCGGATCTCACCGCGCACTTCGTGTTGCTGACGCTCGCGACGTACGCGGACAAGGACGGCAAGAACGCGCGGCCCGGTCTGGGCACCCTCGCCGAGGATTGCCACATCACGACCGACACCGTTCAGCAGGCACTCGACCGCATCCAGGCCAAGGGCCTGATCTCGAAGACCGCTGAGCTCACCGGTGGAACGACGGTGTGGCAGTTGGATCTCGACATCGAGCGCTCCGGCAGGGGCGTCAACGACGAGCGTCGCGAGCGCGCGCTGGAGAAGCAGCGCGAGCGGCAGCGGCGATACGAAGAGCGTCGGCGCACCGGATCTGACGGTGTGGCACAGCGTCAGGCTGACGGTGCGGTGGACCGTCAGATGACGCCGTCTGACGACGTCAGCCTGACGGTGTCCGACACCGTCACTGACGCTGTGGCGGACCGTCATCGACGGTGTGGCACACCGTCATTGACGGTGTCACCACCGTCAGAACCGCAGGTCATCCCGGCTACACCTGCCCTTGACCTGCCATATGAACTACCAAAAGAACAACTCGCGTCTCCTACGGAAGACGCGATTCGCGACGACGTGAACGCCTTGTGCGAACGCCTCCACGAACGCCTCACGGCCAACGGCGTGAAGGCAACGATCACCGCGAAGTGGCGCACCGACGCACGCCTGCTGCTCGACCGCGACGGCCGCGAACTTCAGCACGCTCTCAACCTCATCGACTGGGCCACCGCGGACTCGTTCTGGAAAGCGAACGTCCTGTCGATGCCGAAGTTCCGGAAGCAGTACGACCAACTGCGGCTCCAAGCCCTTCGCGAATGGGAGCAGCGCAAGCCGAAGCCCAGCCGCGACATCACCGCCGAGTGGCAGGCCCTCAAGCAGGGGCCATCCCAGCCGGGCCCTAGCGCCGGTCCGGCGACCTGGCAGCTCGCGCCGGACCAGATGCCTCTCGCTGCGACCGGAACCGACGCGCTGCCCCTGCTGATCTCGCTACCCGCACCCCACTCGCGAGGTGATCACCGATGAACGCCAGCAACTACACGCCGATGACTCACGCCCAGATGGTCGACCTGCTGACGTTGATCGCGAACAGCGACCACCGCAAGCCCAGTGCCGACATGGTCACCGTCTGGCTGATGGCCGCACACACCGCGAAGTGGCGTGCGCATGAGGCGGCTGAGGCAGTGAAGCAGCACATCACCTACTCGACCGAGTACATGAAGCCCGCCCACATCACCGCCCTCATCCACGAGGCTCGACGCGCCGATCGGACGCCGATGCTTGCGCTGCCCGGCCCCGCTCCGGCCTCGGACCAGACGCGTGACGATGCGAAGGCCGCCTTCGAGGTAGTGGCCGCCCAGCTCGCCACGACGCGTGAAGCGCGCTGGAAGCTCCGCCGACTGTTCGCCATGCCGTTCTCGCTGAAGCGTCCCCGCGTTCGCAACTCGCCCGACGACGAGCGACGCCGCGCCGAGGCCGCCGCCGAGCTCGCGCGGGTGCGCCAGAACCTGGAGCAGTCGTGAGCCACGACGACCGCTTCGACGACGACCTGGACGACGACCTGACCGCGGACTTGCCCGCGCCCGTCGTGCCTCCGCCTGCGCACGGACCAAGCGAGTGCAGCAAGTGCGTCAAGGGCTGGGTCGACCGCGAAAACGCCGTCCCGTGCCTCGACTGCCGCCCGCACCTCGCGCCAGGTCGTCGCGTGCAGCTGGGCCTGCAGTAGCCCGCTTGATCAAGACCACCCGTTTGCCCGCCCCAGATCGACGGGGCGCGATTGGAAGGACCCTCGCCATGGGACAGGAACCCCAAGCCACTGAAGGGGCGCAGAGCCTCGCTCGGCCCGCACCCGAGATCAACACCGCCGAGGACTACATCCGCCAGGCCCTCGCCGACGCCGATTCCCTCCTCGAACGCGTCGTCGATCCCAAGACCGGCAACCCGAACCACATCGCCATCGCGCACTACATCAGCAAGTTCCCCGCCGTGGTGTTCCTCGAAGCGCTACGCCGGCGTGACCCGCAGGAAGCCGACCGGCTCGCCGTCTGGGTCCAGAAGTCCATGGAGGACGGCGAGACCGCGGGCGAACTGAACTGGCAGTGGAGCCGCCAGATCGCGGACGGGCACCCCATGACGTGGCTCGGTGGCGAAGCAGACCAGCAACCGCCGATCCCGGCAGGCCTCAGCACCACCGAGATCACCACCCGCGACGGCCTGACGGCGGACGTGCCGTACGTGCCCACCCGCACGCCGGGGCTCATCGTCACGCAGACGCTCACGGGCTCGTTCGACGGCGCCGACTGGAAGCGAGCCGAGGGCAAGTGGGGCATCACCCACGAGCCGACCCTGCTGCGCGTCCAGAACTGGGACTACCCGCTCGACGTCGCCCAGTCCATCGCCGCCCGACTCGGCGAGCTCAACGTCGACTGGACCCAGGTGTCCCGGGACTTCGTGCTCAAGCTCGACCACGACACCCGCAAGGCGATCCTCGCGGTGTTCGAGGCGCACGACCTGTGCTCGTCCTGCTCCGACGGCGACCACCAGCCCGTGCTGCCGTTCCGGGTCGAGGTGGCCGCGTGAACGCCACCGAACTGCGGCCCGCGACCACCAAGGTCCGCGGCCCGGAAGAGACCCTGGCGACGATCCAGGCCGCGATCGCCAACACCGCGGCCGTCATGCCACCGCTCGCTGCGCGCGAGGTGGCAAGCGAGCTGGCTCGGGCGGCAAGCCTCGACGCGATCAGGGTGATGTCGTGGGAGTGCCGCGATCGCTGGCTTGAACTCGCCGACGAGATCAACGCCTACGCCGCGCAGGCCCGCCAGCACGTCGAGCACGAGCTGTTCCTCCGCGGCACGAGCCCGGAGGACGCGGCGTACGTCGCGGCCGCCGAGACGCTCAACGACGCCCTGCACGAGATCCCCAGCGCGGGTGTCGCGCACCGCACGGTCACCCGGTTCCACGGGCCTTGGGTCATCGACCGCCCGGCTACCACCACCAAGGAGTCCGCCGCATGACCACCATCCAGCACAGTCGACCTGGCCCCGTCCTGCTCGACCTCACCACGAGCATCGGCACCATCGACGTCACCGTCGAAGACATCGACACCGCTGTCGTCGAGCTCCATCCGGAGCAGCCGGACGATGAGACCGCGCTCGACCTGATCGCCCGCGCCGAGGTCAGCTCGCGCGCTGACGAGTTCGCGGTGCGCCTGCCGAGGACGCCGGGTAACTCGACGACGATCGTCCGCAACGGACACAGCGTGTCCATCAACACCGGCTCGGTCTCGGTCGGCAACATCGTGATCGGCAACGCCGGCGGAGTGACTGTCGTCAACGGCCGAGCGGCCGGAGGCAGCGGCACCGTGGTCATCGCCACTGGCGGTGGCGTGCGCCTGTCGGCCCGGCTGCCGCGAGGCTCCAGCCTCACCGTCGACGCCGGCGGAGCATCGGTCAGAACGACGGGGCACCTCAAGGCTATCCGGTTCGCCGCGACGTCCGGCGACCTGCGCGCCGACGGCGCCGACCGGGTGCACGCCCGCAGCCAGTCCGGCGACATCGAGGTCCGCGCGATGGACAACGGCATGCTCAAGTCGATGTCCGGCGACATCCACGTCGACGGTGTCGCGAGTGCCGCGTCGATCAGCACGATGTCCGGGGGCATCAGGGCGATCGCAGGCAGCGGCGCCGAAATCGACGCGGACGCCATGTCCGGCAACGTGACCATCACCGGCGACCCCCGGCACGTCTCGGCACGCTCGATGTCCGGACACGTGCGCATCCCCAAGGCTGCCCGGTGAAGATCCGCCTCCTCTTCACCGTCGCCCGCGGGTACACCGACAAGACCGCCATGCGCAGCGTCGTCGAACAGGTCCACGCCGCTCGCCCCAACGCGGTGCTCGTCCACGGCGACTGTCCCGAAGGCGACCAGGACGTGGCCGCGATCTGGCGCGAGCTCGGCGGCATCGACGAGCCGCGCCCGGCCGACTGGTACGGGCCGTGCCGGCCGCAGTGCCGCCCGCGACACCGGCGGATCAAGGACGGCAAGGAGTACTGCCCGGCCGCAGGCCCGTACCGCAATCACGAGATGTTCGGACCCGAGCCGATCCAGGAGACGCACGCCCTAGTGGCGACCGGCAGCCGCGGCGCCCGCGACACGGCCGAGATGTCCACCCGGCTCGGCATCCCGACGTTCACGTGGCCGCTCGGCGCCGGCGCGGTCACCGTGCCGCCGTACCGGGCCGACCGGTTCTCGTGCGAGATCGCGGTCTTCTGCGACACCTGCGAGCACGAGGAACGCGGCGACTACCTCGTGCACGAGAACGACTCCGAAAACCGCCGCTTCGGTTACGCCCGCGCCTACCTGCGCACGCAGGGCTGGCATTGCGACAAGAGCGGGGACTTCTGCCCCCACCACAAGCCCCGTCAACTGTCCCTGGAGGACGCCTGATGTCCGTTCGCATACTCACCAAGGATCTCCTGGCCCTCCTCAACGACCACCTCCTCACCGCGGCCGAAGAGACGGGTCTCGCAGGCTGCGCCGGCATCCTGCTGCACACGTCGAAGGTCGAGGAGAACTCCGAAGTCGGTGCCGTGAACTGCCTCGTCGCCACCTCGACGAACGGCCGCGTCGTCGGCCACTCGTGGGTCGAGGCCGGCGGCGGCCTCCTGCCGACGCTCCTGCCGGTGAACTACGTCCGCGCCCTGATCGAGAGCCTGAAGAAGCTCCTCAACAAGGACAACAGGAACGACCACGTCAGCGACCTCCGGCGTGATGGTGAAGACGTCGTCATCGCCGAGGACCCGGACCTGTTCGGCCACGGCTTCACCCAGAGGTTCGCGTGGAGCGACCTCGACACGTTCCCGCGCACCGTGTTCCCGCTGCTCGCCTCCGTGCACCTCACCGCGCCGCAGGACATGAAGGCGGTGGAGAACCGCACCGACTACACCGCGTCCGCGCTCTCCGCGTTCCTCACGATCGCGAACCGGCACAGCGGAACCGTGTCGCTCTACCGCGTGCACCAGTCCATGAACGTCCATGTTCAGATCGGCGTCAGCTACCGCGGAGTCATAGCCCCCTCGAAGGGCTGGAACGACTCCGACCTCGCCGACGGCCAGGCCCCAGACATCGGGGTGTACGCAGCGGATCTGCCGCCACTGCCCGAACCCGAGGACGCCGAGGAGTCCGAGCAGGAGCCAGCGGGGGTGTCGTCGTGATCGAGCACATCACGCACGGCCCGCTCGCCGGGTTCACGATCACCAGCGGCGAGGACCTGCTCAACGATGCGGGCGGACAGGTTGCCGTTCTGCATGCTGCTGGACAACTCGGCTACATCGCCCCGTCACAGGAGTGGGTGGACGGCACCGGCGAGCCCTTGCCCGAAACCCTCCAGTTCGAGGCGGACCAGATGGTCCAGAGCGGACTCCTGCCGGAGTTCAAGGAGTGGTTCGCGTGAGCTCACCAGAGACCGTGACCGTCGAAGTGATCTCGTGCCCACTCGACAACTGCGCGTGGCAGCACGCCGAACCCGTGGTAGACGTGCCCGCCAACGCACTCGCCAACATCTTCGGGTCCGGGGTGATGACCGGCGTCGCCCAGGTGCAGCGCGCCCAACGCGTCGAGGACGCGCTGCAGCAGCACTTCGCCAGCCACAAGGTCGAACAGTACCTGCGCACCATCACTCGCCTGCGCGCCGATCTCAAGGGCGCGATCGCTCTCCTCGACGACGCGACGGTGAACGAGCCCTGCTCGCTCGATCACCACGGCTACTGCCAGGAGCACATGGACTTCAGCGAAGCCGAGTGCTACCAGGCGCGCATCAAGCGGTTCGTTGCCGAGCACGCTGAAACGGAGAGCGGCCGTGGCTGACCAAACCGCCATCCAGTGGACGGATCACACCTTCAACGCCTGGTGGGGATGCTCGCGCGTCTCGCCGGCGTGCCGCTTCTGCTACGCCGACACCCTCGCGCACCGCTGGGGCCAGGAACTGTGGCGCCGCTCGGGCCCGCGTCGCATGCTGGGCAAGGACAACTGGCGCAAGCCGCTCAAGTGGAACCGCGACGCCGAGCATGCGGGCAAGCCTGCGCTGGTGTTCTGCGCCTCCATGTCGGACGTCTTCGAGCGGCACCCCGTCGACGAGGTCAACGCCGAGCTCGACGCGGCTCGCACCCGCCTGTGGGACCTGATCGCCGAGACGCCGTGGCTGCGCTGGCAGCTGCTGACGAAGCGCATCGAGAACGTCGCTGACATGGCGCCGTGGGGCGACGACTGGCCGGACAACGTCTGGCTCGGCACCTCAGTGGAGGATCAGCGTCGAGCCAACGAGCGCATCGCGGCCCTGCTGATGAGGCCTGCGAAGGTGCGCTTCCTGTCGTGTGAACCACTTCTCGAAGCTGTCGACCTCACACGAGTCGCGTACACCGATGGAGGCGGCACGCACCTCGACGTCGTCCACGGACGACACGGCATTCCCGACGTTTGGGCGACCTCGGCGCAGAAGGTGTCCTGGGTGATCTGTGGAGGTGAATCGGGAGCCAAGCACCGCCCGATGAACCTCGACTGGGCGCGGTCACTGCGAGACCAGTGCGCGAGCGCGGACGTGCCGTTCTTCTTCAAGCAGGTCGGCGGACGCACATCGAAGGCCGGCGGCTCGCTGCTCGATGGCCGCCAGCACGTCGAGCTCCCGGAGCGTGCAGCGTGACCACGACGCAGGAACCCGCCCGCGAGCAGCGACCTGAGATCGCCGAGGACCTGCTGGAGCAGGCCGCCTACGCAATGCTGCAAGCGTGGGCCGACGAGTACACCTGGAACCCGAAGCCCTGGAGTGAACTCCGGCCGGAGACACAGCGGGCAATGCGCCGCCGCGCACGGGCAGTCATCACCGTTGTTCAGAACGCGGCACCGCCGGAGCGCGACGCCTCCACGTTCGCCTCGCTGTACCGCAGCGAGGAGCGGCGAGCGAACGAACTGCAGGAGTTGCTCGACAAGACCGAGGACACCTACTCGGAACTGATGCGCAGGATGGCCGCCAGAGCCTCGGAACTCCGCCGCTCGCTCAAGTTCGCGGACACCCACGTGCCTCGGTGGGAAGGGATCATTGCTGAGCACAAGGTCGAGATCGAACGCTTGGAGCAGAACGAGGACTTCCTGGAGCGCGCCGTGCACGCCCTGCTCGGTTGTTGCGACGGGAGCGACGTGCCATGCGAGGTTCGTGACGCGGAAGCGCTGTACGAGCACGTGCGGCATGGCATGCCTCACAGAACCTTCAAAGCAGTCGCCGCCGAGGTCGAGCGGTTGAGGGAACTCTGGCCCCTGAACGGTCTCGGCGGGGACACCGATGTTCAGCAGCTCATCGCCAACCAGCGAGCATGGACCCAGACTGCAGGAGAGCGCGCCACCGCTGCGACCGCGCTCGCCGACGAACTGCTGGCGATGTTCGCGACAGGGGAGAAGGGCCACCCCGGCAAGCCGTATGTCCGCACGGGATGGATCGACGAGGCAACGATCACGCGACTCCGCGAACGACGCGCGGCACTTGAGTCGTCGGTGGAATCACCAAATCACCAGGCAAATCAACATTGGCCCGCTCCTGCCGTCGAAGGGAACCCCGACCGATGACGACCATCCACATCAACCCCGGCACCGGAGCGGTCCCGTCCGCGACCGTCGAGAACGCCATCGTCAACATCAATCAGCTCGTGCTCGATGTCGCAGCCGCCCGCGAGAACTATGACCACGTCCTGACCCATCGCATCGAGTCGGCCGACTATGGCGACGGCCGCTACGCGTTCATCATCGTCTTCCGTGCCTGGGGTGGGCTGTGCGCGTTCGAGGTGCAGATGCCGGGCCTGCCGCTGGAGCAGGTGAACTACGGCGCTCGCGACGGCGACAGCCCTTGGGACTTCCCGCGCCTGTATGTCGACGATTCCTCGTGGCTGTGGAAGTTCGCCATCGACGCATGTCTGCCCGACGAGAAGGACTGACCGATGAAGAACCACAGCCCGGCCAGGCCGGCGGAGACGCCGTGACGCGCGCCGACATGGGCTCTGGTGAGGAGTGGGCGAACGGCCGGGGCTGCTTCAACTTCGCGCTGGCCCCGATCGCGCTGCTCGTCGCCCTGGCACTGGTCCTGAGGAGACGCCGTGGGTGAGTGGAAGGTTCGCGTCGGCTTCCTGCCTCGCGAGCTCGTCGATGAGCTGAAGCAGCTCGTCGACAAGATTCCGGACGAGAGCGCGCAGTACGAGGTCATGCGTTTCGTCGAGCGGGCGTTCGCCAGTGGCTACGAGGCCGCCTACATCCGCTACCAGATAGAGGAAAGCTGGCGACAGTTCCGCGTGAAGGACACTGCGACGAAACAGCCGCACGTCGTGGAACTGGACGCCACCCAGATCCCCGAACACCTGAAGATCAGCGACGTCCAGGCGGTGTTCCGTGCTGCCGGACTGCAGGTGCAGATCGAGGTCGACGGAGCCGACCAAGGCAGCACAAGCCGATGACCATCCCTGGTCTGTGGGATCCGTCGCAGTGGCCGCGCCGCGGCTGCTGCGGCGCCTGCGGGCGGCCCGCGCTTGAGGCACCGTCTCGCCGATGGTGGCACGACGGCCAGCCCTGTCTCGCGCGCTCGCAGTCGATGTGGACCGTGGACAGCCTCGACGTCCGGAGCGCGCTCGTGTTCGTGGCCGAGGGCGAACCGCTGCCTGAAGGGCCGACGCGCTGGCACCTGGACCCCACGGCGACCGACGAACGCGGCATCCCGACCGCGTTCGACCTGTGCAGGACCGATCACACCCAGACCGTGCGGGAGTGGCTCGCACGGCAAGCAGAGGAGACCGCATGACCGACAACCTCGACTACACGACCTGGACCTTTGAGGACCACATCACGAAGGCCGAGATGCTCGTTGCCGAAGCCGACGCGATGGCCACGCGCCAGGGAGCGGAGTCCGCCGCAGCGTTGCGGCGCCTGGAGATCCAGCAGACCGTGGACCGCGGCATGCTGCACGCCAAGCTCGCCGAGCTCAAGAAGCCCGCGCCCATCGCCGACCAGGCTCCGCCCGCGCCGGCCGCCGCAGACGCAACGACGAAGCCCAAGCCCGTCCGGAACCCGCAGCGCACCGCGGACTCGTGATGGACTACGGGAGCTTCGGGACGCACAACCCGGACCTGTGCGCCTGCGGCTGCAAGACACCGGTGAAGGACAACGGCCTCACGCCGCGGTACGCGACCCCGACGTGCCGAGATCGGTGGGCCGCGGCGCGAACACCGCGCCCGAGCGATGTCGTCGAGTCCGACCTGCTCGACGACGGCCCGCAGGAACCGCCGCCGCCGTCTGAACCGGTCGGCGTCGAGGAGGTCGCGGAGGTGCAGCAGGAGTTCGCTGAACGGGTCATCGTGGCGCCCGAGGCGGAGGAGGCACTGCGCGCCGCCCCGTCGGGGATGCAGGTTCAGCCGCGGTCGAAGTCGTTGTGGAAGGCGTTGCGTCACGGCGGCCGGAAGGTGTGGTGAGCGCCTTCTGCAAGTAGCGGAAACGAGAACGGCCCCCGACATCCCAAGGGAGATCGGGGGCCTTCGCGCGTTCGGACAACCGCTTGCACCGCAACAGGAAGCTTACCGGTCAGGCTGCCTTGTCGAGCAGGGAGGGTGGGCGATCCGGGAGCTCCGCATCGGGGAAGCCGAGCCACCAGCGCATGAACTGGATGAGCACGCTGCCACCCCTGCGGCCGGCGACAGCCTTGTACTTCTTGAGCACCTCGCCTGGTCCGCGCAGACCATAGAAGTCGTCCTTGGGGCCGTCGGGGTCCGGCGGGCGACCGCCCTTGTTCGGCTCGTCGGTTGCCATCTCACCTCCTTGTGGGGTCGGTGATGAGGCTACCGTGAACTCGTCCGGTTTTGAAACTTGCAAAACAGGACGGAGTGGCGTACGTTTTGTTTAACAAAACCAGGTGACCAGGGAGATCAAGATGGCCGCACCGCTCATGGAGCGCCAGATCGGCGACAGCAAGCCGTTCGCGCTGCCTGCGACGTCCGGTTTTGAACCCATCGCAACGGGACGCTCGGTCGTTACGGACTGCGCCGCCGACGCGTGGGACGAGTCCGACAAGCAGGCCCTGACCGACCTGCGCGACACCTTCGGCGACGACCTGGTCGACGCCTACGAGTCCGACCTGCGCCACGCCGCGCACTGGCTGATCGAGACACACCTGCGCGCCGAGTGGCGCAACCGCGACTTCCTCGTGACGTTCGCCGACAGCGCGAACTCCGGCGCCGACGGCGTCACCTACGCCGTGCCCGCCGACGAGGTCTGCCACCAGGTGTGGCAGGCCGCCGCCGACGCGATCACCGATAAGGACCTCGTCCTCGAAGCCGCCCTCGGACACGTCTTCCCGCTGGGCACCGAGCTGGAGCGCCACCGCGCCGCCCTGATCTACCGGCTCAACGAGTGGGCAGAGGGCGAGTCCTGCGAACGAGCCGAACAGCAGCTCGAAGGAATTCGCGCGGCCGTCGAGAACGCCAAGACCCGCGAACAGCTCATCGCCATCAGCAACAGCTTCGCCTGAACGTGACGGCGCCGGGCTCGTGCACCGCTTCCCCCGAGCCCGGCGCCGTCGACCAACCAACCGCGTTCGCCACCGAGTTGGAGGTACCCCGTGAAGTACCGCCTCACCCGGATCGAGACCACACCGATCCTCGCCAGCACCAACCCCCGCATCGGCTGGGCCGTCATTGGCGGCTTCTTCGGCGCCACCCTGCTGCTCACGCTGATGTTCCTCGCCGGGCCCGATCGCCCCGCGTACACGCCGTTCTTCACGGTCGCCACCCCGCCCGCGTCGGCTTCGCACTGAGCCAGACGTCGCCGGAACTCCACACCCTCCCCGCTCCGGCGGCGTCACCCCAACTCGTTTGCCAGCAACACCTCTGATCGGGAGTCCACCGATGAACACCTCCACCACCGCGAAGCTCGTGGGCACCATCACCGCCCGCACTGCGCGCGGCCGCCGCCGCAGCCACGGGCAGCAGCGCGCCGCCGAGTCCCAGTCCTGGAAGGCCGAGGCCCGCGCCGACATCGCCGCGCTCCGGATGGTGACGGTCTGATGAGCGACTTCCCGAACCTCGACAAGCTCAGGAAGACGGACCCCAACAAGCTGACCGCTCGCCAGCTGCAGGTCCTGCTCATCCAGCGCACCGCCGAGAACACCAACGGATCCTTCGCCGAGCGCACGACGCGCACCGCGAGCCTCGGCGCCGATGTGCCTGCCCTACTCGCCCACATCGACGAGCTCTACGGCGAGATCGAACACCTCCGCAAGTACACGGAGACCACGAAGTACCACCAGGACCAGCACGCCGCTGCCGTGCGGAACCTGGAGAAGGCCCGCGCCGAGGTCGTGCAGATCGCGATCGACACAAGCCCGCACTACCGACAGATGCGGGACGAACGCGACTCCGCACGCCGCGAGCGTGACGAGGCCATGGCCAAGCTGGACAGGCTGAAAGGGACTGTCGAGGTCGCGCATGTCCGCGAAACCAGCACCTCGACGAACTTGCTCATCGCGGATGGCGAGACGCAGCATGGACCCGACCAGTTGCTGGCCGACTGCTCCTGCGGCGGCTCGTACTACGCCCCCGCTGGAGGCGATGAGTACGGCGCCTTAGAGAGCGCGCACGCCGAACACGTCCGCTTGTCGGGCGGCGCCAAGTGAAGCGCGCCACCGTCCACGTGGACTTGTCCAACAAGTCCTGCGTCGTAACCGACGGCGCCACCCAGCACGGCGCCTGGGCACCCGGCATCACCCGCTCCAACGTCGAGGACCACATCGCCAACGCGGGCTGGATGTTCGCCGATGGCAGCGAGTGGCGCATGACGATCGACGGAGGCGTCCGCGAAGTTGTGCTGGACGAGCGGGTCCTCATCGACGACGTGTTCCTCGACATCGTCGGCAGCGCCATGCCCGACGCTCATGGCGCGCTCGCGAACGACGACCTGTGCGCACGTCTGCTGGCCGCCCGCAACAACGCCGAAGTCAGCCTGACGCGCGAGATCGCCCCCACGCCGTGCGCAATGACCGTGCTCGCCATGGCGCGTGCCGCATGACCGCCACCGTGCCCCGCGAAGACCTCGACGGCGCCGTGGTCGAGCACACCGCGCACTCCGCGATCGTCGCCGCTCGCAGCCTGTCTGCCGCAGTCGTCGCCGACTACAGCCCGAAGCAGCAGGCGGCCGCCGAGCGTCGCCTCACCTACCGCCACAACACCGCCGACGAGCGCCGCACCCTCCCCGCAGGGAGGGCGTCGTGAGCGACATCGTCATCCAACTCCACGCCGCCCGGCCCGCGAGCGCCAAGGAACGCCAGCTCGACATCCAGCTGACCCGCACCCAGATCCAGCTCAGCGCGCTCATTGACCACATCGTCACCGAGGCGGTGTCCCGTTGGCTCAGCCAGCAGGAGACCTCGCCGACCGACGAGCAGATCGCCGCCGAGCAGGACCGCTTCCGCCGCCACTACACGGGCGTCGCCGCAGCGGCCACCCAAGGACGAAGGGCCCAGCCGTGAAGCACGCCCGCGTCTACGCATTGGCCGGCATCGCCGCCCTCGTAATCGGTGTGGCAGTCGGAATCACGACCGGCGCCCTCGGCTACGGCTTCAGCGTCACTCTCGCCGCGCTCGGCGTGGTGGCGCTCATCGCCCTCGTGACGTCCAGCGTGATCACGCTTCGCCGTGCCAACCGCACGGTCAACCAGATCTTCGACGACGAGCTGGACCGCCGCACCCCGCCCACCGACACCACCGGAGAAACCCGATGACCGCCGACGGCGTGCCCGTCCTGCCCCCCGACCTCAGTGGACAGAGCAAGATCCTCTCGCTGACCCGCAAGCACCTGCTCACCCTCGACGAGACCGCGATCTGGGACGACGCCAACAGGCTCGCCAACCAGTTTGTCGAACTGGTCGTCGACAGCGCCACGAAGAACTACAACGACGCGCAGCTGTGGGCAGCCTCGATCAGACTGCTGCGCCCAGCGATCGAGGGCGAACGACAGCTGACGATCAGCCGCCAGCTGGTCGCGATCGTGCGCCGCGTGCGACACCCCGAGCAGCGCGTGTTCGCCCCTGGCGACGCTCTTCCGTTGCCCCCGCCCAAGAAGATGAGCGACCTCGACGGCGACCTGTGGATCCACCAGGACAACGCCGGCCGCGGCTGCTACCGCATGAGCGCCGCCGACCGCCGCCGCAACCGCTCCAGCGCCATCGGCGAGTACGAGGGCGTGAAGGTGTGGCCGTTCCTGCTCGACGCCGAAGGCCCGATGACCGAGGTCACGGCGAAGCCCAAGCCCGCCACGAACGAAGGCGAGTGACCGCCATGCCCAAGCTCACCCCGCGCGAGCTCGCCGCACTGCACGAACTGCACCGTCCCCGCGCCCAGATGCGACACGAGGTCGACCTGGCCCTGATCGCGGCTGGCTCCTGCACCTACGACCTCAGCGTCTGGTCAGGCCGCGAGAACTGGATGGAGATGACGGCCCAGCAGACGCGCGACGAGGCTGGCCCGGCAGGTCTCGCCAAGCTCGACGCGGCGTTGAAGCAACTCACGGACGCACGAACCAAACTGGCCGCGATGCTCGACGAACAGCAGGCGGCGCAGCCATGACCGCCCCGGACCCGTTGGTGTGCATGGACCTCCTCGCCGCCGGCCAAGCTCCCGACTGCGGAGAGCCGCCCACCGCGCACTGCTCCAGCTGCAAGGGCTGCCCCGACGTCTGTGCCTGCCCGCCCCTGCCCGCGATCGGCACCCAGGTCATGCCCAAGCCCGGCATCCGCTGGCACGACAAGCCCATGCGACAGGAACCCCACACCGTCGTCGCCACCTGGGACTACCGCAACGAAGGCGACCCGCGCGACCACGCGATCGTCGTCCAGCCCACCGCCCTCGTGAACTACGCCATCAGAACGCACGAACCCGTCGACACCCAGTACGGCCGATACCTCGACCTCGACGACATCGAGCTTCTCCCCGACCAGCCGCGCATCACTTTTACCGCCAAGGAGAACTCGTGAGCGTCGAGACCCGCGCCTACGACAAGCCCAACGACGACGGCTTCCCGCCCGACCCCGTCGTCGTGCTCGTCGCCACTGGCACAACGGACGTGTCCCGTCTCGTGCAGGCCCTTTCGCGCGGCAACAGCGAGCAGGTCAAGCAGGCAGAGCACATCGCCCGCCAGCTCCGCCGCCATAACGCCGGCCGCGCCGCACTCAGCCTGCTCAAGCAGCACGGCGGCGCGGACTTCACCAACACCCGCCCAGCGGCGGTGAAGGTCGACCTGGCCAACTTCTTCATGAGCCAGGACGAAGGCGGATACCCCGAGCTTCGGCGCGCCAAGGACAGCCAGGACGCAACCGGCGTGTTCGTCTGCGACGCCGACGGGACGAGCCTCGACGAACTCGTCAACCGCGCCGCCGACTTCGAGCACGAGCCCGCCGAGGCGGTGCACGGTGGCTGACACGACGATTCCTGTGCCGGGCGCCTGCCAGCACTGCGGCATCGACAAGCAGGACCACGTCCAGCGTGGGGGGCGTGACGTTGGCCGCCACGGCTGGACCGCGCCCACCACCGAGCAGATCCGCGAACGCATGCTCGCCCGCCGCGCCGCCCAACAGGCCAACCGCCCGCTGGAGACCACCCAGCCGACCCCGCCACCGCTCATCCCGCGCAACCCCGAATGCTCGTTGTGCGGCGACGAAGTCAACCTCGAAGACGACTACTTCCTCTGCGAGAACTGCGACATTTCCTGGCCCATGTACGACCAGGGCTACGCCCCCGGCGAGTGGACGCAATTCGGCAACGTGCGTTGCCAGGAAGTCGTCCAGCCGCGGCTCGACAACACCTGGATCCGCAACCTCGCCGAGCGCGCCGAGCGCTTCCAGTGCGTGCTCGATGCGGACCACGTCAAACACAAACTCCCGCACGCCAACCCCGACATGAGCCACATCGCGAAAGGATGGCGCTGATGGCTGACGTCAGCATCCCGCGCGACGCCGTCGAAGCCGCCGCCCGCGCCCTGGCCGAGTCCGACACGCCCCCGCAGAAGTGGGACGACCTCCAGCCCAGCGCCCAGTACCGGTGGGCCGTGCGCGCGAAGGCCGCCCTCACCGCCGCCGCGCCGCTCATCGTGGCCGCCGAGCTCGACCGCATCGCCAAGGCGTTCCGGGCCGAGTACGACGAGCTGACCGAGGACGTCGACGTGGTGCGCGACCCCGCCGCGCTGGAGCTGTACGAGAAGGCGAAGAAGTTCCGCGCTCGCGCCACCGAACTGCGAGCGCAGCCGTGACCGTCTACATCCACCGCGAACTGGCGTGCGACCGCGGCGGAGTCGGCACGTTCTCCTGCAACACGGCATACCACTCGTCCGCCGGGCAGACCGCGCTCGCGCTGCGCCGCGAGGCCAAGAGGCAGGGCTGGACACGCCGCGACGCCAAGGACTTCTGCCCTGAGCACTCAGCGGGTATCGACGAGGCGCCGGGCTACCGGCACGGCGACCTCGTCACCGACCCCGAAAGCGAGAACCACGAGTGACCGCGCCGCCCTTCGCCTACTACGGCGGCAAGACCCGCCTGGCCGACCGCATCGTCGACAAGTTCCCACCGCACCAGCACTACGTCGAACCGTTCGCCGGCTCCCTCGCGGTGCTGCTGTCGAAGCCGCCGGCGGCGATGGAGACCGTGAACGACCTCGACGGCGATCTGATGACGTTCTGGCGGGTCCTGCGCGACCAGCCCGCCGAGCTGGCGCGCGCCGCGGCGCTGACCCCGCACTCACGGACTGAGCACCGCGCGTCCGAGACACGGCCGGAGGACCTGTCCGACCTGGAGCGTGCTCGCCGCGTGTGGGTTCAGCTGACCCAGGGGCGCGGCGGCACACTGCGCACCACTGGCTGGCGGTACTACCTCAACCCGGCCAGCTCGCCGTCGACCTCGTTCCCCGGATACCTCGACGGCTACGTCGGCCGCATGGCGCCCGCCGCCGAGCGCCTTCGCAGCGTGAGCCTGGAGTGCAGGCCGGCGCTCGAGGTGATCGAGGCGTACGGCCAGCACGAGAACGTCCTGCTTTACGTCGATCCGCCGTACCTCGGCTCGACCCGTGCCAACCGTCAGTACCAGGTCGAGATGAGCAGCGCGGCCGAGCACCGCGAGCTCGCTGTGGCCCTGCTGAAGTGCCGCGCGTCGGTCGTGCTGTCCGGGTACGACTCGCCGCTCTACGCCGAGCTGTATGACGGCTGGCACATCACCCGGATCAAGACCACCACTGGGAACAGCTCCACGAACGGCGAACGCACGGAAGTTCTGTGGTCCAACCGTTTGCCGCAACCGACACTGTTCTGCGATCAGGAGACGGCCCTGTGAGCGAGGCGCTGGTTCTCGACGAGGGTGGCGACCTGATCGAGTACGCCACCGCGCTGTTCAACGCCGCGCGCACGCACCGCTACCAGTTGACCCGCGTGTGGGACACCGACGTGCCGCCCGTTGTGTTCGTCATGCTGAACCCCTCGATCGCGGACGCGTTCGTGCCGGACCCGACGATCACCCGCTGCCTCAACTTCGCTCGACGCGAGCACGCCGGAGGCTTGGTCGTGATCAACCTGTTCGCGCTGCGCTCAACCGACCCGGCCGTGCTCGACGGCCACCCGAACCCCGTCGGCCACAGCAACAACCGCCTCATCGCCGAAGCCGTCCAGGACGCCGCAGTCGTCATCGCCGGATGGGGCGTGCCTGGCAAGCTCCACGGCCGCGACCGCGAGGTCGCCGCCCTGCTCGCCGAGCACGGCATCGACCTGAAGTGCCTGGGCCGCAACAAAGACGGCTCCCCGAAACACCCGCTCTACGTGCGCGCTGACCAGCCGCTTGAGCCCTACCGACTGGAGATCCACGCATGAGCCGTGCAGCACAACGCATGCAGAGCGTCGCGACCCACCGCCCGCCCACACGCCGGCGCCGCTTCCGCCACGACGAACTCACCGCCGTGGACCTCTTCTCCGGCTTCGGTGGGCTCACCAAGGGCGTTGAGATGGCCGGGTTCACCGCGATCACCGCCGCGAACCACCGCGCCTACAAGGTCGAGGTGCACGAGGCGAACCACCCGCACGTCGAGCACTGGATCGCGGACCTGGTCGACACCGAGTCGGCGGCCTACCACGACGTGCGCGACCTGCCCGCCGCAGACCTCCTCGTTGCCGGAGTGTCGTGCGTCAACCACAGCCCCGCGAACACGAAGAAGGCCTACGCCGAGGGCCTGACGTTGTTCAACATGGATGACCCGGACTACGAGGAGCGGGTCACCCGCAGCGAACGGGACAGGGCGACCGCGAACTGCGTGCTGCACTACGCCCAGAAGCACCTGCCGCGCATGATCCTCGTCGAGTGCACCACGCAGTTGACCTCGTGGGGTGCGGCGGTGCCGGGCCGGAAGAAGGTCGGCGACGGCAGCACCTACCGGTGGTGGCTCAAGCAGTTCGAGCTCCTCGGCTACGACCACAAGGTCATGTACCTCAACACCCAGTTCTTCGGCGTCCCGCAGTCCCGCGACCGCGGTTTCTGGGCATTCTGGCTCAAGGGCATTCCCGCGCCCGACCTGGAGCACCGGCCGATCGCCTGGTGCGACCCGTGCCACAAGGTCGTGGAGTCGGTGTGGACGTGGAAGACCGGCCTCCCGCCGACCGGCAAGGTCGCCTACGGCGAGCAGTACAACTACCGCTGCCCGTCGTGCCGCCGCGAGGTCATTCCGACGATGGCGCCGTCGATCAACGCCCTGGACCTCACCAACCTCGGCACCCGCATCGGCGACAAGCCGATCAAGGACTACAAGGACAAGGACGGCACGGTCGTCTACCGGGGCCGGATGGCGGAGTCGACGACAGGCCGCGCCGAACGGTGCCTGCGCAAGTTCCCCGACTACCCGGCGATCCTCATGCCAGCGAAGGGCGCGCACGGCACCGAGAAGCACCCGTGGCAGCCGATGGCCACACAGACCAGTCAGCAGGAGACCGCGCTCCTGTCCACCGGGTCGGTCGCGGTCACCGGCCACGTCATCGCCGCACACAAGCACAACGGCGACGGCCAGCACTTCAGCCAGCCAATGGACACCGTCACCAGCACGCATGAGAAGGCGATGCTGTTCGCCGCGATCGACAACTACCAGGGCGCCCAGCGCGGACTGGACGAACCGCTGCCGACGCAGGGCGGCTCCGAGACCATGGCCGTGGTGTCCGCGCGGGTCATGCCGAACCGCACCCACGCCACGAGCCGCAGCCTCGGGGAACCGATGGAGACCCTCGTCGCCGGCGCCGGGGCGGGCGGGCTCGGGATGCTGTCCGCGGCTGGTGTGGTGCCGTTCCGCAAGAACACCCTGCCGACGTCACACGCCGAGCCGATGCCAGCTGTGACGGCGGCTCAGATTCCTGGCCTGCTCACCGCTGCCGGGTTCATTAAGAACAACGGCTCCATCGACGAAGCCAAGTACCGCGCTCATCCCCTGAGCGATCCGCTCGGCACGATCGTCGGGTCAGGTGCCCACCAGTCGTTGCTGTCAGCGGGCTGGTACAAGCAGAACGGCACCGGCGTGGACGCGACGGCCCCGCACCCGGTCACCGATCCGCTCGGAACGCTCACCTCCCGCGACACCACGGCGCTGCTCGCTGCCGAGTGGCGTGAGGCTCTGTCGCAGGTCACGTTGGAGGACTGCTACTTCCGGATGCTGGGGCCGCACGAGATCGGCCGCGGTTGCGGCTTCGACGTCTCGTTCCCTGGTTACGGCTACGAGGGCAGCTTCGTCGTGTGGGGCTCGGCCCGGGATCAGACGGACGGGTTCGGCAACGCCGTCACGCCGGCCGTTGGCGAATGGATCGGTACCCGTCTGCGCGAAGCCCTTCACCGCACCGAATCTGTTGCCTGAACAACCGTCCACGGAGGACATGCACGTGATCAAGATGGAGAAGTTCCTCATCAGCAAAGGCCCCTACGCCGTCGACCTGGGCAGCTTGCGCACGACGCAGCACGGGCGTGAAGACGGCAGCTTCTACTGGGGTGCTCGGGTCAGCGGCGCCTGGTTCCGCCGCCGACGCGGCGTGACCGTCGCCTGCATTGGCTACCTGTGGGACTACCAGGACAACGAACCCGCCGACGCGCTGGCGTTCTTGGCCGCGCACGACGACGGCCGCTACGGCGGCACCACGCTCGGCCGCTGGGATGGCTCCGGGTTCTGGGGCGATGTGTCGTTGGAGGAGCAGGAAAAGCACCTGGCGATCCTGCGGCCGATGCTGGCCAACTACCCGGCCGTGCCCGCTGGCTTTGACGGTTGGTGGAAGTTCTGATGGCAAAGGAGCCGACGGCGTACCGAGCGAGCGACGAACTCGCGGCGGCGTACCGCCAGTACCTCGTGGACTGTCATGCGCAGCACGAGAAAGCCAACGCCTACAACCGAGCCAACCCCGAGCTGCCGCTGTACATCTGGCAGTCCCGCTACGACCACGGCATCACCGTGTGCGGGTTCGTCGACAAACCCAGCCAGGCGGTACCGCCCGGACTAAGCCGGAAGCAGGACCGCCCGTACTTCATCCCCCGTCGGGGAATCACCGGCGACGGCTGGCGAAAGGTGATCGCCGAGTACGACAGGTACCCGAGCCTCCAAGAGATGGTGCTGCGTCCCCACGGCCTGGCGGTGTGCCTGCGGGTCGACTTCAACCTGCACGTCGCCGGCATCTTCGACTTCGGCGAGCCTGGCGTGTTCGTACGCATCGGCACGCCATACCCGGAGCCCGGCAACCACCTGACCGTGGTTCCGCTGTCCGAGTTCTACCGCGCCAAGGAGAGCTTCGAGGGAGCAAAGGCGGTGGCATCGTGACGGCCACGAGCGGATGGACGAGCCACGGCTGGTGGTACGGCCCCGATCCCGAGCCAGTCGAGGACAGGCCGGACGAGCAGGCGAAGTGCGGCGGACCTGCCATGTGCCGTACCTGCAAGGCGGAGTCCGGTCAGGTTGTTGAGCCTCGGATTCCGGAGCCGGCCGTGCGGGTCACGGCCTACACCGTGTCCTGCCTGCCGGTCGACCACGTCGGCTACAAGAAGCTGAGCCTGACCGTCTCCGAGTACACGCCCGGCCTGTGGGCAGTCACCAGGAACGGGTTCTTCTACGACCAGAACGAGAATCGGTACAGCGAAAGCACAGTGAAGGCTGACGAGGAGGTCGCGCGGGACGTTCTGTTCACCCTCACCAGCGCGACCACACTGGCGAAGCGCCTCGCGCCCAACGTGAAGATCGGCGGCCGGACCGTCGCTTCCGCGCTTGCGAGGGCAGAGCGATGACCACAGCCATGTCGAATGAAGGCCACGAGCGCACCGAGTACTGCCCGAGATGGGCCTGGCCGGGCGGCGACGTCACCCACGGACCGATCAGCGTGAGGAGGGAACAGGCCGGGTCGTACGACCTGCCTGCCAGCGCGCTGAACAGCGAGCTGGTGCAGCGCACGATCGCCATCTCGCCGTGGGAACCAGTCCTGCCGGACGGGGTGCTGCGCTTGGACCAGGTCGCCGCCGAGGAATACGCGGGGATCAAGGTCGCTGAGCTCGGCGACGGCGTCGTCGAGGGCTACAACGTCGTCGCGTTCACCGACAACCCCGTGATGGCACTCGCCGCCGTGCGTGCACATTTCGCGATGGCTCGCGGGGAGATTCCGGGCCTGCTGTCTCGGTGGGACGACGACCCGGTGCGGTGGTGGCAGGTGTTCGATACCTGCGGCTGTGGCGACGTCTGCCCACACGGTGACCCAGACGATGAGGAGGTCGTGCACGGCTGCCAGCGTGCCGGGCTGGCGCCGTGCGACACCGAGGGTGAGTCGTCCTGGATCGGCGTGCTGACGGAGAAGGACGCGCCCGGCGCGCTGCCTTTCGTCGAGTTCGAAGTCGGGGCCTCCTACACCCCTGACGAGTGGACCATCCTGCTGCAGGGCCTGGTCATCGACGCGGAGCAGAAGCTGCGCACGCTCTCCAAGAAGTGCCTCGTCGCGAAGACCACGCTCGACAAGCCGTACAGCGACGCACCCGGCACGACACCGTGGAAGCAGTTCGTCGAGCAGCCGACTCGGGACGCCTACAACTTCGCGGTCGAGATCCGGCGAGCACTGAAGGCACGAGGTGTGCAGTCGTGACCCCGGAGCAGGAGTGCGCCGAGCAGGACCGCGAGGACGAGTTGCGCCGCGCGGCCGAGGAACGGCCGGAGCGGCCTGGTGACGCGATTGCGGAGACGATCGGCCTTGCCGTCAGCGAAGCGTTGGCGCGCGGCGAGTTCGTTGCACAACTCGCCGAGCGCGGCTGGGCACTTGTACACGTTGGCGATGGCACGTGTCCGGAGCCGTCCGCGCAGTGGCTGCACGACGGTATCGACATCACCGCGCAGGGCTGGATCGACCCGATGGAGCGGCTGCACGAGCTGTGGCGGTCCGCGTGGGAAGCCGGACGTCTTGTTGGCAGCGACACGCAGACCAACGCCGTGTTGCAGGGACGAGCGGACCTGAAGAACGCCGCCCAGCTTCTGAGGCACGGGCGGGACGTGCTGGAGTGGCTGCACGCCGAAGCGGTGTGGCAGCGAGACGAGGCGTTGGCCGCGCTGGAGAAGCAGCAAGCCGTGATGGCCAAGCTTGACCGTGACATCGACGACGAGCTCGGGTACCGCGACTCGATGGAGGAGTGGGCAGACAAGCTCGCCTACGCCGTCGCACCGGTTGAGGTGATCGGCGAGCACTCCAACGCCAACAACCCATGGCAGAACGCGCTGGAGATCCTGAACCGCTCCGGGTACGTGCCCGCGATGCTCTGCGAGGCCGGCCCGCTGACTGACCTGCCGACGACCGGTACGTGCGGTGGCGGCGACTTCGACGGCCCGTACGACGACGAACCCTTCCGCTGCAACGAAGAAGCAGTGCCCGGCTCCGAATACTGCGCGGGCCACGACCACGGCCCAGTGAGCGAGACTGACGTGAGTGCCGAGGTGAAGCGGTGAAGCGCGCACAGCGGTTGCCCGAGTTGTGGCGGCGCATCAGCAGAGGCGGTTTCGGCCGCTACTCGGACCCGCGCGGCATGCTCCAGGCACGCGAGCCGTGGTGGCACAGGTTGCGACGTTCAGGCCGCGCGTCATGACCGCGGTTCGCACAGTCACGTTCTCCTGCGACCGCAACAGCTGCAAGAACACCACCGTCGTCGTGGTCGCTGGCTCCACGATCGACGAACCGTTCCAGCGGACCGCTCGCAAGCGTGCCTACGACGCGGGCTGGGCGTTCAACAAGGGCGAGGACCTGTGCCCCTCTCATCGCCTCCCACCGCGGGCGGCCCGGTACGCGGACTGCCCTCGTGAAGGCTGTGGTCGCCGCGTCGCCGTGAATCGCAACGGATCTCTGCACCGCCACCGGCGCCTGGTCGACGGAGTGCTCGGACCGTCCTGCCGAGACCCGATCAGCGGAGACAACCACACCCGGTACCCGAACCTGGCCGCAGACCGGTCTCTGGAAGGAAAACCCAATGCCTGAGCGTATCCAGCGCGAACGCACCGCTGGCTGGAAGATGCCTTCGAACACGAAATTCGTGGGCCGGCCAACGAAGTGGGGCAACCCGTTCGCGCTCAACACCGACTACGGGCTCGCCCGCGTGCCCGGTGTGCTGAGTGGCGAAGCATGGGAGTACGAGGGGCGCATCAGCAGCGACGGCGCACGCCACGACTACCACCACCCCGACGGCCAGATCACGGTCTGCCACGTGCGCTACATGACCGCGGCCGAGTCCGTCGAGACGTACGAGCGCCTCCTCACCGGCAACCTGAGTCCGTCGATGGTCAGCGCAGGCTTCCGGCTTGACCGACGCCAGGCCACCGTCGAGTACGCGCGCCGTGAACTCGCGGGCAAGAACCTCTGCTGCTGGTGCTCCGTCTGGGAGTCCGACGGCACGCGCCGACCGTGCCACGCGGACACCCTGCTCAGGTACGCCAACCCGGCCAGCCCGGAACTGCTCGACATGGTGGCCGCGAGGGACTTCATCGACTTCCCGACCGGATGGCGACTCGCACGAGAGGGCGTCCCGCACTGGACGCGAAAGTGCTCCTACGTCTCGGAGAACGGCGCGTTCCTGTGCGACTGCGACGCCATCGAGGTGCGCTGGTGCGAACTTCGTCAGCAGCTCGGCCTCACCGTGGACGACGACCAGCTGCCCACCCAACAGATGGCCGTGATCGTTGCAGGAACCGGCATCCAGGTGCGGAAGGAATCGCAGTGAGCGCGCACATCGTGAACTGGACCAAACTCATCGACTTGCTGGAGCAGGCCTGCCGATCCAGGCAGAAGTCGATGCGCCAGGTGGCCAAGGAACTTGGGATCGCACAGTCGGGCCTCACCAGGATGCAGCAGGGCAAGAGCCTCTCCGCCGACGCGACCGCCGCGCTGGTTGCATGGCTTCACCCCGACGACATCCCGGCATGGATCGAGCCGAACAGCGAGCGGTTCACGCAGCCCCTGCAACAGAACGGAGTGGGCAGTGGCCGCTAGCTACCGCCGAGAGGAGACCACAACCACAAAAGTGCGGCTGATCGCCGACGCGCCCGTGGATGGCACTGCGGACATCTACCAGATCCTCGTCCACGCCAGGCAGGAGCTCAACGAGCACCTCGGCAACGGGCGCGACGCCGGTGACCCCGGCTACAGCCGCATCTGGCTGGAGCCGGTCGGGTCCGAAGGGGAGGACGACTCCGGGATCGCCGTGTGCTTCGACAAGTCCGTCACCCGCGCCGTTGACGGCACGCTGTCGAGCGGAGGAACAACTCGTGCGCACTGACGCCCGCGTGGTCGTCGCCCGCATCCCGGCCGGCCAGCCCCTCGAACTCACCCAGTCCGTCATCGCGCTGTTCGGCACCGTGCTCGACGACTGCCACATCGCCCCAGGGAACGGCGCCGACTGCGCCGCGGACATCGTCGGCGGTGAAGGACTGCCAGACGGCGACATCGTCAAACGCCTGCGCCGCGCCACCCGGAAGCTCGGCAAGACCCTGCCGAGGCCCGTCCCGGAGGACGAGGCCGATGACACGTTCGCCGAGGACCCGCTGCGGTTCAACGCGATGCGGGCTACCGAAACGGGCATCGCGTTCGGTCTGGGCGGTGCCACCGAAGCAGCCCGCGCTTTCGCGGCCGAGCTGCTCGCCGTGTTCATTCCCGCCCTCGATGAAGCCGGGGCCGAGAACTACCTGTCCTGGGACGCCCCGAACACAAAGACAGGCGAGACGTACTCCGTGATCTTTGTGAAGCCCAACGGGCTCACGCCGCACCAAGCCCGCCAGCGCGCAGACGCAGAAGCCGAGCGCCCGCGAGAACTGTGCAAGGCCAACAACATCGACCCGGATCTGCCGCGCACCAGCGAAAGGAACGACACCGATGCATGAGGCAACGACCGGCGCCGCCCTGATCGCCGCCGAGCGAGCACGGCAGATTCGCGAAGAGGGTCACACCCCCGAGCACGACGCCGGCCATGCAGGAGAAGACCTCGCCATCGCGGCGTGCTGCTACGCCTTGCCGACGACGATGCGTAAGTTCAAGCGCGACGCGCCGCTCAACCCTTACGAACACCTTGATCCCGCCGACCTGGCGCGCGTCGTGCCCGTGCTGTGGCCGTGGACGTACGAGGCGTGGAAGCCGTCGGACGACCGCGTGCGCGAGCTGGCGAAGGCGGGGGCGCTGATCGCAGCCGAGATCGACCGCCTCCAGCCTGCGCCAGCCGAACCGGACGACAACCTCGACGACGAGCCGATCCACCGCTGGTTCGGCCTGTCCTACTCCAACTACCTGGTCGTGCCCCGCACGCTGCTGCAGTCGATGCCGGGCGAGTGGCAGCGCGAGTTCGTGCACCTGCTCGAACAGTTGCACGCCGCGTTCCGATACGTCGATCAGACCGAGTGCTACGAAGTGGTCCCTGGCACTGAGGCGATCGTCAACGAGCTCAGCACCGAGCAGCGCAAGCAGCTTGGGATCACCTGCTCCACCGACGACATGACCGACGAGCAGTACGAGGCGTTCCTGGATGCCGAGGATGGCGAAGCGTTCTACGCGGACAAGGACGGGCGGCCGCTTGACGCGCACTCCTACATCGTCATCCCCGGCGCAGAGGAGGTGCCGCCGTACAACCGCGGCCGCACCCACCTTGAACCCGACCTCAAGGCCTACGCCAGCGCCCGGTTCGGCTTGGAGGACCAGTGACCGACATGCTCGACCTCGGCACCCCCGCACTCACGACCCCGGCGAAGCCCGCCGCGGCGAGCCCGAACGCCAAGGCGTTGTGCGAGGCGCTCGAACGTCACTACACCGGCGGCGTCGGCCACAAGGACCGCGACAGCCACGCCGTCTTCCGCGAGCTCAACGCACCCGACAACATCCACCGCGCCGACTTCGTCGCCATCAGCGTGTGGGGTTCGCGTGGCCTCGCGATCGACGTGCACGAGGTCAAGGTGTCCAGGGCGGACTGGCTCACCGAGCTTCGGCAGCCGTCCAAAGCGGAAGCCTGGTGGCCGTACTCCAGCCGCTTCTGGCTCGTCGTCCCCGACGCCAGCCTCGTCAAGCCCGGCGAGCTTCCTGACGGCTGGGGGCTCATGGTGCCGCCGAAGAACGCGCGGGGGAGGGCGATGACCATCGTGACGCCAGCGGCCGTGCGTCAACCTCACGTGCCGCTCGAACTGCTGGCGCGCCTGCTGATGCGCTACCAGGCCGAGGAGAAACGGCGCACCGAGAAGGCCGTCGTCGACGCCGCGGCGCAGGCTGCTGAGGACGCGAGGCGGTCGATCACACGCAACAACGACCCGATGACGCCCGAGCAGCGCGAGCGGCTTCACCAGCTCGACCTCCTGGAGACCATCGTCGGCGACAAGATCGGCACCTGGAACGGCCGCTACACCACCAGGCAGATCGGGGACGCCATCCGGTGGCTCGAAGCCACGCGGCGGCTGCCCAGCAAGCACGAACTCGCTCGGCTTTCCAGCATGGCCGACCAACTCAACAAGACCGTCACGCAGCTCGGCGCGCTGGTCGACGTCGTCGAGCAGGGGAGGGAGACCGCCTGATGTCGGCGACCACAACACACCGCCTCGACCTGCCCTGGGAGCGCCCGCCGCTGCGGTCCAACGACCGTCGGCACTACCGCGAACAGGCCAAGGTCGTCGCTGCCGTGCGCAGCGCCACCGTCGTCCTCGCGCGAGCCGCGAAGCTCCCCGCCGGCAACCACCTCACCGTGCAACTGCACTACGCCCCCGGCCGACGGACCCGCATGGACTCCCACAACCTCCACCCCACCGTCAAGGCCTGCGTCGATGCACTGGCCCGCGGCAAGCGGCGCGACTGGGTCGGCCTCGAGCTCGTCCCTGACGACACCGACGAGTACGTCACGATCCTCACCCCTCAAATCCACTACCCGCCCGAGCCTGGCCCTCGATGCTGGCTCACCGTGGAGGTTTCCTGATGAGCAGCGACTTCAGCTCCGACGCCACGCTCGCGCTGCGCCGCCTGTACACCGACCCGACCCAGATCGCGTACATCGAGGAACAACGCCGCCGGGCCGCCCGCGTCCTGGCCGGCAGCTTCGCCCGCGACGCCGACGACTGCGCACTCCTGCTCGACGCGCTCGGCCTCACCCCGCAAGACGGACTCACCGCGGAGAGGCCGACGTCGTGACCTTGGCCGAGGCTCTGTTCTGGGCCACGCTCGCGCACTTCGTCGGCGACTACGTGCTGCAGTCGCACTGGATGGCCACGAGCAAGACCAGCTCGTGGTTGCCGGCCATCGTGCACGCGATCACCTACGGCGTCCCGTTCCTGTTCGTCACCCAGAACCTGGTGGCGGTCGCGGTCATCGTGGGGACGCACGCGGTGATCGATCGGTACCGGCTCGCCCGCTACCTGGTGTGGTTGAAGAACTTCAGCGGGCCGCGCGGGAGTAACCCGTCGTGGTCTGCGTGCAGTGCGACGGGGTATCCGCCGGAGACACCTGCGTGGCTCGCGGTGGGTCTGATGATTGTCGTGGACAACACGCTGCACATCCTGATCAACAGCGTGACGATCGCGGCCACCTGGCCCTGAGTGGCGGATGGCAAGAACCTGACAGAAACGCGACACCTGCGCGGGTCGCGCACAGCGCGCTCTGCCACGCGGTACCAAGTACAGAACCGAACCCGAGAGGACCACAGTGCCCACCCAGCCCGCGATCGCCGCCGAAGCTCTCACGACCAACCATCCGAGTCCACAGTGGAGACACATCGTCCGCGCCAGCCTTCCCGGCGGCCTGGTCGCTCCGCTGGCGGCGTGCCGTTCGACGCATCGTGCCGCGATCGTGGAGGAGGCGCTTCGGCGCTTGAGCGACGCGGACCCGGAGGCTTTCGCGCAGCTCGTGCGGGACGCGAAAGCCGCCGAGCAACGGGAGGACAGCGACTCGGAACTCAAGACTGGTACTTGGGTTCTCTGGGTCGGGCGTCTGATGCGGATCGTGAATGTCGGCCCCTACTCCGAAGAGAACCTCGTTGGTGTTCTTGAGCCGTGGGCGTTCGACATGCGCGCGAAGGGAGAGACGTGCGACGTCGACGCGGCGCCGCGTCACCAGCTTCGTGTGCTGACCGACGAGGAAGGGCAGCGGCGTCGCGCGGAACGTGACGCGCGCGGGTACTGACGCGACAACGACGCGGCCCCTGGACCCACCTGGTCTGGGGGCCGTTGTCGTGCTGGCACACTTCGATGCGTGGCGAACGACGACAAGTGGGCTTTGCGTAAGACCCTGCCCGACGGGCTCGACCTGGAGGTCGTGCTCTATCGCGAGAACGCGGACGCCCCAGCACCTCGCCTTGGCGGCCTGTGGGCAGTGTGGCCGGACCAGGTGTGGTGGCAGCGGCCTGACGGCAGGTGGCAGCGAGGCATCGTGACGGCCAGGGACCTGGAGACCACTCCGCAGCGGTGGCGGCCGGCGCCGGATGAGGGCCTGAGCTCGGCATGGAGCCTCGCGGCGTCGTAGGGGTGGGCGCTGGCTCAGCCGCTCCTGGTCGGTGAGTCAGCTGTCGTCGCGATCGGGCCAGGGTGTGCGTTCAGCACGGGGTGCCCGCAGGCTGGCGGCGAGGGCTGCCGGGACCAGGCGGTTGGTTCGCCGGGCAGGAGCGGGATGGGCGCGGGGCCGACGCACCACTCGGCGTATTCGGGGCTCTCGCGTTCGCAGGCGACGCAGACGTAGCCGCGGAGCTGGTGGCAGGTGTCCCAGGTGATGAGCATGCGGTCTGGGCGGTTGCCGCGGAGGTCGTGCGGGTCGTGGGGGCGGACGCACTGCTGGGGTGGGATTTCGCGCAGGCCTTGGCCGTGGCGCTGGTAGCGCATCCGGCCGATGATCGGCGTCTCGTCCTGCATGCCAGGCATCGTAAGCACAGGTCACGTGCATGCGGATGCGTCCACGAGTGCGGCCCCTGGACCGGTTGGTCCAGGGGCCGCAGGGATGGCGTGGTGTTCAGGCAGGCCAGCTCGCGTTGCCGTCCTGATGGTCGCCGTCGTGGAATGCGGGCTGTCTGCACTCGAAGAACTCGTTAGGCGTGCTGCCCTGCTCCTGGTCGCGTGCCCCGCACGTCGGCTTCGTCTCGCGCACCCACTGGATCAGCTGCCCGGCGAGGGAGCGGCTGATCTGGTCAGGCCACGGCAGGTAAGGGCTCTCGGGCAACACGCCGTCTCGGCCGAGGACGCCGGCGACGTCGACGAGGTGACTCAGCATCTCGTGCAGTGTCGTGCCTGGCGCGATGTGACCGTAGTTCTCCAGCAGGATCGGGGCAGGGTGGGGATTCGTCGTGGGCACTACGACTCCTTCCGTGAATGTTGCGGGCTGACAAGAGAGTCTGACGGTCAGGCCATGCGGAGTCAGACGGCGACGAGTTCGTCGGGGCGGATCACGCGGTCGAGGTCGACGTGCAGGTGCCACACCGCCACCTGCAGGCCGAGCCGCTCGAGCTGGTCGTGGATGGCCTGGCCGACCGCCGCGGCGCGGTGCTTGCCGCCAGCACAGCGCACCCACACGACGACCTGCTTGACCGCGGCCATGCCGGCGACGAGCTGCACGGTGTTCGCGACGAGCGGTCGGGCGCCGGTGGTGGCGAACACGAAGTCGGCGACGTCGGCGTCCAGGCCGGTGCGGTTGAGCATCTCGCCGGACGGCACGTGGGCGGGGTCGGCGAGGAAGTCACGCAAGTCGAGGGCGACCGTCGGCTTCGGCGTCGTGGACGGCATCTCGTGGTGGAAGCCGCCGGTGACGATGAGGGCGTCGAGGTCGGGGAGCTGGGTGGCGGTGGGCATGCGTTCAGCTTCGGTCGGATCATCGGCTGATGGGAGGTGTTGCCCGTTGCGTTGCGCAACAGGCAACAGGCCGTTCACAGGTAGTCGTCGAGCGCACACCACGCACCCGTTGCCCGCTCGACCACGATCGCGTTACTTCCGGCCGGCCACAGCGCCGGATCGGTGACGGTTTCGAGGTCGCCGTCGTAGCCCCAGTCGGGGCCGAGGTACTGCTTGTTCAGCCTCGTGTCGACTTGGCCGGTCGAGGTGACGAACGTCGAGACGTGGGTGGCGGGCTCTTCGTCGTCGGCGTGCGGTTCTTCGCAGTCCGGCTCGAGGCAGAAGCACGGGCCTTCGTCCTCCGCTTGCTGGGCGGCTTCGAGGACCTGGATCAGGGCTTGCTCGGTGATCACCGGGGGAACTCCGTTCCGATCCACCACTGGCCGGTCGTGCGGTCGATGACGACGAGGTCGTCGATCCAGGCCGCGTAGTCCTTCAGTTCGATGGCGGCGTTCTCTGCGTTTTGGATGAGCTCGCCGTGGTCGTAGCCAAAGGCCTCCTGGTTCGCGTCCGTGTCCAGCTGACCGTCAGGGGTGACGAACGCGATGCCCAGGAGCGGCTGGGCGTTGCCGTCCTCGGCGGGGTGGTTGGCGTCGCAGTCGATGTCGTCGCAGTAGCAATGCAGCTCGTTGTCTTCGGCCTTGAGGCCAGCGAGGAGCTGCTGGGCTGCCTCATCGGTGATCACCGATGTGCCTCCTTGTTCGCGATGGGTGTCGTCGGACCCAGTCATAATGCTCGACTATCGATCGTTATGACAAGCGCGTCGCGCGAAGAAGGAGGGAGGCCGTTCCGGTGTGCTCGATGGTCGAGCATTATTGGCCGATGACCGACGAGATCTGGACCACCGCGGAGGTCGCCAAGTACTGCGGCATCAAGGACACAGTCGTCAGCAACCGCATGATCCGGCTCGGCGTGCCCGTCCACGATCGCGAACCTGGAAGAGGCGGACGCAACCGCTACATCGCACGCCTCGTTCGCGACGCTGTCGACAACGCCCCCGGCAAAGGCAACCGCACCCCGCGAAACCTTCAGTCTGACGCGTCCACGTAGCCTCCAAACGACAGCAGCCCCCGAACCTTCACGGCTCGGGGGCTGCTGTCTGTCTCACGCCTCGTTGTCCGGCGGAACGACCGGCTCCTCTGCTGGAGCCGGCGGCCAAGCGGCCGAAGAGTCCCGCTCAAGCACTGCCACGACCTCGTAACGGGCGCCGTCCATGCGGGTGTCGTTGACCTCAACTGCCCGGCCATCCGGAAGAGTCGCGGTTCGCAGGATCCGCACCAGCGGGCCGCCGTGCACCACCCCATCGAGCGCGTCGGCCTCTTCGGTGCCCGCCGCCACGGCACCCTGGGCTTCCTCCCAGGCAAGCGGCTGACCGTAGTGCTCCTCGATCCGGTCGTAGATACCGCCCAGTCCAGTGTCTTCCTCGCCGATGACAGGCAGCTCGTCGCGTAGCCAGGCCGGCAGGTACGACACCGCCCGCTGTCGCCCGCGAGGTTCAGGTTCAAGCTCGCCGAGGACGCGTGTTCGCATCACGACCTCGGAGCCCGGCTCGATGCCGAGACGGCGCGCGATCTCGGCCGGCGCGGGAACGATGTCCACGGTCGGTGTGCTGATGGCCCGGTAGCCCTGCGCGGTCTCGTCGAAGAAGTAGCTGATCCGATCGCGGAAGACGAATCTGCGCCGCGGCACACGCACGACCGGCTCCGGCCCCCTCACGAACACACCGCCGCCGCCGCGGCTGACCACCAAGCCTTCTGCTCGCAGCAGGTCGTACACGTTCTGCGCGGTCTGCTGTGCCACGCCGAAGCGGGCCATGATCGCGCGCCCGGTCGGCAGCTGATGACCGGGTTTGTACCCGCCACGGTTGATCTCTGCGCGCAGCTCGTCGGCGATGAGGCGTGCCGTGTACTTCGGCGGCGGGGTGGACATCGCCTAAGCGTACGGGGGAGTGCTCTAGACAGCTTTGCCACGTTTGTACTCTAATGCTCTAGAGTGACTGCTCTAGAGCAATTCCGACGACGAAGGGAGGGCCCATGGCCGACGACGAGTGGCTGCTCGTGCCGGAAGTCGCCAAGAAGATGCGGGTGTCCGCACGGACCGTCTATCGACTCGTCGCAAACCGGCTGCTCACGGCGCACCGCGTAGGCATCGGTCAGGGCGGCATTCGCGTCCGGGATAGCGCCGTCGACGCATTCATCAAGAGCCGCGAGCAAGCGGCCGACACCGCGTAATCCGCAGAACACCCACCACTGAACGCGAAGGGGCCGACATGACCGACCACGAGCAGCGGCTGAACGAAGTCAAAGGGCTCGCCAACGCCGCAGACCGTGCACTGCAGAACGCCTGTACCGATCGGCCCGACCTGGTCCAGTACCTGACCGAACGGCGCAACGAGTGGCAGGGCCTGGCCGACGACATGTCGCGGCGGTCCTCATGACCGACAGCCGGTCACCTCGTCAGGTCGCCCACCGCATGAGGTTCTGGCGCAGCCTGCTGGCCTGGCTCGGCTGGGGACGCCACATCGCCGTGTGCGGCGCGGACCTCGACGCTGAACAGCCGAATCTGCCCGAGTGCATCGACTGCGCCGCCCAAGTCCGCCGCTGATCCACAGAACACCACCACTAAACGCGCGAACACTTCCCGAAGGGACACGTCATGCAGCCGGGCCCCGCCCCGCTCACCAAGCCCACGCCGCCCGAGTTCAAGCTGCGGAAGCTGATGAAGGTCGCCTACGGCATGAGCGTCACCACCGGCGGTCTTGGCCAGGTGCTCTTCCTCGGTGACAAGTTCGGCGGCACTGCACCCGCCTACGCTGCCGCGCTGTTCCTTGCCGCGTTCGTCGAGTTCTGCATGGTCTCTTCTGGCGACTCAAGCTTGCACCACCGCGTCGACCACGAGGCGTGGAAGTTGATGCTGGCCCTGTCGCTCGGCTTCGCTGGATACGCCGCCGCGAACCAACTGCTGCACTTTTGGCACACCGACCTCGCGCTCGCCGTGATGTTTGCGGGCGCCTCGGTAGCCGGGTTCCTGCTGCACATCCTCGACGGCCACATCCGGGCGGCCGCGTACCTGCGGGCACTCGCGAAGTGGGAAGCCGCCACCGCCGCTCCGGTTGGTGTGCCGCAACAGCGGTCTGCCCGCCAGACCACTCCGCGTCCCGCGACCAAGCCCGCTCCGGCGGCGCCGCGACCTGAAGCCAGCGCACCGACCGTGACCACCCCCGCCACGGACGGCGCGACCATGCCCGTGCTGGACCCCAACCCCTCAGAACCGGGGTCCAGCACGGGTCCTCGGACCGACACGAACGTCCGCCCGATCAGTGAGGGCCTCAGCCAGCGCGAGCAGGTGTGGCGCTGGTTCGTCGAGCAGGTCAACGCCGCCGACGGTGACGTCTACGCCGTCAAGGGCGCGGACCTCGTCGAGCAGTTCGGCTCCGAGCACCTGAGGAAGAAGATCAGCGACCTTCGCACCCGCTACAAGAACGAGCACGGCAAGACCGCCGTCAACGAGTAGCCCACGACCACCAAACAAAGAGGGGAAGCAATGGAAACCGCACTCGCTGGCTCCAGCATCGTGGGCATCGTCATGCTCGTTCTGGGTGGCCTGATGTACTGGAAGAAGAAGTCCATCAAGGTTGTCACCTGGCTGTGGGTCTGCGCAGGCTTCACCCTCGCCGGCAGCGTGGTGACAGGCCTGAAGGACCTCATGAAAGAGGCCGCGAAGGCTGGCACCGGACTTACTGGGCTCACCGTCAGCGCAATCGTCGGCATCCTCGGCTGCGCCGCGTTCTGGCTCGTGTGGCACGACGTCCCCCTGCGTCGCGGTAAGGGGATCTCCAGCGGGCGAGAAGGCGCACTGGGCAGCAAGTCGAGCGGTAAGCGGTACACACCGTTCGTCGGCCTCCTCGCCCCGATGCTGACCTTGTCGTGCACTGGCCTGCTGGGCATCTGGAGCGGGAACACGGCCTCCTTGATCGGTCGCCTCGGTGGCCCGCTTGCCACGTTCTTCGGGGCGTGACATGGAAGCGATCCTGTTCATCATCTTCCTCTTCTGGTTCTTCAGCGGGCGCCTGTTATCCGACCTGCAGACCCTTGGCCGGCGCGCACTCGCGTGGGGCGCAGACAAGGTCGCCGCGCTCGCTCAGCGGCATGCCGCCCGCTCGCCACGGTTCGCGCCGTTCGTTGCGAAGCTCGCCCAGCACGGTGCCGCGAAGTTGCGGAACCGGCCCTCGCCGACCGACCCGCGCACCTCCAACGGCCAGCAGGCCGCGCAAGCCGCGTTCGAGGGGGCAGGGGTGGTCGCTGCTGCTGGCGTCGCGCTGATGCTCCTGTGGGTGCGGATTGCGGTCGCCGACGCGATCGGCGCGGCCCAATCCGCAGGACAGCCGCGCGCCACCGAAAACGACTCGAAGTGGGCGTGGGCAGCCAGCTGGGTCGCCTGGGCGCGCTGGCCCAAGCCAGGCGAGCCCAACGCGCCCGTTTACGCGACCGCGCAGCGCACCGATCGGCCCCCGCCCCTCGCTCTTCCTGCTGGCACCTCAACAGCGGGCAGCACGAATAACACCGGATTCACCACTCACTGGAGGTCAGCGTGACCGCTGCCATTGCCAACACCACCACGACCGTTGTCGCCGGCGAAGGCGGCCTCGGCCCCTACATCAGCTTCTGCCAGTCCATGTCCTCGACCTGCGAGAACGGCCTCGGGATCGTCGAGACGACCCTGAGCGACATGTACGGCCGGGGCTGGGGTGCGGAAAAGACCCAGGGCATCGAGGCCGCGCGCGACCAGCTCGCCGCCGCGCAGCAGGCATTCAACGATGCGGCGGCCGAGCTCGAACGAGCAACCGGCATCGCCGAGCAGTACGACGCGAACCCCGGCGCAGGCGACAAAGAGTCCGTCACCAACCGCTGACCGCAGAGAGGGTCGCCGTGACAACCGAGCTTCAGCCCCGCACACGTCAGCCCATCGTGCTGGCCACCGTGGAACACCAGCTCCGGCAGCAGCACCGCCTGATGCTGCTGCCGCCGCTGGCCACCACCGGCACGGTGATGAGCGGTGGCTGGATGCACGAGCGGCTCATGGCGACCCTCGCGGCAGGCGGCCCGGAAATGCTCATCATCGGCCTCGGTGGCGGCCTCGTCGCCGGCGTTGTCTCCACCGGCATGGCCACGCTCTACGCCGCCCGCGCCGGAGCCCTCGACGGGCTTCCCGAGGGCCGGAAGTTGTTCGGTGGCAGTGCCGCGGTCGGACTCGCGCTCGCCCTTTTCGGTGACGCGCCACTGCTCGTCGCCGGTACCTACGCGGGTCTGCTCAGCATGGTGCCGTGGTATCGCAAGCGGCTGGCCGCACGCCGCACGCTCAAGGAGCAGCGGCTCGCCCTCACCGAAGCACAACCCGCACCAAAGCCGGAGACCTCCGTCGCCCCGGAGATCCTGGACGTCGAGATCGTCGAACCCGACACGATCGTCACCCTGTGGCAGCTGGGCGCAACCCGGCACCTGCCCGACACCAAGCTCATCCCGGTCGGGCCAGACAGTCCGAACAGCTTCATCGTCCAGGCGGGCCCCGCAGGCGTGACACTGGACGCGGCCAACACCGCGCGATCGAAGATCGTGTCCGCGCTCAAGCTCGCCATCGCATCCCCGACATCGGGCGGGCAGGACATCGTGTTCGACCAGCCCACCGATGGCACTCTGAAGGACGCGTCGCAGTTGCGTGCCCAGATCATCGACCTCGAGCTTGCCGCTGCCGCTGGGAAGCGCGTCACCGCCGACATCGAGCACGCCCCTGGCAACCCGTGCGCCGTGAGGATCGGCGGCTACATCGACGACGCCACCGCCTACTTCTGGGAGTTCGCCACCAGCGACGGGGCTTGGTCCGGCGTCGTGCTCGGCGGCACCGGCATGGGCAAATCCAGCATCAGCGACCAGCTCGGCTACAAGGCCAAGGTCCTTGGCTTCGAGATCGCCTACCTCGACCCGCAGCGCGGCGCCTCCTCGCCAGTGCTCGCCCAGCATGCCCACTACCCGGCACTCGGAGAAGAAGCCGCAGTTGCGTTCCTCGAGTTCCTGGAGGACTGCGCAGATACCCGCGAGACCTGGCTGGCGATGCACCCCGAGGCGGGCGGCACCATCACGTGGGGCATGGTCGCGCCGTGCGCGCAGAACGGCGAGATCCCCGACCCGGACTGCCCGTGCGGGGGTGTGGTGCCGCCGCCGCTAATCGCGTTCGTCGAGGAGTGCGACCAGGTCTTCAACGCCGTCTTCCCCGGCACCAGCACCAAACTCGGTGACCGGTTCGGCTCGCTGGCCAAACGGATCCGGAAGCTGTGCATGGCCATCATCGGCTTCACCCAGTTGCCCGAGCTCAAGACGTTCGGCGGCTCAGAGATGCTGCGGTCGAACCTGCCGATCCGGAACTTCGTCGCCATGTTCGTGGGCAGCAACGTGTCCGGCACGCTGATCCCTGGTCTGCCGTACTCGCCGAAGCTGCTGCCGCAGATCCAGGGCCGGGCGCTGGCATGCGGGCAGAGCACCCGGACGATGCAGGTGTCGATGGACTACCTGCCGCGTCGCGCCAAGGCGAAGCACGGCGTGGAGGGTCCGTACGCCGAGGACCTGTTCGAGGCGCTGCCGACGACCGAGCGCTACCAGCCGGACCGGGTGACGTGGGAGCGCCTATTTCCGAAGAGCGGGGAGAGCGTGGCGGAGGCGAACCGCGAGTCGGCGCGCGCCCGGTTCCTCGCGAAGACGACCGGCAACGCCACCACGCCCTCCGCCCCGCTGGCGCCCACGGTGCCTGCACCTGCGGTCGCGGCGGGGGCGAACGTGATCCAGTGGCCGGCCCCGGTGGTGACGTGGCAGCCGAACGCCGATGAGTTGCGCACCGCGCTGGACGATGCAGTCGCCCTGGTGCAGCGCCTGTTCGACGCGGTCAAGGATCTGCGCGACGACGAGTGGATCACCGTGTCTGCGTTGGCCAAGCGCATCGGTGACGTCGACGAGGACGCGCCGCTCGGCGAGGTGCAGGCAGCTGGCCGGGAGCTGGGGCGTGTTCTTGCTGGCGTGGGGGTTGCAACGACGAAGAGGGAGGCGGGCATGTCGGTCACCGCGGGCACGCTGCGCGCGGCGTGGTCGTGACCACTGCAGTCACACTAGGTGACGTTAGGCCCCTTCCGGGGACGCGGAAGGGGCCTCGGCGCTTTGCAGCCGCTTTGCAGGACCTGCAGAGGCTGCTGCAAAGCAACCTGCAAAGCGAAACAGGCTCTGACCAGCGCAAACGTCGACCCTGCAAAGGCTGCAAAGGCAGGCGTGTGCCCCCTCATCAGGGCGCGTCTTTGCAGGTCAGCGCGTCGCAGAGGTGTCATGGCGGCCTGGAGATCGTCACCCTTTGCAGCTTTGCAGCCCGCCGACGCCTTCGTCACTATCCGTAAGGGAGATCGGGTGACTGAGTCCAGCAGCCTCCTCACCGTCATCACCGCCGTCGCGCTGTTCGTCTGGTGGTACCGCACCCGCGACCACCATCCCCAGCAAGCCCCGGAAACCCAGCGTGGACTGCGCAATCTCGACTACATCCCCGTCATCTGCGACGACCCCGGCCACCACCCTGACCGCATCCCCACCGCACCCATTCGCGCCCACCACGCCGGCCTCGACATCGCCGACATGTACCACGGCGGCTGGGGATCAACCGAGCACCTGCAGCTGTGCCACTTCCACAACCAGGGCAGGTACCCGCTCGACGTCGTGCACGTCCTCTGCGGGCAGGACGGCTGCAGTACCCGCGCCACGATCCCCACCGACGACCCCGCCGTGGGGATCGGCGAACTCAGGTACCGGGGATGGCGCAACGACCGGCAGGTACCCGTCTGCCCCTACTGCTCAGGTACCCGCTCACGTACCTGGCGCTGATCCCCGGTCCCCACCCGCCAGGTACTCACCGCTGATCCCCAGGAGGTAGATCCCCGTGATGGGACGTACCCACGCCCTCACCGGCCTGTGCGCTGGCCTCGCCGCGTCCCCGCTGCTCGTCGATACCTTGGCGCAGGCACTGCTCTTCGCTGCGGTCACCGCCGGGTACGCGCTGCTGCCCGACCTCGACCATCCCGGCGCGCGGGCATCGCGCCTGCTCGGACCAGTCACCGGCGCCCTGTCCAGTGGGGTGCGGGCGGGGAGCAGGTGGCTGTACGCCCGCACGAAGGGTCCCCGCGACGAACGCCACCGTGGGGAGCACAGGCACGCCACCCACACCATCGCGTTCGCGCTGCTCGCGGGTACCACGGCAGCGCTGGGTACCGCCTGGAGCGGCCCCTGGGTACCCGTGGGGATCGTGGTTCTGGGGATCCTGTTCGCCGTCGACGCGCTTGGGGACTGGGTACTCGCGGCCGCGGGGATCTGCGGCGCGGCGTGGTGGGGATCGGCTGGGGACGACGTGCTGGGTACCGTCGCGGGTACCGGCCCACTGCTGGGGATCGCCATCGCGCTGGGGTGCGTGACGCACTGCCTCGGAGACGCCGCGACGCTGTCCGGATGCCCGTTCCTGTGGCCGCTCCCCATCGCCGGGGAGACGTGGTTCGAGATCCGGCCGCCGCGCATGCTCCGGTTCCGCACTGGGGGAGTCGTGGAGAAGGCTGCGGTCTTCCCCGCCTTCGTGCTGATCGCCGCTCTGCTTGTCCTCGGACTGCCGATGGCGTAACACCTGCACGGGCACCCGCGACACGTCGGTTGCCACCGACAGAGCGGAGCTGCCTCGTGGACCCCACCAGCATCCTGATCTTCATCGCGATCTTGCTTGTTCTGCTGCTGGTCGAGGTCGGCCGCATCATGGTCTCGGCAAGCAAGCTCGTGCAGCTGCAGACCAAGGCGCTTGAGCAAGCCGAGTACCAGTCGGCACGGCTTCACGAGCTGGTCGCGGCCGCCAACTTGCCAGAACGCCCCAACTCGACCCGCTAGGGGAGTTGGGGCGTTCTGTGTGCCGCCCGAGGGGGAGTGGGCGGCACAACCCGCCGCCGCTGCTCGGCGGGTCGTCAGGCAGCTCGCGGCACCGGGGAAAGCGCACGAGGCACCGAGGCGTTGCCCACAAGCGGCACGCCGGCCACCGTCATCACGGCGATGACGATCACGAGCCACTCGTTGCCAACGATCCGCCCGTCGTCGAGCAGCGGGATGGTGGCCTCAACACCTGCAGTGCCGAGCGCGACGATCTCCTTCGCGAACGCGCCGACGCCGCTGGCGAGGTTCGGCACGACGTAGACGGTGATCGCGCCGAGAACGACGAGGACCACCATGAACGTGCGGGTGATCGTCCACGGCGTGCCGTCGGCAACCAGCTGGTGCACGGTGACGACGGCGGCGCCGACAACCGCGGCAATGGACTTGAGGTACGCGCGCATAGCGGCGCTCCCTTCCTTGTTTACCGTCGCCCAAGCAGCGGCGGAGTCGTGGTGGTTGTGGTGGGCTGCTGGACCTGGACGACGCACGTCCAGGTATCGGCGGTGCCGCCGTCCGCGAGGGCGATGCGGAGTTGAGCGAACGCGCCGCCGCGCGGGCACAGGACGTCGGGTTGGTCGCGGAGCAGAGCGACCCACGCGGCCTGGATCTCCTGCTGCGTCGGCGGGTCGCCCTTGTCGCCCCGGTCACCTTTCTCGCCCTTCGCGCCGTCTGTGCCGGGGGTACCGGGGGGCCCGGACGGGGGCGGGGTCTCCTCGAGGTAGGCCGCGACGGTCTGCATGATCTGCTGCGGCGACGGCGTGAACAGGCTCTGGTTCTGGGTGACGTACCGCGCGACTTCGGTGGCGATCGCTGTCGAGGTGGGCCGCGTGTCGGGTAGCGCGGCGAGGACGCGCGCGGTCGCGGCCGCAACGAGGACGTCGGAGTCCTGGGCCTGTCCCGGCTGCGGAATGGGGACTGGCTGCTGGCCGCGGCGCTCCAGCTCCGCGTTCGCGGTGTCGCCGGCTTCCTTCGCGCGTTCAGCGAGCTGCCGGACCTCGCCGACGTCGGTGGCCACCTTGGTCTGCTTGCCGTACAGGTCCACTACGGCGACAGCGACCGCCGCTGAGATGAGGACGGACACGAGCATTGCTGCGGCCAGCGTGAACGGCAGCCACGTGCGCTGGCTGTGAGCGACGGAGATCTGCGCGGTGTGCTCGGCGGCAGCCACTGTCTGCTCGGCGACCGCCTCCTCAAGAGCGTCGATCGGGTCGTCCCGGCCGTTCTGCTCGTGCTGGCCCGTCACAACGTGCCACCTCCGAATCGGGCGATCATCTGTCGGATCTGCTCGTCTCGCTGCCGGATCTGCTCGTCTCGCTGGTCGACCGTGGCCTGGAGTCGCACGTTCTTGACCTGCTCGGCGGCGAGTTGCTTGGCGAACTCGCGTGCTTCGTCTTGCGCCTCGTCCCGCTCCTTGCGCGCGTCATCGAGCGCCTCGCGGACGAGGGTTACGGAGCCGTCGACAGCGGGCGACGTCCCAGCGGTGGCACCGTCGCTGGGCGACCGCCCGCGCTTGATGCGCTCTTGGACCGCAGGCACGAAACCAACGGCGATCGCCGTGATAGCGCCGATCGCCGCGAGCGCGAGCGCCAGCCACGGCGGTCCTGTCGTGGCGGCCTGCGCCATGTGCAGAAGACCGTCCCGCGCCGACGGAGACACCAGCACGTCGCGGATCACGTCAGCTCTGCCCGTTCTCGTACCCGAGCGAGGCGGCGACGCCACAGCCCGAGCCCGTGCAACGGTGCTGCCATCAACAGGTTGTGCACGACCGAGCCCCAGCCAGACAGGTCGCCGGTGAAGATCGACGCACCCAAGGCCAGGCCCCAGAACACGAACACGCCCAAGCCGAGCGCGTGCCCGATCGTGTGCAACCGCAGGAGAAGCAGCACCCCGACGACCGCGATCGCCGCTCCCCACACCGGAATCGGCAGACCCAGCGACTTGACGACGGCGAAGGTGCCGCCGGAGTACCACTTCGACGGGCCGAGCAGGTAGCCCACGCCGATCACGATGGCGTGGGCGGCGAGCACGTAGCGCACGGCCGGCGCGATCACGACGGCCTCCCGGTGGTGAGCAACTGGAGGAGAACACCCACTCATCTCTCCTTGGATCTGTTGCGCTGAAAAGGGCGTGGGTGGTCGTGCAGCTGCTTGACACGACCGGGGTGATCACAGGCCGACGTTCTCCTTGGGGGTGAACACCTGAGCGTTGTTGTAGAGAACGGTCTTGACGCCGTTCGTCACCACTTCGAACAGCTCTTCCGTCGTTGCGCCGCCGGTCTGACCTTCGAGCCCGGTCAGGACCTGAGTGGCGATGGCCTTGGCCAGCGCGGCGACGTCGATGCCGGCAGCCGTCAGCTTCTCGACCGTGGTCTTCACCGCGCCGACGTTCTTGTCGGTGGCGTGCGCGACCGTCTTCATCGCGACCTTGTCGCCGTTGGCGTTCTGCTCGACGTGGTTCCACACCAGCGGCCCGATGTTCTCGGCGCAGATGTAGCGAATCAGGTCGATGATCTTCGTCTTCTTGTTCGTGGTCGGGTTGGTGACCTCGAAGTTCCAGACTTCTTCTGCGCTCACGTCATCCTCGCTTTCCTGCTGTCCGCCGTTCATGTCGGCGAAGAACACGTCCCAGGGGAAGCCGTTGCCGGTGTCCCAGTGATCGCCGTCGCCCGTGCCACGGCTGTAGTCCCAGTGGATGATCACGCCCGCTCGGCGAGCGCGAACGCCGTCGACCCCGATGTACTGCTTGGGAATGCCGAGCGCCTCGCACTCGCGCAACGCCCACAAGGCCGCGTTGCGCACCATGGCGCGGGGGTTCACAACGCCGTCAACGACGCCCGTGCTGAGCCACTGCTCGCGCGTCCACCGCGCGAAGCCGCAGAGCTCCGCGTTGACCGACACGGGGTTGCCGTTGAGCAACGTCCACGCGGAACGATCGCGGCCGACCCAGTCGTAGTAGCCGGAGCCGTCGATGCCGACGTGACTGGAGGCGTTCTGATTGGCAGCGAAGAAGTTGAAGAGGTCGATCGCACGCCGCGAACCCTCGGCGGTGTGCAGGGTCACCCAGATGACCCGCGCGCCGTTGCGAGGACTGCTCGGGAGAGTTGGCGCAGCGGCCAGCAGCGTCCTGATCCCGAAGCCGACCTGCGGGGCGTCGTCGGGTGGGCCGACGTAGAAGCGGAATCGCTCCGCCTTGCCGTCCTTGATCACGTGGGTGACTTCGGGAGGCAGGTCCGTCGTGGCCGGATCCGGCAGAGGCGCATGGTCGCCGACCTCGACCGCTCGACCGAGGTCGAGCAGGCGCCGGACGTACTCGGCTTCGTCGTCGTCACCGCGGGAACCGCCGCCGTGGTAGGACATCACCTGCCGGACGTGGCGGTTGCCGTCGGCGTCGTGCCACCACTCGTAGGTGGTCTTTTCCGTCCACGGCTCGCCGTACTCGACCGCCTCGTCAACGCTGATGAGGTAGTCGATCAGCGCTTCCTCGTCGAACGCTTCGTCGTTCGGCGCGCTCTCGTTGTCGTCGTTTCGCATCTGCCCTCCTTGTCCGCTAGGCGGCGTGCAGCGTGATGTCCTTGAGCTGGATGCCTGGCATCAGGCAGTCCAGGTCCACGGGCTTCGAGATCCCGGCCAGGCGCCCGGTCGTCGTGTACTGGTGCACGACGCAGCGCTGTGGCTCGTACCAGGTGTTGCCCGCCCAGTCCTCCGGCTTCAGGCCGGCGGGGCGGGAGTACTTCTCCGAGTGGCCGACCCAGGCCTTCACCCAGAGCGGCCAGCCTCCGGTTCCTCCCAGCAGCGTGGAGAAGTACGAGCCGGAGCTGTAGACGACCAGCGGCAGCCCGGACAGCGTCCGCCAGGAGTCGAAGAACGCGGCCGTCCACTGAGGCCAGTTCACGAGCTTGTCGGCTTCCTTGTCGCTGGTGGGCTCGATGTCCACGGCAGGGATCAGACGGCCCGGAGCGAGCAGGTTGTGGGCGGCGGCGAGCGCGAGCATCCGGCGCGCTTCCTGGCTCGGCGTCCACCTCGTCGGGTTGACGCGCATGTAGCCGCCGAGCGTTCGGCCCGCGGCGGACCCTTCGAGGACGTTGCGCGCCAGCTGCTTGTCGACGACGAGGTTCTGCCAGTCGAACATGCCGAGGTACGCGAACTCCCGGTCAGCAGGAAGCGATGCCCAGTCGACCACTTCCTGAAAGCGGGCGAAATCGCCGCCGCGGGTCAAGATGCTCGGCGCGGTGGTGGTTGGCACTGGGGCACCTACTTCCTGCTGTCGTTGCGGTTAGTCGGGGTTGGGCGTCTCGCTGTAGCGGTTGCTGTACGACTCGGGGCTCAACTGCTTGAACGGGATGTCGCTTGGGTTCTCGCCACCCCACATCGGGCCGACGACGAACCACTCGAACTCCGCGAGCCGGAGGCTGTCCATGCCGGGCGACCCGTAGAGCGAACCGTCCGGCTGCACGGTCCACTGCCATTCCGGCCCGCGGTATCGACCGACGACCTCGGCGACCTCGGCGAGGTTGTTGCCTGTCCACTGCACGGCCTCGAACTCGCCGGGAATCTCAACGGCTCTCATGCTTGCTCCTTAGGCGGCGACAGGTCGCCAGAGAATTTCGCGATGGTTGAACGTTCCGGTGCCGCCCGAGACCTTGTGCTGCATGGTGATAGTCCCGGCTGCGCCTGGCGTCAGTCCTGTTTGGTAGGTGGTGCGTGACACCACGCCCTCGTTGGTGTTGCGGAAGTAGACCTGCCAGTTGTCGCTGGCAGCAACGGTTCCCGCAGCGCCCGAGAGGCGGTACGAGATCACCGAGTAGTTGTCGCCGCCGTTGTCCACGGCGCCGCAGATGGTGACGGCGATCTTCCCGGAGGGCGGCGCGATGAACGCGACGGACACTGTGCTGGAGCTGGTGAGCGTGTCCGTGTAGCCCGTCGACGTCGTGGTGCCCGCCGTCGTGTTGACGCCGGAGGTCGTCTCTCCAGTGGGCGCAAGGGAGTTGAGCAGGCTGGCAGTGACCTTCTGCCCTGCAAGCGCGACCATCACCACCTCCAAGTCATGACGGGCCCACAGTCAGCGGGCGGGCGACGTTGACGGGCGTGCCGGCTGCGTGCACGAGGCCCGAGACCCCGTTGACCGCGCGGGTCACGGTGAATGCCTGGGTCGCGTGGAACACCGCGGCGCCGGAGCGCGATACAGCGGCAGCGCCGCCGGTGACGGTGAACGAGCTGGCAGTAGGGCCGACGGTGAGCCCATCGCACACTTGGTAGTCCCAGACGATGCCTTGGTCGTTGCCGGTGGTACTGGACGGCTCGGCGATCTCCGTCATGCCCGTGAGCGTGGCAACCGATGTCCAGTCATCCTGTTTCCACGCGAACTGCACGACGAGAGTCTTTGCCGCGTACGGCGTCAGCGGCGGCGTGCAGGCGATGTTCTGCGCCGAGGAGTTCGGCGCGGTGTTGGTGTCGTAGGTGGTGAGCGAGATACCGCTGAACACCGCTGCGATCGCGGACGTCGTGTCACCTGCAGCGCCGCCAGTGAACGCAATCTGCGGCGGCGCTTCGTTGGTGGACGCCACGTACTTGGCGAACAGGCGGACATTGTCACCGTCCACGACGGTGACCCAGTTGCCTGCTGGCTTGGTCGGCCGTCCTGACGTGCTTCGGATGGCAGCGAGAATCATCATCACGTCACCGACCGCACTGGTAGCCGGCGTGCCTGGCGTGACCGGTGCGTTGTCGGCGTGCGTTGCCGTGCCAACGCTCACCTGTGCGGGACTGGCCGACCCGATGGCCGTCGCCAGCATCTCCTCACCGGCCAGCATGATCGGCACGCCGGAACCGACACTCGTCGTCCACGTCTCCGATGACGAGCGCACCCGGAACGTCGTGTCGCTCGAGGCCGCCATCGCCCGGTCTACGACGGTGGTTTCCGCGTCGATCCAGGCATCGTCGTCATCGAGCACACCGGACCGCAGCGGGGATGCAGGGGCGAACACGATGACGAGCACGTGTTGGAACTGGTTGAGGGTGCGGGCGTAGCCGATGACGAGCTGCGGGGTGTCGTCGAAGACGTGCGAGTTGTCCATGTCGGCCAACGTGATCTGGTCGCCGACGTCCAACTCGATCAGCCGCCGGTACAGCTCCGGGTTGTCCTGCCAGATCTCCGGCCGGTGCAGCTCGATCACGACGGACGGGTACCGGTACTCGTCGACGGTGCCGCGGGCCACGCGCCAGGAAGCCTGATCCGGCAGCTGCGAGTCGAGGTCGACGTTGAGCTCGATCTTCTGCTCGTAGAGGCCGATGCCGCCGTCTTCCGGCGCCTGGGTGGACATGCGCCCGGCGTCGAGCTCGTGGGTGTATTCGCCGCCGTCGATCCGCTTCGCGACGACCTTGTTGACGACGTTGCGGTCGTCGCGTGTCGGATTCCACGGTGGGGAGGTCTCGTTGGCGGCCATGCTGATCGTGCAGTGCGATTCGCGGCCGATCATCGAGTTCGAGGACCGGTAGACGAGCGACGCGGCAGAGCGCTGCTCGTACAGCAGGCCGTCGTCGACCTTCTCGCAGTCCTCAAGAACGCTCATCAGTGGGTCGACCTGCTGCGGACCCATCGCTGCCGTCGCGTCCTCGTCGCCGATCCAGTTGAAGCGAACGTCGTAGTCGGCGCACACGCGCTCCATCCGGTTCAGCGCCGTCTCTCCGGCGAAGCCGAACGCGGCATCCCAGGGGGCCGGCGTATTGGCGAACACGGCGTCGTAGATCGCGACGTGCCCGACACTGAACTCGTTGGAGTGCTCGACGAGGTCGTCGATGGAGATCTCGCGCAGCCGGGTCAAGGTGCCGGCGTAGGTGTTGCTGAGGACCTGAACGCCGTCGACGTACAGGATCCAGGTGATGTTCGCGCCGACCTGCTCGATCGTGAACCGGATGTGGTGCAACCCGCCGTCGAACGGTGGCACGTAGGTGATGGTGACGCTTCCGGACGGGTCGTTGACGTCGATCTCGTCGATCGAGTGCTCGAAGGTGATCGTGATGTCCGTGGAGCCGTACTTCACGCGCAGCAGGTAGTCGTTGCTCCAGGCGCCGCGGCGGACGTGGTCGACCATCCAGCCTTCGTCCGCGAGGAATCCTGTCAGGGCAAGCGGTTCTAGGGTGTCGAGCGAGTCGGCGCCGAGCATCTTGACTGCGGGGCCCAGCCACGGCGCCAACGTGCCCTTGCCGAACGACTGCGCGGTGTCCTGCCCGGTCGTGAGCCACAGCGCCGCGGTGCCGACTTCCGGTTCGCCTGCGACGACCCCGCTGCCGTCCTCGAGCGGCCAGTAGTGCTTGATGCCCTGGGTGGCGTTGCGGTTGTCCTGACGGAGGAAGGTGCGGACGGCGCTGATCGCGGTCTTCTTCTCCTGCACCAGCCGCCGCCGCAACCCGCCGCCGGTGACGGTCACCGTCTGGGCGGAACCGGTGATGTCGCGGGACTGCGGCCATTCGCTGATGTAGTCGAACGCGAGCGGAACTCGGATGTCGATGTTGTCGTAGCTGAAGGTGATCGGCACGTTGGTGTTGCCGCTGCCCACAAAGGACCTGATCGCCAGGTAGCCGGGGATGTCGAGCAGATCGGTGTTGAGCCCTGACGTGTCGGTCAGGTCGACCTGCCAGGCGTAGGGCTCGCTGGTCTCGCGGTCTGCCCCGACCCAGACCTTGAGGCGGAAGGTCGAGCCCTCGGCCTGCACGCGGAAGTGCAGAGCCTGACCGGAGGCGTGCGTGATGCCGGTGACCGTTGTGAGGTCCTGGATCGGGTTTTGGGCGCCGTCGTACAGCGCCAGCCGGAGCGTCTCATCCGGAGCGATCAACAACCGGGCGAAGTAGAAGTCGGTGCTGTTCTGCACCCGGAAGTACAGGTCCGTGCCGATCGACCCGACCTGGACGTCCGTGAAGCCGAGCGTCATCGAGTAGGTGATGTCGAAGTCGCGCTGGTCGAACGACTGCAGCTCGCTCCGTCGGGCGGCGTTGGCCGTGCTGACGAGGTGCGTGAGCTTCCCGCCGGCCTTCGCGTAGTCAGAGGCCGAGCCGCCGGCGTTCGTCCACGTGTAGACCGTCCAGGCGCCGTTCGGGTGCGCGTCGGTGGTGCCCCAACCGTTGGACACCGTGGTTGAGCCGGTGTCCTTGGCCAGCCGAAGCGACGTCTCGTGCGGGTTGTTCCGGCCGAGCTGGACGTACCACGGACTCAGGGGGTTCCGCTCGGTGTACCAGCCGCTCTCGTTGTTGAGCGTGAACCCGGATTCCTGTGGCGGGGCGGTGCTGTCCTCGCTGCGCCGGCCGCGCTGGATGCTGACGCCACCATCGGCCAGCACGTCGGTCGACACGTCCCGCCAGGCGTCGAAGAAGAGCCGAGTCACGAGGTCGTTGACCAACTGCATCAGGTCACCCCCGACAGCGTGAGCTTGCCGGTGCGAACGGAGGCCTGGAGCCACTCGTAGAACATCCGCTCCAGGGGCGACATGTTGCCCAGCGCCCGAAGCTCGATCACAGCAGTGCCGCCACCACCGCCAGAACTGCCCGCGCCACCTGAGCGGCCGCCGTCTGTGGTCTCCATGAGGATGGAGCCGCCCGCGCTCTTGTTGAGCTGCTCCAACAGTGCGCCGTTCTGCTGCGCTGCCTTGCGAGTGACGACGAACTCGCCAGGCGTGAGAAGCGCTGGCTGGGAGTCGTAGTCGCCGCCGACACCGCCGACCCAGCCGCCCTTGTTGTACTGGTCGTGGTGCACCGCTTGGCCGTTGACGTAGCCCAAGCCGCCAGTGCTCGAGTACACCGAGTTGACGCGGATGGTGACGGTCTTGCTCTGGATCCCGCCGAGCCGGTTGATCACGCCGTCCAGCGGCGGGTTGGCCTGACTCGCGTCCGCGCTGATGGTGATCGGCTTGTAGCCGGGGATGTTGATGACGCTGTTGCCGAGCGCATCGGTGGTGACGGTGGCGCCGAGCGCAGCAAGCTGCGCGTCGCTCATGCCCGACACCATTTGCATCAGCGAGTCGTGCACCGGATAGCCGGCGGCCGCGATCTGCAGCATCGACGCCAAGGCCATGGTGTTCGCCGAGGTGTGGTCGCCCGTGACCTTCGTGGTTTCCTGCAGGCTGGTGACGAGCGCCGCCTGGCGGGACATCAGCCCGTCGGTCTTGTTGAGTTCCTCGGCGGTGATCTCGATGCCGAACGTCTTCGTCTGGTTCAGCACGTCCAACGACGCGGTCAGCTTGCTCGCAGCGCTGTCCTGCTGCTTGTAGGCCTCAGTGACGAGTTTGACGCTGTCCGGTGCGGCGTAGTCCGGTGTGGGGTCTTGCGCTTTGAGGTCCCGCTTGTCCAGAAAGGCCTTCGCCGCGATGCCCGGCACCGGGCCGAATACCGAGGTCGGAAGCGGCAGCTTGGCGAGAATGTTGTCCGGGTCCGGCTTGTACGAGTCGTACTTGTCCTCCCCGCCCTCGAGGAACCGCCGCGCCGCCTCCTTGAAGTCGGTGCCGTCGCCGGTCTTCCAGTCGCCGCCGGTCGCCGCGAACAAATCGGTGAGCCGGATGATGTCCTTGCCGACGCCATCTGCGGCGTCGCCGATGTTGCGGCCCCAGCGGCGGAAGTCGTCCTCGTTTCGGGCGACCGCCTCGGACAGGTCGCCCATGAATCCGAGGGTTCCCTTAATGACCGAGCCGATCCCGTCACCGGCAAGCTCCAGCGACTTGCCGAGGTCTTCGGAGTGGGTGGACAGGTCGGCGAGCCCGTCGCCAGTGTCCTTCAGCAGCGTGCCGAGGAGCTTGGTGAAGCCGTCGACCGCAGGCCCGCTGTTCTTGACCGCCTCGGAGACACCGGGCAGGAAGTCGGCGACCGCCTTACCGAGCCCAGTGGTGAATTTGTCGACAAGTGGTTGCGCGTTCTTGAAGATCTCCTCGACGGAGGGCTTCACGTCGTTGCGCCAGATGTCGGCGGTCTTCTTGCCGGACGCGACGAACTCGTCCGCCATCACTCCGGCGGCGTTCTTCGAGTCCTCGGCGATGCCCTTGAAGGTCTTGGTCCAGGTGTCCTTGACCTGCTTGTTGTCCTTCAACAGGTACGCCGCAAGGCCGACCGCGCCAGCGCCGACCAGAGCGGTGGTCAGACCACCGACTACGCCCGCGCCGAGCGACAGGCCCGCGGCCGCCGCTCCAGCACCCAGAGGCGTGGCCAGCACTGCGCCCATGGCTGTGACGGCGCCCTTGCCGAACTCGATGGCCCAGCCTGCCCCGGAGCTCTTGGCCTCTGCCTTGGCACGGACCGCGACGACCTTCGCGATCGTGTCGGCGTGCTTCTCGGCGGCCTTGACTTCCGCAGCGCGTCGCTTGTCAGCTTCCTTGTACGCAGCCTTCTCCGCTGCGGCGATCTCCAGCTGGAGCTTCTCGTGGTGCTTCTGGATCGCCTTTTCCTCGGCGGCGCGCATCGCGGCCGCTTCTTTGTAAGCGTCCTTCTCTGCCTTGAGAATCTCCTGCTGAAACTTCTCGGCCTGCCGCTGAGTGACCTTCTGCTCGGCGGCACGCCTTTTCGCTGCTTCCTGGTACGCGGCAGTTTCCGCCGCGGCGAGTTCCCGCTTGAGCTTCTCGGCGGCCTCGGTGACCTTCGTTCCGGCGTCCTTGGCGCCCTTGGCGACACCCTTGCTCAGGTTCTCGCCGATGCGGGTGCCCGACTTCGCGACGATCGCCTCGGTCTTGTCGAGTTCACGCTGGATCTCGTCGCCCTGCTTGGCAAAGTCCTTTCGGACAGACTGGAGACCCGCGCCCGTCGCGTTCTTGGTCTTGACGATGATCTCGACGGTGTTCTGACGGGACATGCGGGTTCACCTCCTAGTCGGTGAGGCCTTCGGCTTCGATCGCGATCAGTTGCAGCAGGTAGGTGTCTTCGGCGAGCAGGGCGCTGGGCAGGCATCCGAACTCCCTGCACAGGCGGCGGATCAGCTCGGCTTCGGTCAGCTCGGCAGGCTTTCCGACAACACGTCCATCGGAATCGACTCCTCCGGGGACGGCTCGCCAGAGTCGGACGGCTTCCCCAAAGGGCGGGGCACCAGCACGTTCCCGTAGCGGTAGGCGTTGAACAGGTCCAGCTGGAACTGCTTGTCCTGCTGGACGATGTACTCGGCCGTCAGCGGGATCGGCGTGCCGTCCTCTTCTTCGAGGTCCCACTCGATCAGGCGCGGGATCACGAGTTCTTGCAGCTCCGCGATGTCGCGCCCGAAATCGTCCAAGCTGGACGTTGGCCGCTGGATGGCGTTGCCGATCGCGATGTAGTCGGCAATCGAGCAGCGTTCGGCTCGGACGGTGAGACCGTCGAGCTCCGTGCCCTCGAAGTCGAGGACAAGGATGGGGCGTTGGCGGACGAAACCCATTTCAGCTCCAGGTAGGTACTGTGCCGTCCGCGAGGCTCGCGGTGGCCTGCCAGGTGAGCGCGCCGTCGTTTCCGCGCGTCCAGTCGTAGTTCGCGAAGAGGCACTCGTTGTTCAGCGTCTGCGAAGAGATCTCCAGCCCGACGGTGCGGATGACGCTGCTGCTGGGAACGGTCTTCAGCACGGAGTGCGACTTGTCCGCGTCGAAGTTGGGGATGCCGCTGAGGTCGATGCTGAAGTCAGCAAGCCCAGGAAGACGCTCGTTCGCGGACTTGTCGATGCCGGTCGAGTCCAGCAGCGCTCGCGGCGTGGCGAACGAGAAGTTCGTGACGTCGTTGCGAATGTCCTTCGCCACGCCGGCCGCGTTGTCGACGTTCAGTCCAGTCCAGCCGAGACCAGTCTGCTTTCCAGCCATGTCCGCCTCCTATCCCCGCCCGAGGGCGGTGACGACCTTGTCGGTGTTGGTGTGCAGGTCGTCCATCCAGGACTCACCGCTGGTGTGGTGGCGGACCACAGAACCCCGCACGGTCAGGTTTCCCTGGCGCACGAGGAAGATCGGGGGCCGGTGCACGGGCACGTTGTGGGTGCGGAAGCACGTCTGGCCGGGTTCGAAGGTGAAGGTGACGAGCTGGCCGTTGCGTTCCTCGCGGAACCTGCGGCTGGACTTGGTGCGGATCCACTGCGCCCATCCGGCCTGCTGCTCGATGGACTCGTCGAGCAGAGTGACCCAGCCGTGCTCGCGACCGGCGCACCCGTACTCATCGCAGGAGGCAACGCGGAAGTGCGAGGTGACAGGGGACTGGATCTCGTACGTCTCCATGTTCTGAGGAGCGGTCATCAGAACAACACCTCCACAGGGTTCTTTGCGACGGACACCGCGAATGCGAGGTTGCTGAACCCGCCGGTCGTTGCGGTGACGACGCGGAGATAGCGCTCGACGGCGAGGTTGCGGGCGGTCTGGATGCGCTGCGCAGACGGTGCGCCACCGGTGATGGCGGTGAAGGCTCCGCCGGTGACGTCGGCCCAGGCGTCGGCGCCGCCGTTGTCGCTGGACTGCTGCAGCTTCACTGTCACGTCGGTGCCGGTGAAGTCGAAGACATGCAGGTAGGCCTGCAGTCCAAAGTTCGTGCCAGCAGCGAAGTCCACGCTTCCACCGTTCGCGGCCGCGCTGTCGGTGCGGACGCCGGCGGTGAGCTGTTCGCACCACTCCAGGCCGAACCCGTTGCCCTGCGCGTTGACGGAGGCCGTGAGGGAGCCGTCGTTGCCGCGGGTGGGGTCGTAGTTCGCCTGCTTGCCGTTGAGGCATGCGGCGGGGTTGCCGAGCGTGGTTCCGCGGCAGTAGGTGACGATGATGTCGCTCGTGGGCGCCGCGCTGAATGTCTCGTGCGAGGCGCCAGAGTCGGGATTGAAGAACGACGTGGCCTCGATCGCGCCGTCGCGCAGGCCGCCTTGGCGCTCCATCGCGTACTTGACGATGGAGGTCATGTCGAGCAGCGCAGGGCCGCCGCCGATCCGCCCCAGCGCCTGGATGTCGCCGGACAAGTTGCGGCCCTGGACATAGAGGTTGTCACCGAGACCCGTCGTCTTGCCTGCCACGTCAGGCCTCCTGCTCGTAGACGTCGTTGATGATCAGCGGCACGGTGATTTCGCCGATGCGGTACCAGGTGTCCTCGTACTGGAGGTAGCCGAAGTCGGATTCGAGTCGCTTGTCGGTCTGCCCGAGCAGGTCGATGTTGCGGACCATGCGGTCGAGCTCGAAGTCGTTGGACAGCACCTTCATGTAGCGGTGCACGGCGTAGAGGATGCGAGCCTCGACCTTCGGCGCAGCGTTCTTCCCGCTGCCGAGCGGGTTGTACGCGGTCGCCCGAACGTCGAGCAGCATCGTCGTTTCAGCAAGTCCTGACCCTGCCGGGACGGGCTTGTAGTCGTTGATCCACAGGGCGAGCGCGAGTCCGCCGACGGGCTTGTTCACGGGCTCGCGGAACTCGACGCGCTCGAAGATGCCGAGCCGGTTCGCGTGCGAGGTCAACTGCGAGAACAGGTCCTCGAACTCTTCTTGCGTGAAGTCGTTGGCCACCTCAGCCCCCCATCGCTTCGAGGAACGGCGGCAGCACGCTCTGCGCCACGCGGGTCGCTTCGGCCTGCGTGAGCTTCGTGGCCTCGCGCCAGTGGCCGTAGCCCTTGAACCGGGTCTTCGGCGAGTTGCGGGAGCCGGTGCCTTCCAGCCACGGCCCGTACAGCTTCACGTGGTTCTTCACGACGTCCGGGTCGCCGGAGTCGATGTGCATCTGCGTCTCGTAGTACGGGGTCGGGTGCTTGAGGTAGCGGTCAAGCAGCATCGACACGTTCGCCTTGGCCTGCCGGGCGACCGCATGACGTGCAGCGTCCACATAGTCGCCAGCGGCAAGGTCGGCGCGGCCGTCGAAGATCGGCCCGGAGACGTTCACTTCAGCCACGTCACACCACCGTCCTCATTCGACTGTGACGGCCGAGGCTGTCGTACACCTGGGACCGAAGGTCACGCAGTGCGCGGGCGAAGACCTCGCGGGCGGTCTCGCCGCGGCCGATCTGCCGCGCGTAGCCGGATGCCTCCTGGTACAAGGTGTTCTGCGCTTCCGCGATGCACAGGTCTCGCGCGAGGGAGGGCGGCACGTGCTTCACGATCGCCGTGCTGATGGCGTGTTCGGCTGCGGTGGTGCCGAGGACTCCGCGCTCAACGGTCAAGGTGCGGGGTGCGTAGATCGTCGATCCGGTGTGCGCCGCGAGGGTGCTCGCGTCGTACGCACGCTCGACGATCAGCGTGTTGCCCGCGATCTCCTGGATCAGCATTTTCTCGGCGTCGACCAGGATCGTCTCGCCCATCGAGTACGCGGCACCGTTCGAGACCACGCACATCTCGTGGTTGTCCTCGGACGGCATGACGGCCTGCAGGGTCTGCCCGGTGTCGAGCATGGCCTTGCCGGTGACCTGCATGCGTTCCGAGCCGACCTTGATGAGCTGGCCAACGCCGATCGCCGCGGAGTCGCTGACGTCGACGGTCGTTTCGCTGGCGTCCAGCCCTTCAGCCAGCACGCCGGCGGGAGCCTGCTTGGCGCTGTGTCCGAAGAGGCCAGCGATGCCGATCGCGCGCTGGTGCGTGGCGCCGCCGCTGAACGCTGCGCTGCCAGCAAGGTTGATCTCGACGCGGTTGTACGGCGGGCCGCCCTGCGGGTACAGGAAGAAGTCGTTGGGCGACAACGCCACCCCGGCGACCTCAAGGGTGGTGACCTCGATCAGCTCGTGCTGGTTCAGCCACAGCCGCCACGGGGTCGCGTCCTGCTCGTTCGGCCAGTCGAAGTATCGGGTGGCGAACTCGGGATAGAAACGGCGGTGCGTCAACGACTCGACCGCTTCGGTGCCGGCGGCGATGGCCCGGTCGATCTGCCGGTTGTTCCACACGGTCTCTTCTGCTGCGGTCGCGTGCTTCACGTCTTCGCGGGTGCAGTACCAAACTTGGGTCATCGTCACCTCCTCCTACGTTTAGGGCTGGGGGCCTGCTCCGCCTTGCAGGCCCCCAGCGGTCAGTAGCTGGTCCAGCCGTCGAAGCGGCAGTGCAAGACACCGCTTCTGTTGCGTTCCAGCGGTTCTCCGTCGTTCGGACATGCCACCGGGGGCCGCGATGCTTCGGCTGCCGCCCAGGCCGCGCCCTCGCGGGCGATGTCGAGCAACGTCGACCAGTTGCCTGCCGCCACCGGCTGCGAAGGCGCTGGCGCGTCGACGGTGATGGCGGCGATAAGTCGTCCGAGCACACTGGACCCGGTGCCACGCAACGAGACGCGGCCGACGATGCTGGCCGCCAGCACGCCGAGGGTGGCGTTGACGCCGCCGAGGACAGTGCGTGCACCTGTGGCGGAGCCGATGAGTCCGCCGAGCGTGGCCGACGCGGTGGCGACCACGATCCGTCCACCCACTGCACTGCCGGACAGACCGCCAAGGTTCGCGACCGCCGTGGCCGTGACCACGCGCACGCCCGACGCGGTCGCCGACAGGCCGCCGAAGGTGACGACGCCCGCGCCCGACACCGAGCGAACCCCGGATGCGGCAGCAGCGAGCGCACCGAGCAACGCGACACCAGTACCCGTGACCTCGCTGCCACCCGACGGATCAACGTCGGTGACGACCACGTCCACCCAGTAGTTGCCGCCGTTGAACGTGCCATCCGGGTAAGCGGAAGCCCCGTACTTGAAGGTGCCTTGACCTCCGAGAGAACCGTCGTTGTTCTGGGCGGTGAGGATGCCGTTGGTGATGCCGGCCGCACCGTCACCGCTCGTCCAGTAGCCCGCCGACGCCACGTAGTGGTCAGGGAAGTGACCGACCGTCTTGTAGATCTGGCTCGGCGTGAGTTCGACCGGCTCTGCCAGCAACACCGTCTGCCACCCGAGCGTTCCTGCCGCAGGCGGTGTGACGGCGGCCAATGACGTTCCCACACTGGGGCTGTCTGCTCGCCACAGCCGCAGCTCGTCAGGGTTGACGTCCGTGGCGCCTCGGAAGTACCGCAGGCCAACAATCCAGGCCTGCGAGTCCACAGAGAACTGGATGCCCAGATTGACCGGGTCGTCGGCGCTCGACGAGAACGGCCCGTCGGTGGCCGGCCAGATCGAGTAGTTCGTCACGACAGCCCCCTAGCTGCCGCACGGGTGTGCGCTGACATCTCGGTGGCCACAGCGACGTGTCCCGTGTCGAGGTGCCGTGGACACGGGATGAGGTCGGTGTGGTGCCGAGTTGTCATGCGTCACCTCCTACGAGGCCAAGGGGAAGGAGACGTCGAGGTCGCCGATCGGGACGGTGAGGCTGTCTCCGGTGACGACGGCGTTGGCCGAGATGGTGCCGCTGAAGCCGAAGGTGCCGGCCGTGCTCGCGGACCACGCGGAGAAGTGGGTGTAGTCCTCGGTGCCAGCGACGCCGGTCCATGACAGGGCTCCGGTGTTGCTCGATGCCCCACCAGAAGCGGCAGCCCATGCGGCCTGCTTGCGCGTGGTTTCCGTTGCAGCGTTGGCGGTTCCGGCCGAACCGGGCGCGCCGACGTGCAGCTTGATCCACGTGTACGCGGCGAGGATCGGGTCAAGCCCGATGTTCGCGGCCGCCGCCGAGAGACCCTCAGCCATCGCTGGCCGCCGCATCCGCCTCGCGGAGACGTGCGATCAGCTCGTCCTTGAGACCGGTGGTGGCGAGCTCACGGTCGGCAAGGACCTCGCGGAGCTGCTTCACCGTCCAGCTCTCGTAGTCCGGTTCGGACACGTGCTCGGTGGTGTCGCCCTCGACTGCCTCGGGCAGCGGCTTGAAGTCGCCGCCGAGCGTCTCGTCGGCCACGCCGGGACCCTGATCGCCGACGACGGACGTTGGCGTGGTGGCCGCGTCTTCTTCATGCTGGGCGAGATGCGCAGCAGCCACCTCGGCCGCAGCCTCGCGGCTAACGACGTGCTCGCCAGCCTCCAGCAGTACCGGTGTCTCGCCCGCGATCGACGGGCCACCGTGGACGGTGATCTTCGGCATGACGCCGCCTTCCTCGTAGTGGTCCGTGGAACCGCACTGCGGGCATGCGGGGGCGCCCACCGAGTACCGGCAGGTACAGCCCCCGCACACCCACAGAGACACGGCTAGGCCGCCGTTACCGTGGCGCCGTCGTCGAGCGGCACGTAGAACACCGACCACTTGACCGAACCGGTGTTGCTGGCGGCGCACGAGAGATCGATCGAGCCCGCCGCAACGCAGATCGCCTTCGCCGCGAACCCCATGGGGATCGCTCCGGCGAGCTGCTTGTCGAGCGCCACCGAGAACGGCGTGGCGTCGAGATCCGGCGTGAGGCTGAGCTTCCCGCCCACTTCGAGGTTCGCGACGTCAACGACCGCGCAGAGGTCGACGTCGGATCCCGTGGTGGGGTTGGCGATCAGCTTCGTGTTGTTGGCCTGGTTCTGGATCGCCGTGGTGACCTCACCGATCAGGCCGGTGATGAGGACCCGGCCGCCGGCCACGGTGAAGATCGGCGACGCGGTGGTCTGAGGAAGAGCCGCGGTAGCGCGGTCGACCTTCAGCCCGAACAGGTTCTTGCGGAACGCTGAGCCCTGCGGAGGCGTGGGAGCCATGATCGCGTCTCCTTACGACAGCGGGGCGACGAGGTTGGCCGGCGCCCGCTCTGCGGCGAGGTCACGCGCGACGTACAGCACGCAACCGAGCTGGGCGTTACCGCCGACGTCGGCGACGTCGAGGGAGATGTAGTCGTAGCCGTCGGCCAGCGACGTGGCGTTGACCGGGATGACGACGATCTGCTGCTCCTCCGCCGAGGTGCCCGCGCCACCGGGGTCGGTGATCGTGGCGGCCGCGGCCTGGGCGATGCGGGCCCACGTCTCGTCGCCGTCCAGCGTCTGCTCGGACTTGACGTAGTAGTGGTCGATCGACGCCAGGTTCGCCGTGGTGCCGGACGAGGAGGCGGTGTGCTGCTTGAGGGTCAGCACCGGGTCATCGCCCGCGGTGCCAGCGCCCTTGAACAGCACGATCTCGATGCCGCCGTACATGCGCAGGTTGATGCGCTTGCCGGTGTTCGCGGCCGTCTGCATGTCGACCGGGGCAAACCCGATCGACAGGTCGAAGAGGCGGCCGAGCCCTTCCTGAGCCATGTCAGTCAGTCCTTTCTGGATTCAGCCGTCTCAGCGAGCCGCGAGCTCGACGAACGGGGACAGGGTCGAGCCGTTGTTCTGCGGCGTGATGGGGGACTGAACCCACGGGCGGCCGTCGACGCGCTGGATGATCCGGAACGTCGTCTTGTCCGAGCCGAACTGGTAGTCCGTGCTGGACGCCGCGGTCATGACCTGCCGGTCGCCGACGAGGTAGTAGGCGAGGTCGACGAAGGAGATGTCGCCGCGGGCGCCGAGGCGGCCGGCCTTCTCGGACACGATGATCGGGCGGCCGAGCATCGTCGCGGGGCCAGGGCCCGACGCGTTGACGAGCATGACCGGGGCGCCGCCGGTGCCGACGGAGAGCGCCATGGTGTAGAGCTGCGGGATGCAGTCCGGGGAGACGATCCACGCGGCGCGGCTCAGCGACGCCGGCAGCATCCGCGAGTACATCTTGAGGATGTTCTCGATGTAGATCGTGGACGCGTCCTGGCCAGACTCCGCGGCGACGGCGATCGCGGCGGGGTTGCCGTCGCCGAGGAAGCCGAGCGGCTCGCCCGCGCCGTTGCCCTTCATGAACGCGACGTCCTCGTAGAACGCCAGCGTCTTCGGCCACAGGTTCTCGATCAGCGCGGTGAAGCTGATGAGGCTGTCCTGCAGCAGCTCGGACGGGACGGCGGAGAGGCCCGTGAGCTTCTTCGCGTCGAGGGTGACCCGGCCGAACTTTGCCGAGGAGTCGGTGAGCGGCGCGCCCTCCTCGCCCCAGTAGGCGACCATGCCGCCGAACACGCTGGAGTTGTTGCCGACCGAGTCGATCATCGGGAACGGGACCCGCGCCGACTCCATCGGCACGACCGTCGCCAGAGGACGGACGACGGACTCCTCCAGAGCGATCTGCAGCAGCTGGCTGCGCAGGGTCTCCGGGACGAGGAAACCACCATCCGACGGCACGACCGAACCGAACGCGTTGGAGATCTCGGCGCGCTTGGCCTGAGCCTCCGGCGTGGTGTTCAGGTGCCAGATGTTGTAGATGAAGTCGTTGTGGTTGGCGAACTTCCCGTCCATCTTGGCGCCGAGCGCCTTCGGGTTGTGCGCCGTGGCCTGCTTGTGGGTCGACAGCATTCGGCCCGAGGAGCGGTTCTGCGGGTCGAGGTTGAGGCGCTTGACGTTCTCCTGGCCCTCGTCGTCGACGTCGTTGTCCCGCAGCATCTGCGCGACCACGCGCTGCGTCTCCGCCTTGACGGCCGCGCGGAGGTCGGTGCCTTCACCCTGCTGCTCGTCGGCGTAGGCCTGCACCCAGCTGGCGAACGTCGACGGGTCCTTCGCGACGTCCTTCATCTTGTTCGGGTCGCCGACCATCTCGAGGAGCTCGTCGGAGTTCTTCGGGATCGCCACGCCGGGCGGCGGGGTGAGCGTCGCTCGGTTGCAGATCCGGCCAACCCACCTCGGGTCGATGCCGCGAGATGTGAGCAGCGCACGCCGCCCCGGAGAGAGCTTCGTCTTCATCGTCACGCCCCCTTCAGGGCTTCGTCAGGCTGGCGAACGCGTCGTCCCAGGTGGGCGACGCTGGGGTGGCGGAGATCAGCGGGCTCCAGAGCTGCGCCCAGGAGTCCGTGTCAGTGGCGGCCTTGACCGGTTCGGGGACCGGGGCCGTTTCGGCGGGGACGGGTTCCGGCTCGTCGTCCGGGGTTTCTGCGACGGGCTCGGCGGGCGCCTCGTCGGATGACGCCGTGTCTGCCGGCGTCTCCTCCGGCTCGGTGCCGGGTTCGGCGGCCTCGTCGTCCGCCTGCTGTCCGGTTTCGATTTCGTCGGAACCGGACGCGTCGGGCACGACAACAGCGTCATCAGCGGGTGTCGGGTCCTCCGCAGGCTCGGGCGCTTCTGCTTCGGGCTCGGCTGCCACGGCGCTCCGCTCAGGCTCAGGTTCACCCTGGGGCTCAGGCTCGGCGGGTGCCTGCGGCTCGGGCTCCGCGACCTGGTTGGTGAGCGCGGGCGCCGGGGCCAGCTCGCGGCCGGCGTAGCGGAACGCGAACAACGACAGGTTGTGGCGGGCGGTCATGCGCTGCTGCATGTCGTCGTCACCGTCCTCGGTGTCGTCCTCGTCGGTGCGATCGGCGAGGCCCGCTTCAACGGCCTCGGCGCCGGTGAACCAGGTCTCCGCGCGCATCAGCTCGCGGAAGTCCTCAACGGACCGGCCGGACTTGCGGGAGTAGATCCCGGCGATGTTGTTGGAGTACCGGTCGAGCAGGTCGGCGGTCTCGCGCAGTTCGTTGGCGTCGCCGATGGCGATCGTTGAGGCGTCGTGGATCATGACCTGGCCGGTCAGCGCGATCACGACCTCGTCCGCGGCCAGCGCGATGAACGAGGCGGCCGACGCGGCGAGGCTGTCGATGAACGTCGTCTTCCGCGCCGAGTGGTTGCGCAGCGTGTTGTAGATCGCGATGCCGTCGTCGACCTCGCCACCGGGGCTGTTGATGTGGATGTGCAGCTCGTCCACGCGCAGGCCCTGCAGCTCGTCGATCAGGTTCTTCGCGGTCATGCACCGGCAGTCGTCGTCCCACCAGCAGGTGCAGCCGATGACGTCGTAGATGTAGATCGCCGCGGTGGACGGCCGGTCGACGAGGTTCTCGATCCGGTACCACTGGTTGGCGTTGACGCGCTTCTTCGGGGCCGCGGTCTTGCCGATCACGGCTCCTCGGCGTGCAGCCCTCGTCCGGTCCTTCATGAGGTCTCCTTGCCGGTCTGCGCACGCCAGACACCGGTGAAGGTGCCACGGCAACGGATCCCGCCTTCGCAGTCGAGGTAGCCCGCGAGCGGGTAGAGCTTGTAGAGGGCGGTGAGGTCGTCGGTGTCGCAGATCCAGCGGCCGTCGATCTCGCGGCACGGTCCGCAGGTGGCGCTGTCGAGCGTCTCCGTGGCGTAGATGGCGCCGACCGGCCCGGCCGCGAGCGTCGAGGCTCGGCCAGCGTTGATGGAGCCGTGCAACGCCCCACCTAGCACGCGCTTCGGTTCGGCGTCGGTGGCGGACTCCAGGTGAGTGCGCACCCCTGCGATGACCTCGTCCACGTCCGGGTCAGGCCCTGCGATGCGCTGCACTTCGCGTGCGGCCGAGGTCTCAAGCCCGCGGGCGAGGAGGTTGACGGTGAGGGTGGCGTCGGGGGCGTAGTCCTCGCGGGTCGGGTACACCGCGGTGAGGTCGACGTCCTGCTCGAGGGCCTCGGCTACGACCTGGCGTGCGGCGGTTTCGCCGAGCTGGTGCTGCGCGCTCTGCAGCAGCCCGACGGCGGTGCTGGTGTTGACCTTCAGGGTGGCGAGGTCCGCGGTGCTACCGGAACGCAGGATGCTCCGGACCTGTTCGATGAGCTGGACGATCCAGTCGGCGACCACCGCGGTCCACTGGGCGAGCAGCGCGGCGAGCGCGGCAGACCAGGCGACGTCCACAGCGGACAGGTCCGGTTCAGGTGGCGTGTCCTCGTCGGCGGCGTTGCGCACGAGGTTGGCGACGATGCGTGAGAACTGGGCGTTCGTCGTGTCGTCCGGCGTCGTCTGCTCGCGCGGAGGCGCTTGCGGCGCGGCGACAGCCACGCTGAACGGCAGCGCTGGCAGGTCGAACGCCTTGAGCGTCGCCTCCGGGTCGGCGCCCTGCGCGATCAGCGCGACGGCTGCGGCGACACGGGAGTCACGCGACGCGTTCTCGGCCTCGTCGTCTGCCGGCACCGGGCTGTCGAAGTCGAACTCGAAGTCCTTCGACGTGTCGCCGTACAGCGGCAGCAGGTCGTGGTTCAGGGCGCCGCGGATGCGTTCCAGGCGGGGGACGGTCAGCCACTTCGCGAAGATGTACTCGGCGGCCTGTGCGGCGGCGCGGTTCGAGTCCTGGTCGATGCCCAGCAGCGGGCGCGGGAACCCGAAGGCCTCAAGGATCTCGTCGCGGTCCGACTCACGAAGCTCCGTGACCTGAAGGTCCTTGATGCTGAAGCCGATCTCTTTCCACTGGCCCTGCTCCAGCACCGCGACCTTGTGCGCGTTGCCGACACCGCGGTGCTGCTCGTTCCAACGCAGGACGAGCTCGTCGAACTCGTCGTCAGACAGGCGCTTGTCGACCTGGATGATCCCGCCGGGCCTGGCGCTGTTGGCGAAGAAGTTGCGGTTCCACTCGGCCGCCGCGCGGGACCGGCCGAGGGTGATGAGAAGCGTGGCGATCGGGGAGCAGCCGCGGAACGGGTCGAGAGGGTTCGGGGTGCGGAGGTGGATGACCTCCTTGAGCCCGAGGGGGATGAGCTTGCCGTCCTCCGGGCTGCGGTACTGCCACCCGAGCAGGAACTTCTTCGGGTCGGGGTCGGGTTCCATTCGGTCCGGGCGGACCGGCCACAGCTCCAGCGGCAGCGTCTTGGCGCGCTTGTCGTAGGCCACCACCCATGGCGACTCGCCGGCGAGGTCGATGTGCTGCTGGGCGACCTCGACGAACTCCTGGCGTGGCATGAACGGGTTCGGCTTGGTCCACAGGTCCCACGCGGCGTGCTCGGTGACCTTCTTCCGGTCTTCGGGCTTGCCGGTCTTGGACTTGCGGTAGAGGTGCCACTCGACCTGGGAGACGGCCGTGCTGGTGCGCGACACGATGCCGTTGACCGTGCCGTTGGTGGTGAACGATCGAAGCTGCGTCTCGAAGCCGGCGGTGCTGCTGCCGGCGCCGAGCATCGCGCCACCGTTGCTGCGGCGCATCGCGAGCGGGACGGGCGCCTGGTTGAGCAGGGGACCGAGGAGGCTGCGCATCAGCGATCACCCGGCTCGGAGCTGAGGCCCTCGACGACCAGGACTGCGACGCCCGTGAGCACGAGGCCAACGCCTGCGCCGATCACCGCGCCAAAGAGAGCGGCTGCGATCGTCCAGAGGCCAGCGATGATCAGGGCGAAGCCGAGGAGGATGAGGGTCGCGGTGCGCGAGTAGCGGAGTCGTCTCAGCTTCACGGCGACCGCCGCGGGGCGGGCGCCCAACCCCACACCCCACGAGGGGGTCGGGCACCCGAGTCACGGCATGCAGGACGCGCCGCCTGGATAGGCGTGGGGTGGCGGCCGTCGACCTGCATGCGCACAAGGTAGATCGATAAGTCCTGTTCTTTCAAGCTCAGAACCGGACGACACGCCTACGATTCATCGGCGAGACCGGTTTGTGACCGTGGAATCGTCGGGTAACCGTGGTGGTTCGGCGCTCAGTCTCGTGTCTTCGGCTAGCCTCACTGCATCGCGCAGCTGGACTCGCTGGCCGTACACCGGTGAGGAGCGACGGCCCCTCGGCGCGCAACGCCGTCCAGTCGGCACAGGTTCAACCTGGAGGGGCCACCAACTCCATGCTCGCCAGTAGTCCAGCGGCCTAAGACGCCGCGCGCAGCGGGGATCGAGGCCCCAGCGGGAACCGTGAGCCGGACCAGGTGCACCTGAAGCCGAGCGCCCGCGAACCTGGCAGGGAGTGGCACCGCGTGCGGTAACTCTGGTTCGAATCCAGACGGCGAGCGCCTATCCTGATCTGCATACGTCGCTGAGTAGCTGTGACAGGTGAGGGGGCGACGGGCAACGCGGGGCACGGATCATCGTCGGGCTTCCCCCGCCGCCGGACGAGAACAGCGGACGCAGCGTCAGTGCACGGGCGTTGCGGAAGCGGGACGGCCGTCAGCCGTTCGCACATCGCCCGGCGCCGCCCGGCTGCAAACCTCATGCGGTCCCACGGATCTGGGCTCCTCCCTGGGTGTCATAGGCTGCCGCCCCCTCCCTGCAGTTCGCGCGAGCAGGTGACGACGGCTGAGCCCAGGTGAGACCGGAGGGTTCGACTCCCTCCGGCCGCTCAAAGCGTCGGAACAGCGAGACCCAGCCGTTTACTAGGCGGCTGGGTCTCGCTGCATCTGCGAGCTACCATCATCGTGTCGGGCTCTGGAACGCACAGCTGGCGAGCTGCCATCCCGGCTCCAGGCGAGGTAGTTCAGCGGCCAGAACAGGGGAGCGCCGCGAACGAGCGGCTGATCTGTCCGGACGGGCAGCCACTCGTGGTAGCTCCGCAGACGCGGGTTCGAATCCCGCTCTCGTCTCTTTCCCATAGGGCTGCCACCACCTTCGGGTGGTCCAGGAGATGCCACCGCTGGCTCGTGTGGCTGGACAAGCGCGGCCCGCTCACTGAGGTAAGACCCCCGGCCCGGACCAGCGCCGCGCCGGGGTGCTCGACCATCCCTTGCAGGGGTTCGCCGTGTCGACGGCGGCTGGCACACTACGCGCAGGGGCCGTGCTCAACGGCTCTGAGCACGGCCCCTGGTGTTGCGTGATGTTCAGTTGCTGGTGAACCCGTCGTTCTTCGCGGTGGCCAGGAAGGCGGACCAGCCATCCTGGCCGACCGTCAGCTCGACGGCCGTGTGCTTTGAGTCCCGAAGGCGATCCCTTGTGTGGGGAACCTCCACGCAGTCTGACGTGGAGCCACTGCGGGAACTCTTGCGCCACCGGAGCGGCGCTGCATCTGTCATCTGCCAGAACCCTTCTCTCTGAGCATCGAATCGATCGCTCGGAGAGAGTCTGCCTCTTCCATCGAGATTGACTGAAACTGGTTGAGCGTCTCGGTGTAGGGCGTGGTCTCGCCACCGTTCGAGAGAAACACGCCTGACCTGGACAGTTCCACGTGAACGACCGGTGGAGTCAACTCAAATTCGATCATCATGAAGGGACCGACAAGCCCCGGATGTGCCGCAGAGTTGACGGAAATCAGCCGGATCGTGACGTTGTCGCGCTCGCTCAAATCGAGCAGGTGACGAAGCTGGTTTCGGCGAATCAGGTCGTCGCCGACGCGGTTGAATCGCAGCACGGTCTCGTCGATGTAGGCGACGTACTCGACACCTCGGTCGAGGACCTGTTCCTGCCGTTTCGCGCGGGCCATGAGTCGTGTGCCGACCTCGGCCTCTGAGATGCCGTCGGCCAACATGAACGCGCGGCTGTACTCAAGGGTCTGCGCCAGACCGGGCACGAGCAGCGGCGACCAGTTGGTGAGGCGGGTTGCTTCGGCCTCGTAGGTGGCCAGCGTGATCGATTCTTCGGGCAGGCCTTCGCGGATGTTGTCGAGCCACGCCGGGTCGTTCGGTGTGCGCGCCATGGCCATGAGTTTCGCGTGCTCATCGCCGATAACGCCAAGGGCTGTGAGGAGCGAAGCGCACTCTTCGGAGGAGATCGGCTGCTCGCCGGTTTCCATCCGGCTCACCTTCGACTCGGACCAGCCGAGTTGGGCGCCGATGCTCGCCATCGACCGCCGAGGCTTGAGTGCTGTTCGAATCCTGCGGAGTTCCGCACCCAACCCCTGCGCCTTCTTGCCTGGCTGACTCACCGTCACTCCCAGATCACCCGATCGGAACTTGCAACCTTGCACGCCCTGGTCAAAACTTGCGCAAGTTTGTACCGTCTTGCAAGAGGAGATCGTCCCACAACATCGGGACACCCGCGTACCGCCCCGGAGTCGACATGTCCGATTTGGTTGCCGCTTCACCCAAAGGAACCCCAGCGCAAGGCGTCGTGACCGCACTGACCGCCGAGGACGCCGTCGAGCTCTTCCCGACGTTCGCAGGCCTGCTGCTGTTGAAGGACGCCGGCTGGAAGTTCTTCCCCAACGATGGCACCGAGGCCTTGCTCGACGGCGCGAAGGTGTGGCCGCATGGCTGGCGTGACGCCATTCGCGTAAACGACGTGAACGACGCCCTCGGCATGCGGCTCCACCTGCCTGGCGACAGACACTCGCCCGACGAGATCACGTGGGAGGAGACCGGCGGCCTCGAGGAGATCGTGCACAAGCTGCTCGCGCTGCCCCAGCCGGAATCCCGCCTCGCGCCCGCTCGCGTCATCGGCAGAGCACCGCAGCTGTGGATCCCGTAGCAGGCCCACCACAGTTGGGTGTCGGTCTCTTCCGGCGCCTCAAACACCTCGTTGAGGCCGACTCATTCAAGATCGACCACCGAGGCATCCCGCTTCGCATCGCATGGTGCGGCGCCGTCTCCATCGCCACCATGAGGCCCGGACCGCTCTCGTGGTGCCCCACCTGCTGGTCTGCGAGAGCGACATGTCCCAGCCCCGCCCTGAGTACGTCTCCTCCTTCCTCGTGCCTGTCCGACGACGCGGAGGCACCATCAACATCGGTGCTGCCGTCAACGATCGCGGGCAGGTTGTGATCCTGCCGCTGCCCGCGAACGAGCCTTTGGCGCTGTCGATGCACGAGGCCACCGAGTTCCAGAAGAAGATCCGCGAGGCCGTCGTCGACGCGTCGCAACGCCAGTTCTAGATCCAGCGCACCCGCGGGCCCGACTCAACGTAGAAGGCCAGCAGCAGCGCGTCCGCGTTGTCCGGCGACCGCCCGAGCCGCTTCTTCGTCTCGTCCTTTTTCTCGACGGTGATCCGACCAGACGAGTCGAGCGTGTACTTCGGCGCGGTCAGCTGGGACACCAGCCGCTCCCGGTCCTTCTCCTCAAGGTGCGAGAAGTCCCAGCCGCGCGACTCCGACAGCTGCCGGCCGATCTCCCACCACAGCTGCGACCGCAGGCGGGAGTACTTCTCGGGCTTGGCAGACGCCTCGGCGACGTTGACGCCGTAGATGGCCGCCTTGTGCTTGCCCTCCGAGCGCAGCTCCTGAAGCCGACCGACGACACCCCAGCCGATGCCGATCACGTCGACCTTGACGGCCGTCGCCTTGGTCTCCTCAATGGCCTGCATGACCAGGCCTACTGCGTGCGCGGATTCGCGGGTGCGGGTGCGCCACTCTCGTCCGACGACCATTCCGCGCCGCTCACGGATGCAGGTCTCGTCGCCGCCGGCACCGAGGTCGACGCCGAGCTCGATCGGGACGAGCTGGTCGGCCGCGCGCGGCGTGGGCTCGGGGCTGCTGCACGCACGCACCTTGGAGAGCTGGACGACGCCATCTTCGGAGTCGCTGGGGAAGTCGCCGGTGACCTTCGAGATGTAGGTCGGGGACTCGACGCCGTAGTCCTCGGCCATCTCCTCGACGTAGGCGTGGCTGACGAGGTTCGGGCGCAGGTCCTCCGGCACGTCCTCATCGGTGAAGTTCGGGGTGTCGAACGCGCTGATGCGGATGGTGTTCCAGCGTTCGCTCGCGCAGACGCGGGCGAAGTGGCTCGACGGGTCGTCGGGGTTGCCGATCGCGAGGATCCGGCAGTGCTCGCCGGTCGCGATGGAGTTAGCCGCAGTCCAGAACTGCTTGTTGATGCCGCACGCCTCGTCGAGGATCACGAGCACGAACTTCGCGTGGATGCCCTGGAAGGCGTGCGGGTTGTAGTCCGACGGCTTGCGCCCGAACGCGATGAGCTGCTTGCCGAGCTTCCAGTCGGTCTCGTTGACCCGGCCGGGGAACGGGTTCCCCCGCGCGGCCGCCTTCATCACCGCGCCGTTGATCTCGGTCCACAGGATCGCGCGCACCTGGTCCCCGGTCGGGGCGGTGGTGACGACGCGCGCTTCGCCGGGCGGGTGGGTGTCGAGCCACCAGGCCGTCAGCCGGGACGCGGTGAAGCTCTTGCCCGAGCCGTGGCAGGACTTCACCGCCGTGAGTCGGTGGTCCCGCACCGAGTCGGCGATCTCGATCTGCTTGGACCAGATGTGCTCGCCGAGCCGGTCCTTGATCCACGTCGCGGGCTGCTCAAGCCAGCGACGCTTCTTCGCCGCTTCCTCGGCCTCGCGCTCCAACCGCGCGGCCGCGCCGCTCAGCACCCCCACCGCTGGTCTCCTACGCGGCGTTCTCTACGGAGCGCAGGTGCCGGGCGGCGGCGACCTTCGCCTCGATGCGCTGGTCGTGTCCGACGTTGATGGCGATGAGGCCGGCGTCGAGGGCGGCGAGCACCAGTTCGATCTGGGCCTCTTCGACCTTCACCAACCGGTCGTCGATGTTCAGGCGCGCCATCGAGACGCAGAACCGTTCGCACCGGTCGAGCGCTCGTTCCCAGAGCGCGACCTCGCTGCGCAACTGCTCCGAACCGCGGGCGTCCTGGTAGCGGATGTTGTCCTGGAGGTGGTTCACCCGCTGCGCGAGTGCGTTCTTGAAAGCGACCGCTTGGCCGGCGAGCTCGGCCAACACGGTGAGGGGGTTGTCGACGGGCGCGACGTCGAGGGATGCGAGCGCCTGGCTCATCGCCTTGTCGAACTGCTGCTGGGCGACTCGCTCGGCGGCCTTTGCCTTCACCTGCGGGGCGCTGCCTCCGTGCATCCGGCACACCTTGCCGCCGCGCCGAGGCGGGTTTGTGCACGGCAGCCCCTGGCGAGTTGTGCCCTTGCAACGTGGCTTGTCGTCGTTGGCCCGCATGGTGCCACCTCCTTACATCGGATGATCGGTTGTATGTGGGCTGCTGTCCATGATCCGTCAGGCGGTCATCACGGTCGCCTGAGCCACGGCGTGCGCCCGGCGATGCCAGGCCAGTAGCGGCCGAAGAGCGTGGCCCGCGGGCGGAGTGTTGGCGTGGCGCACCTCGTGACGGGCCGCTGTGTGATTGTCAGGACGCGGCTCACAACAGCCACCAGGCTGCCAGCACGGGAACCGCACAGATCGCGGCGAGCAGCGCGACGATGGCGACCGCGAACAGCACGCCCGGCGGAGGCTCGCGGCCGGACATCAGGACGCGCCCACGAAGCAGAAGAAGCCGGCGTACCAGAACACGATGAACCCCACCGCGCCCAGCGCAGCACGTGAGCCGCGGTCGGAAGCCAGGCCAAGGCCCAGTGCGACAAGTCCCGCCACGCACAGTACGAGGCCCACGATCCCGAGAATCCACCTGTTCATGCCCTGCTCCTGTCTGCGTGACGGCAGGGCGGTTGGTCGTTCCAGTTCTGGTCGTAGTCCAGCCACACCATGCGGCCGGCGAGGACCCCGACGTTCGGTGGCTTCTTGTCGACCGGTCCAGCGAAGCCGATCGCGGCGTACTCGTCGTCGGTGAGCTCGCGGTCGACGGGCTCGCACCGCGGGTACACGTTGACGAGGCCGGCGAACGACCAGCGGAGCGGGCACAGGCCGGGCTGGCCGGACCAGTCGCGTTCGGACTGGTTGGCGAGGATGCCGCGGCTGATGCTCCACAACACGCCGGCGAGGCCTTCGCCGTGTGCTCGCAACGAGGGCAGCTTGATGGCCCACGGGCCTACCAGCACGACGGTGCGCGTGATGCCGCGTCGCACGGCGAGGTCGTCGGCGACCTCTTGCGCGGCGCGGCGCCAGCGGGCCAACCGGTGTGGCTCAAGCAAGCCGTTGCACAGCGGGGTGTCGATGGTCTTGCAACACCAGAGGGAGCCGTGACAGATCCACCGGCGCGCTAGCTTCCACCAGAACGGCTCTCGCGCGGTCATGGCTCGGTCACGACCCGGTTGAGCGGGACGACGACCGCCCCAGCCAGCTCGACGCGGGCCTGGAGCAGCAGCTCCAGCGCCTTGGCGACCGCCTCGTTGTCCTTGAACGGGCCGTAGGTGGCAGGCAAAGCAGGGGCTTTCGCGGGGACGACGAGGACGAGCTGCTGGTCGCCGCCGATCTGCAGGTACATCTCGTTGCTCATGGCAGCTCCGCTCCAGGGTGGTCTTGAACGCCGAGCACGTAGCCCAGCTGGGAGAGGCGCGCCCAGTTCCAGCACGTGGCACTGAACGCGTCGACCGCGAACTGCAACGCGGGCTCGCGCTGGGTCGGGTAGGAGCAGGCTGCCCACAGCAGCCGCAGCCAGCTGGCATCGATCCGGTCCGGCCCGTGGGGGTGGTACCTGCCGCCATGTCGCGTCTCACCGACCTCAGTGGACGGTGGACAGATTAGTTCGACCAGGCCGCCGGAGTAGCGGGCGAGAAGCAGGTCGCACCGTGGGTGTTCGATGCGGTACTCGGGCAGAAGGCCGAGAGCGGTGTCCACGTCCCTGACGTCGCGAGAGCCGTGGATGAGCCGAGCAGTCTCGATCGCTGGGTCGTGGCCGAGGCACACGAAGCTGAAGGTGCTGCTCATCTGCTGCCGCCAGCGTGGACTCTGGCCATCGCGGCCGCGGCGTCGGCGCGCGGTGCTGGCGTTGCGGTGACGACGTCCAGGAACCGCTTCGCCTCGTCGTCAGCGAACGTGCGCAGCCGTCGGTCGCCGTGGTGCGGGTGACCCACCGGGAGAAGTGCGACGCGGAAGTCGCCGAGCCGCTGGATGCTCTCCCACCTCTGGGCCCACCGGCCATCCCGTGCGCGGACCAGGACGGCGATCCGGTCGTGGTTGCTGGCGGGGTTGATGGTCACGACCCAGGCGCGGGCACCGCAGTCGGCGACGGCCGTGGACGCAAGGTAGGTGCACTGGATGACCTGCCTGTCACCGGTCACGACAACCTGCCTTTCGTGCCTGCTCGCGCGGCGGTGCGCCTGCGCGGCGGCGAGTCTGATCACCGAGGGCGAGAGCGCCCTGCCGGTGGCGCGCGTGTTGTGGCCGAACCATGAGCCGGCCGTGGGGTGAAGGACGCGGGCACCGCCGCAGGGGCAGCGCTCCAGCCAGAGCAGGCCGTTCTCGTTGGTGTGCCAGGACTGTCGCCAGCACTCGTGCCCGGCGGGCGGGATCGGTGCGCTGTACCAGGGAACGTCTTCGAGATGTGCAACGCTTGTGGGGCAACAGGTCTCGACCGTGCTCATGCGCGATTCCACCCTCCGAGGAACGGGGGTGGACTCCTAGCTCGTGGCAGATCCCACGATAGAACGCGTCGCGGGATTGCTTGTAGCGCAGCGCCGTCACAGTCATTCCGGCACCTCTGTGATGCGCTCGTAGATCCGCCAGCGCTCGCCGTCACTGCGCAGGAACCTGTAGCGGTAGAGGCCCTCGGTGTCCAAGCGCAGCGTCCCGTCCGGCTCGATGACGTCGGCGTCCAGGTCGACGGCGAACAAGAGGTCGGTGGCAACGCGGATCACCGTGCTGGCCCGGAGGACCACGCGAGTGCCGTCGCTGAGACGTTGGATCTCGGCGGTTCCAGGTTCTGTCGGGCTCACCACTGGACACCATCAACCGCGATGGCTGCCGTGAGGGCATGCGACCACACCAGCAGCCCAGCTACGACCAAGACCCTGCACACCCGGAAAACCCGGTCCACGGCCTCCTGGTCCTTCAGTTGCAGCCCGACCGCCATTCCGATCAAGCCAAGAACCGCGGGCGGCAGACCAAGCGCTGGCCACAGATCGGGGCTCACGCCAACCACCTCCGAACGTGGAAGTACGCGCGCTTCCACCACGGCCACGGGTGGCGGCCGAGGAGCTTGACGCGGTGGGCATTGCGGGTGCCTGCGTGCTCGGCGCGCCAGCGGCGGGCGATGCTCTCGTACTCCGCCTCTGAGAGAGCCCGGGGCACCGCGAGGATTCGGCCAGGCCGGACGAGTCGCGCGTGGGCATCCGGCTCGTGGCACAAGTCGGACCGGTCGCCCGCGATGCCGGCGGGCCACAGGGCGCACCAGCAGTTGATCGAGTGCCCGCGACACAGGCCGCAGTCGGTGTGGTTGCCGTAGCTCACGGGCTCATCACCGCCGAGCTGATGACGATCGTGATGATGCCCAGCACGGCGAGCGCACCCAGTGTGTAGGCGAGGACCGTGCACCAGGCCTGGAACTTGCTGCGGCTCATGGCATCTCCAGCGGGGTCCAGTCGGCTACGTCCTCGTCGGTGAGGAGGGTGACCGTGAACTGACCATCCGGAGTGGTCACGACGTACCAGCGCAGTTCGCTTTCGTTGTCCCACACGCTGATCGCGATGTGGGCTCGGAACGCGACGCGGCCGTCCGGCGCGAGACGCAGCTCTGTCGGGTTGGTGAGATGCGTCCACGGCAACGGCACGGTGCGTCGCAGTATGAGCCCGCCTTGCTCGGCGTAGAGGCGTGCCGGACCGTCGAGGTTCGCCGGGAATAGCGGCTGGTACCACTCGTGCGTCGTGGGCGTCTCCTGCGGCACCTTGTAGAACTGCGAGGCGGCTTCGTCTTCGCAGCCGAGCTCAGGGCATGGCGTGACGTGCGGCGTGGTTCCGTCGTCGGCGTTGCGGGTCCACGTCGTGTGGCCACCGGGGCACACGTACGCGTTGACCATTCCCGCTTGCTCGGTTAGCACTGGTCCATCCACCTTTCGAGGCATGGGGTCGACGAGGCCGGGTGGTGCACGAGGTGCACGGGGCGGCACATGATCTGGCTGATCCCGCCGCCCTGCTCAAGCAACTGCTCCCAGTTGTCCGGCAGGTTGAACCAGAGAACACGCGACATGCGCTCGATCTGCTGGCGCGTCAGGTACAGCGGGTCCGTGCGGATGGCGCCGCGGTGGTCGAGTTTTGTGATGCCCCGGAACGCCTGCTCGAACGTGAGACACCATCCCTCGGCGTGCGGGGTCGACTCCTCGACCGTAAGAACCTCGACCACGGGGAAGCCGTCGAGCCGGGACACGATCCCCGCGAACGGCTGCTCTTGCGTGCCTGCCTTCGGGAGCTGGTCGATCTGCTCGCGAGTCAGCTTGAACGGCTCGACACGACGAGGCGGGCGCGGCGGGGCGAGCATCTTGTCGTACACCGCCACGATCTCCTCCCACGTGATCGAGCTGGTCGTCGGAACGGTGGTGACGGTCTGGTTGTCGGCGGCGAGCGCGTCGAGCGCGGGCTCGACCAGCAGTTCGCCGCGAGGGACGGACGGGTCGACGTGGAACGGGAATCGCCCGACCAGCACCGGGTTGCACCAGCAGTCCGTGCCGCCCTCATGGCGGCGTGCAGGCTCGCGGGCAGGGCCGACGGAGGCACGCAGGTCGCCAGGAGTGAGGAACCCGTGCGGAGATCCGAGTTGGCCGGCGACCCAGTCGTCCATGGCCGTCCGACGCGACTGCTCCGCCAATGCCGCGTAGTTCGGCAGGGAGCAGCTGCTGTAGAACCCCAGGCGTGCCAGGTCGAGATCGAGCCGGGGGACGTCTCCCACGTACACCTCGTCGGCAGCTGCGCGGACAAGCGGCACAAGCTCGCGGGCGATGCGGTCATCCTCGATCGTGTTCCCGTTAGGAGGAACCGAGGATGACGAGCCCCGCAGCGCGGGCGGCGGCGTGCTGTTGCCACAGCCGAGGTACCGCAGCAGCGCTGCGAGCAGGAAGAGGCCTTGGGTCATCGCTTCGCGCTCCCCGCGGGGATGGCCCAGCACGCGTCGGTGCAATCCGCGTCGTCGTGGTCTGGGAAGCCGACGTTGTTCGGCAGCCCGAGCCGATCGTCCAGACCGTCGATTCCTAGGTGGTCGACGGCCCACAAGAACCACGCTCCGATGGGCGTTGGCCACGCTGCCCAGAGGCTGCTGCCGTGGTCGGCGAACCCGGCCCGGTCGAGCGCGGACATCACCAGGTGGTGTGTGCCCGCGGTGCCGCCGATCGCCGCCTCGATCTCCGCGTGCTTCCAGTCCTTCTTGGCGTAGATCTGGAGGATCGCGTGCGCGACCTCGATGCCAGCCTGCGGGTCGTTGCACGCGCAGAATCCGAGGAAGCCCTTGCCGTACACGAGCAGGTACAGGTGGTCCAGCACGTGCTCGTCTGCGTCGGACAGGCAGCCCATCACTCCTCCTCGTCCGGCCAAATGCGTCCGGCGATCTTGCGGGCTAGCCACTCGCGCAGGTCCCACCAGCGGCCCAGGGCGCGGTCGCGTGCGCGACGCCACGTCCACGGTGTTGGGGTCACCACGCGGGGCGGGTGCTTGCAGTGGTTGGTGCCGGTCGAGTCGGTGAGGTAGCAGCACGAGACTGGGATGAATCCGTTGAGCTTGCGGACGTTCACCAACGCTGGCTCGGGGTTGGCGGGCGTCTCGTCCGAGAACAGTCGCCTGGCCTGCTGGTAGGCGTCGTCGAGGAAGCGAGAGAGCGGGTTGTCAGAATTGCCCATCTGCTGCGTGGGCGGCGTGGACGGCTCCGTTGGCGGCGTGGCCACAACCGGAACGTTGAACGTTGGATCGACGGTGTAGTCGCCGTAGCGGGTCATGACGGCTTGCCGCCGATCAGGTACCTGCGGCGCGCAGTGTTGAACGGTGTCGTCTCGACCAGCTCGCTGCCTTCGCGGCGAAGCACACCGCCGAGCTTGCCGTTGATGACGACCGACAGCGTCTGGTCACCGAGCACTTCCTGGATGCGCCGCGCCAACTGGTCGATCTGTTGGTCGGTGGCGTCCTCACGGGACTCGAACACGATGACGTCGCCGGGCTGCACTCCCACGATCGCGACGCGCTCGACGATGTCAGGGGCACGCTTCGGTGTGCTCGGCGGCAGGGCGGGTTCGGTGGGCATGGACGATGCCGTCGGGATCACCATGGACGCTTGGCCTCCTCTGCGATGCGGACGCGCCGCTCGGCGTAGATGGGTTCGAGGAACGCCTGCATCTCAGGCGTGATGCGGGAGCCGACTGGAAGCGTTGCGAGCGCGCGGTGGCCGTCGTCGACCTCCATGCCGAAGCAGCGGCTTTTCCCGCAGGTGAAGCACTTTCCGTAGGTGGCATGCTCGAATAGTGGGTCGGTGCACAGGCAGAGTCCGTGCGCGCTTTCGACAGCCGAACAGCCGGAGTGATAGAGGCCTTCCTCGCCGCGCCACCACGGCGTGTTCTCGCGGTAGTTGCCGTGGTTGACGTCGACCTGGTCGCGCCCGCGGGATCGGCCGCCACACCACTCGCAGCGGGTGAGCGCCCACCGCCGGAACTTCTGCCACGGGTGGATCTGCAGGTGCCAGTGGTGGACGTGCAGCAGCCACGCCCACCGGACGACGTGGCGCTCCCGGCCGTTCGTGAGCTTCTTGCGCCGCGTCCGCTTGCATACCGCGCCCGTCTCGTGGCCGCGGGGTTCGCGGTGCCACACCGTGATCAGGGTCGGGAAGTACCAGCTGCAGCCCGCGACCGTGAAGAGCGGTGGCTTCCATGCCCAGCGCGTCCTCAGCCGTGTGCCCATGCGCGCAGACTTTGCGTCGTAGGACCTGTCGGCACGCTTCGGGAGAGGGCTCCAGATCTCGAAGGCAGTGGTTTCGGAGTCGTGCATCACGTTCCCTGGACCGGCTCAGTCGCGGCGGGGTGCCACGCGACGCTGGTGCCGTCGAAGACGAAGGTGAGTCCGCAGCGCGGCTCGATCGCCGCCTTCACCGCAGGATCGAGCTCGGCGTCGCGGAGGTGGATCGAGTAGAACTTGGCGTGGTGCAGGGGCCGCGGGCCGAAGAGGAAGTGCGTGCGCGAGTCGTTCTCGAAGTAGTCGTCGCGCTCCAGCGCTTCCCTCTGCTCAGCGGAGACGTCGCTGCGGGCGATCCAGTCCCGAGACTCGGTGGGCGGGTTGGGGCCGCTGGAGCTTCCGAGGACGTAGAGCCGGGCGGGGTCACGGTTCGGGATGTCCACGTAGAACTTGTGCGGCCACCCGTACTTGCGGTCGGCCCACTCGGCGCACCAGACGGGCTCGGCGGCGAGGTCGTCGGGGTTGACGCTGCCGCAGTAGGAACAGCGGCGGAAGTGCTCGCCGCGGACCGGTTCCCGCCACGACCAGGGGCCGAACCTGAACGGTGGTGCGCTGGCCTCGGGATGCACGCTCTGATCAGTCACGGCTTTACCTCGTGAGGGAGCAGGGGAATGGACAGCCCGGACATGCGGCACATCAGCCACGTCGGCCCGTGTCCCCGCAGGTACGGCAGACGTGTGCCGCGCTGCCACTCGCGGCTCTCGGTCGCTACCGAAAAGTCGACGTGCTGGGCAAAGTCGGCGTAGCTCGCTGGCCGCACGCTCCAGGCCGGGCCGCTGTTCGTGAGGAGTGCGCGCCCAGCCTTGACCGCGCCGCGCACCACTTCCTCCGCGAGCGCCTGCTCGACGTGGTCGAGGAATCCGGGGTCGTTGTGCAGCGGATCTGGGTACTGCCGGGCGATGCTCCAGATCTGGACAGCTCCATAGGCGACCTCGAACGTGGCCAGCACGTCGCTCGGCACGGTGACCTCGCGACCGTCGTTCCAAACGGCGTGCGCGGTCATCGGGGCGCCTGCTCGGTGGGCACGAGGTCACCCTCGATGCGGAACCGAAGCTTGTCCTGGGAGAAGCACTCCCAGGAGTCGCTGGTCGACGTGCGGACGTTCGTGATCGTTCGTCCTTCTAGCGAGAACCCCAGCTGCTCCAGCAGCAGCGCGAGGTCGACTGACTTGTTGACCTGGTGAGCGATCAGCCCGCTGTCGAGAAACGCCGCGAGCAGCCTGCGGGTGACGCGTCCGGCGCCCGCGGTCGGTTCCTCGGCGGCGACGCGGTCGGCGATGTCGAGAGCCTGCTGTTCGGTGGCCGCGGTCAGGTTGGTGAGCGCGCAGGCGTTGTCGGGCAGCAGCATGTCGCCTTCGGTCGCCAGCACGGCCTTGCAGTTGCCGTCGATCTCGAGGAGCGCGCCGGGCGGGAACGTCGCGGGCGAGGTCGCGTCCTGGCCGACGGGCACGGCGATGCGGGTCAGGTCGTAGTCGAGCAGCGTGGTGCCGCACCACGCGCAGCACTGCCGAATGCGCTGGCCGACGGTAATGACCGTGCCGACGATGTGCACGAGCGCGCTCACGAGACACGCTCCGGCCAGTGCCAGGTGCCGCCCGCGTGGTTGGTCTCGTCGTGCTTGCAGGCGTGCCGAGAAGATCCGGTCGGGTGCAGCACGGTGAGCGTGACGGCGTCGTCGTAGAACCACTGCTCGACGTGCCGGATGGGTCGGCCCTCGCTGCGGCTGAAGCTCTCGGCCTCGATCGTGGCGACCGGGATCCACGCACCGGCCTCGGAGACGATCGCGGCGCGGCACTCCGACGGGAAGACCTGCGTGCCGTCCTCTCGGACCGGGGTGCCGTGGCTGACGTAGTGGACGATGCGGCCGACGCTGGGCTTCTGCGTGTCGGTCATGCCGTGGCCACCTCGTCCTGCGCCTTGACGTAGGCGAGGGCGTCGCGGACCTTCAGCTTCGCCATCCGGCCGTCCGGGTGGTGCCAGACGACGCCTTCCCAGTTGCAGCTCGTGAGCAGCCAGTCCAGCAGCCCATCGAAGTCACGGGGGACGCTCTTGAGCCGCTCGGCGTCCTGGTGCCGGATGAGGCAGTGGATCGCGAAGTGCTCGGGGTTGCCGTTGACCTTTGGCCCGCACAGCTCGTACGTGCCGAAGTACGGGGAGCAGCCGATTCGGGGCAGCGCCTCGGCGAAGTACCGGTGGAACGGCGATTGCTCGGCCGGCACCCAGCCCACGGCCTTGCCCGTGACTGGATCGGCTTCCTCCAGCACGAACCCGCCCGGTGCGGTCTGGCCGCGCTTGACCTCGCGGCGGGCCAGCCACACACCGGTCAGGTCGCCGGGCTCGCTGACCTCGTCGGAGCGGACGGCGCCGTGCACGCGAACCTCGCCGTGCAGGGCGGGGAAGTAGCCCATGCACGTGCCATCCAGCTTCCGCGTCGGCGTGCCTTCGCCGTCGAGCACCCACTGGCAGTCGGGGTGGACCTCGCGGGTGATGAGCGCGGGCTGGTCCGGGTTGCGTCGGAACAGGGTCGGGATCTTGCGCACGTCAGCTCTCCTCGCTGGTGGGCACGTAGTTCTGAAGCACGTTGAGGGCGGTGCCGAACGCCTTGTACTTGCGGCGCGCGCGGTGGCGGAGGTGGAAGCGCCACCAGGGGATGTTCTTGATCTGGTCGTTGATCCGGTTCCACTCGGACCACACGTAGGTGCTGACGGCGTACCGCTCAAACAAGGTCGGGCGCTTCTCGCGGACACGCGGCGCGCCGACCTCTCCAGTGAGCGCGTTCTCCAACTCCTCGTCTCCCGGCGGTGGCACGGTGCGTACGACGACAGACCAGGTGGCGCGGCACATGCAGCTGTGCGGGTGCGCGGGCATGCCGTGCCTGGGTTCGCCGAGTGGAGCGGTGCAGCAGCGGTGCACGCCATCGGTGAAGTACGTGCAGCCGCCCGTCATCACCACCGGGCACGAGAAGTCGCCAGCCGGCATGCCTTGGCTCTCGGCGGCCAGCGCGGCAACGATCTGGTCGGGTCGGGTCTCCTCGGTCACGACGTGCGTCCCGCTGCAATGGAGAGCACGGCGTCCATGAGCTTGTCGGTGCGGGCGCGCTCGGCGTCGTAGTCCGCGCGCAACTGCTTCGAGTTGCTGGTGCCGCCGAAGTGCTGGACGAGCGCGTCGCACAGGGCGCGGGCGGCGTCGACGGGGATGTGCAAGGCCGGCGGCAGCAACTGCGCCTCGTCGACGACCTGAAGTTCGAGCCCCATCGATCCGATGCCGGTCGCGGCGTGGATCCGGCCGTCCGCGACCCGTCCGATGGCCAGACCGAGCGTCATCGCCATGGGGTTCTCGTGCAGCACGCCTGCGCGCCAGACTCCGCTCTCGAACATCACAGTCTCCTAGGGGTGTCTGAATCGAGTACGGCCTGCAAAGACTCGATACTCGGACGATCTTGATCGCGGACTAGCAGGCCCTTTTCGGAGAACCAGGCCTTGCACAGGCAGCGGTGCAGGTCTTCGTGCGCGGGCAGGTCGGTGCACCAGTGCCGGCCGTCGACCGACGTTGGGCACGGTGCGACCATCGGCTCGGCGCTCGCGGTGCAGAGGGCGGAGAACCACAAGGCCACGGCCGCCCCCTCAGCACGCGCTGACATGGACGAAGGGGCTGAGGCCTCTCGTGTGCGGCGCGAGGGTCATGGAGAGCCGGATGCTGGCCATGAATGCCGCCCGAGCCCGGTACGTGCAGAACCTGCAGACCGGGCCGTCGGAGAACAGCCACAACCGGCTGTAGCAGTCACGTGTCCGGCACAGCTGCTCACCGGACTCCAGCGCGTCGATCCGACGCAGCAGACCCGGCAGCTTCGTGTAGGCGTTCACGGGTTCACGTCCACTGAAAACGGCGGCATTCCGCCGTAGAACGACACCCACACGCACTCGCCCGCAGCGAGCCGCTCCAGGTCGCCGGGATCGAGAACACACCGCACGGACAGCCGCCGCCACCCGCTCCGCGAGTCATCGACCAGAGCCTCGACCGGCGCGATCTCGCTGGTGAGGTCGCCGTCCGGAGCTGACATGACGATCCGCTTGGCGCCAGGCCACACAGCTTCGTCTGGGATCGGAGCGGGCCTCATGACGCCACTTCCAGTGGCGTGTAGGCGAGACTGCAGCGGCACTTGTGCGTTCGTGACGTATGCCCGTGGTCGCTCGCGCAGTGGTGGACGTGGTGCTGGAACCTGCCGAATGGCATGACCACCGGCAGTCGCAGCCCACACCGCTCCCGCACCCGGCAGAAGCCCAGCACGACGAAGACAACCGCCCAGATTGCGGCCTTCAGGAGGTCTTCCCAGCCGTCGGCGACCACGAGGTACCGCACCGAGTTGCCGAACGCCATGATCAGCGCGACCACCCGCCACTGCGCCCCGGTCACGCCCGCGCCTCGACGGTCGCGCGGCCGCAGCAGGCCGGGTTTCCGTGGATGCTTCCGATGCTGCTGCAGCTCATGCCCACCACTCCGGTGCCTTCGGGGACACCAGGCGGTGGCGTCCACTGTGGTGACTGTAAGTCAGGACGTCCCGTTTTAGCGAGATTCAAACCGGACGACACAGGCCTGAACCGCGGGGGATGCGGTTCAGGCCTGTGTGGAGGGGTGCCGACCTCGGGGGGCGTGGGTCGGCAGAACTGAGGCTAGCGCGTTCAGAACGGCCAGGTGGCGTTCTTGCCTGCTTCGAGCATGGGGATGGTCTTGAAGGTGGCGTCGGTGAGGCCGCCGAATTCGTGGCGGTTGCCGCTGCCGGTGGCGTAGGCCGCGTGCTGGTAGCCGCCGAGGTTGAAGCCGTAGACCGGGATGTTCTTCGGCACGACGTCGTTGACGCCCTGCCCGTAGGGGCCGGCCATGGTCTGCATGTCGGAGATGATGAAGACCCGGTCGTGGCCGCTGTAGGTGCGGGCGAGGGAGCCAACGATGTTGGTGCCGTGCCCGACCTCGCCGATCCGCCTGAGGAACCGGTCGACCTCGCGAATCACCGACGCGCCGCGCGCGACGTCGTGAGCGAAGACGCCGTCAGCGAAGCCTCGGACGTCGACCTGCTCGCCCTTCGCGCCCAAGGCGACGCCGAACACCGCCGCGGCCTTGGCCGGGGTGACCTTCGAGCGCGCCGAGATGGACGTGTTGGTCATCGACGCCGAGGTGTCGACGAGGATCAGCGACCTGCCCGGCAGGGCGGGCAGGTTCGACAGCGACGCCTGCAGCGCCTGGTCCAGGGCATGGCCCCAGCGCAGGCTCGGTGCCGCCTCGTACGCGGACAGGAAGCGGAACGGAAACTGCCGCGAGCGCGCGACCTGGCCGGGGTCGGCCAGCTTGGCGGCCACGATGGCGGCGACCTCGTCGGAGACGCTGGCCTCGTCGAAGTTCCTGAGCTGGCGGAGCAGCGCCATGTAGCCCATGGTCGGTGCGAGCGCCTCCCACACCTGCTTCGTCATCGGACCCTGCAGCCAGCCGGCGACCGACTCCCACGTCATGCCCGCCCGGCGCAGCACGTTCGTCGCGTGGATGCGGTCGTCGAACAGCGCGCGACGCTCCTCGAGCGGCCACTGCATCAGCTCGGCGCGCGCGACCAGCGTCGCCAACGACTCCGGGATCGGGGCGTCGCTCGACCGGCGCCGGTCGAGGACGTGCTGGAAGAGCGCGCCCTGCCAGTCGGCCCGCGGCGTGGGGTGCACGAGGTTCAGCACGTCGGCCACCCTGAAGCCGCGCGCGTCGGAGTCCCACTTCACGATCGCTCGTTCGTCGTAGAGCCGCTTCGCGGCGTCGGCGATGCCGCGCTTGACTGGCTTGGGGATCCTCCGGCCGTGAGTGCTGGTCCAGTAGGCCAGCAGCTCGCCCGGCTCGTCGGCGCGCTGCAGCACGGAGTCGATGACGGCGCGGTTGGAGACGCCGGTGTCCGCGCCGTCGGCGAGGCGGGCCTTGACGAACTCGGCCGCGCCGACGAGCGATGCGGTGCGCATGTTGGCCTCGCTGCGCAGCCAGTTCAGCAGGCGCGCGGTCCACTCAGGATCCGCGAGAGCGGCCGCGTGGACGAGCCGGGTGTAGCGGTCGTCGCGCTTGCCACCGGACTCGTAGAAGGTGTCCTCGCCGCCCATGTTCGACACGGCGAGCAGGAACAGCTCGGACTTCGTGTCGCGGGCGTAGCCGTCGCCGCCCTCGTGGGTGCGGGCAGACGGGCTCGGCTCGGTGACGATCGGGCTCGTGACGGCCGGACGCGGCCGGGTGATGTTGAACTTCGACAAGGGGCTCAACCCTTCGGCGGAAGGGGAGCGTTCCAGCCCCACACGTGGCCCGAGATCAAAGTCGGCAGCGGTCTTATATCCATTGCTCTGCCGTCTGAGCTACACCCAGCCACAAGGGCCGGATGGCCGGACTCGAACCGGCGACCCATGGTTCCGGTGAAGTATCCGCGACCTGCGCACCGGGCACGTGTGGAGTTGTCGCGCTCCCGAGATCAAGGTCGCTGACGGAACGGGTTCGATAAGCAGTCGAAGTAACCGTCGGCTTCGCACCGGGAGTGCTCGCTCAGAGTATGCGTCCTGTCAAGCTAAATGAAAACCGGACGCGGAGTGGGTGGCCTTGCTCAGTCGATGAACAGCGGCGCCGCGGTCAGCGCGCCGGCAAAGACGTCGTCGAGCAGGCAGGCGAGGCGCGCCGGCAGGACCTTGTCAGTGCACCCGTGCAGTTCTGCTGCTGTCCACCAGCGCTGCTCGATCAGGCCTGCCCGCTCGGTCTCAGTCGGCCGGGGCGCGGCCTGCGGGGCTGTGCTTGTGACGCGGGCGAGGAACACGTGGTCGACGCGGTGGTGGTCGGCGCCCATGTACTGGAAGCGGGATTCGCGCACCCACAACTCCCGATCGAGCGTGGTCAGCACGATGCCCGTCTCCTCGGCGACCTCGCGCACCGCGGCGTCGACCAGCTTCTCGCCAGGGTCGACCCCGCCGCCGGGCAGCTCCCACCAGTGGTGTGCGTGGTCGTGTGGGTCGCGGGCGTGCATGAGCAGAACGCGGTCGTTGGCGTCGAGCAGTAGGACTCGGGCGCCGATGCGGGGGCCTTGTGGCTGGATGTTCACGACTCCAGTTCCTCGGTGGTGTGGTCAGGCAGTTCGGGGTGGGCGAGGTGGCGATCGCGGTCGCGCACCCAGCCAAGGAGGAACGGAGTCGACTCCTCAAACGTGTCAACGCGCCGGATGGACATCCCGGCGAGCCGACCCACACCGACCTCCCATGCAGGCAGGTTGTCGGGATCAGGGCAGTTCACGTCGGCGACCACCTCGACCTGCTCGGCCGTGAGCAGGATGACGGCGCGCCCGACTGTCCGCCACGGCTCCGTACGGGTGACCTCGTTCATGCGGGCGACGTCGGCGAGGACCTTGGCCATGAACAGGTCGGCGGTGGTCACGTGCGGAACCGCAGCTCGTCCTCGATGTACGCCGCGATGAGGAACCCGATGACCAGGAGTCCGAGGCACGCAATGCCGAACCCGACGGCGTAGCCGAGCGGGAACCCTGCGGCGCAGGCGACGATCGTGTGCCAGCGAGGTTGAAGCTCGGGCACAGGCAGATCGCGCGCGATGTCCTCGGCCAGCGGTGTCGTCGACTGGAACGGCTGCCAGTAGAGCGAGGTGTGTTTGGCCATCAGGTCGTCTCCTTCGACGTGTGGTCGTGGCTCCACCAGGAGTCGTGTCCGGTGGCGTCACGGTGCCCGGCTGCCCACTTTCCGCGCTCCTCGGCGCTGCTGAACGGGATTGGTTCGTCAACGTCGCACTCGCGGCAGACCAGCAGGAACAGTCGGCCGTCCGCGTCGAGCTCGACGGTGCCCTGCCCGTTGCTGAACTGGCCCGCCGAAAGGATCGCGGGCACGATGTCCTCGTCGTGCTCCTCCTCGGTGATGCCGTAGCGATCCGCCATGTCCCTCAGGTCATCGCACGGGGCTCGCCTGTTGCAGTAGAAGCACTTCGGCAGCCACACGCCCGGCTTGCCGGGGGACGTTGAGAAGACGGCATCCGTGATGGTCGAGTGACGCTCCACAGTCCGCCTGTCCACTTCGCAGCGACGGAGCACCGAGGCCGGGTCGTGGTGGGCGATGTGTTGACGCAGCTCACGCGACATGTAGTCGTACGGGCCGGCCGCAACGTAGCCGGAGCCGTCCTTCGTCCACACCGAATTGCCGAGTTCACCGCCATCTGACCACTCTGCGCCAACCTCCTCGGCCACCTGTTCGACCAAGGCCTCCACGGCTTCGATGGCGGCGAGGATCCGGGGAACGAGATCATCCGAGGTCATGGGCGGGCCCTTCGATGCGTGGGGTTCCGGTAGCTGGGGCTGGTGCATGGGGTCGGCTCTGTCCGGGCTGGGCCGTGGCGCAGTCTCATAAGGGCGGCTGACCTGTTGTTGCCCTGCGCTGGTTCCACCACGCCAGCACCGCCGTCGCCTCCTCCCGGGCGCTGTTGTAGATCGCAGCCTGGCCGCCAGCATGGTGTCCTGAGCACGAGCACTGGCCCGCGAGGTGGTCTATTCCGCCGAGCGTCATGCGTAGATCGCATTCCATGTGCACTGGCTCGACGCCTGCTCCTCCGGCTCGGATCGCCATACGGAGGAGCCCTCGGTCACCGGCTTCGACTGCTTCACCACAGTGCAGGCACGGCTCGCCGATCGGCGTTGCCACCTGAACGGCAGGCGGATCGACCTGCGGGGCGTCCCAGCGGGCACCGAAGAACTGGATCATCAGGCTGCCTTCCTAGGTGGTTGCCGTCGGGGATCGACCTGTCGAGCGTGGTCGTTCAGCTGGTCTGCGTCAGGCTCAGTCATGGAAGCCAGTCGAGTTGGATCCGGGGCAGGTCGAGCGTGGCCAGCTCGTGCAGTCGCTCGTCGCGGGTGCGGAGCCGAGCGAGCGCCTCGCGGAAGTCCGGCACCGGGTACGCGTAGGGCGGTTCGCCGAACAGCACCCGGTGGGCAACGCGGTCGCGGATGACCTCGTCGACGCCCTCGGCGGCGAGCGCCGCGTCGGTCGCGGTGACCATCTTGCGGATCATCTCGATGCTGGCGCGGAACGTCGGGTCGTTGTTGAACGCGTGCCGGTCGTCGGCGGTGCCGGCGTAGCGCTGGTGCACGCGGCGGGACAGGTCGGTGTAGCGGTCAGGCACCGCGCCACTCCTCTCGGAAGTCGGGTCGGTGTCGGAAGGCGAGGGCGACGCCGAGGACCGCGATCTGGGCGCCGCGCACCTGGCCCTCGCGGTGCCAGCCTGACTCCCGCTTGCGCTCGTACTCCGGGCTAGGACGGTGAGGGCCGTTCATGTTGCGGACGAACTCTCTCGCCTCGTGCTCGGCGGTCGCGGCGATCCTGTCGTGGGCGTCGAGGACCGCGGTGTACGCGTCGCACGCCGCGAGCAGCGCGCGCTGGTCGGCCACCTCGTAGACAGCCTCGACGACGTCCTCCGGCGCGGTGGTGACGGTGAAGTCCTCAGCTAGGTGATCTGCTCGCAGTCGGTCCTCGGCGATGCGGGCCCGCAGCCATGGCACGAGGTCGTCGAACGGCCACATCACGGCTTCCGCTCGACCACGGGCGTGCGATCGGCAATCTCGCGGGCGCAGTAGGCGAGCCCGGTGTCGAGCGCCTGCCGCAGAAGAGGCTCGATGTACACGGGAGGGCTGGCGTTGTCGCCCTCGCTCCGCAGCGCGGAAGCGTTCTCCTCGATGCTCGCGGTGCCGTGCCACGGCTTGTCGTGGTCGCTCATGGTCTCCATTCCTCTCGGTATCCAGGGTGGTGTTGGTAGGCCAGGGCGAGCTGTCGCACCACAAGCTCAGCGAGATGGTCGGCCGTGAAGTCGTCCGAGAAGTGGTTCTCTCGCACCCGTACGCACTCGTTGAGGATCGCCTCGTGCGCGTCGCACTGGGTCAGCACAGCGCGGGGGTCGTGACGGGCGATGTGTCTTGCGTCCGCCGTCGACTGCGGGTCATCGCTGTTTCCGGTACCTGCGATGCACATCGCGTCGGCACCGGCAGCACCAGCGAACACGGCCTCTTCGCACCAGACGGTTCCCGGCTTGCGCCAGTGCTTCTCGGGGTTGTGCCGCCAAGGGCCTGCTGTCGCCAGCAGTGCGGCTGACCGGTCCTCGGCGATCTGCTCGCGCAGCCACTTGACGAGGTCATCCACGGCCGTACTCCTTCCACACCGTGCCGCCGCCGGCGCGGTCGTCCTTCAACGCCTCTTGCCAGGTCATCGTGAACTGGTAGTAGGCCTCGCGGGGATTGTCTGCGGCGACGTGCGCCAAGACCTTCTCGACGCTCCGACGCGTGTCCTCGGCGGCGCGGTCGACGAAGAACTGCACGACCTCGTCATGGGTGGCGTCCCAGAAGATGATCGTGTCGGTGATGCTCGAAAAGACGGCGTACTTGCCGTCCGGCTGCTTGATGATCTGGTTACCCACGAGCACCCTTCCGTTCCTCAACCAGCCGTTCGACGCGCTGCGACAGCAGGTCTAGTCGCTGCGTGAGGAGGTCGATCGTCCGCCGTTGCAGGCCGATCGATCGCTGTTGCGCGTCGACGGTGCGCTGCCTGGCCTCGTTGATCCTGGTCTGCTTGGCCATGAACTCGGTCACGACGTCCTCGAACGCGCGCGTCATGACACCCACTTCGCCTGATAGGTCTCGATCAGCCACCGGTCGGCCCGCGCCGTGTCTGGCTGCTTGGGGAGATCCGCGTTGTCCGTCAGGTCGATGAGTCGGGCCTCGAGGTCAGCGGCCGCGTCGATGGCGTCCTGCTCCGTGTGCTTGCCCTGCCTGAGATCTCGGATCCAGGTGCGCCACGGCTCGGGCATCGGCAGCGTCATCCGGCCCGTCTCCAGCAGTTCGACGCCCTGCACGCCGAGCCGGACCATGTGGCCGGCGAACTTCGTGTTGCCGTGCATCGCTACGCGGCCCTCCCGCCGCGTCACGAGCGTTTCGTTCGGCACGGTGAAGCACACGATCCGCCGATCGGTGACATCCTCGACCCTGCGATTGGCGCTGAGCTTCAGCGTCTCGAACTCGCGTCCAGGCTCCTGGATCATCACTTGGTACATGCCCGTGTTGTACGGCCCCCACATGTTGCTGCGCCGACCTGCGATCACCGCCAAGGCCTGAACATCTCCCGCGAGCCCAGGTGAGATCGTGTAGTACACCTGCCAGCCACCGCGACAACGCGTGCCGTCACCCGCCAGGAGCGCATGGAGTAGCACCTCCGCCTGCCGTGCTGACAGGTCGAGGGCCCAGCTTGGCAGGCGCTTGTTGAGGGCACCTGAGCCACACTCCGTGTCGATCTGATTGGCCAGCTTGCGGTTCGCCAACGTGTAGACGCTGTACTCGCAGGAGGTGGACCGGAACGCATCTGGCTCACGCGTGTAGGTGAACTGCCGTATCGCGTGGTCCTGACCGATGGCGGCCAACACCGGCTCCAGCCGGTTGCCGGTCTTCTGCGTGAACACCATCACCGACGCGGTTCCGTCTTTGCGACGCTTGGCGACACTCCCTTCGGAGACGAACGCGCCGACCAGCGCCAACATGCTGTCCGGCATTGGGTACTCGTCCTCGCGGGGTGTGCCGACCACTCGCACATGGTGGTTCTTGCCGAGTTCGTCAGCGCGACGGAAACCCCAGTCGGCAATTTCTGGTCGGTAGACATTGCCGATACGGCCGCTCGGCCCGCGGTTAACGGGCGAGGTCCACATGCGATGGTTCGGAGTCACCGCGCATGAGCTGTAGCGGTGACGGAAGAAGTGGATCGGCCCGCTGTAGGGCTTGGCGACGCGTTCGCTCGGCACCTGAAACTCGATCGCACCGGAAACCTGATTGACCGTGCCTACGGCTTCGTCGTCTGCGATCTCGTCGTACCGCAGCCAGCCCCGACGCGTGAGGAACTCGGTGTCGTCGAGGTAGCAGTCGAAGCCGTACTGCTCAACGAGTTCAGGGCGGTTGACGCGCGCCGCGACGTTGCCGTTGAGCATTCGCTCACGCTGCCCGCGCAGGTAGCCGATGAACCGGTGGCCGGCCTGCCGGGACACGATCATGTCGGCGTTCGCGCGCAGCTCCTTGCCCGCAGGCGTGATGTGCACGATCGCCTCGTCCGGCGCGAACAGCGGGGTGATGACGGTCGGGTTGCCCTGCAGGGCAAGGCGCATCCACTTCCTGAGGGAGTAGACGACCAGGTCGAGGTCGCCTGGTTCGGAGCGGGCGTCCTTGATGCCGGTGCGCTCGGCCGCGGTGCGGTACTCGTACTGCTCGAACGTGCGCAGACCGATGACGAACTCAGGCGGCTCCAGGCAGATGCCCATCTCGTCGCGGTCACCGGCACCGTCGATGGAGAGGCCGTGCACGCCGGAGCCGACCTCGGTTTGGAGGATGGTGCCGTGCTTGGCGATGGCTGCGAACTCGGTGTTGGAGTGGCTCACGTCGCCTCCTTCAGTACGGAGACATCGAGCGCGGTGGGTGGGACGGGGTTGTTGTCGCCGAACAGCGCGAGGACCAGGTTCATGCACTGGAGGTCCGTTCGCGGGTCCAAGCGGACGTCGACGCCAACGGCCGTGCTGATCTGGCCGGCGGTGAATGCACCGAGTGTCGACTGCTGCCGTGCAAGGGCGTCGAGCATCTCGTGCAGTTTCTCCGGTCGCAAGCCTGACGCGTGCAGTTCAGGCACGCGGAAGAACGTGAGGCCGACGGTGTAGCCGTGCAGCAGGCCGTTCTCGTCGGGGTGCACGATGATCGCCCAGCCGCAGCGGTCGATCGTGTCCATCGTGCGGCGGATTACCTCGATGCTCACGCGCCCTCCTCGATGTGCTCGCCCAGGATGCGGCGCGCGAACTCCAGCGCGCCGCCGTACTTGCCCTCGAAGAAGGCGCGGCCGTTCTCCGGGCTGCTGACTGCGCCGCGTTCGAAGTGCAGGTAGCGGGCGGAGTTACGCAGCCACTTCGCCAGCGGTTCGGCGATGACCGGGTTCATCACGCGCAGCCAGTCGTGTACGCCGGGCGCGTGCTGCACCTCAACGTCGCCGTGCTCCGAGTAGATGATCGGGACCGGGCCGTACCCGTGGACGTCGCCGTCGTGCGCGACCTTCCATGGGCCCTGCGGCGCAGCGTTCGCCAGCTCGTCCAGCCGGGCCGCTGCTCTCTCCAGCAGGGCAGAAGGAGACTCAGGCACGGTCCACCAGCCCTCGGAACTCGTCGAACTCCGGGTTCGAGTAGATCGGCACCCAGCGTCCGATCACCTTGAAGTCGTCCAGCCAGTACAGGTTGTTGTGGCCGAACCCGCCGAAGGGCTTCCACGGGTTCGGGTTCAACGCCTGCGCACCGGGACCCAGGATCACCTGAGTGGACCGCGAGCCACACTCGCCGTTCACCGCGAACTCTCGCGGCGCGTACCGCCAGCGCTCGGCCTTGAACTCGTAGTCGTAGGAGTGCGTCGGCCTGCCGCCCTTGGCGGTGTAGCCGCGCAGCCACTCGATGTACTGCCACAGGTCCGCCTGGAACGTCACGTTCTCCGGAATTTCGACCTCGTCGGGATGCGGCGTCTCGCGGCTGTGCCGGCGGTCGAGGCCGCGTTGCATCTCCGCCGCCAGCATCGCGCCGTGCCCGGTACCCAGGCCCGCGAGAGACGCGATGCCGAGCTTGGACATGTCGTCGGGGTCCATGGTCAGTTCTCCTCGTTGGTCTCGGCGGCGTGTGTGTTGCCTGGCGGCGTGGTGTGTCGGTACAGCGTTGCTCGACCCCGACGCACCGTCTCGGCCATGTACGCGGCTGGCACGCCAGCGTCAAGCGCGGTCTGGACCTTCTGCCACATCAGGTTGTCCGCGTTGTCGGCATGGTCCGCGGCGGCCTTGGCTTCCTTGATCGCGTGCTGCTGCGCGATGGTTTCCGGTTTCCACTTGGGGCGTCCCACCTCCAAGACCCTACCTCGTTTCTGTCTCGTGCTGAAACAGCTATTGACTCGGCGAGTCTCGCAGAGTTAGTGTCTCACTGCAAGACATAAACGAAGTCGAGGAGCCCCAGATGACCGCCACGCAGACCACCGCCAAGTGCCTCGGCTGCGGTCGCGTCCTGCGTGCCGCCAAGTCCATCGCTGCTGGTCGTGGCCGCCGCTGCGCCGCCAAGGTCCGCGAGGCCATCAAGGTCGCCGCGTTCGACTACAAGCCCGAGCAGATCGTCAAGGCCGCCGAGCTCATCGAGCTCAAGGCGATCGTCCGCACGACGCCCGCCACCTTCGCGGCCGTGTCGTCCAACGGCGCCAACGTCTACGAGATCGACCAGTACCGCCGCACCTGCACCTGCAAGGCGGGGGAGCGCGGTGTCCGCTGCTACCACCTCGCTGCCGCGCAGATCCTCACCGCAGCCTGATCAAGGAGAGTCCATGCAGACCACCACCGCGAAGATGCGCATCGTCGGCGCCGAGGCGCGCGAGATCAACTCGCACGTCACCGTCTACGTGAAGCCGGGCCAGAACTGGTCCGAGGTGCAGTCGATGAACGAGTGCGACCACGGCTGCAAGCTCCACGTTCGCAGCCAGGGCGGCGTGCGCGAGTACCAGCTGTGGCACAGCGTCGCCTACGGCTGCCTGCTCGGCCGCGACGAGTCCACCCGCGCCGTCCCCGTCAGCGTCGTGATGAGCGTCTGACGAGTCTCAGGAGTCATCATGCAGACCACCACCAACGGCTTCCCGCACCGCACCGGCGGCCTCTGCGGAGACCGCTACTGCGCGGGCAGCAGCGAGGCGTCCTACGACGGCCACACCGTCTGGAAGAACGCCGACGAGTACGCCCGCGACCACCACCTGAACGGCGACGAGTGCCCCAGCCCGAGCGGCTGCGACGACCCCGGCTGCCGGAAGGCTGCGGCCATCACGGAGTTCTTCGCCCAGTTCGAGCCGCCCGCGTCGGTCGAGCACGCCGGCCGCCGCACCCCACGCACCCGGCCCAGTGTCGTGCAGCAGATCGCCGAAGCGTGTTCGCAGCTCGGGATCGTGTTGGAGGACGGCTGGCAGAACCCCGTCCCGAAGTTCGTCGTGGACGGTCGCAAGTACAAGGCCCGCGAGATCGCTGATCTCGTGCTGGAGGGCGGGCTCCAGGCCGCGTGGAACGCGACCGAGACGCGCGTGCGTCAGGACTCTCCGCTGCGGCCCGCGCCCGTGAACACGGCGGCCGCGGTGCTCGTGTTTTGGGAAGAGCCCGCCCTCAAGACCGTGGTCGACGACGACCTGGGGCCTGACGAGGTGTGGGATCCGACCGTGTCGTACCAGTGCGGGCTGCGCCACAACAGCGAGTACGACGGCATCGTCGGCTGGCGGGAGCACGAGTACTCCGACACCCACGGCGCCGACCACATCACCCAGGAGTGGGTGCCGTTCTACGAGGTGCGGCTGCCCGGCGACCCGCACCCGACGCGGTTCTGCGAGGACTGCATCGGGTGGCTGGACCAGCTGGCGCCGCACCTGCTGGCCGCTAGCGCCGCCCAGATCGCCCGCCGCAAGCTCGTCACCGAGCGGTCCGAGTCGTACTCGGCCAGCGAAGTGTCGGCGATGAGCGACGACGAGGCCACCAGCACGGCCGTGTCCTGTGGGCTGATGGAGGGCTGAGCGGTGTCCGAAGCCGACCTGGCGATGTTGGCCTACGACATCGCCGACCTGCTCCAGCGTGGCGACTACAGCATCGACGTCGCGGACGTGGACATCCTGCCGGAACTGCCCGGCTTCATCGCAGCCATCACACTCAACGCACAGAACACTAAGGAGAACCGGTGACCACCCCGCCACACGCCCGAGCATTCGACCTGCCCGGCTGGCCCTGCCCGCCCCGAGTCCGCGACATCTCGAGCCACGAAGACAGCTGGGGACACGTCCCTGTCTCGGTGCACTCAGAGATCGTGGCGGTGGCCGTTGACGAGCTGGGCTACCTGTGGGCGAACGGGGACGCGGTGCCCACGTTCAACCTTCCCCCGGAGGCGGACGCCAACCCCGGCGCGATTGTCTGCTGGACGTCGTCCGGCCTCGGGCTGTGGGTGCACCCGAGGTCGATGCGGTACCTGCCGAGCATCAGCCGTCTCGACATGCAGCCTGACCAGTGGGTGCCTGTCGCCGTCGCGCTGGCTGAGCTTCCCGCGCACATCAAGGGCAGCTGACCACGCCCCGTCCGCTCTTCAGCCGCCGAGCGCATTGGTTGATCTCTTACCTCACCTCAGCGCAGCAGAGATGCGCTGAGGTGAGGTCTAGCTGTCTCGGGTGGCGGCGTCCTGGATCACGCGGCGGAGTTTGTCGACGAGCTCGGTGGCCTGCTGCGCGTTGAGGATGGGGATGTGCCCGGAGGGGTTGAGGAGGACGATTCGGCCGTCCTGGGTGGACCCAGCCCCCACCCGGATCAGGTTCCCTCGGGTGTCTCGACAGTCGACGAACTCGCGATGCGGAATCTCGGGTCCGGTCGGCATGGCTCTCACTCCCCATCGCAGGTGTCCGCGTGGGAGCGTGGCGGATCCGCGCCCCGCCGCGAACTCCATGTCTGTGACTAACGAAGTGAGCGGTGTTCGCGTTACTGGGCTGACCGGGTGAGACGGACAATGTCCACGAATTGTCCATAAACGGCGGATGTACCCAGACCGCACGAGTGCTGCTTGCCCGACGCCGTCCACGGTCCTCGACGCTGCGATGGGTGGGAGCCGCTGGGAGAAACCTGGGAGACGAGGTCCGCTGGAGGACCAAGCGAAACCACGTCAGACCAACTCAGGCCAAGGGGCTGACCAGCGGATATTCTGGCGATGCAGGTCAGGGGCGACGTGGGGACTGTGCTGGGGGTCAAGGGGTCGCAGGTTCAAATCCTGTCGTCCCGACGAGAGTCGGAGGCCGTTTGTCCAGGTCAGGGCCTTGGGTTGCTTACGTGACTCGGGGCCCTGACCAGGTTCCGTGTCACAACGTGTCACAGGTGCCGTCTCGCAGCTAGGCGAACATGCGGCCGAGCACCTTCGAGGCCTTGACCATGTCGGTGTCGTCAGGCTCGATGTAGACCCTCATGGCCAACTCCCCGCCGTCGGCGTGGCCGGCCCATTTTGCAATCACGGATGCTGCCGCTCCGTTCATTGCCAAAAACGTTAGGCAGACGTGTCGGCAGTTGTACAGCACGGTGCGGTGCAGCCCTGCATGATCCATCATCACGTAGATTTCATCGCGTAGCTGGGCCGGCGTGTACGGTCGGCCGAGTGCGTCTACGAGAACATAACCCGAGTACTCGTAGGCTTCTCCGGCTTTAAGACGTTCCTTCTGTTGTCTGAGATAGAAGTCGCGAAGCGGAAAGACAACAAATGCAGGCATGGGCAGAGTTCGATTGCCCATTTCTGACTTCGCATCTTTTTCTTCGATCTCGCCGTCGACCAGTGTTCGCGTGTTGCCTACATCGATTGTGGCCAGTCTGTAGTCGTCGTCGGCGCCGTAGCAATCTCGGCACCATCGTTTGAGGTGTTCGTCGCAGAACTCTGCAAACGAACCCCAGTCAATGTCCTCCTCCCATCGGACGCCACAGTTTTCGGCCGGCCTCAGTCCCATCAGTGCCAGACGTGCGGTCGAGTCAAGCCGACTGTGCGTGTTTTTCGCGAGAAAGATCTGAACCTGTTTTGGGTTGTAGATCTTTGCCTTCTTCTCTCTTCTTGCCACCTTCTGGGCTGTTCGTGCCCATCTGGGGATCTCAACACGTAGTGCCACGTTCTTCCTGACAAGGTCTTCGTCGATGGCCCAGTTGAGTGCTGCGATCAGGTAAACCAACGATAGGTTCGTGGTGCGTGCGCTCAGGCCTGTCCCGGTTGGGCCACCGCGGACGCGCCCCTTGGTGAGCATCCAGTCAACGAAGTCCTCGATGTCTCTCTGTCGCAACTTCTGCACTCGGCGCTCGGTTCGAGTCTCGACCCAGCGGTTAACCGCCTTGAGTGCGTATTTGATGTTCGCAGCAGTGCCCTTCTCCACGCTGCGGATCGCATGCCTCTCGTACCTCGCTAGGAACGGCGTCAGTTCGATGTCGTTCGGCATGATGTACGTCTCATCCTCAAGCTCCTGCATGAGCTTGCCGTACGCCTTGACTGCCTCGGGTCGGGTTGGAAAGCGGCGTCGGTGCTGCCGTCGTTTTCCAGTCTCGGGATCGTTTCCGAGATCGACCACATACTCGAACCGCGTCGCGCCGCTGGCTATAACGATCTCCTTAATGGGATCGTCGTCGTCGGCCACCTCTACTCCTCGGTCTGTAGCTGTGTTTTGTCCACCAGCCCGCGCTCGATCAGCGCAGCCTGGATTTTGAGTCCAAGCTCCCGTGTGATGTGCCCGCGGTGGGCTTGGCGTTCGGTTCTGTCCATGGAGCCGAACATTTGCACGCGCGCGTCACGCTCAGCGGTGAGTGTGCGGTCCCAGAGGGCGACTGCGCACTCGACGACATCGTCCAGCGAGACGCGCAAGCGCTCGGCGAGCGCCGCATCCGCTTCGACTCCTCCTCGTTGAACTGCTTGTAGCCTCTCCTCTCCTTCGCGACGAGTCTCGGCGAGTCCATGTAGGTCTGCCTCGCGAGTGGACGGATCCCATGACTCCACCCCGTCGAGCACACTTAGACCGCGGATGAGATCGCGAACCTGTGCTCGGCTGAGGGCCACCTTGTCCGTCAAAGACACCTGACCGATGCCCTCGAAGAGCTCAGCCAGCTCGACGTTCAGCGTGTGCGCGACGAGTAGGACGTCTGCGAAAGACAGGTTGGGGCGTTTGCCGGCCTCGATCGCGGCGACTTTGCTGCGGCTTAGCGGTGCGCCACGACTGGCGAACAAGCGGGCTAACTCGTGCTGGGTCAGTCCTCCTGGGCGCATCACTTGGCGCAGGCGCTCAACGTTCTCGCCAACGACCTCGCCGACCGTCGCGGCCCCGGTCCTGTCTGTCACGGCGCGGAGTCTGCCAGTTTTGGTGTTCGCTTGACAACCAGGCGACGAGCGACAAAGACTAAGTCGTCTGTTCGCAGTACGAACAGACGAACACTTGGGGGGCTCGGTGAAGGACGAAGAACTTGACGTAGAGCAGCTGGATGACGGCCCGACCCTGGAAGAGGTCAGGTCTTGGCCGGCGACTGTGAGCGTAGCGAGAGCGGCTACGGCGTTCGGCATTTCCAGAAGCAAGGCATACGAACTTGTTGCGCAGGGCGAGTTTCCTGCACGGGTCATCGCGGCAGGCGCCAGCCGTCGCGTGATCACGGCATCGCTCGTCAACGTGCTGTCTTGCTGACGGTCTACGCGTCGGTCGGTCGACACGATTGCTTCAGTGTGTACCAAAATCACGGCCTGGCTGTCGATGTCGAGCGTTGTCTAACTGATACAGGCAGGCACGGAGAGTGATCGAACTGTGGTTCTCAGGGCTAGTTCGCGCGTGAGTTTGACTCGACTACTACTCCATTCGAGTGTATAAATGGGGACTCATCCTGGCATCCAGTGACTCTGCGTCAATATTGTGCGTAGGGTGGCTCCAGGTCGTTCGGTGGTCCACATGGGACTGGGGCCGACTCAGTTAGATGTCTTTGAGAGCCGGTCGGGCTCCTAGCGGCTGGCTGACAGGGCGCTGGACGACTCAAGTGGCGCGGTGTCCCGGAAGGGGTCGCCGCCTGTGCGAGCGAAGATGGCCGCCGCGGCCAGCCTGCGGCGTCGTGAGCGACATTGGGGGATGTCGGGGTGAACACAGATGCACATCGCACACCATCCGATAGTGACGCCGGTGGTGGCGGAGCGAGGGTGATCTTTCTGCCCGAGCCTGGAAGCTGTGGCGGCAGGCTGGATCCCACGCAGGCCTTGGTGCCCGATGACGTGGCGACTGTGGTCGACTGGCACCTCCGTCCTCCGCGCTGGACCGGCGTGGCTCGGACGGTTTGCGGCCACATCGACTATGAGCTGATCGCGGTCAACCATCCCGAGCTCTTCGACCGGCGCGAGCACGTCGGCGCTCCGGCGCGGGAAGCGTTGTGGGAGGCGAGACGTGTCCTTGCCGAGGTCGGGCTGGTTCTGCAACTCGAGGTCCAGTTCGAGAAGATCGGCGATCAGCTGGCGCTCGCGGTGTACGGCGCTGGCGTCGCCGGACGGCTCACGGACAAGCTGTGGACCGAGATCTCACCATTGCTGACCACATGCTGCTCCATGGTGCGAGAGCCGCGTCCGGATATCGACCTGCTCGCCGGGTCGTTGACTCCCAGGCGTCCGGCGATAACCCGGGGCCGCAGAGTGATTCCGGCCGCGATTCGACCAGCGGTCTACGAGCTCGACGACGTCACGCACACGTGGTGGTCCTATGAAGTGTTCGGCACGCTGCGCGAAGGATGCGTGTGTACCGCGCACACTCCCGCGGCTCAGGCCGTGCACATCGGCCCGAAGAACCGGGCTAGTTGATGAGCCTCGTCGGTATGCGGGTCGTGATCCCAACTGGACTACATCTGCTGCCCAGCTTCGTCCCTTCTGGCGCTCGACCGCGTCCGCGGTCGAGCCGGAGGGTGCGCGTGGTCGCGGCCCGCGTTCCGGCGGCTATCTCCTCCCTGTTTTCCCTGACAGGTCGCCGCCGTGACGAGCGTTGTGGATGCCCCCAGCTCCACGCGCCTCGCGGGCCGCGGCCGCCGCGGTCCCGCCATGCATCGGAAGATGGGCTTCCGATCATGGCGGGACCGCCCACCGGCGATCCCGCCCGCCGTGGCGGTCATCCTCCCGGACACGATCGTCGCCCAGTAGCTCCCTGCGCTCGCACACCTGGGCGCAACGCAGGTCTGGAGCTCGTTCAGAAGCGGGCACGGAAACAACGAATCTTCTAGCCAACTTAACAATCTTCTCGCATCAGCAATGCGCGAGCAGATCAACGTGCGCAAAACACGATCCCAGCAATACTGATTGCCTCTGCGGATATCGTCGAGAAACGGTTGACCGCCGAGCTGATCGTGAGGCAGGGTGTGCAGCAATCGGCGACATATTCGCTGATCAGAATGTCAGTAGGGGACGCTGGTCCGCATCGAGCAGCGCCGAGAACTGGCCGCCGAGGCGAGCAATCGTTTGTTTGCGCGGACCTGACGTGACTGTGTCAGGTGCAGCGTTGTGTTCTCGTCGCGTAATGCCGATGCGGTGGATCAATCCGATAACGGGGGAACTATCAATGTTATTTCGACCGTCCCGCATCGCGGGAGTGATGGTCGCGGCGGCCGCGCTGGCGGGACTCGTCACACCGACGGTGTCAGCGCAGGTGATCGACTCCGAGTTGAACCTGGCGGCGACGCCAGGCTGGGCGTCACCGCAGAGCAAGGTGGGCCAGGCAGACGACGGGCAGCGACGTCAGGTGCAGGTGGCCCTGCAGTTGCGCGACAAGCGTGGGGCGCAGGCCTTGGCGAAGGCGGTGTCGACGTCCGGTTCGCCACAGCACGGAAAGTTCCTGTCGTCCGCGGAGTTCACCGAGCGGTTCGCGCCGACGCAGGCCAGTGTGGACAAGGTCAGCAACTGGTTGCGCGGCAAGGGTTTGACGGTGACCTCGGTCGCGTCGAACCGGCACTTCATCTCAGTCGAGGGGACCAACGGTCAGCTGGAGTCGGCGTTCTCCACGGCGCTGTCGACCTACAAGCGGAAGGCGCGCGACGGCCGCGAGCAGATCCTGGTCGCGCCGGAGAAGCCGCTCGCGCTTCCGCGTGAGCTCGCGGGTGTGGTGACCGCGGTGGTGGGCATCGACGACAGCGCCAAGACCGTTGTCCCGCAGAACATCACCGGCAAGCGAGCGCCGCGCCCCGGTGCGCAGGCCGCTGCGGGGGCTCAGGCGGCTGGCACCGACTGCGCGCCCTACTGGGGAGCGGTCAACAACACCGACGTGCCGCAGATGCACGGCAACGGAATGCAGAGCAATGACATCTGCGGTTACAACACCACGCAGCTGCGCGCGATCTACGGGCTGACCGCGGCCAACACCGGAGCCGGTCAGCACATCGGCATCACCGCGGCCTACAACTCACCCACCGTGGTGGCCGACACCAACCGGGCAGGCCGCACATACGCCTGGCCCGCGCTGACCGAGGGCCAGTACAACGCCGTGCTGCCCTCGAAGTTCGAGTTCGAGGAGGAGTGTCTCGGCGACGCCCCTGATGTCTGGGCATCCGAGCAGACGATGGACGTACAGGCCGTGCACTCCCTGGCTCCGGCCGCGAAGATCACCTACTACGCGGCGAGCTCGTGCTTCGCGCTCTACGAGGCGCTGAACCAGGCGGTCGCGGAGAACAAGGTGTCGATCGTCAGCAACAGCTGGCTGTTCGAGGGCGAGACCGCTGTTTCGGCCGCGGAGCGGGAGCAGGTCGACGCCATCGCGCTGCAGGCGGCGATCCAGGGACAGGCGCTGCTGTTCTGCTCCGGCGACCAGGGCGACAACAGCCTGCTCAACGGCCGTCCGGAGGCCAGCTGGCCCGCGGTGCATCCGTGGATCACCGGCATCGGCGGTACGTCGGTGGCGCTGGACTCGGCGAACAAGGTGAAGTTCACCGCCGGCTGGCAGACCTCGGGCTTCACGCTGTCCGGTGGCCAGTGGGTGGCGCAGCAGGATCGTGACGGCCGTTTCGCGGGCGGCGCGGGCGGCGGCGTGTCGCTGCGCTACGACATGCCCGACTACCAGAAGGGCGTCGTGCCGGACTGGATCGCGCGCGGCAAGCGTGCGGTGCCGGACATCTCCGCGATCTCCGACGCGTTCACGGGCATGGGCATGGGTTACACGAACAAGTCCGGTGTGTTCGAGCTGTTCCCTGGTGGTGGCACGTCGCTCGGCACGCCGGTGATCGCGGCGCTGGTCGCAAATGCCCAGCAGACCCAGCAGGTCAGCCGTTTCGGGTTCCTCAACTCGGCGATTTACAAGCTCAAGGGCAGCTCGGCGATCGCCGACGTCGCGCCCGTCAAGGCCGCGATGTGGACGCCGATCATGATCCAGTGGCGCAACGTCGACGTGCCCACGGATCCGAACAACTACCTGGTCAACCTCGACGACAAGCCGCAGACCCTGCAGTCCGCTGCGGGGTGGGACACCGTGACCGGTGTCGGCACGCCCGCCGCCAACGGCCAGTTCTTGACCCAGCTGGGCAAGTGAGCCGTGAGGCGGCATCAGGGTGCCCGCACGCCCGCGCACTGGTGCCGCCTCACCTTCCGCATTCCGGTGAGGCACCGACGTGACAGACCATATCCACTCTGAATTGCAGGTCGGCGTACCTGCCAGACAGCCTTCGAGAACAGCTTCCCAGCGTCGCGCGCATCTGGTCGGCCCGCCTGAGGGTGGGCGCTGGACGACGTTGATGCTGGGGATCGCGTTGCTCGTGTCTGTGACGACCGCGGTCGTGCTGGCATCCACGGGCCCGTCAACGACACCAGCGGTGACGCCGCGCACGCTCGCCGCGCAACCGCAGATCGCAGCACCGGCGGCAGGGGAGCAGGTCGTCGCACCCCTGCCGGTGGACGCGGCGGGCCTGGCGGCGTTGCCTCCGGCCACGACACATGGCACGGTGCCCGACGCTCCGCGCGACTCGGCCCCAGACGTCGTTCCGTCTGGTCGTCTGGTGAAGCCGACCGCCGTGCTGCCGGTCTATCTCGCACCGGGGGAGCGGGCGATTGCGGCCGCGCCGGCACGGCAGTGGGCAGGGGAGACCCGGCTTCCGGTGATCGCAGAACAGCCGGGGTGGGCTCAGGTTCTGCTGCCGGTACGCCCGCAGGGCGCGACCGGCTGGATCTATCTCGAGGACCCGCGGGTCGAGCTGGAGCGCACCACCGTCCGCATCGAGGTCGACCGCGAGGCGTTCACGCTCGCGGTCTTCGACGGCGAGCAGCAGCTCGGCCGCTGGACGGTGGGCGTCGGCAAGCCCGAGGCACCCACTCCGGCGGGCCGGACGTTCCTGCTGGACAACCTCGTGCCCGACGAGCCGCGCTACAGCCCGGTCGTGCTGCCGCTGGGCACCCACAGCCCGACGCATACCAGCTTCGGCGGAGGCCCAGGAACGGTGGGCGTCCACGGCTGGCCTACGGGCGATGTGTTCGGGCAGCGCTCCAGTGACGGCTGCATCCGCGTGCCGCCGGACGCACTGCAGCTTCTCAGTACACGGGTGCCGCTGGGCAGCCCTGTGCTGATCCGGTGACGCACCAACACGTCCCGCGCCTGCGGGGTGTGCCACACACGAGGGGGATTTTCGTGGTCAGCAAGGACATCGTGTCGGCTCGCGCGACACTCGCATCGGTCGCGATCGGCGCGCTCGCGCTCACCAGCCTGGGCTTGGGCGCTTCCAGCACCGCAGCCGCGCAGCAATCCGAAGCGTCGTCCGCGGTCGGCATCAGCGCGACCGGCGTCGACCCGGTCGGGGCAACTCCGGCGGTGAGCTCGGCCGGGGAGATCAAGTCCGGATCGGCGGGGACCGTCGCCGGCAAGGCGGGCACGTTCACCGCCACCGGTGTGTCAGTCAAAGCCGGTGCGGGTCTCGCCGAGGCGTCGGCGGCCAACGTCGTGGTTGCCGGGCAGTCCATCGGCCCCGTGTCGGCTAGTTGCAGCAACGGAGTCGCCAAGTCGCTGAACAAGGCCGACCAGAAGCTCGGCGAGAAGGGCACTGTGAAGTTCCCTCCGGCGTCCGGTAACCAGGCGACCGGCGCGGTCATCACGATCAACGGCGCCTCCGGGCCAGTGCAGACGATCACGGTCGCCCAGGTCAGCTGTGGCAAGGCGGCCGTGCCGCCCACCACCACGCCGCCTTCCACGCCGCCGACGACCGTCCCGCCCACGACGCAGCCCAGCCAGCCGCCGGCGACGTCGACCAAGCCGACCGTTCCGCCGACCGGCACCCAGCAGCCCAAGCCCGAGCGGCCGGCACCCCAGCCCGAATCGCGCCCAGGCAACGCGGTGGTCACCGGCTGACGGGACGCCGTCCGCTTCACCCGCGCGGCCCGCCACGGCCTTACCAGGGCGGGCCGCGCACCCCACTCGAGGAGGTGAGATGTCCCTGATCACGCGTTGGCAGCGAATCGGCACCGTCGGCACGGTGACGGCGCTTCTCACCTTCGCGAGCCAGGACACCTGCCCTCAGCGGCCTCCTCGTCTCGCCGCGGCGGCAAACTCGTCGCACCAGGTTGCGGCTCAAGAGGCCCTCGGTGCGGTCCGGCGGTGCCCATGAGCACCGATGAGGCCGGGGCGCCGAGGTCTACGACCCGCCGGGTTCTGCTGCTGCTCGGCGGAACCACGTTGATGGGTGCCTCGATCGGCCTGCTGGTGCGGGCACAGTCCGGCCTGCTTCCGCTCGACGTGCTGCACAGCGCCGTCGCCGCGCGAACCGGCTGGACACTCGGAGTCGCGATCATCGTGACGCAGGCTCTGCTGCTGGCCCTGTACATCCCGCTGAGGATCAAGCCCGGGCTCGGCACCGTCACGGCGTTCGTCGTCCCCGGCATCGGAGCCGACATCACCTTGTTCCTGCTGCCCGCGGTCACCGGCACAGCCAACCGGATCGCGTTGCTTGTGGCGGGCACGTGCGGGTTCAGCCTGGGTGTCGCGCTCTACCTCGACGCCAGCCTTGGAGTGCTGCCGCGCGACGGCATCATCGAGGCGCTCGCCCGGCGACGCGGCTACTCACCCGTTCTGCTGCGAGTGCTCACAGACCTGCTGAGCCTGACTGCGGGTTGGCTGGCGATCGGCCCGACCCTGGCCGTCCACACGGGACTCGTCGGGGTCGCAAGTATCGGGCTCGCACTGGTCGTCGGACCGCTCGTCGGGTTCCTGCGCGCACCAAATCCTTTGCAGTACAGGCCATTGCGCTCACGGACAACTCGCAGCGATCCGGTTGAGAAACCCCGTCCGGACGGCGAATTCCCCAGCGAGGCACCACGGTGATCATCTTCGTCTTCGTCAGCCTCGGCATGCTCCTCGGCGAGTACGTCGCCTGGCGCGGTGCCGAGCAGCGCCGGGACATCGTCCTGGGCGCGATCGCGGGCAGCGCTGTTCTTGGCGCGGCAGGCTGGCTCGGCGGACTTGACGGCGACGTCGTTCTCAACATCGCCGAGAGCACGACGCGGTCACTGCCGTCCGGCGTCTCCGCCGTGCTGCTCGCGGCGCTGGTGCTGCTGTATCTCGCCTTGCTCGTCTGCGGTGCAGTTATCGCCGCGACGCTCACCGTCATCGCGGTCGCGGCGGCGTTGCACCGCGCCCGGCACACTGCACCGCATCCCGCGCTGGCCGCCGCCGAGGCCTATGCCGGCGCCGTCGCGACCGCGGTGCACGAGCTCACCGGCACCCAGGTCGATGCCGTGGTCACCGAGGAGCACGCCGACGATCCCGCGGCGTTGTGGATGGACCTGACTGCGCCTGGGATCGACGCCCGGTGGACAGCGGACCACGGCTGGTCGGCACGCACCCCGAGCGGGCGCCGCTGGTATTCGCGCCGCCATGCCCCCTCACCGGGCGCAATCGCCCTGTGGCTCGTCGAGATCGGCCATCGGCCAAGTCTGGGGAGCCCGGAAGTTTCCAGCTTCGACAACACCGTTGACCTTGCGGCCACACTCCTCGCCACGATCCCCCCGCCCCGCGACGGTGCCGACGTGGCCAGAGATCTGCGGCGAGGTCCGGTGTGAGTCCGGGCTCCGCGTGCCCGGTCCTGCGGACCCTCGATCGTCCACGGAGGACACAACCATGACCACCGGGTTCCTGTTCGACCTGACGCTGGAGAAGCCGGGCGCCCCCAAGTTCTCCATCGGGATCAGCTCCGCATCTCGGCCGCTGCATGCCGTCAAGCCCCGGGAGAACCCGGAAACGTGGGTGTCCGCGTTGTGCGGGAGCATCGCCACGACCGTGCCGACCTGGGGCGAGTTCTCACGCAGCAACGACCACATCGCCCGCCGTGAGCTGTGCCCGGAATGCTCGTGGGAGGTGGCGTTGGAACATGGCACCGCCGCCATCGAGCTCGCTCATCGACGGCCGAGGGACGCCTACTTGGAGGCGTTGGGACGCGCGCTTCCGGACCCGCTGCTCTACCAGCGCGTCATCGAACGGCTCCTGCAGCTCGGCGACGAGAACGAGGTCGAACACCACACCGCGGCTGGCGTCCTCGGACACCTCACCCGGCACGCGCCGGTGGTGCTTAGCTACGAGGACTGCGCGGAGGGTGTCTGCGCACACGAGGACGCCGTCGACTGCTACGGCCCGAACCCGGCCGCGGTGTGCCTGGCGTGTTCGATCCTGGCGGGGTCCTGGGCGGGTGAGCTGGAGGGGATGGTCTCGATCCCGGTCGCAGCGTGTGGAGTGCTGCCTGCGGTGGCCGCGCATTACGAGGTGATGTCATGACGCCACGAGGTGGCCGTCTTCCTTGCCCTTGGTCCCGCAGTGTGACGACGTTGCGCGGGACCGGTTGCGGTCGCGCGGGGAGTTCTCATCGGGATGCGCGCGCGGAGGCAGCGGCGTGTTCGTGCTCGGTTCAGCCCAGGCGAGTCCTGACCAGTCGCGCGCCGATGTTCGTCCTCCGGGGTCGGGTCGCGGAGCACCTGGTCGATGACGTCGAGCGCCAGCCGGGTCAACGCGTCATTGTTGATGTTGAAACGCGCGGGTGTGACCTCTCGGTTGGCCCATCTCTTAGCGGGGTCACCGACCTTGCCCGTGAGGTACTGCCCGTGAGGTACTGCCGGTGAGGGTCGGGCATCCGGTCGACGTCGACGGCTAGCTGCGGCTGGTCAGCGCCTTAGGTCGGGGAGCACGACTTCGAAGGGCCGTCGGTCGGGGCGGAGGCCTCTCCACGCAGTGTGGCGGACGCGGCCGTCAGGGGTGAACTGCCGGTAGACGATCTCGCCGACAAGTTCGGGACGGACCCACTGGGCTCGGCGAGCGCGGTCGCGCGGGACCTCGGTAAACGGGTTGGACGGCGTTCGTAACGGCGTGAGCCGGCTGAGCAGATCGTCGAGCATGCCGGCGGTGAAGCCGGTGCCGACGTTGCCGATGTAGACGAGGTTGCCGGTGGGGTTGAGCGCGCCGAGTAGTAGGGAGCCGATGGTGTTGGCGCGTCGGCCTTCGCCGGGTTGCCACCCGCCGATGATGACTTCGAGTCCTTGGATCAGGGCGTGCTTGAGCCAAGCGGGGCTGCGGCGGCCGGGTTCGTAGCGGGAGTCGAGTGCCTTGGCTACGAGGCCTTCCAGGCCTCGGTTGCGTGCGACGGTCAGCAGGTCAGACGGGCGCAGGCCACCGTCGGCGAGCTCGGCGTGGGTGTAGGCAGGAGTGAGCGAGACGCGCCCGCCGGTCGGGAACTCGAGTTCGGCGAGGAGCTCGCGGCGGCGGGAGTAGGGCTCGGTGAGCAGGGGCTGGTCGCCGAGCTGGAGCAGGTCGAAGACGTAGTAGTTGACCTTGACTGAGCTGGTGGGTTTGCCGCGGCGGTTCTGCAGCAGGCTGAAGTCCGGAACACCGTGGGCGTTGAGTGCCACGATCTCGCCGTCGAGCACCGCAGCGCGGCCCGCGAGCGCGTCGCCCAGTTCGCCGGTCAGCTCGGGGAACGACGACGTGAATTCAGTGTTGTTGCGGCTGGTGAGGACGGTCTTGCTGTTCGGGGCGACTCGCATGATCGCGCGGTAGCCGTCGAGTTTGAATTCGTAGGCGAAGCGCGGGTCGTCGACGAGGTTGCCGTCGTCTGCGGCGGCCTTCATCGGTTCGATGTAGGCGGGCAGGCCTGGCGGGTCGGTCTCTGGTGTGCGTGCCATGTCGACCTCCGGTCCTGGTGGTCGACGAGGACGGGCTGTTCCGCGACGAGCTGCCTCAGGACGCGCCCATGCTAGGCCGAATGGGGGGCGGCTGCGACATTTCGCCAGGTTACAGCGATGTGATTCCGGCGTGGACGGTGTTCACGGGCTGGTGGGGTCGCGGCGGAACTTCTCCGGATATGCCGCGCGGACGTAGCGCACGGCGGCGCCGACGCCGAGCCCAAACACCCGCATCAGCAAGACGGGGTCGAGTGAAGCCGCCTAAAGACGTTGTCACCTGAATGGACGCATGTTCAACATCAGCCACGGCTGCCGGCAACCCGCACGAACTCCAGTGGCAGGCGGGCCTGTGCCTCTGTCGCTGGCCGTGACCAGCGGATATGGTCACGCAACGGCCAGCCGCTGTTGGAGCGCTTCCCCGATCTCGGTGCGCTCACGGAGGTTGCCGCCGGTCGTGACATGGTGCTCGACGGTGAGATCGTGGCCATCGACCGCGCGATGCCGGCCTGACCTACATCGGCCGCGTCGGCAGCGGCTTCAAGGACCACGAGCGCGTCACCCTGCGTCGTCGTCTCGACGACCTTCGGCAGGACCGGCCGCCGTTCGACCGCATGCTGTCTCGCGGCCACGCCCGCGGGATCCAGCGGGTCGTGTCTGTTCTGGTGGGCGAGGTCCAGCACCACGGCTGGACCTCCATCAGCGTCGGCCAACGACTCCGGCAGCCGGTCTGGCGGGGACTGCGCCTGGATCGCCAGGCCAACGACGTGCGCGTGATTGCGCCGGAGTAGCTGAAGAATCAGCTTCTCCGAATCGCCGAGGGCTTCGAGTAGCGGGCACACGCCGTCGATAGTCTGAGCCCGTGATCTCCCGGCACCACCTCAAATGTCCCGGCTGTGAGCAGGTTTTCGTCGCGCGGCTCGGGGTGGAGCCCACCCGCGGAACGAGGTTCTACCTCCCGTGCCCGCTGTGCCGCCTGCCGATTCACGGATCGATGTCGAACCAGATCACCATCGACGCCGAGATGCTGAGCGGCCAGGACGCCGAGCTCGACGGCGTGCCGGTGGTGACCATCAACCCGTTCGTGCCGTCGCTCTACGAAGCGGACTCGTTCGCTCCCACAGGGGCCTTCCCCACGATGACCCTCGTGCAGATCCTCGGTGACGACACCTTCCTCGAGTTCAAGTCGGCGCGGGACCAGGCTCTCGACGACGGTCGGGACCTATGGCCCCCGGTCCGGATGCTGTTCCAGTACTACCTGCAGGGCAATGCCGAGATGTTCACGCGCACCGCGAAGAAGCTTTTCGAGCTGAAGCAGGAGCCGAGCACGAGCCACCAGCGGACCAGCATCGCGTATCAGGCGCTGGCGATCGCCACGACGAGGATCATGGGGAGCACCGGGACGCGCGGCCGACAAGCATTCAGCCTTTTCGCGACCAAGCACACCGCAGCTATAGATCGGACCATGGAGCACCTGCGGGTCTTCCGGGAACGGGGGCAGACGTCCGCCGACCTGGAGCGAGATCTGTTCACCGAGCTCGACCGCTTCGTGCAGCAGCACGAGTCGTGGGAGATGGGCCTGCTCGGCAGGTTCGTCGACGAGGAGAAGAAGGCGGCCTTCGAGGAGCTGGTGCTCTTCCGCGACGAGTTCTCGACGGTGAGTGGCCTCTACCAGCAGGGATTCGAGCTCGCCTGCAAGTGCCTGTGGCTGTTGGTGGCCGCCCAGAACACCGTGGAGCGAGGCAGCCCCGATGACTTCGGGGACGTCCATCCCGAGATCACGATCGTGCCCGTGAACAAGCGCCCCACGACCCTCAAGAAGTTCGACGGCCTGTCCAACGCGCAGAAGATCGCGTACGTGGCTCAGGTTCCCGGCTGGGAGTCGTTCGCGGTGCTGCTCAACAACCGTCGGCGCAACGCGATCGGGCACGCTACAGCGCACCACGATCTTCAGACGGGTCGCGTGGTCAGCGACAAGGACCCCGCCGGGATGACGTACCTCGAGTTCCTCGGCGAGACCTTCGGCGTCTTCGAAGCGCTCTCGACGCTCGCCCAGGCCCTGAGAACCAGTCGTGTCGCTGCATCGCCAGACTTCGGCCTGCCGGAATAGCAGGGCCTGGGACCCCTCGCCATAGAGCTGCTTCGACATCCGCGATTACGACGCGATCAGGCCACCGCCGAGGGCGCTAACGTTCCGGCTCCGTCTGCCGGAGGGTGATCGTTCGCGATTGCCAGCTGTTCGTGCTGTTCAGTAACGTCCGCCGCGGTACCGACAGCGGGATGGATCGCTCGACACGATCAGCGGCGTTACGGCTTCCCGGGCTCGGGCCGTGATGATGAGGGGTATGACCGAGCCCATGCCGCCCGTGCTGTATCTGGGGCCCGCGCAGCCCCGCTGGCAACCACGCACTCTGGCCGATGTCCAGGTCGTACTCGCTGCTGGCCTACTGGTCGAGCGGCACTGGCTCGACGCCAAGCGGGAGATCGGTTCCAGCCCGCAGAAGAAGGTGGAGCTGGTGCGCGATCTCGCCTCCTTCGCTAACGACGGCGGAGCGCTGCTGATCGGCATCGCCGAAGACAAGGCGGCCGGCACCTTCTCCTTGGCGCCACAGCCGCTTGACGGGCTGTCTGAGACGGTGGAGCAGCTGGTGCGCTACCACTGCGACCCGCCGCTGTTCGTGCAGTGCCACCGGATCGCCGCCCCCGGCGGTCCAGGCGGAGCGATCCAGGGTGTGCTGGTCGTGGAGGTGCCGCCTAGTCCGCTCGCGCCGCACATGGTCAAGGGCCAGTACCACGGCCGTGGCGACACGGTGAAGCACGTTCTGTCCGATGCCGAGGTTGAGCGCCTGCACATGGTGCGCCGCGCACGTCAGGTCCTTGCACAGGAGCTGATCGACCGCGAGATCGCCCGGGACCCGTTTCCCTCCGATCTTCTAGACGCCCGCCTGTACGTGGTGGCGCGGCCGCTGGCCAGCCCGCCGGAACTGCTCACCGAGAACGTGAGTGCCTTTGGTGTCGCCCCGCTGATCTCCGAGGCGGAAGCACCCGGCGCGAGCAGGAGGTGGCCGCGGGCGGTGTCGGCCGAACCGAGGGCCAAAGGATTTGGCTGGTGCACGCCGAACCTGACCGGCCGTCAGTGGACAGGCGAGTCGCGTACTGGGACGGACCTGGAGGTGTGGGACGACGGCACGCTCACCCTGCTCGCCAACGCCATGTCGACCAAGATGAACCTGCTGGACGAGGAGCTCTATGTCGCGCGGACGGAGACGGTGCTGGGGCTGGTCCGCAGCGTGGTGCAGCTCGCCGGCGCGATCGGCGCCGAGTTCGGCTACACCGGGCAGTGGCAGTTCGCTGTCGGGGTGACTGGCCTGGCAGGCCTTCGTTCCGAGGTGCCGGAACGGCGGCGAGCGTTCACCGACCCTGAGGAGCTCAGCACCTTCAGCGAAGAACGCTACGTGGCCGCCACGATGGCCAGCACTATCGAGCTCGGGGCGGAGCCTGCCGCGGTGACCCACAGGCTGATGATGCGGTTCGCCCGCGCGCTCGACGTGCTCAAGTGGTTCGAGAACGCCGACTACCTCGGAGCGCCGGGCGAGCGAGCCACGAGGCCCGTCGGGCAGTAGCTATCGCCGCAGGTGCCCGCGTCGTTCGCATCCACGCGCGGGCGGGTTGTATTCGCTGTCGAATTGACTTGTCGTCCGGCGGGCCGCACACTTTCGCACGCTTGTTCGAGCTGACTTCCCCTCAGCGCCGGCGATCGACGCTGGAAAGGGGAAGGCGAGGTGTCGTTCAACGCACCGGAGACCAGCTGGCGGCGACTGGCCGACCAGCTCGGGTCGACGTCGTCCGCGACCGTCACCGGCCGGGTACGACCCGCCCGGCCCGCCGAGGCGCCGGCGAGACGTTCCGTCGGCGGTGACGTCGACCAGACGCCGTTCGTGGAGTTGCACTGCCACAGCAACTTCAGCTTCCTCGACGGCGCGAGCCACCCGGAGGAGCTCGCTGTGGAGGCCGCGCGCCTGGGGCTGACCGGCCTCGCGCTGACCGACCATGACGGCATGTACGGGGTGGTGCGCCTGTCGAGCGCCGCCCGCGACGTCGGCGTGGGCACGGCGTTCGGTTCCGAGCTCAGTCTGGGGCTGTCCGCGCCGCAGAACGGCGAGGCGGACCCGGAGGGCACGCACCTGCTGGCGGTCGCGCGCGGCCCGGAGGGTTACGCGGCGCTGTGCCGGGTGATCTCCTCGGCGCACCTGCGCGCAGACGCCGAGAAGGGCAAGCCGGTCTACGACGAGGACGAGCTCGTCGACGAGCTCCGCGGCCGGGTGCTGGTGCTGACCGGCGGGTGCCGCAAGGGGACCGTGCGCCAGGCCCTCGCCGGCGCGGGCAGTAAGACCGCGCGGGCCGAGGCCGCGATGGCGGAGTTGCTGCGGCTGGTCGACCGGTACGGCCGCGACCACGTCGCCGTCGAGCTCGTCGACCACGGCTACCCCGACGACAGCGCCCGCAACGACGTGCTCACGGCCCTGGCGCGCGAGGCGCGGGTGCCGATCGTGGCGACCGGCGCGGTGCACTACGCGGCACCGGCGCGCGGGCGGCTCGCCGCGGCGATGGCCGCCGTGCGCGCGCACCGCTCGCTCGACGAGATGGCCGGGTGGCTGCCGCCCGCGCCGGCTGCGTTCCTGCGCAGCGGCGCCGAGATGGCGCACCGGTTCCGCCGCTACCCCGGCGCGGTCAGCAACGCCGCGCTGCTGGGCGGCGAGTGCTTGTTCGACCTGAAGGTGATCGCGCCGCGGCTTCCTCCGTTCGACGTGCCGGACGGGCACACCGAGGACTCCTGGCTGCGGGTGCTGACCGAGCGCGGCGCGCACGGCCGCTACGGCTCCCGGCAGGACTCGCCGCGTGCGTGGGCGCAGATCGACCGTGAGCTCGACGTCATCGAGGCACTCGGCTTCCCCGGCTACTTCCTGGTCGTGCATGACATCGTGAAGTTCTGCCGGGACAACGACATCCTGTGCCAGGGCCGGGGCAGCGCCGCGAATTCCGCGGTCTGCTACGCGCTCGGGATCACCGCGGTCGACCCGGTCCGTTGGGAGTTGTTGTTCGAGCGGTTTTTGCACCCGGACCGCGACGGGCCGCCTGACATCGACGTGGACATCGAGTCTGGCCGCCGCGAGGAGGTCATCCAGTACGTCTTCGGCAAGCACGGTCGCCGCCACGCCGCCCAGGTCTGCAACGTCATCACCTACCGGCCCAAGTCGGCGGTGCGGGACATGGCTCGCGCGCTCGGCTTCACCGCCGGGCAGCAGGACGCCTGGAGCAAGCAGATCGACGCCTGGACCCCACTGCAGGAACAGCGCGCCGACCAGGAGCCGATCCCCGACCCGGTGCGGGAGCTCGCGATCGAGATCGACGGCTTCCCCCGCCACCTCGGGATCCACTCCGGCGGCATGGTCATCTGCGACCGGCCCGTGAGCGAGGTCGTCCCGGTCGAGCGGGCCCGCATGGACAACCGCACCGTCCTGCAGTGGGACAAGGACGACTGCGCGACGACCGGCTTGGTGAAGTTCGACCTGCTGGGCCTCGGCATGCTCTCCGCCGTGCACTTCGCGGTCGACCTCGTCGCCGAGCACGAGCACCAGCGCGTCGACATCGCGCACCTCGACCTCGCGGACAAGAACGTCTACGACATGTTGTGCGAGGCGGACACCGTCGGCGTCTTCCAGGTCGAGTCGCGCGCGCAGATGTCCACGTTGCCGCGCTTGAAGCCCCGCAACTTCTGGGACTTGGCGATCGAGGTCGGGCTGATCCGGCCCGGCCCGATCCAGGGCGGCAGTGTCCACCCCTTCATCGCGCGCCGCAACGGAAAGCCTTGGCGCCACGACCATCCGCTGCTCGCCAGCGCGCTCGATCGCACTTTGGGCGTGCCGATTTTTCAGGAGCAGATCATGCAGATCGCCGTCGACGTCGCGGGGTTCACGCCCGGCGAGGCCGACGAGCTGCGTCGCGCGATGGGCTCGAAGCGCTCCGCCGCCAAGATGGAACGCCTGAAGGAACGCTTCTACGCCGGCATGGCGGCCAACGAGATCACCGGGCTGCTCGCCGACTCGATCTTCGGCCGGGTCGCGGCGTTCGCGACCTACGGGTTCCCGATGTCCCACGCGCTGTCGTTCGCGCACATCGTGTTCGTGTCCGCGTGGTTCAAGCGCTACCACCCGGCCGCGTTCTGCGCGGCGCTGTTGCGGGCCCAGCCGATGGGCTTTTACAGCCCGCAGACCCTCGTTGCGGACGCCCGACGCCATGGCGTGCGCACCCATCGCGCCGACGTCACCACCAGCCTCGCTCACACCACCCTCGAGCCCGACCCTGGCAGCACCGGCGGCGTCGCCGTGCGCCTGGGCCTCGACGTCGTGCGCACGATCACCACCGACACCGCCCAGCGCGTCGTCGACGCCCGCGCCGACGGCCCGTTCGCCGACCTCGCCGATCTGGCCCGCCGCGCCGAGCTCGCCACCGACCAGCTCGAAGCGCTCGCCACCGCGGGCGCGCTCACGACGTTCGGCGCGTCCCGCCGCGACACCCTGTGGATGGCGGGCGCGGCCGCGCGCGACCGCGCGTACCTGCTGCCTGGCACCAGCATGACCAGCACTGCGCCCACCCTGCCCGGCATGACCACCTGGGAACTCGCGGCCGCGGACCTGTGGGCCACCCGCATCACTCCCGACGGCCACCCCGTTGAGCTGATGCGCGCCTACCTGCACGACCGCGGCGCCCTGCCCGCGGCCGCCATCGGCACCGTCGAGCACGGCACCCGCGTATCCATCGGCGGCGCGGTCACCCACCGGCAACGCCCGCCCGGCGCGGGCGGCATCACCTTCATCAGCCTCGAAGACGAGACCGGCCTCGTGAACATCGTGGTGCACCCTGGCACCTGGAACCGGTACGGGCTGGTCGCCAAGGGCAGCGCCGCCCTCATCGTCCGCGGCATCGTCGAGCGCTCCGACGGCGCGACGAACTTGGTGGCAGACCGGCTGGAGAAGCTGGATCTCAATGATGTCGATCTACGGTCCCGGGACTACCGATAAAGCTATGTCCGAATATCTGACGTGAGTAGGCCCACGCTTGCGCGGATCGACCAGCAGGGGCCTCGCAGGGAATGATGGCAGGTGTCTAGCTCTACGGGTTTCTGCCGCGTACGTACCGGCAGGGACCGCCGGGAAGTTCCGGGCGTCCGCTAACTGCCGGGTCACCGGGAGGTGCGAACGTGAGCGACAACGCAAGCGACATGAGTAAGTTCCACTGCTGCCCCAACTGCGGGAGCGGGACGCCGCTGAGGCGCCCGAACCCCTACGAGAAGGCGGCTCGGACGCTTCTCAGCGTCGCAATCCGGATCGCCCTGTGGTTCCTGATCAACCACGTCTAACCCACAGGTGATCCCCTAGGGACAGGGTCGTGCTTGGAGGGTGGAGCCTCCGGTGCGGCCCTGTTCCGCGTTTCGGCTCTTCCAAGCCGTGTACACGCACTAGCTAGTCTCCCCGAGACAACTCGGTGCGTCAAAGTCATCCCCCCAAGAAAGGGGGGTGTTTTCTGCCACGTCACAACCCGTTGACCTGCGAAAACGTCAGCCCGACAGCTCAGCGCCGCCAGGTAGCACACCTGCTTTGAGCTGCCCAAACACCTTGTCGCGCAACTAAAACCAGGTTCTGCGGCCAGTTCCACGCGAGATGGAATCGTAATTCCAGGTGACCGAGAGTAGCTGCTTGCCGTGGCGAGACGAGGACGAACCCGCCGAGCGGGCGTGGCATCTTCGTCGCGAGGACCGTCGCCGTCGAACTCGCCGATGATTTGTCCGGCGAGCGGTTGGCCGAGCTGCAGGGGTTCATCGACACCCGCTCGGCTGGATTCCTCCGGTTCGAGTGCAGATCGCCGCTGGCTTGCTGTGCCTGGCGCAGTCGACCGTGAGCCGGTGGACGAAAGCCGGCCTGCTCGTCCAGGTCGACGTGGGAGATTCCTCGGTGGTGCACCTGGTGCGGACTGTGCGCGCCAAGGGCGAAAAGCGCCCGGCCTTCACCCAGCACCTGCGCTGGGTGCCTGATGACCGCCAGCTCGCGCAGAGTGAGGCCGTGGTGCGGGGCTTGGCCGAGCTCGACCGCGGCGAGTCTGTCGAGCTGTAGCCGTAACGCCCGCCCGACATCGCACTGCTCGTCAGGGCTTGTTCGCTCGCGGAACGGCGTCGGAGTTGTTGCGGTTCCATCCTCTCGCCAGCGGCCCGCCCTCGCGCTGGTTCGCCGGTACGAACCCTGCGCGCTCGGGGAACAGCCGCTCGATCGGCACCGGTTCCGGTGCGCGCCTGCGAGCGGGGGGCCGGGGCGTGTCCGACTTGGGCTTGCCGGAGCGGGCGCTGTGCATCGTCGCGATCGACCTGCCCAGCTTGAGCTTTGCCGCGCCGGGCTCGGATTCCACCCGGCGACACGGCTGACCGCCGCCCACGTAGCACACCGGGCACGACTTGTTGTTGCGCTGCAAGGGGAGCCTGCGCGGGATCCGCACGATCGACCCGCCCATCGAGGTACCGGTGTGGCCCCTCTTGCCCCGTGACTTCCCCATCGTCGTTCTCCCGTCAGGATTCGGAGTCGTGTTGCCGGAGGTGGGTGACCGCGGACGGGTCCAACTCAACGCGGATCGTCAGGTCGGCCGCGAGCTCCGGCGGTGCGCCGTACAACGAGCACACCTGGGCGGCCGCGCCGTCGAGCACCTCCTGCAACGTCGGGGCGATCACGGCGTCGGCGTGGCTCGGCCAGCTGCCCGCGAACGAGCCGTCCGACCAGCTGACCAGCAGCCGGAACCCGACGGTGGTCAGCGTCTTCCAGTTGAAGGACTGGGCCATCTCCACCGCTGTCGCGCTGGGACGTTCGGCGCTGACGGTTCGGCTGTCGATCCACGCCTCGACCTGAGCGAGGTCGCCCGTGATGTGGTCGGAGTCGGTGGTGTGGTCGTAGCAGTGGATCTGACCCTGCGCGTTCACGTGCAGAACGAGCAGGCCTTCGCTGAACAACCCGAAGCTCCACGTCGGTCCGCCGCCGTGGAGGTCGAAGTGCCACCCGTGGCGGCCTGAGAGCAGGGTGCCCAGCTCCCGCCAACGGTCGAGCAGCTGCCAGCCGCCGCCGAACTGGTCGCAGACGGTCTCGTAGTCGGCGTCGAAGCCGACGCGAATGTGGTCCCAAGGACGCATGCGGAAAGCGTAGGCAGGCGAGCGGCGCCCACACACCTACGCCGCGTCCCGGTAACCCGTTAGTGGACTACTTTCCTTACTCGTACAGGTCTTCGTCGTCGACCAGGAGCTCGTCGAGCTCGTCGGCCGCTGGCGTGAGGTTGTACCGCAGCGACCCGAGGAACTCCTCCACGGTCATGTGCGCGGCCTCGGCCTGGTCGCCGACGAGGTCCTGGTAGGTGTAGGGCTGGTCCGGGTGGACCTCGCCGTCCTCGTCGGGCACGAGGTCGGTCCAGGCGTGCGCCTCGTCGCTGCCGCGTGCGCGGTAGCCCTCCTCGGGCCAGTCGATCTCGGACTTCCAGGCGTCGATGGACATGGTTCTCCTCTGCGTGATGGCGGCCGCCGTCTGGCGGCCCACCCTCGCGAGAGCGAGGAAAACGGCGAAGTCCCAACGGATTCTAAGCCCGCCGCCCTGCTGATCATCGACCCCAGGGGTACTGGCAGGCTGAGCGCCGGATCCACGGCGGCCGCGATCGCGTTCTCCAACTGGGCCATCAGCCCGCGCTGACGATCGCGGCCGCCGAGTTCGTGATGGGGGCGCCGCACGTGCGGCACCCCCACTGCCCTCGACCACCGTGATGACTGTCCGGTTTGATCGGCGCGCCGCGCTACCGCGGTGCCGTGTCCCGTCGCGCGGCTGAGGTGTGTCCAGCCGTGTGCCGAGACGGGGCATCTATCCGAGCCACTTTCGCAGCGCCCAGCCGATGAGCTGACCGGCGATCACCTGTACCGCGACCTTCACCTTCGGCCACAGCGTCGACCACTGCCAGCCTCCGTGAGCGGGCTGGTCGCGCTGGTGGTGCTTGCCGAACTCCGTCATGTCGTCTCCTGCGTTGTCGACACCGTTTTCCTTGCTGGAATCCATTTCAAGGCACGAGGGAGCGTTGGAGTATTGGTGGGTGTCACACGCAGTCGGGCTCGGCGTCGCGGTCGGGTGGCCAGCTCCGGACGGGGTCAGCGGAAGACCGCGCGCCAGACCTGGTGCATCGTGCGCTGCAGCGTCCAGCCGGTCGTCCAGACCGCTGCGTCAACCAGGCACCGCACGACATCGGCCGGTGCCTGCGCGGCGATCGCCGCCGCGACCGATCCGCCCTCCCACTGCCACATGGCTTTCGTGAGGCGCTCTTTGCCCGTACGAGGGACGAACAGGCAGATCCGCGGGTCCGGGGTGACGACGGGTGCGACCAGGAGGGCCTCGCCGGTGCGGCGCCGGTGGGGCCGGTCGAGGTTTTCCCGCCACGCCAGCTCCTTGGCGCGGTGCCGCAGGTCGTTGTCGACCAGGCCGGCGTCGAAGGCTTGGTCGACCGGCAGCCACAGCTGAGGCGCGTCGTAGCGGGCGTCGAACTCGGCCCACCGGCGTCGGGCCTCGGTCATCTCGGCCTCGTCCCCCACCTCGTCGCGAGGATCGTCGCCGTCGAAGTCCTGCTCACCGTCGAGGAAGTCGTCGGAGGTCAGGGTTGTGCCCCACTCGATGAGCATGGACTCCACGAACGGCACCAGCCCGCCGGTCTTGCGCGCCGCCGCGGCCGCCGCGGCGACGAGCGGTTCGGCGCCGGCGACCGGGAGCTGGTTCTCGCCGTGCAACGGCCACACGCATCTGCGGCCGTCCAGCGGGAGCACCAGGACCTGGCCGGCCGCGGCCCACTGCGAGAACGGCTCGGGCAGCGGGCCGCCGCGCAACAGCGTCTTCGCGGACCACTCGGCGGGCACACCGATCGACCAGCCGGGCGGGCGTATCACTCGGCGCCCCCCGGGGTGATCGACGGGCAGCTTCCGCAGCCACAGCTCGAAGTCCGGCAACTCGACCTTGCGCTGCGCCCGCCACACCGCGGTGGCGCCACGGCCGTTGATGCTGGCGTGGGCCACGCCGTCGAACCACTCTCCCGCCTCCCGGGAGAACCGGCGTTCCAGACGTTCCTCGGCCCAGTCCGTGCGCTGGGAGAACAACATCTCCTCGAAGGCCTCCGCGCTCTCGCCGCGCAGGTTCTCCGTAGCGAGGCGCAGCGCGACGTCGAAGCGGACCCGGCTGTGCCACGCCACGTCCGTGTCGAGCGCCTCGACGATCAGCAGCGCCCGTTCGTCCTCGGCGGGATGCGGTCCCGGCCGAGCCCGGATGTGGTCCGCAGCGTCCTGAAGCCTGAGCTCCTGGTAGCTGCTCGTCGCCGCGATCACCAGCTGCCACAGGCCCAGGGCGGCCTGGTGGCGCAGCACCGGCAGCAGGCCGTCGAGCACCTCGTCGGTAAAAGGTTCCTGCACCGCGATCGCGGTCACCACGGCGTCGGTCAGCAATCGGGCCTGGTAGTCCTTGTAGGCCCGCTGGTGCTGTCCGGGCAGCTTCAACGACACCGCCCGCGCCCGCTCCACCGTCCCCGGCGGCAACCTCAGCCGCAGCTGCTTGTCCACCCGCTCGCCGGTGGGTTGTGGCGGCGGGTACCGCAGCACGGTGGAGATGTGCGTGAGCCGCTCCTCCGGTTCGCGCGCCTCCTGGGCCGCGATGTGCTCAGCGAGCACCTGCCGCACAGTCTCGTCCCGGGAGAGCCCACGGCGCACCGCGATACGCGCCAAGGCTTCTAGCACGCACGGCAACAGCCGCACATTGGTCTCCCGATGAGTGGCCATGACCCATCATCGCGCCACGCCTTGCGTGTCCTCGCATGGCATCGAGCGGAAGACCCGGTCCAGGGCGTACTCCAAGGGGACGTCGGGGTGCCCTGGACCGGGTCGGTGACTGGAGATCGAGACCACGCGGCTGTGTGTTACGCCTCGGGCGCACCGACCACACAGCGCCTCGCCACGAGCAGGACGTCGAGGCCTCGCGGTCGACGGGCTCGCCGAGGTCCGCCGCACGTGCTGGGCGACCCGTTCTCCAATCCCTGGACGCCCCTGACAGCGCCTCAGAGGCTGTCTTGAAACCGGCTTACGTAGTTGACCAACACTTCAGCGTTGGCGCCCACGCCTGCATATAGGGCATATGCAGAAGTTCGATGACCGTGCATACTGGGTCTATGCAGAATGGCCAAATCGAGATCCATGAGGACAACTCCGGCGCCGTCTACCTCACCCGCGGTAGCGAAACATGGGGTTTGGGGCCGGTGACGATCGACATGAAGGCTCGTGCCGCTGACGACGCGCAGGGGTGGGCCAACAACGACTGGGAGCCCAACGAACACGACGGTCAGGTCCGCGCCGACCTGACCGGACTGGAGCACATCGCCACCTGGCACCCCGGCGGGATGGTCATCGAACACGACCACCACGACAACCCGGTGGCTGGAGCCGGCGGTGCAAGCTACCTCGGACTCGATCGATGACCATCATCGACGGATACGGCACTGAACCCGCCGAAGTTGCGCTGCTCGTGCAGGGACTGATCGGCGAACGTACCCAAGACGAGGAAGACGAGGTCTGGTTCATCCGCCTGTCCAGCACGCAGGCGCTGTTCCAAGCCGCGGCCGAGCAGGTCTCCGCCCTGCGTGACGACCTCGTAGCCGAGATGGTGGCCAGTTCCACCGAACGCGATGTCGCCATCCGGCTCAACCTGAGCCCGACGCGACCGGGCCAACTTGCCCGACGCTCCCGACGCCGACGCGACGCGACCACCAACACCGGCCCAACCGAGTAAAACGTTCGTGCAGACGTCACGGTGACGTCTGCACGAACACGTCGCGCTTGCGAGCTGTTGCTCTGCATAGCGCAGTGACCAGCGCGAACCGAGGTTTGAAGACAGGTTCTCAACCCATCGCCGCCACCCTGCGTGTTGTGAGTCGCTCGATCGTGTCGGGTGAACCTGCGCTCCTAGCATGTGGCGGCATGCAGACCAGTCCAGATACCAACCCCTCACATGCGATTGGGTTGTCCCACCCCAAAACCTCGCTGCCGTGGTCCCTGCTGGTGTTCTCTATAGTGGCCGTGCCCTGTTCCGCCCTGGTGTCGACCGTGCTGCTGGCCGGCACGTTCCCCCCACTCGGGGTGCCGGTGTTCCTCGCCATCGCGCTACCGCTCGTGTTTCACGGCGGTGCGGTGTTCGCGACGTGGGAGGGCATCCGGACCGACGACGAGCGGACGCTGCTGTTCCTGCGCCGCATCATCAGCATCATCGCCACAGTGATGGCGCTCCTCGGCCTGCTCGTCGCAGACCAGCATTTCAGCGACATCCCGACCATGTACGTCGCTCTCGCCATGTCGTTCAGCGCGGGTCCGCTGGTGCTGTCCGGTCTGCTGGGCGTCTCCCGCTCGCGATCCACGACCGCCACCAGCGGAGCAGAACCCGAGCACTCGCACCCCTGATCAGCACCCACGCGTTCGCGGACGCGCGTAACGCCCGGCTCGGCGGTGCGATACTCGGGACAAGGTCCGGCGCGCACCCCCAGGCGCGCCGGGCCTTCTTCTATCCCACGCCGTGCGCGCACGACCTCGCCCTGCTCTTGTGGCGTTCCAAGAACTTCTGCAGTCTCCGGCAGATCGCCGCCGATGCTGGCTCGAACTGGGGGATTATCCGCAGCCTGATGCTCGCCGCCGGGGTCTCCCTGCGAGCTTCTGGTGCCGCGGCCTCTGGGGTGTGTCCAATCGGTAGATCCGCGCCACTACCGCTGAGCCGGTGCAGTCATGCCACAGCGCGACGGCCACGACCGGGTGATGAGCAGGGAAAGCCCGTCGATATCGCCAATGTGGTGAGTCATACTGGCTTCGCTTCATAAGGATTGCCGGATCAGGGACACCCTCAACACATGGCGGATGAGCACAGGTATTCAGGCCATCTGGTGTCCAATAGCCACCATGGGAACGTTGACGGGCCGCTGATACAGGTCGGCTCGTTGTACGGCGACATCAACATCCATGGAGCCAGCGGCAGTGGTGAGTCACTGTGTGATCAGCGGTGCCGCGATGGCGACCGGCGCTTGGGCGACCACAAAGCGGCGGCCTCGGCGGCCGTGCTGTTGCGCGCGGCTCGGAGATTCTACGTGGACTGGCCAGCTCCCAACAGGCTGCCGCTCCTGCTAGGAAGGGCGTCGCAGACGCTAGGCCAGGACGACCCGATCAGGCCGTGGGCAGAGGCGATCGACTCGCTCCGCCATCTGGCCGGCTTGATTGAGCACCAGGAACTCCGGCGTTACCTGGGGCACGTCGTCGACTTTCTCAGCGTCGGCGCCGGTTGTAAGCGTGTGTTCGAATGGGATCAGGCGTTCTTCCTTGCCTTGGCTGTATGCGATAGCGGGATTGAGGCATGTGAGGCATTCGTGCGTTATCGGCCGCTACCCGAGTTGTCGTTCGCAACAGACTTCGTGACGGATGTGTTGGAGCCCTCCCTGCGGCCCCTGGTCGAGGCTGCGGGCCGGATTTTCACCGATTCCACATTCCGGTCCAGGTTCAGCGCGAGGCCGACTGGCCTGGCGAGCAGCCTCGATTCGCGCCAGGTCGACGTTGACGCGCTGTTGAAGCGGAAGGGAAGAGGTAATGGTCCGAAGGGGCCCAGGCGTCGCGGACGAGATTGAGAACACTGACACGCCCAGGTCACTCGGCAGTGGGAGCTTGGTACCGGCATAGGGTGGACAGGTGATCGACCAGTTGACCAGGGAGGCGGCAGTCGCGGAGGCGCGGCTGGCAACCTCAGAGTTCGATGACGCGTGTGAGTGGCTCTCTGCCCGTCCTACCTTGGTGGACCCGCTCGCCGCAGAGGTCTGGGTGTTCGACCCGGCTTTCAGCGATGTGCTGCTCGTTCTACACCCTCTGCGGGGGTTGGTTTCGCCTGGCGGCACCGTTGAGGACGGTGAGACGCCACGGGACGCTGCAGTTCGTGAACTCCGAGAAGAAACAGGTGTGCGAGCGGAACTGCTGCCCATGCCGGCTGCTGTTGGCGTTCGTTCGTACCGTGCTGACTGGGCGCCGACACTGTGCCTGTTCTATGCCGCTGTCATAGATCGCGAACTGCCGCTCAGTGGGGAGAGCGGACAGCCGCCGAGTTGGGTCAGCCTAGACGAATCGTGGGACAGCGTGTTCCCGGAGGACCGTGGTCGGATCCGCGCCTACGCGCGTCGCCTTGCACTTCAGGCAATATCCGCAACACGTTGAGGCGCCGCACGCCCGTTGTTCGGACTTGGCAGTGAGGAAGATATAGCCGCTACCAGGGGCGTTGTGCGAGGACCACGAGCCAGCTCGTGACGGTCGGTGTGTCGGGTGTAGTTGCGACATACGCCTTGTTCAGGATGTCCATGCGCTGGGTGTGGGTGAACCCGCCAGCGGGTCGAGCGAAGACAGGAATCGACAGCCATGCCTTCTTCTCGGCCATGGTGCTGTGCTGGGCGGTGACTTCGGTGGAGAGCAGAGTCAGTCCGGCATTCGCGAGCTGCTTGGTGATCACGTCCAGCGACAGCTTGGGGCTCGACTGAGGAACCGCTGGCGGGATATAGCCGTAGTCATCGGCCGCTACCTGCAAGATCAGCGCGTTCAGGGACGGCCCCGTCCGCGTGTTGACCTCGTCGGGGTGGCGAACGCCGGCGAAGCCGCCGCCGATGTTGAACACGAATCGGCCGCCTGGGCGCAGCACACGGTGGACGGCGGCGAGCACCTGCGGCACTTGGGTCTTCCAGACTGCCGAGTTGCACACCACCGCGTCCGCACCGCTGGGCACGTGGTCGGCCAGGTCTTCTGCTGCGGCGGTGACCCAGGTCAAGCGTGGGTCGCTCACGATGCGTCGGCCGACCCGCTGCATGGCGGCCGCGTTGTCGACAGAGATGACCTGCGCGCTCGCCGGGACGAGTTCGAGGATCGCCTGTGCGGTCGCGCCAGCACCACCACATAGGTCGACCACGAGGCGGCTACTGGTGAGCTCTGCGCGGTGGGCGAGGTCGGAGCTGGTCGCGCCGTACATCGGGAATTTGCGGGTGAACTCGGCGTAGGCCTCGGCTGTGGTGTCCTCGTCCCAACCGAGAAGGGCGTCGTGCGGTGCCATCACGAAGTACCTCGATCTACCGGGTAGCAGAGCAGCCTGGGAGGCTCGGTGAGCGCCGGTCAATGCCGCTCGACATGGTTAGAACAGTGAGTCCTGGAACGCTTCGGCAGCCGAGGCGAAGGAGCCGAGCGTGACGCGGCGACCTTTGAGCGAACCGAGGTCGAGCACGTAGTCGACATCGCTTTCGCCCAGTCGAACTAGCACCTGAGTGCCAACGCAAGACAGCACGGTGAACCCGTGCGCGCCCTCGCGAAGATCGTGCGGGTACAGCATTCGCGTACCGCCCGGGGCACGAAGAAGGTCTCCTTCGGTTGGAGGGGTCCACTGCTCGAACGTCACCGCGACATCCATGGCGGCGAGTTCGCCTGCGGCGCGGGTAACGGCCTGCTCGTGGGAAGTCGTTGCGGCGGACAGATCGCTGAGGGCGGCGAGAGTCTTGAGTTTGGTTGCGGCCCGGACAGACTGGGAGATCGCCAATCGCGCGGTGATGGCTTCCTCGAGGCGGCGCACGACTTCGCCGTTGGGGCTTGTGGTCAGGTAGGTGGCGACGATCGCGCCTTGTTCGTCGAGGCGGGATTGCTTGCGTGGCTCGGCCGCTGTCCCGACCTTGGTGGCGCCGTTGGCGAAGGTGGCTAGGTACAGCCCGTGTGGTTGGTCCATGTACCGGCGCAGGGCGTCGGAGATGGGGCCACCCTGGTGGATCCTGTGTGCGGCACGGAACTCGTCCTGGCGGAAGCACCGTCCACATTGGGCGCTCTGCCCGGTCTCGGCGCGGTCTGGGCAAGCGACTGCCTCGACTCGCACGGTGTCGGCGAACTGGTAGCGCCCTGTGCACCAGCGGCCAGCGCCGGTTGCGAAGCCGAGTCGCTGCTTCATGATCTCGGAATAGACCAGTGACCCGCCGGGCACTGGGGCGAGTAGCAGCCGAGGGTCTCCGGTTGCCCAGGTGACACCATGGCACACATATTCGCCGTCGGTCGGCGGGTTCACTGGCATGAGACCGTTCCTCGGGTTCGGTGGTCAGACGGACAGCTGAAGGCGGTCAGCGAGCGCGGCCGCGGCGGTCTTGAACACCGCATCGCGGTCCATGTCGGTCACGTCCATCGACAGCCAGTCGTCGCGCTGCTCGTCCTTGCGTAGCTGCGTGAGAACAGTGTCCTGGTAGCGGATGAAGTCGTCACCGGCACCACCGCTGTGACCGGTTTCCAGGGAGCTGAACTCGCCCTGCTTGCGGGCCAGTGCCTCTTCGCCACTGATGCGTAGGAAGAACACCAGGTCTGGCGTGGTGAGGTGGGCGAAGACCTGCTCGGCGAGCTCGGTGGGCACGTCGGGGTTGACCGCGTACCGCGCGAGGATCTTGTGGTGGGCGTTGTCGAGGATGACGTGGGTGCCGGCCGCGAGCGCGGGCTGGACGACGAGCTTGTCCTGCAGCGTGTACCAGGTCGCCAGTGCCAGCAGCCAGTAGTGGTCGCCGCAGGCCTGCGCGACGCGTGTGTTACGGCGGTAGACCACGGCGTTGAGGCTGTCGACGTAGGCGGACATCTCCGGGTCCATCGGGACGTCGGTGGTGGTCTTGCCGACCAGGATCGTCTTGTGGCCGGCGTTGTTGAGGGCCTCGCACAGGCGGGCGGCGAGGGTGGACTTGCCCGCGCCGTCGATGCCGACGACGGTGATCTCACGCCCGCGCGGGGACTGGTCGGATCCTGCGTTCGTCATAGGGTTTGTACGTCCTCTGGAGGGGTCAGGTCGGCAGCGTGGCCAGGCGGTTGCTGATGATGTCGCGGATGTGTTCGACGAGGACTGAGCGCCGCCGGACGACGTCGTGGTGACGTTCGTTGGACAGGTCCGCGGGGTAGTGGCGGGCGAGGTTGTTGGAGATGACGTGCAGATAGCCGTAGCCGATGCCGGCGCGGTGCGCGGCCGCTCCCATCGGGCCGATCTCGGGGTCGACGAAGGCGTGCTCGGCGTGCTCGGTCAGCCAGCTCTGGTTCTCCAGCAGGATCGAGGGCGAGGTGACGTGGATGCCGGTGTGCACGCCCGGTTGGGCGGTCGCGAAGTCACCGAAGAAATCGTGCCAGGTGACTGTCGCGCCGCCGATGAGGCTGGTGTTTCCGGTGGCGAGCAGCGTGTTGGGCTCGATGTCGGGTTGTAGTGCGCCGACCTTGCCGACGTAGACGACGTCGCGAGCACCGAGCGCGGCAAGGCGCGTGACGATCCGCCCGGCGACATCGCCCCAGATACTGTGCAGGAACCCGAGGTAGACCACGCGACGGCCGTGCAGGCGGGTGCGCTGCCAGGCGTAACCCGCCCCGAAGGTCCAGCCGTTGGCCTCCGGCGCGAGGTGCGCCAGACCCCAACCGACGATCACCAAATCACCGTCGAGATCGAGATCAAGCTGCTCGACCGCGGCCCGGCACACGGCCGGGTCAGGAAACTCGTAGCGCACGTCGGCCGGCTTGCCGGTCATTGCCAGATAGGTGGCGATGATCAACGCGTAGTGGTGCACGTAGTCCTCGCCGGGGAACGCCTTGATGACCAGATCGCGGCCGCGGATCTCGGCGGTGGGACGCTCGACGTTGAACAGCTTGCCGGTCTTCTCGTGCTCGGAGATGACGGCCTGGCGGTCGTAGCCGCCGACGACGTAGATCCGCTTCCAGGAGTCGCGTTGGATGAGGTGATGGACCTTGATCTGCAGGTAGCGCAGCAGGCTGTCCGTGCCCATTGTGTGCCCGGCTACCGGGATCGGTGACGCGGGCAAGGCCATGGCAGAGCTGGGCGGCAGAACCGCGCTGGCAACCAGGCTCATCAGGCCGCCTCCAGGATGCGGACAGTGCTGCCCGCCGCCTGGCGGACGACAGCGATGTTGTGCCGGATCAGCTCGAACCGCTCCTCTACGATCGGGCCGAGCTCATCGATCCGAGGGGTCGGCGGCTTTGCATACGGGCCGTCGGGGAGCATCTCGATGCCCATCGCACCGAGGATGACCGGCGCGGCCCCGTCGACCGAGGAGATCCACTCGTGCTCGCGCTGCTCAACCAGTTCCAGATGCCCGGTGCGCCCCAACCCCAGCAGCCGGTAGACCAGCCGGTGGTCAACCATTCCGCGGTCTTCCAGAAACCGGGTCGCCGACCAGCGGGTCCGGCACAGTTGGTCCTCGGGGGCGGGCTTGCGGGAGGCGGGCAGCGCGATCGCTCCGACGTAGTCGCGGGAGACGAAGTGGTCGTAGCTACGTAGCCATTCGTCGTCGTCGGCCGCGTGCAGCACAACGCAGAGCCGGAACTCGTCTGTCAGGCGACGGATCTGCAGAGCTGCCTCATCGCTGGCCTTGATGGTGGCGGCCCCGTCACGCATCACGTCCGGGAGGATGATCTCGCTGGCGTCCACAGCTCGAGCCGCCTCCACGAGGTCGTCCGCGGGGAGTGCGTGACCGAGGTCGAACACGCCGTTGTCGACGATGATCTCCGCGCCGCGCAGAGCCTCGCGGTAGAAGAAGTCCCTGTAGGTGGCATTGGTCAGGACGCGCTGCGCGGCGACGTGGTGTACACGGGCCGGCTCCTGGGCGACGAACGCCTCCAAATAGGCCGGTGGAGCGATCACGGAGACGTCGATGTGCTTGGCCATCAGCTGTTCCTCCACGTGCTGGTGGAAAGTGTCAGGAACTGCTGGGACAGCACCGGGTCGCTCTCGAACCGGCCGCCGGCCTGCAGAGTGGTGGTCCGGGCGGCTTCCATCCGCACGCCGCGCATGCTCATGCACAGGTGCGTGCCACGGACCGAGACGACCACGTCGGGGCTGCCGATCAACGCCTTGATCTCGTCCGCGACCTGCCGTGTGAAACGCTCCTGCACCTGCAGCCGGCCCGCGTGCCGCTCGGCGATACGGCCGAACTTCGACAGGCCAACGACTTCATCGCCAGGCACGTAGCCCGCCACGACGTCGAGGTGCATCGGCAGTAGGTGGTGCTCGCACAACGACCACACACTCATGCCGCCGACCAGGACCAACTGCCCGGCGATGCTGTCCTCGGAGAAGCACCTCGGTGTCGCTGACTGATCGGGGAACAGGAACGACTTCCACCATTGGGCGACTCTGCTGGGCGTGTCGACCAATCCCTCGCGGTCCGGATCCTCACCGAGCTCGACCAAGAGTTCGCGAACCAGGGCAGCGACGCGTGCGCCATCGACGGGTGGCGAAGCGGGAGAGTGCTGTGGCGACAGACTCACGCTCCCTCCGGTGACGGGAGGGGACAAGGTTCCGGTCATGGATGTTGCCTCGCTTTCAACGGGATTGCCCTCAGGCTCTATGACGATCACGGACGTCATCTGGGCACGGGGAAGGCAGACGACGCGCGCTCCCGGCACGCCTGCATGCCGGTCGTGTGGTCGTCGTCAAGCCAGGACTTCACTCATGAGCGTGTTACTGAAATGCCTGGCGCACAGAAAGAACCGGGCGCAGTCCTGCAACGCGAACCGGGCTACCGTGAGCCGGTCAGGATGTGCAAACGGCTGGAGATATTCCATCCACGCTCGGTGGCCGGGCCAGCAAGCGCCGCCATGCCTTCCAGGACCGCACCCGCAGTGGTGCCCTCTGGCATGACCCAGATGGATTCCAACTTGTAGTCGTCAACAAGCTGGGCGATCTCATCGAGATCCCGGCGTGGGTCAGTGACCACGAATTTGAACGCGGCGCGGCCCGTGCCCGTGAGTGCCTCCAGCGCTTTGGGCTTGATCCGCGTGGCGTAACCCATGCCAGAGTTCGCGAGCTTCGGACTAACCACGAACAGATCGACCACAGGCTCCAGCTCGGGAATCGGTGACCTCGTCCCGTTCGTTTCCACTTGCACCCGTACTTCCGGCAGCGCGCGAGCAATGGCAGCCAGGGCTTCCTGCTGCAGCATCGGCTCGCCGCCCGTGAACACCACCATGTCCACCTCGCACTCGCGAACCCACGCCGCCAGCTCGCTGACCGCGACCTTCTCGCTGACCTCGGCCCGTGTGAACCTGTTCCAGTCCCAGGTCTCCGGGGTATCGCACCAGCCGCACTTGAGGTTGCACAGAGAGCAGCGGATGAACGCACACCGCTGTCCCGCCCACGGCCCCTCACCCTGGAACGACACGAACTTCTCCGCCAGGATCAGGGCCTCCGCGCCAAGCCCACGAAGCACTTCGGCGTTCACGCGGCTTCACCCCGTTCCCATGAACCGACTGCGGTTCGCGAGTCGACGCGCACCGACCGAAGTCGTGCGCGGATCTTCGGCTCCACGACGTCGACGAACCATCCCGCCAAGTCGGAGGCCACGGCGGGCCCAGCGCGGCGCAACCTCTCAGCGGCCGCGGGATCGCGAAGGTGCTCTGCGAACGGCGACAGATCCCCGAAGTCGGTAACGAACCCAACCTCGTCGAGGTCATCGGACCCCAGAACCAGCGTGACGTCACCGAGATCGCTGGCGAATGTCTTCGAGATCGTGATCTCACGCGTCAGGCCGTCGCAACGAGCCGCGGTGCGCGGCGTCTCGGATACCACCATCGAGATCAGCCTGGCTGACTCGATGTGCCCCTCGAACCATTCTGCGAGGTGACGGGCGAGCAGCTCACAGGTGGGATGGAACGGGATCCGCTCGTTGAGCAGGTAGTGGTCGAAGTTGGCGTCCAGGTAGGCACCGAGGGGGGATAGGTCGCCCGAGACGCCGCTGTGCACGCGCGCTTCCACGGTCACCGTGTAGTTGTGTCCGTGGTTGCGGCGGCACTTGTGGCCTTCAGGCAGCATTCTCAGTTCGTGGCTTGCGCTGAACGTGAACGACCCAGACACCGTGATGTCATCCGTCAGCCCGGGATTTCGTTGGGTAGTCATGTTTCCCGTCTCGGCAGTTCATCCACAATGGACAGGATGCGTCCTCGAAGGACGTGGTCGCCCCATAAAGCGGGGCCGAGCTCTCACTGCGGTTGTGTGCCACAGGGTGGTGAGGCGCGGGAGGCCGTCGACAGCGCCGAGCGCGGATCGGTGCTCTCGACGGCCGAGGCTGTCTCGGCCAGCATCGGGCATGGGAGCTTGCTCACCGAGTCACCTCTTCTCGATCCAGGGCTGCCATCAGCCCACTCGTGACAGTAGGTTGATCAGTGCTACACAGGGAGTGGCTGGCAGTACAGGTTTCGGGAAGGGAGGTGCCGCCGGTGAGCGTCGACCCACGATGGACCCTGACCAGCAGTCAGGGTGGCCTCTCCCGGCACGGCTACGGCATCGTCACCGGCGCCGTGTTGCGCCTGATCCGCAAGCTCGTCCTCGACGTCACCCAACGCCAGTTGGCCGACGAACTCGGCGTCAGCATCGACATCGTCGCCGCGTGGGAAGTGGGCCGACGGCCGTTGACCAACACGCGCGCCGGCGACTTTTACCTACACCGGCGAACCATGCTCCGCATGGGCGCAGACCAGGAACGACTCGCACTTCTCGATCAAGCGGTCGAGGTCGACGTCATCCTGGCTGAGATCACCGAGCCGACCACCCCGACCGTGCTGCACCCGCTCGCGACCAGCGTGCCCGACCGCACCATCACCGAACTTCTCGCCTGGCTGCTGACCGGCCGTCCGCCGCGCCAACTATGGGAGCCCGGCAGCCCAACCACACCGCTGCTGACATTCGCCGAGCAGGAAGAACTGGCCTTGCACTTGCGGGCGGCGGCCGACCAAGCCCCCAACAGCGAAGCCGGCGCGATGCTGCGACGACAGACCCACTACCTACTCACCCACCACTCGGGATCCCGCGACTGGCTCCACGACGCAGCCGCACACGAACGACGCGGACGCTCCGACTTGACGCTCTGGACACCGGACTGGTCACTTCAGCGATCCCACGCCGTCACGTCGTCGATCCAAGGCGACCCGACAGCACTGATCAGATTCATCGAGCAAGGCCTGAACAGTGACCAGGGCATCGCAGCGAACCTCACCTACTGGGCGTACTGGACCGGCGAGCTCCGCAACGGCTGGATCTCAGACAGCCAGATGATCAGTACGAGCCTCGACGCCTGGTCAGGAGAGCAACTCCTCGACTCGCTGACCGACTCACTGGCCGATTCGCCCTATCAGGACCTCTGTGCGCACTCCCTGTGGGCGTTGATCCAAGCCAAGCCCCACCTGATCCGCGCCAGCGCCACTCGTAGGGCTCATCTGATCACCACCCTCGACATGGTGTTGAGTACACGAGACGCCCTGACAGCCACCACTCGCGATCGACTAGGACAGGTCGCCTTCTTCGCAAGGAGCGCAACATGAACGCCGACTCGCAGGACGCCGCGATTGTTGGCTTCGCCTACGAGGCGGGACACCTCAAGCACGTGCCCCGAGCCGGCTGGCTCCAAGCCGGTGTCCGAAACCCGGAATCGGTTGCCGAGCATTCCTATCGGGTCGGCATCCTCGCCTACATGATCGCGGTGCAGGAGGGTGCCAATCCCGACCGCGCCGCGGCTCTCGGGCTCTTCCATGACGTGCCTGAAGTTCGAACCGGAGACGTTCCCAGCGTCGGCAGGCCTTACGTCACCATCGCAGACCCACGGAACGTTGCTGCTGACCAGATCGCGAGCCTCCCGCCTGAGCTCGCACATCACATCGCCGCCCTGATCAACGAGCACGAGAACGCCAAGATCGAGGGAGCTACGCTCGAAGCCCGGTGCAGCCGCGACGCCGACAAACTCGAATGCCTGCTTCAAGCGCGTGAATACCAAGCCGCTGGAAACACCCAAACGCAGCCCTGGATCGACACCATGGTTGCCGCCGTCACAACCGAAACCGGAAAACGCCTGGCTGCGGCCGCACAGGAAGTACCGCCCAACGTGTGGTGGGAACAGTTCGCTAAGTCGTACGGCGCGCCCAAAGCTACTGGACGATGACGTCTCGCGCTCAGATTGGTCGACGTTCACCGCCGGTACCCCACAAGGCCACTCCTGACGAACTGCTGGCCGATTTACGCGAGGCTCGCCAAAGTGACTCCGACAAATAGCCCGTCCTTGAGGCCTGGCTGGAAGCATCGCGACCGCGGAACTCACGAGTTCGCCCGCCAACTTCACCGGTCCGTGCCCTCGGCAGCCAGCCGAGCGAAATCGCAGGCGAGAACTGACTCCAGGATGCCATGGCCTGCGCCGCTCGCCGCTCCTCGCCCCGGCACTGTGCGAGACGGCTCAGACTTGGCGGTGATCCACCCAGCTGACGCGACGCAGTCCAGGCTCTGCACGCCGCACTTCCTCTATCCATAACAGACTGACCGCGACTGCAGACTCCGTTGCCACGGTTGTCTTCTGCGCAGTTACGACGCGATGTTCTGACACCTGAGCGGCGCCAGAACATCACTCGTAGATTGACAGCCGCACACACGCAATGGTCGCAGATACGAAGATCAGGCTTGTGCCTTCTGGCTGACGGTCTCGGCCAGCGCGCTATCAAGATCCGTATCATCGATCTTGAGCTCAGGCACACAGGCCTGGACGAACATCTCGCTGGTGTACAGCCGTGCGTAGTACTTGTAGTTCAAGCCTGTATCGACACCCCGGAGGCAGTCCAGAAACCCGTTGTAGCGCATCAGGGCACGTATGGCGGGAGCGGGCAGGTGGCGGACATTGTCCGGGTCGGGGTGGCCGGCAAATCGAGCCAGACGTGACACCAGCTCGACCCAGGTCAGGTTCGCTTGTGCCACAGGGAACTTCCCCACGAGCCGCGTTGTGAGGGCGGTGCGGGTGGCGACGCCGATCGCGGATGCGGAGACGACCGCGGTGCCGCCGGGGGGTGCCATCAGCGGTAAGCGGGTATTGCCGCTGAGCCACGGCACCATGTAGGCGAACTGGCTCGGCCGGTTTGGGGTGGCGCCGAAGACATAGGGAATCTCCAGCACTGCCACTGAGCAGTCTGGTCCGGCGGCGTCGTGTGCCTCGATCGCCTGGTTCACCCGGCTGGCGATGTAGGGATGGCGCTCGGGGAGCTTGAGCGCGGGTTGCTGGCGGTTGAGGGTGACGTTGTAGGAGCCGTGGATCACGGCGCTCGTGATGCCGGCGTACCGCGCGGCATCCATCATGCGGCTGACCGCTTCCACGTTGTGGCGGTGGAAGAAGGGGGCGCTCGGTCGCGGTGCCTGAGCGCGGCTGTCCACTCCGGCCGCGAACACGAGCGCCTTTAGCCCCTCGAGAACCGGGGCCCAATGTGAACGGAGCATGGTGCTCGCGTCGCCCTGGTGGAAGGTGACACCGTCTGGCAGGTCGTCGGGTCGGTTACGACCGAGGATGCTGACTTCGTGGCCGTCGCGCAGTAGCGCGTCGACGACGTGGCGCCCGATGTATCCGGATCCGCCGACGACGATCGTCTTCAAGCTGGTTCCTCCCCAGGTCACACGTGTCAGCGCGATGCTGACGCGCTGTCAATGGTCGAGTTCTTGATGAGTGCGGGAACGTGGGTGAGGACCTGTGCAACGACCGGGGACGAACGGGCCGTCTGCACCTCGGTCCACCATCGAACCTCGGTGGCGAAATCGCCCTCCTGGACGAGTCGCGAGGCCTCGACGACTGGCACGACCTCGACGCGGATGTTGGCTCCCGCGCGAGCGACCACGAAGCCCACTTCGAGTCGCGCGGCCTCGATTACCGCGTCGAGTTCGGGGCCGTCTTGAAGGCCTGCGTCGTGCCCGAACCGTCGCGCGAGTTCACTGGTGCCGGGAGGAACACGCAGGTGTAGGCGACCGTCACCTATCTCGATGCTTCGGTTGATCAGTCCTTTGTAGGGGTCGCGAATTCTCAGCATGTCCCGAAAGTTGGACGATGGCGGGTCGACCGCGAACCTGGGGGAGAGCTTGTGCAACTCGCTCCATAAAGGATAGAGCCTTCGCCGAGCCCTGTTTGCGTGAGCCCACACCACGACCTTGGCGTTCCTGATCCACAGAATCACGGCGGTCGCGCTGAGCCCGAACATCGTCAACAGGCCGGCGATACCCTTGACCGGCGTCTCGACGATGTTCTGTGTCCACGGCGGAACCACACCCAGTAGCAGTGCCCCGTTGTAGAGCACTTGATGGGAGGCCATGCACAGACCTCCGATCTGGCCCAGCGCGTTGGTGTTAAGGCCCATCGCCAACCAGCGCGTTCCTCGGGATTTCCTGACCCAGCGCCAGCCCAGGCGGCACACCACAACGTTCATGACTGCCGCGAATGTCATGGAGAGCATGTATGCGAGCGGCGCGAAAGAATCGCCGGGGCCACCGGCCTGATATCTCCCATCTGGGCCGATGTCGTAGTCACGCGATGTCGGGTTCATTGCGAACACGACGATCATCGCGAGCGTCACGGCGATGTAGATCAGCCATACTCGCCGCGCGGTCCGCACCGCTGTCTCCCGTTGCACTGAGAACAGGTAGAACATGTACACGAAGATCACGGTGCTGTTGCCCAGCGACATGGCAATCGGCCAGTAGAGCCGCATGCCGTCGATCTCCAGCAGCGTCGTGAAGGGGGGAATGACCACGATGTACGACACCGTGGCCACCACGGCGGCCGCGAGCAGCGACTTCTTGGCTGAGGACACCGCCCATGGCTCGTCGATGCGTCGTTTCCAGCGGCGAAGGTGCGCGAACACGGCCAACGCGGAAAATATGAGCGCGAACCCAGTCACACCTACAAACAGCATCGCTGATCCCCCCAGATGTCGATGTACCGCGGTTAGTCGATGTCGGCCAGCGCTTCCCCAAGCGACTGCACGCCTTCTGGATCATCCGAGTGCGGTGGCCGATGCAGCGTGCCCCCGCCTCGCACGGCTAGCACCATCTCGCGGCCGAAATCCTCCGCGTCGGACTCCTCAGTCGTCTGGAGGTCGACGCGGCACTGGACCTTGCCAGTGTCGGTATGTCCGAGGCAGTAGTGGCCCAACTCGTGCATGACGACGGCGAACTGGTGCACCGGTGTAGTGGTGTCGTCATAGAAGATCTGCAAGGAACGCGGCAGGTTGACGATCAACCCCGTGATGCCGGCCTCCACACGCTGATCGGGTGTGAGCTCGGAACTCAGCGGTCGAAGGTCCACGTGTTTGCCCAGCGGACCGGTCAGTCGTCGGACGAACTCAGTCAGATCCCACGGCTGAGGAACCTCGACCTCGGAAAGCAAGGATCGAACAAGCCGGGCTATGCCCTGGCGATCGTGGTGGCCCCCCGCACCTGATCCCATTTGTCTCACCGGCTCTGCTCATCGGGACCATCGTCCGCGGGGCCGAGGGAATCTCCTGAGTGGCGGGAGTTCACCGGCGCCTCGGGCGGTTCGGCCGTCACCACCTGCGCGTCGTAGCCGCGCGCGGCGGCGAGCAACGTCGCCAAGGCACTGCGCACAGTCTGGGGAACGTCACTGTCGCTGTCTGATGACTCCAGCGCGCGCTGCGCGAACGCGATCGGTCCCTCCTTGCGGAGCACAGCAGCGAGAGTCACGGTCTCGCTCACCTCCCCATCGTCCGCGACGAAGTACTCGACAGGAACGCCAAAGTACAGGGCGAGCTTTCTGAGCACGCTGATCTGAACGTCCGGCATCTTCCCGGTCCGGATGCCGAACAGGAGGTACTCGTTCTCCTCGATGGCCGCCGCGACATCAGCGTCGGTCACCGGCTGGGTGGTGAAGGCGGATCGCTGTTCATAGAGCCGTTCGAGTCGCTCGGCCAGCGGAGCGGCCCGGTCGAGCACCCCGTTCTCCGGGCCGTTGGCCGGAGCGGGGACGTCGCTCGGCCCCAACAACTCGTCCCGGTGGACACGGAAGAATTCCGTGAGTCCCAGCACGAGGGAGATGGTCGGGTTGTCGCGCTCTCCACGCCTGAGCATCCCGAGATACTCCGAGCTGCAGGTCTTCCCGGTCGTGCGGACGATGAAGTCCGACACCTCCTGGTACGACGGCTCACCCATCGGCACGACGGCATGGCGATCCTCACGGAGTCGATCTCTGGCAGCCTTGTTCCTCGGCACCTGACACGCGCTCCACACGCGGTTTAACCGATCGGCGAAGGTGCCAGGTTCCGGCTCGGGCGTTCTTCTGGCGGGCATGGGCAATCCCCCGTCCCCGCATCGCTGGATGTCGCAGTCTAACTAACCCCAGTGACCTCGCGATACGGATGACTACAGTGCGTCAGCGTTGTCGTGCGTGGCTTCAGCCAGTTTCACACACAGTCACACGATTAGTCCATTGGTGTTTCATCCGGCTCAGGCTTTACGTGGCAATGTCTAACTGATCTAGCCTCGGCTGGGTTGTCGGGCGAAGTCAGTTAGACGTTACGGGGGGCCGGGTGGGACGGGGCAGAGCTGCGCGCCCGAACCTGGGGCCGGAGTTCCGCGCGCTGTGGTACGCCGAGGCCACTTCGGTCGTTGGGAATCAGCTCGCGAAGGTGGCCATCGCGCTCTTGGTGCTCGACCGCACGGGATCCGTGGCGTGGAGTGGTGCGATCTACGGCCTGATGCTGCTCGCGCCGCTGGTCGCTGGGCCGGTGCTGACTCCGCTCGCGGATCGCCTTCCACGCCGCGAGGTGATGATCGCGAGCTGCGTCGTGCAAGCCGGCCTGGTGACCGTGATGGCGCTGCCTGGCGTGTCGGTGATCGTGCTGGCTGCCGCGGCAGCGGCGGTCGCGGGTGTGCAGGCGCTCTACGCGGCCGCGCGGGGGGCGGTCGTGCTCGATGTGGTCGGCGCGGAGTACCACAAGTCCGGACGCACCCGGCTGATGCTCGTGCGGGAATGGGGACAGTTGCTCGGTTTGGCGGCGACGGCGGCGGTGATCGGCGTGATTGGTCCGACGGTCGCGCTGGTGCTGGACGCGGTGAGCTTCCTTGTCGCCGCCGTGCTGCTGCGGTGCGGGCTGCGCTCGCGCACAGCGGCGCGCACGATCCCCGCAGGCGCGCCCACGGGCAAGCGCGCGTCGTCGTCGGGGACGTTGTGGCGGGTGCTGCGCGAAGATCGGCAAGCGCGGCTTATGGCGATCCTCTTCGTCTTGATCGGTTTCACGGCGGTGCCCGACGGCCTCGCGGCCCCCTTGGTCGCGCAGGCACATGGACCGGAAAGCATGGTCGCGGTGCTCCTAGCGGCCGACTGCGTGGGCGTGATCGTGATGGGGCACTGGCTGGAGAGGCAGTCCTCGGAGCGACAGCGCCGCCTCGTAGTTCCGCTGGCGCTGCTGTGCCAGGCGCCCCTGGTCGCGTTCGCCTTCCAGCCGCCACCGCTGATCGCGGCAGGGCTGTTGGTCGTGTCCGGCGCCGGGTCTGCCTACTACAGCGCAGCGGGCGGCGAGATCACTGAACGAGTTCCCTCTGGGTTCACGGGCGGCGCCAACGGCCTGCTCAACACAGCCTTGTCCGCGGGGCAAGGCGTCGCGGTGCTCGCGGGCGCCGCCGTAGCCCAGTGGGTGAAGTCCGCCTCGTCGGCGGTCGCTCTAGCAGGAGCCGTCGGCTTGGGAATCGCAGGACTGAGTGTCCTGCTTCTCCGCCGGGAGGTGTGCTCAAGCCAGGTGAGGTGAGAGGAGCTCGAAGCTCAGAATTCGCGGTCGCCGAAAGGCATGGCGGCACCTCCTGCTGGGGGGCTGGAAATGGGGGGCAACAAGAGATGGTCAGAACTCACGGTCACCAAGAGCGGGCACAGTCGTCACCTCCACCGGGTGGGCGTCCCAGGGCGCGCGACAGCGCTGACAAACCGGTGGGCAACCGGCCGCCGCTCGCACGAGGGATCACATCGTCTTCAGGCGCGATCAGTCTCTCGTGTGCGCGGCTGAAGCGGTACATCCGATGGGTGATCGATCTGCAGTCGATGCAGTGGGCACTGTGGAAGAACCCGTCGGCGTTGGTCGTGTGGCTGCTCGCCGTTGACGTCGTCATCGGCGTGTGGGCCGCGGTGACCAGTGCTTTCGCGGTCGTCCGCGTCGAGGATCTGCTGCGGTTTATTCCGCTGGCGGCGTTCGCGCTGGCGCACGTCATCGCGACGCGCGAGCCGGAAGAGCGACGTCGTGACGCCGCCCGAAGGGGCGAACACGTCGACCAGACCAGCATCTGGTTGTTCACCGCCGCGATCGTGTCGCCGGCGCCACTGGTGCTTGCGCTGCTGTTCGCCCTGCGCATGGACCGCTACCGGTACGCGCGTAAGGGCCTTCACAGGTTCGTGTTCACCACGGCGGCGATTGCGGCAAGCGTGCTTGGCGTGTACGCGGTGGCGCGGTGGACGCCTCTGCACGCGTGGATGACCGGTGTGCGAGCGCTGCCGATGACCGCTGGGGAGCAGGTCACCGCCGCTGCAGCGATGGCGGCCGCGCTCGCGGTGTACTTCCTGGCCCAGGCGGTGATCGTGGGTGTCGCCCGCGCGCTGGTGATCAGTGGTCGTAAGACTTTGGTAGACCTCGTCGGTGACAGCGGGACGAATCTGTTCATCCTGGTCACGCTGTTCATGGCCGCGATGGCGAGTGCTCTGGTCTCGGTCAGCTGGGCACTGGCGGTGATCATGGTCGTGGTCGCCGTGCACTCCACCCGCACTCACCAGCGCGTTCAGCAGCTGAGCAGCGACTTGGAGCAGCGCACCAACGATGCGTTCACCGACCGGCTGACCGGCCTACGCAACCGGCACGGCTTCGAACCGCTGGTGGCTCTCGCGCTCACGACCGATCAGGCGCTGGGCAACGACACCGCCTTGCTGTTCATCGACATCGACTGGTTCAAACGGGTCAACGAAGAGTTCGGCCATGTCGGCGGCGATGAGGTGCTCGCCGCGGTGGCGCGCAGAATCCGCGCGAGTGTCCGGGACAAGGACGTGGTCGGCCGGTTCGGTGGTGAGGAGTTCATCGTCCTCTTGCCTGCCACCGGCAGACAGGACGCGCTCGCGCTGGCTGAGCGCATCCGTCTTGACGTGGCGAGGTTGACGATCGAGGTACGCAAGCCCGCCGGTGGCCAGACGCACACGATCAATCCGGACGGTCTCGCTGGTCAGGGTCGTACCGTTTCGATCGGCGTGGCGCTGGCGCCCGTGCACGGATCGACGCTGGATGTTCTCGCGGATCGCGGTAGCCATGCGGTCCTGCGCGCCAAAGAACTCGGCCGCGATCGCGTCGTCGTCGCGGCGGACTCAGGCCCCGCGGTGCCTCCGCAGGCTGGGCTGGCCGCGACACCGACGGCGTCGCTTCTGGAGGCCGCGGAGCGCTGATTCGCACGCTGGTTCGGTTCGGGGCCCGGTAGCGCTGCTGCCGGGCCCCGAGTCGTCGTCGGCGGACGCGGGTCGGGGCACGTAGGCCTGCGGGCGTTCGACTACGAGAAATCAGTGGTTGGCGGGGTCCATATCCGGCAGATGACGGATGGCGCGCACGGCGGGGTCCGAGTCAGGCTGTGCGAGTCCCTAGGGGCGGATCACGGTGAGCGTCAGCGAGGCGTGGCAATGCATCGCGAGCATCGTGATCCACATGGGGGGACACCGGAGATGGGCCAGGTGCCGCGATCGGGCAATCGCGGAACCGTCAGGCCGATCGGGGGAGGTGCGGGCCTGTGCAGGCTCCGAGGGATCACTCACCTGCACAGGCCTCCTCGTGGCGAGGCACGAGCCACCGCGACGGAACTTCCCTTTTGTTCACTGCTGCTCGTGCGCCGATGGGCAACGGCCACGGCAGAACGTGACCCGGCCGGCACAGGGGGCCGGCCGGTTCCAAGGGGGATGCATGACGGAGGTCAGAGACGTTGCCGCGAGCATGTTCGCGGACGACGTGTGGAGCCGCTCCGAGGAGATCTTCGCGGATCTGCGCGAGCTGGGTGCGGTGCATCGGACGCGTCTGGCGAACGGGGTACCGGTGACGCTGATCGTGCGGCACCGCGAGGCGCAGGCGGCTTTGCTGAACCCTAGGCTGGGCAAAGACGCCGACGAGTTGCGCGAGGCGATCAGCACGGTCATGGCCAGCGAGCAGCGCCACGTCTCGTTCAGCGGCATGTACATGCGCAACATGCTCAACTCCGACGCACCCGAGCATCGGCGCCTGCGCAAGCTGGTGTCGTCAGCGTTCACCCCGAAACGGGTGGAGGCGTTGCGGCCCGGCGTAGTGGAAATGGCACAGTCTCTTCTGGACGCGGCGCAAGCACGGCATCAGGACACTGGCAGGCCGATGGAGCTCATGGAGGAGTTCGCGATCGCCTTGCCGGTGATGGTGATGTGCGAGCTGTTGGGTGTGCCGCACAGCGATCGGCTGCAGTTCAGAATGTGGACTGAGCACCTGATGCGCGACGAGCCGGAGTACACCGAGCCCGCCTCGAAGGCGATAGAGGACTACTTCACCCGCCTGATCCCGTCCAAACGGGACAGTCCAGGCGAGGACTTGTTGTCAGCGCTGGTGTCGGCATCGGTCGACTCTGACCAACTCAGCACCGAGGAGCTGCTCGGCACTTCTTTCCTGCTACTCGTGGCAGGGCACGACACCACCGTGAACCTGATCGGCAACGGGGCTTTCTGGTTGCTGCGGCATCCTCATCGATGGCAGCAGCTGGCGCGAACGCCGGCGCTGGTGCCGCGTGCGGTGGAGGAACTGCTTCGGCTGGACAGTCCGGTGCGTGCCGCCTCACCGCGCTTCGCGCGCGAGGACATCGACATCGCCGGCACGACCATCCCTGCTGGGGACATTGTGCTGATCTGCCTCGGCTCGGCCAACCGCGACGACGAGCAGTTCCCCAACGCTGACGACATGCAACTCCCGCGCGAGATGAGCGCCCATCTGGCGTTCGGGCACGGCGTGCACTACTGCCTGGGTGCCGCTCAGGCACGCATGGTCGGCCATGTCGCGTTCACCGAGCTGGTGACCCGGTTTCCCGGTGCCAGGCTGGCGATCGGGCTTGAGGATGTACGCCGGCGGGCCAGCTCCATCATGAGCGGTCTTCAGCGGCTCCCGGTGTGGTTGCAGTGATGGCCACGGGGAGACGTCTGCCTGCCATCCACGCCGCGACCTGCGCCCGGCCGGACAGGCTCAGTTTCTTGAGCAGGCTGCGCACGTGGGACTCAACGGTTCGGGTGCCCACGTGCAGTCGTGCACCGATCTGAGGGTTGGTCAGGCCCTGCTCGACCAGCAACGCCACCTCCCGCTCGCGATCTGTGACGCCCTTGCGCGCAAGTTCGACCATCGCCTGATCCAGGGGCCGGAGATCCTGTTCGTCGGCGGTGAACACGGAGATCCCGAACTCAATGGCCTCATTCGGCGGAAGGGCGGCACCTCGTGCGTAGGCGGCTGCGCAGGCCGACTCGCTCAGCGTGGCACCAATCGTCGTCATGGCTGTTGCGCGTTGGGCCGCGAGGGCGGGCAAGCGTTCAATCTGCGCGCCGGTGTCACGGCGGACGCTGTCGGCCGCACCGGCGAGCTCGGCGGCGAGCTCAGGTCGGTCAGCCGCCGTGGCCCAGCTCAGGGCATCCAGCGACCACGACGGTCCCCAGAGGTCTCCGATGTCGCGCTGAATCCGCAGGCCCTCCTTCGCGAGCAGCCGGGCTCGCTCACGTTCGCCGCGCTGCAAGCAGGCCATCGCGAGACTGAAGCGCGCCCATCCTACTGATTGCGCCGACTGAGACCGCTCAGCGAGAGCCGTCACCTCGGTCGCCAGTCGCACCGACAGGTCGGGATCGTCGTGCATCAGCGATGCCGCAACCGCGGCGAACATCCTCGGCATGAAGGCCTCGGTCGGATCGCCCGCCGCGTCGAACTCGGCGGCCGCTAGCTCGAGCCACCGCAGTGCCTCAGGTTCCCCCGTCCCCAGCAACAGGTGCGTTCCGCGCAGGAAGCTGTAGCTGGCCAGAGCGAACGGGTCTGCGCTGGCCTCGGCGAGGTCGAATACTTCCTGGAAGCGCTCTTCGGTCAGCTCCGCGCGGCCCTGGCAGATGCCGATCCAGTAGAGCTGTGTCAAGGCGATCGCACGCAAGCCCGGCGGCACGTTTGGCAGCGCGACCAGGTAACGCAGCAACCAGTCGCGGCCCTCGGAAAGGGTGCCGAGGAAGAACCAGCCGCGTCCGACGGTGAGCATGGTCGCGACCTCCAGGCCGCGCAGCGCGGCCGCGGGCGGCGCGGACAGTGCGAACGCCATCGCCGCACGCACTTCGGGCATGTCAAGCCTGAGCCGGTCCAGCAGGACCGTCTCGTTGGGGGACAACCAGTTCTGCGCTACCTCGACGACCCGGTCACGGCAGTGCAGCAGGTGCCGGAGTCGCACCGCTGTGTCCTCATCGGACTCAGCCAGGCGACGAGCGCCGAAGGCCTGCAAGGTCTCGAGGAGCCGGTAGCGAACTTTCCCTGAGCTGCGGTCGATCGACAGCACGGAGTGGTGCACCAGGTTCTCGATGAGGTCGAACACCTGCCCACTGGCCAGCGGCTCGCACAAGGTGACAGCGTTGGGGCCCGGAGCACCATCGCCACCGACCAGTTCGAGGACCCGCTCATCGGCGATGACATCGGTACACGCGACGGCTTCCGCGGCGTCCAGGTCGAAGGCGCCGGAGAAGACCGACAGCCGTCGCCACAGCAGGCGTTCCGCGTCGGAGTCGCAGTTGTCGTAGCTCCATTCGACCGGCTGCAGGAAGCGTCCCTGCCGGATCAGTTCCTTGCGACGCGCGAGCAGCGTGGCGGGGGAGTAGGTACTCATCGTCCCGGCGATGAGTTCGATATTCAGCGGCAGACAGCCGAACGCCGCGCACAACCGGGCGACGTCCTTGAGTTCGTCTTCGGCGATCCGATGCCCTGCGGCGGCGGAACGCTCACGGAACAGGGTGATGGCCTCGCTGCGGTGAGCGGCTTCCGGCGACCATGACGGCGAGCCCGGATCGGGACAGGACAGTGGCTCCACGGGCACCGCGTGCTCGTCGGGGCCTCCCAGGCGGTGCTGGCTGGTGGTGAGGATCTTCAGCCCCGGCGCTTCGCGGAGAAGCATGGCGACCAAGCGGCGCACAAGATGCACAACGTGCTCACAGTTGTCGAGCACCAGCAGCAGTTGTCGGTCGCGTACATGTTCGAGCAGCCTTGCGATGACCGGCTCATCCGAGTGGTCGCGCAGGTTCAAGGCGTCCGCGACTACCCAGGACAATGCGCCGATCGGGTCGACGGCTTCGCGGGCGCCCGCTGAAGCGTCCGTGCCGGCCACGTCCGTGCCGGTGTCCCCGGCCAGCACCCGTAGATCGGCGAGATACACGCCGTGGGTGAACGCCCGCTTCATCGTGGACGCGACCCGCACGGCCAGGCGTGTCTTGCCCACACCCCCAGGTCCGGTGAGGCTCACCAACCGTTCGCAGGCCACCAGTTCACAGGCGTGCTCCACCAAGCCGGTGCGGCCCACGAACGACGTTGTGTCAGCAGGCAGTCCGCGCGTAGGCGCGGTGGTCACGAGTCCTCGTGTCGGCGACGCCATGACCCGTTAGCCCGCACAGTTGCTGACATTCGGCGCTGTGCGCAGCGATCCGCCTGCCTCGCAGGCCTGGCCATCGTGATCACGTCTCGTGGTGGACATGTCCAGTCGCCCCCTCGTTTGGACCAAGACGTCGGGCCCCCCACAGTCCCCGCCGCGACGACTTCTGCTCTTCGTACACGTTCCGTGAACAAAATGCACTGTCTAACTGGCTGAATACTCCATTCGAGTGATAATCTAACTGAAGTCGGCATCGCGGCTAGCGCTCACCGAGAGCGACGATGTAGACATCAACAGGCCCCCATCCAGGGGGGATGGCGGTAACGCAGTGTAGTTGACTGGCGATCGGGCGGCGACGCTACGGCCGAACGGTCTACTGTCGAAGGATGGTCGCTGTCGAGGTCGAACTGAGTTTGGCAACGGTGAGTGACCAAACGATCTAGTGCGCGGGCAGCCTGGGCGGGGGGCTGAGGCGGTCCGCGGGCGGGTCAAGCCCTTCGAGCATTGCGTTCCCGTGATCGGGGCGCTGACCCCAGGCGGGTCCGGACCGGTTCGCGATCAAGCGCCAGTCTCGGACCCGTCTGGGCCCTGCGACGCCTCACGGGTGACAGCGCGTGCCGCAGGGTTCTGACCAGGCGAGTGCTGCTTCGGACGAAGCGGTACCCAATAAGCAGTCCGTCGTATCGGCCCATCCGGGCGGCGGTGACCTCGACGCCGGTGACAGCGTCGGGCAACCGGTGTCGGGGGGCACGGTGACGGATGGGCAGTCGGCTTTCGATCCGCTGGTGGTCGCCGGCGTGGCCGGTGGTGTGGGCACATCCACCTGGGTCCGCCTCTGGGGCGCGGCGCACGGCCCCGCGTACGGGATCACGATCGCCGATACAGGCCACTACACCAACGGGCGCGTCAACGCCGAGCACGAGCATTCCGCCAATGGACGCGTTGAGGTCCTGGTCAGTTCGAACACCGCGGCCTCGACCAGCCGGATCGGCCCGACGCTGCACACGTTGCACCAGCTGGCCCGCCACCATGGCTACCACCAGCCGCCGCCGGTGCTCGTCGTCATGCACACGGTTCCCGGTGTGGTGTCCACGCTCAAGGCCGACCTGATCACCGTCGCGCCACATCTCACCGCGATCCTGCGTGTGCGGCACAAGCAGGACTGGCTCGGGATGGCGCAGCCGCCAGGCGACTCGTACCCGCAGCACAAGGACATCGTCGAGGCCCTCGACGGGATGCGCGACGCGATCGTGGCGATGTACCTCGGCGGGCCCACCACCTCTCTGTCGCCATCACCAGCGGCGCCCCAGCCCGTACAGATGCGTGGAATGCGGCACCAGCTCCCCGCGCACCGACTCGGCCCAACTGGTGGGCACCCGGCGATCCGGGCCGGTCCGCCGCCCTCTCAAGCGTCGGTCTATGGCGCTCACCACGTCGCAATGCCCCGCGGCCGACTTGGCTGATCGTGGGTTCCGCAGCGAGGTTCCGGGGGGAACGTCCACATGTCGACCTTGCATCTGTTCGCACAGGCACTCGATCTCTTGGCCATGCAGCCCGGTGACCCGCTCGACGGTCTCGACCCGGCTCCGTCAGCACCGCCAGGGCCGTTGAAAGAGGGCGCGGAGACGCTGTTGTCCTGGGTCAAGTGGGGCGGCCTGTTCGGCGCGGTCGGGGCGGGGGTCGCCGCCGGGATCATGATGGCGATCGGCCGTCGCAACAGGAACACCATGGCGATCGACGGCGCGATCAGCATTCCGTGGATCATCGGCGGCATCGCGTTGATCCTCGGTTCGGCGTCCCTGGTCTCGTTCTTCGTGCCGTCGCAATGATCACCGAGTCTCGCCCACGTCGACCTCGCGCACGATGGCTTGTGCTCGCGGTGCTGCTGGTGCTCACGACTGTCAGCGGTGTGTGGCTGCTTCGGGACAAGCCACAGGCCGCGTCGTCGGGTCCAGTGGAACTGGTGCCACCACCGCCGTCGACTGCACCGTCCTCAGTGGATCGTTGTGCGGTCGAGTGGTTCAACGCGCCTGACCTGACCAAGGTGCCGCGCTCGGCCTGTCATGGCCCGCGCGACACGGGCGGCGGGCGAGCCAAGGGCTTCTCCCGCGACGAGCGCGGCGCGGTGTTCGCCGCGATCAACCTCTCCATGCGGCTGTCGGCGGCGGCCGGCCCTGCGGTCTACGGCCCAACATTCGCCGAGCAGACCGTGGGGGACGGGCGGTCCGCGATCGCCGAGCTCGCAGGAGAGTCGACGACCGCCCGCCCGGCCGAGGTTCGGCCGACCCAGTGGTGGTCGCGGGTCAGTGCCGGGGATCCGGCCGGCGACCTGGTGGAGATCGAATTGCTCGCCGCGACCGCGCAAGCGACGGCTAGCGGGCAGTTCGCACAGCTCACCGTTGTGCTGCGCTGGAACGGCGGCGACTGGAAGGTCCAGTTGCCGCGCCGCCGCGCACACGCGGCGTCCAACACCAACGGCTTCACCTCTCTGGGGGCGATCCCAGGAGCAGTGTCGTGACGCCCGCGATCCTCGCGCAGGCCGACGACGAGTGCGGCGCGCTTGACATCGGCTGCAACGTCGGCGGCGCCGTCGGCAACTGGTTCACCGAGCAGGTCAACAATCTCGCGGCCAGCGCGGTGGAGACCTTGACCTACGCCTTGACCTGGTGGACCGACGAGGACCGCTCGTCGATGTTGCAGGAGCCCGCGATCGACGAGATCCGCGGCCTGCTTCTGTTCGTCGGCATGGTCCTGCTGACTGGCGGAGTCATGTGGCAGGGCGTCCAGATGATGATCAAACGCAAGGCCGATCCGCTGGTGACCACCGCCATGGGGCTATTGAAGTTCCTGGGCTGGTCCTCGCTCGGCACGACTATCGCGCTGTTGCTCTACCAGTGCGGTGTCGTGCTGTCGACGCAGGTTCTGAAGTCCAGTTTGGACGGTTTCCCGGAAAAGCTCTCCGGTGCGATGACCGCCTACATGATGGCCAATCCGACCAGCGGCCCATGGACGATCTTCTTCATCGCGGGACTGCTGTGGGTGCTCGGGCTGGTGCAGTGGGTGCTGGGCTACCTCAAGGTAGGCGCGCTGGTGATCCTGCTGGCGCTGCTGCCCACGGCGGCCGCCGGGCAGCTCACCGAGTCCACCAAACCCTGGCTACCCAAGACGCTCTCATGGAGTCTGGTGATCGTCTGCTACCAGCCAGTCGGCACCGTGGTCTACGCAGTGGGCTTCAAGTTCACCAGTGACGGCCAGTCCTTGGGCACGGCGTTCACCGGGGTGACCACGGTGGGACTCGCCACCATCGCAATGCCAGCGATGTACCGGTTCTTCTCCTGGGGCGGGATGTCGCTGGTCTCCGGCGGCGGCTCCGGCAGCGGCGTCGGCGCGGCGATGGCCGGCGGTATGTCCCAGCTCGCACAGGGCCTCGGCTCCGGCGGCAACGCGATGACCCGCTACATGGATCAGAACGGCCCGGCCAGCAGCACCGGTGGCAACAGCGGCGCACCGCCCTCGGTGGAGTCCGCCCACCAGGGCGACGGCTCCTCGGGTCCCGCCCCGAACCCCCAAGGCCAGACCGGCGCGCCGAGCGAGCCCGGCGTCCGAAGCGCCAACCAGGGCAGTGCCGGTACCAGCGCTCCGACCGGCAGCGCGGTCACCTCGGCGGTCGGCAGCGGCTCGGCCAGCGGATCGGCTGAGACAGCGGGAACCGGCGGCTCCGCCGCAGTGGGCACCGCCGGTGCGGGCACCGCCGCAGCAGGCGCTACACCGGCGGGCGCGGCGGTTCTGGCGGCGCAGGCAGCGAAAGACGCCGGTGGCGCTGTCACCGGCGCCGCATCGAACTCATTGACCAGCGGCTCCAGCACGTCAGGGGACTCGAACTGATGACACAGATCAGAACCTATGGAGGCTGGCGACCGCGCCGCGGTTTCGGCATCGGTCGGTTGAGCGAGATACAGACCGCGGTCGTCGCAGGCTGCGTCTTCGTTCCCCTGGGGTGCTGGGTCGCGATCGCGACGTTCCACCTTCCGCTGCTGTTGCTTCCGATCGCGCTGGGGGTGGCACTCGTCTGCGCGGTGCTCACCTTAATCCCGCACCGTGGCCATGGCACCTCACTCGGCGGCGCCTTGGTCATCACCGCCCGCACGTACACCGCTCGCCGCAAGGGCTGGAACACCTGGGAAAGCGGGGTCCTCACCAAGCACCCTCGGCGCCATGAGCTGCCCGGAGTGCTCGCGCCGATCATGCCACTGTCCACACGCGACGGTCTGGGTCAGCCGTTCGGCGTGCTGTGGGACCGCCGCACCGGACGGCTGACGGCAGGCGTGCGGGTCGCGCCGATCGGCACGGTCCTGGCTGATCAAGACCGCACCGACCTGTGGATCGGGAACTTCGCCGCGTGGCAGGCCTCGCTGGGCTACGAACCCACGATCGACTGGGTCACGATCGTCGTGGAGTCCGCACCCTCGTCCGGCACCGAACTCGCCGACTACGTCGCGGACAAGCTTGACCCTGCCGCTCCGGCGATCGCGCGCACGACCATGACCGAGATCGCCGACGCACACCGGGGAGCCACCGCCGACATCAGTGTGCGCGTGAACTTCACGTTCTCGCCGATGCGGGCCCGGCCCCAGCCGCGCGATGACGCGGAACGTGTCGCCGAGGTCAGCCGGGCACTGTCCGGTGTGGAAGGTGATCTGCCGCTGTGCGGGGTCGCCACGCTCGGTCGTTCCACGGCCGCGCACTGGACGCGTTGGCTGCGCAGCGCCTACGACCCTGACTCGCGCGGAGAGCTCGCTCGGCTCGCCGAGACGGACCACCTGCTCGCCTGGGCTGACGCCGGTCCGGTGGAGTGCGAATCGCTGCACGACCACTTCTGGCATGGGTCCGGCTGGTCGGTGAGCTGGGCGATGGCCGACCTGCCTAACCAGCAGGTCACCTCGACGGTGCTCGCGCCGCTGGTCACGCCCGGCCGCTACCACCGCCGCGTCGCTATCACCTATCAGCCCTACCCCGCCGACGCCGCCGCCGAGGTCGTCACGAAGGAGGCCTCCGGCGCGGGTTTCCGGCGTCAGCTGCGCCGCCGCCGCGGCGTCGACGAGACCGCCCGCGACCGCGCCGACGAACAACGCGCGGTCCAGGCGACCGAGGAAGAGGCCCACGGCGCCGGCGTCGGCCTCTGGGCCATGTACGTCACAACCACAGTGACCGATCCGCGTGAGCTGCCTGACGCGATCGCGGACCTCGAGTCCCGCGCCCGCAACGCGAAGCTGCGGCTGCGCAGAGCGTGGGGCTGGCAACACGTGGCTTTCGCGGCCTCGCTCGGGGTCGGGGTCTATCCGACCGAACTCGCTCGCCGAGGCAGGTGGGCGCGGTGAACCACCACCGTCTACCGCGGCCTGACCGTCGCCGTTCTCGCGTTTCTGCCGCGCTTTCGCGCATCACTTCCAAGGGGACACCATGGGCACATCCAGTCAGCCGTCGACGTTCGTGCCAGCTCGTCGGGTTCATCTGGTCGGGTCGCTGCCCCAGCCGCTGTGCGCGGACCCTACGACCGCGCTGCGCTGGCAGCTCGACACCGTCGGCGCGGCCAGTCTGCGTTCGCTGGTCTGGGAACCTGACCCGAACTGGATCCGCGACTACGTGCTCGGCCTGACCTCGGCACGGTGTCTGCAGGTCCGGCGGGGCGGCAACTACGCCGACTACACCGACCCCCGCTACTACCGGGTGCGGCGGGGCTTCGAGCTCGATGCGCAGGAGCTCGCGCTGGGTCGGGAGCATGCGCTGGCCGAGGCGATGGCGGTGCGCGAGCAGCTTCTGTTCGAGTACACGCCTGACCTGCTGCCGCCGCAGCAGGTCGGCGTGCCGCACGCGCTGGATCTGGCGCTGTTCACGTTGGGCAATCCGGCCGCGGTGGTGCATTGGATGCGGGTCTTCCAGACGGTGGTGGCGCGCGAGGTTTCCGCGTGTGCCTACAAGTGGGGCACGGACTTCGAGGTACAGCTGGAGTCCCCGGCGATTCTGGCCCTGCTGCATCGCGCGCCCGCATGGGCACGGCCGGCATTGGCGCGCAGGCTCGCGCGGCAGGTCGTCGATCTCCTTGCCGAGGCACCGCACTCCATCCGGTGGGTGGTGCACCTGTGCTATGGCGACCTGGACCACAAACCTCTGTTCCAGCCTCGGAATCTTGCGCCAGTGGTGCTGTTCGCCAACGCGCTGGCCGACTGGTGCGACCGCCGTGAGGTGCGGGTACCGCTGATCCACTTCCCGATGGCGGTTGGTGAGGATCCGCCGTCGCAGGACGTGGAGTTCTATCGGCCGCTGCGCCGGCTGCACCGCGACGTGGGGGTGATCGCTGGTCTGGTCGCCGAACACCACCGCGAGGAGACCGTCGCGGTGCTGAGTCTCGTTGAGGCGCTGCTCGGCGGGCCCGTCACCGCGATCGCCGCCGCATGTGGCCTGGGCCGACGCCCGGCCGACGCCGCCATCGCCAACACCGTTGTCGCCCGCGACATCGCCGTCATGTGGGGGCTCGATGCGGTGAGCAGCGGCTAGCCAGGTCCATCCGCGCTGTCCGGGGGATCTGGCGCGGATTCACGCAACACCGTCTGTCAACCGGGGGACGACACCTATGACGATCCGATTGTTCCGGCGCCGCAACAACAATGCATCGGAGCCTGCGCACGAAATCGCTCGATCCGTGGCCGACGCTGCGGCGCAACGTGCTGCGGCGTCTGCCGATCCGCTCGCTGACCTACGCGCCATGCCGGTTCCGCCGGCACGAGGCTGGGCGGTGCCTGGGGGTGGGCGCGACCACCATGTGGGTAGCGCGACCTTGTGGCAGGGCACCACGACTCAACTGGCCGGGCTGTTCCCGTTTGTCGGCGGCAGCGGTGCCCGCGTGCGCGGCGTGCCCATTGGGCACGACCTGCACACCCACGAGCCGGTCGGGCTGCATCCCGGGGAGTGGTTACGCGACGGCCTCATCAGCAACACCGGCGTCTGGATCCAGGCACAACCCGGGGTCGGCAAGAGCGCGTTCGCGAAACGGCTCGGACTGGGCCTGGCGGCGTTCGGATGGCTGACGTTCGTCCCCGCCGACATCAAGGGCGAGTACTCGCCGCTGATCCGCAGACTCGGTGGCAATGTCATCAAACTCGGCCGCGGCCACGACTCGATCAACCCGCTCGATCCCGGCCCGCTGCGGCATTTGCTGGCCACGACCATCAGCGGCCGCGACCGTGCGGCCTTGCGGGAGAACATCCGGGCCCGGCAGACGGCGCTGCTGGAAGGCCTGCTGCTGCTGGAACTGGAACGGCCGCCCACTCCGACCGAACGCAACCTGATCAGCCGCGCCCTCGACCTCGCTACCGACGCGCGCCTCGACGGCGAGCCCACGATCCCTGAGGTCCGCGAGGTTCTCGACCACCCGCCGCAGGCGATGCTGGATGCGGCGCGGGTGGGCGGGGACATTGACCGCTATTTCGAGCTGATGCGCGAGGTCTTGGCCTCACTCGACCTGCTCGTCGACGGGCCTCTGCGGGGCTTGTTCGACCGTCGTACCACCGCCCACCTCGATCCCGGCTCGCCCGCCGTGAGCCTGGACCTGTCGGTGCTCGATGAGGAGACCGACCAGATCGTCGCGGCCGCGATGCTGTGCTCCTGGGCGTGGGGCAGCGGCATGATCGAGGCCCGGCAAGCTGGCGCGGGACGGCCGGTCCTGTGGGTCCAGGACGAGGCGTGGCGCGCGTTGCGCGCGGGGCCGGGCCTGGTCGAGCGCAGCGACCGGATGACCCGGCTCAACCGGCACAAGGGCGTCGCATCGCTGTTCCTGACGCACTCGATGGACGACCTGCAAGCCCTGCCCAGCGCCGAAGACGTCGCGAAAGCACGCGGCATCGCCGCCCGCTGCGCCATCCACGTCTACGGCGGCCTGCCCGCCAGTGAACTCGGCTCGCTCGCGGTGCACCTGTCCAACCGCGAAGCGGAAATGCTCGCCGGTTGGCAGTCTGCGGGCACCTGGGTACCTGGCCACCGCCATCCAGGAAGAGGCCTGTACCTGGTCAAGTCTGGTGAGCGTGCGGGACTGCCGGTGCGGATGCGGCTGACGCCAAGCGAACTCGCGCTCTACAACACCGATTCGGCGTTCCAGCCCGTTGCAAGGACAGTCGCATGAGCAATCCGAACGAGCGTAGGCATGCTAGCGGAGCCATGCCCATGGCTCCTTGGCTGGTCGCCGGAGGAGTCGGGCTCGTCTTTGTTGTGCTTGGCATGGTGTGGGTTGCTGCTCACGTTGCAGGTGACTCAAGCTCGGTCCCGCCGTTCGAAGACCTCGCCGTTGCTGTTAAGAACAAAGGAGTTCAGGGCGTCATTGGCCACAATGGATCGTCGACGGTGTTCTACGCAGCGCTGATCGGGCAAGGCATTCTCGCTGTCGGACTAACAACAGCGGCTTGCGTCTTGGGTATGGCGCGCAGGCGACCGAACGACGGACTGCGTGCGATGAACTCGCCTGCTTCGGTTCGGGACATGCAACAAACCGCGATGGCGCAACGCGCCCTTGGCTTGCGCCCCTCTCTTGTTGGGAAGGACCCGAAGTCGTTGGTGCCTAGGGAGATTGGGGCTGCGCTCGGTGGTGTGGGCGGCAGGACTGTCTACAAGAGTCCGGAGGATGTCGAGCTGGTCATCTGTGGACCTCGGTCCAACAAGACTTCGGCTCGGGTAGTGCCAGAGATCCTTGGTGCCCCAGGCGCGGTGATCGCCACCAGTAACAAGAGCGACGTATGGGCGTTGACCGCCGAGCTGCGAGCAAAGGTTGGTCCGGTCTACTTGTTTGATCCTGCGCGGATCACCTTTCAACCCCAACAGTGGTGGCTCGACTTGCTGGCCTCAGTTACCGACTACGAGTCATCTGCTCGCATGGCTGCCTACTTCATGTCCGAGGTGGGCGGAGGGTCTGGCCGGACAGAACGTGCAGATCCGTTCTTCACACCTGCCTCTGCGACGCTTCTGGAGCAGCTGCTCTTGGCCTCTGCAAGTGCAGGCCTTACCTTGCGGGATGTCGTGTCCTGGGTTGCGACGCGATCTGACGAGCCCGCGATGCACCTGGAACGCGCTGGTTATCTGGAACAGGCTGTCGCACTGCGAGCAACCACCGAACTGCCTTGGGAGACACGCGGCGGCATCTACCAGGGCGTCGCTACCGCGCTGTCCTGCCTGCAATCGGAGACCGTGCTCCGCTGGGTCACACCGCCAAACACGTGGAAGAAGCCACCTGCTGAGCCCACGTCCATCCCTCAGTTGGACCTCTGGAATCTGATCACGGATCCAGGTGCGGCCCAACACCCCACGCTGTACCTGCTCTGTCGCGAAGGTGCGGGTTCCGCACGGCCAATTGTCGCGGCAATTGTCGGCGAGTTGATCGACATAGCCATCCGAGCTGCCAGCGCTCGTGGCGGTCGCCTGGACCCACCTCTGACCGTACCGCTCGACGAGGCGGCGAACATCGTGCGCGGTCTGGACCAGTTGCCGTCGTGGTACTCGTTCCTCGGTTCTCTGGGAGTCATGGTCACGACCATCCTCCAGTCACGTGAACAAGGTCGGGCCGTATGGGGGAAGGACGGTTTCGATGCGTTGTGGTCGGCGGCCACCATCAAAACTATCGGTGCAGGTGTTGCTGATCCTGACTTCTGCGAGGACCTCTCTCGGCTGATCGGTGACCACAAGGTCGAAGAGACATCGACTAGCCACTCGTCCGGAGGAGCATCGGTTTCTCGAAGCCTGCGCACCGAACGAATCCTCAGCGCAGCTGACATCGCCGCTCTAGCCCGCACCAACGCAGTTTTGTTCACCTCTGGACGGCGCCCCGCGATGCTCACGCTGCGTCCTTGGTACGCAGAGAAGGACGGCGAGCGCGAGGAGATCTCAGCTGCATCTAAGAACGCTACGGCCCAGATCCAGCAAGCTGCGGTCGAGCACCTTGGTCCCGATAATCCGGTGGCAGTTGCGCTTCAAGCCGAACGCCTACGGGCGGGCGGGCCACCATGACCTCGCCGCCGAGCAACAGTTTGGAGCAACTCGCCGAGCGGCTGATCGTTCTGGAGGATGCACAGCAGGCCGATCGGCGCCGTCTCCGAGCCGTCGAGCGCGACCAGTTCTTCCTCACTGAGCAAGTCCGCGTCACAGCTGACAAGTCCGAGGCCACAGGTCGCGGGCTGGACGAACTCGAGGCCGTGCTAACCGAGGTCTCGATGACCGCCGCGGAAAGCACCGACGCGATGAACGCCGCGCTGCAGCAACGTCAAGCCCACCTGGACACTGGTCCCGCCGACACCTCCGCGGTGCTCGCCACCCTGGGCCTGGCCGCGTCCGCCCTCCCTGGCAGCCCGACGCCCCCGCCGCCCGCCGACGACTTCCCCCAGTTGGCCGAGGTCTACGCGTGGGTCGACACCCATATCGCGCCGCTGACCCGCAAGACGACCACCACCGGCGAGGGCGGCGGGATCCGCTGGTGCCGACAGTGGTGGGAGCACATCGACGCGGTGGAGCGGTTCATGGCGCTGTACCTGGCGTTCCGCGAACTGTCGGCCGAGGAGTCGGCGACCTGGCTCAGCGTCTTCCTGCGCGATCACCTCGACCCGCACCTGTCCGTCCTGACCAGCCCGATCGGCCCGTTCAACGCCTGCACCCCCCAAAGGCACAGCACCGGATCCCAGGAACTCGGCCACGCCGAGCTTCCACTGCAGTCCTCGGGGGAGCAGCCATGACCGAACCGGAAGAGCACACCGCAGAGGCCGCCGGCCTGTCCGGGCCGATTGCCCGCGCCCGAGCCAGCCTCGCCGCGCTGGAGGTCCTCAACGAACTGCGGGACACCGGCAACTCTGCCTCCGCCAGCGACCGCGCTGTCCTGCAAGGCTGGTCCGGCTGGGGATCGCTGTCCAACGCGTTCGAGTCCGACCGTGCCGGGACCTGGGCGGAGATCGGTGAGCGGATCGAGTGGCTGCTGCCGCCCGCCGATCAGATCGAAGCCCGCCAGGCGACCTACAGCGCGTTCTACACCCCGCCCCACATCACGCAGGCGTGCTGGCAGTTGTTGCAGGGCTTGGGCTTCGGCGGCGGTCGAATCCTCGAGCCTGGGTGCGGCGCCGGCGTGTTCATGGAGCACACCCCGGCCGGACTGCGCGACGACGTGAGCTGGCTCGGCGTGGAGCGGGATCCGACCACCGCGGCGATCGCAGCCGCGATGCATCCGGACGCGCAGATCATGACCGGCGCGATCCAGCGCGCCCCGATCCCGGTCACCTCCGTCGACGCCGTACTGGGCAACGTGCCGTTCGCCGAGCACCTCGTGTACGACCCCAGCGCACCCACCGAGGTACGCACAAACCTGCACAACTACTGCATCTGGCGCAGCCTCGCGACGATGCGCCCCGGCGGCATCGCGGTGCTGATCACCAGCCGATACACGCTCGACGGCGCGAAGGACAACGCCGCCGCACGGCAACGGCTGTTCGAGATGGCAGACCTGCTCGGGGCGATCCGGCTGCCCAGCGCCGTGTGGCAGACCACCAAGGTCACCGCGGACATCCTGGTACTGAGGCGCCGCCGCAGCGACGAGGACGTGCGCACCCACGACCGCACGTGGCTGGACACCGAGTACGTGCCGGAACTGGACACCCAGGTCAACCGCCTGTTCGTCACCCGCCCCGATCTCGTCATCGGCGACATGCGCGCCCAGCGCGGCCGCTTCGGCCACACGCTGTCCGTGCAGTTCTCCCCGTCGGCGTCCATGAGCACGTGGGAGCAGGGTCTCGCCCAAGCCGTAGCGTCGCTGACCACCGCGCAGCCCGAGCAGCAGCACCGCACGTGGAAGGTGGACCCGGCCGCAACGCTGGTCACGACGGGAAACACACTGCTGGACGCGCACGGCCGCAAGGAAGGGTCGTTCCACATTGTCGACGGCCGGGCCATGGTCGTGCAGGACGGCGAGCTGCGAGCGATCCGCGTGCCCAGGCCACGTGATCGGCTGACCGGACCGTTCGCCAAGGCGCTCAGGGCCCGCATCGAGGGGCCCGACTGGCAGCCGAGTCCTGATGACCCCGGCATCCGCCACCGCGGTGACCTCGCCGTTCAGGAGGCGTGCCGCCTGCTGGTCTACACCGGCGACCTGGGCTGGCTTGAGCAGGCCACGGGCCCCGATGCCGAAGACGCCGGCTGGATCTTCGCGCAGGAGGCCACCGACCCGGACCTGCGGGCAGAGCGCGACGGGCGGGCGGATCTGGCTGAGCAGATCGCGCACATGCTCAAGGGCGCCCGCGTCAACCTCGGCGAGCACGCCGACATCCCCGATCGCCTGAGGGACTACGCGAAAGGACTTGCTCACCGTCCCGGCGAGCCCACTGACACGTCCGAAGAGGACATAGATCCCACCCTCGACCACGACGCCGCGGCGCACGAGCCCGCGGACCATGTCTCCGCAGGCCAAGCGAACGACGAGTACAAGTTCGAGGACCTCAAGGGCAAACAGCTCGCCGAACTGACCGCGTTGGTGGCGCTGCGCGATGCGACGCTGGCCGTCCAGGAGCGTGAGCAGGAGGCACTCAACCAGGAGCGCGCGGCGCAGCGCGCCGAGCAACGCGCCGACGCCGCCGCACGTCGCCAGCGCGGCTTCGCGGCCGCGAAGGTCGTACTGCTCACAGCCCTCACCGACCCACCAGCACGGAACAACAGCCCCCTTCCTGGTGCGACGACCCGCGCCTTGGCCCTCGACGCGATTCGTCAGGCGGACATCGCACTCGAGACGGCCCGCGATGACGAGCAGCGAGCGCGTGCCGAGCACGAGACCGCGACACGGGCAGTGGGCGAGATAGACGCCGAGCTCACGGAGCTGAGGCAGCACCTCAACAATTGCTACGACGACTACGTCGCGCGGTTCGGCTTCGTCAACCGGGTCACGATCAGTACCGGAAAGCCGGATGAAGAGACCGGGCTGCCCACCGTCACCAAGCGGCTCCCGCAGATCATGTACCGGTTCCGCACCGACCCGGACTACACGACGGTGCTGGCGCTGGAGGATTGGGACCGCGACAACCAGACCGCCACCAAGTACGCGATCTTCACCACCAGGGTCAACAAGGCCCCGGTCCGCCTCACACAGGTCAACTCCGCGGCCGACGCGGTCGCGTTGAGCCTGGACGAGCACAACCGGCTCGATCTGCCCATGATCGCGGATCTGCTCGATCTCACCGTCGAGCAGGTACCACCAGTTCTCGGCGATCTGGCGTACCTGGATCCGATCACACGCGAGTGGACCGAGGCCGGCGAGTACCTGTCCGGGGACGTGCGGGTCAAACTCGACCACGCGGTCGCCGCAGCGGAGCGCGAGCCGCACGTCTACTCCCGCAACGTCGTCTCCCTGCAGGAGCGGCAGCCGCGCGATCTCGTGCCGGGTGAGATCTACGGCCAGCTCGGAGCCTCCTGGATCCCGGAGAGCGACGTCGAGGCGTTCATCCGGGAACTGCTCAAGCCCAAGGGCAAGCTCGCGGTGCGCCGGGAGCCACTGACCTCGACCTGGTCGCTGTTGGTAGGACGCAAATACGATCGGTCGCGGCCAGAGGCCTCCGCCGAGTGGGGCACCGACAAGCGCGACGCCTACTCCTTGATCGAGACCGAGCTCAACGGTGGCGTCGCCGAAGTCACGACGACCATCGAGGAGAACGGCAAGAAGGTCCCGGTCGTCGACCGCGCCGCGACCCTGCAGGCCAAAGCCAAGCAGCAACTGATCGCGGCCCGGTTCAGCGAGTGGCTGTGGGAGGACCCCGACCGCGCGGACCGGCTGTGCGACAAGTACAACCGCACCTTCAACGCGACCGTGCTGCGCAACTACGACGGTTCCCACCTGACCGTCCCCGGCATGGCCGCCGATTTCGTGCCCTACCAGTCGCAGCGCGACATGGTCTATCGGGCCATCTCCAACAAGGCGGCCCTGTGCGGGCACGACGTGGGCGGCGGCAAGACCACGATCATGGCGATGACCGCGGTGAAGCTGCGGCAGCTCGGGCTCGCGAACAAGCCGATGATCGTTGTGTTGAAGGCGACGCTGGAGGACATCGCCCGCGAGATCAAGCAACGCGTTCCCGGGATCAAGCTGCTCGTGGCCGACGAGTACAGCATGTCGGACTGGCGCAGCCGCCAGCTGTGGGCTCGCCGCTGTGTGAGCGAGGACTGGGACGCGGTCATCATCACCCACCCGGCGTTCACCAGAATCTCTATGCACGAGCAGTTCCAGTCCCAGTATCTGGCGGACCTCGCCGCGCACTACCGGGCGTCACTGACCGCTGCGATGGGCTCCGTCGACGCCGAGGACAATGAGACAGGCGCGTCCGACCGGCGCGTCAAGCAAGTCGAAAAGCTCATCGCCAGCCTGGAGGAACGTTCCCGGGCGTTGCTGGACTACGCCGGCTCGGACAAGTCCATCTACTTCGAACAGCTCGGCGTCGATTACCTGCTAGTCGACGAGTTCCACTACTTCAAGAACCTTCAGGTGCCGTGCCACACCGAGGGCTTCTCGATGTCGGCGTCCAAGCGTGCGTCCGATTTGGACATGAAGCTGAACTGGTTGCGCAACCAGCGTGACCGGGTCGCGACGTTCTTCTCTGGTACCCCGGTGTCGAACACGATGCTGGAGCTCTACGTCGTCCAGCACTACCTCATGCCGGAGCGGCTTGAGCAGCTGTCCATGCACAGCCCCGACGCGTGGGCCCGCTGGTGCGTGTTGTTCGAGGACGTCCAGGAAATCTCACCGGACGGGCAGACACCGCGCATGAAGCGCCGACCCACCCGGTTCAAGAACGTCTACGAGCTGCTGATGCTGCTCGGGGAGCGCTCGGACATCAAGTCGCAGGAACAGCTCGGCCTGGTGCTGCCACCCGTCGACCGCGTCAACGAGGTGGTTCCGCGCACGCGTGTCCAGGAAGCCGCGATGGGCTGGATCGCCCGGCGCGCCGAGCAGGTGAAGGGACAGCGCCCCGAACCGGGCGCGGACAACATCCTCTGGATCGCCACCGACGCCCGCAAGCTCGCCAGCGACCCAGAGATGGTCAAGGTCTACGACCCGCTTCCGGGTAAGTACGACAAGGCGATCGACAACATCGTCGCCACCTACCGACGCACGCAGCACCTACAGTTCCCCGCGGACTCCAAACACGAGGCCGATGCGGTCACTGGTCAGCGTGGCGGCTTCCAGTTGGTGTTCTGCGACCTCGGCACGCCTGGGGGCAAAGACAAACGCGATGCCAACAGCACACCGGGCCAGATCTACTCGAAGATTCGCGAGGGTCTGGTCGCTGAAGGCGTTCCTCGCGACAGGGTGCGTTTCATCCATGAGGCGCGCAACGACCAGCAGCGCGCGCAGTTGTTCTCGGACTGCCGCAACGGCAAGGTCTCCGTGCTGCTTGCCTCAACGGAAAAGGGCGGCGTCGGCGTCAACGTCCAGGACCGGCTGGTGCGCATCCACCACATCGACGCGCCGTGGCGGCCTTCGGACATGAAACAGCGCGAAGGCCGCGGCGTTCGGCCTGGCTCGCGCATGGTCGCCCTAGCGGACCTCATCGCGCAGATGCGCGAGCGCGGAGAACCGATCCCAAAGGAGTGGCCGGAGGCCATCGAGATCACCACCTACGTCGCCGAAGAGACCTTCGACGCGTTCATGTTCGGCAAGCTCGATTACAAGGCGACGTTCATCCGAGAGTTGTTCGGAAGCAAGCTGGATCCCAGCCTGCGTGAGGTCGAGGACATTGGCGACCTGTCGATGAACTACGCCGAAGTCAAGGCCTTGGCGTCCGGAAACACCATGCTGATGGAGCTGGCCACCGCCGAGCAGAACGTCAAGACCCTCAGCGACCTCGCGGCCGAGCACCACCGGGATCAACGGCGGCTGGACAACCAGATCAAGAGCAACGACCGGCTCGCCGCCGTCAACGACTCGGAGGCCAGCGCTCTGGAGGCGCTGGCCGACACCGCGTTGAATGCGCCGCAGGAACGGGGCGGGTTCTTCACCGACGACGAGCAACCCATCGCCGCTAAGCACATCGACACCGTGCTCGCCGGCCTGGCGGAGAAGGCGTTCGACGCCCGTACCGCGGCCAGAAGTAAGCGCAGCGCCGCCGAGGTTCAGCGTGGTGTCGAACCGATCGGCCAGGCTGGCATGACGTTGCGCTGGAACGACTGCGGCCTGACGTTCGAGGTGCGGTCGTTCGGGTGGCGCCACGACGCGCTGTACGCCGTAATTCGGCCTCACGGCCTGGTCTCGACGGTCGACCAGTACCGGCTTGAGCTCAATCTGCAGTATCTGAACAAGGGGCAGCACTTCCGGATCCGCCAGGCGCTGACCGACCTGCTGGCGTCGGCTCGCGACGACGCCGCCGCACGCCGCGCTGTCAGCACCGAACTGAAGGACCGTTCGCAGGCGGCCCGTCGTCAGCTCGACAAGCCCTTCCTCAAGCAGTCGGAACTGGATGACGCGCGCGCCGAGCGCGATCGGCTCACACTCGAGGTCCTGGAAGTCCGAGCGTCCGCCGACGTCGACGCCGTTGAACGGGCCAAGGAGCGTTCGAAACAGAACGAGCAGCTCTTCACACTCGCTTGCCAGGCGCACGAGGTGCACGTGCAGCGGCGGGCTCTCGTCGCCTACTTGCGCGAGATCGGCGAAACGGATGTCGACGTCTCTGACCGTCCACGGCTGCCCCCTGGCGTTCTGGCTCCGACCGCCCCTGTGATCGATGGCGACTACGTCGTCCTGCACGATGAGCTCCCGGCCACACCGGATGGCCCAGCTGTGCCAGCAGGCAGCGGCAGCGAACTCGTTGACAGTGCGGCGGCGCAGTCCGCCGGCAAGAAAACTGAACTCAGGCCTGCGGCTCCAGGACGAACGATCACTCTGTCCGACCAGACTGTTCTCTCGGAGGTACGCGGCCCAGACAGCCGCACGCGGGTCTGGTCGGGACGGCACCTGTTCGGTGTGGACATCACGGTCAGCCAGCACGTCGGCAAGGATGGCGCACCGCACCAACAGCCTTGGGACTACCAGCTCAGCCGCCGTAGTGACGACGGCGCGACCCTGCTCGGGCAGCCATGGGCCTCCGGGCGCTTCGCCGAGCTCGCCGACCTGATCAACAACGCCACAGGTCAGTTGAACGTCTACGTCCGCAGCGCCTCGGAGCACACCGAGCCACCCGCTGATCAGACCGTATCTCGCACTATTGGTGCGATCTCACCCGGCACCACGAGCGGCGAGCCGCGAACAACGCCCTCCGCGCGCACAACACGACCCGCACCACGCTCTGGTACCGCTCCTCAGTCACCGCAAACAGCCGCCGTGTCCGAACCGGACGCCCGCGTCCCGCAAACCAGCGGCACGGCCGTGGCATCAAGCGCTGCGGCAGCAAGCACCGACCAGCGGACTCGGCAGCGTTCAGACGGCGGCGACTCGGACCCGGACGGTGGGCACGGCGCGCGCAATGATGCCGAAGTTTCCGACCTCGACGCAGTTTGGGCGCGCGACGACCTGCTGCGCGAGTTGAGCGACGCCGGCTTCACGCACACACGCACCAGTGAGGCTGGCCCGGTGGTGCTCGATGTCCAGCAGCGGCACGTGGTGACCAGCCATGCGGAGTCACCCGCCAACGAGGCACGCGTGCTCGACGAGCGCGTTCGCGAACTACGCCAGCAGATCAACGCGGACGCCGCCGACCGCGCCATCGGGGACATTCTCACCGAGTTCAGCGGCATCGACGACCGCCTTGCGCTCGCCCGCAGGATCAGGGGCATCGGCCTCGCCGGCGGGGCGGCGAGGTTCGGCACCGACCGGCTCCTGGAGGCCGCCGCCTGGCTCGGTGTCGCGGAAGCTGCGGCGCTCGCGCCCACGGCGACGTTGTCGTCTCCGGGCAAGGGCGAGCTGCAGACCGACGCCGACCTCAGCGTCTGGGTCAACTCCGTGCGCGGGACGCTAGTGAAGTTCGGCGCGTTGACCGTCGCCGTTCACGGCGACACGGCGGGTCGGCAGGCTCAGATCACGCCAGCCACCGGGCAAGCGGCCTCGGTGTGGATTCGATTGCCCAGCTCGGCTGACAGCACCGGCACGAGCATGCTCGACGCGATCACCACCGCGGTCAGGACCGCTCAACAGTCCTCGGATCGGTTGCGAGCACAGGTCGTCGGCGAACTGGCACGCAGCATGCGACTGCCACCGCTCCCAGTCGGAGCCACGGCGCTGCCCGGTTCACGCGTCCAGACCGACGAGGTCTCCTCCCGCGACGTCGCGGCTACGACGACCGAGCCCTCTCCGCGGGCGGCGGCGGTCACACCCAACTCCGACAGCAGCGGCGCGGCACACGAGGCTTCCGCGATCGACGTGGCGGAGTCCGAGGTCGCACGGCGCGGGCAGGACGTTCTCGACACCCTCGACATCGACGAGGGCAGTGATCCGTCCTTGGCCAGGGTGTCGGTGTTGCTCGCGGAACTCGGGGCGAGCGGCTATGAGCACACCTCCGGCACCGGGGCAGGAGGTAGCCGAGTCGACCACCGCAACCGGACCGTGGCCACCGCGCGTCGTTCGCGACTCGAGGACGAGGTCCTCGAACTCGCCTCACAGGTGGGTGAGGTACGCGAGCACCGCAACTACCTGTCCGCCGCCCAGTTGGTCGACTCGCTTTTCGGCGAGGTTGACTTCGCCGATCCACAGGCTCGGCCGGGGCAGATCGCCGCGTTGGCTGCGACCGGTCTGCGCGGGCGCACCCTGTCGTGGACCCGGGATCGCTTGGCCGAGGTCGCCGCGTTGACACGACTCTCGGTACACGCGGCCTCCATCGACGCCACGCCCTGGTACACGCCGGGCGGCGGCATGGAGATCACTCACGATGAGGCGGTGTTCCGCTGGCTGGGAGTTACCAGCGATCCGTGGAAGTGGGCGGGCCTCAATATCACGATGGTCCAGCACAAAGATGGGCTTCGGGCGCGGATCGCGACTGCGGAGGAACCGCGCTTGAACTACGAGGTGCGGTTGCCGGACTCGCGTAGTAGCGAAAGCGACTCGATTCGCGCCACGGTGGTGGACACCGTGGAGAGCGCGGCCGGCGCCGCACAGCGGTGGCGTCACGCTGTCATCGCGCAGATCGCCCGAGCGGGCAGCGCCCTGCCCGGCGCCGCCGCGCCCAATGCGGCCACGGGTACCCGGCTGTGGGAAGGAATCCTCACCGCGCACGCGTGGGTTCGTGACGATCGGCCTGAGACGTCGGCTGGGTCGCGGTCGTCGCAGTGGTACCGCGGCGAACAGCGGCTCACGCTCGTCGCGGCCGACCACGGCATGATCGACCTCCTGGTGGTCGACAGTGAGGAGCGGCCGCCGACGCCGCAAGCGCTGGTGACCGCCGCGCGCGGTCAGTGGCCCGACGAGCGGGAACTACCCGAGCGGCTGGTCATCCCACGGCACGACACGGATGGCGTCGCGCCCCTGGAGAACGACGATCAGGCCTACCGCGCGCGGTGGACGCGAGCACAAGCGCGCCGCACGCGCGCGAACCACGTCCGTGCCGAACGACGCGAGTTCGAGCGCAGCCAGCAGCAGATCATCGACAGTGAGGAGATCGCCGAGGCCGCGCCGCTCACGTTCGAGCAACCACCGAAGTCGTACCGCGCCGCCGAGGGCTGCCTGTACATCACGTCCCCGGACACCTCGAAATGGAGTCTGCTCGCCAACGGCTGGACTGTGCTGGAGGGCAAGGACTTCCACCGCGCCGACCGCCGACAGCCGCCGAAGGTCAGTCGCGAGGCGGTGGCCGAGCTCGCGCAGGAGCTTGCCGACCTGCGGGGCCGCAGCGGCACCCTGATTCCCTTCACCGCCAAGGGCAACGCGTGGGTGGCGGGCTGGCGTGACAGCACCGGTCGCCGCTTCGACGAAGTGCGCGCCGAGATCGCCAGCGCATGGGGTGAGCGACGCGGAGTCGTTCATCTGCCCCGGCGCGGTCTGGTCGCAGTGCCGGGCCCGGTGGGAGGCGCGGTCGACGTCGAGGGCTTCCGTCTTCGCCGCGACATCACCGAAGTCGCGCCTGGCGACGAGGTCCGCATCGACAACCACGTCGCCGTCGTGGCCAGCGTGGGCAAAGCGTGGCTGCAGGGCAAGAGACGGCGTGCACAGGGCATGAACCGCGGGCACACGCCGATGACCGAGGCCTACCGCATCGAGTTCGCCGACGGCGGGTTCCACCAGTTCGACACCGCCGGAAGTCCCAAGGTGGACGTCCGTTTCCTCGGCGGGCCTGATCACGAGCGTGCCGGGCTCGATCCGGGCATGGGGCGGAGACTGTCCGCTCCGACCTCGCACGGAACGTGGGGAGCGGACAGGGAACTCGTGCAGCCTGCTGACGACGAGCGGCACTTCCCGGCGGGCACGGTGGTGCTGTTCGCCGGGCCCGTCACTGACGGCTTCGATGGTCGCCCTCGCGTGGGTCGCGTCACCGGTGACGCGGTGGTGCGGCCGAACGACCCCAGGCATCGGGCCCCGGCGCAGGTCGTGCGATTCGACGACGGCACGTTCGACGTGTTCTTCCTGGACCGCAACGACCCGAACCTCATTCTCGACCCCGGCGAGGAGCCTGTCCGAGCAGCCCGCGCGGTGTGGGGCCTGCCCGCGCCCTCAGCGGCGGAGCCGCCCCCCTCGCCGCGAGATGAGCCGGTCGTGGACGCTGCGGCAACACATGGCGCGCAAAACGAGGCCGCTCCCGCTGCCCGTGCGGAGGCGTCTGCCACGGCAAGGGACGCCCTGGCACGGCCGGACGATGCGACGCCCCTGACTGCTGCCCCAGCCCCGGCACGAGCCTTGCAGACCGGGCACGGCGGGCGGCTGCGTCAAATCGTGTCCCGTCCGGCAAACCCCGGCCCGGTCACGATGTCGCCCTTCTCCACAAAGGACGCCGCTGTCTCGCACGTAAAGACCCTGGGCATCGGGCAGCCGACGGTCAGCTCGTTCTCCAAGTCCCGCGCGGTCCCGTCACCGTCCGGGGCCTTGTGGGCCTGGCGGGCGAAGCTCCACGGCGGACCCACACGGTGGTTCGTGGTGCACGTGGCCTCCGGCATGCAGGTCGGCACCCTGGTGCGCGGCGTCCACCACGCTCCGCACCAGATCGACGAGGTCAGCGCCCGAGAGACCGACCACGACCGCACCCAAGCGAGCTTCACCCTGCCGGACGAGGCCATTCCCGGCTACCTCGAGGCGCTGGAGTGCCTGACCGACATCACCGGCCGCCAGATCGACTGGACACAGAGCGCCGGCGACGTGCGGCGCGCGCTGCGCCAGTGGACCGACCTCAACGACGACGGATCGACGCCTGCCGCTGGAGCGGGCCGCAACAGCGGCGCCGCCGCGCTGCACTCGGCCGCGATCATGCACCTCGCGGCAACCTTGCCCTCGGTCACCGGCACCGACGAGTTCGCGCACGCGGCGGATCGCTTGGCACAACGCACACCCGACACGATCGGCGGCCGATTGTCGGAGCCCTCATGGCGTGAACTGCAGACGCTGGCCCGCCTCGTGCGGGTGGTCCGCCCGCACGACGTGCCGTTCGAGCGTGCCAGCGCCTTGCAGGCGGCCGATGAGGAGTCGATGCGGCTCCTGCGCGTCGCCACGGTGCTGGGGTTCGGCGGGGATCCCCAAGAGGCGGTCGGCCTCCTGCGTGAGCGCGCGGACGCGGTCGCGGACGATGATCGGTTCCATCCGAAGGAGCCAAGGGCGGCGGTGCTGCGCCGCGCCGCGAACGTGATCGCGGAGCTGCACTCACCGGAACCGACCGAGATCGAACGGCTCTCGCGTGCGCAGGCCGATGACCACGTCGCCTGGACGAGTTGGTCCGGTGGCAAGCAACAGCCTGTGGCGTGGCGGGTCTCTGCCATCGCGCCGAGTCGCAAGTGGATCGACATTTCCGCCGATCGAGTCGAGGACACCGGCCAGGCTGATGATCCTGGCCGAGCCGTACTGCGCGTGCCGACCAGCTGGCACGACGACCGGATGAGCCGTTTCGTGGAAGTGTCCTATCCAGACGCCGAGCCCGGCCCACTGGTCCGGACACGCCTGGACTGGATCGCAGCAGGGGGCGGGTGGGCGATGTTCGAGAACGCCGCCGACCTTCCGAACACGGCGGAAGACCTCCGCCAGCACTCGATGCGAGCGGCACACGCCTTCGCCCCCGCCACCGAACCGCGGCACGAGACCGCGGCACAGGGCGACGGCGTCTTGGGCGAACCACGCAGCGCTGAGGCGGGCGGCAGCCAGCCCGAGGTCGGGTTCTCTCCGCAGACAGGGCCCGAGGTCGGCCCGGTCGAGGCTCAACCGGCCCTGGTTGCTACGTCGGTTGAGCGTGCCGAGGCGTTGGAAGAACTCGTGGCGACAAGTGAGCGCGCGCTGGCTGGTGACTCGCACGCGGATCGCTTCGTGGTCGACGGTCTGATGCCGCACATCCTGCATGTGCAGGAAGCAGATCGGGCACTTGTCGGATACGCGCGGGCAGCACGTGACGGTACGGCGCCCCCGAACCTCGCTATCGGGCAAGACACGGATGTCGTTCGGTGGCGAGGTCTGCGGTTGCGGTTCAGCGACACCGCGGTCGAGCTGTGTTCACCCACCGGCAGTGTGCTCGACACCCTCATCATCGACCCAGCGTGGATCTCCCAGACGGCGTCTCCCACGTTGCGGGAGAAGCTGACAGAACTGGCGGACTCAGCCGGCGTCCGAGCCCGACAAGCCCGATCGGAGCACGCCGGGACCGGGGCCGGTGGTCACGCCAAGAGCGGTGACCAGACCGCAGCGGAGAATCCGGCGCCATCGGTGACCGTGGAGACCACCCGCAGCGCCTTGCCCAATCTGCTTCATGCCTGGGGCCGGGACAACGGGCACAACGTCGAGGTGAGCACCGAGTCCGTAGGGCGGCGCGATGCGCGCCTAGTCTACAAGGTCGACGGTGTCACGCTGACGAGCGCGCAGCTGATGGAATTTATGAACTCCGGGGAGCTGATCTGGCCGCCCCCGGCCAGCACCTCGACGGCCGGCGCCGCGAGGACCGACTTCGTGAATGCGGGGGATGGGCCCGCGGTGACCGTCCACTACTCCCGCGAGTTCGGCGCGTTGGTGTACGGCGGTGGAGGTAGCGAGGCAGCCGAGGCGATCCGCGGGGAGCGCGCTGGCTGGCAGCCACGCACCGTCGACACTCCGGTCGGCAGGACGCTGGCGTGGACGCTGCCGCGCTCCACGGGGACCGCGCCTGTCCAGTCGGTCCACGACGATCCCGAGGACCGGATCGTCTACCGCGTCCAGGGCGTCGTGGCGGCACTGCGGCTCGCGGGTATCGCGGTCGACCTCGATCTGCACGACCTGTCCGCCACCGACAACAGCGATGTGGATCTGACGCGTCGCCTGGCCGCGGCGCCTGGTTCCGTGACTGAGCAGGACGAGGTCGTGCAAGAAGTGCTGGCGCGGCGAGAGCAACGCGAACACGGCCTGCAGGAGCTGCACCGGGCGCTGCTCATCGAACTCGAACAGGCCAGCTACGCGTGGATGCGCGCGACGCAATCCGAGGACGTGGTGCGCCAAGACAGTAGGCGCGTCATCTACACCAACAGGGACCTGCCGTTCTTCGAGGTGAAGGGCGTGCTGCTGGACCAGGTGCGCGAGGTTCGCGCGCTGCGTGACCGGCTCGCCGAGCAGGAACAGGCACTGCTCGGTGCCGTGGCGGGCGATGCTCCACAGGCCACGCAGGTCCGAGCGATGTCCGCCCAGGCCGCGACACTGGACCTAATTGCCGCTGCGGCCGCACCACACAGCGTCAGTGAGGACGCACGGTTTGGCCTCGCACCAGAGCCTGATCCGCGGTGGGCTGACCCGGACACGCTCGGGGAGTTGCTCGCCTACCTTGCGCGTTGCGCCCGTGATGGCATCCAGCCAGAACTCGGCGGCGACGTGGACTTGACTTGGGGATCGGTCGGGATCAATTTCGTTGGTCGCCGCGGGCACGTCCTCGCGGAGCTGGCGGTCGCTGGGCATCCCGGGGTCGAACGCATCGTCCTGGACGAGACCTGGCTAGCTACCGCGGAGGGCGGCAACCAGATCCGCACGACGCTGGTGCACGCCTGCGCGGATGCAGGCCGCAGAGCGGACGTGTTGCGGCACAGGGTGATTGCTCTGCTCGACGAGCAGCAGGCCGGGTCCAGCGATCAGATCGAGCCTGTCCAGGTGGGCAATGAGCAGTTGTTCGCGGTGTCGGATCTCGACCGCGAGCCGCTGAAACTGCTCGCTGACGCTCCCTTGGGTGAGCGGGTGCTGCGCGGGCATCGGGCCGACTTGATGGTGATGACCGGCCCCGAGCTTGAGCAGCGTTGGAGGTTGCTGCTGGCAGAGGCGCACGCGCTGAACACCCAGGTGGTTCGCACCAGCGCTTACGGCGGCTCGCACTTCGATGAGAACGGTGCGATCGACGTCAAGCACGGGCACGGCGCGTTGTACTCGGTGTCGATGCTGGAAGAAGCGCTGGCTCAGGTGATCGCCGGCGCGACAGGCAGCGCGTCTGGCGACGACGCGAACCTGCTCAGGTTGATGGCAGAGGGAAAGCTGCCCACCGTCGAGGAGTGCATCACCGCCACACCACTGGACCCGCCGCCCGCGTCCGACCCCGACGCGTTGGTCGCCTGGGCTCTCCGTGCGGGTGAGCCACGTGAGCCTGTGTTCGAGATGGCCGGTCAGATCGCACACGTCCTGGAGACGCGTCTGTTCCAGGCCGGATTCACCGTGGTGGAGTCGACGACGGGCACGGTTGAGGTTGACCACGCCCGCGCACTCGTCTCGGTTCCTCACGCTCGGGTGCGCGGCTCACAGCCTCGCGAACAGCTCGCCCTCAACATCGTCGCGATGGCGGAAGCGATCGCTGAGTCCCTGCGGGCCCGCCGCGACGCGCTCATCAGCGGTGGCACCCATGACCCGCAGCGGCTGGAGAACCGGTGGCGGCACCTGGTCGAGGTGGCTGCCAAGCGCGACCTGGTTGCACTCTCCGACGGCGACGGGGTACTGCTCGACAACACCGGTCCCGACGCCATCGTGGTGCAGGGCCAGCAGTGGAGGCTCGCCGCGACGCTGCCGGTGCGCGACCGGGTCCTGTGGCTGTCACGGCGGATCGCCGCGGAACCCGCCGACGTCGCCCTGCTCACCGGCGCTCAGGCGCAACCGCAGGTGCGGCCGGCACGGGCCGCACTGCCGTTTGTCCTCGATCTGCCTGCGCATCTGCAGACCACGGGCGTTCCCGGCACGCTCGACCCCGGCAACACCGGGCGCGAGCCCGCGCCCGGTCCAGGGCAGCACGACTCCGCCCCACGGCTGCCGGAGACCTTGCGCGCCTGGCGCGCCCTGGCAGCCGAGTACGGGCTGCACGCGACCGTCGTGCGCGTCGGCGACGCGGCGTTCGTCACCGTCCACGAACCCTCGGCCCCGAACCCTCCGGTGCTTTCATACAAAGCCGGTACCGACGAGATTTTCGACGGTGCCGGACGGCAACTTCAGAGTTCCGCCGCCGAGCATCTCGCCGCTCACCGGTTGGTTCTCAACGCGGCCCATTTCACCGCGGACACCATGGTGCGGGACTGGCCGCGCAGGCTGGCACAACTCGCCCCGCACATGCTGGCTGGATCACCGCACGAGTTCGAGATCGCGACTCTGGTCCACGAGGCCCTGGAGGCGATCCACGACGCCCAGTCGGCCGAAAACGCTGTGCGAGGAGCCGAGAACCTCGCCGGGCCGCTGACGCTCACGCCGGAACGGGAAGCCCTGGTCCTGCGAGAGATCCGAGAGCACGCCTCCGGCTATCACAAGCTCGATGCCGATGTCGGCCGCTACCTGACCGCCGAGGGCCACCTCAACGGCAGCTGGCAGGAATGGGAGTGGATCACCGAGTGGGTCCGTCAGCACCCCGAGGTGGTACGAGGACTGCCCAACCACGCCGCGATCGCGCAGCGACGCGACACCGAGAAGGCCGAAGCAGAACGCACAGCGAACAGCCACTACAGCAAGGCCTCGGTCGCGAACCGCAACCGTGACTTCGACATGGCGCTGGACCTGCTCGATCTGGCCGAGCTCGCCGACCCCGACCGCCACGACCTCTGGCAGCGTGCGCGGCACGCAGTCGCACAGGCACAGGCCAGTCACATGACGTCCGAGGCCACCGCCGCTCCCACCGTCGAGAACGCCGGTGACGAGCAGGGCCTGACGACCACGGCACGGCCTGAGGCCGAGCCCGCACTGATCGGCCCGACGTACCAGGTCGACACCTACGCCAGGATCAACGAGGAAACGGCTCGCTGGTTCGATGAGCAACTGCGTAACTCCTTGCCGGCAAACGAATACCTGGCCCGACCGACCCGGCTCGGATCGTCCGCGGCCCTGGAGCGAGCTCGCGACGCTGGCCTGCTGATCGGCTACGCACCGGCCGGGTGGCGCGGCCTCGTCACGCACCTGCGATCCAAGGGATTTGAGGATCAGGACCTGGTCGACGCCGGCGTCGCCTGGGTCAAAAATGGTGCTCTGCTCGACTTCTTCTACGACCGGATCATGTTCGGCATCCGGGACCTGCAAGGCCGCGTCGCGGGATTCATCGGCCGTGCCATGCCCGGAAACGAAGGGGCGAAATACCTCAACACCCCCGAGACTCCGCTGTTCTCCAAGCGCACCCTGTTGTTCGGGCTCTACGAGCAACGCGACCGGGCGCGCACGGCGGTTCCAGTCCCCGTCGAGGGTCCCTTCGACACCGCGGCGATCCTCGTGCGAACCGGCGACGACCGGCAACTGATGCCCGTGGGTACCTGCGGAACCGCGCTGACGACCGAGCACCTTGCCGCGCTGGACGCGGTCGTTCCTCTCGCCCGGCTCCGCGTGCTCGCCTTCGACCCGGACAACGCCGGACACAAGGCCGCACTCGCGATCGCGAGGAACGCCGTGCGCGTCTATCCGGAGTTGGCCATCGCGACCCTGCCGGACGGGATGGACCCTGCCGAGTTCGCGGGTAGCGCCACACCTGAGGACCATGTCGCGGCCTACCTGCAACCACCGCACAGCCGGCCCGCGCAAGACGTGCTCGTCGACGAGATCGCCGCACGGTGGGCCGACAAGCTGACCGAGGTGGAAGGCCACCTCAGCGCGGTCCGCGAAGCCGCCGCCCTGATCGCCACGCTGCCCCTGCGCCACATCGGCGCGAGCACGCGGCGTGCGGGTGAGGCGCACCCGCTAGAGATCGGTGCGTTGAGCGACGCTGTGCTCGGCACGATGCTCGACAGCTGGCCGGACTCGGCATGGACGGGCGATCCCACCGTGGTCGACCTGGTGGTCGAACTGTTCACTCTGCTGCCAGGCAACCGCGTCAATGAGGCAGGGCCGGTAGCGGTGCACGGAGCACGCGCCGCGTCAAGGCTGGGCGTCGACCCCGTGGAACTGGCGGAGCGGATCGCGGCCGCCCGCGTCACCGACGCCGGCGACACCGGCACACCGCACGCCGGACCCAGGAACCCTGCGCTGGCCGCCGGACCGCCGATGGGCACGCTCGTTGCCGACGGCAGCCGCGACGACGCCGCCGACGCCGACACGGCGGATGTACAGCCCGATCTGGTCCCTGGGCACTCGCCGGTCGACACGCTCCCGGCCGACGACAGCGTGTCGCTGCCCAGCAACCACTGGACACGCCGAGTCCAGGTCAAGATCGTGTACGACGCCGTGATCGTGCGCGGTACGACCGGTGGCAAGCATGAGCAGCGCCTTCGCGAGGTGCTCAAGGACCCTCAGCACAAGTTCTCGTTCCGCCGGCGCGAGAACGGCAACGTGTGGCGCTACGAGGTTCCGCGCTCGGGAGGCACGAGCCTGGCCGATGCCGCCCAAGCCGTTAAGGACGTGCTGGCCCAGATCGCGGCGCTCGACGTGGCCGAGATCGTTGCGAGCCGCGAGGTGAAGGCGCGCAACCTCGAGGTGCAGGCCAAGAAGCGTGCGGAGGTGCTGGCGTTTCCGCCCACCCCCCAGCAGCAAGCGACCCGAGACGCCTTCGCCACAGGCGCGGACATCGCCGTCGAGGCACTAGCGGGCACGGGAAAAACGACGACCCTGCTGATGCTGGCTGAGATGGCCGCGGACAAGCAGATCGTGTACGTCGCGTTCAACCGGGCGATCGCAAACGAGGCCGAGGAGAAGTTCCAGAGCAACGTCACGGTCAACACGATGCACGGCTTCGCGCGGGCGGCACTGATCAACACCCCCTACGGCACCCGGCTGTCCTCGATCTCCAAGAACGACGGGTTCCCCAACAAGATCGCGGAGATCCTCAGCGTCACAGACCTGGCGGTGGGCTTTGGCCTTGACGAGGAGTGGATCGAAGCGGAGCACCTGGTGCGCCTGGCGCTGCGTGTGGTCGAACGCTACCGGCAGAGCGCGGATGTCGACCTGGGCGTGAAGCACCTGGGGCACGAGCCACCAACTGTGGCGTTGAACGTGGTCGACGAGGCGGTGCTGGCGCTCGCGCAGCGAATCTGGGCGGACAAGTCCAGTGCGGACGGCGGTCTGCTGAACCTGGTCCACGACGACTACCAAAAGGTCTGGGCGTTGAGCAATCCGCGCCTGCCCGCGGACGTGATCTTTTTCGACGAGGTCCAGGACTGCAACGAGGTCCAGGCGATGGTCGTGCAGGCGCAGACAGCGCAGGTCGTGGTCGTCGGGGACCGCTACCAATCCATCTACGGATTCCGCGGCGCCAAGGACTACCTGACCCGCTGGCCGGCGGAAGTGCGGCTCTCGCTCACACAGTCGTGGCGGTTCGGCACGGCCGTGGAGAACGTCGGAAATCGGTTCCTGCGGCTACTCAAGGCCGATCTGCAGCTGGAAGGCACACCGGCGATTCCCACCGTGCTTGGACCGGTCGAGGAGCCGGACGCGATCCTGTGCCGCACCAACGCGGGCGCCGTCGCGGCAGTGCTGGATGCGATGGACAACGGCAAACGGGTCGCGCTCGTCGGCGGCGGCAAGGCCATCGAGGACATCGCCAAGGCGGCCATCCTCCTCAAACGGGGGCAACGGACGTGGCACGAGGACCTGCGGCATTTCCCGGACTGGCAGGCAGTGCAGGACTACGCCGAGGAACACGAGGAGGCCCAGTCGCTGCTGACCCTGGTGCGCCTCATCGACAAGTACGGCCCCGACACCGTGATCGACATGGCCAAGGCCTTGGCTGACGAGGACGAGACCGCCGAGGACATCAAGCCCGACGTGATCGTGAGCACCGCGCACAAGGCCAAGGGCCGGGAGTGGGATCGGGTCCTGATCGCCGACGATTTCCGCGGTCCGGAGTGGGACGACAAGGCCGAGAAGTGGGCGATGCCGGACGCTGAGTCGCTGCGGCTCGGTTACGTGGCGGTGACCCGCGGCAAGAGGCGGCTCGATCTCGGGTCGTTGTCGTGGATCCTTGAGCACGGCGGTCGCGCGCAATCCGCGGCGGAGATCTCTCGACCGGCGCTGCAGATGATCGAGGCGGCCACGACAGCGCAGGAGGCGTCGGAGGCTGTACCGGCCTCAGCGGCGCCCAGCGCACAGGCCATTGGAGAGCAGGAAGCGGAGACTCGCGGCGACGACTCCGCCCAGGAACACGATCGTGCCGCTGACGTACCACCGGAAGACCAGCACGGCGGCCTCACCTCCACGCCCGGTTCGCCTGACGCGGTGCAGCCCCGCGATGGGGGCGCCGCTGATGAGTACGAATACGACGACGAGGTCCGCTACGTCGACGGCATCAACGACATCCGCGGCATGCTGCGCGACCAGCACTGGACGCTGATAGAGGACCAGCTGACCGAACTGGCCGGCATCACGACCGAGCACTGGCGGCGGCTCGACGCGTCGCTCGCGCTCGGCGTCACGCACGACGGCGAGGTTATGCCGCAGGTGTCGATCCGATTTGGACCATTCGACTCAGCGGGGTGGTGGGAAGTTGACTTCCCCTCCGCGGAGGAGATCCGCATGCTGGTGGAGCAGTGCGGTCTCTCGGGAGTAGCACGCCAGGCCCCTGTGCCTGGCCAGTGGCTGGTTGAACCGTCTGTCACAGCGGAAGCAGCCGTCGTCATGGCTCGCGTCGACGACACCACGCTTGTGCACCGGCACGCCGACGCTGTCGAGGACACCTGGCACTTCGCCGACACGAGCGAGCCTGTCGTGCTCGCAACGCCGATGCCGGAACTGGATCTCCGTAAACGCGAGCACGTCGTAACGCACGTCCTGGGCGAGCGCGGCACGGACGAGAAGATCAAGGCGATGGTCACGACCATCCTGTCCGGCAAGACGAGCTGGCAAGGTGTCTACCTCGACGATGTGCTGCGCACGCTTCCCCAGCTCGACGAGCAGGTGTACCGGCGGGCGGTCACGGCCGCAGTGGGCCGCGCGACATCGGGGCCGTTCGATGTAGAGCGGGCGCGGGCAGCGCTGGAGAGGCTGGCCGGCGGGGACCCGTCCTTGCCAATCAACAGCATCGGTCACTACGCGGAGCTGACTGAGCCCGACCCGGACCTCACCGAGTTCAAGCGCACCGGGGTCGAGCCCGTCCGCCCGGTGCGCGGCGTCGTGATGGACGTAACGCCGCAGCCACGCGCCCGCATGCGGGTGATCATCGAGCGCGACGTGCCCCACGAAAACGGCGCGACCCAGACGCACCGCGACCTCCCGATCGACGGCACAGTCCCACTGGCGGATCCTGCCGCCCGCCTACAGCGGCACCAGCCTGACCAGGCCAACGCCGAGACGCTGCCGCGCCCGGCCGCCGATGCCGAACCCCCGCCTGTGCCCGGCACGGCGCCGAGCACAGTGCCGTCGCAGGTTGGCACGGAAGACGCGAATGTCCTGTTCTCACGTGCCGCGATTCCTGACGCCGACCTGCTGGCGGTCCTGCCCAGCCGGGCGGCGCTAGACCGGGACGCCGATCGACACCTCGCTGGATCCCACGCCACGGCATCACCCGCGCAGCTGCAACGACTGCTCGAACTGCACGCCGACGGTGTGACGGGCCAGCCGATCACCTGGCTGCCGCTGGGCGACCACCTCAAGACAGATCCCGCCGGGGTGGTCGAGCAGGACAACACGTCGACCACGATCTACGCCAGGCCGGGTTCAGGCGAGCAACTCGCGCCTTGGTACGTCGCGCTCGCACGCGAGATCGAGTCCCGCGGGTACGCCGTCCGGCACTACACGCCAGCGCGACAAGGCGACCCCTCGTACGTGATCAGCCACGACCTCAAGACCGTTCTGGTGAACACACGCCTGCACACAACCACTCAGGCAAACAACCTCACCGACGCCTTCGTGAGCGTCCTTGCGCGCACCGTGTCAGGCGCGCTTGATCCGAGCAGCGCGCAGAAGGCCCCCGATCGCATCGACCACGATCCCGTCAACGCCGAGGCCGCGACGCCGCCCGTGGCGGACGCGCATCTCGACGTCGCTGAGGCCGCTGACGGCTTGTTTGACGTCCTCGACCCTGACGCGGATCTGCTGGCGGTCCTGCCGGCGGACACCCGGATGGATCGTCGCGCCGATGCCGCTCTGTCGGTGCGCACGTCCATCACGCCTGATCAGGTCAACGACCTCGTCCAGACGTGGAATCAGGTCGAGGCCGGGCAGACCCTATTCAGCGCGATCTACGACCTCTACCGGCGGGACCCGGCGGATCCCAGCAAGCCGCTCACGGCGTCGCGCGGCAACGAGCCGATCACGCGGGCGTGGCTGGCGGCGCTCACACGGGACATCGCGGCTCACGGGTACGCGGTGCGGCACTTCCAGCCCGCGCTGGGCGTCAGCGCACCACAGACCGACGTGCTGCACTCGAGTCGAGTGGTGCTGATCAACAGCAGACTTCCCGTCAACAGCCATTTCTGGGACCTGGTCAAGGCGCTCGCCGCCCTGCGAGCATCCGCGTCGGCAGCCACCACCGCGCCAGGCGTCCCGCTCGCCGCGCCCGGCGTGGAGCAGCCCGGCGAACTCCCACCAGGTGCGGCGGAGACAGATGACCTGGCCACATCACCACCTGACGATGTCGCCGAGCCGGACCACGAGCTTCTGTCCATGCTGCCCGCGGGGTCCCGAATGGACGCGGCGGCCGATGCCATGCTCGCAACATCGACATCGGTTACCGCCAAGCACATCGACCAGCTCGTGCAGTTGCACGACCAGGTCGAAGCGGGCTGGTCGGTAACGGCGTTGTGGGACCTCCTAGCTACTGATCCCGCTGAACCGCACCGGAAGTATCGGCCAGCAGATCCCGAGCACGAGCGGGTGACGTGGGCGTGGCGAGCGGCGCTGGCGCGCGACATCGCGGCCACCGGCTACATCGTGCGGCACTTCATCCCCGCGACGACTCCGTCGTCGCTCACGGTCCAGGTGCTCGACGAGCATCGGGTGGTACTGGTCAACAACACGTACCCGGTTATCAGCCTGACGGCAGCGCTGGTGGGTGCGCTGAAGGACCTGCGAGCCCGCTCGTCGACGTCGGAGGGCGACGCGGACACGGAATTGATCGCGCTCTTGCCGCCCGGCGCTCTGCTCGATGTGATGGCAGATGTGCGGCTTGGCGGGCCAACGTCAGTGAGCACCGGCCAACTCGATCACCTGTTGGAGCTGCATTCTCAAGGCGTCAAAGGGAAGCCCGACACCTGGATTCCGATGGACAACCTGCTGAAGTCGGATCTGGAGAATCCGGCCCACAGCTACCACGGAATGCATCCCGCTCTCACCGCGGTGCGACGCGCGTGGCATATCGCGCTGGCGCGCGAGATCGAGGCTCGCGGATACACCGTGCGGCACTACTTCGCTGCGGATACGCCACTTGCACCACCAGCAGGGCGTGGCCGGGCACGTCAGGCTGCGGAACACCCGGGAACGCCACGGGCTGACGTGTATCACGATCGGCAGCTGGTACTGGTGAACGGCAGGGCAAGGATCCTCGACACCATCCCCGTGCTGGCCGGCGCGCTCGCCCAGGTGCGGGCGCGCACGGCACCCGCAGCGCTGGCCGGCGAGAGGCCGGAACTGGCGGCACAAGCGGGAACTGCCGACTCGACCGCGGACCGACCGGCCACGCCGACACCGGTGGACGCGCGCGTCGGCTCCGCGGCCGATGCGGGGTCGCTGTTCGAGGTCGCCACGAGCCCGGGATCTGAGGCCACGGATCAGGCGGGCACCTCGGGCGCGATGTTCACCGAAGCCACCTACGACGAGATCATGCTGCGCCCTGAGGTCCTTGACGCCGTCCACAGGGGTGACCTTGGGGCCGTCGCGCGGATGGTCCGTCTTGGGCTCGGAATCGACGTCCCTGAACCTGAACCGATGCCCAGTGATGAAGCGCTCCTCGCGGTGCTGCCTGACGGGGCGTATCTCGACCCGGACGCCGAGGCGGTCCTTGGGGGCAACTCGTCGGTGCCTGCCTCCCAGGTGGATCAGTTGCTGGCGCTGCACGGGCTGGGCGTCGATCTCGATCCGCAGAGCTGGAAGCCGATGCATGACTTGCTTGCATCGGACCCCGCCGACCTCAGCCGCAGCTACGCGGGCCACGACCCGGAGCGTCAGCGGGTGGCTGCCGAGTGGGTCCGCGCACTGAGCCGCGAGATCACCGAGCACGACTACACCGTGCGGCTGTTTCGGACCGTCTCGGAGCCGCCCTACGTCCAGCGCACACTGGACGCAGACCTCCAGGTGGTGCTGGTCAACGCCAAGATCCCTCTGTCAGGCATCGCCAGCCAGCTCACTGGTGCGCTTGCAGAGCTACGCGCCCAGGTCGCTCGGGAATCGGACGCTACGCGGCAACCTGCACCGGCACGAGCAGCCGCGAACCAGTCCACTGACGAGGCTCGACACGACGAGCATGTGTCTGCACCGCAAGGGAATCCTGTCGCCGGTGCTGCTTCCGTCGTTCAGTCGTCGCCGAGGTTGGAACCGCTTGACTTGACCGGTGGTGCGGGACAGGGAGCGTTGTTCAGCGATGGTCGCCCAGACGACTCGCACCTGCTGCGCGGACTGCCCGCGGGCACCGTCATGGACCACAGTGCCGATGCCGCGCTCGCCCAGGCCGTCACCAGCGTGCCCGCCTCGAAGATCGACGAGCTGCTCAAGATGCGCGCGCGAGGTCCGCAAGGCGAGCGGGGCATCCGGAGGCTCCTGCGGCAAGAACCGGGCACCGGCCAGGTCTTCGTCGCGGGCGCCGACGGGTTCGAGCCCACGACGCGCTCGTGGTTCGTCGCCCTCGTACGCGAGGCCGAGACGCATGGCTACACGGTGCGGCACTTCCGGCCCACCACCCAGCACTCGAAGGCACCGCTGCTGCCGCTTCATGACCAGCGAATACTGCTGGTCAACAGCCGCACGTTGAGTCACATCAACGGCTTCGGCTTGACGGACGTCGTCTTCCAGTTGCGCGCCAGGGAAGCCGAAGCGCAAGCTGGGGCGCCCGAGCTGACGGGGGCCGTCTTGTCGGCCGCCGCACAGGAACTGCCTGCTGCGCTGGCCGGAACGCGGCCACAGGATCAGACAGGCGCGCAGACGCAGCCGCAGGTGCGCGGCGTATTGACCGACGAGGCCGACATCGGCGCCTACCGCCAAGCCAACGGCCTGTACCGCGTGCACCACCAGGTCCTGCGCGGGAAGGACTGGGTGACACTGCGCGTGGCCACCAGGACACACGAGGACGCGGCGTGGGACCTGGCCGAACGGTTCGTCGCTGAGGCGGATCAGGTGGAAGGACGGTTCGACGAGCTGGCCGAGCTCTACGGCTCCGTCCCCGCCGCGCAGCTTTTCGGACCTCCGCCCGAGAGCATGCCGTCGGTTGCAGAACTGCTTGGCGACTTGCCGTTCGAGGTCACCCCCGGTGACGTTGCCGACCCGGTGACGTTGCGGAACCGGCTCGCGACCTGGGAGGGAGAGCTCCCTGCCGCGCCAGAGAACGCGCCGACGCGGTTGGCTCTTCGCGTAACTGATCACCTGCTGAAGACCAAGCGCGGTTTCGACACGGCCGCGACGGTGCGCAAGGTAGCGGGCAACGACCGCGCGCCACTGCACACGGCGGGCCGTATGCGGCAGATCGCTGACGCGATCGACACAGCGGCGGCACAACGCTCCGGTGATCCCGCGCCGCTAGGCCGATACCCGCAAGGCCGTGGCTTGTCCGACCAGTTGCGGTTCGTCGCCGGCCGCCTGGAGCGGACCGTGGCGCAGCCGTGGCCGCTGGCTCACGCTCGCGCGACCGCCGTGCTGGACGCGCTGCAGTCCGCAGGTCTGCGCGAGACCCTCCAGCGCAGCGGCGGTGACGGGCTGCGCCCCGGCCAGCGTCTCGTCAGGCGACTGCCCGCCAACCTGGGGCAGGTCGTCGATCCGCGGGCTGTGGCGATCCTGCGGGACACGTTCAGCGCGGTTCATGGTCAAGGTCAGCTCGACACCGAACCCGCGAATCCGTCGACCAACGCTGGCCCGCTTGTGTTCACTCTGTTCGCACTGGGCTGGGAGATCCGCAGGCGCGGCGGCCTTGCCGACGACGCCGGGCAGGCATTGCGCGACGTGCGCCTGACCGATGTCGGCGAGCATCTTCTCCAGCTTTGCCAGGCCATGGCCCAGACCGCGGGCCTGGACCTGCCATTCCCGATCGACACGGAGGCGCTTGCGGCGGTCTTGCCCGCCGCCGATGACGAGGCCTCTCCGGCTCGCACGGTGGCCCGCGACCTGTTCGCCGGCGCCGATCCAGACCTGGTCCGTGCGGCGCTGCTGGAGCTGCCCGACTCGTCTGCGGCCCTGCGCGCGCTGTGGCGCGCGCTTGAGCCTGGGGGAGAGGATCTGCTCGGACAGGTCGTCTCTTGGACGGTCCGGGATGCGATCTACGGCGTCGCGCACGACCAGCAGATGAACCCCGATGAGCGGGCACGGGCCGAGATCTCCTACGGCCGAGGCATCTCGATGGCGACGATGCTCGCCGCGGTCGCGGACGAATTCACACATCGGTCACAGGGCGTGGACCTGCTCGGCGGCATCTTGCGCGGGGTCCCGGCCGGTGACGTCGTTGAGAGCCTGAACGCGCTGAGCGATCACATGGCCGAGCACGGCGGTTTCCTCATCCCAGGCCGGGAACAGCGGCGGATGGCCACCGCGAGTGGCGACCAGATGTCAATGTTCGGCCTGGAACCAGACGAGGCACACGACAGCGCCGCACCGACTCCCACCACTCCTGCTCTGGTAGCCGTTGACCCTGCTGGACAAGCGGCTAGGGAGGCGATCCCTGACACTGCGGCAGCCGAGACCGCACCTGCGCACCCAGTGCCCGCCGAGGCCGCCACTGTTAATGACAACAAGGAGGCCGCACCTTCGATCAGTGTCGCTCCCAGCGATGCTGCGGACGGCACTGCGGCAGTCGTGCCAGACCTCGGCGCCCCCGCCGACCAGGGCATGGTCCTCAGGCTGCACGACGGCCGCGAGCTCACACATGTCCCCGACGGGGCCGGCGAGCATCTGGGCTCTGCGGTGGAGGCCTTCGTTCGTGAGGAACGGGGCAGGTTCCGGCTCGTCATTGGCCGCGACGGCCAAGAAGCGCCGCGGCGGAAGGGCGCAGGACCGTGGTGGTGGACGCTGGATCGCATCGACGCCGAGGGCATCAAGCTCCCGGCGGTGGTCCTGACCCATGGAGTCGGTTTCGCTGCCGCGGAGCACGCATTCTCGGCGGCCTCGGTAGAGCTGTACAAGCTCGAACCCAAGCTCCGCATCATCGCCGCCGAGACCACACCAAAGCAGCGTCCGAAGGGCGATCCGCTGACCAACGGCGACGTCGCGGCCGTAGTGCTGCGGATGGCCGATTGGGAGTTCACCCGCATGGTTCGGGCCGTCGTGTCCGGGCAGGCATACCACCCGGACTGGTGGGGAGCTGGCGTGAAGAGCGTCCACGACGGCTCGGGGATGTGGTTCGAGTGGAGCCCCCGCAGCGTGACGATCCGCACGACCAGTGGCCCCCCGCATCGTGACGGGACCTTGACCAACGAGGACTTCGGCAGCTGGGTCGCGGCGGGTTTGTCCGATCCACTGCGCGAGCTGATCCTCGACACCGACAGAGCCCTGACCCTGCTGCGAGAAGCCGAGATCGGCTATCGCGCGCTCGACGAGGCCGAGCTGCGGGACCAAGTCGAGCAAGGCCTCGAGCGAATCATCCGTCTGGTGCAGCGGGCCGTGGTCGACAACGCACTGGACGTGCTCGGCTCCACACGGCCGGGCTCGGCGACCCGTGCCCTAGCGCGACGCGCAACAGCGTCGTTGTTCGACGAGGCCGGCGGCCGTGATGCTCGTACCTACGGGTCAACAATCACCGCGGTCCACGAGCTGCTCGCGCTTCTCCCCGATCCGGCGACGCACGAAGTGCCCTGGCGGGAACTCCGTGTTGGGGACCTAATCCTTGATCCGCACACCGACACGGACAACGCGGTGCGGATCACGGCGCGTGCCGACATGATCAGCCACGTCGACCTCGGTGGTGAGGTGCGGGGGACGGATCCCACCCGCGAGCTGCTCTGGAAGATCGAGCGCGATGACCAGTCGCGCGTACCCCGCGTCGTGCCACCAGGCTCGTTGCGATCGTTCAGCGGCATCACCCACGACCCCGCGTCCACCGATCGGTCGGCGGACCCGATCGAGGCCGCCGAGGCGCAGAGCGACGCGCAGCAGATCGCTACAGTCAGCAAGCAGACCGACACGGCGCAGACCGACAGGGCGGGTGCGCAGGCAGAGAGTCCAGGACCCCAGTCCGACCTCGCGTCCACTGCCAGCGTGCCCGGACAGGCCTCGCCAGTGGCTAACGCTCCCGCGCTCCTACGCGTGGGTATGTCCTGGAAGCAACTCGAGGAACGGGCACAGCAGCACAACTTGTCTGTCGTCAAGGCCAGGTCCGCGCAGGTCCCGCGTTACGACCCAGAGCTGAAGGTGATCACAGTCCCGTTCGCGGTTGACGACCAGACGGCCACGGCCATGCTGTTCGAGCAGCTCGCGGCAATCCTCGCTCCACCTGGCCAGGCTCCTGAAGCGGCCGACCCGCGCCCCGAACCGATCGGGGAGCAGTCACAGCAGGAGTTTCTGCCGCCACCACGGTCGCTGCGAGAACCAGCCGAGGTTGCGCCCGAGCAGGCCAAGCAGGGCGAGCACTATCACGGCAACATGCCTGCCCTTGAGCAGCCTGAGGACACGCACACGATCGCCGTGCACGACGCCGACTCGGAGCTGCATGAGTTCGCCGACGACGCACTCGGCGAGCACGAGACCATCACCGCGCCGCCGGCATCTCTGGGTGCCGATGATGACTACGACTGGCGAGCAGCCCTCGCTGACGGAGAAGACCTCACCTCTGCGGCAGTCGATGGGCTCCCGCTAGACACGGCAGATCCCGGCACGTCGCTCTCGCTCACGATGCCCGATCCGCCGGCGGCACCTGATCTCGTCACGACCGGCGCGGCTGATCGCACCGCTGACCCCGAGCCCGAGGCGTCAGGCGGAGAACCCCAGGCGGAAGGTGACCACGATGCGGAGGAAGCGCCCGAAAGCGCAGGCGACAGCGGTGATCACCTGGCGGCCGATGACGAGGACCCTGACCCGTGGGAGTTTTGGGTCGGGGAACTGGGAGAAGCCGTCGTCAACGGCACTGTTGTCTCAGTCCCTCCTGCCTCTTCCCAGGAGGCCGAAACCCGGCCATCCAGCGGTGACAGCGCTGCCTTGGCACCCGGCACCGACGCCCCTGCCAGTGACGAACCGCGTGCCGTTGCGGCGGATCAGCCAGTCGCTCCCGGCGTGCAGCTACCTCCGCGAGAACCCGCGGATCTCTTCTCACGCGACACATCCCGTACAGGCGCCATCAGTGACAGCGGTGCGAGGGACCTGCACCAGACCGTCGCGCAATGGATAGATCTAGTCAACGAAGCGGCACAGCTGGGGTACGCGGTACACACCGGCAAAGTGTCCACTGTGGACCTGCACTCGTCGACTATCCAGATATCTGCAGCCAGTCCTCCCGCAGAACGCGTGGCGGAGCTGACCCAGGCCCTGAAGGAGTTGGAGATGCAGCCCACCGTCCCGGCGCGGCCGACGGCGAGGCCGTCGCTCAACCCGATCTACGACGACCTGCTCAGGACCTACGGCGATCCCGGCCGTCCACCGGCACTCCCGCAGCCGCAACGAAACACTTCAGGCGCGCCCAGCGAGCCGGAACTTCTTGCCCCGGTTCACGACGCCATACTCCCACTACGGCACGGCACGGCAACGAAGCCAGCGGTCCTCGACCAAGGCGTTCTCAGTGAGGCGTCCAAGGGCTCCGCCGCCAGCGTGCCGCGCCCACGCCGACCAGCCAGGTTGACTGAGCGCTGGTCACGTCGCACGAGTGGCCCCCAGAGCGTCACAGGCTGGGACCCGGTCACGGATGTGGTAGCGCTGTACGCGAGCCGTGGTGTCCGGTGACTTTGGGCTGACCGCACGAGAGGAAGAATCCGTATGACAAGCCAAGATCGTGATATGCCCGAGGCGTCGACTCACGCCCGGTACGTGCAGGCGGTCGTGACCGAACTCCACGGATTGGACGTTGCCGTCGCTGACGTCGTGGTCGAGTCGGTGCCACTTCGGCGTGGCCAGATGACCATCACCGAACCGGCGCCCGCAGGCACCGAGTCCGAGGCGGAATGGGTACGGCTGATGTGGACGGAGCGGCAGGGGTGGTCCTGGCAGGTGTGCTACGAGGGCGAGCAACCCCGCGTCCCCACCTACTTCGGACTCGCGCTCGTTCCGCCACCGCGGCAGGTCGCCACGTGGCTGGTCGTCGCGCTGCGGCATCCGGGGGTCGAGCCGACTCGTGAAGCCGGTGCTCTCGACCGCACGAACTTGGACAAGGACTTGCTCGCCTACACCGTGTCCGTGAGGTGAACGCCGCGTGCGGCACGTCGGGGGACGACCGCACGCCACCAAGAATCACCTGATGATCGAGGGGGACGATCATGGCTGTACCAGACTTCACCCGCTTTGCGCTGCTCGTCACATTCGCCGCCTGTGCGCTCACGGGATGCTCGCGCGATCCCAGCGGCACGGCACCGGACGCGCAGGCACCCGTGCCCGCGGGGACACCAACGGCGGTTCCGCCGGAGATTCAGCAGGTCTGCTCGGACTTCGCGGCGGCCTCGCTGGCCTTCGACACGACACGCGACCAAGGACCGGGCCAGGCTCGCCAACGGGCGGCTAAGCGGTTCGGCACGCCCGAGCTCGCGTCGCGCCTCAGCGCAGAGGGGCGCAGCACCACGACGTGGAACATGGTGGCGGCACGCCGCGGCCGTGTCGAGGTCACCACGGTGCCGGTGCGCGACGACCCACCGGCACCGCGCGAGGGCAGTGCCGGCGCCGGTGCGGTGGCGACACGGGTTGCGGTCGGGGACGCGGGCTGGAGCCAGGCGCTGTCCACAGTGGTCATCTATTGCGCGTTGGGGCGTGAGGACTCGGGTTGGCGTGTCACCGACGTGCGCCTCGCGGACTCCGAATCCGGCGCGGAGTCGCCGTGAACGCCGGCAGGCTCGGGTTCGCGGCTCTACTGCTGCCCCTCGGGATGATCGTGGTGGTTCTTATGACGCTGATGATCGGCGCGCAGGAGAACTCGACGACCGCAACGGCGTCTAGGGGAGGCCTGGACTGGAGCGGGATCTCCCTGACCTGTTCGGGGGTTCCGGCGTGGGCGTGCGGGCCGTTGCAGGCCGCCGCCGCGAAGTACCCCAAGCTGCCCGCACCGATTCTGGCCGCACAACTCGAGGTCGAGAGCGAATGGCGGCTCGACGCGCACAACGACGACTCAGGCGCGGACGGGCCCGCGCAGTTCATCCCGACGACGTGGACAGAGTGGGGCCGCGACGGTGACGGTGACGGCCGTGCCGACACTCGCAACGGCGCGGACGCCATCGCATCGCAAACGGCCTACATGGACTACCTGGTGTCGTTCGTGGAGAAGCGACCGGGCCTAAACGGCGATGCGATCAGCTTGGCGCTGGCCAGCTACAACGCGGGCCCAGGGCGGGTTCTCGACAGTGGCGGAATCCCTCCGATCGCAGAAACCCAGGACTACGTCCGCGAGATCCGCCAACTCGCGGTCACCAAGTACGCGCAGGTGCTCCGCGGCTCGGGAGAGGCCAAGGACGTCATCGCAGCGGCCGCCACGCACGTGAACAAGACCATGTACTCCTGGGGTGGCGGCGGGCTTGAGAAGCCCACCCTGGGCGCGCCCCCAGACACCCACGTCGTCGGCTTCGACTGCTCGTCGCTCGTGCGGTACGCGTTCTACGTCGGCACCTCGCGGCAGATCGAGCTTCCGCGCGTGGCCGACGACCAGTACAACAGCACCCGCGCGCAGACCGTCCGCGCCGACCAGTTACAGCCCGGCGACCTTCTGTTCTGGGACTGGAACGAGGACGGCGAGAAAGACCACGTCGCCCTCTACATCGGCGACCAGCAGATGATCGAGGCACCCCAGTCGGGCCAGCTGATCCGCCAGATCTCTCTGCAGGCGAAAGGAGGCCGATGGGTCGCCACCCGCGTGTTCGGTGGACCGCGCGACCCGAAACAACCTAAAGTCTGAACCCGCTGGGAAGCCAGCCCATCGCAGTACCGTTCCTGTGCAGCGCAACGCCTTGCAGGAGCAAAGGATCAGCCCCCGCTTCCTGATTCCAACCGGACTACGTCCGATCAGAACAGGAAGTCCTCATGACCACACCCACTGGTGAATCCACCGTCGTGCCGTTCGCCGGGCTTCCGGTGATCCAGCCGCCGCCGCCCGAGCCCCTGGCTCAGCGCGTGGAGAGCATGCTCGGCACGCTGGCCCGCGACGCCCGTGACTCGCTGATCGATCACCACTACCGCAACGCCGGCGAGGACCACGCCGAACTGCTCACCCAGCGCCTCGTCGACGCTCGATTGGCGCCCTCCTCACTACGACCGCTCGACGTCAGCGGCGCCCTGGATGCGTACGAGCGCGCCATGCGGCAGGGGCCGACGCCAGGCTTCGAGGAAGGACTCGACCAGCAGCACTACGTCGCGGGGCTGTGTGAGCACCTGGCTGTCCAGGCAACGCGGTATGACGAAGCCGTCGCGATCGCACGGACGAACGGACACAGCGACCTGCGGGCTCTCGACATGGAAGGCTCGATCTCCACCGCGACGCTGCCACTGCAGGACGTCTCGGCGCTCGCAGAGGACATGCGAGAGGTCGCGCGCGGCCTTGCAGCCACCGAAGGGCTGGTGGTCCCGACCCTGCGAGCTCACGACGAGTCCGCCGCCGAGCGGCAACGAACGCAGGAAGCAGCCGACAGGCTCGCAGTGCTGATCGACGAGTTCGCGGTTCGCACCGCCCTGCCTCAGTTCGACCACAGCCAGATGGACGGGCGCGGGATCAGCGACACCTCGCGCGCCGCCGCCCGCATCGCCAGGATCCAGGCCGAGACCCCGTCCGCGATCGCCCTGCTCGACAGCGGCCGGGCCCACGTTCTGAAGGACCTCGTGCCCGACGCCTCGTGGCACGACCAGCAACGCTCAAGCGGCGACGGCCCCACCTATCCGCCGAGCCCCTTGCATCGCGCGGCAGAGCGGTTCCTCAACCGGCTAATCCATCCCACCGCGCCACGGGGCAAACTCCCCGAGGCCGAGAAGAACGCCCGCAACGAGATATCCCGGCGAATCGCCAAGCTGCACGCGCAGGACCCGGAGGTCGTGCGCACCCTGCCGCCGGTACATGCGGGACTCGTGCGCGCCGTCGTGGCCGCCGTCAGCCAAGCGCCCCCACCTGCCGCCCAACCGGGCCGGGCGAAGCTGACTCTCGTGGGTCCGCGTGTCGACGCGGACCCGAGCATCTCGCCCAGCTCAAGTCGCCCGCGCGGCTGAAGAACCCGTCAGCGCGCCGGTCTGTCCAGCGTCCCTGGACGTTCGAGGCGGCCGTCTGCGCGAGCACATCACCACCCAGGGGGAACACGTTCATGCCTGCCCGCCGAGAGGTCCCGAACTTCGATCGCAAGGCGATGATCCACCACCGGCAGCGCGCCGGCCTCACCCAAGCCGAACTCGGAGAGCAGATACATGCCGCCAACGACGCGGTATCCCGGTTGGAGCGCGGAGTAACGCCGATCACCGCGCGCGTTCTGCGCAGCGTCGCCGAGGTCTTGCGCGTGACTCCCGCGCAACTGCAGCACCCGCTGACCGCACCCCCGACGCTGACGAACCTGCGCGAGTTGCGTGCGCTCACCCGCGCAGAACTCGCCCAGCGGCTGCGGATCACTCCACAGCGGCTCGAATGGTGGGAAGCCGGCGCGCTGGGAGCGCAGGAGGAGACAGGAGAACTGCTCGCCGCCAACCTCGGCATCGGCGCCGGGTCGATCGCCACGTTCGAACGCACCGGTGCTCTTCCCGTGCCGATCCGAACCAGGCTCGCCCTCGCCCTACGTGTGCGACCTCGACTTGTGCAGGCCGCCTTCGCCGCGTCCCGCCACGCTCATCGCACGCAACGCGCGGCGGCCGCGTGAAGAGACTGAGGGACGGATCGCCGCGCGGATAAATGACAAACCGCCTTTCTGACGCTAACCGGTGTTGTAACAAGATGTATTCACGTCAACGCAGTACGCAACAGTGATACCCGGCGGACTCCCGTCGAGGTGGTAATTCGGATACTTTCCCCCACGTCTTGACCACGACGAAGACCCTCGACTTTTCTTGAGGTCAGCACGCGGGGAATCCGGCGCGAATCACCAACAGTCACGCGCCACCCGCGATGTCAGTGATGCAATCGGGGGGAAATCGTGAAGAACTCATTCCTTGCTCGCGGTGCGGCCACGCTCGCTGTCGCCGCCACTCTCGCGACAGGACTCGCGTCGACCGCGTCCGCGCAGGTCCACGGGCGCACTGACGCGGAGCAGGGGCCCGGCTCAGGCAGCAGCTACAGCACCGCGAGCTGCGGCTTCTACTTCTCGGGCTGGGACACGAACGAGAAGGCCTACTACAACCACTGCAGCTCGTACGACGGTCGGATCAAGGTGCGTTTCTCGTACTGGCCCTTCGCCAGCTACAAGGAGATCCGCGTCATGGGCGGAGTCACGAACCTGACCGACCACTGGGACCTGCAGGGTCGAGGCAAGGTCACGTATGCGTGCGCGGTCGGCTACTGCTGACTCGCCACCGGCATTCATGACCCGACTAGAAGGGAGGATCTCGCGCAATTAGGCCGTCAGTACCCACTCTGCCGGATGTTCACGTGAATTCACGGCGCAGCGGCCCACGCTTCCGAAACCTGCCGGTCGAAGTGTGGGCCGTCGCCTAATGCGCGCAAGTCGGGTTCCTCTCAATTCACGTGGAATCCGAATTTCGCGCGCCCGGCTTCTTGTGTACGGCGCCTTCCGCGGCGACGCCGGTCAGGGCGCTCCTCTTAAGGCACCGCCGTGTGCCCCACCGGACCGGCGTCTTCACCCTTGCGGAGTGTGAGATTGCGGAGGTCTTCCCGGATCGGAGCAGGACCTGTGTGTCGTCAGCTGCGGCTGACCGCCGCGGCGGACCCATGTTCGGTCGCGGCTCGTCTCCTTGGGTCTACCGGGCCGACGACGTTGTGCGGCACCCGATCGGCGCGAGCGTGCGGCGCTGTGTCGTCACCAGCACGGGCGCGGCCAGGGATGTCGTTGTATCGCGTCCACGCCGCACGGGCGACGACAACGACAGCCAGTGCGAGATCAGTAGGACGTTCGCGGGTCATGGCGGTCAGTTCCATGACGCTCAACGCGGTGAGAGTGGAGAGCTTCTCTGACTCCCAGGCGACGGTAATCGGCCTGAGCTGTCCGTGACGCTCGAACGCGATCTGCATGGCACGCCAAGCCGATCCGTGCCTCGCCAAGCCAAAGTCCTCAGGCTGGAACAGCTCCAGGAGGTTCCTCTCCCGCGCGGCGGGGTCGGCCAGCATCGCACGGATCAGCACATCCTCCTGACGGTCGACGAGCCGTTTTGGAAGCGGCGTGGTCGGATCGGCCAGGTTGGACGCTGGAGTGGAACCTGGGCCGGCGTGACTGCGGCTCTCTTCACGTGCCTCCCGGTAGACGTTGCTCAGGACCCGCTTGCGGTCCGCCAACTCCTGCGACGTCATGCCCGCAGCGCCGAGATCGCCGGTGATGCCGTCGCTGGGAGCAGCCGGCCGCAGCCCTAGCCCGTCGAGGCGACGCCGACCGGCTGCCTCGCGCACGACCACCTCGTACGACGCGACATCGAAGATGTTCGACGGCGCGGCCGCGAGCACCTCGTGCATCAACCGGCGCGGGTGCACGACGTCTGTCTCACTGAATCGCCTGGACTCCACGGCCTCGGCCACGACCGTGGCGTTCTGCAGAACCCGCGCGGGAACGGCCGGCGCCAGCGCGACGTCAGCAGGGTCACGAACCTGCCCGGACTCACGCTGCACGCCGAGCACCGCAGCCCACACCGCCGCGTGCTCAGGGGATCCGAACTCCTCGACCGTCAACGGGGTCGTGCCGGTAACCAGCTCCGGTTGTCTGATTACGGCGCCTAGCATGGCCCGCTCGGCGTACCACGCCGCACTCGCGACGATCACGGGCCCGGTCATGGCGACAACGCCGACCGTGCACGCGCCACCTTCTCCTCGGACGCGATCATGAGCGTCTGCATGCTGTCCAGCTCGGCCCCGGTCTCTTGCGACACCGGCCGGTACACGTCGTCGTCAACGCGAACAGCCCACCACCGGCCCTCAATCAGGACCGCCTCGGCGACACGGTGCCGTTGTCCGCGTCCCTCGTCTACCAGCGCGGTCATTTGCGCTCGGCTCATCATCTCAACGTTGCTGACCATCGTGCCTCCTCATGCCTGGTGGGTGGGCAGGTCCGAGCCCAGGTCGCCTGCAGCAAAGAGCGCGTCGAACGACGTGGCTGCGGTCAGTCCCGTTGTCAGCTCAGCGGCGAGCTCCGCAGACGCCTCCTGAAAGTCGTCCTCTCCCTCGCTGACCGTGAACCATGTGCCGTCGAGCAGCACGGCTTGGGGAACCAGCCGACCAGGGCCGAGCTCATGCGTCCAGCGCTGAGCCCGGCCTGCGGCGACGTGCTCGTCCATGGTGGCGCGGCTGATCATGCTCGGGGCCCTCCTACTCGAGTCAACGGCTCACCGGGATGGAGCCGTGGGGGGTGCGGCCGCGTACTCGCGCGCATCGCGCTGGTCTGCTCGAGCTGTTCAGCCGCCGTGGTGGCCTGTGCGCGGAGGTTCCGCACCTGCGACTGCGCCGCCGCGATCCCGGCCTCGGTCGGCACTGTCGACGTGTCGGCAAGGCCCACCAGTGCGCCCTGCACGTCTGCCTTGGCGCGCGCCAAGGCAGACGACACCACCAGCCCCAGCGATCGGCGGACCTTACCGTGGTCGACCTCGGGCGGTGCCCCCAGCTTCGCGAGCTCCTTGACGCTGGGCATCGGCCGGTGCGCGAAGTCCGGGGCACGGGTCTCCCAGTGCACCGAGACCCAGTTCACCGGTTCCCCTCTGCTCTGCACATCCTTGATCGTCCGCCACAGGTTCGCGTGACGCTCACTGCCGAAGTGCTCCGGCTGCAGGTCCAGGATCGCCTGCGGAATCGACTCCATGTGCCCGGCGTGCAGCGCCAGATGCAGGACGTGCCGCTCGGCGCGGTGACGCAACGGCGCGAGAACCGGCCGCAGGGGATCAGGCATGCGCCACGACCGTGACGCTTCGATCACAGCGGAAGCAGCCTGCTGCCCATCGGCGTCCACACCAGACCGCCGCACTGCGGAGGCCAACTGCGCCGACATCGCGTCCAGTTGTCCGTCGATCGTCGTCAGGGTCGCCGCCAAGTTCCGCGCCGAGCGCGCCGAGCGCGCCGAGCGGTCCGGCACCAGTCGCTCCGGAGAGATCAGCGGTTTCCCGCGATCCATTTGCACTGCCATTGCGGCCAGCCGCCGGGAGAATCCGGTCTCCCACACCTTGCGCGCCAAGCGGAACTGCGCGGCGGGATCGAACACGCCTCGGAACGGAACGCTCGCCGCAGGGGCTGCCGCGTTGATCTCGGCCACGAGCCGCTGAATGTCCCTTCTGGACAGACTGTGCGGCACGAGCGATCTCTGCAGCGCCTCGAACAGCTTGACGTGGTTCTCCTGCGCCGCGCTCAGACGCTTAGCCTCCGTCGGCATGGACACGACGTCGTAGAGCCCGCCGCTGCGATTGAGCGCCCGCAGCGCCTCGTACACCACGCGCATCTCGGGATTAGAAAAGTCACGAGCGCCCAGAAGTTTCTCGATCTTCCCGATTGCGGCCGGCGCGTTGAGCAGGCTTCCCAGCAGCGCCTGTTCCATCGGCAGATCAGGATCGAACTGGGTCGACGTCTCGTCGGGCGAACTGGTGCCAGCAGCCTCCGTGGGGCCGGTGGCCGAGTCGAGCGCCGCTGCGTATGAGCCGGCTGCCACAGCAGCCGCCTGGGAAGGGACAACCGGGGCGGATGCTGATCCGCCACGCTCGCGATCACGGACAGCCCGCTGCTTCGCGGTGACGAACGCACCGGCAACGCGTGCCTGGGCCCGCTCAGCGGGAGCGGTGGCGATCCTTTCGATCTCGCGCGCAACCGCCGACAGCTTCCCGGCCGGTGAGAGACCGTCGACCGCACTGAGCACCTGGCTCTGTACCCGGCGATCAGGCAAGTGCTCGTCGAGCAAGGCTGCGAGCTGCCGCAGCCGGGCCCCGGTGTGCAGCGGAGTCGAGTCGGTCCCCACGATCGTGCGCGCGAACTGGGTCATGGGAAAGGAGCCGCGTTCCGAGCGGTCCTCGATCAGGAGAACGGCCAGCGCGAGCGCGCGCTGTACCGGCAGGTTGCTGGGATCGGACTGACGTACCTCGTCGATCTGCCGCCGCCACGTGATCGCGAGCAGCCCGCGAGTCCGCAGATCACGCTCCTGCAGATCCAGCGGGAATCGCTCGTCTGCCAGGTCGGCTGGCGGCTGGGGCACCTCCGTGGCGAGCTCGGGCGTCAGATGATTCTTGGCGAGAAGGTCGAACTGGTCGACGGCATCGGCACGCGCGGACGCCACCAGGTCCTCATCGCCCGTAGTCTCGTCGCCCGGACCGATGACCTCGACCAGGTCGAATTTGCCGATTGCGGCCATCTGGTCGGCCACCGCGTCGAGATGCGCCGCCGTGACATCGATGCCCAGACCACGCAGCGCCGACCCGATCACCCCGTCGTCGCGGCCGCGCTGGCGAGCCTCGGCCGCGAGCGCACGCAGCGCGACCGCCATGTCGACGCCGTGCCCACGCGACAACTGCTCCCGTGCGCTGCGCTCGGCGGCGTCCGCATCGCGAGCCAGGCCCGAGACGTGGTTGGCGAAGTCGTCCCCGAACAGATCCCATGCCGCATCCGGAGCCTCCTCCGCCTCCACGGGCACCGCTGGCTCGCCAGCGTCGCCTGGGCGCGGCACCGGCACCGCTGCTGGCACCGTCGTTGTGGCTGCCGGGTCTGGCGTAGGGCGTCCGTCCACGGGATCTCGGGCGCCGTCTTGCGGCGGCGGCATCACGACCGTCGACTTGATGGCCTCTGTCATGGACTTCCCCCTGGTCTATCCGAATGGTGCGCTGCGACCGCGCGACGTTCACCGAGTGGCCGGTGGCCGTGCTGCGACGGCCTGGCGCGGCACCGCGGAGCGCTTCGCAACGGCGGAGCTGATTCCGCGGTGAACGGCAGCTACTGCGTGATCCGTGGCCGCCTGCTCGGCCCCGGTGACGTCCTCGCGCTCCGGCGTGTGACGATCGTCAGGTGTGGTCAGGTGCGCGGCGGCCTGCTGCTCGTCTCCGTCCGCACGACCGCGCCATGCAGCGGCCTCCGCCTCTGCGGTCGGATCGGGCAGTCCGTCCGGATACAGCTCCGTCAGCCTGATCGCGAACGCGTCGTCTTCCTTGGCCTTCTTCGTCGCGGTCTCGTGATCGACCATGTCAAACTTGGCTGCCAGCAGCCGATCTATCTCGACCCCGGACCGGCCGAGTGTGGTACGGGCAAACGTTTTGTCCATGCCCCTCTTGGGATCGAGGGTGTCCACCCACTCCGCCATCTCGGCCAGCTTCTGCGCGCTCGGCTCCGGTGCACGAATCGCTGCATCATCCACAGTGGACGAATCCGCAGCGGCGGGGGACACAGCACCATCGACGGCTTTCCCCTCCACCGCCACGACGACAGCAGCCTGCTTGTCCTGCGTCTTCTTCGCCGCCGCGAGGGCCTGCGGCACCAGGCTCGGGAACTTTGCTGCCAGAACAGCGTCGACCTCTGGACCCCACTCACCAAACCCCTGCTTCGCCTCGATGCGGTGCTCCGTGCTCCGCGGGTCCAGGCGCTCGGCCCACTTCTTGGCCTGGGCGACCGTGCGGACCTCCCTCAGGCGGGTCGCCGCTGCGGAGCGTTTCTCGGCCGCATCCTGCGATGTGCTGGCCTCGACGGCAGGCGCGGAGCCAGGTCGAGCAGACTGTTCCGCAAGGCGCTCGTAGCCGCCGGACGATCGCACGCGCTTGATGGCCCAGATCGCGAGCGCCGACGGATTGCGCACCCCCTCGCTGGCGTTCCAGCGAGGAACGGTCGCCACGGCTTTGGCCAACGTGTACGGGGTCACTCCCGACTGCCTCACCTCGTTGTCCACCAGGCGTCGCAGTTCCCTGGCAGCGTCGAACTCTTCGCCGAAGCTGAGTGGGTGAAGGATGTCCTCCGCGTGAGCAGGCAACAGCGCTCGCAGCGCCGCCTCGAACTGCTTGAAGTTCTGCTGCCAACGTGGTGGAAGCGGCGAGGTTGAGCGCGGCCTGACGGTCTCCATTCCGGTCACCTGTGGGGACTCCATGAACCGCCCCTCGCCGACACCCGCCAGGTACCGCAGGCGCCCAAGATCCTCGGCCGTACCGAACTTCCGCAGGTACGCCTGCATCCCGATGGCATCCTCCGCATCCCGGCACACCACCCACAACGACGATGTTGCGTGCCCGTCAGGACTCCAACTGTGCGCCTCAACGCCCCACTCGCCGGTAGGAGCCCCTAGCGCGTCGGCCATCCACGCCGTCCACACGGTCAGCGGCTCGCCACGGTGCGGCCCGGCCAGCTCCCGCGGGACACGACGCTGCCACGCCTGGTGTTCCTCGGCGTTCATTTGCCGCAGCGGAGGGTGAAGACTCTGTTCATACATCCGCGCCGCGTGCTCGGCGTCGGCGAACGCGAGGCGTTCCAGCCGGGCACGTTCAAGGTGTCGTCGCGCGAGTGACGACACCGTGGCCAACCCGATCACGAGTTGGGTCCACGTATGGATTTCCTGCGCCGATAGCCCCAATCCAGGTGCGTCGTCGCTCATCGTCCCCCCGACGGTGTGGCTGCCGGACAGGCGCCGATTCGCTGCCTGCAGCGTCCCAGCGCCCATTCACCAGCGTGGTGCGTACTGGCGTGGGCTCACAACGCGCGGCGCCCAGGCCAGGCGGGGGAGTGGACCCGACCGACCCCGTCGGCGGTCCCGAACGGTCGGCGTCGTCCCACGCCGACCGCTACGTCCTGGCACCTACCCGCGCGACCAGACCCAGGGTGCCATTCCCCCGGACGACACCCGATCCCAGCCAGCGTAGGCACCCACCCGCTACAGGACGAAGTCGTGACCGGGAAAACCCGAATCACCCAACAGCGCGGCTCGCCAGCGCTCGGGCGCACTGATGTGGTCTTTACCGAGCCTCACCGTCTTCGTCGAGGAGCTGACGGACATGATGCGCCAGCGGCACGAGCCGGAGTACACCGCGAGTTGACCAGCCTCGCCCCACGCCGGCCGACGTCTGCGATGATGACCTGTCATGGCCGCAGGTGAGCGCGTGCGTCACAGACGGCGCACGAGATTGCTCGGCCTCCTCGCCGGCTTGAGCGCGCTTCTGGTGGCATTGCTGGCTGTGGCCACGAACCTGGCGACCAACACGGTTCCCGACCGCTTCACCCGCTGGACAGATGACCCCTGTTGGACCTGGGGCGCAACTGTGGTTCTCGTCGGTCTGGTCATCGTCGTCGCGGTCGCTCTTCAGCGGCAGTCATCCAGCGAACCCGGCCAGGTGCCTGCGGAGTGCGCCGGGGGAGCAAGGCGCCTGCACAACCTGCCGCCCCGCAATCCGTCTTTCGTCGGCAGGGACGCGGTTTTCGACCGCATCGAGGCCGAGTTCGCGAGAGGGCCTGTCGCGGTCGCGGCGATGCACGGACTGGGCGGTATAGGCAAGTCGGCGATCGCCCTCGAACTGGCACACCGAGGCCTGACGTCCGGACGGTACGCCATCGCTTGGTGGGTCCGGGCGGAGACGGAGTCAACGCTCGTCGAAGACTTCACGGACCTGGCACCGGCTTTGGCGGTGACGCCGTCGGCGGACCAGGATCAGACGGTGGAGGACGTGCACGCCGCACTCCAAAGCCGCACCGACTGGCTGATCGTGTTCGACAACGTCGCGAGTCCTGAGGACGTCCGGTCGTTCCTCCCCAGTGGATCGGGTGCCACGCTGATCACTAGCCGATTCCGCGGGTGGGGCGCGGTAGCAGTGCAGATCGACATCGCTCGCTTCACCCGCGAGGAGTCGTTGGTCTTCCTAGCCGGCAGGGTCGATCGCGGTGACCCGGCCGCCGCGGACGCGCTGGCCCATGCACTCGGCGATCTCGCGCTGGCACTCGTCCAGGCGACGGCCTACGTCGACCTGCACGACCTGCCGATCGCGAGGTACCTCGAGCTGTACCGTGACCGCGACTCAGCGGGGCACTTGCTCGCGGAGGCAGTCGACGGGTACCCGGCCAGCGTCGCCACGACCTGGCTGCTGCACTACGACCAGCTCGACGAGGACGAGCCCGCCGCCTTGCAGCTGTTGAGGTTGTGCGCCTTCCTCGACGCGGAGGACATCGACCTAGGCATGATGCTGTCGGTTCCCGACCTCCTGCCACCGGAGCTCGCGGCTGCCGCCGTCCGTTCGATCGACCGCGAGCGCGTGGTGGGCGCGTTGGTCCGAACCCACCTCGTCACCAGGACAGACGCGGACCGGATCAGCGTGCACCGCCTGGTGTCGCAGGTGACGCGGTTGCACCTAGGGCCCGGCGCCGGGGCGTGGGCGAGACGGGCTGCCGCACTGGTGAACCGGTTGTTTCCACTGCAGCCGCAGGACGTCGGCCAATGGCCGCTCTGTGCACTGCTCTCAGCGCACGCCAGCATTGTGATCGAGCACGCCGAGAACCTTGAGGTGTCCGACGAGCAGGCGAGTTCGTTGTTCGACAGGCTCGGTGCGTACCTGCAGAGCCAGGTCGGTGACGACGTCGAGATCTACTCAACCGCCGACGCCGGCACCGTCGACGATGTCGCACTCTCTCCGGTGCAGTCTCGCTACTTGAACCAGATCCGGCGAATCGCCCCCCAGATGCTGGCCGACCGGGACCGTGAACTCGCGGACCTGGCGGCCTTCTGCACCTCCGATGGCGAGCCCGGCTACCTCCAGCTAGTGGCCGCGCCCTGGTCCGGCAAAACAGCGCTGTTGTCGTGGTTCGCACTGCACCCACCGACCGGAGTACGGGTCGTGTCGTTCTTCGTCACGGGACGCTTAGCTGGCCAGGACGACCGCTCGGCGTTCGTCGACAACGTGATCGAGCAGCTGTTGGTGATGCTCGGTAGGGAAAGCCCGGTCTTCTTGACCGAGGCTGGTCGCGATGCCACCTTCCTCAAACTTCTAGGGGAAGCGGCGCAAGCCTGCTTCGCTCGCGGTGAGCACCTGGTCCTGCTCGTCGACGGCCTGGACGAGGACCGAGGAGCGGGAGCTGGGCCCGTAACCCACAGCATCGCCGCACTGCTACCCGCCGACGTGCCAAGAGGGCTACGCGTTGTTGTCGGCACGCGACCCCATCCGCCGCTTCCCAGCGACCTGCCCCACCACCACACCCTGCGCGCCGCAGGCATCGTCCGCCATCTCAACCCGAGCGCGCACGCACAACACCTTCGAGTCGACATGGAACGAGAACTGGCTAAGGTCCTGAACGGTGGATCATCCGATCCAGACGTGCTCGGCCTGATCACCGCTTCCGGCGGCGGTCTTTCAGTGCCGGATCTCCGCGACCTGACCGGCTCACCCGAGCAGGTGATCCAGGAGTTCGTTACGAGGCGGATTTTCGCCAAGATTGAGAGAAACGGAGTTTCCGTCTACCACCTCGCGCACGCCGAGGGAGTAGACGCCGCGTCGGCCGGGCTCGGACCGGCTCGCCTCGCCGAATGCCGCGCCGCCTTGCACGCCTGGGCGGACGACTGTCGCGCGCGGGGGTGGCGCGACGATACGCCGGACTACCTACTGGCCTTCTACCCGCAGATGCTGCTCATGCACGCTGATCCGAAGCGCTTGGTCGACTTCGTGACCGACGTGTCCCGCCACAGACGGATGCGCCAGCGGTTTGGGGACAACGAATCGGCCACGTCAGAGGTACGCACGGCGCTAGAGGCTGTCGCCTCACCGCGCAACGCCGAGCTAGTCGTGCGGCTTGCCGCTCGTTGGGCCGGCTTGCGGTGGCAGACGTTCCTCGCGGACGTGCGGCCTTCGCTTCGCGGCAAGTGGTGAAGCAAACGCCGCGATACGCCGCCGACCGATATCGCCGCGGCGCGGACAGTCGACAACACCTCAAGCTAACGCCGCGTGGCCTTTGCCGCGAGGAGCGCGCGTCGCCGCACTCTCGCCCCACCCTGCTAACACCACTGCCCTGACAGTGCTCGTGGCGGCGCTAACTCAGGTTCGCACCCGGTTGCCGGAGCTCTGCGCGGGATACCTGACCGGCACCGGCCACCTTCGGTGGCAGGCTTACGGATGGTCTCTGATTGCGGAGGCCCTTTGCCTTGTCAGCCACGGAATCCATGCGTGCTGCGGCCACCGCCTCGATGCGTTGCAGTTGTGACGCGCCAGCACACGACCTCGGCGACTGACTCGCACCACGGTCTCGGCGGCACGGCCCAAACGGCGCCCAATCGAAAGGAGGAGGCGTGCAATGGCCACTTGCGCTCAACGCGACCGCGGACCTGGCTTGGGCACTCGCTCCTGCGGCTCCGCCGCAACCCATGCCACCCGGCGGCCAGGCGCCGGCCGCGCTGGAGTCCCTGCTGGCCGACGAACAGCAGCATCCCTCTCCAGCCGCAACCCACGCGCTACAACACGAGCAGCCGCAGCCTGATGCACCCTGCCCCGCATCTCCTGCCACGCTGCGATCTCGGTGATGAGCGCGGCGAGCGCCACCACCAATGCCACGGCCGCATCACGCTCACGCCCGCGGCCGGACAGCACGCCCACCGCCCCGATTCGACGAGCCGTCCTCCGCAACTCCGCCGCCGCCGGACCCAGCACCGATGGAAGGACGCGATGGGGCACACGAGCCGCCCTGTCAAACACCTCGCTTAGGTCAGTCAGTTCCCCTGCCACCCGACCATCACGCCCCTGGGCGAACGCGACCAGCACCTCACCAGTCGCATGCGCGATCCCTCCGGCGTCCTCGGCGTCTTCACTCCCGCGCACCGCCGCCAGCGCCAGCTCGACAACACGGGCCGCATCCTGCAACGCCGCACGGCGCCCCTCCAACGATCCCGGATCAATCGCCTCCGGATCGAGCTTGCCATCCTCGGCCTCGCTCGCCGAGCGCCACCTCGTCTCCAGTTTCGGCCAGCTCAAGTCCGCACCCAGCTTCGACCCCGAGTACAGCACCGATGCACCAGCCGAGGTCACGTCGCCAGGCAGTGAAACCGCGTATCCCACGATCCGACCCTCGCCATCTCGCCGAACGACCGGCGACAAGCCGTCGCTCTCAAGCGCGTCCAGGAACTCCTCACCGTCCCGACACACCGCGGCATGTCGACCCACTGCACGCCGCAGCACCACCTTCGGCGTGAGAGCACTGCCGTCGCGGTCCTGGAACCAGCCCACACGCTCGCCTAGCCGGGCAGCCTTCCCCTTCTCCTTGCGTGTGGGAGCCTGCAACGCGGTCTTGTCCGCTCCAGCGGTTCGCACCAACCCAAGTTCACGCTCAAGCTCGCGACACTCCTCACGCAACGCCACGAAGTCCCGGAACGGGTAGACACGCTTACCGGTCCGCTCGGACACCAGCGTCGCCATCAGATGGATGTGGTCGTCGGCATGCCGCACCGCGATCCACCGGCATCCCTCGTCGTGAATCCCCACGGCCTTCATCAACCGCTTGGCGATGTGCTCCCACTGCGCATCGCTCAGTACTGGGTCGTCGGGGTGCAGACGCACTGGGCAATGCCACACATAGCCTTGACGCAGCACGACCGCGCGCTTACGCGGGTCGTACTGGTATTGCGTCAGCCATTCCGGCGCATCCGCCCGCGGTGGCGCCCCAGACAGCAGATGCTCCCGCCACTCATCGGTCAGTGCTGGAGGATTGCTCAATGGTAGGCCAGCAAGCGCCGCGAGTTCCTGCATCGTCGTGGTGAGCGCACGGAGGTCGAAATCGAACTCCCCAGGGCCGATCTTGGCGGGCTGGTGTGCCCAGCTAGCGTCGTCCCACGATGCCACCACGCGAGGGTTCCGATGCTCCTCGTGCAGGCCAGGCCCCAGCAGATACCGCAACAGACCAGCCGGGCGATAGCCGCGTACCACCTTGGCAATCATGGCATCAGCCCAGGACGCAGTGCGGCGATACACGTGTCCAGCGACTGCACGCGTTGCCCGAGGATGGCCAGCATCTCGACGAGCGCGGCCTCGCTCGGCAGCTCTCCTCTTGCGTTCGCTTCTCTGGCAATCTCGTGGATGTCGCCGCCGATGACCGTCAGCAGACGTCGCGCGCCCCGTAACGATTCAAGGTGCTCATCAACTCCGGCGCCGCTGCCCGCCGCCCTTGCCAGGCGACGGGATGCAACAGCGAACGCGACCTGCTGAGCCCAGGCCTGCGGCACCCATCCGTCCTTTGCGGACACGGTCACGATTGGTGCCCATTCCGCGTCAGAGAAGCGCAGTATGCCGCGCTGCTTGCGCGTTCCGGACTTCGAGTGATCGCGATAACGAGGCGAAGGCAGTGCCGCGTCGTGGCCGGCATCGTGCTCAACGTCCATCTTGGACCACCCCCCGATGACCGGCCCGCCGGCCTGAGGCAAGCGGTGGGGGGCTGCCTACCGACAGTCTGCCAGCTGACGCCGCGGTCGTGGCAAAACCGACTCGGTTTTGCCTATCTTGCTCTGCCGAGAGCTCATATTGATCATGGCTGCGCCGGTCCGTTGAAGGCCCCGTCAGCAGAAGGGCCCGGCGGTCATTCCGACCGCCGGGCAGCGCGGCTGAGGCGATGACTGGCCTACCGCACGTCCGCGGATGCCGCGATTTCACCTGTGTAGGTGCTCGGTGATGTGCCGCCGACCACCTCGTCCCAGGAGCAGCCGAACGCGTCCTTGTCGGTCCTCAGGTCGCTGCGGTCCACGGTGAGCGTTCCTGTGAACGCTTCCTCGCTGCACCAACCGGACCCCGCGAACGGGTTGCCTAGCCACACATGTGGATTGCGGAGTTCTACCGTGCCGCTGGCTGGCAGGCGGACGACCGTCGCCAGATCGACGCCGATGAGCGCCTGGCCGATCGCCACGCTGAATTCCGGCGACGCGTTGTCGATCACCTCACCGGCGAGATGCAAGTTGTGCTCTGTGTGGCTGAAACCCATTCGGTCGAGGAACTGTTCGGGCTCAAGCGCGGTGAAGCCGAGGTCTGCGTCTTCGTTGATCTGCTTGATGGTCACCCTCAACAGCACGGCGCCGTGGCGGTTGACCAGTTCCCCGAACCACTTCGACTCGTCACGCGCTTGCACCGTTTCGATCAGGACTATCCGCGCATCGCTACCGAGCCACTCGTCCTTCAGCAACTCTTCATAGTCGACGTCGTCCTGCCGCTCCCAGAGGCGAAAGTGGTTCTTGGCCAGCTCGTCTACGACGTCGCACGCGTTGATCCATTGAGCCTCGCCCTCCCACTCCGTGAGTGCCTCGCCGCCCTTGGTCTCCCACGGGTTGTCTCCGCTGACCAGCGCTGCCACGACGTCCGCAGAGAGCGAATCGGCCCGGTCGAGGTGGACCAGGGTGTACTTGTCGTGTAGCGCTCGCTCAATAGCGTCGCTGAGCGCTTCTACCGTCCGTTCGGCGTGCGCGGTCGTCACAGTTCTCTCCAAGGCTGTGGGGGGATTGCGTGAAGGCGTCAGAGAATCCGGGAAGTCATCACCGGATCGACAAGATCAACATTACCCCCTGGGGGTATGCCGGTGCGTGAGTCGATTCGTGGTTCATGTCGGTATTGATGGCGACATGACGCTGGATCGGTCGGCACTTATCGGCATGCGAACAGCCCCGCAGGACGATGTCCGCGGGGCTGTTCGGGTGGCACTGTCGGATCGAGTGTGCCCGCCGGCTAGAGCGGAGGAGGTTCCGAGCTGGGCGATTGAACGTAGGTGTTCGGACGCCCTTCGGGTACGGGCTCGCAACGTCCAGCAGCCGCATCAGCGCAAGCGCCACTGCCGTGACGGCCAGTGGCACTGGCCACCAGGATCACCAGCAGTGCCCAAGATGAGCGCGTCGAGCCACGGTGACGGAGCGCAGTCAGCGCGCCTACGGTTCGCGTGTCGAAGGTCGTAGCGGCGCCATTATCCCTGCGATCGCGGTACGTCCGACCGTGCGAGCCGGGGTGCGATTCGCCGGCCGGACGGTGACTTGCTCCGTTGGCGGGTCTGGTCTCACCGAGCCCGGTTCGTCAACGAGCGGCTCGACATGGTCGGGCTTGGTTACGTGATCACCGAGCCAGTGGTCCGCCACTCGCCGAACGCGGACCCGACTTCGCGAGTGAACGCGTCGATCTCGAACTGCGCGCGGTAGGCCCGCGCGAATTCAGACGCTTCCTGCTCGGTTCGCACGCCGTATGACACACCTTGTGGCTGAGCGTGCAGCACTCCCAACGCGTAGCCGTATGCGAGCTGGTGAACAGCGTCGGCCTGCGTATCGGCGGGTGCACTCGGCGTCTCTGAGCCCAGAGTCTCCTCGACCCAGGCCGCCGGATTAGCGTGCTGTTGAACCTCCTCCCACAGACGGACCGCGTGGTCTTTCAACTCGATGACGTCGCTTGGCCGCATCCTCGCCGCAGTCGAGACCGACGCAACCGCGTCGTTGTCGAACCGGCCAGTGGCCGCGAGCTCGGCGATCAGCCGAGCGAATTGGACGGTGTCATTTGTCCGCATGATGAGTCCTTTCCAGGACGAGGGGAGCGGCGCGAGGCCGCGCCGCGGGCTTGGGAATCTACGTCCGCGGCACAGCAACTTCGGCGCTCGCATTCGGTCGGCGGATCGCACTCCTGTCGCTGACTTGCGCAGGGGTATCGCCTTGTGACAAGAGTGGGTTCGGGGTATTTCTGAGACCCGCTGTGCTCCGCAGCCCGGTGCGGTGGTTGCGGAGTACAGCGGCTACCGACGCTGAGGCGCTCGGATATCTGGGTCATGCAGGCTGCACGACGGAACTCGTCATCGAAGGGTGTCCCGATGCTTGCGGATCAGGCGTTCGGGGTCGGCCGGAGCAGTCGCATAGCTGGCAAGGCTGAACACCAGTGCTCGGTGTCCTGGCCGGTTGATCCGGAGCGCGAGTTCGTCGAGGGTCAGGTTCGCCTCGTGAAGCAGTCCTGGCCCAGCGCAGTCGGCGAACCAAACCTGCGTGAGGGTGTCGCCCTCCTCCAGCAATGCGATTGCAGTGCTCACCAGTCCGCCCGTCGGAGTGAGGTGCGCTTCACAGACAGTGGTGATCGCGTCGGAAATGCCCCAGAGCTGCCTGTGGCCGCCAGGCTCGTTGCCGAAGATCTCGATATCGGTCCGGATCGTCCTGCCGCGCAGGCCGGATTCGCTGCCCTTGTCCGGGTAGTACTGGGCGCGGCGGTCAACGCTGGCACTCTCTACCCGAACCGCGGCTATTCCGGTCTTAGCCTCGAAGCGGACTTCCATCCGTCCCGCACTGCGGAGGGCCTCGATGTCGTCTCGCGTGAGTGCTCGCGCCGGCTGGATCCGCGGTGACATGCGGTGTGTCTTCATGGTGATCCCCTCGTTCCTCAGTTCTCGTGCGAGCTGGTAGTTCGGGCGCTAGCTCGCGCCATGGTCGCGGGTGTCCGGCGTCTGGTTGTGGTCGGCGAGCAACGTCCGCACGTTGCGGACGAACTCGTCCAGTGCTGCGAAGGTCTCGGTCAGGTGCCTGTCCTGGTCGCCCTCGTAGGTCTGCATCTCGTCGCAGTCATGGCCGTCGCCGCACTCGCACGTGGCGGGGTCGCAGTCCCCGTCACAGGGGCAGTCGTCGCGGTTGTGGCTGTGGGCGGCTTCGAGGAAGTCGAGTCGTTGGCGCAGGAAATCCAGGGTGTCCGTCATCGCTGCTTCACCTCGGTGGTGGGAATCGGTGCGGTCAGTACGCGTGGCGGGCCGCTGAACGACGCGGTGAAGGGCGCGGCGGAGCGCAGGAGTGACATGCCCCGCCGCGTTGGGAACCGCTGCTGGTCAGTGGCGGTGGGCCGCGTCCCGTTCGGGGTCGAGCACGTCGAGCAAGCCGAGAACGTCCTCACCCGCCGTGCTCAGGTGCGCGGCGGCGTCGTTCAGCGCGTCGGCGTCGATGTCGCGGTCGAGGGCTCCCGCGAGCTCGGTGAACGTCTCCCCGATGCAGTCCCGTACACCGTCGAGAGCCTGGATCAGCCCCACCTGCACGTCCACGCTGCTCACCGCAGCGTCGGCGGCCACCTCGTGCAGCCCGGCGCGCTCCATGGCGTCGACAAACGTTCGGGCAGCGGTGATCGCGGCTTCGGCAGGGGCCGCCGGCCCGGTCCCAGTTGTGGCCGTGGTCGTCGCCTCGCACCTTGGGCACGATGAATGTCCGCGGACGCTTTCGAGGCGTTGGCAGAGTGCGGCTTGTGCCCGTTGCAGCGTTTCCGCGAGCGTCGCGAAGTACGCCTGGTGTTCTTCGGGCGTCTCGCTGCATCGGGCTACCCGTTCGGGGTCCCACTGCCCGGTCGTGACGTTGAAGAACGATCCACCGTGCACTGCGTCCCGCACTCCCCACTGGTCCTCGCTTCGAGTCTCGGTGTGGAGCACGAGGCGCGGATCGAAACCGGGTGAGCCGGGCTGGTGGGTGTTGCCGTCGATCGTGAGCCGGGTGACCTGAAACCCGTGCTTTGCGGCAAGGTCGAGCGCGTGTCGTGTCCCTGCGTCAGCAGTGCTCTGGGGAAGCATGTACGGCCTTTCTGAGAGCGGGTCGTTGTGGGGAAGAGGGGAGAACGTGGCGTCACCCGCGTTCTCCGGTCTGGCTGGGGCTGTAGGTAACCCGTGTGACCGGGCATGGGGACATGTCCCAGGTCGAGTGCGGGGAAGAGCTGTGGCCCGGAGCGTGCGCACCCGCGCTTGGGCCACGCCGACTTTCAGCGTCCACATCCCGGCACGGCCACACCTTGCTGCCGCATGGCCGTGCCGGGACGGGTCATCCGTTCTTCGGCGCTCGGCTGTTGCCGAGGTAGATGTCACCTTCGACGTATGTGATGAGGGAACCGTCTGGCGCTCGCATGCAGAAGTGGTAGCGAGCGTCGTACCACTCGTACTCCCACCCGGCCGTGCGCAACGCGTCCTGCACGGTGTCGTCTCCACCGCTACCGGCGAAGAACCCGTCCCCGCCAGTCGTGCCCGACCCGTAGGGGTTTCGTTCGTGCGAGAGAATCCCCACCACGTCAGCGGCGCTACTCGCGGACTCCAGTTCGTGGAGTTGGTCGCCGATCACTTCCCAGAAGCCGTCGTTGCTCATCGGTCTGCCGCCTCCGTGTTGCCGCGAACTGCGCTTCGATCGGTGTGTCCGTCGTGGATGCGGGTGCGCCCGGCGGTGTTCTGCTCGTGGTTCATGCGTTCTCAGTCCCAATTTCGAGTGGACGGTTCGATACGTGGGCAACCTGGGCGCTGACGCGCTGAGGTTGCTGCTGATCGACGAATTCGCTGGAGATACCGGGTGTACTCACCGGCCCAACAAGATCAACTATACCCCATGGGGGTATCTCGTGGGCGGTCTGCGCGAGCTGATCGCGGCGTCAAAGCGCTGCGGGTGTCGCCGCCGTTGGTGCCCGCCGCGCCGGCTACGGACCGGCACGATCTTCGGTGGATGGCGGCTGAAACGGGGCCTGCGAGCGGAGTGCGCCCCCCGCCGCGTGGCGGGGGGGCGCGGATCAGGCGGTGTCACGCCAGTGAGCTGGATCCCAACTGGTGTGAGGCCACGGCGGGGGTGGGGGAGGTGAACACCGGGGTCGGCTTCGCGTCTCGGGCGAGGCCAGCTAGGCCTGTGCGAGTTGGAACGGGTCCCGCGGTCGAGGTGGCGGCATTGTTCTTGCCGCGTCGATGACTTCGGTCATCGTGAGGTCCGGCTTGAAGCTGTGCCCCGTCGCGGCTTCGGCGGACTGGTAGGCGAGGGCAAGTTCTGGGTTGAAGTAGGCGCCGATGACCAGCTGCCGAAATGGCGACATCACGCACTCGATGCAGGAGAGCCGGTCGACGAACTGGTAAGCCCAGTGCCAGGGCAAGCCAGAACGGCGGATCTCCTTCCACACCTGTGCGCGTGTCCAGGTGAAGATGGGCAGCCACCGATCGACCTCGCGCTTGCTGTGTGGCCTTGGAGAGCCGGAACCTTCTCGCGCGGAGGACCACGTCGCAGGATCGGGACCGAACGCCGTCTTCCTCGCGCGGTGGGGCGATTCCTCGGCCCTGATGCCGAGGCAGTTCAGCACGCGAACACGATGCGACGGACGTTGGAGGCGGGTTTCGGCGACCAACCGCGTCATCAGCTTCGCGACAGGACCGGTCTTCAAATCGCTTGTACACCAGCGAGCCGATGCCGATGGCCAGGACAAGGTTTGTGTGCCGGTCTTGCCATCGGCTACGCGGCGGCGATTCTTGTCGATCACGTAGTCGAGAAGGTCGCCCTTTTCCCGACTCACCACCTCGAACCGCACGCCGAGCATTCCGGCCTGAGCTTCGGCGATCTCACGAGTCTGCGGCCACACGACGCGGCCGAGATCGGCATAGACGACCACGATGCGCGACCGGTCGACGCCGGCCGCGTCGGCGAGTGCGACACCGTGCGATAGCGCGACCTGGGAATCCTTGCCGCCGGAGGAGTTGAACAGGATCCAGTCATAGCTCGCGAGTTCTGGTTCTGGCGCGAACCCGGCGGGCGGAGCCGGTGCGATGAGGTCGAACAGGCACATCTGCCGCTTGCCAGCACCGTGCACGTACGGTGCGACGAGCGCGCGCACGCCGTCCTGTTCCGCGAGCGTCTGGGGGCCCTTACTAGTCACGGCTGTTCTCTCCCCTATGTCAGATCTCGTCACGGCATCCGGGGCACCTTCCGGCGTCACGCCAACAGGTCCTCGTGTCGTGGGTCCTGGGGTCGTAGTCGTCCCAGTCGTCGCCCTGCTCCTCGATGGCGACCTGGGCGACCTCGGGGTCAGTGGTGTGGATCAGGCCACCCGCAGGGCCGGGCACGTAGAAGCCTTCGGCGGTGTTGCTCACTGGATCTCCTTGCGTGGACGGGAACGTGCTGTTCGTGGCAGAGAAAAGGAGTGGGCCGGTTGCCCGAGTGAAGATCAGCGATCGGAGTGGCGGGGCAGTGCGATGCGCTGCCCCGCCACCCAGGACCGTTCGCCTCGGCTACTCGGCCGCGCGACGAACCTCGGTGTCGAGTTCGTCGGTGTCGAGCCCGACGATCAGCGACTGGAGGTCCTCGCCCGCTGAGCTCAACTTCGCGGCCGCATCAGCCAGCACGCTGGAGCCGACGTACCCGACACCGGCGTCCGCAAGATCCTGGATCGACTCCGTGAGGCAGTCGCGCACCTCGTCGAGGACGCGGAGCAGCCGTGCCTGGTCCTCGGGGCTGCTTCCCGCTGTGTCCGTAGCGATCTCGTGCGTACCAGCGCATCCGATCGCGTCCACGAAGGCGCGCGCGGCGGTGACCGCGGCCTCGACGGGAAGCCTCAACGGCTCGGCCGGGCGGAGCATCATCGACACCACGGCGTCGACGGCGGCGGCGGTCTCCTGATCGTCAGCAGGCCCGGCCCAGTCGTACAGGTTGCTGGCGACGGAGATCAATCGCGCGTCGATCTCGTGCTGGACCTCACCCAGTGCTTGCACGACGTGGACGTGTGCGGCCTGCGCGTGCAGCAGCAGAGCAGCGTGGTGCACGGCTTCCTTCAGCGGACTGGTCGCGGTGTGGGCGGCATCCCGCAGGCGCCGTGCCATCGCTTCCAGTGCGTCACAGATGTAGTAGGCGGCGACAGCAGTGGTAGGGGTGGACAGGAACGAGCCGTGCGGAAAGAACGCCAGGACGTCCGCATCGCCGCTGATCACGGCGTGACGCAGGTTTCCTAGGGCCGTATCGGCGAACTCTTGGAGAGTAGCGGGCAGGACAGCCGGGAGGTGCCGGGACTTGATCTGCAACGCCGTGGGCTCCTCGCGGTACTCCGGGGTGGCGCAGGAGATCACGTCCGCCATGTCCTGAGACGTGAGGAATGAGCGGAGCGGGGTCGTGACGAGGGTCGTGGCGCCCAGTTTGCCGTGGCTGTCGGGGCCGCTGACGCACCACCGGGCTGCGATCACGTCGTCGCCGACCGTCCACTCGGGGGCGGTGAAGGGGGCGGGCACGACGCCGTTCGTGGCGCCGGTCAGCGTGACGCGGCTAGGGCGCGGTTCCGCCGTCGGTGAGCTGGTCTGGGCAGAGCTGTGCTGCATGAGGTTTCCGCCTTTATGCGAATCGTGGGAAGAAGTAGCGAACGCGGCCGTCACGCCGCGCTCGCGATATATGCAGGAGCCAGAAATTGATCCGTCTTGACGCCAGTCATAGACGAGCTTTCTTGGCCTACGAGAACATTAGCGCATTTGCGGGGAATCGTGTTTTCGCGGTTGGGTCGATTCCCGGAGAGAGCGTGAGTTGGTAGTCCTGCCGGGAGACCTCGTCGAGTCCCCATCCGAGGTGGGTGTCGCGCCAGGTGTCGAAGCCGGAGCCGTCGATGCTGTCGACGATGCCGAGGCTGAGCATGTAGCGGATGCGTGCGCGGCTGTTCACCCGGCCGGCGTGGATGTGCAGTCCGCGGGCCTTGCCTTCGCGGCAGATAGCGGCCATCTCGTCGGAGAGTTTGTAGCTGGTCGATCCGGCCATGAACAGGCAGCGGAGGTTGGGGGTGTTCCACGGAATGCCGATGTCGCCCGCGCCGTCCTGCACGCACAACGCCAGAGGCAGGTGCGACATCAGCGGCGTCCACTGCTGCCAGAGCTCGGCAGTGGCTGCCGCGTCGAAAGGTACGTCGGGGACGGTGACGAATAGCAGGTTTTCGTGCCACGATGGCAGCGTCGGTTCGGCAGGAAGACCTACTTGAGTCATATCAAGCCCCATACCGGCGGCGAGTGGCGCGAATCGTTCGCTCATGCGGGCCGGGCGGCCGTACAGCGCGGTTTCAAGGCGTCCGAGCATCTTGATGAACAGCGGCTGGTTCCACTTGCTGAAGGCCTCGTTGTCGACTCCGACCGGGATTCCGGCGTCCAGCGTTTCCAGCAGGTCCGAGCAATGCCGGGGGCGGGCAAGCCGCCCGAGGTGCTGCTGGGCCTTGGGGTTCTCCGAGCGCCAGCGTTGCAGGGTGGGCAGGGCTCCGCCGTTGAGGATTAGCACGGTGATCGTTTCCTTGGCACAGGTGCGGTCCGGCCGACGGGACGTCAGCGCGCACGTGGTGCGGCGACTGTTTCTGCCGGTGTTTCCGATGTCCGCCCAGATAGGCGATGAGCGGGTGTTGTGGGCTGGTCGTGCCCGGCGGGGTGCGGGACACGACCAGCAGTGGTCGACTAGACCGTGTCGGGCACGTGCCCGTCGGGGTCGGCAACGCCCGCGAGATCGTGCTCGGTCAGCGGCATCGAGCAGACCTTGCACACGCCCGTGCCGTCGTCGTTGTGTTCCTCAAAGCCCCGCCAGCCGGTCGGGCACGGCGCGGCGATTGCGCTCGCCAGGGTTGCGGGGCGGTGTTCGGCGCATCGTCCCCACGTCACGTCCACGCCGTTCTCCAGGCGTTCAGGGCAGTGGCACGGGTCGTCGGCCGGACCCCGGCACACGACCCCAGCCTGAAGCAGCGCGGTTTCGACGTTGGTCAGGAGGAGACCACAGCTGACGTCGTGCGCGATCCGGTCGGGGAGCTCGCGCACATGTTCGGTGTTCGTCAACCGCCGCCACTGCGCCTCGGTCAGTCGGTCGTCACCCATGCCATCGCGCTTAAGGGCGGCGCGGATTTCCGTGTGTGCTGCGGACAGCGCGAAGATCGGGATGCGGTACTTGTATGCAAGGCGCCGGATGACCTCGGCGGCGTCGCAGTGATCGAGGGTGTCGCCGTGCACGAGGTCGTTCAGCGCGAAGGGCAGATCCGGGTTGGCGACGTCGAACGCGGCGTTGATCAGGTCGGTCTGTGCGGCGTCCTGCTCGTCGGCGAGGACCTTGCGGACCTTGTCGGCGAACGCGCACTGTTCGGCAGTGAGGTCGGGCTCGGCCGCGTCGAGAAACAGGTTGAGGCGTGCCTCCACGGTGTGGCCTGCCCACCGCTGGTTCAGCACCGTCGCGACGTAGGCGTGCGCGTCGTCGAGCAGAGCGGCGATGGTCAGCAGCGCGGACGCCCAGCGTTCGGCGATGCGCGGGTACAGGGTGAACCATCCGTTGTCAGCGTCCAGCCGGATCCTGAACGCGAGTTCGGACGCGCTGGGCAGTTCGAGAACCAGGGCCACGCCCGGTGCGAGCGCCCAGGCCGCTGCCGAAGCGGTTCGCACGGTCGGTTCGGTCATCGTGACGGTCACCGTTTCCGGGAGCGGCGCGGCGGGCCTGCGGCGCTGCAGCGAGAATCCGGTGAGACGAGCCGCGACGAGTCGGCACGCCGATGCGTCGGGCTTCAGAGCGAGCCCGTGCCACGCGAGGTCGTATGGCCAGATAGCAGGGTCATGTTCCTGGTTGACGTCCCACCTGTGAAGAGACGTCGGGAGCACCTGAACTTCGGTGGACTGATGGAGGGTACGCGAAAGCATGGGTCTATTCCTTGGCTTGTGAGTTGCGGGGAAGAAGGTCGGGAATTGGGCGTCACCCTGAATTCCGACAAGGCAAATCTAGCGCAATTTGGCTAGCCGTGGGGACCGGCAGAAAATGGAGCGAGGGGCCAGATCCTCTGCATTCGACTGCCGCTTGCTCTTCTCGTTCACGGGGCCGTAGAACACCAGTCGTCAAATGATCCGCGCCGCACCAGGTGGCTCATCAGCGATCAGCAGCGCAGACGGTCCCGGTATCCGTCCACACAGGCGCGGCGGCCCGATCGCCGACTGCATCGAAGCTGCCACGAGACCCGCACGCCTGGTCACGGCCCGTGATCGAGCGGCACCGGCAGAGGTGGCAGATCTCGACGAGAGCGACAGAAACAGTCAGTTCGATGGGTGCCGCGCGTTGGGATTTCGGCCCTCCCACAGGATCCAATCGCGTCCGACGTAGCTAGGCTCCGTACATGGGGGAGAAGCAGATTCGAGCAGCGGCGGAGAAGGCCGCCCGAGAGCTACACGAACCAAAATTCAAGGCGCTCGCCGATCTCGCGGTCGCCTCGCGTAGGGCCGCGCCAGAAGAACTGAAGCGAGTGCTCTCGGACGCGCAAGAACAAGCACAGCGCATCCTCGATAGCGCCAAAGCCGAAAAGGCCAATCGGGTCGAGCAAGCGCGCGTGGCCCTCCAGACGGCCCGCTCGGCGGGGTGGACCTCGAAGGAACTCCGTGGCCTGAACCTCGACCAGCCGAGTTCACGCCCAGCCTCCAGACAACGCACGGCATCGAAGAGCACGCAGGACGAGCCGCCCGCAGCGGACCCACCCGCGGAGTTCGGCGGCGCCGAGCGGGATGGTTCAGTCGACGCCGGCTAGCACCAGCAGCGACCGTGAACCGGTGTCTGGTCTAACGCTCAGGACTGCAACCACAGCAGTCGGCCTCAGGGACAGCTGAGGTGGCGGGGTGAGCGCTCATTCCCACACCTGCCACCACGCATGCCTGATCTCGTGCCTGAGGCTCAATCTCCAGGCGCGCGACGGCAACAAGGTTGAGCGATTGGATGCGTTGTGCCCGGAGGCTGGCGGGGCGCGCGCGTGGCGGCTCGGCGGGTGTACCTGCTGAGACCCACATGAAGGTGAGAGGGATGTTCGATGCCGCGCTACCGCTTCACGGCGTTCGCCCGTAAGTCCTACGGTGAGGATGGGTGGTCCATCCGGGTTGAGGGCTTCCCGGGCACCGTCGAGGAGTCCACGACCGCGTCGGTAGCCGACGCTGCACGCACGCACGTCGCGCACAACCTGCGCGTGCCGATCGACGACGTCACGGTCCACGTCAGCTACCTGTCGCCTCAGGCGATCCCCGTCCAGCCCTCCGCGCGCAGTCGCTACGGCACGGACGTGCACGTGACCCGCCGCGCGTTCGGCGGCACCACCGCGCTCGCAGCCGTTGAGGAGATGCGTTCATGGCTGACCGAGGAGACCCAGGACTCCGTGAGACTGCTGAGCATCACCGTGCAGTACGACCCGGACGAGGTGGATGGCGCGGCCCCTGTGGAGCTCGGCGTGTTGTACGAGAGATTCTTTCACCCGGTCGCGGACGCCCGAATTCTCGCCGATCCCGTCATCGCCCTGTTGGCTCTCAACGGTCTCAAGGCTCGTCTGACCGGCGCGTCGGACGAAGAAGAGGCCGCGATCGCTATCGCTGGGTACGACGACCACCTGTTCGTGGTAGCACCAGCAGACGGTGAACGAGCCTGGGCAACCCTATGGCGTGATGAGCACGACCCTGAGTTCACCGACGTCGAGTCCACTCTGGACGGACTTGGTCTCCAAAGTGCGCACGACGAGATCGCAGAGGCGATCATGCGCCAGCTCGCAGGTCACCCGCCGTCGCTCTACGGACAGGCGGGCTCTGTGCAGACAGGGCCCGGACGGTGAACGGCCATCCCGCCGCCGTATTGCGGCGCGCTGCCACGCTCGCTTCGACTGTGCTTCCTGCCGGCCTGGCCGAGATCGCCGCAGACGAGATCGGCATCGAACTCAGCCAGCTCGACGCGGGTGCTCCAGCTGATGGCATCGATGAACGCATTCTGGGCATCGCACGCGAGATCCTGAGTCTGGTGCCCACCGACTACGCAGCCCAGGCGCGCGGTGAAGTCGAAGCAGCGGGATGGCGTCCGTGGTCGGCGGAAGTGGCAGCTGATCTGCTGCATCTCGTTGACGCGTGGGAGCATCAAGGGCCTGGTTGTGAGACCGCCATACTCCTGGCGCAGGTTCGCCAACTCGTTCAAGACCCTCATCCGCAGCGGGGCGTGAGTGCCGAGCGTGAGCACCACGCACCGCCTTGACGTGCTCACGACGGCTCCTCGAGCGGCGCGAAGATGTCGAGCTGGGCATGCCGCTTGGGAACGCCCGTACCGCCTGGCGGGCGAGCACGGTGTCGGTGCGCTCGGCTCGGGTGCGCCCGATCCGGATCGCGTACTTGTGCTTGCCAGAGTGCCGCAGCCTTCGGGCTCCGCAGGCTCGCAGTGCGGCCTCCAGCCACAGCGCGCGGTCACCACTGTTCTCAGATGGCGGGCTCCTTTCGCCATCAGGCGGGCGATGACGCTGTCGGCAGCCCGTTCTCCGCCGGTGAGCTTGCTCAGGGACCGTTCCAGCACCTGCTCACCGTCGGGCAGGACGATGATCTGCCGCGGGGTGGTCGTGCCGAGGTAGGCGAAGTTCAGGGCCCGGTAGACGTAGCCGTAGTGCCCAGGCATGAACCGCTCGGGCCGGCCGTCCGCGCTCACGGGCCAACGCTCCATCGGGTCGGAGAAGGCGACCAGGCCGCGGATGTCGTTCTCGGCGGCGAGTGTGAACGCCCGCGCTATTGGTAACCCCGGATATTGGATGTTGCGGAGTTGCAACGAGACGTTGTGGGCATAATGGGTGCTATGGCGACGACTGCGGAGGCGAGTGCGGATGAGTCGCATCGCGCCCTCGCAGGCTCCAGCGCCTTCGATCTCCTCGCGTCTCCAGAGAACCAGCGCGCGAGGGATTACTACCGCGCGTTGCTGAAGACGTCGGGCGCTGTCGTGTTGCTCAACGAGACGGCAGCAGCGACCGGTTTTAGCCGCAAGCAGGTCGCGGAGTTCGCCCAGGCTTCGTGGCGCGAGTTGTCGGCGTCCGCCGACATGATCATTGGGGACCACGATTCCCTGGCCCGCGCACTTCTCGCCCCGCGCAGTGCGACGAGTCCTTGGGCTGTCATGTCGCTCGTCGGCCCGCTCAGCGCGCCGAGGACTTGGGCTGTCATGGTCGACCCTCTATCGGCCTTGTTGCAGTTCCTGGAGCGGTTGGTCAGGCTTGGTAGGCGTGCTGACGTGGCGCGGCAGCTGGCTGTGCAACGGCATCAGCTCGCTCGCCATGCAGTAGCGACGGCTACTGACCGGCCTCCTGGTGAGGTTGTGGTGTCGTCTGCGCGTGTTCCGCGTGGTCCTGACTTTTCGCGAGTGGCCCTAACCCAGACGGTTGAAGCCACTCGCGGAAGACTCCTCGTCGTGGCATAAGGCGGTCGAGGCTGCTTCCTGCGAGTTCCTAGGAAGCAGCGTGAGATGCGACTTGTTAGTCAGGGTGCCGGTGTTGGAACGCTCATCACCGCTCTGGTCGTGGGTTCGCCGTGGTGGTTCTTGCTGGTCCTCACCGGTGCTGTGTTGTTGCTGGGAGTGATGACGCTCACTGCCGACCAGATCGACGCCTTCAACCGCTTGTTTCGGGGGCCCTCGACCGGCGACGTGTCCAAGCGGCAGGACCCGCGCGCCCGCGACGTTGAGAACTCCCAGCCGCAGAAGCTGGTCGAACAGCGGAATCAGAAGGAACTCCCTCCCCCGTCCGATGGCACGACCTCGCCCAAGAAGGACAAACGCAAGAAGGGCTCGCGCCGTCATGACTGATGAGGCTTCTCGGCGGTGAGGTGGGGGGCAGGAGTCCTCAGCGCCGGCGACGTGCAAGTTCGGCTGCATAACCAGGCCGGGCGTTGCCTGTTTCCTCGGTCCAGTGAACGGCGGAGCTGATGCTGATGCCGAGCAGGTCGCTCAGGACCTTGGCTGGCGTTTCGGCGGCGGGCTCCATGAGCGCGCTGTTGCGGCCAGCGCGGGGCTGGATGCCGAGTTTCTTGAGCCTGTGGGCGAGCCGGGCGGAGCCGAGATGGCGTCCGGGGGAGCCGCCTGGGAAGGGCCAGGGGTGGTCGTCGGTGTGGCCGATGACGGCGTGTCCCTTGCGGTTGCCGACGAGGTCGAGCAGGAGCTGATCGAGCGGCGCGACCAGGTCCAGCGCACCGAGCTGGAGCTGGATGTGGCCGGTGTCGGTGCGCAGGAGGTGTGCGGTGGTGAGCATGGCGATCCTGCTCAGCGGCTGGGCATAGAGCACGAGCAGCAGTCCGGCGACGCGGTCGACGAGCGCGAGGTCGGTGTCGGTGAGCAGGCGGCGTGCGATCTCCCAGCGCTGGTCGTGGGCGGCCAGTCCGGCGCGGGGGAGGTTGTTGGTCGGCGGAAGAGCCGCCTGACGCTGGACTTCTGGTGTCAGGCGGCCGTACCAGTGCCGCGCGGCTCAGTCGGGCGCGGCGTCGGGCGGCGGTGTTGTCGTGCGCCGCTTCCGGCGTTCCTGTGCGCGCTCGTCCTGGGCTTTCTGGAGTTCGCCGAACCGGAAAGGTCCCTGGAGTTTCTGGAGATGCGGGATGCGGTTGCTGGCCATGCCGACCGGGGCTGGGCCGATGACGGCGAGCCGGTCGTCGGCGAGCTGGGAGAACCAGCCCAGTTCTGCGATGGCCTCTTCGCTTGGGAACACGTCGGCGACGCGGTCGTAGGCGGGGTCGAGCATCGAGTCGTACTTGCCGCCGAGCGAGTACACCCATTTGAAGTTCCACGGGTATTCGGGCTCTACGAGCTGCCGAAATCTCGGAACCTCCTTGGTGTAGGCGTAGAAAATAGAGTCGGGGCATGCGGTCATGATGCGAAGCCAAGCTGAGAGGTAGTCGTCGGAGAAGAAGTCGCCAGCATCGTGAATGCGGATCCACTTACCGCGGAACTTCTTGTGGCTGAGTTCGGCCGTCATTGCCTTCTCCCAGCCGGGCAGGTCGTCGAGCACGTAGCGGAGGTTTTGCTGGTGCCTACGACGAACAACCGGGTAACGGTAAGCATTAGTCCGTGCATAGCAGAGTTTTGCGCAGACGCCAGCCGAGGGGCATGTATTGAAGCTGGAGCCGTCGTCCTCGAATCGGTCGGCCCATGCTGGAAGGGTCCAGTTGTAGATTCCAAGGGCTCTCAACTGACTGTTTTGCGTCAGCAGTTTTGCAGGGCGAACGGCGCGACGAGTTTCCTCGCTCATGGAAATCTCCACGAAGATTAGAGAGTATTAGATGTGTCGATGGCGGAACATTGCCCGTCCGACACGAACTACTCTATCCAATTTCGCCGTCTTTAGGATTCGGCGAATGCGCGCCGTTCGGCGACAGAACAGGGTGGGGCTCCGGAGAATCTATCTCCGGAGCCCAACCGGGTCAGGCCGCGAGGCCGTAGTCGTCGGGGTATTCCACCGGCGGGTATCCGAGGGATTCCGCGACTCGACCTACGAAGAACTCCGCTGAGAGCGGAGTGACCGCGTTGCCCAACTGCTTGATCTTGTCGGTCTGGGTCCCTTCCAGGAGATAGCCCGCACGGAAGGCCATCGCCGCGCGGATCTCGTCCACGGTGAGCATCCGGTAGGTGCAGTCCTCGATGGCCGGTGCCGGGCCCTCCCAGCCGACCAAAGACTGGTGGCCGCGGGTGGTGATGGTGCGCGCGGGCTCGGTGACCGGGCTGCACATGTTGCCGTCCTTGGCGCCGCGCGTGCCGTTGTTGCGCACCAGCATGTGGTGCCTGCCCGAGGCGCACATGGTCGCGAACGGGTCGGTGATCGGGCGGACCTTCTTACGGGAGCCGCCACCGCGCAGCTCGGCGATGAAGGGCACGAACGGGTTGGCGAACCGGTCGAGGCCGATCTGGATACGTGCGAGCGTGGCGGGCTTGAGCTCGTTGGCTCGGTCGCCGATGCGCTCGCCCGGCGTGTCCCAGTCGATGATCGTCTCCGCCGCGACCGTGAAGGGCTCGACGACGGCGTTGCGGCAGGTCGAGTTGGGGCAGCGGTAGACGTACTGGTTGCGCAGGCCATACTTGCCCCACTGGGCGCAGGGCCACTTGCTGGTGCGCTTCTTGAACACCTGCATCGCCGCGACCACTTTGTCGCACGACGGGCAGTAGGCCGGTGGACGCAACTGGAGGTCGGGTGCCTTGTTGCCCACCTTCGTGAAGATGACGTAGCCGCGATCGCGCGACTGCGGAGCGGCTGCGGTGTTGGCGGACGGGAAATGCATGGAGTTCGCGTAAACGATCTGGTACGTGTAGCCGAGATTGCGCATGCTCCGCAGCCAGTCGTCGATTTCGTCCCAGAACATGATGTCGACGACGTTTTCCACGATGATGGCCTCATACAAATGCGCTTCAGTGAACCGCACGACATCCCACATCGTGGCCCGCGAGCGCACGGCCGTCGGGTCAGCTTTCGAATTGCGCTTCTTACCCTTGGCGACACTGTGGTTCGTGCACTCAGGGGAGAACCAGGCCAGGTCGGTGCGCTTAAAGTAACGCGGCGGCACCACGGATAGGTTAGTGATCGCGTGGTCGGCATTCGGGAAGTTCAGCGCGTGACTGCGAACAGCAACATCCCAGTGATTGATCGCCAGGGCGAGACTGACCCAGTCGATCGATTCGAATCCCTGAGAACTGCCGCCCGCCCCCGCGAAATGGTCGGCGATTGTGAGCATGAGAATCCCTGCGTCAAAATGTGGGGAAGAAGTCGCCAAATGGGAGCGTCACCTCCGATTTGGCACGCATTCAATATAGCCACAATTTGAGCATTGTGGGATTCATCAGAAACAGATGGGCGTTTACCGAGGTCGACGCACAGCGCGGGATTAGGAATCCGTCAAAGCGAACGCAGACTCGCTGGCCCGGCCGAACTGACCGTCGGTCTGGTGGCAGGCGTGCCTGCAGCGGGCACAACGGAGGCCATACGCAACGGACGTGGTGCAGGCCGTCTGAATCCCGACGAGTAGCATCTGGTGCTCTCGTGACGAGCGCGGATTCACGTGCGGGTTGCGGGGAAGAAGGCTGGGGCGAGGGCTCTCGGCAGTCACCCGCGCGCTTCGGCGCGCGGAGTCGCGAGCCGCACGGACGAGGTGCGTCAGGCGCGACGTCGAGAACACCCCTCGCCCCGGCGTCCTTCTACTCCGCCTTGGCCGCAGGTTCGAGCGGCGAGACCAGGCCGATCAGCCGGCTGCCGCGTTGGACCAGCCGAAGTGCGCGGGACCGAAGCCTGCGCCTCGGCGGTAGTGCTCGATCACCGTGGCCAGCCATGGCACCGCCGCTCCGGTCAGCCGCATTGCCGCTGTCTGGGGGAATTCAAGCGTCATCGTGTTGTGGTGCACCCACAGCCCGGTGACGGAGTCGAACGTAAAGTGCCGCCGCTCGGTTCCGTACGGATGCACCCACAACCGCTTCGTGGTCAGCGTGACTCCCATGACCGGGGACGGCCGCCACTGCCATGCCGCAGCCATTTGCGCTTGGTGCTGCACTCTCGCGCGCCGCAGGGCGCTCATCGCGACGGCGCCGGCCACGAACGCGGGAGGTCCAACGATGACGGTGGGGCCCGGGGCCGGCACGGTCACCTCGGCCCAGAGGTATCGCTCGTAGTGGAACGCCGAGCCGGTGTGGTGGTTGAGGACCGCGACGGCGTGCTCGCCGGCGTCGAGCGGCACAGGGCTGTGGACAGCCGGGAGCGTGCCGCCTTGCGCGAGGTACTCGCGGACGTCGGCCGCCGCAGCCCACGGGTTCGCTGCAGTGTGCTGGTGCTGCATCGTTCTATCCCCCTCTCCCTGCGATCGTGATGGGTCACAACGATACCGCTGACGGCAAGCCGGTTCGAATGCCGCATCTGGTCTGTGTGGAGACCGCCGATGTTCACCTCGAGCCGCACATCGGTGCCGTGCCGTCCTCGGTCGTGATGGGCGTACAGCGGGGTTCTTGTGTGTTGATTCGCCCCTGGCGAGTGAAAGGGCGAACTCGTTCGCGAGTCGGGGTCATGCGCCCGCCGGTTTTCCTGCGGCGACGGCTTGCGTGTGCCCAGGTTGACCGATCCCTACCTTCGCCGGCGTGGCGGCGAAGACGCTGCTCTCCAGCTGCAGGACCGCGCGCGAATCCCCTGCAGGACAAAATGTATGGCACTCGTAGCCAACCTTTGCAGCTTCGGCCGACGAACATGGAATGTCTGCATGATGGCCCGTGCTCGGTCCGGATCGAGGACGCTGTGGATGAAGTTCGTCGCCTCCCTGAAGTTCTGCGGGGTGAGGGTGCCAACGGCGATAGCAGTCACGACGTTTGCCAGACGCCTGACCTCTTGTGTGTCGCCCTCACTAACTCTGCACGCCAACTCAAGGCACGTCTCCGCTCTGCGGTAGTCCTGGCGCGCCGAGAACCACATGTGCTCGAAGTAGACGGCGAGTCCTCGCAACACCCGCTGGGCGTCTGCGGACAGCTGATCGTCACGCCCCGCCTGGTAGATGCAGACGTTAGCGCCCATGAAGCTTCCGACGATCAGCGCCGAACGCAGTTCTTGGGACTGGTTCACCAACGGACTGGATGGAGCGAGCAACTCCTGCCACACGTGCAGTTTCGTGGCCATGGTGACTCCTTTGCGGACGAGGTGCGCCCTCCAATGAGGGCACGTCATCGCGTGCACATGGGGGATTCGTGGAGCCCTGCTCCCCGTGCGAGAGCAGTTCGGTGTGCGCTAGAACTCGCGATCGCCGGGCATGAGCAACACCTCCCGACGGGCATCAGTGGCAGGTCGCTCGGAATCGCGGGCGGCCTTGTCGAAAAAAGGGGGAGTGCCGAGAACGGCACCGGCTTCACGTTCGTGCGCGCCGCGATCCGTGCGCTCGCAAACCGAGTCCACGCACGCCTACCGATCTTGTGCGCGATCGAGTTGGTCAAGCTGATGTTGAACCTGAGCAGCGCGAGTGCGCTGGCCATGGAGGCCGAAAGTCGAGATCGCGAGGATGTAGTGCCCGCGAGCTTGAGCTGGGTCGGTGGGTTCGGCGGCTGCGCCCGCGATGGCCGCTGCCTCGGCGAAGTGAAGGGTGCCTCCGGCGGATTTGAGCAGGTCGACCGCGGCCCTGATCGTGGCGAACGCCTTGGCATGCTGCCCATCGTCGAGCAGGGTTCGGGCAAGGCAGGTCAGAACGAGCGCCCGTGAGGTCGCGTTGCCAGTCCCCTTCAGCGACCGCTTTGCAGTGTGAAGATGCGTGATGGCGGTGGCCGTGTCGCCTACCGCAGCCTGAACCGACGCGATGTGCAGGTTCAGCAACACGGTGAAGCCGGGATCGTTGACCTTGCCGCCGATATTGAGCCAGAGAGCGTCACCGATCTCGACCATCAACTGCTCGGTGGTGAGCAAGTGCGTGAGCGCATTTGCCGTGCCGACCACGACGACCAAGTCGGGCGCGATCCGCAGGTGCCGCCGCGGATTTGCGGAGTCGTTGCCCTGCCCCAGGATGGTGAGCGCGGTGGTGTAGTCCACCAGCGCGGCCGCCAGGTTGGTGTTGAGTTGGTGGGCACGTCCTCGGACCGCGTGCGCGAAGGCCATCGTCTGAGTGGCGCCGAGGTTCGTGGCCAGCTCGACCGCGCGATGGGCAGTTGGGACGGCTTCCTCATGGTTTTTCATACTCGATAGGGAGTACGCGAGGCGCGCGGTGACTCTGGCCCGTCGGTGATCATGCCTGTCTTCGACGGTTTTCAGCGCCATGTCCGCGATGACCAAGGCAAGGTGTGCGAAGCGGTGATCGCCGATATAGCTGGCCAACGCCTCGAAGGGCTCGGCCAGTTCGCACGTCGCGTTGCTGATGCCGTACTTCATGCCTCCGGTCAGCATCTGCGAGAGGCACGACATGTTTTCGTGGAACCACGCCGCCGCGGCTGCGGGTGTGTTGAAGAGTTCCGTCACCTTCTCGTACACGACGCCGTGCCGGTCACCGTCTGGGTACAGAGTCCGGTCGGCCTTCGCCGCGGCGATCGCGTACCACCACAGGACGGTGGCATAGCCCGTGAGATCGTCGTCCAGGCCGAGCGCCGGCGCGAAGCGCTCGAATTGGTAGCAGTCGGGGGCCATGTCCACGCGGACGGCCATACCAGCCTCGAGGAGCTCACCCATGACGTCCTGCGGGTTCGCGGCGTCAGCGACGACTGCTGCGATGAGGGCGAAGGGGACGACGTCGGGGGTGCCCGGCATCCCTGCCAGCGTGCTGCGTACCCAGCTGGCGGTGGGGGATAGCTCCGCCATCGTGTTCTCCAATGCGTTGCAGGGTAGGAACTACGTCGATTTCCTGGGCGGCAGTCGAGGTTTGCCGCTTGCAGGCTTCAGCCGCGTTCACTGCCCGCTCGTAGAAGGAAGCAGGGCCGTGTCCGGGTGGTGTGGCGATCACGGTCGGCAGCTCGAGTCGTTGTTCGTCAGGACAGCGCCGTACCTCTCACACAGCACTGCTGACCAGAACAGGGCCTGTGTGACCGTGAGCGCGCCGAAGTGAGCGGCGATCACTCGAGGGTTAGGTAGTCGCACGCGCGGGCCTTGATCGCGGACCGCTCGCACGAGCTCATCCCAGGCAGCGAGCCGGTACCTCCGCTCGCGTTCCAGACGAGCCGAGGTCGACGTTCCGGCGAAAGGTTCCTGGGCGGGGCGGCGAGGAAGTGTGAGCAGACGATCAGTCGCGGCCATGAGCCACTCCTGTGGATTCGCTGTGGCGTCTGGGATGCACGGTGTCGAACTGGTCATGGTTCAGGCATCGCAGATAGCCCTTCTCAGCGAGCTGTGATCGCAGGGGCCATACCGTCGCGGGGCTGAGGCCGAAGCGGGCGCGAAGGCGGTCCAGCGACGGCAGCATCAGCCCTTCGTCCTGTGCGACAACGGCAGCCGCCACCAACCTCTGCACGTTCACGAGGTGATCGTGCGGACTGGCCGCGGGCGATGAGCAACGTCGGGATGGCTGGAGTTCGAAGGCCGCTGTCATGATGCTGGCCTGTCGTCGACCTCTACCGCGACGGTGACGTACACGCGACCGATGCAGCGCAAGTGGCCAGCACTCGCGAGACCCGCACGCACGTGTCGCACCCAGGACCGCGGTACCCCGTACCGCTCAGCCAGCACGGTGCTTCCGGGCAAAGCAAGCGGCCGCGCGGTGTGGTCACTCTGACCGCTGAGGCCAGCGGCGGGTGTGAGAACGGCATCCGCCAGCAAGTCGAACACCTGCGCCAGGTACTCATGCCATGGGCCGGCGGGATCTCGTGGTGGCCGACCTGCGGGAGCGGGCGGCAGCGCGATGACTGTCGGTGCTACGACCGCCTGCAACTGGCGGGTGTCCAGATTGGTCGGATGCCACAAGCCACCCGCGTCCGGTCCACAACGGAACTCACGCAACTGGCCGCCACGGTCGTTCAGGAGCGGCCCGACGAGCTCACGAGTCACGGACAGTTGGCCGCGATTGATGATGCGCTGGATGTGACGCTGACGTGTCCACCCAGGTCGCTGGCACACAGGGCAGTCCTGTGGAATGAATGGTGGTCCAAGCACGGCGGGCTTGGCTTCGTTCGTCACGCCGCCCCTCCCGGCTTCCGGTCAGCGTCCTCAAGTCGGTGCTTCGCCAGACGTTCGATGTCCCAGCACATAGGGCAGAACCGCGCGAGCGGAAACGCATCGAGGTCGCAGGGCGCGCGGCGAGTCACGGTGATGTAGCACTCCGACCACCACAGGCCGCCACGCAACGGCGACAGGTCGCGGTTGACCTGGTGGATGCGATAGTCCTGACACCAGGCGGCAAGCGGTGGCCGTGCGTGGCTGGGCAACTGCGGCAGCACAGTCGTCTGCGCTGCCATCGCCAGCATCGACAGTGCCGGCTGTTCTGCCTGCGGCTGGACCGGCAAGCCATCCTCACCCACCGCGGGCATCAAGCCGGTGCGTTCCGTTTCGGTGAGCGGTGGTGGACCAGCGTGCCGAGACCGAGAAAAGGCCCGCGAGAGATCGCCGGAGGGAGAGGACAGCCCCACCCAGGGCGGCGTGAACAAGGGGTGGTCGCCGCGCTGCCGTGCGTCAGTGCAGTTGCTCGCCCACCTCACATCAATCACCGCCCCGGTCACGCCGCGTCCGCCAGCAGACGAAGCCTCCGACGTTCCTGCGCGGGGATCTGTTTGAGTTCCTCGAAGGTCTCCTGCCTAACCTGCTTGCGCCACGAGGCGTCGCACTGCTCGCAGGTCGGCCAGGTCCGCAGGGCGCGGGTGGCGTTGCCACTGGTCACGGCGATTCCGCACAGCGTCTGTCCCGCGTGGACGATGTATGAGTCTTCTGGACATAGCTCGCGTTTGACCGCGTGGCGCACGCTGTGCGTCTTGGCACCGTCCTCAACCTGGACATCGGCCCAGCAAAACGGTGGTATCACGACGAAATCGCTGTAGTGGGCGCCCATCACGCCCGCCAGCCGGTCACTGTGTCGCTACCGAACCGCGTTCTCGTGGCGTGCTCGCGCACGGCGACTCGTGCGGCACGAAACTCGGTGTCGGACCTGAAGTGCGGGGTCGCGCACCCACCGGATGCAAGCGATGCCCGAACGCGCTTGAGGTTGGTCACCTCGCGCGGCTCAGCGTCAGGCTGGGAAGCGGTCGACGAGTTCAGTGGCTGAGTCATCCGAAGCTCCTGGTGTCGTATTGCCGATCCGAGCTGGTAAGGACGCAGCTGGCAACGGCAAACGCTCCCTGGATGGCCCGGTCCCGCTGTTGGCGACAGGCCAGTTCGACAGTGCGAGTGATCGAATCCCGGCAGGGAAACGACGCGTACTCACTAGGCGCCTTCCACAGGACCGTTGTCCCGCCTGCCGGAATCGCGCTTCTGCTCGGCAGGGCGCATCCACGCCCAAGGTGAACGCGGCACTGAACGCCTTGCCATTGGACCGCCTGCGGCGATGCGGCAGGCCGAGTCCTCCTACGACGCCTCATGATCGACTCCTGCGTCCCGAAGTGGCTTCGAGGCGGCCGGGACCGAGCACATCCGGGGGTGATAGCTCGGTTCCGACCGCTGCGCATGCGATGCGGCCTGAGGATCCGAACGTGGAGCCGTTCGGAAAACCGCCATCACATGCGACCACGGTGTTACCCGCACCGCGTCTTACATGCTAGCTATCGTGATAGCTCTCGCGATACCCCGTCTGGGTGGTCTCCGGTGTCTGTCAGTGACCACGCAGGGCAGACTGAACCCGAACCACAGGGGGACACCCCTGAAGAGACGGAGGTACGGCGCGGTGATCCGCGATGACGCGATCGCACGGAAATGGCTGACTGGCGTCGAACTTTCGAACACGCGAGCAGAGGCCATCGACGGCGAAACCGGAGAACCGCCTAGCCAGCAGAAACTCGCCAAGGAAATGGGAGTCACTCGCGGCCTGATCGGGCATTGGGAGCAGGGACGCTACTTTCCGCAACCGGATCAGATCCGCCAGTGGTACAACCTCTGTACCGCCTCACTCGAGGCCGCGGAACGACTCATCGAGTTCGGCCGCCCTGACCAGAGCAGTACCACCAGCTGGCTGGACCGCTGGAAGGACGTCGTTCCCGGCGACCACTTCATGCGCCGCTACGTCGGAGCAGAAGGCATCGCCACCCACGTCTTCTACTACGCACAAATGTTCATTCCTGCCCTGCTACAGGAGGCGGACTACGCCCTGGCGGTGACAGCACCGAGCGCCCGAGTGGAGCCAGGCAAGGCCAACAGACTCGTCGACTTCCGGATGTTCCGTCAAGAACGAGTGCTCAACGGAAGCCTCGGTCTCACCGTCGTCATCGAAGAGGATGCGCTGGATCGGCCAATTCTTGATCGCGACGGCATGCGCAAGGCGTGGCGTCGACTTCTGGAGTTCTCCGAGCAGGACAACGTCGACGTGCGCATCCTTCCACGGGAGGTCGGCCGACACGACGGGCTCGAAGGGCGCTTCCAGTTCGCGTCGTTCTGCACGCCCGACGGACAGGTGCAGGCAGGCCCCGTCGCCTACATCGAGGTGCCCAACAGTGCGCTGTACGTGACGACTCGCGCCGGAGTCACTCAGTACACTGACAGCTCCACTGATCTGGCGGCAAAAGCCCTCTCCGACAACGCTGCGCGCAAAGCCATCGAAGAACGGCTTGCCGCGTGAAAACCTTCGGGAGGTGAGGGACGTCGTGACCACCGCACCGGGCCGGGCCGGATGGCGCATCTCGTCCTACAGCAGCAACGGCGAAAGCTGCGTCGACGTGGACTTCACACGCGACGGCGCAGAAATCCGCCACTCCAAGGCGCCCACAGGGCCATCAATCAGCTTCACACCGACCGAGTGGTCAGCGTGGTTGCAGGAGGTACTGACGGACGAACTCGCCAACAGCAACGGTGGCGTTCGTGTCGAGGTGGTGCCCGAGGGATGGGTGGTGCACGCCGTCCGCAACGACGCGTCGCTCAGCTTCACGCACGACGAGATCATCGCGTTTCGCGCCGGCGTTGTCGCGGGTGAGTTCGACCGCGATGCGGTGCTGGCCGAACTGGCACCGCTCGACGCGATCAGTTAGCGCAGCTGCAACATCGGAGGAGGGGTCCGCTGGGGGAGCGAGCCCCTCCTCCGCTCGTCTGGTCAGTAGACCGGGCACGATAGTGACCTCAACGGCAAACGATGAAGTCAGCGCCGACATAGGCATGATCGCTGACGTTGCGAGGCGGCTGCGCACAGAAGTACGAGTCGGGCACTTGCTCACCGTTGAAGCCAGGGGAGCGCAGGATGCGGTCGATGCGCAGGCCGAGACCGTCGACGGGATGCCGGTCGGTGATCGCGGGATTGTCAGCCTCCTCGCCGGCGTCGACCCACCCGAGCTCGCGCAGTTCGTCCAGCGCTTCGGTGTCGATCTCCCACTCACCAGTGACGGGGTTCCTGCGACCCTTCTGCTTCAACTTGTGCCGTTCACCGCGTCGCTCGCAGGCCTGGTACCACGTCGGTCCGTCTGGATCTGCGAATCGGAAGTCGCGTTCCCATGAGCTGGTGATGTTGAGGTCGCCGCCGGCCACCGTGTTCATGGTGCTCCACGGCTTCCACCGCTGTGCAGAACGGTCAAACTCGGGTCGGCCAGCCCCGCCGGGCCAATGATCCGGGATGAACACCACAGGGATGCCGTCGATCCTCGTTTTGACCACCCCCTTGTAGGGCCCCGAGTTGGAGTTGGGTCGGTAATAGTTGTCGACCTCGAACTTCGCGCGATTGATCAGCACGCCAGGTGGGTTGCGGCGCTCTCGCCAGTCGTCGACAAACGGTTCGTACAGCTCGCCATGAGGAAGTGCTCGGCATAGTTCGTTGACTACACGACGCAAAGCGTCATGGCCGTCGTCTTCGAAGCGTGTGCACTCGGGCAAGATCAACACATCGGGTGGCACGGGCGTCGTCTGCTTGACGAAGTCGACGGCGAGCGGGAGGCGACTGTGACACCCGGTCGCCCCATCTACGCCGAAGTGTTCGATGTTGAACACGCCAACGCTGAACCGGGCAGAGCCACCGCCGGGTTCGCTCACTACCCGCCTCCATGTCGTCATCGTTGGTCAGCGATGGGATGTGGCCCTCACGGCTCGCGAGCGCACAACGGAAGGCGTGCTCTGTTGTGTCCGGAGACCTGCTCACGACCGTTCTCGGGGGGAGTGTCCGGTCGTGAGCAGGTGTCGCCGCCCGACGCTGGGGGGCGTCACGAGGACGGCGGCCTTTCGTGCGCCGGTTCAGCCTTTACAGAAAGGGCCGGGCGAGGCTATTCCAACGCAGGAATGATCAAATCGTGGTTGAGCGGGTTGCGGTACCCGGCTGGAACCGGGCTACGACCCGGCAAGTCGCGGGACGGACGTCGATCCGACTGCGCCTCCGGCTCTACAGTCTGCATGAGCAGTAGGGGCCGGGTCTGCCGAGACGATGATCATGGGAAGGCGCGAACATGATGGCAAAGGCCGACGCGCGCGATGTGGTGCTCGCACCTGGCCACACCCCGAATGACAGGTTGTTCGCCTACAGACGATGCGTGCACGCCTGGAGTCAGAAGGAACTGGCCGTGCGGCTCGCGGCGAGCATCCGCAAGGCCGGCGAGACAGTGGGCTCCATCGACGAGTTGGTCAGGACCATCGGTCGTTGGGAGAACGGCCATTCCAGGCCTGGCGCGAACTCTCAAAAGCACCTCGTTCTGGTGTTCGGCGTTTCGGCCGCGGAACTCGGGCTGCTCACCCCAGATGAGCTGAGACGTCTGCCAGCCGACTTTGTGCCTCCACCCCAAGAGGGGGTTGTGACCGGGCAACTGGCCGTGAACCAGATGGAGTCGAAGGTGCAGTCAGGAAATGAGAACTCCGCGGCGACGACTCGACGCGACGAGCAGATCTTGTCGATCCAGTCGGCCTTGAACTCTGTGGGGCTTGGTACGGGTCCGATGCTGTCGTTGGACCCAGAGGATGTCACGACGGCGCAGGTCAACAGTCGCGCTCATCTCCGTTGGTACTGGAGCTGGAATCCTCAGGAACTGCTGGACCGCGTGCTTGAGCAGCTGATGCTCGGCGTGCGGATGCTCAAGCCCGCTCAGGTCGAGTCCTCGGGCTTCCGAGGCCTGGCGGCGTCGGTCGCACACGATGCGCTGACCGCAGCCCGCCTGCTGTTCTTCGATCTGGGCCAACATGCACGCGCCGAACGCTGCTTCGCCATCGCCGGAGCAGCCGTCGATCACGCGATGGACCACACCCTTGCGGTCGCCGTGTACACCCATCAAGCGTTTGTTCCAGGATTTACCGGGGACCGCGTGAGGACCGACTGGTTGCTGGAACGAGCGGAGGCATGCCTGCCCAGGGCCCAGCCCAGTCCTCTGTTGGAAGCCTGGTTCCGATGCGTCGCCGCGGAACTCTACGGCCTCACGGGTCGGACAGAACGGAGCATTCGCAGCGTCAAGCAGGCGCACGACGCACTCGCCAAGCAGGGTGATGACCCGGCGTGGCTGGACTGGTTCGGCCATGACCGCTACGACGCTTTTGCCGGCAACGCCTACTTGCAGGCAGGTCAGCACGAACTTGCCACGACCCACCTGCAACGAGCGCTGGACGCTCTCGGCGCGAACGCCGCTAAGCAGCGCTCGGTGTTGCTGTTCGACCGCGCGCTCAGTGAAGTGCCGACCGATGCTGAACGCGCAGCCTCGTCAGCGAGGGAGGGCTGCGACGCGTTGATCGCCGCGCCCTACGCCACCGCGTTGACGACCCGCGTTCCCGGACTGACTGCGGCGTTGAAGGGAACGCCGTTCGCGGGCGAACTCGATGCTCGGCTGCGCGCTCTTCCCGCTGTTACCTCCTGAACTGCCCTACGCTGCAGCGGCGTTATGCCGTGCGACCAGGTCTGGCAGCCCCCGGAGGTCGTTCACCACGGCCATACACGCGGACTCGACTGCGGGGTCGGACAGGATCCGGCCCCACGGTCCCCGCCTGACGAGAACCGTTTGCATACCAGCTTCCTGCGCAGGCCGCACGTCGTTGTCCAGCCGGTCACCGACGTACAGCACGTGTGCGGCGGGGACACCGGTCTGCTCGACCACCCGCGCGAAGAAGTCCAGCGCGGGCTTCTCCACGCCCCAGGTGTCCGAGGTGCAGATCCAGTCAGCGCCGAGCTCAAGGCTGTTGAGGATCTCCTCGGCCCGCGCGGTCTGATTTCCAGCGAGCCCGACTTGCAAGCCGTTCTCACGCAATGTGGCCAGGCACTCGCGGATGTCGGGGTAGAGGTCGCGCTCGGTGAACGTCTCGGGAAAACCTTTCTCCGCCCGCAGGCGCCGTTCCTCCGTGAGATCAAACCCAGGCTGGAACACCTGGAAGGTCTCGCGGTAGTCGCCTCCTCCCGCGATCACCGCGCCGAACACAGCGGAGAATTCGTGTGTGCTGACCCCGAGCCATTTCGCCCAGTTGGCGTACTCGGTGGTCTCGTCGACCACGATCTCGCCGACGTCGAACACCACAGCGTCGATAACGGCATCGAAACGCGACACAACTTCCTCCAGCCCACTCGCGCCGCCGCTGAGGGCGCGGTTCTCTGATCCGAGCACCAGCATCAAGCCTCCATCGTGCCCGACATCGCGATGCGCGCCGATCTTGGTGGCCTCTTCGGGATTCCAGCCCCGATAGAAGCCCGGAGCCAGCCCGGAGCCAGCCGGGTACCTTCAGCTGCTCTGTTCGGCTTAACTGATTGTCGTTCCGCTCGCTGACCGGCAGTACAAGGATTCTCGTTGCCAGCTCACACCCAACCTCTGTTGCAGGTCGACGTGTCGATACCTGCGGTCGCGCGCATCGACGACTTCTTGCTGGGCGGGGGCCACAACTTCTGGCCTGATCGGGCGGCCGGTGAACGACTGGTAGCGACCGTCCCGGGCATCAAGCTCGCCGCAGTGGCGCACCGCGGTTTCGTGAGGCGCGCAGTGCACACGATCACCGGACTCGGCGTCTGCCAGTTCCTTGACCTCGGGGCCGGGTTGCCTACGCTAAGCGCTCCGCATTCTGTCGCAAACGAGGTCACTCCCGGGGCGGTCGTGGTCTACGTCGACAACGACCCGTTGGTCGTTGCACATGCAGAACTCCTGACCGAGGGAGACCGTTGCACGGCCGTCGTCCAGGCTGACCTGGCCGACCTGGATTTCGTTCTCGGTAACGACGCAACGCGCAAGTTGCTCGACTTCACACAGCCCATCGCGGTGCTCATGTGCGCGAGCCTGCAACATCTTCCCGGAGACAGGGATGACGATGCCGCTGCCCTCGTCGCGGCCTACGTCGACGCGCTGTGCCCTGGCAGCTATCTCGCGTTGTCTCACATGACCGCTGATCACGATGCCGAGGTAGCCGCCGTCGTGCAGGAGCGCTTCGCCGCGACCACCACTCCGGTGTGGCCGCGAGATGAACCGTGGCTTCGCAAGTGCTTCGCTGGCCTGGATCTCCTCGAGCCGGGCGTCACCACTCCAGCGCAGTGGCGCCCGGATCGAGGAGATCCAGGCCAGCATCCAGACCTGTACTACGTCGCAGTCGGCCGCAAACCTAAGGCGTGATCGTTCGTGAAGTGGCGCTCATTGCCCGGCACGGACAGCGAGCGCGCCGCGTGCTCCACCGGCTCTAATCGACCGATCCGACTTCGGATCAACGATGCCGGCGCTGCCCGTCGTTGTTCGGCCCGCGGTCGTAGTGGAGGCTGCGGCGTGGATCGATCCCGCGTACGCCGCGGCGGGATGGTGACGCACGCTCGGCGCTCAGGTGTTCTCCGATGCGGTCGACCCCGGCACGCATCTTCGCGACCGTGGTGAGGGTGCCTGGGAACTCCAGCACGGCCAGAATGTCCCGGAGGCTGTCTGACGCGAACTCCTTGCGGATGCCGGCGGCGTCGACCGTGGCGACGACGCCGCGGTCGTCCCGGGCGAAGGTGACCTGGGTCCCAGCGAGGGTGAGTGTGCCGACCTCCGCCATCGCGAAGCGCGCTCGGCTGATCAGGTGATCCAGGACCCATCCCCGCCCACCGGGAGCCACTAGTCGGCCGTCCAGGCGAACACCGTGGTCTTCGGCAAGTCGACGCACGCAGAGAGCCGCAGCGAGAAGATCCGCTACTGAACGCATCTCGGCATGCATGCCCGCGAGCTTGTCCTGTGGCATGTCACGCAGTTCAGGCAAGTCCTTCGGCGGGTCCTCAGCGATTACTCTGTTGATCTCGGCGGCAAGGTCGGCATCCGCCTGGGCGCGGGATGCGTCGATCTCAGCCTTGCCCAGCGGGGCGCCCTGGCGTCCGAGTGCGACGGCGGTCCCCTCGTACGGACTCCGGGGGCTAGTGGTCTGCGGCAGGTAGTAGCCGCTACCGACGGGGTTGGTCAGAAAGGACTCCAGCGTCCACGGGCCCTCCAGCCGCGCGCAGGCGCGCCGCGTCAGCTCGATGCACCATTGCAGACCGTCAGGGTGCATGAAGCCAGCTGCCTCGCGGTGATCTCTGAGAACTTGGGCGCTTGCACCGAACAGAGAGCGCTCGACCCAGCGCGCGAACAACTGCGCCGCGTCTGTTTCCAACGGGTCGTTGCTCGGGCCGGTATGGCTAAGGTCGTGCTCGGCGTTGAGCTCTTCGAAGACGCGCCCAGGCCCGTCAGGCTGGATGAAGAGCTCCGCTGGGTGCACACCGGCTCGCTGCAAGATCGCGAGCTCATGGACGAGGGTCATCACCGACAGCAACTGCCGAGCGTCGTCGATCGCCGCGAGGTGGTACGGAACGTCATCAGGCGTGGGCGACTGGCTGTGCCAGGTCCGCCCAGGCGGGAAGAGCACCTGGAGTTCGGCGTTGCGGTACTGGACCGCGGTGTCCCAGCGCCGCTGTACTTCATCTGACGCACGTCGGTTCGCCGCGGTGTTCCCGCCCGCCATGTGCTGGACGAGATTCAGCATCGGTGTCGCGCTATCGATGTTGTTGTTGTCGGCCACAGCGCTTCCCCCGGTCCACACGCCGCGTTGGTGTCCGTCCACAATGTGCAGAGGGTTCGGGCAGGTCAACGCTGGCTAGCAGATTCACGAATCCGTGGTAGGGGTCCGGGCTCCTGCGACCGGGACGTTCGTGGGAGCTAGTTGCGTGGTACTGAGCGAAGGCCAGGTGTGCCGGCTGGCGTGTCATCGCCGACCTGCAACGGCGGCAGCCCGACAGAATCGACTTCCTTCCCCGACTGCGCTTCATCATCCGGCATGAGCACAAAGAACTGCGTACTGGGACCAGACCTCTGAGCTGCGGCGGCCCTCTGCTCCGCTATGGATTTCTTCATAACGTCCTGTAGCTCAACGGAAGAGCGCCTACCTGACGCGTGGGAGACCGAAGGTTCGACACCTTCCAGGGCAACCTATATGTCGAAATTGCGCTATTGCAACAAGCCGAACTCGCGAAGAATTTGAACTCTCTCTTGCGGTAGCTTTTCCTGCGCGTGGCGATTGAGTACATTGCGCAGCCAGCCATAGAGCGGGCGGTCTGACACGCGGACATTGAGATGGCCGTGTTGTTCGTGGAATTGTCGAAGCGATTCGAGGCCTGCTTCCCACCGCTCGGTGGCGTAGTCGCGCGGTTTGAGGTCCACGCCAAGTTTTTCGAACTGCGCAACTCTGCTGGCTGACATCTTCCCGCTCTTGAAAACGCTTTTCTGACCCCATAGCCAATCGCTAAGTTTCTCAGTTTCGCCCGCTGCTGGAACGCGGAAGTGACCGTGTTCGCGACCGAATTCTTCTAGCTCGGCAAACTTTTCTTGCCAGCGCTGTTCGGGGCGAGATGGCGCTTCCCACTCTATGTCGATATCGGTAAGCGCCTGCTCCCGTTCCGGCAAGAGCTTGCCGGCCCTTCGTAGTTGCATTTGCGTGTTAAGCCACATGTACAGCTTGTGTGTCGGGCTTCCTGTGATCGCTGGAACGCGGATATGGCCATGTTCGTCGAAGAATTCCTTAGCTTTCGTCCAGTTTTCTTGCCAGAGTTCTCCGTATTGACTTGGCTCCCAATCGATTCCCATCGCGTCCAGCTCGGCGACCTTGCTTCCCGCCAAGGTTCCCGCGCGCCTGAACTTGCGCTGACGGTTCAGCCAGCCGGATGATTGATGGTCATGCGGCAGATCGACGTGGCCGTGCTGTCGATAGAATTCAATCACCGGCTGAATGCACTGAGCCCACTGTTCTTCCCTGAATGAACCTTCTGCATCCCAGTCCATTCCGGCCGCTTCAAGCGCTGCGATCTGGTCTGCCGACAACTGCCCGTCACGATAGTCGCCTCGACGCCGGGTGAGCCAGGAGCGAAGAGACGATTTCCTGTCGCCATAGAAGACGCCATCTGGAACTCGTAGGTGTCCATGTTCCGCAAAGAACTTTTGGCATGCGGCGAGCGGATATTCCCAAAGGCGTTCGTCCGTATCCCAGACTATGCCTGCGGCTTCGCACTCGGATATCTGCTCGTCGGTCAGTTTGCCTTGTCGCTTCTTCAGGCGACAGTTAGCTACCCAGTTCGACAGATTGATGCCATTTACGAGCAGCTCGGTCGGTGGGACTAGATGTCCTTCTTGTGCATAGAATGCGTGGGCCACGGAGAGGTTCCGCTGCCATTGAGCTTTCGCGCGATCCCATGTGAATCCAATTTCGTTCAGCGCGTTGACGCATGCGACGGGAAGCTGGCCTCGTTTGTACATCCGTCGGTTCATGGTGGTCCAGCGTCCCAGATTGAGTTGGTCGCCGGGGCTTCCGGTTGTAGGCACATCGCAGTGCCCATGGCGTTGCTTGAAGTCGAGTAGCTGACCGTAGCGTTCCCACCATGAGGATGTCGTGGCTTTGACTGTCCGGATGGTGATCTGCCGCAGCATCTCTTCTTGGTCGTAGCCATCAGGAAGCCGAACGAGCAGTCTTTGAAGTGGCTTGACTCGGCGAAGGTCGTCGTTTCGGATGATCGAGCGGAGGCGGTCCAGGTCGGAGCCCAGGATTTCATCGCTCTCGCGTAGCGCGAGCACGACCTGGAACAGGACGTCGAATCCTTCGTTGAACGCGGCGTCGATGTCGGCGAAGTCGGTTCCGTCGGGGTCGGCAGACATGAGGGCGGGAATTACGAGAGTGGCGATACCGGGGCCCGCCGTGGAGGTCCGCAGTGCGCGGCCCACGGCCTGCACGATGTCAATGATGGAGCTCTTGGTCGAGGTGAACAGCTCGCCGTCGATCGCGGGAACGTCGACTCCCTCGCCGAGACATCGAACGTTTGCTACGACGCTCCACCCCTTCTTGGGCGGGTCGGCAAGCCGTTCAAGTTCGCGCTCGCGTTGACGTACATCCATCTCACCGTGGACGTGGGACACGTACAGCGGCCGCGAGGGTTTGCGGTCTGCAGGCAGGGCAGCCAGCGTCCTGTGCATCGTCCTGGAGAACTCTGCGGCGGCGTTGACGCTCCTGCAGAACGCCAGGACGTGCTGGAGGTCGAACTCTTTCGCTGCGCGGGCAAGCGCGACCTGAGCTACGGCCATGTGCAGCGGCGCCCCGGTGGGCGCGTTGGACGCGGTGTTCGGCAGCTGTCTGAGGTAGGCCAGCGCCTCGGCCTCTGTGACGCCTACGACAACGACCCGGTAGTCATCGAGGAAGCCGTCGCTGATTGCAGTGCTGATCGCGTAGTTGTAGAGCACAGGGCCGAAGGTCCGCAGGTCGTCCATGCCCAGGAGCTCGACTTCTGTTCCGTCCGGCCCGAACGCCTTCTTCTTCTTCATCATGCGAGGCGTGGCTGTGGCGTACAGGCGTCGTACCGCCGGCAGGAACCGGTCGTCATGCACGATGGCGGTGTGCTTCTCTGCGTTGCCAGCCGAATGGTGGGCCTCGTCAACGACGAGGAGGTCGGCCTTCTTGTTGGTGGCCAGCAAGGCCTTGCCAACGAGGTCTGCCGACAGGTGCGTCGCGACGATGAGCTTGATGCCCGCGGACGCGGGTCGACGCAGCCACGTGCTGATGTTGTCTACGTTGGTGGTTACGGCCGTGCCGAAGTCGACGTCGGAGTACGCGATCGAGTCTTCGACGGTGTTGTCAGAGCATACGGCGAGCGCGACATGATCTTTGTTGGTGCTGGCCCACTCGCGCAGCGTCTGCGCTACGAGGGCGACCGATGGGCACAAGATGACCACCAGGCCGCCGTGCGAACACAGCAGTTCGGCGACGCGCTGTGCGATCACCGTTTTGCCTGTACCGCACGCGCACCGGAGCTGGCCGCGACCACCTTGGCGCAGTCCAACTGCGCACGCTGCTACGGCTTCGACCTGGTAGTACCGCTTCGAGATCTTTGTTCTGCCGCTGCCGGTAATGGTTTCAACTTCGAACAGCGCCAGTTCGTTAGTTGCGTTTTCGCACACGCGTAGGCCTCTTGAGCTGGGTCAACTACGACCGAATGACGGGCATTTCATGTCCTTGGCAGTCTCGGCGAATGCTTTCGCACGCTGGATGCCGTCCGTTTGACGCTTGATGGCGCCGTCGGCAGTCTGATTCCCATTGCCCTCAGCGTCGTGGCCATCTAGTCGGATATCAGCTCTCTGCGGACTGGGTGCATGTCCGAGCCCCCAGGAGTGGAACTTGGCCTCGTCCTCGGTCTGGTGCTGTGGCGGGACCTCGTCCGAGTTGCCGAGCTCGGCCGTCGGCACAGGACCGGACACGCGGACGAGCGGCTGGATTCACGCGCGTGCTGGGCGGAGATCGGTTGCCGGTCTTACTGCACGGCGACGTGAACCACGGTGGGGACGTCGGCGGCGAGCGCGTTGGTCAACGCATCGCGCAGCTGACCGAAGGCTGTGACGCTGAAGGCGTGGCAACCCAAGCTCCGTGCAAGCCCGACGAAGTCGAGACCGTCGATGTCGAGACCGGGCACACCGTGTGCGCCTGCGTCTGCCGCCATGGCGCGCAGGGCGCCATAACCGCCGTTGTCCAGCACGATCACCGTGATCGGCGTCTGCTGCTGGGCTGCGGTCCACAGTGCTTGTGGCCGGTACATCAGCGACCCGTCGCCGACCAGTGCCACGACGCGGCGAGTGGGCGCGGCCAGCGCGGCGCCCACTGCGGCGGGAACCGCATAACCGAGCACGCCTCCGCCGGTGGTCAGGAATCCGGCGTCGGTGTGCGTGATCGGGAGATGCCTGTGCAAGTCGGGGCGGTGGCTGGGGATTTCCTCGACCACTACCGCGTCGCGGGGCAGGAGCGGGGCGAGCGTGGCGAGCACCTGCGCGGCCGTGAGTATCTTGCTGTCCGCTGGCCGCGTCGTGGGTTCCCGCGGGGGCGGTGGTGGCACTGGTGCCCAGGACGCGGTCGCCGCGATCAGGGCGGCGATCCCGTGGCTGAGGCTGGTGTGGATGCCGGTGGCGCAGGCGGGTGTGCGGGCCAGGATCTGAGGGTCGTCGCTGAGCACGAAGAGCGGTGGCAGTTCGTGTTGTGCCGGCGTGTGCACGTGGTAGGTGAACGCGGGCGCGCCGAGTACGACGATCACGTCGTAGTCGGTCAGAACTGCGGTCAGCGGCTGCGCGGACGCGGGGAGGTGCCCGGCGAAGCGTGGGTGGTCCTCGGGGAAGCTGCAGCGGTGCGACAGCGGTGCTGCCCACACGTCCGCGCCCAGCCGGTCGACGAGCGTGACCAGTGCCGGGACGGCGCCGTCCTGGTCCACGGCCGCGCCGACGACGAACACCGTGCGCGAGCCGCGCCCGAGCGCGTCGACGAGTTCCCGCACCGCCGCCGGGTCCGGGCCGCAGGGCGTTGGCCGGGGCCGGTCGCCCACCGGTGGGGCGGCCTCATTCCAGTCATCTGCTGGCACGGACAGCAGCACCGGCCCGCAGGGCGGCTGAGTCGCGAGCCGTACGGCGCGCGCGAGGGCCTCGGGTACGTCCTGCGCGCGGGCGGGCTGGTAGGCCCCCTTGAAGTAGGTGCCGCCGAGACCTGTGGGGTCGAGGTTGGCCAGGAACGGATCGTGCGGCAGCATCGCTCGGACCTGCTGGCCCGCGAGCACGACGACCGGGGTCCGGTTGTGGTGGGCGGTGATGACGCTGCCTGTGGCGTTGCCGATGCCGGCGGCGGAGTGCAGGTTGACCAGCACCGCGTTGCTGGTGATCTGCGCGTAGCCGTCCGCCATCGCCACGGCGGCACCTTCCTCGGGGGCGAGCACGTACTGGAAGTCCACAGGCCACCGATGGAGGAATCCGAGTTCGGTCGAGCCGGGATTGCCGAACACGGTGGTCATGTCCTGGGCGCGCAGGAAGTCGCGGACGGCGTCGCGGACGGTCGGCACGGGTGTTCTCCTCGGTTCTTGGGGCGTGGCCGATGCGCTGGCGGGTCGTAGCGCGGTGGCGAGTTCGGTGCGCAGGGAGACGAAGGCGGCGGACTCGCGGGTACGGATCTGGTGGCGTGGTGAGGGCAGGTCCACAGTGAGCGCGCCGTGGACGGTGGTGGCGGAGCCGCCCGAGAGGATGAGTACGCGGTCGCCGAGATACACGGCCTCATCGAGGTCGTGGGTGACCAGCACGGTGGTGACGGCGTGTTCGGCGCGGACTCGCAGTAGCAGATCCTCGAGTTCGAAGCGGGTTTGGGCGTCGACGGAGGCGAACGGCTCGTCCAGCAGCAGGATTTTGGGCCTGGTCGCGAGCGCGCGGGCCAGCGCCACCCGCTGCTGCATGCCGCCGGAGAGCTGCGCGGGCCACCTGGCGTCCACATCGGACAGGCTGACCGCGGTGAGCGCGTCGTGGACACGTTGCGCGCGTTCGATTTTGCTCAGTGGGGTGTCGCGCAGGGGCAGGGCGACGGTGTCCGCGACGCGCAGCCAGGGCGGCAGTGAGCGGTGGTAGTCCTGCAGCACGACGGCGACACCGCGGCCGAGTTCGGTGACCGGGTGATCGGCGACCGTGACGCCGCCGCGGGTCGGTGGCAACAGGCCGGCGAGGATGCGCAGCAGGGTGGTCTTGCCACAGCCGGACGGGCCGACCACGCACAGCATCTCCCCTTCCGCCACGGTGAAGGAGATGCTGTCGAGCACCGAGTCTGTGCCGTAGGTGTGGCCGACATCGGTCACGGTCAGCGCGGAGGTGGTCATCGTGCCGATCCCCGCCGCTCGGTGTCGTGGTGCTGCCAGGTGAGCAGGCGGAGCTGGGCGCGCTGCAACAGCAGGTGCAGGGTGTAGCCCAGTGCGCCGATCAGGCAGATCCAGGCCCACATCTGCGGCATCGCGAAGGTGCTGCGGGCGAGGTTGAGTTGGTAGCCGATACCGCTGGTGCTGCCCACGAGCTCGGAGATGACCATGAGGATCAGCGCGATGGCCAAGCTGATCCGCAGGCCGGCGAAGATCCGTGGCGCGGCGGCGGGGATGACGATCCAGAAGACCCACCGCGCGCGGCTCAGCCGGAACGCGCGCATGGTGTCGGTGAGCTCGGGGCTGATGCCGCGGGCACCGTCGATGGTGTTGAGCAGCACTGGCCAGATCACTCCGGTGATGATCGTGACCACCTCCATGGTCGGGGTCAGGCCGAGGGTGACCAGGAAGACCGGCACGAGCAGGGGCTGCGGCACCGCGCGGGCGAGGTTGATCGGAACCTGGGCGTAGGCCAGCGCGGCGGGGCAGCGGCCGAGCCACAACCCGAACGCCACGCCGAGCAGTCCCGCGCCGGCCCAGCCGCCGAGCATCCGGGCCAGGCTCGGCACGATGTCGTCGGTGACCGTGTCGCCCAGCCACAGCCGCGATGGCGGGCCGCCCAGCCACAGCTGCGCAGCCGCGTCGGCGATGTGCAGCGGGCTGGGGAAGTAAGGGTGCCCGGCCGCGGTGGTGACGAGCTGCCACACCGCGATCCAGCCCGCAGCCATGGCCACCGGGCGCATCGCGGCGAGCCACCACGCGGCGGAGGGAAGCCTCATGCGGTGGCACCTCGCGAAGCCCAGGGCATCCATCGCTGCTGTGCGGCGCTCAGCGCGAGGTCGACCGCGCAGTTAGCGGTGGCGGCCAGGAGGGTCACGGCGAGCACGAGGTCCATGCGCCCGGCCGAGGAGCCCCACAGGTAGGCGGCCTGGCCGATACCGACTGTGCCGCCGACCAGGAACTCGGTGCCTACCAGCACGATCAGCGTGATCGCGGTGGACAGGCGGACCCCGGTCAGCACGAACGGCGCGATGCTGGGCAGCACGTGCCACAGCAACCGCCGCCTGCGCGGGATGTGGAAGATCCGGGTGATGTCGACCAGGCGGGGTTCGATCTCGTCGAGTGCGTGCAGAGTGGTGATCAGGATCGGCCAGGTCGCCGCGAAGGCCGCCAGGCTGATCTTGGTCTGGGCGTCGCTGCCCAGCACCACGATCGCCAGCGGGATCAGCGTGACGCTGGGCAGCGGCCGCAGGAACTCCACCAGCGGCTGCAGTACCCGCCGCAGCACAGGCAGGTATCCCAGCAGCAGGCCGAGCGTCACGCCGAGCACTGTCGCGCTCGTGGTCGCGATCATCCAGGACAGGCCGGTGGACACGACGTGACGCCCGAACTCCCGGTCTGTCACCAGATCGGCCAGTGCGAACGTCACCGCGCTGGGCGGGGGGACGAAGGCGCGATCGACCAGTCCTGATCTGCTCAGGGCCTCCCATGCGGCCAGCGTGCCGGCCAGCCCGGTCAAGGCCCGCAGTGCAGGGGCAGTGGTCATCGGGTCCTAGCCTGCGTTCGGCACGATGAGCTGATCGGCACGCAAGTCCTTGTCCGGCATCGTCCCGTGCACGCGCATGAGGTCGATGACGCGCTGCAGGCGGGTGGCGTCGAGCGAGGTCGGGAACCGGCCCAGTGACAGCGACGGCACCGATTCCGCAGGCACCTTCGTCAGGTCCGGCAGTACCTCGGTGAGCGCGTTGCGATCTGTCTCGGCGAGCTGGTTCGCCTTCTTCATCGCGCGCTGGAACGCCGCTACCGTCTTCGGGTTGTCCTGGGTGAACTGTGTCTGTGCGACGTAGCCGCTCAGCGGCATGTCGGCCGTCGGCCCGATGATCAGCGGCAGAACCGGTTTGGCACCGAGTTCCTGCGCGGCGCGCGAGATGTAGGGCTCCACGAGCACGCCGGCCTGGATCTGGTTGCTGGCGAGCGCGGCCTGGATCTCCGGGAACTTCACCGGCACGTATGCCGCCGCGCCGGGCTCCAGACCGTTGTTCCGTAGCAGTTCTCGCAACAGCAGCTCATTGATGTTGCCACTGGCGTGCACGGAGATCTTCTTGCCTGCCAGATCCTTGGGCTCGCGGATGTTCGCCTCGGGCTTGGCCACGAGCACCAGCGAGTCCTGGGTGCCCTGGTAGGCGTCGAACACGATGCGGCCGTTCACTGCCCGACTCGCCGCCGCCTGGAAGAAGCTGACGTAGTTGATCAGGCAGATGTCCAGCGAGCCGCCGCTGACCGCGGTCAACGCCTCAGGGCCCGACCCGTACACCTTCACCTCGACGCCGAGGCCCTCCTGCTGGAAGAACCCCCGCTTCTCGGCCAGGCGCACCGGCGCGTTGTCCACAGTGGCCAGAATGCCGATCGTGATCCGGCCTTTTTCCAGATCGCCCTGCGGTGCTGAATGCGAGTCCGGGGCGGACGTCCCATTCAGCAGGCCACAGGAGCTGATGCCCAGCAGCATGGCCACTGCGGCTAACGCCCCAGCCTTCCTGCAGTGACGGCCACGGAAGCGCAGTGAACCGAGCACAGCGAACCAACCCCCTCGAAACAACATGAATGACAGGCCGTGATCATGGCGAATTCAAAGGCAGCTGCGACAGCCCGAGCAGAGGGGCATTCTTTAGGGGGCATTTTTATCTGCCCCCTACCGTGCGCCCCCGAACGCGCTACGTTATGTAACTGCTCGAACACGCGCGTACGAAAGAGTCGGACGATGCCCGAGTTGCCCCTTCGCGCCGCACGCATGCGGCTGCCCTCCGAGCACAAACCTGGCCAGACGATGGGCACAGCCGAGCTCACCGCGCTTGTCAACCGGTACATCCGAGAGCACTACCCGGAAAATGGCCACGATTACGTGCTCGGGCCGAAGGATCTGGCCCGGTTGGAGCGTCAGGCTGTGCGATGGCCACACGCGGTGCGCCGTGAGGCACTGCGCGCCGTTCTGGGCGTCGAACATGACGCGGAGCTCGGGTTCCTTCCACCCAGCCAGCGCAGAGCACACGACGCCGCACGCGTTTCGGTCGTCGCGAGCTCCGGCTGCCACGGCCCAGCCCGCGCCAGTGGTACGCGGCATGTGCCGGTCACGGCACAATCCCTGCCGGCAGTGGTATTGCCCACGGTGGTCGGCCCGGACGACATCAACGACATACGTGAGGCCGCAGACCTGTTCCGGCTCTGGGATGCCAGCCACGGCGGCGGCGTGCTGCGCCAGGCGGCGCTCGACCGTGTCCACTTCGCCGCGCGTTTGCTCGGGGTTCCCTGCCCGGACAAGCACCGCAAGGACTTGTATTCGGCGGTGGGACGGCTTGCACAGGCGGCGGCGTTCATGCGATTCGACGCCAAGGAGTACGGCGACGCCACCAGCCTGTTCACGTTCGGCAAGGACTGCGCGGAGGAAGTCGACGACTGGAGCCTGCGAGCCAGCATCTACACCTCGATGGCACGCCAGGCGTTCTGGCAAGGTGACGCCGAGAACGGACGCACCAACATCGAGTACGCCATGGTGCGCCTGGATCTGATCACGCCGACTGAGCGGGCGATGGTATTCGCCGTGCATGCGCGGGCATTGGCCACGTTCGGCCAGGTCCGCGAAGCGCTCGAGGCGGTAGCCAAGGCCGATGACGCTTTCGCCGATGCCACCGACGACGTCGGCTACGCCGCCTATTACGACATGGCCGAGCATCACGGGGAAACCGGACACGCGCTGTCGGATTTGGTCCGGCACGGTGGCCGTGGCGCCGAGGCCGCACAACGGCGGCTGACCACCGCCATCGGCCTTCACGGGCGGGACTACACCAGGTCGCGCACCTTCTGCCAGCTGCGGCTGGCGCGCATGCTGCTGGCCACCGGCGAACTCCAGGAAGGCGCTGCTGTGGGCATCTCGGCCGTCGAGGAGGCGGCATCCATCCGGTCGGCGCGGATCGACGGCACCGTGCTGGATCTGGGCAAGCTCGCGGCACAGCGCACCGGCAACCCAGACGTGGCCGAACTGCACGGACGGATCCGGGCGCTGCTGCCACCGCCGCGAAGGGGTCAGCGCGTCTGAGGATTGGCGCACTAGTCTTGACCTAGTGAACGCGGACGCCTTGCGCCCTGTCGTGTTGGCCGCGGCCGCCCATGCGGGGGCCAGCGGCGACAACGCGCATCTCATCCGGCTGGGCCACAACGCGATTTACCGGCTGCGCAAGGCCGTGATCGCTCGCATCGCCCGTGTTGACCGGCTCGCAGTGGCCCGCAAGGAGATCGAAGTCGCCCGCTGGCTGACCGGCGTCGGGTTGCCTGTGGTACGGCCGATCGAGGACATCGACCAGCCGATCGTGGTCCGCGGGCACGCGGTGACCTTCTGGCACGAGTTGCCGCCGCACAACTACGCCAGCCGGGTCGAGCTCGCCACGGTTCTGCGCGAGCTGCACACGCTGCCCGCTCCCGGCTTCGACCTGCCGAAACTGGACCCGTTCGAAGGGCTCGCGCGCCTCATCGACAGCGCCAGCAGCACAGCCGGCGGCGAACAGGACTTCCTCCGCAGCCATCTGGCCCAGTTGCAAGCCCAGTACACGGCTCTGCCCGCCGGTCTGCCCCAGTGTGTGGTGCACGGCGACGCCTGGCCGGGAAACATCGCACGAACCCACGACGGCTCGCTGCTCGTGCTGGACCTCGAGCAGATCGCCGTCGGACCACCCGAGTGGGATCTGCTGCACACCGCCATCAGCCACGCGACCGTGGGCATCGTGCCTGAGCGGGAGTATCAGGATTTTTGCCGCAAGTACGGGCTCGACGTGACCGACTGGCAGGGCTATCCGGTGCTACGCGATATCCGTGAGCTCCGCCTGGCCCTGTTCGCCGCCCAGATCGCTGCTGACGATCCTCGCCAGCAGCAGCAGGCCACGCACCGGCTCGCCTGCCTTCGCGGCGATCTCGGTCCCCGGCCATGGTCAGGCTGGACCGCTGTCCCCTGACCGGTCTTAAGACCAGGTCACAGGCAGAACCTCATCGCCGCAGAACGAGACGACCGGCCTCGCCGAATGCAGAGTTGCATCCAGGCTCCGATCTGGGCGCCGCGCGAGCCACCGTCCACCCGGTCGCGTGTATGCGCCAGCGGTGACATCATCGACGCCGTCGTCGGGCAAAGCGTCGCGCCCGAATAGGGCTGCCTCAACCATTGCCAGCTGCCTGATAGCTGCGGTCAACCGCATTCGGGTAAGCCCAAGGCGGCGATGACGCTTCGACGCCGGCGATACGCCGGGACTCCATATCTGCGCAGTTCACACATCCTCGACCCGCATACGCGCGGCCGTCCGCGCATGCTGGTCGTCTTGGCCGGCGCAGTGCCAACCATCACGATCCTTCTGACGCGGGGGCATCTATAAATGCCCCAATAAAATGTCCCCTCCTGCGGTCTTTATTTCTTGCCCGCATCACTCCAAGATCCTTCGTGCCATCAACGGCAGAGATTACGGGCAGCAATATCCCGCTCGTATGGTGTCGAGCCAGTAGGGATCACACTGCGGCATGAAAGAAACATTCTCGGCGTACGAAGAGGTTCCGTCCGGTGCGGGGCACCAGGTGAAGTCAGGCGGCCTGCCGCAGGCACCGCGCGGCCGACTCGCGCACGCTCAGGCCGGACCGGCCCACAGCGAGGTCCGCTGACCATGGTGTCTTCCTGGCGGCTGTCGACGATGTCGCACTGGAGCGTGCGCACCAAGCTCGTTGTGGTGATGGTGCCGCTGGCTCTTGCCGTGTTCGGGCTGGCCGGCAAACAGATCGTGGCGCAGGAGAACACTTACGGCGAGCTCGTCAGCGCACAGCACGCTCTTGATGTGTGCACGCGTGGCTGGGAAGTGACCGACGCTCTGCAGACCGAGCGCAGCGCCGTCATGAGCTATATCCACAGTGGCCGCAGGGACACCACCTCGCTGGTCGAGGCCGCGCAGCGGGTCGACACGGCGCACGAGGCCTTGCGTGCGGCCGTTCGGAAGCCCGAGAAGCTGACAGTGGTCATGGCGGCTACCGCGGACAAGGCGTTGACCGAGCTGGACGGGTTGGACGGTCTGCGTCGAACGGTGCAGCAGACGCGGTACCCGGATGTCTCCGCACTCGCGCGCTACGGCCAGATCCTGGATGGGCTCGTGCGGTTGGGCCGCAGCACCGCCGACAGCGTCAGCACACTGCCGGTCGGCTCCGATGTGGCCGCGCTCCAGTCCCTTGGCGCCGCGCAGGAACACCTGACCGTGCAGAACGTGATCCTGCTCGCCGCCGCTCACACCCGTGATCTCCCGCCGCAACAAGCAATCCTGCTCCGGGCGGCACAGTCCCGATTCGACGCGGCGATCGGTGAGTTCAACACGGCCGCGGGACCGGCGCTTCGGCAGCGGTACCAGGACACGGTCAGCGGTGCGGAAGTGGACGAACGCAGCCGGCTGGTTCAGCTGGCCCTTGTCCAGTCCGGCGCGAACCGGCCGATCACCGTGGACGCAGCTGCCGCTGCACGCACCGGCGAGGCCACGGCCAACCGCATCACCGCGGTGCGCGATGAGGTCACTACCGGTGCCGTGACCACGACCGATGCCCTGGCTACCGCCGCTCGCACGGCGACTGTTGCGGTCAGCGGAGGGCTCGTCGTAGTGCTACTGATCGCGTTCGCGGTGGCCGCACTGGTGGCTCGCACCATTCTGCGGCCGCTGCGGGTCCTGCGCGGTACCGCCCTGCGCGTGGCCAGGCGTGACCTACCCGTCGCGATCGACCGCATCCTCGCCCACAAGGATCCCCTTGCCGTGGTCGACACCGCGATCGAGGCGGTACCGATCGACTCCAGTGAGGAGATCGGTCAGGTGGCCCGCGCGTTCGACACGGTCCTCACCGCGGCCGTGCGCCTCGCCGCCCAGCACGCCGTCCTGCGCGACGGCGTTAACGCTGGGCTCGTCAACCTCGCCCGGCGTTCGCAAACCCTGATCGAACGTTTGATGAAGCTGATCGACGTGCTGGAAAGCGACGAACAGGATCCCGACCGGCTCGCGCAGCTGTTCGAGCTGGACCATGTAGGCACCCGCATGCGCCGCAACTCGGAGAACCTCCTGGTGCTCTCCGGTGCAGGGCTGGGCATACCGCTGCTGACTCGCCCGGTGGCGCTGCATGAGGTGTTCGGAGCCGCGGTCTCCGAAGTCGAGCGGTACACCCGCGTGGATACCGAGGTGCAAGCAGAGGTGGCGGTCCTCGGACACGTCGTCAAGGATCTCGTGCACCTGTTGGCAGAACTGCTCGACAACGCCACCGTCATGTCGGAACCGACGACAAGAGTCTCCTTGCGCGGTGCCCTAGGCCGCGCACGTGACCTCGTCATCGAAGTCAGCGACGACGGCGTCGGCATGGACGACAACCAGATCAGGCAGTACAACCGCCAGCTGGCCGCGCCCCCTGATTTGGACGTCAGAGCGGCCGAACGCATGGGCCTGCACGTCATCGGCCGCCTTGCAGAGCGACACCGCATCATCGTCACTCTGCGGGCCAATGACGACCTCTGCGGGGGCATCACCGCCAGAGTCGCAGTGCCGGCCGACTTGCTCGACCTGGCCCAGCCGCCCGCGGCACCCGCTCCGCAAGCAAGCACTGCTCCACAACCAGAACTCCTCGCGGATACGCACCATGTAGACCTCTTCCAGCCCCGTGCGCAAAGCGAGCATGCCCCGGACACGGCTGAGGCGCACACCGCCGTGCTGCCCATGTCGTCGCCACCGGCTCGGCACACTTTGGCAAGACACGTCGCTGATGCCCCGGCCCCGCAGGACGACGACCGTGTAGCAGACCACGACTCCACCCAAGTACTCGAGCCGATCACGCAGCTGCCCGAATGGTTCACGCCCGCTCAGGACGCGGTCCTGGAAGCAGCGGACGGAAATGGCGCGAGGGCACGCGAAGCCGAGTCCGACGGCGCGCAGCCTCGCAGCGGGCAAACTGCGCTGGCTGAGCTGTCCGCTTCGCGCAAAAGAATCCGCGAGGCGACCGTCTGGGACTCGCCGGGAGATCCCGGATGGGAGATGGCGAACGCCATCCTGGCCGCTGCCACGCCCGCTCCGCGGTCATCCGGTCATCTGCCCAAACGCACCCCCCGAGCCCGCCTCGTGCCCGGCTCACCACTCGCGCCGACCCCCGTATCCGCATCGGCGACCGATCCGGCGCGGATACGGGAGCGCCTCGCGAGGTTCCAGCAAGGCGTGCAGCGAGGCCGTGAGGAGGACGGCACGCCGAGGACCCACATCGCTACCACGAAGGTGACCGACCGATGAGCACAGCACCTACTGACTTGAGCTGGTCACTCGACGAGTTCGTCGACCGGACAATCAACGTGGCGCACGCCGCCGTCCTCAGCGCGGACGGCCTGCTCATGGCTCGATCACGGCGACTGCCCAAAGATCGTGCGGATCAACTGGCTGCGGTGATCTCCGGACTGGTCAGCCTTACTCAGGGCGCGGCGAAGTGCTTCGACGCAGGCTGCATCCGACAGGTCATCGTGGAGATGGAACGCGGCTTCCTGTTGGTCAGCTCAGTCGCCGATGGCAGCAGCATCGGCGTGCTCGCCAGCCCTGACGCCGAACTGGGCGTTGTCGGCTTCGAAGTCACTAAGCTGGTGGGTTTGTTCGGAACCCTCCTCACGCCGGACGTGCGTGCCACGCCGCAGCCCCCGGCTGGAGCGAAGGCGTGAGAACCAGCAGCCGTTCCTCAGCGACCATCGCGCTGGCCGGAGGCTTCGAGGTCGGCACGACCTACCTCGTTGCAGCCCTCGGCCCGACGGGAATCGGATCCGAGTCTGGGGGACACCACCGCACAGCCACGCGTATCCGAACCGCGGGGCGTGCGTGGCGGCCCAGGTGGTGCAGCACCCGCACGCTCGCCGCACCACCACCCGCCACCGACCACGCAAGACCGATCACGTCACGCACCCAGCACGGTTCCGGCGGCCCGAGACGACCGCCTCACCGGCCTGACCACAAGCAGGACCCAGCCCCTTACCCGCGCCCCCGCCGCAGCCGGATGCGCTGTCCACCCAAGAAGAACACGGCCTAGCCGCTGCGAGAGCCACGTCCTGGCGCCGGACTGCCGCCGTCAGCAGGAAAGCACGACCTAGCCACACGATCGGACCGCCCGACACCCGGCAGTCGAGGCGGTCGCCGCGCACCGACGACGCATCAGCGCACATGTGCCTGGAGCACCGCGGCCGCGGCAGCCGGGTGGCGGCGCGATACCTCCTCATGCCACTTCGCGCCGCCGCCCGGTCCCACACACCGCCCAGCGAACCCACCATGCGAGACGAGACATCTACGTGAGCACCGACTTCCGCGCGGCGGCAGACACCGCGAAGCCGCCTTGGACGCGCCGCGTCACCGGTCTGCTCTACCCCGGCACGGCCATCCCGTCCCAGCCGGCACCGATCACCTGGACCCGGCAGCGCTGCGTCTGGGTCATCCTGGCGGGTATCCCCGCCACACTGTTCTTCAGCGAAGTGTGGAAACGGTCCTTCTCTCTCGTCAACGCCGGCACCGGCCTGCATCTGCCGCTACCAACGACGCTGCTGCGCTTTGACGTGACCCCAATCGGCGAAGCCAAGCGCGTGGTGCTCCTCATGCTGCTCGCCGTCCTCGTGCTCGTCTGCCTGCACAGCATCGGCGGGCGGTCGATGATGGGCCTGGACGAACGCACGACACCACGGGACCACGTGGCCGCCTTCGGCTACTACCTCCGGCTCGTGTGCCCGGCCGCGATCATCGGGTTCATAGTGGTTCGGACCGTGGAGCTGTCATGGCCGTCGCTGCAGCCGTGGACCGGTGTCCAAGCGGTATGGCCGGGCTGGGTGGAGACACTGAGGTCGATCAGCTCAGGCTTCTGCGAGGAGGTCATCGCGACCGTCCTGGTCGTCGTCATCCTCGAGCACGTCCGCCGCCGCAACGGCCGGACGTGGGCCGCGTCCGGTCTCGCCGCTGTGCTGGTGATCGCGGTCCATCTCTCCTATCACCTGCACTACGGGCTGCGGGCGCTCGTACTGGTCATCCCGGTCTACCTGACCGTGCTGTGCTGGCGCCACACTCGGAGCCTGCCCGGCATCGTCATGGGCCACATCGCCTACAACCTGGTGTCGGACCTGAAAATCAACGCGCTGCTGGTGCTCATAGCGTTCGTCGTCGTCGGCTCACTGCTGGACAACCGGTGGTGGCGTCACCGCACCGGGGAACGCAGGCACGCCGGCACAGCCGCAGCGGAGGCGCCCCCTGGCGGCGGCCGATGACCACCGCCACGACCACCGCCACGATCAAGGCCCCGCACCTACGCGCGCAGCCCCGCCCGCCCGTCAAGTTCTCGCAGAACCATCCTGGCTCGCCATGGTGCGTGCTGTACCGAATCCACTGCGGCTACTTCGAGTGCACTCACGGCCACGTCAAACCGCTTCGACCGCCACGGCGATCCGCCACCTGACGCCCTGTCGGCGCGCTCGCCGTGCTGCTGGCCGAAACACGCCAACTGGTCGGACAGGCCGCGCTCCCGCATCCCCCTGACCGTTCCTGCACCGATGAACCACCCTGCCTCGACTTACCTCCGGAGGAGACAGCTCGTCATGTCCACCGACAGCCCTGCTGCACACGTTCTGGAGCCGGTGACCACCGTGGACCACATCATCGACTGTCTCGGGCCGACCGACACCGACCGGCTTCCGCTCGTCGCCAACCTGATCACACTCAGGCTCCAGGACCTGGCCGCCACGCACTGGCTGATCCCCGACGCGGGCCAGCGCAACACCGTCATGCGCAACTACGTCCTGATGTGGGGCGGGCACGCCCTGCAGCGCGGGGAGATCGACCTCGCCACCAGCCGTATCCCGGTCGCTGGTGAGCGGAAATCACCGGTACCCCAGGCCGCCGCCGTGTGGCTGCACTGCGACCAGCCCGAATCCCAGCCCGCGCCGGCCCCACAGAACTACGCGCGACGCCTCACCGAGTACTTCGGGCCGTTCGCCGCGCGAGCCGCTGAACTGGACGCGCTGTTCGAGAAGCACCGCCCCCTCGATCGCGGCCCGTACGACTGCCTGAGGTTCCTGGCAGCGGCGCACGAGGGCCTCGGGCTGGACGCCGAGTTGTTGCGGTACCACCTCGACGAGCTCGACTGCCGCGGCCTCGGGGCTTATCTCGTGGCCGCCGACGAAGGCTCCCGGGCCCTCTACGAGCAGCATGGCTTCGAGCAGCTCGACCGGGTACTGGAACTGGGTGCCGGGTGCGCGGGCCCAGCTCACGTCATGTACCCGATGTGGCGCTGGCCGAATCCGTCGACCGCTCGACTTGACGCCGCGGGACGGCCATGAGAGCTCGGTTCCGGCGACAGCGGTGTTCGGGCCGGAACCGAGGCGGGTGGTGGTGGTGCGGCTTCCCCCAGGCCAATTGCATCGCACCACCACCCCGTCACCGTCCACAACGGACAGCGAGCCCCAGGCCCCGATGCACCGGCGCGGCACAGCCGCACTGGGCGAGAGCACCCGGCCGCTCAGCGGCTGCAGCGGTGCTCCTCTGAATGTCCGGACAGCTTCACGGAAGTCCGGATATTGTTGCAACACAACGAAAAAGGGAAGTCCAGTTTTGAGAAACAGAATTCAACGCGGGCTCATTTTGCTCGCTGCGGCCTTGCTCATGGCCACCAGCGTCCCGGCTGCGGGTGCCCAGCCCGACGCTGCTCCCTCAGGGGAGATCGGCGCGCAGATCGTCGGCGGGCGGCCCGCGGCCAAACTCAAGCCCGGTGCCGCGGCGCTGGAGTACAACTCGGTCATCCCGCTGCGCACCGACCATCAGACGTGCACCGTGGTCCTCCTGGAGAACCCCAGGAAGAAGGGCTTCTCGCAGTGGGGGCTGACCGCCGGCCACTGCCTCGCCGAAAAGCCCGCGGAAGTAGCACAGGCCGCTGCCCGCTTCTTCGGGGCGCCCATCTGGGTGCCGGTGAAGGACAGGCAGTTCCACGTCAGGGCCGGCGACGTGGACCGCACGAAGGTCCCCGCGTCGCAGATCGACCGGGCCGTCCTCAACCCGTGGTTCACCTGGTTCACTGGCGCGGGCCCTGCGCCGGTCGACCCGACGATGGCCGCCGACTTCGCGATGTTCCGTCTCCAGTCCCCGGTCAAGATGCAGGGGGCGAGGATCGCGTCAGCGCAGCCGCGAACGGGCACGGCCATCGACCTGTTCGGCTGGGGCCGGACGTCGAACGATTCGGCCGCCACGCCGACCGTCGCCAACCAGTTGCGGACCTGGATCATCCCGGCGCACAAGTGCGCCGGTGCCGACATCTCCGTTGGCGACTTCTGCAGCAACAACCCTGGAGGCAAGAAAGGCGCCTGCTACGCAGACTCCGGCGCCGGGGGCTACAACGCCCGGTCGGAAGTTGTGGGCCTGGTGAGCCGCGGCGAGGCCGAGTTGTGCGGCGAGAGTCCTGATGTCCTCACAGGACTGGCCACCTACAAGCCGTGGATCGACGCGGTCATGAACGGCACGCTCGCCTTCGACCAGCCCGTGACCCCCGAACAAGGTGGGGATCCCGGGCACCCGACCATCCAGTTCAACACCACCAAGAAGATCGCGCTACCGCGGCGGGTATCCGTCAGCTAAAAGCGACTCGCGCGCGGATCAAATCCGCCGCGTGCCCGCATGATCTGTCCCGCAGTCAGAGTGCTTCGGGTCCGGTGCGTCGCCACCATCTGCGCACCGGACCCGGCGCGCGGCACCGCGCCCTCCTGCTCAATGCGCGGTGCCGCGTACCAGCATCGGCCCTCCATCACCGCCACCGTCCGGGGTGGCCGTTCGCCGAGACACGGCGAGGCCGCAGTCATCGACCGACGACATTCCTCGATTTCAACCAACCGACCGTCTGAACCGAACAGGGAGCGAAACGGCATGCCAGCGCACACCGCGATCAAGGGACAGCGGATCACCGGGGAAGTTCGCGCCCAGATGGCTGCCGACCTGAAGAAGAAGTACGAGAAGGGCGCCAGCATCCGCGCACTGGTCGGCGCGACCGGCCGCTCGTACGGCTTCGTACACCGGATCCTGGGCGAATCCGGCGTGGTGATGCGTGAGCGCGGCGGCGCGCAGCGGGCAGGGAAAGCGCGAGCGATTCCGGCCTAACACCGCCGACAGATTCGACCGATGCACATCGGCAGCAACTTCTGGCAGTTCGCACCGCATGACGTTCCGAAGGAGTAGCTCACTGTGCTCGAGGTTCTCGCGCAGTCTCTGATCACTGGTGTTGTGGCGCTTGGCGGCCTCATGCTCGCGGCCAGACTGCAGCATGGCTCCTTCGCCGAAGCCCGGAGACTTAACCAGGAGAACCGCGTGTTCGAGATCGCCGTCGAGTTGATGACGGCCATAGACGCCCACCGTTTCGCGATGTGGGAGCTGAAGGAGTCACAGCACGAGGCGCGCGCCGACAGCGCGCACCGCACTCGCACCCAAGACACCCGCCGAGCGATCACGGGACCGCAGATGAGTCTGCGGGTGCTCTGTCCGGCCCTTAGAGCCTCTGCCGACGCGGCAGTCGCGGCTACCTACGCGATGCACAAGAGCGTGGACATCGACGACCTGAAGGCGCGGCGCGTCACTGCTATCGCGGCCGCCGACAACTTCCAGGCCGAGGCCACTGCCTTCTTCGCCGCGGTCGGCATCGGCGTCCCCGTTCCGGGAGACGACCGCTGGTCGCCATCTCGAAGCCTTGTGCCATCGGACAAATCAGTCAGCGACCTCACGGCTCCGTAGCACGACGTGGCGGGGCCCTGGCGCCGTCGAGGGATGGCGCCGGTCCACAGCACTGGTGTCCGGATCGCACACGTGCGCCTCCTCGTTCAGGTACCGGCCGTCTGGCACGTCTGCGGAGTCACGCAGTGCAGTCGAGCGTCTTCATGTTGTTGCAGGTGAAGCCGCTTCTCGCAATCTTCCTCTTGATGTCGTGACTCTGCGTGTCGGGGGCATGAGGGTGGGTACTGAGCAGCGATCCAGGGGGACAACGTGAGTAACAAGCGAGTTCGGCGGGCCGTGATCGTCATCGGGGCGTCCGTGGCGATGGCGGGGGTGGGGGTGGTGCTGACGGTGGGAGTTGTCAGCACCGCGACGCTGGTGGCGATGGCGTTGCCGAAGCCTCTCTTTCCGTGGTCGCGATCCGCGAGGGGCGCGGCGTGAGCGGCCGACACGTGCTGACCGTGGTGGCGCCGAGTGCCACGCTGGCCGGGCTGGTACGCACGGTGGTTGGCACCGACGCGCTGGTTGGGCCCGAGGCGGAGATCGAGACCCAGGTCCGCGGGAGCTCTGGTTTTCTACGTGGCGAGTTCGTCGCGGGTTCTGAGGCCCTGGCCGCCTTGGAGCGCGACCTCGCCGTGTTCTCGGCTGCGCACCGCGCGGTGCGATGGACCGTTCATCGGCACGACCGGCGTCCGAGGATCCTGGTGCTGTGTTCACAGCAGGGCCACGTGCTGACGCATCTGTTGTCACGGCACGAGGATGGAGTACTGGGCGGCGAGATCGCCGCGGTGCTGTCCAACCACGACCGTCACGCAGCCAAGGTACGGGCACATGCCCTGAAGTTCGTCCACATCGGATGGTGGGCACAGGACAAGCAGGCCGCAGAGCGAGAACTGCTCGCCCTGGTCCGCGAGTACCAGGTGGACCTGGTCGTCCTGGCGCGCTTCATGCAGGTGCTGTCGGGTTCACTGTGCGACGAGCTCGCAGGCCGAATCCTCAACGTGCACCACAGTTTGCTCCCGGCCTTCGTCGGAGGCCGGGCCTACCACCAAGCACATGACCGGGGCGTGCGGCTGGTCGGCGCGACCGCGCATTTCGTGACCGCCGGCGTCGACGAGGGGCCGATCCTCGTTCAGAAGGCGGTGCCGGTCGGACCCGGCGCGAGCAGCCCCGGCGCCTTGGCCGAAGCAGGTCGCGACGCGGAAATGCTGGCGCTCGCCGAAGCGATTCGCTTGCTGTGTGCGGGACGCGTCATGCCGCACCGGGACCACCCGGTGATCTTCTGATGGCGGTGACAGTGTGAACAGTGCGGGCGCGGAATCGGGGCTGCGGCGAGTATCCAGGCGTATCCCAGCGGTCGCGGCGGGGCTGGCGTTAGCGGGCGTCTGCCTCGTCCTCTCCCGCGTGGGCGAGGTCCTCGGGATGCCGGCTCCCCAGTTGCTGATCGCGACGGTGGCGGGTGCGGCCGTGGCGGTGCTGAGCAAGGCGGAGAGGGCGGCACCCGCACGGACAGCACGTGCGTCTCACGCGTTGATCGGCGTGCTGATGGGCAGTTATCTGCGCCCCGAGGCATTGCAGGACGCCACCGAGATCGTGCTCGCATCACTGGCTGCCACTATCGCCACGATCGTCGTGTGCACGCTGACGGCGTTGCTGCTGGCCCGCCTGTCGGCGGTGACAAGGGTGGACGCACTGCTCGGGTTGGCGCCTGGGGGCTCCGCTTCGATCATCGCGAGTGCGAGTGAACTGGGCGCCGACGCGTGGCAGGTCGCCTGTGCGCAGTACCTGCGCGTCGCGATGGTGGCGGTCACGGCCCCTCTGCTGGTCGTCGCGGTGACCGCGCACACGCAGCCTTCTGCCCCCGCGCAGCACACCTTCGCCTGGCCGGACGTGGCTCACGTGGTGGAGCAACCGGGCGGCATCGCCCCGCTGCTCGTGCTCACCGCGGTGTGCGTTCTCGGTTCGCAACTCGGGACCAAGCTGCGCCTTCCAGCACCCGCCCTGCTGGGCTCGGCGGTTCTGACCGTGGTGGTCACCTTCACCGGCACCGCGACGGGCTTCGGACCCGACGGCGTGCTTCAGGACGTCGTCCTGGTGATGGCGGGGCTGGAGGTCGGGCTGCGCTTCAGCCGCTCACGGCTTCGCGCGACGATCTCCGTACTCCCTCATCTGGTCATGGCGATCGCCGCGGTGTGCGTGGCCTGCGGTGGGATTGCCTGGGTCTTCGGCTCCGTGACCGGTGTGGGTTTCGTCCACGCCTATCTGGCGACCACGCCTGGCGGCATCACGGCCGTGCTCGCCGCCACCGCGTCGATGGGGACCGACATGACGGTTGTCTCCACGGCCCAATGCGTGCGACTGATCGTCGTCGCCCTGGTAGTGCCGCTGCTGATCCGGGTCTTAGCGCAGTGGCGGACCCACGATGCTGCCGTGCACTCCGTAGTGGAGAACAAGACCGCGTCGAAGGCTTCGTCGCCGCGAGTCAGCTTGTCTGCCCGCTGAGGCCCGCGGCGCACCACTCACCACACCCCACGAAACCGGACGAGTCCGAGTCGCCTTCATGACGCCTGCCTGATCACGTTGGTGCGGTTAAAGATCGAGTGAACGGAGCGCAGCGACCGAAGGCGGCGTTCGCGTTCGGCCACTACGGTGCCACGGCCCCAAGCGAGCCAACGAGCTGGTCTGTAATGGGGAACGGATCGCCAAGACCCGCGAGCAGCTGGCGGCACGCGACGAAGACTTCGTGCTGCGCCCAATCGCCGGACGTCATGCGGCCCGAGTCGATGCGGTTCTGCCACTCCGCGGCGTCGCTGTCGACCTGGCGCGCCAGGTCCTCGATCGAGAGCGCTTGTGCTCCGTGCAACGTCAACAGCATGTCGTTCCCTTCATCGATGCGGAGCTCACGCCCACGACACGGGTTTGCGAAAGCAACTGTAGTCGAGGTGGGTGCGGCGCGGTCGACCCGAGCCGCGAAATCCCAATCCATGTTCCAGAACGGGCATCGGCTAGTGGTTGTTGGCCTGTGAATTCGGGATTCGTCGTGTGAGCGGTGACTGTCCGGCCGCCGCGTGACATCGTGCTTGTGCAACAGCCGACGCGGCGGCGGCCGAGAACGTCGCCGGCCCGACCACAGCGTCCAGGAAGGCTGGACGATCTTCGTGGCCGTTCGGCGTGCCGATGGTGTTTTCCCCCGCCCGCGCCATGCGCGCGTCGCAGCCTGCCTGAGGTTCGGCGGATAGGGGGAGCGCCATGATCGTGAACGACGGACCACCGACCAAAGTAGACGAGCGCGTTGCCAGAGCGGGGACGCTCTGGCTGGAGCAGCCCGAAGTCTCGGCCGCTTGCACCGGCGTGGCCGGTGCGGCGTGAAGGAGACCGCGCCCAGTGCGACGAGCACCGCAGCGGTCGTCGTGCGGCGGCTCGCCGTCACAGATCGGCCGGGGGTGCAGCGGATGCTCGGGCGGTGCTCGCCGAGAACGCTGCAGCAGCGCTTCGCCGCGGCGGCCCCGGCGCCGCACTGGTTCGCCGACTCGGTCGTGAGTCACTCCGCAGTGATCGGGATAGGCGCGTGGTGCGGTGACGACCTGGTGGGTGTCGGGTCCGTCCACCTGCGCGAAGACGCACCTGAGTTCGCGATCCTGATCGAGGACACGTGGCAGCGTCGACGTGTGGGAGCGCGCCTGATCCGTGCGATGAGCGACCAAGCCGTCGCGACAGGGTGGCACCACGCCGTCGTCGAATTTCTCGTCACCAACACCGCGGCGCGAGCACTGCTGTTGAGCAGCTGCACACACGTGTGGTTCTCGCCGCCGGATGCCGGCCTCGTGTCGGGACTGGTGTTGCTGCGCTCGCGTGCAACACCGCCTATCGATGACGGCTCCACGGAGCGGCTCCCTGGCCGTCCTGCATGTCGGCGTCCTGGGCCCGAAGACGGGCGCAACGGCTGACAATTTGAAGAAGGCCCGTACGCCTGGGAGACATACGAGCCATCCTCATGCACGCGCAAGTCGATCAATGTGTCGCCAGGTGCGTCGTGCCGCGGTGACATTTCATCGCGTCGTGCGACACACGTCGTCGCCGCGACTTACCGCGGGGCTCCGCGCTGATCATCGAGTGACCACGGCTGCGCCAGCGGGCACAGTGGCCAGCGCCTGACACAGCGCCGCTGGTAGGGGTACGCAGCCGGTGCCATCGAGCGAGCCGAGTGCTGAGGTGGCGGGAAGGCCCGGCACGCTGATTCCTCCCAGGGGCCCGGTACACATGCGGTTCGCGTTGACGGCGATGGGCAGCAGCGGCCGCAGGAACCACGGCACCCCGTCAACGCTCGCGCCGATGGCGACGAAGGTGCGGCTAGCGGACCGTCCGGTTGTGGGATGTCCTGATGCGGGGTGGCCGAGAACAGATCGCTCGGGCTTGGTGCGGCCGAGCTCAGCGAGCACGGTCACCACGCCAGTGGCGGCGTTGAGCTCGATGCGCACACCGGCATTGGCAAGCTGCACCGTGGGGTTCAGGTGGATCCATCCCGCAGACGCGGCACCGTTGCTGTGTGGCCGCGCTGGCAACAGAACCAGGGCCCAGCCAGGTCGGCGGTCGACAACTGGTACCCACGTCGGTGAGAGCATCTGCCACGGTGGCAGCATCGCGACGGCCGGGCCGCCTGGCTCCGCGTAGATCGCGACCTCGACGGTGGGATGCAGCACGACCGAGCCGGGCTCAGCGCCTGGCGCCGGATCGCGCAACACTTCGGGCACCGCCGCCCCCACCACTGCGGCCGGCAGCGCGGCGAGCGCCCTGCCGCCGAGATTCTGGGGAGGTACCGCAGCCGGGTCTTCTTGTGCCGTAACTGGAATCCGCTCTGAGACCGGAGGCGCCGGTGTGAACGTCGTCGTCGGCGGCGTCACGGGTTCCGTCGGCCCGGCCGCCGGGGTACCGACGCCGGGCTGACGCAGCAGAATGGCCAGGAGCGCGATCAGAATGCCACCCAGCAGCAGGTTCACCGTCGCACCGCGGCGCCACCAACCCACCAGACGCAGCCAGATCGCCCGCAGCACCAGTGTCCTCGTCGTGAGCGGCCTCATCGGCCGGGTCTTCTCCAGCTCTGTCTCCGGCACCGCCTGCACCCGCACGCCGGTCGGATCGGCGAGGGTGCCACCGCCGGAGATCACGGCGACGCCGTCGCCGAATCGTCCGCTCACGGCGTCTTCTCCGCGATCGCTGCGGCGATCATCTTGGCGATCATGCATGTGTCGACCTGGGGGAAGCGCCCGTTGGTGATGCTGACGCCCGCCGAGCCATTCGCCAGTGGAAGCAGCGCCGTGCAAGCGGCCTCCTGGCTCGCCTTGTTCGTACTCGCCTTGAGCAGCCCTGTTTTCGGGCCGAACTGCGTGGGCTGGGAGTCCTTGTGATCGGACTGCGTCGTCGACATCAATCCTGGTTTCGCCCAGGCGATCAACACCATGAAGTTGCGACCCTGCTTCGGCGCGACGCCCTGTTCGGTGGTCACGACGCTCTTGTCGCCGTTGTCGTAGCGGCACGCGGTGCTGAAGGCATCCTCCTTGCCCGGGGCACGCAACTTGGGTTTGGTGTTCTCGGCGGAGCGCACCTCGGGCGGCATCGCCTCCCAGCCGACCGTGCACGGGTCGAACGCGGCGTTGACCGACTTGGCATCCACCCGCGGATCGAGGTCACCCAGCTCGATCGTCTTCCGGTCCTGGGTCGCGACCGCGGCGTGCGACACGGGCACTGTGGACAGACTCACGGCGCTGATGGCGGCGATCATCATCGCCACCCGCCCTGCGTTCCTGATGTTCATGATCTCCCCCGAGATGTAGGACAAAGGCTTACGGAAAAAGGACTTTGAGGAACTCGGTCACGACCGGATCGCGCATGACGTCCAACTTGGACCGATCGACCTTCGCCTCGGTGGGCTGTCCGCGTGGCGGCCGCATGCTCTGCCGAATCCGCAGTGCACCGGCCTTGGCGACATCGCCCAGCACCGCGACGTTCAGCTCCTCTTTCTCCCGGCCTGTGCCGTTGGCGTCCTCTTCCGCGCCGACCCGCATGACGGGCTTGCCGGCCAGCGTCAGCTCGGTGACCATCGCCGCGGTGTCCTTGCGCGAGCGCAGAATCTGCAGGTCGCGGGCGATCGTGTCGGTGGGCGAGAGGTAGACCTGGACCTCGATGACGGGTGCGAACTTGCCGTCCGGGGTCTTCGCGGTGTCATCGGAGCTGATCGTGCAGGCCTGGCCCTCATCGATCACGCGGTAGTGACCGCTACCGAGGTAGCGCTCCCACACCGAGGTCGGAACCGCCGAGCACAGCATCTGCGCTGTGACCAGCGGGTCCTGCTTCGCCTGCGCAAGCAGTTCCTCGCCGCTCTTGGGCTTGGTGTCCTTCCACTCCACGCACCGGTCGGGACTTGTGCTGCGCGCGCACGCGCCGCCGCCCGTCGTCGTGCTCTCGCCGGACGGATCGGACTGGGGCGCCGGTGTGCCGGACACGATGCTGGTGCAGCCGCCGAGCAGAGCGGCCAGCGCAGAGATCGCGAGCGCGCGGGTGTGGCGGCGGTTCATCGCTTGGCCACCTTCGCCAGGATCTTCTTCGCGACCTCTTCGGCGTTGTCGCACGTCGCGGTCTGCACCCGGATCTGCTGGGTGAGATCATCGTCGTCGACGCGGTTGTCCTGGTCCACCCTGATCTGGTCATCCCAGACGATGTACGTGGTGCACCCGAAAGAACCCTTGGACAGCACGGCCTTCCGGCCTTCGACCGTGATCTCACGCGCGGCGTCGTCACCGGCCCGGACCAGCTTGGACGGATCGGTGTTCATGCTCCACAGCACGCTCACCTCAGGCCGGCCAACGCCCTTGTCCCGCTTCTGCGGCGCGGTCACCTTGCCCGAGCGCGCAGTGCACGCCATCGGCCCGGACGTCTCGAGGTAGCCCTCCTCGAACATGTCCAGCGTCGCCGCGGCAGCCGCACAGGGATCGAGCTTGACCAGCGTGAGCTCCGGCTTCGTACGGCCGGAACCATGCTTGGGCATGTCCTGCCACACCGGCGCCAGCTCGGTGACGTACTGCCTCAACACCTGACACGCAGGCTTCGCGGGAGTGTCGCTCGACGCACTGGCACGCACCTGCACCGCGTACTGGTCGTCGATCGGCTTGGAGATCTCGCAGCGACGCTCGTCCTCGGAGACGAACACGTCCATCCCGCCGAGCTTCTCGGGCGCGTCGTTCTTACGCGCCGAAGCGTCGTACGCCGCGCCGACTTCGAGGTAGAACGTCCAGGTCGACTTGAACTCGCCCTGGTGCATGCGCATCGTGCACTCCTGCAGCCCAGAGCTCGAAGGGACGAGTTCGTCTCCTTGATCGCCCGTGACCTTCTTCGCCGCGTCCGGGTCGTGCAGACCGCACGCGTCGATGGCACGGTGCTTTCCGTCAGCAAGGGCCTTGGCGCGGTACGGCTCCGATACTCCCGCCTCGACCTGGTACTCGCCCTGCTGGGCGTGTTCTGCAGCTTGCTGTTGAACGCCGCCAGGCGCTGTGCACGCTGAAGACAACAGCGTGGCAGCGATGAGTGCAACAAGCGTCAAACGCCTGCGCTGGAACATGATCCCCCCAGATCTAGGTCCACAATGGATCAGGTAGGCCGTCTGTCTTTACTCTCGTGTCGTGCGGATCGAACGCGACCGGACGCAGCGAGCCAACTCGCAAGGCCTAGGCGCGTTGTAGCCGTGGGCGTCCTCAGTGGATCGCAGCGCGCAAAGTCCCTGCGTTCCTCAAGGTTCACGCTCACGCCGGCCCGCTTGGCCATGGCCGGCGCAGTCTTCTCATCCGGCGCAAGGGAGACGTTGAGGCAACAGTGAGGTGACGTCAATCGCTCGGGGGTAAGAATCCGAAAGGCCCTGGTCTGGGTGGTGGTGAGTCCTCCGCAGTCCAGGATCCGCATACTTTCGCCCAGGGCTTGGAAGTCCGGCTGTCCTGGAGTCATCCTGTCCTGAGAGCAAGGTCAGAGTGACGCGAGCTCCGTTCACGGCTGAGAGACTGGCCGTGCCGTGCTTAGGGGGATCAGGAATGGCGGCGGCGACAGCAACGACGCACGGCGGCGGTCTGAGTCCAGGAGAAATCGACCAGCGCGACCGGCTCATCAAACGCGTGTGGAACACAGACGACTTGGGCACAACACTTGCAGAGCAATTTGGGAGCCCGCTGCGCTTCAGCGTCTCTGATCAGCAGCGACGTCGACCGTCCATCCTCGAGAGTCAGGCCCTATACCTTGGCACGACAAGATCGGGCGACGTCCTCGCACGCAGCGGCATGTTGTGTCCGGCGATCCATGCAACAGAACCGTTGCAGGTCGCCACTGTCAGGTCAGTAGTCGTGTGGAACCGGTTGCCGTACAAGGCCCGGCTTGCGCTGCAGAATGACGACGAGCTTCCGTTAGGTGCGGCTCTTCGCCGATATGGTGTGCGTCGGCACACCGATGAGGCTGTGCCGTTGGACATCGTCGACGATCACGGCAAGCAACAGCTGCTTCGTGTGCGCGCACGGCTGACGCTTCCCGGGACAAGGCCTGTCGCAATCGTGGACGAGATCGTCTACCTCGAACTGCTTCGCCGTCCCCGGCGCCCGGCCGACACCCGCCGATCGGAGACCCCCGTGGCAGCACTTTGACGGCATAGCCTGACGCTCAGCGCCGAAACGGCCTGCGCGGATCCCTCGGCTGCAAGTTCCCTGAGGGAGCGAACCACGTCGATGAGTAGAAGTCATGCAGCTTCCCGAAGTCATCGTGTCCGGCTCCGCCGTTGCTGCAGAGCACACGAAAACGGCTGTCGAGCCTCAAAAAGTCTTCGACCACCGTCCAGGCAAAGTCCTCCGCGTGCTGAGGGAGGCTCCTGAACTCACCGTTCAAGCCGGCCCAACCATCCTCGACCGCGTCCTCCCCGGTGAGGATGGCCAGGTGAAGCAACAACGTCTCCGCGAGGCAACGCGGTAGAGGTGGCCGCCCTGTTTCGAGATCTGCCGCGAGATCGTCGAACGAGCGCGCCACCTGCCTGCGCCAGATGGCATCTCGCTTCCATGTCATCAAGGGAAGCTTGTCGAACACCATCCAGTGCACGCGATGGTCGACGGGCGTGTCTCCGTGTGCGAGCACATCATCGAAAGCCTGATCAGCGAGAAACACGAGCACTCGCCACAAGACCGCCGCTGAACGGGGTGTCAGCTGAAAGGCATCGCACCTGGGACATGAAGATCCATTGCATTTGCATGGTGCGAACAGCGAGGCGAAGTCTGGTACGGGCGTTTTGGCGGAGCCGTCTCGTTCAGTCTCCTCAACCCAGTGTGTTGTACTGCCGATCTGGATGAACGCTTGATCCAAGACGCTCTCAGGATCTGCGAGCAGCCCAATCGCGGCGACAGCATCGCTGGCAACTTCCCGACGCTCGGCGGCCCGTGCATCGTCCTGCGTCTGCCCACGTTCCGTGTTGACAACGAAATGCATCGCGTCGATGTGCGCTGACGCTGCTTGTCGCAGGGCCTCAGCGTCGACCACCTCAAGTTCGATCTCCGCAGTGAGCCTGTACCAGCGCGAAGCGCTCAGGTCATCGTCACGCATAGGCACGAGCCTAGAGCGTTGGTTCTCGGCCGGCTGCGAGCGAGGGCGCCAGTCCTGATTGCCAGCCGACCCGAACGCCACCAGCCCTGGCGACAAGCCAGTGAATGTCTCCAGTTCTGGTGCCGAGTTTGACCGTTGTCCGCCGACGCTGGTGTGCACTGAAGGTGGCGAGTCCGCGTCCGTGCGTCCACTGCATCTGCCTCGCCAGCGCTGGTGTGCATGCTCTGCAACTCACCAGCGCTGGAGAAGTGGTCAGCGAGCGGCTCGGCCAGCGTTGGGAAAAGGATTGCGAGCCGTTCGTCAGCGCTGGTGCGTGTTCGGCAGCTGCCTTCCTTGCGCTGACCGCTTGGTTCATCAGTACGCCAGCGCTGGCTGGTGGTCGGCAGGTGACTCCGCCAGCGCGGAAGTGCGCTCGCGGCCGCCTCACCAGATCTGGTGCCGCATGTGACCGGTGTCTGCTGGGGTGTTGCCGTTCTTCGCTGGTGCCCGCCAGCCTCGGCCAGCTGATCCGCAGCTTCCTCACTGCTGGTGTGCGTCCACGGCAGCCACCTCGCCAGTTCTGGTGCCGAGTTTGACCGCTGTATACCAGCGCTCGTGGTCAGTAGCCGAGATCGTCGATCTCGCCGGCCACCTGTACCGATTGCTACCCGAGTTCCCCGGTCGAGGTCCGGAACTGGCCCAGCAGGATCAAGACCCCGGAGCAGCTCGCGCGAGATGAGCAGAAGGCCGAGCGGGCGAAAGCGGAGGCCGCGAAGGCGATCACGGCGTCTGGCGGCCTTCCGGCGCGGACCTAGCACAGCGGGTGATCATGACCGAGTTCAGCGCACGACGCGAGTACTGCGAGCTGCTGAGCTACGCCCGGTACCTGGCCAGCGCAGCGTGGCCGGCAACCGGCACGCCGTTGCGGAGCACCACGAGGACGCGGGCCTCATCCTGGCCGCTCTCGCAGCGACGCACGACCGCACCGAGGATGACCTGCGCGAAGAGTTGGCGCCAAGGTCGAGGCGAGGTGGAAGCGCGAGCACAGCACGTGGGGTTGAGCAGTGTCGAGGTGCTACCTCCGCCTACGCTGCCCCGAACGGACGAGCGGCGTAGGTGGAGGTAGCCATGGCGGAGTTGACGCTGGTGCTGGAGACGGCCGACGGCACCTTCATACGGCGCATCCCGGATGCCTCGCCGTTGCCCGCAGATGACGAGCGGGGGTACGCGGTTGAGGACGCTTCCCGCCGTGCCGCCTCCGTATTCGGCATGCCGGATTTCGTGTTCCTGCCGAAGCAGCAACGCAACGGCTCCGGCATGCGCGAGCTGGGTGACGGGATCGTGATTGTCGGCTCCCGTGCTGCCGTGCTGCAGATCAAGAGCCGCGAAGAGGCTTCCTGCAGCGTCGCGTCCAAGGAGTCCTCTTGGCTCACCAAGAACATCGAGAAGGCTCACAGGCAGGCGAACGGAACGATCCGACGCCTGACCAACACTCCCGCGATCCTGACCAACGCCAGGGGGCGGTCGATCATCGTTGCCGGGGCCACCTACCAGTGGCTGTCGGTCGTGATCGTCGACCATCCTGAAGTGCCGGAGGGATACCTGCCTCCATCAGGACAGGGCAACACGCCGGCGGTTGTACTGATGCGGCGAGACTGGGAGTTCCTGTTCAACCATCTCTACTCGACCAGCGCGGTGCTGGCCTACCTGCATCGCGTCTCCGGCGAACGGGTGAAGCTGGGCGGTGAACCGCGTCGATACCACGAGTTCGCGTTGGCAGATCTTGAAGCGGAACCTGATCCCGTCGCTCCTGAGCTCGCCGGACTCGGCCCTGCGGTGTCTACCGCACGAGCACCCCTGAACCCGGCCGGACGCGACGACATGGCGGCTCACCTGCTGTTGCGGGTCATCATGGAGGACATCGCGCGTACTCCGCTCGAGGAGGAGCGGGAGGCGGATCGGATCAAGGTTCTCGCCGAACTCGACAGTCTTCCGGTTGAAGCGCGGACCGAACTCGGGCGGACGCTGCTGGGGTTCATCTCCGCTTTGGGCTCGTGGACAGGGGAGGGGATTCGCACCGAAACCCGACTTGTCGCACCCAATCCTGATGCGTTCACCCCGATGGTTTTCATGGTCGCTTCGCAATTCAACGAGGATCTTCGGCACCATTTCCACAGCCGGGTGGACCTTTTCCACTACGACCTGCACGGCCGTGAGGCCGCCGACCGGCAGGGCGTGGTCGGCGTGCTGCTCACTCCGAGCCATCGGCTCGAGCGGTTGTGGGATACCACGATGTTCGCTGTGGGCGGCTCACACGGGTATGAGCCCGCTGCGATGGAGGAAGTCCGCGCGACCTTCGCGTAGCTGTACGAGCCTCGACGAGGTACGCGCGCGAAGCGCTCGCCGACGAAGATGGAGCACCGGTGATCTCCTGCCACCTGTCGGTCAGCCGATCCGCGGCGTTCGCCAGTGCTGGTGTGTCCACAGCAGCCACCTCACCAACGTTGGTGCCGAGTTGATCGTTGTCGGCCAGCGCAGGTGCGTACTGAAGCGACATGTCACCGCACGTGTGTCCACGGCAGCTGCTTCGCCAGTGCTGGTGTGTTGTGAAACCGCTCCACCAGCACTGGAGGAGTGGTTCGCCAGTGCTGGTGCGTGTTCGGAATTCACCGCTCCTGCACTGGTGGAGTGCTTCATCAGCATCCGCCAGCTCTGGTGGGCGTGCCGCAGGTGGCTTCTCCGGCCCTGAAGCGCGCTGTGCCACAGCCTCGCCAGACCTGGTGCCTTACTCGACCAGCGTCCGCTGGGTGTTGCCGTTCTTCGCTGGTACTCGCCAATGCTGGATCCGTCGCGGCAAGGCGGGGAGCCAGGACTGGCGAGATAGGTCTTGGGCTCCCGTCCCTGACAGACCATTCGGTCGACAGCGTGATCGATCCGGTGCTGGCGTTCGTGATGGCTGTGGGTGAGCTGCTCTCTGCTGGTGTGGTGAGAGCCTTTGTCCTCCGTTGAGAGGTCACGGGTCGACGTCATCGATCAGCGCCTTGGAACGTCTCCTGCGTCGCTCGCGGCTGATTCTCGCGACGGCTGCGCCACCACTTCCGGCGAGTGCGGCGATTCCGGCGACAACGGGATCGCGCCGACGATAGTGGCCAGGGCAACCACGAGCGCGGCGATGATGGCGAGTGCGATCGCCGCGCTGCGGCGCTTGCCGCCGCTTCTCTCGCCTATTGCGGACTGTTGCGCTCCTCAGTCCTGAACACCACGTCACAGCCTCGCCGCTGATTTCCCCCTCTGGGCATGTGAACCTATTGGCCGGCTGGCGCCGACCAAAGCACCAGATGAGTTCTGAGGGCACCGCCTGCAGGCCTACTTCAACCGGATTTGAAGCTGATCGTTACGCGGGTGGGGATGTGCGCGACAGTGGTGGTGTGAAGCGGTTGTGGGCGTTCCGGGTCTGGCATGGCGTGGTGTCGGTGCCGGTGGCAGCCGGAGTGGGTGTGATGACCAATCTGGCCACCGAGGAGTTCTCCTGGGCGCTGACCTGCGGCCTGGTGGCGTTCGTGCTGATGCAGGCGGGGCTGTCGGTGCGGCAGGCGGTGGAGGATCAGCAGGGCCTGCGGGATGCCCGTGACGAGTTGTTGCGGCCGTTGAGGCCGCCGGTGCCGCCGTCTCCGGTGGCGGACGAGTCCCCGGTGGGGCGGGATGGTTCGGTGCTCCAGGTGGGTGCGGTGGTGGGGTGGTTGACAGCGCCGTTCACTCCTACGCCGTTGTGGGGGCGCAGCGGGATGCGTGATCGCCTGGTGGCCTGGTGCGTCGCCTCGGCGTCGGGGGCGGATGTGGTGCGGGTGGTGACGGGGCCGGCGGGGGTGGGCAAGAGCCGCCTCGCTCTGGCCGTCGCCGCGGCGCTGCCGGCGGGCTGGGTGGCGGGTCGTCTGCGCGACGATGCGGCCGGGTTGGTGGAGCGGATCGCCGCCGCGGGGGATCGCACGCTGGTGATCGTCGACGACACCGAGAGCGTTGCGGTATCCGCCGTGGAGACTCTAGTCGCCGGTGCTGTGCGGCATCCGGACCTGATCCGCGTGTTGCTGCTGGCGCGCACCGACGCCGCCTTGCGGTTGCTACCCGACGAAGTACGGCCACGGCTGGCCGGTGTGGAGGTCCTCGGTCCGGTGGGCGAGGCCGAAGACCGGCAGCGGTGGTTCGTCGAGGCGGCGCGGGCATACGCCCGTGAGTGGCGTGTGCCCGCGCCGGACCTGCCCGACCGACCGGTCGGTACCGACGGGGACACCCCGTTGATGCTGCACGCCCGCGCCCTGCTGGCCGTGCTGGGCCGCAGCGACATCCGCACCTGGTCACTGACCGATCTGATGACCGAACTGGTGAGCCTGGAGCAGCGATCCTGGCAGTCCGATCTGCCTCGGTTACCGGCGGGATGCGATACCGAGGTGTTGGCCGAGGCGCTGGCTGTGTTGCTGCTGTTGCCCGCGTCGGGCACGGAAGAAGCAGCTGAACTGCTGCGTCGGGTGCCCCAGTTCTCCCACGACACCGCACAGGAGTCCCGGGTCGCTGTGGCCCGCTGGGCACGCCGCCGCTACCCGCCCGGTCGCGACCACCGCCCGGACCTACAGCCGCACCTGGTCGGCGAGCGACTCGTGCTCGACATTCTTACCCGGACGCCGAATCTGCTCCACGATGACGACATCCCCGCCGCGGCATCGGTGCTGACCTTCGCCTACGCCACGTTCCGAGATGCGCGCGCCCATCTCACCGCCCCACTGATTCGCCGACCTGATCTGTTGCCGGACGCTTTAACTTCCGTCCTCGCCACCGGCGTCACCGGCCGCCCCCTCGACCTTGCCCTTTCCTCTCTTATTGACCCTCATTGCGTCGACGTCGACCTCCGCATACGGCTCATTGCACTTGACCGCACCACTGCGCTACCCCACCTGCGTCTTGCCTTGACCCGCCTCCACGTCGAGCACTTTCAGATGCTGGTGGAAGCGCAACCTGACAACCATCGTCCTGAGCTGGCCACCTCGCTGAACGACCTTGGGATCGATTTGAGGGACGTGGGCCGGTCGCGGGAGGCGTTGACCGTCGTCGAGCAGGCCGTCGCCATCCGACGGGAGCTGGCGGAGGCTGAACCTGACCGGTATCGCCCCGCCCTAGCCGACTCGCTGATCGCCCTCGAAGCCTTTTTAGGCGACGTGGGCCGGTGGCGGGAGGCGTTGACCGTCGTCGAGCAGGCCGTCGCCATCCGACGGGAGCTGGCGGAGGCTGAACCTGACCGGTATCGCCCCGCCCTAGCCGACTCGCTGAACAACCTCGGGGTCTGTTTGAGCGGTGTGGGCCGGCCTCGGGAGGCGTTGACCGCTGTTGAGCAGGCCGTCGTCATCAAGCGAGAACTGGCGGTAGCCGAGCCCGACCGCTACCGCCCAGAGCTGGGCGATACGCTGCACACCCTCGGGATCTGTTTGAGCGGTGTGGGCCGGCCTCGGGAGGCGTTGACCGCTGTTGAGCAGGCCGTCGCCATCCGACGGGAACTGGCGGCAGCCGAGCCCGACCGCTACCGCCCCGGCCTGGCCGGCTCGCTAAGCAACCTTGGGATCTATTTAGCCGAACTGGGCCAGCCTCGGGAGGCGTTGACCGCTGTTGAGCAGGCCGTCGCCATCCGACGGGAACTGGCGGCAGCCGAGCCCGACCGCTACCGCCCCGGCCTGGCCGGCTCGCTAAGCAACCTCGGTGACTATTTAGCCGAACTGGGCAGGCCTCAGGAGGCGTTGACCGCTGTTGAGCAGGCCGTCGCCATCCGACGGGAACTGGCGGCAGCCGAGCCCGACCGCTACCGCCCCGACCTCGCCGCCTCGCTGATTAACCTCAGCATGCGGTTGAGCGGTGTGGGCAGGCCTCAGGAGGCGTTAACCGCTGTCGAGCAAGCCGTCGCCATCGTGCGAAAGCTGGCGACAGTGGAGCCCGACCGGTACCGTCCCGATCTGGCCGCCTCGCTGGATAACCTTGGGGCGTGTTTGAGTGGCGTGGGCCGGCCTCAGAAGGCGTTGACCGCTGTCAAGCAGGCCGTCGCTATCAAGCGAGAACTGGCGGCAGCCGAGCCCGACCGCTACCGCCCCGACCTGGCCACCTTACTGAACAATCTGGCGGTCGGCTTCGCGCAGGTGGGAGACCTCGACGGCGCCCTTCGTGCGAAACGCGACATGGTGGCTGTATGGCGAGCGTGTGCCGACCAGGACCCCGAGCTGTACGAACCCATCTACCAGCGTGAAGCGGCAAAACTGCGCCGACAACTCAACCAGGCGGGCCATCATGAGGAGGCGGTTGCTCCTGATCCGGGTCGCGCTCCGGACACCGACTCCACCGCGACGTCGTAGGTGATAGCAGCGCGCCCGGCTGTACGGCTGCGGCGGGGAAAAGCCACTGAAAGGCGCGTGGATCGTCGACCAACGTCATGTGAAGACCCATCGACGCAGGTCGGTAACCGCAGCTTAGGCATCAGCGATTGCGCAGGTTCCAGATACCGTCCGGTTGCCAGTCGCCGAGGTGCTGCAGCAGGAGGCGGTTGCGCCGCCAAGGACCGGCGCTCACAGGCGTCGGGCCCTGGTACTCCGCGTACGACGACGCCTACGTCACCGATACGACGAGCTTGGACATCGACCACATGCGTTCGCTGGCCCAGGCATGAGACTCCGGCGCCTGGGCGTGGTTCGCGCAGCGGCGCGAGGCCTACGCCAACGACCTTGATGAGCCGCGAACGTTGACGGTTGCGAGACGCTCCAACGCTGAGCGCACTTCGCGAGGTTCAGCGATTCCTCGCCATGCCGCGTGTGTTTCTGGCATGAGTAGCAACGCTCGTCTGAGCCGCCTGCGGTCCTTGCCCTTGCTCTCCCGTTGCATGGATCGGTAGGCGCCGGCTGTGAGGGCGATCTGTCCGAGGACGGCGATGTCCTCCTTGTGACGATCTGGGTCACGGGTGTCGGTGACAGCTGCCGCAGATTTGGCGACCAGCGCACCGAGCAGGTTGGGGCGCCGGACGAATCCGGTTGTCGTGCCGAGCTGTACTGGCACGCGTTCACTGCGGATCAGTGCCTGGTTGCCGCCAGGCACCTCAAGCCCCGATCTGTTCGAGCTCGTGGTCGGGGCGGTTTTTTGCTCGTGAATCCCTTCCGGGAGCAGCAGATCGATGGTGGTGTAAGCGTCTCGCCTGTATCTGTAGCCGTAGTCGTCGGATGTTCTGTCCTCAGCGAATCCGTGTGTGCTGAGAAGGCTGATCGCCTGTCTGAATGCGGTGCGGTCGAGCCAGACTCCGAGGATGATGTCGCCGTCGTCCGTTGCTCTGTGCTCCGGGTATCCGTGCTCGGTGCACGTGAACGCGACCATCTGGCCGCCGATGAGCGACCAATGGCAATCCAGGCTGTCCTCGAACTTGAGAATCACAGACCACGCAGCCGCTTGTGTGTCCGGCATGATCGGCAGCTTCACCGGTGCGCGATCAACCAGGGTGATCCTCAGCGGAAGCGTCTTCCGCAGGAAATGCCATGCCTGAATGACCGCTTCCGGGACCTGCGGCGGCGCAGCGAGCATTGCCATGAGCGGTTTGGTCACCGCAGGTTTGATGTCGTAGGCAATAGGGGTCTGCTGTACGTGCCTGATAACCCCTTCGAGCTCTGCCAGGACGTTGTCTGGTGCCGCGGCGGCGGTGATGCCGTTTGCCGCCGCCGCGGCACGGAACGCTGCATCAACTTGGTCACGAGTCTGACCGCTGGTCAACGCAAGAGCGTCCAGTACCTCATGGCTTCCAGCTAGGACGTCGTCAGGCGGCAACGAGGGTAGTGCTCCTCAGGACGGTGCTCAGTGCCTGCTCCAGCAGTTGAGCACCGGCGCTGCGGCTTCTCGAGTCAGCGCTGTCCATGAGATCAGCCGCGACGACAAGGCGGGGGGCCACCAGACCGTTATCCGTGCCTGCCGCTGTGCGCTGATGCCACTGCATACCGCTGTCGTCGATGTGGACGAGCAAGTTGCCCTGATCCGACTCGACGAGGAAGAACTCGTCGACAAGCCGCGCCGCGTCTGATCCGTTGACGTAGATCTCTGCCTCACCGCCGAAAGCGAGACCGAGTGCGTAGTGGCTGGCTGCGCTGATGCCGCCTGCGACCACGCCCTGATCCTTGAGTAGCTCGGGGATGTCACTTCCCGCGACGCGATAGCGGACGGTGCGGGCGCGTCGCTGCATCCACCAGCGGTAGGTGCACACCTCGCTGGAAGGGTGACGGCTCAGTCGAGCACGCAGCCGTGATCGCTCACTGGTACTCAGCCATGACACCTCTTGCTTGTCCAGCAGAGCGGCTGCGCACCAGGCGCTTCTGGTCGACAGAGGACGGCCGCGGTCTGACGCCGCGATCTCCAGCCGGGCCTGCACAGCATCGTCATGCACTACCCACTGCGATCCAATGCGACGTCCCGCAAGCTGGCCGGCTGCCAGTAGCGCGCGAATACGCGCCTGGTTGACCTCCAGGCGTTCAGCAGCTTCTCGCACACTCAGCTCTGCCACGTACACAACCATAGCGGACCCGCTAGGGAAGTGCTAGCGATGCGGCCATGCGTGCAGGTCAGTGACACGGTGTGCGTGCCTCGGAAATGGCCTGTGATGTTCGTTGGTGAGCTGCAATCCGTTCTCTGTCGTGCGCACGCCGCCACTGCCGCTGTGTCGAGGCCGTTGGGGTCCGTTCTTCGCCTGGTGCTCTATATGGGCCTGGGCTGACGTATCGATGCAGGTCAGAGCAATGAGCGCGACCGGAGCCTGTCGAGGGCGGCATAAGCCACTGGCGCAGACTGGGGTTGGTCGCCACTCGTGGGGCCAGCCGACCCGTGACCTTCGCCTGTACTGGTGGTCCACAGCAGCGGCCTCGCCAGCTCTGGTGCTGAGTTTGACCGCTGTCCGCCGGCGCTGGTGTTGCTCTGAAAGCGGCGCGCCCGCGCTCGTGCATCCACGGCGGCTGCCTCGCCAGGGCTGGTGTGTGCTTTGCAACCCGCCAGCGCTGGAGCAGTGGTCAGCGAACTGCTCGCCCAGCGCTGGAGAAAGGATTGCGAGCCGTTCGCCAGCGCTGGTGCGTGTTCGGCAGCCGGCTTGCTTACGCTGACGGTTTGGTTCATCAGTACGCCAGCGCTGGCGGGTGATCCGCAGGTGGCTCCGCCAGCGCTGAAGCGCGCTTGCGGAGGCCTCACCAGAACTGGTGCCGTACGTGATCGGTGTCTGCTGGGGTGTTGCCGTTCTTCGGTGGTGCCCGCCGGTGCCGGCCAGCTGATCCGCAGCTTTCGTCATTACTGGTGTGTCCCCAGCATCCGCCTCGCCAGCCCTGGCGCCGAGTTTGACCGCTGTCAGCCAGCGCTCGTGGTCACTACAGCTGGTGCCGAGCTCGCTGGCGGACACTACGGTGCGGGTGCTGGGGAGCTCGGCTTCACAGTCACCTAGGACAGCCCCGCCGAGTCGACGCTCCGATAGGTCGGCCGAGGCGGAGATCTGGTCGACGTCCTGGCCTCGGCGGGGGTGAGGCCGCCACCAGATCTGACGACTACTCCACCGGGCCGCACGATCCAGGTCTATGCCGGCTTGGAGGCGCTGCGGCACCGCGTCGTAGTGCACGCAAGCCACCGCGGTCGCAGCGGTGAGTTGCTGATGCCCGGACCTGCCGTGCGAGCTCACGCTCAAGGCTGCCGCCTGCAGCCAGCACAAGCTCAAGCCTGTACCTGCCAACGTGGAAGAAGCATCAGGAACGCGTTGACGCCCCAAACGGTGAGCACGCCGCGGCGGCGCAGAAGATTCACACCCTGCGACGCACTACCGAGCAGCAGGACCGTCAGGAAGGCAAATTTCCGCTTCCCGTCGAACCACGACTGCATCTGATGATCGTGATCGAGCTCGACGCCATCGACGACAGCCGCTGCGTGCTTTCCTGCTGGCGTTAGGACGATCCGCTGGACTGGCCCCCGCCGCGCGGCGGACGAGCTGGAACAGTGAATCGACGACGTGATCTCGAAGCCGACGGCACGTGGTCTGACCAGGCTTTTTCTGTCGCATTGGAATTTGTGATGGCGCGCCCCCTCCTTCAAATACCGATCATGGGATGGCGGAAGGAACACAGGTCGGGAGACCCGAGGCCGCTCTTATACGATTGGCCCCGTATGCTCAGATCTCTGGAACGAATGCGGTCCGCGCACTGGCATCGGCTGTGGCGCAGAAGGGAGAATTTGGCGCTCAAAGAATCCATTCCGTCGTCGTAAAGAATCCACTCATACGGATTGGTGGGAACCAAGGAGAGTCCGATCGACGCCGTGCTGAGTGAATCCACGTGGGTTGGGTTGGTCATGGACGAACCACCTTCCGCGCATCCCGGATCCGAGCGCCGGGCCCGATGTGCTGACCGCCGCGTTGCGAGCGGGGCTGCCCTCGTGAACACAGTTCATGAGGCATGCGCTGCACCGCGTCCAGGTGCTCGGCGGTGGTCCGCCGCGCGCGGGTTGCTGCGATGCTCGGTGCCCATCGGCCCTGGGGAAGAAGCGACTCCATTTCCGCTATCTCCTTCGCTGGTTCTGTGAAAGCCCCGGAGATCACGGCTAGTGTGCTCACGTGTGGTTGCGCTGCTACCGCATGGTCTCGATGGCAACTGTTGGTTGGTCTTCCTCTGCGACACGTGGGTAGGGGACGCCGACACCCCCTACGTCGACAAGTCGTGTCGGCATGGAGGAACACAGTGGCCAGACGGGCCGAGCGAGACGACAAGCGTTTCGGCAAAAGGCCGAGACGCAAGCCGAACCGGAGTTGCACCTGCGGCTCGACTCACGTCGTCGGACTCATGGGACTAGGCGTCAGGGTTCTGCATTTCCTGTACGACGTCTTCGTCCGCTAGCAGCACCGACCGGGCGGCGCACGCTTGCGTGTGCCGCCCGTTTCGGCAGGTCAGTGGGCTGGCAAACGCTTAACCTTACCAACGTTACCGACTTGCCCACCTTACACATCTGTATCCAGCTGGGCACAGATGTGCCCAGCTGGATACAGGTCAGAGGCGGCTTCAGCGCACTTTGGCATATGCCTAGGTACCGGAGCTGCGGCGCCAGCGAGGGTTGGCGGTGCGGCGCGAGATGGCGCGGCGGGCGCCTGCGATCAGTCGGCCGATTGGCCTTGCGTGGTGGTTACTCCACTCCGGCGTCAGTGGTGGGCACGTCGACAACGAGGATCGCAGCGGCGGCCCAGCTGACGGGGATGAGTGTGCCGAGTGTGTGAAGGCGTGGCCGTGTGGCGCTGGCCAAAGCGCCGCGGCGGACCTCCGGATGGGCGCCTGCGGCTACTGGCGGCCGGCACGTGTACACGTTGGCGGATGGAGATCACGTCGCGTCGGCGCCGGATCAGCTTGATCTCCTGAACTTGTCGGCCAGCCGATCCACGGCTTTCTCCATTGCTGGCGTGTCCACGGCAGCCGCCTTGCCAACTCTGGTGCCGAGTTGGCCGCTGTCTGCCAGCCCTGGTGTGCCTTGAACCGTTCCGCCAGCGCTGAAGGAGTGGTTCGCGAGCAGTTCGCCAACCCTGGTGCGTGTTCGGCAGCCACCACCACTCATAGGCTGGTGGAGTGCTCAATCAGTGTCCGCCAGCGTAGGTGGGTACTGCAGGTGTCTCCGCCAGCGCTGACGTGCGCTGTGCGACACCCTCGCCAGACTTGGCGCCGTACCTGGCCGGCCTCCGCTGGGTGTTGCCGTTCTTCGCTGGTGCCCGCCAGCTCTGGCACTGTCGCCGGAAGATGAGGAGCCAGGACTGGCGTGTCGGGTCCTACGGTCACATGTCACGTGGTTCTGTCGGGCACTGTCGCGTCGTGGCCGTCTCCAGGGCAGCGGCGTCTCGGCCGCGCGGCAAGCCAGGATTGGCGGCTCAAGCGGGTATGCGAACCCAAGTAGGTGGCTGGCGATTGATGACTTCTCCAGGACTGGACTTGCGGTTGCCGCTGGGCGGGTACTTGCCGGCAGTGCTGGCGCGTGCAGGTTGTGCTCCTTGATCAGAACGGGAGCAGACGGTTGGGCTGACGCCAGCGTTGGAGCGGGCGGCGCCGTAAGCCTGGCAACAGTTCTAGTGCGTGGGGCGGGAATTGATGGACCTTCCCGACTGCCGTAGACGCTCTGTCTTGCAGCGCTGTGACGGCCAACCGAGGAGTGGTGCTGAGCTAGCACCTTCGGGATGCTGCCTGCTCGCAAACATGCAAGGACTTCCCCTTTGTTGAACTCTGGCAGTCGTGACCACAACGGGGCGCAGTGTGTGCACCCCGTGTGTGGCCTGCTACCACCCAGCGACGAGCGCAAAGCCGAGTGCCGCAGTACGCCGCGCACGCGAGGAAGCAGTGCACAACGGATTGCTGGGCGGTGAGATTCTCTACAAGGCGGTGGCGAAGTCGGGCTCCTAGCTGGCGCCAGAAGTGGTGTGCTGGCGCCAGCAGCGTGCGTCGGACCGGGGCCCAAGGCGCTAGGCCAGCTTCCTGCTTATGGCGAGCAGAGCGAAGCCGGAGATGACCATGAGGCCGTCGAGGACGAGTGGTCCGACTGCGGCGGCGAGCGGTCCATAGTGCCAGGCCAGGAGAAGGTCTCGTTGATGTCCGTAGGAGATGACTGCGGAACCGAGGGCAACTATGCCGGTGCCGCCGTATCGGGCGAGGTTCCATGCCCAGCCTGGCGGCCACGCAACGCGTGATAGCACTTCGACGGACAGCAGAAGACCGATCGGCCAGACCGCGGCACCGATCTGGGGCGCCAGCCCTGGTGCCCATCCTGGCGGGTACTGAGCCGCCGGAAGCCATGTGTGGAGCACGTTCGCGGCGATGGAGGCGAAGCATCCGAAGACGAACCCGGTCCACGCCACGACGCGGCCGTTGGCCGCTGGCTCTGGAACAGCTGCTGCTGGCGGCTGCTCGAGAGCCAACGCCGACTCCACGACACCACGTTGCTCGACATTGCTCGTCGCCCCTTCAGCCTGGGAGTGAAGGAGCCGATCGCTCGCGAACTTGGCTTCGCCGACGACTGCGGGCGCGCTACTTGCAATGAGTTCAGCCGCGGCGATGGTGAGCTCGTCGCGTGCTGACTCATCGCCTGCCACAGCCAACGCGATGTTGGTCGAAGCTGAGGCATCCAAGGAAACGACGGCACTGACGCCGAGGTCATGCTCAGTCGACACATCCGAAGTGTCTGCCTGAGCTCTGAGCACTTCCATTGCCTTGCGGACAGCGTGATCAGGAGCCCCCGTGAGTTCCCTGATCTTGGGGCGGCCAGGACGGGGTTCATATGCAGCATGCGCCTTTTCGTAGATTCCGCGAATCTCTTCGACGAGCTCGTCGAGTTCAACGACCTTCACGCTCGTGCCTCCCCGAGCTGATCCATACCTGCGGGATGGCATCTCGGGCATGGCTTCGACTTAGACACACCACCCACGCGATCGAGCCACACGAGCCTGGTCGAGACAGGCTCGCCGGGGCGGCCATCGCACTTACCGCACGGTTCGCCCGGAGATCGGCGCTCGCCCGCGCGAAGGTTCTCTGGATGGTTAAGGGAAGGTTCGGGTGCACTGTGTGCACCCCGTGAGGTCCTTATTTGCACCCCGCTCGTCCTGGAGTGCACCCCGTTGGTGGGCGCGGGGTGCACTATCTGCACCCCGTTGTGCATGGCAAGGTTCCATCCCCGTGGCCTTCGGTCGCCTCGCTTGATGTGAGCCGCCACGATGCTGGGATCCGAACGAGTGATCAGACCCAGTTCTTCAAGGTCACGTAGTGCGTATTGCACGGATCGTTCAGACAGACGCGTGTAGCCCGCCAGTCGTTCTACTGAAGGGAATGCATTTCTGCCTTCGGAATCCGCGTGGTTCGCCAGTCCAAGAAGCACGAAGGCCAGATGCGATGCTTTCGCCCGCCCTGTGGCCGGAACGACAGCCTCATTCAGCGCCCAGTTCATCGCTTCGATGCTCACGTCGATTCTCCTGGGCAGAGAACGATAGGGTCGGGGTTGATGTGGCGCTTGGGTGTTTTCAGGGCTTCTCGCGATGAAGCCCTGCCGGGCGCATAAGGTGGCTTGAGTGCACCGCGGCCGGCGAAGAACTGGTCTGGCGGAAATGCTCCTCTCTTCCTCCTGGGCTTGGAGGTTTTGTGGACCTGGCCCCAGGGCTGGTTGTTTGAAAAAGTTGAATTTGCTGCGCGGCAAGTTACGTGCCGATCAACTTCGATTTCGGCGCTGCGGGTGGAGGCGTTCTTCTTGGTGCGAAAGTCTGGGATGCGTCGCTGTGCATCCCGCTGGCCTGAGAATTTCACGACTCTCGCGGGGTCTTTAGGCTGGCCCGCTGCTCGAACGGTAGCGAATGCAGTGTTTTTCGGGCTGTAGCCAGGGTTGTCTCGGTGATCCATCAGGAGGCCTCACGGGGCTCGGGCCGCTGTCACACCCGTGTCACAGACTGGGTGGACGTGGCTGGACGTGAAGCCCTGACCTGGACGGTGTTACGCTCTGACCTGGCCTTTTGTTCTCGCGGGGACGTCCTGGACCCTTTTTCATTGTCTGGGGGTCAAGGGGTCGCAGGTTCAAATCCTGTCGTCCCGACGGCCAAGAGGGTTCTCGCAGGTCAGATACTGCGAGGACCCTCTTTTTGTGATCTTGCCGAGTTCTGCCGGGTCGAGCACGACGCTCATCGACCCCTTTGCTTCGGTAGTTGTGCCCATATTTCGGTGTCTTTCGCACGGGCTCGGCGGGCAGAACGAGGCATCTTCATCCGATAAGAAAGCCATGGACCCCTTTACCGGCCACGTGGCAGGAGTCAAGGGGCACGCCCTCCAGCCGCGTCACGTTCATGGGAAGAGTTGGGCGGTGGCTGAACTGTGCCGTCCGGTGGGTCGGGGTAAGGGCCGACAGTTCCTTGGACTCGGACTCGGATCGGATGATCATGATGGCCCGCTTCGCGGCGACTCACATGCATGTCGTACTGAGCCAGTGTCGCCGATCCGGAAAGGTGGGTATGAACTTCGAAACCTCCGTGAGGCGTATGGCCTGTTCAGTCGCGATTCCGGTTCCCTGCTGACCAGTCGCTGCCGTGGACTCGAGCGGTTCGCGATGCTCATTGGTCTGGTCGTGAACCTGCCATATCAGGACTACGTGATTGAGCTGCATGCCGTAGCACGGTCCGTTACTCTCTGCTCGCGTTGAGTAAGAGGGGACCCTGGGGGACGCATGATCGATCCTGAGCAGCTGCTCAGCCAGTACGAAGGCAAGCTCGCGCAGGCGCAGGCCAAGAGCGATGCCATCCGCGAGAACCTCGCCCACCTGCAGGTCACTGAGCGCAGTCCTGACGGGCAGATCACGGTGACCGTCAATGACGCAGGCAACCTGGTCGCATTGCAGCTCGGCCAGGCGTTGCAGCGCAAGGACGGTGCAGCCGTTGCGCACGACGTCATGCGCACCCTGCAGGCGGCGCAGAGCCGTATTGCGAGCGTTGTCCAGGAGTCGATGGCACCGCTGCTGGGTGCCGACTCCGAGACCATGCACTTGATGATGGACAAGCTGCGCAGCGCGCAGCCACCGCCTCCTCCGGAGCAGTACGTGCCGGGGAACGGAGGCTGGGGGCCGACAGAGCCCCGCTTGGGTTCTATTGAGGACGACACGCCACCACCGCCGCGGCCGCAGCAGGCTCCTCGTCCGCCGCAGCATCGTCCGATCGATGACGACGACTTCGGCAACGGGAGCATCCTGCGATGAACTACCGCATCGATCTCGCCGAGATGGACGCTCACGCCAAGCGTGTGGACGAGATCGGCGGGCGCATCGGCACCGCCATCGGAGCGGGCAACGCGGCCTCGAACCCCGAAGCGTTCGGCCTGCTCGGAATTCCGCTCGCGGCCCTCTGCTCGGCCGCGCAGCACATGGCGATGAACACCCTCACCGACGCCGCTGAGGCCGCGCTCGACCACCACAAGCGAGTCAAGGCATGGCGTGAGGACGTCAAGAACAACGAGGAAGAGCAGACCAGCCGCTTCAAGACGGGCGATTCATGAGCACTCCGAGCATGGGGCCTGCTCCGGCCCCCGCCGAGAACCCGTTGATCCGCAAAGGCCAGGACACCCCGAAGACCGAGGGCGCCGGGCTGTTCCACGACGTGACCGAGGCAGTAAGCGGCTTCTCCGATGGCAACTGGGCCGAGGGCCTGCTCAACCTCGCCAGCGCGGCAGGTGACATCGGCAAGATGCTGACCGATCCGCTGGCATACCTGTTCAGCGCGGGCTTCGGCTGGATGTTCGAGCACATCGGCTTCCTCAAGGAGCCGCTTGACTGGCTGACCGGTGACCAGCAGACACTCGATGGAATGGCGCAGACGTGGTCGTCGGTGTCGAGCTACCTCGACGAGATCTCCACCGACCTCAAGAAGGCCGTCGACAACGATGCCGGGCAGTGGGTGGGCAGGGACTCGGCGAAGTACCGCGAGTTCGGTGCTGACCGTGCGGACACCTACGGCGCCGTCGGCACGGCGGCGCGTGGGATGTCGATCCTGATCACGATCTGCAAGACCATCCTCAAGGTGGTCCGTGACATCGTGCGCGACCTGATCACCGAGGCGATCGGCAAGCTGATCAGCATCTGCATCCGCTGGGCGCCAGCCATGGCGGCGCTGGGCGCGGGTATCGCCGGTGCCGTCGCGGAAGGTGTCCCCGTCGCGGTGCGCTACGCGCAGAAGTGCATCGAGTGGTGCCGGAAGCTCACCAGGGCGTTCGGCAAGGCGGGCGGTCTGTTCAAGAAGCTTGACGACGTCCTCGCCAACGCCAGCGTCAACCTCGCCAAGCGCGGCGACGACTTCGTGACCGTGCTGAAGCAGGGCGCGAATGCGGACATCGCGCGGGCGATGAAGGACTTCAACGTCGGCGCCATGCTGAGGGACGCGGGAGCCGGCGCGAAGAAGGTCGTTCTTGATGGCGTCACAGGCCTGCCCAAGGACATCGGCCCCGCCATGGCCGAAGAGTTCCGCAAGGAAGGGGCGAAGATCGTCGACAACCGAGGCTGGAAGGACTGGCGCGAGCTGAAAGCAGACCAGGAGAAAGAGGAGCGAGGCGGGTGAACACCCTCCGGCGCGTCCTCGTCGCCCTGATCGTTCCACTGCTCGGCTACCTGCTCGGCGCCGCGATCTTCAACCACTTCTGGAACCAGGTCGAACCAGGCGAACTGGCGAAAGCCGATCTGGTGGCCACGGCGAAGTCCTGCGAACGCCGCGGCCCGGTGGCATTGCGGGGCTTCGGCTTCTACTACGAGTGCCAGGCCGAGGTCCGGGTCAGGTCCAGTGGAGAGACGTACACGTCGACCGTGACGGGGTGGCTCATGCCCGAAGACATCGGCAAGAAGTACGCCGTCCACACCGTGCGGCACGGCAGGCCGTTACAGCCGGACGTGCGATCGCAGGGTCAGGTTTTCCTGGGCTGGTTGTGCACCTTCGCCTTCGCGATCGCGTTCCTCTTCCTGAACGTCTGGATCGCACGTCACGTGTGGCCCGATGCTCCTCGGCGCAAGCGCCGCATGCCGATCAGATACGAGCCGCCTCAGCCGTGAGCAGTCACGTCGGATCGATGCGGACGGCAGCGCTAAGCGTTTGGCAGGTGACCGAAGCAAAGCCGCGAGACCGTTCCTCGTCACTCAGGCGGCTGCCGCTCGACGACCAGCCGGCTCCGAGTTTGCTCGTCCACAGGACCCCACGAACTGAGTAGCTGCCAAGGTTGACCCATCTGCGTGGGGAGCTGGTCGCGGCGTCTGAGGCCACGGGCTGCGACATCCTCTTCGTCATCCGCGGGCTGATCACGCGAATGTGTCGGCTGTGGCGTGTCGGCCTGGCATTCGAACCACGCGCGGATCGCCTCAAGGCAGCGCCGACACTGCCAAGAACGTGGTGACGTTCACCGGTGGCTTCGGATCCGCGATCAGCGGTGACTTCGACGAATACACGCTGAAGTGGACGCTACCTGTCGAGTCCGTGTGGATGTACCAATGCGATCGAGATCTCGTCGGCGATGGTCGGCCACTGAGCATTCGCTCAGTGGCCGTTCCCGGTGTTGTCCTCGGCGAGGGGTGTCGCGCGAAAGCTCGAATCGTCACCCATGTGGAAGAACAGGTGTCCGGAAAGTGTGCCATCCAGGGCCAGAGCGGCCCAGCCTCGCCCGTTCACTTGATCGTCCTCCCCATCCCAGCTGAACTCGACGAACGGTTGGCCGTCACATTCCGCCCACCGGCAGTCCATCCGCCCCGTTACGGCTATGAAGCCGAAACGGCCTGTTCCGTCATTGGTGAACTCGATGAATCCAGGTTTCACGAGGTCGATGGCTTCCTGGTCCCACATCTCCGTCTCAACGATCCGCCACCGCCCGACTGGCCTCTTCACGAGCCCCTCCCTGTTTGAGTGGTTGTCGGGATCACTTGTGCTCGACGATGTTGAAACGTACTGGCTCTTCCAGCGTTCGCAGCGCCCCTTCTAGGTCGGCAAGGTGAGCATCTTTCAAGAATCATGCCAACTGCCATCGAATCGGGACCGTCTTGCCCTGTTGGCCGGTGCCTGCGTGCGAGCACCGACTCCTTTACTCGGCTGGGCCCGTTGAAAGCGACCTGGAAGAACACGCTGGAGCACGCCCCCCGTCGTTCCACGACTGGGGGCAAGTGTCCTCAAGCGCGCTGAACTTCCTTCAAAGCTCTTCGTCCGCGTTGTTCTGCTGCTGTATCCCGGTGAGAGCACCAAACGGGATGCCGTACGACACCGTGTGATCGTCCAGTTGCTTACAACCCGGATGCTCGGCGTGATGCGTGACTGCGGGGAGCAGCGGTTTGATCCGCGCTCACAGCTCGTCGGACACGATCCAGGGAAGCTGCTCACCCTTCTACATGCCAAGGTGAACGCAGGGACGATCGACAGTGTTCCAAGATCATTCTTTGGGATAGCCTGGTTTTGTCGGAGCTTCTCAGATCCTCGATGATCTGTTGCACGGCTTCCTTGATCTCGTCGTTCACCGACAGCTCGTACGACGAGAAGAAGCGCGAGGACGCGCGAATGATGTTCAGGCACTGACTGGCTGTCGTCACGGGTGCGACTGGGTTGTTCGCCGTAGCGCTGCAGCTGCACGAAGCGGGTCTGCTGTGAAGCAAACGCCAACCGGACGCTCAAGCCTGCTTGGTCGGCCAGGCCAGCGGCAGCCATGCCTCGCTAGCGGTGGGCTTTGGTCGGTGACGGTGTAGCCGACGTGTTTGTCGCGCGTAACGAACGTGACGAGGGTGTCGATCTGTTGAGCGGGAGCGCGGGCGGCACCTACAGCAGCTGGTTGTCTCATCGCGTTGTCTGAAGTGGTGCGAAGGCATCGTTCTACTTGTCGGCCAGAGCAGCGCCGAGCGCTGCAGGTCGTGACGTGCCAGCTGTCTGATGAGTTCGGCGAGGTCTGCTTACTGGCCCGCAGTGATAGGGAGGCTTGGTGCAGGCGCACACGCACACGCCGGCGATCGTCTTCGGGCATCACATCCGGTACGTCGTGCCGCTCTTTCAGCGTCCGTATGTCTGGAACCAAGATGATCAGTGGCAGCCACTGTGGGACGACGTACGTACGCTGACCGAGCGTCTGCTCGATGCCCCGCAGCCTGTGTACGGGGCGCAGCCAGTGCCTCCGCACTTCTTGGGTGCGATCGTGCTGGACCAGCAGATCACCCCGTCCGGTTTCATCGCGGCGCGCCACATCATCGATGGACAACAACGGCTGACCACGTTGCAGCTTCTGCTTGACGCTGCTCAATGGGTCGTGGAACAGCACGGTGCTGACATCGACGCGCAGGCGCTCAAGACGTTGGTGCTCAACGACTCCAGCCTCACCATGCATGCCGATCACGTGTTCAAGGTCTGGCCCACGGACCGCGACCAGGACGCCTTCCGTGCCGTCATGGACAACACCGTTCAACTGCCGCCAGACCTGGCCACATCGAAGATTGCCCAAGCCCATGCATTCTTCGTCGAACAGATCACCGAGTGGGCCGACGTGACCGGCGACGCGGCCAAGGTCGGCGCCCGGCTGAACGCTCTGGTCCGAGCACTACGTGATCATCTCAAGATCGTTGCGATCGATCTCGAGCCCGGCGACAACGCACAGGTCATCTTCGAAACCCTCAACCACCGCGGCAGCCCGCTGCTGGCTGCGGACCTCATCAAGAACCTGATCTTTCAGCTCGCGCAGGCCGAGGGCGCGGACGTCCACCACCTCTACAACACCTACTGGAAACCGCTCGACAGCGACTATTGGCGTCTGCTCGTCGCCCAAGGCCGCCGCCGCAGGCCACGGATCGACCTGTTCCTCAACCACTGGCTCACGATGAAGTTGCTGCGGGAGGTCGCGGGTGACCGCGTCTTCACCGACTTCCGCGACCACGTGTTCACTCACCAACCAGCCATCGCCGACCTGCTCGCCGAACTCGCCGCCGGCGCGCAGGTCTACCAGCAGATGGAGAACCTCGCACCGGACAGCGTCGAGGGCGTGTTCCACTACCGGGTCATCCGCGCGCTCGACTCCGCTGTGGTCAGCCCTTTCCTCCTGTGGATCCTGCGCTGGTCGGCCACCGATATGCCAGCGCAGCAGCGCACCAAGGCAATCACCGCCCTGGAGAGCTGGATCGTCCGGCGAGCGCTGACCAGAGCCACAGCCAAAGATCTCAACCGCATGATCCTCGACCTGCTGCGCGCCCTGGACAACGACGGACCCGCACGAGCTGGCGACACCGTCGAAACAGTCCTCGCCACACAACACGCGGAATCCCGTTACTGGCCCGACGATCAGGCTCTGCATCGCGTGCTCGAGACGCAGCCGATCTACAAGATCCTCACCAGGCCCCGCATGCGCATGCTGCTCGAGGCACTGGAGGACTCGCTCCGCGGACCACTCGGCGAAGGGCAGACATGCCCGCAGAACCTGACCGTGGAACACGTCATGCCCCAAGCGTGGCGAGAGCACTGGGGCGCTGGTGTCGAGGGTGACCGCAACGCCGAGGCAGAGCGTGATCAGCTTGTGCACACGTTGGGAAACCTCAGTCTCGTGAACGGCAAACTCAACCCGACCTTGTCGAACCGGCCCTGGACCGACGACGACACCGCGACGCGGGGACTGACAGGCGGAGGCAAGCGCGACTACCTGCTCCGCCACAGTCAGCTGAAACTCAACGCCATCCTCGTCGCACAGCACGAAGCCACCTGGACAGAACACGACATCCGCGAGCGCACCAGCAAGCTCATCCACCGCATCAGCGGCATCTGGCCCGGACCTGTAGAAGCAGTCCGCCCACAGCAGTCGACGTCAGCAGACGCCACCCACGATCTCATGATCCACAACGACGATGACGAGACTGAGGGACCAACTGCTGTTTCGCATACCGGCAAATACCGATCGCTGTGGCGATGGCTTCGACAGCAACCTGGAAACGACATCTCGCTGAGCTTCGCGCAGGTTGAACGGATCCTCGACGGCCCTCTACCGCCCTCGGCACGCAGCCATCTCCCACACTGGTATGGCTACGACGGCACCGCTCTCGGCCGGGCGATCCGCGATGCTGGCTGGAAAGCCACACACGTCAATCTGACCGACGAACACGTCACTTTCGTGCAAGTCAACGACTAAGCGAGCCAGCCGTACTTTTGACCGACCGGACCTCGAGCCCAGCTGGCACTGCCCAGCGGCAGTGTCGATCCGCACCTGAAGCACCGCAACCAGCCACTTCCCAATCGTTCGCCCGCTTGGGACTTGACCCCCGGTGGATTCGGGCTGCCCGAAGGCATTGAGCCGTAGGCTTCGGCGGTCAACGCCGATGAGGTTCGGCCGTTGTGTGTCTGTGGGAGGAGATCGGATGCGGGGCCCTTCGGACTCGATGGAGATCGCCGAGCCTGAGAAGAGCGGCCGGAGCGATACCGGCGACTCGCCTGTTGGGGACGAGTCGACGTCCGACTCGGACATCGACTCGACGACGTCGACGGTCCTGGTGGAGGTGCTCCCAGGGGTGGCTGTCGTCGCCGGTGAGGTCCCGCCGGAGCTGAAGCCCGATCTGATCGACTTCGGGATCGTGCCGGCTGCCGACCGCAAGCAGATCTCAGCGATCCTTGCCTCGATCGGGAACGCGGCGACCGTGGCCGGCAATCTCGGAAACGCGTTCGCCAGCGTGCAGGGGCTCTACAGGATCGGCGACACGGCACAGGCCCTGCTCAGGAGCGGCGCGACGCTCGCCGTCAAGGACGGCGGGAACCTCGGAGCGGTGATGGGTCCCGGCGGCATCCTGCGTCAGGCTCGCTTCTACCCCGTGACTGCGGTGAGCAAGGCGCCGATCGCGGCCTCGATCGGGCCTGCCCTGGCCATGGTCGCGTTACAGATGATGCTGAACGAGGTCTCGGGCCTCGTCAGGACCAACCTCGCGGTGACGAACCAGGTCCTCACCACCATCCGCAAGGATCAATGGGCCGAACTGACAGGGCTCGTTGCCGCCGTCGATCGCGCGGTCGACCAGGCCCGAGAGATCGAGTCGGTGCCGACGTCCTTGTGGGAGGACGTCGCGGGCAGCGGAGCGCTGCTGCAGAAGCAGCTCGAGCTCTACCAGGGAAACGTCCGCGACCACGTCAGGCAGATCGGTCGGGCCGACGCACGCAGCCACCGCGAGTACCTGCAGACCAACGCCGAGGCCATCGCCTTCGACGTCCGCGCCCTGCTGTCCTCCCTTAACGCATGGACGGGGTATCACGCGCTTCGCGCCGCAAGGGCGAGAGCCGCTGGACGTGACGACGCCGCCGAGGCGCACTACGCCGAGGTCATCGCCCGCGACACCCGAGCGGAGTTCGACTCGACCCTCGCCGACATGACGAGCCTCGTCGACGCGCTGGTTCGGGAGCTTCGGATCACCGCCGAGCTCCGCGGCCCCGACGCATGGCCGCTGTCGGGGAAGCGGAAGGATGTGAAGGCAGCCCGCGAAATCTCCGCCCGGCTTCTGGAGGCGATCGAGCCCCTCGCCGACTCTCTCCACCCGCCAGTCTCTCCGCTCGAGGCCCCTGACGTCATCTGCGGACCCGAATCGCTGGACTCAGAGCCGTACCGCCGCATTCTGCGCTGGCTCTTCGAAGACGGTGAAGCCCTGCGTGCCCTCGGCTTCCCCGAGCAGCTCGATGACGATGGTCCTATTTCCGCGATCGTCGGCGGAGCGATGGGGATGTTGGCAGCAGCGATGGACAAGACCGCGGACAAGGAACTGGTCGCCGTCACGGATCGCCGCATCATCTTGGCCACGACGAACACTTTCCTCGAGCAAGCTGCGATCGACCAGGACATCCCGATCGACCAGGTGCGATACGTTCGAGCACCAACCGCACCGGACAGCAGTTCACGCTTGGCGATCGACCTCATCACGCGCGACGAGAACATCCGCTGGCTCTTCCACGCCGACGTCGACAACAGCCAAGTGGCCGCACTCGCCGCCGTGCTCGCCGAGTCGATGACTATCCCGGACGCCGAACGCGTCCAGCTTCAGCGGCGGCGTTACCCCTCCATCGAGACAGGCGAAGAGAAAGAGAGCACCGGCACGACGTCTACCGAACTGACCTGATTCGAGGCTACGACCCGTGCTGCGGTGTAAGCCCCGAGTTGAATGAACGGTTCGTGGCCGGTGAGCTTCCCGATAGCCCGGACTCTTTCCGGACATGGTCCGACAGGGCTTGAAGGAACAGTCCTGGCGCCACCGAAGAAGTACCCCGATGAGCTGGGACGCGTGCGGTCTGGCTGTATCGGGAGCCGGACTCGCGTGCGTCGTGTCGCGCCTGGACTGGGCACCCCACTGCGGTGGGCTATGAACGACGGAAAGCCTTCGCCGGATTTCAGTTAAGGCCTTCCATCGTGGAGCTGCTTGGCGCCGTAGCAGGCGTCAGCGCCCGAAAGTCAAGACGACGGCGCAAGTTCGCGTCTGTCTCGGAAGGCACGGATGTCCGACTTCGCGCGACGTGCCCGAACATTCCGATCGCTACGGGACGTCCGGACACGCTGCGGTGAGATTGATCAGCACCGCCCTCTCCTGCTCGTCCACGCTCAAGCTCCACAGGATCTTCACGGTCACCCAGTCGACGAGGTAGCTACAGCGACCGGCGCGACAGTCGGCAACACTCACGCGGATCTTGGTTGGCCGTCGAACGGCTCGTCACGGCGGAGCCCCGCGATCAGCGTTCGCGGCTCCTCAAGACCATGGCCTACCGAACCGTGAGCACGGCATGGCGGTGGTGGTGCCGGCCAGCGGCTTGGCCGCTGTACCGGAACCACCGCTACGCGCCTAGTAGCCGGAACCGAGGTGTTCGAAGTCGCCAAACGGCGACGGTTGCCAGCCGACCCCCGGCGCAACCCACTTGTGCACGAGGTCGCCTCCCGTGCCCTGCCCGAAGATGTCGAGCTGGCCGTTTGCTTGCTGGATCAGCGAAGGCTCGCTGACCAGGCCAGTGCCGAGACGTTCAGGTTCACCGAAGGCTGTAGGTTGCCAGCCGATGCCGGACACGAACCACTTGTGCCAGAGATCGTTCGCGCTACCGCGGCCGAAGATGTCGAGCTGCCCGTTGGCCTGTTGGAGCGCAACCGGTTCACTCGCCAGGCCGCTCCCGAGCCGTTCGAAGTCGCCAAAGGGAGACGGCTGCCAGCCGACGCCGTGTACGAGCCACTTGTGCATCAGATCGCCCGCAGGTCCTCGGCCGAACACATGCAGTTGGCCGTTCGCCAGCTGGGTCACGGACACGTCGCTGGCCAGGCCGCCGCCGAGCCGTTCGAAGTCCCCGAACGGCGACGGCTGCCACCCGACGCCGTCGACCATCCACTTGTGGAGCAAGTCTCCGTTGGCGCCGCGGGCGAAGACGTCCAGCTGACCGTTGACTTGCACGAGCGCAACCGGATCACCGCCCAGGCCGCCGCCGAGCCGTTCGAAGTCGCCGTACGGCGACGGCCCCCATCCGACGCCGTCGACCATCCACTTGTGGAGCAAGTCTCCGTTGGTGCCGCGGGCGAAGATATCGAGAGTCCCGTTGGGACGGATGATGGCGATCGGATCGCCGCCGAGCCCGGTGCCGAGTCGTTCGAAGTCCCCGTAGGGCGACGGTTGCCAGCCGACGCCGGGAGTGAGCCACTTGTGCAGCAGATCTCCGTTGGTGCCGCGGGCGAAGACGTCGAGAATCCCGTTGGGGCGCCGGATCGCGGTCGGCTCACCGCCGAGCCCGGTGCCGAGGTGCTCGAAGTCGCCGAACGCGGATGGCTGCCACCCGGCGCCGGGAACGAACCACTTGTGCACCAGGTCATCCGTGGGCCCCCGGCCGTACACCTCCTGGTAGCCGCTCGGGCCGAACACTACGTTGCTGCTGCGCCGCGGCGACGGCTGCGCGGGCGGCGGGTTGTTCGGAGCCGACGCCATGTCCTTGAAGTGGATGAACCCGGTCGGGTAGTAGCCGCCCGGCGTCATCTTCTTCCAGTGGAAGTCGCCGCCCCAGTTGTCCTCGGACACGAGGATGTAGCCCGAGCCGACCTCTTCGACGTAGGCCACGTGCCCAGTCGAGCCTGAACCGCCAGAGTTGGCCGCCCACCACGCGATTGCACCGACCGCTGGAGTCGAGTTGACGCTCACACCATGCGCTTGTGCCTGGGATCCCCACTCGTAGGCCATCCCGTGGCCGCGCAGGTAGCTGGCATCTGCGCCATTGCGGACGAGCCGGTAGGCGGCGTAGTTCGTGCAGTTGTGGCCGGCGTACATGCCCCAGTACGACGTGCCGCTGTTCGCGCTGTAGTCGCTGTTGCCGCGTCCAGTGTTGGCACATCCCGCATACCCGGTGCACAACGTTGTCGACGCTGCTGATGCGGTGGGCGCAACGAGCGCTACGCCCAGCATCAAGGCGACCAGGGGCGCTAGCCGTCTTCGCAAGGTGAGATGGATGCGCATAAGCGGTTCCTCCTTGGCGGTGGATGAGGGTGGTACGGCGAGGAGCGCGCCGCGCCGTTAGCGCGGTCGTGCTGGATCACGCGGACCGCTCAAACGAAGGTCTTGCAGGGCGACACTCGGTGAGCCGACCAGAGGCCGTTGGCACAGCTGGACCCACTGCCGTGCTGGAGCGGCGCAACGGCGGTGATGTGCTGCAGGTGTCGCGCTTGCCTATCTGGGGTGAGCGTGATGTCGCGGACGCTTCGCTACATGACGAACCGGTCAGCCGGTCCCGCGTAGCCGGCAATGGTTGCCCAGTGCGCCCACCACGTCGAGTAGCCCGTCGCGCCGTCGAGGACGTGCGCTTCCAGCCTGCCCGATCCTGTAGGTCCGGTGTTGACGACGACCAGGTCGGCGCGGCTGTCTCCGTTGACGTCGCCCAGCACGAACCTGTCCGATGGCGCGGCGTAGCCGGCGATGGTTGCCCAGTGTGCGTACCAGGTCGAGTAGCCGGTGGCGGCGTCGAGAACGTGCGCTTCGAGTCGGCCTGAACCGGTGGAGCTGACTCCCACGATCACGAGGTCCGCGCGACCGTCGCCGTTCACATCACCGAGAAGGTGCCTGCCGTTGGGGCCATCGGTGTATCCCGATGCGGTTGCCCAGTGTGCGTACCAGGTGGAGTAGCCGGTGGCGGCGTCGAGGACGTGGGCCTCGGTCCTGCCTGACCCGGTCGGTCCGGTGCCGACGATGACGAGGTCGGCTCGACCATCGCCGTTGACGTCACCAAGAAGGTGTCTGTCGTTGGGACCGTTGCTGTACCCGGCGGCGGTGGCCCAGTGAGCGAGCCAGGTCGAGTAGTTGGTGGCGCCGTCGAGGACGTGCGCCTCGGTCCGGCCTGAGCCGGTCGGTCCAGTGCCGACGATGACCAGATCCGGCTTTCCATCGCCGTTGACGTCGCCGAGCAGGTGCCTGTCGTTGGGACCGTCGCTGTACCCGGCCGCGGTTGCCCAGTGCGAGTACCAGGTCGCGTAGCCGGTGGCTGCGTCGAGGACGTGTGCCTCGGTGCGGCCTGAACCGGTCGGACCAGTGCTGACCGCGATGAGGTCCGCGCGGCCGTCGCCGGAGACGTCCCGCTGGCCCATGTCCTTGAAGTGGATGAACCCGGTCGGGTAGTAGCCGCCCGGCGTCATCTTCTTCCAGTGGAAGGTCCCACCCCAGTTGTCCTCCGACACCAGAATGTAGCCGGGACCGACCTCCTCGACATACGCGACGTGACCCGATGAGCCCGAGCCGCCAGAGTTCGCGGCCCACCAGGCGATGGCACCGACCGCAGGCGTCGAGTTCACCGGCACGCCGTACTGCGCGGCATGAGGTCCCCATTTGTAGGCATCGCCGTGGTTCTGCAGGTACCCGGCATTGGCGCCGTTGCGCTGGAGCCGATAGGCCGCATAGTTGGTGCAGTTGTGCCCTGGAGTCATGCCCCAGTAGGGCGTGCCGCTGTTCGCGCCGTGACCGCCGTCACCGCGGCCGGTGCTCGCGCATCCCGCGTAACCGGTGCAGAGGGTGGTGGACACGGCCGAGGCGACGGGTGCAATCAACCCGACGAGCAGTACCAGGATGGCGAGCGGCACGAAACGTCTTCGCAGGAAAGCCAAGAACGACACGGTGGACTCCTTCATCGCGGAGTGGCCTCTGGTCTGTCGCGCGGTCGTGTCTCGCGGTTAGCCAATCCACCTGTAACCACACGGAACGCTCAGCGGAAAGTCCTATACGCAGACGCACGGTGGCTGCACGTCCTCACTGCTCACTCGAACGTCCTCAGTCGCGAGCAGGTGGCCGATCACGGAAATTCCGATGACCGTCCATAAAGGAATTTTCCACGCGTCTAGGCATAAAAGCGTTCTGTCACAATCGATTCCCGTGAGCCGATAGATCCGGCATGGTCAATCAACAGATCCACGGCAGACAGACACGCAGCGGCGACTACCGACATCGAAGACACTTGTTCGGGATAGCGGGAGTGATCGCGTTCCTCGCAGCGTTGCTGATCCCGACCTCCGCACAGGCACTGGGCGACGACTACCCATGGCCCAACGCGGACATGAACCAGCTCTCGCCCTTGAGATTCAACTACCGCAACTGCACCGACTACGCCGCGTGGACGCTCAACCGGCAGCTCGGCGGCACGGCCACCGACATCCGATTCAACTGGAGCAGCATCCAGTCAAGCGGCAGCGGTCATGCCAAGGACTGGAGGCAAGGAGCGATCAACAGGGGCAAACCAGTCGACAACTCGCCGAAGCGAGGCGCCGTCGCCTGGTGGGGAGCCAGCCACGGTGGTGGGTACGGACACGTCGCGATCGTCGCCGAGGTGCGCGACGGCGGGAACACCGTTGTCATCCACGAGTACAACCGCAGCAACACCGGAAGGTTCGGAACCCGCACGCTCACACGATCCGGCGAGTGGCCTCAGGCGTTCCTGCACATCGCCGACCTGCCCGACGCACCGCCTGCCGGCCCAGCCACGCCCGGCGCGATCACCGCACTCACGCACGGGTCGCGGGTGAACCTGTCCTGGGGTCCGTCGTCAGGCGCTGCCGACTATCAGGTGTACCGCGATGGAGTGCTCGTCGCGACGGTCGGTGGCACCACGCACCTCGACGCGCAGGTGTCGCCAGGCCAGTCATACAACTACACCGTCGTCGCACGGAACTCGGCGGGCACCTCGCCAGGCACGGTCAAGCGGATCTCCACGAACTTCGAGGCCGCCGACCGCGCCTATCTGCCCACAAAGGACGGTCCAGCACAGTGCGGCCGCGCTGGCGGGCAGCAATACCAGGCGCTCGTCTGCACCATGCGCACCTCGACCAGCTGGTCGTCCGCGTCGACAGGACAAGGCGACTGGGGATACCTCGCTGATCGGACATGGCTGCCCAACCGCGACGGGACCGTGTCGTACTGCCGCCGCGTCGGCGCAGGCGGCCAGATCATGTGCGACCGGTTCGATGGTGCCACCTGGACGAGCTCCACGTCGCCGAACGTGGACGTCGGCTACCCGGAAGACCGCGCGGTGCTCGCCACCAAGGACGGGCCGGCGCTCTGCGGTCGAGCTGGTGGTGACAACTACCAGGTGCTCGTCTGCACGGTGCTCACCTCGTCCGGCTGGAGAACGGTGTATACGGGCGGTGGCGACTGGGGCTACCCGGCTGACCGGTCATGGCTGGTGAACCGCGACGGCACGGTGTCGTACTGCGCCAGAGTCGGCGATGGTGGCCGGGTGCGTTGCGACCGGTTCGACGGCACGACGTGGACGAGCTCCACGTCACCACAGGTCGACGTCGGCTATCCGGACAACCGCACGTACCTCGCCACGAAGGACGGGCCGGCGTTGTGCGGTCGCGCGGGTGGTCAGGACTGGCAGGCGCTGGTGTGCACGGTGCTGACGCCAAACGGCTGGACCTCCCTGACGTCCGCAGGTGGTGACTGGGGCTATGAGACGGACAGGGCCTGGCTGACAAACGCTGACGGCACCGTCTCCTACTGCCGTCGAGTCGGTGCAGGAGGGCAGATCAGGTGTGAACGGTTCGACGGCACGGCGTGGACGAGCTTCATGTCGCCGAACGTGGACGTCGGTTACCCGGAGAACCGCGCCTATTTGACCACCAAGGACGGGCCGGCGGTATGTGGCCGTGCGGGTGGTCAGGAGTGGCAGGTGCTGGTGTGCACTGTGCTGACGCCGAACGGTTGGACATCCGTGACGTCTGGACGTGGTGATTGGGGCTACGGCTCAGACCGAGCCTGGCTCACCAACAACGACGGCACCGTGTCCTACTGCCGTCGAGTGGGAGCTGGTGGCAACGTGATGTGCGACCGGTTTGACGGAACCAGTTGGTCCACGATCACCTCGCCTGCTGTGGACACCGGCTACCCGGACAGCTTCGTCTGATTGTGTCCAGCGGCCCGGCGTACTGTCGCCGGGCCGTTGCGCGATGCCGTGGTTCATCGGTGGTACTCCTGTCAGCTGAGCGATGAGTGCAGGCGAGTTACCGAGGAAGTGACCAGGAGATGTGATCACAGCACGGCGAGGTTGGCGTCTTGGCTCTTGCCTCGGGGGTCTTGCTCCGTAAGTTCCGGGCTACGGCGGGAAGAAAGCTGGGCATCTCTGTGTCGCCGTTGGATGTATCGATCTCTTTGCCCTTGGAGAAGCCTGGATCGCGTGGCTCGGGTGAACCTCCACTCACGAGCACCAGGATCTGTGGCAGTCGTTGAATACCAACTCGAATCCTGGAGTGCCGGATCACCTTGCGACGATCATGGCCGCTCGGTCGTGGTCGCGGAGTCGGAGTCCTCGCCGAGTGTGGACCCCAAAGCTGTATATGTGACTGCTGGCGCAACCCCTCCTTCGGCGCGAGGGGGCAGAGGTGAGACCTGGCCGCGAGCTCATTGCCTCTCGGCAACCGCGAGCCCTAGCTGTACCGCCGTTGGTCCGATCGGGATCAGACACTCTTGTGACAGGCCACGAATCGACACCGGCGGTGCGGCACCGGAGTCTGATTGGTTGATTCCGAGCAGACGGAGCTCACGCCTGCGCCTCCGTTGCGGTGTTCCTTCCATACCGACGAAGGAGGGCTCGTGAAGATGCGAAGATCGGCCCGCAGCGCGTGGTGGCATTGGGTAGTTGGGGCAGTTCTTGTTCTGGTAGCAGGCACCGTGGTTGCGCCTGCCGGCGCGTGGGCGGGAACCGATGACTATCCGGCGCAGTGGCGTACAACGCCGAAGGATTCGCTGATCGACTCGTGGGGCTACTCCAACCGCGAGTGCACCAGCTTCGTCGCTTGGCGTTTGCACTCTCGCAACGAGTTCGAGATGCCCAGGGCGATTGGCAACGCAGGTAGCTGGGGATCGTGGTTCGCCGCCCGCGGCTACGCCGTCAACAACACCCCGGCGGTCGGCGCCATCGCTGAGTCGGCTGGACACGTGGCCTGGGTGGAAGCCGTCAACGCCAACGCAACCGTGACCGTCGAGGAATACAACTACGGCTTCACCGGTACTTACCATGAACGTGTTGTTACCGCTGGCTCGTTCCGCTACATCCACGCCAAGGACATCATCGCCTTGCCCGGCGGGGGTAGTGTTGGCACTGCGGAATACTTGGGACGGGACAGCCTCGCCGCGGACCAACGGATTTACCCCAATCAGTATCTAACGTCGTCGGACGGCCGCTTCGTCCTAATCCTGCAGGGAGACGGCAATCTGGTCCTGTACGGTGCCGGCTTCCGCGCGCTGTGGTCCAGCGGCACGGCGGGAAGATCGGTGCACTCCGTTGTCATGCAAGGCGACGGAAACCTCGTGCTTTACGGCACTGGCAGTCGAGGCGCGTTGTGGGCTAGCCACACCTCCGGTCGCGGGAACTCCACCCTGTTGCTGCAGACTGATGGCAACGCTGTTCTCTACTCGGCTGCGGGTGCAAGCTGGTCGACGGGAACAGCTGGGGCGTCCGCAGGCCTCACGCCGAAGGGAACCGATCGCCTCAGCGCCGATGAGAGGCTGTACTCCGGTCAGTATCTGCGTTCGGCCGATGGCAGGTACTACGTGGCTCTACAGAGCGACGGGAACCTGGTCTTGTACTCGCCGGGCTATCGCGTCCTGTGGTCGACAGGTACCGCGGGCCGGACAGTGCACTCACTGGTGATGCAGTCGGATGCGAACCTCGTGCTCTATGGCACTGGCAGCCAAGGCGCTTTGTGGTCCTCCAACGTTCTCGGCGTCGGATCGTTCGCCTTCAACGTGCAGGGTGACGGAAACGCCGTGATCTACGGATCCGCCGGCGCGATCTGGTCCACGGGTACGGCAGGCCGAATCTAGCCGGACCGTCACGGCGCTACCTCCATTGGCGCCGTCCGGTGACGGCTGCGACACACGCGCAGATAAAGATCCATTGAACAGTCTGAGCTCGACCGGCCTGATGATCTTTGCGCGAGGCTCGATCTAGCGAACCTGCGAGCGAAGGAGCGGACTTCCGGAAGCCGGGCACGAGCGTCAACACGGCTTGACCGGCCGACATGATCGGCATCCTCGCGGCGAACGTGGGGTTCACGGAAGGGCGTGCAGGAGGCCGATCTGACCGGTGGTTCGATACGGGTGGTCACCGACTACGAGTACGTCGGCAACCCGGCCTGGCGCCACGTGGACGACGACGGCTTGACCAAGAGCGAGTACATGACGTGGTAGGTGTGGCGGGGCTACGGGGCGGTGAAGACGCGCATGGGCGACGCGGAAGAGCAGACGCTGACCGAGAAGCGCTACTTCCGCGGCATGAACGGCGACAAGCTGCCCTCTGGCACCCGCCCCGCCTCGATGCCGGCGATATTCCTGCGGCGGTCGACGCGGACGCGTTCGCGGGCACCCAGAATCGGGATGCTGGTGGAGAAATTCACCTTCTGAGTAAATGTCGTGACGTCGGCGGAGGGTTTTGGGGCCAGCCGCCGACGTCACCTCTTGTAGGAATTTTCTGGAGGCGACCGTGGAATCTTCGGATTTCATCAGCGAGCGGGAGCTCGGCTACATCGAAGAGCGCGCGAACTCGGCAACTCCTGGGCCGTGGTTCGTTCGGCAGCTAAATGACAACAGATTCATGACCCTGGTGGCGGTCAGTACGATTCCTGACTCTGAGTCGTCTGGTGTGGAGAATGCCCTCGAAGGTGAGAAGAATGTTGCGCTGACTCTCGTGCAAGATCCTCAGTATGCGGCTGTTTCCGATGATCTATGGGATGAGAATGCGACCTTCATTGCAAATGCAAGGGAGGATGTCCCGCGCCTCGTGGCGGAGATAAGGCGACTTCGCTCGCTGGTAAGACCAGAGCTGGAGTGATCAAGCGTCGCATCTCCGTGTCCAGGTGACGTTGTCTTTAATGGCCTGATCGACATTGATCCTGGTAGGAAATGCTTTTGGTGAAGCTGTGGGCCGGACAACTTTGTCGAGTCCGGACCACAGCCTGCTTGTATGAGCCAGATCAGCGCTTCGGCTGTCGTCGCAGCCCCAACTGTCGCACGAGCGACGACGCCCGTTGGTGCCGGGAACCGCGCCCTCCGCAGCCGCGACAGAACCATCACGCCGAGGCCGACACACCGCTCGCATGGGCCGCACCGGCGACGCGGCCGTGCAACGGCTGACGCAGCCCGAGCCGGCGAGCCGTCACCCCGTGCGCCGCTTGATGGCGCGACGGTCGGCACCGGTGACGGTCCAAGCCTCAGGGGTACTTGGAGGGCCACATGTACCGCCGCACCGAGTAGGGCAGGTGTGCCAGGTACACGACCATCGCGATGATCAGCGCCACCAGCGGATAGGTGATGATCGCGGCGGCCAGCAACGGCGCGACCGCGTGGCGGCACCTTCACGGTCTTTGCCGACAGGGTGGGAATCCGCGACGCCAGGAGCACCGCCACCAGGACGGTCCAGGCGCCCACGACGTAGGAGTTGTTCCACCAGCCGCTGGTCCGCACCTGCTCCTCGATGATCAAAGGCAGCAGCAGCAATAATCCGCCTGCGGGAGCGGGAACGCCCACGAAGAACTCCTTCGCGAACGGCGGTTGTTCCTTCTCCGGCAACGTGTTGAAGCGGGCCAGGCGGACCACCATGCAGACCGCGAAGATCAGTGCGATGACCCAGCCCGCGCGGTTGCCCTCGAACTTCCACAGGTAGATCGCGAGGGTCGGCGCGACGCCGAACGAGATGGCGTCGGCCAGGGAGTCGAGCTCCGCGCCCATCTTCGACGTCGCGTCCAGCAGGCGGGCGATGCGGCCGTCGAGGCCGTCGAAGACGGCTGCCGCCGCGATCGCGGTGATGGCCGCGTCCCACATGCCGACGTTCGCGAAGTGCACCGCGGACAGGCCCGAGCACATGGCCAGGACCGTGATCGCGTTCGGCAGCAGGTGAACGACGAGTCGCTGGAGCCATCGGTTCTCGCTGCTTCAAGGAGACTGTGGCGGCCAATCGGACGAGACCTACAGAAAGATGGTTCCGGCAACGGCCTGCCGGACTTCTTCGTGCGGCGTCGCAGGTGGAGCGAAGTCGTATGAACCTCAGGTGCGAAGGAGTGGATCTTGGGCGGCTGCGCAAAAGGCAGTAACGCACTTGAGTTGCAGTCAAATGCGCCGAACTGCATCCATCGTGCCTGTTTTTTGCAGGTCAGCGGCCCGTGAACCCGTATCTGGGGGTCAAGGGGTTCGCAGGTTCAAATCCTGTCGTCCAGACGGTCTGAAGGAGTCCGCTGGCTCTGGGTGAAAGCTCAGGTCGGCGGGATTTTCATGTCTAAAGGATGATCTTCGTCTGATCATCATTTTCATGATTGACAGGCAGATGAAGGTGTGAACAAGGAGCCACTGGCTCCTTCGTTTTGACTAACGACAAGTGGGGTCGCTCGCGAGCGGGTGAACTACCGAAGGGTGCCGAAACGCCGTGTACTGACGTGATCGTTCGTCAGCGGGAGCTGATCCGCAGGCGTGCTGTTCTGGCTTTGACGCCGTTCGCGTCAGTTGTCAGAAGGTCGAGATGCGGGTGTTGGTCGCGGGGCGGTTATCGGACTTCTAATTCAGGTGAAGGCGCGCGCCGGGGCAGGCCTGGCGCCGAATCCCACTGGCGCTTTCCTGGAGATCGGTAACTCCATGAGGCGAAGGCTGAGGAGTGGGCGAACGCGTCGGCGCCACCGCTGTCGGATAGGTATCGCCGTCGGTGCTGTGTCGTCCCTGGCCGCTTCGCCGGTCACAGCCACGGCCTTGCCGCTGCGTGACGCGGTCTCGGCGCTGAAGGTCGCCGACGAGGTTCGTGATATCTACCAGCGTGATAAGTTCCGGCACTGGACAGGCGCGGATCGCGACGGATGCAGCACACGAGCGGAGGTGCTTACTCGTCGAGAAGGCTGCTCGCTGCCCCAACGTGCCGATCCCAGTCGACATCGCCTGACCAAGGGACAGATGGGCCGATGGCATCGCCTTGGCTCCTTCACGGTCGCGACCGATGACAAATCCAGTGTCGCCCTGTCGAGGCGCTGGTCACTGATTTAGGTGCCTTTGAGCGCAATCATGCGGTAACTCCGGTCTGGTCGCCGGTACTGCGCTAGCTTGGCTGCTGATGTTTGATGGCGCCACGCGGCTTGGGTTGGACGGGGAGGGCTGATGACTGGTTATCAGGTGGTGAACTCGGCGGTGCGCAAGGAAGCCGCTAAGTGGGATGAGTTCGCCTCCGAAATGGGCTCGGTGCGTAGCGCACTGTCCGGGCTCGCGCTGTCTCCGCTCGCGTTCTTCGTTGCCGATGCGATCACGTTTGCTGTTTTTCCGCTGAATCTCCTGACGCCTCCGGAGGAGCTGCAGCGTTCGTACGAGGACATGCGGTCCTACATCGAGAAGCTTGCTGCTGAGGCGGAAACAGAGTTCAGGGAGATCGGTGAAACCCTGATCAAGATTGCCGATACATATGAACGGAACGAAGAGGTCGTCGAGCTTGACCTGGATCAGGTCTACTAGGTTCGGGGGATCCGGGGGATATGAGCAGTCCTGAAGCGGCACACTATCCGGCGTTGATCCAGGTGTTGAACGACTCGTTCCGCCTGGCTGCTGAGGCGGTGAACCTCCTCATCGACAACTTCAACAAGGGTGTCCACAACATCAACACCAACCCGCTGATCTACCTGGCGCCGGACTTCTTCGGCGGCCTTGATCGTGCGCTGAACGAGCTGCGCGACTACGTCGACAAGTTCGCCAGGGTGATGCTGGGTTTTCTGAAGCACAGCGCCCCGGTCATCGCGTTGATCCAGGCCAGCTTCGACTGGCTCACCGTGATGCAGAAGCCCGTCTCGGACATCGCCGCACGAGCGGGAGATCAGAGCGACAACAAGAGCTTCGGCCAGTGGACCGGTCCCGCTGCGACCTACTACAACTCCCAGGTGCTCGCCCGGCAGCAGAAGGCGCTGGACCAGCTGTTCCCGAAAGCCGAAGCTATCAGCAAGTGGTTGACTCAGGTCGCCCAGGCGAACATCAAATTTCTCAACACCTACGCCAAGAGGATCGGCGACCTCGCCGCCAACGCTGTTTCGGCGCTGATCTCCGCTGGCACGATTGTCGGTGCGTTGGAAGCGATCGGTGACGCCGCTGAGCTTTGCGGGAACCTGGTCGCCTCCGCGGTGACGGTTTTCGGTGACAGCGTGGAGTATTACACCAACTCGGTCGGATTCATGCGAGACATGCTTAGTGCGCGCACCAGCAACGGAGCGTTTCCCAGCGAAGCCTGGCCGCAGGCGGTGACCTGAGATCATGCTGGAAGAAGAGCTGGGCAAGTTGAAGCTGGCCGAGCTGCACCTGCCGCCGATCGCCGCGACCAGAATGTCGCCGCTTCCGGAATTTCCCTCCGAGCCGGCCGACGAGTACAAGGCGATCGACGCCTCAAGATCGCTGTGGGTGATCGTGGACCCCGACGGGAAGGTGCTGCGGTTCGACGTGAGCAGCAGCTGGCAGTCGCGGCTGCCGGTCGCGGAGTTCGGTCAGGCGCTGATGATGACCTACCTCGACGCGCTGCGGATCGCCGCCACCGTCGAGCGCCAGGCGCGGCGTGACCACCGCGACGAACCAGAGCCGGTCGAATTCCAGAGCTGGTCTGGCATGCCTGACATGGACACGTGGCTGGCTCAGATCAGAGAAGAGCAGGCCGCTATCGGCCGGCAGTTGCGCGAAGCCCGGGAGAACGCGGACAAGGTGTCACTCGAGGTGACTGCACTGCGCAGCCCGTATGGCCTCGTGACACTGCAGATCCGCAACGGGGCTCTGGTCGGCCTGACCGCGAACACCGCCGCGCTCTCCCAGGCGAACATCGGGCAGGTGCAGCAGGACCTCTGGGAGGTGTTCGGCGATGCCGGGCTCACGTCGGACCGCGGCATGGCACCGCTGAGCCAGTCAAGGCGTCGCCGGCGTGCCGAGGAGGATCCGGAAGAGGACTTGTGGAAGGGGCTGGGGGCGCAGTGAATCGATCCGCCGGGATCGTGGGCATGGCGGTGCTCGTGCTGGGTACGGCGGCGTGCACTGGTGGCGGCACGGTGATCGGCAGGCCGGAAAGCACGTCGATCGCGCCGCCGACGGCCACCACACCGTCCACACTCGTGCCAGCCAAGTACACAGCACTCCCGACCTGCCGGCAGGTGACCGACAAGGTGACAGGTCTGCCGCCGCTCCGGTCAGGCAACGAGAGGCCTTCAGCGTCCGACATGCTCACCGGCTGCGAGTTCCAGCGCATACCCGACTGGCCGCGGGTCAACTTGCAGGTATCGGCGTGGCGAGACGACGTTGGCGACATCTCGTATCCAGCCGGTGCCGGCCGGGGCGGGCTCAAGGCTCGTGAAGCCTACGACGCGTCCTCCAAACCGGGCTCCGACCCAGCCGACGACGGCACCGCCGAGGACGTGCAGGTCGGCGAGAAGGCGAAATGGTTGACACCGAAGGACAACGGCAGCTGCACCCTGATGATCCTCGACAAGAACGCCGTGCTGAGTCTCGAGTACAAGCCAGCAGACAAACCGGCGCCGAGGTCGCAGGGGTGCCGAGGGCCGCTACGCGAACTCGCGAAGTCGTTCTACGACGCGGTCCAGACGCAGTGAGCGCCGCCAGACCCCGGCCGAGAGCACGGCCCTCGTCCCTCTGCCACGCGATCGACCTGGCGTGAGGCAGAAGGGCACTTGAGCTGCTAACGGTTCTTCTCGGCGACAGCCACATGTCGTCGGGACACGGCTGGGTCTGACCCAGACGCGGGCTAACTGGCCGGGACCGGAATCGCCGTCTGCTTCGCGCGGGCCAGGGCGAACGCTTCGGGTTGTCGTTGGCCTGCGCGACCGTACCGTTCGCGACCAGCTTGTCCAGTGCGTTGCTCACCGCCCCCGATGACTTTCCGTCCAGGGCCTTCGCGATCGCGGCAGGGCCGAACTCCTCGCCGGGGTGGTCACGCAGACAGTCCTAGACCAACCCTCGCAACGCACCGGCTGCCAGCCGTGTGGTCTTCTGGCTGGTCAACTCCGCCCCGTGGTCCGTCGTCGTGTCGACATCGGTGATCGCCCACAGGTCGGCAGCACGCCGACGGCCCTCGGCGCTTTGGAGTCGACGGCGTCTTTCTTCGCCGGTGCAGCAGCAAAGTGCAGCAGCGCCACTGATCATCAGGTTCTGAACTTGCGCATCTCCATGCGTCGCAGTTGGTGCCGGCGGGAACTCAAGGTCCTGGATCTCGTCTCTCAGCTTGGCGACAAGTTACAGCAGGAAGTGCTTGTCATCGACCAGAACGCGAGCTGTCTCAATCCAGGGCGCGACGCGAGTCCGGGAGACGGAACGTGTCGAGGGTGCCGTCCGATGTGGACGTAGGAGCAGTTCGCTGAGTACGCCTACGTCTTCACGCGCGCCGTTGCGGCCCTGGATATAGCGCCAGAACGTCGCCGGGTAGCCGGAGAGGTCAAGCGGTTAGCTGGCGGAGCATCTCGGCCGAGTCGTGCAGATTGGTCATGTGGATGAACCTGCCGTCACGGACCTTGTAGATCGCGTACTCGACGATCTTGAACGAGGCCCCGGACGGCTGGACGCCGAGCCATTCCTTCGCGGGCGTGCCGGTGTTGGTCAGGCGGACGGCGATGCCGTCGCGGTCGAACAGGATCTCCTGGATCTCCCAGTGGATGTCCGGCACGGCGTCGACGATCCCCTCAAGGACTTCGACGACGGCGTCCCGTGTGCCGGGCTCGCCGCCGAGCAGAACTTCGTCGGAGATGAACTCGTCCATGCCGCCGAACTCGTGGGCGTTGAGTGCCGCGATGTATCGCAGATACAAGTCGTGCAGGCTGTTCTCGGTCATCAACACTGGTCCTTCCGTGCGGGATCTGCTCGTTTGAGGTAGTCGTGAATGCAGCGGTGCGGTGATCGCCGGAGGCGAAGCCGTCCAGCGGATTACGGGAACTCCTTGTCAGAGTTCCGCGAGAGACACGCGTCGTCCCTCGGCGGCCGATCTGACGACTGCGTCCAGGAGTCGGTGACGTCTCACGGCGTGGGCGAAGTCCGGGGCGGTCGCGGTGCCGTCGATGAGGTCGTTCCGGATCGCCGCATATGTGTGCGCCAGGTTGTGAACTGGTTCTCCGGCCAGGTGGGGGTAGTCGTCGTGGCCATCGGGCAGTGTCAGCTGAGACAGAGGGAGGTGACCTCGTGCGCCGCGCACCGCAACGGGGCCGAGGTGTGGATACCCGCTCGTGGAAGTGATTTCGAGAGTTCCCTCGGTGCCGTCGATGAGCAGGGAGAACCCAGGTCCGGACGCCGTTGCTCCACGGTGATGGACGGAGAGGATCGCTCCGCCGTGCAGCGCGCCGGAGACGGCGATCTGGTCCTCGGCGGTCATCCTGACCGTTTGTCCGGTGTGGCCGAGTGGAACGATCGGGCGCCGGGTCGTCGTCGAGGCGACCACGTCCTGCAGCTCACCGACGATCATCGACACCACGTCGATGGCGTTTCCGAAAGCGATGGTGAGCATCGTGGCGCCGAGTGTGCGGTCGAGGGTGTATCGCATCCGCTCGGAGACCGGGGTTCCCCACTCGATCGATGACGCCAGCACCGTCGCGGACAGCACGTCCCCGACGTACCCGTCGGCGACCAGGCGGGCCAGCCAGCGGATGGTGGGCGAGGAACGCCCGTGAAGCCCGATGAAGTTACGCGTTTCGCCGGCGGCGTTTTGCATCTCCACGGCCTCGGCCAGGTCGGTGGCGAAGGGCCATTCGCTGAGCACCGGCACTCCCGCCCGTAGCGCGGGCAGCACCAGCTCGCGGTGCTGGGGCACCTTGACCGCGACGACCACGAGGTCGACGTTCTGGTCGTCCACGAGCTGGTCGACCGAGGCGTAGCCGGGCACCCCGAACGCGGCGCCGGCAGCGGCGGCCGACGCCCGGGAACTCGTCGACAGGGCGGTGAGCTCCATGCCGTCGACCGCTGACAACGCGGGCAGGTGGGCCCCAGCCGCCCATCCGCCGGACGCGCTCAGCCCCACGATCCCGACGCCGAGCGGGCGTCTCCCGCATGGCCGCTCAGTCGAGTTCCTGGGTGTTCTCATGACGTGTCTTCGCCTTTCGAGTGCTTGGGCCCGTGCGCCGTGGTCACGTCGGCCAGGACAGCAGTGCCGTGTCGACGATCTCGTCGAGCGTGTCGGGACCGAGGCCGTTCGCGGCCTGGACGGCGATGCCGAATGCCGTCGTCATGATGAAACGGGCGAGGCGTCCCGGGTCGGCGTCATCCGAGAGGTCGCCCTCCTCGACGGCGCGCCGGAAGCGCGCCTCGAGCTGGTCACCCGCATCGATGCGCCAGCCGACCAGCACGTCGTGCGCCGGCCGGCCCTGCTCGCTCAGCGCCAGCGCTCCCTGAACGGACAGGCATCCGGCGGGGGCGTTGGGCGACGTCGTCGTCCGGACGGCTCCCCGGAGGAACGCCTCGGCCACCTCCCGCGCCGTGGGCTCCTGCAGGGCGCGTGTCGCGTAGGAGGCCGGCCCCTCGGCGTAGCGCTGCACGGCCTTGCGGAAAAGCTGCTCCTTGTTGCCGAAGGCGGCGTACATGCTCGACTTGGTGATCCCCATCGCGTCGGTCAGGTCCGTGAGGCTGGTGCCGTCGTACCCCCGCGCCCAGAACACCTGCATCGCGCGCTCCAGCACCTCGTCGATGTCGAACTCCCGGGGGCGGCCGAACACTGTGCGCTGGGATCCACTCATGACGCCGACTTTACTACCGTTCGGTCCAGATGTGTTAGCGTTCTGTACCGATCGGAACTTAAAGCGTCGGACTCACCACGGAAGAGGATCACCACGATGACAACCACCTCGCTCGGCGGGCTGAAGACCTCCCGCATCGGCCTGGGTGCCATGGGCATGTCGGCCTTCTACACCGGCGCCGGCCAGCGCGACGACCAGTCGATCCGCACCATCCAGCGGGCCCTGGACCTCGGCGTCACTCACATCGACACCGCCGAGGCGTACGGCCCTTACGTCAACGAGGAACTGGTCGGCCGTGCCGTCAGGGGACGGCGGGACGAGGCGGTGCTCGCCACCAAGTTCGGTCACATCTCCCACACCGGCCGCCTGGGCAACGACAGCAGCCCGGCCAACGTCCGGCTCGCGGTGGAGGGATCACTGCGCCGCCTCGGCACTGACCACCTGGACCTCGTCTACCAGCATCGGGGCGACCAGGACACGCCGATCGAGGAGACCGTCGGGGCGCTGGCGGAGCTGGTGGCCGAGGGCAAGATCCGTCACATCGGACTGTCGGAGGCGGGGCCCGCGACGATCCGGCGGGCGCACGCTGTTCATCCGATCGCCGCGGTGCAGTCCGAGTACTCGTTGTGGGTCCGTGACCCCGAGGCCGAGGTGCTGCCGGCCCTGCGGGAGCTGGGCGTGGGCCTCGTTCCGTACTCCCCGCTGGGCCGCGGGTTCCTCACCGGCGGCATCCGCACGCTGGACGACCTCGACGCCGGCGACTGGCGCCGTACCAACCCGCGATTCGCGGGAGGCAACCTCGAACGCAACATGCGCATCGTCGACGAGGTCCGCGCCGTCGCCGCCGAGGCCGAGGCCACGCCCGCGCAGGTCGCCCTGGCCTGGTTGCTCGCTCAGGGCGACGACATCGTCCCCATCCCCGGCACCACGCGCATCGACCGGCTGGAGGAGAACGCCGCCGCCGACCGCGTCAGCCTCACCGACGGCCAGATCACCCGGCTGAACAACCTGACGCCGGCCACCGGCGACCGCTACGACGAAGCCAACATGGCCGCCCTCGACCACTGAGCGGATTGCCACCCGGGAGTCACCTCTGGAGGCGGCGCGCACATTCCCGCAGCCGCTACGTGACGCACAGCATCGCCTTGAAAGGCATCACATGACCACCCGTCACAAGGCATTGGACGGTGCCTCGGCCGCCGGCGGCCCGCAGGCCTGGGCCGGCGTCGGTTCTCTCAGCCTCGGGATCTTCGCGTTCATCATCGCCGAGTTCCTGCCCGCGAGCCTGCTCCCGGAGATCGCCGACGGCCTGAACGTGTCCACCGGCGCGGCCGGGCAGGCCGTCAGCGCGACCGCCTTCGCCGCCGCGGCCTCGGCCCTGTTTCTCTCGGTGGTGCTCCCGCGAGCCGACCGACGGTGGGTGATGATGGGCCTCACCCTGCTCGCGGTGGTGTCGAACCTTCTCGTTGCGATGGCACCCAGCCTGGCAACCGTCATGCTCGCTCGTCTGCTGCTCGGGGCGGCGCTCGGCGGCTTCTGGGCCATGGCGACCGCGGTCGCCGCGCAGTTGGTGCACGAGAGTCACCTCGGACGCGCGCTGACGGTCATCAGCTCCGGAGTGGCCCTCGGCACGGTCGTCGCCGTTCCCCTTGGCGCCTGGCTCGGCGAAGTCTGGGGCTGGCGTGGCACCTTCATCATGGGGGCCGGCATCGCCGGGATCGCGCTGGCCGCCCAGGCCGTGACACTGCCGCGCGTGACGCCACCGGCCGCGGGCGGCCTCCGGGCACTCGGAGGAGTCCTGCGTTCCGGCACGATCGTTGCGGGACTGTTCGCCGTAGTCCTCATCTTCAGCGGGCATTTCGGCGGCTTCACGTTCATCCGGCCTGCCGTCGACGCCATCGCGGGACTGGACCCCGGCTCGTTCGCCGGCCTGCTGATCTTCTTCGGCGTCACCAACTTCCTCGGCACGCTGCTGGCCGGGCCGCTCGCAGACCGGTCACTGCGCGCAGGACTGTTCCTCTTTCCTGCCGCTCTCGCAGCCGGAATGTTCGTCATGTACACCATCGGCGGACACGGCCTCCTGCTCGCCGTCGCGCTGTGGGGCTTCGGATTCGGCGGTGTCCCTACGACGGTGCTCACCTGGGGAGCGCACACCGAGCCGACCCGGATCGAGCAGGTCAGCGGCGTCATCGTGTCCGTGTGCAATCTCGCCATCGCCACGGGGGCGGCCGCCGGCGGAGTCATCGTGGACCGTCAGTCGGCGACCGCCCCCTTGATCGTGGGTGCCATCGCGGTCATCGCCGGCGGCCTCCTGCTCACCTCACTGCGCCCCTCGAGCAACTAGCCGGGAGAGAACCATGAGAAGAAGAATGACCGTCCTGATCAGGACTGCCGTCGCCATCACCGGAATCGCCGTTCTCACAGGGCCCGGACCGGTCTCAGCGGACGTCGGCGTGAACTCGAGGACGGAGTCGGCCGCCACGGCCGGGCTGTCCTACCGACCGCCGGACGGCTTCCAGTCGAAGTACGCGCAAGTGAACGGCTTCCGGATGCACTACCTCCGCGGCGGTAACGGCTCGCCGGTGGTGCTGCTGCACGGCTTCCCGCAGACCTCCGCCGAGTGGGAGCCGCAGCTCAAGGCACTAGCCAAGAACCACACCGTGATCGCGGTCGACCTGCGCGGGACCGGAGACTCCTCCGTCCCGCAGAAGGGCTACGACACGGCACAACTGGCCGACGACGTGCACAAGCTGCTCACCCGGCTCAACCTCGAGAAGGGTGTCCAGATCGTCGCCCACGACATCGGTGCGTGGATCGCCTACCCGTACGCCGCCATGTGGCCCGGCGAGGTCAGTCGAATGGTGGTGATGGAAGGGCCCATCCCCGACCGGTCCCTCTACACGTTCCCGGCTTTCCCCGCGGAGGGCGAGCTGTCCACGTGGCACCTCGGGTTCTTCCAGAAGGACTTCGCTCAGGACCTGGTCCGTGGACACGAACGCGACCTGGTCAAGGGGTTCATCGAGCAGTACCTGGCAGTGGACGGCGCCTTTGACGACCGCGACTACGAGTTCTACGCCCGGTACCTCCGTGAGCCAGGCCGGTTCAAGGCGTGGATGGACATGTACCAAGCCCTTCACACGGACATCGTCCAGAACGAGAGGTTCCGCGAGGCGGGGCTGCTCCAGCTGCCCGTCCTGGCCATCGGAGGCGAGGAAGCCCTCAGCGGTGCCGTGGGCACTCAGTGGCAGGGCTACGCCGCCAATGTCGAGACCCAGGTCATGGCTGACACCGGTCACTGGCTCACCGAGGAACGACCTCAGGAGCTCACCGCGATGCTGCTCAAGTTCCTGCGCTGACGACCGGAAACACGGTGAGCAGGCGGTCGTCCACGCGCCGCCGAACGGGAGCGGCACCAGCGACCCTGGGGACCGGACACGGGTCCCAGCTCTCCTCGTGCGACGAGGTCATCGCTTGTCGCCATCGGCGCCGTGGGAGAAGGCGGCGGAGGCTTCGGTGTGACGAGGTTGTTGCTGGGCCTGCAGCGTGGGCAGGCAGCGGATGAGGTCGTCGACGAGGAGGTCGGCGAGGTCGTGGGTGAAGCCGTTGCGGACCACGACGCGGAGCACGGCGAGGTCTTCGCGGTTGGCCGGGAAGGTGTAGGCGGGGAGGAGCCAGCCGCGTTCGCGCAGGGCGGCGGAGACGTCGAACACGGAGAAGCGGTCGTCGGTGACCGTGAAGGCGAAGACGGGGAGCTGGTCGCCGCGGGTGAGGAGGCGGAACGGGCCGAGGCCTTCGATTCGGGCGGCGAGGCTGGTGGCGACGTCGCGGCTGTAGTTCTGGACGCGGGTGTAGCCCTCCAGGCCCAGTCGTAGGAACGAGTAGTACTGGGCGGCCACCTGGGCGCCGGGGCGGGAGAAGTTGAGCGCGAAGGTGGGCATGTCGCCGCCGAGGTAGTTGACGTGGAACACGAGGTCCTCCGGCAGCGCGGCGGCGTCGCGCCAGAGCACCCAGCCGACGCCGGGGTAGACCAGTCCGTACTTGTGGCCGGAGGTGTTGATCGAGGCGACCCTGGGCAGCCGGAAGTCCCACTCCAGACCGGGATCGCAGAACGGGGCGATCATCGCGCCGGACGCGCCGTCCACGTGCACCGGGATGTCCCAGCCCCTGTCGGCCTGCACCGCGTCCAGGGCAGCGCAGATCTCGGCGACCGGTTCGTAGCTGCCGTCGAACGTGGAGCCGAGCACGGCGACCACGCCGATGGTGTTCTCGTCGCAGTGCTCGGCGACCTGGTCGGCGGTGAGGTGGAAGCGATCGCCTTCCATCGGCACCAGCCGGCAGTCGACGTCCCAGTAGTTGGCGAACTTCTCCCAGCACACCTGGACGTTGATGCCCATGACGATGTTCGGCCGGTCGACCGGCAGGGACACCGCGCGGCGCCGGTGCTGCCAGCGGCGTTTCAACGCGAGTCCCGCGAGCATGCACGCCTCGCTGGAACCGGTGGTGGAGCAGCCGGTCGGCTGGTCCGCGTCGGGGGCGTGCCAGAGCGCGGCGAGCATTCGAACACAGCGCTGCTCGAGTTCGGCGGTGCGCGGGTACTCGTCCTTGTCGATCATGTTCTTGTCGACGCACTCGGCCATCAGCGTCGCTGCCTGCGGTTCCATCCAGGTGGTCACGAAGGTGGCCAGGTTGAGCCGGGAGTTGCCGTCGAGCATCAGCTCGTCGTGCACCACCTGATAGGCGGTGTCCGCGTCGAGTTCGCCCTCCGGCATGCGGTCCCTGGGGATGCGGCCGGGCTCACGGGTGAACACGGGGTTGGCCTCCACGTGAGGGCGAGCCTGGTGGCGGGGATCGGACGGATGAATGAGCGGCACGACGACTGCCTTCCGCGAAGGGGGTCCGGTCTCGGACCGAGCAGCTCCGGCCCAGGACCATTCTCTCGGCGTTGGGTGATCCCGCCACCTGGCGCCCGGCGTTGTGAGTCCCACTCGATCGCCGGATTGATGTTGCTTCGTTTGCGGACAAAGCTTGTTCACTCGTCTCAACCGGTGAAGGGCTGCGGACCCGCGTGGAACAGCTACTCCTGAGACTCGCCTCGACGGTCGCCGCCAGGTTGGCGACCTCATGGCTCCTGGAGCGCGGAAAGACGGTGCGGCGCGGCATGCCGTTGGCCGAGCTGATCGCCCACCGGTTCCCCGCGCTGCGTCAGCAGCGGCAGTTCAAGCGGAAGCTCGAAGAGATCGAGGACCAGATCGTCGAACGGCTCACGCCGCTGTGCGACATCGAGTTCACCGGGCTCGAGGACAACGAGCGGTCGGCCGCGCTGCTCGAGGTGATCGAGTCGATCACCCAGGCCGACCTGTCCGACCGCGTGCTGCTGGACAGCGATCTCGAACCGAGGAAGCTCGCGACCACAGTCCGCCGGCAGATGAGCGAGGTAGAGCGTCACGCGGGGTTGTCCGAGCCGGGCGAGGCGTTCTACCAGCTGGTGCTGACCCAGGCCTGTTACTGCCTTTCCTATCTGGTGCTGGAGCTGCCCGAGTTCCACGCGCGCGCGGCCGCCGAGACGCTCGCACGGCTCTCCACACTCGCCGCGCAGATCGAACTGGTGCTCGACCGGTTGCCCGCCGCGCGGCCGGAGAACGTGATGGCGGCTGACCAGGACGACGAGTTCCGCGGCAGCTACCTGAAACGCGTCATCGAGGCGTACGACCGGCTCGACCTGCTCGGCATCACGACGATCTACTACGAGCCGCGGATGACCCTCTCAGTCGCGTACCTCAGCCTGTCCGCGTCAATCGAGACCGCACCGGAGCGCGGCACTCGGCGGATCGACGAGTTCTCCCAGTTCGACCAGGCCGGGACGAACAAACGCCTGCTGCGGGTCGAGGAAGCGCTGGGTACCCGATGGCGTGTGGTGATCCAGGGGGACGCGGGTGCCGGCAAGACGACCTTGCTGCAGTGGCTCGCGATCACGGCGGCGCGGCAGCGGTTCACCGGTGCGATGGCCGGGTGGAACGGGCTGGTGCCGTTCCTGGTCAAACTGCGCGACTTCGCCGGCAGTCGTCTGCCGGTCGGAGACCAGATCCTCACGCATGCCAACGCGTTGTCGTGGGGCCACGTGCCCGACGGGTGGGTCCACCGGACAGCGACCGCGAACGGCGCGCTGTTCATGGTCGACGGTGTGGACGAACTGGTCGAGGCCGAGCGGCAGAAGGTCCGTGAGTGGATCCAGGACCTCGTTCGCACCTACCCCAGGGCGCGGGTGGTGCTGACGTCGCGACCCTCCGCGGTGGGGAACAAGTGGCTGGCCCACGAGAGCTTCGACACCGTGATGCTGGACAGGATGACACCCGAGGACGTGCGGGTGTTCGTCAGCCGTTGGCACCAGGCGCTGCTCGACGCGACGCACGGCCGGGACGAACTGTTGCCGTGCAGGCGAGAAGACGTGGCGAGCCACGAGCGGTCGTTGCTCGCCAACCTGGAGTCGCGGTCACATCTGAGCTCGCTGGCGCGCAGCCCGTTGCTGTGCGCCATGATCGCCGCGTTGAACCTGGACCGGCAGGCGAACCTGCCGCGAGACCGGATGGCGCTGTACGACGCCGCACTGGAGATGCTGCTCGAACGTCGCGACGCCGACTACGGCGTGCCATCGGCACGGGAGCAGCAGCTGAGCCTGTCGGAGAAACGGTCGCTGCTGCGGTCGCTGGCGTGGTGGTTGAACGAGAACGGCCGCGCGGAGATGTCCGTGGAAGAGGCGTTGCACCAGGTGCGCCGCCAGATCGACATGATGCCGAACGTCCTGTTGTCACCGCAAGAAGTGCTGAAGTTCCTGTCCGTGCGCAGCGGTGTGATCCGGCAACCGGCGCTGGGACGGATCGACTTCGTGCACCGCACGTTCCAGGAGTTCCTGGCGGCGCGGGAAGCCGTCGACCGCAACAGCATCGACATGCTGATCAACGTCGCGCACTCGGACCTGTGGCGGGAAACGCTGCTGATGGCCTGTGCGCACGCGTCACCGCAGCAGCGCGGCTGGTTGTTGCGCGGCATCCTGAACCGCGCCTACGACCCGTCGGAAAGCGACCTGCGGCGTCAGTTGATCCTGCTGTGCGTGGCCTGCCTGGAGATGGCGGTCGAGGTGCCCGCGGACGTCATCCAGGCGGTGGATGTCGCGGCCCGCGAGGTGATCCCACCTCAGGATCTGGGTGAGGTGAGCGTGCTCGCGACGCTGGGGAGCCAGCTGCTGAGCCGGCTGCCCGACACCTTGAACGGTCTGACGGACAACTCGGCTCGGGCGGTGATCCGCTCGGTCGCGCTGTCGACGCAGAACGACGCACTGGAGTTGCTGCGTTGCTACGCGGGAGATCCGCGCTCGGACGTGCAGTTCGAGCTGATCGACTGCTGGCGGTACTTCGACCCGGCACGGTACGCGGACATCGTGCTGGGGGATGCGCCGTTGTTGCAGGGGCACATCGACGTGCAGGACGTGGCCTGGCTGCCCCATCTGCGGCGGCTGCGCAAACTCGTGAGCGCACATGTGCAGATCTACCCGGATCGGCTCGACGACCTGTCGGTGCTGTACGGGTTGCGCGGTCTCACCAGGTTGCTGGCGCGGGTGAACGGGCGGTGCTCGATCTCGCCGCTGCACGCCTCGTTGTCGTTGGAGTACCTGAACCTCACAGCGGACGGCTTTGCCGACACGCACGACTTGATGCTGCTGCAGTCGTTGCGCGAGTTGGTGCTCAAAAGCAGCGAACCCTTGACAGACCTGGGTTTCGCGGCGGGCCTCACCGAGTTGCGCAGGCTCGAGGTCGACCGCGTCGGCGACTCCGCCGATCTGAGCCCGGTGCTGGAGCACCCGTCGGTCAGGTCACTCGGTCTGCGCAACTGTGCCGCGCTGGTGGACGTGGCCGCGCTGGCGAAACTGCCCGCGTTGAACAGGCTCGACCTGCGGGGGTACTCACACCCGCTCGACGTGAGCGCGTTCGAGGACCGGCCGATCCAGCTGATGCTCAACCGCGACCAGTCGGTCACCGGGCTCGATCGGCTCAGCTCCAAGGCCCAGGTACAGATCTTTTAGGAGGCACTGGTGCCCCGCCGGAAGAAGAAGCTCGACCATTCGCCGCTCTCGGATGAGGTGAGCAAGCTCAAGGCGGTACTCGTGTCCATGGGCGTCGACCTCGACCTGCCGTACCCGGACGAGTGGCACCAGCACACACCGGACGACGCTTCCCCGGAATTCGTGGCGGGCGCGGCCTTCGCCGTCAGGTTCCTGCAGGAACGTCTGGCGCTGGAACAGAAGAGGTTCGAGCTCACGCAGCCACGCCCGAAGGCATACCTGCGAGAGGATCCGTTCCAGAGCGACCTCAAAGCCACGCGGCCGGTCATCGGACTGTGAGCGCTGGCTGCCTGCCTGGAGTGCGCCTGGTCCCTTGGGCGAACTCGAGGTGCCGGTAGGGACTACCGGCACCTCGAGGTGATCACTGGCCGGTCAGAAGTGGAGCATCCACTGGAAGTCCGCCTGGGCGTTGCTCACGTGGACGTTCTTGCGGGTGCCGTAGGCGAGCGGGTTGTTCCAGTTGTATTCCTCGACGTCGAACGAGCCGTCGGAGTGGACCGCGTTGACGTAGGCGACGTGACCGACCCTGTGCACGTCGTTGACGGCGATGGCGCCGACCTTCGGGGTCTTGTTGACCGTGACGCCGACGCGGCGGGCTGCGTCGTCCCAGGTGCCGGCGTTGCCCCAGGTGGTGCCGCCGTAGGAGTTGCTGAAGCTGGGGACGCCGAGCCTGCTGGCGATCCGGTAGGCCGCGAAGGCGGTGCAGTTGTTCTGGGCGAACCCGCGGGGGCGGCCGTCGTAGTCGTTCGTGGGGCTTTCTGAACCGCCGCCTCCGGTGAGGAACTTGTGGCTGGCGTTGTTGTTCTTGAGCGTGGCGTTGAGGTTGCCGGTCGCGCCGGGGGCGAAGTCCTGGCTCGCTCCGCCGTAGCCGCTGTTGAAGTAGACCCGCACCGTGTGGCTGGTGCGGTTGCGCACTGATGCCGCGTTGTTCTTCACGCACACGCCTTGGCCGGCGCCGGCGCCCTTGAACTCGTAGCAGGACGGCTGAGTGGCGCCGAGGTCGCTGATCGAGCCGGTGAAGTCGGAGATCGAGCCGGCCTGGTTGCTGTTGTAGTAGTAACAGAACTCGCCGCTGTCGCAGTCCCCGTCGCGGCTCGCGGCGAACGCGGGGGAGGCGGCCATGAGAGGTGCGACCAGGGCCAGTGCGGTCCCGGCGACGGCGAGCATCGCGCGTGCGATTTTCACGGGTTTACCTTTTCGAGAAGTGTCGATGATCGGGGTGGCTTCTGGTCAGTTCGCGCGCTGGTAGTCCTCCCAGGTCTTGATCGGGATCCGGGGGCCGTCGTCGGGGAGGTGGTTGGCGAGGCCGTTGAAGCCGAGGTAGTAGTCACCGACCTGGTTCTGGGCCTGGGTGGCCTGGTCGGTGTCGTTGATCGCCACGGCGTGGATGTGCCACGGCCAGTTGCCCTGGGACGGGCTGCGGACCCAGGCGGCGAAGCCGACCTGGCGCAGCGCACGGGCGACCGCGGTGCGGGTGGCGGCGGACATGCCGTCGACGTTGATGTCCACGACGCCGCCGCCGTCGTGGGTGCCGGCGGAGGTCGGGTCGCCGCCGGGGTTGTAGGAGCCCTGGTCCAGCACGAGACGACGTCCCAGCAGACGTTCGGTCTCGGTGAGCATCGCCTGGGTGCGGGTGTTGACGACGTAGCCGTCACGCTGAACCTTCGAACCCGGCTTGATCACGTGGGAGACGGTGAACCGGCTCTGCCCGAGCGTGGCCAGTGAACTCGGGCCGGGCAGCCCGTTCGCGGCCAGGCCGGTGTATCCGAGCGAACGCTGGTAGGCCGCGTACGCCTTGATGGTCGTGGTTCCGAAGTAGCCGTCGACCCACTGGGCGTCCAGCAGATTGCGTGCCTGGAGGGCCCGCTCGACGGCCAGCACGGAATCCTTGGCGCCCGGGGTCAGCGTGTCGTCGGCGCGCCGGGGATCGATCTGGGCGGCCAGGACGGTGGCTTCCATGTTGACGACGGGCAGCGCGGCCGCGGTCCCGGCCTGGGACGGCGCGGCTGAAGCCTGCGTCGCGCTCAACGTCAGGCAGCCCAGGACAGCGAAGGTCGCCAGCGCCGCGGTGGCGCCCTGGGGCTTCATCTTTGTCTTCATGCGGTGTTCTTCCGTTCGGTAGAGCCTGGCCACGGTCTCGGTCCAGCGCCGGGAGCCGTGTACGTGAGGACGGCGCGAGTGCAGTGCCTTTGGGCAAGGCTGGGACATGGCGCTGACAAAGCTCTGACACGGCTGTGCGGCACCTGACGGACTGCTGACGAGGCTCGCCGCGAGCACCGAGCCGCAGACTGCCGTGCTGCGGAAAGTCGCTGGTCCTAAGCTGCGTCGCATGGTCGATGACGACGCTGTCGCCGGACGCAGGTTCAAGGTCACCGCCCAGTTCGAGGTGGACGTGGCGGACCCGGCGGCGTTGGAGCGGGCGGCGCTGGCGTACATCGACGGAATGGTGTTCGCGCTGGACGAGGACTCCGAGCAGGCGCAGGAACAACTGCGTGCCGCTGAACGAGACGACGTCGCGGGGGACTCGGCCGCCGCGCTGTCGCTCCTCCTCGACCTGGACGCCGTGGTGGACGTCGAGGGTGTCGAGGTCGGTGATGCGGAGTACTCGGTCGAGGCGAACGGCCACCTGCGGCCGGCGTCGCCTGACTTCGCCGTGTTGTTCGAGGTGTGTGCGTGCGGGCGGCCGTCGTGCGGGCGGTGTGCCGGCTTTCAGGTGACGTCGCGCACGGCGGCCGTGTTGTGGCGCATGGCGGGGCTGCTCGCCGATCACGCCTACGACGACGTGGCCGAGTACGGCGATGACCCGGTGACGACGACCGTGCAGTGGTCGGTGTTCGACGAGTTCCCGCGGATCACGTGGCGGCAGAACGCGATCTGGCGTCGTCAGGCCGCGCGGTCGTTCGACGATCTCGCCGAGGACCTGGCGGCGGGGCGGGTGCCGCAACCGTCCTGTGTGGCCGAAGAGATGGCGCTGCATCTCATGCTGAGCTGCGCGGCCGAGGATGGCGGGGCGTTGCTGGAGAACGACTTCAGCACGCTTGCGGCGCACACCGACGATCTCGACTGGGAACTGCTGAGGGAAGTCCTGTTTCAGGACAACGACATTCTCGAGCTGTTCGATCCCAGCCGGGACGGCATCGAGGACCCCGACGACGAGCAGAACCGGGACCTGCGGATGGGCGACTACACCGCACCCGCGTGGTTCACGCCCTTCGACGGCCTGCCGGCACGTGATCCTCGCCGGCCGTTCCGCCGCTGAGCCCTCTATTTGACCGAAGGTTCGGTAATGTGGAGGGATGGCACGACCTCCTCTGATCGGCGAAGCCGACCTGATCGACCTCCTCATGGCGGTGTTTCGCGAGAAGGGGTTCGACGGGACCTCCATCGGCGACCTGTCGACGGCCTCCGGGCTGCGGCGGGCGAGCCTCTACCACCGGTTTCCCAACGGCAAGGAGGAGATGGCGGAGGCCGTCCTGAACGAGGTCGGGCAGCGGTTCCTGTGGATCCTGCAGCCGATGCGGGAGGACGAGGACGTCGCCAGGGGGATGGGGGAGACGGCGACCAGGCTCGCCGACTTCTACGGCGCGGGGGCGTTGTCCTGCGTGCTCGACACGATGACGCTGGCCGGGGCGCCGGAGAAGATCCGGGAGCAGGCGCGCTCGCTCGCGCGGACGTGGATCGACGTGATGGCCGAGGCGTCGCAACGGGCCGGGCGCAAGCCTGACGACGCGGTGCACGCCGCCAAGGACGCTTTCCTGCGCATCGAGGGTGCCTTGGTGCTGGGGCGGGTGATGGGGGACCACGAGGCGTTCGCCGAGAGCATCGCGCTCATGCCGTCCCTCCTGTTGCCTGACCTGGAGAACTAGAGGTCGAGCACCAGCCTCGGGCACCGGGACCGCGACACGCAGATCATCATCGTGTCCGGCGACTTCTCGTGGTCGAGGTAGTCGTCGCGGTGGTCCGGGGTTCCTTCCAGCACGCGTGTCTCGCAGGTGCCGCAGAAACCCTGCGTGCACGAGTAGTCCGCCTCGACGCCCGCCTTCAGCAGGGCGTCGAGCACCGAGACCCCGTCCTCGACCCTGACGTCCACTTCGGACCGTGCGCAGCGCACGTCGAAGCCCGTGCTTCCGTCGGTCGGCGAGCTTTCCGCGACGAACCGCTCGACGTGCAGCGTGCCGGGTTCCCAGGTGCCGCAGGCTTCTCGCACCGCCTCGATCATCGGCTCGGGGCCGCAGCAGTACACGGCCGTTCCGCTGGTGGGCGTACCCAGTACCTCGGGGATCGGAACGCGGCCGCCGGGGACGAGGTGAACGCGGTCGCCGTACCCGGCTAGATCATCCACAAAGGACATGGATCTGCTTCTGCCGCTGTACCAGAGGGTCCAGGGGACGCCGGACCGTTCCGCCTCGGCGATCATCGGCAGGATCGGCGTGATGCCCACCCCGCCCGCGATGAAGACGTAGCCGTCAGCGGGGACGAGTTCGAAGAGGTTTCGAGGGGTGCCTACCGTCACCGTGGCGCCTTCCGCGGCTGGGGAGTGGAGCCACGCCGAACCGCCTCGCGACGTTCGCTCGCGCAGGACCGCGATGCGCCAACGCGACCGGTCCGCGGGGTCGCCGCACAGCGAGTACTGGCGCGTGAGCCCGGTCGGGAGGGCCACGTCGACGTGGGCGCCCGGTCGCCAGGGCGGCAGGTCCTGCCCGTCGGCCGCCACGAGGGTCAGCGCGATCACGTCCGCGGCCACCGCTGTCCGCGCGGAGATGGTGACGTCCATCCCGATTCCTCCTGGGTAGCAGTCCTCGAATTGAGTTACCGAACGTACGGTCAAAAACTGCGGAAGTGAAGCCGAGCGACCAGTGGGCGTGGTCACCTTGAAGTTTACCGATCGTTCGGTAACTATGGTTCGCGTTGGCCTTCCGAACCGCGAGGAGCAAGTCCATGAGCAGCAAGACCGCCGTTGTGGTGCTGTCCGACCCGTCGACCGGCACCGAGGAGGCACTGGGCCGCGTCTTCAACGCGCTCGCCGCCGCGTGGGAGTTCGCGCAGGGCGGCGAGGCCCTGGTGCTCTTCCAGGGCGCGGGCACCCGCTGGCCGGCCGTGCTGGCGGACGCGGCGCACCCCGCGCACGAGCTGTACACCGCGGTGAAGAAGCAGGTCGCGACGGTGGCGTCCGGCGGCTGCGCGGTCGTCTTCGGTGCGACCGAGGGCGTGGAGGCCGAGGGCATCAAGCAGGTCAGCCAGAACCAGGCACCCGGTACCAACGGTGTCGGCAGCATCGGGGAACTGGTGCGGTCCGGCTACCAGGTCCTGACCTTCTGACGCCGTGACGAACCTCGTCGACCGGCTCGCCTTCCACCCCGGCGAGCTCGAAGCGCAACGGGTGGCCGGAACCTCCGAGCTGGCGGCGAGGGTCCGGCCGATCATCTCGGACGCCATCCCGCGCGGAGCGTTCGACTTCCTGACGCGCCAGCAGATGCTGGTGCTGGGTGCCCAGGACCGCGACGGACGGCCGTGGGCCACGAACCTGGTAGGCCCTGAAGGGTTTCTGTCCGCGCTCGACTCGCACACGTTGCGCGCCAACGCGACCGTCGTGCCGACAGACCCGCTGGCCGGCGTCCTGCGGGACGAGGCGGACGTGGGCACGCTCGCCATCGACCTGGTGATGCGCAAGAGGTTGCGGATCAACGGCCGGTGGCGGCCCGTGGCCGGGGGCGGTGAGATCGACGTGCACCAGGCGTTCGGCAACTGCCCCAAGTACATCCAGGCCCGCGTGATGACGGAGGAGCCCGACGGTTTTCACCCCGTGGCACGGTGGAGCGAGGCACTCGACACGGCCCAGTCGGTCCTGGTGTCGTCCGCCGACACGTTCTTCATCGCGACCGCGGCCGCCGGTGGTGCCGACGTCTCGCACCGCGGCGGCAACCCGGGGTTCGTCAAGGTCGTCTCGCCCACTGAGCTGACCTGGCCGGACTACGTGGGCAACGCGATGATGATGACCGCCGGCAACCTCGGCCTGAACCCCTTGGCGGGCCTGCTCTTCCCGGACTGGCGGTCCGGGGCGACCCTCCAGCTCACGGGAACGGCGGAGGTGCGCCGGTCCGGCGACGAGAGCGGGCCCGCCAACGGACAGGAGACGGTGTTCCGGATCGCCGAAGCCGTCTGGACCGAGAACGCCTTCCCCGGCGGCTGGACGGAACCGGTCTACTCCCGCTTCAACTGACCTGGACGGTGACGATGAGCGATCGCTCCCATCTGACGACCCGCGCCGCACGGGCGGGCATCCACGGCGAAAGCGGCCCGCTGGTCCCCGCGTTGCACCAGACGACGGTGCACAGCTACCCGGATCTGGCTTCGCTGCACCGAGTTCTCGACGGCGAGGACAGCGGGAACGCCTACTACCGCTTCGGCCACTACAACGGCCACGTCCTCGAACGGGCGGTGGCGGACCTGGAGAGTGCGGCCGAGGCGGTCACCACGGCGTCCGGTATGGCCGCGCTCACCGCCACGGTGCTCGCACTGGCCGAGGCGGGCGATCACGTCGTCGCCGACCGCAATGCCTATGGCGGCACCAGAAGCCTGCTCGAAACCGATCTTCCGCGGCTCGGCATCCGGACGACCTTCGTGGACGCCGCGGATCTCGCCGAGGTCGGCCGCGCGCTCACGCCGCAGACGCGCCTCCTGCTCGTCGAGGCCCTGACCAACCCGACGCTGCGGGTCCCCGACCTGCCCGCGCTGGTGGCGCTCGCCGGGCGCACCGGAACCACCGTCGCCGTCGACGCGACGTTCGCCACGCCCGCCCTGTTCCGGCCGCTCGAGCACGGCGCAGACCTGGTGTGGCACAGCATCCCCAAGTACCTGGGCGGTCACTCGGCGGCGATGGGCGGCATCGTCGCGGGCGCAACCGGCCTGATCAGCCGGATCCGGCAGTCCGTCGTCCACCTGGGCGCGACGCAGGCCCCGTTCGACGCCTGGATGGCCCTGCTCGGCCTGAAGACGCTGCCGCTCCGGATGCGGGCGCACACCCGTGGCGCGACGGCCGTCGCCGAGTTCCTCGCGACGCATCCGGCGATCACGCGCGTGCACCACCCATCGCGACCTGACCATCCGCACACCGGCATCGCCGCGCGGCTCTACCCCGACGGCACCGGCGGCATGCTCTCCTTCGAACTCGCGGGCGGCCGTCCCGCCGTGGACGAGCTCGTCCACCGCCTCAGGCCGTCGATCCCGCTGTCCGGAAGCCTCGCCGACGTCGCGACGACGCTCGTCCACCCCGCCACGACCACGCACCGGTCCCTGCCGCCGGACGAACTCGAGGCGCTCGGCATCACGGACGGACTCGTGCGACTGTCAGTGGGCATCGAGGAACCGTCCGACCTCATCGCCGAACTCGGCGCCGCACTGACGACAGGAGAAAGTTCATGAGCGGCAACGCTGACGTCAACTTCTACTTCGACCCGATCTGCCCGTTCGCGTGGATGACGAGCAAGTGGGTCAGGCTCGTCCAGGCGCAGCGCGGCTACACCGTCGACTGGCGGTTCATCTCACTGCGCCTGATCAACTCGCACCTCGACTACGACAGCCACTTCCCCGCGGAGTACGAGGCCCAGCACACGGCGGGCCTGCGGCTGCTGCGGGTGGCGTCGGCCGTGCGGGAGAAGCACGGCCGTGAGGCGGTCGGCCCGCTCTACGCCGCGTTCGGCGCCCGGATCCTCGAAACCGGTCCCGACGAGGCGCGAATCCCCGGCTGGCAGGGCACTCCCGCTCTCGCCGCCGCCGCGCTCACCGAGGCCGGTCTGCCGGCTTCGCTCGCCGGCGCTCTCGACGACACGGCCCGCGACGCCGAGATCCAGGCCGAGTCCGACGAGGCGTTGTCGTTGACGGGCAAGGACGTGGGCACACCGATCATCCACTTCGAACCGCCGCACGGCGTCGCGTTCTTCGGACCGGTGATCAGCCGGATGCCCGACGAGCAGCAGGCCGCCGAGCTGTGGGACCACGTCGTCGGCCTCGCCCGGTTCCCCGGCTTCGCCGAGCTCAAGCGCAGCCTGCGCGAGCAACCGCAGTTGCCGTCGTTCGGCGTCACGACGCAGCAGACCGGGAAGGTCGAGGACTGGCACGCCGGGAGCCGCAGGCTGAAGAAGTAGCCGCTAGTCGCCGCGCAGGTAGCGGGTGACCATGTGCACGAGCTCGTTCTCGAACGTCTCGACCGGGGTCGTCTGCGGGGACGCGGCGAACCGGTGGGTGTTGAGCTCCACGGTGAACACGATGAGGTCGACCGCGGTGTCCAGGTCGTGCACCCGGACGTCGGGGTGGCGGGCGAACAGGTCGCGGACCTGGGCGACGCGCTGGGCGCCGTGGCGGGTGATCGAGTCGCGCAGCTCCTGCGAGTACTGGCCTTCCTCGACCATGATCCGGAGCAGCTGGGGGTCGTCGCGGTGGTTGTCGATCGCGTCGCGGACCAGGGCCCGCACGACCGGTTCCAGGGTTCCCGGTGCCAGGTCGAGGTTCTCGGTTCCCGTCCACGTGCCGCGGTCCACGTGGCGCACCAGCAGTTCGGCCAGGATCGCGTCCTTGTTGGGGAAGTACTGGTACAGCGAACCGATCGAGACGCGGGCCCGTTCGGCGATGCGGTTGGTGGTGCCCGCGGCGTAGCCGTGCTCGGCGAAAACGTGAGCAGCCGCGGTCAGGATGCGGTCCCTGGTGAGTTCCGCCCGGACCTGGCGAGGCTTCCGACGTGGGTCGATGTCGCGGTGGGCCGACGGCATGACGGTCTCCTCGTTGGGCGGCAAAAGCGAGTATTCAAGACATGAGCAAAAGCTCATAATAGTGGTATGAGCTGGGAAAACAAGCTGGAAGACGGTCATCTGCTCACAACAGTGGACGAGGTCGAGTCGGTGGTCGGGCGGCCCGCGTCGCTGATCATGTTGAAGCAGCTCAAGGCGCTCGACGAGGGATGCGTGGAGGTGCTGTCCCGCAGTCCCGTCGCGGGCTTCGGGTACCGGGACGCGGAGGGCGCGACCACGACGGTCGTCGGCGGTAGGCCTGGTTTCGCGCGGGTGCAGTCGCCGACGCGGATCTCCTTTCCGGTGAACGGGTCCGTCGCCGACGGGCCGGCGTCGCTGGTCTTCCTGCTGCCGGGCGTGGGGGAGACGTTGCGGGTCAACGGGGTCGCGCGCCGTGGCGCCGAGGTGATCTTCGACGTCGAGGAGGTGTACGTGCACTGCGCTCAGGCCGTCCTGCGGTCCGGGCTGTGGCAACCGCCCGCACCGGCGGGGCCGGCACCTGAGATCGCCGACGGTCCGCTCGCTCAGGCCGGTGTCGCGGACTTCCTCGTGGCCGCACCGTTCCTGGTGCTGTCCACATGGGACTCATCGGGTGGGAGTGACACCAGTCCCCGCGGCGACAAGGGATCGGTCGTGCGGATCGTGGACGGCCGCACGCTTCTGCTGGCGGACCGCAAGGGCAACAAGCGCGCCGACTCGTTGCACAACCTGCTGCAGGACGACCGGCTCTCGTTCGCCGCGCTGGTTCCGGGACGGACCGGTGTGCTGCAGGTCCGCGGCCGGGGAAGGATCACCGTCGATCCCGTGCACCTGGAACCGTTGGCGCTGCACGGAACGCCGCCGCACGCCGCGATACTCGTCGACGTCGAGTCCGCCGAGCTGGTCGTGAGCGACGCTGTGGCGCGGGCCCGGTTGTGGACCGCGGACGTCGACCGCGACGTGCCGGACCTCATGGCGCTGGCGGGCCGCCATCTGGCCGCCAACACCGGCAGCAGAATGCTCCGGATCATGCGACTGATCCCGGAGAAGTGGCTGCGGGCGGTCATGAACCTGGCCTACCGCTCGGGCCTGCGCAAGGAAGGCTACGAGATCGCGAGCCTCCGGCCCCGTGCCGCCGCGGAGGACCCGTTGCGGGAGGTGCGCGTCGCCGAGGTGCGCCGCGAGACGCCGAGCGCGGTCACGGTGGCGCTGGAGGACGGCAAGCCGTTCGACTTCAGGCCCGGCCAGTTCTTCACGCTGGTGGCCGACGTCGGCGGCCGTCAGGTGCGCAGGCCCTACTCGGCGTCGTCGGCGCCCGGCTCGTCGCGGTTGGAGATCACGGTCAAGCAGGTCGGGCGGTTCTCGACCCACGTCCACGGTCTCGCGGCCGGCGACCGGCTGTTCGTGCGTGGCCCGTCGGGTGCGTTCCACCTGCCAGAGGACTCCAGTGCCGGCGTGGTGCTGATCGCGGCGGGCAGCGGTGTGACGCCGATGATGAGCATGATCCGCACACTCCTCAGCGCACCCGGCACGGGCCGAATCGCGCTCCTGTACAGCAATCGCGATGTCGAGGAGACCATCTTCGACGCCGAGCTGGCCACGCTGGGAGAGCAGCATCCCGGCCGTCTCTCGGTGACGCACGTGCTGACGTCCCGGGACGGACGCCTGGACGCTGCCGGTGTGCAGGCATGGGTCACTGCCCTTGCGTTGCCCAAGGCCAGGTTCTACCTCTGCGGCCCGGAAGCGCTGATGGTCACCGTCCGGCAGGCGCTGACCGAACTGAGCGTTCCTGACGAGCACGTTCTCGTCGAGCGGTACGCCAGCGGGCCGTCGGCGGCCGTTGTTTCCGATACACCGCAACGGATGCGGGTCGAGGACGGCGGGCGACCCGTGGGCGCCGCGGTGGTCGAGCCCGGGCAGACCCTGCTCGACGCGGGGCTCGCGGCCGGTCTGCCGATGCCCTACTCCTGCACGGTCGGCAGTTGCGGCGAGTGCGTGGTGAAACTGCTGGGTGGCAGGGTCTCGCAGCAGGAGCCCAACTGCCTGACCGCGCAACAGAAGTCCGCCGGGCAGGTGCTCGCCTGCACCAGCACGCCGCTGTCCGAGGTCACCGTGGACGTCAAGGGCTGACCGCGGCCCTGGCGGCCCGGCGGGACAGGTCCGCGAACGCGTCGCGCAGGGCGGGCGGTCCGATCACCTCGACGTCGGCGTCGAAACGGGCCAGCTTCGCGGCGAGCGCGGCCCACGACCACGCGCCGGTCACCAGCCTGGTCCGGGTGCCGTCTTCCTCGGCCGTGTCGCCGCCGGCGAACGGGGCCACGTCGGCGAGCGGCAGGTCGAGGATCACCTCACCGCGGCAGGGCCAGGCGTTGGTGTCGGAGCCCTTGAACCGGGCGGACAGGAACTCGGCGACGTCACCTCCCGGCACCTCGCGCGGCCGGAAGCGCGGGCCGTTGGGGGTGCGGAGCGTCATGCGGTCGGCGCGGTACGTCCGCCAGTCCTCGCGCTCCGGACTCCATCCGACCAGGTACCAGCGGCCCGCCCGGACCACGAGGTGGTGCGGCTGGACCCGGCGCGGCGGTTCAGGGGTGCTCGGGCGGCCAGGAGCGTCGTAGTCGAACCGCAGCTCCTCGCAGGCGCGGACGGCCGTGCTCAGGGCGACCAGCAGCTCGGTGTCCACCTGGGGGCCGCGCCCGGCCGGTTCGACCTCCAGCGCGTCGATGCGCTGCCGCAGGCGGGACGGCAGGACCTGGCGGACGGTGGCCAGCGCCCGTGCGGCGGCCTCCTCGATGCCCGCGCCGGTGCCGACGGCGATCCGCAGCGCCACGGCGAGCGCGACGGCCTGGTCCTCGTCGAACAGCAGGGGCGGCACCTGACTGCCCGCTTCGAGGCGGTACCCGCCGTCGGGGCCCTTCACCGCGTGCACGAGGTAACCGAGCTCACGCAGCCGGTCGACGTCGCGGCGGACCGTGCGTTCGCTCACACCCAGGCGCTCCGCCAGCAGACCGCCCGGCCAGTCGCGGCGGACCTGCAGCATGGACAGCAACGACAGCAGGCGACCGGACGTGGTCGTCGAGGCGGCGATCGGCATGGGTTCAGCCTCGCACAAGTAGCGGACGTTCCCTGTCCGCTACTGCTGACAGAGTCCCTCTCATGTCACTCAACGCAGTTACCCACCTGAACTTCCGCGGCCAGGCCAGGGAGGCGCTGGAGTTCTACCGCTCGGTGTTCGGCGGGCAGATCACCGTCATCACGTACGCCGACTTCGGCATGCCCGCCGAGGTGCCCGGCGCCAAGAACGTGGTGTTCGGCGAGGTCGTCGCCGAGAACGGCTTCCGCGTCATGGCCTACGACGTGCCCGGATCCGGCGAGCCGGTCGCGCCCGGCGAGCCCACCACCCGCCGGGTGAACGGCACCACGGTCACCGAGGAGCCGTTCTTCCTGTCCGTGCGCGGTGAGAGCGTCGACGAGGTCGCCCCGGTCTGGGCAGGGCTCGCCGAGGGCGCCACGGTGATCGAGGAGTTCGGCCCCGCGCAGTGGGCGCCCGCCTTCGGGATGCTGGCCGACCGGTTCGGCGTGACCTGGATCGTCGACGTCGCGGTGGCCCACGTCTGAGGCCAGCGGGGGGCGGATTCACCCTCCGCCCCCTCGGTCTTCCTGGACCGGTCCAGGAAGCTGAAATCCTTTCAACGGAACAACTCCGTCTCGTAGATGGGAAAGGGCGTCGTGCTCCCGCCCTGTACGTTCAGTCTCATCCCCCTTTGAGGCTGTGAGAAAGAGGACGCACGGTGAGTGAGCACACGCATCGCCCGGTACCGGTGCTGGAGGCCGTGGCCGGAATCGTGCCGCCACGGGTCGTGTCCAATGAGGACCTTCCGGCGCACTGGGACACGAACGATGTCTGGGTTCGCCGCCGGACGGGGATCGGCACACGGCACTGGGTCGACGAGGGCACGTCGACGGGGGATCTCGCGCTGGCCGCGGCGCGGGCGGTGCTGGCGAAGAGTCCTGCCGGTGACGTGGACGCCGTGGTGGTGGCCACGTCGACGCCGGACCACCCGATGCCCGGGATGGCTCCGGTGCTGGCCACGCGGCTGGGGCTGGGCGGGGTGGCGGCCTTCGACGTGTCCGCGGTCTGCACCGGCTTCGTGTACGGGCTGGCCACGGCCAGCGGGATGATCGCGGCCGGTATCGCGCGGCGGGTGTTGCTCGTGGCGGCGGACGTCTACTCGACGCTGATCTCGCCGGACGACCGCGGTGCCGGTGTGGTGTTCGGGGACGGTGCCGGCGCGGTGATCCTGCGCGCGGGCGAGTCCGGCGAGCCGGGCGAGGTGCTGGGGTTCGACCTCGGCAGCGACGGCGCGGGTCATGACCTCATCACCGTGCCCGGCGGAGGTGCGCGCGGACGGGCGGAACCGGGGCGGTACGGGCCCGCGGACGGTCATTTCCACATGAGCGGACGCGAGGTTTTCCAGCACGCTGTCACTCGAATGACTGAATCTTCCCTTGCTGCACTGAAGAACGTGGGCTGGACCACGTCGGAAATCGACCGCGTCGTCGCCCATCAGGCCAACGCCAGGATCCTCTCCCTGGTGGGTCAGCGACTGTCCATTTCGGACGAGAAGGTGCTCGGCAACATCAGTCGCGTGGGCAACACCGGTGCCGCCTCCATCCCGCTCGCGCTGGCCGACGCCGTGGCTCGCGACGAGATCCACGCGGGAGAGAAGGTGCTGCTCACCGCGTTCGGCGGCGGGTTCACCTGGGGGTCGGCCACCCTCGTGTGGCCCGAGGTCGTTTAATTCCGTTCGACCCGCGTTCAGTCCACATGGGACAGTCGCTCCGGCGATGACTCTTTGGGGTGCAAGGAATCCGGAACGGGTGCGTATCAGAAGCCCGGAGGACCCCGTTCGACCCAGGGCCTCGGACCAAGATCACTTAGGTACGCTCCCGCACCGTGGCCGCCGAGCGGTCAAGACATCCCCCACTGCTGAACGCGGGAGTTCCACCATGTCCTCGAACGCTGCCCTGATCACGATGCTGACGGACAAGTTCCACGTGCCGGCCCAGGACATCACCCCCGACTCGACCCTCGACGACCTCGACATCGACTCGCTGGCGCTGGCGGAGCTCTCGCTCACGCTGCAGGACCAGCTCGGCGTGAAGATCGAGGAGCACGAGGCCACCAAGGACACGACGGTGGCCGAGCTCACGGCCACGATCGACGCCAGGCTCGACGCGGCACCGGCGCTGTGACAACGGGTTCTCCCGCGATCGCCGTCACCGGACTGGGGATGATCACCCCGGCCGGGGACGGGTGTCCGGCGACCTGGGCCGGGGTGCGCGGTGGTGTCTCCACCGCCGCGACCGACACCCAGCTGAAGGGAATGCCGGTCGACTTCTCCTGCCGGGTACCGGATTCCGCCGACCCGGCGCCGCGGATCGGCCGCAAGTCGTGGCGCATGCCGAGGTTCGCGCAACTGGCTGTCGTGGCCGCGCGCGAAGCCGTCGCCGACGCCGGTCTCGACCCCGCGACCTGGGACGGCGCCAGGGTCGCCGTCGTCATCGGGTCGGGGCTCGCCGGGGTCTCGCACCTCGAGGAACAGACCCTCCGGCTGCATCAGGCAGGCCCGGAAAGGGTTTCCGCGATGCTGGTGCCGCAGCTCATCTCCAACATGGCAGCGGGTGAGGTATCTCTGGACCTCGGTGCGCGCGGACCGTCGCTCGCGACGGAGACGGCCTGTGCTTCCGGTGCCACGGCGATCGCGGTGGCCAGGGACCTGTTGCGGTCCGGAACGTGCGACATCGCCATCGCGGGCGGCACGGACACCGCGGTCACGCCGGTGATCACGACCGGCTTCCACCAGCTGGGTGCGTTGTCCCGCAGGGTGGACGAGCCGTCCGCGGCGTCCCGGCCGTTCGCCGCGGACCGCGACGGGTTCGTCATCGCCGAAGGTGCCGCGGTGCTCGTGCTGGAACGAGCGGAGGACGCCCAGGCACGGGGTCGTCGCGGGCACGCGGTGCTCGGCGGCGCCGGGATGACCTCGGACGCCTTCCACCCCACCGCTCCCGCTCCCGACGGCAGGGGCGCCGAAGCCGCATTGCGTGCGGCACTGGCGGATGCGGGTCTCACCGCGTCCGACGTCGATCACGTCAACGCGCACGGCACGTCGACGCCGAAGAACGACGCGGCCGAGGCCTCCGTCATCGAACGGGTCCTGCCGCACGGCCCGAGCGTCACCTCCGCCAAGGGCGTGCTCGGGCACACCCTCGGTGCGGCCGGGGCGATCGAGGCCGCGCTCACCGTGCTGAGCATCCGCGACGGTGTCGCGCCGCCGATCGCCAACCTCGTCGCGCCGGAGTTCGGCATCGACTGCGTCACCGGTACCGAGCGTCTACAAAGGATCCAGGCGGCCGCGAGCCACTCGTTCGGCTTCGGCGGGCACAACGTCGTCCTCGTCTTCCACGCCATCTGATCCTGCGAAATCCCTGGAAGAGCCATGTACAGCGCGATCGCGCACGCCGCCGTCCACATCCCGGCCGGCCGGCAGACGGTGTCCGACGCCGAGGACAGGTTCCGGGCGGACAACCCCGGAATCTCGATGTCCCGAGGCGTGCTGCACCACATGTACGGCCTGCTCGAACGCACCGTGGCCGACGCGGAGGACCAGCCGTCCGACCTCGCGGTCCGCGCCGCGCGGACGGTGCTGGACCAGCACGGCACGGCCCCGGCCGACGTCGATCTGCTGATCTACACCGGAATTCTCGCCGACATGGAGGAACCGGCCACCGCGCACGTGGTCGCCGAGAAGCTCGGCCTTAGCGCACCGGTCTTCGACCTCAAGAACGCGTGCAACGGTGTCCTCAACGGGATCGAGGTCGCCGACGCGTTCATCCGCGCCGGGCAGTACCGGCGGGTGCTCGTCGTGTCGGCCGAGGTGAGCACGCGGGAAACCCGCCGCACGCTGGAGAACCCGAAGGACGTGCTGGTCGCGTTGCCGAGTCTGAGCACCGGTGACATGGGCTCCGCCGTGCTGGTGGAGGCCAGGGAACGGCCAGGAGTCCTCGGGTCCCGGTTCTTCGCGAACTCGTGGGGCTGGGAGGCGGCGACGTTGCCCAACCCGTACGCGAACAACCGCGTCCTGGGGCACCTGCGGATCGACTCGGCGAAGCTGGTGGCGTCGTTCGACGGCATGGCGGACCGCATCGAGCGGGCCATGACGGAGATCGGCGTCAAGCCGGGCGATCTCGACTTCGCCTGCGTCCACCAGCCCTCGGTGGCCTTCACCAGGCTCGCCTGCGAGTGGGCAGGGGTGACGGCGGACCAGATCATCCCGACCTTCGCCGCGCACGGCAACGTCGCCACGAACACCATCCCGTTGCAGCTGGCGATGGCACTGGAGACCGGCAGGCTCCAGAGCGGTGACCTGGTCGGCCTGTTCGGGTACGCCAGCGGAGCCAGCGTCGGTGTGATGGTGTGCGAATGGTGAACGCGCGCCTGGCGCCCGTGCCGCAATCGCAGTGGCCCCAACCACTTCAGGCCGTGCTGGAGAACTCCAGCGCGGACGGCTCGGGCCGGGAGAACCTGTTCGGCACGCTCGCGCACCATCCGCAGCTGGCCTACGCGTGGCTCGGGCTTGCGAAACTGCTCACGCACAACGGTTTGTTGCCCGCACGGACGCGGGAACTGGTCGTGCTGCGCACTTCGCACCGCCACGGTTCCGCGTTCGTCTGGGCCAGGCACGAGCAGCACGCTCGCGAGAAAGGCCTGAGCCAGGCCGAGATCGCGGCCATCAGCGTTCCCGGCACTCATCCGTGGTCTGCCGAGGACCAGGCCGTGCTGACCGCGGTGGACGAGCTGGTCGATCGGGCGGACCTGTCCGACGACAGCTGGCACCGCTTGTCCGCGCTGCTCGACGAACCCCAGATCATCGAACTGCTGATGGTCGTCGGCCAGTGCGTGACGGTCGGCATGACCCTGCGCACCCTGCGAACCCCGTTGCAAGCAAAGGAAACGTCATCGTGACGACCGCACTCGCCACCACGCTGCCGGGCACCTACGGCAGTTGCCCGTTCGACCCGCCGCCGGCCTACGAGCGCGCCGCCGAGGCGGGCTCGATCACCAGGGCGGTGCTGCCGGACGGGTCGCCGTGCTGGCTGGTGACCGGCTACCACGAGGTGCGGACGGTCCTCGCCGACCAGCGGTTCAGCGCGGACGCCCGCACGCCGGGTTTCCCGTTCCTCTCGCCCACGCAACGGAAACTGGCCACCGCGAAGCCGAGCTTCATCAGGATGGACGACCCGGAGCACGCCCGGCTGCGCAGGATGGTCAGCCGGGACTTCCTGGTGAAGCGCGTCGAGGCGATGCGCCCCGACATCCAGCGGATCGTCGACGACGCCGTCGACGGGATGATCGACCGCGGCGCGCCCGCCGACCTGGTGGGCGACTTCGCCCAGCCGATCCCGTCGCTGGTGATCTGCCTGATGCTCGGCGTGCCGTTCGCCGACCACGGCTACTTCCAGGGCCTCAGCGCCACGTTGCTGGACAACACGATCAGCGACGAGCAGGCCACGGCGACGCACGTCGAGCTGATGACGTACCTGGCGGGCCTCGCCGAACGCAAGCGTGCCGAGCCGGGCGACGACATCCTGAGCAGGCTCGTGGAGCGCGACGACCTCAGTCCTGCCGAGGTCGCGTCGATGGGGTTCATGCTCCTGGTCACCGGCCACGAGACCACGGCCAACCAGACCGCCATGGCCGTGCGCGCGCTGCTCGCCAACCCGGAACAGCTCACGCGTTTCCAGGCCGGCCCGGAGGCCGCGGTCGAGGAACTCCTGCGCTACCTCACCCTCGTCCACACCGGTCTCGGCCGGGCGGCCACGGAGGACGTCGAGATCGGCGGCGTCCTCGTCCGCGCGGGGGAGGGCCTGATCTGCATGATCTCCACCGCGAACCGCGACGAGGAGCAGTTCGGCACCGACGCGTGCGAGCTCGACGTGACGCGCGATGCCAAGCGGCACATGGCGTTCGGCCACGGCACGCACCTGTGCCTCGGCCAGGCGCTGGCCCGCGTCGAGCTGCGGATCGCGCTGGAGACGCTGTTCCGCCGCATGCCGGGCCTGCGGCTCGCCGTCGCCGAGGAAGACCTCGTCTACACCGCCGACAAGATCGTCTACGGACTGAGGTCGCTGCCCGTCACGTGGTGAGTGCATCGCTGCTCGCGGCCCAGACGTTTCCGTTTTTTCGTGGTCACTTTTTGTCCCTGATTCCGCATAACGCTTCGTGAACGCCGAGCGATGAGAGGTCCGAACGGCGGAGCGGAGGTGGTGCGGTGAGCGCGGTGCTGGCGGGCGTCGCCACGCATCCCGGTGTGGTGCGGGAAGTCAACGAGGACAGCGCGATCGCGGGCAGGCAGATATTCGCGGTCGCTGACGGCGTGGGCGGGCACGCGGCCGGTGAGGTCGCGAGCGCGCTGCTCGTCGCGTGCCTGCGGGACCTGGACCAGCAGGACGTGCCAGGGCCGGAGGACGTGCGTGCCGCGCTGTCCGCCGCGGGCAGGACGCTGGAGGAGGCCGACCACGGTGGCATGACGACGGCGGCGGGGATCGCGCTCGTCACGCTGTCCGACCGGCCGCACTGGGTCGTGTTCAACGTCGGTGACTCGCGGGTCTACCGGTTCGACGGCGCGGGGCTGACCCAGCTCACCGTCGACCACTCCGAGGCGCAGGAACTCGTCACGGCCGGGCTGCTGACCGCGGCCGAGGCCAGGAACTACCCGCGCCGCAACGTCGTCACCCGCGTGCTCGGCGGCGCGGGCCTCGGCGACCCCGATCTCTGGATGTTCCCGCCGCGGGTGGGCGAACGGTTCGTGATCTGCACGGACGGGCTGACGAACGAGCTCACCGACGACGAGATCGAAGAGGTTCTCCGGCAGCACGCCGACGCGAAGGATGCGGCGACCGTGCTGGTGGATCGTGCGGTGGCGGCCCAGGCGCGGGACAACGTGACCGCGCTCGTGGTCGACCACCCGGTCGTGGCGGAGACGTCCAGCTGTGACACGGTGCCTCGGAGCCCGCGATGACCGAGGTCGAGTACGTGCCGGGCACGTGGGTCGCGGTCATTGGGGAGCGCACGTGGCTCCTGCTGGCCGTGACGCCCGAGTCCGCGCTCGTGCGCCGCTGCTGGGAGCTGGTGCGGTCCGACGAGCCGCTGGACGAGGTGCTCGCCGCGATCGTCCTCGAGGGTTTTCGCGCGGTGAGCGGCTTCGCGCTGCTGACCGCGAACCGCGCGGTGGTGCGAGGTGAGGCACGGCTGCAGGTCATGAACGCGGCCGGCGCCGTCGAGGAGATCACCGCGGCGGGCGTGGGGACTTGGGTCGACCGCAACCTCGACGATGTCGCACGGCTTCGCGTGGTGGCCGGTCCGAGTGGGCCTGGGCTGCCGTTGCGCGGGGGAGTGGTGCTCGCGAACGAGCTTCTGGTCGCCGTGTCCGACGCCGCGCCACAGTCCGTGCCTGTGCCGCAATCGGTGCCCGTGCCGCAGCCGGTTCTGGCACCGCAGCCGGTGCCTGTGCCCGCGCCGGTCGAGCAGACCGTTGTGCAGCAGGAAGAAGTGGTCGAGCTGACCGTCGTGCGTGAGCAACCCGCGCCGCCGCCGGCACCACCGCAGATCACCCAGGTCACCGGCGTGATCCAGTCGTTCGACTGGGCACCCCAGAACACCCCGGCGCCAGCGCCGATGCCCGCACAACCGGTCCGGCAACCCGTGACGGAGACGGTGCTGCGCACGACCATGATGTCCCCCAACGACACCCAGCTGTTGCAAGGCAGAGCGGGCCTGGTGCGGGCGAAGAAGTGCCCAGCGGGCCACCTGAGCTCGGACTACGCGGTGTACTGCCGGGTGTGCGAGGTTCCGCTGCCGGAGCAGGTCGCCGCGATGCTGCCCGTGCCGGTGCTCGGGCTGCTGCGACTGTCCAACGGGGACACGATCTCGCTCGACCGCAACGTCGTGATGGGCCGCGATCCCAGCGGTGACCGCGGCGGCGTGAACCTCGTGCAGGTAGGCAGGGAGAACGACACGGAGATCTCCCGGACGCACGTGGAGATCAGGCCGGCGAACTGGGACGTGCTGGTGCGCGACCTCGGTTCGATGAACGGCACCAGCATCTCGCGGCCGGGATGCCCGCCGGAGAAGCTCGCCCCGCACATCGACGAGATCCTCTACCCCGGCACCCGCGTGACGCTCGGCGACCAGTTCTTCTTCGTCTTCGAGGTGAGCGGATGACCCTGGGACCACCGGCCATCCCGCACTTCGAGTACCGCGGCGACATCGGCGGCGGCGGTTTCGCGATGGTGTACCGCTACTACCACCACAAGCTCAAGCGCGACGTCGCGGTGAAGGTGCCCAAGGCGACCGGCCTGTCCGACGACGTGCGGGAGCGGTTCATCGCCGAGGGCGAGTCGATGGCGGAGCTGGGCAACCACCAGAACGTCGCCACGGTCTACGACACGGACACCGCGGCGGACGGACGCCCGTTCCTGGTGATGGAGTACTGCCCGGGCGGTGATCTGGCGAAGCTCTCGGCCGCGGCGCCGTTGCCGGTCGGCGACGTGCTCGACATCGGCGTGCAGATCGCGTGCGCGGTCGAGACGGCGCACGAACGCCGGATCCTGCACCGCGACATCAAACCCGCGAACGTGCTCATGAACGAGTACGGCAAGCCGTGTCTCACCGACTTCGGCATCGCCGGCCGCTTCGCCGAGAACGACGCGGAACGCCAGGTGATGCTGTCCGTGCCGTGGTCGGCGCCGGAGCTGCTCACCGGCGCTGCCAAGGAGAAGAACGCCGTCCTGACGGAGGTGTTCTCGCTCGGGGCGACGTTGTGGCACCTGATCGTCGGGCACTCGCCGTTCATGCCGCCCGGTGTCGACAACTCGATCGAGGCCGTCGACCGGCGGATCGTGTCCGGCTGGTTGCCGTCCGGGCTGCCCGCGCCGGAGGACCTGCGGCGATTGCTGTTGGGCGCCATGGCGACGGAGCCGGAGGAACGGCCGCTGTCGGCGCTGAAGCTCGCCCTCGGACTGCAGCGAATCCAGAAGGCGCAACGGTACGGCGAGACCGCGCTGGTGCTGATGCCCGCCGTGGCGCCCCGCAGACAACCGGCGCCCGCCGCCGCTCCCGCGTTCGTGCCGCCTCCACCGCCGGTCGCGCCGCCGACGCAACGCAAGATGTTCACGTCTCCGCTTCCGGCCAGTTCGGCGCCACACACAGTGGTGCGCAGGGAAATCCCGCCGCTTCCGGCCAGCTCGGCACCACACACCGTGGTGCGCAAGGAAACCCCGCCGCCGCCGGCGATCCACAAGCCACCGCTGAAGCAGCCTGACCAGCCGGTCCGGCTGCGCTGGCCCCACTACGCGGCGGGTGCGCTGGCGACGGCCGCGATCGTGGGCGTGGGCGTGTTCCTGTTGTCCGGTGAGGAAAAGCCGGGCAACGGACCGGTGGTGAGCACCGTCGCCGACGACGGTTCCGGTCAGAACGCGGGCGCGGACAACGCACCGCCCGGCAGGCCCGCGATCACCGCGACGAGACTGGACGCGAAAACTGTCCGTTTCACTTGGAATTATTCGGCTCAGCAGGCGACGGACACGTTCTCCTGGCGCACTTCCGACGACGCCCGCACCGGCGTCGCCAGGGAACCGCAGGTGGAGGTCGAGGGCCCGCAACCCCTTTGCCTGCAGGTCAAAGTGGTGCGCGCGGACGGCGGCAACGCGACCGCGGACTGGTCGCAGGAGAGCTGCGGATAATTCTTCGTCGGCAATCGGGTGATTGCTGCAACGAATTCGTGGATCGGCCCGATAGGCGGTTGACGGAACCGCCGATGAGGGAACGCGACCTCTGCGAGGGGAACAGTGGGATTCTTCCGAAAGCACCGGACCACGCTCGCGTCCGGAACGGTGCTCGTTCTCGCGGCCGCCTCGCTCGTCGCCTACGCGTTCTCGTCGAACGGCAATCCGGTCCGCCAGGTCGATCTCAACGACGGCGGGGTGTGGGTCACCAGTGACCGCGACGGATTGTTCGGAAGGCTCAACAAACCCGTCGGTTCGCTGGACGCCGCGATCAACCCGCCGGGTGGAGCGCAGCAGAACTACCAGCTGGACATCGTTCAGGACGCCGCCGCGGTGGTCGCGCGGGACCGGGCGGGCGGCAAGCTCTACCCGGTCGACGTCGCCCGTTCGGTGACGCTGGGTGATCACGGACTGGTGCTGCCCAGCGGTGGCCAGGTCGCGCTCGCGGGCGGCACGCTCGCCGTGCTCGACCCCGCCGCGGGCAAGGTCTGGGCGAGCCGCGTCGACGTCGACGCCGGCGTGAGCGCGCTGGACCAGCTGAGCCAGGAGTCACCACCGCTCGCCACGCTCGACGGGGCCGATGCCGCCGCACTCGCCGTGGGACTGGACGGCACCGTGCACGCCGTGTCCGCCAACGGCCGCACGGTGAAGGTGACACCGGCCGAGACCGGGTTCGCCGAGCCCGCGTACGGCAAGCTCGCGTCCACGCCCAGGGCACCGAGGATCACCGCCGTGGGCGCGGAGGCGGTCGTGCTCGACGCCGAGTCCGGCACGCTCTTCCTCCCCGGCCGCGAGGCGCAGGCCGGCCGGGAGTCCGTGCTCCAGCAGGCAGGACCCGCTGCCGACGCGGTCGTCGTGGCCACCAAGGGCCAGCTCAAGACGTTCGACCTCGACGGCGACGGCACAGCGACGCTGCACGAGGGCGTGGACGGTGCCCCGGCCGAACCCGTGCGGCTCGGCGAGTGCGTGCACGCCGCGTGGGCCGGGGCGTCCGGTGGCTACTTCCGCTCGTGCGGCGGCCAGAAGGCGTCGGCCGGCAACCTCAAGGACGTGAAAGCGCTGCTCCAGCCGGTGTTCCGGATGAACCGCAGAGCGATCGTGCTCAACGACGTCGCGACCGGCGCGGTCTGGGACCTAGGCACCCAGAACAAGGTCGACGACTGGCAGTCGGTGCGGCCCCCGCCCGAGCAGAAGCCCAGCGACAAGGACAAGAACGACAACACCACCGAGTCGGCGAAGGACAAGCCGCCGAAAGCCGCCGACGACACGCTCGGCGCGCGCCCCGGCCGCACGACGGTGCTGCACGTGCTCGACAACGACTCCGATCCCGCCGGCAACATCCTGTCCGTCACGGCCGTGAGCGACCTCGACCGCAAGGACGCGGGGCTCGCGATCGCCCCCGACGGCCAGACCGTCGAGGTGACGCTGCCGGAGCAGGCGCAGGACGTGCACTTCAAGTACACGGTCGACGACGGCAAGGGCCTCAACGCGACGGCCGCGGTCACCGTGCAGGTGCGCACCGAGGCGCAGAACGAGGCACCGGCCGTGCGCAAGGGCGCGGAGCCGCACGAGTGGTCCGTCGCCTCGGGCGGCCGGTTGACGCTGCCGGTGCTCGCGGACTGGCGCGACTTCGACGGCGACCCGGTCGTGCTCGTCGAGGCCGGCGCCAAGGCCGGTGTCGCGACCACGACCACCAGCGGGTTCGTCGAGTACGCGGCCCCGATCGAGGCCGGTCAGCAGACGATCGACTACAAGGCCACCGACGGCATCGCCGACCCCGTGGCCGGTGCGGAACGCGTGCGCGTCCTCGACCCGGCCGCGCCCACCGCGTTGCCGCCGGTCGCCCGCCCGGACGTGGCACGCGGCCAGGTCGGCACGCCCGTGCTCGTCCGCCCGCTGGAGAACGACCTCCCCGGCGCCGACCCCGTCGACCCCTCCGCCGAACTGCGGCTCGCCGCCGACGTGGCACCGCTCGCGGGCGTCACGGTCACGACCGACACCAAGACCGGTCTGGTGACGCTGACCGCCACCAAACCGGGCACCTACCCGCTCGACTACACCGCCGCGTTCGGCAACGCGCCGTTCGCCAAGGGCGCCATTCGCGTCGACGTCACCGCCGCTCCCGAGACGCCGCTGCCGCCGGTCGCGATGCCGGACAACGCGGTCGTGCGCGGCCAGGAACCGGTCGTGGCCGACGTGCTGGCGAACGACTTCAGCCCCGCCGGATCGGTCCTCGGCGTGCAGCACGCGGAGAGCACCACCGGTCAGCTGGAGGTGGCCGTCGTGAAGGGCCGGTGGCTGCGGATCAACGCGACCGCGCCCGCCCTCGACCGCAACCCTCAGGTCGTGCGCTACACCGTGACGGATGGCGTGACCGGCCCGATCACCGGCGAGGTCACCGTCACCCAGCTCCCGCCGCCCGCCGACGACACCCCGGTGCCCAAGGACGACCGCGCGTCGGCCCGTGCCGGCGACTCGGCGACGATCCCGGTGCTGGACAACGACATCTCGCCCGCTGGAGCGCCGCTCTCCCTCCAGTCGAACGTGCAGGGCGCGCCGGGCACCGGCAGGCTGACCGTCACCGCGCGGGACGGCCGCAAGGAACCCGGCACCGCCTACGTCTCCGGCGACGTCGTCCGCTACCTCGCTCCGGACCGCCTCGACACCCCGTTCGTCGCCGAGGTCTCCTACGTGGTGCAGAACCCGGACGGCGACCAGGCCGTCGGCCGTGCGCACGTCACGGTGAACCCGGCGCCGACCCCGGCCAACCCGAACCAGCCGCCCGCCCCGGAACCCGTCGAGGTGCGGGCCGTCGCGGGCGACCGGGTGACGATCACCATCCCGTCCAGTGGCGCCGACCCGGACGGCGACTCGGTCGCGGTCACCGGCATCGCGTCCGCTCCCAAGCTCGGGCGGGTCGTCGGGATCGGCAGCACCTCGCTCACCTACGAGGCGTTCCCGACGTCCAACGGCACCGACACGTTCGGCTTCATCGTCACCGACACCTACGGTCGCGAAGGCCAGTCGCTGATCCGGGTCGCCGTGGTGCCGCCGGGAGATCCGCAGCCGCCGGTCGCCGTGGACGACGTCGTGACGGCCGCACCCGGCGCGCGCCTCGCGGTGAACGTGCTGGTCAACGACGTGCGAGCGCCCGGCGACACGATCACCGTCGAGCCGCTGAGCACGCGCAACCCGTCGTTGCCCGGTGACGTCAAGGCGCAGGACGGGCGGATCGAGCTGACCGCGCCCGACCTGACCGGCAAGCCGCTGGTGATCACCTACGGCATCACGAACGGCCTGGGCCAGCCGTCCATCGCGACGCTGACCGTGCGCAGCCGGGAGGACTACGCGATCCCGCCGGTCGCGGGCGAGCTGTTCCCGGTGGCGAAGAAGGAAGACAGCACCATCGAGGTGGATCTCGGCCCCGCGATCGCCGACCCGGACGGCCCCGCGGACAAGCTGGAGATCACCAGGGTCTTCCACGACCAGGCCAAGGTGTCCGGCCGCAAGGTGACGGTGCCGGTCGGCGACCACCCGCGCACCCTCGCCTACGAGGTCAAGGACGCGTCCGGCGCGACCGCCGCCGGCCTGATCCACGTGCCGTCCAAGGGCACCGGAGCGCCGAGGGCCATCCCGGACAAGCTGATCTCCGTGCCCGCTGACGGGTCGACGTCCGTGCAGGTCAAGGACTACGTCGAGGTGCCGTCCGGCAAGCAGCCGAAGCTCACGACCGTCGACAAGGTGACCGCCGCGCCCGCGACCGGGCTGGAGGTCCGCAACGAGGGCGACACCGGCCTGGTCCTGACCGCGCGCGGTGGCTACACCGGACCTGCCGCGGTGACGTTCGAGGTCACCGACGGCAACTCGCTCACCGACCCCGAGGGCAAGTTCGCCCTGATCACGGTGCCGGTGCAGGTCGGCCCGGACACCCCGGTGCTGCGGTGCCCCGCGTCGGCGCTGACCGTCGTCGAGGGCGGGCTGCCGGTGAAGGTCGACGTCACCGCCGTGTGCCACGTGTGGGTCGCGGACCGCTCCAAGCTCGGCGACGTCCGGTACTCGGCGGCCTGGGCGGAGCAGCCGGACGGCGTCTCGCTCGAAGGCTCCGGCGAACGCACCCTGACCGTCACGGCGGCGGGTGGCGCGAAGCCCGGCACGACCGGAACGATCGAGGTCAGCGCGGGTGACGGGCCGAAGGGCAAGATCGCGGTCAAGGTCGCGGCCGCCCCGCCGCCCACCGTCGCCCCGGTGACGCTGGACGGCGTGAAGGCCGGTGACACGGCCACCGTCGACCTCGTCTCGTACGTACGTTCGCAGCTGCGTGACCCGAAGGTCTCGGTCGTCGCCGTGAACCAGATCGGCGGTGCGGCGGCGAGCGCGAGCAACGACGGTTCGACCGTGCGCATCACACCGAACGGCGACGCGCACGGCGCCATGGACTTCAACGTCGTCGTGACCGACGTCGCCGACACCACCCGTGAAGACCGCAAGGTCACCGGCCGGATCAGGTTGAACGTGCTCGGCGTGCCCGACGCGCCCGGCACCCCGGCCCCCGGCCGCACGGTGCTGAGCAAGGTCGTCGAACTGTCGTGGAGCACGCCGTCCGGCAACGGCGCCCCGATCGACTCCTACGAGGTCGACTACGGCGGCGGCAAGCAGGTGTGTTCAGCCTCGCCGTGCACGATCAACGGCCTGTCCAACGGCACGGAGTACACGTTCACCGTGCGCGCGCACAACCTCGTCGGCTGGGGCAAGCCCAGTGGCGCGTCCGCACCCGCACAGCCGAACACGGTGCCAGGCGCGGTGTCCGGGCTGAGCACGTCCACGCCGCGTGACGGCTCGTTGCAACTGAGCTGGGTCGCGGCGCCGAACGACGGCACGCCCGTGCTGCGGCACGAGATCTCGTGGTCCGGTGGTGGCCGCACGACGGCACCGGGCGGTGCAACGGGCGTGACCGCGACCGGGCTCGACAACGACGCGAAGACCGTCTTCACCGTCATCGCGGTCAACTCGCAGGGCCCCGGCCCAGCGGTCACCGTCGAAGGACAGTCGGCGGGGGCACCGCAGGCCCCGGCGGCGCCGTCGTTCACCGCGACGAACGCCGCGAACGCGCAGACCCGTGCCGTCACGGTGTCGTGGGGCGCGGTCGGAGCCAACGGACCCGGCCCGACCAGCTACACGCTCACCCGCACCGGTGGCGGCACCAAGACCGTCTGCACCAAGGTCACCGCCACCACCTGCCTCGACGACGGCCTGCAGAACGACGGCACGATCTACAGCTACACCGTCGTCGCCGCGAACGCCGCCGCCGAGTCCGAACCCGCCGGGCACACCTCGCCCGCCAGCGCCGCGGCCCAGATGGAGGCGACCGCGACCCCGGACCCGATCACCGGGTTCACCGCGACGCCCACCGGGTCGGACGGGCAGGCGACGCTGCGGTTCGACGCGCCGGCCTCGCACGGCAAGTCCAACACCGTGACCTGCACGTGGTCCGGTGGGTCTTGCGGCACCTGGACCTACCCGACCGGCGGGCAGGCCGGGGCGACCCAGACGATCACCGGGCTGCCGAACGGGCAACCGGTGACGATCAACCTGCAGGCGTGCAACGGCAGCGGCGGCGGTGCCTATGCGGGCAACCCGTGCAACAGCGCCGTTTCCGCCGGGGTGACGACCTACGGGCCGATGCGCGACCTCGTGCTGAACACGTCGAACAGCAACACGGTCGTCAACTTCTCGGTGTCGGTGAACCCGAACGGCAAGCCGGCCAACGTCCAGGTGACGACGAGCCACGGCTTCAACCAGTCGTTCACGACCGGTGTGGGCGGGTGGAGCTGGTCGGGCAGCCAGGACGTCGGCTACTCGGCGAACGTGAACGTGACGGTGACGGTGACGGACGCGGGCAGGCCAACGCTCAGCCAATCCCGCCAGCAGACGACACCGCCACCTCCGCCGCCACCGACAGTAACCGTCTCCAAGGGTGCTGCCTGTGGCGGACCGTGCAGCGGCAGCGGCGTCTGCACCTCCTCGGCGTGTGCCTACATCGTGGTGCAGACGGCGAATTTCTCCGGCAACGTGACGTGCACCTTCGACAGCGACCACGGTCCGGTCGGATTCGTGAACGAGAACTTCGGACCGAACGAACGCAGACAAACAAGGAATTACTACGGCTGGCCGCGCGAACAGGTATATGTCACCTGTGGTGGTGTGCGTGGATCAATGGTCTGGTGACGTGCGAACAGTGAAGGAAAAGAATCATGACCGCCTCTCCTGAACAGGCTCGGCTGTTCGCGCAGACCTTCGAACAGATGGTGCTGAACATCTCCCGTGCCATTTCCGGCAAGGAGCACGTGATCCGTCTCGCGCTCACCTGCCTGCTCTCCGACGGCCACCTGCTGCTGGAGGACTACCCCGGCACCGGCAAGACCTCGCTGGCCAAGGCGCTCGCGAACACGGTGCAGGGCAAGAGCACCCGCATCCAGTTCACGCCGGACCTGCTGCCGTCGGACGTCACCGGCGTGCAGATCTACGACCAGCAGCGCGGGGTGTTCCGCTTCCACCCCGGCCCGATCTTCGGCTCGATCGTGCTCGCGGACGAGATCAACCGCGCGTCGCCGAAGACGCAGTCGGCGTTGCTGGAGGTGATGGAGGAGGGGCGGATCACCGTCGACGGCGAGACGCACCAGGTCGGGTCGCCGTTCATGGTGATCGCGACGCAGAACCCGATCGAGCAGGCCGGCACCTACCGCTTGCCGGAGGCGCAGCTCGACCGGTTCCTGATGAAGACCAGCGTCGGCTACCCGGACCACAACGCCACGGTGGCGTTGCTGGCGGACGCGGCGACGCGGGACAGGTCGGTGAACGTGCCCGCCGCCATCGCCGCGAACGCGGTGTCGCAGCTGACCGCGCTGGCGGACCTCGTGCACGTCGACCCGGCGGTGCTCGGGTACGTGAGCCGGATCGCCGAGGCGTCGCGGGCGCATCCCGCTGTTCGGCTTGGTGTTTCGGTGCGCGGCTGCCTCGCGTACGTGCGGTGCGCGAAGACGTGGGCGCTCGCGCAGGGCCGCAGTCACGTGGTGCCCGACGACATCCAGGAACTCGCGCATCCCGTGCTGGGCCACCGGATCCTGCTGCACCCGGAGGCGCAGTTCGACGGCGCCACGGTCGAGAAGGTGATCGACTCGCTGTTCGCGGACATCGAGCCGCCCGTCCGGCGAGGTGTCTGACGTGGGGCGGCTGCTGGAGGCCGTCTCGCCGTCCGGGCGGCTGCTCGCCGTGGTCGCGGCGGGGACGTGGGTGCTCGGTGCCGTGCTCGGCTGGGACGAGTTCGTGCTGCTCGGCGCCACCGGGGTGCTGTTGCTGGCACTGGCGTGCGGGCTGACGCTGGGGCGTGGCGCGGTTCAGGTCCGGGTCGACGTCACCAAGCGCCGCCTGCAGCCTGACGAGACCACGCGGTGCGCGGTCGAGGTGGAGCACCACGGCCGGAGGTCGTTGTTCGCGCCCGAGGTCGAGCTTCCGATCGGCAAGGACCGCGTCGAGGTGTTCGACCGCGGCCGGGAGATCGAGATCGCCGGCCTGAAGCGCGGCGTGATCGCGGTCGGTCCCGCGACGACGGTGCGCGGCGACCCGCTCGGGCTGGTGCGGCGGACGGTCGGCATGACGGAGGTCGTCGAACTGTTCGTGCACCCGCTGACAGTGCCGCTCGCGCCACTGGGCACCGGGCTGCTGCGCGACCTGGAAGGCTGCACCACCAACGACGTCTCGATGAGCGACCTGGCCTTCCACGCCCTGCGCGAGTACGCGCCGGGTGACGACCGCCGGCACATCCACTGGCGTTCCACGGCGAAGCTGGCGGCGTCCACTCAGGACGGACGGTTCCTGGTGCGGCAGTACCTCGACACGCGACGGGCGCACATCGTCGTGATCGTCGACGGCGCGGAACAGTCCTATTCGGACCCCGAGGTGTTCGAGATGGCGTTGTCGGCCGGTGCCTCCGTGGTGAAACGCGCCGCGTCGGACGAGATCGACACCACCGTGGTCGCGGCGGGGCACGTCTCCGGTCGTGGCGGCGGACAGCACGTGCTGGACGTGTTCGCCCGTGCGGAACTCGGCGGTCCGGGCCTCGCCGGTGCCGCCACCCGCGCGGTGGCCGCGGCGCCGGACGCCACCCTGGTCGTGATCATCACGAGCGCGCGGCACAGCTACGCGGACCTGCGGATCGCGGCGTCCGCGTTCTCGCCCGAGGTGCGCAAGATCGTGCTGCGGGTGGATCCGGCCGAACACACCAGACGAGCGGCGAGCACCTCCTTCTCCGTGCTCACGTTGCGGCAGCTCGGCGACCTGCCGGGCCTGCTCGCGGGAGGGACCCTGCAATGACCGGACTCGTGCCCCGCCGCGACGACCTCGTCGACGCCGCCTTCCTGAGCGCGTTGTTCGTGGTGGCGTTGCTGGGTTTCCGCAGCACCTACACCGGCTGGGGCTTCCTGCTCGCGGGCGGCACCGGGCTGGTGCTCGGCGTGCTCGCCGGGCACGTGGCCTCCGTGCTGCGGCGCCCGATGATCGCCGTCGCCGCGATGACGGTCGCGGTGTTCTTCCTCCTCGGCGGCGCGGTGGCGATGCGCGGCAGCGGGGGAGTGCCGACCCCGGACACCCTCGCGGGGCTGGCCGACATCGGCGTCCACGGCTGGAAGCAGTTGCTCACGACGCTGCCGCCGGTCGACGGCTCCGGCCCGTTGCTGGTGATCCCGTACATCCTCGGTCTGCTCTGCGGCGCTGGCGGGTTCACGCTGGCCCGCCGGGTGAAGCTCGGCGCGGCCCCGATCGGCGCGCCGCTCGCCGTGCTCGCCGCGGTGATCCTGCTCGGCACCGGAGAAGCGGCCGGCGTGCTCGGCGCGGCGTTCGCGGCCGTCGGCACGGGCTGGCTCGCGGTGCGGGCGGCCCGGCATCGCACCGGGGCGCGCGTCCGCGGGATGCGGTCGGTGACCGCGGTGGTGCTGGTGGCTGCCGCCGCGGGGCTCGCGTTGCTGGCCGCGCCGGTGCTGCCCGGCACCGGCAGCGCGGACCGGCTGGTGCTGCGCAACTACGTGGAGCCGCCGTTCGAGATCGGCGCGTACGCGAGCCCGTTGGTCGGCTATCGCAAGCACACCAAGGACGCCAACCAGCTGTGGGACCAGACGCTCTTCACCGTGCAGGGCCTGCCGGAGGGCGAACGCGTCCGGATCGCCACGCTCGACGGCTACGACGGCCGGGTCTGGGGCGCGACCAACGATCCGTCCGGCATCGCAGGGCCGTTGCAGCGCAACAACTTCCAACGCGTCGGCGCGCGGATCCCCGTCATCGGCGATGGTACCGAGGCGGACGTGACGATCAGGATCGAGGCGGCCTACGCGACGGCGGACGAGCTGAGCGCGTGGCTGCCGACGGCCGGTCGCGCGCGGGAGATCGCGTTCGCCGGCGACCGGAAGGCCGGCCACACCGAGAACCTGCGCTACAACCTCGCGACGGCGTCCGGCATCGTCGCCGACCGGCTGCGCGAGGGCGACACCTACGCGTTGCGCACAGTCCTTGTGGCGCAGGGGATCCCGGACGACGCCCAGCCGTTCGGACGGCCGTCGGTGCGCACCGGTGACCTGGCGTTCGTGCGGAGCAAGGTCGCGAAGTGGGCCGGCGACGCGACGACGATCGCCGGGCGTTTGAAGGCAGCTGCCGCGTACCTGCGCGACAACGGTGCCTACACCGACGGCGGTCCCGGCGAGACGGAGTACCTGCCGGGGCACAGCACGTCCAGGCTGACGGCGTTCTTCAACGCCAAGCGGCCCGCGGGCAACGACGAGCAGTACGCCGCCGCGTACGCGTTGGTGGCCAACGAGATCGGCATGCCGGCCAGGGTCGTCCTGGGCGCGCTGCCCGGCTCCGGCGGGGTGGTGCGCGGCGAGAACGTGCAGGCGTGGGTGGAGATCCACCTCGCGGACGGCACGTGGGCCGTCGTCCCGAACACCGAGTACATGCCCGACCGGTCGAAGAAGCCGGACCACCAGCCACCGCAGGAGATCGAGAACACCGACGCCTCGGTGGTGCCGCCGCCGAACACCGTGAAGATGCCCAGCTCGCTCGTGGACGCGAGCCGTGCGGACGCGGCCGGGGTCGGCACCGGCCCGATCGACCAGCCGTTCCTGCCGTCGTGGCTCAGAGACCTCCTGATCATGCTCGGTTCGGTGTTGCTCCCGATCGCCGCGGTGATCGGCCTGCTCGTGGGCGTGAAATCCTTGCGGCGCCATCGAAGGAGGACTCGCGGGAGTCCGACGACTAGGTTCGCCACCGGCTGGCGCGAGGTCGTCGACCACGCCCGCGACCTGGGAGCGAAGGTGCCGCGAGGACTGACCCGGCGTCAGCAGGCGGCCGTGCTCGCCCGGTTCGACCTGCGCGGTCTCGCCGTGCACGCGGACGCCCACGTGTTCGGCCCCGGTACACCGGACCAGGCCGCCGTGGACGCGTACTGGGCGGCCGTGCGGGAGACCAGGAACCGGATGCGCGCGACGGTGCCGCGGTGGCGCCGCTGGCTCGCGGCGCTGGACCTGCGGACGTTCCTGCCCCGGTACGAGTGACCCTGATCCGCCGTCATCGCGGAATGAACGTCACCTCCCACTCGCCCGTGGTGCGCTCGGGAATCACGGTGATCTTCACCTGCTGTCCCTCGGAGACCTGGAGCCCGTGTCGCGTCGTCCAGCCGTCGGGCCCGGTCTGGGTGCTGCCCACGGAGTAGGACCAGGTCGAGTAGTCGATGACCTCGACGTCGTTGATGAGCACCCTAAGCCTGCCGGGCGTGTTCATCTGCGCCTGTATCAGGTTGTTGCCCGGCCATTCGGCGGTGATCTCCTTCCGCGCGGCCGGGTCCGCCGCGTCGGACCGCACCTCGATCGCCGGCTCCGCGAAGCCCGGCCTGAGCGTCTCCAACGTCTGCGGGCGTGGTGGGAACGGGTACTCGCTCACCGATACCGCCTCGCCGATACCGAGGGCGAACGAGCCGTTCTCCGGCAGCGGCAACACCGGCGGAGGGCCGGGGGTGCCGGGGGTGCCGCTGCCCTGCTTGCCGTCGATGGTCAGCGTGACGACGGACGGCTGTCCCGGCACGACGCCCAGGGCGCCCCAGTCGGTGCTGGTCGCGGAGCCGCAGGTGTTGCGGTCCTCGAACGAGTGGCCGTTGACGGTGGTGCTCATGAGCAGCTGCTCGTTCGGCCCGATGTCGCACTTGGTGAACATCATGAGGTCCAGCGACCTCGGCACGAACCGCACGGTGACGCTGGTCGACGGCAGATCTCCCCAGGACTGCGTGAGCAGCCGCGTGCCGTACTGGTACTCCGGCAGACTGCGTGGCGGGACAGCGGGTTCGGGCTCCGCAGGACGGGGGAGCAGCGCGTAGACGATGCCGACGAGCGCGAGCACGACGAAGGCGGCCCCGGCGACGGCCCGGCGGCGCTTGGTCGCCGCGACCCTGGCCCGCACACCGGCCATCCGCGCTTCGTGAGAGGAGTCGGCGAGCGCGGCGCGGTCGCGCAGCACCTCGCTGAGGTCCGTCAGGTTCATCGCCGCACCCCTTCGAACGTGATCGTGTCGTCGAGCCGAAGCTTGGCGAGCGCCTTGCTGGCCTGGCTCTTGACCGTGCCGACGGAACAGCCGAGCAGCCCGGCCACCTGCACCTCGGTGAGGTCCTCGTAGAACCGCAGCACCAGCACGGTGCGTTGCCTGCGGGGCAACCGGCCCAGCGCCTGCCAGAGCCACTCGCGCTCGTCCACCGCGTTCTGCGGGGACTCACCCGGTCGTTCCGGCAGGTCGGCGGTCGGTTCCTCACCTCTCCACCGGCGCCGCCACCAGGTGGCGTGGGAGTTCACGATGATCCGCCGCACGTACGGTTCCGGATCGCCGTCGATGCGGTTCCAGGACCGCCACGCCCGCGCCAGGGCGGTCTGCAGCAGGTCCTCCGCGTGCCCCGCGTCCCGCGTCAGCAGAAAAGCCGTCCGCAGCAGCCGTGGCGACGCGATCGCCACGAACTCCTCGAACCCCTCAGGTGAGCGCACCACTTCACGGCCTTTCGCCTCAGTCCGTCATGGGCTCCTACCAGTCGGGCCACCCGAATGGTTGCCTGCCGCGACGATCCGATTCCGCGATGATGGCGGATCCGCCAGGGCGCTGGAACTCGGCTCCGCGGCCGCGAGCGGGGCGTGAGCCTTCTAGATCCTTTGTGGACCGTCTGTAACAAGCCGATGAGGCCGTTCGACACCCACGACACGAGAGCTGCCACGAGTGGAGGTCGACATGTCGAAACCAGGAGACCTCAGGCGAAAGTTGCGGAACCACATCGGTGCGACGGTCGCCATCTCGCTGATGGCCGTCGGCCTGCTCCAGTTCGGCGCGTCCGGTTTCCTCGCCGAACTGGCCGACGGCAAGTTCAAGCCGGGCGTCGAGGAGTACCTCCGGTTCGGACAGTTGTACTGGGGCGCCCTCCTGATGTCGCTGACACTCACGCTCGCCGTTGCCTCGTGGACACTTCCGCCGCTGTTCGACATGACGCAGAACTTCGCGTTGCCGGGGTTCGTCGTCGTCGGCGGTGCGTTTCTCCTCGCGAACGCCACCCGCCCTGCCGTCGTCGGCTCGGTGACGCAACCCCTCGGGCGAGCGGACGTGGTGATGCAGCCCACCGGTGGCGGCTACGTCGGCGCACTCGGCGGAGCACTCCGCGTCTTCGTCAGCCACTACGGAGAGGCCGCCGTCGGGGGTCTGGTCGTCGGGCTGGCCGGCGGGCTGATCGTCCACCTGGTCGCGGAGTACCTCGTCAAAGGCACCGTGTCATGACGGTCGCTCCGGCCGAGGTACGACGCCCGCGGAGTTGAGCGTCGCCGCCGCGAGCCACGCGGCCGGCACCGGCGCGACCGACCTGCCGTGCCCGATCGCGGGATCCACGCCCGCGTGCGCGTTCGCCCGCCAGCCCGCGGCGCCCAGCCAGTCCGCGATGTCGTCGCGGGCCGAGCGGAACGTCACGCCGTACTTGTCCAGGCCACCGCGCACCTGCGTGCCCTGCTCGCTGAGCATGGAGACCTGCAGGTGCTCGAGGAACAGGTGGCTGCCGGGCGCGGACAGCGCCGTCACCGCGGCCAGCAGCGCGTCACCCTCCTGCGGCGTGAGGTACATCAGCACGCCCTCGACCAGCCACGCGGTCGGCTGGGCGTGGTCGAAGCCGGCCGTGCGCAACGGAGCCGTCCAGTCCGTCGTGAGGTCGGCGGCCACCCCGATCCGTTCACACGCGGAGGTCAGGCCGGATCGCGCCACCAGCGCCGTCTTGAACTCCGTCATGTCCGGCAGGTCCAGTTCGAACCAGCGGGTTCCCGGCGGGCACGGCAGGCGCGCCGTGCGGCCGTCCACGCCCGCCGCGAGGGTGACGACCTGCCGCACGCCGCTGTCCAGCGCGTCCCCGATCCGGTCGTCGAAGTACCGGGTGCGCACCACGTGGTACGACGGGAAGCCGCTGGAGGTGACCTTCATCTGCTCGATGAACGCGGCCACGGCGGGGGACGTCGGGTGGTCCTTCAGTTCGGCGAGGAGGAAGGTCGCCAGCGGGTCGGTGAACAGCGGCCGCGGGTGCTCGGCCTCCCGGTGCCGCACCCAGGCGGTGTAGAGAGCGGTCTGGCTCAGGCCGTCAGCCGGGATCTTCAGGTCGTGTTGCTGCAAGTGGGTCCCCCGAATCAGTGGACAAGCCGTTGCCCCGTGTTACTCCGGTAGTCCGTTCGGGGTCAATTGACGGCCTCTTCAAGGCGAAGCTATCGAATTTGCGCGTAAACACGTACACGATCGGTGTCGCGGCGTTACGCGGGTGGAAGCGGGAACGACATGCAGGGCGTGTGCGCTGACGAATTCGGACGTGGGGAGGTCGCATGCCCGGCCGGGTGACGCTCCTCCTTCTGCTGTTCCTGTTGACCGGATGTGGTTCCGCCCCAACGGTTTCCGACGCCGCCGTCGCCCATTGCGCGGCCAAGGGGAGGCAGTCGGAAACGTTGGAGGCCGCCGTCGCGTTGAAGCTCGCGGATTCCACGTCTTTTGGAAATCGGGTGGTGGTGGGCGGTAAAACGCTCTCTTTCGACGAATGGCGGGATCAACGTCGGGCGGATTTCGTCAAGGCCTGCAACGCTCTCGCGGAGCCGGTGATGAAGCCCGCGTCGCCGAGTTCGACGCCAGGCTGGGTGTCCACCCTTGTCACGGTGGCGACGAGCCTTTTCTCCGCACTGGTCGGTGCGTGGCTGGCCTGGTTCTCCGCGAACCGGCGTGAGGACCGCACGAGGGGCAAAGCGCAGGCGGTCTCGTTGCGCACGGCCGCCAGTGAGTTCGTCGCCGCCGTGCGCGAGTACTGCGACGTCCAGCTCAAGGGCAGCACGGACGGCACTCCACCGTCGGCCGCGGCGCTGTGGCGCAAGCGCGACCTGCTCGCCAACCAGTTCGCGGTGACGGCGTTGCTGTGGCCGGACTGGACGGCACCGAAACTGTTGCGAGACGAGACCATGGCGTTCGGCGACGACGTGGCGAGCGGCTGGCAGTTCGACCGGGACCGGACCGAGCTGCGACCCCGCGCCGCCGCACTGAACGCGGCGGCCGCGAAACTCGACGGCAGGGCCGAGGTGCTCGCCCGCGCGCTGGAACGTCCCGCCGACGCGGGGAAGCTGTTCGCGCCCGAGTTCGGTGAGGGGGCGCGCGCTTGAACCCCTACCTCGTTCCGCTCGGTGGCGACGGCCCCGGCCCGCTCTGTCCCCACACCGATCCGACGCACGAGGACTTCTACGTGCCGGTCGACCACACCCTGGTCGCGTTCGAGCAGTTCAAGGCCTCGATCGGGAACGCGGCGAAGATCAGGGCCAACGGACGGCTCGTGGTGGCGCTCGGCTGGGACGGGTGCGGCAAGAGTTCGTTGCTCAACCGGTGCGCCACCCACCTGAAGTCCGTTCTGCGGCAGGACGACGGCCAATGCCTGGTGTTCTCCTTCGTGGACGCCTGCCGCGACAGCGATACCGTCGAGGAACGGGAGAAAGCGGTCTACCAGTGCCTGATCGACGAGCTGGAGAACCGCGACATGCTCCTGCCGAAACATCGGGAGGAGCTGCGGGAACGCACGCTCAAGCTCAAATACCGCTATCTGAGCAACTTCGTGCTCGGCAACACCGCCGTGGTGATTCTTCTGCCGCGCACCGACCTTGAGCAGGAAGTCGAGAGCTACGCGCATTGGACGCACCGCAACCTCGTGTTCCTCGCGGAAAGCCGCCAGGTGGAGGCGGTGCGGGTGCACTGGGCGAAGATCAGGAGCGCCAGCCAGGGATCGGTCCCCATCCAGCTGGAGGTCGGCAAACTGGAGCCGGACGACGGATGGGCGTTCGTGCAGGCGCGCAACGGCCACCGATCGGATGGCGAGGTTTACCCGTTCGTGTCAAAAGAAACGATACGTGCGGTGATCGCGGCGAAAGAGTTCTCGATCGGTGAGCTACACAATCTCCTCTTCCGGCTGTTCGAGGAGATTCTGGCTGAAGGCGCGAATTCGGGTCCGTTAGGCTCCGGCCTGACGGGCGAGGTGACCTACAACACCATCACTGATTTCTACTTCAGGCGGGGAACGACGTGATGAGCGAGCATCCGGGTCCAGCCCCCAGTGACAATCCGTTCCTCATGGCCGCCGTCGCGAAGCCGCGCGAGTTCAAGGACGGCACGGTCTCGATCCCCACGCCGTCCATCACCGAGGCCATCAGCATCGTCGACAGCTTCCTGCGGCCGTCCACGCTGCCCGCCGGGACCGTGATCGCCGTCGTCGGCGAGTACGGCACGGGAAAGAGCCACCTCGTCGGCGCGGTGCTGCACCACGCCCTGAGCGTGCCGGAGGAGTGGCGTCCGAGGGTCGCGTTCCTGGAGGCGAGGCCGGCGACGTTCGTCGACCTCTACAAGCAGCTCATCGGTTCGGAACTGCGCCGTGACGACGTTTGCGCGCGCGTGCGGGAGCTTTACGCCGACGTGCTCGCCGACGCGCTGGGGGAGTCGGAGCTCACCGCCGAGATCGCGGTCCTGTTGCGGGGCGGTGAGGTCGACCCCGTCGAGGTCTCCGACCGGCTGAACCTCATGGGCAGCAAGTACCTCGCGAGCCTGCGTCAGCGGTTGGAGGCGGTGACCCGCAACCGCGCGTTCGGCATCGTCCTGCCCCTGTTGCTGCGGCACGACTTCGCCGACGCCGCCTGGGAGTGGTTGTCCGGCCACCACCCGGATCCCGTGCTGGTCGACCGCGGCGTCGACACCCCGATCGCCACGGAGGAGCTCGCGCTGGAGGCCATGGGCGTCATCGCCCTGCTCTACAGCACGCGCGGGCAGAAGTTCATGCTGGCCGTCGACGAGATGAACAAGGTCGTGTCGGCCACCCGGAAACCGAGCGAGAACGCCGTCGACGCGTTCGAGAAGCTGATCAAGGTCTTCGCGGGCGCGCAGGCACTGCTGGTGCTCGCCGGACTGCCCGACTACCTCGACGAGCTGGGCGGCACGGTGCAGCAGCGCATCGGCCGCACGATCCTGATCTCGCCGCTGACCTCCGAGAACGCGATCGAGTACATCCGGCAGAGCCAGGAGGCGATCGGCCGCGGCCGGGTGCTGCACCCGTTCACCGAGGACACCGTGCGGTACCTGGTGAAGCTCACCGACGGCAACGCGCGCCGCATCATCAGGCTGTGCAGCCATCTCTACCGCCACGCGATGGACCTGAGCCCGCGCGACCCGTCCAGGGCGCTCGTCACCGAGGCCATGGTGCGCAAGGTCGCCAGGGAGCAGGCGGGCGCGCGCACCACCGACCACGTGCGCAACGAGATCCGCCAGGTGCTGGCCGCGCTCGGCCTGAACTACGAACGCGACCACTGGATGGATCCGCAGACGGACTCGCGGGCCGACTACTGGGTGCCCTACGGCGACGAGGAGGGCGCCGGCTGCGCCCTGGTGCTCACCGACGCCGTGCTGACCCAGGGCGACTGCGACGCGCTCGTCGGCAGGGCGACGTTCCTGCAGACAGCCGCCGAGCAACGGCAGGTGCTGCTGATCGTCGTGGGCCTGCTCAACGCCGACTTCGTGACCGAGCTGGGCGAGGCGTTCAGCGAGGAGCCGATCTCCTACGACCACTGGACGTTCACCGAAACGCTGTCGTCGGTGCTGGAACGGCAGCTGCGGATGCTCGACCGCGACGACACGCTGGTGCTGGGCGAGGAACGGTTCCGGCGCCTGGGCAGGCAGCAGGCGAACACCCAGCGGATGCTCGAACAGGCGCTGAAGACGTTGACCACCATGCGTTCCTCGTCGGAACGCTCGCTCGGCCAGATCCAGCGCGAGCTCACCGAACTGAGCACCGCTGACCGGACGGCCCACGCGCCCGAGTCCCCGCCGTTGCGCCTGCCACCGCCGGTGATGGTGCTGTTCACCACCGCACAGTCCCTTCTGGACGGACTGGACCAGGTCGACGCGACGCTGCGGACGATGTTCGCGGCCGCCGCCGGTGACGCCGCGAACGCCATCGACGCGCGGGTCGCGGTGCGCGGGCAGCTGCGGTCGCCGCACCTGTTCTCCGCTGTCGGGGTGGGCGCGATGCTGCGCACGTTGCTGATCACGTTCCGGGACAGCATCAACGAGTGGTACCGCTCGTACGTGCCGAGCTCGTCCGGCGGCCCCTACCCGGTCGACAAGGACCGGCTCAGCGCGCTGTGCCGCGCGTACGACACGGTCTACGAGTACGTGCCGTTCTACCGGCTCGAAGATCTCGACGGGTTCGGCCCGCACCTGGTCGACGGCTCCGTGCTGCTGCCGCCCCAGGTCGGTGAGGCGCAGGAGGTGTTCAACCTTCTGAGCGGCCAAGTCCAGGCGGCCGTGCTCGACTCGGTGGGCGAGGGTCGATGAACCGGCGCACCAGGGCGTCGCTGTAGTTCTCGCAGAACCCGGTGAACACGCCGTGCAGGGTGTTGATCACCAGGATGGCCGGCGCGACCACGGCCGCGGTGCCGGGGAAGTCCGGTTCCAGCAACAGGACCAGGATGATCGCGGTGATCCCGTTCTGCTGCGCGAACGCGATGTAGGTGCGGTCCCTGCGCCCCAGCCCGCCCGTGATCACCAGCCCCACCAGCACCTGCGAGCCGAACGCGGCCAGCCCCAGCACAACGCCCTGCGGCACCAGGACACCGCCGACGAGCAGGAACCCCAGCAGCACCGAGGCCGTCAGGAAGGCCGCCTGCGTGATCCGGTCGAGCACGGCCGCGATCGGTGGCCGTGCCACCAGACCGACGATCGCCACTCCGAGCAGCAGGAACTGCCACACGCCGACCGCGAGCACGGCCGCCACGAGCACCAGCTGGGCCACCAGCCGCACGCGCTCGGGCCTGATCCTCGACAGCAGCCACCACAGACCGACACCGGCGGCGGCGAACAGGAGGTTCGCGATCACGTTGGTGCCGAAGGAGAACAGCCCACCCCGCGCCAGCGCCCCGCCCGTCGCACCCTGCGCCCGCAACGCCAGCGCGGAGAGGTAGATGGTGAGCAGCATGGTGATCGGGTCGTCGAACGCCGCCCACGCCGCCAGCACGCTCTTCGCCCGCTTCGACAACCGCGACGAGCCCATCGCCGCCGCCGTGGACAGCGGGTCGATCTGCGCGACCGCGATCCCCAGCACCAGGTACGCGGGGGAGGAGAACGCGAGCCACATGACCGTCGTGATCAGCGCGGCTTTCACCAGCACACCCAGGGTCACCGCGGTGACGACGATGCGCAGGTGCCGCCGGACGTCCGCGACGTCGATGCCGAAAGTGCTGTTGTACAGGCCGATCGCGAGCAACGCCGTCGCGGCGGTGAAGTACCAGCCGGACGAGGGGAGGTCGTCCAGGCCGGTGCCGCGGGCCAGCGCCCAGCCGACGCCGACGGCCACCAGGAGCAGCAGCAGGCGCCGCATCGTCGCGCTGAACGCACCGGTCGTCATCACAAGGACCGGACGGTGACGCCGAGTCTGGCGATCTTGTCGTCGGACGGCGAGACCTCGTTCTGGTTCAGCGTGACGCCGACCAGGTACTGGCGCGCCCGCACGCGCAGGTAGTAGATCGCGCCCTGCTCGACGTCCAGCACCGCGCGTTCCAGCTTGCCGCCCAGCGCCTGGCGGCACATCCGGCCGAACTGCGTGACGATCGAGGGCAGGCTGCCGCCCAGCGCGTCGTAGAACCGCCGGCGTTGCGCGATGCTGATGCTCTCGTTGAAGAACCGGCGCACCTTCGGGTCCTCGAACACGTCGACGGTGAACACCGGTTCGTCGTCGACCCACCACGACACGAGGTGCAGGTCGCGCGGATCGACGACCTTCTGGCACTGCTCGGGGACCGGGCCGCCGAGGTTCCCGGAGGTGTGCACCGCACCGGGTGGCGCGACGGGCACCAGCGCGGGATCGGCGTCCGCGTCGGGCAGCCGTTCGGTGAGCCAGCCGCCCAGGTTCAGGGCCTGCCTGGACAGCCTGAGCCGCAACGAGGTCGCCACCTCGGTGGTGCGCTTGTCCGCGACGCGCACCGCCGGGATCTCGCTCCACGTCACGGGTTCCGGCTGCTCCTCGGTGCGCAGGAACGCGATCACGTGCTGGTCTGGCACCACCGAGTCGCAGTACACCGCGCCGGTGGCGGCCTGCAGCACCACCCTGATCAACGAACCGGTGCGCACCGGGAGCAACTCGCGCTCCAGTTCGCTCACGAAGGTGCTGAGCCGGCGCGCGGTCCGCACGTACTCGTCGCGGTCGCACTCCGGATGATTCGGTTCCCGGCCCAGCACGTCGACGGTGATGTCCATCCGCCCGTCCGTGTAATGCCCGAGGTGGCACAACAGGTGTTCGCCCGTCATCGCCTCGTGCATCGTCTCCACGACGTCGTCCCACGTGGCGTCGACGTGCGGCCCTTTGTGCACATGTGGTCCAGTCACTTCAACCGCCTCCTCACATCTCCGGTACGTCGAGCACTACGCATTGCCATTCGTTCGCGGACGCGTCCAGGTTCGCCGCCGCGGTCGTCGTGGTCGGATGCATCGCCCCGAGGTATTCCACGCAGTCGTCGTGCACGTCCACGAGCAGCTGCCGGCCGAGGTCGGTGTCCGAGGTCCGCCCGAGCACCACGGCGTGCGCGAGACGTCCGGCCAGCGCCCACGGGTGCACGTCGCCGAGCCTGGTGATCAGACCGGCACGGGCCTCCTTGACCGACAGCAGTGCCACTTCGGGCACGTTTCCCAGCCAGTGCTGGAAGATCGCGTGGTCGAGCTGGCACATCAGGGAGAACGCGTGGAACGGCCCGGTGCGTTGCCAGTAGCCGTTCAGACACTCGCGCGCCTGGGCGACCGCGACGTCGAACTCGCCCACCGCGAAGTGGTCCGCGGCGAAGCTGAGCTTGCACGCCCTCGTGTCGGGGTGGTCCTCGCCGAACGTCTGGCGGTACTCGGTCAGCACCTCCCACGTCGCGGCCTTCGCGTTGGAGCTCTCGCCCCTGCGCCGCAGGATGATCGCCTGGTTCCACTTGATCCGCAGCAGGTGCCGGGGCGCCCCCGGCAGCTGCGCCACCCGCTGCTTGGCCGTCTGCAGCTCGCTCCACGCCTCGTCGTAGCGGCCCAGCTCGCGCAGGTAGGTGCCGATGCTGCAGGCCGACCACCAGACGTCGAGGTGGTCGGGCCCGAGCACCTCGCGCCTGCGGTCCCTGTTGGTGCGCTGCACCTCCAGCGCCTGACCGGGCTCGCCGGCGAGGAACAGCGACTGGGCCAGGTTGTTGGTCGCCCGCAACGTGTCCGGGTGGTAGTCGCCCAGCACCCGGCGCAGTCCCCGCACGGTCGCCTGTTCCTCGATCAGCGCTTCCGTGAACAGGCCGAGCACCCGTTGCCCGTGCGCCACACCGCGTGCGGTGCGCAACGTCCTGGGGTGTTCACGGCCGAGGATCCGGCGCTGGTCCGCGAGCAGCCTCTCGTCGACCGTGAGCGCGTTGATCGGCTGGTCGAGGTACCGGTAGAGGTTGCCGAGGTGGAACCGCAACCGCATGCGCAGGCCCGGCGCGTCCTCCTCCGGCCAGCGCTCCAGCAACTGCTCGCACAACGCGGTGGCGAACAGCCACGCCTCCTGATCGCCCTCGCGCAGGAAGTGGCCCATCTGACTGACCAGCCAGCGGCGCACCGGAAGGGAGTCCGACAACGGTGCGCCGCTCGGCACGATGTGCTTGCCCAGCTCCCGCAACTCGCCGGCGCACGCCTGGTCGAGTTCGCTCTCGGACGGCGCGATCACGGCGAGCCCTTCTTGCACGGCCGTGCGGATGGCGGAGAGTTCCTCGTCGGACGCGAGCGCGGCGATGTGCGAGAGAAGCAGCGGATGCGCGGCCACCGTGCCCGGATGGCGCCACGAGACGTGGAACATCCCGTAGCAGACGCCGTGCCACAGGATGCCGTCGAGTTCGACGTCGTCCAGCGAATCGGACACCGCCGCGAGCAGGGAAACCTTGTGCAGCAACGACAGTGCGATGCCGTCGGGGGAGAGGAACGAGCACACCCCGGCGACCCTGAGCACCGAACGCCCGAGTTCGTGCTGCTGCAGGGTGTTCACGGTCAGCTGGACCGTGCGCGGAATGGCCGGGCCGTCGCCGAGCGCGTCGGAGAGGGCGCAGAACTCCTGTGCCGCACGGATCTCGGCGTTCTCCCTGGAGTCGGCCTGCTGTCGCGCCAGGCGCGCCGTCTGGACGATCCACGCCCGCGCGAGCCGCAACGCGAGCGGCTGGTGCGCGACGCGGTCCGCGACCTCGCGGAGATCCGCCTCCCCCACGTGGTCGAGGGAGGCGCGCAGGTACTCGACGCTGTCGTCCGGCGTGAACGGGCCGAGGGTCACGGCGTCCACGTCGGCGGGCCGCGACCGCGAGGTGACGACGACGTGGCCGCAGCCGCGCGTGGGCACCAGTCCGTCGAGCACCCCCGGCTCGTCCGCGCCGTCGTAGACGAGCAGCCAGCGCTTGGACTCGTCGGACCTGCCGAGCAGGTCCAGCACCTTCTGGGTGACCTGGTTCTCCGCGGGGACGCCGAGCACGCGCGCCAGCTTCGCGAGGCTCTCCGTGATCGTCATCCGGTCGGCCGCGGGGATCCACCAGACGTGCTCGTAGTCGAACTCGAACCGGTGGGCGTACTCCTTGACCAGTTCGCTCTTGCCCACGCCGTCGGCACCGGTGAGCCACCACGTGCGCGGCAGGTCCGCTCCGGCGAGGTCGTCCCGCATCGCCTCCAGCTCGGCGCCCCGTCCGGCGAACAGGCCGAGCCTGGGCGGCAGGGTGCGCTGGTTCCTGCTGACGGCACGGGGAAAGCGGGTGCCGGAGCCGGCCGGGCCCGGCACGAACGAGAGCGCTTCGAGCACGCGGGTGCGGGAGGTGATCTCGTCCACGCCGGCCAGCGGCACGTGCGTCGCCGAGGCCAGTCCTGGCGGCAGTCCGGTCTCGTCGACGGTGATCGCGATCGTCCTGCCGCCGGCCGTCGAGGGTGGCAGCGGGTGCTTCGAGCAGATGCGCACGAGCGTGGTGCCGGGGACCTCCGTGCTGTCGGCCACCTGCGCCCCGGCGACGATCAGCTGCGAACGCACCCAGTCCGCCCACGGCCGGTCCCGCGGCGCCCACTCCAGCGCGACGAGGGTGGGCAACAGGCCGACACTGCGCCGGTAGCTCTCCAGCAGGTCCACCGTGAGCGTGCGCGGTGGTCCGGCCGCTGTGCCACCGAGGGCCGTGACGAGTCGTTGGTACGCCTCCGGCTGTGCGGGGTCGTCGCCTGCCAGCACGGCGAGCGTCTCCGCGAGCGAACTGGCGTCGTGCGGCGGGATTCCCACCACCTCGGCGGACATGGTCCTGCCGAACTCGTCCGTCTCGTGGGTGAGCAACGAGTGGAACGCCGCGCCGACGACGGTGAGCGTGCGTTCGGCCTTGTCCTTGTCCGTCTCGTCGTGACGCACCGGCACGGCGAGCACGCGGATGCTGACCGGGGCGGCGTCCCAGACCTCGCCCGCGAACCACGCGGCCTGCCGGATGCTGCTGTTCAGCGGCTCGAAGCAGAGCGCGACCACGTCGCACAGGCGCGCCATCTTGGCGGCGAGCTCCGGCGACAGCGGGGCGGGTGAGTCGATCAGCACGTGGTCGTAGACCGAACGCTGGATGCCCGCGCGCAGCGTCTCGATCTCGCCGAGGTCGCGGTCGGCCGGATCGAACCCGCGCACCGGCGTGCCCGGCTCGGGTGAGGCGAGGACGTCGATCCGCCCGAGGCCGCCCGGCAGTTCGTAGCGCCGCGCCTCCATCCGCGGGTAGACCTTCTCGTCGAAGAGCAGGTGCCGCGCGGGCGTGCTGAACCTCGTGTCGTCCAGTACCTCGTCGAGCAGTTCCTGGACCGTCAGCACGCGGGTCTGGAACGGCTGGAGGTAGTCGTGCACGTGCGGGGCGTCGCTGCCCCAGTCCGCGATCGCCACGCGCCTGCCCGCCGCGGCGAGCGTCCACGCGACGTTCGCGACCACCTCGGTGCGCCAGACGCCGTTCGTCGGCGACGCGAACGCGACGATCCTCGGTTTGCCGGGCGGTGGTCGATCGTCGGTCATCCTCGCTCCACGGTGAGCTCTCGTCAGATCGTGTTCTGGAAGGCCGCGTAGTGGTCCGCGTTCGACGCGTTTTCCCGCAGCACCCGGTGGAGAGATCTGGTCAGAACCGACGACGGCAGTGCGTCGAGCTGATCAAAATCCACCCCGCTCAGATCGACCAGATCAGACTTCAGGCTGGCGTGCTGCTCCGTCATGCGTCCGGCACCGTCCCATCTCCGCCCCTTTGCGGTGCCAGACAATAGTAGAGTCTCGGAGTGGCCTTGACGTGTTAGCGGGCGACCCAATCTAATTGGGTGGATTCTTCACTCCGATGAGTTTGGTGTCCGGCATTATCGGGGGAGCCGCGAGGTGTGTCGATCGGCCACCTGGGCGGAGATTCCATCAATCGTGGCGGAAGCGGTGCGGCATGGGGCGACCATTCCGGCAGGTGATCCTCAAGATGCACGCGCGGTGCGATCTGGCGTGCGATCACTGCTACGTCTACACGATGCGGGACCAGCGCTGGCGGCTGCGCGACCGCACCATGTCGCCGGAGATCGTGCGTCAGGTGGCGCTGCGGATCGAGGAGCACGTACGCGCGCACGGGCTCTCCGAAGTCGAGGTGGTGTTCCACGGCGGTGAGCCGTTGCTGGCCGGTGTGGCGCGTCTGGCCGAGGCCGTGCATGTCATCGGGGCGGTGGCACCGGTGCGGTTCGCGATGCAGACCAACGGTGTCCTGCTCGACGCACCGACCGTTGATGTGCTCTCTGACCTGGGAGTTCGTGTTGGTGTGAGCCTCGACGGCGACAAGGAGGCGCACGACCGGCACCGTCGCCGCCCCGACGGCAGCGGCAGCTACGACGCGGCGGCCGCGGCGGTGCGCCTGCTCGCCGGACGGTCGATCTACGGCGGCCTGCTCTGCACGATCGACCTCGCGAACGACCCGGTGCGGACGTACGAGGCGTTGCTGCCGTTCGCGCCACCGGTCGTGGACTTCCTGCTGCCGAACGCGAACTGGTCCTCGCCACCGCCCGCCGGGTCCTACGCGGACTGGCTCATCGCGGTGTTCGACCGCTGGTACTCCGGCGGTGAGACGCAGGTCAGAGGCTTCGCGGAGATCATCAACGTGCTGCTGGGCGGACGGTCGGCGGTCGAGGGCTTCGGCACGTCCGCGCCCGCCACGGTGGTGATCGAGACCGACGGCGCCATCGAGGTCTCGGACATGCTGACCTCGGCGTTCGAGGGTGCCGCCGCGACCGGTCTGGACATCGGCTCCTCGTCACTGGACGACGCGCTGCGCGCCCCCGGCGTGATCGCCCAGCAGAACACGCGTCTGTCCGCCGCCTGTGAGGCCTGTGACCTGCGCGAAGTGTGCGGAGGCGGGGTTTACGCGCACCGCTACCGGGCCGGCTCGTTCCTGAACCCGTCCGTGTACTGCGCGGACCTCTACGCCCTGATCTCGCACGTGAGAGACCGCCTGACGCGGGACGTCGCGGCCTTGTCCAGGGCCGCGCGATGACCACGCACGAGATGGATCCGGCCATGTTCGCCGCACTGGCGAGGGGAGGCGGCGGACCGGCCGCCGTGGCCTTGCTCGCCGAGGTGCGCCGCAGCCGGACCCTCCTGCTCGTCCACGCCATGGTCGACCTGGCCGAGCGCGCCCGCCACCCGGCCGCCGCCGTGGCCAGAACCGCGTACGAGCAGCTCAGAGCCGTGCCGACGGCGGCGATGTGCGCTGTTCTGGACTATCCGAGGGTGGGCGCGTGGGCGGTGCGCACGACGGCGCGGTTGCAGGCGGGAGCAGCCGCCGCGCCTGATCAGCTGGCCGCCGTCCTGGCCGCCGCACGGGTCCGCGCCGGCGTTGACGGCGTGGTGGAGATACCAGGCGCGGTCGCCGTGGTGCTGCCGTCGTTGGGCACGTTCCGCCCCGTGACCTCACGCCCGGTGCGCGTCGTGACCACGGCGGGAGGCAGTTTCGCGTCCGACGGCGTGGCGCACAGCGACCTGTCCGGCGCCACCGAGCACTGGCGGCCGGTGGGCCGGCTGCACGCCGAACACGACGGCCTGAGGCTGACGCTGGTGGTCGACGGCACCGGCGAGCAGAACCTCCCCGACCAGGTCCGCGCCCACGACACCCTGCCGTTGGGGGAGGAAAGCCGCTGGTGGGAGCGCCTCTCCGTGGCCTGGTGCCTGCTCGTGGAGCGGCACCGCCCGGTGGCGGAGGAGGTCGCGGCGACGCTGTCCGTGCTCACCCCGCTCTCCACGTCCGGCTCCGGCCACGCCGCGCTGACCTTCGCGAACGCGTTCGGCTGCGTCGCGATGTCCCTTCCGGACGACCCGCGCGTGATGGCCGTGGCGCTCGCGCACGAGGTGCAGCACGGCAAGCTGTCCGCGTTGCTGGACCTGTTTCCTTTGGTCGACAGCCTTTCCCCGCGCCGCATGAGCGTGGCCTGGCGCAGGGATCCCCGCCCACCCGTCGCCGTTCTGCAGGGCGTATACGCGCATCTCGCCGTGTCCGCTTTCTGGAGTCGGTACGACGACCGGGAAGCACGCGCGGAATTCGACCGCTGGAGTAGCGCCACCCGCTCCGCGATCCGTTCTTTGGCCGCGTCCGGGACGCTCACCGAGTTGGGTGAGATTTTCGTGGAACAGATGCGTCTGGTGACCGATGAGTGGGCTGATTCTCGCGATCAATGCCAATGGGTGGACAAAAAGTTGCCAATCTGAATTCCGGTCCACTCGGAATTCGGCGAGTCATATCATCTTCTGCACGTCGCTCGCCAGGGTCCCCCGACTCGGGGAACGGTGGCGAGCCTTTTTCGCGCGTGTGAGTGACGCGCGTCGCGCTCCGCCGATGCGGGTCGGAACGGCCTCACCGCCTAGGGTGCTGCATGTGTCGCAGTGCGGCCTCGCCCGGTTGCCTGGGTGCCTGCTCGAGCGCGGTCGCCTCCCAGGACAATTGGCTCCGACCGTTCAGCTCCAGGAGGATTGTTGATCCACAAGTTCTCGGTTCGCTCCGCGGGCATCGCGGAGCCCGACATCCGTGAGCTCGGCCGATCGTGGGAGCTCGACGACCTCGAGGTGTGGCGCGACTACTACGTCGAGTTCGAGGGCGCGCCGGACCCGGCCGCGCTGACCGAGGTGGCCGCCGTGCTCGGCGACCAGCTCGACGTCGAGGTCTCGCTGGACCAGCCGTTGGACGCGGGCGCCGTGCAGGTCGCCTACAAGCGCGGCGTGGTCGACAACGAGAGCGACTCGATCATCACCGTGTGCGGGCTGCTCGGCGTGAAGGCCAGGGCCGGCAAGGTCGCGACCAGCTACCGGTCGGCGTCGCCGAAGCTGCGGGACCTGATCGCCTCGACGCGGTTCAACGCGACGATCGAAGAGCTGCACGACGAGGAACCGCACTACGACACCCTCGTGCCGCAGGGCCACTACGAGTCCGCCGCGCAGTACGACCTGCGCGGGCTCGACGACGCCGGGCTCACCGAGCTGGGGGTGGCCGGGGGCCGCAACCTCTCGCTCGTCCAGATGAAGCACGTGCAGCACGTCCAGCAGACGCTCGGCGACGAGTTCGTCACGGACGTCCTGCTGGAGGCGCTGGACGCCCGCTGGAGCGACCACTGCGCGCACACCACGTGGAAGTCGCTGGGCAGTCTGCTCGGCAGGCTCGTGCAGGCCGCGAAGGACGTCGACAACCCGAACGTGCTGAGCATGTTCCACGACAACGCGGGCGTCTGGGACTTCTACGACGGCCACGCGATCGCCATCAAGGCCGAGACGCACAACGGTCCGTCGGCGATCTCCGGCTACTTCGGCCAGCTGACCAAGCTCGGCGGCGTGCTGCGCGACATCCTCGGTACCGGTCTGAGTGCAGACCCCATCGGCAGCTTCGAGTACACCGCGATCGGTGAGCCCGAGGCGCCCGCGCCGATCAAGGGCCGCCCGGACGCGCGCAGGCTCGCCGGCGAGACGATCCGCGCGATCAAGGAGTACGGCAACACGTTCGGCGTGCCGATGATGTCGTCGCGCATGACGTTCCACCCCGCGTACCGCGCCAAGCCGTTCGCGCTCGGCGGCAGCATCGGCCTGCTGCCCGTGTCGGCGGCGCAGCGCGGCACGCCGCGGCCCGGCGACTTCGTCGTGCTGATCGGCGGCCTGACGGGCAACGAGGGCATCCACGGGGCGTCCGCGAGTTCCGCCGGCGCCGTGATGGACACCGCCGCCGTGCAGATCGGCGCGCCGCTGGAGCAGGTCAAGTTCCGCAAGGCGCTGATCGAGCTGCGCGAGGCGGGCTGCATGAGCGCGCTGACCGACGTCGGTGGCGCCGGCCTGAACTCCGCCGTCGGTGAGATCGGCGAGGCGTGCGGCGTGTGGATCAACACCGCGCTGGTGCCGTTGAAGACCGCGGCGCTGCCGATGTGGCGGATCCTGCTGTCCGAGTCGCAGGAACGCATGCTGCTCGCCGTGCCGCCGGAGCACCAGGAGCGGGCGAAGAAGATCCTCGACCGCCACATGGTGCGTTCGACGGTCATCGGCCGGTTCGCGGACACGGGTCGCTACCACGTGTTCCACGCGCCGGATCTGACCGAGGAGGCCCTGATCGCCGCCGCGCCGGACGCCGTTCCCGCGCACCAGGGCGAGCTCGGCTTCGACGTGGCGTACGACCTGCTCGACATCGAGGTCGAACGGTTCGAGGTCGGTCCGCCGCCGCGTCCGTCCGACGTGGTCGAGTGGCCGGAGCTGGCTCCGACGCAGCTCGCCGGGCTGCTGGAGGAGGTCGTCGCCGACGCGGAGGTCGCCTCCCAGCACTTCGCCGACTCGCAGTACGACTCCACGGTCCAGGGCAACACCTGGTACGGCCCGCACTACGGCACCGAGAACTCGGTCCGCACGGCCTACTGGGCGGGCACGCCGGTCAACGGTTCGCAGGCCGCCGCCGTGCTCAACACCGCGTTCAACCCGTGGATGTTCGACGCGGACCCGGTCGCCGCGACCCGTCAGATGTTCTGCGCGGCGATCGCGGGCCAGGTGCTCGCGGGTGTCGCCGTCAAGGACATCTGCATGTGCGACAACTTCTACACCCCGCACCTCTCGCCGCACTGGCGGGAGTGGCTGGTCGGCATGGTCGACGAGCTCGCGGTGCTGGTCCGCCACTTCGGCGTGCCGCTGATCTCGGGCAAGGACTCGTCGGCCGGTTCCGTGCAGACCGACGAGGGGCTCGTCAGCGTGCCGCCCGCGGTGTTCCTGTCCGCGCTGGGCAAGGTTCCGCACACCGACGACCTGCTGCGCGAGCAGTGGACCACGGCGGGCAACGTGCTCGTGCGCATCGGCCTGGCCACGGGCTCCCCGGTCGGCACGGTCGCCGCGCGCAAGCTCGGCCTGCCGATCGGCGCGCTCGACGACCTGGAACTGTCCGATGTGGACAGCTACCTGGCCGCGCTCACCGCGAGCAGGGCCCTGCTGCGCAGCGGTGCCCGCATCGGCGCCGGCGGCGTCGCGGGTGTGCTCGCCCAGGGCGTGCTCGCCAGCGGCATCGGCGTGAAGCTGGAGTCCGCGACCACCGAGTCGCTCTTCGCCGAACACCGCGTCGGCGCCGTCGTCGAGGTCGCCCCCGAGGACGTCGCCGCGCTGCCCGCCGAGCTCAACCCCGTCGTCCTCGGCGTGCTCGAAGGCACGCTGGAGGGCACCGGAATCGTGCTCGAAGGCATCGACCTGTTCGCTCCGGCCGCGCGCGACGGCTGGCTCAACTCGTTCACGGCGAGGATCGCATGAAGCCGACCGTCAACGTCCTGTACCTGCCCGGCACCAACTGCCAGGAGGAGACCGTCCGAGCGTTCGCCGAGGTGGGTGCCGAGCCGAGGATGAGGTTCGCGGCCGACCTGCTGGCGGGCACCGAACGGCTCGACGACGCCGACATCCTCTGCATCCCCGGCGGGTTCTCGTTCGGCGACCACCTCGGCGGTGGCGCGGTGGCGGCGGCGTTGCTGCGCAGCCATCTCGCGGACCAGTTCGAGGCGTGCCGCACGCGTCCGCTGCTCGGCATCTGCAACGGGTTCCAGATCGCGGTGCGCGGCGGCTGCTTCGGCAAGGTCGGCCTGAAGGTCAACAGCGCCGGCACGTTCCGCAACGAGGAGAACCAGCGGCACGTCGTCGACACCGACAACGACAGCCCGTGGCTCACCGGCCTGGGCGGTCAGACCCTCACCTTCCCGTGCGCGCACGGCGAAGGCCGCTTCGACCCGGGCAGTGAGACCGAGGGCTACCGCGTCGCACTGCGGTACGAGAAGGACTCCAACCCGGACGGGTCGTTCGAGGACGTCGCGGGCATCACGAGCGCCGACGGCCTGGCGTTCGGCCTGATGGACCACCCGGAGCGGGCGATGGACCGCGAGGTCCGGCTGGCGTTCTTCGCGAACGGCGTGCGCGCGGTTCGCTAGCGGTAGAACGACTTGGTGCTGGCCCTACCGCGAGCGCGGGGGCCAGCGCCATGGTCGTGCGCCATCGTTCGCGGCACGGTGGTGATCATGAAGTCACTCCTGATCGCCGCCATGGTCGCGGTGACGCCTTTACCGCCGCTGCAACCGGAACTGCTGCACGCGGCCATCGCCGACCTGGAACATCCGGTCGTGACGTCGGCGCAGCTGAGGGTCTCCGGTGAGGCGGGCCGCTGGTACGGCGCCGAAGGCCTGGCCGATCAACGGCGCGCGGTCCGGCCGGACGACCGGTTCCGGATCGGCAGCGTCACCAAGGTGTTCGTGGCGACGGTCGCGCTGCAGTTGGTGGCGGAACGCGAACTCAGCCTGGACACGAAGGTCCGGCACTACTTCCCCGACCTGCCGGAGTCCATCGACGCGGTGACGGTGGGGCAGTTGCTCAACCACACCAGCGGAATCCCGAACGAGGTCGGCTACCCCGACCTGAGCACGCCGGAGAAGGTCCTCGCGCACCGGTACGACAAGTGGACACCCGAGCAGCTCAGGGCGTTGGTCCCGCCGACAGAGCCCAAGTTCCCGGCGGGCACGAAGCAGGAGTACCGGGGCATCAACTACCTGCTCGCCACGATGGTCATCGAGAAGGTCACCGGCCGCGATCTGGCGCAGGAAGTGGAAAAGCGCATCACCCGGCCGCTCGGCCTCACCAGGACCTACGTACCGGGCCGCGACGAGACGCGGATCCGCGGCGCGCACGTCCACGGCTACCTGAACGTGCCGGGCCAAGGCCTGGTCGACGTCAGCGACTACAACTCCTCCAGGGCCCACGGCGAAGGCGACATGGTCTCCACGACCGGCGACCTCACCAGGTTCAGCGCCGCCCTGTTCGACGGCCGGCTGGTGCGGAAAGACCTGCTGGAGAAGATGTTCACCGTGCCGAAGGTGTCCATGGTGGACGGTTCGCCCGCCTCGTACGCGACGGGCCTGCAGACCTTCACGATCAACGGCGTCGAGGTGTGGGGCAAGACGGGGGAGTGGTACGGCTTCAACGCGGGCGTGTTCTCGACGCGGGACGGGCAGCGGCGCATCGCGTACTCGTTCACGCCGACGGTCCGCGACAGCTCGCAGCAGCAGATGACGCTGAGGATCGCGAACGCCGTCACCAGCCCCGCGACCGGGTGATCTCGACGCCCTGAAGCGGTTCGTTCGGGCTGTAACGCTCTGCCCGGCGGGGTGGATGAACCTGCCATGGGTTTGGTCACGGTCGAGGGAAACGACGTCAGGTTCAGCGAGACGGTGACACGCATCGCCGACTCGCTGAGCCCGCTCGGGCCCGCCGGGCGGTGCGTCGCCGAGTCGTACGCGTTGAACACCGAGATGCGCCGGGTCGGTGAGTCGAAAGCCGCGCACGACAAGGAGATCAAGCTGGCGTTGCTGGACCAGCGCCGCCGCGAGTCCTCCACCACCCTGCGCCAGATGCAGAAGCACCTGGGCAGGGCGGACCGCAGTGCCGCGGCGCTGCGGGAGTGCATGGTCAACATGCAGCGCGAGACCGTGAAACCGGGGCTGGCCCTGGAGGAACGCCGTGCCTACATCGACCTGACCTCGCACTTCACCACCATGCTCGTTCAGCACCACGCCGACCTCACCGGCGGCGTCGCGAACGTCATCGACAAGGTGCTCAACGGCTCCGGCGCGGCCGCGCTCGCCCCCGCCGGCCGCAGGCCCGGCCGCCACCGCCGGTGAGCCGCGACCGGAGCGGCTGCGGCGGCTGCGCGCTCGCGTTCCTCGTCCTGTTCTTCGGGTTGCCGCTGGCGATGGTGCTGGTGTCACCGGCGATCGCGGCGCGCATCGTCCTCGACGACGTCCCCGAACACGCGGTCTACCTGCGCGAGTGGCTGTGGGGCGCGGCCGTGTCGCTGCCGCTGGGCGTGCTGCTGGTCCGGTTCGCGCTGAACAGGAACGGCCGGCTGCGCGGCTCACCGGTGCTGAAGCGCTGGCCGGGTCTGCTCCTGCGCGGCGTGACGCTGCTGGCGTCCATGAACGCCTTCGTGTTCCTGATGAAGAAGCCTTCCGTCCCCGGCGAACACGTCATCGACGACGGCATGTCGCTCTTCGTCGGCGCGGCGCTGACCGGCGTCGTCGTGCTCGTCGTGATGGCGTTGTGGGACCGCCGCCCCCGCCGCGTCACCGTCGAGGAGGTGCGTGCCGCGGCCGCCGAGGCCGACCGCACGCTGAAACGGGTCCGCGCCGAGAACGCCCGAGTGCGCCGCCAGGCCGAACAGGTGCAGGCCCGCCTGGTCAAACTCCAGGCCAGGAACCCGGCACGGCCCGACGTCGAGTTCCACTCCCTGCGCGTCTTCCACCGCGAGTCGTACCAGTGCGCCGACACCGCGCACCTGGCCTACGGGTCCGCGCAGACCTCGTTGCGCACCATGGCGTTCGTCGTCCGGCACGCCCGAGTCGCACCGCTCCAGCTCGTGGTGAGCAAGCAGGCCCGCGCCGAGATGCGCGCCGCCGCGGCACATCTGCAGAGGTCGCAGGGCGAGCTCCGGTCGCAGGTCGACCAGGGGCTCGACATGGTCCGCACCCTGAACGCCAACACGTCCGAACTCAAGCACGAGATCCGCGACAACTGCGGCCGGCAGGGCCGCGAGTGGTTCGAGGCGCTGGAGGAACGCGTCGAACAGGCCCGCGAAGAGCGCCGGGTGGCAAACCGCTTTGGAGGCGGTCAGTAATCTCCTCGCCACAGCCTCACGTGAGAGGGTTTGGGCGATGCCTGGCGTGTTCGTCAACTACCGCACCGGAGACGGTGAATGGGCGGCTGCCCTGATCAAGCGGGAGTTGAGCGCGCGCTTCGGAGCTGACCAGGTCTTCTACGCGAGCCAGTCGATCCGCCTCGGCGAGGACTTCTCCCGCGAGATCCTGAGCGGCCTGCGCCGGTGCGAGGTCCTCCTGGCCCTCATCGGCCCCCGCTGGGTGAACGCCGTCGACCGCGAGGGCGTCCGCCGCCTCGACAAGCCAGACGACTGGGTGCGCCGCGAGATCCTCGAGGCCTTCGACTGCGGCCTGCGCGTCATCCCGGTGCTGATGGACGGCATCGACCCGCTGCGAGAGGCAGACCTGCCCGACGCGTTGAAGCGCGTGGCGCGCTGCCAGTACCTGCGCATCCACCACCGCAGCGACGACCTGGACCTCCCGCGCCTGGTCGACGAACTGGTCGAGCTGGTGCCGGAACTCGTCACGCCCAGGCCCGCCCCGTCCGCCCCACGCCCCGAGCGCCCGGCCGAGGGCGAACTGCGCAGCCCGATCACCGAGTTCCGCCAGGCCCTGTCCGAGCCGCTGGGACTGTCCGTGCACGAGCGCGTCCAGGCGACGGCAGCCGCGGCACTCGAACTGCTGACGGAGTCGCGCTACCCCACCTCCGGCCACCTGGACGACAGCGAGCTGCCGGCGGCGCTGGAGAAGCGGCTCACCGCCTACGAGCACGACATGGCGCCGCTGCTGAGACTGGTCGCCATCGGCGTGCGGTCCGGCGACCGGCGGCACGACGAGGTGTGGACGGCCCTGGTCGAACGCTTCCTGCGCCCGGCGCCGCGGCACCGAGGTGCGCAGGACGTCTGGGTCAACGCCTCGTCGTACCCGGCGTTGCTGCTGACCTGCGTGATCGGCGTGGCCGCCGTCGCCACGGGCCGGGAGGACCTGGTCCACCGCCTGCTGTGCCGCACCTCCGCCACCGCGGCCGACGGACGCACGACCCCGGTCCTGCGAGCGCTCGTCCTGCGCAACGTCGTCGACCCGCGGCACGCGGCAGCGCTTCCCGACTGGGGCGGAGCGCCTCCTCGGCAGGCGCTGAGCGTGCAACTGCGGCAGGTGCTCAGTCGCGTGTTCTTCAACGTCGTGGACGGCAGCGCGTTCGACTGGGCCTTCGCCGACTACGAGTTCCTGCGCAGCCTGCTGGAACTGCACGACGCCCCGTTCTCGTCGCTCGGCGAGTTCGCCGTGCGTCTCGACCACGACGACTCGGTCATCTACCAGCGCAACGCGGCCAGGCTGGACGCGGACTCGGTCCTGCTGCGCTCCGGGGCCTTCGACGGAGACCCGGCGAAGGTGGCCGTGGCCTGGCGCGAGCTGCGCCAGGCCACCCGGTCCCGCTACTCGTAGCCGTCAGCCGAGGCCTTCCAGCAGGACCATGCTGTACTTGCTCCCCGCAGCCACGGCCAGCACGCCGTGGCCGTACGCGGGAGGCACCGACGTCTCGCCCGCGTTGTCCTCTCCCCACGAGATCACGGAGCCGTCCGTCTTGAGGGCGAGGAAGTGCATGTGGCTGGTGTCGAACGAGGCGACCCCGGTCCGGGCCGCCGGCGGTATCTCGTAGGCCGGGTAGCTGCCCCAGCGGAAGAGCGAGCCGTCCGCCTTCATCGCCAGCGGGGCGTCGCCCGCAGCGATCGCGACCACGCCACTGGAGGCTTCGGGCGGCAACTTCAGGTAGGGATAGTCCTCCTGGCCCCAGGCGACCACGGATCCGTTCGCCTTGATGGCCAGGCTGTAGGCGATACCGGCGGCGATCGCGACGACACCGCTCGCTGCCTCTGCCGGGACGTGGGTTTCGCCGAAGCTGTCATCGCCCCAGGCCACGACCGAGCCGTCCCTCTTCAGCGCCAGACTGTGCGCCATGCCCGCGGAGATCGCGACCACGTCGCGTTGGGCGTGCGGCGGCACCGAGTTCCACCCCGGGACGGCGCCGCCCCAGGCGACGACCGAGCCGTCCTCCTTGAGCGCGATGTTGTAGATTCCGCCGGCGGCGATGGCGACCACCCCGTCGGCCACCTCGGCGGGAACTTCAGCCTGCCCGTAGCGGTTGTCGCCCCAGGCGACGACGGAGCCGTCCGACTTCAGCGCGAGGCTGTGCTCGAACCCGGCCGAGATCGCCATCACGCCGCTTGACGCCGCTGGTGGCACCTGTGTCTGCCCGTAGGTGTTGTCACCCCAGGCCTCGACAGCACCGCGGGCCACGGTGAACTTCCGGGACGACTGAGCTGTCCTGGTGCCGCTCGTGATCGTGAGCGAGACGGTGTAGACGCCGGGCACGGTGAACCGGTGGCCGAACTCCGCCGTGTCCGCGGTGACCTCGGGCGCGATCGTGCCCGGCCTCGTGACGGTCCAGCTCCACCGGTCCGGCTTTCCGGTGCTGTCCGCGCTGAAGCTCACCCGCTCACCGATCACCGGCTTGGGCCGCCGGACGACGAGCTGCGTGACGGAGAGCGGAGCCTGCGCCGGGTCGATCGTGACCGTGGTCTCCGCGTGCGTTCTCGTTCCGTTGGGGAGCGTGGCCTCGGCACGGACGGTGAAGACACCCGGCCTGGTCCAGCTGTGGCGGACGTTGCCGCCAGAGGCCTCGGAACCGTCGCCGAACGACCAGCGCACCGCGGCGGCACCGGCCGGGCGCGGCAGCATCGTCAGCTCGAACTCGTCACCTGCCGCGCCGCGGTTGCCGGGACTGACCGCGATGGACGCCGAGGAGATCGTCGCGGGCGAGACCGGGGCCTGCCGGGTCGTCTGCTTCGGCGGCCCGGTGAGTCCTGCGTCGGGCTTGTGCTCGCGGCGATCGGCCGCCGCCACCTGATCCGCCGTGCCGGGGCGGTCGGGAGAGGTGGGGGACTCGCCCTCGGTCCCCCGCTGGTACTTGGAGATGGTCCTGGCCTCGCCCGCCAGGTCCAGCACCCCGGCGACGCTGCCGTTCGGGTCGTTGAAGAACACGACGCCGTCGCGGGCGATCAGCTCGAACCGGGTCGGCTCCGCGAAGAGTTCGCGCTGAGCGTCGACCTTCCCGGTCGTGAGGTCGGTGATCGTGGCCTGCCCGGTGGAGTGGTTGGGCACCACCGCGTGGCCGTCGATCTCCAGCGGGGGACCGAGCTCCTCACCAGGAACGCCGACCTGCACGGGCTCGTCACAGGAGCCGGTGTCGAACGCGCAGACGACGAGCTCGCCGCGGGTGCTGTTGGCGATGAGCACCCGGGATCGCTCGGAGGAACCGCTGACGGCGATCGTGTCGCCGGCCCGCAGGCCGGTCCGCGCGGAACGGGTGACGGCGCCGGTCTCCGCTGAGAGCAGCTCCGCCGTGCCGCGTTCGGGATCGACCAGTGCGAGACGGTCCGCGGTGAGCGCGAGGCGACCCGACTTCGCCCCGGTGGAACGAGTGCGCCGCTGGTCCCCGTCCAGCCAGACCAGATCACCGGTCGTGTCGTCGATCGCCCACAACCGATCACGGTCGTCGACGACGACACTGTCCTGACTGAGCGACTCGGCCAGCCGCTGCCGGCCTCGTGGCGCGACGGTCTGCGGATCGACCGAGACGACCTCTCCACTGCGGACGTCCACCCCGTAGGCCACGTGTCGCGCGGACACCACGACGAGTCCGGGACTCGCCGGCATCGCCGCCGCGGAACGCGTGACGTCGAGGGTGGCACTGTCGATGCGGCTCAGCACGCCGGTCTCCTGGTTCATGACCAGCGCGGAACTGCCCTGCTGGGCGACGCTCAACGCCGCGCCGGGCTCGTCCACCCGCACCGACGTCACCAGCTCCGCGGTGGCGCCGTCCGCCAGCACCGCCGTCCCGGTCCGGTTGGACGCGAGCCAGACCGAGCCGGAACTCATCCGCACCCGTGCGGTGTCGAACCCTGGTCCGGCCACGAGCACGGCTGCCGCGGTCGTGGCCACGGCGACAGCCGCGGTCACGACCTGGGTTCGTCTGCTCATCCCCATCGACTTCTTCCCCCCACCGGTCACACCAGGACGAGACTGAAGCGCTCGCCGGCCGCCACGGCGAGCACGCCGCTGCTGTACTCAGGCGGCACGACCGACTCGCCGAACGCGCTGTGGCCCCAGGCGATCACTCTGCCATCCGCTTTCAACGCCAAGCCGTGCGCGAAGTCGGCGTCGAAGGCGACCACACCACTCCTCGCCTCCGCCGGAAGTGTCACCTGACCCCATTTGTCGTCACCCCAGGCGATCAGCGTGCCGTCCGCTTTCCAGGCATAGCTGGACATGAACCCCGCGGCGATGGTGGCGACGCCGCTCTTGGCCTCGGACGGCACGTTGGCCTCACCGAGATTGGTCTCACCCCAGACGACGATGGAGCCGTCCGTCCTCATGGCCATCGCGTGCCTGCCGCCGGCCGCGATGGCGGTGACGCCGCTCAGGACCGACAGCGGCAACGGCGTCAAGCGCCACACGTCGACACCCCAGGTGATCACCGAGCCGTCGGACTTCAGCGCCAGGCTGAAGTCGTGCCCGGCGGCGATCGCGACCACGTCCTTCTTGGCCTGCAGCGGCACGTGCAGCTGTTCCAGGATGTTGCTGCCCCAGGCGATGACGCCGCCGTTCTTCAGAGCCATGTTGTGGTTGCCGCCGGCGGCGATCGCGACCACGCCGCTCAACGCCTCCGAGGGCACGTTGAGCTGCTGGTAGCCGTTGTAGCCCCAGGCGACGACGGAGCCGTCCGCCTTCAGCGCCAGACCGTGGTTGAGGCCCGCGTCCATCTCGACCACGCCGCTCAGGGCCGCTTGCGGGACGTTCAGCTGGCCGCCCCAGTTGTAGCCCCACCCCTTGACGGCGCCGCGGGCGACGGTGAGCTGGCGGGAGGACTCGGCGCTCAGGGTTCCGCTCGTGATCCTCAACGAGACCGTGTAGACGCCCGGCGAGGCGAACCTGTGGTCGAACTCGGGGGTGCGCGCGGTGATCTCGGGTGCTGCCGCACCGGGCCTGGTCACGGTCCACGCCCAGCTGTCCGGCTTCCCACCGGTGTCGGCGCTGAAGCGCACCGACTCGCCGATCACGGGTTTCGGTCTCTGGACGGAGAGGTGGGCGATCGTCGGCGGCGCCTGCACCGGATCGACGGTGACCGCGGTCTCCGCGTGCACGGCTGTGCCGTTGCCGAGGGTCGCCTCCGCGCGGACGGTGAAGACACCGGGCCGCTGCCAGCGGTGGCGCACGGAGGCGCCGGTCGGTTCCGTTCCGTCGCCGAGCGACCAGCGGACGGCCGCGGCACCTTCCGGTCGCAGGACCATCCTCAGGTCGAGCTCGTCGCCCACCGTCGCCCGGCCGGCCGGGCTGACCACGATCGACGCGGCGGGAGGCGTGGGTGGTGCTGGAGGCCGTGGCGTCGTCAGGGACGTCCTGCCCTGCCGGCCGGGAAGCCCGGCGATCGGTTGCTGCTTCCGGCTGTCGATCTTCGTCACCTGGTTCGCCTGCGCGCGCGGCTCCGGCGCGGGAGGGGCGTCGCCCTCGGACGCCCCCTGCTCGGTGTACTTGACGATCGTCCGGACCTCGCCGTCCAGGTCCAGCACGCCGGCGCCGTCACCGGCGGGATCGTTGAAGAAGACGATGCCGTCGTGGGTGAGCAACTCGAACCGGGCCGGCTGGGCGAAGAGCTCGCGCTGGGCGACGACCCGAGTGCCGGCGAGGTCGACGATCGTGGCCGTCCCGGTGGAGCGGTCGGGCACGACGGCGTGGTTGCCGATCTCGGCGGGAGGCCCGAGGTCGGCGCCCTCCGCACCGATCTCGACAGGATCGGCGCAGCCGCCGGCGTCGAACGCGCACGTGACCAGTTCGCCGCGCGTGCTGTTGGCGATGAGCACGCGCGAACGGTCCGCGGACCCGCTGACAGCCACCACGTCGTTCTCGTGCAGCGGCACCCGCAAGGAGCGCGTGACAGCACCGGTCCCGGGGTCGATCAGGTCGACCGTGCCGCGTGCGGTGTCCACCACGGCGGGCCTGCCCTCGGTGATCGCGAGGTGGCCGTTCCCGAACGAGACGGAACTCCTGCGCCGCTCGCCCGCGGCCAGCCAGACCAGTTCACCGGAGCCGGCGTCGATCGCCCACAGCCGTCCGCCGCCGTCCACGAAGACGCTGTCCGGCTTGAGCGACTCGGCCAGTATGAGGGGTTCCCCTTGCGGTGCCAGCGTTCTCGCGTCGGCCGAGGCCACCGTTCCACTGTGGACGTCGACCGCGTAGAGCACGCCCGGGGCGGCTTTCCCGGTGAGTCCGTCGCTCGCCGGGAGAACGGACACCGGCGAGGACACCTCCTCCGTGGCGCTGTCGACACGGCTGAGCTGCCCGGTCCCGGCGTTCAGCGCGTAACCGGCGCCGTCGTGCTGGACGACGTCGAACGCGGTGCCCGGCCTGGCGACCCGCACGCTCGCCTTGACCTCGGCGCTCGCTCCGTCCACCAGCGTGGCCTGTCCTGTTTGGACGGACGTCAGCCAGATCGCGCCGGCGACCATGTGCACACGCGCGGCGTCGTATCCCTGTCCTGCCAAGAGAACAGCTCCGGCCGTCACGGCCGCAGCGGCCAGCGCGGTCAAGGCCTTCGTGCGTCGCATGCGAGATCCCCCAGAGGTCATCGCGCTCCCTACACCAGAACCAGGCTGTACAGCTTGCCCGCCGCGACAGCCAGCACGCCGCTGCTGTACTGCGGTGGCACCCTCGTCGTGCCGTCGCCGAACAGGTCGGTTCCCCACGCGACCACTGAACCGTCCGCCTTCAGGGCCAGCACGTGCCAGAAGTAGGAGGAGATCGCGACGACCCCGCTCCTGGCCGCCGGCGGCACCGAGATCTGCCCCTGCGCGTCGCTGCCCCACCCGATGACCGAGCCGTCGGACTTCAGCGCCAGACAGCTCGAACTCTCCGAGGCGATGGCGATCACACCCGCGGTGGCCTCGGGCGGTACCTCGGTCACGGGGGTCTCCTCGGTGCTGTCGCCGCCCCAGACGATCACGGAGCCGTCCGCCTTCAGCGCCATGCTGTGCGACCCTCCGCCGCTGATCGCGACCACACCGGACTTCGCGCCCGACGGCACCGTCGTCTGCCCCTGCAGACCGTGGCCCCAGGCGATCACCGAGCCGTCCTTCTTCAGCGCGAGGCTGTGTTCACGGCCCGCGGCGATGGCGACCACCTCGCTCTGGGCGGCCGGTGGCACCACGCCCTGGCCGGACTGGTTCCTGCCGCCCCAGCCGAGAACGGTGCCGTTCGCCTTCAACGCCAGCCCGTGCATCTCACCGGCGGCGACGGCGATCACCCCGCTCGACGTCTCCGGAGGCAGGTCCAGCTCGCCGTAGATGTTGCTGCTGCCCCACGCGACCACGGACCCGTCCGTCTTCAGCGCCAGGTTGTGCCCGCCGCCCGCGGCGATCGCGATCACCCCGCTCTTCGCCGCCGGGGGGATGTTCAACTGCCCCCACAGGTTGCCGCCCCAGCCCTCGACGGCGCCGCGGGCGACGGTCAGCTCCTGGGAGGCCGTGGCCGTCCTGCCCCCTCGCCCGATGGTGAGCGAGACGGTGTACCTGCCCGGTGCGGTGAACCTGTGGTCGAATGCCGCCGTTCTCGCCGTGGTCACGGGTGTTCGCTGATCCGCCGCGGTGACGGTCCACGACCAGGAGTCCGGATTGCCGGAGGCGTCCGAGCTGAAGTGCACCTGTTCCCCGACGACCGGCTTCGGCCGTTGCACGGACAACCGTGCGATGTGCAGCGGTGCTCCGACGGGGTCCACGGTCACGACAGCGGTCGCCAGCGCCTTCTTCCCCGAGTCGAGCACGGCGACGGCTTCGACCGTGTAGATGCCCGGCACGTGCCACGTGTTCCGCACGGTGCTGCCGAAGTTCGCGGTTCCGTCGCCGAACGTCCAGCGGACGTCGGAGTGGACGGCCGGCAGGAGCGTCAGGGTCAGCTCGAACTCGCTGCCGACCTCGCCCCGGTTGCCGGGAGTGATCGAGATGAACGCTCGCTGGGCAGGCGGCCCGGAGTCCGGCTGGGCCGGCGGGACCGTCTGGCGTTCGATCCCGAGGCCGGGCTGGCGCTCGGGCAGTCCCGTCCGAGTCAGCTGCTCCGCCTGGACACGCGGATCGGTCTTCGGCGGGGTCTGGTCGACTCCCGCGGGAGTCTCGGTGTACTTGGTGATCGTCATGATCTCACCGTCGAGCTCCAGGACTCCGGCGACGTCGCTGGCGGCGTCGTTGAAGAAGACGATGCCGTCGCGGGTGAGCAGCTCGAACCTGACCGGTTCCGCGAAGAGGAGGCGCTGCGCGACCACGCGCGTGTCCACGAGATCGACGACGACGGCCCGTCCACTGGAGTAGTCGGGAACCACGGCGTGATCGCCGACCTCGACCGGGGGACCGAATCGGGCGCTCTCACCACCGAGTTCTACGGGCCCGGTGCAGGTACCGGTGTCGAACGCGCACGTGATCAGCTCGCCGCGAGTGGTGTTCGCGATCACCACCCTCGATCGATCCGACGACTCGGCGAGAGCCACCTCGTCGCCTTCGTGCAGAGCGGGTCGCACGGTCCGGGTGACCGCGCCCGTCTCCGGATCGAGCAGCTCGGCGGTGCCACGCGCGGGGTCCACGAGCACCGGCAGGCCGGCCGCGACGGTGAGGTGGCCGGTCCTGGACCCGGTCGGACGGGTCCGTCGCTCACCACCCGCGAGCCAGACCAGGTCGCCTGTGCTGTCGTCGATCGCCCACAACCGGCCGCCGCCGTCCACGACGACGCTGTCCGGCCTGAGCGCCGCGGCGAGGATCTTCGGCGCGCCCGTGGACCGCATCGTGGCCGGGTCGACGGACTCGACGGTTCCGCTCTGACTGTCCACCGCGTACAGCGAGTCCCGGGTCGGTCGCAGCACCAGGCCTCCGCTCACGGGGAGGACGACGTCCGACCGGGTGATGTGCTCGGTGGCGGTGTCGACGCGGGACAGTCGTCCCGTCTTCTGGTCGGCCACGAAGGCGGAGTTCGCGCGCTGAGCCACTTTCAGGAAGGCGCCCGGTTCGGCCACCGCCGCTTGTGCCCGGACTTCGCCGATCGTGCCGTCCACGAGCGAGGCCTGCCCGGTCCTGTTGGACGCGAGCCAGATCGCGCCGGTGCGCATCGGGACCTGGGTCATGTCGTATCCCGGTCCGTCCACCAGCATCGCCGCGGCCAGCGACGTGACCGCCGCGAACGCGACCAGGATCCGGGGCCGCCACCGGAGCGTCGCCGTCACCGGTACCGCCCCACTTCCAGGCTTTCGCGTGCCTGCCGCCGTTGCCGCGCGGTGCTCCAGCCCGACCAGAGCGGACGTGGATCCACCGCCGCGCGCAGCCGCGACAGGGACGCGCGCCCGGGGTGGAGCTGATCGCGCAGTTCGGTCACCAGTCGCCAGGACTGGTCGGCGTCCGCGTCGTCGAGCGTCTCGGGCGCGTAGACCGCCGCGTTCGCGAGTTCCGCCGACGCCGTGAACAGCGGCGCGGCCTCGCCGAGTTCGTCGTGAACGCGGCGGGCGACCTCGTGGGCCGTGAGCGACACCGGGAACGTGATGCCGCGCTCGGTCAGCCGGTCGATCTGCTCCTGCCAGGCGCCGAGCACCCGCGCGGCGCGATCGGGGTCCCGTTGCCTGCGGCGCCGGCGGTGGTTCTTGACGAGTACGACGAACCCGCAGGCGAGCAGGGCCAGCAGCACCGCGGCGACCGCGGCCAGCACGGTGCCGTCGCGGACGCTGTTCCAGCCGAAGCCCGGCCCCTCCACCACTTCGGTGGACTGGGTCGAGGTGGGCGGGGCGGGCATCGGCGTCGTGGCCGGCGGCGCGGCTTGGGGCGGAACGACGCGGGGCGCGTCCTGCGGCTCCGCCGGCGGGGCTCCGTAGTCGGGGCGGCTGGGTTCGAACGCCACCCAGCCGTAGCCGGCGAAGTGCACCTCGGACCACGCGTGGGCGTCGGCGGTGTTCACGCGGAACACCCCGCCCTGGTAGTTGCGCAGGCGGTACCCGACGGCGACCCTGGCCGGGAAGCCCATCGCCCTGGCGATCACGGTGAACGCCGCCGCGTGCTGCTCGGAGTAACCGCTGCCCGTCTCCTCGTCGGACAGCATGGCGGCGAGAGTGGCGTAGGAGTGCCCCGGCGGGCGGGTCATGCTCATGGTCACGGCCTGGAGGCGGGTTTCCAGGGCCACCAGTTTGCCGTAGGCGGTGAGGCCGGGAAGACCGGTCAACTCCGCGGCCATCACCCGCAGCGATGTCGGAAGACCCTCGGGCAGCGACCGCGAGTGTCCGGGTGTCGTGGTGGCCTGGATCAGCCCGTCGTCCCGGACGGTGACCTCCCCGGTCAGGTCGTAGCCGAGCCCCTGCAGTTTCGGCGCGCTGCTGACCACGACGCCAGAGCCGGCGTCGAACCCGAGCCGGCCGCGGCTGCCACCGGTCGTCTCGAGTCGTGACGGCCAGCCGATGACGGGCAGGTGAGGGCCGGCGAGGTCCTTGAGGTCGACGTGCGCGGTCACCTGCCTGCCCCTGGTCAGCGCGGGATCGGCGGTGAGGTGGCTGCCGGCCACGCGGTAGGTGGCTCCCGAGGTCCAGGTGGTGCCGTCGAACTCGTCCAGCGCCGCGGTGCGGATGCGGTCGACCTGCGTGTAGGACTCGACGTCGAGCCGCACGGTGAACAGGTCGCGGGCGGGACTCTCCCTGAGCTGGCTCTTCAGCCTCGCCAGCGGGGTGAGGGCGTCGGTGGTCGTGACCGGTGGGGCGATCAGGTCCCGCGGGTCGAAGCGGTGGTCGCCGGACGCGATCGGCAGGACCTGGCCGCCCGCCGTGCCGAGCAGGGCGCTGACGGCGACTACGAGGACCGCGGCGCCGAGCGCGGCGAGGGAACGGGGTGACCGGCGGTCGATCCGGACCGCGCCGGTACCCGCGGCGCGGTGGGCGCGGATCGCGATCAGGACCAGGGCCGTCACCAGGAACACCGCGGTGGCGGCCGCGTGACCGCCTGCCTGGTTGCCGACGACGAACACGGCGAACACGAAGCCGGCGAGCGGGGGAGCCAGCGGCGCCAGTGCGTTCCGGGTGTGGCGGACCAGGACGACCGAGGTGAACGCCGATGCCCACATCACGACGGTGGGCACCACGAGCAGCTCGCCCCACGGATCGGCGGGCACGGCCACGGCGAGCAGGCGGTTCCAGCTGCCGGGCACGCCGTCGAGGACTTCGGAGCCCGCGCCCCGGAAGACGCCGAAGACGATGACCAGCGCCAGTCCGGCGATGGCGAGCAGCGGAGTGGGCCACGCGCGCCGGTGGTGCGGTGCCGCGGTCACGCCACCGGCGAGACAGGCGAGCCCCAGCGGGACCAGGTAGCCGGGAGTGGCGAAGAAGTCCTGGTACACCAGCGCTGCCGCCGCGGCCGCCACGAGCGCCAGCACCACCTCGACGACGGCGACTCCCGGTGCGAGTGCGCGCAACCGGTTCATCGCAGCACCAGCCGGTTCCAGCCGGTGGCGAACTGGTCGCTGCCCGCCGCGGCGACCGCGAGCACACCTCGTGGCCTCGTCACCGTCTCGGTCGCGCCCAGCTGGGCGAGGCTGACCGAGAGGAACCTGGGGCGCAGCAACATCAGCAGCTGTGCGGTCGTGGTGTCGACCCTGCCGGTGACCACGGTCAGCGCGACGCCCTGCGTGTCGGAGACGAAGTCGCGCAACTGGTCGGTGAGCGCGGCGAGGCCGCGGTCGGTCCGGCTCTTGTCCACAGTGGACAGGAACTCCAGTGCGGCGCCGGCGGAGTCGTGTTCCAGCGCGCTCGTCGTGCGCAGGCGGAACGGCAACCCGGCGTTTTCGGCCGCCAGGCAGAACGACGCGGCGACGCGCACCGCGTCCTCGAAGGTCTGGCCGGGGTAGGGCGCCACGCTCGTGTCGAGCACGACCAGCTGGCGCGGCTCGTCGGGCACTACCACGTGCCGGGCCATCACGGTGCCGGTCCGGGCGGTCGCACCCCAGTGGATGCGGCGCCAGTCGTCGCCGGGCGCGTACTCCCGCAGGCTGTGGAACGCCACACCGCCCAGCGGCGCGTTGCCGGCCGTCGGGCCTTCGGCGTCCTGCGGTCCGCCGGTCGTGATCATGGCCAGGGGGTGGACGCGGGGGTAGACGTGCAGGACCAGTCCGCTGCCGGACGCGCGACCGCGGTGCAGCAGGCGCAGCGGGTCGGAGTGGCCCAGCAACACGGGCGGGATCAGATAGCGGCCGCGCCGGGTGACGGGCAGCGCGTAGCCGACCGTGCAGCTGTCACCGGCCGCGAGAGCCGGGACGGGGACCGTCGTGCGGTGGCCGCCGATGGTCTCGGTGACCACGAGCGGGGGGCTGCGGCGCCTGCCGACGTTGGTCACGGTCAGCGTGCCCTGCGCGGCGGTGCCTTCGAAGACGCGGTGGGGGCGTACCTCTCGCACCACCGTCAGGCGGGGTGCGGCGATCAGCCACAGCACGGCCAGGAGCAGGGTCGCGGCGGCGGTGAGTCCCAGGACGACCAGTTCGGGGTAGTCCGCCCACGTGCCGAGGGCCACGAGGGTCACGGCGGCACAGGCCATCGCCGTGCCGGTTCTGGTCAGCACGACAGGTCATCCGCCGTTCGGGACCGGCGCGGCGGCGAGCACCTCGGTCAGGACGGCCTGGGTCGTGCGTTGCTGGATGCGGGCTTCCGGGGTGAGCAGGAGCCGGTGGTTCAGCACGGGCACGGCCACGGCCTTCACGTCGTCCGCGGTCACGTACGGGCGCCCGGCGGCCAGCGCGTAGGCCTGTGCGGCGGTGATCATGGCGATGCCGCCGCGCGGGCTCACGCCCAGTTCGACGTCCGGGTGCACTCGGGTGGCGCGGACCAGGCGGGCGACGTACTCGCGCAGGTCGTCGGCCACCCGTTGCTCACGGACGGCCCGGATCATCAGGCGGAGGTCGTCGAGTTCCATCACGGACTTGAGCTCGTCCGGGCGGCGGCGGGTGACGCCGTAGGACAGGATGCTGATCTCGTCGGCCAGGTTCTCGGGGTAGCCGATGCCGATGCGCATCATGAACCTGTCCAGCTGCGCTTCCGGCAGGGCGTAGGTGCCCTGGTGCTCGACGGGGTTCTGGGTGGCGATGCACAGGAACGGGTAGGGCACCGGGATCGGGCGGCCGTCGACGGTGACCTGGCCCTCGGCCATGACCTCCAGCAGCGCCGACTGGGTCTTGGGGGAGGCCCGGTTGATCTCGTCGCCCAGCAGGATGTGGGTGAAGACCGGGCCCTGGCGGAACTCGAAGCGCGAGCGGCCCTGGTCGTACACCTGCACGCCGGTCACGTCGGACGGGAGCAGGTCGGGGGTGAACTGGATCCGCTTCACCTCCGCGCCCGCGACCGAGCGCGCGATCGCCTTGGCGAGCGAGGTCTTCGCCACGCCCGGTACGTCCTCGATCAGCAGGTGTCCCTCGGCGAGCAGGCACACGAGTGCGAGCCTGACCACCTCCGGCTTGCCGCGGATGAAGTCCTCGACGTTCGCGGCCAGCGCCTCGAACCTGCGCTGGAAAATCGCCGCATCGGACACTTCAACGCCCCCATCGTGCTGTGTTCGGTGAATCGTTAGTGGAGCTGACTGCGCAAAGCCGCGTTGAGGCGGGGGTAGACCTCGCTGACCGCGGCCTGCTTGCGCTCGCGGCCGAGGAGGCGGGCCAGTTGCCTGAGGTCCTGGCGCACGGTGGCCGAGTCGACCAGGTCGACGGCGTCGAGGACCTTCGCGGTCAGCTCGCTCGCGTGGTCGATGTCGCCGGCGGAGGCGTAGGCGAGGGCGCGGCGGGCGCCGAAGCGCGCGTGGGTGCGGTGCGCGCTGCCGGGCACCAGGGCCAGCTGCCGGTCGAAGACGTCCGCCGCCTGGCGGGACTGGCCGAGGTCGTGCAGGCACCAGGCCTCGACCAGGCTGTTCAGGTCGGCGCCGCTGACCGAGCCCGAACCCATGACCATGCCGTCGGCGGTGCCCGCCCTGGCGAGCAGGACGGCGGCGCGGTCGAGCGCCCGCCGGCAGGCGTCGTAGTCGCAGGCCAGCGCGTGGCCCTGGGCTTCGCGCAACGCGGCGAGCCCCTGGACGCGAGGTGAGGTGCCCGGCGCGGCCTGCGCCTGCTGGGCCAGGTCGACGGTGCCGGCGGCGTCGTCGCGGTAGAGCGTGATCAACGCCTGCCTGATCAGCGAGTACGTGGCCATCTCGGTGTCACCGGCCGCGGCGCCCATCTCGACGGCGTTGCGGGTCCACCACATCGCGGCCCTGTCGTCGCCGGCCTCCTGGGCCATCCACCCGGCGTACTCGCTGTAGCGGGCGGCGAGGCCCAGCAGTTCCTCGCGAACGGGCGTGGGCGCACCATTGGCCATGCCGCGCAACGTGTGGGTGTGCACCGTCACCATCGGCAGCACCACGCTCGGGCTCGTCGTCTGCCCCAGCTTCCTGACCTCGGCGAACAGCGACCGGAACGCCGCCAGCGTGCCGTCGTGCGCCGCGCTCGCGGAGGCGGCGCGGGGAGCCCCCAGCGTCAGCCCGAGCAACGACGCGGCGCCCGTCGCGATCGCGTCGCGCCGAGGCATCGGAACCATCCAGCTCGACCCGTCCGGAGCCATGCTCATCACCCACACTTCGCCGTCGCCGTCGGCCGCGACGGCAGCGAGCGGGCTCGCGGGGGAGGGCTGGTCCACCAGGGCTGCCAGACGTCCACCGGCTCCGAGAACCGCGTCGCAGCGCCGGGCCAGATCAACACCTGGTTGTTTGAAGCCAGTCTCGATCTTGCCCAGATAGCCCTTGCTGTAGTGGACCTGCGCCGCCAGCACCGCCAGCGACAGGCCCGCCGCGGTGCGCAGGCGCCGCAGCTCCACTCCAAAGACATCCGACTGCTCAGCCATTCGTCCCCGCCCTCGACCGCCGCTCCCCAGCGGCCGGTGAATCGACCGTTGCAGACTACTGAGCCGCTGGTCGCAGGCCCAGTCCCCCGGAGCGCCGGCGTCGGCGGACGCCCGGCTGCCTCCGAGTCTGATCCGCCGTCCCGCGCAATCCCAGGCGTCTCCCGTCGCCTGCGTGATCGGGAGACGGGAGACCCCTGCCACCGGAAGCCGTTGCGGGACATGCTGATTCCGGACGGCAGGCAAGACGTCGTCCTGTTTCTGGGGGGTTGTGGCGGCAGGCCGGGGCTGGGGGCTCAGTCCTGCCGCCACAAACAAACGGGGAGAAGGATGAACAGGGACTGGACGGGCGCGCCCTCCTGACCACGCGTCACCCGGTCGTGCGCCCGGTCAACTGCGCCGAATCCGCGCCGGAAGATCATGGATGTGCTGAACTACCGGCATGGGCACGCGCACGATCCGTTACATCGCACTGGCGGCCTGCGTCGCGGCTCTCACGGCCTGCACCGCGCCGCCCGAACCGCCGGTGGCCTCGCCGGGACCGGAGCTGGACCCGCAGGCCGTCAACTACGACAACCTGGACTTCGTGAAGTCCCGGCCGGCGGTCTTCGACAACAAGTGCGGCACCCTGCCCCGCGACCTCGGGTCGTTGCTCGGGCTCGAGTCGAAGCCCGCCGACGGCATGGGCGGCGGCTGCAACGCGCGCGAGCCGTGGGGGAACCTCTCGATCCACCTGTTCAGCCCGATGTCGAACCGCAAGTCGAAGGCCCAGTACTTCTCCGACGCCTGGAACGGCGACCTCGGCGGGGGCGGCTACTTCCAGCGGTCGATCCTGCTGGACCGCTACTACGCGATCACCAAGATCGCCGGGTCGGTCAACGACAACTGCACGGTCACCGTCGACACCGGCTCCGAGCAGCCGTTCGAGGTCACGGCCTCGATGGACTTCGACGAGAGCATCGCCCTGTCGGCCCAGGACGTCGACCAGCCGATCGACCGCGCGCTGCGCGACTTCTGCCCGAGGGCCAAGGAGGCGGCGGAGAAGCTGCTGCCGCTGATCGACGAGAACGGCGGCAGCCGGGCGGGCTGAGCGTCAGCCCGCGTCGCGCCTGCTGAGCACCACGAGCGACACGGCGAGCAGCGTCAGCCACACCACCAGCGACGAGATCGTCTGCGGCCACCCCGCGCCGTCACCGGCCAGGTGCCAGGCCGCTTCGAGCGGGTAGACCAGGCTGAACACCTCCGGCAGCGCCAGCCGGGCCACCGCCAGCATCGGCACGACGACGAAGAACACCGTCAGCGAGCCGCCCGTGTTCGGGATGAGCAGCGAGACGATCAACGCCGTGAGCAGCACCTGCGCGGTGGCCAGCATCGTCACGCCGAGCACCCAGCCGGGCCGTGAGCCGAGCAGGTAGTTGTGGTGGAGCCCCTCTGCCGCGCTCTTGATCATCAGCGGGTACAGGACGAACGTGACCAGCGAGCACACCAGCCACACGCCGGCGAGCACCGTGCCCTGCGCCAGCAGGTAGCGCATGCGCGAGGGCTGCACCAGCAGCGTGGGCTGCACGCTCTTGTACTGCCACTCGCCCGCGACGAGCTTGATCACGGTCGCGAAGACCAGCAGCAGGCCGAGCTGGATCACCAGGAGCATCGGCTGGAGCTGCCTGCCCGCGCTCGCGAGGTTGGTCTGCGGCAACGTGAACAGCGCCATCAGTCCGATCAGGAACACCGGCGCGCAGGCCATCACGATCTTGTCCGACCGCGTGCCGACGAGCTTGCGCGCCTCCACCGCCACCAGCCGCCAGAACGACGACGACCGGGAGGCGCGGGCGGCCCACGGGCCGGGTGCCGGTGCGGGCGCGGCCTGCTGCTGCCACGCTGCCGGATGTCCGACGGTCATGACCTTCCTCCACTGGTCAGGCGGAAGAACAGGTCTTCCAGGCTCATCTGCTCTTCTCTCAGTCCCAGCAACGGGATTCCGGCGGCGAACGTCACGGACGAGACCTGCTCGACCGGCGCGTGCGCGGCCAGGAAGCCGTCCGGCGCGGGCTGGACGGCGATCCCGCCGCGCTGCAGCGACTCCGCCAGGCGGTTCATGTCCTTGGCGCGCACCAGGGAGCGGGACGACGTGGTCAGGCTCGCCAGCGGCCCGTCCGCCACGATGCGCCCGCCGCCGATCACCAGCACGCGGTCGGCGGTCTGGTCCACCTCGGACAGCACGTGGCTGGACAGCAGCACGGTGCCGCCCCGGGAAGCGTGCCCCCGCAACAGGGTGCGCACCGCGCGGATGCCTTCGGGGTCGAGCCCGTTGATGGGCTCGTCGAGCACGAGCAACGGCGGATCGGTGAGCAACGCGTGCGCGATGCCGAGTCGCTGCCGCATGCCGAGGCTGTACTTGCCGATCTTGCGGGTGGCGGCGTCGGCCAGCCCCAGCAGCTCCAGCACCTCGTCGGCCCTGCGAACGGGCACACCGGACAGCGTCGCGGCCATCCGCAGATGACCCCTGCCGCTCCGTCCGGGATGGACCGCCGCCGCGTCCAGCAGCACGCCCGCCACGTGGGAGGGGTTGGGCCACGCGGTGAACGCGCGCCCCGCGATCGTCGCCTGGCCGCGATCGGGCCGGGTCAGTCCGGTGATCATGCGCAGTGTCGTCGACTTGCCCGCGCCGTTCGGCCCCAGAAAGGCGGTCACCGTACCGGGTTGGAGCTCGAACCCCACCTGATCGACGACGACGCGACCCTCGTAGGCCTTGGTCAGCCCCCACGCTGCAAGCACCTACCCACCGTAGCGGCAGTCACACCGTCCGTCGCGGGATGATCCACCGTGTCGTCGTGCAGTTGCACGGACGCGCGGCCGCGTCCCCTTGAACGCACTCCCCAGGCACCGTTTTCGGCGGCTGAGCCTCACCGTCGTCGTAGGACTTCCGGAGACCTTCGAACCGGGCGAGAGCCTTTTTGGTTCCCGGCAGACACTTGATACAGATGCCGATACAACAAAACTGTCGTGGAACGGAGTGCGGGCAGAAAACAGACAGAAACATGCGGATACTTACCGCGCCTATGGATTGGCCGGACTGAGCCGGATCCCGAGTCGTCCGGACAAGTGTGGCCCAGGCCACTGCGATGGCGATCGCCGGTCTCCCACTCGGATGAGTGGGCCGCCGCCGGATTGGCCGGCATCGGCGGTTCCCCGCGGCGCTCTCGTCCTCATGGCGATGACCAGCGGTATTAGCGCGTTCTTGACGGCGGTGAGCGGCTGAACTCGTGATCACGACTGAGGAATGACCTGTGTTGATCACGACTCCGGGCGGTGATCTGCATGCGAATTGACGAATAAGACCTGGTGACGGAAAGCGACGATTGGTTGCGCTCCGCTCTCGCTTAGAAGATGCTGCACGCTGCTGTCAAGTTCGGGGCAATAGGCGCGGCGTTTCCACTGTTCAGTTAGCGAAAGCCCAGCTCGCGTCCTTTCGCCCACTCGGTCACGACCGCGCGGTCTCCTCACGAGAGCGTGCACATCACTGCAACAGCTGGGGATCGAACCTGAGAACGGGGGTGTTGCGTTGCGCATCTGACTGAGTACTCTGCACTCACCCCCTCAAGATCATCGCTGTTGGTCATGTTGATCATGTGGTGTTATCTTTCCGTCGCCAATTCGGGTGGTCGTGGAGCGTTGTGAAGCTGAAGAACGTGCCTGAGACGAATTACAAGACAATTCGTTCGCGGCTCACTGGTGTCGTGGTGGTTCCCAGCGTCGTCCTTCTCGCCATGTGGGCGCTGTTCTCGTCCTACACGGTGTTCGAGGGTCTCTACCTCCAGCTGGTCGCCTCCGGCGCGCGGGACGCCTCGATCCCCGCGGTCCAGTCGTTCGCGTCGCTGCAGAAGGAACGCGAGCTCAGCATGACGAGCCTGAGCCGCACCGGCTCCAGCACGTCGGCGTTGGTCAAGCAGCAGCAGGACACCGACAAGGACGTCGAGAAGATGAAGTCGGCGTTCGCCGAGCTCGCTTCCCAGGCGCCGCAGGAGATCGTCGACGGCATCAACAAGCTCAACGGGCTGCTCGACCAGCTGCCGGACCAGCGCGAGCGCCTGGAGTCCGGCAACGCGTCCAAGGACGAGATCTACCGCTACTACAACAGCGTGCTCGACGCCGGTGGTTCGCTGTTCGGCACGCAGGCCCGCATCGTGCCCGACGCCGAGACCGTGCAGGGCGCACTCGGTGCGCTGCAGTACTTCCAGGCCTCCGACGCGATGTCGCGGTCCAGCTCGGTCGCCGCGGGCGCGCTGGCGACGGGCAAGTTCACGCCGGAGGAGCACCGCGAGTTCGCGAACCTCGTCGGCGCCTACCACTTCACGCTCAACGTCATCGAGCCCACGGCTCTGCCGGACGTGCGTGAACACTTCAAGCAGCTCACCGGCAGCGCGCCGTACCAGCAGCTGGTGACCCTGGAGAACCGCCTGCTGCAGAACTCGGAGCGGCCGGTCGGGCAGCAGGTCGCCCTGGCGGACTACGAGAACGCCACCCGTGCGGTGTCCACCGAGCTGACGACGATGGTGCAGGAGCAGTCCACCGGCGCGGTCAACATCGCCATGGCCAACGGCAAGGACAAGTTCACCACCGTCCTGATCGGCAGCCTCATCGCCCTCATCGCGGTCATCGCCGGCATCTTCGTCGCGGTGCGCGTCTCGAACCGCCTCGTCAACAAGGCGTTGATCGTCCGCCTCATCGCCCTGAAGAGCGACTCGCTCAAGCTCGCGCACGAACGACTGCCGAACATCGTCGAGCGGCTGCGCGAGGGCAAGCACGTCGACGTCGCCGCCGAGGTCCCCGCGCTCGACTACGGCAACGACGAGATCGGGCAGGTGGCCGACGCGTTCAACGCCGCGCAGTACACCGCCGTCGCCGCGGCCGTGAAGGAGTCGCAGACCCGTGAAGGCGTGAACCGCGTCTTCCTCGACATCGCGCGCCGCAACCAGGGCCTGGTGCACCGCCAGCTCAAGATCCTCGACAAGCTGGAGCGCGAGGAGGAGAACCCCGACCACCTCGACGCGTTCTTCCAGCTCGACCACCTCGCCACCCGCGCGCGCCGCAACGCCGAGAACCTGATCATCCTGACCGGCGAGCAGCCGGGCCGGCAGTGGCGCAAGCCCGTGCGCATGCTCGACGTCGTGCGCGCCGCCGTCGCCGAGACCGAGCAGTACGCCCGCGTGAAGGTCCACCCGGTGCCCGAGGTCGCGCTGGTCGGCGCCGCCGTCGCGGACACCATCCACCTGATCGCCGAGCTCGTCGACAACGCGACCTCGTTCTCCTCGCCCCGCTCGCAGGTCGAGATCCACAGCAGCGAGGTGCCGCAGGGTCTCGTCATCGAGATCGAGGACCACGGCCTCGGCATCAAGCCCGAGGACCGCGAGCTGCACAACAAGATGCTGGAAGCGCCGCCCGACTTCGAGGCGATGAGGCTGCGCGGAGAGTCCCGCCTGGGCCTGTTCGTCGTCGCCCGGCTGGCCGCCCGCCGCCACATCCACGTCGAGCTGCGCGACTGCCCCTCCGGCGGCACCATCGCGCTGGTCCTCATCCCGTCCGAGCTGATCGTCGGCGAGGCAGGCGCGGTGGACCCCGCGGACTCGGTCCAGATGCCCAAGCCGACGTTCCGCCAGCAGACGCTCCAGCAGGCCTCGCGGTCACCGGAGGCCCTGGAGGCCGCGGTCCCGATGCAGGGCGACCTGGGCCCCCGTTCTGGAGAGAGCTCCACCGAGACCTTCCACCTGGACGAGTTCTGGGCCGGGAGGGCAGTGGGAAACGGCCGCAGCCCAGGCCTGGAACGGGACCTGGACAGCAGCAGCGGGCACATCGAGCTGCCCCGGGAAGACCGCCAGGCAGGCGTCTGGCCGACAGACGACCCGGCGGAAGGTGAGGCGACGACGCGTCAGAACACCCGGCCGGAGCTGCCGCGCCGGAGGCGGCAGCAGCACCTCGTACCTCAGCTGGCCAACGACGAACCCCGGCCGATGCCCGAACTCGCGGAGTTCAACCCCGAGGAACGGGCGGAACGCACCCGCGACGGAATGTCCGCCTTCCAGCAGGGCACGCGCAACGCCCGCCAGGCCGACGACGTCGTGGAACCGTGATCACGAAACTGAAAGGGCTATTTCCGTGGACGACCTGACCGGCGGGCACCCCGAGCTCAACTGGCTGCTGGAGGACCTCGTCGCGAGAGTGGTCGGTGCCCGGCACGCGGTGGTGCTCTCCGCGGACGGCCTGCTGCTCGCCCACTCTCCCGAGCTCTCCAAGGACGACTCCGACCACCTCTCGGCGATGGCGTCGGCGTTCCAGAGCCTCGCTCGCGGAACCGGCCGCCACTTCGGTGGTGGCCAGGTCCGCCAGACCATCGTGGAGATGGAGCGCGCGCACCTGTTCGTCACCGCGGCGGGGCAGGGTGCCTGTCTCGCGGTGGTGGGCGACGAGGACGCCGACATGGGCATGATCGCGTACGAGATGAACATGCTCGTGAAGCGCGTCGGCGCCTACCTCTCGTCGGCACCCAGAACACTGGCATCGCCCAGGATGCCCAACCCTCTCGGGTTGTCATGAGCAACTCCTCCGACTGGTGGTACGACGAGGCGGCGGGCCCCATGGTCCGCCCGTACGCGATGGTGAGCGGCCGCACCAGGCCCAAGCCCGCGGGTGAGGACCTCACCCTCACGACCCAGGTCCGGGCGCTGCGCACGACGACCGACCAGGGCACGCTGTCGGTAGAGCACCTGGAGATCATCAAGCTCTGCCGGAAACCGCTTTCCGTCGCGGAGGTTGCTGCCTACCTGCACGCACCGCTCGTCGTGGTGAAGGTGTTGCTGAGCGACCTCATCCAGCGCGGAGACGTCATCACCAGCGGCCCGGCCACCACGGTGGTCCCGGTCGACATGAACCTACTCCAGAAGGTGCTCGATGGTGTCCGTGCAATCTGAGCAGGGGCGTGAGGAACTCACCATCCCCTCCTCCGTCAAGATCGTCGTCGCCGGCGGTTTCGGCGTCGGCAAGACCACGATGGTCGGCGCGGTCAGCGAGATCACCCCGCTGCGGACCGAGGAGCTGCTCACCGAGGCCGGCGAGGAGATCGACGACCTCTACGGCGTCGAGGGCAAGACCACGACCACGGTCGCCCTGGACTTCGGCCGCATCACGATCAACCCCGAGCTGGTGCTCTACCTGTTCGGCACACCGGGCCAGGACCGCTTCTGGTTCCTGTGGGACGAGCTCGCCATCGGCTCGATCGGCGCGGTCGTCCTGGTCGACACCCGCAGGCTCGACGCGGGCTTCGGCGCGATCGACTTCTTCGAGCGCAGGCAGATCCCGTTCGTCGTGGCGGTGAACTGCTTCCAGGGCAGCCACTCCTACACGGCGGAGGAGATGCGCGTGGCGCTGGACGTCGCGGACACCGTGCCGCTGGTGCTGTGCGACGCCCGCGACCGCGAGTCGTGCAAGGCGGTGCTGGTCCGCGTGATCGAACACGCGATGAACCGGCTCGACGTGATGGCCTGACCTGAACCTTTGTTGAAGCCCTTGGCGTTGTGCGCCAAGGGCTTCAGCTGTTGTTACGGCCTGATCTGCTTCAGCCGGCAGCGGAACGGCCGCAGGATCGGCGGCACCTCGGTGAGCCGGTAGCCGGGCACCTGTTCGGGGTTCTTGGCGATGCCCGCCAGCGTTTCCGCCACGTACTCGAGGTGACTGCGGGTGTAGACGCGGCGCGGGATCGCGAGCCGCACCAGTTCGAACGGCGCCGGCGTGATCAGGTCGCCGGCCTCGTCGATCTCGCCGAGGTAGAGCGAACCCACCTCGGCACAACGGATTCCGCCCGCGAGGTACAGCTCCGACGCGAGCGCGTGCCCGGTGAACCTGCTCGGCGGGATGTGCGGCAGCAGCCTGCCCGCGTTGAGGTAGACCGCGTGCACGCCGGCCGGCCGCACACTGTCCACACCGGCCTCTCGCGCGCAGTCGGCGAGGTACGCGGTGGCCTCGGCCCGCTCGCGCAGGTACAGCGGGTCGGTGACCTCGATCAGGCCCTGCGCGCACATGTCCAGGTCACGGCCGGAAAGCCCGCCGTACGTGCTGAACCCCTCGGTCGCGATCAGCAGGAGTTCGCACTGCTTGGCCAGATCCCGGTCCTGGAGCGCGAGCATCCCTCCGATGTGGACGATGCCGTCCTTCTTCAGGCTCAGCACGCACCCGTCGGCGAGCCGGAACGCCTTCTTCGCCACCTCGCGGGGAGTGTGGTCGCGGTACTTCTCCTCCCGCTGCGTCACGAGCCACGCGTTCTCGGCGAACCGGGCGGCGTCGAGGATGAACGGCACGCTGTGCTTGCGGCACAACTTCTTCACGGCCTTGAGGTTCGCCATCGACACCGGCTGCCCGCCGCCGCCGTTGTTGGTGATCGTCATGAGCACCAGGCCGACGTCCTCGGGCCCCTCCAGCAACTCCTCGAGTGCGACGAGGTCGATGTCGCCCTTGAACGGCTCGTCGCTGTCGAGGTCCGCGAAGGCCGGCGACGGGAGGTCCCGCACCACGCCGCCCGCCAGTTCGACGTTCGCTCGGGTGGTGTCGAAGTGCGTGTTGCTGACCGAGATCTGTCCCGGCTTCAGCAGCGTGCCGAACAGGATCCGTTCCGCGGCCCGCCCTTGGTGCACGGGGAGGATGTGCTCGTATCCCGTGAGTTCCTCGGTCACCTCGCGGAACCGGAACCAGGACCGGGAACCTGCGTAGGTCTCGTCGCCGCGCATTCCAGCGGCCTGCTGCTCCGCCGACAGCGCGCCGGTGCCGGAGTCGCTCAGCAGGTCGATCGTGACGTCTTCCGCCGTGAGGTTGAACTGGTTGTACCCGGCCTCGGCGTAGCGACGTTCCCGGAACTCGCGGGTGGTGATGGGAATGGGCTCTACGACCTTGATGCGGTACGGCTCCACGACGGGCCTTTCTTCCTGCGGCGGCTAAACCAGTAGTGCTGTGGTGCGGGGTGGGGTGACGTCGTACGCCTCGGACGACAGGTAGACCGAGACACCCGGTTTCGGCAGGCCCAGCCGCAGCGACACGTGGGCGATCAGGCCCACGCCGTCACCGAGCGGGCGCTGGACGAGACTCGCGAGCGCCATGACGAACGGCGCGGGGTCGAACCCGCACCTCGCCATGATCGCCAGGACGCGCTCGCAGGCTTCGAGGTCGTCCTGCACGTAGTCGCGCACCGGGATGTAGAGGGAGTAGCCGCTGGGCCGCTCGGTGTCGCCGGACAGGAAGGTGTAGCTCGACATCAGCGGACGCCGGGAGAACGGGCCCGCGCCGCCGCAGGCGAGCTCGCAGACGTCCGCCAGGAGCACCGGGTCGACGTCGGGGACCGCCGCCGCTGCCGCCACCACGTCCGCGATCACCGCGTCGTCGTGGGACACGTAGGTCTTCACGCGTGCCCGGTTCTCGTCCAGGAGGTCGAGGGCGAAGAAGGAGAACCGGTCCAGCCCGTCGCGCCGCAGCCCGTGCTCCGAGATGGCCGGGAGCGCCGCGCTCAGGCCGAGCCGGGACAGTCCTTCGCTCACGAGGGCGGTCGCGCTCTCACGGCCGCGCACGTCGGGGTTGAGGTAGACCTTGATCGAGGGCGGCGCGTCCGGCCCGACGATCAGCGAGTACCAGAACGCGAACGCGCCCTGCGGGTCGTCCGGCAGGAACAGGTCGCGCACCCGGTCGAGCTGCCCGAGGTTCAGTCCGTGCCGCTGCGCGAGCCCGTCGAGCACGCCGAGCGCCGCGGCGAGGTTGGCGCGCGGGCCGGGCTGTTCGGCGAGCGGCTCGACGATCATGCGGATGACGGGGCGTTCGTTTTGGGCCAAAGCCACCGAGAATTCGACCGGGGTGTGGTCGTCCGCGACATTGGAGGTCCAATGGGGAACGGCGGAGAGGGGCAGCCTGCAACCAGGGCCTAATGCCTCACCCAGCAGTTTTGTCGCGCTTTGCGCCGAGTTCGCTAAACCGACGGCGCGAAGGAGGTCGCGTAGTTGTCCAATGGCGAAATCGTGCAGGGAGACTGCTGGCGCGCTCAAGATGGGGCACTCCTGATCGGGCCGGTAATCCGGTCGGTTGCAATCCTGACGGGGTGGAATCGCAACGTGAATTCTCTCAACCAGCCACATGCCCAGGTCAAGAGCCAAGGGGGTTGCGTGCGACACTCTCGGCTGTGATCAAGATTGCACCGCTCGGTCTATTGACTTGATCGCTCACTGCTGTCGTCATGCGCAATTGTGTCTGCGGGTATGAGTGTGCTATGCGTGATCGTCAATGGTGTCGCAGAGTGAAGGATTGTGCTAATCGCGGGCGTCGTGGTATCGCGTTCGTTTGCGGCCCGTTTGTCTCGGTACAAAAGAAAAACGGGGGTGTCCGCAGTGCGGAACACCCCCGTTCGGGGCTTGTCGTGAAACTGCTCAGCCGTGCGTCTTCGCGCACCGCGCTTTACCGGGACAACTCCGGATCATCCGCACGGAAGGTGCCTCGTCGATCCTGTCGGGCGGGTTCGCCGCACCGTCCGGCCACTGCACGGAGATCGCGATCGACGCCGTGTTGTTGTCGTAGTTCTTCTCCAGCAGCGCGCGGTCGGAGTTCACGACGTTGACCACGTCGTAGATTCCGGACTTCACGTGGGTGAGGTCCAGCCACTGGAAGTCGACGTCGTGCTTGTAGTCGTCACCGGAGCCGACCGAGATGCCGAACAGGACGTCCAAGGCGGACGGGTTGTGGTGCTCGCACATGTGACCGTCCAGGCGGTCCGCGAGCCTGCCCGCCGGGCTGTCCGGGTCCGCCGGCCGGTGCTCGAGGTCGTCGGAGACCATGTAGCGGTCGCCGATGCAGAACCCGTTCTTGCGGTCGGTCACGACCACGCCGCCGTCCGGGGTGCGCAGCTGGAAGTACTCGAAGTTGAGCAGGTGCCAGTGCGTGTGCGTGGGAGCGGGCTCGTAGTACGCGCTGGAGTTCGTCTCGCGCCGCGCCTCGTTGTACGAGCCGGCGATCGAACCGTCCACACCGGACTGGACGGCCTGGCGCACGTTCATCGTCGGCGTGGAGGTGCTGTCGCGGTGCGCGTGCAGCAACAACGGGCCGTCGCCGACGTTGTCGATCGAGGTGGTGAACCGCAGGCGGACGGCCTGGGCGGTGCCGCCGCGGTACATGCACTTGCCCCGTGCCGCCGAGGCGTCCTCCACCAGGCATACGTCCCAGTCGCGGCACAGCAACGGGGAGCCGTCGTGGCCACCGGGGCAGCCGATGGGCGCCTGGCGGAGATCGGGCAGCAGCGGCGCGGGATCGGCCTGGACGTGCTGCGAGGAGACGAGGTTGACCGCGGTGATCGTGAGTGCTGCGATCACCGCGCCGATTCTGCTGACCATGCGGCGTTCTCCTGGGTCGAGGAGCTCCTGGCGGCGCGCAGGAGCGTGTCCGTCACGGAGTTGGAGAGCTCGACGCTGGAGTTCCAGCTCGTGACGTTGGGGTAGACGTGGGCCGTGGTGGCGAGCAGCAGCCGCGTGCCGGGCACCTCGACGGCCGGCCGCTTCGTGAGATACCCCAGCGGGTACACCGGTTCGACGAACGGCGCCTTGAACACGCGCACCTCGTCGACGTCGTCCGCCGTGAGTCCTTTGTGGATGCTCAGCAGCTGCTCGGTCCAGCGGTGGGCGATGCTGTCCGAGTCCTCGCGGTACAGCGCGGACTCTCGATCGGTGTAGTGCATGACGTACACGAGATGCCGGTCGCCGTAGCGTTCCGAACCCGTCAGCGGGGTCATCTCGATCACGCCGTCGAAGTCCGTGCCGCAGCGCAGCACCGGCGCCCAGTAGTGCCCGGACAACGGCTTGCGCAGGAAGAACAAGGTGTTGACGACGCCCTGGTAGGGCAGCCGGACCTCGGGCAGCCGCGGCGCCAGGTCGGCGTCGGCGATGGCCCGCAACGCCGGCAGCGGGACCGTGGAGACCGCGTGGTCCGCCTCGATCGTCTCGCCGTCGGCCAGCGTCACGACCACCCGGTCGGCCGAGGCTTCCAGCCTGCCGACGGGAGCCGAGACGCGAACCTCGCCGCCGTGCGCCTCGATGGAGGCCCTCAGCGCGTCGATCACGCTCTTGTAGCCACCGGCCGGGTAGCCGCGGACCGCCTCGTTGCTCTCGCGGCCCAGGCGCTGCCACACGTACAGCGCGGGCACGTCCCCGAAGGCGGAGCCGAACTTGGCGCCGAACATCGGGGCCAGCAGCATCGTCCAGATCTTGTCGCCGTACAGGCCGCGCAACCAGTCCTCGGTGCGCATGTTGTCGAGGTCCTTGCCCTTGCCGAGCCTGCGCAGCAGCAACGAGACCACGCCGAAGCGGATCCGGTTCACCAGGCTGAGCGGCCGGAACCGCAGCAGGTCCAGCGCCGAGTTGAACGAGCGGTGCTCGCCCTCGACGATCATGCCCATCGTGGTCGGGTTCCAGCCGACGCTCTCGCGCAGGCCGACCTCGTCCAGCAGCGCCAGCAACGCCGCGTCGGTCGGCATCACGCAGTGGTAGAAGCGTTCCACCGACCGGCCCCGCGACGTGAAGAACGTGCCGAGGCCACCGAGCTGGTCACTGGCCTCGAGAAGCGTCACGGCCATGCCCTCGCGGGCGAGGCGGTGCGCGGTGGCGAGGCCGCAGATGCCCCCGCCGATCACGACGACGCGCGCGGCCATCAGAGCTTCCGGAACGGAACGGGCGCGAGGCGGTCACGCGTGAGCAGGAGCAGGTACTGCTTGAGCGTGCGGCCGAGCCGGAGCTTGCTGGCGCCGGGCTTGCGGTCGTAGCGCAGGTGCAGCGGGATCTCGCTGACGATCGGGCCGCAGTGCCGCAGCTTGAGCAGGAGCTCGACCATGCAGGCGAATCCGCGTTCCTCGACGAGGCGCTCGCCCCAGTGCGCGGTGGCGCGGCGCAGCAGGCTCACCCGGTAGGCGCGGAAGCCGCTGGTGAAGTCGCGGACGTCGTCGAAGTGCAGGATCTTGCCGAACACGACGCGGGCGCCGCGCGAGAGCAGCCTGCGCCACTGCGGTGCCGTCGAGTCGTCGCCGCCCGAGACGAAGCGGGAGCAGATGACGACGTCCGCGCCGGCCTTGATCTCGGCCAGCATCGCGGGGAACACGCCGGGGTCGTGGGTGTCGTCGGCGTCCATGACGATCAGGACGTGATCCGGCGAGGCCTCGGCGAGCACCGCCCGCAGTCCCGACTGGACGGCCTGGCCGAGCCCGAGGTTGACCGGGTGGGTCACCAGGCGGACGTCGAGCCCGCGGACGTCGGCCACGCAGTCGCCGGTGCCGTCGGACGAACCGTCGTCGACCACCCACACGGTGATCCGGTCGGCCAGATCGGTGCCGGCGATGCGCGCCAGCAGCGACGGGAGCGCCACCGCCTCGTTGTAGGCGGGCAGGACGACGTGCACATCGCCGCACGTGCGGATCGGCTTCTGCACGATCGCGACCGGTTCGCCGGCGGAATGCCGGATGCCGTGTTCGTCGACTCTCACGCTCAATGCCCCCTCTTCGGTGGCTCGTGGTTGGTGGCGTGAATTATTGACACGGCGTGCTAAAGCTTTGAGGCGGCCCTGGGTGAGTTCAGGGCAGGAACAACGTCGAAACCTCACCAACTGCGTTCACGCGGGACACAGAAGAGGGATATTGATACCCGAAGAGATGATTTCTCAGCGTTCATTCACTCTTTCGTGCACTCCTGCGGCCAAAACTCCTTCGATCGGATGATCTTCCAATGAGGCGATTCTCGGCGGTTGCCGTTCCAGCAGCTCCCCTCCCCGCGCGCGAGGCTGAGCACAGACGCCCTTCGCAGCGCCCCCTCAAACCGTCGTCGGTCCGCCGGGACCTGCTCAGCCGGGTGAACGCGGTCGCCGTCCTGCTCGTCCTCGCCGACGCCGTGACGCTCGCCGCGGTGTGCGTGCACCGCGGTCTCGGCTGGGGCTGGAGCAGCGCGGTCGTGGCCTCCGTGGTCACGATCAGGGGAGCCTGGCGGCTCTACCGGCGGCGGCTGTGGCTGTCGTGGCTGCAGGACCTGCCCCGGTCCGCGGCGAGCACGGCGCTGGCGTTCGCGCTGCTGTCCGGCATCGGCCTGGTCAGCGGCTCCGACGCGGCCGACCTCGCCGAGGCCCAGTGGGCGATGATCGTGTTCGCGCTGGTCATCGAGCCGGTGCGGTGGTGCGTCTTCGCCTTTGGGCGGTGGTGCCGCCGCAAGTTCGACCGGTGTGACCGCACGATCATCGTCGGCGCGGGCGAGGTCGGCGTGAACCTCGCGCGGACCATGCTGGAGCACCCCCAGTTCGGTCTGCGGCCCGTCGCGTTCGCCGACTCCGGCCCCGATCCGGACCGGCAGCCGCCGCTGCTGGAGGTCGTCGAGGGCGATCTCGCCGACGCGATCGTCCGGCTCAAGGCGGGCACCGTCGTGCTCGCGTTCTCCCACACCCGCGACTCGCCGCTGGTCGAGGCCGCGATCACCGCCCACCGGCTCGGTTGCTCGACGCTCGTGGTGCCCCGCATGTACGAACTGCACCCGGACGGCCCCGGCATCGAACGGCTGCGCAGCTACCCGCTGATGCGCCTGGGCACCGCGCCGACCAGCAGGCCGACCTGGTGGATCAAGCGTGCCGCCGACCTGCTGCTGGCCGCGTTCGCGCTGGTCGTGCTGTCCCCGGTGATCGGGTTGTGCGCGCTCGCGGTGCTGGTCGAGAGCGGCCGGCCGCTGTTCTTCCGGCAGGTCCGCGTCGGCATGGACGACCGCACGTTCACCCTCTACAAGATCCGCAGCGTCCGGCAGTCCGGCGAGGACGACTCGCAGGTCAAGTGGTCCGTCGTCGGCGACTCGCGGGTCGGGCCGGTCGGCCGCTTCCTGCGCAGGACGTCGCTCGACGAGCTGCCCCAGTTGTGGAACGTCCTGCGCGGCGACATGTGCGTTGTCGGGCCACGCCCGGAGCGTCCTGGTTTCGTTCGCGAGTTTTCCGCTATTCACGAGCTATATTGGGCGCGCCATCGCGTCCCGACCGGCTTGACTGGACTAGCCCAGGTGCACGGTCTGCGAGGTGACACTTCAATCGCCGACAGGTCTCGATACGACAACTACTACATCGCGAATTGGTCGTTGTGGCTCGACCTGAGGATTCTACTGATGACAGCGGGTGAGTTGTGTTGTCGGAGAAATCGCTGATACGTCGATTCGCCGCTGTTGCCCTCGTACTTCTTTCGAGTGCATGTGCGGTCAGTGCCGCCGAGTCGGACCCGATCATCACCGGGCCGGTGCCGAAGCCGCTGGCGCCTTGCGCGTGGTGGTACGGCATCGGCGACTCGCCCTCGTCGTGGGAGATCCGGGCCGCCGCGAAGCACTACGACGTCGTCGTGCTCAACGCGTGGGAGACCTCAGCGATGCGCAAGCTGCACGAGCTGAACCCCAGGGTCAAAGTGCTGGTGTACAAGGACTTCTCCAGCACCCGCAACTACTACGGCGCGGTCGAGGGCGACCGCGACGCCCGGTACCTGCCCACCGGCGTCGGCTACGTCGCCGCCGAGCAGAAGCAGCCGGGGTGGTTCGCGATCAGCACGCTCGGCCAGCGCATCGAGTGGGACGGCTACCCGAAGCACTGGCAGATGACGGTGTGGGACCCGGCCTACCAGAAGGCGTGGGCGGACGCCGTGGTCGGCGAGGTGCTGCGCGAGGGCTGGGACGGCGTGCTGGCGGACAACGACTTCAGCTCGCTGCGGTACTACTCGCAGTCGATCATCGCCGGCACCGCCGACGCCGCGGGGTCGGACCGGCTGCTGCGCGACGGCCTCGACGGCATGCTCCAGCTCACCGGTGACGCCCTGGAGAAGTCCGGGAAGATGCTCATCCCCAACGTGTCGGAGTCGCAGCTGACACCCGGCCGGTGGTCGGCGCACTCCCGGTACGCGGGCGCGATGGAGGAGAACTTCGGCCTGCAGGGCGACGACGGCACCGGCGAGCTGATCACGTTCCAGGGCAACCAGTTCAAGGAGCAGCGCGCCCAGGCCGCGCTCGGCGAGTCCTGGCTGCTGCTGATCACGCACACGAAGTCGGACAAGGAGGAACGCGTCGGGTACGCCACCGCCGCGCTCCTCGCGAGCCCTCACACGTGCTGGACCAGGGCCGAGCCGGACTACAAGAACCCGTACTGGTCGCTGTACCAGGACGCGCGGCTCGGCGAGGCGGTCGAGACGGCCAACCGCCTGCCGAGCGGGGTGTGGAACCGCCGCTACTCGGGCGGCTGGGTGGCCGTGAACCCGACGAAGACCTCCGTGCTCCTCACTCCTCCGCCGGGTCTCGTGACGCTCAAGGGCGAGGTGGTGCCCGACCGGCTCGACCTGCCGTCGGCCGACGCCGTCGTGCTGGTCAACGGTCCGAAGCGGTGAGCTTGCGGTAGAGGTCGAGGTGCCGCCGCGCGCAGACCTCGGCGGTGAACCGCTCCCGCGCCCTCGTGGCGAGCCGCTGTCCGGTGCTCGCGGGGTCGGGGTCGGCGAACAGTTCTTGTAGTCGTGCCGCGAGTGCGGGCACGTCGCCGGGCTTCGGGCAGTCGTCGCCGGGGACGCCCAGCATGTCCGCGACGCCGCCGGTGTCGGTGGCGACGACGGGTTTGCCCGCGGCCATCGCCTCCGCGACGACGAGCGGCTGCTGCTCCATCGTGGACGGCAGCACCAGGGCGTCGTGCTCCAGCAGCAGTTCGGGGACGTCACTGCGGAATCCCAGGAACTCGACCCGGTCCGCGAGGCCCCGGCGCGTCACCCTGCCCTCTGCCTGGAGCCTGAGCGGGCCGTCGCCGACGACCGTCAGCGTCGCGTCTTCCGGCATGGTGGTCTCCAGGGCGTCCAACAGGTTCAGCAGACCCTTGCGTTCGACGAGCAGGCCCACGAACACCAGTTTGCGCACGGGCTTCGTGGGCGGGTTCGCGGTGCCGACCTCGACGCAGTTGTCGATGTGGGTCATGCGGTGCGGGGGCACGTAGAGCCGTTCGCGCAGGAACCGGCCCATCTCCCTGGCGGGGACGACGGTCCGGTGCACCACGCGGGCGACGGCGGCGTCGGCGGCCAGCACCGCCCTGGTGTAGGGCGGGGGAGGGGTCGCGCCCCGGACGTTGCGGAACCACGGCTCGGCCACGTCGTCGGGCACGCCGTGGTAGGTGTGCACGATCTTGGTGCCGGTGGTGGCGAGCGCGGCGCTGACCAGTCCGGACCGGCGATCCTGTGCGTGCACGACGTCCGGGCGCCAGGCCTTGAGGGCGGCGCGCGCCTGCCGTGCGGCGGCCATGTCCCCCTTGCGCATCACCAGGGTCTCTTCGAAGAACGGGTCGATCAGCTCCGCGCCGCGCCGGGGCCGCGGGCCGAACACGCGCACCTCGGCGTCACCCGACTTGGCCAGGGCGGCGGCCAGGCGCACCGTCACGTCCACCGGGCCACCGCTGTCCTGGGTGAGCAGGTAGGCGATCCGTGTCATCGTCGTCCTTCCTCGGAGACCAGGGTCTCGGTGAGCGTCACGATCTGGTCCGCCATGCGGTCGCGGTCGAACAGGGTCTCGGCCCTCTGCCTGCCGCGTTTTCCTTCCGCGGCCGCGAGTTCCGGGTCGGCCAGCCGGAGCGCAATCGCTTGCGCCAGGGCTTTCACGTCGCCGGCCTGGACGACCTCGCCCGCGTCGCCGAGGCTTTGCTCGACGCCTTCGACGTCGAACGCGACCACCGGGCGTCCGCAGGCCATGGCTTCCAGCGGCACCAGCGCCATGCCTTCGGCGCGGGACGGCAGGACCACGACGTCGGCTTCGGCGTAGAAGTCCTCGACCTTGTCGCTGTGGCCGTGCCAGCGGGTGTTCGGGGTCGGGGTGGCTTGGAGTTGTGCTGCCATCGGGCCGTCGCCGACTATCAGGAGTTCGGCGTCCGGGACTTTCGCGAGCACGTCGGGCCAGGCTTCGAGCAGCAGGTCCTGGCCCTTCTGGTGGGCCAGTCGTCCTACGCACACCGCAGTGGGGGTGTCGTGGGTTTTCTGTTGGGGGGCCAGGCGTTGGGTGTCGACGCCGTTGCAGACGACCTGGGCCCGTGCGGTCACTCCTGCCACGCGGCCGGCTTTCAGCTCGTCGTCGCTGACGCACAGGAGCACGGTCGTCCAGCGTGAAGCCTTTGCCTCCCAGAACCGGCAGGCTCGGCTGAGCAGTCCGGTGGCGACGCGGAACGACCACAGGTGGGGCTGGAAGATCGTCGGGGTGCGGCCGCGCAGGACGAGCCTCGCCAGGCCGGCCTTGGAGCTGTGCAGGTGGACGACGTCCGGTTTCCGGTCTCGCAGGATCTTGCGGATCTTGCGGAGTTCCGCGGCGGTGCTCGGCCCTGGTGTGCGGGTCGCTTGCCAGGGGTGGAGCGGGATTCCGGCTCTGGTCGCTTCTCGGGCGAGCCAGCCTCGGTCCGGGCAGGCGATGCTGACGTCCCAGCCTCGTTGCCGCTGGGCCTGGGCGAGGTTCAGGACCACGACGGCGACTCCGGCCTCGACCGGCTGCGTCACGTGGACGATCTTCACGCGCGCTCCTTCAGTCCGATGAGGACGGTGCGGTTCAGGGGGAGGGTGATCACGCAGTAGGTGGCGAGCAGGACCAGGCCGGTGGCGACGAGTCCCGCGATGTTCTTGCTCTCCGGCAGGAGGGTGCTGATGGCCAGGCACAGTGCTGCTGCGCCGATGACGCTCGCTGTCGCGCGGAGCGGGAGGGGGAACGCGAGGCCGTTGCGGGCCAGGACGAGCCAGGTCACCGGTACCAGCACCCAGACCACGGCGAGTTGGGTGAGGGCGACTGCCTGGGGGCCGAGTTCGGTGGTGAACGCGAGCGCAGTCAGCAGGGCGACGAGGTGGCTGGCTTCGAGGGCGAGGTACTGGCGGGCGTGTCCGGCGGCCCTGATCACCTGGTACCAGACGTGCAGCAGGCTCAGGCCGAGTCCGTAGCCGCACAGCAGGACCAGGATGTGTGCCGCGTCCGCCCACTGCTCGCCGAGGACCACGATGCCGTGCGCGGACAGTGCCGTGACGACGTACAGACCGCCGGTGATGACGAGGGTCGCGATGGTGAATCTTCTCAGCGTCGCCGGAAGCCGGCTGCTCTGTCCATTTCGGACCAGCTCGGCGCAGATCGGGAACAGCACGCCGCCCAGCACGACCGCGATCATGATGTACGGCACCCAGGCGATGCGGAAGGCGAGGCTGTACCCGCCGACAGCCTCTGGCCCGAGGACGTGCCCGATCGCGAGGTAGTCGACGTTGATCAGCAACACCGCGATCAACGCGCCGGGCCCGACGACCGCGAGCCACTTCGTCGCCTCCGTCGCGGCCTCGCGGTCCCAGCCAGGCCGGATCCGCGCTCCGGCGACGGCGGCGAGCACCGGTTGGGCGACCGCGGTGCAGAGCAGACCGAGGACCAGCGCCGTGGGCCCGGTTCCGTTGGCTGCCAGGCTGACCGTGACAACGGCGCCGATGAGCATGCCGCCCGCGTCGGGGAGCATGCGGCGCCGGAAGTCGAGGTTGCGGTGCATCAACGCCATCTGCACCCCGCCCGCCGCGGTGAACGGCAGGGTGAGCGCCGCGAGCCGCAACATCCCTTCGGCCTGCGGTGCGTTGAGCGCGGAGGCGATCGGCCCGGCGGCGATGACGATGATCGCGGTGAGCGCGACCCCGGCCGCGATGCTCATCGTGAGCACGGTCCCCGCCGTCCTTCGCGGGTCAAGGGCGGTGCGGCTGACGATGTCGTAGACGCCCATCGCCTGGATGACCTGGCCGATGTTGACGACCGACACGACCAGCGCCACCGCGCCCAGGTCGGCTTCCGTGAGGAACAGGGCGAGTGCGAGGGTCACGACGATCTGGCTGCTCTTGCTCACCAGGTTGACCGCGAAGAGCCACAACGACCCCCGCACCGCCACGTCGGTCATGCGCTGCGCCGCACGTGTCGTATCGCGAACGCGGTGAGGACCACCCAGGCCGCCACGACCGCGACCCCGTCCAGCGTCACGCTTGCCCGTGCTCCCAGCGTGTTCTTGATGACCGTGTCGACGAAGTAGAGATGCGCGAACGGAACCACGAGCAGGAGGGTCGCGACTCCGGCCCACCGCCAGTGACCGTCTTTCCTCCGCCGCCAGCACACGACGGCCAACGCCACCATCGCGGGCACCGCGATCAACACGTCGCCCGGCTGGTGCACGAGCGCGACCACAATGCCGAGACAGGTGAGCAGGTCGGCCGCCTCGGACCCGTTCTCCGTGCGGTCGAGCTTGCGCGCCAGCAGCGCCGTTGCGGCGAGCACTCCGCACAACGCCAGCAGTTCCGCCGCGGGCGGCAACCACCCGGTGGTGCGGAAGAACACCGCCGGCAGGTCAACCCGTTGCGCCGTCATGGAGTCGACGGCGCCGTAGCCGGTGCTGCTGGCCCACTCCAGGTTCCGCTTGATGACGTCGAGGAACTCGCCGACCCCGCCTCGGGCGATGAGCAACCCGGCCACCGGCACACTGGCCAGCGCGGCGACCGCCGTACCCAGGAGCGCGACCTTCCGGTCACCCCGCACGAACAGCAACAACGCCAGCGGAAGCCCGAACTGCGGCTTCAACCAGGCCAGCGCCAGCGCCGCGGAGGCCCAGCCCGGACTCTTGGTGCGCAGCAGCAACGCCCCGGCCGCGCCGACCGCGATCAGCGGGTTGACCTGCCCGACGTACATCTGCGCCTTGCCGACCTGACTGGTCACCAGGAGCGTGCTGATCACGACGGTGCCGGCGACGATCGGCAGCCGTGCCCTGCCGGCGGCCATGACCGCGAGGCCGACGAGAAGCACCAGGCACGCCAACGCGAACGCCACCGCGCCCACCCGGTACTCCGGCAGCGCGAACGGCAGGTGCAGGATCAGGTGATAGGGCTGGTAGAGGTTGAAGTTCTGCCGCACCGGCCAGTGCTCGAACATCACCGCGGGGTCGTACGGGTTGCCGCCGTCGAGGAACTCGCGGATGGGGAAGTACAGCGCGTCCCGGAAGTCCTGCATGCGTTCTTCGGGCAGGTTCGCCTCGGTGGGCAGCGGCACTTCCCACGACGGCCTGAGGGCACGGACCGCGCTGAGCACGCCTGCGAGGGCGACGAGGGCGACGCCGATGGTCTTGGCCAGCGCGGCCCGGTTGGTGGTGGTGATCATCGCGCCGCCTCCAGCAGGACCGAGGTCGCGGCCAGCGCGGCGAGCACGGCCAGTGAGGTGAGGCGGGCGGCCGTGGTGAGCGCGGCCGGGAGGTCGTTGCGGCGCACGAGAGCGCTTCGGCAGGGTGAGTTCGTCATTCCGGCACCACCGCCAGCACGACCGAAGTTACCGCCACCGCGGCGACCGCGGCGAGTGCCGCCAGCGCTGTCAGACCCGCCACCGTGAGCACGGTCGCGAACCGGATCGATTCGGACTGACCGGCCCCCAGGGGGGATTCGGCCCCCACTCCTGTCGTCTCAGGCGGGTCTGACAACTCCGGAACGGCCGAGGCAGCCAGACCGGAGTCCAGCGCCGTGTCCTTGGACGTCGCGATCACGCCAGCACCACCGCCACCAGCACCGACGAGGCGGGCAGCACCGCGAGAGCCGTGGCCAGGTCGTGGCGCCGCGCTCGATCCTCCGACGCGACCGCGATCACCGCCGTCCCGTCCCCAGGCTCGGAAGCCTTGTCCGGCAACGACCGCGCGAGCGCCTCGGCACGCTCCACCAACGACGGACTCACCGCCAGCACCCGCACGGGCCGAGCCGCCGCCACGCACAACGCCGTCAGACGCTCGACCAGAACAGGATCATCGCCGGTAGCGACGACGACCGGGTGCGTGACGCCCGCACCAGCGAGCGCGACCCGCACGGTGTTGCCGCGCAGCCGGCGCAACGCCACGACGGCCACCCCGGCGATCACCGCCGCCACCAGGGCGAGGCCCGTGGCGAGGCGCCAGTCCGGCGTCACCCGGGTGGTCTCGGGGCGTGGGTCGATGAGCCGGAACTTGGCGGCGGGCGCCAGCAGGTCGGCTTCGATCACGGCCTGTGCCACGGCGGTGACAGCGGCCGAGGCGTGGGCGGCCGAGTCGGCGCGCACCGAGATCCGGGCGACGCCCGAGGCGGGGACCAGTTCGACGGCGATGGCGTCGGACAGGCGGTCCGGGGTCGTGCCCGCTGCGGCAGCGGCCACGTCCAGCACGGACGGGCTGCGGACCAGCTGTACGACGGCCGGGGTGGCGAGGGAGGTGACCTCGCCGAACTGGGCGCTGTCGGTGGCGGACGGGGTGGCGAGCAGGGTGAGTCTGCCCTCGGTCACGCCGTCGCGCAGGGCGACGGCCAGCAGGACGGCGGCGCCGACCACAACGGCGGCCAGCAGGCCCTCTAGTGCAGCTCTCGGAGCCTTCATCGTCCCTCCAGGACGGTACGAAGCAGTTCGTCGTAGGACTTCATCAACGTGTGCGCGTCGGCAGAGCCGTCGTGAGAGGCGGCCACCGAACGCGCGGCGGGGGAGTGGAGCAGGCCGCGCAACGCTTTCGCGGTCCGCGCCGGGTTTCGGCGCGGCACCAGGACTCCGCCGCCGCCGGACAGGACCTCGCGCACTCCGTCCACATCGGACGCGACGATCGGACGGCCCGCCGCCAGCGACTCGAGGAGTGCGATCGGCATGCCCTCCCAGTCGCTGGTGAGCACGGTGACGTCCGCCGCCTCGAGCAGGTCGCGGACGTCGGTGCGCGTGCCCAGGAAGCGGACGCGAGCAGGGGCAGAGGACTCCAGCGACGAACGCAGGCTGCCGTCGCCCGCCAGCCACAGTTCGGCGTCGCCGGGGATCTGGGCCCACGCGTCGAGCAGCACGTCGTGCCGCTTCTGCGGTTCCAGGCGGGCCGGGCACAAAGCGACGGGCACGTCGAGCGGGGTGCCGAGCCGGGCCCGCACGGTCGCGCGGTCCGCCGAAGGCACCGACGGGAAGGCCGCGTTCGGGATCACGACCACGGAGAGGCCGGACAACCGATGGGCCGAGGTGACGGTCACGACGACGGTCGACACCCGCCGCAACACCCGCACGGCACCAGGCACGTCGGCTGAGGCCACCCCGTGGAACACCGTCACGACAGGCCGTCGCGGCGAAGCAAGGCGAGCGACGAGCGACGCGGAGACGTTGTGCGCCAGCACGACGTCCGGCCGGAACCGGCGCACGGCCACCCGCACCGCCCACGCCGCGCGCAGCACACCCAGCGCAGAACGGCGCGCCACCGGCACGTCGAAGACAGGGATCTCGGCGGCGCGCAACGCGTCGACGCGGAACCCGCCACCACTGGCCACCGCGGACTCCCAGCCGACGTCACCGCCCGCGAGCGCCATGCCGGCCACGAGCGCCTCCGCGCCGCCCGCACCCATCTCGCTGATCACGTGGAGGACGCGCATCGACTCTCCTCAAGAGAACGCCGCTCGATCGCGACCGCGAGGGCGACGAGCGACCACAGGGGCAGGTAGTACTGCTCGGACAGGAAGATCGAGGCGACCAGCACGGCGATCAGCGCCGCCTGCACGGCCACGGCCTCACGCCGGTCCGCCACCCGCCGCAACGCCCGTTCAGCGGACACGAAACCGACCGCGATCAGCCCGATCAGCAACGCGAACCCCGGAACCCCGAGCTCGGCGGCCACTTCGAGGAACAGGTTGTGCGCCACCGGGGTCTGCTCGTCGATCTCCGCGTTGTGCCCGGCCGCCGCGTACTCCTGGCGGAACCCCCCGGGGCCGACGCCGAGCACCGGGTTGTCCGCGAGCATCCGCGACGCCGCCTGCCAGCGCAGCATCCTGGTGTCCGCGTTGGTGCCCGCGATGTGGCTCTTCTCCTGGAACGCCCGCGACAGCTCGGCCTGGGCCGTCGACGCGAACACCAGCGCCGCCACACCGGTGACCGCCGCGGTGACGACCACCGCGCGGACCGGCAGCCCGCGCCGCGCGATCAGCCACACCAGCGCACAGGCCAGCGCGATGCCGCCGCCACGGGAGAACGTCGCCGCGGCACCGGCCAGCAACACCGCGCCCAGCAACAACAACACGAACCGATACCGGCCTTTGGCGGGCAGCGCGACCAGCAACGGCAGCGCCGCCACGAGGAAGAACGCCAGGTCGTTGGGGTCTTCCAACGGCCCGGTGGCGCGCAACGAGCCGCCGACGACGCTGACCAGCCCGCCCGTCGCCGCCACCACCGCACCGGCGACCGTCGCCGCGAGCAGCGCGCGGACCGGCACCTCCCGCGCGGCCACGTCGGCGAGCACCACCGTCATCACCAGGAACGGCACCCACCGCACCAGGTACTCCAGCGTGAACGGCTCGGCCTCGTGCACCGCGGACGTGGCCAGCAGCACCACCGCCAGCAACGCGATCAGCAGGTGCAGCGGATGAGGCGCGGGCAGCCGCCGTTGCCGGTAGAGCGAGAACAGCCACACACCGATCAGCAGCGCGGGCACGACCTTGGCCGACTGCCCGTGCACCTGCAGCAGATAGCCCTCCAGCGGGGCCAGCGCCACCGTGCCGCAGGCGAGGACGCGCAGCAGGGCGGTCAGCCACATGCGACCGGATCCCGTTCGCGCAGCCGGGACCCCGCGACCCGCTCGACGTGCTCGCCGGTGCCGACCACGTCGAAGTGCTTGCGCAGCAACGACAACACCCAGCCCAGCAGCTCGACCTTCGTCGCTCCCGGCAGGGCCATGCCGGGGAAGAACTCCATCCCGGGCGCCTCGGCACCCGAGAGCACGTCCGTCGGATGCAGCAGCAACGACGGGGAGACGTTGCGCGCCAGGCACAACCGCAACGCCGTGCGGAAGTACCCGCGGGCCAGCCGGGGCGAGATCTGGTGCAGCTGCAACAGGTACGCGCCGTGGATCGGCACCCGCAGCAACGGCATCGTCGTCACCGGCAGCTCGATCATCCCGTTGCCCCGCCAGCGGTACGCGGTGTTGGGCGCGCGAACCTTGCCGAAGCCACCGAACAGGTCCTCGCCGCCGTCGGTCGACCCCGCCGTCCGGTTGTGGTAAGCGCGGGCCAGCGGCCCGATCCACGTCGGCAGAACGCTGGCGTCGTACCGATAACCACGCCGCGCGAGCACGTCGAGCAACGCGGGCGTGACGCTGTACCCGGGACCGCGGAACCCGATCGGCTTCGGCGCACCGGCGGTCATGATCGCCTCCTCGGCGCGCAGGACCTCCTTCTCGACCTCCTCGTCGGAGAACCGGTGCAGCCACGGCTGGTGCCAGAACGAGTGGTTCGCGATCTCGTGCCCGGCCGCGGTGATCGACGCGACGGCCTCGGCGCCGTCGTCGCGTTCCGCGTCCGCGCCGACCACGAAGACCGTGGTGGTCAACCGGTGTTCGCCGAAGACGTCCAGCAGACGCGGCACCGCGGACGGCAGGAAACTCGGCCTGCTCTCCCACCGCGAGTCGCCGTGCGTGCGCAGATACGCCCACAGGTTGTCGAGATCCAGCGAGACACTGGCGACGGGCTTCATCGCTCGCCTCTGGCGGAGACCAGTTCGGCAGCGGGCTTCGAGGCACGGCCGAGCACCAGCACGCCGGACACCACCAGCAGCACGCCCAGCACGACCCACCACTCACGCCCGGCCGCGATCTGGTCGCCCATCAGCGCGAGCCCGGCCACCGAACCGATCACCACGGTGGTCGCGTCCATCGACGCCACCGCGGACGTGGCCGAAACACGTTGCAACGCCGTGGCGAGACAGGCCTGCCCGACGAACGCGGCGATCACCATCAGCCAGGTCAGCGGGTGCAGCACCAGGTCGAGCACCGGCTTGCCGGCGACGTTGCGCGCGGCCACCGCGACCACGGCGAACGCGATGCCGGCGAGCACCGGCGTCGCGCTCCTGAACGCCCTGGCCAGCGGAAGCACCGCCAGCGTCAGCAGTCCCAGCACGACCAACGCCGGCACCAGCGGAAGCTCACGGGCCGTGGACGGCGCCGCCGCACCCGTCAGCAGCAGAAGACCGCACCCCATCACCACCAGCACCGCGATCTCGACGCGCCGGATCCGCCAGCCGAGCAGCAGCACGCCGATCACGGTGGCCAGGCCGACCGCGCACGACGACCCCGCCTGCACCAGGTAGAGGGGCAGCTCCCCGCGAGCCAGGAACGCGAACAGGAAACCGCCGACCTGACCGGTGAAACCCAGCAGGTACAAGCGATCCGAGGCGAGGCGGGCGAGCAGCCCGAGGCCGGCGCCGGGACGAACGCCTGCCCTCTTCGCGGCGACGGTCTGCGCGACTATCCCCAGGCCGTAGAGCACGGTGGACACCGCAAGTGCCAGATGACCGGACATGAGCGCGGACACTACGACACGCTTGTGCGGCAACACTTTCGAGCGATATCCCAGGCAACTCTTTCGGGTGAACGTGTGCGAGATTCGCCCGGATTCGTCAAGATCGATGAAGTACCTTGCCGCGGTGCGGGAAACGAACATCGTGACGATCGTCTGCGGCACCAGGCCGGAACTGATCAAACTCGCGCCGCTCGTCGAACACTTCGGCAGCGCGTGCACCATGATCTACACCGGCCAGCACTACGACCGCTCGATGTACTCGCTCATCCGCCGCGATGTGCCGGAACCGGGCGGCTTCCACGAACTGCGGCTGGGCGGCCTGCGCCGGGGCGACCAGCTCGGCCGCGCCGTCTCGGCCGTGGACGAGGTGCTGGCCGCGCAACGCCCTGCCGCCGTGATCGTGCAGGGCGACACCACCTCCGCGCTCGCCGGCGCGCTGGCGGCCAACGCCTGCGACGTGCCGCTGGTGCACGTGGAGGCGGGCCTGCGCAGCTACGACCGCGCGATGCCGGAAGAGCACAACCGCGTGCTCATCGACCACCTCTCCGACCTCTGCTGCGCGCCGACGTCGTTGAACCGCACCAACCTCCTGGCCGAGGGTGTCGCCGACGGCCGCATCGCCGTCACCGGCAACACCGTCGTGGAGGCGCTGGCGCACGCGTTGCCGTCCGCGGACGAGGAGGACGTGGTCCTGGGCGACCTCGGCCTCAAGCCCGACCGCTACGTGCTCGCCACGATCCACCGCCCGGAGAACGTGGACGACGCGGGCAACCTGGAGACCATTCTGCGCGAGCTCGGCCAGCTGCCACTGCCGGTCGTGCTGCCGCTGCACCCGCGTACCGCGCAACGCATCGCCGCCTTCGGTCTCGACCGCCTGCTGCACGGCCTGCAGGTGATCGAACCCCAGCCGTACCGGACCTTCCTGGCCCTGGCGCACGGATCCGCGGTGATCGTCTCGGACTCGGGCGGCATCCAGGAGGAGGTGAGCGTGCTGAAGCGGCCCGTCGTGGTCGTGCGGCGCAGCACCGAACGGCCGGAGATCGAGGGCACGTTCGGCACGCTCGTTCCTCCCGGCCCGCTGGTGGGCGAGTCGGTGCTGGCGTGGCTGGACGACGTGGAGGGGCATCGGGCCGCGCTGCGCGAGATCCCGTCCCCGTACGGCACCGGCTCGCCGTCGGAGCTCATCGCCGCGGCGGTGCGGGCTCTGGGAACTCCGAACGGCCACTGCTCGCCGCTGCCACGAGACTGATCATCACCAGTCCGAAGCTCACGAGGCCGAGCGCGAGGACGATGCCGCCGTGCAGCACAACGGCGAGTGCCAGGCCGATGCGGCGCAGTCTCGAATTTCCGACGACGCAGACCACGATCGCCGATTCGAGCAGGATCGTGCCCCACGTGACCGACGTTGTCAGAACGTTCCATTCCAGAAACCCCGCGAGTTCGGAAGAGACTCCGAAATACGCGTCCTGCATCACATGGTGCATCGCGCTGCCGTCACGCCATTCGGGCTCCACGGCTTTGATCCAGACCGCCTGTCCGTAGACGATCACGACCTGCAGTCGGATTGTCAGATGCGTGACGTAGGCGCTGCCTCGTGACCACTCCGGCATGGGGGCGGCGGGGCGTCTCCAATGCCAGATCCGATCGTCGGCGAGGCACAGCGGGATCAGCAGCAGAGTGAGGAACCGCGCCACGTTCTCGCCCCCGTTGGGCACGTGGATCGCGGCCGCCAGGCTGAAGGTGGCGTACCAGTGCGGAATGCACGTCCAGCGCGGCCGGTAACCCGATGCGGCGAGCACGAGTGCGGCGATCGTCACGAGCCGGGACATTGTCAGAGCGGCCGCCGACGAGTCGAAGCACCAGAGCGAAAGGGCCCGCAGGCCATCGCAGCGAGGACCTGTTGGTCCATTCGGCACAACGGGGAATAGGTCGGTGTCCGAGGTGAACACGAGTACGGTCAACTCGGCGATCGCGACCAGCGAACGGGCGATGCCGAACGCCGGCGTCCTGGGTTCGAACGCCAGCGCGCGGGCTACCGGGGTGCGCACGTGAGGTCCACGGCGGCGACGCGGACGACGTGCCGCGTCGAGGTGTCCCTGCTGGGGCGCTCGATCGCGAACACCGTCGGACCGCAGGGCGTCCCGGCAGAGAAATAGCTGGTCAAGGTCACTCTCGGGGCCTGGGAGAGAACGGCGGCGCAGCCGGAGACGGTCGCCGCCGCGCAGTCCTGCCAGTACTCGCCGGGAAGCTCGTCCGCGGTGGCCAGCAGCCGGGTCAGGTCGGCGTACGACCCCCGGTCGAGGCCCGCCAGGTAGTCCCGGTCACCCGCGGTCCGGGTGATCGGGACGAACGTGCCGGCGGATTCGTCGTGGTGGTACGCGACCGTGAACTCACGCCCCGCCGCATTGGTGAACAGCTTCATTCCCTGCGGCCAGAACAACCGGAAGATCTCCCGCTGGGCGGCTGTTCGTTGCCCGACGACATCGGCGGGCAGCTGGGCGGCCGTGGTCGCGAGGAGAAGTACTCCGAGTGCGGCGCCGGTGAAGGCCATGCCTTTCGCGGCACGGGCCTGGGAATCCATTTCAGCGGACATCGGACCGGATATCCCGGTCGGTCAGCACTCGCCTGTCGTACAAGGCCCGATGATGAGTGCGGTCCTGTTTCCTGAATCAGTGGGTTGAACGTCCGACGCGGAACTCGCGATGGTCACGGCGACAAGTGCCACGGCAGCCAATAGCGCGCCAAAAAAACCGGCCCGTCTCATCTTTCTTGATCCCCTCCTGGATGCGACGAGGAACCTCCCTCCCTCGTCACTGCGGAGGGAATATGGCAGCGTTTGTCCACTTCGTCAACTGGTAACGGGGCGTGTGCGACTGGCTGCTCTGCGTGATTCCACGCGACACTGAATCGGTACAGGGAATCGGGCGTATCTTTCCGCCTCATGCCGACTCTTAAAGGTGATATCTCATATCACTGCTGCGGTGCCACTGGTGTCTCCGCCGGCTCCACCGTCGTACTCCGAGATGGAAGCGTGCGTCCGAATGGATTATCGCATTTTGGGCCCGCTGGAACTGCGGTCCGCCGGGCGCCCCGTCGCGCTCGGCGGAGAACGTCAGCAGAAGCTGCTGGCGCTCCTGCTGCTCGGCACGGGCACCGTCGTGTCCTTCGACCGGCTGATCGACGAACTGTGGGAGGACCCGCCGCAGACCGCACGCCGTCAGGTCTGCAACGCGGCGGCCGCGGTGCGCCGCGTCGTCACCAGGGGCGGCGGCCGGCTGACCACCAGCACCCACGGCTACCGCCTCGACCTGCCGGACGGGCGCCTCGACGCGGATCTGTTCCAGGCCCAGGTCCGCGCCGCCGAGGTGGCCGCACGGGAGGGCACGCCGGCACAGGCGGTGGCGCTGCTGCAAAGCGCGCTCGACCTGTGGCGAGGTCCCGTGCTGGCCGGGCTCGGCTCGGCGTCGATCGACGCGGCGGCGGAAGGACTGCGCGAACAACGGCTCCAGGCCGTCGAACGACTTGCGGAACTGCGTTTGGAACTGGGTGAGGTCGCCTCGCTGCTGGGCGAGCTCACGGGCCAGGTGGCCGAGCACCCGCTGCGGGAGTCGTTGCGCGCCACGCTGATGCGCGCGCTGGACCGCGCAGGACGCCGGGGCGACGCGCTGACGGTGTTCGAGCAGGGACGGCGGGTGCTGGCCGCGGAACTGGGCGCGGATCCCGGTCCCGAACTCCGGAGCCTGCACGCCGAACTCCTCCGCGCCGAACCGAGGCGGGAACCGGAACGACCGGTGGCGCGGGCCAGTCGCTCGTCGCTGCCGTTCGACATCCCCGACTTCACCGGCCGCGAGTCCGAAGTGGACTGCCTGGTCGAGGCGATCGGCACGCGGACGCCCGCGATCGTCACCATCGAGGGCATGGGCGGCATCGGCAAGACCGCGCTGGCCGTGCACGTGGCGCACCGGCTGGAAGGCCGCTTCCCGGACGGGCGTTGCTACGTCGACCTGCGCGGGTTCACGGCGGACACGCCACCGATGGCCGCGGGTGCCGCGCTCGAGTCGCTGCTGCGCCAGATCGGCGTGTCACCCGAGGTGATCCCGGTGGATCCGGCGGCGCGCCGCGACCTCTGGCTGGCCGAGACGGCGCACCGGCGGGTGCTGGTGGTGCTGGACAACGCGGCCGACGCCGGTCAGGTCAGGCCACTGCTGCCCGGTGCGCCCGGCGCGGTGGTGCTGATCGTGAGCCGGTGCCACCTCATGTCGATCGAGGGCGCCGTCCCGGTGTCGCTGAACGTGCTCCCCGCCGCCGACGCGGTGGCGCTGTTCCGCCGGATCGCCGGCGCCGAGCGGGCGGACGCGGAACCGGAGGCGGTCGCGGACGTGATCTCGTTGTGCGGCAGGCTTCCCCTGGCGATCAGGATCGCCGCCTCCCGGTTCTGCCGAAGACCGTGGAGCGTCGCCCACCTCGCCGAGCAGCTGCGTGACCGGCAACGCCGCGCCCGCGCGTTCACCGCGAACGACCTGAGCGTGGCCGGCGTGCTCGCGCTGTCGTACCACCACCTCACCGCGGACAGGCAGGAGCTGTTCCGGTTGCTGGCCCTGGTGCCCGGCGCCGACTTCGACGCGTACGCGGCGGCGGCGCTCGCGGGGGTGCCGGTCCACGACGCGCAGGACGTGCTGGAGGAACTGGTCGAGTGCAACCTGCTGATGCAGCGCCGGTCCGACCGCTACTGCCTGCACGACCTCGTGCGCGACTGCGCCCGCGACCTGGCCGACGCGGCGGACACACCGTCCGAACTGGACACCGCACGCCGCCGGTTGTTCGACTACTACCTGCACCTGGCGGACGTGCGCGGCCGGCGCAGCCTGCCGGGCCGGCGCGGCTTCGAGACCGGCCTCACGTGGGAACCGGAACTGCCCGCCTCGGCGTCCGAAGAGGACGACGTCCGGCAGCTTCGGGCCGAGTACAAGAACATGGTGGCGGTGGCCGACTACGCGAGCGCGCACGGCTGGCACGTGCACGCGTGGCAGCTGCCGTGCCTGCTCACCCCCTACCTGACCCGCGTCGGACTGCGTTCCGGCGTGCTCGAACTGTCCCGCAACGCCTTGAAGTCCGCGCAGGCGCTGGGCGATCGGTGCGGCGAGTCCATGGCCCTGACGAACATCGCGTTCGCGCTGCGGGAAGCGGGCCGGCACGGCGAGGTGCTGGAGTTCCTCGACCGGGCCATCGCGATCAGCCGCGAGCTCGGCGACCTGCCCGCGGCCGTGGGCGGTCTCAGAGACCTCGGTGCGTCCCAGGTGCAGGCGGGCATGCTCGACGACGCGGCGGCCAGCTTCGCCGAGGCGGTCGCCCTCGCGCGGTCGATCGACGACCAGCGGGCCGAGGTGAACTCGACCATCGATCTCGGGTTCGTGGACTGCAACCTCGGCCGGTACCGCGAGGCCGATGCCCGGTTCCGCGACGCGCTCGCGCTGCACCAGTTGGGCGGCTACGTCGGTGGTGAGGTGGTCGTGCTGATCAACATCGGCTGGCTGGCCCAGCTCCGGGGACGCGACGCCGAGGCGGTTGTCGCACTGGAACGAGCCGTGCGGCTGAGCAGGGAGATCGGCATGAGCCGCGGTGAGGGGATTTCCCTGGCGTGGCTGGGAGTCACGTATCGGAGGCAGGGCCGGATCGCGGACGCCCTGGCCGTGGGCAGGGAGGCGCTGGAGTCGGCGCGGCGCATGGACCTGAGGGAACCGGAGGGCGACGCGCTGAACGGACTCGCGGAGACCTGCCTCGCGGCCGGGCGGTTGCGCGAGGCGGAGGCGTTGCTGTGGGACGCCGAGGAACTGGCGATGGCCGGCGCGTTGCCGATGGTGCGAGCGCGCGCCCACGAGGGCCTCGCCCACGTCGCGGCCCGGCGGGGGGATCCCGACTGGGCACGCACGCACTGGGAGCGGGCGGTCGCGCTGTACCCGGCCGGTGCCGTGGACGCGGAGAACCCTCGCGCACACCTGGGTGATGCGGGCGCGGAGTGCATGCGCTGTGTCTGCGGCCAGGAGGCACCGAGGGCGCTGACGGTCGTGCGCGAGATCGCGTCAGTGGGCTGACCAGGCACGACATCCGTGCATCGGTCGTCGATGCGGCACGGATGCAAGGCATTGATGCACTCCTTCCCGACAGGTTGTACGGCGAGGAAGTGGTGCTCGAAGATGCTGCGGTCCGCGTTACCAGCGACGCTCGACGCCGCGTCCGCCCACAAGGTGGTCGTGGTGAAGGCGGGACCTGGTTGGGGGAAAACGACCTCGGTCGCCGAGTGGGCGGCGACGCGAGGTGCCTGCTGGCTGAACGCGGCCGACGCGGGCACCTCGCTCGAACGCCTGTCGCGCGGCCTGTTGCGCGCCCTGCGGCAGCGATTACCGCGCCTTCCCGCGGAACTCGTCACGACCACCGCCCAGGGTGCCGGCACGGTCGCGAGCCTGATCCGCGGACTGCTGGACGCGCACCTCGACGAGCCCGTCGTGCTGGTGGTCGACGACGCCGGGGTGCTGCCGGAGGGCGGTGACTCGGCCCGGTTGATCGAGTCGTTGTGCCTGCACGGACCGGAACTCCTCAGCGTGGTGCTGCTGACCCGCGGAGAGCTGGGGTTCGATCCCGGACCGGCCGTGGTGCTGACCGGCGAGGGCCACCGCGAGGACGAACTCGCGGCGTCCGTGCTGGCCGCCGAGCCCGAGGAGAACCGGGAACTGTTGCGCGCCATCGCGACGCTCGGCCGGGTGAGCACGGCGCTGTGCGTGGCGCTCGGGTTCACCGACGTCCGGGAGACACTCCGGGGACTCGCCCGGCGCGGTCTGCTGAACGGCCCGGACTGGACCGTCCTCGAACCGATCGCGGAGCTGGTGCGCCGCGACACCGAAGACCCGGAGATCCGAGTCAAGGCCGCCGTGTTCTGCGAACGCACCGGTGCGCACGCCGAAGCCCTCAGACACCTGGTAGCGGCACGGAAGTGGGACCTGGTCGCACAACTGCTGCTGCGCAGGGACGAGCGGATCGTCGCGGGCGGTGACACCGACGCGGTGCTCGCGGCCCTGGAACAGCTGGAGATCAACGACTCCCGCCTGTACCTGGTGTGGGGTTTCGCCTTGCAGCACAAGGGCGACTGGCTCGGGTCGCTGCACTGCTACGAGCAGGCGGGCGAACGCACCGTGAGGTCGTCGTGGCGGATGGGGCAGCTGCACGCCCTCACCGGCCAGACCGACAAGGCCGTCGAAGTGTTCGAGCGCACGGTGTTCGACGACGTCGCGTCGCTGGACGAGGTGCGGCTGTTGTCGCTGGCCGTGCGCTGGTTCCGCGAGACCGGCCGGCACGAGAAGGCGCGGGAACTGGCCGGCAGGTGCGCCGAGGCGGCCCGCCGGTGCGGTGGCCACGCCGCGTTCGCCTGGAGCAGCAGGGCTTGCGGGCTGCTCGCCGGGTTCGACGGCGACCGGGCGGCGTTCGAGATGCACTACCGGCAGGCCGTGGACCGGGCACGACGGGCGGGCTGCCGGATGCTGGAGCTGACGATCCGGTCCGAGCGGGCGTGGTTCCTGGCGGGCGAGGCCGGTCCGGCGCAGGCGCTGGCCGAGATCGACGAAGTGCTGGTCTTCGGCAGGCAGGCGGGTCTCACCGGCCACGAACCGGACTGCCTGGGCATCCGGGCGCTCGCCGCGGTCAGGCTGGGGAGGTTCGACGAGGCTCTGCGCGACGCCGGCCAGTGCCCGCGCCACCTGGTGATCAGGGCCGAGGTGCATCGCCGGCGGGGCGAGCCCGGCCAGGCTCAGGCGTTGTTGGACGAGGCGATGGCGTTGCCGGGTACCGATCCGCTCGTCTGCGCGACGCTCGCCAGGGTCGTGGCGGGCGAGGACCCGGACAGGGCTCGACAGCTCGCGGAGCAAGCCGTTGCCACCAGCCAGGTCCTGCGGTTGCGGGAGGTGCCCGCGTTGCTCGCCCGCGGCTGGGTCGCTGTCCTGGCAGGCGATCGGGAGACGGCGCGGGCGGACGCGGCCACCGCGCGGGCACTGGCGGGCCGTCGCGGTGACAAGGCGGGACTCGCGGACGCGTTGCAACTGGCGGCGGCGACCTCGGCCGATCGGAAGGCGTTGCTGGCCGAGGCCGTGATGGTGTGGCGGGCGGCGGACGACCCGGTGGGCGCGGCGACCGCGGAACTCGCGGTGGCCCGGCTGACCGGGGTGGACGTGGCCCGGTTCGAGAACGCGGTGCAGGCACGGGGAGTGCGCACCGACGTCGCGATGGCCGACGTCCTCGGCGCCGGCGCGCCGAGGAGCGCGCGGATCGTCGTGCGGACGCTCGGCGGGTTCCAGGTGCTGCGCGACGGCGTCCCGGTGCCGTCCGCGCTGTGGCAGTCGAAGAAGGCGAGGGATCTGCTGAAGATCCTGGCGGGCAACAGCGGGCGGCCGATGCCACGGCCGCAACTGGTGGAGCTGTTGTGGCCGGACGACCTGTCGGACCGCACGGCGAACCGGCTCTCCGTGCTGCTGTCGACGTTGCGGACCGTGCTGTGCGTGCCGGGTCTGCCCGCCGACGCCGAACCGCTGGTCGCCGACCGGGACACGGTGTCGCTCGACCTGTCCCTGGTGGACCTCGACGTGGCGGCGTTCCTCGGCGCCGCGAGCACCGCGCTGGCGGCGCACCGGCGGGGCGATCAGGCCGCGTCGCCGTTGCTGATCGCCGCGGACGAGCTGTACCTCGGCGAGTTCCTGGCAGAGGAACCGTACGAGCAGTGGGCGATCCAGGTGCGCGAGGAGGTGCGGGGCAGGTACACCGCCGTGCTCCGCGCGTTGGTGCAGCTCGTGCGCGATCCCGACCAGCAGGTCGGGTACCTGGTCCGGATGCTCGAACTCGACCGCTACGACGAGGGCGCGCACGTCCGGCTGGTGAAGGCGCTCAGGGCGGCCGGACGGCACGGCGAGGCGCGCCGGCGGTATCAGGTCTACCTGGAGCAGATGCGCGAGATCGGCGTCCTGCCCACCGAGCCGGATCTGTTCGGTGACAGGCCTTCTGGAGTTCTTCGGGCGGGCTGAGCTGCGCTTTCGTTGGTTTGTAAGGCCACCATCACGTTTCCCGAAGGCTGCGCTAAGGGGCGGTTTCTAGCTTTCTCGGAGTGGTGGAACACGGGGGTGTTAAGGGTGGGGAGTAGCTGGCTGATCTGTCCTCGGCCTCGGCCTGAGGCGGCACTGCGGGTGGTGTGCGTTCCGTACGCCGGCGGTGGTGCGTCGGCCTTCTGGGACTGGCCGGACCTGCTGGGCGACGCGGTCGAACTGTGGAGCGCGGTGCTGCCGGGCAGGGAACGGCGGTTCGGCGAACCCGCGGTCACCGACGCCGCGTTGATCGCCGCGCCACTGGCAGAGGCGATCCGCCGGGAGATCCGGACACCGCTGGTGTTGTTCGGCCACAGCATGGGCGGGCTGCTCGCGTTCGACGTCGCGCGCAGGCTCGGCGACCGGGTCGAGCACCTGTTCGTGTCCGCGGCCAAGGCTCCGCACCTGGCGTTCGGTGGCGAGCCGCACCTGCTCGACGACGACGGTCTGCTCGACTGGATGACCACGCTCGGCGGTGTGCCCGCGGATCTGCTGGCGCACGAGGAGATGCTCGGCCTGCTCCTGCCGACGCTGCGCGCCGACCTGACCGTGTGCGCCGGTTTCCACGGCGTGCGGGACGTGATCGACGTGCCCGTCACCGCGTTCGCCGCCACCGACGACCCGCTCGCGACCGTGGCCGACGTCGCCGCCTGGCAGCACCACACCGTCGCCGGCTTCGACCTCGTGGTCCGGCCCGGCGGCCACTTCTACCTCAAAGACGATCCGGCAGCGGTGACGAGCGTCCTGCGTTCGGCGACCGCCAGGGAAGGTGTGCAGTGACCGAGCAGCACCCCGCGGCCACCCGCGGTCAGCAGCAGATCTGGTTCTCCGACCAGCTCGCGCCGGACGCCACGTTCAACACCGTGCCGGTGTACGTGGAGATCACCGGCGAGCTGGACACCTACGCGCTCGCCGCCGCGCTGACCGCGGTGGTCAACCGGCACGAACCGTTGCGCACCAGCTATCGCCTCGACGGCACCGAGCTCGTACCGGAGATCGCGCTGGAAGCGCACGTGTCGATCGCGACGCGCGACCTGCGTGATCTTCCTCCCGCCGAGCGCTCGGCGCGCGCGGAGGCGTTGGTGGCGGCCGAACTCGCCCGCCGCGTCGACATCTCCAGCGGGCTGCCGTTGCGCATCGTGTTGCTGCGCCTGGAGGACGACCGTCACCAGCTCGTCCTGCTGGTGCACCACATCGCGATCGACGGCGCGTCGGTCGCGGTGATCCAGGACGAACTGCCGCGCTGCTACCAGTCCGCGGTGGACGGTGCGGACGTCTCGCTGCCCCGGCCTTCGGTCGCGTTCCGCGACATCGCGCCGCTCGCGGGAGAGGTCGGGCACTGGCGTTCGGAACTGGCCGATCTGCCGGAACCGCTGGAGCTGCCGGGCATCCGCACCCGCCCGGCCCAGCCCGACTTCGCCGCCGAGGCACTGCCGCTGGTCGTGCCGGAGGAGCTGGCGAACGCGGTACGGCGCGCGGCGAGCACGCACCGGTCGTCGTCGTTCATGGTGTTGCTGAGCGCGTTCTCCGTGCTGCTGCACCGGTTGACCGGCTCGTCGGACATCGTGGTCGGCTCGCCGTCCGCCGGACGCGAGCACGCCGACACCCACGACCTGGTCGGCTACTTCGTCAACATGCTGGCGCTGCGCGTGCGGCTCGGGTCCGACCCGACGTACCGCGAGGCGATGGACGTCGTCCGCGACACGGTTCTCGACGCGCTCGACCACCGCGACGCGCCGTTCCACCAGGTCTGCGAGGCGCTCGGGCAGACCGGCGACGTGGACCGGCACCCGATCTTCCAGGTGGTCTTCGCGTCCCCGCCGCCGCTGGCCGGGCCGCTGGCCGCCGGCGGCTGCGTCTTCACGTTCACCCAGGGCACCAGCGACCAGGGGATCTACGACCTCGAACTGCAGCTGCCCGACTCCGGCAGCGGCGAGATGCGCGGCTGGGTCAAGTACCGCACCGCGCTCTACCGGCGTGCCGACGTCGTCGACCTGACCGAGCGTTTCGCCACCGTGCTCGGCCAGCTCACGACCACGCCCGACGTGCGGCTGTCGAACCTCTCGCTGCTCTCGTCCGACGAACGCGGCCGGATCGTGCGCGACCTCAACGCGAACGCGACCGCGTACCCGGCGGACGCGACGCTCGTCGAGCTGTTCGAGCAGACCGTCGACCGGTACTCCGCCGACGTCGCCGTCGAGTTCGGCGGCGTGCGGCTCACCTACGCGGAACTGGACCTGCGGGCCAACCGGCTCGGTGCGCACCTCGGCACGCTCGGGGTGGGCACGGGAACGCCCGTCGGCATCCTGATGGACCGCGGCGTGGACTGGATCGTCGCCGCGATCGCGGTGCTCAAGGCCGGTGGCGCCTACCTGCCGCTCGACCCGGAGTACCCGCTCGACCGCCTGCAGGCGTTGTGCGCCGACGCCTCCGCCGCTGTCGTCGTCGCGGACCGGTCCGTCGAGCTGTCCGGTGTCGAGCTGGTCGACCTGTCGGCCATGGTCCTCACCTGTCCCGCTGATCGTCCACAACGGACTCTGGTCGCGGACGACCTCGCGTACGTGATGTACACCTCCGGTTCGACCGGCATGCCGAAGGGCGTGTGCGTCAGCCACCGCAACGTCGTCCGGCTGGTCCGCGACACGAACTACGTCGACTTCGCGCCCGGTGACCGGGTCGCGCAGGCGTCCACCACCACGTTCGACGCGGCGACGTTCGAGATCTGGGGCGCGTTGCTGAACGGCGGCCGGCTGATCGGGCTGCCCAAGGACGTCGCGCTCGACCCGGCGGCGCTGGGGGAGTGGTTGCGGGCCAACGAGATCGATACGCTGTTCCTCACCACCTCGGTCGCCATGCACGTGGCGCGGGAGCTGCCCGGCGCCTTGTCGGGGTTGCGCTACTTCGTGTTCGGCGGCGAACAGCCGGACGAGCACGCGATCGCCACCCTGATCGCGCATCCCGGCGGACCGCGCCACGTCGTGAACGGCTACGGCCCGACCGAGACCACGACCTTCGCGTCCAGTCACGAGTGCGAACGCGCGGAAGGCCGCATTCCGTTGGGGCGCGCGCTGAGCAACACGCAGCTCTACGTGCTGGACCAGTACCTGGAGCCGGTGCCGCCGATGGCCGTGGGCGAGCTGTGCATCGGCGGTGACGGCGTCGGCCGCGGTTACGTCGGCAATCCCGCGCTGACCGCCGAGAAGTTCGTGCCCGACCACGTGGGCGGCAAGCTCGGCGCGCGGCTGTACCGGACCGGTGACCTGGCACGTTTGTTGCCCGACGGGACGTTCGAGTACCTGGGGCGGGCCGACCGGCAGGTCAAGATCCGCGGGTTCCGGATCGAGCCGGGCGAGGTCGAGGCCTGCCTGCACTCGTCGGGACTGGTGCGTCAGGCGGTCGTGGTACCGCGAGAAGACGCCGCTGGTGACGTGAGCCTGGTCGGCTACGTCGTGCTGGAGAAGGCGGGTGACGAGCACCTCGACGAGCTGATGCGGCACGTCCGGGACGCACTGCCCGCCTACCTGGTGCCGTCCGCCCTGGTGCCGCTGGACGTGTTGCCGTTGACCCGCAACGGAAAGCTCGATCTTCGTGCGCTGCCGGACCCGGAGATCGCCGCCGAGGTGATCGAGGAGCCGCAGACGCTCACCGAGGTCGCCGTCGCGAACCTGTGGCGGCAGGTGCTCGGCGCGGAGTCGATCGGCCGGGACAGCGACTTCTTCGACCTCGGCGGTCATTCGCTGAAGGCAGCCCGGATCCTCTCGCGCATCGAGAGCGAACTGGGGGTCCGGCTCCCGATGCGGTCCCTGTTCGACCACCCGACCGTCGCCGGCATCGCCACCGAGGTCGATCGCCTGCGTGACACCACACCCGTCTCCGTCGGTGCGATCCGAGCCGAGGCCAGGTCCTCGCTCTCCGTCGCCGACCTGCTCGATCTGTGAAAGAGGGGGAAATCGTGCAGGACGTGTTGCGGCGCTTGAAAGCGCTGGATCCCGACAAGCGCGCGGCCGTGTTCGCGCAGCTCGCCGAACGGGGTGAGGACTTCGGCGTCTACCCGGTGTCGTCCGGGCAGCGCCGGCTGTGGCTGCTCGACCAGTTGCACCCCGGCAGCCCGGTCTACAACGTGCCGTACGCCTTCCGGCTGCGCGGGCCCGTGGACAGCGACGCTCTGGCCGCCGCGCTGCTGGAGATCGGCCGGCGGCACGAGGTGTTGCGGACCGTGTTCCTCGACCTCGACGGCGACCCGCGCCAGGTGATCCTGCCGGAGCCGCAGTTCTCGCTCGTGGTCACGCGTGCCGAGGCCGACGATCGCGATGCCTTCGCGACGGCACGTGCGGCGGAGGCCGCCCAGGAGCCGTTCTCGTTGGCGGACGGGCCTTTGCTACGCGCGGAGCTGGTGGTGTTCGACGAGACCGACGCGTTGTTGCTCGTCTCGATGCACCACATCGTCTGCGACGGCTGGAGCACCCAGTTGCTGTTCGCCGAGTGGCGGGCCGCGTACGAGTCGCGCGACCTGGGCCCGGCGCCGACGCAGTACCTGGACTTCAGCCGCTGGCAGACCGAGTGGCTCGGAGGTCCGGACGGCACCCGGCTGCTGGACTACTGGACGGCCCAGCTCGCCGGGGTGCCGCCGGTGCTGGAACTGCCGACCGACCACCCGCGTCCGGCCGTGATGAAGATGCGGGGCGGTGCCGTCGAGTTCGCCTGGCCCGCAGCGCTCAAGAAGCAGCTCGACTCGTTCTGCCTGGCCGAGCGCGTGACGCCGTTCATGGTGCTGCTGACCGCGTGGAACGTCCTGCTGCACCGGTACTCCGGCGCCGACGACATCGTGGTCGGCACCAACGTGGGCAACCGCAGGGCCGAGATCGAGAACGCGCTCGGCTTCTTCGTCAACACCGTCGCCATTCGTTCCACTGTGGACTCCGCTGCGAGCTTCCGGTCGTTGCTGCACCAGGTGCGGGACACGACGCTGGCCGCACAGCAGCACCAGGAACTGCCGTTCGAACGGGTCGTCGAGGCCCTCGCCCCACCGCGCAGCACCGCGCACCAGCCGGTGATCCAGACGATCGTCGGCATGGAGGACAGCCAGCACGAGATCTTCGCGCTGCCCGGTGTCACCGTCGACCGGGTCGCGTCGCACTCCGGGACCGCGAAGTGGGACCTGGAGCTGGGCGTCACGTCCACCGAGGGCGGGATCACCGGCCTGCTGGAGTTCGACAGCGCGTTGTACGAACCCGCGACCGCGCGTCGCCTGCTCGGCCACCTGGAGATGCTGCTCGGCTCCGGTCTCGCCGACCCGTCGTGCCCGATCGGCCGGCTGACGATGATCACCGCCGCCGAGCGCGCGCAGATCGTCGAGGAGTGGAACCCGCCGGCGTCCGCACGGCTGGACGGCGTGCTGGTGCACGAACTGGCCGAGGCCTCCGCCGATCGCACGCCCGACGCCGTGGCGCTGGTGTTCGAGGACCAGCGGCTCACCTACCGCGAGCTCGACGAGCGCGCGAACCGGCTCGCGCACCTGCTGCGGTCGCGCGGGATCGGGCGCGGCGACTTCGTCGGCATCAGCCTGCCGAGGTCGCTGGACCTCGTGGTGGCGCAACAGGGTGTGCTCAAGTCCGGCGCGGCCTACGTGCCGCTCGACCCGGAGTACCCGGCGGATCGGCTGGCGTACATGGTCTCCGACTCGGGCCTGCGCGTCGTCGTGACGCTGGCGGCGCTGGCCGAGCGCTTTCCCGGTGTGGACACGCTTCCGTTGGACGAGACCGACTTCGCGGGTGTTCCGGCGGCGCGCCTGCGCCGGACCGTCGAGCCGGACGACCTCGCGTACGTGATCTACACGTCCGGGTCCACCGGCAAGCCGAAGGGCGCCATGCTGCCGCACCGGGGCGTGGTGAACCTCGCGGACGAGCTGGCCAGGATGCTCGGCATCGGGCCGGGCAACCGGATGCTGCAGTTCGCGTCGTTCAGCTTCGACGTGTCCGTCGCCGACATCATGGTCACGCTGCGCTCGGGTGCCACGGTGGTGCTGGCCGCGCAGCACGACCTGCAGCCCGGTCCCGACCTGGCCCGCACGATCAACTCGCAGCACGTCGACATGGCCTGCCTGCCGCCGACCGTGCTTCGGCTGACCGATCCGGCGCTGGTGCCCGGCCTGCGCACGCTGATGGCCGGTGGCGAGGCCTGCCCGGACGAGGTCGCCGCCGCGTGGGCGCCGGGGCGCCGGTTCGTCAACGTCTACGGGCCGACCGAGGCGAGCATCTGGATCACCACCTCGGAGTGCGACGGCACGGAGAGCCCGTTGCCGATCGGCCGTCCGATCACGGGCAACACGGCCTACGTGCTGGACGAGAACCGGGAGCCGTTGCCCGTCGGAGTGCCGGGGGAGCTGTACCTCGGCGGAGTGCAGGTCGCCCGCGGCTACCTGAACCGGCCGGAGCTCACGGCGGAGCGGTTCGTGTCCGACCCGTTCGGCGACGGGCGTCTGTACCGGACCGGTGACCTCGCGCGATTCCTGCCGGACGGACAGGTCGAGTTCCTGCGGCGGATGGACGACCAGATCAAGCTGCGCGGCTACCGGATCGAGCTGGGCGAGATCCAGACCGCCGTGAGCCAGCACCCCTCGGTACGCGCGGCGGTGGTGATCGCTCGCGAGGACGTGCCGGGTGACGTGCGGCTGGTCGCCTACGCGGTGGCCGCGGACGGGTGCCGGATCGACGGTGCGGAGCTGCGGGCCCACCTGCGACGCGGGCTGCCCGAGTACATGGTGCCCTCGGCGTTCGTCGAGGTGCCGACGATTCCGCGCAACCCCAACGGGAAGCTCGACCACCGGGCGTTGCCGAAGCCGGAGTCGGTGCGGACCGAACGGGTCGTGGTGCCCGCCGGCAACCAGACCGAACGCGCGATCTCCGACGTCTGGCGCGAGGTCCTGCGGATGGACCGGGTCGGGGCCGACGACAACTTCTTCGACCTGGGCGGCAACTCCGTGCTGCTGGTCAAGGCGCGGAGCAGGTTGGCCGAGTTGTTCGCACGCGAGGTGCCGACGGTCACGTTGTTCACCTACCCGACCGTTCGAGCGCTCGCGGCTCACTTCGACGGCGGCGGCCAGGTGGAGACGCGGTCCGTCGGCGGCCGGAAGGCCTTGCTGGCAAGGGGGAGAAAGTGACCGAGTACACCGGACTGGAGATCGCGGTCGTCGGCATGGCCGGCCGCTTCCCCGGATCGTCCACCGTGGACGAGTTCTGGGCCAACGTGCTCGCCGGTGAGGCCGGCGTGCGCCGCTTCACCGACGAGGAGCTCGACGCCGCGGGCGTGTCCGTGGAACGACGTGCGGATCCGAGTTTCGTACCGATGGGCGGCGCGCTGGACGGCATCGAGTTCTTCGACGCCAAGCTGTTCGGCTACAGCCCGCGCGACGCGGCCGTGCTGGACCCGCAGCAGCGGGTGTTCCTGGAGTGCGCCTGGCACGCGCTCGAACACGCCGGGCACCTCGGCGGCGGGCAGGACGTCGGCGTCTACGCGTCGGCGAGCATCGACACGTACCTGTTGCGGCACCTGTGGAACAACCCCGCGGTGCCGGGCGGGTTGCAACCGCTCGACCTGTTGCTGGCCAACGACAAGGACACGCTCGCCAGCCGCGTCGCCTACCACCTCGACCTCACCGGGCCGGCGATCACCGTGCAGACGGCGTGCTCGTCGTCGCTGGTCACGATCCACGTGGCCTGCCAGGCGTTGCTGGGCCGCGACTGCGACATCGCGCTCGCCGGTGGCGTGTCGATCAGGCCGCCGGTGCACGAGGGCTACCAGCACACCGAGGGCGGCATCCTCGCCGCAGACGGGCGCTGCCTCCCGTTCGACGCCGACGCGCACGGCGTGGTCGCGGGCAACGGCGTCGCCGCCGTGGTGCTGCGCCGCCTCGAGGACGCGATGGCGGACGGCGACACGATCTACGCCGTCGTGAAGGGCACCGCGGTCAACAACGACGGCGCGGACAAGGTGGGTTTCACCGCTCCCAGCGTGAACGGCCAGGCCCGGGTGATCAGGGCCGCGCACGACCTGTCCGAAGTGGACTCCTCGACGATCGGCTACGTCGAGGCGCACGGCACCGCCACGCCGCTCGGCGACCCGATCGAGGTGGCCGCGCTGACCCAGGCGTTCGTCAGCCCGCCGGAGGCCTGCGCGCTGGGCTCGGTCAAGGCGTTGATCGGGCACCTGGACGCGGCGGCCGGTGTCGCCGGGTTCGTCAAGGCCGCGCTCGCCGTCCAGAACGGCGTGGTGCCGCCGAGTCCGTACTTCACCGCGCCCAACCCCGAGACCGGGCTGGAGAACAGCCCGTTCTTCGTCAACCGCGAGGCAATGCCGTGGCCGGGATCAGGGCCGCGCCGCGCCGGGGTCAGCGGGTTCGGCATGGGCGGCACGAACGCGCACGCCGTGCTGGAGGAGCCGCCGTCGCCCGACCCGATGCCGTCGGGCAGGTCGCGGCACCTGGTGGTGCTGTCGGCCGCGAGCGAGAAGTCGTTGGAGGAGAGCCGCGAGCGGCTCGCCGAACACCTGGCCACTGGAGGTCAGGAGCTCGCGGACGTCTCGCACACCTTGAGGACGGGGCGGCGGGTGCTGCGGCATCGGATGGCCGCTGTGGTGGGCGGCGGGGAGAGCACCACGCTCTCCGAGGCGTGGATCGGCACTGGTGACCGGCGGGACGTGGTGTTCCTGTTCCCCGGCCAGGGTTCCCAGTACGCGGGCATGGCCTCCCAGCTCGCGGACGAGGAACCGGTGTTCCGCGCCGCGCTGGACGAGTGCGCCGCGCTGCTGCCGTTCGACCTGGACGAGGTGCTCGCCGACGCGGACCGGTTGACCCGCACGAAGTACACCCAGCCCGCGCTGTTCGCGGTCGAGTACTCGCTCGCGAAGCTCTGGGAGCACTGGGGTGTGCGGCCGAGCGCGATGCTCGGGCACAGCGTCGGCGAGTACGTGGCGGCGTGCCTGGCCGGGGTGTTCTCCCTGGCGGACGCGCTGAAGCTGGTCACGGCACGCGGTGAGCTGATGGACGCGCTGCCCGCGGGCGCCATGCTGTCGGTGCCGCTGGGTGCCGATGATCTGGTGCTGCCGCGGGACGTGTGCCTGGCGGCGAGCAACGCGCCGAACATGAGCACGGTCGCGGGCACGTTCGAGGCGATCGAGCGGTTCGAGGCGGAGCTGGGCGTCACCAGCCGACGGCTGCACACCTCGCACGCGTTCCACTCGTCGATGATCGACCCGATGCTCGGCGAGTTCGCCGCGCTGGTGAGCCAGGTCGAGCTGCGCGAACCGCGGATTCCCTTCATCTCCAACGTGTCGGGCACGTGGATCACCGCGGAGGAGGCGACCGAGCCCGGTTACTGGGCGCGGCACGCCCGTGCGGCGGTGCGGTTCAGCGAGGGACTGCGGACGATGCTCGCCGAATCGGTCACCGTGCTGGAGGTCGGGCCCGGCAACGTTCTGACCACGCTGGCCCGTCAGCACGATCTGGGCGGCGCCAAGGCGTTCGGGTCGCTTCGGCACCCCCGCGAGGACAAGCACGACCTCGACACGATGCTGGCCGCGGCCGGCAGGCTGTGGATCGCCGGTGCCGAGGTGGACCTCGGTGCGCTGACGTCGGACGAGCGCCGGCGCCGGGTTCCGTTGCCGCAGTACCCGTTCGAGCGGGCACGCCACTGGGTCGAGCTTCCCGGTACGGCACCGCGCGAGATCGAGGTCATCGAGGTGCTGCCCCAGGCTGCCGACACCCCGGTGGACGGCGATCTGGCCGTGATCACCGGGATCTGGCAGGAGCTGCTCGGCATCGCGCGCATCGGCCCGAACGACGACTACTTCGAGCTGGGCGGGCATTCGCTGCTGGCCACGCAGATCCTCGCGCGGATCACGGCGGAGCTCGGCGTCGCGCTGCCCGCGGCCGCGATCTTCGAGGCGCCGACTCCCTCGAAGCTGGCCGCCAGGATCGACCAGCTGCGCGCCGCCGCCGTGCCGGCGCAGGACGACGAGTTCGCCCGGCTGCTCGCCGAGATCCGCGACATGTCACCGGAAGAGCTGCGGGCCGAACTGGACCGCGAGCGGGATTCCCAGGAGATCTCCCAGTCATGACAGACCACCTGACCAGCTCGCTGACAGAAGAGCAGCGACAACTCCTCGCACTGCGGCTGCGCAACGCCGACCGTTCGCAGCCGGTGTCGTTCACCCAGGAACAGCTCTGGTTCCTCGACCGCCTCGACCCCGGCAACCCCGCCTACGCGATCCCGTTCGGGCTCAAGCTCACCGGGCCGCTCGACCGCACCGCCCTCGAACTGGCCGTCGGCCGGGTCGTGGACCGGCACTCCGCCTTGCGCACCACGTTCTTCGAGCGCGATGGCGAGCTGCGCCAACGAGTACGCGACAACGTGTCGATCGCCATCGAGGTCACCGACCTGTCGGAGCACCCGGAGCGGGCCCAGGAGATCGCGCTGGAGCAGGCCCGGCACGTGTTCGACCTGAGTGCCGGCCCGCTGGTGGCGTTCCGGCTCGTGGTGCTCGGCGAGCAGGAGCACCTCCTGCTGGTGACCGCGCACCACATCGTGTTCGACGCGGCGTCGGCCGAGGTCTTCGGCGCCGACCTCGTCGCGTTCTACGGCGGCGCGACGCTGCCCGAGCTGACCACGTCGTTCGGCCGGCACGCCGCAGCCGAGCGCCGCAGGCTGACCGACGAGGTGATGGACGAGCACCTGGCCTACTGGCGGGAGAAGCTCGCCGGCAGCCCGGCCCGGTCCACCGTGCCGTCCGACCTGCCGCGCCCGGCCGTGCAGACGCACACCGGGGGACGGCACCACTTCGTCGTCCCGAAGGACCTGACCGAACGGCTCGCGGCGCGGGCTCGTGAGCTCGGGGTGTCGCTGAACGCCGTGGTGCTCAGCGGGTTCGCGGCGCTGATCGGCCAGGAACGGGTGCTGCTCGGCATGCCCGTCAGCGGCCGCGGCCGGCCCGAACTGGAGTCGATGATCGGCTCGCTGGCGAACATGCTGGTGCTGCGAGTCGACCTGGACGGTGACGCGGACGAGGCCATCCGGGGCACGCACCGGGCCATCAGCGAGGCCTACTCGCACCAGGACGCGCCTTACGCACGGGTGGTGGAGGCCGTCGACCCGCCGCGCGACCCGAGCCAGAACCCGTTGTTCCAGGCCATGCTCAGCCTCACCGAGGCGCCGGCCGCACGGGTGGCGGACGGTGTCGAGTTCAGCCCGTTCGAGGTCGACAACGGCCTCACCGACTTCGACCTGTTCGTCGTGCTGTCAAGAGTGGACGGTGAGCTGCGCGGCGTTCTCGGCTACAACGCGGACCTCTACCTCGACGAGACCGTGCGCGACCTCGGCGAGCAGTTCCTCACCGTGCTCACCGGGCTGGTGTCAGGAGAGCCGCTGCGGCGCAGGGACCGGATCTCGATCGCGGCCACGTTCACCGCGGACCCCGTGCGTGAGCCTCTCGACGTGCTCAACGGTGTGCTGCGCCTGCCGGTCGACGTCGAACTGGCTCCCTACCAGCAGATCGTGCGGCACCTGCTCGCCGGTGACGGTGGCAGGCTCGCCCACGTCGTGCTGCTGCGCTGGGAGGACTGGCTGCGGCACGGCGACGCCGTCGAGGCGAACTGGCAGGACCTGGAGACCGCCGTCACCGCCTACCGGCAACGGTCGGAGGCGCCGCTGTTCCTCGTCGTGTGCCCGTCCGAGCAGACGTTCGGTCACCTCGACGACCGGCTGGCCGTGCTCGCGGACCAGACCGAGGGCGTGCACGCCGTGTGGTTCGCGGACTGGGCCAAGGTGTTGCCGGTCAGCGGCACGTTCGACCCGCAGGCCGACAAGCTCGGCCACGTCCCGTACACGCAGGAGATGTTCGCCGCGCTGGCGATCCTGCTGACCCGCAAGCTGCATCTCGGCGCGGATCGCCTGCACCTGCTGGAGACCGCGCTCGGCGACCCGGCGTCGCTGGCCGACCGGGCCGCGCCCGCCATCAGGGCCGTCGCGATCGACACGCCCCCGGTGGCACCGCGCACGAAGACGGAGGAACGGCTCGCCGAGGTGTGGCGGGAGGTGCTCAAGCTCGACGAGGTCGGCGTGACGCACGACTTCTTCGCGCTGGGCGGCCACTCGTTGCTCGCGACGCAGCTGCTGTCGAAGGTGTTCGCGGAGTTCGGCGTCGACGTGTCGCTGCACGCGCTGTTCACCCACCCGACCGTCGAGGCACTGGCCGCGCTCGTCGACGAGCCGCGGGAGACCGGGCATCCGCTGTCGCCGGTCTCCCGCATCAACGCCCTCGAGCTGTCGGCGATCCAGCAACGCATGTGGGCGGCGACCCAGCTCGACACCACCACGACCAGGATGAACACGACGTTCGCGGTCCTGCTGCGCGGCTCGCTGGACGTACCGGCGTTGCGCGGCGCGGTCGCGGAGGTCGTGCGCAGGCACGAGATCCTGCGCACCACGTTCGCCGAGCGGGACGGCCGGCCGGTGATGGTCGTTCAGTCCGAAATGGACTGCTGGCTGCCCGAGTCCGTCGGCTCGCCGGAAGAGTTCCTGGTCGAGCACACGAACCACGTGTACGACCTGGAGAACGGACCGCTGCTGCGCGTACGGCTGGTGCGGACCGGCGCGAACGAGCACCACCTGCTGCTCGGCATGCACCACATCGTCTGCGACAACACGTCCTGGGGCGTGCTGCTCGCCGAGCTGTCCGCCTGCTACGCCCAGGGCGACCTGCCCGAGCTGGCGGTCCAGTACGCGGACTACGCGGCGTGGCAACAGGAACTCCTCACCGAGGAAGCGCTCGAACCGCACCTGAACCACTGGCGCTCGTACCTCGCCGACGCCCCGTCGCAGCTGGAACTCCCGGCGGAACGGCCCGAGCGCAACGAGACGCGCCGCACGTCGTCCGAGGTGCCGGGCAAGGTCGCGGAGACGCTCAAGGAACTGGCCCGCGCCGAGGGCAGCACGCCGTTCGCCACGCTGCTGGCGGCGTACGCGGTGGTGCTCTACCGCCGCAGCGCGCAGCCGGACGTCGTGCTGAGCGTGCCGCAGCAGGGCAGGCCGCGTCCCGAGGTCGAGCACCTGATCGGCTGCTTCACCGACCTGCTGCCGATCCGCGTCGACCTGGCCGGACGCCTCACGTTCCGGCAGATCCTGCAGCGGGTGCACCGCTCGATGGTCGACGGCTACCAGCACGCCGACGTGCCGTTCTCCAGCGTCGCCCACGTGTTGCCGCGGCAGAAGGGGCGGCACCCGGTCTACCAGTGCGCGTTCAACTACGCGGACCTGCCCGACGAGGCCATGTCGTGGCCGGGGCTCGACCTCGTGCCGCTGGAGGTGCCGGTCACCAGCCTCGACTTCGACCTGTTCCTCACGCTGACGACCGAGCACGGCGAGCTGGCCGCGACCCTGGAGTACAGCGCCGACCTGCTCACCCCCTGCGCAGCGGACGAACTGCTGGAGTCGTTCGTCGCGCAGCTCACCGAACTGGTCGAGGCACCGGACGCGCAGATCGTCGTCGAGCGCACCGAGTCCGCTGTGGACGGTTGCCCGATGAGCATCGTGTCGTCGCGGCCGCTCGACGGTGTGCTGCCGGTGCTGTCGTCGTGGGCGGACAAGCTCGACCTGCCGATGACGGTCCGCACCACGCCGGCCGGTCAGGTCCTGCGTCCGCTGCTGGACCCGGAGGCCGGGCTGGACGGCGTGGAACGCGAGACGACCGCGCTGGTGCTGCGCTGGGAGGACCTGTTCGACGGTGGCGTCGGCGAGTTCGAGAACGCCTTCGCCCGGCTGTGCTCGGCGATCGAGCGCTGGACCGGCCGCACGGGCTCGGGCCTGGCGGTGCTGGCCACGTCCGAACGCGACGAGAAGCCGTGGCCCGGCGTGTTCGGGCACGCGACCGACCGCCTCGCCCGGCGCTTCCCGGCGGTGTCCGTCGTCGATCTGCTGATGGCCGAGGGCAACCGGGACGTCGTGCTGGGCACTGCGCTTGCCAGGCTCGTGCACTCGGGCGACCTGCCGGAGGAGACGAGCACGACCGAAGCTCCGCGCACCGACGAGGAACGAGCGCTCGCGGCCGTGTGGCAGGACGTGCTGAAGCTGTCCGAGGTCGGCGTGCACGACGACTTCTTCGCGCTGGGCGGCGACTCGATGACCGCCATTCAGGTGGTGTGGCTCGCGAACCAGGCCGGGATCAAGTTCACCCCGGCTCAGTTGACCGCGAAGCGCACGATCGCCGAGCTGCTGCGGGTGCCGATGTCCGAGGAGCAGCAAGCGCTTGCGGCCGTGTGGCGCGAGGTGCTGAAGCTGGAGGAGGTCGGGCCGCACGACGACTTCTTCGCGCTGGGCGGCGACTCGATGACCGCGATCCAGGTGGTGTGGCTCGCGAACCAGGCGGGCATCAAGTTCACGCCGGCCCAGCTCACGGCCAAGCGGACGATCGCCGAGCTGTGCGCCGCGGCCGCACCGCAGCAGGTTGCCGACCAGGGACCGGTGGAGGGCGACTTCCCGGCGACCGGTGCCCAGCGCTGGTTCTTCGAGGCCCTGGCGACGTCGATGGTCGCTCCCGCCCACTTCAACCACCCGTACTACCTCCAGTTGCGCGTCCCGGCCACGCCGGAGCAGTTGGAGCAGGCCACGAACGCGCTGGTCGCCCACCACGACGGAATGCGGTTGCGGTTCCGGCGTGAGGGCATCGACTGGCACGCCTCGCACGGCCCGGTCGAGGGCGCGATGCCGTTCGTGTCGTTCGACGTCTCCGCCGCCGCCGACCGCGAGCAGGCCATCGAGGACCACCTCAACGAGGTCCACCCGACGCTCGACATCACGGACGGGCCGCTGGCCAAGGTCGTCCACTTCGGACTCGGCGGGCACAAGCCCGACCGCGTGATGGTCATCTGCCACCACCTGGTCACCGACGGCATCTCCCGCAGCCTGATCCTGGAGGACTTCCAGAACGCGCTGCGCCAGGTCCTCGCGGGCCGCGAGGTCGATCTCGGGCCGAAGACGACGGCGTTCCGGGACTGGGCGCTGAAGATCGACGAGTACGCCCGCGGCCCGAAGCCGGTGCAGGAGCTGGCGTACTGGGAGCGGCAGGCGCCGGGAACCGAGGAGATCACCGCCGACCTGCCGGGCCGCAACACGTTCGGCGTCATGCAGGACATCCACACGACCATCGACGCCGAGACCACCACGCGCTTGCGCGAGCTGGCCAAGGCACATCAGGTCGGCGTGAGCGACCTGCTGGTCTGGGCGTCCGTGCGGATGGCGGCCGACCGGTCCGGCAGTCCTGAATGGACGATCGCGACCACCGGGCACGGCCGCGAGGCGTTGTTCGACGGCCTCGACCTGTCCCGCACGGTCGGCTGGTTCCAGGTCATGTACCCGGTCCGGCTCACGCTGCCCGACGCGAGCGACACGGCCGCGATCGTCTCGCTCGCGGACCAGCTCAAGCAGGTGCCGGTCAACGGCATCGGCTACGGCCTGCTCCGCTACAACCACCCGGATCCCGCTGTGCGTCACCGTCTGGAGACGCCGAACCCGCAGCTGACCGTCAACTACGCCGGCGCGTTCGGGTTCACCGATCTCTCCAGCGCCGACGAGCTGTTCGACCTGTGCCAGTCCGAACTCGGTGTCCTGCAGGACAAGGGAACCGTGTGGCCCGGCCGGATCGACGTCGTCGGATCGCTCGTCGACGGCCGGATCCGCGTCGAGATGAACTACGGCACCGAGATGTACCTGCCCGAGACCGCGCGCCGGATGCTCGGCGACATCGAAGAGCTGCTTCGCCGGCTCGTTGACCAGAACAGGATGAGGTAATGCCCAAGCCTTCGGGATTCGGCGCGTTCACGATCATGTGGGTGGGCCAGCTGCTGTCCGCGCTCGGCACCCGCATGACGAACTTCGCGCTCAGCATCTGGGTGTGGCAGCACACCGGTTCGGCCACCGCGATGGCGCTGATGATGTTCTGCGGCTTCGGTTCGACGGTCCTGTTCAGCCCGGTCGCGGGCAGCCTGATCGACAAGTGGAGCCGCAAGACGTCGATCATCGTCAGCGAGATCGGGTCGATCGCCGTCACGTTCATCCTGCTGGCGCTCTTCCTCACGGACTCGACCCAGCTGTGGCACCTCTACCTCGTCAACGTGCTGACCGGCGCGTTGCTCGCGATCCAGGGGCCGGCGTTCGGGGCCACCATCGCGCTGATGATGGAGAAGGGGAAGTTCCTGCGGGCCAACGCGATGATGTGGTCCGTCAAGAGCTTCCCGGTGATCTTCGCGCCGGCGTTCGCCGCCACCCTGCTCGGGCTCACGGGCATCAAGCTGATCCTGTTCATCGACGGGCTCACCTACGTGGCCGCGATCATCACGGTGCTCGTGGTGACCATCCCGCGGGTGCCGGGGCAGGACCGCGAGAAGACCACCTTCTGGCAGGACTGCGTGTTCGGGTTCCGCTACATCGTCGAACGCCCGCCGCTGCTGGCCGTGCAGATCGTGCTGTTCTCGATCAGCCTCCTGGCCGCGCTGGCGTGGGCGTTGATCGTTCCGCTGGTGCTGGCCCGCACGCTGGGCGACGAGGGCACTTTGGGTCTGGTGCAGAGCATCGGCGCGGTCGGTGGTGTGCTCGGTGGCACGCTGCTCGCCTTCATGCGGCCGCCGCGCCGCAAGATGCTGGTGGTGCTCGGCGCGATCCTGGTGTTCAGCATCGTCGGCCGGATCCTCTACGGCGTCGGTGACGGCCTGATCGCGTGGGCCGCGGCGATGTTCTTCGTCGAGCTGACCATCCCGTTCATCGACGGTCTCGCGCAGACCATCTGGCAGGAGAAGGTCGACCCCGCCGTGCAGGGCCGCGTCTTCGCGGCGCGCAACTTCTTCGAGAACCTGTCGGTCCCGATCGGTTTCGCGGCGGCGGGTCCGCTGGTGGACAAGGTGCTGGAACCGGCGATGCGCGGCGACACGGCACTGGCCGACACGTTCGGCTGGCTGGTCGGCACCGGACCCGGCTCGGGCATCGGGTTGCTGTTCGTGGTCGTCGGCGTGCTCGGCGCGGGTGTCGGTGTCGCGGGCTTCCTCAGCCGCAACGTCCGCGAGGTCGAGACCCTCGTCCCCGACCACGAGCCGGAGCCGGAAGCCAAGCCGCTCGACCGCCAGCCCGCGCTGGCCGACTGAGGAGCCGACATGACTCATCGAGTCGTCATCAACGACGAAGAGCAGTACTCGCTCTGGCCCGCGCACAAGGACAACGCGCCGGGATGGCGTGACGCCGGGGTCAGCGGCACCAAGGACGAGTGCCTGGCGCACATCGGTCGCGTGTGGACGGACATGCGCCCGCTCAGCCTGAGAGGACGGTCATGACGTTCACCGATGTGGTGGCCGGAGCGCTGGACGTCGATCCCGCGCACGTCACCGACGACGCCGGCCAGGACACGCTGGCGAGCTGGACCAGCATGCGGCACATCCAGCTGATCGTGATGCTGGAGGAGGCCTACGGGCTCTCGTTCGACTACGAGGAGATCGCCGACGCGCGCACCGTCCGGGACGTCCGGGAAGTGCTGCGGGCCAAGGGGGTCGAGGTCTGATGGACGTGCGTCTGCGCTGGCAGGAGATCGCGAAGACCGACGTCCGCCCTGTCGTGAGCGTGGGGCTGCTGGCGAGCTACACGATCGACCCGCTGATGCCGTACGTCGGCGTCGCACTGCACGACGCCGGATTGCCGGTCTCGTTCAGCACCGCGCCGTTCAACCAGATCGTGCGGCAGTGCCTGGACGACACGTCGGCGATGGCACTGGCGAGGCCGGACGTGCTCGTCGTGGCTCCCCGGTTCGAGGAACTGGGTGACGAGCTGCAGACCGCGGTCGACGCCGCGCTGTCGGCGGCACGGCGCTGGAAGTCTTTCCTGGTCGTCGTGCTGCCCGCGGTGCCGGAGGAACGGGCGTTCGGGCACCTCGACGACGGGCGGGCCGCGGGCACGGCCGCCGCGGCCCACGAGGCCAGGGAAGCGATCCGGGCCGAGCTGGCAGGCCGGCCGGACGCCTGGGTGGTGGACGCCGAGCAGGCGATCCGCACGGTCGGCACGGACAAGGCCCACCACGCCGCGATGTTCAAGTTCGCCAAGATCCCGTACACCGAGGCGGTGTTCGGTGAGCTGGCAGCTCAGCTCGCCGGCGTGCTCCGGGCCGTGTACGGACTGACGCCGCGGGTCGTCGTGGTGGACCAGGACTCGGTCGCCGCGTTCGCCGAGCCGGTGAACCTGCTGCGCGAGTCCGGCGCCAGGGTGGTGGTGCGGACGGGCACGGAGGAGGTCGCGGCACTGGCCGTGGCGGCGGGTGTTCCCGCCGAGGCCGCGGTCCTGCTGCGGCTGGACGCCAAGCCCGACGCGTGGCGGGGCGAGCTCGTCCGGTCCGGGCTGCTGGACCGGCTCCCCGTCCCGTCCACCGCCGTCCAGCGCGTTCGGCGCACCACCAGGGAGACGGTCTCGCTGGACGACTTCATGGCTGGCCTGAACGTCGAGGTCGACCTCCAGCCCGTGGGACCCGACTCGGCGGCCAAGGTCGTCGAGGTCGTGTCCAGGGCCAAGGACTTCACGCTCGGCACCGAGAAGCTCGACCTGTCCGAGGACCGCGAGGTGTTCGCGGTGCGCGTCAGCGACAAGTTCGGCTCGTACGGCGTCAGCGGTGCCGTTGGCATCACCCGTGACGGCGTCGTGGACGTGTTCTCGCTGTCCTGCGTCGTGCTCGGCAAGGGAGTCGAGGACGTCGTGCTCCAGCGCCTGCGCGAGGTCCACGGCGACATCGCGTTCCGGCACCGCCGCACCCCGCACAACCAGATCACCGCCGGATTCCTGACGGACGCCGGGGCCAGAATCGAGGAGATCCCGTGACCGTCCACTTCGGAATCCTGTCGCTCGGCCACGTGCTCGGCGATCCCGTCGACGTGGCGTCCGCCGCCGGCGGCTACACCGACGATGTCGACCGCGTGCTGGGTTGGGGCTACCGGACGTTCCACCGCGCGAAGGACGGCGTCGGGCTCACCGACCTGGCCGCCGAGGCCGGTGCGAAGGCGCTGAGCAACGCGGGCGTGCAGCCGCACGAGGTCGACCTGATCGTGCTCGCGATGTCCGACCTGTCCGAGCACCTGTACTGGGACGCCGCGGGCGCCACCCAGGCCAAGATCGGCGCGCACGGGTCGGAGAACGTGCTGCTGACCCAGGCGTGCGGCGGGGGAGTGGCCGCGTTCGACGTCGTGGCCGGCAAGTTCGCCACGCACCCGGACTACCGCACGGCGCTGATCATCGGCGCCAACCGGGTGTGCGAGCCGTACTGGAACCGCATGGAGATCAACACCAGCATCTTCTCCGACGGCGCCGCGGCGGCCGTGGTCCAGCGAGACCACCCGCGCAACCGGTGGCTGAACACCGAGATCATCAGCGACGGCCGGTACGCCGACTTCATGATGATGGACGTCGGTGCCGCGGCCAATCCGTACGCCGGACAGCAGGACGTGGGCGTGAAGAGCCCGCAGAAGAGGCTCGAGGAGTTCTTCGCGGGCGACATCCGCAAGATGTTCGAGTTCGTCTCGACGATCCGCACGAACAACCACGAGGTCGTGCGCCGGGCCTGCAAGCGGGCCGGCATCACGCCCGGCGACCTGCGCAAGCTCCTGCACCTGCACGACAGCGTGCCGGCGATGACGTTGCTGGCCAAGGACCTCGACCAGGGTCCTGAGTGGACGAACACCGAGGTGTCCCAGACGTACGGGCACGTCGGGTGCGCCGACCAGCTGATGTCGCTGGAGCACTACCTCACGACGGAGGAGCTCACCGAGGGCGACGTCGTGGCACTGACCAGCACGGCCAGCGGCATGCACTGGCTGTGCACGCTTCTGGCGATCTGAGGGGGAGAAACACCGTGGAGACCAAAGAGATCCTGGCGCGGATCCGCCAGTTGACCAAGCCCGACGCGGCCGCCGATCCGGCTCTGTTGAACGATCTCCAGCAGTTGACGGACATTCCGGCGTTGCTGGAAGCCGGACGGCTGCTCGCGAAGGTACCGGCGGGCCTGCTCGGCGAGCTCAAGCCGGTGAAGATCGCGATCACCGGCACGTTCACCGCGTCCGGGGTCGCGCCGCTGCTGCGGGTCGCGTTGCTGGGCAAGGGCATCGTGCCGGAGATCCACGTGTCCGGCTTCGACCAGCTGGCCGTCGACCTGAGCAGCCCCGACTCGCCGCTGGCGTCGTTCGCACCGCAGGTGACCCTGTGCCTGCTGCACGACGACTGGTTCGTCCCGGCGGAATGGGACGACGTGGAGTCGTTCGACAACAACGTCCGCGGCCGCTGGTCGATGTTCGACAACCTGGTCCGCTCCTTCACCGAACGCTCCGGCAGCGCTGTTCTCGTGCACACCGTGCCGTTGTCGCCGGTGGAGATGCGCGGCGTTGTGGCGTTCGACGGCAGGGCCGCTCTGGGCAGGGCCTGGCGCGACCTGAACAGCGACCTGCTCGGCATGGCCCTGCGCCACGACCAGGTGCACGCGCTGGACCTGGAGGCGTACCTGGTCGACGCCCCGGCCCGGCTGCGCGACGAACGGCTGTACCGGTTCGCCAGCGCGGCCTGGACTCCCGAGGTCGAGCAGGTCTACGCCGCGGAGGCCGCGAACTTCTGCCGCGCGTTCCTCGGCCTGGCCAAGAAGGTCCTGGTGCTCGACCTGGACAACACGCTGTGGGGCGGTGTCGTCGGCGACGACGGCCCGAGCGGCATCCAGATCGGCCCGATGTACCCGGGCAACGCGTTCCGCGAGATGCAGCGCCGGGCCGTGCAGCTCCGCAAGCAGGGCGTCGTTCTGGCGCTGGCCAGCAAGAACGAGGCCACGATCGTCGACGAGGTCCTGAACGACCACCCGGACATGGTGATCCGCCCCGCCGACATCGCGGCGAGCGCGGTCGACTGGCAGCCCAAGGACCACAACATCCGCGGGCTCGCGAGCCGCCTCAACCTCGGCCTGGACAGCTTCGTCTTCGCCGACGACAGCACGTTCGAGACGCAGCTCGTCCGCGGCTCCATCCCCGAGGTCACCGTCGTGCACCTCAACGGCGACCCGGCCGACCACGTGACGGCGTTGCAGCGCAACGGTTCGTTCGACGTCCTGACCACCACGGCGACCGATCGCGACCGCACCCAGCTCTACAAGGCCCGTGCCGAACGCACCGAGTTCGCCGGCTCGTTCAGCTCGGTGCAGGACTACCTGCGCAGCCTGGAGATCCAGGTCTCGGTCCGAGAGGCCGACGAGTTCAGCCTGCCCCGGCTGGTCCAGCTCGGTCAGCGCACCAACCAGTTCAACATGATCGGCACCTCGCACGCCGAGTCCCGCACTCGCGAGATGGCCGCGTCCGAGGACCACGTCGTGCTGGTCTTCGAGGTCGCGGACCGGTTCGGTGCCGAGGGAATCGTCGGCGGCGTCTGGGTGTCGAAGCACCACGACCACTGGCTCGTCGAGAACTTCGTGATGAGCTGCCGGGTCTTCACCCGCGGCGTCGAACACACCGTCGTGCAGCACATCGCCGACCGCGCCGCGTCCTCGGGTGCCCTGCGGCTGGAGGCCGACTTCACGGCCACTGACCGCAACAAGGCCGCGGCCGCGTTCTACCCGGAAGCCGGCTTCGAACGCCTGGCGGAAGGCCGTTTCGCACTGCCGCTGCAGCCGCGGCCGCAGATCAGTCCTGAGTGGACGAACCTCGTCGTGGAAAGGGATTCGGCCGATGTCTGAGGTTTTCGTGGAGGTCGCGGACCTCGTGGGCCAGGTGACGGACCTGCCGGCCGAGGACATCTCGGCCGACGCCCGGTTCGACGCGCTCGCCAACTGGACCAGCTACGACGCGTTGCGCCTGCTCACGGGCATCGAGCAGAAGTTCGCTGTGCGCCTGGACCTGCAGGAGTACTTCGCGATCAAGGACGTCGGCAGCCTCGTCGCCGCCGTGTCGAGCGCACAGGAGAAGTCGGGATGATCCTGCGCATCGACCACGTCGGCGTGGTCACCAACGACATCAAGGCCGCCGCGTCCGGCATGGGCCTGATGGACCTGAAGTGCACCTACGAGGACGACGTCGACGTCTACGGCGTGGCGACCTCGTTCTGGCAGTGCCCCGGCGACACCACGTCGATCGAACTGGTCGCCCCGGTGCGCCCCGACGCCGCCGTCCACGGACACCTCGCGCGGCTCGGCCCAGGCCTGAACCACGTGGCGTTCGAGGTGGACGACATCGACGCGGACCTCGCGGCACTGCAGGACCGCGGCGCGATCCTGGTCGACGAGAAGCCGTGCCAGGGCGGACGGCCCGGGCTGCGAGTCGCGTTCGCGCACCTCGGGCCGTCGACGGGCCTGCTGGTGGAGCTCGTCGACTACGGCAACCGCGCCTGAGTCGACTCGGAGGCCTCGGGCTCGGCCTGAGGCCTCAGCTCGCTCTTGCGGCGGGTCAGCACCAACGGCCCGTCCTCGGTGATCGCGACGGTGTGCTCGGAGTGCGCCGTCCGCGACCCGTCGGCCGAACGCAGCGTCCAGCCGTCCTCGTCGTAGATGATCTGGTCGGTCGTGGCGGCGAGCCACGGCTCGATCGCGATGGTCAGGCCGGGCTTGAGCTTCATGCCGTGCCGGCGGCGCCCGTTGTTGGCCACGTGCGGCGCCTCGTGCATGGTGCGCCCGATGCCGTGCCCGCCGAACTCCAGGTTGGGCGTGTACCCGAGCCCGGTGCAGACCTCGCCGATCGCCGCGGAGATGTCCCCGATGCGGTTGCCGACCTGCGCCACCTCGATGGCGGCCGCGAGGGCCACCTCGGTGGCCTTGACCAGCCGAAGGTCCTCCTCGCGGGGCGTGCCGACGACCACGGTCAGCGCCGAGTCGGCCGCCCACCCGTCAACGGTGACGGCGATGTCCATGGTCAGCACGTCACCGTCCTCCAGCACGTAGCTCTTGGGCAACCCGTGCAGCACGGCGTCATTGACGGCCAGGCAGGTCACGTTGCGGAACGGCCCACGTCCGAACGACGGCGAGTAGTCCCAGTAACAGGACACGGCGCCGCGCTCCTCGATCATGTGACGCGCGTGGTGCTCGAGGTCGAGCAGGTTCACACCCACCGCGGCCCTGGCGGAGAGCTCGTCGAGCACCTCCGCGATGAACTGGCCGGTGACATGCATGCGCTCGATCTCCGCGGGCGACTTGAGCTCGATCAACGTGTTCCTCCATCAGCGGGTGCCGGTATAACTATACCGGCTTCGCGGAACCGGCTGAACAACACCACCCAGGAGGGGGACGCGCGTTGCGCCGGCGGCCCGGCGTCACCACAGTGCCTGGTCATGAAGCAGGTGTTGCAGCACAGGATCGACTCGACCTTCGCCCACTACGACGTCAACCGCAACGGCGTCATCGAACTAGCGGACATCTACGCCCTGGCCAACCGCCTGCTCCAGGCATACGGCGAACCGGCATCGTCAGAACGGGGCCGCGAACTCATCGAGGCCTACGACCGCTTCTGGGAGATGCTGGCCGACCACTGCGACACCGACCGGGACGGCCGAATCGGCCCCGAGGAGTACCGCGAGGCCATGATCGAGGCGTTCGTGGAGGGCGGCCCGATCGCCATGGACTTCCTCGAGGTCGTCCAGTCCCTCCTGGTCATCATGGACACGAACGGCGACGGCCGCGTGGACTCCGCCGAGTTCGGCGTGCTGCTGAAGGCGCGCGGCCTGGCCGAGGCCGACTGCCTGACGGCGTTCACGCACCTGGACACCGACGGTGACGGCGCCATCAGCGTGCAGGAGTACGTCACCGCCGTCCAGGACTACTACACGAACCCGGCGGAGGGCACGCCCGGCAGCTGGCTGTACCCGAAGGCGTTGCAGCGCATCTGACGGCCCGCACGGCAGGTGACGCCCGCACGCTGCCACCTGCACTCGCCAGCGCAAGGCGACCACGTACGAAGGCCCGGCGCGCGGTGCCACCAGGAAGCCGGCAACGCAAGGCAACCACGTACGAGTCCTGGCGTGGCGATGCGAAGCGAGCCGTCTGAACCTAGAGCGCTGGGTAGCGGTGAGCCCCGCTCATGGCGATTGGGGCTTGACCTTGAGGGGCTGGGTGCCACCCTCGTGGGCTCGGCCGGGGCGCTTTGAACCCCGGCTTGTGAGGCCGACTACGCGCCCAGCTAGAGGCTCAAGGTCAAGCCCCAATCGCAACCCCGCACTTCGTCACTACCCGCGCGCCCACCTTCGCAAGGCGACCTCTCGTACGGAACGCGACCAACCCCGCTGGAACAGGAACGGCCCGCACAACGCGACCACCCGCGATCAGGACCGGATGAACTCCAGCAGGTCAGCGTTGATCACGTCCGCGTGCGTGGTCGGCATCCCGTGCGGGAACCCCTCATAAACCTTCAACGTCCCGTTCTTCAACAACGGCGCCGACAACAACGCGGAATCGGCGATCGGCACGATCTGATCGTCATCCCCGTGCATCACCAGCACAGGCACGGTGATCCTCCGCAGATCCTCCGTGAAGTCAGTCTGCGAGAACGCGACAATCCCCTCGTAATGGGCAAGCGCGGACCCCATCATCCCCTGCCGCCACCAGTTCCGGATCAACCCCTCACGGGCCGAAACCCCATCGCGGTTGAACCCGTAGAACGGCCCGGACGGCAGCGCCAGGTAGAACTCCGAGCGGTTCGCGGCCAACTGGGCCTGCAGCCCCTCGAACACGGAGAGAGGCAGCCCGCCGGGATTGGCGGGGGTCTGCACCATCAACGGCGGCACGGCGGCGAGCAGCGCCGCCTTCGCCACGCGGGACTCGCCGTGCTGGGCGATGTAGTGCACGACCTCGCCGCCGCCCGTCGAGTGTCCGATGTGGACGGCGTCGTGCAGGTCGAGGTGTTCGGTCAGCGCGGCCAGGTCGGCGGCGTAGTGGTCCATGTCGTGGCCGGTGGCGACGTGGGACGAACGGCCGTGGCCGCGGCGGTCGTGCGCGATGACCCGGAAGCCCTGCCGCACGAAGAACAGCATCTGGGCGTCCCAGTCGTCCGACGACAGCGGCCAGCCGTGGCTGAACACGATCGGCTGTCCGGTGCCCCAGTCCTGGTAGAAGATCTCGACGCCGTCGGGGGTGGTGATCGTGGGCATGTCGTTTCTCCGTCCTGTGTCGCCTTCGGAAGCTACTCCTCAATGTAGTAAGATATAGTGACTATCACTATAAATTACTAGTTGGGGGCGTGATGATCACCACGCTCGACCACGAGGCGGTCTTCGAGCAGGCCTGGGTCACGGCCGGTGCCACGACGGCGGACCTGCCCCGGTGCGGGTCAACGAGGTGCTGCGCGAGCGTTATGTGGTGTCTCCGCCGTTCGAGTACACGGGCGCGCGGCTCTGGGACATGGAGGTTCGCAAGGCCAAGGCGCCGGACCTGTTCATCCCGACCGTGGTCCTGCCGGGTGCCGAGAAGCTCCCGAGCGTCTGGCGCGGCCGGGTCGAGGAGTTCACGCGGGTGTCCGAACAACGCCTCTGGGTCGACAGGGCGAGCGCGGCGCTGATCATCGAGCACGTGCGGCTCGACCACGAGAACCGCCGCGCGTTCTTCGTGGGCGACGCGCGGTTCGAGGCTCCGGACGGCCGCGTGTTCACGGCGGGGACCGGGCAGCCGATCTTCCACGTCGAGCACTCGGTGGGCGGTGGTGGGGAGGATCCGCTGAACCTGTGGCGGATCGTGAACCTGACCGAAGGGCGGGACCCCGCGCTCATGGCCGCGTTCGACGAGCTGGCCCACGACCGTTACCTGCGGATCTTCATCGAGGTCCATCTCAGGGAGGTCCTCGGGCGCGAACTGGTCCGTCGCTAGGGTGTTCCGATGGTCACCCGCGCGGAACGCAACGCCTCGAACCCCGATCTGGGAGTCCTGTCGGGCCGGCTGCTGTTCGCGGTGCAGCGCGAACTCTTCCAGACCCTCGCCGAGCTGGGGTTCGGCGACCTGAAGCACCGTCACGGCGCCGTGCTGGCCTACCTGGACCCGGACGGGGTGCGCGCGACGGACCTCGCGCAGCTTTCCGGGCAGCACAAGCAGATCATCGGCACGCTGATCGACGAGTTGGAGACGCTCGGCTACGTCGAACGGCGGCCGGACCCGAGCGACCGCAGGGCGAAGCTGATCTGCCCGACCGGCCGCGGCCTCGCGCAGATGCAGGCGGCGGACCACATCATGGCCGCCATGCAGGAACGGCACGCCGAACGTGTCGGCAAGGGCGAGTACACGCGCTTCAAGCGAATGCTCGTCGACATCACCGAACACCAGCGCCTGGTGGGTCGGTCCTCACAGGACTGACTTCTGGATTTAGTCATGAATCATGACTATCATGAGTTCATGACTACTTCGGTCGAACTGACCCGCTTCCGCGTCGCGCCCGAGAAGGTCGAGGCGCTGCTCGCCGCCCGGCCGGCGATGATCGCCGACTTCGAGGCCGACCGAGAGGGATTCCTCGGTGCCCGGCTCGTGCGGCTGCCCGGCGACGAATGGCTCGACATCGTCGAATGGCGTTCCTCGGAGGACTACGCCGCGTCCAGCGAGAAGGGCCCGAACCTGCCCGGCATCAAGGCGTTCTTCGACGCGATCGACGCGCTCGTCATGGCAGAGGAAGGCGAGCTCTCCGCATGAGCATCCCGAGGGCTCAGAGGATCGCTTACGGCACCGAACCGTCCCAGCACGGCATGCTGCACCTGCCGTCCGGTGATGGCCCGTTCCCCGTCGTGGTGATGATCCACGGCGGCTGGTGGGCCGCGATGTGGGACGACACGGCCGTGCAGCCGCTGATCGCCGACCTCGTCGACCAGGGCTGCGCGGTGTGGAGCATCGAGTACCGCCGCGTCGGCGAGCCCGGTGGCGGCTGGCCCGGCACGTTCGAGGACGTCGCCCGTGCCGTAGACCTGGTGACGGAACTGAAAGCGCCCCTGGACCTGCAACGGGTGGCCGTCGTGGGGCACTCGGCCGGTGGTCACCTCGCGACGTGGACCGCGCACCGGGCCACCCTTCCCGACGGCGTCGTCGGCGCGCGTCCCCGAGTTCGGCTGGTGGGCGCGGTGTCGATCGCCGGCGTGCTCGACCTGGTCTCCGCCGACAACGCCCGGCTCGGCACCGAACTCGCCGACCTCGACGGCGAGCCCCCCAGCGGTGCGCCCGGCCCGTCCGAGCCCGACGCCTGGCCGATCGTGGCGGCCGCGGTCGGGAACGGCATGACGCGGCTGCTGCTCGGGGCCTCGGCGGTGGAGGACCCCGGTCTGTACGCCGTCACGTCGCCGGTGGAGATGGCGGACGGCGGCGTGCCGGTGCTCGCGATCCACGGTGCCGCGGACGAGGTGATTCCGGCGGAGTTCAGCCGTACCTACGCGAAGTCGCACGCCCTGGCGGAGTTCGTGGAATCGCCCGGAGGCGACCACTTCAGCGTCATCGAACCCGACGGCCACGCGTGGGCGGTGGCGCGGAAGTGGCTGGGGGAGAAGCTCGTCTGAAGATCAGATCCGGCGGTCGACCGCGATCCAGTTCGTCTCCCACGTCGTTCCGCCGTCGCCGGAGAAGGCCTGCTCGAACCGGGCCTTGTCCTGGCCCTGGCGGAAGACGAGGAAGCGCACCTTGATCGGTCGGCCGCCGAGCTGGTCGTCGCCGTAGAACTCGCCCGCGCCGTCGCGGAACCCGCCGAACACCGCCGGGGTCAGCAGCCCGTCGCGCAGGCTGACGAAGCTCAGGCTCCACCGGTTCGCCTGCGGTTCGAACAGCCGCAGGTTCATGCCCTCGATCCGGCCGCTGTCGCCCGCGATCTTGAGCTCGACGACGTTCGCCCGCCGGTCCATGAGGGGACGCACGAGGCTGGTGCCGGTGAACTGGAGCCATTCGTCGGGAGATTCCGACAGCGGTTCGGCGAGCACGCGCACGCTGGTGCGCCAGTTGCCGATCTCCCAGTCGAAGTCGCGCTGGCCGTCGGCGGCCTGGGTCTCGGAGGCGGACGCGGTCGTGCCGGCCACCATCAGGAACGACAGGACCGCGATCAGGATTCGCTTGTGTGGCAAGGTCATGGCCTGACTATCCGAGCGGAGTGCGGCCATGGACAAGAAGGCACCTGCGGGTAACCTCTCGCGCCCCAACCCGTTGCCCGGCTGTCCGATGGCCGCCGCTTTCGCCGCGATCGGCGGGAAGTGGAAGCTGACCCTGCTCTACTGGCTCGCCCACGGGGAGTCCCACTTCGCCGGACTGCGCCGCCGCGGCGCGCCCATCACGCCCAAGGTGCTGGCCGAGCAACTGCGTGAGCTCGAAGCCGACGGACTCGTCGAACGCGTGGAGACCGGACCGGTTCCGGCACCGGTCATCTACCGGCTCACGCCTTACGGGGAAACGGTTCTGCCCGTCGTCGAAGGAGTCCGGGTGTGGGGCGAGGCGCATCTCGTGCGCACTCACGGCGAAGCTGCGCCGACCGACGCGATGAGCTGCGGTGGTTCGCTCGGAGGTCGATGACGCCCAGGGACGACGGAGAAACTCCGCCGTCCCTGGCCGACCGGTGCTCAGACGCAGAGGTAGCTGGAAGCCGCCTTCGGGTCGCCGTGGACGTACCGCGAGGTCCGCGGGTACGGGCACAGGTTGCGGGTCGAGTCGGCCGTGGCGGCGGTCAGCGTCGCGGGAGCCTTGCCGCGTTCGACCCAGTCGACCAACTGCCCCAGGGCGTTCGTGGGCTGCGGGCCGTTGCCGCCGAAGCAGTGGTCGACACCGGGTGCGGTGAACAGGCGGTAGAAGTCGTTCACGTACCCCATCCGCCGCTCGACCGCGTCGCGGTACTTCAGCGTGCCGCCGGGCGGGATCAGCTGGTCGTTGGTGCCGACGAACGTGATCAGCTTGCCGCCCGAGCGCCGGAACGCGGACAGGTCGGGGTCCGAGGTGCCGATGACGCCGTCGAACTCGCGGACCGACTGCCGGAACAGGTCGCGGTACTGGGCGTAGCTGAGCTTCGAGGTGTCGAAACCGGGCTGCTCGAGCAGGAAGCTCTGCACCCACTGCGCGGCCACGGGGAAACCGGGGCCGGGGAAGCCGGGAATCGTGCCCGCCAGCCACACCGGGTCGGCGCCCTTCGGCAGACCAGGCCAGAGGCTGCGGCCGCGTTCGTCGGTGGGGCCGTCCCAGATCTTGCGCATGACGTCGGCGTCGGCCTTGGACACCGTGACCTCGTTGCCCTCGCACAGGATCTTCGCGCCGACGAGCTGACGCGGATCGTAGCCGCACCGGTCCGGGCGGTCGACGATGCCGTTCGTGACACCGTCCTGCGCGTCGCACGCCTCGACGGCGGCCTTGCGGAACGCCTCCAGCACGCAGTTGCCGACGACGTGCTCGTCGTTGCCCTGCACGACCTGCGGCCACAGCGTCGCGACGGCGAACTGGGACCAGTTCACGGCCGGGGCGTTGGCGAGGACGCCGTCGTAGTCGTCCGGGAACCGCTGCGCCTCCGCGTAACCCTGGCGGCCGCCGGTCGAGCAGCCGTTCCAGTAGGAGTAGCTGACCGAACGCTGGTAGTGCTTGCGCACCACCTGCTTCGCGATCACGGCCGCCTCGTGCACCGAACGCGTGGCGAAGTTGGTGAGCAGCGTGCGGTCGATCTCGCCGTTCTTGAGCGCCCAGCTGGTGTTCAGGCCGTCCAGCACACCCGCGTCGGTCGTCACGGCCGCGTAGCCGTCCTTCACGGCCTGGGCGAACGGCGCTCCGGTGTCACCCGCGGCGTAAGCGCTGCCGCCGACGCCCTGCAGCCGGCCGGTCCAGCCGGTCAGCGGGAGACCGACGACGACCTTCACGTGGTCGTCGGCGTGCGTGAGCGTCACGGTGATCTCGCAGTGCTCGGGACGGCTCACGGCGTCCACGGACTCGATCTTCGCACCGGCCGGGGCGGTGACCGCGACCGTCGTGCAGTTCGGGGTGCTCGCCGACGCCGGCGCGAGTGGCGCCAGCCCGGTCAGGAGCAGCGTTGTTGCCAACAGCTTCGTCAGTCGTCTCACGCCGCGCGACGTTAAGCGGGGCCTTCAGCCCGTCGCGCCCGTCAGGTGACGCTGCTCGTGTACGTCACTGGACCGGGTGAAAGACTGCCGCGCATGCGCGAGGTGGGCAACAGACGCTACCGGCTGGAACGTGAGCTGGGCCGGGGTGGCATGGGGGCCGTGTGGCTCGGAAAGGACACCGTCCTCGGCCGCGACGTCGCCGTGAAGGAACTGCTGCTGCCCGTGGGCGTACCGGCCGAGGAACGCGCCGTGTACCAGGAACGCGTGCTGCGCGAGGCACGCATCGCCTCGCAACTTCAGGACCCGGCGGTCGTCACCGTCTACGACCTCATCTCCGAGGACGACCAGACGTTCATCGTGATGGAGCTGATCAACGCTCCGACGCTGGAGTCCCTGGTCGAGAGCTCCGGACCGCTCAGCGCCCGCGCGGCGGCGACGCTCGCGGGCCAGCTGCTGAACGCGCTGGAGGCGGCGCACGGATCCGGCGTCGTGCACCGGGACGTCAAGCCCGGCAACGTGATGGTGCCCGGCAGGGGCACCGCGAAGCTCACCGACTTCGGCATCGCCCAGTCCGTGGACGATCCCCGGCTGACGGCGACCGGCACGCTGATCGGTTCGCCCGCCTACATGTCCCCGGAACGCCTGGCGGGCGGCGAGGCCTCGCCCGCCTGGGACCTGTGGGCGCTGGGGGCGACGCTGTTCTTCGCGGTGGAGGGCCGCGGCGCGTTCGACCGCGCGACCACCTCGGCGACGATCCTCGCGGTGATGAGCGAACGCCCGGTGCCCAGGGTCGCGGGCCCGCTCGGCGAGCTGATCACCGGCCTGATGGAACCCGACCCCGCCCGCAGACTCGGTGTCGCGCAGGCACATCGGCTGATCGAACGAGCGCTCACCGCCGGGGAGCCGACCCCGGCCGTGGACGGTCCGACGCTGAGGGTGCAGGTCCCGCCTCCTCCGCCCACGTCCGGCCCGGTGGTCATCGGCCAGTTCGCCCCGGCTCCGTCCATCTACGTTCCCCCACGCCGGAAACGCCCGGTAGCACTGATCTTCTCGGCGACGCTGATCCCGCTGTTCCTCATCGGCGCGCTGGTCCTGTTGTACTTCACCGTGTTCAAGCCGATGTTCACGAACATGGGCCTGGGCGTGACCGACGGCCCCGCGAGCACCGCCGCGATGCAGCCCGTCCTGACCCTCGGCCCGGACGGCGACATCAAGGGCGACAACCTGATGGCGTTCCGCAACTCGTGCCTGACCTGGCTGCCCGCCAAGGACGCCCCGAAGATCCAGACCAAGGATCGCGTGGGCTGCTACGCCGAGCACGACGTCGAACTGCTCGACACCGTGCTCGCCAGCACCGAGATCGAGAAGGACGTGGCGTACCCCGGTGCCGAGCAGCTCACCAAGACCGGCGGCACCGGGTGCACGCGCACGTTCCTGTCGGCCAAGGTCGGCGGTCAGGACAAGGAGAAGACCCTGCGGTACTGGGTCATCATCCCGACCGCCGAGGCCTGGAAGGTCAAGACGGAGAACGGGTACCGCAGTTCCAGCCGTCTCATCTACTGCTTCGTGGGCAAGGCGGACGGCTCGAAGCTGACCGAGCCGCTCATGAAGGACTAGTCCTCCACCGCGATCGCCGACGCCGGGCACACGGCCGCCGCGTGCCGGACGTCGGCCAGGCGCTCCGCCGGCGGGCTGGCGTCCAGCAGGTCCACCAGACCGTCGTCGTCGCGCTGGTCGAACACGTCGTCGGCGGCCAGCACGCACTGCCCGGCACCGACGCACTTCCCCTGATCCACCACTACCTTCACGGCCTACCTCCAGGTGATGGGCAGCTCGGCGACGCCACCGGTGAGCGTCGCGCGGACCTGCAGCTGGTCGAGGTCCTTGGCGAGCCTCATCGACGGCAGGCGCTTGGCCAGCGCGGCGAACACCACGCGCAGTTCGGTGCGGGCCAGGGAGGCGCCGATGCAGAAGTGGGCGCCGTGGCCGAAGCCGAGGTGTGTCCTTTCCGGACGGTCCGGGTTGAACTCCTCGGCCTCGGAGTACACCGAGGCGTCGCGGTTGGCCGCGTTGACCGAGATGACCAGCGCGTCACCGGCCTTGATGGTCACGCCCGCGATGTCGACGTCCTCCTTCGCGTACCGCAGCAGGCCGAGGTCGCCGGGCGCGCCGAGGCGCATGACCTCCTCGACCACCGCGTCGACGCGGCCGTCCGGGTCGGCGACGAGCGCGTCCCAGCGAGAACGGTCGGTGAGCAGGAACAGCACGCCGAGGCCGATGCGGTTGACGGTGGTCTCGTGGCCCGCGAACAGCAGGCCGACGCAGAGGCGGACCATCTGCACGTAGTCGAACGACGGGTCCTCGGCCTGGGCGCGGACCAGGTCGGAGATCACGTCCTCACCGAGGTTCCCGCGCTTGCCCTCGACGAGCCCGACCATGTAGCGGAAGAACTCCTCGCGCGCCTCGTGGGCCGCCTCGCCGATCTCGGTGCTCGCCATGCGCTCGGACAGCGACGCGAACAGCTCGTTGTCCTCCTCCGGCACGCCGAGCAGCCCGCAGATCATCGCGACGGGCAACGGGAACGCGAGGCCGCGGTGCAGGTCGACCACGCCGGTCATCTCGTGCTCGGCGGTCAGCTGGTCGATGCAGCCGTCGACCAGCCTCTCCATGTTCTCGCCCAGCATCCGCATCCGCTTGGCCGAGAACGCCGGAGTCAGCAGACGGCGCATGCGCGTGTGGTCGGCCTCCTCCGTCGCGTACTCGCCCGTCGGACCGTCCTGCACCGCGGAGGTCGAGATGCGGGACGCCTTCTCCGGTTCCGGGTGCGACCGGCCGAAGCGCTTGTCTCCCAGCAGGAGGCGGACCTCCTCGTACCGCGTCACGAGCCAGGCGGGGTCGCCGGCCGGTGTCGTCACGGGCGCGATCGGCGCCTCGCGTCGCAGCACCTCGTAGAGCGGAGCGAGATCGAGGACGTTCGGCCTGGCCAGCGGCAGCTTCAGGCGCTCTGCGTCAATGCTCATGCACCGACCGTAGCGCTTATTGGCAGATGGTGCCAATAAATGTTCCCGGCCGGGTGACGTGCTTAAATCGCCCGATGACGGACGTTGTGACAGAAAAGCCTCGCCGGGGCAGGCCGCCGGTCAGCGACGAGCAGCGTCAACGTCAGCGCCTCGACATCTCACGCCACGCGGTCCGCCTCTTCGCCGACCAGGGCGTCGCCGCCACGTCCGGCGAGCAGATCGCGCAGGCCGCGGGCGTCTCCGAACGCACGTTCTGGCGCTACTTCCCGCACAAGGAGAGCTGCGTCGAACCGCTGCTCACCAAGATGGTCGACGCCTTCTGCGCGGTGCTGCACGACTGGCCGCGCGAGCTCGAACTGATCGACCACCTGCGCGAGGCCTACAGCCCGTTGCTGGACGCGGCCACCGACGAGGACATCGAGGCCGTGCTCGCCGTCGTGCGGCTCACCCACGGCGAACGGGCGTTGCGCGCCGCCTACCTGATGCTGCGCGAACGGGCGGAGGACGCGCTCGCGGAGGTGCTCGCCGTGCGCGCGGGCATGCCGCGTGACGCCATCGAGGTCCGCGTGCAGGCCGCCGCCATGAGCGCGGTGCTCAAGATCGCCACGGACGACGTCGCGACGGCCGCGGCCGACGGCGTCACCAGGGAGACGCTGGACGGGCACCGCGAGCAGATCGCCACCGCGCTGCGCGGCCTGTCACGGATGCTCTAACTAGTCCGGGAAGCCCCAGTAGATCAACGCCACGAGCGCGACGAGGAGCCCGAGCCCGGCCAGACCGGCCAGCAGCATCCCGGAACCCGCGGGGCGCCACGGCACGGGTGCGGCCCGCTTGACGACCGGGCCGGCGATCGCGGAGCCGAGCGCGATGCAGAAGAACGCGACGAGGTACTCGGGTCCCTGCCAGCCGAGCGGCAGCAGCGCGTTGGTCACGAGCGCGGCGAACGTCAGCACGAGTAGCGCGGCCGTGGCGGTGAACCCGGCCAACGCGACGAGACGGCCGCCGTCACGCACGGCTACACCGAGAGGTTCGAGAGAGCCCACACGAACACCACGATCAGCGTGATGACGACGACCACGCCGACCGTGCCGGCCAGCGCCAGTCCCGTTCCGGCCGAACGCCACGGAGCGGGCGCGGCCACCTTCACGACGAGACCCGCGATGGCGGACCCGAGCGCGATCCAGACGAACGAGTACGCGTATTCGCCGCCCTGCCAGCCGAACGATTCCAGGGCGTCGGTCTGGAAGGCGACGACGGTCAGCACGAGCAGCACGGCGGTGGTGGCGAACCCGGCCAGAGCGGCGAGGCGGCCACGGTCGATTTCGGTCACACGTCGAGAGTGCCGAGGGTTCCCGCGGCAGGCATCGGTACAACTACTCACCTAGGACCAGGCCCGGCCCCGTAGCTCGGGCCGCGGTCCGATGACCAGCGACTTCGTGTTCCCGACGGTGCGGGACAGGAGAGTTCTCGCGCTGGTCGCCGGCCCGGTCGTCCTGCCGGCGGATTCCCCTGACGATGTCGGCAGGAGCGCTCGTGGGTGTGGTGCTCTGATGTCCGTGCTGGACGGGGAAATGGCGGTCGTCCTGTTCGGCTGGTGGGCGGTAGCGTCGGGCCGGTGGAAGATCAGGCGGACATGACGGCGCGGCTGGCACGGCGGTTCGGGCCGGAGGTCGCCGGCTGGTGCGCGGACGTGCCGGCGCTGGTGGAGCGGGTGAGCGCGCGGTGGGGGCTCGTGCCGGGGGAGGCGCTGGAACCCGGTGCGGTGTCGGTGGTGCTGCGGTGCCGGTGGCACGACGGCACGCCGGCGGTGCTGAAGCTCAGCCCGGACGCGGAGTTGCTGGCCGCCCAGAGCGAAATGCTCGCGCTGTTCGCCTCCTCGGGACGGGTTCCGGCGGTGCTGGCCGCCGAGGGCGACGCCGTCGTGCTCGAAGAGGTGCTGCCGGGCACGCTCGCCGAGGACCTGCCGTTCGCCTCGCTGCCCGGCCGGTGGGCCGATCTGCTGGCGGCGTTGCACGGTGTGCCCGCGCGGCCGGTGGGGTTGTTGCGCGACCGGTGCGAGGAGTCCTTCGCGCGGATCGGGCGGCGGCTGGCCGAACCGGTGGTCGGGGCGCGGATCAGCCAGGCTCTTTGGGACAGGGCAAAAGCTCGGTGCGAGAAGCTGCTCGACACGGACACGTCGCCGGTGTTGCTGCACGGCGATCTGCACCCGGGCAACGTGCTCGACGGCGGGGAACGCGGCCTGATGGCCATCGATCCCAAGGCGTGCCTGGGTGATCCGTGCTTCGACGTGGTCGATCTGGTGGTGGCCGGCGCCGGGCAGGAGGGAGTGCGAGCCCGGTGTGAGGCCGTGGCGACCGCGTGCGGGCTCGACGGAGATCGGTTGTTCGCCTGGAGTCAGGCGATCGCGCCGATGCTCGCCATCGCGCACCTCGCCCACAGCGGTGACGAGGCGGCGATCGACGAGCTGCTCACACTCTGAGCAGCGACACGACCCGGTCGCGCAACGCGTGGGCGACGGAGTCGAAGCCGTTCTTCACGTACGTCCGCTGCGCCTCGAAGACCGCGTCGGCGTACCTGCCGGTGAACGTCTCGAAGGTGCGGTAGCTGCACCGCCGCGGCCCGAGCGGCGTGATCAGCTGGTCCCGCGTGCCGAGCAGGCCGGGGAACGTGTCGCCGGTGTCGTAGCGCAGCAACCGGGGCGGCTCGACCTCGCGGACGTACTCGCGGCTGATGAACGTCCCCTCGCCGCCGTCGGGACGGGGCAGCGTGAGGTCGATCGGCGAGTCGATCTCCAGCGTCGTGGCGACCGCCAGCGTGTAGGGATTCCACTGTGGATAGTGCGGGTAGTCGAGCAGTACTTCCCACACGAAGGAGGCAGGCGCGTCGATCTCGACGACCACGGATTCGATGAGGTGGGTCATGCCGGCATGTACTCCCCGCCGTTGACGTCGAGCACGGCACCGGTGACCTCGGAAGCGTGCCGGGACAACAGGTACAGCACCGCTCCGGCGCACGCGTCGTCGGTCGGGATGCGGCCCAGCGGGTTGCGGGCGGCGATCTCGTCGTAGACGTCCTGCTCGGTGATCCCGCGCGCCTCGGCGGTGAACTTGAGGTAGAAGCGCACGCCCGGTCCGTCCAGCCAGCCCATCACGGCCTGGTTCGCGCGGATGCCGTGCTCGCCCAGTTCCAGTGCGAGGAACTGGGTCGCGGTCGCCATCGCGGCCTTCGCCACGGCGTAGCCACCCTCGCCGCGCATCGGTTTGCGGGTCGTCATCGTGCCCACGTTGACGATCGACCCGCGCCCGGCGGCCTTCATGTGCGGCACGACCGCGCGGGTCACGTTCAGCGCGCCGAACAGGATGATGTCCATCGACCGGCGGACCGCCTTCTCCGGCGTCTCCAGCAGGTCGAACCAGCCGGGGTGCCCGAACGCCGAGTTGACCAGGCCGGTGATGGTGCCGAACCGCGCCACGGCCGTCTCGACCAGTTCCGCCACCTGCTCCGGCCTGCGCACGTCGCACCGCACGCCGACGGCCTCGCCACCGGCGGCGACGATGTCCTTCTCCGCCTGCTTCATCACGTCGGCGGAACGGGCGGCCATCACGACCTTGGCGCCCTCGGCGGCGGCGCGGACGGCGAGCTTCGAACCCAGGCCGGGGCCGACGCCGGTGATCACCACGACCTCGTCTTGCAGCATCACAGGTAGACCTCCGAGTAGAAGGCGAAGTCACGGCGCAGCTGGTCCTCGGACAGCCCGAAGTCCTCTGGCGTGTAGGAGTGCGAGCCGTGCCGTTCGGTGCGGTTGCGCGCCAGGTAGGTCTCGAACGCCGCAGAGTCGGCGGGACCGGCCGGCAGGCCGAGCGCGTCCAGCACCTCGCGGGCGACTTCGAGCGGTTTGCTGACGGTGTCGGCGAACCGCACGTCCACGAACCGGTCCGGGCGCGCGGACCGGGCGGCGGCGAAGTCCCGCAACGTCTGGGCGAACCGGCGGGACCAGTACCGTCCAATTCGGACCGGATCGATGTTCTCGCTGTACTGCGAGGACATCGCGCGCACCATCGACGCGTACGACGGCACCGCGCTGACCGGTGAGCGGTGCGTCATCACGATCTTGCAGTCGGCGAACTCGTCCAGCACGGTGTCGACGGCGGTCAGGTGGTGCGGCGACTTGAGCACCCAGGGCAGGGAGCGAGAAGAGTTCTGCCACTGCAACACCTGCAACCACTCGCGCAGCTCGCGGTAGGCCGGGCGCTGGTCGGCGGACCGCAGCCAGTCGCCGTAGGAGGGCACCCAGTAGAACGAGTCGAAGCTCATCGACACGAACGTCCGGTCCAGCAGGATCACGTCCTCCTCCGGTCCGTCCCACACCACGGTGTGCAGGTCGCCGAAATCGGGGGAGAGCTGCGAGAACATCTCCATGCGTTCCTGCGCACGACGTTTGCGCTGCTCGGCGTCGGGGCTTTCGCCGGGGAACGGCAGCGGGTAGGCGACCTCCCACGACAGCGTGGACGTGACCTGGGGCGACGCCGCCAGCAGCCGGTGCAGCAGCGTGGAACCGGTGCGCGGCAGGCCGCAGATCTCGGCGGCCACCCGGACCTCGACGTCCAGCACCCCGGGGTTCGCCCGCTGCAACGCGCGCAGCCGCAACCGGTCGGACAGCAGCGCGGTCAGGCGGTGCCTGGTCAGTTCGAAACCAAGCGGGGACAACGCGGCCTCGGTGTTGAGGCTGCGCACGAGCACGTCCAGCGGCTCGCGGAACCAGTCGTCGCCGAAGTCCGTGAGCCCGGTCTTCGCGGACGCCTTCTCCAGCAGCTCCGGCACGTTCAGCGCGGTCGTGACCGTCATCGAACCTCCTCCAGGGGCACCACGCGGCACTTCGGGATCGGGTGGGCGCTCGCGCCGAGCCAGCGCAGCAACGCGGTGCCGGAACTGTGGCCGCAGGTGTCGATCCAGTTGCCGACACCGGGATCCTCGGCCGCGACCACGATCGTCAAGCGCCCCTCGGACAACGACGCCGTGTGCTTGTTGACCGTGATCCTGCGGCGGTGGTCGAGCGACTCCATCCACCAGTTGTCCAGCTGGAAGTTCCAGTACGGGCAGTCCGGCACGTCGGTCTCGATCACCCACGCCTCACCGGGCTCGAGCACCCAGTACCCGTGCAGGTAGAAGATCCCCGGATCGCCGCCGGCCCGCTGGAACATCTCCTGGCCGAAGTCGGGCAGTTCGTTGGGACGCGCCATGAACGTGCGCGTCCAGTGCGCGAACGTCGCCGCGGTGCCGTGCACCGACAAAGCCGCCCGCTGCAACGCTTTCGCCAGGAACTCGGGCGTCAGCGCGGCCGGTTCGGCCGGGCCGCCGAGCTGCTCGATGTGCCACTGACCGGGAACCTCGGTGCTCCGGTCGAGGTACGTCTGGCGCACCACCAGGCCGGTCGAGTCGGGGGCGAGCGGTAACCAGTTCCCGTCCTGGGGAGAAGCGCTCGCGATGATCTCCACGGTGCCGTCCGGCGCGATCGTCAGGTCCGCGTCGGAGAGCTCGCCGGTCGACGCCATCGTGCCGTCCTTGGCGTACCGGTTGGCCTTCGAGCCGATGCTGAAGTACGCGATGCTGCCGCGCGTCCCGGTGATCCGGTACGTGCGGTCGCCGCGGACGTTCGCGGACAGGTAGACGTTGTCCGGGTTGTCCGCGCCGATCTTCACGAGGTCGAGCTCGTGGAAGCGCGGGAAGTCGGGATCGGCGTTGTCCAGGCAGGAGTAGAGCATCTCGCGGGTGAGCCGCGCGAGGTACCGGTAGCCCTCCGCGCGGTCGAGCGGAGTGTCCGGTGCCTGGTCGGAGAGGATCACCTCACCGGCCTTCTCCAACGCCCGGCAGAACTGGGACCACGCCTGATCCGGCACGACTTCCTCCCGAATTTAGAACGTGTTCTAGCTGAACGTACACGATTTTGGACAACGTTCAACAGACGCCGAGCGCACGAAGCCGGGCCACCACGGCGTCGGCCGCCGCCTGCGGGCTCAACGTCGTCGTGTCGAGCCGGACCTCGGGGTCCACTGGCGGTTCGTAGGGGGAGTCGATGCCGGTGAAGTTCGCCAGCTCACCCCTGCGGGCCTTGCGGTACAGGCCTTTCGGGTCGCGCTGCTCCGCCACCGCCAGCGGTGTGTCGACGAAGATCTCGCAGAACTCGTCCCCGCCGACGAGTTCCCGTGCCAGTGCCCGCTCGGCCAGGAACGGCGAGATGAACGAGACCAGCACGATCAGCCCCGCGTCGACCATCAGCGCGGCGACCTCGGCGATCCGCCGGATGTTCTCGACGCGGTCGGCGTCGGTGAACCCGAGGTCGGAGTTGAGGCCGTGCCGTACGTTGTCGCCGTCGAGCAGGAACGTGTGCCTGCCCTCGGCGTGCAGCGCCTTCTCGACCAGGTCCGCGATCGTGGACTTGCCCGCGCCGGACAACCCGGTCAGCCACACCACGCACGGCCGGTGCCCGTTGCGCGCGATCCGGGCCTGCTTGTCGACGGTGAGCGTCTGCCAGCGCACGTTCGACGGGCTCAGCGCGAAGTCGATCATCCCGGCGCCGACGGTGGCGTTGGACAGCCGGTCGAGCACGACGAACGAGCCGAGATCGCGGTTCGCCCGATAGCTCTCGAACGGCACGGGCGCGTCGAAGTGCACGGTGTCGACGCCGATCTCGTTGAGCCCCAACGCCTTGGACGCGGTGAACCCGACCGTGCGCGCGCCGATCTTCGCCAGGTACTGCCGGCCGGGCAGCAACCCGTTCTCGTGCAGCCAGACCAGTCGCGCCTGGAACGAGTCCGCGGTGCCCGGTGGATCCTGCGCGGCGCCCAGGACGTCGCCCCGGCTCGCGTCCACGTCGTCCGCGAGCACGACGGTGACCGACGCTCCCGTCGGCGCCTCGTCCAGATCGCCGTCCATCGTGACGATCCGGGCCACGGTGGTGGTCCGGTTGCCGAGACGGACAGTCTCGTCTCGCCGGAGAGTCCCGCCCAGCACGCGCCCGGACAGACCGCGGAACGTCGCGTCGGGCCGGTTGACCCACTGCACGAGGAACCGCGACGGACCGGCCCGTCGCGCACGGGGCTCGACCGTCTCCAGCCACTGCACCAGGGTCGGCCCGTCGTACCACGGCGTCAGTTCGCTGCGCCCGACCACGTTGACGCCCTCAGTCGCCGACATCGGCACGCAGGTGATCTCGTCGAAGTCCAGCTCCCCGGCCAACTCCGCGAACGACGCGCTGACCTCGTCGAACACGTCCTGCGAGTAGCCGAGGAGGTCGAGCTTGTTCACCGCCACCACGACGTGCCGGACTCCGAGCAACGAAGCGATGCGCGCGTGCCGGCGCGTCTGACTGAGCACGCCCTTGCGCGCGTCGAGCAGGATCACCGCGGCATCGGCGGTCGACGCGCCGGTGACCATGTTGCGGGTGTACTGCTCGTGTCCCGGGGTGTCCGCGACGATGAACCGCCGCGCCTCGGTCGCGAAGAACCGGTAGGCGACGTCGATCGTGATGCCCTGCTCGCGTTCGGCGGCCAGACCGTCGACCAGCAGCGCGAAGTCCAGCTCACCGCCGCGTGTGCCGACCCGCCGTGAATCCGCCTCCAGCGCCGCGAGGTGATCGGCGTACAGCAGCTTCGACTCGTACAGCAGGCGCCCGATCAGCGTGCTCTTCCCGTCGTCCACGCTGCCGCAGGTGATGAACCGCAGAAGCTCCATCAGAAGTACCCCTCCCGCTTCTTGCGCTCCATCGACCCGCTCTGGTCGTGGTCGATCACCCGTCCCTGCCGCTCCGAGGTCGTCGCGGTGCGCATCTCCTCGACGATCTCCGCGACCGTGCGGGCCTCGCTGCGCACCGCGCCCGTCAGCGGATAGCAGCCCAGCGTCCGGAACCGGACGAGTTCGTGGCGTGGTCGCGAGGTCAACGGCATCCGGTCGTCGTCGACCATGATCAGCGCGCCGTCGCGGTCGACCACGGGCCGCCGTGCCGCGAAGTACAGCGGCACAACGGGAATCCGCTCGCGTTCGACGTAACGCCACACGTCCAGCTCGGTCCAGTTCGACAGCGGGAACACCCTGATGCTCTCGCCGGGCGCGACCCGCGTGTTGTAGAGCCGCCACAGCTCGGGCCGCTGGTTCTTCGGGTCCCACTGGTGCTGCGCGGTGCGGAACGAGAACACCCTTTCCTTGGCGCGCGAGGCTTCCTCGTCGCGCCGGGCGCCACCGAACGCCACGTCGAACCGGTGCTCGTCCAGCGCCTGCCGCAGACCCTGGGTCTTCCACAGGTCGGTGTGCCGCGCGGAACCGTGGTCGAACGGGTTGATGCCCTGCGCCACGCAGTCCGGGTTGCGGTGCACGATCAGGTCCAGACCGAGCTCGGCGACCGTGGCGTCCCGGAACGCGATCATCTCCCGGAACTTCCACGTGGTGTCGACGTGCAGCAACGGGAACGGCGGCCTGGACGGGTAGAAGGCCTTGCGCGCCAGGTGAAGCAGCACCGAGCTGTCCTTGCCGATCGAGTACAGCAGCACCGGCCGCTCACCCTCCGCCACGGCCTCGCGGAAGATGTCGATGCTGTCGGCTTCCAACTGGTCGAGGTGGTCCACGCCCCGAGAGTAGCGACCAAACCGAACAACGTTCAATATGCTTCTGAACGTTGTTCAAAGTAAGCTGCGGATCGTGAGCACCGAGCAAACGGCGTGGGGGGACGCGGAGGGCAGGCGGCGCGACATCCTGTCGTCCGCCGAGCTGATCCTCGAGGAGCAGGGCTACGCGGGCCTGACCATGCGCGCGATCGCGGTCGGCGCCGGCGTCAGCTCCGGCACCGTCTACCAGTACTTCTCCGGCAAGGAGGACGTCTTCGCGGCGTTGATGGAACGCCGCCTGGACGACCTGCAACGCACGCTGGCGAACGTCGACCGGAGTCTCGGGATCGCGGGCGTGCTCAAGGAGATCGAGCCCCAGATCACCGAGCTGTGGCGGCGCTTCGGCCGTTCGGCGGCGCAGTGGGAGGCCAAGGTGCTCTCCGGCGGCCGCAGGGGCAAGGAGGTCGCCGGATCGGCCCAGGACTACCGCAAGACGCTCAAGGCGCTCGCGAAGACGTTGAACGAGACCGCGGAAGCGTGCGGCCAGAAGCTGATCGACGACCCCGCGTTGCCGCACTGGGTCTGGGACTCGCTGATCGGCCTGGCCGACGACCTGCTGCTGCAGGGCGCGCGGATCAACCGGGTCAAGCCGGCTCAGCTGATCGAGTTCGCCACCGGTGCGATCGAGCGGGGCGTCATCGCCCGCTGACGAGCTGGTCGTAACGCCGCCGGATGCTCGTGCCCAGGATGCTGACGTCGGCTCCGTAGACGTGGATCGAGATCGCCACGGAGCTGGAGTTGTTGCACACCTTGTGGATGTCGCCCGGCGGCACGAGGTAGGACGCCACGCCCTCCGGGGTCTTGTTGACGCGCAACGGGATCAGCCGATCGCCGCGCAGCCGGTAGGTGGTCTCTTCTTCTTCGCCGACGTAAGTGCCGACGACGCACCACGAGACGTGGTCGTGGATGCACGTTTCCTGGCCCGGCAACCAGACCAGCGCGACGACGGAGAAGGTGCCGTCCGGTTCGACGTGCAGGACGTGCTGGCGGTACGCGTTCGGGTCGGGTTCCCGTTGCGCCGCGCTCAGCAGGAACGGGTCGGTGAGGTGGCCTTCGAGCGTCCTGGACACCCGTGCGGCGACGGCCGCGTCGTCACCACCGCCCGCGATCGCGGCCCGGAGCGAGCCCACCAGAAGCGTGGCCGTGGGGGAGAGCAGGCTGTGCGTCATGAGCGGGTCCTCCTTCGAGGAACGGGGAGATCAGCCGATCAGCACCGTGCCCGTCAGCACGAGGACGACGATCACCGTGGTCGAGAGCAGGCCCAGCAGCAGCACCGCCGGGCCGGAGCGGATCAGGGAACGCAGGCGCACCGCCGTGCCGAGGGCGAACATGCCCGCCGCCAGCAGCACGTTGTCGACGAACGTCGCCGCCGACAGCACGACGTCGGGCAGCAGACCGGTGGCGCGGATCGCCGCCATGGCCAGGAATCCGAGCACGAACAACGGCACGATCGGCGGTCGCTGCCCGGACGTCGGGTACTTGAGGCGTTCGGCGAAGCTCACGGCGGCGAGCATCGGCGCGAGCAGCACGACCCGCGTCAGCTTCACCGCGACGGCGATGGCCAGCGCGCCGGTGACCGGTCCGGCCGCGGCGACGACCTGCGCGACCTCGTGCACGCTGCCGCCCGCCCACACCCCGTACTGCGCGGGCGTGAGGCCGGTGAGCGGGAACAACGCGGGCAGGCTGAACATCGCGACCGTGCCGAAGAGCGTGACCAGGCCGAGCGCCTTCGCGACGTCGTCCTCGTCCTGCTCGCGCACGCTGTTCATCGCGGCGACCGCGGAGGCGCCGCAGATCGAGAACCCGGTCGCGATCAGCAGCGACAGGCCCTCGCTCACCCCGAGCACCCGGCCGAGCCACCGCGTCACGACGAACGTGACGACCACGGCGACGACCGCGAGCAGCAGGATCTCGTACCCGAGCTTCAGCACGTCCTGGAAGACCAGCTTGAGCCCGAGCAGCACGACTCCGAGACGCAGCAGCCGGCGTCCGGCGAGCTTCACTCCCGGAGTGACCGACCGCGGCAGCGCCACGACGTTGGCCACGACGGCACCGAGCAGCACCGCGACGGTGAGCGCGCTGACCGAAGGCTGCAGCCAGGACACCACCATCGCGACCGCGACACCGCCCGCGACCAGGGCCAGGCCGGGCAGCACCGAGTCGGTCGTGCGCGGAGTGGTCCTGACGATGCCCATGCGACCAACCATGACCAGTGCGAGCTATGCGCAGTAGATGGCCATTTGTTGGGGGCGTATAAGGCGCGCTTATGCCTTCGCCGACGCGGAGATCAACGCGTCCACGGTCGCGCGCATGATCGGCAGTTTGATCAGGTCCGGCCAGGTGTAGAGCGAGGTGAGCCGTTGTGCCGCCGAGGCCACCTCGACCACCGTCAGACCGGGGTGCTTCAGGAACGACAACAGCAGCCGAGGCACCAGCGCGACGCCCAGACCTGCGGTGACGAGACTCTGGATGGCCAGGTTGTCGTCGGTGGAACAGGTGATGTCCGGGACGAACCCGGCCGCCCCGCACGCCAGGTGCAACGCACGCTGGCACCGCACACAACCGGCGATCCAGCGTTCCTCAGCCGCCTCGGACAACGACACGCGCTCACGGCCGGCGAGCCGATGACCCGAGGGCACGAGCAACGCGAGCGGTTCGCGCAGCAACGGCACGCTCAGCATGCCGTTGACCGTGGCCTCGTCCTGCGGTTCGTCCAGGTAGCTGAAGCTCAGCACCACGTCGACCTCACCGCGCCGCAGCAGCGCGAACGAGTCCGGCGGCTCCTCCTCGACGAGCTCGAGCCGCAGCTGAGGCCGTTCCTCGGCCAGGATCGCCGCCGCCGCGGGCACCAGCGACACGTTGGCGCTGGGGAAGGCGCAGATCCGGATCGTGCCGATGTCGTGCGTCGCGATAGCGCTGACCTGCTGATGCGTCGTCGCGAGCTGGTCGAGCAGGTCCGACCCGCGTTCCGCCAGGATCCGCCCGGCCTCGGTGAGGTGCAGCCCGCGACCCGTCCGCACGAACAGCGGCCCGCCCACCTGCCGTTCCAGCGCCCGCATCTGCTGGCTGACGGCGGGCTGGGTGCAGTGCAGCAGGCGAGCGGCGGCGCTGAACGATCCGGTTCGCGCTACCGTCGCGAAGACCTCGAGCTGGCGGGTGTCGAACATTTCCGCACTGTAAGCCTCACTTGCCGGTGACGAGCGAGTCCAGCGTCGCGCCGTTGTGCTCACCGCAGTGCCGCCGGGAGGCGTCGAGCGTCATCGGCTTGGTCGCCTCGTCGGGTCTGCCCACCTGCCCGAACAGCCGTCTGAGCAGCTCGACCTGTTCGTCGAGGCCCGCGCGCAGGAAGTCGCCGCAGCTGGACTTGACGGTCAGCCGGTCGTCCGACGGCATCAGGTCGAGCGGCCCGAGGACGAACAGCAGCGCGAGGACGATCGCGAGCCCGAACCCGATGACCGCGCCGCTGGTGGAGCTCTTGCGCGGCGCCAGCCAGATCTCGGCCTGTTCCACGAACGGCTCGGCGGGCGACAGCTCGGTGTCGATCCAGAACTCGACGCTGTCGCCGCCGGTCACGTCGAACTGGACGTGCCCGGCGGCGAGCATGATGCGCACTATCTGCCCGCGGTCGTAGGAACCCGTCCAGAACGGCTCCGGCCGCACGAGCACCAGCCGGTCGGGCAGCAGGAACACGACGTCGCGCTCACCCCTGGCGAGCCGCTCGGTCTGGCCGGGGCCGACGACGGTACCGGCCAGCCGGGCCATCACGAGGGCGTGTTCGTGCTCGTCGAGGGCCTCGGCGGCCGACGACCACAGATCGGGTTCCACGTCACTGCTATCGCTGCAGGCAGGGACGTTAGTTAGCCGCGGTCGCCGAGGTTCCTCCGAATGCCGTTCTAGAAGGTCAGCTTCCAGGAGTTGAGGTAGCCGGTGTCCTGTGCGGCGACGTCCTTGACCTGAAGCTTCCAGGTGCCGTTCGCGACCTCGCTGGAGGCGTTGACGGTGTAGGTCGCCACGACGTTGTCGGCACTGTCGTTGCTGCTCGAAGCCTTGAGCCGGTACGCGGTGCCGTCCGGGGCGATCAGGTCGATGACCAGGTCACCTCGGTAGGTGTGCACGATGTTGACGTCGACCTTCAACGTCGCGGGCGCGTTGCCGGTGACGCCCGAGACCGTGATGGAGCTGGTCACGGCCGCGCCGGCGTCCGGGATGGCCACGTCGTTCGTGTTCTCGAACGAGTTGCCGGGAGGCGTGCCGGTGTTGACCGCGGCGTACGCGTCGGCGCGGCCCTCACCGAAGAAGTTGTTCTTCGCCGTGGTGCCACTGCATCGGCTGTCGGAGCAGCTCAGGTCGTCCGCCTGGGTCGCCAGCAGCGTGCGCAGCTGGGCCGGGGTGGCGGTGGGGTTGGTCGACTTGAGCAGCGCGGCGACGCCCGCGACGTGCGGGGAGGCCATCGACGTGCCGGACTTGGAGCCGTAGCCGCCGCCGGGGACCGTGGAGTAGACGCTGTCACCGGGCGCCGCGATGTGGATCTTGTCGGTGCCGTAGTTCGAGAACGACGACTTGGCGTTGCCCGAGGTGATCGACGCGACGCTGACGACGCCGGAGACCTCGGTCGGGAGGCTCAGACAGGTATTGGTGACGGTGCGCGTCGTCGGCGTGGAGTCGTTGGGGCTGGTCGCGTCGCTGGACTTGCTCGCGAGGTTGTAGTTCTCGTTGCCCGCCGCGGCCACGGTGAGCACGCCCTTGCCCTCGGCGTACGCCACCGCGCGCTTCACGCCTTCGAGGATCGCGTCCTGGTCGGCGTTGTCCGGGCAGTTGAACAGCCACGGGTCGGTGTAGTAGCTGTTGTTGGTCACCTCGAAGCCGCGGTCACCGGAGAAGACCATGGCGCAGATGGTGTTCTCCGGGAAGAAGAAGTCCTTCGCCCCCTCGGAGACGCGCACCGAGGCGATCTTCACGCCAGGAGCGACACCGACGACGCCGAGGTTGTTCTTGGCCGCCGCGATCGTGCCGGCCACGTGCGTGCCGTGGGAGCTGATGGGGCTGGTGGCGGTGTTGGCGCGCCATGCACCAGTACGGGTGTCGAGCTTGCCGTAGGCGCAGGAAGCGGAGTTGGCCGCGTCGAAGTTCGGCTTGAGGTCGGCGTGCTGGTCGTCGACGCCCGTGTCGAGCACACCGACCGTGACGCTGGACGAGCCCTGGTTGACCGCCCACGCCTTGTCGGCGCCGATCTGGGTCATGTCCGCGCGCACCGGCTCACCGGCCGCCGGGGTGGTCTGCGGCGGCGAGGTGGGGATCGGCGGGTTCGCCGCCTCGGCGGGGACGTCGCTGGTGCGCGTGGCGCCGACCTTCTGCACACCGCTGATGGCACGCATCTTGGTGGCGAAGTCAGAGGCACCCGAGTGCGCGACGATGACACCGATGGCGTCGTAGCTCGTCCACACCGTGCCACCGTTGCTGCTCACAGCCGTCGCGGCACCGGCGGTGGCACCGGGCGCCGTGATGACCAGATAAGCACGCGTACCTGCGGCGGGTGCCGCCGCGGCGGGGGTGGCCGCCGTCAGCACACCGGCGCCCACGGCCGCGGCGATGACCGCGGTCCGCAGGCGTGATCGTGAACCCAGGAACACGATTCCTCCAACTCCTCAGCGGGCGTCGCCCGCGCACTTCGCGCGGGTGCAGGGGCCCGTCAGACTCATTAGAGGAGGTGGGACGGCATTCGGGACGCGGGGTTTCAGAAATGCCCCGTTCGGCTCACGACGAACGTCGCACGTCAGGCGTGTCGCGTGAACAAGCCGACGAAGTGGTTCATGTCGGCCTGCACGCACGCCTCGTCCGCGTGCTTGCCTGAGCAGCCCGGCGCCCACGTGCTGCCGTCGCCGTAGTCGGAGAAGTGGAAGGGGATGTTCTGGGCCTGGAGGTTCGCGGCCGTGACCAGCGCCGTCTCCCTGGCCCGGTTCTCGAACACGGCCTGGATCGGGTTGACCGTCAGGTCACCGCCGTTGCCCGTGTACAGCGCGACGCCCACGCCCCGCAGGCTTCCGACGTTCTGCGCCGGACTCTGCGCGTTCCAGACGCCGTCGAACGGCCAGAACGGCGGCCCGAAGATCGCGTCGGCGTTCACGGTCGGCGTGCCACTGGCCGGGTTGACCAACGTGGCCGTGATCGCCGCGCGCAACTCGGAGTTCCGCAGGTCGAGGCCACCGGAGAAGCTGCCCGCGTAGCCGAACAGGTCGGGCCGGTGCTCGGCGTAGTGCAGCGCCCCGAACCCGCCCATCGAGTGCCCGACGATCGCCCTGCCCGCCTTGGTGGCGTTCGTGCGCAGGTTGGCGTCCACGAACGGGATCACCTGGTCCAGGTGGAACGTCTCCCAGTTCTGCGGCCCCGCGGCGCCGGGGTTGACCCAGTTCGAGTACCAGCCGCGGCCGCTTCCGTTGGGCTGCACGGTGATCAGGTCCTTGCCCGCCGTCGCCTTCTCGACGACCCGCTGGTTCCAGGCGGCGTCGGGCCGGTCCGGGTGGCCGTGCAGGTAGTACTGGACCGGGTAGCTCTTGGCCGTCGCGTTGTAGTCGTCCGGCAGCGTGACGACGATGGCGTGCCTGCCGGGTTCCTGGCCTTCGAGCAGCGTCGGTGTCGGCACCTGGTTCGTGGACACGCTGAAGAGGAACGTGCGGTGGTTCTCGTCGACCCACCGCGGCTGACTCGTCACGGTGAGGCCGAACCCGTCGGTGAATTGCGGTGGCGCCGCCTCGGCGGCTTTCGCCTCGGGACTGGACAACGCCAGTGCGGCGGTCAGCACGGCGAACAAACACGTTCCGCGTTTTCGCGCGGTACGAAATCGAATCGACATGGAATTCCCCCTTCGGTTGATTTCGAGCACGCCGATCATGGCGTTGTGCCTGCTCGGTGGCCAGGCCACCGACCGGCCATCGGTGGCCGGGTGGACACGCCGAGCCGCATTCCGGGACCCTGACGCCATGACCGAGCCGCCGAAGCAGTTCCCGATCCTGGCAACGACCTCGGGATTCCGTTCGGTGCTGAAACTGGGTGCGGCACGGCGGCGAAGAAACGGTCAGGTGCATTCGCAGGCGGAGAAACTCGCGGAAACCATGAGCCGCCGCTGCCACCGGGAAGAGGAGAACCACGGTCTTTACGACCCCGGCCCGCTGACCGTCCGATGGCGGGCGCGGACCGGCCTCGGACAGGAGGGCGGCACGATCGCGGACGTCTACCGGAACCTCCCCGACGGACGGCTGGTCGTGCTCGGCGGGCCAGGCTCCGGCAAGACGATGCTGACGATCCGGTTCGTGCAGGAGTTCGTACGCGACCGCGCCGCCTCGGACCCGGTGCCGGTCATCTTCAGCCTCGCCTCGTGGGACCCGGCGCGCCTCGGCCTGCGCGACTGGCTGATCGAACGGTTGCTGCGCGACCACACGGGCATGGACGCGCAGGTTCCCGGCGGCACGAGCCTCGCCGCCGAACTGGTCGAGGACGGCTGGATCCTGCCGGTGCTCGACGGCTTCGACGAGATCGCGTCCGGTCTGCACGACCGAGCACTGGAGGTGCTGAGCTGCTCGACGCTCCCGTGGTTGCTGACCAGCAGGCTCGGCGAGTACGAGAAGGCGAGCCGCCCGCTCGGCAGGTCTGCGGCCATCGAGCTGTCCGGCGTCACCGCGGCCGACCTCGCCGCCTACCTGCCGGACACCGGTGAGTGGGCGCCGGTGCTCGCGGAGATCGAGGCCCATCCGGAGGGCCGCCTCGCCAAGGTGCTGCGGACACCGCTGATGGCGTCCCTCGCGCGAAAGGTCCACAGCGGCGTCGAGAGCCCGTCCGCGTTGCTGGACGCGAAGCGGTTCCCGGACGAGGCCGCCACCGAGGAGCACCTGCTCGGCGGGTTCGTACCGGCCGCCTACCGCGACTGCCGCCGGTGGGATCCCGACGACGCCCGCCGGTGGCTCGGGCACCTGGCCCGGCTCGGTGAGCGGGATCTGGCGTGGTGGGAGCTCGGCAGCGCGATGAGCCGTTTCCGGCGGATCGCCTCCGTCGTGGTGGCGGTGTCAGCGCTGACCGCGCTCTTCGACTGGATGATCTACATGCCGGTGTACTCGGCCGAGTCGGGCATGGCGAAGGGCGTGCGCACGGCGTTGGTGGAGGGCATGTTCTTCGCACCTGCCGCCGGCATCGTGTTCGGCCTGATCTACGGCGTGATCACGATGCGAGGCCACGTCGTCAGGCCGTCGCGGGTGCGACTGCGGCTGCGGGGCCCTCGCACAGGACGGTCACTGCGCGGCTCGATCGCCCTCGGCCTGAGCGGAGGATTCGGACTGGGAATCGGCTACGGCGTGGTGACCACCCTGTTGCGCGTGTTCTTCGGCGACTTGTTCGGAGACGTCCCGGAAGAGGTGACCAGCGCCGACGTGCTCGTGATGACGGGCGTCAACTCGATCGCCTGGGGCCTGATCTTCGCCGTCGCGGGTGGCGCGGTGCTCGGCCTCGCGGCGGCTCTCGAGTCGCCGCTCGACATCAGGAAGGCCTTCGACCCCGTCAGCCTCCTGGTCGAGAACCGCGTGACCGCCCTGCGCCAGGCCGCGGCACTGGTTCCGGCGGTCGCTCTCATGTTCGTGCTCAGCAGCCTCCTGGTCATCGTGCTGATCGAGGGGGTGATCAGCGTCCTGGAGTGGCAGTTCCTCGCCCTCCTCGCGCTGGGCGGCATCAGCGGCTGTGTCGGTGCGCTCGGGTACCTGGTCACGTTCACCGCGTGGGGCCAGTGGCTGATCCTGGCCCGCTTCTGGTGGCCCGTGACCGGGCGGATGCCGTGGGCGATGATCGCGTTCCTCGAGGACGCCTACGAACTCGGCGTGCTGCGGCAGTCCGGCGCGAACTACCAGTTCCGCCACGAACGGCTGCGCGACCACCTCGCCCGTCACCAGTCCACGGCGGCGCGGTAGGCCTCCAGCAGCAGGCCGTGGAAGTGGTGCACGCCGTGCTCGGACAACCCGGTCGCGGCCGGGTCGTGGACGATCCGCCCCTGATCGAACGCCGGCGTGCGCATCCCGCGTTGCACGCTCTCCACGATGCCGATGTCCTGCTGCTGCAACACCTCGTCGATGTACCGGACGCCGTCCAGTTCCGCCGCGGTCAGTTCGGTGGTCTCGAAGTAGAAGTCCCACGTCTCGCGCGTGCGGTCCGGGCCGTCCGGGAGGATGTGCAGCACCATGAAGTTGGACCGGCCTGGGTAGCGCAGCAGGCACGTGTTGGGCCACAGCCACCACACGGCGTGCTGGTTGACCGTCGCGCCAGAAACGTCGTACGCGCTGTTCGCCTGTTTGCCCGCTTCGGCGAAGTGGCTGGACCAGATTCCGTGCGTCTTCACGTCGTAGGTGCCCATGTCGACGAGGTCCACGAACTCCGGGTGCGCGATGTGGCAGTAGTAGCACTCCAGGAAGTTGTCGACGACGTTCTTCCAGTTGGAGTCGATCGTGTAGGTGAGCCGGCGGGCGTGGGTCAGCTCGGCGACGTCCGGCGCCCAGAAGTCGATCTCCGCGGCCAGGTCCGGGGCTTGGACGGCCAGTTCTGCCGCCGTGGGGTCGAGGTTGACGTAGACGAAGCCGCCGAACTCCTCCACCCGCACCTGGTCCAGGCACACGGACGACTTGTCGAAGGTCTCCATGCGGTCGGCGCGCCGTGCGCCCTTCAAGGCGCCGCTCAGGTCGTACGTCCAGGCGTGGTACGGGCAGACGATGTTGCGGGTGACGCCGCTGCCGGTCAGGAGTTCGTGCGCGCGGTGCTTGCAGACGTTGTAGAACGCGCGGAGGGTCCCCGTTCGGTCGCGCACCACCACGATCGGCATGCCCGCCACGGTCGACGCGACGTAGCTGCCGGGTTCGGTCAGCTGCTCGACGTGGCAGATCCATTGCCACGTACGGGAGAAGACGGCGCGGTCCTCGAAGCCGGCCCACAGCGGTTCGACGTACGCCTCCGCGCGCAACGACATCGAGCGCGCGGGATCGGGGTGGTAGCCGGTGGCGATGCGACGAACGTCCTCCGCCGTGACCTTCATGTCTCCCAACGTAGAACGGATTGAACGGTCGTTCAAGAGAGCGCGATGTCCTCGCACAGCGCGACGGCCCGGCGCAGTGACGCGCGGTCGAGGCCGAGCAACGCGGTGAGCCACATGCCGTTCTGGATCACGTCGACGTCCGCCGCCCGCTTCGCGCACTCGTAGCGGGACAGGTCGGGCCGGGCCGCGCGGATCAGCCGAGCCAGCCCGGCGCGGTACCGGCCCTGTGCCTCGGCGTTGATGCGCTCGAACTCCTCACCGGCCTGCGCCAGCGACCAGAGCTGAAGCCGCAGCGACAGGTACTCGGTCGTGAGGAACTCCGGATCGGCCACCCGCCGCAACGCGACCCGCAGCCGTTCGGCGGGAGGCAACGACGGGTCCGGCTCCACCAGGGCGATGTCCTGGTCCTCGATGCGCCGCAGAGCCGCGCAGATCAGGCTCGTCTTGTCGTCGTAGTGGTAGTTGACCAGGCCGAGGGCGACGCCGGCTTCCCGTGCCACGGCGCGCATGCTCACGCCGCCGATGCCGTGGCGGGACAACAGGGTCAGGACGGCGTCGAGGATGCGTCCGGCCGAATCAGTGCTCACCCGTCGAGCCTAGGACCTGAATCGAAGTCCGGGTCCGCGACAGCCGGGCTCGCACCACCAGGAACCACCCCAAGCGCAGTTCTCGCAGATCCGGACTTCGATTCAGGCCCTTAGGGCCGTCGGCAGGCGTTCGAAGCCGCGCAGGATGCGGGTCGGACGGCGGCGCGCGCCCGGCAGCGGGGCGAGGTCCGGGAACCGGTCGAAGATCGTGCGCAGGCCGATCTCGCCCTCCATGCGCGCGAGCTGGGCGCCGAGGCAGTAGTGGCGGCCGGCGCCGAACGACACGTGGTCGCGGGCGTTCGGGCGGGCGACGTCGAACGCCGCCGGGTTCTCGAAGACGGACGGGTCGCGGTTGGCTCCGGCGAGCACGGTCGTGACGAGCTGGCCGCGGCGCACGGGGATGCCGGCGACCGTCGTGTCGCGGGCGCACATGCGGCCGGTCAGCAGCACCGGCGGGTCGTGCCGCAGCACCTCGTCGACGGCGTTGCCCCACAGCTCCGGGGCGGTGCGAAGCATCTCGAGTTGCGCGGGATTCTTGCTGAGCAACGAGATTCCGTTGCCGAGGAGGTTCACGGTGGTCTCGAAACCGGCGGCCAGCACCAGGCCCGCGGTGGCCTTCAACTCGCGTTCGGTGAGACCTTCGCCGTCCTCGCGGGCGGTGATCAGGCGGCTGAGCAGGTTGTCACCGGGGTTGGCGCGCAGGGCGTCGAGGTGGCGGGAGAGCCAGGCGTCGAACGTGTTCAGCCCGGTCTCGACGTCGCGGAACACGCGCCACGACAGGCCGAGGTCGAGGCTCGGGGCGGCGGCCGCGCCGAGGGCGAGCACGGTGGAGCGCTCTCGCGGTGGCACGCCGAGGATCTCGCTGATCACGGTGACCGGCAGCAGGCCGCAGTAGGTCTCGATCAGGTCGACCGGGTTGGCCGGGTCGAGGTCGTCGAGCAGGTCGTCGGCGATCTGCTGGGTGCGGACGCGCAGCTGTTCGACGGCGCGGGCGGTGAAGACGCGGGTGACGAGCTTGCGGTAGCGGGTGTGCGCGGGCGGTTCGACGGCCAGCAGCGACGGCGGTTGGACCGGGTGCATCACCTCGGTCGCGGACCACGCGGCGAGCTTGCCGAGGATGCCGGCGCCGAAGCGCGGGCGGGCCGTCACGAACGCGTCGTCGGACAGGATCGCCTTGACGACCTCGTGCCGGGTGGTGGTGTGGCCGACCTTCGTCGCGGCGAGCGGGCCCGCCGCACGGATCTCGTCGAACAGGCCCGTCAGGTCGGCGCCGGTGGAGGCCTCGACGGTGATGCGGCCCTGCAGATCGCCGCGGCGGGCGGCCAGGCGCAGCACGGCACGCGGCAGGGCGTGGCCGATGCTCCAGCGCACCGCCGGTTTGACGTGCTCCTCAGCCAGGCTCGTCACGGTTCGCAGCGTGCCCAGTACGCCGCTGCGAGTCAAGGTCTCGGCCGTATGGCGGAACCGGAAGTCCACTTGGGACGACGCGCTAGGGTGCCGCGCCATGGAGATCCGGGCACTGCTCGACCGCATGGACGACGACCGCTTCAGACGCGAGGCCGAGGACTTCGTGCGCGAGCAGGGGATCACGACGTTCGACGGCCTGATAGAGCTGATCACCACGTCGCGGGACGGTCAGGTCATCCGGCAGGGCTACCGGGTGTTCTCGCTGGTGAGGGCGGACGACGAGACCTACCTCGACGCGCTGCGGCATCCCCATCACGGCATCCGCCGGGCGGCCGCGAGCATGTTCCGGGGCGAGGAGGCGCTCAAGCACGCGGCACGACTGCTGCCCGTGCTCGCCGACGAGGACCACTACGTGCAACGGGAAGCGCTGTGGGCGTTCGGGACCATGGGACCGGACGTGTTGCCGTTGCTGCAAGAAACCCGCCGCACGGCCAAGGGTGCGTTGCGCAGGGGCGCGTTGATCGGCATCGCGGAGGTCGCCGGCCCGGACGCTTTCACGCCGGAGGACCGCGCGGTGGTCGACCGGTTCATCCAGCACAAGCTCGAAGACGACATGTACAACGTCGACGAGATGCACCTCTGCGGCGGCTGGTACGCCATCAGGACCGAGAACCAGGCGGCCGTGCTGGAGGTCTGCGGGTTGCGGGACCCGGTGCCGGTGACCAAGGTGCTGGGCGCGCAGGCCTGGAACAACGACCACCACGCGTGGTCCAAGGCCGACGAGCACGTCCGGTGCGCCAGGGTGTACGTCACGGGCTCGTGGGACGGCTGGACGCTGGTGTTCGGAGAGCCGTTCGAGCACGCGACCCGTCCGGTGACCGAGATCTGCGCGGTGCTGAGCGCCGTGTTCGGCGAAGCGCACTACTACGGCATGAGCTGCGGCGACGGCTGGACGGCGTGGTGCGTCGCGGAACAGGGCGAGATCGTCCGCTACTACGACGCGTTCAAGCCCGACGACCAGGTCGGTGAGCTCGACGTGGAGGACGGCCGTGGCCTGCCGCACGACACCAGCGACGAGAACGACGACCTCGACGACATCTGGGCCACCGAGGTCGCCGAGGAGCTGTCGGTCAACCCGAGCTACTTCGAGGGCGACGTCGAGGGGCACGGCGTGCTCGCGCTGACCGAGTGCGGCCGCACGCACGGCTCTCCCAAGGGCTACCTGCAGGTCATCAGCTAGGCGCGGATGACCGGCACCTCCAGCGCGCGCACGGTCTCGTTGTCCGCGTCCGTGATCACGCCGGCGACCTCGGCGAACGGCAGCACGGAGAACCGCGACGCCGTGCCGATCTTCTCCGAACTGGCCAGCACGTAGGTGTCCGCGGCCTGGTGGGCGAGCGCGCGCTTCATCGCGGCCTCGTCCGCGTCACCGGTCGTGAGGCCTGCTTCGGGGTGCACGCCCGTGACGCCAACGAAGAAGAGGTCGGCGTGCACACCCCGTGCGGCCTCCACGGCAGCCGCGCCGCACGCGACCATCGAGTGCTTGAAGAGCCGTCCACCGATGACATAGACCTCCACGTCCCGGTGCTCCTCCAACGCGCTCGCGATCGTCGGACTGTGCGTGACGACCGTGGCCCGCAGATCGAGCGGTAGCGCGCGCACGACGGCAAGCGTGGTCGTGCCGCCGTCGAGGATCACGGTGCTACCCGGTTCGATCAACGCGGCCGCCGCCCGTGCGACCCGTTGCTTGCCATCGACCTGCACGCCCTGACGCGTGGCGTAGTCGGCGATGGCGGGGGATACGGGCAGTGCGCCGCCGTACACGCGTTGGCAGAGCCCCGCCGCCGCCATGTCGCGCAGGTCGCGGCGGATCGTGTCCTCGGAGAGGCCGACTTCGGCGGCGAGGTCCTTGGCGACGATCCGGCCGTCGGTGCGCAGTCGTTCGAGCAGCAGGTCACGGCGTTGGGCAGCCAGCATGCACGTTTCTCCTTGTTTTTGCCGAGTCTTGCACATTATGGTCGGTCGCATGCTGATTCTGATCGCAGGGCCCTACCGATCCGGCACCGGGGACGACCCCGCCCTGATGGCGCGCAACCTCGAACGGCTGGAGGAGGCGGCGTGGCCGATCTTCCGCAGCGGCCACGTGCCGATGATCGGCGAGTGGGTCGCGCTGCCCGTGCTGCGCGGCGCCGGGGGCAGTTCGCCGACCGATCCGATCGCGTCCGAGATCATGTACCCGACCGCGCGACGGCTGCTGGAACGCTGCGAGGCGGTGCTGCGGCTGCCCGGCGAGTCGACCGGCGCGGACGAGGACGTGCGGATCGCCCGCGAGCGCGGACTGCCCGTCTACCACCGGGTCGAGGACATCCCCGGATACCGCGCGGCCTAGCCTGGAGCTCAGTCGATGTCTTGGGGGACAACGTGAAACAGGCCATTCGGGCAGCGCGGATCTTCGACGGCGAAAGGGAGATCACCGGCGAACCGGTCGTCGTGGTCGCGGACGGCAAGATCGTCTCCACAGACCCGGCAGGCTTGCCGGTGATCGATCTGGGAGACGTCACGCTGCTGCCGGGACTGGTCGACTCGCACGTGCACCTGGCCTTCGACCCGTTCGGCGTGGCGACCGACCAGACCGATCCCGACGACGTGGTGCTCGCCCGGATTCGCGCCAACGCCTTGGAGGCGCTCCAAGCGGGCATCACGACCGTGCGCGACCTCGGTGACCGCGGCTACCTGACGCTCCAGGCCAGCGACGCCGGCCCGGAGGTGCTGGTCTCCGGCCCGCCCGTCACGACGACCGGTGGCCACTGCTGGTTCCTCGGCGGCGAGGCGGACGGGCTGGACGGCGTGCGGGCGGCCGTCACCGAACGGGTCGAGCGCGGTGTCGACGTCGTCAAGATCATGGCGACCGGCGGGTCGATCACGCCCGGCTCGTCGCCGTTCGACCAGCAGTACACGACCGAGGAACTGCGCGCGGCCGTCGAGATCGCGCACGCCGCGGGCATCCCGGTCACGGTCCACGCGCACGCGTCCACCGGCATCAAGGCGGCGGTGGACGCGGGCGTCGACTCGATCGAACACGCCTTCTTCCTCGCGCCCGGCGGCCTCGCGGTCGACTGGGACACAGTGGACACGCTGGTGCGCAAGGAGATCTACGTCAGCACCACGACCGCACGCCGTCCGACCGCCGAACCGGCGACCCCGGTCAGCCTGACCCTGCGCGAGAACTTCGGCCGGATGCGCGAACGCGGCGTGCGGCTGGTGTGCTCGTCGGACGCGGGCATCGGTCCGTTCAAACGCTTCGACTCGTTGCCGCACGGCGTCATCGAGTTCGGCGAACTGCTCGGTTTCAGCACCGCCGACGCCCTCGCGTCCGCCACCAGTGTGGCCGCGCGGGCGTGCGGGATCGGCGACCGCAAGGGCAGGATCGCACCCGGCCACGACGCCGATCTTCTAGCGGTGGCAGGCAATCCGTTGCAGGACCTCAGCGCGTTGCTCGACGTGCGCGCGGTGTTCCGCAACGGCGAACGCGTGGTCTAACCGCGAGCGGCGGCGACGAACTCGCGCATCCGGCCGTGGTCCTTGACGCCACGGCTCGACTCGATGCCGCTGGACACGTCCACACCCCACGGCCGGGCGACGCTGATCGCCCCGGCCACCGTCTCCGGCGACAACCCGCCCGCCAGCACCCACTTTCCGGTGGGCGGGTTCGAAGCGAGCCGCGTGATGTCCCACTGCTCACCCGAGCCGGCGACCGGGGAGTCGATCAGCAGCAGCTCCTCGCCGAACGCCCCGGTGCGCACGTCGGTGTCCGGTCCGAGCGCCGTCGCCCGAACCAGTCCGAACGGCAGGTCCGCCAAATCGTCGAAGGCCTCACGCGGGTAGTCGCCGTGCAGCTGCAACGCGCGCACGCCCGTCTTCAGTGCCAACTCACCGGCTTCCGCAGCGCCGATCCCGCGCACCACAGCGACGGTCAGGACCTCAGCGGACACCTCCGCCACGAGCCGGGACGCCAGGTCGACGTCGATCTGGCGGGGACTGCTCGTCAGCACGAAACCGACGGCGTCAGCCCCGGCCTCTAGCGCCACGGCGACATCGGACTCGGTACGCAGACCACAGAGCTTCACGAACACACCACCAAGCTTAGTGATGTGTCCACGGACGCACTGTCACGCAGCTAACAGTCACAAGCAGAAGCGCTGCCCGGTCCTACTTAATGGAAGAGACGGGCAACGGAGGCCGCGATGACTGAACAGCAGATCGCAACGTCAGTGCTGGTGATCGGAAGCGGTGGTGCGGGGTTGCGCGCCGCCATCGAACTCGCCGAACGCGGGGTCGACGTGCTGGTCGTCGGCAAGCGACCCAAGAACGACGCGCACACGGCTCTGGCGGCGGGCGGCATCAACGCGGCGCTGGCGACGATGGACCCCGCCGACACGTGGCAGCAGCACGCGGCGGACACCATCAAGGAGAGCTATCTCCTGGCCAACCCGGAGATCGTGCGGGTCGTGGCCGAGCAGGCGCCGCGCGGCATCGAGGACCTCGAACGCTGGGGGATGCCGTTCGCGCGGGAGACCGACGGCCGCATCTCGCAGCGGTTCTTCGGCGCGCACACGTTCCGCCGCACGTCGTTCGCCGGCGACTACACCGGGCTGGAGATCCAGCGCACGCTGGTGAACCGGGCCGCACAGCTCGACATCCCCATCCACGACTCCTGCTACATCACGCGGATCCTCGTGCGCGACAACGTGGTGTTCGGCGCGTACGGGTTCGACCTGAACACCGGCAAGCGATACGTGTTCCACGCGGACGTCGTCATCCTCGCGGCGGGCGGGCACACCCGGATCTGGCGCCGCACGTCGAGCCGCCGCGACGAGAACACCGGCGACTCGTTCCGCCTGGCCGTGCTCGCGGGCGGCCGGATCCGCGACCCCGAACTGGTGCAGTTCCACCCCTCCGGTCTGCTCGAGCCGGAGAACGCGGCCGGCACGCTGGTGTCGGAGGCCGCCCGCGGTGAGGGCGGCGTCCTCACCAACGCGGCCGGTGAGCGGTTCATGGCCCGCTACGACCCGCGGCGAATGGAACTGTCCACACGGGACAGAGTGGCGCTGGCCGCGTACACCGAGATCAAGGAAGGCCGCGGCACCCCGAACGGCGGCGTGTGGCTCGACGTGTCGCACCTGCCGCGCGAGCAGATCATGCAACGGCTGCCCAGGGTGTACCAGACGCTGCTCGAACTGCAGATGAAGGACATCACCCAGGAAGCCGTCGAGATCGCACCGACCGCGCACTACTCGATGGGCGGCGTGTGGGTGGCACCCGCGGACCACTCGACGGGCGTCGAGGGCCTCTACGCGATCGGCGAGGCGTCCAGCGGCCTGCACGGCGCGAACCGGCTCGGCGGCAACTCGCTCATCGAACTCCTGGTGTACGGCCGGATCGTCGGCGAGGCGGCGGCCGAGTACTCGGCTTCCCTGGACGCGCAACGACGTTCAAGTGCCGCTCTCGGCGAGGCACGATCCGAAGTGGACGGACTGCTCGCCGCCAACGGCCAGGAGAACGTCCGCGCCCTGCAACGGGCGCTGCGCAACACGATGACCGAGCACGCGGGCGTCGTCCGCGACGAAGCCGGGCTGCGCAAGGGACTCGCGGAACTGGACGACCTGGAGGAACGCATCCGCAACGTCGGAGTGCACCCCGACCTCGCGGGTTTCCAGGACCTCGCGCACGCCTTCGACCTGAAAGCGTCGGCGCTCTCCGCCCGAGCGACCCTGGAGTGCGCGCTCGAACGCCGCGAGACCCGCGGCTGCCACAACCGCTCGGACTTCCCGGACATCGATCCCGCACAGCAGGTCAACCTCGTCTGGGCGGGCCCGGGCCAGGTCGAACGGGAGGAGATCCCTCCGGTGCCGGCCGAGATCACGGCACTCATGAGGGACGTCGACACCGCCGGCAAGCTGGTCGAGTGAGAGCGAGGGGCGGGGAGTCATCCCCGCCCCTCGCACCAGTCATGGCAGCCGCAACGCCGTGGTGAACAGGAAGACGCTGTCCTCCAGCGCTTCCACCCGGTGCCGCCTCTCCGGAATCGTCAGAAGGTCGCCCGGCCGCGCCTCCCACGACTGCGGCCCGGCCACCAGGCGCACGTGACCGAGCAACACCTGCACGGTCACCTCGCCGGGATGCTCGTGCTCGTGCAGGTGCTCACCCGAGCGCAACGCCATCACGGTCTGCCTCAGGGCCCGCTCGTGTCCACCGTGGACGGTCTCGGCACTCCGGCCGCTCGACGCGTCGCGTGCCAGCTCAAGATGGTTGCGCGCCAACTCGTTCAGTGACGTCTTCACGGTCGCGGTGCCCTGAGGTGCCTGCGCGCCTCCAGTTCGTCCGCCTCCACGACCGTCAGCATCGGCTGGCCGGGCGCGCAGAACATCGTGACGACGAAAGCGGATTCCTCGTCGGCCAGGTGGTTGCCGTCCTGGTAGTGGATGACGTCGCCGCCCGGCTCCCAGAACGTCCCGCCCGCGCGGACGACCCGTTCCGGCTCGCCTTCCAGCTCGAAGACGATGGCGCCCTTGACGACGTAGCCGTACGCGGGACCGGAATGGCGGTGCGGCGGCGCTCCCGGACTCGACGGCGGCAACGTCACGAAGATGGTCATGGCCTCGGCGCCGTCCGGGATCTGCGGTGCTCCCGGCACGGTGCCGATGACCTCGATCTTCGGCGGGGGACCGCTCTTGTCGGGGTTGTCCAGCTGGTGCGTGTGTTCGTGGCTCATGAAAACAAAGACCGGACACACCGCCGATCTGTGACAGCGCCTAGGAACCGAGCCTGGCGCGCAGCGCGTCCGCCTCCGGTGAGTGCAGCGCGTCCCACTCCTCGACGGCCTGCTCCCACGTCTCGCGCGCCTCGGCGTGATCGCCCATGGCCTCGTGGGTGTCGCCGAGGTGGGTCAACGCCTCGGCGAGCATGTACCGGTCGCCCGCGTCCTCGGCGACGGCGACCGCCTCCTGGAAGTGCTTCACCGCCTTGGCGTGGTTGCCGCGGTGGTGCTCGACGTACCCCAGCGTGTCCAGCCTGCCGGCGTTCGCGCTCTCCCCGGTCGCGATCGCCTGTTCGGCCCGCACCAGCGCTTCGCCGAACTCGCCGAGCATCGCGAAACACCAGGCCACGCCGTTCAACGCGTCCGCCTCGGCGTTCCGGTTGCCGGACTCCTGGAAGCACGTGACCGCTTTCGACGCGAGGTCCTGCGCCTCGCGGTGGCCACCCTGCCCGCCGAGGAGGCGGGCCAGGCCGAAGTACGTGTAGCCGAGCGCGTCGGTGTCGCCGGACGCGAGGTCGATCTCCAGCGTGCGGTCCAGCAACGCCCGCGCCTCCGCATGGCGGCCCGCTCTGGTGTGCACTCGCGCGAGCAGCTTCCACAGGAAGACGAGCGTCTTCTGGTCCGAGGTGAGCGCCATCGCCCGGTGCAGGACGTCGACGTTGGCGGACAACCGGCCGTTGATGTCGAGGAAGTTCGCGATGGCCCGGACGATCTCGACCACCTCCTGCGGGAATCCGTGATCGGACCGCACGATCGCGAGCAGGGCGGGCGTCTCGGTCTTCAGCCACGACTTGGCGGCGGTGACGTCGGCGAAGGGGACCGTCGCCACTCCGTCCGGCGCCGACGGTTCCGCCAGGATGCGGGGGTGGTCCACGAAACGGGCGCGCTCCGCGTTGTACCGGTAGTGCGCCACGAGCCGATAGAGCGCATCGTGCCGTTCGTCCGGCTGGACCTGCTCGGCCGCATAAGCGCGCAACAGATCGTGGAACGCGAACCGCCCCGGCGTGCGTTCCACGATCAGGTGGGCGCGGGTGAGTTCCTGCATCACCCGCCGCGCCGACGTCAGCCCCGTCACGCTGGCGACCGCCGCGAGGGAGACCTCCGTGCCGGGGTGCAGGCCCAGCAACCGGAACGCCCTGGCCGCCGCCGGGCTCAGCGCCAGGTAGGAGCAGGCGAACACGGCCCGCAGGTCCGTCGCCTCGTCCCCGCTGCCGAACCCGTCCAGGCCACCCAGTTCCTCGGCGTAGGCCGTGAGCGAGAACGACGTGTGCGCGGCGCGGGCGGACACCACGGCCAGCGCCAGCGGCAGCCCGCCGCACCGGTCGATGATCTCCGCCACGGCGGCCGGCTCCGCGTTCACCCGCTCCGCGCCGAGGCGGTCGGCCAGCAGCGCGTGCGCCTCCTCCCGGCTCAGCAACGCGAGCGGCAGGCTGCGGGCGTTGGTCGTCGCGATCAGCCCGGTGAGGTCGTGGCGGCTCGTGACGACCACGAGGCTGCCCGGAGTACCCGGCAGCAGGGGACGGACCTGGGCGGCGTCGCGGGCGTTGTCGAGCACGACCAGCATCGCGCGGCCCGCCATCAGGGTCCGGAACTTCGCGGCCTGCGCCTCCACGTCGTCGGGGACGCTGCGCGCGGGCACGTTCAGCGCCTCCAGGAACGCCCGTAGCGCCTCGCCGGGCGCCATGACCGTGCCGCTGGGGTCGAAGCCGCGCAGGTCCGCGTAGAGCTGCCCGTCGGGGAAGCGGCCGGCCACCCGGTGTGCCCAGTGCAGCGCGAGGGTCGTCTTGCCGATCCCGGCCGTCCCGGAGATCGCGCTGATCACGACGGTCGACGCCGCGCCGCCGTCCAGGACGGCGTCGAGCCGGCCGAGCGCGTCGCCGCGGCCGACGAAGCCCGCGAGTTCGGGCGGCAGCTGGCGCGGCGCCGGCGTGGGTTCGGCGCCGGCGGCGGAGAGCAGGTCCTCCTGCTCCTGAGGCCGCAGTGCCAGCGCGGAGGCGAGTTGTCGCACGGAGGCGAGCTGCGGGTTGCGGCGCTTGCCGGTCTCCATGCCGCGGATGGTGCTGACCGAGATCCCCGACCGTTCCGCGAGGGCCTCCTGGGTGAGGCCCGCACGGAGCCGGAAACGCCGGACGGCTCCGGCGAACTCATCAGTCACGGACATTTCGTACCAGGTGATCACGATCTTGCGCGCGGGTTTCGGGGTGAGTCGAAACGTCGCCGACAGGTCACAGATGACCGGTTCGTGAACTGTTCGCGGTGATCGCTTCCCGCCGACGATGTTTCGCGGTCCGCCCTGGTGACGGGCGGCGCTGAACTGAGGGGGTTCGGACGAAGTGGATCGAGGGAGAACCGGTCTGAGACGGCTGTCCGCCGTGCTCGTGGCCGTACTGGGGGCAACGGCGATCACCGTCGTGTCGTTGCCGAAGTGGGACGGGGAACCACCGCCGGTGGCGAACGTCACCGAGGCGGAGAACACCGAGACCGCGCTGCAGGCCGCCCGGCGGCAGCGGCAGCCGGTCGTCGTGACCGACCAGACGACGCCGACCCGGCTCGTCTCCGCGTTGCCGGACGGCAGCCTCAAGGCGCAGCTCAACGCCGCTCCGGTCCGGACGCGGAAGAACGGCAGGTGGACCGGGCTCGACGCGACGCTGGAAACAGCACCGGACGGCACCGTCGTGCCGAAGGCGGTGGACACCGGCCTGGTGTTCTCCGGTGGCGGCAAGACGCCGTTGCTGCGGTTCGGCACGCCCGGCCGGTCGGTGACGATGACCTGGCCCGCGGAGCTGCCGGCACCGGTGCTCGACGGCGCCACGGCCACCTATCGCGGCGTCCTGCCCGACGTCGACCTCGTGCTGACGGCGCAGAGCGGCGGTGGCGTCACACAACGCCTGCTGGTGCACAAGCCGCAGCCGTTGGCGTCGGTGAAGTTCGGGCTCAGCGCGGAGGGGCTGACGGTCCGCGTCGCCGAGGGCGACCGGATCGAGGCGGTGGACGACAAGGGCGAGGTCGCCTTCGCCACGCCGCCCGCCGAGATGTGGGACGCGAGCGAGGAACGGCGTGCGCCGGTCGGTGTCGAGGCCGACGCCACGTCGCTGACGCTGAAGCCGGACACGAAGCTGCTGACCGATCCGGCGGCGAGGTTCCCGGTCACCGTCGACCCCGACTGGTGGCACAACTACAGCAAGGACTGGGCGAAGGTCTTCAGGAACAAGCCGAACACCAGGGCCTGGTACGGCGGAGAGGACGACGGCTGGGTCAAGGTCGGCACCTGTTCCGGGCTCTCGAACTGCACCGGCAGCGGCGACATCGGCTCGACGAGGACGTACTTCCAGTTCAACACGGACTTCCTGCGCGGCAAGCGGATCATCGAGGCCACCCTGAACGCGTCCGCCGTCTACAGCCCCGACTGCGACAACACGCGTGATCACCAGCTCTGGATCGCGAACGCCACCATCGGGTCCGAGCTGACGTGGAACAACCAGCCGGGCGCCGACTACGTCTCCACCGGCGCCGTGGGGACCGCCTGCAAGGGGCCCGCCCCGGCCGGGTTCGCGATCGGTCAGTCCATCAACCCCAACGGCTGGTCGGTGTACTCGCTGCGGGCGGCCAACGAGGGCGACAACCGGGCGTGGCGCAAGTACGACCTGGCCACGGTGCGGATCGACGCCGTGTACAACACCCGGCCGGACGCGCCCACCGGCCTCACCACGGACCCGCCGCTGCGGGCCTGCAAGTGGTGTGACGGCGTCCCGTACGCGGGCGACGACTCCATCCGGTTGCAGGGCAAGCTGACCGACGCGGAGAACGAGCAGCTGGAAGCGGTCTGGGACGTCTACGGTGGCGCGGCCTACAACCGGCGGGGACCGACCCTGCACTCCGGCAACGTCTTCAGCCACACGCTCGACCTGCGAGCGCGCGACGGCCAGCGGGTGAGCTGGACGCTGTGGGGCGACGACGGCCCGGACGGCGGCGACTGGCGCAACGGCCCCGGTTTCATCGTCGACCGCGTCGGCATCGACAAGGCGCCGGACGTGTCCAGCGTTCTCTACCGGGACGACAACCGCTGGCACGGCGGAGTCGGCGTGCCCGGCAGGTTCACGTTCGACGCCGCCGGAGTGTCCGATGTGGACCACTACCTCTACGGCTGGTCGGACCCGCCGTCGACCCAGATCGACGCGGACAGGCTCGGCGGTAAGGCCGTGCTGGACATCGCACCGCCCGGTGACGGCCCGCGCGACCTTTACGTGCAGAGCGTCGACCGGGCGGGACATCGCAGTCCTGCCAAGAAGCTGCACATCAACGTCCGGGCGGGCAACGGTCCGCTGGCGCAGTGGTCCTTCGACGGCAACGCGCAGGACAGCGCGTTCCTCGGCGACCGCCACGGCACGCTGAGCGGCAACGCGAGCTACGTCCCCGGTGCGGTCGGTTCGTCCCTCGCGCTGGACGGCAGCACGGGCTATGCCAGCGCTCCCAACACCATTCGCACGGACGCGAGCTTCACCGTGTCCGCCTGGGCGAAGGTGGACCAGGCGACCGGCGCGCGGGCGATCGTGAGCCAGGACGGCGACAAGTTCGCCGGCTTCACCCTCTGGTACCGGCCGGACGACGGTGGCCGCTGGGTGTTCGCCGCCCAGAACAAGGCCGCGACGGAGATCTGGGCGGACGCCGCGTGGTCGTCGTCCCCGGCGCAGATCGGGGTCTGGACGCACCTGACGGCGGTGTTCGACGCGCCCACGAACCAGTTGCGGCTCTACGTCAACGGTGTGCTGTCCGGCACCAAGACGAAGACGTCACCGGCGGTCGACTCCACGGGGCAGGTGCGTGTCGGCCGCACGATGTGGGACAACCACCCCGGTCTGGACTACTTCGGTGGCGCCGTCGACGAGGTCAAGGTCTACGACCGGATCCTGGCCGAGCCGGAGATCAGGTCCGCGGTCAGCCGCGACAACGTCCAGGTGGGCTACTGGAAGTTCGACGAGGCCGACGGCAGGACCGCGGCGAACTCGGTGCCGGGCGGCAGTTCCGGTGTCCTGCAGGGCAACGGGCGGTTCGTGCAGAACGGCGCGGTCAACGGGTACCTCCAGCTGGACGACCTCGGCGACTTCGTGTCGACCGGCGCACCGGCCGTGCGCACCGACCAGAGCTTCACCGTGTCGGCGTGGGTCAGGCAGGACAGGGAACTGGAGCCCGGCCATCCCGATGCGGCCGTCTCCCAGGACGGCGCCGTGATGAGCGGCTTCTACCTCGGCTACCGCCAGCGCATGGACGGCGGCGGCAACTGGGAGTTCGTGCTTCCCAGCGAGGACGCGAAGGACAAGCCGGCCGACGGCACCTGGAGCACCTCCCGTGCGCAGATCGGCACGTGGACGCACCTGACCGGGGTCTACGACGCGCAGGCCAGGCAGATCCGCCTGTACGTCAACGGTGAGCTGGAGGCGAGCGCTCCGCGCGAGAAGGGCTTCAACGCCACCGGTCCGCTGCTCGTCGGCCGCGGCAAGTGGCACGGCAACGTCGGTCACGAGTGGCGCGGCGGCGTCGACGAGGTCCGCGTGTTCAGCCGGGCGGTGGCGCAGGAGGAGGTCCGCGGCATCGTCGGCAGGGACAACGTGACCGCGGGCAACTGGAAGTTCGACGGCAACACCCAGGACTCCTCGCCCCGTGGCTCGCACGGCACGGCGGCAGGCTCGATCGCCTACGCGGGCGGTCAGTCCAGCATGCCGGACCCCGCCGACCTGGCGTTGCGGCTCGACGGCGCGGCCTCGGTCGGCGCCGGTCACGCGATCGACACCGACCGGAGCTTCTCGGTCACGGCGTGGGCACGGGCCGACCAGACGACGGGCCTCGCCACGGTGGTGTCGCAGGACGGCGCCAAGGCGAGCGCGTTCAAGCTGCGCGCCAAGGACGGCAAGTGGAGCATGGCACTGGTCAGCGCCGACAACCCCGACACCGCGTCGGTGGCGGAGGCGGTCGGCGGCTCTGTCCAGGTTGGACAGTGGACGCATCTGGCCGGCGTTCACGACGCCGGTGCGAAGCAGATCCTGCTTTACGTCAACGGTGTGCTGGCCGGTTCGGTCGCGCACACGCAGTCCTGGAACGCGGGCGGCGGCCTGCAGATCGGCCGTGCGCTGTGGCGGACGCCGGTCGAGTACTTCAAGGGGTCGATCGACGACGTCAGCGTCTACTCGCGGGCCCTGTTCGCGGGCGACGTGCAGGCCATGGCCGGGCGTGACCTGACGCTCGTGCACCACTACGCGCTGGACGAGTCGAGCGGCAGGAACGCCGCCGACGCCGTGGGTTCCCGCGGCGCGACGCTCTCGGGCGGGGCGGCGTTCGCTCCCGGCCGGGTCGGCAACGGCGCGGCGTTCGACGGCACGAACGGTGCCGCCGTGACGACGGGCACGGACGTGCGCACGGACCAGGCGTTCACGGTCTCGGCGTGGGTTCGCCTGCCCGCCAAGGAGTGCAAGCCGTCGCTGCGGGTGTGCCGCACCGACGCGGTCACCATCGACGGCGAGAAGCAGACCAGCAAGTTCCGGCTCGGCCACGTGATCGACGACGACAACAACCAGCTCGGCGCGTGGACGTTCGAGATGCCGGAGTCCGACGTCGCCCAGCCGGAGATCACCAAGGCCGCGGTGTCGGTGCTGCCGTCCGAGGTCGGCAAGTGGACCTTCCTCGTCGGCGTCTACAACCCGGCGGCGAAGAAGATGTGGCTGTACGTGGACGGAGTGCGCGTCGGTGACGGCACGCTGCGCAACGCGTGGCACGCCAACGGCGGGCTCGTCATCGGCCGTGGCAAGGTCGCCGGTGCCCCGGCGGAGTTCTGGCGCGGCGACGTCGACGACGTCCGGCTCTTCACCGGGCAGCTCGACAAGGAACGCATCACCGCGCTGCACCGCGCCTACCCGGCCGAGCAGGGCGCGACCACGTTGCCGGTGGCCGACTCCGGGCACTGGAGGTTCAACGGCAACGGCGACGACAGCAGCGGTCGCGGCCAGGGCGTCACGTTCTCCGGCGGAGCGAGCTGGGGCGGTGGCCCGGCCAGTGAGGCGGCGGCGTTCGACGGCACCTCGGGCTTTGGCGGGACGGCTGCCCGGGTGGTCGACACCGGCCAGAGCTTCTCGGTGTCGGCGTGGGCCTTCCTGACCGACGCGGGAACGTCCGACCGGACTGTCGTCGCTCAGGACGCGACCCGGCGCAGCGCGTTCGCGCTCGGCTACCAGGGCGCGTCGAAGAAGTGGGCGGTGTTCGCGCCGACCGCCGACACGGACACCGCGTCGGCGCAGGTGCTCACGTCCGGTGAGCCGGCGCTGGTGGCCGAGTGGACGCACCTGACGCTGTCCTACGACGCGAACCTCAAGCAGCTGCGGCTGTACGTCAACGGCCTGCTGTCCGGCGCGCAGACCGGGGTGACGGTGCTGCCGTCGTCCGGCCCGCTCACGGTGGCCAGGACGAAGCAGGGCGCGTTCTTCCAGGGCAGCGTGGACGACCTTCGGGTGTTCTCGAAGGCCGTCAGCGACGGGGAGGCGCGCCGGATCCACGACGACATCCCCGACCGCGACCTCGCCTTCTACCGGTTCGACGAGGGCACGGCCAAGGACATCACGTGGCGCAAGGCCCAGGCGACGCTCAACGGCGGCACGAGCTTCGGTGCCGGTCCCAGTGGAAAGGCGTTGCAGCTCGACGGCGTCAACGGCCACGCGGTCACGCCGTACGGACTGTCCATGAGGGACAGCTTCTCGGTCGCCGGGTGGGCGAAGCTCAGCCGTGACGACAGGGTCGCGACGATCGTCAGCCAGGACGGCGACCGGATGAGCGGGTTCGTGCTGCAGTACCGGCCGGACCTCAAGCGGTGGATCTTCGGTGCGGCGGCGTCGGACACCGACAGCGCCCCGCTGACCTACGCCGCCTCGCTCGTCCCGCCGGTGGTGGGGGAGTGGACGCACGTCAACGGCGTCTACGACTACGCGGGCAGGCAGCTGCGCCTGTACGTCGACGGAAAGCTGGCCGGTACCAAGACCAACGTGGTGCTGTGGCAGCCGACCGGCAAGATCGTGCTGGGCAGGGACAGGACCAACGGGCAGCCGTCGGGGTTCTTCCCCGGCGCGGTCGACGAGGTCCGGTACGGCCAGGGCGTGGCGACCGAGCCGAGCATCGCCGAGCGGGCGACGTTCGCCAAGCCGGAACGCGGTCAGCTCGGCCGGTTCGTCAACGCCGCGGGGGACCGGTTCACCGGCCGCACCGATGCGGTGGTGGAGGGCTATCACCTGGAACGGGCGCTGGGCCTGCCCGCCGCACCCGGTGACAACACGAAGACGGTGTACGCCTGCCGTTCCGGAGCCGACGCGTTCACCGCGGACTCCTGCGAGGGCGTGGAGAAACTCGGGGACGTCGGCCTGATCTACACGGTCCAGCCGAAGAACGTGCCGACCGCGGCGCTGTACCGGTGCCGTCAGGGTGCCGACCGGTTCGACTCCCGGGACGCGACCTGCGGCGGTGCCACGGTGGACGGGCTGCTCGGCTATTCGGTGGCCTACACCGACTTCGGCCGATACCTGCTGGAGTACTACGAGCACGCGAGCCTCACCGATGGTGCGGCACCGGGCTACCGCTACGAGGGCTCGCACGGCCTGCTCGCGATCACCGAGCAGCCGGGCACGCGGCCGTTGTTCAGCTGCCGCAACGGTGCCTACGACCAGTTCGTCTCCACCGACTCCGCCTGCGAGGGCAAGACGGTGCTCGGCGCGCTCGGCTCGATCTGGACCGCGGCACCGCAGGGGGTGGCGAACCGCGAGCTGCGGCGCTGCCTGCTGCCCGGCGGTGACGGCGACTCCATGGTGTCCAACTCCGACGACTGCGACGGGTTCCCGTCCCAGACGATCGGCTTCGTGCCGACCGAGGTCCCGGCCGTGACGGCGGTGTTCGAATGAACGGGGGAAGAGTGAGAAAGCGGTTGTTCACCAGAACATCGGCTGTCCTCGTGGCAGCGACGGTGTTCACCACCACGGTCACCGGGGTGGCACTGGCCGCCGGTCCGTCCGTGCCGCTGCCGGGGACGGCGTCCGCGCCGGTCACCGAGCAGAAGATGGACGGGCGAGCGCAGGACCAGGCCAGTCGCGACGCGTTGAACGGCGACCAGGCCGGGGGTGCCGCGCCGGAAGGGGGTGGCACGCCCACCGCGACGCCGTTGGCGCCGTCGGGTTCCTGGGACGTCACACCGAACACCGGTGAGTTCGGCTGGAGCTACCCGTTGCGCGTGCCGCCGGCACCGGGCGGGTTCCAGCCGGAGCTCGCGCTGAGGTACTCCTCGTCCAGTGTGGACGGACGAACGAGTGCGACGAACAACCAGGCGTCCTGGGTGGGTGACGGCTGGGACCTGTCCGCGGGCTTCGTCGAGCGGGCCTACGGCGCGTGCGCCGACGACAAGACCGGTGGTACCACGCCGCCGAAGGAGTCCGGCGACCTGTGCTGGCGGACCGACAACGCGATGTCGTCGTTCGGTGAGCTGATCCGGGACGACACCTCGGGCGGCTTCCGGCTGCGTGAGGACAACGGCTCCCGCGTCGACCGCCTCACCGACGCCGACAACGGGGACGACGACGGCGAGAACTGGCGCATCACCACGCCGGACGGGACGCAGTACCTGTTCGGCGCGCGCAAGGACTCGGCCTGGACCGTGCCGGTGTACGGCGACGACGACCGGGAACCGTGCCACGGCGCCAGTTTCGCGGCGTCGTCCTGCACCCAGGTCTGGCGGTGGAACCTGGACAGGGTGATCGACCGGCACGGCAACGTGATCACTTACACCTACGCGCCGGAGACGAACTCGTACGGCGCCAACAACAAGGACACCGCCGTCCCCTACGTGCGCGGCGGCACCCTGAAGTCGGTCGAGTACGGCAATCGCGACGGTCAGCAGGCGACCGGCCGCGTCGAGTTCGCCACGGCCGACCGGTGCGTCCCGGGCAGCAACTGCACGCCCGACAAGAAGGACAACTGGCCGGACGTGCCGTGGGACGACAAGTGCGACACGGGGACGTGCAAGGACAAGCACGCGCCGACGTTCTGGTCGACCAAGCGGCTCGACAAGATCACCACGAAGGTGTGGAACGGCACCGGCTGGAGTGACGCCGACCGCTGGCAGCTCGAGCAGCTGTACCCCGGCACCGGCGTCGGTGCCGGCGAGAAGGCCGCGTTGTGGCTCAGGGGCATCACGCACACCGGCCTCGCCGGCACGCCCGTTCCGCTGCCGCAGGTGACGTTCGAGGGCACCCGGATGCCCAACCGCGTCATGAAGGTCGACGGCGTCGGACCGCTGCTGCGCTACCGCCTCACCGGCATCGTGTCCGACAGCGGTGGCGTCACGACGATCAAGTACGCCGAGCCGGACTGCAAGGCGGATCCGACCAGGCCCGAGGCGAACGCCCTGCGCTGCTTCCCGGCCAGGTGGCAGAGCAGGACGGTCGCCGAGCGGACCGACTACTTCCACAAGTACGTCGTCGAGGAGGTCACGAGGTCCGACCGCATCTCGGCCAACACCGAGATGGTGAGCCGCTACAGCTACCTCGACGGCGCCGCGTGGGCGCTCGACGACTCGGAGGTGATCAAGGAGGAGTGGCGGACCTGGAACCAGTTCCGCGGCTTCGGCAGGGTCCAGATCCGGCACGGCAAGGCCGACGACCCGTACGGCCCGGTCACGCTGACCGAAAAGCGCTTCCACCGCGGCATGGGCGGCAGGTTCACCGACTCGGAGAGCATGATCCGCACCGACGACGAGTGGCTGCGCGGCCAGGAGTACGAGTCGCAGACGCGGCTCGGCGACACCGAGGCGCTCGTCGAGAAGGCGACCAGGACGTTCGCGGTGCAGGGCCCGACCGCCGCCCGTGGTGCGCGCAAGGCCTACATCGTGCAGCAGGGCAACGAATCCGTGTTCACGACCATCACGGGAGCTCCCCGGCGGGTCACGCGCACGGAACGCGCCTACGACGACCGTGCACAACTGCTGTCGGTGAACGACCTCGGCGACACGTCGACGGCGGACGACGACAAGTGCACGCGGAACACCTACGCCCGCAACACCGACAAGTGGTTGCTCACCCCGGTGTCGCGCGTCGAGGTGGTCTCGGCGGCGTGCACCGTCACCGCGCAGTTCCCCGCCGACGCGATCAGCGACACGCGCAACGCGTTCGACGGCAGGGCTTTCGGGGAGGCACCGACGGCCGGTGACGTCACCAGGGTCGAGGTCGCACGGGAACGCCCGGCCGCCGGCCCGGTGTGGGCGCTGTCCTCCACCGCCGGCTACGACACGTACGGACGTGTCACGTCGTCGGGCGACGCACTGGGCAAGATCACCACAACGGCGTTCTCGCCGTCCGCCGGCGTAGCCAAGGACACGGTCGTCACCAATCCGCTGGGACACAAGACGACCGTGACGACGGAACCGTTCTTCGGCCAGGAGACCGCGAGCGTCGACGCCAACGACCGCAGGACCGAGACGACCTACGACGCACTGGGCCGCCGCACCGAGGTGTGGCTCCCCAACCGCGACCGCTCGTCCGGCACCCGCGGCACCGTCAAGTTCGGCTACCAGCACCGCAAGGACGCGCCCACCGTCGTGTCCACGTCCAGGATCGGCGCCAACGGCACCCCGATCGACACCAACGAGATCTACGACGGCCTCCTGCGCCCGCGTCAGGTGCAGTCACCCGCGCACGGCGGCGGCCGCCTGATCACCGACACCCGCTACGACTCGCAGGGCCGCAAGGCCAGGACCACCAGGCCGTACTTCACCGACAGCGCGGTCGACGACAAGCTGTGGGTGGCGAGCGACGTGGACATCCCCTCGCAGGAGGTGACGAAGTACGACGGCGCGGGCCGTCCGACCGAGGTCACGACCAAGGCCGGCGCCGCCGACAGGTGGAGCACCCGCACGGCCTACTTCGGCAACCGCACGGTGGTCACCCCACCGGCGGGTGGCACGGTGCGCGAAACCGTCACCAACGCCCGCGACGAGGTCGTGGAAAGCAAGCAGGCCAACGACACCACCAAGTACACCTACACGCCGTCCGGCGACCTGGCGACCGTCACCGACCCGGCGGGCAGCGTGTGGCGGTGGACCTACGACCTGCGCGGCCGCAAGGTGAAGGAGGAGTCCCCGGACCGCGGCACCACACAGATGTCCTACGACGACGAGGGAAGGCTGATCGGCACCATCGACGCGCGTGGCGTCGCGGTGACGCACGAGAACGACGCCGTGGGACGCCGCACGAAGACCCGCCAGGGTGAGACCGTCCTGTCGGAGAGGACCTACGACACCGTTGCGCGTGGCGTCGGCCTGCCCGCGACCGAAACGCACTTCGCCGGTGGCAACGCGTACAAGTCGGAGGTCATCGGCTACAACGCGACGGGCCTGTCGCTGGGCACGACCGTCACCATCCCGAAGTCGGAGCAGACGCTCGCCGGCAGCTACACCTCCTACCAGAAGTACAACCAGGACGGGAGCCTGTCGGGCACGACCTTCGCCGCGATCGGTGACCTGTCCGCGGAGACGGTGACTTACTCCTACGACGATCTCGGCCAGAGCAGCACGACGTCCTCGCAGATCGGAGACCAGCAGTGGGACGTCGTCACCGAGACGAACTACACCCGGTACGGCGAACTCGCCCGCACCCAGCTCGGTGACGCGGGCAAGCGCGTGTGGTTGTCGCGTTACTACGACACGAACACCCGCAGGCTGGAGCGATCCATTGTGGACGCCGAGGTCCCGAACCCGATGCAGTCCGATGCCAGGTTCTCCTACGACGACTCCGGCAACCTGGTGTCCGTCGCGGACCGGGACGAGGTGCAGTGCTTCCGCATGGACGCGTTGCAGCGCATCACGGAGGCGTGGACGCCCGGCAACGGGTGCGCCACGAACCCGAGCACCGCGGCGTTGTCCGGACCGGCTCCCTACTGGCACTCCTACACCTACGACAAGACCGGCAACCGACTCACCGAGACCCAGCACGCCTCGGGCGGAGACACCGTCCGCACCGGCACGTTCCCGGCTCCGGGCGGCGCGCACCAGGTGAAGTCGGTCGAGACGAAGTCGCCTTCCGGCACCAGGAACGAGGCGTACGCCTACGACGCAGCCGGCAACACGACCGGGCGTCCCGGGCAGACTCTCGACTGGGACGCCGAAGGCAACCTCGTCAAGGTCACCGAGGGCACCAGGACGACCGAGTTCGTCCACGGCGTGAGCGGCGAACAACTGATCAAGCGGGACGGTGCGGCGATCACGCTGTACCTGCCCGGTCAGGAACTGCGGCTGGTCAGGTCCACCGGCAAACTGGAGGGGACCCGGTACTACCAGCACGGCGGCACCACGGTCGCGATGCGTGATCGCGGCGGCGTCGTGTGGCTCGGCAACGATCACCAGGGCACGGCGCAGATCGCCGTGCGCAGCGGTGACCTGTCGGTGTCGCGGCGACGGCAGCTGCCGTTCGGCGGGGCGCGGGGTGAGTCCGTCTCGTTCCCCGGCGGCAAGGGGTTCGTCGGCGGGACGGTGGACACGTCGACCGGGCTGACCCAGCTCGGTGCCAGGGCCTACGACGCGGCGCTGGGACGGTTCCTCTCAGTGGACCCGGTCCTGGCACCGAACGACTCCCAGCAGATGAACGGCTACACCTACGCGGGCAACAGCCCGATCACCAAGTCGGACTCGACCGGTCTGTGGGACTGGATCGACGACCTGGTGCTGGGGGACCCGCAGCGGCTGTTCGAGCTGAGCATGGCGTCCCTCGACACCTGGGACTGGATCAAGGAGAACCACGTCGCCATCAGCCTGGTGGGTGCCGGTGCCGGGGTCGCGTCGCTGATTCCGCAGCTGCCGAACCAGGCGAGGGGGATCCTGTTCGGAGTCTCGATGGTGATCGCCGGGGTCGACCTGGCCATCGCCATCGAGGACGGCGATCCGGAGAAGATCGTGCTCGCGGCTCTGGCCCTCGCCACGCCGCCGGCCGCCAGGGACGCCATGAAGCTCGTTCGCTACGCGCCGGACGTCCTCCACTGGATGCACGAGGGTTTCCGCACGGGCGGCGAACTCCTCGGGCCGGTGTTCACCTTGTTCAACCTGGCCAAGGGCGCGCAGCACAAGCCCGACCCGAAGTACGCCGGCACCGGGCTCGGCACCGGCAAGCCCAAGATGAAGAACAAGGGCAAGAACAACTACTACGACAAGAACGGCAAGCCGGTGAACAGCGCCGCCGACATGGGCCCGGGCGGCAAGTACGAGACCTCCGACGGCCTGATCCACCAGGGCAACGGCAAGGGGTGGGCGATGTTCTAAACCCCTGACCGCTGAACGGAGGAGGACGGCGCGGGACCCCACGCGCCGTCCTCCTCACCGTTCAGGACAGCCGCTTCTCCAGCAACGACGCTTCGTCGGTGCGTCCCTGCTGCCGGTACAACTCCACCGCTTCCTCCCACACCGAACGCGCCTCAGCACGTTCTCCCGAGGCGAAGTGCGAGTCGCCGAGCCGTTCGAGGGTGTCGGCCGTCTCGACGAGGTTGCCGAGAACCCGGTACAGCGCAATGGATTCCCGGTAGCGGCCGATGGCCTCGGCGTACGTGCCGCGCTGGTGTTCGGTGAACCCCAGGCTGTCCAGCGTCTGCGCCTGGCCGCCCAGGTCCTCGATTCGCTGGTACAACGCGAGGGCGGTGTGGCAGTGTTCCAGCGCGGCGTCGTGTTCGCCGAGGCGGGCGTGGTACCAGCCGACGGCGTTGAGCGCGTTGCCTTCCCAGGCCGGTTGGTCGACAGTGCGGTAGAGCGTGAGCGCCTTACGGGCGTGGTCCAGTGCTGTGCGGTCCTCGCCTTCGCGTTCCCAGGCCGAGGCGAGGGTGTAGTGGGCGTGGCCCTGGTGTGCCGCGTCGCCCTGTTGCTCCGCCAGTTCGAGGGCGCGTCGCATGTGCGTGATCGCCTCCTCGTTGTGGCCGAGCACGACCAGTGCGCGGCCCAGCAGGCGCAGGGCGAGCGCCAGGGAGATCGGGTCGTTCAGGTGGGCCGCGGCGGCGGCGCCGGTTCGCCAGACGGACAGCTGGTCGTGCCGGTGTCCCTGGCGGTAGTGGAAGTTGTTGAGCGCCCAGGCGATCTCCCACGCCCTCGCGTGGCAGGAGCGTTCGGCCGCGACGCGTTGCGCGGCCAGCAGGGTGGCGTGCTCGGCGGTGAACCACGCCATGGCCGTGCCGATGTCGGGCATCGGCAGCGGAGTGGTGTCCGAGGGGACCAGCTCGATGAGGTGGCGGTGGGTCTCCACGACGGCGTCGGCGGCAGCGGCGGTGTGTGCGTAGAAGTCCAGCAGTCGTTGCAGCGCAACGGAGGTGTCGCCGGCCAGGTCGGTGGCGTAGCGGCGGATCAGGTCGTGCATGCGGTAGCGGCCGTCCGCGTCCTGGACGACGAGCGAGGCCTGCGTCAGGGCGCGCAGCACGGTCCGGGTGCGGTGCTCGCCGAGACCGGTCAGGCTCACCGCCGCGGGCAGGCTGATGTCCGGGCCCGGCGCGATCGCGAGCAACGAGAACACCTCGGCCTGCTCGGCCGTCAGGGCGCGGTACGAGGACGAGAGCACCGCGGGCAGGCTCGCGGCCGGGTCGATGTCGTCGAGCGCGTCCAGGGTGCTCTCGCGCAGTTCGAGGGCGAGCGCCGCCAGCGCCAGGTGCGGCTGCACGCACGCCCGGCCCGCGACGATGCTCAGCGCCAGCGGGAAGCCGCCGCACAGACCGATCAACTCGGCGGCGGCGTCCGGCTCCGCCTCGACCCGCGCGGAACCGAGCCGGGCCGTCAGCACGCTGGCGGCCTCGTCCGCGGTGAGCGTGCCGACGGACATGTGGTGCGCGCCGTGTCCGGTGATCAGCCCGGTGAGCGTGCTGCGGCTGGTGACGACGACCGCGCACGTGCCGGCGCCCGGCAGCAGCGGCACGACCTGGGCGGTGTCGGCGGCGTTGTCCAGCACCAGCAGCACGCGGCGGTCCGCGACCAGGCCGCGGAACATCGCCGCCTGCGCGTGCGGGTCGGCCGGGAGGCGGCTCGGTTCGACGCCCAGCGCGTCGAGGAACCCCCGGATGGCGGCCGCGGGATCCATCGGTGCGCTGCCAGGGCTGAACCCGCGCAGGTCGACGAAGAGCTGACCGTCGGGGAACCGCGCGGCGTTGCGGTGCGCCCAGTGCGACGCGAGCCAGGACTTGCCGATCCCGCCCGCACCCGAGATGACGGAGATGCCCGAGGTGCCGAGCCGGTCGAGCACGTCCTGCCGTCCCGCGAACGGCGACGGCGGCGCGGGCAGCTGGCGCGGCACCGGCGTCGCCACCACCGGACGCCCGGCGGCGGCCGCCAGCAGCTCGTCCTGCTCGCCGTCGGCCAGCCCGAGCGCGGCCGAGAGCTGCCGCACCGACGTGAGTTGCGGGTTGCGGCGTTTGCCGGTCTCCATGCCGCGGATCGTGCTGACCGAGACGCCGGACCGCCGCGCCAGCTCGTCCTGGGTGAGTCCCGCCCGCAGCCGGAACCGCCGCATCACCGTCGCGAACCGATCTTCCACACGCACGTTCCTACCAGGGCGCAACGACGTCAGGAAGCGAGTCCCAGCCCCGCCACCACCTTCGTCGTCACCGACGTGGTGCCGATGACCTGACCCTGCTTCAGGCCCCACGCGTCCTTCGCCAGCACCGTGCGGGACCCGAGGTACTCGCCGGTCGCCTGGTCGATGACGATCTGCTCGGTCGTCTCGTTCTCGGTGACGCCGAGCGCGGTGCCCGAGCGGTCGCCGATCACGGCCGCCTTCTCGACGATCTCCAGCTTCGGCAGGAAGCTCAGCGCCTGGTAGACCGCCGATCGCACGGCCGCCGGGTACACGCCGGTGTCCAGGCCGTCGTTGACCATCTGCAGGAAGCCCAGGCCCTCGTCGCCCGACACCTCGGCGCGGAGCTTGCGGTACAGCTCCTTCGGGTCGGCCGGCAGCGAGGCGAGGTACTCCGGTGACGGGTCGCGAAAGCCGGCCTTGATCTTGTCGTGCAGCGCCGGACCGCCCTCGGACCGGTACTCCTCGCTGCCGTCCAGGTGCGACGTCAGGTCGGCGGGCGAGAGGTCCGCCACCGAGCCGATCAGGTACTGCCGGTCGCCCACCGAGTGGTGCCGGTAGAGCCAGGTGCCCCTGCGGTCCGCGGGGATCCACGTCTGCAGTTCGAAGTCCTGCAGGTACATCCACCTGTGGTCGTACTCGGTCATCGACCACCGTGCGTTCTGCGACACGTAGAGGTACTGGCCGGGCTGGAGCTGCGCGTCTCCGGTGAGGTTCGCGGCCTGGTTGAGCAGCTCGGCCGCGGCGGCGCTGCCCACGCTCGGGCCCTTGTCGCGCGACATCATCGACGGGGCGATCAGCGCCGCGCCCGCGATCACGACCATCGCGGCGGCCGCGGCCACCACCGGGATCCGGCGCCTTCGACGAGGTGCCAGTGCGACGACCTCGCCGGACTTCTCGGCGTCGATGCGCGCGAGCAGGGCGGCACGGCCGCGGTCGAACGCCTCGTCGCTCATCGGGGCGACGTCCGACATCGCCCACTTGACCGTCTCGTCCTCGACCTGACGAGTCACGTCACGCATCGTCGTCACCCTCCTGTCCGTTGATCTTCGCCCGCAGCTTGGCCCGCGCCCGGAACAACCGGGTCCGCACCGTCGCCACCGGCGTCTCGGTCACCTCGGCGACCTCGGCCGCGCTCAGATCGGCCCACGCCACCATCAGCAGCACGTCCCGTTCCTCCGGCCGCAGGTCCGCGAGCGTCTCGCCGAGGTCGCTCAGCAGCGACTTGGCGTCCACCACCGACGCCGTGCGCTCGTCGACGTGGTCGGCCACCGCGCGCCTGCCGTGGTCGCGCGCCCAGGCCCGCAGGCGTCTGCCCTCGGAGCGCACGTGCTGGCGCAGCAGGTTCGTCCCGATCCCGAACAGCCACGCCTTGACGCTCGCGCGGGCCGGGTCGAAGCTCTCACGGCGTTCCCAGGCGATGAGGAACGCCTCGGACACCAGGTCGTCCGCGATCGCGGCGTCCACCCGCAGCGCCAGATAGCGGTGCAGGTCGCGGGCGTGCCGGTCGTACAACTCGACCCAGGCGTCCCTGTCCAGAGGCTTCGTCACCCCCGGCCCTCCTGTTCGCGCCGGTGGCGCGGTCTCGGTGCTCACGGAAACTATTGGCCGATCGGTGCCAACGCGTTCCCGGCCGGACGGTGTGACCTGCCTCGCCTGATCATCGGCAGCTCGACGAACCGGTAGGTCAGATCGGCGATCCCGATCGCCACCACCGACGTCGACACTGCCATGACCAGGCCTGACGCGCCCGCGAGCAGCACGATCGAGTGGGCGATCGACTGCACCAGGTAGATCGAGTACGACCGCTCGCCGAGCCACACCATCGGGCGAGCCGACAGCAGCCGTTGCACCCATCCCGGCGCCAGCAGCGCGGGCAGCATCAGCCCCACGGCGACCGCGTAGATCGGCACCACCGACACGAAACCGGGGATCGCGCCGTCCAGCGCGCCGGAGATGTACGGCACCGACAGGTGCACGCCGAGGAACAGCAAGATCACCCACGGCGTCATGAACGGCCTGACCACCGCGAACCCCCGTTTGCTGTTCATGAGCATCGCCAGCGCACACCCGACCAGCACCGTGAAGTAGTGCACCGACCAGCCCTTGGGGTCGGATGACACGGTGAACGGCACCACGGCCAACGCGAGCGCCATCAGCCCGACGGTCACCGCCGGACGCCACCGCGGCAGCAGCGCGAACGCCAGCAACGGCCACACGAGGTAGAACTTCTGTTCCACGCCAAGGGACCACGACTGCCCGTACGCGCCGCCGTGCCCGAACTCGTTGAGGAACACCAGGTACAGCGGGAAGTCGCGGCCGAGCGGGTTCTGCCAGAACTGCCCGGCGACCAGCAGGCCCGCCGCCGTCACGAGCAGGACCACGAAGTAGACCGGCAGGATCCGGAACGCCCTGCGACGGTAGAACTCCTTCAGGTCGATCCGGCCGTCGCGGGCCTGTTCGCGCAGCAGCAACGTGGTGATCAGGAACCCGGACAGCACGAAGAAGATCTGGACCCCGAGCCAGCCCTGCAGGAAGCCCGGCCCGCCGTAGTGGAAGAACACGACCATCAACGCGGCGATGGCGCGCACGCCGTCCAGCGCGGGAAAGCGCTTCAGCGCAAGGAACTGCTCGTGGGTCATGTCCCCTCGTGGTCGATGACCCCCGGAGCGTTCCCATGAGGACTGTCACATTCCCTTCATTGAAACGCTGATCCGCGATCCGGCCAAGAAGTAGTCGTGAACGAGATGCTGTTGATCAGAGGGCTCGCCGACGAGGTCCCGCCGATGTCCGCCGGCGCGTTCGAGTCCGGCAGGAGACGACTGCTGACCCGGCACCGCTGGGTGGCCGCACGCGGGGTCGTGCGCGTGCTGTGGTTCGTGGCACTGGCCGCGCTGCCGATCTCGTTGATCGGCATGGGTTTCTACTTCCTCGACCTGCAGGTGTACCGCACCGGCGGGGTGGCCTGGCTGCAGGGACAGGCGCTCTACGTCGACTTCCCCGGCGCGTTGGACGGCCCGCGGCTGCCGTTCACCTACCCTCCGATCGCGGCGGTGCTCTTCAGCGGCCTGACGTTCCTGCCGGTGTGGGCGGCGAACTCGCTCGTCGTCGTGGTGAACTTCCTGTGCCTGTCGGCGGTGAGCGTTCTCGTCACCGCACGCCTGACCCAGCGCTCGAACGTCGTGTGGACCGTCGGGCCCGCCGTCGCGATCCTCGCGGTGGCACTGGAACCGGTGATCTCGACGCTCCTCTTCGGACAGATCAACCTGCTGCTGATGGCCCTCGTCGTGGTGGACTGCCTGGCCGTGCGCGACCCGAGGTTCCGCGGCCTGCTGGTCGGCGTGGCCGCCGCGATCAAGCTGACCCCGCTGATCTTCCTGCTGTACTTCCTGGTGCGCAGGGAGTGGCGGGCGGCCGCGATGTCGGCGGTCGCGTTCGCCGGTATGGCGGCGCTGGGATTCCTGTTCGCCGCCAAGGACTCCGCCGAGTTCTGGTTCCACGCGCTGCTCGACCCGAGCCGGGCCGGTGGTCTCGCGTACATGGCGAACCAGTCGTTGCGCGGTGTGCTGCACCGGATCAACCCCGGCGAGCACGCGGAGTCGTTGCTGTGGCTCGGGTTGTCGCTGATCGTCGTGACGCTCGCGGTCGTGGCCGCGCACGGGGCCCGCACCGAGGTCGCCGCGCTGACCGCGATCGCGACGGCGGGCCTGCTCGTCTCACCGGTGTCGTGGTCGCACCACTGGGTCTGGTGCGTTCCGGCGTTCCTGGCGCTGGGTTTCGCCCGCAGGAGCTGGGCGTGGCCGACGCTCGGCGCGTTGCTGGTGATCTTCCTGGTGCAGCCCTTCACGTGGCTGCCGAGCACCGGCGACAAGGAGATGCTGTGGTCGTGGCAGGAGCACGTCTACGGCGACGCGTACACGTGGGTCGCGATCATCGGCCTGGTGGCGGCGGCGATCACCGCCACCAGGCGGGAGCTCAGCAGCGCTTCACCCGGACCGCGCCGCGACTGGATTCCACGATCGCGAAGTTGAGCCGGTCGGGGTCCGCCGACCCGAGCGCGACGCGGACCTCGGCGTTGATGTTGATGTTGCGCCGTTCACCGCACGGCGCCCACTGGATCTCGGCCGAGCCCGGCCGGTAGTGGGTCTGCCAGCTGTCGCTGAACGGCCCGGTGAACGGCCGGCTCACCGTGGCGGTGGGCGAGGTGCCCTGCAGGTAGGTGCTGACCCGGCTCAGTCCGGTCGCGCCGTCCTGGAGGTGCGCGTAGCCCTCGTAGGTGGTTCTCGCCAGGCCGTGGGTGAAGCCCTCCGGCACGTTCACCCGCAGGTTGATCTGGCAGTTCTTGCGCTGGTCGAGCGGGGACGAGTCGTTGCCCGCCCGTGCCAGGAAGGTGTGGTAGCCGATCGTGAACGTCCGGCCGTCGGTCTGGACGTCGGCGTCGCCCGCCGGGCACCCCGAACCGTTGACGGTCACAACCTCCAGGACGGGTGCCGGGGCTTCTTCGGCGGGTGCGAGGGCGGATAGGGCGATGAGTGCTGCCGCTGCCGTGGTGAGCATGAGGAACCTCTCCGAGGGGTCCGTGGCGGCGGCAGCACCAGACGCTATGACGAATCGCGGTTCGTCAACTGACGGTCACCTGACGATTCACGGCTTGAACGGCACGAGTTCCTCTTCGACGCCGGTCCTGACCACCACGCACGTCGACTCCGGCACCTCCTGCCACGCCCCCACCAGGTCGGCCAGCGGTTCGGACACGACGAGCCGCGAGTCGTCGGTGAGGTGGTGCAGCGCCGGGTTGTCCGGGTACTGGCGGCGCAACGTCGACACGTCGGTGCTGTGGAAGAGGCTCCGCGACTTGCCGCGGCTCGAGTAGCGGAACGCCCAGGTCGTCGAGCCGTCGGTGACCGCGACCGTCATCTGGACCGGGTACTCGACGCCCGCGCGCCTGCCGACGTCCTCGACGAACTCGACCATGCGGGCCATCCCGGCCGGCGGGTCCTGCTCCATGCCGAAGCTGATGGCCAGGTAGAACATGACCTCCGAGTCCGTCGACCCCTCGATCAGCGGGAACAGCACCGGGTCGATCGCCAGCATCAGCTCGCGCCGCACCAGCGGGAACTTGGCGATCAGCCCGTTGTGCATCCACAACCAGTTGTCGTGCCGGAACGGGTGGCAGTTCGACCGCTGCACCGCGCCGCCCGTGGAGGCCCGCACGTGCGCGAACACCCGGTCGACGGTGATCTGCGCGGACAGTTCCCGCAGGTTGCGGTCGTTCCACGCCGGTTCGGTGCTCAGGAAGAGGCCGGGAGTGCTCGTGCTGCCGTACCAGCCGATGCCGAACCCGTCACCGTTCACCGCCGTCGCGCCCAGCTTTGCGTGCTTGGACTGCATGACGAGCGAGTTCTCCGGCGCGTAGAGCAGTTCCTCCAGCAGCACCGGAGAACCGGAGTACGCGAGCCACCGGCACATGACGAACCTCCCTATAACCAGGCGTTACATGGGAACACGTACATCATGTGAAAGGCGAGGTTTGCGGCGGCGCGCCTTCCTCGGGCAGCATGACGGAGGTGACGGTCCCTCCCGGCTTACGGCCCCCGCCCTACGAGCAGCCGCGCGGGAACTTCGAGACGATCGAGGTGTACGCGCCGGTCGTGCAGGTCACGCCCCCGCCGGAGCCCGCCCAGGAGCCCGAGGAACGCTCGGACATCGCCGTCATCGGCCCGATCGCCGCGCTCGTGCTGGCCCTGACGATCAGCACGCTGGTCCTCGAACACCCGGCCGCCCGCGCCGTCGCCACCGGCCTGGCCACGATCGGGCTGATCGTGGCCGTCGCGCTCATGCTGATGAGCAAGAAGCCGAAGCCCGGCAAGCACGTCGCCAGGCACGCCGTCGACCCCGAGGCGACCGACCGGATCAATCCCGGCTGGGGCGCGACCGAACGGCGCCGCTGACTCACCGCAGGGTCGCGAGACCGGCCTTCGCGAACTTCTCGTCCAGGTCACCGCTGGGCGCGCCGCCGACACCGATGCCCGCGACCGACGTCCCGTCGACCGCCACCGGCACGCCGCCGGCCAGGAACAACGTGCCCGGGATGTCCCGCAGCGTCGCGCCCTGGCCCGTGACGCGGCCGGCGAGCTCCGAGGTCGGCGCGTTGAACGACACCGCGGTGAACGCCTTGCGCCGCGCCGACTCCTCGGTCTGCGGGCCCGCGCCGTCCCCGGCCAGCAGCACCACCAGGTCGCCGCTGCGGTCGACGACGGCCACGGTGACGCGCTGGTTCTCCTTCTCGGCCGCGTCGAGGGTGGCCTGAGCCGCCCTGACGGCCGCGTCGATGGTCAGCACCTTCTCGGTGCGGGTGGTGGTGCGCTGGTCGGCCGCCGCGTAGCCGCCGCCGATGCTCAGCACGACGAGGGTGGCGACTGCGATCTTCTTGAGGTCCATGGCACCAACGATGCGCTGACCAGCGCGGTTTTCCCTGGTGGTGACGGTTGAACCTCGGTTCAACCCATCGGTTGACCCGCTGGCGTGTGCCGCTCGCCTAAGGTCGCCGGTGTGTGGCTGCACAGAGCGATGCACGCGGGCTTCTACGTGCTGCTGACGGCGTCGGCGGCGCGGTACGTCGCGTACCACGGCGCCGATCTCGTGGTGCTCGGTCTCGCGTTCGCTCTCGCCGCGGTCTATCCCGCGAGCGTGCGGTGGACGCGGGCGCTGCCGGTCGTGCTCGCCGTGTGGCTGGTGCTGGTGTGGCTGGCGCCGAGCTTCGGCTGGTGCGCGATCCCGTTGTTCTTCCAGTGCCTGCGCCAGCTCAGGCCGAGGGTGGCGCTGCCGATCGCGGCCGTGCTCACGGCGGCCGTGGTGCTGGCCCAGATCAGGCTGGCGGCGACGTTCGACTGGTCGCTGGTGCTCGGCCCGGTCGGTGTCGCGGTGCTGACGGCGGCGGTGTTCTTCGACCGCGCCCGGCTCCTGCACGAGGCAGGCGTGCTGGAGGAACGCCAGCGCCTCGCCCGCGAGATCCACGACACCCTCGCCCAGGGCTTCTCCAGCATCAACCTGCTGCTGTCGCTCGGGGAGTCCGAGCGGGCCGCCGAGGTCGCGCGCGAGAACCTGGGCGAGGCACGCCGGTTCGTCCGCGACCTGTCGCCGATCCAGGGCACGCTGATCGACGCGCTGCACCGGCTGGTCCCGCACGTGGAGGTGGACGGCGACCCGTACGCCCTGAGCGTGCAGACCGAGGTGGCGTTGCTGCGGGTCGCGCAGGGCGCGGTGGCCAACGTGGCCGAGCACGCGGAGGCCGGCCGGGTGGCGATCACGTTGTCCTACCTGGGAGACGCGGTGACGATGGACGTGGTGGACGACGGCCGCGGCTTCGACCCGTCGGCCGTCCGGACAGCGGAAGGCCGCGGCTACGGCCTGGCCTCCATCCGCGGGCGCATCGCCGAACTGGGCGGCACCGTGTCCGTGGAGAGCGCGCCGGGGGAGGGAACCGCTGTGGCCGTGACGGTGCCGACGCCATGAGGGTGCTGGTGGTCGACGACCACCCGGTGGTCCGGTTCGGACTCGCCGGCCTGCTGTCGCGCGACTTCGAGGTGATCGAGGCCGCGACCGGCGAGGAGTCCGTGCAACTCGCGTCCACTGTGGACGTCGTGCTGATGGATCTCCAGCTGGGCAGCGGAATCGACGGCGTGGAGGCCACCAGGAAGATCCGCGCGCTGGAGAACGGGCCGCAGGTCGTGATCCTGACGACGTACGACTCGGACGCCGACATCGTGCGCGCGGTCGAGGCGGGCGCGATCGGCTACCTGCTCAAGGACTGCGCCCCCGAAGAACTCGCCAGAGCCGTGCGCACCGCCGCCACGGGCCAGACCGTGCTCTCCCCGGACATCGCGCAACGGCTGCTGGGCCAGGTCCGCGACCCCGCGCCCAAGCTCAGCAAACGCGAGATCCAGATCCTCGAGAGCCTGGCCAAGGGCCTCGCGAACCGGGAGATCGCGAAGGAGCTGTTCATCAGTCAGGCCACCGTGAAGACCCACCTGGTGCGGATCTTCGCGAAGCTCGGCGTCGAGACCAGGACGGCGGCCGTGACGACCGCGGTGGAACGCAAGCTGATCCGGCTCTAGCGTCCCGCGTGCGACTCCATCGCGGTGCGCAGCAGGTCGAGCACGGCGCTCGCGTCGAGTCGCCGCTGGTGCACGTCCGCCGGCGTGGGACCGGTGAAGGTCCAGCGCAGCCGCTGCTCCGCGTCCGGCCCGTACTTGAGGTGTGCGTGCACCGCGCCGTTCTGCGGTCGTTCGTCGCGGGTGCGCTCGCGGACGACGCCCAGGAGCACGGCCTTGCCCGCGGTGTCGTGAGTGGACAGACGGAGTGGTTCGAACGTCTCGAACACGACCACGAGATCGCCCAGCGAGACCGTCCGCGCCACGGCGTCGATCCGCACGTCCGGCAATGCCTCGCGGAGGTCGTCGTGGGCGTCGGCGAGGATCTCGTCCAGGTCCGCCAGTGCCCGGCGGCGCAGACCGTACTGCCGCTCGGTGTCCGCCTCGGCGGCCGAGGCCGAGGTCTGCCGGGCCATGAGGCGTTGCTCGACGCCCAGGGCCGCGCTGACGAGCGAGTCCTGCCGCGGTGTCAGGGCGTAGGGGGCGAGGGCGTCGTACACCGCGCGGGCGTCCTGGGGGCGTTCGGCCGGCAGCTTGTGCAGCAGGCGCAGGACCTGGCGGGCGATCTTGGGGGAGAGGCCGTCGAGGGAGGGCGGGGCGTCCTGCAGGTGCTGGCGCCGGTAGTGGTCCTCCGGGCCGGGGAACGGCAGCGCGCCGGTGAGGACCTCGAAGGCCAGCACGCCCAGCGCGTACAGGTCCGACATGGCGTCCGCCGGGTGGTTGAGCCACAGTTCGGGGGCCGTGTAGGGCGCCGTTCCCCATTCCGCGAGGGTGTAGGTCCCGGTCGCCTCCGAGAGGTCCCTGGACAGGCCGAAGTCGGCGATCTTCCAGACCGGGCCGAACTTCAGGACGTTGGCGGGCTTGAGGTCGCGGTGCACGATGCTCTGCCGTGAGAGCTGCTGGAGGCCCAGGGCGACCTGGCGCACCACGTCGACGCCGGCGGCCGTGGCGAACGGTTCGTCCTCCAGGGCGGCCTTCAGCGACTTCTCCGCGCGGGGCATGACGATCAGCAGGTCGTCGTCCAGGAAGCGGTAGCCGTGGGGCAGGACCAGGTGGCTCGTGTCGTGGCCGGACCGGTTCGCGCGCAACAGGCGTTCGACGATCTCGATCTCACGCTCGCGTTGCCGTTTCCTGCCCTCGGTGGGGTGGGGCAGGGAGATCTTCTTGACGGCGACGGACGTGCCGTCGGCCGCGAGACCTGCGAACACCTGGCCCATTCCGCCCCGGTCCCCGATCGGGGCGTTCTCGTCGAGACGCCACTCGGTGCCGTCGTTGTCCTCGAAGCGGATCATCGACCCACATGCCCCTTCCTCGTGCGCGGCGCGATCAGGACGTTCGTCGATCGCGCGCGCCGGGGCGTTTCGGGGGCTTCGAAGTACTACTCGTTCGGAGCAGTGAGGTCTGGCGGCGTGGTGTTGGTCAGGCGCGCGTCCGGCCGGCTGCCCGACATCGCGAGCACGCCCCGCAACACCTGCAGCAGCTTGCGCAGCCCGCTCGGCTTCTTGCGGTCGATCCCGCCGATCACCTGCTTCAGCACGGACAGCTGGTCGAAGTAGATCCGCTCGGTGACGAGGTTCTCGTCGGCGTCGAAGATGAAGTACGCGTTCATGCGCGTGCGGTGCTTGCCGCCGGTCGCCGGGATCTTGCCCAACGGCCCGAGGTGCGTGCCCAGCAGCCAGAACTCCACGATCACGGCGTCCACGCTGTGCCGGAACGAGATCAGCTCGTGGTGCTGGTCGGGGAACGCGACGCGCGTGTCGGTGTAGTACTGCCGCACCGCCTCGTCGCCGTCGTGCACGACCATCTGCGCGATGACCTCGTAGTGCGGGTGCGGGAACGTCGAGAGCGTGGCGTCCCAGTCGTGGGCGACCTCGTCGCGGAAGTGGTCCAGCACGAGCTTTTCCCTGGCCTGCAGGACTTCCTTGGACGGCAGGGTGAAGCGGTCGGACATCAAAGCTCCTCAGTGGACGATCTGGCGGTGGCTGAACGTCGGCTTGGTGCCGGGGTTCGTCCAGGCGCCGGTGAGTTCGCTGGAGGGGAAGAACTGCACGAACCGCGGGTCGGCCTGACTGCGGTCGGCGAGCGTCTTCTCCAGGATGATCGAGTTGTACTGGTCGGCGGTCGTCTCGACGGTGTTCGCGTTGAGCACGACCTCCTGCTGCCACCGGTGCGTCCACGACGCGAGGCCGGGCAGCTTCGAGTGCTCGGGCGTCAAGGCTTCAGCGGCGATCACGTTCTCGCTGCTCACCCAGATGCCGGTCGAGGTGTTGACGACGAGGCTCTGGTTGCCGAACACGTGGCCGGGGGTCTTGATCACCGCGACGCCCGGCCCCAGCACGACCGAGCCGTCGATCGGCAGGAACACCTCCGGCGGCAGGTCGCGGTAGGTGTCCGGCTGGTACCAGGGCTTCTGCAACGGGTGCAGCTCGGTCAGGGCCGCCAGCTCGTCGCGTTGCACGATCACCTTGGCGTTCGGGAAGTACGGCGTGGCGCCGATCCAGCGCCGCAGGTCCTGGGTGTGCAGGTGGTCGAACATCAGGTAGTCGACGTCCTCTGGTGCGATGCCGAGCCGTTCGAGATGGCCGGGCACGGTGCCGTGGACCTTGACCATGCGCCGTTCGATGACGTCCGGCGTCCGGCCCGAGAGGTCCTCGAAGTACGGCGTGTACCGGCCGTACTCGTGGTCGCTCGGCTCGAACAGCAGGATCCGCTCGCGGTCGCCCTCGTGCCAGCGGATCACCAGCATGCGGTTCGTGATCGACAGGAACGGCGCGATCGCCCGCGACGCCCTGAACAGCCCGAACCGCGTCGGGTACGGCAGCGTCACCAGGTCGCGCGTGACGATGCTGCCCGGCGTGCCGGTGGTGGCGAACTCGCGCCGGAACGCCTCGCCGCGCTCGCGCACGACCCGCAGCCGCGCGCCCGGCCCGCCATCGACGTCCATTCCCTCGAGCGTGTCGATCCTGGTGAAGTTCATCATCCCCTCCAATACCCACACTGTGGGTTAATTGGGAGGTTAAACCCACGGCGTGGATATCCGCAAGGCACAATGGCCGGGTGACTGAACCGCGCCGAGGGCGTCCGCGCACGCCACTGCTGTCCCGCGAGTCGATCGTCGCGGCGACGCTGCAGGTCATCGACGTGGACGGCGTCGCCGCCGTGGGCATGCGCTCTGTCGCGCGGGCGCTCGGGGTCGACGCGAAGAGCCTCTACAACCACGTCGACGGCAAGGACGGCCTGCTCGACGCCGTCGCCGAACACCTGCTGGGTGGCCTGGTCCTGCCGCGGCCCACCGGAGACGCGCGCCGCGACCTGCACGCGATCGCCGACGCGTTCCGCGCCCGCGCCCTGGCCCACCCCGGCGCCGCGCCGCTCGTGCTGACCCGGCAGCTGTCGTCGCTGGAAGGCCTCGCGCCCGTGGACGCGGTGCTCACCGTCCTGCTGGCCGCGGGAGCCTCAGCGCAGGAATCCGTGCACCTGCTGCGGATGCTGCTCGCCACGTTGATCGGCACGTTGCTGCGTGAGGTGTCGGCGGCACCGGCGTTCGGCGGTGACGACGGGGCACGTCGCGAGGTGCTGGAGGCCGCCGGGCTGACCGCGGTGGTCGTGACAGCGCCGCATCTCGCGAAGTACGACCGCCAGGCCGAGTTCGAGTACACGGTGGATCTCGCGATCACCGCTGTGCTGCACCGCATTGATCTTCAAGGAGCGGAGTGACCCGAACGGCGGCAGACTCCCGGGCGTGAACTATCGACGGTGGCCCGTGGTCGCGGCGGCGGGGTTCGTCTTCGCGGCGCTCGTGTACGTGCTCGCGGTGCTGACGAAGGCCGGTCAGACCATCGAGAACGCGGCTCTGCGCGGCGCCGACCAGGACAACGTGTCCGAATCGGACGCCGCCTGGACCGCGCTCGGGCAGATCACGATCTACTCGCTGGCCGCGGCGGTCGTGGCGGTGGCCCTCGTCGGTGTGCTCAGAAAGCGCTGGGACCTCACGATCGCGGCCGTGGGCGTGATCGTCGCGGGTCAGGTCGTCGTGCAGGCGCTCAAGCGGTTCGTCCTGCCTCGTCCGGCGCTGGTCGAGGTCACCGGCGACTACGCGCACAACAGCCTCCCCAGTGGACACACGACGATCGCGATGACCGTGCTGTTCGCGGCGATCATCGTGGTGCCGTGGAAGTGGCGCGGTGTCATGCTTTTCTTCGTGCTGCCGTGGGCGACCGCGATCGGTCAGTACACGCTGACCGCGAAGTGGCACCGTCTCAGTGACACGCTCGCGGCCGACGGCATCGCGCTCGCCATCGCGGCGCTGGCGGCGTGGTGGTTGCAGCGCAAGGGATCCCTGGAGCCCTACGCCGGACCGCGGCGTGTCGGCCGAGTCGTGCTGGTGGTGTTCTGGTCCGCCATCGCGGTCGCCACCCTCGCGCTGGGCGGGATCCTGTGGGTGTTTCCGCTGGCCCAGGAGGGTCTGAACGCCGACGAGTGGGTCATATACCTCGGCGCGGGCTCGTTCGCCTCGGCCGGGTCGCTGATCGCCGCGCTGACCTACCTCGCGTGCTGGCGCCGAATCGCGTGACAACCAGTTGATCTCTCGCGCGTCCTGTCCTGTGGAGAGGTTTCCGAAGAAGGGGACAGGACGTTGAGCGTTAACCGACGTGCCGTGCTGGCACTGGGCGCCGGAGCGGCGCTGGCCGTGGCCGTGCCCGCCACCGCACAGGCCTCGACGGTCACCGGCAAGCTGCGTGAGCTCGAGAAGCAGCACAACGCGCGCCTCGGCGTGTTCGCGACGGACACCGGCTCCGGTCGCACGGTGCTGCACCGGGCGGACGAGCTCTTTCCGATGTGTTCGACCTTCAAGACCATCGCGGCGGCGGCGATCCTGCGCAAGGACCGCGACGGATCGTTGCTGAACAAGGTGATCACCTACACGAAGTCCGATGTGGACAAGTCCGGCTATGGGCCGATCACCGGCAAGCCGGAGAACCTCGCGAACGGCATGAAGGTCTCGGCCCTGTGCGAGGCGACCATCACCTACAGCGACAACTGCGCGGCGAACCTGCTGCTCAAGGAACTCGGCGGCCCCACGGCCATCAGCCGCTTCAGCCGCTCGATCGGCGACCCGGTCACGCGCCTGGACCGCTTCGAGCCGGAGCTGAACTCGGCGGAACCCGGCCGCGTCACGGACACGACGTCGCCGCGCGCCATCGGCCAGAGCTACGCGCGTCTGACGCTGGGCCACGCCCTCAACTCGAACGACTCCGACCAGCTCACGAAGTGGTTGCTGGCCAACACGACCGGCGGCAACCGCGTCCGCGCGGGCCTTCCAACCGCGTGGGGCTGGGGCGACAAGACCGGTACCGGCGACTACAGCACCACCAACGACGCCGGCATCGCGTTCCCGCCCGGCCGCGCGCCGATCGTGATCGCCGTGCTGTCGACGAAGAAGGACACCCCGAAGGGCGGGGCCGACGAACCGCTGCTGGCCAAGACCGCCGAACTGGTGGCGGCGCAGTTCAGCTGACCGGCACCCAGAGTTCGACCACGGTGTGCCGCCGGTAGAACTCGACGAGCGGCCTGGAGGAGTCCCAGGGCCCCAGCGCTTTGAGCTCCTCCATGGCCGGTCCGATCCGCCCGTACAACGCGGGCGGCTCACCCTCCAGCACCGTGCGCCGGTACCGCCCGCCCGGCAGTACGCCGACCGTGAGTGAGAACGAGTCCGCGGGCTTCAACGGCGTGCACACGGTGTAGGTGCCGGTCGTCTCGTCCACACGGGCGAACATCCTGCGTCCCTTGAGGCCCACGAGGTTCTCGAACCAGTCCCACGCCTCGCTCATCGCGGTGAGTTCGTCGGCGACCGTGTGCTCCAGCACCGCAACGTCGGCGCGGCTGATCAAGTCGGCCATGCGTCCCCTTTCACTGTTGAACGCTAGTCGAACGCGGAACGACCGGCTACGGTTCAATGCGAATCTCGTTCACGTTCCCAAAGGCGGCGGCGATGCGGCGAGCGGTTCTGCTGGTGGTTCTGTTCCTCTTCTCCCTGGTGGTCACACCTGTGCGCGCGGAGTCGTACGACGGCTCCGAACTGCGGGTGTCCGGCGGGGTCTTCCGCGACGAACACGGCCGTGAGGTGGTGTTGCGCGGCTTCAACGTCTCCGGCACGGCGAAACTCGCGGAGAATCGCGGGCTTCCGTTCGTGAACACCGCGGACGCGCGCAAGTCCGCGCAGGCCATGAAGCAGCTGACCGGCGCGAACGCCGTGCGGTTCCTGCTCACGTGGGCGTGGATCGAACCGCAGCGCGGCCAGATCGACCACACCTACCTCAACGGCGTGACCGAACAGCTGAGGGCCTTCACCGACCTCGGCATCCGCGTCTACCTCGACTTCCACCAGGACCTGTACTCGCGCCACCTGTTCAACAAGGACAGCTGGTACACCGGCGACGGCGCACCGGCGTGGGCGGCGAGCGGGTATCCCAAGGAGTCGTGCGGGATCTGCGTGCACTGGGGCCAGAACATGAAGAACAACAACGCCGTCACCGCGGCCACCTACGACTTCTGGCACAACCGCGACGGTGTGCAGGACTCGTTCGTGAACGCGGCCGGCGAGGCGCTCAAGCACGTCAAACAAGCCTTGCCCGCCAACGAGTTCAAGCTCGTCGTCGGCGTCGACCCGCTCAACGAGCCCTACGCCGGCAAGTACGACACGGGCCAGACCTCCCAGCAGTGGGAGCGCGACCTCCTGATGCCGTTCTACCAGCGCTTCCGCGCCGAGATGGACGAGGCGGGCTGGACGACCAAGCCCGCGTTCGTGGAACCGCTGGTGTTCTGGAACCAGAACGTCGACTTCTTCGCCGAACCCGGCGGCCTCACGCTCGTGCCGGCCCTCGGCGAACGGTTCGTGTTCAACGCGCACTTCTACGACGGCAAGGCGCAGTCCGGAGTCCTGATGCCGGGCAAGGCCGCGGACGGCCAGTACACCCAGGCGTTCGGCACGATCCGCGAGCGCGCCAGGGCACTCGGCACCACCGCGATCGTCTCCGAGTTCGGCCACCCCGTCTCGGGCTTCACCTCCGACAAGACGCCGTCCGTGCTCAAGGCGATCTACCAGGGCCTCGACTCGACGGCGCCGGGCGCGCGCTGGTGGTCGGCGCCGCGCGGGAGCGTGATCTCGGGCAGCCAATGGCACTGGGACACCAACTACGGCCGCCACCACGAGCTGATGAACGACAACCCGGGCAAGGTCAAGACCGACGGCGACGCGATGAACGACGAGCACTTCTCGGCGGTCAAGCTCGACGCGAACGGCAACGCCGTGCTCAACGTCGACCGGGCGATCGTCGACCGCGTCTACCCGCAGGCCGTCGCGGGCACCACGCTCGCGTTCACCTACGAGGACCGCGCCTACCAGACCTGGCAGCAGATCCCGCTGACCAACGTCCGCAACCTCGTCGGCTCGGCCCCGTTCGCCGTGCTCGTCTGGGACTCGAACGGAGGCTCCGCGCCGACCGAACTGCACCTGCCGGAGTCGCTGCGCTCGCCGTTGGTGATCAGCTCGGTGCCGTCGTCCGTCAACGGCGACAAGCTGCTCCTCCAAGGAGGCCAGGGACGGCAGTTCGCGCTGGTCACGGCCCCGTCCGGCGGCAACGTCGCGGCGGCCGAGGCCGAGATTCGACAGTGGTACGTAAGCTGGTGAAGTGCGAACTAGGCCCACTCTGAGCTGGTCGAACCCGGGCCCGTCACTGCCGCGCGCCTCCACCCTCACCGACGTCGTGCCGATCGTCGCGGAGGGTGGGGTGCTGGTGCTCAGCGGTGCGGGCCTCTCCACGGAGTCCGGCATCCCGGACTACCGCGGCGAGGGCGGGTCGCTGCGCAAGCACACCCCGATGACCTACGACGAGTTCACCACCAGCCAGGCCGGCCGGCAGCGCTACTGGGCGCGCAGCCACGTCGGCTGGCGCACCATCGCCCGCGCGCACCCGAACGCGGGCCACCACGCCGTCACCAGGCTCTCCAGCAAACTCTCCGGCGTCATCACCCAGAACGTCGACGGCCTGCACCAGGCCGCGGGTTCACCGGACGTCGTGGAACTGCACGGCGGCCTCGACCGCGTGATCTGCCTCGGCTGCAAGCTGCTCTCGCCGCGCATCGACCTCGACCGCCGCCTGCGCGAGGCGAACCCGGACTTCCGCGCGACGACGGACGAGATCAACCCGGACGGCGACGTCTTCCTGCCGGAGGAGCAGGTCCGCGGCTTCGAGGTCGTGCCGTGCGCGGAGTGCGGCGGCGTGCTCAAACCGGACGTCGTGTTCTTCGGCGAGAACGTGCCGCGCCCGCGCGTCGAGCAGTGCTACGAACTCGTGGACAACGCACGGTCGTTGCTCGTCCTCGGCTCTTCGCTGACGGTCATGTCCGGCCTGCGGTTCGTGCGCCGCGCCGCGACCTCCGGCATCCCCGTCGTGATCATCAACCGGGGCGAGACGCGCGGCGATCCCCACGCCTCGCTGCGGATCGACCTGCCACTCGGAAAATCGCTCACGGAGCTGGCCGATGTCGTTCTAGAGTCCGGAAATGGTGACCTTCCCGGTCGATGACGTCACGCCGGTGACCGATGCGCTGCCCACCCGTCCGTTTGCCGCGCGGTTCCCGGACGCGCTGGTCGTCGGCGGCGACCAGCCGGTGCTCGAACCGGACGGTGTGCACCCGCTGCTGGGCGCGGTGGCGAAGGCCTTCGCGGAGCACCGGCCGCTCGTCCTCACCCCGGACGCGGTGTGGCTGACGATCGCACGCGGAATCGCCCAGCACATCAAGCTGCACGCGGAGGAACTGCGGCCGCTGCTGGTCAACCACGAGGGCAAGAAGCGCCTGACAGTGCTGATCGACGGTCCGATGCCCGCGGACGCCGAGTCGTGGTCGCACGTCGTGGAACTGTTCAGCAAGCAGATCGGCGACGCGACGTTCGAGTGCGACTTCAGCACCAGCACGGAGATCGAACGAGTGGCGGGCCGCGTCGCGATGATGGACGCGTACTCGCCGTACTACGCCTACTGGGCGGTGTGCGTCTGCGGAATCCCGTCGATCACGCTCGCCGGCACGGCCGACGACTGGCGCAAGATCCGCGCCCGCGTCGACGATCTGGGCGTGCTCGGGCTCGGCCAGTGGGTGCGGTCGCTCGCGCCGATCATGGACGAGTTCGTGCGGGCCGCGTCGGGGGATGCGCGCTCGGAGTTCTGGAAGCGCATCTACAACCCGGCCGACGCGTACGGCGGCGAGGTGGTCACCGGGTGGATCTCGCGGTTCTACCCGTATCTCGCGCTGGAAGGCACGAATGGTGCGCCGAACCCCATGCTTGACCTGCGCCTCGGCGAACCGCGCGGCGAACGAGGCCCAGGCATCCGCACGGACACCGTGCCCGCCACGCTGTGCCGCGCGACCATCAACGTCAAAGACCTCGGCACCAACCGCGTCGTGGCGCTCGACGCGGGTCTGACCGGCGTCGCGCAGGATCCGGACGGCGCGCTCCGGCCGGTCGCGGGCTGGGCGCTCCTCGACGCGCCCCCGGACATCGAGACGGTGATCGACCGGCTGATCGCGGAACACGAGACGACGCCGCCCGAGACGGCTCATCGCGGTCTGTCCGGCGGTGCCGAGATGCTCGCCCTGCACAACCGGATCGCGTCGGCGTCGTTGTTCGGCGGCTCCTGGCGATTGCTCCCCTACGCGGACATGGTCCACCTGGACCTCGGCCCGCACTCGATCTGCTGCTGGTTCGCGCTCGCGGACGGGCGGTACGTCGGCGAGGTCCACGTGTGGAACGCCGTCGAACCGCAGTGGGCGGTGTTGCGCGACGGCGACGACCCGGCGGAGGTGCCGTTGCTCGGCACCTCGCTCGCTCACCTGCTGGACGCAGCCATGGACGCGGACGGTGACATCGCGCATCTCGAGGCCGGGAGGCTCGCCGACCTAGTGCTGTGACCTGAACTGGTCCAGCACGCGCCGCTCCCGCTTCGTCGGACGCCCGGCACCCCGGTCGCGCCGCGCGATCGGGGCCTCCACCGGTGGCGGGGGAGTGCGGTCGAGGAAGCACGTGGCCGCGTCCGCCGCGCCGACCCGTTTCTGGATCACCCGCACGACCTCGACGGTCCAGGTCTTGTCGTTGACGCGGGCGCGGACCCTGTCTCCTGGAACGACGGTGGCCGAGGCCTTCGCGGGCTTGTCGTTGATGCGCACGTGGCCGCCCTTGCACGCCTGGGCGGCGTCCGGGCGGGTCTTCGTCAGCCGGACCGCCCACAGCCAGCGGTCGATGCGCGTGGACTCCACCCCGCCATCATGGCACTCTCGGAGATCATGAGGCTTCTGGCGGTCGCACTGACCCTCGCCGCGTCACTCACCCCCGTCGGCCCGCTCGGTGAGCTCACCGGTCTCGCCGTGCAGCGCGTCCAGGTCGCGGACCTGGTGGCCGCGGCCAAGTTCGGCACGACGCAGCCGATCGACGATCCCGTGCGCGAACAGCAGGTGCTCGACGGCGTGCGTACCAAGGCCGTGGACCTGCGGCTCGACCCGGAGAATGCGGCCAGGTTCTTCCGCGCCCAGATCGAGGCGAACAAGCTCGTGCAGCGCGGCCTGCACGCCCGCTGGACCGAGCACCCGGAAGAGGTCCCGCACCACAAGCCTGATCTGGCCACCGAGGTCCGCCCGATCCTCGACCGGCTGACGACCGAGATCCTGGCCGAGCTCAAGGACACCGAACAGCTCCGCCGCCCGACGCTGAAGTGCGAGATCCACGCGACCATCGCCGAACGGTCCGCGGTGGTGCTGCACCGCCTCGACCGGTTGCACGAGAACGCGCTGGCCGAAGCGATGCGCCCCGCCTGCTCCTAGCTGTCTACTGTGGACGGAAGACCGAGCATCCTGGCCAGGCCCGTCACCTCGAGCACGCGTGTCACCTGGTCGGACGCGGCGGAGAGCTTCAGCCCGCCCGCCGCGGCCGACGCGCGCGCGTGCCCGCGCACCAAAGCGCTGACGCCGCTGGAGTCGCAGAACGTGACGGCTGTCAGGTCCAGCACCACGTAGCGGTGGCCCTGGTCGAGGAGGCGGTCGAGCTTCGCGAGCAGTCTCTTCGAGCCAGGACCGGCGAGTTCACCGGAGACCGCGACCAGGGTGGAGGCAGGCGACGACTCGGTCACCGTGACTTCGAGCATTTCGCAGCTGTACCCGGTGGTGGCGGTCGCGAAACTGGTTCGCATGCGTGTTCTGCTGACGTCGTCGCCCAGTCGCTCTCGTCTGGAACCGGTGGTGCCGCTCGCGAAAGCGTTCCGGGAGCGGGGGCACGACGCTGTGGTCGTGACGGCGCCGTACGACCTGAGTCCTTCGCCGTCGTGGCTCCCGGAACGCGACGGTGTGCTGAAGTCGCCGTTCTGGTCGGCGGAGCTGGTGGTCGCGACGGCCGCGAACGTCCTCGACCTCGCCCGCACCTGGCGCCCTGACGTCATCCTGCGCGAGACGAACGAGTACGGCGGCCAGATCGCCGCCGAGGTGCTGGGCATCCCGCACGCGCTGCTCGACACCGCCCCGTTCGCACCGCTGGAGATCCCGCTGCTCGACGAGCTCATGGACAAGGTTCGCGCGAGGTTCGGGGTCGGGGCGACCGAACCGGCCTTCACCGCGGGCCTGACCCCGGCGCTCTGGCATCCGGCCCAGCACCACTTCCGCGTGCCGGTCGACCAGGCCCGCGGGGCCGTCGTGTCGTTCGGCGCCCACCTGCCGCCCGGCTCGCGGTTGCCGCACGTCGTGGCGGAGGCGCTCGGCAGGCTCCCCGCCACCGCGAAGGTGGTCGTGACGGACGCGGGCCACAGCGAGGTGCGGGAGGCGCTGACCGCGGGCGTTCCGATGGTCGCCGTGCCGTTGTTCGCCGACCAGCCGCGCAACGCGGGACGAATTCAAGATCTGAACGCGGGCGTGTGCGTGGACGTGAAAGGGCTGACCGCCACCGTCCTGGCCGAACGGATCCAGCACGTGCTGAACACGAGGACTTATCACGACGCCGCGGAGAACCTGGCCGCCAAGATCGCCGATCTCGAGGAATTCACGAATATTCCGGACCACCTCGTATCCGCTGTGTGACCACATTTTGGTTTTGGCCAAAAGCTTCGACGGTAATTTAGACCGTCTGGAGACTGGTGGTGGGGCAGGTGCTTGTTGGGGAGAACAGGTCGCCTGACACAGGGAAAACAGGGGGAAATATGAAGAGGCACGTGCGCGACAGTTTCTTCGTCGTGGGCGAAGGTGTGCTGGAATTCGACGGCAAAGGTGAGGCCACCACGCGTCAGCCCTCCACGGCGGAGGAGTTGCGCAGGTTCCGGTTCTCGCGACTGGGGCCGAAAGGGCCGCGAACGGACGAGGAGACGCGGGTTGCCCTCGCGACCGCGATCACCGCGAACGTTCCGCAGCCCGATTCGGCCGATCCGGCCGTGCCGGCGGGGTTCACCTACCTCGGCCAGTTCGTCGACCACGACCTGACCATGGACCGCACCGAGTCGCAGCTCGGGCAGGACGTCAACCTGGACGAGCTGATGCAGGGCCGCTCGCCGGCCCTGGACCTCGACTCGGTCTACGGCCGCGGCCCGCGCGACAAGGACGACCAGGTCTTCTACGCCCAGGACGGCGTGAAGTTCAAGGTCGGCACCACGACGCCGGTGCCGTTCCCCGACGAGGGCACCAACGTCCCGTTCGAGGGTTTCGACCTGCCACGCCGCGGTGGGACGGGCGGCACGGCGGCGGACCGGCGGCTGCCGCTGATCCCGGACGCCCGCAACGACGAGAACCTCGTGGTGGCGCAGACGCACCTCGCGTTCCTGCGCTTCCACAACCGCGTGGTCGACGAGCTCGCGCTCACCGGCCTCACCGGCGAGCGGCTGTTCCGCGCCGCCAAGGAACTCGTCGTGCGGCACTACCAGTGGATGCTGAAGACCGACCACCTGCCGCGGATCGTCGACCCGGCGATCGTGGAGGACGTCTTCACCAACGGCCGCCGGTTCTTCGAGGTGCCGGGCCGCAGCCGGCACGACTCGCCGACCATGCCGATCGAGTTCTCGGTCGCCTCGTACCGCTTCGGGCACAGCCAGGTCCGCGGCGCGTACCAGTGGAACCGCGTGTTCCGCAGCGGCGGCCCGGTGGGCGCGCCGGCATCGTTGTTCCAGTTGTTCACCTTCACCGGGGTGAGCGGCAACTTCGACCCGTCGTCGGCGCTTCCGGCCGACCTCGACGACGTGACCAGGGGCGACTTCTTCACGTTGCCCAGCAACTGGATCGCGGACTTCCGCAGGCTCTACGACTTCACCGAGGCCGACCGCGACGACCTGGTCGCGCCGGCGGAGTTCGACGGCGGCAACGTCACCAAGCGGATCGACACGCTGCTGGTCGACCCGCTGACGCAGCTGCCGGCCGGCACGTTCGGCGGCCGCGGCACGCAGTTCCGGGAGATCGAGCGCAACCTCGCGTTCCGGAACCTGACCAGGGCCTCGATGATGGAGCTCGCCACCGGTCAGCAGATCGCCGAGCTGTTCGAGGTCGAGCCGCTCACCGCCGAGCAGATCCTCACCGGCAACGGCGGCGCGGTGCTCGACGGCCTGTCGGACGAGCAGAAGGCGCGGCTGGTCGAGGCCACCCCGCTGTGGTTCTACGTCCTGCGCGAGGCCGAGGTCGGCGACGGGCGGATGGGCCCGGTCGGCGGCCGGATCACCGCGGAGGTCTTCCACCGCGCGATGGAGGGCAGCCGGATCTCGATCGTGCGCTCGCCGTACTGGCGGCCCACGCTCGGCCCGGACTCCAGCACGTTCCGGATGGTCGACCTGCTGCTGTTCGCGTTCGAGGGCAAGGCCGACCTGCTGAACCCGCTCGGAGATCCCGTCAGCTGATCTTTCCTCGTACTTCCTGTCTGGCTGGGTGGTGGCAGTCAGACAGGAGAGGGAGATCATGTCTCGTCCGGAAACCACACGCCGTGAAAGCACGGAAGAACGCCTGACTCGTTTTGCGCGAGAGTCCGGAATTCCTCTGCTGCGCATTGGACTGGGGGTCGTGTACCTCTGGTTCGGCGTGCTGAAGCTCTTTCCCGGTGGCAGCCCTGCCCAGGATCTCGTCGAACGCACGGTGTCCGCGCTGACGTTCGGGATCATCCACGGGGATTTCGCCCGAGTGAGTGCCGCGATCACCGAGATCGGGATCGCACTGGTTCTGCTGAGCTTCCGCGCACCGCGGTTCTGCGCGGTCCTGCTCGTCGGCCACGTCGTGCTGGTGTCGACACCGCTGGTGTTGTTCCCCGGCGAGATGTGGGCCGGTCCGCTGCAGGCGTCGTTCGAAGCCCAGTACATCCTGAAGAACCTGGTGACCGTCGCCGCCGCGGTGGTCATCGCCTCATCGCACCCGAGGGTGCGATGACCGGGAGCCGCTCGATCCTCGGGGTCGGGCGGCTCCCGTCGTTATAGGTTTTCCTGATGGGGGCATCACTGGCGCCGCTGGCGCATCCGGCTTTTCGCTGGCTTCTCGCAGGTCGTTTCACCACCATCGCCGGCAACGCCATGGCGCCGATCGCGCTGGCGTTCGCCGTGCTCGACCTCACCTCGTCGATCACGTCGCTGGGCGTCGTCGTCGCCGCGCGATCGCTGACCAACGTGGCGTTCCTGCTGTGGGGCGGTGTGGTCGCGGACCGGCTGCCGCGCCACCTCGTGCTCGCCGGGTCGTGCGCGGTCAGCTTCGCCAGCCAGGCCCTGATCGCCGTGCTCGTGCTGACCGGGACGGCGTCGGTGACCTGGTTCGTCGTGCTGTCGGCGGTCAACGGGATGTCGAGCGCGTTCTCGCTGCCGGCCTCCGCCGCGCTGGTGCCGCAGACCGTGCCCGCCGACCTGCGTCTGCAGGCGAACGCGTTGCTGCGGCTGGGGTTGAACTCCGCGCGCATCGGCGGCGCGGCGCTGGGCGGACTGCTGATCGCCTTCACCGGCCCCGGCTGGGGCCTCGCCGTGGACGCGCTCTCGTTCGCGCTGGCCGGGGTGTTCTTCGCGTTCGTGCGGGTGCCCGCCGCCCAGGTCGCCGCGGAGCACAAGCCGTCGGTGCTGGCCGAGCTGAAGGTCGGCTGGACGGAGTTCGTGTCACGGCAATGGGTCTGGGTCGTGGTCGTGGCCTTCACGTTCGTCAACGCGGCCCTCGTCGGCGGCGTGATGGTGCTCGGGCCGGTGCTGGCGGACACCACGTTCGGGCGGGAGATGTGGGGCCTGGTCCTGGCCTCGCAGACCGCGGGCATGGTCGCCGGCGCGTTCGTCGTGATGCGCGTCAAGGTGCGGCGCCCGCTGCTGCTCGGGGTGGCGTGCGTGGCGGGGTTCGCGCTGCTGCCGGTGGTCATGGTCGTGCACCCGGCGCCGTGGCTGCTGCTCCTGACCTCGTTCGCGTGCGGCTTGGGCCTGGAGCAGTTCGGGGTGGCGTGGGAGGTGGCGCTGCAACACCACGTGCCCGCTGACCGGCTCGCCCGCGTGTACTCCTACGACATGCTCGGGTCGTTCGTGGCGATTCCGCTGGCCCAGCTCGCGATCGGGCCGGTGTCGCACGCGTTCGGGACGTCGGCGGCCCTGCTCGGGTGCGCGGCGATCTACCTGCTCGCGACCGCCGGGATGCTCGCGTCCCGGTCCGTGCGGTCGCTGGAGACCGTGCCGGAACCCGTTCGCTGATCCGTGCAACGTGACAGGTGTCCACCGCGTCTTCGTGAACGGATGCGCGGTGATCATCAGCAGCCGATACAGTTCGACCGCGCTGGATCCACTTCACACTGGGGAACTGAATGAAAATCAAGCGTTTCGCCGTGCTGGGCACGGTTCTCGCACTCACCGCCGCGACCTTCGCGCCGGCTGCGTCGGCCGACGAGTACCACCGCCCGCTGGCCGACCGGCTGCGCGAGGCGATCGTCGCGCAGAACTTCAAGGACGTCATCGACCTGACCCCGCCGGAGCCCGGTGCCCGGTCGGCGGGCAAGCGGGAGAAGTACGACGCCTCACCCGCCGAACTGATGGACAAGGCCCGGTCGTTGACGGCAGCGGCGGCGGGCAAGCCGTTGCACCAGACGCCGAACATGGACGCGGCGATCATCGAGCTCGACGTCCTGGGCCGCCCGAAGTCCGTGGCGAACGTGCTGCTCAGCCCGCAGTACCCGAACGGCGTGGTCGTGCCGGTCAAGCACAAGGGGCTGTCCACCGACCAGGTGCGCTACCGCTGGTGGGACGACACCGAGTGGGACGTCAACGGCGGCAAGGGCACCGTCGACGTGCTGCCCGGCCGGGAGAACGCGGCGATCGACTTCTCCTCGCCGTACCCGGCGTCGGTGCTGAAGCTGATGGTGGGCTTCGGCGTCCTGCGCCTGGCCGACCAGGGCAAGATCGATCTCGACGCCGACTACGTCTACGACCCGAGCCCGGTGCGCCCGGCGTGCGGCGGGCCGTCGGTGAAGAAGATCCGGCAGCACTTCGACGAGATGATCACGAAGTCGCAGAACGAGTCCACCTGCTCGCTGATCAAGCTGATCCACGACCACAACGCGTGGGACGCGGTCAACCAGTCGTTCGTCGACCTGGGCATGCCGACCCTGCGGGTCACCGGCACGTTGCCCGGCAACGGCGGCCAGTGGATCGGCTCCAACATGAGCGGCCTCGACACCGCGAAGCTCCTGCTGCTGGTCAACGGCGGCGCGGGCGTGCTGTGGACGACCGACAGCGGCAAGCCCGTCACCCGCAACGAACTCTCGTCCTCGTCGCGCAAGTTCTTCCAGGAGACGCTGGCGGGCCAGGGCCACAACGAGATGCTGTCCACGCCGAACTGGTGCGGCCGCGACTACCCGGTGCAGGGCATCCCGCAGCAGGTGCCGGCGCGCTGGATCAAGCCGGACGGCACCGTGACCGTCGGCGACGCGGTCTACGACCGTGACGTCCGCCCGTGCAACGACGCCGCCGAGGTGACGTTCGCGCACAAGACGGGCTGGGTCGACACGACCGGTTCCGACGCGGGCATCGTGAAGTCGTTGCGCGGCAAGGACAACCGCAACTACATCGTGGTCGTGTTCTGCAACCTGGGCACCGACTACGTGGACGCGGACCGCCCGGCCGACCCGCCCGGCGTGTACCCCGTGCTGTACACGCAGAAGTACGCGCAGCTCGGCAAGGCGATCGACACCATCATGAAGAACCTGTAGGTCTGGTGCGGCACCGCGGTCACACGGCCGCGGTGCCGATCAGCCCGTTGCGCGTCACCCGTTCCGCCAGCTCGGCTTCGGAGAGGTCCTCCGTGCCCGAGGGCCGGCGCGGCAGCACCATGTACCGCGACTCGGCGTTCGCGTCCCAGACCTCGATCCTGGTGGTCTCGGGCAGCGTCAGCCCGAACTGCTCCAGCACCTCGCGCGGGTGGCTGACCACCTTCGAGCGGTAGGCCGTGCTCTTGTACCAGGTGGGGGACGGTCCGAGCAGCGAGAGCGGGTAGCAGCTGCAGAGCGTGCAGACGATGACGTTGTGCACGTCCTCGGTGTTCTCGACGACGTGCAGCCGTTGCACCTGCAGACCGCCGCCCATCGACAGGCCGAGCTCGGGCAGCGCCTCGTTCGCGTTCTCCAGCAGCCGCGCCCGGAAGCCTTCGTCGGTCCAGGCCCGTGCCACGACCCGGAACCCGTTGGCGGGTGAGGCCCTGTGCGCGAACGCCTCCAGCACCTGGTCCAGCTCCCGGGGGTCCAGCAGCCCCTTCTCCTCGAGGATCGCTTCCAGTTCCCGCACGCGCGCGGCGATCGGGGAGTCGTCGTGGTCGTCACTCATCGCTGAGGTAGTCCTCCCAGAGGGACAGCGTCACGTTGTGGTCGCCGTGGCCGAACAGTTCGCGTGCGGAGAACCGCACCAGGTACACCTGTTGTGGCTGCTGGACTCCCCGCGCGCTCAGGTCCGCCAGCGGGTGGACGCCGTCGCCGCCGATGACCGTGCCGAGGCGGCCGCGCGCGTAGTGCGGCAGCCGGGTGTGGTGATCAGGGTCCACTGTGGACGTCCGGACGCGGTCGCCGGTCCGGTAGCGCTCAGACAACGCCGCGCTCCTTCAGCAGGGTCCCGATCGCGCGGAACCAGTTCTCGTAGTAGGACGACTCGTGCGACATGGTCCGCTCGACGGCGTCCCTGAACTCGTCCAGGTTGTAGACGCCCTGCCCGATCAGCGCGCGGTTCATGGCCATCACGTGCGCTTCCCAGTCCGCGTGGAAGGGCGGCTCGTCGAGCTCCTCGATCACGGGCCCGAACCCGTCCTGCCCGCCGACGTCGTTGATCCTCGGCATGTCACCTCCTGCGCTCAGCCAGATTCTGCGCCGCCTCCCGCCAGTTCGGGAAGTGGAACTCGAATCCGGCCTGCCCGAGCCTGCCCGGCACGACCCGGCGGCTCTTGAGCAGCAGCTCGGTGTCGGTGCGCAGGGCGAACGCGCCGAGCCCGGCCATCCAGCGGGTCGCGGGCAGCCCCACGGGCACGTTCCAGGCCTGGCGGAGGTCGCGCATGAACTCCCGCTGCGGCACCGGGTGCGGCGCAGCCAGGTTGACCGGCCCCGCGATCGGCTCCCTGATCAGCAACGCGACCGCCCGCACGAAGTCGTCGTCGTGGATCCACGAGACGTACTGGCGCCCGCCTGCCACCGGGCCGCCCAGCCCGAGCCGGGCCAGCCACGACAGGTAGTCGAACACGCCACCGCGGTCGGGGCTCATCACCATCGCGGACCGCAACGCGACTTTGCGGGTGCCCGGCGTGTCGGCCTCGTCCAGCTCGGCCTCCCAGCGCTTGGCGATCTCGACGCTGTACGTCCAGTAGCCCGGCACGTCCGGCTCGCGTCCGCCGAGCACCCCGGTCTCCTCGTCGTTGGCCGCGTCGAACCGGTGCGCGTAGATCGTCGCGGTGCTCATCTGCAGCCAGACCGAAGGTGGGTTGTCCGCCTTCGCGATCGCCTCGCCGACGACCCGCGCCGAGTCGATCCGCGACCGCATCATCTGCTGGAGGTTCTCCGCCGTGTAGCGGCAGCTCACGCTCCGCCCGGCCAGGTTGACGACGACGTCGGCCCCGTCGATCTCCTCGGCCCACCTGCCCAGCGTGTGGCCGTCCCACCGCACGCCGGCGTTGCGGCCGATGATCACCACGTCGTGGCCCGCCGCCCTGAACGCGCGGGTCAGAATGCCGCCGACCTGCCCGGTACCGCCTGGAATCACGATCTTCATGTCTGGTCGTCCCCCTCGGTGCCGACGCTAGCCGCCGGTCGCTGAGAGGTGTTTCAGCTATGCTCCGGCAAAACGCTCAAACGAACAGGCGGTCGGTCATGCGGGAGTCCAGCGAAGCGCGGCGGCAGCGGATCCTGGCCGTCACAGCGTCGCGGGGCACGGTCAAGGTGAGCGATCTGGCCGAGGAGCTGGACGTTTCGATCGTCACGATCAGACGGGACGTCGAGGAGCTCGCCCGGCTCGGCAGGCTGCGCCGCGGGCACGGCGTCGCGCGCTCGTTGACGCCGGTCGAGCAGCCGGCGCCGAAGCAGGCCACGAACGGAGCGATCGCGCTGGTCGTGCCGGAGCGCCACACGTACCTGTACGAGACGATGAACGGCGCCCGAAAGACGCTCGAAGAGGCCGGCATGCGGGTCGTCCTGCACATCGCGCCGCAGGTCAGGGGCGCGGAACGGCCAATCGTCGAGAAGGCGCTGACCGAGCAGGTGCAGGGGATGCTGATGGCGCCGCGCTGGCGCACGTTCGAGGAGGAGGCGCAGGACGACTGGCTCGCGAACACCGGCGTGCCGACCGTCCTCATGGAGCGCCGCCCGAGCGGCGGTCTGCGGGCGATGAACTCCGTGTGCTCGGACCACTGGTACGGCATGCATCTGGCCGTGAAGCACCTGACCGACCTCGGGCACCGTCGGATCGTGCTGGCCGCACGCGACGACAGCCCCACGGCACGGGTGCTGCGCAGGGCGTTCCAGGAGATCTCGGCGAACCTGGAGGACGCCGTCACGGTGCGGAGCTCGCCGGACACCGGGCTGGTGAACGTGCTGCGGAGGCATCGGGCGACGGCGGCGGTCCTGCACGGCGACGAGGACGCGTTGATGCTGGTCCAGCAGATGATGCACGCCGGGATGGAGGTGCCGCGGATGTGCTCGGTCGTGTCGTACGACGACGTGGTCGCGTCGCTCGGCAGCATCCCGCTCACGGCCGTCGCGCCGCCGAAGACCGAGGTCGGCCGGGTCGCCGCGGAGCTGTTGCTCAGGAAGCTGAAAGGCGAGGTCACAGCCCCCGAACGGATCGAGCTGCTGCCCGCGTTGAAGATCCGCTCATCGACTGAGCGTTTGACCGTTTCTTGACGACAAACCGATCAGGCGATCAGGATGCGCTTCATGCGCCTGAGTCGTCGCACACTTCTCGCGGCGGGTCTCACGGCACCATTGGCGGCCTGCTCCACTCCGCAACGCCGCGGTGCCGGAGGTCCGGTAGAGATCACGTTCTGGTCGGCCCTGCGAGGTAGTCAGCAGGTCGTCGACGCGTTCAACTCCTCGCAGAACCGCATCAGGGTGGTCTTCCAGCAGATCCCCTCCGGTGGGCAGGGCGGCTACGCCAAGCTCAGCAACGCGGCTCGTGCGGGCAACGCACCGGACGTCGCCACGATCGAGTACCCGCAGGTGCCGGGGTACGCGATCGACGGCGTCGCCAGGGACATCACCGACCTCGTGACCGACCGCGTGAAGCAGAAGCTCCTGCCGCAGGCGCTCAAGCTCACGACCTTCGACAACCGCGTGTTCAGCGTCCCGCTCGACATCGAGCCGATGGTCCTGCACTACCGCGCGGACCTGTTCCAGGCCAACGGTTTCGAGATCCCGACGACGTGGGACGAGTTCGCCGATCTCGCTCGCACCGTGCGGAGCAGGTTCCCGGACAAGAGGCTCACGATCTTCCCGACGGACGGCGGCACGCAGTTCGCCTGCCACGCCTGGCAGGCCGGCGCGCAGTGGTTCGACACCAGCGGCGGCAAGTGGCGCGTCTCCCTCGCCGACGAGCCCACCCGGAAGGTCGCGGCCTACTGGCAGAAGCTCATCGACGAGGACCTGGTGTTCCGCAACGCCGGCGACAGCAAGCAGCACGACGCCCAGATCGGCCAGGACCGCGTGATCACGAGGCTCAGTGGCGCCTGGGACGCGGGCGCGCAGATGCGGGCGCGGCCGGCGCAGAAGGGCAAGTGGCGCATCGCCGCCATGCCGATCTGGGACGAGCAGGTCGTCGGCACGCACGGCGGGTCGACGTTCGCGATCACCAAGGACTCCCGGGAACCCGAGGCCGCGATGGAGTTCATCGAGTGGCAGTGCACCCACCCGGACGCGCTGACGGCTCGGTTGAAGAGCGGCACCAGCAGCCAGTACCCGGTCGCGCCCGGCCTGGTCGAGGCGGGCGCCAAGGCGTTCCCCGGCGAGTACTACGGCGGCCAGGACATCTACCGGCTCTTCGAGCAGGAGGCGAACAAGGTCCGCGACGGCTGGGTGTGGGGACCGCGGATGACCGCCACCCTGAAGGTGATGCAGGACGGGTTCGCCAAGGCGGGCGCCGGCGAGGGCACGCTGATCGACGCGGTGCGGACGGCCCAGAGCGGCACGATGCCCGATCTGAAAGCCCTCGGTCTGTCCACTGAGGAGGGTGCGCGGTGAAGGGCAAACTCGCCTGCGCCGTCCTGATGGCGCCCTTCTTCCTGTTGCTGGTCACGGTGTTCCTCATCCCGACCGGAACGGCGATCTGGCTCAGCTTCTTCGCCGCCGACCAGCCGGGACTGGGCTTCGGCCCGGAGAGCACGGTGTTCGTCGGCCTGCGCAGTTACGTCGCCGTGCTGAGCGACCCGACGTTCCTCAACGGCCTGCTGACCGTGGTCCTGTACTGCCTGCTCTACATCCCGCTGATGGTCGTCGGCGCGCTCACCCTCGCGCTGCTGCTGGACTCCGGTGTGGCGAAACTGCGCAGCTGGATGCAGATGGGCCTCTACCTGCCGCACGCCGTGCCGGGCATCATCGCCGCCCTGATCTGGCTCTACCTCTACACACCGGGCCTGAGCCCGATCATCGACCTGTTCGCCAAGGCCGACATCCAGATCAACTTCCTCGGCATCAACACCGTGCTGCCGTCGATCGTGAACATCGCCCTGTGGAGCAACCTCGGCTACAACATGGTGATCTTCTACGCGGCGCTGCAGGCCGTGCCGCGCGAAGTCCTGGAAGCGTCCGTCGTGGACGGAGCGGGCCCGGTCAAGCAGGCGCTGCGGATCAAGGCACCGCTGGTGCGCGGCGCGATCGTCACGGTCGGCATCTTCACGCTCATCTGGGCATTGCAGCTGTTCACCGAACCCGTGCTGCTCAGCCAGTCCACCCCGATGATCAGCGCCCGGTTCTCGCCGAGCATGTACATCTACGACGCGGCCTTCACCCGCAACAACTACGGCCTCGCCGCGGCCGCGTCCGTGATCCTGCTGGCCTTCACGGTCGCGCTGTCCTTCGGCGTCACCCGCTGGACGAACAGGAAGGCCGCCTGATGACCCTCCTCGGCCGGACCACGGTGAACGTGGTCATCGGCGTCTCGGTGCTCTACACCCTGCTGCCGGTGATGTGGCTCGTGCTCGCCGCCACGAAGAACGTCGACGCCCTGTTCAACAGCGACCTGTTCGGCGGGTTCTCGCTGGTGGAGAACGTCAAGAACCTGTTCGCGATGGACAAGGGCCTGTACGGGCGCTGGTACCTCAACAGCCTCCTTTACGCGGTGATCGGTGCCGCGGTCAGCGCGTTCATCTCGATCGCCTCGGGGTACGCGTTCGACAAGTACTCCTTCCGCCACAAGGAGAAGCTCTTCGGGCTCGTGCTCGCGGCGGTCATGGTGCCGCAGACCGTGCTCGCGCTGCCGCTGTACCTGATGGCGTCCGGGGCGGGCCTGGTGAACACGTTCTGGGCGGTGTTCATCCCGGCGCTGTTCAACCCGTTCGGCGTCTACCTCGGCCGGATCTTCGCGCAGGGCTACGTGCCCGACGAGGTGCTGGAGGCCGCCCGCATCGACGGCGCGGGCGATCTCGCCACGTACTTCAAGGTCGCGCTGCGGATGCTCGGACCGGGCATGGTGACGCTGTTCCTGTTCCAGCTCACCACGATCTGGAACAACTTCTTCCTGCCCATGGTGATGCTGTCCGATCAGAAGCTCTACCCCGTCAGCCTTGGCCTCTACCAGTGGAACAGTTCGGCCACGGTGTCTCCCGAGTACTACCCGGTGGTGATCATGGGATCTCTCTTCGCGGTGCTGCCGCTGATTCTCGCGTTCATGTTGCTGCAACGGTTCTGGAAGGCCGGCATGACCGCGGGAGCCGTCAAGTGAGGGCCGCGGGCGTGATGTCGGAGGAGGCCGCCGCCGCCGTCCTCGCGCCCGTGCTCCACGACCTGAAGGCGTTGTGCGACTTCGAGGGCGTCAGCGAGGACTTCGCCGGGGTGCCCGACGTCGACCTGCTCGTCACGGGCTGGGGCTGCCCGCCGATCACCGCCGAGGTGCTCGACCGGCTGCCGAGCCTGAAGGCGATCGTGCACACCGCCGGGTCGGTCAAGGGCTTCGTCACCGACGCCTGCTGGGACCGCGGCATCGCGGTGTCGTCGGCCGCCCAGGCCAACGCGCTGCCGGTGGCCGAGTACACCGTCGCGATGATCCTGCTGACCGGCAAGCGGGTGCTCGAACGCGCCCGCGAGTACCGCGAGACCAAGCGGATGTCGGTGTACGGGGTCTCGCCGTCCGTCGGCAACTTCGGCGCCACGGTCGGCATCCTGTCCGCGTCGATGATCGGCCGCCGGGTGATCGAGCTGCTGGCGCCCTACGATTTCCAGGTGCTGGTGCACGATCCGTTCGTGACCGAAGTGGACGGTGCCGAGTCCGTGAGCCTCGCCGAGCTGTTCGAACGCAGCGACGTGGTCAGCGTGCACACGCCGTTGCTGCCGCAGACCAGGGGACTGGTGAGCGGTGAGCTGCTCGGCCTGCTGCGCGACGACGCGGTGCTGATCAACACCGCCCGCGGCGCCGTCGTCGACCAGGACGCGCTGGCGGTGCAGGCAGGCCGGATCCGGGCGGTGCTGGACGTGACCGATCCCGAGGTGCTGCCGGCGGACCACCCGTTGTGGCGCAACGACAACGTGCTCATCACCCCTCACCTGGCCGGGTCGCAGGGCAACGAGTGGGACCGCCTCGGCCTGCACGCGCTGGCCGAGGTCCGCCGATGGGTGGCGGGGGAGGGGTTCGAGACACCGGTGCCGCCGGAACGAAGAGAGTGGATCGCATGAGACTCCAGGCCGAGCGAAGGGAACCCACCGCGTGAAACTCCACACCCCCGACCTCACCCGCGACCACTGGGTGGCGGCCGCCGACGACCTGCTCGCCGCTGCCTGGCGGTACGCGTCCCCCGACCAGGCCTTCCTCGACCTCCCGGGCCGCCCCTCCCGCAGCGGTGTCCGGTCGGACGGCCTGGAGGGCTACGCGCGCACGTTCCTCGCCGCCGCCTTCCGCACCGCGCACGGCGACGACCCGCACAACCTGCTGGAGCGCTACGCCGCGGGCCTGACCGCGGGTACGGCGGGGGAGTGGCCCGCGATCGTCGACGTCGGCCAGCCCATGGTCGAGTCGGCCTCGGTCGCGCTGGGCCTGCGCCTCACCAAACCGTGGCTGTGGGACAAGCTGCCCGAGGCGGTGCAGGACCGGGTGGAGGCCTGGCTGCGGGAGGCGTTGCGGCACGTTCCCGCCGCCAACAACTGGTACTTCTTCCCGTACACCGTGGCGTCGTTCCTGGAGTCGGCCGGCCGCGGTGACGACGAGACCCGCCAGGCTCAGGACCGTGCGATGGAGCTGCTGGAAGGCTGGTACGTCGGCGACGGCTGGTACTCCGACGGCGACGGCCGCGCGTTCGACCACTACAACGGCTGGGCGCTGCACCTCTACCCGGCACTGGACGCGCACCTGAACGGCCGGCCGATCACCACCCACCTGCGCGAGCACCTGAAGAGCTTCCCCCTGCTGTTCGGCGCGGACGGCGCCCCGCTCTACTTCGGACGGTCGCTCACCTACCGCTTCGCCGCCGCGTCGGCCGTGGCGCTGGGCGCGGTCACCGGCGAGACACCGCTGAGCCCCGGCCACTCCCGCCACCTCATCGGCCGAACTCTTCAGTACTTCCTCGACCGGGGCTCGCTGTCCGACGGCCTGCTCAGCCTCGGCTGGCACGGCCCGCACGAGGCGAGTCTCCAGCCCTACTCCGGACCGGCCTCGCCGTACTGGGCGTCGAAGGCGTTCGTCTGCCTGCTGGCCGGTCCCGATCATCCACTGTGGACGGCACCGCAGGAGAGTCCGGACGAGGACCAAACGCTTGCGTTGCCCGGACCGGGTTTCCTGATCCAACGGCACAACGGCGTGACGCGGCTGCACAACCACGGCAGCGACCACGTCCGGCCGTTCGAGGGCGAGCACGCGACCGAGGACGACCCGCTCTACAGCCGCTTCGCCTACTCGACGGCCAGCGGCCCGACCGCGAAGCACAACCTCGCCGACAACCACCTCAGTCTGGTCGTCCGGGGCGACCGCAGCGTGCGCAGGCGGATCCACCCGCTGGGTGCGGCGGACAACTGGGCCGCGTCCTGGCACCGCCCGGTGTTCGACGCGAACCAGCCCATGGTGCCGGGCCTGCGGATCGAGAGCGTCACGGCCGTCTGGGACGACCAGGAACTGCGCGTCCACCGCGTGATCGGCGCACCGCCCGGCACGAGGGCCGAACTCACCGGCTGGGCCACGGACCTGCCGTCACCGCTGGTCGGCGTGCGGGGCTGGACCGGCGAGGAGTCGCGGACCGCGCCGCAGGGCACGGCGTTCACCACCACGGCGCAGGTCCCGGTGCTGACCGCCGACGTCGAGGGAACGGTGACGCTCGCGGCAGTGGCGGTCCTCGACGGCGTTGTCGCGGAAGTCGACTGGAACGCCCGTGTCGACGAGATCCTCCGGCAGACCCTGGACGCCCCTGACCGGGGTACGACGGCGGGGTGAGGCTCGCCGGCCGCGCCTGAACGGGGTAACGCGGCGGCGGCAGGCCCGATGAAGGGATGTGCGCATCACCCTTCTCGCCGCCGCCGCGTTCCTGCTCGCCGCCTGCACCTCCACCCCGGAGGCCGCGCCGTCGCAGGTGCCGCAGGCCCCGACGACCGTCGAGCAGCCCGCCGGCAACGGCCCGAACTGCGCGAACGCCAACTCCTCCGTCGTGGGCAAGGCGCTCGGGCTGCGGTTGCAGGGCCAGCAGGAGACCGTCGACAAGGCGGTCACGACCTGCCGTTACGTGGGCGCGGGCATGCCGGTCGAGGTGCGGTTCACGGCCAACGCGACCGCCACGACGTTCGCCAAGGGCAAGCCGGAGAAGGCCAAGGCGCTCGAGGGCCTGTTCGACGAGGCCTACGAGGCCACGGCCGGCGGTGCCGAGACCGCGCAGCACACGGTCGCCGCGCGCAAGGGCAAGACCCAGATCGAAGTGATGTCCCCGGCGGGCGTCGAGCCGTCGAAGAAGCTGATCACCGACCTGTTCGGCCGGATCTAGACGGGAACGTCGAAGAACGAGAGCACCCGCGCACCGGGCGCCAGCCACGGTTCCAGCAGCGCGTGCGCGCGGCCGGGATCGCGGTGGAACAGCCCGACCCGCACCGCGAACACCAGGTCGAACCGCCGGTCGCCGAGGTTCATGTCCTCCAGCGACGCGATGAGGAACTCGGCCTTGCCCGACGCCACGTACGGGGCGTTGCGGCGGGTCGCGGCCTCGATCATCTTGGTGGAGCGGTCGATCGCGGTGAGCGTGCCGGTGGACAGCAGTTCGCACACCAGGGTGGCGGCCACGCCCTGACCGCAGCCGATCTCCAGCACCCGGTCACCCGGCCGGATCGCGAGTTGGCCGACCACACCCCGCAGACGCTCGCTCATGGTCCACATGATGCGTCAGCACGGCGGGCGGGGCTACTTCCGCAGCCCCGGCCCGAAGTGATCGCGTGCCGCGGTGGTCAGCCCAGGCCGCCCAGGTTGACCATCCAGCTGACGCCGAACTTGTCGACGAGGTCGCCGTACTCGTCGCCCCACATCTGCTTCTCCAGCGGCGTCCCGACCTTGCCGCCCTCGGCGAGGGCGTTGAAGTAGTCCCGCAGCACCTCTTCGTCGCCCGACAGCGACACCGTGATGCTGGAGCCGGACCTGTACTCCATGCCGGGAGGCGTGTCGGCGGCCATGATCGTGTAGCCGAGGTCGGTCTCCAGCTGCGCATGCATGATCTGGTCGGCCTGCGGCGTGTCCTGCATGCCGAACTCGCCGAAGGTGTTGATCTTCAGTTCGCCGCCGAAGACCGAGTGGTAGAACTCCATCGCCTGGCGGGCTTGACCGTCGAAGCTGATGTACGGGTTGAGGCGAGTGGCCACCGGAATCGCTCCTTCAGATGAGACGGACCCGCATCCTCGCAAACCCTTGGTACACCTACAACTTGAAGTTATTCAGTAACACCGGAGTCACCCTGTGCGACCTTGCCCGCGTACATGAGTGTGGCCTCGGGCGTGAGCGGGTGGAACGTTCCGGCGCGCACGTCGCGGTAGGCCCGTTCCAGCGGCGACCGCTTGAAGAACGACCGTCCACCCAGGACCTCCATCGCGAGGTCGACGACCTCGATCGCCTCCACGACGGCCTGCCGCTTGGCCAGCATCACGGTGATGGTCGACTCCGCGTTGGCCGTGTAGTCGTCGCCGAGCTCCTCGATCGAGCCCATCAGCGACCACCACGCGGTGCGCAGCTTGTAGTCCATCAACCCGATCTGCCGGGTGGCGTTCTTGGACGTCGTCCGCACGGCCACGTCCCGCGCACCCGACGCGATGCCGAAGTACGTCGCCCCGCACACCGGTGCGAAGTGGACGACCGCGGCGAACAGGGGCGCGCCGAACTCGCCGTACGGCCGGCGGGCGGCGATCTTCTCGGCCGGGACGAACACGTCCTCCAGCACCACGTCGTGGCTGGCCGTGCCGCGCATGCCGAGCGTGTCCCACGTTTCCTCGACGCGCACGCCGTCGGCGTTCAGCGGCGCGCTGAAGTGCAGCACCTCGTCACCGAGAACGGCGGACGTGGCCACGACGTTCGCGCGCGGTGACTGGCTGCAGAACGCCTTGCGGCCGTTCACCAGGAAACCGCCGTCCACCGGCGTCGCCGTCGTCGTGGGCCACAGCCAGTCCGAGCCGCCGCTGGTCGCGATGACCAGGCCTTCCGCGGCCACGCGCCGCAGCACGCCTTCCGCGTCCGGAGCGCCCTTGCGCCGGCGATATCCCTGCATCAGCGTCAGATACAGGTGCATGGTGACGGCCAGCGCGGTGGCGCCGTCGTGCCGGGCCAGTTCGGCCTGCGCGTAGCAGACCTGGCGCATCGTGGCGCCGAGCCCGCCCAGTTCCTCGGGTACGGCCAACGCCAGGTAGCCCTCCTCGCGCATGGCCTCGTACGCCTCGCTCACGAACGTGGCGTCGCGGTCGTGGTCGGACGCGTGGGCCGCCGCGATCGCGCCGATGCGCGCGGCCATGTCCGTGAACTTCGCGTCGTCGTCTCTGGTCACGGTGGGGAACGTGCTGGTCACCCGCGGTGTCTCAAGTGTTGTCATGCGACAAACGTAAGAACGCGCAAGCCCCGCAGGTAGTTCTGAAAGTGAACCGGACGGCGGTAACGAATCGCCGCCGGCGACGGAGACTTTCCCTGTGAGGACGTATGCGCAGTACTGCCCGATCGTCCGCGCCGTCGAGGTGCTGGGCGACCGGTGGACGTTGCTGATCGTGCGGGACATGCTCATCGGTGCCTCGCGCTTCAACGAGCTGTCCCGCGGCCTGCCGGGGCTCTCGCGGGCCCTGCTGTCCCGGCGGCTGCGGCAGCTCGCGAACGCCGGTCTGGTGCAACGCAACGGTGACGGCTACACGCTGACGCCACCGGGATTGGCGTTGCGCCCCTTGGTGTTCGGTCTCGCCGACTGGGGCGCCCGGTACGCGTTCGGCGATCCGCGAGCCGACGAGCTCGACCCCGAGGTGCTGATGTGGTGGATGCACGGCCGCGTCGACACCGGCACGCTGACCAAACGCGCGAACATCGAGGTCCGCGTCAACGACCGGCGCCGCACGTTCTGGCTCGTCGTCGAACCCGGCGACGCCTCGATCTGCTACACCGACCCCGGCCTGGAGGTCGACGCCGTGCTGGCGTCCGACATCGCGACGCTCTACCGGATGTGGGAGGGCGAGGTCGGCCTGCTCGACGCGGTGCGCGCGGGCACGATCGAGCTGACCGGGACGCGCTGGGTGGTGCGCGGCCTGCCGGACTGGCTCAAGCTCAGCCCGGTCGCCGAGCACGTGCGCGCCGCCAAGGCAGAGGCCTGACCAGCGCGGACAAGATTCTCGAAGAATTTCTGGGTTGTCGTGTCGATCCGGACTGGTGCCCGTTCGACGCATCAGTGGAAGGACACGACACCCCAGGAGGAACTCGACATGACCGCCACGATCACCACCCCCGCCGTTGTTGTCCGCAGGTCCGCCGCCGCCCGGCACGCGACGCTCGTGACCCGCGTGCTGACCGGTCTCCTGTTCACCGTCACCGGCCTGAACGGGTTCCTGAACTTCATGCCCGCACCGGATCCGAGCACGATGGCACCCGCCGGGGTGGCGTTCAGCGCGGCGCTCTACGCGACCGGCTACATGCTGCAGCTGGCGTCCGGCGTCCAGGTCGTCGCCGGTGTCCTGCTGGTCGCCGGCCGGTTCGTCCCGCTGGCGCTCGCGTTGCTGGCTCCGATGGTCGTGAACATCTTCCTGTTCCACGTCTTCCTGGAGCCGTCGGGCATCGGCATGGCCCTGTTCGTGGTCGCCGCCGAGATCGGCCTGGCGTGGGCCTACCGCGACAAGTTCCGCCCGATGCTGCAGGCCCGCTGACGGCTACCGGGCCGTGAACGTGGCCAGCAGCGCCTGCACCTCGTAGACGTCGACGCCCTTGCCGAACTGCTTGGAGATCGGGGCGTCGGCGCTGGAGATCCAGATCTTCAGCTCCGCGTCCATGTCGAAGTGGCCGGCGGTCTCGACCGAGAACTGCGTGATCGCCTTGTACGGCACGGAGTGGTACTCGACCTTCTTGCCCGTCATGCCCTGCTTGTCGACCAGGATCAGCCTCCGGTCGGTGAACAGGAACGAGTCCCGCACCAGCTGGTACGCCGCGTGGATCTGCTCCCCCTGCGCCAGCAGCCGCCCGAACTCCTTCGCGGCGTCCCGCGGGTCGAGCTTCGACGCGTTCCCCATCATTCCGCTGAGAAGTCCCATACGTCCACGTTTACCAGGCTTTCCGAAACCTTGTCCCGGTGCTGGGCCTCTGCTGTCCGAGCGCTTCCCGTCCTACCTCGAAAGTGGATCTCAACAGCCACTCGATCGGGGAGAACGACACGATGCGCAAGCACCTCATCGGCGCCGCCGGACTGACCGGGGTCACCGCCCTGCTCGTCGGATGTTCCAGCGCCCCAGCACAAACCGCCACCGGAACGGACGTGGCGCCGACGCCCGAGCAGGTCAAGGCGTTGTTCGCCGACTGGAACAACGCCCTCGCCACGGGGGACGCCCAGAAGGTGGCCGATCGCTACGCTCCGAACGCGGTCCTGCTGCCCACGGTGTCGAACCAGGTGCGGTCCACGCGGGCCGAGATCGTCGACTACTTCGAGCACTTCCTGCTGAACAAGCCGAGCGGGGAGATCCTCGACTCGCACGTCGCCGTCCTGGACGCCGACGACGCGATCGACGCGGGCACCTACCGGTTCGCGCTCTCCAAGGACGGCAAGGCGTCGACCGTGGACGCCCGCTACACGTTCGTCTACGAGAAGATCGGCGGGAAGTGGCTCATCGTGAACCACCACTCGTCGGCGATGCCGGAGCAAGTCTGATCCGCACGCACAACCCGCCGCTGGACGAGGCCTCCAGCGACACCGCGCCGCCGTCGTCGGTGACGAGCTGCTTGACGATTGCGAGGCCGAGCCCGGATCCGCCCTTGCCGGTGAGGCCCTGGCCGCGCCAGAACCGGTCGAACGCCCGCGCCCGGTCGGCCTCTGGCAGGCCGGGGCCGGCGTCGAGGATCTCCACCAGGCCAGGCCGGGTGGTGCGGACGACGATCGCGGCGTTGTCCGGGGACACCTCGAGTGCGTTGGACAGCACGTTGTCCAGCACCTGCTCGAGGTGGCCGGGGGTCGCGAGGACGCGGATGTCGAAACCCTCGCTGACCAGGGAGATCGAGCGTTCGTCGGCGGCGGCGCGCCACGCGGTGAACCGTTCCGCGACGACGTCGAGCACCTGCACCGGTTCGGGGTGGGGGACGTCCGCCTCTGCCCGTGCCAGCGCCAGCAACCCGTTGACCAGCCGGGACATCCGCACGACCTCGGCCGTCGCCATCTCGACGTCCTCGCGGACCACCGGGTCGTCGACGCCGTCGGCCACGTTGTCGAGCGAGAGCCGCAGCGCGGTCAGCGGGGTGCGGAGCTGGTGGGAGGCGTCGCCGATGAACGCCCGTTGCGAGCCGACCAGCGTGCCGATCGTCTCGGTGGCGGTGTTCAGCGTCCTGGCCAGGGTGCGGGTCTCCGGCGGTCCGGTCTCCTCGGCCCGCGCGGACAGGTCGCCGTCGCGCAGCCGGCCCGCCATCGCGTTCAGCTCGCGCAACGGCCGGGTGACCCTGCGCGCCAGCCACAGTCCCAGGAACGCCGCCAGGATCAGCACGCCCACGGCGAGTGCGGCCCGGAAACCCCAGATCTGCCACAGCCGTTGCGTGATCGGACCGTCCGGATAGGACAGCCGGATCGCGCCGACGACCGTGCCGTCGGCTGTCTTCGCCGGAACCGTGAGCTTCAGTCCCTCGTCGTCCCAGACCGTCGACTCCGCCTGGGGTTCCAGCACGTCGATCTGGCCGGGCGTCTGGCGTTCGTAGGCGTCCACCAGGGCGTTCAACGACCTGGTGTCGCCCGAGGCGAGCAGCAACGCGGCGGTGTCGGCCTCGCGGCGTGCGGTGTTCACGGCGTCGCCGTAGATCTGGCTGTTCAACGTGAACGCCACCGGCACCGTGAACGCGGCGATCGCCACCGCCACCAGCAGCACGTAGCTCCAGGCGAGCTGGCGGATCACGAGAGCACCAGCCGGAATCCCACGCCCCGCACGGTTTCCAGCGAGGCCGCGTCACCGAGCTTGCGGCGCAGCACGCCGACGTGCACGTCGAGCGTCTTGGTGGGGCCGAACCAGTTCTCGTCCCACACCGCCTCCATGATCTGCTCGCGGGTGAACACCGCGCCCGGTTCCTCGGCCAGGAACGCCAGCAGGTCGAACTCCTTCGGCGTCAGCTCGACCTCGCCGCCGTCGAGGTGCACCCGCCGTCCGCGCCGGTCGATGAGCACCCGTCCGTGCACCTCCGGTTCGCGCTGAGCAGGCTGCACGCGCCGGAGAACCGCACGCATCCGTGCGACGACCTCGCGCACCCCGAACGGTTTGGTGACGTAGTCGTCGGCGCCGATCTCCAGCCCGACCACCCGGTCGACCTCGTCGGACCGTGCGCTGATCACGATGATCGGCACGTCCCCGCGGGCCCGCAGCTCACGGCAGACGTCGAGGCCGTCCATGTCGGGCAGCCCCAGATCCACGAGCACCAGGGCGAAGTCTCCGGCCGTCAGCGCTTCCGCACCCGTGCGCACCCACCGGACCTCGAACCCGTAGCGGGACAGCCCTCGCGTGAGCGATTCCGCGATCGGCTCGTCGTCCTCCACCAGCAGCACCCGCATGGGCGCTGATCATTCCATTGAACGAGGCAGGGCGTTGCGCAGCCGGATTCCGCTGAACTCCTGCCCGCTGCCGGTGACCTCGTCGCAGAACGGCCAGAGGTTCGCCAGCAGGCGCAGTTCGATCCCCGCCTCCTCGTGCAGCGCGAACAGGTCGCCGACGCGTTCGGCCGGACCCAGCGGCACCACCGGTTCGGTCGCGACGTGGGCGTGCCCGCCGCCGGGGCCGTCCTCGCCGAACGGCGTGAACGCGCGCGCGTCGAACCGGTACGCGTACAGCTCGACGGTCCGCATCCGTTCCAGCCACCCGTACTCGATCGCGTGCACCCTGGTCGTGGCGGTCCACGTCATCACCCGCGGGCACCGCCGGGGAAACCAGTAGCCGGGGGAGCGCCGCGCGTCCACGGCCCACACGTACTCACCGGGCTGCCGCGCGGTCGCCGCCAGGTGCGGGACGAACCGGGTGATCGACGGATCTTCGGAGAAGTGCAGGACCTGACCTGGTTCGGGGCGCATGTGGTCGATACTGACCCGCATGCGGAGGTTGACGCTCGCGGTTTTGCTGCTCCTCGCCGGCTGCTCGTCAGGCGGTGCGGACAACACGGTCGGCTTCACGGCGGTCGAGCTCACGGCCACGCCCGAAGCGTTGGCGACGCACGGCGACATGCTGGTCATCGGCACCCGCCCGTCCGACCACCCGGAACTCGTCACGCGGACCAAAGACGGCGCGCTGAGCAACTCCAGGCTGACCCCTGCGACCCCGTACGGCAAGGAAGCGCACTGGTACGGCATCACCTCCGACGGCACCACGATCACCGGCGTCGGGGGCGAACGCGGCGGCGCGCACGGCAACGTCCGCTGGAGCGCCTGGACCGGCGACACCCGTGCCATCAACGAGAAACCGCAGGCCTTCAGCACGTTCGGCGGCTACGGCGCGGGCGAGCTGATCGGCCCGGTGCGCACCGCCAGAGGTCCGTTGATCATCGGCACCTGGCAGAGCGACAAGGCCGGCCTCGACCTCGCGGCCTGGACCTTCGCCGACGACACCTGGACCCGTCAGCCGTCCGCCGGCACCGTGCTGGAGAGCTCGCAGGAACTCCTCCGGTTCCCGCTGGCCGTCACCCCGGACGGCGACGGCGCCCTGGTCGTCGGCTGGCAGATCGCGAAGGGCGTGGTGAGCGCCGCGGTCTGGCGGTTCGACGGCACCACCTGGACCACCGCGACCCTCCCGGACGGCGACGCCGCGCTGGCCGCCCGCTGCTGGGACGGCACCTGTCACGTCGTGGGCCGGAGCAAGGGCAAGCTCGCCTGGTGGTCGGGCCCGGACTGGAAGAAGCTGGCCACGCCGGACGTCCCGGTCGGCGACGACGACACCCTGGCGGCCCCGGTCGACGTCAACGGCACGCCGACGCTGCTCGTGGATCGCGGCGGCGTGAAGCTGGTGTCCGAAAAGGACGAACGCCCGGCGAAGGGCCCGTCCGGCGAGGTCGTGGCGGCGGAGAAGGTCGGCGACCAGGTGTTCGTGATCGCCGGCGGCCGGCTGTGGCGCCTCACCTAGAAAGCAGGGCCCGCAACGTCTCCAGCCCGTCCAGCACAGCCTTGCGCTCTTCCGGTGAGGCCTCCGCCAGCACCCGCGTGAGCCGTCCGTAAGGGCCTTCCGAGATCTCCCGCGTGTATCCCTGCACCGGCGCGGTCACCTCGATCCGCGTGTACCGGCGGTCCTTCGGATCGGTCTCCCGCTTGACCAGCCCCCGTGCCTGCAGCCGATCCACGATCCCGGACGTCGTGGAGTGCGACAGGCTCAGCCGCCGCGCCAGTTCCGTGACGGTCGCGGCCCCCTCGACGACCAGCGACCGGATCAGGCTGACCTGCGGCCCGGTCAGTCCGCTGCGCCGTTCGTCGCCGAGCGGCTCGATCGACGTCGTCAGCAGGTCCTGCCGCAACGCGCGCAAGTGCGCCATCACGAACTCCGCGTCCTGGAAGGCCTCGACCATGGCGCGAAGTCTAGGGCGCGAGGTACGTTGCATACGACGCGTCGTATACGACGGATTATTGGGGGACCGATGGCGATCAAGCGCGTACCGACGATGGCAGGGGACGAGGCCTGGCTGGTCACCGGCTACGACCAGGTCAAGGCCCTGCTGGCCGACCGCAGGCTCGGCCGCGGCCACCCGGACCCGGACAACGCGCCGAGGTTCACCAACTCGGTCGTTCTCGGCAAACCGCACAAGGCCACCGCGGAGGAGGAAAACGAGAAGCACGCCTTGATGCGCAGGATGCTCGCCCCGGAGTTCTCCGCGAAGAACATGGAAGCGATGCGTCCACGCGTGCGTCAGCTGCTGAACAACCTGCTGGACGACCTGGTCGAACAAGACCAGCCGGCCGACTTTCACGAAGCGGTGTCATTTCCGTTGCCCGTGTTGGTGATCTGTGAACTCCTCGGTGTCCCGGCGGCGGACCGAGAGGAGTTTCGGGGCTGGTCAGAGGCCATGAGCACGCTCAACGACGAGCAGAAGTCCATGGAGGGTTTCGCGAAACTGTGGGGGTACATGGGCGAACTGGTCGCGCGGAAGAAGGAGGAACCGGCCGACGACGTCATCAGCCGGCTGATCGGGCAGCACCCGGACGCCCGTGAGGAGGAGGTCGCGCAGCTCAGCGCCGGTCTGCTGTTCGCGGGGCACGAGACCACCGTCGCCGCCATCGACCGCGCGGTGATGCTGCTCAGCCTTCACCCCGGCCAGTGGCGGACGCTGCGGAACCCGGACGCGATCCCTCCCGTCGTCGAGGAGGTCCTGCGCCACCGCGCTCCGCTGGAGAGGCGCTCCGACGACTCCGGCATGCCCCGGTACGCGATGGCCGACATCGAGGTCGAGGGAACGACCATCCCGGCCGGCGATCTGGTGCTGCTCGGCATCGACCAGGCCAACCGGGACGAGCGCCGCTTCCCCGACCCCGCCGCCTTCCTCCCGCGCGTCCCCAACCCGCACCTGTCGTTCGGGCACGGCTTCCGGTTCTGCGTCGGCGCGCCGCTCGCCAGGGTCGAACTGACCGAGACCCTCGAAGCCCTTGTGACGCGCTTCACGACGTTCGGCCTAGCCGGAGACCTCGCCGCACTGAGCAGGAGGACGGAACAGCTGGTGGGCGGGGTGGTCCAGCTCCCGGTCCGCTGGACGGAGGCCTGATCTGCTCCTGATCGATGCAGTAACCCTGCAGTCACAAGGGGCTCCACAGCGTGATGCCCGGTTTCTGATCACATTGCGCTGCTTGTCCCACGTCTTCTGGTCAATGCATTCACCCAGATGCGTCACATCCATCCGTGGTGAGACAGAACTTCACGGTGAATACGGCGATCCGGCCGCACAATGGTCACGCTTCGGCACACAATTGGCGAGAGTCAACTGTTGATGTGGCAGTTCGGCCGACCTTTCCTCCACGCATGGGTGACTATGGCCCGGTCAGTGGGCCCCCGCGTAATGGTGGGGGTGGGCAGCGGTCCGCCAGATCGGCGGTTAATCTCTTGCAACTCGTCCACTGCAATCCAGTGTGCCGATGTCGCAACCACCGGGGAGAGGACTGAACACGGGTGGCCGGATTTCTGTTGCGGCGGTTGGTCAACTACGTGGTGCTAGCCCTTGTGGCGACGTTCCTCGCGTTCACGTTGGCCTCCGCCACCTTTGACCCGATCGGGGTGCTGCAACAACGCAACCCACCGCCACCGGCGGCGTCGATCGAGGCGAAGAAACGAGACCTGCACCTCGACCAGCCGATCCCGCAGCGGTTCGTCACGTGGATGGGCGGGGTGGTGCAGGGCGACTTCGGCCGCACGATCACCGATCGCCCGATCACCGACGAGCTCGGCAGGCGCATCGGCGTGAGCTTGAGGTTGTTCCTGCTGGGCATCACCATCGGCATCCTGTTCGGCGTGCTGCTCGGTGTGGTGAGCGCGATCCGGCAGTACAAGTTCAGCGACTACTTCGCGACCCTGTTCAGCTTCATACTGCTGTCCACGCCGGTGTTCGTGCTGGGCACGCTGCTCAAGATGGGCGCTCAGGGGATCAACGACTCCATCGGCACGAACGTGCTGATCTTCGTCGGTGAGACGACACCCGGATTCCAGGGCAACTGGTTCGAGCACCTCGGCGACCGGCTGCAGCACCTGATCGTGCCGACGCTCGCGATCGCGCTCGGCCAGATCGCCTACTACAGCCGCTACCAGCGTTCGTCGATGCTCGACGTGCTCGGCAGCGACTTCCTGCGCACCGCCCAGGCCAAGGGGCTGACCCGCCGCAAGGCGCTGTTCAAGCACGGCCTGCGCACCGCGCTGATCCCGATGGCGACCCTGTTCGCGTTCGGTTTCGGCCTGCTCGTCGTCGGTGGCACGTTCACCGAGCGGATCTTCGGCTGGTTCGGCATGGGTGACTGGCTCGTCACCGGCATCTCGGCGCAGGACACGAACATCACCGCCACGGTGACGCTCTTCGTCGCGGTGTGCGTGCTGTTCTCCGGCTGGCTCGCCGACGTGCTGTACGCCGCGCTCGACCCCCGAATCCGCGTGAACTAGGCAAGGTGACGACGACGTGACCGTGATCCTCAACGAGGGCGACGCCGCCGGAACCACCGGTGCCGCCTCCGGTGGCCCCGTCGACGCGGCGCCCGAACCGGGCAAGGCGATGACGCGCGGCAGGCTCGTGCTCATCCGATTCATGCGCAACAAGCTGGCTCTGGTCGGCCTGGTGCTCATCGTCGGCATGTACCTGATGGCGTTCGTGGGCCCGTTCCTGACGAAGTGGTCCTACGACACCCAGGACTACACCGCGTTCCTGGAGCCCCCTTACTCCGAGCACATCTTCGGCACCGACAAGATCGGTACCGACATCTTCGCGCTGACGATGCGCGGACTGCAGAAGTCGTTGATCATCGGCCTGCTCGTGGCGCTGATCTCGACGACCGTCGCCGCGATCGTCGGTGCCGCCGCCGGCTACTTCCTCGGTGCCGCCGACAAGGCGCTCATGTGGGTCGTCGACCTGCTGCTGGTGCTGCCGTCGTTCCTGATCATCGCGATCCTGAGCCCGTGGTTCCGCGGCAAGTCGTGGTTCCTGCTGGTGCTGATGCTCGCGGCGTTCCAGTGGATGATCACCGCCCGCATCGTGCGCGGCATGACGCTGACGCTGAAGGAACGCGAGTTCGTGAAGGCGGCCAAGTTCATGGGCCAGCCCGCACGCAAGATCATCGCGAAGCACATCGTGCCGAACATGGCGTCGTTGCTCATCATCGACGCGACGATCAACGTCGGTTCCGCCGTGCTCGCCGAGACGGGCCTGAGCTACTTCGGGTTCGGCGTCCAGTCGCCCGACGTCTCGCTCGGCACCCTGATCGGACTCAACGCCGAGTCCGCGACGACCTTCCCCTGGCTGTTCCTGTTCCCGGCGGGCTTCCTCGTCGTGTTCGTGCTGGCGGTGAACTGGGTCGGCGACGGGCTTCGCGACGCGCTCGACCCCACCTCCACGCGCGTGCGCCGCAAGGAGAAGAAGGACACCAAGGAGAAGGCCGCCTGATGACCACCTCGGAGCTTCAGTTCGACACTCCGGCCGACCCGGTCGCCACCGGCCCGGTTCTGCAGGTCGAGGACCTTCACGTGTCCTTCCCCAGCGAGTCCGGACGCGTCCACGCCGTGCGCGGCCTGAGCTACCACGTCTCGCCCGGTGAGGTCCTCGGCATCGTCGGCGAGTCCGGCTCGGGCAAGTCCGTGTCGTCGCTCGCCGTCATGGGCCTGCTGCCGTCCTCGGCGCGCATCTCCGGCTCCATCAAGTTCCAGGGCCGCGAGCTCATCGGCCAGAACGACGGCGAGCTGTCGAAGATCCGCGGCCGCCGCATCTCGATGGTGTTCCAGGACCCGCTGTCCGCGCTGACGCCGGTCTACACCGTCGGCGACCAGATCGCCGAGGCGATCCTGGTGCACCGCAAGGTGTCCAAGTCCGTCGCGGCCAAGCGCGCGGTCGAGCTGCTCGACCTCGTCGGCATCCCGAACGCCGTCGAGCGCGCCAAGGCGTTCCCGCACGAGTTCTCCGGCGGCATGCGGCAGCGCGCGGTGATCGCGATGGCGATCGCCAACGACCCCGACCTGATCATCGCCGACGAGCCGACCACCGCGCTCGACGTGACGGTGCAGGCACAGGTGCTGCAGCTGATGGAGACCGCGCAGGAGGTCACCGGCGCGGGCATCGTGATCATCACCCACGACCTCGGCGTCGTCGCCGGGTTCGCGGACCGGCTGATGGTCATGTACGCGGGCCGCGCTGTCGAAAAGGGCCACGTCGACGAGATCTACCAGCGGCCGCGCATGCCGTACACGCTCGGCCTGCTCGGCTCGATCCCGCGTCTCGACGTCAGCGAGAAGCAGGCGCTCGTGCCGATCAAGGGCCAGCCGCCGTCGCTCACGGACCTGCCGGACGGCTGCCCGTTCGCGCCGCGCTGCCCGATGGTCGTCGACGCCTGCCACACCGTCGAACCGCCGCTGGTGGACGTCGACGGTTCGGCCGAGCACAGCGCCGCGTGCATCCGCACCAACGAGATCGCCGCGGCCGACGCCGAGGGCGCCGAGGCCGCTGTCGAGATCTTCGGTGCCGAGGTGGCCCCCGAGCCCGAGGTCGCGAAGATCCCGCGCGAGCAGCGCGACGTCGTGCTGGGGCTCGACAACCTCGTCAAGGAGTACCCGGTCAACAAGGGCGTGGTGTTCAAGCGCCAGGTCGGCACCGTGCACGCGGTCGCGGGCATCACGTTCGACGTCCGCGAGGGCGAGACCCTGGGCCTCGTCGGCGAGTCGGGCTGCGGCAAGACCACGACGCTGATGGAGATCCTCAACCTCCAGAAGCCCATGGGCGGCGAGATCTCCGTGCTCGGCACGAAGTCGTCCGAAGTGGACGCCAAGCGCCGCTTCGCGATCCGCCGCGACATGTCGGTGGTCTTCCAGGACCCGATGGCGTCGCTCGACCCGCGCATCACGATCCACGACTGCATCGCCGAGCCGATGCAGGTGCACGGCTACAGCAAGGACGAGATCAACCGGCGCGTGCCGGAGCTCATGCGGCTCGTCGGCCTGCGTCCCGAGCAGCTGTCGCGCTACCCCGGTGAGTTCTCCGGCGGTCAGCGGCAGCGCATCGGCATCGCGCGGGCGCTCGCGCTCGAACCGAAGCTCGTCGTGCTCGACGAGCCGGTGTCGGCGCTGGACGTCTCCATCCAGGCGGGTGTCATCAACCTGCTGGAGGAGCTCAAGTCCAAGCTGGGCTTGGCCTACCTGTTCGTGGCCCACGACCTGTCGGTGGTGCGCCACATCGCGGACCGGGTGGCCGTGATGTACCTCGGGAAGATCATCGAGATCGGCGAGGTGGACTCGGTGTTCGACGCGCCGCGCCACCCGTACACGCAGGCACTGCTGTCCGCGATCCCGATTCCCGACCCCGTCAAGGAACGCCAGCGGGAGAGGATCATCCTCACCGGCGACCTGCCGAGCCCGGCGAACCCGCCGTCCGGCTGCCGTTTCCGCACGCGGTGCTTCCTGCACGCGTCGCTGCCGCCCGAGCAGCAGCGCAAGTGCATCGAGGTCGAACCGCCGCGCGAAGTCCAGGCCCCCGACCACGAGGCCGCCTGCCACTTCGCCCAAGTCCGTCAGGTGCTCTGATGCATCCGTCGCCTCAGAAGCCCTGCGAGCACGAAGGAACAGTGTCCCCGGCAACTGGTGTCCGGGCACGAGGGAGGTTCACGACAGTGAGTCGACGTACCAAGGTGGGTGTGACCGCGCTGGCCGTCGTCGCCCTCACGCTTACCGCGTGTGGGGGGCCCAGCAAGACCGACTCCGGGCTCAAGGGCGCGGACAACGCGATCGGCCAAGCGGACATCAACCCGCAGGACGCGTCCAAGGTCAAGGACGGCGGCGAGTTCCGCTGGCCCGTCGACCAGTTGCCGGACAACTGGAACTACAACCAGCTCGACGGCACCAACGCCGACGGTCGTCGCATGATCGACACGGTCATGCCGAACCTGTTCAAGCAGAAGGCCGACTCGACGATCGAGGTCAACAAGGACTACCTCGACGACGCGAAGCTCGCCTCCTCCGACCCGCAGGTCCTCGAGTTCAAGATCAGCTCGAAGGCCAAGTGGTCGGACGGCACCGCGCTGTCCTGGCAGGACTTCGAGGCGCAGTGGAAGTCCCTCAACGGGACGGACAAGGCCTTCGAGGTCGCCGGCACCACCGGCTACGAGGACGTCGAGAAGGTCGAGAAGGGCGCGACCGACCTCGACGTCAAGGTGACGTTCAAGAAGAAGTTCGCCGAGTGGAAGGGCGGCCTGTTCTCGCCGCTCTACCCGAAGTCCATGTCGTCCTCCGCCGAGGCGTTCAACAAGGGCTGGGCCGACGAGCCGAAGATCACCGCCGGTCCGTTCAAGATCGGCACGATCGACCGCACCGCCAAGACCGTCACGGTCGTGCGCGACAGCAACTGGTGGGGCGACAAGCCCAAGCTCGAGAAGATCACCTTCCGTCAGGTCGACCGCCCCGCGCTCGCGGACGCGCTCTCCAACGGCCAGATCGACTTCTTCGACATCGGCTCCAGCATCGACAACTTCGCCAAGGCGAAGACGATCCAGGGCGTCACCATCCGTCAGGCGATCACGCCGGACTACTCGCACATCACCTTCAACGGCGCCGACTCGTCGATCCTGAAGGACGCGAAGCTCCGCGTCGCCCTGATGAAGGGCATCGACACCAAGGTCATCACCACGGCTCTGCTCGGTCAGATGCTGAAGGGTGACGCGCAGGTCACGGGTAACCACTTCTTCCTGCTCGGCTCCGCCGGCTACAAGGACAACTCGGCCGTCGCGGCGTTCGACAAGGAAGCCGCGAAGAAGCAGCTCGACGAGCTGGGCTGGAAGCTCGAGGGTGAGACCCGCAAGAAGGATGGCAAGGAACTGGTCATCCGGTACGTCATCCCGACGCCGAACCCCGTCTCGGACAGCATCGCGAAGCTCGTGCAGACGCAGCTGAAGGAGGTCGGCGCCAAGGTCGACATCCAGGCCGTGCCGTCGACCGACTTCTTCAAGCAGTTCGTGAACGTCGGCAACTTCGACATGACCGGCTTCCGCTGGCTGGCCTCGGCCACGCCGATCTCGGACAGCAAGGGCATCTACACGCTCGACCCGGCCAGCACCAACCAGAACTACGGCCGGATCGGCTCCGAAGAGGTCAACAAGCTGCTGGAGCAGGCCAACGGTGAGCTCGACGACACCAAGCGCCTGGAGATCGCGAACGAGGCCGACAAGAAGATCTGGGAGCTGGGCCACCAGCTGCCGCTCTACCAGCTGCCCGGCGCGGTCGCGGTGAAGAGCAACGTCGCCAACTTCGGTGCCGTCGCGTACGCGAACCGTCCGTACGACTACATCCACATGGGCTTCACCGAGTGATGATGTAGTGAGCTGTCGAACGGCCCGGCGGGTCCTTCCGCCGGGCCGTTTCTTTCTGTTTGGAGCTGGTCTTGCTGCGTTCCCGGGTTCGCGCGCTGCGCCATGGTCTTCTCGCCACGGCGGTCGTGCTGGTCGTGTGCTTCGTCGTCGCGCTGTTCTCGTGGCTGTCCTATTCGGACGATCGCGCGGTGCTGGCGTCGCTGACGTCTCGCGACACGGGCTCCGTGGTGTCCTTTTCGGACGGTGCGGTCGAGGTGCGCTGGCCGTCCGGGACCGCGCGCGTCGCGTACGAGAACGGGGCGCGGATCGTCGGGAAGCAGACGCAGGTCGCGTTCGACCCGGCGGACCCGTCGCGTGCCGTGATCCCGGGCTCGGACCTGTTCCTGGAGACCGACCGGGCGCTGGGCGGCGTGACGTTCTCCGTCGCGGTGGCGCTGCTGGTGGTCCTGGCCGGTGCGGTGCGGGTGCTGCTCGCGGTGCGGACGGCGCGTTCCGCGCCTGAAACGGTGTCCGTGCGGCGGATTCGGCTGCAATCAGGGCTCATGGTGCGGTCGTGGCTGGAGATCGACGGACCGGTCGAGCGCTGGCTTCCCGTCTACTACGACCCCGTGCTCGTGACGCTGCCGTCGCCGTCGTCCGTCGAGCTGCGCGGGGGACGGGTCGCTGCCATCGACGGCGTGACCGTCTACCCGTCCGGTCGCCCGGTGACCAAGCACCCGCGCGGCCGTCGCCTCGACAACCCCGCTCAGCCCGATCCGGAGACGCGCGCACCTCGTGGCCTGTCCGCCCAGCTGCGCGCTGACGCGGTGTTCATGGTGCCCGCGCCGGTCGTCGGCCTGTTCTGGGCCTACCTGGACGGCAGCGGGTTCACCGGCTGGATCACCGCCACCGTGATCGCCGGGGTGCTCGGCCTGTGGTGGGGTGCCTTCCGGGGTTCCGACCCTTCGTAATGCTTTGTGCTCGGTGAGCGACCTTCCGGTAGGAGGCCGCTATGACCGACGTCACACTGCGCATCCATGAAGACGGGGCCGACGACGAACGAATCGAGCAGCTGACCGCCTTCCTGCGGTCCGAGCTGCGTGAAGTCGTCGCTGTCTCCGATGTTGCCGGCGAGGCCCCCGCGGGCGCCAAAGCCCTCGACGTGGCCGAGCTCGGCACGCTGCTGACCACGATCTCCCAGTCCACCGTCCTGGCCGCGCTGATCAACGCCGTCTCGTCGTGGCTGGGCCAGCGCCGCGAGCGTTCCGTGACGGTCGAGGCGGACGGCGAGGCCCTGGAACTCACCGGCGCGCCGACGAAGGCAGAGCTGGCGGAACGTTCCGCGTGGCTCGGCCGCCACCTCCACCGCTACGCCCTGATCATCGCGAGCCACGAGTTCGCCGACCCCGGTCTGTCGTCGTTGCGCGCCCCCGCCCACGACGCTGCCCGCCTGGGCGAGGTGCTGGCCGACCCGCGCATCGGCGGCTTCCACGTGCGCACCCTGATCAACTCCCCGGCCAGCGAGGTCAACGAGGCCGTAGAGGACTTCTTCGCCGACCGCGAGCCCGACGACCTCCTGGTCCTGCACTTCTCCGGCCACGGCGTGAAGGACGAGGCGGGCGAACTCCACTTCGCCACCTCGAGCACCAAGCTCTCCCGCCTGGCGGGCACCGCGGTGGGCGCGGACTTCGTGGCCCGCCGCATGAACCGCTCCCGCTCGCGCCGCATCGTGCTGCTCCTGGACTGCTGCTACTCCGGCGCGTTCGGCCGCGGCATGGTCGCCCGCGCGGGCGGCGCCATCGGCCTGGAGGAACAGTTCGGCGGCAGCGGCCGAGCCGTCATCACGGCCTCATCGGCGATGGAGTACGCCTTCGAGGGCGCCGCGGTGGCCGACTCGTCCGAGGGCGAACCCTCGGTCTTCACCTCGGCACTGGTGGAGGGCCTGGAATCCGGCGACGCCGACCGCGACCAGGATGGCCACGTGGGCCTGGACGAACTCTACGAGTACGTCTACGACCGAGTCCGCCGAGTGACCCCGCACCAGACCCCGGGCAAGTGGATGCTCGACGTGCGAGGCGACCTGCGCATAGCCCGCCGCGCTCGCCCGGTCACCGTGCCGGCCCCGCTGCCCTCGGAACTGCGGGATGCGATCGACCACTCGCTGCCGGGTGTGCGGGCGGGTGCGGTGCCGGAGCTGCGGCGGATGCTGTCGGTCGCGCACGAGGGACGGGCGCTGGCGGCGCGGCTCGCGTTGCGCGGGCTGCTGGAGGACGACAGCCGCATGGTGGCGTCGGCGGCCCGCGAGGCGCTGGGGGAGAAGCCCGCACCGACCCCCGCGCCCAAGTCGACCACCACGCCCAAGCCGATCACCACGCCCAAGCCGGTCACTGTGCCCAAGCCGAGCACCGCACCCGCTCCGACCACCGCACCTGTGCCCACCGCACCCACTCCACCCGCACCCACTCCACCCGCACCCACTCCACCCGCGCCGACGGCGCCCACTCCACCCGCGCCGACAGCGCCCACCGCACCAGCGCCGACGTCGAAGCTGCCGAGCCGCACCCTGGTCACCGCGTCCGGCTCAGGCTCGGCTCGCTCCGACTCGATCCCCGTGCGAGAACCGGAAGCTGCTTCCGGCGACTCCAAGCCCCTCCCGCTCGCCACCGTCACGACCGTCCTGCCCCGCCTCGCCGCAGGCGTTGCCTTGGTGCTCCTGGTCGCAGGCCTGATGGAGATCCCCGGCGGCATCCTCAGAGTCCTGGACACCGGCCCCAACACCTTCGTCTTCGCCGCGGTCTGGCCGTGGGCGCTGGTAGCGGCGCTGTTCGTGATCACCTGCCGCGACCACCCGTGGGCGCCGGGTGCCGCGCTGGGCCTGCTGGCCGGCACGACAGGCCTGTTCACCGGTGGCGACACCACGCTCACCTGGATCCCGTTCGCGCTGGCGGCGACGGCCCTGGCGGTCGCGTGCACGACGACCCCGTGGTGGCTGGCGGCGGCAGGAGGAGCGTTGGGGGCGTTGGGTGTCTACGTGGTCGCGTACGCGGGCCACGATCTGACGCCGATCAACGACGACGGCGAGGAGCTGACGCTGTACGCGGCAGCGGCCGCCCTCCTCTGCCTCGCGGCCTACCGCCAATGGCGCGACCGGCAGTGGCTGAGCGCGATCGCCCCGGCCCTGCTCCTGCTGGACGCGGTCATCACCCTGACGGCGGAAGTGCCGCTGTTCGTCACCCACGCGAGCCTGGCGGGCCTGGTCGTGATCCCGCTGGTCGCGGCCCTGACCACCGGCCCGGCCAGACTGGCCGCCTACGTCACCATCGCGGCCGGGCTGCTGGTGCGCGCCAACGACTACGTGTCCGCCAACGAGCCGTCGTTCACCAGCGTCGCCCACGTGACGTTGCCGCTGGCGGCCGCGCTTATCGCCTACTTCTCGCGCTCCCGCTGAGCCTTGCGCCGCTTGCCCTCGTGCATCGCGACGACGCGGGCGACGGGGATCGTGTGCCCTTCGGCGACCAGGTCGTCGGGCAGGCGTTGCGGCTTCGGCATCAGCGCCGCCCACGGGTCGCCCTCGAACCGGGTCTTGATCGTGAAGTCGGCGGGCGTGACGTCGCCGAGAGACTCCCACGGCACGGGGAACGAGATCGGCAGCCCTTCGCGCAGCCGGGGACTGTAGGCGGCGGCGACCGTGGCACCCCAGGCGCGCGTCGAGTCCAGGAACACCTTCCCGCCCCGCTCCTCCCGGATGTACGCGGTGGTGGCGAGCGACGGATCGAGCTTCTCCGCCCGCACCGCCACCGCGCGCGTCGCCGCGGCCACGTCGTCGGGGGAGTGCTCCTCCAACGGCACGAAGATGTGCACGCCCTTGGCGCCGCTCGTCTTCACGATGCTTTCCAGACCGGCCTCGACCAGCGCCTCGCGAATCAGCAACGCCGACCCGACCACGACGTCGAAACCGGCGCCCTCCGGCGGGTCGACGTCGAGCACCATGTGGGTCTGCACGTGGTCCTCGCCGAAGTGATCGCCGAGGTACAGCGGCACGTGGTACTCGACCGCGCGCTGGTTCGCGAACCACATCAGCGTCTGCACGTCGTCGCAGATCGCGTACTTGATCTTGCGATGCGACGCCTCGGCCCAGACCTCGACCGTCTTCACGTACGAGGGCGTGTACTTGGGGACGTTCTTCTGCATGAACGGGTCCTGGCCGCGCAGGATCCGCCACACCGACAGCTGCCGCCCGGCCAGCACCGGTACGAACCTGTCCGCCACGAAGTCCAGGTACTCCACCAGGTCGCCCTTGAGCAGCCCGCCGAACAGCGGCTGGTCGAGCGACGAGAACTTCAGCGGGCTACTGCTCATCGGGGACCTCGAGTTCGTCGCGGGCGGCCCACTCCAGCAGCGGTTCGATCGACCACACCGCGTCGTCGATCCCGGCGTGCAGGTCGCCCAGTTCGGCATAGCGCTTCGGCACGGTGGCGATGGTGAAGTCGTGCGGATCGACGTCCGGGATCTCGTCCCAGCGGATCGGCGTCGACACCGTCGCCTCCGGATAGCCGCGCACCGAGTAGGCGCTGGCGATCGTCCGGTCGCGCGTGTTCTGGTTGTAGTCCACGAACACCAGCGACGGGTCGCGGTCCTTGCGCCACCACGTGGTCTCGACGTCGTCCGGCGCGCGTCGTTCGACCTCGTGCGCGAACGCCAGCGCCGCCTTGCGCACGTCCTGGAACCCGAAGTCCGGCTTGATCCGCACGTAGATGTGCAGGCCCTTCGACCCGGACGTCTTCGGGAACCCCGTCGCGCCCAGGTCGGCCAGCACCTCCTGCACCACCAGCGCCACCCGCCGCACCCGGTCGAACGTGCACGTCGGACCGGGGTCGAGGTCGATGCGCCACTCGTCGGGCTTCTCGGTGTCCGCGGCGCGCGAGTTCCACGGGTGGAACTCCACAGTGGACATCTGCACCGCCCAGATCACGTCCGCGAGGTGCGTGACGCACAGTTCGTCGGCGTGCCGGTTGTAGCGCGGAAAATGCACCCGCACGGTCCGCACCCACGGTGGCGCGCCGTTCGGAAGCCTTTTCTGGTGCACTTTCTCGCCCGTGACGCCCTCGGGGAACCGGTGCAGCATGCACGGTCGTTCCCGCAGCGCGCGGACGATTCCGTCACCGACGGACAGGTAGTAGTTCGCGAGATCCAGTTTCGTCTCGCCGCGCGCGGGAAAGTAGACGCGGTCGGGGTTGGAGATCCGCACGACGCGGTCCTCCACCTCGAGCTCCACAGCCGGGGACTTGCCCATGCCGTCCAACCTAACTCTTCCGAGGCGTTTCCTCAGTGCAAACGGTGCTTGCATCGACGCTGTGGCCTCCACACTCGACACCGATCTCTGGTTCCGGCGACTCTCCGAGGCACCTCCCGGGGCGCCTCGCCTGGTGTGCTTCCCGCACGCGGGCGGCTCGGCGAGCTGGTACCAGCCGTTCGCCCGGCACTTCGAAGGACGCGCCGAACTGGTCGCCGTCCAGTACCCGGGACGGCAGGACCGCAGGTCAGAGCCGTTGATCGACGACATCCGGGCGCTGGCCGACCAGATCGCGCCGCTGCTGCCCGGCGACCGCCCGCTGCACCTGTTCGGGCACAGCATGGGCGCGATGATCGCGTTCGAGGTGGCGCTGCGGCACGAACCGGACCACCTGTTCGTCTCGGGCCGCCGCGCACCGCAGCTCGTCCGCGACGACCGCGTGCACCAGCGCGACGACGCCGGCCTGATCGCCGAGGTCCGCACGCTGGCCGGCACGAACGCACGGGTGTTCGACGACGAGGAACTCGTCCGGATGGTGCTGCCCGCGATCCGCGCCGACTACCGGGCCGCCGAGACCTACCGCTACCGGCCGGGCCCGGCGCTCCGGTGCCCGCTCACGGCGTTGACCGGCGACGCCGACCCGAAGGCGTCGGTGGACGAGGTGGGGCAGTGGCGTGAGCGCACGACCGGTCATTTCGCGCTCAAGGTGTTCTCCGGCGGCCATTTCTTTCTGTCCGACAACAGAAGCGCGGTCGCGGACTTCGTTTCCGGCGAATCCCCTAGTGCCTGAACCCCTAATTTTGCAAGGGATTCAGGTCCGTCCCGTGTCGGACCAAGCTGTCAGGCGATGAGAGGAAACGGGATGGCCAAGCGGGCACTGATCACCGGGATCACCGGTCAGGACGGGTCGTACCTCGCGGAGCACCTGCTCAGGCAGGGCTACGACGTGTGGGGACTCGTCAGGGGACAGGCGAACCCGCACAAGATGCGGGTGTCGCGGCTCATGTCGGAACTGTCCTTCGTGGACGGTGACCTGATGGACCAGGCCTCGCTGGTGTCCGCTGTGGACCTGGTGCAGCCGGACGAGGTCTACAACCTGGGCGCCATCTCGTTCGTGCCGATGTCGTGGCAGCAGGCCGAGCTCGTCACCGAGGTCAACGCCATGGGCGTGCTGCGCGTGCTGGAGGCGATCCGCATCGTCTCGGGCCTGTCCAGCAGCCGCCACAACGGCGCCTCGGCCAAGAACATCCGCTTCTACCAGGCGTCGTCGTCGGAGATGTACGGCAAGGCCGCCGAGACGCCGCAGCGCGAGACCACGATCTTCCACCCCCGCAGCCCCTACGGCGTGGCGAAGGCCTACGGGCACTTCATCACGCGCAACTACCGCGAGTCGTTCGGCATGTACGCGGTCGGCGGCATCCTGTTCAACCACGAGTCACCGCGCCGCGGCGCGGAGTTCGTGACCCGCAAGATCTCCCTCGGCGTCGCGAAGATCAGGCAGGGCCTGCAGGACAAGCTGGCCCTGGGCAACCTGGACGCGTTGCGCGACTGGGGATTCGCCGGCGACTACGTCCGCGCGATGCACCTGATGCTGCAGCAGGAGGAGCCCACGGACTACGTCGTCGGCACCGGTGAGATGCACTCGGTGCGCGACGCCGTGCGCCTCGCGTTCGAGCACGTGGGCCTCAACTGGGAGGACTACGTGTACATCGACCCGGTGCTGGTCCGCCCGGCCGAGGTCGAGATCCTCTGTGCCGACACCACCCGCGTGCGCGGCGAGCTCGGCTGGAAGCCCGAGGTCGACTTCTCGGCGCTGATGAAGATGATGGTCGAGGCCGACCTCAAGCACGTCGCCACCGAGCACCAGTACGGCGAGCTGCTGGCCGCCGCCAGCTGGTAGATCCACCTCCCCGGATCCACAGCCGCTGTAGTTTGCGGCTGTGGATCTTTTTTCGCGTTCCCTGGGGGAGCTGCTCGAGGCGGTGGAGCAGCTCGCGGACGACGATTTCGCGCAGCCGTCCGGATGCGAGGGCTGGCTCGTGCGGGACCTGGTGTGCCACTTCGTGATCGACGCGCAGGACGTGCTGATCACCCTCGTGACGCCGTCGTCCGAGGCGCCCACGCACGACGCCGTGACGTACTGGAAGGTCGCTCACGAGCCCGCTGACGATCCGCTGTCGGCGTTGATCGTCCGGCTGGCGGCCGCGTACGGCGAACCGTGGATGCTCAAGTTCCACGTCGACGACGTGGGCCAGGCGGCGTTGCGCGCCAGTCGGCTCGCCTCGCCCTCCGCCCGCGTCTCCACCCAGGACATGGTGCTCAGCGCGGCCGACTACCTGGGCGCCTACGTCTGGGAGTGGACGCTGCACCACCTGGACCTGGTCGCGCACCTGCCGCACGCCCGCAGGCCCGCCGCGGAGTCGCTCGCCCGGTGCCGGGAGATCCTCGAACAGATCGCCGGCGCGTTCCCGGCCTCGTGGCCGGACGAGGACGTGCTGCTGGTGGGAACGGGACGGCGCGCCCCGACCGAGGCGGAGCGCGCCGAGCTGGGGGACCTGGCGATCCCGTTCGTCCTAGGCTGAGTACAGCCGGGCGTAGAAACCCTGGGCGGCCATCAGTTCCTCGTGCGTGCCGCGTTCCACGACAGCGCCCTGGTCCATCACGACGATCAGGTCGGCGCCCCGGATCGTGGACAGCCGGTGCGCGATCACGAAGCTCGTCCGGCCCGCCCGTAGCGACGTCATCGCCTGCTGGATCAGGACCTCCGTGCGGGTGTCGATGGACGACGTGGCCTCGTCCAGCAGCAGGATCGCGGGCTGGGCGAGGAACGCGCGCGCCAGCGTGATCAGCTGCCGTTCGCCCGCGGACAACCCGCCGTGCTCCTCGTCGAGCACAGTGTCGTACCCGTCGGGCAGCGATCGTACGAACCGGTCCACGCACATGGCTTTCGCGGCCTCGACGACCTCGTCGCGCGTCGCGCCAGGCCGTCCGTAGGCGATGTTCTCGGCGATCGTGCCCTCGAACAGCCAGGTGTCCTGCGAGACCAGCCCGATCGCGGAGCGGAGCTCCTCGCGGGTCAGCGACGTGATGTCCGTGCCGTCCAGCAGGATCCGGCCGCCGTCGAGCTCGTAGAACCGCAGCAGCAGGTTGCCCAGCGTGGTCTTGCCGGCGCCGGTCGGCCCGACGATGGCGACGAGCCGGCCGGGGGCCGCGACCAGTGACAGGTCGTCGATCAACGGCTTGTCGGGCGTGTAGCGGAAGGAGACGCGGGAGAACTCGACGTGCCCGCGCACCGGCGAGACGGTCGCGGGCCTGGCGGGCGCCGGTGACTGCTCCGGCTCGTCCAGCAGCTCGAACACGCGCTCGGCCGAGGCGATGCCGGACTGCAGCTGCCCGGAGAAGTTCGCCACGTCGATGATCGGCCGCGAGAACATGCCGGAGTACTGGATGAACGCCTGCACATCACCGATCGACACCGAGCCCGACGCGACCCGCAGCGCGCCGACAACGGCCACCAACACGTAGTTGAGATCGGTGATGAACCGGGTCGCGGGTCCGATCAACCCGGAGATGGCCTGCGCGCTGAACGATGATCGGTACATCGTCTCGTTGCGCCCGGAGAACTCCCGCGCGGCCTGCTCCTGGCGGCCGAACGCGGTGATCAGCGCGTGGCCGCTGTACATCTCCTCGACGTGCGCGTTCAACGCTCCCGTCGACTGCCACTGCTCGGCGAACTTCGGCATGGCGCGCCGGGAGATCCACGCGGCCAGCACCAGCGCGATCGGCACGCAGATCAGCACCAGCACGGCGAGCTGCACCGAGATCACCAGCATGATCGCCAGCACGCCGAACACCGAGATCACCGACGTGAGCATCTGCCCGATCGACAGCTGCACGGTCCGTTGCAGGTTGTCGACGTCGTTGGAGACACGGGAGAGGATCTCGCCGCGCGGGTTGCGGTCGAAGTAGGCCAGCGGGAGCCGGGTCAGCTTCGCGTCGATCTCCTCGCGCAGCTTGAAGACCGCGTGCTGCACGATGTTGTTGACGACCCGGCCCTGCATCAGCATCGACACCGATCCGATGAGGTACAGGCCGAGGATCAGCAGCAACAACTTGCCGAGCGTGTCGAAGTCGACGCCCTGGCCGGGCACGAAGTCGACGGTGCTGATGACGTTCGCGAGCGTGTCCTTGCCCTCGGCCCGCAGCTGGGCGAGGACCTGCTCCTCGGTGGCACCCGCGGGCAGGCCGCGGCTGACCAGGCCGGTGAAGATGAGGTCGGTGGCGCGACCGAGCAGGATCGGGCCGAGCAGGTTGAGCCCGATCGTCACGACCGCGAGCAGTCCGATGATCACGAGCTTGCCCCGGTACGGCACCAGCAGCCCGAACAGCCGCCCGGTGGTGCTGGGTTTCCTCGGTTCCGCGACCTCGGACCGGACTTCGGGATCGGCGAGCAGGGTCATCGGACGGTCCCTCCGACTGGCTGGGAGAGGGCGATCTCCCGGTAGGTCTGGTTGGTGCCGATCAGTTCGGCGTGCGTGCCGGAGCCGACGACCTGACCGTCCTCCAGCACGATGACGCGCGACGCCGCCTCGACGGTGCTGATCCGCTGAGTGACCAGCAGGATCGTCGCGTTGTGCAGCTCGCGGTCCAGCGCCGCCCGCAGCCGGGCCTCGGTGCCGAGGTCGAGCGCGGAGAAGCAGTCGTCGAGCAGGTAGATCTCCGGCCGCCGCACCAGTGCCCGCGCGATGGCGAGGCGTTGCCTCTGTCCACCCGAGACGGTCGACCCGCCCTGCGAGATCGGCGCGTCGAGCCCGAGCGGCCGGACGAACTCGGCGGCCTGCGCGATCTCCAGCGCGTGCCACAGCTCCTCGTCGGTCGCGTCCTCCTTGCCGTACCGGAGGTTCGACGCGATCGTGCCGCTGAACAGGTGCGCCTTCTGCGGCACGTACCCGACGATCCGGTGCAGCGCCACCGGGTCCAGGTCGCGGACGTCGGTGTCGTTGATCAGCACCTGGCCGCCGGTGACGTCGTAGAGCCGCAGTGCCAGCGACAACAGCGTCGACTTGCCGCTGCCGGTGCTGCCGAGGATCGCGACCGTCTCGCCCGGCCGGGCGGTGAGGCTGACGTCCCGCAGCACCGGTTTCTCCGCGCCGGGATAGCCGAACGTGGCGCCGCGCAGTTCCAGATGCCCCCGCTCGGCCATCTCCGTGACGGGTGTTCTCGGCTTGGCGATGCTCGACTCGGCCCGCAGGACCTCGTTCACGCGGTTCGCGGACACGGCGGCGCGCGGGGCCTCGGTGAACACGAGCATCGCCATGATGATCGCGACGATGATCAACGTGACATAGGACAGCAACGCGAGCAGAGCACCGAGCTGCATGGTGCCGTCGTCGATCCGATGACCGGAGAACCAGATGATGCCGATCGTCAGCACGTTCATCACGGTCATGACCATCACCGGCATCGTCGCCATGATCCGCCCGACCCGGCGCGATGTTCCGTACAGGTCACCGTTGGTGGCGTCGAAGCGGCCGCGTTCGTGCTGGTCGCGGACGAACGCGCGGATCACCCGCACACCGATGATCTGCTCGCGCAGCAGGTGGTTGATGCGGTCGAGATAGCTCTGCATGGCCTTGTAGAACGGCGACAGCCGCTTGAGCATCAACGTCAGACCGGCGATCACGATGACGACCAGCGCGATCAGGATCATCGACACCGGAACGTCCTGCACCAGCGCCAGCGCGACGCCGCCGACGCACATGATGATCGCCGACACCGCCACGTCGGCGGTCGTGAGCACGATGCTCTGGACCTGCCCGACGTCGTTGACGGTCCTGGTGATCAGCGACGGCGCGCCGATCTGGTCGACCTCCCGCGCAGACAGGGCCATGACCTTGCGGAACACCTTGTCGCGCAGGTCCCGGCCGAGGCCCGCGGACATGCGGGAGCTGAGCAGCATCGCGCCGCTCGCGGTGAGGATCTGCACCGCCGCGACCCCGAGCATCGTGAGGCCGGTGCCCCAGATGTAGCCGGCGTCGCCGAGGAGCACGCCGTTGTCGATGATCTGCGCGTTGAGCGTGGGCAGCAGCAGGGTCGCGGCGGTCTGGACCAGCTGGAGCACCACCAGGAGCACGAGTGTTCCCCGGTACGGCCGGAGGTGGTGGTTCAGGAATCGGGCGAGCACACGACCCAGCACACCTCAGGGCGGGCACCGGCAATCCCTAGACTTGCAGGGCTCGTTTCTCTCGGGCATTCCCTAGGGCCGGTCCTCCTACCTTGAAGTCCATGAGCGAAATCCTGAGCGCCATCGAATCTGACGACGCGGTGGCGCGGGACTTCGAGGCGCTGCCAGTGCCGGAGAGCTATCGGGCCGTGGTGGTGCAGGAGAGCGACGCCGACATGTTCGCGGACCTCCCGACCTGGGAGAAGGACCCGCGGCGGTCGCTGAAGATCCGTGAGGTCGCGACACCGGAGCTGGCGCCCGGTGAGGCGTTGGTCGCCGTGATGGCGTCCGCGATCAACTACAACACCGTCTGGACGTCGATCTTCGAGCCGGTGTCGACGTTCGGGTTCCTCCGTCGCCTGGGCGGCAAGCACCACCTGCCGTACCACGTCGTGGGCTCCGACCTCGCCGGCGTCGTGCTGCGCGTCGGGGCCGGTGTCTCCGTGTGGAAGCCGGGCGATCGCGTGGTCGCGCACTGCCTGGACGTGCCGTTGGAGCGCCCGGACGGCCACAACGACACGATGCTGGACCCGCAGCAGCGGATCTGGGGCTTCGAGACGAACTTCGGCGGCCTGGCCGATCTCGCGCTGGTCAAGGCGAACCAGCTGATGCCCAAGCCCGAGCACCTGACGTGGGAGGAGGCCGCCTCGCCGGGCCTGGTCAACTCCACCGCCTACCGCCAGCTCGTGTCCGTCAACGGCGGCAACATGAAGCAGGGCGACACGGTCCTGATCTGGGGTGCGTCCGGCGGACTTGGTTCGTACGCCACGCAGTTCGCGTTGAACGGCGGTGCGACCCCTGTCTGCGTCGTGTCCTCGCCGGACAAGGCGGCGATCTGCCGGTCCATGGGCGCGGAGCTGATCATCGACCGCTCCGCCGAGGGGTATCGCTTCTGGAAGAACGAGCACGAGCAGGACCCGCGCGAGTGGAAGAGATTCGGCGCTCGCATCCGTGAGCTGACCGGTGGCGAGGACCCGGACATCGTGTTCGAGCACCCCGGCCGGGATACGTTCGGTGCCTCCGTGTTCGTGGCGCGCAAGGGCGGCAAGATCGTCACCTGCGCCTCCACGTCGGGATACCTGCACCAGTACGACAACCGCTACCTGTGGATGAACCTGAAGAGCATCGTCTCGTCGCACTTCGCGAACTACCGCGAGGCGTGGGAGGCGAACCGGTTGGTGGCCAAGGGAAAGATCCACCCGACACTGTCCAAGGTGTACTCGCTCGACGAGACGGGGCAGGCCGCGCACGACGTTCACCGCAACGCCCACCAGGGCAAGGTCGGCGTGCTGTGCCTGGCGCCGTCCGAGGGTCTCGGCGTGCTGGACCACGAGCTGCGCGGCAGAAACATCGACGCGATCAACCGATTCCGCTCCTCTTAGTGAAGGTTCCCGCTATGACGGAAGAAGTAATCGCGCCGGCCTCGGCGTGCCCGTTCCCCTTCGCCCGTGATCCGCAGAACCCGCTCGACCTGCCACCGGAGTACGCCCGGTTGCGCGCAGACCGGCCGGTGCAGAAGGTGACGACACCGGCGGGCGACACGGCGTGGCTCGTGGCCAGGTACGCGGACGTGCGTGCTCTTCTCGCTGACACAGAGCGGTTCTCCGCCGAGGTGATGAACCCCGGCTATCCACGCTACCTGTTCCCGGTCGACCCGCAGCCGGGCGCGTTCGTCACCGTCGACCCGCCGGACCACACCCGCTACCGGCGCATGATCATGTCGATGTTCACCAAGAAGCGGGCCGAGGAAGTGCGTCCCGCGGTGCAGAAGCTGGTGGACGAGCGCATCGACGCGCTGCTGAAGGGCCCGCAACCGGTCGACCTGGTCACGCACTTCGCGCGCCCGATCCCGTTGACCGTCGTGTGCGAGCTGCTCGGCGTCCCCTACAAGGACCGCCTCGCGTTCGGCCGCTGGATCAACACCCTCGTCGAGACGACGTCGTCACAGGCCCACCGCAACGCCGCGGCGGGCGCGTTGTTCGGCTACCTGACGAAGCTGGTGGCGCAGAAGGAGAAAGAGCCGACCGACGACGTGCTCGGCCGCCTGGTCGTGAACCAGATGGCCGCGGGTGAGCTGAAACGCGAAGAGGCCGTCGTCATCGGCATGATGCTCCTCTCGGCAGGCTACGACACCACGGCGTCGTCGATCGCGCTGAGCATCCTGACGTTGCTGGAGCACCCGGAACAGCTCGTGAAGCTGCGTGAGAACCCGGACCTCGTCGTCGGTGCCGTCGAGGAACTGCTGCGGCACCAGAACGTGATGCAGTGCGGTGTCGGCCGGGTGGCCAGGGTGGACCTGGAGATCGCCGGTCAGCAGATCAAGGCGGGGGAGGGGATCATCGCCCTGCTCTCGTCCGCGGACCGCGATGAGAGCGTGTACTCGGATGCCGACAAGCTCGACATCACGCGCCAGGACTCGACGCCGCTGGCGTTCGGGCACGGCATCCACAGCTGCATCGCGAAGTTCCTGTCCCGCGTGGAACTCCAGGTGGCTCTGCTGACGCTGATCACCCGCATTCCCACTTTGGCGCTGGCCAAGCCGGCCGAGGAGCTCCGGTTCCGCGACGGCGCCATCGTCTACTCGCTGCGGGAGCTTCCCGTTACCTGGTAAGAGCTTCGCTGTTCAGGGGCACCCCTCGCGGTAGGGGTGCCCCTGTCCGTTTCTAGGGGTATGCCAGGCGCCCGGACGCGAGGATTCCTGACAGGTCGCGTCTCGAGATGGGTTGAGGGATGGACAACGAACAGAAGCTCCGGGACTACCTCCGCCGGGCAAGCACGGACCTTCAGCGCACCAAGAGGCGCCTGCAGGACATCGAGGCTGCCGCGGCGGAACCGATCGCCGTGGTCGGCATCGGCTGTCGTTTCCCCGGTGGGGTGCGCGGTCCCGAAGATCTGTGGCGGATGGTCGTCAACGGAGAACACGGCATCCGCTCGTTCCCCGACGACCGCGGCTGGGATCCCGAGATGCTCGCCCTCTCGTCGAGCGACCAGGGCGGTTTCCTCGAGGGCGCGGGCGACTTCGACGCCGACTTCTTCGGCATCTCACCCCGCGAGGCCCTCGGCATGAACCCGCAGCAGCGCGTGCTGCTGGAGGTCACCTGGGAGGCACTGGAACGCGCGGGCATCGACCCGCACGCGCTGAAGGGTTCTTCCACCGCGGTCTTCGCGGGCGCCATGAACCAGGACTACCAGCTCGGCCCCGGCGAGGGCGGCGAGGGCATGGTCCTGCTCGGCTCCTCGAACTCGGTCATCTCGGGCCGCATCTCCTACACCCTCGGCTTCGTCGGCCCGTCCGTCACCCTGGACACGGCCTGCTCTTCTTCTTTGGTGGCAATGCACCTGGCGATGCAGTCGCTGCGCGCCGGTGAGTCCACTCTGGCCCTGGCCGGCGGCGTCACCGTCATGGCGAACCCCGCGACGTTCGTGGAGTTCTCGCGCCAGGGCGGCCTGTCCGCGGACGGCCGCTGCCGCTCGTTCGCCGACGCGGCTGACGGCACGGGTTGGTCCGAAGGCGTCGGCATGCTCGTGCTGGAGCGGTTGTCGGACGCACGCGCGAACGGCCACGAGGTCCTGGCGGTGTTGCGCGGTTCCGCCGTCAACCAGGACGGCGCCTCGAACGGCCTGACCGCCCCGAACGGCCCGTCGCAGCAGCGAGTCATCAAGTCCGCGCTGGTGAACGCCCGCCTGACCAGCGACCAGATCGACGTGGTCGAGGCGCACGGCACCGGCACCGTCCTGGGCGACCCGGTGGAGGCCCAGGCACTGCTGGCCACCTACGGCCGCAACCGCTCTCCTGAACAGCCACTGCTGCTGGGCTCGGTGAAGTCGAACATCAGCCACACCCAGGCCGCGGCGGGCGTGGCCGGCGTGATCAAGATGATCATGGCCATCCGCGCGGGCGTCGTGCCCCAGACCCTGGGCGTCGACGCGCCGTCCACCCACGTGGACTGGGAGGCGGGCGCCGTTCGGCTGGTCACCGCGAACACCCCGTGGCCCGCCACCGGTCAGCCGCGCCGTGCCGCCGTGTCGTCGTTCGGCCTGTCCGGCACCAATGCGCACACGATCATCGAGGAAGCGCCCGCCCCGGAATTGTCAGACCTCCCTGAGATGATTGGGATGGGGGGTGGATTCCCCCAGGGGGCCGGTGAATCCGTATCGATTCCGAACGGGGGCGCCGCGCCTGACCAGGCCGAAGCCCAGCCGGAGCCGAACGCTGGAGCCGTGGCAAGCGCCGGAACTGTGGCGAGCGCTGGAGCCATGCCGACCGCCGTAGCCGTGCCGTTCCTGGTCTCGGGCCGCTCCCGAGAGGCGTTGCGCGCCCAGGCCGAGCGCCTGCTCGCCACAGCCACAGCCACCGCCACCGCCCAGCCACTCGCCTCTGAGCACGCCCTCGACCTCGCCTACTCCCTCGCCACCACCCGCGCGTCCTTCGACCACCGCGCCGCGATCGTCGGAGACCTCCGCACCGGCCTCGAAGCCCTCCTCGACGGCACCCCCGCCCCCGGCCTCATCCAGGGCACCGCCACGCGCTCCAAGCAGGCCTTCCTCTTCACCGGCCAAGGCGCCCAGCGCCTCGGCATGGGCCGCGACCTCCACATCCGCTTCCCGGTCTTCGCGCAAGCCTTCGATGCGGTCCTCGAACACCTGGACCCGGACCTCAAAGCCGTCATCTGGGGCGACGACGAGGAAGCCCTCAACCAGACCAAGAACACCCAGCCCGCGCTGTTCGCCATCGAGGTCGCCCTCTACCGCCTCGCCGAGTCCTGGGGCCTGAAGCCGGACTTCGTAGCCGGCCACTCCATCGGCGAGATCGCCGCCGCCCACATCGCCGGCGTGTTCAGCCTCGAAGACGCGGCCAAGCTTGTCCAGGCCCGCGCGCGGCTCATGCAGAACCTCCCGCCCGGCGGCGTGATGATCGCCCTCCAGGCCACCGAGGACGAGGTCACCCCGCACCTGACCACGAACGTTTCCATCGCCGCGATCAACGGTCCGGCCAGCATCGTCATCGCGGGCACCGAAGCAGAAACCCACGCAGTCGCGAAGCACTTCGAAGACCGCAAGACCAAGCAGCTCAACGTCTCCCACGCGTTCCACTCGCCGCTGATGGAGCCGATGCTCGAAGAGTTCCGGGCGGCAATACGAACCATCACCTTCGCGGCACCGATCATCCCGCTGATCTCCAACGTCACCGGCGAACAGGCCCGCGTCGAGCAGATCACCACGGCCGGCTACTGGGTCTCCCACGTCCGCGAAGCCGTGAGGTTCGCCGACGGCATCAGCTGGCTGAAAAACCACGGCGTCACGCACTTCCTGGAGATCGGCCCCGACGGCGTCCTGTCCGCGCTGGTCGAGGACGGCGCCATCCCGTTGCTGCGCAAGGGCCGCGACGAGATCGAGGCCATCACCACGGCACTGGCCGGTCTGCACGTCCGCGGCACCAAGGTCGACTGGAACGCCTACTTCGCCCGAACGAACGCGAAACGCGTCGACCTGCCGACGTACGCGTTCCAGGCCAAGCGCTACTGGCCCAAGGGCGGTGGCGGCTTCCACGACCCGCGTGCCGCCGGACTCGGTGCCGCCCAACACCCGCTGCTCACCGCCACCGTCTCGTTCGCCGACCAGGACGGCGCGCTGCTCACCGGCCGCCTGACCCGCCAGACCCACCCGTGGCTGGTCGACCACGCCGTGCGCGGCGCGGTCCTGTTGCCCGGCACGGCCTACCTGGAGCTGGCGATCCGCGCCGGTGACGAGGTCGGGTGCGACCGCGTCGAGGAACTGACGCTGACCGCCCCACTGCTCGTCCCCGAACGCGGCGGCGTCCAGGTGCAACTGTGGATCGGCAACGCCGACGCGAACGGCCGCCGCACCGTCAAGATCTACTCGCGCGCCGAGGGCACCGACGACGAACCCTGGACGCAGCACGCGATCGGTGTTCTTGGAGCCCCTGCAAGAGAGCTCTCCTTCGACACGACCGTGTGGCCGCCCGCCGGTGTCACCGCGCTGGACACCGAGGGCTGCTACGAGAACTTCGCCGCGATGGGCTTCGAGTACGGGCCCGTCTTCCAGGGACTGCGACACGCCTGGCGCGGCGAGGACGGCGTCGTCTACGCCGAGGTCGCGCTGCCGGAAGGCGTCGACCCGGCCGGGTTCGGCCTGCACCCGGCACTGCTGGACGCCGCCCTGCACGCCGCGATCATCTCCGGCGAGGGCGAGGCCGGACTGCCGTTCTCGTGGGAGGGCGTGTCGCTGCACGCGACCGGCGCCTCCTCGCTGCGCGTCCGCCTGACCCGTTCCGGCGACAACGCCTACGCCATCGCCGCCGTCGACGGTGCCGGCGCGCCGGTCGCCTCGGTCGACTCCCTGGTAGTGCGGCCGGTCGCGGCGGAGTCCACTGTGGATCGCGACTCGCTGTTCAAGGTCGACTGGGTGCCGGTGACGGTGCCCGCGGCCGATGCGGACGCCGACGTCCTGATCGTTCCCCTGCAAGGGAACGAGGACGTCGTCGCATCGGTCCACGAACTGACGGAGCGCGTTCTCGGCCTTCTGCAGGAAGAGCGCGACGAACGCATCGTGTTCGTGACGAGCAGCTCGGACCTCGCGTCCGCCGCGGTCTGGGGCTTGGTGCGTTCGGCGCAGTCCGAGTCGCCGGGCCGCTTCTCGTTGATCGAGCTGGACGGCACGGACGCCTCCCAGGCAGCTCTCGCCGCGGCCGCCGCATCCGACGAGCCGCAGCTTGCGTTGCGCGACGGCGAGGTCTACGCGCCGCGCCTGGCCCGCGCCGAGATCGAGGAAACGCCGATCGACTGGGGTCGGCAGGTCCTGATCACCGGTGGCACCGGTGGCCTGGGCAAGGTCATCGCGCGGCACCTGATCGCCGAGCACGGCGTCCAGAACCTCCTGCTGGTCAGCCGCCGCGGCACAGGTGACGTGTCGGACCTGGAAGCGTTGGGCGCCAACGTCTCCGTGGTCGCCTGCGACGTCGCGGACGCCGAAGCGCTCGCGGCTCTCGTTGCCGAGCACGAGATTTCGTCCGTCGTGCACAGCGCAGGCGTGCTGGACGACGGCGTGATCTCGTCGCTGACGCCGGAACGCCTGCACGCGGTGCTGCGTCCGAAGGTCGACGCCGCCTGGAACCTGGCGCAGGCGCTGCCTTCAGTACCGCTGGTGCTGTTCTCGTCGCTCGCCGGCACCTGGGGCACGGCCGGTCAGGCGAACTACGCCGCCGGCAACCACTTCCTCGACGCGCTCGCGGAGTACCGCCCGAACACCGTGTCGCTGGCGTGGGGCGCGTGGGCCGTCGAGGGCATGCTGTCCGACACGGACGCCGAACGCATGGCGCGCACCGGAATGCCGCCGCTGACCGTCGAACAGGGCCTCAGCCTGTTCGACCGCGGCGTCGCCTCCTCGGTGCCGGTGCTGGTGCCGGCGCGCCTGGACCTGGCGACGTTGCGGCAGCGCGGCGAGGTGCCGCCGTTGCTGCGCGGCCTGATCCGCGTGCGCAACCGTCGTGCGGCCTCGGGTTCGGAGACCGCGGACACGTTGATCCGCCGCCTGTCGGTGCTGGGCGCGGAGGAACGGTCCGACGCCGTGCTGGAGCTCGTTCGCGGGCAGGTCGCGGCCGTGCTCGGCCACGCCTCCGGTGACGAGATCGAGCCGTCCCGCCAGTTCCAGGACCTGGGCTTCGACTCGCTGACCGCCGTCGAGCTGCGCAACCAGCTGACCGCGGTGACGGGCCTGCGCCTGCCCGCGACGATGGTGTTCGACTACCCGACGCCCGACGCGCTGTCCGCCCACCTGCTGGACGAGCTGTTCGCCGGCGACACGGACGTCGTTGTGCCGGAACAGGTGCGCGCCGCCGACTCGGACGACCCGATCGTGATCGTCGGCATGGGTTGCCGCTACCCGGACGGCATCGGCTCGGCCGACGACCTGTGGCGGATGGTGTCCGAGGGCGGCGACGCCGTGTCGGGCCTGCCGTCGAACCGCGGCTGGGACCTCGAGAACCTCTACCACCCCGACCCCGACCACCCCGGCACGACGTACTCGCGCTCCGGTGGCTTCCTGCACGACGCGGGCGAGTTCGACGCCGGGTTCTTCGGCATGTCGCCCCGCGAGGCGCTCGGCACGGACTCGCAGCAGCGCATCCTGCTCGAGGTCGTGTGGGAGGCGATCGAACACGCCGGGATCGACCCGGTCTCGTTGCGCGGCACGCAGACCGGCGTGTTCGCGGGCGTCATGTACAACGACTACGGCGCACGCCTGGCCGGCGGTGACTTCGAGGGCTTCCAGGGCTCCGGCACCTCACCGTCCATTGTGTCCGGTCGTGTCTCCTACACCCTCGGTCTGGAAGGCCCTGCGGTCACCGTCGACACCGCGTGCTCGTCGTCGCTGGTGGCGATGCACTGGGCGATGCAGGCGCTGCGCGCGGGGGAGTGTTCGCTGGCGCTGGCCGGCGGTGTGACGGTCATGTCGACGCCGACCGCGCTGGTCGAGTTCTCCCGGCAGCGCGGTCTCTCGCCGGACGGCCGCTGCAAGGCGTTCTCCGACTCGGCCGACGGCGTCGGCTGGTCCGAGGGCGCCGGTGTCGTGGTGCTGGAACGCCTTTCCGACGCGGTGCGCAACGGACACCCCGTGCTCGCCGTGATCCGCGGCTCGGCCGTGAACCAGGACGGCGCCTCGAACGGCCTGATGGCCCCGAACGGGCCCGCTCAGCAGCGCGTGATCCGTGCCGCACTGGCGAACGCCGGCCTGGCGACGTCCGATGTGGACGTCGTCGAGGCGCACGGCACCGGCACCACCCTGGGTGACCCGATCGAGGCGCAGGCCCTGCTGGCCACCTACGGCCAGAACCGCACGGAACCCCTGCTGCTCGGCTCGGTGAAGTCGAACATGGGCCACACGCAGGCGGCCGCCGGTGTGGCGGGCGTGATCAAGATGGTGCAGGCGATGCGCCACGGCGTGCTGCCGCAGACTCTCCACGTCACTCAGGCTTCCTCGCACGTCGACTGGACCGAGGGCGCCGTCGAGTTGCTGACCTCGTCGCGTTCGTGGCCCTCCGTGGAACGCCCGCGCCGTGCCGGTGTCTCGTCGTTCGGCATCTCGGGGACCAACGCGCACATCATCATCGAGCAGCCGCCGACCGCTGCAGCCGAGCCGTCTGAGCCGTCCTCGGTCGTCGTGCCGGTGGTGCTGTCCGGTCGCACTCGCCGTGCCGTGCGAGGACAGGCCGCGCGCCTGCGTTCCTACGTCGAGTCGTCTGACGTTTCGTTGCACGACTTGGCTTTCTCGCTGGCGACGACGCGTTCGGCGTTCGAGCAGCGGGCCGCCGTGGTGGCTTCTGATCGCGAGTCGCTGCTGCGGGCGTTGGGTGCGCTGGCGACGGAGCACCCCGACGCCGCCGTGGTCGAGGGCGAGGTCGTGCCGGGCAAGGTGGCGTTCCTGTTCTCCGGACAGGGGTCGCAGCGCCTGGGCATGGGCCGTGAGCTCCACGCCCGCTACCCGGTGTTCGCCGCCGCTCTGGACGAGGTGCTGGACCGGCTTCCCGTTCGTGACGTGATGTGGGGTTCCTCCGAGGAGGACCTGCGTCAGACCGGCAACGCCCAGCTCGCCCTGTTCGCCTTCGAGGTCGCGCTGTTCCGGCTCGTGCGGTCGTGGGGCGTCAAGGTCAACGCCGTCGTCGGGCACTCGATCGGCGAGGTCGCCGCCGCGCACGTCGCCGGTGTGCTGTCGCTGGACGACGCCTGCGCCCTCGTGTCGGCCCGTGCGCGCCTGATGCAGGCGCTTCCGGCCGGCGGCGCGATGGTGGCCCTTCAGGCGACGGAGGCCGAGGTCACGCCGCTGCTGACGGCCGGCGTCTCGATCGCCGCGATCAACAGCCCGGATTCCGTGACGATCGCCGGCGTGGACGACGAGGTTCGTAGGATTGTTGAACAATTCGACGATCGCAAGTCCAAGCGGCTCGACGTCTCGCACGCCTTCCACTCGCCGCTGATGGAGCCGATGCTCGACGAGTTCCGCGCCGTCGTCGAGGGCCTTTCGTTCAACAATCCGACGATCCCCCTGTTCACTGGTGGGATTGCTCAACAATCCAACGACTCGATCGCTCAACAATCCCACACGGAGATTGTTCAACAATCCGACTACTGGGTGCGCCACGTCCGCGAGGCCGTCCGCTTCCACGACGCGGTCGAGGCGGCGCGCGGCGCCGGCGTGACGACGTTCGTGGAGATCGGCCCCGAGGGTGCGCTGTCGGCGCTCGTCGACGGCGCGATCCCGGTGCTGCGCAAGGACCGTTCGGAAGAGGCGTCGGTCGCGTTGGCCCTGGGACGCCTGTACGCGTCGGGCGTGTCCGTGGACTGGAAGACCTTCTTCGGCCCGGCGCAACGGGTGTCGCTGCCGACCTACGCGTTCCAGCACGAGTACTACTGGCCGCTGGGTTCCACCGCTCCGGCCGTGACGGACACGGACGCCGATCCGGCCGACGCGAAGCTGTGGGCGGCCATCGAACGCGGTGACGCCCGCGAACTCGCCGCGCTGCTCCGGCTCGGTGAGGAACAGAGCGCGTCGCTGGACTCCCTGATCCCGGCGCTGTCGTCGTGGCGCGCGGGCAACCAGGAGAAGTCGCTGCTCGACTCGTGGCGCTACCGCGTGCTGTGGGCGCCGGTCCGCGTCACGGGCACACCGGTCCTGTCCGGTCACATCGCCGTCCTGACGACCCCGGCTGTCGACGCCGAGCCGTACCGCGCGGTCCTCGCCGCGCACGGCGCCGAGGTCACGGTCGTCACTTCGATCGACGACGTGCCCGAGTGCGATCTGATCGTGTCGCTGGTGGCGCTGGACGAGTCGCCGTCGGACGTCCTCACGACCGGCCTGGAGCAGTCGATCCTGCTGGTCAAGTCCGTCGGGACGCCGGTCTGGACGGTCACGTCCGGCGCGGTCGCCGCCGAGACCTCCGACGAGGTGCGGTCCGCCGCGCAGGCCGCGGTCTGGGGCTTCGGCCGCGCCGCCGCCCTCGAACTCCCGCAGCGCTGGGCCGGTCTGATCGACATGCCCGCGGCACCCGACGAGAACGCGTTGCGCCGCTTCGTGTCCTGCGTCGCCGGACTCGACGGCGAGGACCAGCTGGCCGTCCGCTCGTCCGGTGTCCTGGGACGCCGGCTCGCACATCGCCCCGTCGACGCACTGCCGTCCGACTACACCGCGCACGGCACCGTGCTGATCACCGGCGGCACCGGTGGCCTGGGCGCCACGACCGCGAAGTGGCTGGCGGAGCGCGGCGTTCAGAACCTCGTGCTCACGTCCCGCCGTGGCATGGACGCCCCCGGCGCCGCCGAACTCAAGGCAGCGCTGGAGGAGCTCGGTCCACGCGTGTCCATTGTGGCCTGTGACGTCGCCGACCGCGACGCGCTGGCCGCCGTCGTCAACGACATCGCGGACCTGTCCGGTGTCGTGCACACCGCCGGCGCCGCGCAGCACGCCCCGCTCGAACTGACCGAACTGCCGGACTTCGCGAACGTGTTGTCCGCCAAGGTTATCGGCGCCGCGAACATCGACGCGCTGGTCGGCGAGGTCGACTTCTTCGTGCTGTTCGGCTCGATCGCCGGCGTGTGGGGCAGTGGCGGCCAAGCCGCATACGGTGCCGCGAACGCCTACTGCGACGCGCTCGCCGAAGCCCGCCGCGCCCGTGGTCTGCGCGCGACGTCGATCGCGTGGGGCCCGTGGGCCGAGGTCGGCATGGCCACGCACGAGGCCATGTCCGACAACCTGGCGCGCCGCGGCCTCACGTTCCTCAAGCCCGACCAGGCCGTCGTGGAACTGAACCGCGCCGTCATGCACGACGACACCTGCGTGACCGTCGTGGACATCAACTGGGACACCTACTTCCCGCTGTTCACCTCGGTCCGCCCGGCGCCGCTGCTCTCCGACCTGCCCGAGGTCAAGGCGCTCGCGGTCGTGGAGGAGGTCAAGCGCGACGACTCGGAGTTCGCGAAGAACCTCCGTTCACTGTCCGAAGAGGACCAGAAGCGCAAGCTCGTCGAACTCGTGCGCGCCGAGGCCGCCGCGACCCTCGGCCACAGCTCGGTCGAAGAGGTGGGGGAGAACCGGGCGTTCCGCGACATCGGGTTCGACTCGCTGACCGCCGTCGAGCTGCGCAAGAAGCTGTCCGACGCCACCGGTCTGCCGTTGCCCGCGACCCTCGTCTTCGACTACCCGACCCCGGTCGTGCTCGCCGAGCACCTGTTGGCCGAACTGCTCGGCTCGGCGGAGGAGGCGCTGACCTACACGGCGAACGTCGACTCGGACGAGCCGATCGCGATCGTCGGCATGAGCTGCCGCTTCCCCGGCGACGCGAACACCCCCGAGGCGTTCTGGGAGATGGTGCTCGCCGGCACCGACGCGATCACGGAGTTCCCGGCGGACCGCGGCTTCGACATGGCGCAGCTGTACGACCCTGACCCGGACCGCCCCGGCACCACCTACACCACCGCCGGCGGCTACCTGCCGGACGCGGGTGACTTCGACCCGGCGTTCTTCGGCATCTCGCCCCGCGAGGCCACCGGCATGGACCCGCAGCAGCGTCTCCTGCTCGAGACCACCTGGGAGGCCGTCGAACGCGCGGGCATCGACCCGGCGGCGTTGCGCGGCAAGAAGGTCGGCGCGTTCATCGGCTCCTCGTACATCGAGTACGGCGGCGGTGACGGCGGCTCTGAGGGCTACCAGGTCACCGGCAGTTCGCCGTCGGTGCTGTCGGGCCGCGTCGCCTACGTGTTCGGCTTCGAAGGCCCGGCCGTCACCGTCGACACCGCCTGTTCTTCCTCTTTGGTGGCAATGCATCTGGCGTGCCAGTCACTCCGCACGGGCGAGTCGGCGTTCGCCGTCGCCGGTGGCGCGACGATCATGCCGAACCCGAAGCCGCTGATCGCGTTCTCCCGCCAGCGCGCCCTGGCGAAGGACGGCCGCTGCAAGTCGTTCTCCGACACCGCGGACGGCATGACCCTGTCCGAGGGCATCGGCATGCTCCTGCTGATGCGCCAGTCCGACGCCCTCGCCGCCGGGCACCGCGTCCTGGCCGTGATCCGCGGTTCGGCCGTGAACCAGGACGGCGCCTCGAACGGCCTGTCCGCCCCGAACGGCCCGTCGCAGCAGCGCGTCATCCTGCAGGCCCTCGCCAACTCCGGCGTGACCACAGCCGACATCGACGCCCTGGACGCGCACGGCACCGGCACGTCCCTGGGCGACCCGATCGAGGCCCAGGCGCTGTTCAACACCTACGGCCGCGACCGCGACGCCGACCGCCCGCTGCTGCTGGGCTCGGTGAAGTCGAACATCGGCCACACCCAGTCCGCGGCGGGCGTCGCGTCCGTCATCAAGATGGTCATGGCGCTGCAGCACGGCGTCCTGCCCCGCACGCTGCACGCCGCCGAGCCGTCCTCGCACGTCGACTGGAGCCCGGGCACCATCTCGCTGCTGCAGGACACCACGGCATGGCCTGAGACCGGACGCGCCCGCCGTTGCGCCGTCTCGTCGTTCGGCATCAGCGGCACGAACGCCCACGTGATCTTGGAGCAGGTGGCGACGGCGCCAGAATTGTCAGACCTGCCTGAGATGATTGGGATGGGGGGTAGTTCCCCCCAGGGGGCCGGCCAATCGGAATCGATTCCGCCAAACGGAGCAGCGCCCCGGCTGACCGGAGCGGCACCGTGGCTCGTGTCGGCCAAGTCCGACTCCGCTCTCCGCGCCCAGCTCGAAGGCATCCGCGCGATCGAAGCCGACCCGTCCGACATCGCCTACAGCCTCAGCCGCCGCCCCCACTTCGACCACCGCGCCGTCCTGATCGACGGCGCCGACACCAGGGGCATCGCCGACCTGGAGCGCAAGGTCGCGTTCATCTTCCCCGGCCAGGGCTCGCAGTGGGTCGGCATGGGCGCGCAACTCCTCGACGAGTCGCCGATCTTCGCCGCCCGCATGGCCGAGTGCGCCGCGGCGCTGCAGCCGCACGTCGACTGGAACCTCCTCGACGTCATCCGCAACGCGGGCAGCCTCGACCGCGTCGACGTCGTCCAGCCCGCGAGCTGGGCGATGATGGTGTCGCTCGCCGAGGTCTGGCAGCACCACGGCGTCACCCCGGACGCCGTCATCGGCCACTCCCAGGGCGAGATCGCCGCCGCGGCGGTCAGCGGCGCCCTCAGCCTCGAAGACGCCGCCAAGGTCGTCGCCCTGCGCAGCCAGGCCATCGGCCGCGTCATGTCGGGCCGCGGCAGCATCGTGTCCATCGGCCTTTCCGCGGCAGAAGTCCAGCCCCACCTCGAGGAATGGGGCGACCGCCTCAGCCTCGCCGCCACCAACGGACCGCACAGCGTCGCCGTCTCTGGCGACCTGGAGGCGCTGGACGCGTTGTGCGGCAAGCTGGTCGAGCAGGGCGTGCGGGTCCGCCGCATCGAGGTCGACTACGCCTCGCACTCGGCCCAGGTCGAGTACATCCGCGAGGACGTCGTCAACGACCTCGCCACCATCACCCCGCTCACCCCGCACACGAAGTTCCTCTCCACGGTCACCGGCGAGTGGAACGACGCGAACACCGACGCCGAGTACTGGTTCACGAACCTCCGCCAGACCGTGCACCTCCACGAGGCCGTCGAGCAGCTGATCGGCACCGGACACCAGGTGTTCGTGGAGGTCAGCTCGCACCCGGTCCTCACGCCGGGCGTCCAGGACGCGCTCGAAGGCAAGCGCGGCGTCGTCACCGGCACGCTGCGCCGCGACATCGGCGGCCTGCACCGCGTCCTGCAGTCACTGGCCGAGGTCTGGGTCCGCGGCTACCCGGTCAAGTGGCACCTCGAAGGCACCCGCGTCGACCTGCCCACCTACCCGTTCCAGCACGAACGCTTCTGGATCGGCCCGCCGCAGCACCCCGTCGCGGCACCCGACTCGGACCCGGCGGACAACGCGTTCTGGCAGGCCGTCGAACAGTCCGACCTCGCCACCCTCACCCAGAGCCTGCACCTCGACGAGGCCACGCTCGCCGCCGTCCTGCCCGCCCTGAACACCTGGCGCCAGAGCAGCCGAGACCAGTCCACAACGGACTCGTGGCGTTACCGCACGACGTGGAAGCCGTTGCGCGGACTCGACAACGGCAAGCTCACCGGCACCACGACCGTCATCACCACCGACGCCATCGACGACACCGACGTGGTCACCGCGCTCGGCGACGTGCAGCGCATCGTCCTGGGCGCCGACGACGACCGCGCCTCGATCGCGGCCAAGCTCGGCGAGAGCGAGACGGACCGCGTCGTCTCGTTGCTGCCCACCGACGAACGCCCCGGAACCCTCGGCCTGCCAACAGGTCTGCTGCTGACCGTCCACCTGATCAACGCCCTCGGCGACGCCGGCGTCAACGCGCCGGTCTGGAACATCTCCCGCAACGCCCTCTCCACCGGCCGCGCGGACACCGTCGACCACCCGGCGCAGGTGCAGGCGATCGGCATCGGCTGGACCGCCGCACTGGAGCACCCGCAACGCTGGGGCGGCTCCCTCGACCTGCCGGAACAGCTCGACCAGCGCGCGGCGCAACGGTTCGTCTCGGCACTGGTCAACGCCGGCGACGAGGACCAGCTCGCGATCCGCGCGTCCGGCACGCTCGCCCGCCGCGTCGTCCGCGCCCCGTCGAGGCCGGCCGAGAGCGACTGGACCCCGCGCGGCACCACGATCATCACCGGCGGCACCGGAACGCTCGGCCCGCACGTCGCGAGGTTCTTCGCGCACAAGGGCGCCGAGCACCTGGTGCTGACCAGCCGCCGCGGCCTCGATGCTCCCGGCGCCCGCGAACTCGTCGCGGAACTGGAAGAACTCGGCACCCCCACCACGGTCGTCTCCTGCGACATCGCGAAGCGCGACGACGTCGAACGCATGCTGAACGACCTGCGCGCGGAAGGCCGCGAGATCCGCTCGGTCGTCCACACCGCCGCGGTGATCGGCCTGCACTCGATCGATGGGTCCACTGTGGAGGGTCTGAGCGAGATCCTCGCCGCCAAGGTCGACGGCGCCGCCCACCTGGACGCGCTGCTGACCGAGGACCTCGACGCGTTCGTGCTGTTCTCGTCCATCTCCGGCATGTGGGGCTCGGGCAACCACGCGTCCTATGTGGCTGGTAACGCCTACCTGAACTCGTTGGCCGCCAACCGTCGTGCGCGCGGCCTGCGCTGCACCTCGGTCTCGTGGGGCATCTGGTCCGACGACATCGGCCTCGGCCGCGTCGACACCGACCAGATCCGCCGCAGCGGCCTGGAGTTCATGAAGGCACGCCTGGCACTCGCCGGCCTGCAGCGCGCGATCGAGGACGACGAGACCGAGATCGCCATCGCGAACATCGCGTGGGACCGCTACCACCCGGTCTTCACGGCGATGCGCCCGAGCACGCTCTTCGAGGAGCTGCCGGAGGTTCGTGCGCTCGCCGTCGCCGCCGAGCAGGCCACCAACTCCGACAGCGACCTCGCGGCCAAGCTCAGGACCCTGCCGCCCGCCGAACGCGAGCAGCAGCTGCTGGAACTCGTCCGTGCCGAAGCCGCGTCCGTGCTGGGCATGACCTCGACCGACGCGCTGACCGAGCACCGGGCGTTCCGCGAGGTCGGCTTCGACTCGATCACCGCCGTCGACCTGCGCAACAAGCTGGCCGCCGCAACGGGTCTGACCCTGCCGACGACGATGGTGTTCGACCACCCGAGCCCTCTCGCGCTGACCGAGTTCCTGCTCGGCGAACTCCTCGGCGCCGACACCCCGTCGACCGCCCCGGTGATCGCCTCCGCCGCGTCCGACGAGCCGATCGCGATCATCGGCATGGCCTGCCGCTACCCCGGAGGCGTTGCCACACCGGAAGACCTGTGGAACGTCGTGATGAACGGCGTCGACGCGATCTCCGGCTTCCCCGCCGACCGGGGCTGGGACGGCGACGCCCTCTACAACCCCGACCCGGACGCCCCCGGCGGCGCCTACTCGGTGCAGGGCGGCTTCCTGCACGACGTCGCGAACTTCGACCCCGGCTTCTTCGGCATCAGCCCGCGCGAGGCCCTGTCGATGGATCCGCAGCAACGCCTCCTGCTCGAAACCGCCTGGGAGTCCATCGAACGAGCCGGCATCGACCCGCAGTCGCTCAAGGGAACCCTGACCGGCGCGTTCATCGGCGCCTCCTACCAGGACTACTCGGCGGGCGGCTCCGACCAGCCCGGCGACGAGGGCCACATGATCACCGGCACGCTCTCCAGCGTGCTGTCGGGCCGCGTCTCCTACCTGTTCGGCCTCGAAGGCCCGGCCGTCACCCTCGACACGGCCTGCTCGTCGTCTCTGGTCGCGCTGCACCTGGCCTGCCAGTCACTGCGCGACGGCGAATCGTCTCTGGCGCTGGCAGGCGGAGTCTCGGTCATGGCGACCCCCGGCGCGTTCGTCGGCTTCTCCAGGCAGCGCGCGCTCGCCCGCGACGGTCGTTGCAAGGCCTACTCCGACGCCGCCGACGGCATGACCCTCGCCGAGGGCGTGGGCCTGGTGCTGCTGGAACGCGTGTCCGACGCGGTCCGCAACGGCCACCGCATCCTCGCGGTCGTGCGTGGCTCCGCGGTCAACCAGGACGGCGCCTCCAACGGCCTCACCGCCCCGAACGGCCCGTCACAGCAACGAGTCATCCGCCAGGCCCTGGCCAACGCGCGCCTCGAACCGTCCGAAGTGGACGCCGTCGACGGCCACGGCACCGGCACCGCACTGGGCGACCCGATCGAGGCCCAGGCCCTGCTCGCCACCTACGGCCAGAACCGCGCGCAACCACTGCTGCTCGGCTCCATGAAGTCGAACATCGGCCACACCCAGATGGCCTCGGGCGTCGCGTCCATCATCAAGATGGTGCTCGCGCTGCGGGCAGGCGTGCTGCCCCGAACCCTCCACGTCGACCAGCCCTCGACGAAGGTCGACTGGTCCTCGGGCTCCATCAAGCTCCTCGCCACCGAGGAGTCGTGGCCGCAGACCGGCCACCCGAAGCGCGCCGGCGTCTCGTCGTTCGGCCTTTCCGGCACGAACGCCCACGTGGTGCTCGAAGAAGCCCCAGCCCAGGCTGGTCAGCAGGAATTGTCAGACCTGCCTGAGATGATTGGGATGGGGGGTAGTTCCCCCCAGGGGGCCGGCCAATCGGAATCGATTCCGCCGAACGGAGCAGTGCCCGTCCTGCTGTCGGCGCGCGCGGACGAGGCGCTCAAGCAGGTCGCCGGCCGCCTCATCGACGTGGGCGCGGGCCTCGGAGATCTGGCCGCCTCGCTCGCCACCAAGCGGTCCACGTTCGAACGGCGCGCCGTCGTCATCGCGAGCGACCGCGACGAACTGGTGCGCGGCCTCACGGCGTTGCGCGACGACCAGCCGTCCAGCGCGGTCGTGCGCGGGCAGGCCACGCGCGGCCGCACCGCGTTCCTGTTCACCGGCCAGGGCTCGCAGCGTCTCGGCATGGGCCGTGAGCTGTACGAGCGCTACCCGGTGTTCGCCGACGCTCTCGACGCCGTCTGCGCCTACCTCGACGCGGACCTCGACCGGCCGCTGCGCGACGTCATGTGGGGCGAGGACGAGGCCGAGCTCGACCAGACCGGCTACGCCCAGCCCGCGATCTTCGCGGTCGAGGTCGCCCTCTACCGGCTCGTCGAGTCGTGGGGTGTCACGCCGGACTACCTGGCCGGCCACTCCATCGGCGAGATCGCCGCCGCGCACGTCGCGGGTGTCCTCAGCCTGGACGACGCGTGCGCGCTGATCTCCGCCCGTGCCCGTCTCATGCAGGCGTTGCCGACCGGTGGCGCGATGATCGCCGTCCAGGCGGCGGAAAGCGACATCACGCCGCTGCTCACCGAGCGCGTCTCGATCGCCGCCGTCAACGGGCCGACCAGCATCGTGATCGCCGGCGACGAGGCCGAAGCCGAGGCGATCGCGGGCCGGTTCGAGAAGACCAAGCGGCTCAAGGTCAGCCACGCGTTCCACTCGCCGCTGATGGAGCCGATGCTCGACGGGTTCCGCGCCGTCGTCGACGGGCTTTCGTTCAACAATCCGACGATCCCGTTGTTGACTGGTGGGATTGTTCAACAATCCGACCATTGGGTCCGGCACGTCCGCGACGCCGTCCGGTTCGCCGACGTCGTCACGCAGCTCGAAACCAAGGGCGTGCGGGCGTTCCTGGAACTCGGCCCGGACGGCGTGCTGACCGGCATGGCGCAGGAGTCGCTCACCGAAGAGGCGGTGCTGGTTCCCGCTCTGCGCCGCGACCGCGACGAGGTCGCCACGCTGCTGACCGCACTCGCGGGCCTGCACGTGCGCGGCACCACCGTCGACTGGTCCGCGTACTTCGCGGGCGCCACAGCCGAGGTCGAGCTGCCGACGTATCCGTTCCAGCACCAGCGTTTCTGGCCGGAGCCCGTCACCGCGACACAAGCCACCGACGGAGACTTCGTCGACGACGACTTCTGGGCCGCCGTCGAACGCGAGGACTTCACCGCGCTGGCGCAGTGGCGTTCGCGCAAACAGAGGTCCACTGTGGACTCGTGGCGCTACGCGGTCACCTGGAAGCCGATCACGACGTCCACGACCCTCACCGGTCCGTGGCTGGTCCTCACCGACCACGACGCGTCCGAGCTGATCGAGGCACTGGGCGTCGAGACCGTCACAGTCAACGTCACCACGCGAACAGAACTCGCCGAACAGGCCCGCGGCGACTACGCCGGCGTGCTGTCGCTGCTCGCGATCAACGCCGAAGCCGAGGACGCGCTGGTCCGCACCTCCGTTGTCGTGCAAGCACTCGGCGACGCCGGACAGGACGCCCCGCTGTGGGTGGCGACGCGCGGCGCGGTGTCGGTCGGCGGCGGCGAGCAGATCGCGAACCCCGACAGCGCGACGGTCTGGGGCCTTGGCCGCGTCATCGCGCTGGAGCACCCGACGCGCTGGGGCGGCCTGATCGACCTGCCCGCACAGCTCGACTGGAACACCGCGCGCCGCATCCCCGGCGTGCTGGCCGGCACGGGCGAGGACCAGGTCGCCGTGCGGCCGTCCGGCGTCTACGGCCGCCGCCTCATCCACAGCACCCCGAGCGCGCTGCACCGCGACTACCGGCCGGGCCGCGTGCTCGTCACCGGCGGTACGGGCGCGATCGGCAAGCAGGTCGCGCAGTGGCTGCTCGACCACGACGCCGAACAGGTCGTCCTCGTCAGCCGCACCGGAACCGCGGACTTCGACGACCCGCGCGTGATCGTCAAGGCCTGCGACGTCGCCGACCGCGACGCACTGGCGGCACTCCTCGCCGAGCACCCGGTCACGTCGGTCTTCCACGCGGCGGGAGTCGTCGAGGACGGCCTCGTCGAGTCGATGGACGCCACGTCGTTCACGAACCTGTTGCGCGCCAAGGTCCACGCGACCCGCAACCTGCACGAGCTCACCGAGAACCTCGACGCGTTCGTGCTCTTCGCGTCGACCGCGGGCGTCATCGGCGGCGCGGGCCAGGGCAACTACGCCGCGGCCAACGCCTTCCTCGACACCTTCGCCGAACACCGCCGCCTGCAAGGACTTCCGGCCACCTCGGTGGCGTGGGGACCGTGGGGCGGAGCCGGCATGGCGGTCGCGGGCGGCGTCGCGGAACGTCTGAAGCGCGGCGGATTCACGCCGATGGAGCCCGCACTCGCGTTGCAGGCACTCCAGCAGGCCATCGAACACGGCGACGCGTCCGTGCTGGTCGCCGAGATCGACTGGGAACGGTTCCTGCCCGCGCTCGCCGGTCTGCGTCCGGCACCGCTGGTCGGCGACCTGCCCGAGGTCAAACGCTTCCACACCACGGAAAAGGTCGTCGAGAACGAGCAGCCGCAGTTCCGCAAGGCGTTGGCGGGCCTGTCGAAGGCCGAACGCAACCGCACCGTGCTGGACCTGGTGCGCGGCCAGATCGCCGCGGTTCTGGGCCACGGCAACGCTTCCGACGTCGACCCGGACCGCGCGTTCCTCGACCTCGGCTTCGATTCCCTGACGACGCTGGAACTCCGCAACCGCCTCCAGGTCGCGACCGAGCTGACGTTGCCCGCGTCACTGCTCTACGACTATCCAACTCCCTACGACCTGGCGGACTTCCTGCTGGGCGAGGTCGGCGACGTTCCCGCCGAGGTGATCACGCGGCGGGTCGACGACGACCCGATCGCGATCGTCGGCATCGGCTGCCGCTTCCCCGGCGGCGTGACGTCCCCGGAAGCGTTCTGGGACCTGGTTTCCTCCGGCGGCGACGGCATCAGCTCGTTCCCGTCCGATCGCGGCTGGGACCTGGCCGCGCTGGGAGCCGGTGCGTCGGCGTCGCTGGAAGCCGGTTTCCTGAACGGGGTCGCGGACTTCGACGCGCACTTCTTCGGCATCTCGCCGCGGGAGGCGCTCGCGATGGACCCGCAGCAACGTCTGGTGCTGGAAACCGCCTGGGAAGCGCTGGAACGGACCGGCATCGACCCGCTGTCGTTGAAGGGCAGCGCGACCGGCGTGTTCGTCGGCACCAACGGCCAGGACTACGAGAACGTCCTGCGCCGCTCGCTCGACCCGGACATCCAGGGTTACCTCGCCACCGGCAACACGGCGTCGGTGATGTCCGGCCGCCTGTCCTACGTCCTCGGACTCGAAGGACCGGCCGTCACCATCGACACGGCCTGCTCGTCGTCGTTGGTCGCCATGCACTGGGCGATGCGCGCGCTCCGCTCCGGTGAGTGCTCTCTCGCGCTCGCCGGCGGTGTCAGCGTCATGTCGAGCCCCGACTCGTTCGTCGAGTTCACCACCCAGGGCGGACTCGCCCCGGACGGCCGCTGCAAGGCCTTCGCCGACGGCGCCGACGGCACGGCGTGGTCCGAGGGCGCGGGCATCCTCGTGCTGGAACGCCTGTCCGACGCCATCGCCGCTGGTCACGAGGTACTGGCCATCGTGCGCGGCTCGGCCGTCAACTCCGACGGCGCCTCCAACGGCCTCACCGCCCCGAACGGCCCCTCGCAGCAGCGCGTCATCCGTCGCGCTCTCGCGGACGCCGGTCTGTCCGTGAGCGACATCGACGCCGTGGAAGCGCACGGCACCGGCACGACGCTGGGCGACCCGATCGAGGCGCAGGCGCTCCTCGCGACGTTCGCCGACCGCTCCGAGCCGCTCTACCTGGGCTCGGTGAAGTCGAACATCGGCCACTCGCAGGCGGCGGCGGGCGTCGCGGGCGTCATCAAGATGGTCGAGGCGATGCGCCACGGCGTGCTGCCCCGGACGCTCCACGTCGACGCGCCGACCTCACACGTCGACTGGACGTCCGGCCCGGTCTCGCTGCTCACGGAGAACACGGCCTGGCCTGCCGCCGGCCGCCCGCGCCGCGCCGGCATCTCGGCGTTCGGCCTGTCCGGGACGAACGCGCACGTGATCCTCGAAGGCGCAACCCCGAGTCCCGCTTCTGTGGACAACTCGGCGCCTGTGGACAACTCGGCAGTTGTCGATCTTGCGGCCCCGGAGTCGCCGACCTCCCGTGCGACGATTGGAGTGGGGACTTCGCGTCCCCCCAAGGGGGCCCCCGTCGTTGTTTCGGCGAAGTCCTCCGCTGCGCTGCGCGCGCAGATCGGCCTGCTCCGCGGGGTCGAGGCCGATGAGCTCGACCTGGCGTTCTCGGCGGCGACGACGCGTGCGCAGTTCGCGCACCGTGCGTTGCTGATCGACGGTGTCGAAGTCACGAGCGGTGTGGCGCGCAAGGCGGGCACGACGGCGTTCCTGTTCACCGGCCAGGGCTCGCAGCGCCTCGGCATGGGGCGTGAGCTCTACGCGCGGTTCGACACGTTCCGGCAGGCCCTCGACGAGGTGCTCGCACACCTCGACCCCAACCTCAGGAACGTCATCTGGGGCGAGGACGAGGAGCAGCTCGACCAGACCGGCACCACGCAGCCCGCGCTGTTCGCGATCGAGGTCGCACTCGCCCGGCTCGTGCAGAGCCTCGGCGTTCTGCCCGACCACGTCGCCGGCCACTCCATCGGCGAGATCGCGGCAGCGCACATCGCCGGCGTGCTGACCCTCGAAGACGCCGCGAAGCTCGTCACCGCCCGCGCCGCGCTCATGCAGGCGCTCCCGGCCGGCGGCGCGATGGTCTCGATCCTCGCCACCGAAGCCGAGGTCCGCAAGCAACTCGGCAAGTCGAAGAAGGTGTCGATCGCCGCGGTCAACGGCCCGAACAGCATCGTCATCGCCGGCGACAGGGCCCAGGTCCAGAAGATCGCCAAGAAGTTCGAGAAGACCAAGCAGCTCACCGTCAGTCACGCGTTCCACTCGCCGCTGATGGACCCGGTGCTGGACGACTTCCGCGCGGCGATCACAGGCATCACGTTCACCCCGCCGCGCATCCCGATGGCCGCCACCGGCGACGTCACGACCGTCGACTACTGGGTGAACCACGTCCGCGACACGGTCCGCTTCCACGACAACGTCCAGAGCCTGAAGGCAGTCGACACGTTCGTCGAGATCGGCCCGGACGGCGTGCTCGCCGCGATGGTCGACGGAGCCGTTGCCACGCAACGCAAGGACCGCGACGAGCTCAGCGCGTTCGCACTCGCCCTCGGCACGCTGCACGTCCGTGGCGCCGAAGTCGACTGGTCGCAGTACTTCGCGGGCACCAACGCGAAACGCGTCCCGCTGCCCACCTACGCGTTCCAGCGCGAACGCTTCTGGCCCACCACGACGCCGAAGTCCGTCACCGACGACTGGCTGTACGAGGTCGTGTGGGAGCAGCACCAGGTCAGGACCACGACCGACGGCACCTGGCTCGCCATCGGTGACACCACGGGATTCGCGGGCGACACCGTCACGGACCTCGTGCCCGGCGACTACGCCGGCGTGATCGCGACGGGCGGCACCAGCCCGTTCGAGATCCTGAACACCCTGGCCGAGAACAACATCACGGCCCCGCTGTGGTGTGTCAGCGACGAACCCGCTGTCTGGGGCGAAGGCCGCGTCGCCGCGCTGGAACAGCCGGAACGCTGGGGCGGCCTGATCCGCGTCGAGACCGACACGTGGGGGATTCCGTTGCAGGAGCAGGAAGCCGCCTTCCACGCCGAAGGCGCGTTCGTGCCACGACTGCGCCGCATCGAGGCCACCACCCCGTGGACTCCGGCCGGCAAGATCCTGCTCGTCGGCGCGGAAGGTCCGATGGGCGAGCAGCTCAGGGCGTTGGACAACACCACCGACACCCTGACCGACGACGTCACCGCGGTGATCCACCTCGGCGGCGCAGACTCACTGAAGCAGCTCGACGAGCAGCTGGGTGACCGTGACCTGGAAGCGTTCGTGGTCTTCGGTTCCGTCGCCGGGACCTGGGGTTTCCGCGGCCAGGCCCAGCAGGCCGCCCACAGCGCGATCGTCGAGGACTTCGCGCGACAGCGGAAAGCCCGTGGCCTCAAGGCGACCTCCATCGCGTACTCGCCGTGGGAGGGCACGACCGACCAGAGCATGACCGCGCACCTGCGGATGAGCGGCATCCCGGTCCTCGAGGCCCCGAACGCCATCGCGGCACTGCACAGCGCCGTCGCGAGTGGACGGACGAACGTCGTCGTCGCGAACGTCGACTGGATCACGTTCCAGCAGCCCAACAAGCTGTTCAGCGGGTTCGCGCAGGAGAAGGCGGTCGTCGAGCCGGTTCTCAAGCAGGTGATCGAACGGCTGCCCGAGTACGAACGGCACGGCACGCTGCTGACCCTCGTCCGCGAGAAGGCGGCGCTGGTCCTCGGCCACAACGGAACCGACGCGATCGAACCGGACGTGCCGTTCCGCGACCTCGGTTTCGACTCGCTCACCGCCGTCGACCTGCGCAACCAGATCCAGACCGAGTCCGGCCTGCAGCTCAGCGCCGCGCTGGTGTTCGACCACCCGACGCCGAACGAGCTCGCCGAGCACCTGCTCACCGAACTCCTCGGCGGCGCGGACGAGATCGAGTTCGTCACCAGGACCGTGACCGACGACCCGATCGCCATCGTCGGCATGGCCTGCCGCTACCCCGGTGACGTGAGGTCGCCGGAAGACCTGTGGACGCTGCTGCTCGACGGCGGCGACGCGATCGGGGAGTTCCCCGCCGACCGCGGCTGGGACCTCCCCACCCTCTACAGTGGACTGAGCGTCACCCGCAGCGGCGGTTTCCTCTACGACGTGCCGAACTTCGACCCGGACTTCTTCTCGATCTCGCCGCGTGAGGCGATGGTCATGGACCCGCAGCAGCGCATCGTGCTCGAGACCGCCTGGGAGGCACTGGAACGGGCGGGCGTCGACCCGGCCACGATCCGCGGCAGCGTCACCGGTGTGTTCGTCGGTGGTGGCAGCGGCGAGTACCGGCCGTCGGCAGAGGAGACCGGCCTGGAGTGGCAGACCGCGCAGTCCGCGTCGCTGCTGTCCGGCCGCCTCGCCTACACGTTCGGCCTGCAGGGACCGACGGTCTCGGTCGACACCGCGTGCTCGTCGTCGCTGGTCTCGCTGCACCTCGCGGCCCAGGCGCTGCGCACCGGTGAGTGCGAGATGGCGCTGGCCGGCGGTGTGTGCGTGATGTCGACGCCGGTCGGGTTCATCGAGTTCAGCGCTCAGGGCGCGCTGTCGGAGGACGGCCGCTGCAAGGCGTTCTCCGACGACGCCGACGGCACGGGCTGGGCCGAAGGTGTCGGCATGCTGGTGCTGGAGCGGCTGTCGGACGCTCAGCGCAACGGCCACGAGGTGCTCGCGGTCGTGCGCGGCTCGGCGATCAACTCCGACGGCGCGTCGAACGGCCTGACCGCCCCGTCCGGACCGGCCCAGCAACGGGTCATCCGGCAGGCGCTGGCGGCGTCCGGGCTGCGTCCGTCCGATGTGGACGCCGTCGAGGCGCACGGCACCGGCACGAAGCTCGGCGACCCGATCGAGGCGCAGGCGCTGATCGGAGTCTACGGGCAGGACCGGCAGGCGCCGCTGCTGCTGGGCGCGGTCAAGTCGAACATCGGCCACACCCAGGCGGCGTCCGGTGTGGCGGGCGTGATCAAGATGGTGATGGCGATGCGGGCGGGCGAACTGCCTCGCACCCTGCACGCCGAGACGCCGTCCTCACACGTCGACTGGACCGCCGGCGCGGTGCGGCTGCTGCAGGAACGCACGGCGTGGCCCACCGTTGACCGCGCACGGCGCGCCGCCGTGTCATCCTTCGGGGCGAGCGGCACCAACGCACACGTGATCTTGGAAGCGCCGGGAGCGTCGGGGATCCCCCCAATTTCCAGCGTACCGGATGAAAGTGCTGGTCAAGGGGCCGCTGGGCGATCTGTGGATAACTTCGACGTGCTGCCGGTGCTGGTGTCCGGACGGACGCCGTCGGCCCTGCGCGACCAGGCCGCGCGCCTGCTCGACGTCGACGCCGGCCTGCTCGACATCGCCCGCTCGGCGGCCACCACGCGCGCCTCGTTCGATCAGCGCGCGGTCGTGCTGGCGAGCAGCCGCGAGGACCTGACCGGCGCGCTGGCCGCGCTGGCGTCCGACGTCCGCAACCCCCTGGTCGTCCGCGACGAGGTGGCGCGCTCCGGCAAAGTCGCGTTCCTGTTCTCCGGGCAGGGTTCGCAGCGCCTCGGCATGGGCCGGGACCTGCACGCCAGGTTCCCGGTGTTCGCGGCCGTGTTCGACGAGGTCCTGAGCCATCTCGACCCCGGTCTGAAGGACGTCGTCTGGGGCGAGGACCAGGACGCGCTCAACCTCACCGGCACCACGCAGCCCGCGTTGTTCGCCATCGAGGTCGCGCTGTTCCGCCTCGCCGAGTCGTGGGGTCTCAAGCCGGACTTCCTGGCGGGCCACTCGATCGGCGAGATCGCGGCCGCGCACGCCGCCGGGGTGCTCAGCCTCGAGGACGCGGCGAAGCTCGTGACCGTGCGGTCGGCGTTGATGCAGGCGCTGCCCGAGGGTGGCGCGATGGTCGCGGTGCAGGCCAGTGAGGACGTCGTGCTGCCGCACCTCACCGACGGCGTGGTGATCGCGGCGGTCAACGGCCCCGAGTCGGTCGTGATCGCCGGACCGGAAGACACCGTCGTCGCGATCGCGGAACGCTGGAAGGCCAAGCGTTTGCGTGTCTCGCACGCCTTCCACTCGCCGCTGATGGACCCGATGCTGGACGAGTTCCGGTCCACTGTGGAGTCGCTGACGTTCCAGCAGCCGCGGATCCCCGTGGTGGCGGAGGGCGATGTGACCGACCCCGAGTACTGGGTGCGGCACGTGCGGGAAGCGGTGCGGTTCGCGGACAACGTCCAAACCCTTCGCGAACGCGGCGTCACCACGTTCGTCGAGCTCGGCCCGGACGCCACGTTGGCCGGTCTGGTCGAGGGGATTCCGCTGCTGCGCAAGGACCGCGGCGAGGAGCAGTCGATCGTCGGCGCGCTCGCCCGCCTGCACACCCGCGGCGTGAAGGTCGACTGGGCCGGGTTCTTCGGGGCCGGCGAGAAGATCACGCTGCCGACCTACGCGTTCCAGCACCAGCGGTTCTGGCCGTCGACCATGGCCAGTTCCGCGAAGCCCGCCGCGCCCGCCAGCGACGACACGGCGTTTTGGGCCGCGGTCGAGGGCGAGGACTTCGGGTCGCTGCAGAACGTCCTGAGCGTCGACACCGACGCGTTGTCGCAGGTCCTGCCCGCGTTGCTCGACTGGCGCAAGCAGCGCACGGACCACGCGCTCGTCGACAGCTGGCGGCACCGGATCACCTGGAAGCCGTTGGACACCACCAGGTCCGGTGAGCTGACCGGCACGTGGCTCGCGGTGACAGCAGGCCAGGACGACTGGAGCGACGCGGTCATCGACTCGCTCGGCGTGAGTGTCGTGCGAATCGACGTCACGGCCCCGGATCGCGAGGCCATCGCGGACGAACTGCGCTCGCTCGGCACGACGTTCACCGGAGTGCTGTCGTTGCTCGGACGCGCGGACGCCGGTGAGGGCAGCGCGCCCGCCGGGGTGCTGCTGACCGCCGCGTTGATCCAGGCACTCGGCGACGCGGGCATCAACGCACCGCTGTGGTGCGCGACCCGCGACGGAGCCGCCGTCAACGGAACGGCTCTCGAAGACCTGACGCAGGCCGCGATCCACGGCCTCGGCCGGGTCGTCACGCTGGAACACCCCGAACGCTGGGGCGGCCTGATCGACCTGCCCTCCGTCGTCGACGACAGGGTCGCGAACGGGCTCACGTCCGTCCTTTCCGGACTCGACGGAGAGGACCAGGTCGCGGTGCGGGCCAACGGGTTGTTCGGCCGGCGGCTGGTCGCCGCACCGGCACCTGTGCCGGCACAGGAGTGGCAGCCGCGCGGCACGGTCCTGATCACCGGCGGTACCGGTGCGCTCGGCGGCCACGTCGCCCGGATGCTCGCGCGGAACGGCGCCGAGCACCTGGTTCTGGTCAGCCGCAGCGGGGTGAACGCGCCTGGGGCGGACGAGTTGCGCTCGGAACTCGTCGGCCTGGGCGTCGACGTCACGATCGCCGCGTGTGACGTGGCCGACCGGAAGTCTTTGCAGGCGGTGCTTTCCGCGCTCCCGCATCCGTTGACGGGCGTCGTGCACACCGCCGGCATCATCGACGACGGCGTGCTGGACAAGATGACGCCGGAACGGTTCGAGGCGGTGTTCCGCAGCAAGGTCACCTCGGCACTGCTGCTGGACGAGCTCACCGAGAACCTCGACGCTTTCGTGCTGTTCTCCTCCGCGTCGTCGTCGGTCGGCAGCCCCGGCCAGTCGAACTACGCGGCGGCCAACGCGATGCTCGACGCGCTGGCGGATCGCCGGCGGGGCCAGGGACTCGCGGCGACGTCGATCGCGTGGGGTGCGTGGGGTGGCGGCGGCATGGCCGACACCGAGGACGCGCTGGCCAACGCCAAACGGGCCGGTATCGCCTCGATGGACCCGGTACTGGCGTGTGTCGCTTTGCGGCAGCTCGTCGGCGAGGGTCTGGCCACGGCGGTCGTGGCGGCGGTCGACAAGGGCAGGTTCTCCGGTGGGTTCAGGCCGAACCCGCTGCTGCGCGAGCTGGCCACCGAAACCGCCGTCGAGGCCCCGGTCGCGGAGGGCGCGTTCCGGGAGAAGCTGCTGGCGCTGCCCGCGACGAAGCGGTTCGACGAGGTGCTGGAACTGGTGCGGACGCGTGCGGCGGAGGTGCTCGGACAGGCCGACGTCGATGCCGTGCGCCCCGATCGGCCGTTCCGCGACCTCGGGTTCGACTCTCTCGCGGTGGTGGAGCTGCGCAACCAGCTCAACGCCGCCACGGGCCTGGCCCTGGCGTCCACGCTGGTGTTCGACCACCCGTCACCGGAGGAACTCGCGACGCACGTGCTGACCGAGCTGATCCCGGACGCAGCCGCGGTCGACACGGAGGAGTCGGAGATCCGCAGCCTGCTGGCACGGGTGCCGCTCACCCAGTTGCGCGAGATCGGCGTGCTGGAGCCGTTGATGCAGCTCATCGGCAAGGGAACGGCTCAGACGGACGAGGACATCGACGAGATGAGCGTCGACGACCTCATTCAGGCCGCGCTGGACGGCCACACCGACTGATCCGGGACTCCCGGCGGCCGGTCACTTCTCCAGGGGTGACCGGCCGCCGGTTTTTCTGAGGAATTCGCTACCGCTTCCGCTGCTCCAATTGCTGGCGGGATGACCGTGTCCGGCTGGACTGACGGAGCTGATGAATGAGTACCTCCAGCGAGAAGGTGGTCGAGGCCCTCCGCGCCGCGATGAAGGAGGCGGAGCGGCTGCGCAAGCAGAACCGGCAGCTCGTCGCCGCCGCCACCGAACCGATCGCGATCATCGGGATGGCCTGCCGCTTTCCCGGCGGCATCAGCTCGCCGGAGGACCTGTGGGAGCTGGTGTCGTCCGGCCGTGACGCGATCACCGGCTTCCCGGCCGACCGCGGCTGGGACGTCGACGCGCTGCTCGGAGGCGGTGTCGACGAACGCGGCCACAGCGTGTCGGTGCAGGGTGGCTTCCTGCACGGCATCGCGGACTTCGACCCGGCGTTCTTCGGCATCTCCCCGCGCGAGGCCGTGACGATGGACCCCCAGCAGCGCCTGTTGCTGGAGACGTCCTGGGAAGCGCTCGAACGCTCCGGCATCGACCCTTCTTCCTTGCGCGGCTCCCGTACCGGTGTTTTCGTCGGTACCAACGGCCAGGACTACGAGCACCTGCTGATCCGCGGCCTCGACGACGCGACCGGCGACGTCGGCACGGGTATCGCGGCGTCCGCCGAGTCCGGTCGCATCTCCTACGCCCTGGGCCTCGAAGGCCCGACTTTGACCGTCGACACGGCGTGTTCCTCTTCTTTGGTCGCACTGCATCTGGCCGTGCACGCATTGCGCGCGGGGGAGTGCTCACTGGCTCTCGCGGGCGGCGTCAACGTCATGTGCACGCCGGGTTCGTTGGTGGAGTTCTCGCGTCAGGGCGGACTCGCGTCCAACGGCCGATGCAAGGCCTTCTCCGACGACGCGGACGGCACGGGCTGGTCCGAGGGCGTTGGCGTACTGGCCCTGGCCCGTCTGTCGGACGCGCAGGCTTCGGGCTACCCGGTTTTGGCCGTGGTGCGCGGCTCGGCCGTCAACTCCGACGGCGCCTCCAACGGCTTCACCGCCCCGAACGGCCGCGCCCAGCAACGCGTCATCCGCGCCGCGCTCGACCGCGCCGGTCTAGGTCCGTCCGATGTGGACGTCGTGGAAGCGCACGGCACCGGCACGCCGCTCGGCGACCCGATCGAGGCCCGCAGCCTGCTCGCGGCTTACGGGTCCGATCGTCCTTCACCGCTGCTGCTGGGGTCGGTGAAGTCGAACATCGGCCACACCCAGGCCGCCGCCGGTGTCGCGGGAATCATCAAGATGGTGCAGGCGATGCGGCACGGCGTCGTGCCCGCCACGCTGCACGTCTCCCGCCCGTCCACGCACGTCGACTGGACCACCGGCTCCGTCGAGCTCGCCACCTCGGCCGTGGCCTGGCCTTCCACCGGTCGTGCCCCTCGCGCCGCCGTGTCGTCGTTCGGCGTCTCGGGCACGAACGCGCACGTGATCTTGGAAGCGCCGAGCTCGCCAGAACTGTCAGACCTGCCTGAGATGATTGAGATGGGGGCTCGCGACCCCCTGGGGGCCGGCCAGTCCGAATCGATTCCGAAGAGCCCGACGAGTGCGGTGCCGTGGCTCGTGTCGGCGAAGTCGGAGGCTTCGCTCGCGGCGCAGATCGAACGGGTGCGTGCGCTCGCCGCCGACCCGGTGGACGTCGGGTTCTCGTTGGCGACCACGCGCGCGTTGTTCGAGCACAGGGCAGTGCTGCTGGACGGAACCGAAATCGCGCACGGCCTGGCGCGGCGGACCGAACTGGCGATGCTGTTCTCGGGGCAAGGTGCGCAGCGCGTCGGCATGGGCAAGCAGCTGTACGCCGAGTTCGCGGTCTTCCGCGAGGCGTTCGACGAGGTGCTGCGGCACCTCGACCCAGGGCTGCGCGACGTCATGTGGGGCGACGAGGAGGCGCTGAACCAGACGGGCAACACGCAGCCCGCGCTGTTCGCGTTCGAGGTCGCCCTCTACCGGCTGCTGGAGTCGTTCGGTGTCACCGCCGCGCATGTCACCGGCCACTCGATCGGCGAGATCGCCGCCGCGCACGTCGCGGGCGTGTTCAGCCTCGAAGACGCCGCCAAGCTCGTCCGGGCGCGTGCGAGCCTCATGCAGGCGCTGCCGGCCGGCGGCGTCATGATCGCGCTCCAGGCCACCGAGGACGAGATCACCCTCACCCCCGGCGCCTCCATCGCGGCGATCAACGGACCGGATTCCCTGGTCATCGCGGGCGTCGAGAGCGAAGTCCTGGCGATCGTCGCGCGGTTCGAAGGCCGCAAGAGCAAACAGCTCGCCGTCAGCCACGCGTTCCACTCGCCGTTGATGGACCCGATGCTCAACGCCTTCCGCGAAGCCATCGGCGGCATCACGTTCCGCAGCCCGGCGATCCCGGTGACCGGTGACGTCGCCAGTCCCGAGTACTGGGTCCGCCACGTTCGCGACGCCGTCCGCTTCCACGACGCTGTGACCGGCCTGGGCGACAGGACGCTGCTCGAAGTAGGCCCGGACGGCGTGCTGTCCGCGCTCGCCGACGCGATTCCCACCCAGCGCAAGGACCGCGACGAGCGCACCGCGTTTATCACCGCACTCGCCCGGCTGCACGTCGCGGGCGTCGCAGTCGACTGGAAACCGTTCTACCCCAACGGCAAACGCGTCGACGTCCCCACCTACGCGTTCCAGCACGACCGCTACTGGCCGTCGGTGTCGGTGAGCGCGGGCGACGCCACCGGACTCGGCCTGTCCCCGGCGGACCACCCGCTGCTCGGCACCGCGATGACCGTCGCGGGCTCCGGCGAACTGATCCTCACCGGCACGCTCAGCAGGACGGGCTGGCTCGCCGACCACGTCGTGTTCCCGACCGCGGGCGTGCTGGAACTGGCTTTCCGCGCCGCCGACCTCGCGGGTCACGAGCGCGTCGAGCAGCTCACACAGGTCGCACCGCTCGTGTTGCCCGACAGCGGCGCCGTTCAGGTGCAGTTCCAGGTCGGACGAGACGGCGCGTTCCGATTCCACACGCGACGCGCCGACGCGGACTGGGTAGAGCACGCGAACGGCCTGCTGGGGCAGGGGGTTCCCGCGCCGGCCGGGGAGGGCGAGTGGCCGCCGACAGGTGCGACGGTCGTCGATCTCGACGGCTTCTACGACGAAACCCCTTACGGGGAGGCGTTCCAGGGGCTACGTGCGGCCTGGAGGCGCGGGCAGGAGGTGTTCGCCGAGGTCGCTTTGCCTGTTGACGCAAAGGGTTTCGGTGCCCACCCCGCACTGCTCGACGCCGCCACGCACGCCGCCGCGTTCCTCGGTTTCGAGGGCGTTCCCGCGAACTGGCAGGGTGTGTCGCTGCATGCGAACGGCGCGGAGGTCGTTCGGGTAAAGCTGTCCGTTGGGGACGGTGGCGTGACACTGGCCGCCGTCGACGTGGCCGGAGACCCGGTGCTGTCCGCGGACGCCGTGAGCTTCGGGCCGCTGGGCGACCTGGCCACCCGAACCGGCGTCGACTCGCTGTTCCGCCTCGACTGGGTGCCCGTCACCTACACCCCCGCCGACGTCACCGTCGTGCACTTCGCCGGTGAGCAGACGCCGGAGTCCGCGCACGCCCTGGCCGCGGCCGCGCTCGACGCACTCCAGCAGGCCACCGGAAAACTGGTCTTCATCACACGCGGAGCCGTGACCGGGGACGACGTCGCGGCCGCGACCATCTGGGGCCTGGTGCGGTCCGCGCAGACCGAGGACCCCGGCCGCTTTCTGCTCGTGGACCTCGACGACGCGCCCGAGTCCGAAGCGCTGTTGCCCGGCCTCGGCGGACTGATCGACGCGGGGGAGACCCAGGTCGTCGTCCGCGCGGGGGAGGTGTTCGCGGGCCGGCTGGCACGCGCCACCGACATCGTTGCGGGCGACTGGGATTCCGGCGGCAAGGTGCTCATCACCGGCGGCACGGGCGGGCTCGGCGCCGTCCTCGCCCGCCACCTCGTGTCGCGTGGTCAGCGCCGGTTGCTGCTGGTCAGCCGCCGCGGTCTGGACGCCCCCGGCGCCGCCGACCTGCGCGACGAACTCACGGCGTTGGGCGCCGAGATCGAGGTGAAGGCCTGCGACGTCACGGAACGCGCCGCCGTCGCGGATCTGCTGCGCGAGCGGTTCACCGCCGTCATCCACACGGCGGGTGTGCTGGACGACGGCGTGATCGGTTCGCTGACGCCCGAACGGCTTTCCGCTGTGCTGCGGCCGAAGGTCGACGCCGCCTGGCACCTCCACGAACTCGCCGGCGACGCGCGGCTCGTCCTGTACTCGTCGGTGTCCGGCGTGATGGGCGCGGCCGGCCAGGGCAACTACGCCGCCGCCAACGCGTTCCTCGACGCCCTCGCCGCTCACCGGCACGGCCTCGGCCTCCCCGCGCTGTCGCTGGCCTGGGGCGCCTGGGACACCGGCATGACGTCCACTTTGGACGAAGGCGACCTGCGCCGGATGCCGATGCTGTCGGTGGAGCAGGGGCTTGCGCTCTTCGACGCGGCCGTCGCCTCCGGCGAGTCCCTGCTCGTGCCACTGGCCACCGGTGGTGCTGCGCAGGGTGACGTTCCCGCGATCATGCGCGGCCTGGTGCGAACAGGCCGGCGCATGGCCGCGCGCGAGATCGTGGCCGGCGGACTGCTCGCGAAACTGGCTGGTCCTGACCGCGTGCGGGCCGTCGTCGATGTCGTGCGGGCGGAGGCAGCGAAGGTCATCGGCTACGCCAACGCTGACGCGGTGGGAACGGAGAAGGAGTTCCGCGCGCTCGGGTTCGACTCGCTGACCGCGATCGAACTGCGCAACGCACTCGCCACGGCCACCGGCCTGACGTTGCCCGCGACGTTGATCTTCGACTACCCGACGCCGCTCGTGCTGGCCGAGCACCTGCTCGCCGAACTGACCGGCGAGGGCGTGGACCTCGACATCACCGCGCAGGCGATCGCCGACGCGGACGACCCGATCGTGATCGTCGGCATGGCCTGCCGGTTTCCCGGTGGCGTCTCGACTCCCGAGGACCTGTGGCGCCTGCTGGCCGACGGCACCGACGCGATCGCGAGCTTCCCGGCCGACCGCGGCTGGGAACAGGACGCGCTGGCCGCCGGCGGCACCGTCGAGGGCGGTTTCCTCTACGGCGCAACGGAGTTCGATCCGGCGTTCTTCGGCATCTCACCTCGCGAAGCACTCGCGATGGACCCGCAGCAACGTCAGCTTCTCGAGGTTTCCTGGGAGGCCGTCGAACGCGCGGGCATCAACGCGGCGACGTTGCGCGGCTCGAAGACCGGCGTGTTCGTCGGCACGAACGGTCAGGACTACACGAACCTCGTGCTGCGGGCGCGTGGCGACATAGAGGGCCACGCGTCGACCGGCCTCGCCGCCGCGGTGATCTCCGGTCGCCTGTCCTACACGTTCGGCTTCGAGGGACCCGCGCTCACGATCGACACCGCCTGCTCTTCTTCTTTGGTGGCACTGCACCTGGCCGCGCAGTCGCTGCGCTCGGGCGAGTCGTCGCTGGCGCTCGTCGGCGGCGTGACGGTGATGTCCACGCCGATGAACTTCGCCGGTTTCAACGCCCAGGGCGGTCTCGCGGCGGACGCGCGCTGCCGGGCCTTCTCCGACAACGCCGACGGCACCGGCTGGGCCGAAGGCGTCGGCGTGCTGGTCGTCGAACGCCGGTCGGACGCGCTGCGTCACGGCCACACCGTGCTGTCCGTGGTCCGCGGCTCCGCGGTCAACCAGGACGGCGCCTCAAACGGTTTGACCGCACCGAACGGCCCCGCCCAGCAACGCGTGATCCGCCAGGCCCTCGCCAACGCCGGTCTGTCCACTTCGGACGTCGACGCCGTCGAGGCCCACGGCACCGGCACGCGCCTGGGCGACCCGATCGAAGCCCAGGCACTGCTCGCCACCTACGGCCGCGACCGCGCTGGAGCACCGCTCCACCTGGGTGCGATCAAGTCGAACCTGGGTCACACCCAGGCCGCCGCGGGTGTCGCCGGCGTGATCAAGATGGTGCTGGCCTTCCAGCACGGCCTGCTGCCGCGAACCCTGCACGTCACCGAGCCGTCCTCGCACGTCGACTGGTCCGCGGGCGCCGTCTCGCTGCTCACGACGAACACCCCGTGGCCCGCTGTGGACCGCCCGGCCCGCGCAGGCGTGTCGTCGTTCGGTCTCTCCGGCACGAACGCGCACGTGATCTTGGAAGCGCCGAGCGCGCCGGAACTGTCAGACCTGCCTGAGATGATTGAGATGGGGGCTCGCGGCCCCCTGGGGGCCAGCCAACCGGGATCGATTCAGCTGGCTGGCGGAGTGCCGCTCGCGGTGTCGGCGAAGTCGGCGGCGGCGTTGGCGGCTCAGGTCGAGCGGATCCGCGCGGTCGAGGCGGCGCCGGTCGACGTCGGGTACTCGTTGGCGGCCACGCGCGCGTTGTTCGAGCATCGGGCCGTGCTGCTGGACGGCGAGGTGCTGGCCGGCGGTGAGGCGGCGGGGAAGACGCTCGCCATGGTGTTCTCCGGGCAGGGTGCGCAGCGGCTCGGCATGGGCCGTGAGCTGTACGAGGCGTTCCCCGTGTTCGCCGAGGCGCTGGACGCGGTGCTGGAGCACCTCGAGGGCGTTCGCGACGTCATGTGGGGAGACGACGCCGAGGCGCTGAACCAGACAGGCAGCACGCAGCCCGCGCTGTTCGCGGTCGAGGTGGCGCTGTACCGGCTGGTGGAGTCGTTCGGGGTCGTCCCGCGGCTGCTCGCCGGGCACTCGATCGGCGAGATCGCGGCCGCGCACGTCGCCGGGGTGTTCAGCCTGGAGGACGCGGCGAAGCTCGTCCGGGCACGCGCGCGGCTCATGCAGGCGCTGCCGCAGGGCGGCGTGATGGTCGCGCTGCAGGCGACCGAGGCCGAAGTGGCGCCGCATCTGACCTCGGGTGTGTCCATCGCGGCGATCAACGCGTCCGACTCGCTGGTCATCGCGGGAGTCGAGGACGAGGCCCGCGCGGTCGTCGGCAGGTTCGAGGGCCGTAAGAGCAAGCAGCTGAAGGTCAGTCACGCGTTCCACTCGCCGTTGATGGAGCCGATGCTCGACGAGTTCCGGCGGGCGATCGAGGGACTCACGTTCCACCAGCCGGGCATCCCGATCGCGTCCACTGGCGACGTCAGTGACCCCGAGCACTGGGTCGGCCACGTCCGCGACACGGTCCGCTTCGCCGAGAACGTCGGCAAGCTCAGGGAACGGGGTGCGAGCGCGTTCCTGGAGATCGGCCCGGACGGGGTGCTGGCCGCGCTCGTCGACGGAGCGATTCCGGTGCTGCGCAAGGACCGTGGCGAGCACAAGGCGTTCGTGACGGCACTCGCGCGGCTGCACGTCAGCGGCACCGACGTCGACTGGTCCGGCTTCTACGAGGGCGGGCGCGCGATCGGCCTGCCCACGTACCCGTTCCAGCACGAGCGGTTCTGGCCAGAGGCGGCGACCGCGGCGATGGCTGCGGATCCGGCCGACGCGGCGTTCTGGACGGCCGTCGAGCAGGAGGACGTCGCCTCGCTGGCCGCCACGCTCAACCTCGACGGCGAGACGCTCGCCGGGGTGCTGCCGGCGTTGTCGGCGTGGCGGGGCAAGCGGCAGGCGCAGTCCACTGTGGACTCTTGGCTGCACAGGGAGAGCTGGCAACCGATCGCCGGTCTCACCACGAAGCCGGGCAAGTGGCTCGTGGTCGGTGAAGCCGACGAACTCCTCCTGAGCGCGCTCGGAGACGTGACGGTGCTGGCGGCCGAGCAGGACCGGGAGCAGATGGCCGGGCGACTGGCCGAGTTCGCGCAGGTCCCGTTCACCGGTGTCGTGGCGTTGGTGGCACACGAACCGATCCTCAGCACGACCGCGCTGATCCAGGCGCTCGGCGACGCCGGACTCATGGCACCGCTGTGGGTGGTGACGCGCGGTGCGGTGTCGACCAGCCGCGCGGACGCCGTCACCGACCCCTGGCAGGCCGGTGCGTGGGGGCTCGGCCGGGTCGCCGCGCTGGAGCACCCGAACCGCTGGGGCGGCCTGATCGACCTGCCCGCCGAACTGGACGAACGGGCGGCGCAGCGGGTCGCGGCGGTGCTGAGCGGCGACGAGGACCAGGTCGCGGTGCGGGCGTCGGGTGTGTTCGGCCGGCGGATTCTGGTGGCACCGCGGGCATCGGGCGAGTGGCAGCCGCGCGGGACCGTCGTGATCACCGGCGGCACGGGCGCACTCGGCAAGCACGTCGCGCGGGACCTGGTGGCACGCGGCGCGGAGAAGGTCGTGCTGCTGAGCCGCCGAGGCCTGGACGCGCCGGGCGCGACGGAGATCGTGGCCGAGTTGGGCGTTGAGGTCGTGAAGTGCGACGTCGCCAACCGCGCGGAGCTGGCCGCGGTGCTGACGGACGACGTCAAAGCAGTCGTGCACGCGGCCGGTGTGCTGGACGACGGCGTGCTCGACGGGCTCACGCCGGAGCGGTTCACCGACGTGTTCCATGCGAAGGTCACCTCGGCGTTCCTGCTCGACGAACTGACCCGCGAACGGGAGCTGGACGCGTTCATCCTGTTCTCGTCGGTCGCGGGCGCGATCGGCAACCCCGGCCAGGCCAACTACGCCGCCGCCAACGCCGTTCTCGACGCCATCGCCACGCACCGCCGTGAGCTGGGCCTGCCCGCGACGTCGATCGCCTGGGGCGCCTGGACCGGCGACGGCATGGCGGGCGACGAACGCGTCGCACGGTCGATCAAGTCGGTCGGTGCGTCCACTTTGGACCCGGAGCTCGCGGTCGCGGCGATGCGAGGCGTGGCGGCGGAGGCCGCGCCCACCGTGGTGATCGCGGACATCCATCACCCGCAGTTGCTCGGCGCGCTGCTGAGCCTGCGTCCCTCGCCCGTGCTGGCCGAGTTGCCGGGTGCCCGCGAGGTGCTGGACGAGTTGGCGGCCGCGCGCCGCGACAGCGAGTCGGCCGCCGCGGAGTTGCGTCGCGAGCTGCGTGAACTGCCTGCCGCGGAACGGATCGAGCCCGTCCTGGAACTGGTCAGGGCGCGCGCCGCGCAGGTGCTCGGCTACTCCGGCAAGGAGGCGGTGGCGAGCGACAAGGCGTTCCGCGACATCGGGTTCGACTCGCTGACCGCCGTCGAACTGCGCAACCAGCTCACCGAGATCACCGGGCTCGCGCTTCCCGCCGGCCTCGTCTTCGACTACCCGTCGCCGCGCGTGCTGGCCGAGCACCTGCTGGCGTCGTTGCTCGGCGAGGGTGCCGACATCGACGACGTGTCGGTCGTGCAGACCACCGACGACATCGCGATCGTCGGCATGGCGTGTCACTTCCCCGGTGACATCGACTCGCCGGAAGACCTGTGGCGCCTGCTGGTCGAGGGCAATGACGCGATGTCGGACTTCCCGGCCGACCGCGGCTGGGACCTGGCGTCGTTGCAGAGTTCGACGTTGCGCGGCGGCTTCCTGACCGGTGTCGCGGACTTCGATCCGGCGTTCTTCGGGATCTCGCCGCGCGAGGCACTGGCGATGGACCCGCAGCAGCGCCTGCTGCTGGAAACCTCCTGGGAGGCAGTCGAACGCGCCGGCGTCGACCCCGCCTCGTTGCGCGGCTCGCGGACCGGCGTGTTCGTCGGCACGAACGGGCAGGACTACCAGCACGTCGTCATGGCCTCCAACGAAGACCTGGAAGGCCACGCCGGAACCGGCCTCGCGGCGTCGGTGATCTCCGGCCGCATCTCCTACGCGCTGGGACTGGAAGGGCCCGCGGTCACGATCGACACGGCGTGCTCGTCGGCCCTGGTTGCGCTGCATCTGGCGGCACAGGCGTTGCGCGGTGGTGAGTGTTCGCTGGCGCTGGCCGGTGGCGTCACGGTGATGGCGACGCCGACGTCGTTCTCCGGCTTCTCCCGGCAGGGAGGGCTCGCGCCGGACGGGCTGTGCAAGGCGTTCTCCGAGTCCGCGGACGGCACCGGCTGGTCCGAGGGCGTCGGCATCCTCGTCGTGGAAAGGCTTTCCGACGCTGTCGCCGCAGGGCGCCCGGTGCTGGCGGTCGTGCGTGGTTCGGCGTTCAACCAGGACGGCGCGTCCAACGGCCTGACCGCGCCGAACGGCCCCTCGCAGCAACGAGTCATCCGGCAAGCGCTTGCGTCCGGCGGGCTGACACCGTCCGATGTGGACGCCGTCGAGGCTCATGGCACCGGAACCGTGCTGGGCGACCCGATCGAGGCGCAGGCCCTGCTGACCGTGTACGGGCAGGACCGCGCCGAGCCCTTGAGGCTGGGTTCGGTGAAGTCGAACCTCGGCCACACGCAGGCGGCGGCGGGCGCGGCGGGCGTGATCAAGATGGTGATGGCGTTCCAGCACGGCCTGCTACCGCGGACCCTGCACGTGACCGCCCCTTCGTCGCACATCGACTGGTCGACGGGCGCGGTCTCGCTGCTGACGGAGAACACCGCCTGGCCTTCGGTGGACCGGCCGTGGCGCGCGGGCGTGTCGTCGTTCGGCATCAGTGGCACGAACGCGCACGTGATCTTGGAGTCGCCGAGTGCTCCAGAACTGTCAGACCTGCCTGAGATGATTGAGATGGGGGCTCGCAGCCCCCTGGGGGCCGGGCAATCCGAATCGATTCCGTCGGCCGGTGTGGTGCCGCTCGCGGTGTCGGCCAAGTCGGCGGCGGCGTTGGCGGCTCAGGTCGAGCGGATCCGCGGGGTCGAGGCGGCGCCGGTCGACGTCGCGTACTCGCTGGTGAAGTCGCGGGCGTTGTTCGAGCACCGCGCGGTGTTGCTGGACGGCGCCGAGATCGCCGGCGGGGTGGCGGGGGAGCACACGCTGGCCGCGCTGTTCTCCGGGCAGGGGTCGCAGCGGCTCGGCATGGGTCGTGAGCTGTACGCGCGGTTCCCACGGTTCGCGGACGCGTTCGACGACGTGCTGGCGCACCTCGACCCGCAGCTCAAGAGCGTGATCTGGGGCGACGACGAGGAGAAGCTCAACCAGACCGGCTACACGCAGCCGGCGTTGTTCGCGTTCCACACGGCGCTCTACCGGCTGCTGCAGGCCTTCGGGATCAAGCCCGCCCACCTCGCCGGGCACTCGATCGGCGAGATCGCGGCGGCGCACGTCGCGGGCGTGCTCAGTCTGGAGGACGCGGCGAAGCTGGTCAGTGCGCGCGCGAGTCTCATGCAGGCGTTGCCGCGCAACGGCGCGATGGTTGCCGTGCAGGCAACCGAAGAAGAGGTGAGCGAACACCTCACGAGCACCGTGTCGATAGCGGCCGTCAACGGGCCGGCCAGTGTCGTCATCGCGGGCGACGAGGCCGAGGTCGAAGCCATCGCGGCGCGGTTCGAGAAGACGAAGCGGCTCAAGGTCAGCCACGCGTTCCACTCGCCGTTGATGGACCCGATGCTCGGCGACTTCCGCGACGCCATCAGCACCATCACCTTCCACGCGCCGAAGATCCCGATCAGCACGACCGGCGACGTCACCGATCCCGAGTACTGGGTCGGCCACGTCCGCGACGCGGTCCGGTTCACCGACAACGTCGCGAAGATCCCGGCGACCAAGTTCCTGGAGATCGGGCCGGACGGGGTGCTGTCGGCTCTCGTCGACGGCGCGATTCCGACCCTCCGGAAGAACAAGACCGAGCAGGTCGCCCTGGCCACCGCACTCGGCCAGCTGCACGTCGCCGGAATCGACGTCGACTGGACGCCCTGGCTCCAGGGCGGGCGGCTCATCACGCTGCCGACCTACCCGTTCGACCACGAGCGGTTCTGGCCCAAGGCCACCGTCGGCGGCCGCGCGGGCGACCCCGCCGCGTACGGGCTCAGGTCCGGCGGTCACCCGTTGCTCAGTGCGGCGATCGCCGTCGCGGGCACCGACGAACTCGTGCTCAGCGGCCGTCTCAGCCTCGCGACGCACCCGTGGATCGCCGATCACGTCGTCGGTGGAGCGGTGCTCTTCCCCGGCACCGGGTTCCTCGACTTCGCGATCCGCGCGGGCGACATGGTCGGCTGCGACCGCGTCGACGGGCTCACGATCGTCGTCCCGCTGGTGTTGCCCGAACGGGAGGCCGTCGCGGTCCAGGTGCGGGTCGGAGCGCCGGACGAGCACGGGCGCCGGCTCGTCAGCGTGCACTCGCAGCACCCCGGTGCGGACGAGTGGATCCAGCACGCCAGCGGCACCCTCGCCGAGGGACAGCACCAGGCCGAGTTCGACACGAGCGAATGGCCGCCGGAGAACGCCGAAAGCCTTGACCTCGAACACTTCTACGAGACGCTCGCGGAAGGCGGACTGACGTACGGGCCCATCTTCCAAGGCGCGCAACAGGCCTGGCGCAACGGCGACGAGGTGCTCGTCGAGGTCGCGTTGCCGGACAGCGTCGACGACGCGGCGACGTTCGGCGTGCATCCGGCGCTGCTCGACTCCGCGCTGCACGCCATCACGTTCGTGGAGGGCGCCGGGCAGGGGTTGCCGTTCGAGTGGAACGGCGTGTCGCTGCACGCCATCGGGCCGTCGCGGCTGCGCGTGCGACTGAAGCACACCGGCGGCGACGCGGTCGAGGTCACCGCGGTCGACGTCGAGGGCGCACCGGTGCTGTCGGTGAAGTCGCTGGTGGTCAGGACGCCTGCGGCCGCCGCGCCGAGCAATCCCGTGCAGGACTCGCTGTTCCGCGTCGAATGGGTGCCCGTGCAGGTCGGCGAGGCGACCGAGATCGGCGCGCGGGTCGTGGAGATCAACGGCGAGTCCGTGCACGAGACGACCCAGCGCGTGCTGGAGATCCTGCAGAACGCCGAAGAACGCGTCGTGTTCGTGACCCGCGGCGCCGCGGCGATCGGGGACGAACCGATCAGCCAGCTCGGCGCGGCGGCGGCCTGGGGACTCGTCAGGTCCGCCCAGGCGGAGAACCCGGGCCAGTTCCTGCTCGTCGACCTGGACGAGCACGGCGAACTGACACCCGGCATGCTCGTCACCGAGGAGCAGCAGCTGATCGTCCGCGGCGGCACTGTCCACGCTGGACGGTTGGCGCGTCTGCAGACCGGGCCGACGCTGGTGCCGCCGACCGGAACCCCGTGGCGGCTCGACACGACCGCGAAGGGCAGCCTGGACAACCTCGTCCTGACGCCGTGGACGCCGGAGCCGTTGCAGGGCAAGCAGGTTCGTGTCGCGATCCGGGCGGCCGGACTCAACTTCCGCGACGTGCTGAACGCGCTCGGCATGTACCCGGGCGAGGCGGGTTCGTTCGGCGCCGAGGCCGCCGGTGTGGTCGCGGAGATCGGGCCCGAGGTCGAGGATCTGAAGGTCGGCGACCCGGTGTTCGGCATGCTGTTCGGCGGTATGGGACCGGTCGGCGTCATCGAGGAGCCTTACCTGACCAGGCTTCCGGACGGCTGGACGTTCGAGCAGGGCGCGTCGGTGCCGCTGGTGTTCCTCACCGCCTACTACGCGTTGATCGAGCTCGGGAACGTGCGGCCGGGGGAGAAGGTCCTCGTCCACGCCGGCACCGGTGGCGTGGGCATGGCGGCGATCCAGGTCGCCCGGCACCTCGGCGCGGAGGTGTTCGCCACCGCCAGTGAGGGCAAGTGGGACGTGCTGCGCGGCCTCGGCCTCGACGACGACCACATCGGCAACTCCCGCGACACCGGATTCGAGAGCAAGTTCCCGCAGGTCGACGTGGTGCTGAACGCGTTGACCGGCGAGTTCATCGACGCCTCGCTGCGGCTGCTCGGCGAGGGCGGGCGGTTCCTGGAGATGGGCAAGACCGATCTGCGGGAGGACGTGCCGGGGATCTTCTACCGGCCGTTCGACCTCGGAGAGGCGCATCCGGACCACGTTCAGCGCATGCTCGTCGCGCTCGTGGAACTGTTCGAGCGAGGCGTGCTGACCACGCTGCCGATCGCGGCCTGGGACGTGCGGCGGGCGCGCGACGCGTTCCGGTTCATGAGTCGTGCCCAGCACATCGGCAAGATCGTGATCACCGTGCCCGCGGGCTGGGACCCGGACGGCACCGTCGTGATCACCGGAGGTACCGGCGGCCTGGGTGCGGAACTCGCCCGGCACCTCGTCGCGCAGGGCGTGAGGAAGCTGTTGCTGCTCAGTCGCCGCGGCCTGAACTCACCGGGTACGGAAGAGCTTCTCGGACTGGACGCGGATGTCACGATCGCCGCGTGCGACGTTGCTGACCGGGAAGCGTTGGCCGCAGTCCTCAATGGACACGACGTGACCGCTGTCGTGCACACGGCCGGCGTGCTGGACGACGGTGTGATCGCGTCGATGACTCCGGAGCGACTGGGGAAGGTGTTGCGGCCCAAGGTGGACGCGGCCTGGAACCTGCATTCGCTGGTGCCGGACGCGCACTTCGTCCTGTACTCGTCGGTGTCCGGAGTGCTCGGCACCGCCGGCCAGGGCAACTACGCGGCGGGCAACGCGTTCCTCGACGCGCTCGCGCATCACCGGCGTTCGCTGGGACTGCCCGCGGTGTCGCTGGCGTGGGGTGCGTGGACGTCCGAGGTCGGCATGACGAAGACGATGGACGCGGCCGCGTTGGAGCGGCTGGAGAAGTCGTCCATGCCGCCGATCTCGCTGGAGCACGGACTGGCGTTGTTCGACGCGGCGATCGGCGTGGACGAGCCGCTCGTCGTGCCCGCGCGGATCATCACCGGTGCCGGCACGACGATGGTGCCGCCGCTGCTGCGCAACCTCCTGCGCGGCGGCCGCCGAACCGCGGCGCGTGCGCAGGGAACCGTTGCACTGCAGGGGTTGCAGGACGTTCGCCCGGCCGAGCGGGTGCGCACGCTCGTGGACCTGGTGCGGGGTGAGGCCGCCGCGGTGCTGGGACACGCCTCGGCCGACGCGATCGACGGCGACCGCGAGTTCCGGCAGCTCGGCTTCGACTCGCTGACGTCGGTGGAGCTGCGCAACCGGCTCGGCACCGCGACGGGGCTGACGTTGCCCGCGACGCTCGTGTTCGACTACCCGACCCCGCAGGCGCTGGCCGAACACCTCGTCGCCGAGTTGTTCGGTGGCACCACCGAGGTCGAGGACTCGGTTCGCGTGTCGGACGAGGCCATCGCGATCGTGGGTATCGCCTGCAAGTTCCCCGGTGGTGTGTCGTCGCCTGAGGAGTTGTGGGAGCTGGTGCTGGGCGGGCGGGACGCGATCGGCGGGTTCCCGGCTGATCGCGGCTGGGACGAGAACCTCGTCGGTGACGGCGCCGGGCAGTCCGTCACCGGGCAGGGCGGGTTCATCGACGGCATCGCGTCGTTCGACCCGGCGTTCTTCGGGATCTCGCCGCGCGAGGCCGTGTCGATGGACCCGCACCAGCGGCTCGTGCTGGAGACGTCGTGGGAGGCGTTGGAGCGCACGGGAATCGACCCGCTGACGTTGCGGGGCTCGCGGACCGGCGTCTACGTGGGCGCGTCCGGACAGGACTACGCGCACCTGATGCTCGCGTCGGAGCAGGCGCTGGAGGGGTACTCGGGCACCGGGACCTCGCCGAGCGTGATCGCCGGCCGGGTGTCGTACGCGCTGGGGCTGGAAGGTCCGTCGATGACGATCGACACGGCGTGCTCGTCGGCGCTGGTCGCGTTGCACCTGGCGGTTCAGGCGCTGCGCAACGGCGAGTGTTCGCTGGCGCTGGCCGGCGGTGTGCAGGTGATGTCGGCGCCGGGTGCGTTCATGGAGTTCTCGTTGCAGGACGGCCTCGCGCGGGACGGCCGGTGCAAGCCGTTCTCCGACACCGCCGATGGCACGGCGTGGTCCGAGGGCATCGGTGTGCTCGTGGTGGAGCGTCTGTCCGACGCGGTCGCGGCTGGGCATGACGTGCTCGCGGTCGTGCGTGGTTCGGCGGTCAACCAGGACGGTGCGTCCAACGGCCTTACCGCGCCCAACGGACCCTCACAGCAACGCGTGATCCGGCAGGCGCTGGCCTCGGCGGGCCTGAAGTTCGCCGACGTCGACGCGGTCGAGGCACACGGCACGGGCACGACCCTGGGCGACCCGATCGAGGCACAGGCGTTGCTCGCGACCTACGGCCAGGACCGCTCGGAGCCGCTGTTGCTCGGCTCGATCAAGTCCAACATCGGCCACACGCAGGCCGCCGCGGGCGCGGCCGGTGTGATCAAGATGGTGATGGCGCTGCGACACGGCCTGCTGCCGCGCACGATCAACTTCACCGCGCCTTCGTCGCACGTCGACTGGACCGCCGGCGCGGTGTCGTTGCTGCGGGAGAACACCCCGTGGCCCGCCGCGGACAGGGTGCGCCGGGCCGGCGTCTCGTCGTTCGGCATCTCGGGCACCAACGCGCACGTGATCTTGGAAGCCGCGCCGGCCGTTCCGGAATTGTCAGACCCGCTTGAGATGATTGGAAAGGGGACTTCGCGTCCCCCCAAGGGGGCGCCTCTCGTTTTTTCGGCGAAGTCCCCCGCTTCGCTGCGCGCACAGATCGAGCGGGTCAGCGCTGTTGAGGCCGACGCGTTCGACGTCGGGTTCTCGCTGCTGAAGCGCTCGCGGTTCGAGCATCGCGCGGTGCTGCTCGACGGAGTCGAGGTTGCTCAGGGGCAGGCGGGAAGGCGCAAGCTCGCCGTGCTGTTCTCCGGGCAGGGCTCGCAGCGGCTGGGCATGGGGCGTGAGCTGTACGAGCGGTTCCCGGCGTTCGCGAAGGCGCTCGACGAGGTGCTTGAGCACGTCGATGTCCGCAATGTCATGTGGGGCGACGGCGAGGCGCTCGACCAGACCGGGAACACGCAGCGCGCGCTGTTCGCGATCGAGGTCGCGCTGTTCCGGCTCGCCGAGAAGTTCGGCATCGAGCCCGACTACGTCGGCGGCCACTCCGTCGGTGAGATCGCGGCCGCGCACGTCGCCGGAGTCTTCAGCCTCGAAGACGCCGCGACACTCGTCAACGCGCGCGCCGCACTCATGCAGGCACTCCCGGCCGGGGGAGCCATGATCGCGGTCGAGGCCACCGAGGACGAGGTCACGACGACCGAGCAGGTGTCGATCGCGGCCATCAACGGGCCCAGGTCGCTGGTGCTCGCCGGTGAGGAGACAGCGGTTCACCAGATCGCTGACGGGTTCACCGCGTTGGGGCGCAAGACTAAGCGTTTGCCGGTCAGCCATGCGTTTCACTCGCCGTTGATGGAGCCGATGCTGGACGACTTCCGCGCCGTGGTCACGGCGCTGGACCTCGCCGCGCCCCGCATCCCCCTCGTCTCCAACCTCACCGGCGCCGTAGCGGGTGCCGAGCTCACCGAGCCGGAGTACTGGGTGCGGCACGTCCGGGAAGCGGTGCGGTTCGCCGACGGCGTCGCGGCGCTCGAAGCCGCGGGAGTCACCGCGTTCCTGGAGATCGGGCCGGACGGTGTGCTGTCGGCACTGGTGGACGGAGCGATCCCCGCGCTGCGCAAGGATCGCGACGAGACCACGGCCTGGCTCACCGCGCTCGCACGGCTCCACGTCACGGGCACCAACGTCGACTGGGCGGAAGCCTACGAGGGCACCGGCGCCCGGCGCGTCGACCTCCCCACCTACGCGTTCGACCACGACCACTACTGGCCGACGCCGATGGCCCAGTCCGCCGACGCCTCCGGGCTCGGCCTCGGACCGGCCGACCACCCGCTGCTCGGCGCCGCGATGAGCGTCGCGCAGGAGGACGCCGTCGTGTTCACCAACCGGCTCGCGGTGGCGTTCCCGGAGACGGCGTTCGCGGAGATCGCGTTCCGGGCGGCCGACCAGGTCGGGTACGGCACGGTCGAGGAGCTCACCGTCACCGGGCCGCTCACACCCGGCGTGCTGCAGGTGTGGATCGGCGCGCCGGACAACGGAAAGCGCTCCCTCACCGTCTACACGCGACCGAACGACGAACAGCCGTTCAGCAGGATCGCGAGCGGAACCCTCGCGGAAGGCGAGTACCGGGCCGGATTCACGGTCAGCGAGTGGCCGCCGAAGGGCGCGACGGCGATCGGCGACCAGATCTGGCAGTCGGGCGACGCCGTCTACGCGGAGGTCACGCTGCCGGAAGGCGTTGCGGACGCCCAGTTCTACGGCGTTCACCCGGCACTGCTCGACTGCGCGATCCGGATCACCGAGGGCACGCGGGTACCGCTGGAGTGGCACGGCGTCAGCCTGCACGCGGTCGGCGCAGACACGGTGCGGGTCAGGCTGCGCGACGGAGAGTTCGCCGCCGTCGACACCAGCGGTTCGCCGGTCGTGTCTGCGCGGAACGTCGTCTTCGGCGCGCCGCTCGCGGCCCAGCACCACCAGGATTCGCTGTTCCGCCTGGAATGGGTGCCCGCACCCGAGACCCAGCCCGCCGCGGACGTGCGCGAAGTGCGGTTCGCCGGGGAGAGCGTCGACCAGGCGCACGAACTGGCCGCGAAGGCGTTGGAGCTTCTCCAACAGTCCGACGAACGGCTCGCGTTCGTGACGAGCGGCCTGGCGAGCGCGACCGTCGAAGGCCTGGTCCGCACGGCCCAGACGGAGAACCCGGGACGCTTCCTGCTCGTCGACACCGATGGCAGCACCCCGCTGCCCACCGGGCTGCTCGACGCGGGGGAGACCCAGGTCCGCGTCCGCGACGGCAACGCTTTCGTCGCTCGTCTCGCCCGCGTCACCGACACGGTCGCAACGGCCGAGTGGGACCCGGAAGGCACCGTCCTGATCACCGGCGGCACCGGCGGTCTGGGCGCGGAACTGGCCCGTCACCTCGTCGCCGAACGCGCCGTCACGCGCCTCCTGCTCGTCTCCCGGCGAGGCCCGGGAGCACCGGAAGCCGTCGCGTTGCAGGCGGAACTCACGGCCCACGGCGCGGACGTCACGATCGCCGCCTGCGACACCGCCGACCTCAAGGCGGTGAAGAAGGTGGTCAAGGGCGTCAAGCTGACCGCTGTCATCCACACCGCCGGTGTGCTCGACGACGGCATCATCGGCTCGCTCACCCCGGAGCGGCTCGCCACCGTCTTCAAGCCCAAGGTCGACGGCGCCTGGAACCTCCACGAGGCCACGAAGAAGCAGAAGCTCCAGGCTTTCGTGCTCTACTCGTCGGTGTCCGGCGTGCTCGGCAGCGCCGGGCAGGGCAACTACGCCGCGGCCAACGCGTTCCTCGATGCACTGGCCGAACACCGGCGCGCACAGGGCCTGCCGGCGACCTCGCTGGCGTGGGGTCCGTGGGCGCAAACCGCTGGCATGACAGCACATCTGCAGGACGGCGCGATGGACCGCATCGGCCGCACCGGCATGCCGCCGCTGTCCGTCCGGCAGGGCATGGCGCTGTTCGACGACGCGACCTCACGCGAGGACGCCGTGCTCGTCCCCGCCCGCATCACCACCGGCCGCACGAACGGCCCGGTCGCGGCGGTGCTGCGCGGCCTGGTGCGCGGCGGAAAGCGCGCGGCCGGCGCCGGTGACACGTCCACTGTGGACTTCGCGGCCACGCTCGAAGCCGTGCCGGTGGAGGACCGGGCGAAGTACCTGGTCGACCTCGTGCGCGGCCACGCGGCAGGCGTCCTCGGGCACGCGACGCCCGCGGCGATCGACAACGACAAGCAGTTCCGCGACCTCGGCTTCGACTCGCTGACCGCCGTGGAGCTGCGCAACAGCCTCGCGTCCGCTACGGGCCTGAAACTGCCCGCGGGCCTCGTCTTCGACTACCCGACACCCGACGAACTCGCCGCCTACCTCGCGGGCGAACTGCTCGGCGACGACACCGGGCCGTCGCTCGCGACCGAACTCGACAGGTTCGAGGCCGTGCTGGCCGCGAGCCCCGACGAGGACAGGGCCGGAATCGCCGCCCGCCTGCGCACGCTGCTCGCCCAGTACGGCGGCGCGAAGTCCGAGGAAGCCGTGAACGACCGCATCAACTCGGCGACCGTGGACGACGTGTTCGCCTTCATCGACAACGAACTCGGCCGACGCACCGAGCGCTGACCCCACCACGCGGACGGAAGGTTTCCGGCGATGCCGAACGAAGAGAAGCTCGTTGAGTACCTGAAGTGGGTCACCGCCGATCTCGCCCAGACCCGCAAGCGCCTGGAGGAGGTCGAGTCCGGCAGGCACGAACCGGTCGCGATCGTGGGCATCGCCTGCCGCTTCCCCGGCGACGTCCGCTCGTCGGAAGACCTCTGGGAACTGGTCGTGCAGGGCCGTGACGCCATCACCGGGTTCCCGACCGACCGCGGCTGGGACCTGGGCACGCTGGCCGGCGGCACCAGCGCGACGCTGCAGGGCGGGTTCCTCTACGACGCCGCCGACTTCGACCCCGGCTTCTTCGGCATCTCGCCGCGCGAGGCCCTGGCCATGGACCCGCAGCAGCGACTCCTGCTGCAGACCACCTGGGAGGCCGTCGAACGCGCGGGCATCGACCCGACGTCGTTGCGCGGCTCGCGGACCGGCGTGTTCGTCGGCACCAACGGCCAGGACTACGGCCACGTCCTGATCGCCTCCCAGGAGGACGTCGAGGGGCACGCCGGCATGGGCACCGCGGCCAGCGTCATCTCCGGCCGCATCTCCTACACGTTCGGCTTCGAGGGCCCGGCCGTCACCGTCGACACCGCGTGCTCCTCGTCCTTGGTGGCCCTGCACCTGGCTTCTCAGGCGCTGCGCAACGGCGAGTGCTCCCTCGCACTGGCCGGCGGCGTCACCGTCATGGCGACGTCGTCGAACTTCGCCGGATTCACCCGTCAGGGCGGTCTCGCGACCTCGGGCCGGTGCAAGGCGTTCTCGGACGACGCGGACGGCACCGGCTGGGCCGAGGGCATCGGCTTGCTGCTGGTGGAGAAGCTCTCCGACGCCCAGCGCCACGGCCACCCGGTGCTCGCCGTCGTCGCGGGCAGCGCGATCAACCAGGACGGCGCCTCCAACGGCCTCTCCGCCCCGAACGGCCCTGCCCAGCGCGAGGTGATCAAGGCCGCGCTGACCTCGGCAGGCCTGTCCGCGTCCGACGTGGACGCCGTAGAGGCCCACGGAACCGGCACGGTGCTGGGAGATCCGATCGAGGCCGAGGCGCTGCTGGCCACCTACGGCCAGGACCGCGCGACGCCGCTGCGGCTCGGCGCGATCAAGTCCAACATCGGCCACACCCAGGCCGCGGCCGGTGTCGCGGGCGTCATCAAGATCGTGGAGGCGCTGCGCCACGACACCCTGCCGCCGACCCTGCACGTGAGCGAACCCTCGTCGCACGTCGACTGGTCGGCGGGCAGCGTGTCGCTTCTGACGGAACCCACCGCCTGGCCGCGGGGCGGCAAACCGCGCCGCGCCGGCATCTCGTCCTTCGGGGTGAGCGGCACCAACGCCCACGTGATCATCCAAGAGGCGCCAGAACTGTCAGACCTGCCTGAGATGATTGGGATGGGGGCTCGCGACCCCCTGGGGGCCGGCCAGCCGGAATCGATTCAGGGGCTGGCGGGCCGGCATCCGCTCGTCGTCTCGGCGAAGTCGGCGAACGCCCTGAAGGCCCGCGTCGAGCAGGTCAAGGCGCTCGAAGGAGAGCCGCAGGACATCGCGTACTCGCTGCTCACCACGAGGCCGACGACGTTCGACCACCGCGCGGTCCTCCTCGAGGGCGAGGTCATCGCGACCGGGACCGTGCAGCGCAAGCCGTTCGCCGCGCTGTTCTCCGGCCAGGGCGCCCAGCGCGTCGGCATGGGCAAGGAGCTGCACGAGGCGTTCCCCGCCTTCCGGGAGGCCCTCGACGCCGCCCTCCGCCACCTCCCCACAGGCCTCAAAGAGATCATGTGGGAGGACGAGACCCGGCTCGACCGGACCGGCCACACCCAGCCCGCGCTGTTCGCGTTCGAGGTCGCGCTGTACCGGCTGCTGGAGAGCCACGGCTTCAAGGCCGACCACGTCGCGGGCCACTCGATCGGCGAGATCGCCGCCGCGCACATCGCCGGCGTCCTGAGCCTCGAAGACGCCGCGAAGCTCGTCACGGCCAGGGCGAGTCTCATGCAGAACCTCCCGGCGGGCGGCGTGATGATCGCGCTCCAGGCCACCGAGGCCGAGGTCACGCCGCACCTCACCGCAGGCGTCTCCCTGGCCGCCGTCAACGCCGAGGACTCGGTCGTCATCGCCGGTGTCGACCAAGAAGCACGAGAGGTGGCCGCGCGGTTCGGCGACCGCAAGACCAAGCAGCTGAAAGTCAGCCACGCGTTCCACTCGCCGCTGATGGAACCGATGCTCGACGACTTCCGCGCCGCCATCGGGACCATCGCGCTGAACCCGCCGAAGATCCCGTTCAGCGCGACCGGCGACGTCACAAACCCCGAGTACTGGGTCAGCCACGTTCGCGACACCGTCCGCTTCGCCGACAACGTCAGCCGCATCGGGGAAGCCACTCACGTCGAGATCGGCCCCAGCGCCGTCCTGGCCGCCCTGGTGGACCGCGCCATCCCGACGATGCGCAACGACAAGGACGAGGTCACGGCGTTCATCACGGCGCTGGCCAAGCTCTACACGGTCGGCGCCAAGATCAGCTGGCCAAAACAGGGCAGGAAGACCGCGCTGCCCACCTACCCGTTCGACACCGAGCGGTTCTGGCCGCGCAGCACCATGGCCCCCGGCACCCAGCCGAACGCCAGCCGTCCCGCGCTCTACGAGCTGAACTGGGTGAAGTCCACAGTGGACGCACCGGCCATCACTGGCGCGCGCTGGGCGATCATCGGCGGCGACGAGTTCGACCTCGCCCACGTCCTGTACGCGGCGGGCCAGTCCGTCAGCGGCTACGGCGAAACCCTCACCGAGGCTGCCCAGAACACGACACCGGACGTGTTCGTCGTGGCCGTCACGGGCGACAACACGCCGGAGACGACCCACGCACAGACCGAGCGAGCGCTGAGCATCCTGCAGGAGGCACTGAAGTTCGAGAACTCCCGCGTCGTCTTCGTGAGCCGTGGTGCCGCGGCGGGCGAGGACCTGGCCGCGGCGGCCGTGTGGGGCCTGGTCCGCACCGCCCAGGCCGAGAACCCCGGCCGGTTCCTGCTCGTCGACAGCGACGGCCTCGACGTCTCCGGCGCTCTGCTCACCTCCCTCGTCAACGGCGACGAACCGCAGGTCGTCGTCCGCGCGGGCAAGGTAGAGGTCGCCCGCCTCAGGGAACTGCCCGAGAACCCCGACGTCACCTACGAGTGGAGCGAGGACGACACCGTCCTGATCACCGGTGGCACCGGCGGCCTCGGCGCCGAACTGGCGAAGCACCTCGTCACCAGGCACGGCGTGCGGCACCTCCTGCTCGCCAGCCGCCGCGGCGAGGAGGCACCCGGTGCGCAGCACCTGAAGCAGGAGCTGGAGAGCAAGGGCGCCACCGTCACCATCGCGGCCGCCGACGTCTCGAACCCCAACGACGTCCAGACCCTGTTCGCCGCCACGGAACGCCCGCTCACCACTGTCATCCACACGGCGGGCGTGCTGGACGACGCGCTGGTCGACGCGCTCACCCCGGACCGTCTCCGAGCGGTCCTGACGCCCAAGGTGGACGCCGCGCACCTGCTCGCCCAGCGCGACCTCAAGCTGCTCGTGCTCTACAGCTCCGTCTCCAACGTCATGGGCGCGCCCGGTCAGGGCAACTACGCCGCCGCCAACTCCTACCTCGACGCCCTCGCCCAGAGCCGCGAGAACACCATCAGCCTCGCCTGGGGACCGTGGGCGCAGGACAGCGGCATGACCGCGGGCCTGAGCGACGCCGCCATGGATCGCATCACCCGTTCCGGCATGCCACCGCTGGCCGCCGAACAGGGCCTCGCGCTGTTCGACGCCGCACTCGCCGGGAACAGGCGCGTCGTCGTCCCCATGCACGTCAACCGCAACCAGCAGCGCGTCGCCCCGCTGCTGCGCGACATCGTCGACGAGCAGCTCCTCCCGCAGCAGAGCCAGATGGCGGCCGTGACGGTCCTCGACCGGCTGCGCACCCTCGACGGCGACGACCGCGTCAGCCAGGTCCGCGAACTCGTCGCCGGCACGTGCGCCGCGCTGCTCGGCCACAACGAGCCGTCCAAAGTGGACCCGGAGAAGAACTTCCTGGAACTGGGCTTCGACAGCCTCATCGCCGTCGAGCTGCGCAACCAGCTCAACGACATGCTCAACCTCAAACTCCCCGGCAGCGCCGTGTTCGACAGCGGCACCCCGGCCGCGCTCGCCGCGCGGGTCGACGCCGAACTGGGCACCATCGCCGGGCCCGCCACCAGCAACGGCCTGGCGGTCAGCGCGCACGACACGGTGTTCGGGCTGTTCATGGACAGCGTCTCGAGCGGCAAGGTCGTCGAGGGCCTCCGGCTGCTCAAGGCCGTCGCCACCCTGCGCCCGATGTTCGACAGCCCGGCCGAACTGGAGGACCTGCCCGTTCCCGTCACCCTCGCCGACGGCCCGAAGCTGCCGAAACTGGTCTGCGTCAGCGCACCCGGCGCCACCGCCGGCGTGCACATGTACGCGCGGCTCGCCGCCCACCTGCGCGGCAAACGCCACGTCTCAGCGCTCCCGCTCATCGGCTTCAACGAAGGCGAAGCGTTACCGCGCACCACGGAGGCCGCCGCCAGGTTCGTCGCGGAGAGCATCCTCAACGGCACCGACGGCGACCCGTTCGTCCTCGTCGGACACTCCTCCGGCGGCACCCTCGCCTACTTCGCGGCCGCCGTGCTCGAGGAGACCTGGGGGATCACGCCGGAAGCGGTGATCATGCTCGACACCCTGAGCATGAACTACAACTCCAGTGAGGGCATGGACTTCGGAGCCGTCACCACGAACTACTTCAACACCATGGACTCGCCCGCGGTGAACATGAACAGCACCCGCCTGTCCGCGATGGCGCACTGGTTCCCGCTCATCATCGACACCGGCCTCCACAGCACGGTCCCGAAGCTGCTCATCCGCTGCGCCAACGAGGTCAAGGGCACCGACCTCGTCACGACGAACCAGGACGTCGACGTGCCCGCCGACGAGATCCGCGTCGTCGCCACCGACCACATGGCGATGGTCAAGGAGGACGCGGGCGTCGTCGCGGACGTGATGGAGGACTGGCTCAGCACCCGTATCGAGAAACTGGAAGGCGTCCGATGACCACATCGCAGGAACTGCCCCTGATCGGGGTCGAACTGCCGTCGATCCTGACGTTCAGCGAACTCCGGCTGCGGTTGCAGGAACAGGCGCCGGTGTGCCGCATCCGGACGCCCGCGGGTGACGAGGGCTGGCTCGTCACCCGCCACGCCGAGGTGAAGTCGCTGCTGCAGAACCAGAAACTCGGCCGCAGCCACAAGGACCCCGCCAACGCGCCGCGCTACTTCCGCAACCCGATGCTCGACATGCTCATCACCGCCGACGACATCGAGGTCGAGAAGGAGCGCCACGAGAAGAAGCGCGTCCTCTACACCAAGAGCTTCGCCGCCCGCCGCGTCATCGAACGCCGCGAGCGCGTCATCGGCATCGCGAACGACAAGATCGACGCGATCATCGCCGCAGGCCAGCCCGCCGACCTGCACGACGCCTACTCGATGGACTACTCGCAGCAGGCGCTGTGCGACATGGTCGGCATCCCCGTCGAGGACCGCGCCAAGCTCCTGGAGATGATGGACACCGTCGGCGCCTCCGACCAGGAGTCCGCGGAGGCCGGCATGGACCCGCTGTTCTCCTTCGCCGCCGACATCGGCGAACGTCGCAGGTCAGAGCTCGGCGACGACGTCATCTCGCGGTTCATCGAGACCGGCCTGACCAACGAGGAGATCGGCCTCCACGTCGTCACGCTGCTATTCACCGGCCTCGCGGGCCTCGCGAGCCACCTCGACTTCGGCGTGCTGCTGTTCCTGCGCAACCCCGAGCAGCGCGCGAAGGCCATGGCCGCCCCGGAGATCATGGCCCGCGCCGTCGACGAGGTCATGCGCGCCACTATCAGCTCGCCCGTCCTGCCCCGCTACGCCAGCGAGGACATCGAGATCGGGGGAGTCACGATCAAGGAGGGCGACCTCGTGATGCTGGACTTCAGCCTCGCGAACTTCGACCCGCGCGCGTTCGAGAACCCGCACGACTTCGACGTCACCCGCTCGCCGAACCACCACTTCACGTTCGGTCACGGCATGCGGCACTGCACCGGCGCCCCGCTCGTGCGGATCATCCTCGCCGTCGCCTACACCACGCTGTTCGAACGCCTGCCGGGGCTGCGACTCGCCGTGCCGGAGTCGGAGCTCGAATCCCACCCCGGTGGACGGCTCGCGGGCGGTCTGGAGAAGTTTCCCGTCACCTGGTGAGCGGGGTCACTCCGCTTCTTCCTCGAGGCGCGCCTTCTCTGCCAGGCGCGCCTCTTCGGCCTTGAACTCCTTGTAGGTGGCGCGCTCGCGCACCAGCCAGTCCGGGTTCTCGTCCTTGATCGCGGTGATCTGGTCGGTGGTGAGCGCCTCGGTGATGCCGGCGCGCACCAGGCCCGACGCCGAGATACCGAGCTTCTGCGCGATGAGCTGCTTGGGGTGCGGGCCGTTGCTGCGCAGGTTCGCCAGCCACTCCGGCGGGTTGGCCTGCAGCTCGTTCAGCTCGTCGCGCGACACGACGCCGGCCTGGAACTCCTCGGGGGTGGCCTCGAGGTACACGCCGAGCTTCTTGGCGGCGGTGGCGGGCTTCATGGTCTGCTGCGACTTCATGCGCAAAGAGTAACCGCTGCGTCCGGTAGCCTCAGCGCGTGACCGGCTCTTTCACGCTCGCGTACGTCCCAGGTGTGACGCCGGGCAAGTGGGCACGGGTCTGGGAGGAACGCCTGCCGGAGACCCCGCTGACCCTCGTCCAGGTGACCGCCGCCGAAGCAGGGGCGAAGGTGCGGTCCGGTGAGGCCGACGCCGCGCTGCTGCGGCTGCCCGGCGACCGCGAGGACCTGCACGCGATCCCGCTCTACACCGAGACCAGCGTCGTCGTGTTCCCGAAGGACCACGAGTTCGCCGCGGCCGACGAACTGTCCGTTGAGGACCTGGCCGAGCACGTTCTGTGGCAGCCCCTCGACGACACCCTCGGCTGGGACGTCCGGCCCGGTCAGGCGCCGGTCGAACGGCCGGAGACCACTCTGGACGCCATCCAGATCGTGGCCGCGGGCGTCGGCATGCTGGTCGTGCCGCAGTCACTGGCGCGCCTGCACCACCGCAAGGACCTCAAGTACGTGCCGCTCTCGGACGCGCCGCAGTCCCGCGTGGCGCTGTCGTTCCCGATCCGCGACGAGAACCCCGAGCTGGTCGAGCACATGATCGGCATCGTTCGCGGCCGCTCGGTCAACAGCACCCGCGGCCCCGCGCCGGAGCCCGAGAAGAAGAAGCAGGCGCCCAAGCAGCAACAGCAGCGACGGGGTCCCGCGCCCGCGCAGAAGAAGCAGCCCGCCAAGCGCGCGAAACCCCGTCGCGGTCGCTGAACCTCAGTCGTGCACGGTGATGGCCTGGGCGGGGCAGATGCCCCTGGCCGTCCGCGCGGCCGACTCCGCGTCGCCCGACGGGGTGGCGTCGAGCACGGTGACGAACCCGTCGTCGTCCTGGTCGAACACGTCCGGCGCGGCCAGCACGCACTGAGCCGAGCCGATGCACTTGCCGGTGTCCACACTGATCCGAGCCATGACGATCCTTTCACCAACGCACAGGTAGCTCGTGGAGTCCGAAGAGGACTCCGTCGTACTTGAACCGCAGCTCGTCCAGCGCGACGCCGAGCTCCAGCGTCGGAATGCGCCGGAACAGGCCGCGGTAGGCGACGTCCATCTCCAGCCGCACCAGGTTCTGCCCGAGGCACTGGTGCACGCCGTACCCGAACGCCACGTGCCCGGTGGCCGAACGGGACGGGTCGAACTCGTCCGGCCGTTCGAACATCTCCGGGTCGTGGTTCGCGCCGGCCACGAGCGGCACGATGCCCTCGCCCGCCTTGACGAGCTGGCCGCCGATCTCGACGTCCTCGATCGCCACCCGCAACGCGACCAGGTCCGCCACCGAGTGGTAGCGCAGCAGTTCCTCGATCATGCGGTCGTCGTCGATCCACTGCTTCTGCTGCAACAAGGTGACGACACCGAGCGAGATGTTGTTCGCCGTCGTCTCGTGGCCCGCGATCAGCAACAGCATCGAGACGCCGGAAAGCTCCTGCGGCGTCAGCAGACCGCCCTGCAGCAGCTTGCTGATCAGGTCGTCGCCGGGACGCTTGGACTTGATCGTGATCAGCCGGTTGATGTAGCGCAGCAGGTGCTCGGACGCCTTGTCCCGCTGCTCGTCGGTCGACATCAGCGTCACCAGGACCTTCGTCTTCTCCTCGAAGAAGTCGCGGTCCACCTTCGGCACGCCCAGCAGCGCGGAGATCACCAGCGACGGGACCGTCAGCGAGAAGTCCTCGACGAGCTCGGCCGTGGTGCCCTTGGCCAGCATCTGGTCGATGGCGTGGTCGACGATCTGCTCGACCGCCGGGCGCAACGCCCTGATGCGGCGCACCGTGAACTCGGGGATCAGCGCCTTGCGGAACCTGTTGTGGTCCGGCGGGTCCAGCGACACGAACCAGCCCGGCACGTCGTCCGCGGACGGCGCGCCCACGGTCCGTGATGGCCGCGGAAACCCCTCGTGCGTCGGGTTGGAGCTGATGCGCGGATCGGTGAGGACCGCGCGCACCTCCTCGTGCCTGGTCACCAGCCACACCGTCTCGCCGGACGGCAACGCGGCCTTCGTCAGGCCGGGTTTCGTGCGGAACCCCTCGTACTCGGGAGGAGGGAACGGCACGCCGGGGCGGCGCATCATGAACGGGACCAGGTCAGTGCTCGTCATGTCTCATCCCTCGTAGAACCGGCGGACCTGCGCCACGATGTGGTCCTGGTCGTCCTCGGTCAGCTCGGCGTGGGTGGGGAGGTACAACCCGTCCTCGGCGAACCGGTTCGCGTTCAGCGTCGGCCACACCGGGTCGAGATAGCCGGGCTGCCTGCTCATCGGCTTGAAGAACAGACGGGTCTCGATGCCGTTGTCCGCCAGGAAGGTCCTGAGCTCCTCCCGGCGTTCCGCGCGCAGGTCGTACATCCACAACACGTCCCGCGGCGGCATGAGGGTGATGCCGGCGATGCCGCGAAGACCCTCGTCGTACCGCTTCTCGATCTGCGCGCGCGTCGCGATGATCTCGTCGAGGCGTTCGGTCTGCGCGAGCGCGACCGCGGCCTGCAGGTTGGTCATCCGGAAGTTGTAGGCGAGCTTCTTGTGCAGGAAGCTGTGGTCGCGGGTGAACGCCATGCCGCGCAGGTGTGCCATCTGCCGCGCCAGGTGCGGGTCGTTCGTGACGCAGACACCGCCCTCACCCGAGGTGATGACCTTGTTGGCGAACAACGAGAACGCGGCGATGTCCCCGGTCGGCTTGACGCCGTGCGCCTCGGCCGAGTCCTCGACCACGCGCAGGTTGTACTCGTAGGCCAGTTCGAGGATCGGCTCCATGTCGCACCGCCGGCCGTAGATGTGCACCGGCATGATCACCTTCGTGCGCGGGGTGATCTTCTCCTCGATCTTCGTGACGTCGATGTTGAGGTCGTCCGCGCAGTCCACGAAGACCGGGGTGGCGCCGGTGTAGGTCACGGCCCACGCCGAGGCGATCATCGTGAACTCGGGCACGATCACCTCGTCGCCGGGACCGACGCCCAGAGCCCTCAGCGCGAGCGTCAAAGCCGTTGTGCCGGAAGAACAGGCGACGCCGTACCTGACGTCGTTGTAGGCGGCGAAGGCCTCCTCGAACTGCGGCACGTAGGGACCCTGCGAGGAGATCCAGCCGTCCGTCACGGCCTTCGTCGTGTACTCGAGCTCGTTGCCGCGCAACGAAGGCATCGAGACGGGATAGCGGTAGCTCATCGTCAACTCACTTCGAGGCCAGTGCGGGCAGAGAGAGGATCAGGTCGGCGGCCGTCTTGCGGCCCCCGGCGGAGTGCTGCAGCGCCGCGAGACGTTCGGCGTTCTCGGTGAACGACGGGTCGTCCAGGACGCGGGTCAGCTTGTCTGCGACGTCGTCCGGGTCGACGATGTGCGGCTGGTCCAGGGTCAGCCCGACCCCGAAGCTCGTGGCGCGGATCGCCTGGTCGTAGCAGTCGACCCACAGCGGCCGTGACACCATCGGCTTGCCGAAGTAAATGCTTTCGGTGTAGGCGTTTCCGCCCGCGTGCGTGAAGAACAGCTTGACGTTGGGGTGCGCCAGCACGTCGAGCTGCGACGGCACCCACGTCTCGATGCGCAGGTTGCCGGGAAGCGTGGCGGGCAGGAACTCCTGCTGGTCGCGCGGCAGCTTCCACAGGACCGAGTGCCGGCCGTCGAGCCTGTGGGCGACCTGGACGAACGCCTCGACCTGGTCCCGGGTCAGCCGCGTGATCGTGCCGAACCCCATGTAGACGACGGACTTCTGCGCGTCCAGCCACGTGCCCAGCTCGCCGGGCTCCGCCTGGGGGAGCGGGGGCACCAGCGCGCCGACCGTGCGGATCTTCTCCGGGACGTCGAACGGGTAGTCCATCTCCGGGATCGAGTAGCACAGCACCATCTCGGCCTGCTCGACCCGCGCGAACTGGCCGAATGCCTTGGGAGAGATGCCCAGCTCGGCGATCACCTTGGCGTTGCGCGCGTTGCGGTCCTTGTTGTCCTTGGTGAACGCGGTCGCGAGCGTGCGCCAGCCGAAGAACCTGTTGGCCCACCGTTGTGTCCAGGACATGTCAGCGGGCAGACCGGTGTGCGGGCGCGGAAAGTCCTTCGGCGTGTAAGTCGGACCGATCGGGATCGCGGACGTCACGAGGTTCGACGCGACGAACGGGTTGCTGATCACGTACGGGATTCCCTTGGTGATGGCGACCTCGTAGCCGAACATGCACATCGACTCGACGATCATCAGCGCCGGTTCGATCCTGTCCACCAGCTCCGCAAGCGTGCGGTACTTGGGAATCCGCTGCTCCGGCCGGTTCGTCTGCTCGATGACGGCCTTGCGCGCCTTGAACCGCGACCGCTGCGTCACCTTCGCGTAGACGTCGTCCGGCCAGGTGACCGAGGACATCTCCGGGATCACGTCCCCCAGCGAGAAGAACTCGATCGGTGAACCGACCGCCGCCGCCTCGACCTCCTCGCGACCCTTGTCGTCGGTGGCGAACCACAGGTTCTCGACACCGCGGCGCGACAGCTCCTCCGCTAGCACGAGCATCGGGTTCAGCAGGCCGCTCTCCGGCAGACTGACGAACAGGATCGGCCGCTGGCTCATGGACTTCACCCTTCGGACTGACGCCTGATGACCGCGAGCCTGCCGGACCTCGAGGTGCCCTGTCCCAGAGCGGCGGTCTTCTCGAGAAGAAGACCTAGTGTTCGAAAGCACCGGTACTCCAGGAGAACACCTAGAACCGGCGCGTATCGATTTGAGGGGGATGCGTTCGCCTGCGACGCTCGGTGCCGACCCGTCATGCCCGCGCTGCTGGGGGAACGTGGTGGTGCCTCATCAGCACACACCGCGCTGCGGCACGACGGCTTTCCTGGCGAGAGGTACATCATCATGACCGGGACGTCTGACAACAGCATGACCAAGGCGAGGCTCGCCGGCCTGATCGAGCGGGACGACCAGTGGGCCACCTTGGAGACGTTGTTGGCGGACTCCCTGTCAGGATCTGGAAGGGTCGCCCTGCTCACCGGCCCTGTCGCGTCGGGGAAGACCGAGTTGCTGCACGCGTTCGGTGAGGCCTCCGGCGCCGGCTTCGTCAAGGCCACCTGCTCGGCGTTCGAGCGGGATCTGCCGTTCGGGGTGGCGAGCCAGATCTTCCACCCCCTGGACGCGCCGGAGGAGGTCGGCGAACTGCTCGACGCCGCCGCCCGCAGTGCTGACGGTCCTTCCGCCCGCCAGCTGCACGCGTTGTGCCTGGCGCTGCTGGATCTCACGGCCGAGACGCCACTGGTGATCGGCATCGACGACGTGCAGCACGCCGACTCGTCGTCGCTGCACTGGCTGCTGTACCTGATCCGCCGGATCGGCCAGGCGAAGGTGCTGCTGATGCTCAGCGAGACCGCCTCGCCGCGCGCCGCGCACACCGCGCTGCACACCGAGTTGTTGCGCCACCCGCACTGCCGTGACGTCCAGCTGGCGCCGCTGGGGTCGTTGGACGAGTTGTTCGAGGCGCCGGTGCACGCCGTGGACGCGATGGCGTTGTCCGGCGGGAATCCGTTGCTGGTGCGGTCGTTGCTCGACGACCAACGGCTCTGCAAACCGCGCGACGACGGCGGTCTGGTGATCGGCCCCAGCTACCGGCGCGCGCTGGTCAGCTGTCTGCACCGCAGCGACCACCACGTGCTGCCCGTCGCGCGGGCGTTGGCCGTGACGGGGGAGCAGGCGACGCGCGAGTCGTTGGGGCGCCTGGCCCGCGCCGACACCGAGACCGTGGCGTCCGCGCTGGACGTGATGAACGAGGCCGGGCTGCTGTGCGACGGCTGGTTCCGCGACCCGGCCGCTCGTGGAGCCGTGCTGGACGATCTGTCCACTCAGGACCGCAAGGAGATGTACCTCGGCGCGGCGTTGTTGCTGCACGACGAGGGCGCGCCCGCCACCGAGGTCGCTCCCTACCTGGTGATGGCCGACCACTCCGAGAACCCGTGGATGGTGCCGGTCTTCGTGGAGGCCGCCGAGCACGCCCTGCGCGACGAACAGATCGACACCGCGTTGCGCTACCTGGAACTGGCTCATCGGGCGTGCGTCGAGGTGCACGGGCGCGCGGCGATCGCGGCGAAGCTGGTGCGGGTGGAGTGGCGGGGCAACCCGTCCGCGGCCGGCAGGAGGCTCGGCACGGTGATCCCGGCGATGCGAGCCGGACAGCTCTCCGACCGGGACGTGACGTCGCTGGTGCAGCCGATGCTGTGGAACTGCCAGGTCGACGAGGCCACCGAGGCGATGGACCGGGTCCGGCGCACCACCACGTCGAGCAACGGCCTGCGCGCCATGGAACTGTGGCTCGCCTGCTCGCACCCGACCCTGGCCCGCCGGGCGACGTCCACCCCGGAGGCCGTGAAGACCCGGACGGTGAGCCTGACCTCCGGACCGATGCTGAAGGCCGTCACCTCCCTGGCGAACGTGCTGACGTACGGCAACAACGACGCTTCGGCCACCGACGCCGAGCACGTGCTGCAGGCCGCGCGACCGTCCGACAGCGGCTGGTGGGGCCCGGAGTCGGCGATGCTGGCGTTGCAGGCCCTGGTCTACGCGGACCGGCTCGACGTGGCGGCGCAGTGGTGCGACAAGCTGCTGGACGAGGCGCGGACCAAGAACCTCGCGGTCGCGCGCGCCTTCTTCTCGTGCGTGCGCGCCGAGGTGTCGCTGCGGCGCGGCGACCTGACCACGGCGTTCGAGCACGCCCAGAACGCCCTGGACCTCATGCCCGCCGGCGGGTGGGGCGTGGCGCTGGGCATGCCGCTGGGGATCCTCATCAACGCGGCCACCAAGATGGGACGGCACGAGGACGCGGCGTCGTTCCTGGAACAGCCGGTGCCCGAGGCGATGTTCCAGTCGCGGTACGGGTTGCACTACCTGTACGCGCGCGGCCACCACTACCTGGCGACGTCCCGGCACTACGCGGCGCTCGCGGACTTCCTGTCCTGCGGCGAGCTGATGACGTCCTGGGGCGTGGACCAGCCAGGGGTGGTGCCGTGGCGGACGTCGGCCGCGGAGGCGTGGCTGCAGCACGGGGCGAACCGGGACGAGGCCAAGCGGCTGATCAACGAACAGCTCGCCCGGCTGGGCCCGGAAGCCTCGCGCACCCGCGGGGTGGCGTTGCGGTTGCTGGCCGCCACCAACCAGCCGCACAACCGGCCGCAGCTGCTGCAGGACGCCGTGGTGATCCTGGAGGAGTACGGCGACCAGTACGAGCTGGCCCGCGCGTTGGCCGATCTGTCCAAGGCACACCAGGCCTTGCGGGAACACCGGCGCGCGTGGACCGTGGCTCGGCGGGCGTGGCACGTGGCGAACGTCTGCGACGCCGCGGAGTTGTGCGAGGAGTTGCTGCCCTCGCGGGGAAAGGCCGACGGCGAGGACGCTCCGGCCGAGGAGAAGCCGGCCGATCCGATCGCGACGCTGACCGACGCGGAACGGCGGGTGGCCGCCCTGGCCGCGGTGGGCTACACGAACCGGGAGATCGCGTCGAAGCTCTACATCACGCCGTCGACCATCGAGCAGCACCTGACCAGGGTGTACCGGAAGCTGAACGTCAAGTACCGCAAGGATCTCCCGGCGGATCTGCACTCGTACCTGCCCAGCACGGCCTGATCCTCCACTGAGGACGCCGCGCTTTCACTCGATCGTGTCCGCTCTCGCCCGTTATCAAAACGTGATCTTGCGGTAGTGTCGAACACATGAGCGAACCGGACCCGTGCCTCCTCTCGACTGACGAGCTGCTGAACAGCGTCGTCAGTGAGGTCGTGGAGATCAGGGTTCGTGAGCACGCGGTGCTGCGGAAGCTCGCTGAACTGGACCGTCGCGGCGCGGCCGCCGAGCTCGGGTACAAGGACCTGCCGCAGGTGCTGCGGCACGCGGTCCGCTGGGACCTGAAGACCGCCCGGCAGTGGCTCGCGAACGCGCACGCACTGAGCCACGACATCACCCCGACGGGCAGCAGGCTGGAGCCGGAACTCCCGATGACCGCCGCCGCGGTCGCGGACGGCACGCTCTCCGCCGACCACATCTCCGCCGTCGCCGAGGTGATGAAGAAGCTTCCCGCCGCGGCCGAGGCCCCGGTGGTGGAGTTCGCGCAGGCTCATGAGCCGAGCGCGGTCCGCTCCTTCGGCAGGGAACTGGCCTACCGCCTGTACCAGGACGACCCGGAGCCCCGCGACACCGAGCCCGCACCGCCGACGAACCAGCACATGATGCGCTGGAAGGGCGAGTGCCTGGAGATCTGGGCGAAGCTCGACAAGATCACCGGCGCGAAGTACGAGGCTCTGATGGACCCGCTGGCCAAGCCACGCCCGGAGACGCCTGAGGAAGGCCCGGACCTCCGCACCCGCTCCGAACGCGAGGGCGACGCGCTGGCCGAGCTCGTCGACCTGATGCTGCGCGCCGACCAGCTGCCCGAACACGGTGGCGAACCGGTCAGCCTCACCCTGACGATGCGCTACGAGGACCTGGTGAGCCAGGAGGGTCAGGCGATGCTCGACAACCGCGAGCGCATCCCGGCCGCCGAGGCCCGTCAGCTCGCCTGCAACGCCGGCATCATCCCGCTGGTCCTGGGCGAGCGCTCCCAGCCGATGGACATCGGCCGCAAGGCCCGCACCTTCCCCGCCGCGATCCGCCGCGTGCTGGTGGCCCGCGACCAGGGCTGCGCCTTCCCCGGCTGCGAGCGCCCGCCGAAACACTGCGACGCCCACCACGTCCGGTTCTGGTCCAACGGAGGCGAGACCTCCGTCGGCAACGCCGTGCTGCTGTGCCGCAACCACCACCGCCTGATCCACCACAGCGAGTGGGAGATCAGGATGGTGCAGGGCCTGCCGCGGTTCTACCCACCGGGCTGGCTGGATCCGGACCGTGCCGCCCGCCGCAACGTGCTGCACACCTGGACAATGCCGCAACCGCGCTCACGCCCGGCTCCAGTTCTGGTCTAGCGCAACGGCAGCTGCGCCTTCAGGTCGTTCACCAGTGCGGGCAGGTCGGCCCGGTCCGCGGCGAACCCGAACACGTAGTAGTCGGGCCGCACCAGCGCCGCGACCTTCCTGTACCCGGCCAGCCAGGGCAGGTAGAGCCGCTCGACGTCCACGACCTCGTGCGCCCGAGCGATCTTCGGCGGAATCCCGGCCGGCATCACCCGCACCAGGTGCGTCCCCAGCGACTTCAGGAACTCCAGCTCGTCCTCGCCCAGCGCCTCGTACGGGTCGAGCGTCGTGATCAGCTGCCACCCGCGTCCGACGACGTCGTCGAACCGGTCCCGCTGGGTTCCCCGCGCCACCACGCCCTGGGGCGAGAGTTCGCCGTGCGGCAGGGTGATGTCCGGCGTGCGCCGGACGATGCCGTCCTCCAGCGCGTAGGCGGACGGCGCGAGGTCCACACCTTCGGGCTTGGCCTGCATGGCGATCAGGAACGCGTCCCGCCGCGCGGCGGCCACCGGGTCGAGCTCCGACACGATCTTGCCCACCTCGATGGACATCTCGATCGTGTGCCGCACCTGCAGGGCACGCTCGGCCTGGTACGCGTCGAGCAGAGAGTCAGAGGCCAGGTCCCGCAGCACCAGGTCGAGCTTCCACGCCAGGTTCACCGAGTCGCGGATGCCGGAACACATGCCCTGGCCGGCGAACGGCGGCATCAGGTGCGCGGAGTCCCCGGCCAGCAACATCCTGCCGTTGCGCCACTTGTCCGCCATCGCCGCCTGGAACGTGTAGACGATGTTGCGCGTCAGGTCGGCGTTCGCGGGGGTCACGTCATAGGGCGCCAAGAGCTCCCACATGCGCTCCACGGTGGACATCTCTTCGATCGACTCGCCGGGCAGCCGCATGAACTCCCAGCGCCGGTGCCCGCGGCCGGACGCGACGATCGTCGTCGGCCGGGCCGGGTCGCACACCTGCACGTCGTTCGGCCGGAACGCGCGCTTCTCGTGGAAGACGACGTCGACCAGCAGCCAGTCGTGCTTGAAGTTCAGGTCGATCATCCGCGAGCCCATGACGTCGCGGACGAAGCTGTTGGCGCCATCGCACCCGATCACGAAGGCCGCCGTGACGTCACCCTCGTGGTCCGGTCCGGGCGCGGTGATCGACACGTGCGAGCCGTGGTCCCGCACCGCCTCCACCTTGTGCCCGAACAACGTCGTGATGTTCGGCAGGGTCAGCACGTGTTCGCGCAACGCCCGTTCGAACGTCGGCTGGTGCATCACGGTCGCGATCGGCCAGCCGTCGCGGCCGGGCTCGTACGGTGCCTCGAAGCTGAACAGTTCGCGGCCCTCGGCGTTCTGGAACATGTACTGCCCCAGGGGTTCGCCGAGTTCCATCAGGTCGGCGCCGATGCCGGCCGAGGCGAACGAGCGGGCGGTCTCACCGTCGAACGCGACCACGCGCGGGAAGGGGTACTGGCCGCGGTACTTCTCCAGCAGAACGACCCGCCATCCCCTGTGCGCGAGGAGGATGGACAGAACGAGGCCGACCGGGCCGCAGCCGACTACCGCGACGTCGGCGGTGTGTGACTTCATCAGTTTCCCTGTCTGCCTGGGGGAATCAGAACACCGAGTCGATCACTCCGAGCGCCTGTTCGGGGTTCAGCCGCGGGTCGCAGAGGGTCTCGTAGCGCGCGGAGAGAGCGTTCTCGTCGGGGACGGACCCGCCGACGCACTCCGTCACGTCCGTCGCGGCCACTTCCAGGTGCAAGCCGGCCGCGTGCGCGCCCTCGGTCTCGAGGATGTGCCGGAACGCCGTGGCCTCCTCGATGATATGGGTGACATGTCGAGTCTTTCGCCCAGATTCGGCCGTGACCGTGTTGCCGTGCATGGGGTCCGAGATCCAGACGACGGGGTGGCCGGCGCGCCGCACGGCGCGCACGATCAACGGCAGGGCGACGTGGACGTCCTCGCGGCCCATGCGGACGATGAGCGTCAGACGGCCGGGCGTGTGGTGCGGGTCGAGCAGCTGGCACAGCCGCACGACGGTCTCGGGGTCGGCGGTCGGGCCGACCTTCACACCGATCGGGTTCGCGATCGCGGAGAACATGTTGACGTGCGCGTTCTCCAGCTGGCGGGTGCGCTCACCGATCCACGGGAAGTGCGTCGAGGTGAGGAACTGCTCGCCGGTGCGCTCGTCGGTGCGAATGAGCGCGTTCTCGTAATCCAGCACCAATGCCTCATGAGCTACCCACGGGCCACCGGACAGTTCCTCGGCACTTCCCGACCAGTGGGCGCGCACTTCTCGGATGACGGCGGCCGACGCGTCGTAGGCCTGCAACATTCGCTCCGGATCGTGCCTGCGGGCGAAAACGCCGGGCTCGGACGAATTGACCAGCTCACCGCGGAACGACGGCAGATCGACTCCGTCGATCGTTTCGAAGTTGCTCGAACGGGGCTTCGCGTACTGCCCGGCCATGCGTCCGAAACGAGCCACTTGCTGCCCGGTTCGTTCCGCCAGCCGAGACGCGATGCGCCCGATGTTGCGCACCTTTCGGGAAGTTGTCACCTGGTCGGCGTCCGAAAACGATTCCGCGCAGTCGCCGAGCTGCAGGACACGCGCCTCACCGAGCGCGGCGAGACCCAGGGCACGTTTCGCCTCGCGAATTTCGGAATGCGCGACCAAGGGGAGCGCGCCGGACAGTTCGGCTTCGATCAGGTCGTAGTCGGGGTGGTGGTGCCAGTGCGGCTGCTGCGTCGCCGGCAACGTCATCCACGGGGCCGCCGTCTGCGTCTGCGTGAACTCGGTCAGCTTCACCGTCTGAGGCATTGTTCTCGCTCCTGTCTCTGGTTCGGCCGGACGAGTCAGGCGATGACGCCCTCGATCTCCACGAGGAGATCGGCGCGGCAGACGTCGACGTTCAGGTACTGGACGCGGGCGTTCGGGGAGAAACGCTCCTCGCACATCCTGCGGACCGTGGGGATGTCGGAGCGGTGGCGGACGTACACCTTGATGTTGTCGAGGTTCAGCAAGGAATTGCCCTGCTTGATCTCGTAGTCCGCCAGGTTCTCGTCGGAGACGAGGTGCTCGATGTTGTCGAGCGACAACGTCACCTGCGCCACGATGTCGCCGTCGTGCAGGGTCTCGTGGCCGCGGATGCTGGCGGTACCGGCCACGTAGATCTGCCCTGACCTGCGGTCGGTGTGCGTGGCGGCGAGGTAGGTGGCCCGCGCGAACTTGGGTGGGCGCGGACCGTACTGCCGCGGGTAGTGGTAGGCGGCCATCTGCTTGGAGTTCTCCACCGACGTCAGCGCGGCGGAGCGGGAGGCGAGGAAGTAGAACGCGATCCCGCCGCCCTGCGAGCCGATTCCGGTCGCGCTCGGGACCTCCTTGTCACCGAAGTGGAAGAGTTCGAACGCCTCGGCGCGGCCCTTGCAGAAGTCCCGGTAGATCTCCAGGCCCTCGGCGTTGTCGCCGTTGATGTCGTTGAGGAAGTTCCACATGCGGAAGCAGTTCTTGTAGCCGAGGCCGTCCATCAGGTCGAGCGCGGCGACGTAGGCGGCGCGGGTGTCCTCGGTGTAGCGGCCCGTCGGGGCGATCCGCCCGGCGACGAGGAGGTACTCGCCGTCGTGGGCGTAAACGACGCCGTGGTGCTCGCCGGTCTCGACGGTGCCGGTGGTCGTCCACACCTCCGCGAATGCCTCGCCGAGGTCGCTCGCCATGTGCAGGTCGAGGGTGAGGAGGCCATTCTCGACGCGCGGGTCGGTGCACTCGGTCGTGTAGTTGACAACGCCGAGAACGTTTCCGGTGGCCGCGACGTGGCTGACTTCGGTCAGGCCGGTGAACACCGAGCCGGGAAGGTTCACCTTCTGCTGCGCCTGAGTCATTGGAATGCCCCTCCGAGGAGTAGGTAAAGAATTTTGCGAAGTGAAGCCGAATTATTGTTTCCGGCTGCTCTTCCGGGCCGGTGATCAAAGATTAGCCACCGGGCGGGCTCCGCAAAACGGCTGCGCCAGGAGAAAGCACTTTCGGCCGGATGATAGGGGGGTCCTAGGGGGGTGCTAGGGGATTTCCTACTTACCGGCGAGATGAGGCCGAGGCTAGCATCGCTCGAGGTGCAGGCCACGTCTCCAGTAAGCCAGTAAATAGGGAGCGACGTCGGGATGTTTCGAACCGAACTGATCCGGCCGTTGTCCGAACTGCTGCGCCACCACGCCGCGAACCAGCCGGGGAAGGTCGCGTTCGCGGACTCGCGCCGTGCGGTCACGTACGCGGACCTGGAACTGCGCACCCGGCGGCTCGGCGGGCATCTCGCCGGCCTGCGGCTGCAGCCGGGCGACCGCGCGCTGATCTTCCTGGGCAACAGCGTCGACATCATCGAGAGCTACCTGGGCGTCACGCGTGCGAACGCGGTCGCGGTGCCGTTCAACCCGCACTCCGCCGACGCCGAGCTCGCCTACGTGCTGGACGACAGCGGTGCCCGCGTCGTGATCACCGACTTCGCGCACCTCGACCAGGTCCGCAAGCTCCTGCCGGGCCGCCCCTACCTCCAGGTGGTGGTGAGCGGCGACGAACCGCTCCCGCGCGGCGGTTCCGTTGCGTCGTACCAGGAACTGACCTCGACGGAACCGGTCGTTCCCGCGCGGGACGACCAGGGCCTCGACGACGTGGCGTTCATGCTCTACACCTCCGGCACCACCGGCAAACCGAAGGGCGTGCTGTCGACCCAGCGCAGCTGCCTGTGGTCGGTCGCCGCCTGCTACGCCCCGGTCATCGGCCTGAGTCGCGAGGACAAGGTGCTGTGGCCGTTGCCGCTGCACCACTCTCTCGCTCACGTGCTGTGCGTCGTCGGTGTCACGGCGGTCGGTGCTTCGGCCCGCATCCTCGACGGGTTCGCCGCGGACGAGGTGCTGGCCGCGCTGGAAGGCGACGACTACACGTTCATGTGCGGTGTTCCCGCCATGTACCACCATCTTCTGGAAGTTGCCCGCACGCGCGAGGTCTCCGCGGGCACGGTGCAGCGCTGCCTGACCGCGGGTGCCGCGTGCCCGCCGGCGTTGCGGGTCGAGTTCGAGGCCCTGTTCGGCGTCGCGCTGCTCGACGGCTACGGCAGCACCGAGACGTGTGGCCTGATCACGGTGAACTGGCCGCAGGGCACCAGGGTTCCGGGTTCGGTCGGCCTGCCGGTGCCGGGCCTCGCGGTGCGGCTCGTCGACCCGGACACCCACGTCGACGTCGACGTGGAGGCCGAGGGCGAGGTGTGGGTGCGCGGCCCGAGTCTCATGGCGGGCTACCACAACCAGCCGGAGGCGACGGCGCAGGCGATGCCGAACGGCTGGTACCGCACCGGTGACCTGGCCAGGCGGGACCTGTACGGCTACGTCACGATCACCGGCCGCGTCAAGGAGCTCATCATCCGCGGCGGCGAGAACATCCACCCCGGCGAGGTGGAGGAGGTGCTGCTCAAGGTTCCCGGTGTCGCCGACGCCGCGGTGGTCGGCAAGCCGCACGACATCCTCGGCGAGGTGCCGATCGCGTTCGTCGTGCCTGGCAAGGAGGGTCTCGACCCGGTGCGCCTGTACGACGCCTGCCGCGAGCAGCTGTCGAACTTCAAGGTGCCGGAAGAGCTGTACGAGATCGACCACATCCCGCGCACGACCTCGGGCAAGATCACCCGGCACGTGCTGCTCGACCGACCGGCCCGGCTGCGGGCCGCGAGCGGCGGGCAGCACGAGTCGTTGCTGCGCATGGACTGGGCGCCGATGCCGTCCGTGCGGACCAACAGTCTGGAGCTGGCCAAGCGCTGGGCGGTCGTCGGCCCGGACGTGTTCGGGCTGACCGCGTCGCTGGCGTCCGCCGGTGTGCACGTCGCCACGCATCTCGACGCGGCGTCGCTGCACGTGTCCGTTGTGGACGGAGAGCCCGCCCCGGACGTCGCGGTGCTGTGCTGTCCCGACGACATGGACACCGGCGGCAAGCTCACGACGGCGGCGCAGGAGGCGTTGCGCAAGGTCGGTGGAGTGCTGCGCACGTGGGTGAATGACGACTGGTTCGCGCACTCCCGCCTGGTCGTGCTGACGCGCGGCGCGGTCGCGGCCGGCGTCGAGGACGTGCGCGACCTCGTGCACGCGCCGGTGTGGGGACTGCTGCGGTCGTTGCAGGTCGAGTTCCCGAACCGGTTCACGCTGATCGACATCGACGACCTGGAGCCGTCCACCGTCATGCTGCCGCTCGCGGTCGCCGCCGGTGAACCGCAGCTCGCGATCCGCTCGGGCATCGCGTTGATGCCGCGGCTCAAGCGCGTCTCGGCGTCGGTCGACAGCGACGAGGTGCTGCGCATCGACCCCAAGCGCACCGTGGTCGTGACCGGTGCGGACGGCACGATGGGCGCCGCGCTGACCCGGCATCTCGTCGCCGCGTACGGCGCGCGCCACCTGCTGCTGATCAGCCCGCGCGGCCGCGCCGACGAGGCGACCGCACAGCTCGAGTCGGAACTGTCCGCCCTGGGCGCGAAGGTCGCGGTCGCGGCCTGCGACGTGGCGGACCGCGCGGCGCTGGCCGAGGTGCTCGGCAAGCTCAAGCGGCCGATCACCGCGGTCATCCACGGTGAGGGCGAGCACCCCGCGAAGCCGATGGCGAACGTGCCGCGCTCCGACGTGTTCCGGTCCGTTGTGGACGGTGCGGTGAACCTGCACCAGCTCACGAAGAGCGGTGACGTCACCGCGTTCGTGATGCTCTGCACGGTCGCCGGCGCGCTGGGCCTGGTCGGTTCCGGCGAGCAGGCGGCGGCGAACTCGTTCCTCGACGCGCTGGCCCGCTACCGCCGCAAGCGCGAGCTGGCCGCGACGTTCCTCGCGGTCGGGTCGACGGACGCGCCGACCACGGCGTCGCGCGTGGGTGAGCTGTCGGCGCACGAGTTCTCCGCGATGTTCGACGTCGCGACCTCGGCCGGGCTCGCGCAGGCCGTGATCATGCGGATCAACAGCGCGGCGCTGCGGGAGCAGACGTCGTCGACCGAGGTCCCGGCGTTGCTGCGCGGCCTGATCGACGTCTCCGCGCGGCTCGCCACCCCGGACGAGCGTGACCTCTCCGCCTTACGCCAGCGCCTGGTCGCGATGTCACCGGAGGAGCAGGACATCTTCCTGCTCAACCTGGTGCGCACCGAGGTCGCGGGCGTGCTCGGGCTGACCGGCGCCGAGCGCGCCGAGTCGAAGAAGACGTTCCGCGAGCTCGGCCTGACCTCGGTGACCGCGGTCGACCTGCGCAACAGACTGACCGCCGCGACCGGTTTACACCTGTCCGCGCCGGTCGCGTTCGACTACCCGACCCCGGCCGTGCTGGCCCGGCACCTGCGGGCGGAGCTGCTGGGCGAACGGGCTTCCGTCGTGCCGCTGGAGATGGTGCGGTCGGCGCCGGACGAGCCGATCGCGATCGTCGGCATGGCCTGCCGCTATCCCGGCGGGGTGGCCTCGCCGGAGGACCTGTGGCGGCTGGTGATGGCGGGCGGCGACGTCGTGTCGCCGTTCCCCGCGGACCGCAACTGGGACCTGGAGAAGCTGTTCGACGGCGCCTCGCACACGCGCAGCGGCGGGTTCCTGCACGACGCGGCGGACTTCGACGCCGAGTTCTTCGGGATCTCGCCGCGCGAGGCGCTGGCGATGGACCCGCAGCAGCGGTTGCTGCTCGAAGTCTCGTGGGAGGCCCTGGAACGCGCGGGCATCGATCCCGCCTCGCTACGCGGCACCAACGGCGGTGTGTTCGCGGGCGTCATGTACCACGACTACGGCGCCGGGCTGCTGGACGCGCCCGCCGGGACCGAGGGGTACTGGACGACCGGCACCGCGGGCAGCGTTGTGTCCGGTCGCGTCGCTTACACCCTGGGACTGCAGGGGCCGGCCGTCACCGTCGACACCGCGTGTTCGTCGTCGCTGGTCGCGTTGCACTGGGCCGCGCAGTCGCTGCGGTCGGGCGAGTCGTCGATCGCGCTGGCCGGCGGTGTGACGATCATGTCGACGCCGCAGACGTTCGTGGAGTTCTCCCGGCAGGGCGGACTGTCGGCGGACGGCCGTTGCAAGGCCTTCTCCGACTCCGCTGACGGCACGGGCTGGTCGGAAGGCGCCGGTCTCGTGGTGTTGGAGCGGTTGTCCGACGCTCGCCGCCACGGTCACACCGTTCTCGCGGTGCTGCGCGGTTCGGCGATCAACCAGGACGGCGCGTCGAACGGCCTGACCGCGCCGAACGGCCCGTCTCAGCAGCGCGTGATCCGGCAAGCGCTTGCGTCCGCTGGTTTGTCCACTTCGGACGTCGACGCGGTGGAGGCGCACGGCACCGGCACGACCCTGGGCGACCCGATCGAGGCGCAGGCGTTGCTCGCGACCTACGGCCAGAACCGCACCGATTCCTCCGGGCCGCTGTGGCTCGGATCGGTGAAGTCGAACATCGGCCACACGCAGGCCGCGGCGGGTGTCGCGGGCGTGATCAAGATGGTGATGGCGTTGCGGCACGGCACGTTGCCGCGCACCCTGCACGTGACGGCGCCGACAGCCCACGTGGAGTGGAGCAGTGGCCGCGTCGAGCTGCTGACCTCGGAGCAGCCCTGGCCGTCGGTGTCGCGGGAACGCCGGGCCGCCGTGTCGGGTTTCGGTGTCTCCGGCACGAACGCGCACGTGATCCTCGAGGAGGCACCCGAGGTCGAGGGGACGGCGGAGGAGCCGTCGTCGGTGCTCTCGGTGGTGCCGTGGGTGGTGTCGGCCAAGAACTCCGCCGCGTTGGACGCGCAGCTGGAGCGGTTCCGGGCGGTGCAGACTCCCGTTCTGGACGTCGCGGCGTCGCTGGTGTCGACGCGGACGCAGCTGGAGCACCGCGCCGTGGTCGTGGACGGCATGGAGATCGCCCGTGGCGTGGCCTCGGAGCGTCCGCTGGCGGTGCTGTTCTCCGGGCAGGGTTCGCAGCGGCTCGGCATGGGACGCGAGCTGTACGAGCGGTTCCCCGTGTTCGCCGCGGCGTTCGACGCGGTGCTGGAACACCTGGACGGCACGCTGCGCGACGTCATGTGGGGCCACGACTTCGACGCGCTGAACGAGACCCGGTACACCCAGCCCGCGTTGTTCGCGATCGAGGTGGCGCTGTTCCGGTTCGCCCAGTCGTTCGGTGTGCGGCCGGACTTCGTGGGCGGGCACTCGATCGGCGAGATCGCCGCCGCGCACGCCGCCGGCGTGCTCTCACTGGAGGACGCGTGCCGGCTGGTCGACGCGCGGTCGCGGCTGATGCAGGCGCTGCCGCCGGGCGGGGCGATGGTCGCGGTGCAGGCCACGGAGGAGGAACTGCTGCCGCTGCTGGGTTCCGAGGTGTCGATCGCGGCGGTGAACGGGCCGCGTTCTGTCGTCATCGCGGGCACCGAGGACGGCGTCGAGGCGGTCGTGGCCCGGTTCGCCGATCGCAAGACTAAGCGTCTCCCGGTCAGCCATGCGTTTCACTCGCCCTTGATGAACCCGATGCTGGACGACTTCCGCGCGGTCGTCGAGGGACTGTCGTTCTCCGAGCCGAAGATCCCGGTCGTGTCGAACGTGACCGGGCAGCTCGCCCTGCGCGAACAGCTGACCTCGCCGGAGTACTGGGTGCGGCACGTGCGTGAGGCCGTGCGGTTCTCCGATGGCGTACGCGCGTTGGGGCGTCAGGGTGTGTCGGCGTTCCTCGAACTCGGCCCTGATGGCGTGCTGTCGGCGCTGGTGGCGGAGATGACCGAGACGGGCGCGGTGCCGCTGGACACCGCCGTCGTGCCGATGCTGCGCCGCGAACGGCCGGAGGAGTCCTCCGCTGTGTCGGCGTTGGCACGCCTGCACGTCGTGGGAGTGCCAGTCGACTGGTCCGTGCTGTTCGACGGCACCGGCGCGGTGCGCGTCGACCTGCCGACGTACGCGTTCCAGCGTTCTCGTTTCTGGCCGGAACCCGAGGCCGAGGTCGGCAGGGCCGATCCGCTCGACGCGGCGTTCTGGCAGCTGGTGGAGAACGACGAGCTGGCGTCCGTGCTGGAGCTGGATCCCGACGTCGCGGCGGCGGTCGTGCCGGCCCTGTCGTCGTGGCGGACACGGCAGCGGTCGCAGTCCGTTGTGGATTCCTGGCGGTTCAGGGAGTCGTGGGACCGGCTCTCGCTGTCCGGTGCCTTCTCCGGGGCGTGGCTGGTCGTCGTGCCGCCGGGGGAGCAGGACACCTGGACGCGGGACGTCGTGGAGATCCTCGGCGGTGTCGCCGTGCCGCTGGACAAGGTCTCGGGGCTGGCCGGCCGGGAGTTCACGGGTGTCGTCTCGCTGCTCGGCGTCGCGGACGACTCGGGTGACGTGCCTTATCCGCTGGCCGGAACTGTGGAACTGCTGAAGGCCCTCGAGGGCATCGAGGCTCCGTTGTGGACGGTGACGCGCGGCGCCGTGTCGACCGGGCACGGGGACATCGTGACGTCGCCGGTGCAGGCCGCGTTGTGGGGCATGGGCCGGGTCGCCGCACTCGAGATGCCGCGCCGGTGGGGCGGCTTGATCGACCTGCCGGGCGGCGTGGACAACCAGATCGCGCAGGGTCTGCAGGCCGCGCTGCGGAACTCGCTCGGCGAGGACCAGATCGCGGTGCGCGGCAACGGTGTGTTCGCCCGTCGCCTGGTGCCCGCGCCGCGCGGTGAGCACGGCGAGGACTGGGCGCCGTCCGGCACGGTCCTGATCACCGGTGGCACCGGGGCGCTGGGCGGGTTCGTGGCTCGTTCCGTTGCCGCGCGGGGTGCTTCGCGCATCGTGCTGACCTCCCGTCGTGGCTCGCTCACCCCAGGGATCGAGCACCTGGTGGCGCAGCTCGAAGGCTTCGGCGCCGAGGTCTTCGTCGAGGCCTGCGACGCCGCCGATCGCGCTGCTCTCGAGGAATTGCTGGACGGTCTGCCTGATCTGAGGGCTGTCGTGCACTGCGCCGGAGTCGACAGCGGCGACGCGCCGCTCCTGGAGTTGTCCGCCGACCAGCTCGGGGACCTGTTGCGCGCCAAGATGGTGGCGGCACGGAACCTGCACGAGCTGACCGGGCGTCTCGACGCGTTCGTGCTGTTCTCGTCGGGCGCGGCGGCGTGGGGCAGCGGCGGCCAGCCCGCCTACTCGGCCGCGAACGCCTACCTGGACGGGCTGGCGCAGTTCCGGCGCGGTCAGGGCCTGGTGGCGACGTCCGTGCAGTGGGGCGCGTGGGCCGAGGCCGGCATGGCGACCGACCCGCACGCCTACGACCAGCTGCGCCGCCACGGCGTGCTGCCGATGGATCCCGAGCTGGCGCTGACCGCGCTGGTGCAGGCGGTGTCCGACGGCGAGACTGTTCTGACCGTCACGAACACCGACTGGGCCCGGTTCGCGCCCGGCTTCACCGCGTCACGCCCGTCGCCGTTGATCTCGTCGATTCCCGAGGTCGTCGCGGCACTGGCACCCGAGGCCGACGTGGCCGGCGCCGAGGTGGCGTTGCAGGAGAAGCTCGCGGGCCTGTCGGAGGCCGATCGCTCGCGGGTGCTGCTGGACCTGGTGCGCTCCGAGGCCGCCGCGGTGCTCGGCTACTCCGGTGTCGAGTCGATCCAAGCCGAGAAGGCGTTCCGCGACCAGGGTTTCGACTCGCTGACCGCTGTGGAGATGCGCGACCGCCTGAAGTCCGCGACGGGCCTGCCCGTGCCGTCGGCGCTGGTGTTCGACTACCCGACGCCGCGCCTGGTCGCCGAGCACCTGCTGACCGGCCTGTCCGCCGCGACGGACGGCTCCGCGCTGGCCGAGCTGACCCGGTTCGAAGCCGCTGTGGCGTCGTCGCCTGCCGATCACGACGCGATCCGCGAGCGTCTGGAGAAGCTGCTCGGGCGCCTGAAGAAGCCGGTGTCCACTTCGGACGACGACATCCGCAACGTCTCCGTCGAGGACCTCCTGAACATCATCGACGACGAGTTGCTCGACCTCTCGTAGAAGCAGTGTTTGCCCGCACGAAATGAGGACGGACCAGTGCAGGAAGAGCAGCAGGACAAGGTTGCCGACTACCTGAGGCGAGTCACGGTCGAGTTGCGCCGGTCTCGCGAACGCGTCCTCGAACTGGAGCAGAAGCACAGCGAGCCCATCGCGATCGTGGGCATGTCGTGCCGCTTTCCCGGCGGGGTGACCACACCCGAGCAGCTGTGGGAAGCCGTTGTCGCCGAACGGGACCTGGTCTCCCCGTTCCCGGCCGACCGCGGCTGGGACCTGTCCTCGTTGCGCGACCAGTCGCTGGCGCAGGAGGGCGGGTTCCTGACCGACCTGGCCTCGTTCGACGCGGACTTCTTCGGCATCTCGCCGCGCGAGGCCCTGGGCATGGACCCGCAGCAGCGCATGATGCTGGAGCTGACGTGGGAGGCTCTGGAGCGCGCAGGTCTGGATCCCTCGTCGTTGCGCGGCTCGCAGACCGGTGTCTTCGTGGGCACGAACGGCCAGGACTACGCGGACCTGGTGTCGGTGGACGGCGACGGGCACGCCTCCACCGGCCTCATCGCGTCCGTCCTGTCGGGCCGTCTCTCCTACACGTTCGGCTTCGAGGGCCCCGCGGTCTCCGTCGACACCGCCTGCTCCTCGTCCTCTGTCGCCATGCACCTCGCGATGCAGGCTCTGCGCGGCGGCGAGTGCTCGCTGGCGCTGGCCGGCGGCGTGACGATCATGGCCACGCCGAGCTCGTTCATCGAGTTCACCCTGCAACGCGGCCTTGCCTCGGATGGCCGCTGCAAGGCCTTCTCCGACTCGGCGGACGGCGTCGGCTGGGCCGAGGGGGCCGGCATGCTGGTCTTGGAGCGCTTGTCGGACGCCGTGGCCGCGGGCCACCACGTTCTGGGTCTGCTGCGTGGTTCGGCCGTCAACCAGGACGGTGCCTCCAACGGCCTGACCGCGCCGAACGGCCCGTCACAGCAACGCGTGATCCGCGCCGCGCTGGCCTCAGCCGGTCTGATGCCTGCTGACGTCGACGCCGTGGAGGCGCACGGCACCGGCACCACCCTGGGCGACCCGATCGAGGCAGCCGCCCTGATCGCCACCTACGGCCAGGACCGTGCCGTCCCGCTCTACATCGGCTCCATCAAGTCCAACATCGGGCACACGCAGGCGGCGGCGGGCGTCGCCTCGGTGATCAAGGTCGTCCAGGCGATGCGGCACGGCGTCCTGCCGCGCACCCTGCACGTCACCGAGCCTTCGTCCCACGTGGACTGGACGGCGGGCTCGGTCTCGCTGCTGACCTCCGCGACCCCGTGGCCGTCCGTCGACCGGCCCCGCCGCATCGGCATCTCGTCGTTCGGTGTCTCGGGCACGAACTCCCACCTGATCCTGGAAGCGCCGCCCGCCCCGGAACCGGCCGGCCACCGGGCCTCGGTTCCGGGCACTCCGTGGCTCGTCTCGGCCAAGTCCGAGGCGGCGCTCACCGCTCAGATCGCCCAGCTGCGCGACATCACGGCGGAGGCGAAGGACGTCGGCCACGCTCTGGTGTCGCGCACGCTGTTCGAGCACCGCGCGGTTCTGCTCGACGGTGCGGAGATCGCGCGCGGCACCGCCGGCGAGAAGCAGCTCGCGATGCTGTTCAGCGGTCAGGGCTCCCAGCGTCTCGGCATGGGGCGCGAGCTGTACGAGGCGTTCCCGGCGTTCCGCGGCGCGTTCGACGAGGTCGCCCAGCACCTCGACGTGAGCGCGATGTGGGGCGACGACGCCGAGGCCCTCGACCAGACCGGCACCGCGCAACCCGCGATCTTCGCCCTGCAGGTCGCGCTGTACCGCCTGCTGGAGGGATTCGGCGTCAAAGCCGACCACGTCGCCGGTCACTCGATCGGCGAGATCGCCGCCGCGCACGTCGCGGGTGTGCTCAGCCTCGAAGACGCCTGCACCCTAATCAAGGCCCGAGCCCGGCTCATGCAGGCCCTGCCCACCGGCGGCGTGATGATCGCGCTGCAGGCCACCGAAGCCGAGGTCACCCCGCACCTCACCGCGGGCGTGTCGATCGCCGCGATCAACGGCCCGGACTCGCTCGTCGTCGCCGGCGCGGAAGACGAAGCCCGCGCGGTCGTCGCCCGGTTCGAGGGCCGCAAGTCGAAGCAGCTCCTGGTCAGCCACGCGTTCCACTCGCCGCTGATGGACCCGGTGCTGGACGACTTCCGCGCCGCCATCGAACACCTGACCTTCAACGCCCCCACCATCCCTGGCTTGGGCGACGTCGCGAACGCCGACTACTGGGTCCGCCACGTCCGCGCCACGGTCCGCTTCCACGACACCGTGCGGGCCCTGGGCGACAGGAGGTTCCTGGAGATCGGCCCGGACGGCGTGCTGTCCGCGCTGGTCGACGGCATCCCCTCCCTGCGCAAGGACCGCCCCGAGACCCAGACCCTGATCACCGCGCTCGCCCGCCTCCACGTCGCGGGCACCGACGTCGACTGGACGCCGTTCTACGAGGGCGCCACCAGGACCGACCTGCCGACGTACGCGTTCCAGCGCCGGCGTTTCTGGCCGTCCACCGCGAAGAACGCCGACGCGTCCGGACTCGGCCTCACCGCCGTCTCCCACCCGCTGCTCGGCGCGGCGGTGGAACTGGCCGACGGCCAGGGAGTCGTGTTCACCAGCAGGCTCTCGGCCGCCACCCAGCCATGGCTTGCGGACCACGTCGTCGGCGGCCGAACCTTGTTCCCCGGCACCGCTTTCGCCGAACTCGCGTTGCGCGCCGCCGACGAGCTCGGCCTCGACCGCCTGGACGAACTGACCCTCTCCGCACCGCTCGTGCTGAGCGACCCGGTGCAGCTCCAGGTCGCGGTCGGCGCCCAGGACACGACAGGACGCCGCTCCATCACCGTGTACTCCCGGCTCGACCCGGACACACCGTGGCTCGAACACTGCACCGGCTATCTCGCGTCCGGCACCGCGACGGTCCTGGACACCGCGGTGTGGCCGCCGCAGGGAGCGGAACCCTTTTCCCTGGAAGGGTTCTACGAGCGTCTCGCGGACAACGGCTTCGCGTACGGACCGGCGTTCCAAGGCCTGCGAGCGGCCTGGCGCGGCGGCGACGACGTCTACGCCGAGGTCTCCGTCGCGGACGAGACCGATCGCTACGGCCTGCACCCCGCCCTGCTGGACGCAGCCCTGCACGCCGCAGACCTCAGTACGTCCGAGGGCGGCATGCCTTTCGCGTGGCAAGGCGTCTCGCTGCACGCGACCGGTGCGTCCGCGCTGCGCGTGCGCATCCGGCCTCAGGGCGAGTCGTTCGCCATCACCGCGACGGATCCCCACGGCACCCCGGTCATCTCGATCGACTCGCTCGTCACCCGCCCGATCCCCGCCGATGACTCCGGAATCGCGCGCGAGGCTCTGTTCCACGTCGACTGGACCCCCGTCGCACTCCCGACTGAGACCGCCGCGGTCGAGATCGAGCACGTCGTCTCCGAGGGCTCCCCGATCGAGTCCGCGCACGCCCTGACGTCGCAGGTGCTCGCCCGCCTGCAGCAGTGGATCGCCGACGAACGGCAGGACCGCCTGGCGGTCGTCACGCGTCCCGGCGACCTGGGTGCGGCGGCGGTGTGGGGCCTGGTGCGGTCGGCGCAGACCGAACACCCAGGCCGTTTCGTGCTGGTGGAGGCGGACGGCGACGTTCCGGCGGAGGTCTTCGCGCTGGACGAGCCGCAGATCCGGTTGCGCGGCACCGAGGTGTTCGTGCCGCGGCTGGCCCGCCTGGCTCCGTCCGGCGAGTTCTCCTGGCAGGGCAAGGTTCTCCTCACCGGTGGCACCGGCGGACTCGGCCTGGTGATCGCACGCCACCTCGTCGCCACACACGGCGTCCGCGACCTGCTGCTCGTCTCCCGCCGAGGCGAGGCCGACGTCGCGGAGCTGGAAGCGTTGGGCGCACAGGTCACCGTCGAGGCGTGCGACGTCTCCGACCGCGCCGCCGTCGCTGACCTGCTGGCACGTCACGAGGTTCGCGCGATCGTGCACACCGCGGGCGTCCTCGACGACGGCACCGTGGAGTCCCTGACGCCTGACCGCGTCGGCACCGTGCTGCGCCCCAAGGTGGACGCCGCCTGGCACCTGCACGAGCTGGCGACGGACCTCGACGCCTTCGTCGTGTTCTCCTCGGTCGCGGGCACGATCGGCACGGCGGGACAGGGCAACTACGCCGCCGCCAACGCGTTCCTCGACGGCCTCATCGAGCACCGCCGCGCGACCGGCCTGCCCGGCACGTCGCTCGCGTGGGGTCCGTGGATCGCGGGCATGCTGTCCGGCGCCGACGCGGAACGCATGGCGCGCACAGGAATCCCCGGCATCACCGTCGAGCAGGGCGTCGAGCTCTTCGACGCGGCCATCACCGCCGGCAACGCCGTTCCCGTGCGTCTCGACCTGCCTGTGTTGCGCGGCCGCGGCGACATCCCGCCTATGCTGCGTGGCCTGATCAAGACCCGCCCGCGCCTCGTCGTGGCGGGTTCGGACACCGCCGTCTCGCTCACCGGCCGCCTGGCGTCGCTCGACGCCACCGCGCGCCTGGAAGCGTTGCTGGACCTCGTGCGCGGCCAGGTCGCCACCGTCCTCGGCCACGCGGGCACCGATGAGATCGACCCCGGCCGCGCCTTCCAGTCACTCGGTTTCGACTCGCTCACGGCCGTCGAACTCCGCAACCAGCTCACCGCGGTCACGGGCCTGCGCCTGCCCGCGACCCTCATCTTCGACTACCCGAACGCCGGCATGCTCGCCTCCTACCTGCGCGACGAACTCTTCGGCGCCGACACGATCGTTCCGGTGGCGCAGGCGCGTTCCGCGGTCTCCGACGACCCGATCGTCATCGTCGGCATGGCCTGCCGCTACCCCGGAGGCGTGTCGTCGCCGGAAGACCTGTGGCGCCTGGTGGTGGACGGCGTCGACGCCGTCACCGACATGCCGGCCAACCGCGGCTGGGACGTCGACGCGCTCTACCACCCGGACCCCGACCACATCGGCACCTCCTACACCCGCTCCGGCGGCTTCCTGCACGACGCACCGCTGTTCGACCCGGCGTTCTTCGGCATGTCCCCGCGCGAGGCCCTCGCGACCGACTCGCAGCAGCGCCTGCTGCTCGAGACCGCCTGGGAATCCCTGGAACGCGCCGGCATCGACCCGGTGTCGTTGCGCGGCAGCGCGACCGGCGTCTTCGCGGGCGTCATGTACACGGACTACTCGGTCGTGATCAGCGGCAGCGAGTTCGAGGGCTACCAGAGCATGGGCAGCGCCGGAACGTTCGCGTCCGGTCGCGTCTCCTACACCTTCGGCTTCGAGGGCCCGGCCGTCACGGTCGACACCGCCTGCTCTTCCTCTTTGGTGGCACTGCATCTGGCCTCGCAGGCCCTGCGCAACGGCGAGTGCACCCTCGCACTCGCCGGCGGCGTCACGGTGATGTCGACCCCGTCGACGTTCATCGAGTTCTCCCGCCAGCGCGGTCTGTCCGCCGACGGCCGCTGCAAGTCCTTCTCCGACACCGCGGACGGCGTGGGCTGGTCCGAGGGCGTGGGCCTCCTCGTGCTGGAACGCCAGTCCGACGCGATCCGCAACGGCCACACCGTGCTGGCGGTCGTGCGCGGCTCGGCCATCAACCAGGACGGCGCCTCGAACGGCCTGACCGCCCCGAACGGCCCGTCACAGCAACGCGTCATCCGCTCGGCCCTGGCCTCCGCGGGCCTGTCGGTCACCGACGTCGACGTGGTCGAGGCGCACGGCACCGGCACGACGCTGGGCGACCCGATCGAGGCCCAGGCGCTCCTCGCCACCTACGGCCAGGATCGCGCCGAACCGCTCCTGCTCGGCTCCATCAAGTCGAACATCGGCCACTCCCAGGCCGCCGCGGGCGTCGCGGGCGTGATCAAGATGGTGCACGCGATGCGCCACGGCCTCGTACCCGCCACGCTGCACGCCGACGAACCCTCCACCCACGTGGACTGGGAGGCCGGCGACGTCACCCTGGTCACGACGTCCACCGAGTGGCCCGCTGCCTCACGCCCGCGTCGCGCCGGCGTCTCGTCGTTCGGCGTCTCGGGCACGAACGCGCACGTGATCTTGGAAGCACCGAGTGCTCCAGAACTGTCAGACCTGCCTGAGATGATTGAGATGGGGGTCTCGAGCCCCCTGGGGGCCGGCCAGTCGGAATCGATTCCGCTGGTTGGCGCGGTGCCGTGGTTGCTCTCGGCGAAGTCCGCGGCGTCGCTGGACGGGCAGATCGAGCGGGTGCTCGCGCTGGAGGGTGATGCGCGGGACATCGGGTATTCGCTCGCGCTGAAGACGACCTTCGACCACCGGGCCGTGGTGCTGGGCGGGCACGTCGTCGCCCAGGGCGTGGTGAGCGGGAAGCCGCTCGCGTTCGTCTTCTCCGGGCAGGGCTCGCAACGGCTGGGCATGGGACGTGAGCTGTACGAGGCGTTCCCGGCGTTCGCGCAGGCGTTGGACGAGGTGTTGGAGCACCTCCAAGGCGTCCGCGCGGTCATGTGGGGCGAGGACGCCGAGGCCCTGAACCAGACCTGGTACGCGCAGCCTGCGATCTTCGCGGTCGAGGTGGCGCTGTACCGGCTGCTCGAATCGTTCGGGGTGCGGCCTTCACAGCTTGCCGGGCATTCCATCGGTGAGATCGCCGCCGCGCACGTCGCCGGAGTGTTCGGCGTGCAAGACGCGGCCAAGCTCGTCCAGACGCGGGCGGCGCTCATGCAGGCGTTGCCGGCCGGTGGCGCGATGGTGTCGGTGATCGCGTCCGAGGAAGAAGTGCGCGCCCAGCTGACCGCTGGCGTGTCCATTGCCGCCGTCAACGGGCCGCGGTCCGTGGTCATCGCCGGTGTGGAAACGGAGGTCCTCGCCCTCGCGGAGAACTGGAAGAACAAGCGGCTCAAGGTCAGCCACGCGTTCCACTCGCCGTTGATGGAGCCGATGCTGGACGACTTCCGCGAGGCGATCAGCGGGCTGACGTTCCACGAGCCGGTCGTCGGGATGTCGACATCCGGCGATGTCACCACGGTCGACTACTGGGTCGACCACGTCCACGACACCGTCCGTTTCCACGACAACGTCACGCGGCTGGGCGACGTCACGCTGGTCGAGCTTGGGCCGGACGCGCAGTTGACGGCGATGGTTGACGGGTTGATTCCGACGTTGACGCGGGTCAAGTCCGATGTTGAGTCAATGTTGACTGCACTGAGTCATGTACATGTCGACGGAATCAACGTTGACTGGGCGCAGCTGTACACCGGCGGTCGACGGGTCGACGTGCCTACGTACGCGTTCGAGCACCAGTCGTACTGGCCGGAGAGCACCGCGAAGTCCGACGTCAGGTCGGCCGGGCTGGGCGCGGTGGAGCACCCTCTGCTCGCTGCCGCGGTCGAGCTCGCGGGTGGCGCGGGCTACCTGTTCACGGCGCGGCTGTCGCGCCGGTCGTGGCTCGCCGACCACGCCGTGCACGGTGCGGTGCTCGTGCCGGGCGCGGCGCTGGTCGAGCTGGCGGTCCGGGCGGCGGACGAGGTCGGGCTGGATCGCGTCGAGGAGCTCACGCTCGCCGCGCCGCTGGTGCTGCCGGAGAGCGGCGGCGTCCAGGTGCAGCTGATCGTGGGCGTCGAGGAGAACGGCCGCCGCTCGATCACCGTCTACTCACGGGCCGAGGCCGCCGTCGACGAGCCGTGGACGGAGCACGCCACCGGCGTGCTCGGGTCCGGCGGGGCCGTCGCCGAGGTCGGCGAATGGCCACCGAACGCCGAGGCGATCGACGTCGCGGACGCCTACGAGCGGTTCGCGGAGAGCGGGTTCGAGTACGGGCTCGCGTTCCAGGGGCTGCGGGCGGCGTGGCGGAGCGGCGACACCGTGTTCGCCGAGGTCGCGTTGCCCGAGGGCGTGTCGGTGAACGGCTTCGGACTGCACCCCGCGCTGCTCGACTCCGCGCTGCACGCCGCGCTGCTCGTGGACGACGGCGCCGGGCTCCCGTTCTCGTGGGAGGGCGTCCAGCTGCACGCGACGGGCGCGACGGCGTTGCGCGTGAAGCTGACCCGCACCGGCGGCAGCCTCGCCATCGCGCTCGCCGACACCACCGGCGCACCGGTCGCGTCAGTGGACGCGCTCGTGGTGCGCGCCGTCTCGGCCGAGCAGCTCAGCACGACCGACCGCGACTCGCTGTTCCGCCTGGACTGGGTCGAGGCCGGCCTGCCCGCCGAGCCCGCCGCGGACGTCGTGGTGGAGCACGTCGTCGCCGAGGGCGAAGTCGTCCAGGCAACCCACACACTCGTGGCGCAAGCGCTCCAGCGGCTTCAGGAGTGGATCGCCGACGAGCGGCCCGAGAAGCTCGTGTTCGTCACCGGCATGGGCTGCCTGGCGGGCGCGGCGGTGCGGGGCCTCGTGCGATCGGCGCAGACCGAGCACCCCGGCCGGTTCGGCATCATCGACACCGACTCCGGCGAGCTCGTCGCACGGGCATCCGGCATCGATGAGCCCGAGCTGATCATCCGTGACGGCGTGGTGAAGGCCGCCAGGCTCGCGCGAGCGGACAACGCGCGGAGCGAGGTCACCTGGCAGGGACCGGTGCTGATCACCGGCGGCACCGGTGGACTGGGCGGCGTCATCGCGAAACACCTTGTCTCGCAGGGTGTCGAGGACCTCGTGCTGGTCAGCCGGCGCGGCGAGAAGCCCGCCTGGGTCGCCGAACTGGACGCGCGCGTCACCGTCGCGAAGTGCGATGTGTCGGACCGCAAGGCCGTGCAGAGACTGCTGAAGAAGCACCCGGTCCGGTCGATCGTGCACGCCGCCGGTGTGCTGGACGACGGCGTGATCGAGTCGCTCACGCCGGAGCGCCTCGCGACCGTGCTCAAGCCCAAGGTCGACGCCGCGTGGCACCTGCACGAGCTGGCCGGCGACCTCGACAGGTTCGTGCTGTTCTCCTCCGTCGCCGGCACGCTCGGCAGCGCGGGCCAGGGCAACTACGCCGCGGCCAACGCGTTCCTCGACGCGCTTGCCGCGCACCGGCCGAACACCGTCTCGCTCGCCTGGGGTGCCTGGGACGGCGGCATGGCCGGACATCTGTCCGAAGTGGACGTGGAGCGGATGCGCCGCGCCGGCATGCCCCCGATCTCGGTGGAGCAGGGCGTCGAGCTGTTCGACGCGGCCGTCGCGCACGGTGGCGGCGCGCTGGCGCCGTTCCGGCTCGACCTCGCCGTGCTGCGGGCCAAGGGCGAGGTGGCGCCGGTGCTGCGCGGCCTGGTCCGGACGCGCTCGAAGCGCTCGGTCGCCGGCTCGGACACCGCGGTCACGCTCGTCTCCCGGCTGTCCGCGCTCTCCGAGACCGACCGGCTCGAAGCGCTGCTCGACGTCGTCCGCGTGGAGGTCGCCGGGGTTCTCGGTCACGTCAACGCCCAGGTGATCGATCCGGCGCAGCAGTTCCGCGACCTCGGCTTCGACTCGCTGACCGCTGTCGAACTGCGCAACCGCCTCACCGCGTCGACCGGCATCCGCCTGCCCGCGACGCTGATCTTCGACTATCCGACGTCCGGCGCGCTGGCCTCCTACCTGCGCGACGAGCTGCTCGGAGCCGTTGCCGCCACGCCGAACCTGCCTGCCCTGGTGTCCACTTCGGACGATCCGATCGTGATCGTCGGCATGGCCTGCCGCTATCCCGGTGGCGTCACGTCGCCGGAAGAGCTGTGGCAGCTGGTGATGGACGAGGTCGACGCCGTCACCGGGTTCCCGTCCGATCGCGGCTGGGACCTCGAAGGCCTCTACCACCCGGATCCTGACCACATCGGCACCTCCTACACGCGGTCCGGCGGGTTCCTGCACGACGCGGCCGAGTTCGATCCGTCGTTCTTCGGCATGTCGCCGCGGGAGGCGCTGGCGACCGACACCCAGCAGCGCCTGCTGCTGGAGACCGCCTGGGAAGCCCTGGAGCGCGCGGGAATCGACCCATCGTCGTTGCGGGGCAGCGCGACCGGTGTGTTCACCGGCCTGATGTACAACGACTACCAGTCCGTCGTCGGCGGCGGCGACATGGAAGGACACCAGGGTCAGGGCAGCGCGGGCAGCGTCGCCTCGGGCCGCGTGTCCTACGTGTTCGGCCTGGAAGGCCCTGCTGTCACGGTCGACACGGCGTGCTCGTCGTCGCTGGTCGCGATGCACTGGGCGATCCAGTCGCTGCGGTCGGGGGAGTGCTCCCTCGCACTGGCCGGCGGTGTGACCGTGATGTCCACGCCGTCGACGTTCATCGAGTTCTCCCGGCAGCGCGGCGTTTCCGAGGACGGGCGCTCGAAGGCGTTCTCCGACTCCGCGGACGGTGTGGGCTGGGCCGAGGGCATCGGCCAGGTCGTGCTGGAACGCCAGTCCGACGCGTTGCGCAACGGCCACCGCATCCTCGCGGTCGTCCGTGGTTCCGCGGTCAACCAGGACGGCGCGTCCAACGGCCTCACCGCCCCGAACGGCCCGTCACAGCAACGAGTCATCCGCGCGGCGCTGGCATCGGCCGGTCTCTCGGTCACGGATGTCGACGCCGTCGAGGCGCACGGCACCGGAACGCCGCTGGGCGACCCGATCGAGGCCCAGGCGCTCCTCGCCACGTACGGCCAGGACCGCGCCGAACCGCTGCTTCTCGGCTCCGTCAAGTCGAACATCGGCCACTCGCAGGCCGCCGCCGGTGTCGCGTCGGTGATCAAGATGGTGCAAGCACTGCACCACGGCGTGCTGCCGCGCACCCTGCACATCACCGAGCCGTCGTCGCACGTCGACTGGGAGGCCGGCGCCGTCGAACTGCTGACCTCCACGCGCGAGTGGCCGTCCGTCTCCCGCCCGCGTCGCGCCGGCGTCTCGTCGTTCGGCGTCTCCGGCACGAACGCGCACGTGATCCTGGAGGCTCCGAGCCTTCCCGAAACCCAGTCGGAACCGCAGCCCGGTCCGGTTCCGATGCTGGTGTCGGCGAAAACCGCGGAAGCGCTGGAAGCCCAGGTCGAACGGATCCGGGCGGTCGAGGCGAACCCGGTCGACGTCGGGTTCACGCTGGCCGCGCGGACGGCGTTCGATCACCGCGCGGTCGTCGTCGGCGAGGACGTCGTCACCGGCCAGGTCACGACTGCGGGCAAGACCGTGTTCGTGTTCCCCGGTCAGGGCTCGCAGTGGGTCGGCATGGGCAGCGAACTGCTGGCCACCAACGAGGTGTTCGCGCGGAAGATCGCCGAGTGCGACGCGGCGCTGCGGCCGTTCGTGAACTGGTCGTTGATCGAGGTCCTTCGCGACGAACTCCCGCTGGACCAGGTCGACGTCGTGCAGCCCGTGCTGTGGGCGGTCATGGTGTCGCTGGCCGAGGTCTGGCGTTCGCACGGTGTCGAGCCGCAGGCGGTCGTCGGGCACTCGCAGGGTGAGATCGCGGCGGCAGCGGTCGCCGGGGCGCTCACTCTCGAAGACGCGGCCCGTGTGGTCGCGCTGCGCTCGCAGGCAGTCGACGAGGCGTTGTCGCGCAAGGGCGGCATGCTGTCGGTGCCGTTGCCGGTGGACGAGGTGCGGCCAAGGATCGCGCGGTTCGAGGACCGGGTCGCGGTCGCCGCCGTCAACGGGCCTCGCGCCACGGTCGTCGCGGGCGAGGTCGAGGCGCTCGCCGAGATCGTGCTGGAGTGCGAGACGCAGGGCATCCGGGCGCGCATGATCGCCGTCGACTACGCCTCGCACACCCCGCAGGTAGAGGCGATTCGCGAGCGGGTGCTGGCTGACCTGGCAGAGGTGCGGCCGCGCACCGGCACGATTCCGTTGTACTCCACGGTGACCGGCGAACCGATCGACACCGCGGTCATGGACGCCGGCTACTGGTTCACTAACCTGCGCCAGACCGTCGAGTTCCAGAACGCCACCAGCGCCCTGCTGCGCGACGGGTTCCGGTTCTTCGTCGAGCCGAGCGCTCACCCGGTGCTGACGTTCGGCGTCGAGCAGACTGTCGAGTCGCACGACACCGAGGCTGTGGTGCTCGGAACGTTGCGGCGCAACGAAGGCGGGCATCTGCTCACCGCACTCGCGCAGGCGCACGTGCGAGGGCTCGACGTCCGGTGGGACTTCCCCGGCGGCAAGCTGATCGACCTGCCCACGTACGCGTTCCAGCGACGGCGTTTCTGGCCGTCCGGGCAGGCACGGCACGGCGAACACCCGCTGCTCGGCGCGGCGGTCAGCGTCGCGGGCAGCGAGGACGTGCTGTTCACCTCGAGGCTGTCGGCGCATTCCCACCCGTGGCTCGCGGATCATGCCGTCAGCGGCACGGTTCTGTTGCCCGGGACGGCTTTCGTCGAGCTCGCGGTCCGGGCAGGCGACGAGGTCGGCTGCGAGAGCCTAGACGAGCTCACCATCTCCGCGCCGCTGGTCCTCGACGGATCCGTGCAACTGCAGGTCGCGGTGAAGTCCGAGGACGCGAACGGACGCCGCCAGATCGCGATCTACTCACGCACCGAGAACGAAGCACCGTGGACCCAGCACGCGTCCGGCACGGTGTCGACCGGCACCGCTACCAGCGACTTCGACGCGACCGCGTGGCCGCCTCAAGCCGAAAGCGTTGACGTCGAAGGAGCTTACGAGCGCTTCGCCGACATGGGCTTCGAGTACGGGCCCGCGTTCCAGGGCCTGCGCGCGGTGTGGCGCTCCGGCGACGACGTGTACGCCGAGGTCACCACGTCCGAGGAGACCTCGGGCTTCGGCCTGCACCCGGCGTTGCTGGACTCCGCACTGCACGCCGCGTTGCTCGCGAAGGACGGCGCCGGACTGCCGTTCTCGTGGGAGGGCGTGTCACTGCACGCCACCGGCGCGACGGAGCTGCGGGTACGGTTGCGCTCCCACGGTGACGCGATGGAGATCGCGCTCGCCGACACCACCGGCCAACCAGTCGCCACGGTCGAGTCGCTCGTCGTGCGGCCCGTCGCGGTGCCGCGCAACGAGGTCGACCGCGACTCGCTGTTCCGCATTGAGTGGACGCCCACCGCGTTGCCGTCCGACGTGGCCGAGAACGTCGTCATCGAGCACGTCGCGGGCGACGGCAACGTCATCGAGTCGACGCGCACGCTGACAACCCGCGTGCTCGCCAAGCTCCAGGAGTGGATCTCCGCCGAACGCACCGAGCGCCTGGCTTTCGTTACCCGCGAAGGCGATCTGGCCGGGCAGGCCGTCTGGGGCCTGGTGCGGTCGGCGCAGACCGAGCACCCCGGCCGGTTCGTGCTGGCCGACATCGACGACGAAGCCCTTCTGCCGCAGGCGCTCGCCGCGGACGAACCGCACCTGCGCATCAGGCAGGGGCAGCTCTTCGCGCCACGGCTGCAGCGCGCCGCCGCGACCGAGGAGACCGTCTGGGAGAGCCCGGTCCTGATCACCGGCGCCGGTGGGCTCGGTGGCGTGATCGCCCAGCACCTCGTCGCCGAGCACGGCGTCACGGAGCTGATCCTGGCCAGCAGGAGTGGTCGCAAGCCCGACTGGGAGGTCGACGCGGCCGTCAAGGTTGTCAAGTGCGATGTCAGTGACCGCAGGGCGTTGCAGCGGCTGCTGAAGAAGCACACGGTCAAGTCGGTCGTGCACACCGCCGGCGTGCTGGACGACGGCGTGATCGAGTCGCTCACGCCCGAGCAGTTCGACACGGTGTTGCGGCCCAAGGTCGACGCCGCGTGGCACCTGCACGAGCTGTTGCCCGACGCGAGGATCGTGTTCTTCTCTTCCGCCGCAGGCATTCTCGGCGGCGCGGGCCAGGGCAACTACGCTGCGGGCAACGCGTTCCTCGACGCGCTCGCCGAACACCGCGGCAACGCCGTCTCGCTGGCTTGGGGCACGTGGGAGGCGACGGTCGGCCTCACCGGTTCGCTGACCGACGCCGACCGGGAACGGCTGGTGCGCGCCGGAATGCCGCCGATCACGCCGGCGCAGGGCACGGCGTTGTTCGACGCGGCGATCGCTTCAGGAGAGGCGGTGCTGCTGCCCGCACGCCTCGACTTCGCGACGTTGCGGGCACAGGGCGAGGTTCCCTCGTTGCTGCGCGGCCTGATCCGGACGCGCGCCCGCCGCATGGTCGCCGGTTCGGACGCGGCGACCGGTCTGGCCGCGAAGCTGCGTCCGCTGGGCGACGCCGAACGCCTCGACGCGCTGCTCGACCTGATCCGCGCGCAGGTCAGCGCCGTGCTGGCGTTGGACAACTTCGACGCCTCGCGGGCGTTCCGCGACCTCGGGTTCGACTCGCTGACCGCCGTCGACCTGCGCAACCGCCTCACCGCGGTCACCGGGCTGCGGCTGCCCGCGACCCTGGTGTTCGACTACCCGACCGCGCACGTGCTCGCGGCGTTCCTGCGTGACGAACTGTTCGGCGCGGACGGCGGCGATGTCGTCGCCACGCGGCCGGTGTCGGACGACGACCCGATCGTCGTCGTCGGCATGGCCTGCCGGTTCCCCGGCGGGGTCAGCACGCCCGAGGACCTGTGGCGGCTCGTGCTGGACGGCACGGACGCGATCTCCGAGTTCCCGTCCGACCGCGGCTGGGACCTCGACACCTTGTTCTCCGGCAACGACATCGGCACCTCTTCGACGCGGCTCGGCGGCTTCCTGCACGACGCGGGCGAGTTCGACCCGGCGTTCTTCGGCATGTCGCCGCGTGAAGCCCTCGCGACGGACTCGCAGCAGCGCCTGCTGCTGGAGACCGCGTGGGAGGCGTTCGAACGCGCCGGAATCGACCCGGTCTCGTTGCGCGGCAGCGACACCGGCGTGTTCGCGGGCGTCATGTACAACGACTACGCGCAGCTGCTCGGCGGTGAGTTCGAGGGCCACCACGGGACCGGCTCGTCGCCGTCGGTCGCGTCCGGCCGAGTGTCCTATGTGCTCGGTCTGGAAGGTCCGGCCGTCACGATCGACACGGCGTGTTCTTCCTCCTTGGTCGCAATGCATCTCGCGGCGCAGTCGCTGCGGACGGGGGAGTCGTCGCTGGCGCTCGCCGGTGGCGTCGCGGTGATGTCGACGCCGGCGACGTTCATCGAGATCTCCCGGCAGCGCGGTGTCTCGTCGGACGGCCGCTGCAAGGCGTTCTCCGAGGGCGCGGACGGCACCGGGTTCTCCGAGGGCGTCGGCCTGCTCGTGCTGGAACGCCAGTCGGACGCCCTGCGAAACGGCCACAACGTCCTCGCGGTCCTGAAGGGCACCGCCGTCAACCAGGACGGCGCGTCCAACGGCCTGACCGCGCCGAACGGCCCGTCGCAGCAACGGGTGATCCGCGCGGCGCTCACGTCCGCGGGCCTGACCCCGCTGGACGTCGACGCCGTCGAAGCGCACGGCACGGGCACCTCGCTGGGCGACCCGATCGAGGCGCAGGCGCTGCTCGCCGTCTACGGACAGGACCGCGCCGAGCCTCTCTACCTGGGTTCGATCAAGTCGAACATCGGCCACACCCAGTCGGCGGCCGGTGTCGCCGGTGTCATCAAGATGATCATGGCGCTGCGCCACGGCGTGCTCCCGCAGACGCTGCACGTGTCCGCGCCGTCGTCGCACATCGAGTGGGACGCGGGCGCCGTCGAGCTGCTCACGTCGTCCCGCGACTGGCCCGAGGTCGACCGGCCGCGTCGCGGCGGTGTGTCGTCGTTCGGCATCAGCGGCACGAACGCCCACGTCATCCTCGAGGCTCCGGAATTGTCAGACCTCCCTGAGATGATTGGGATGGGGGCTCGCCGCCCCCTGGGGGCCAGCCAGGCGGGATCGATTCAGCAGGCTGGCGCGGTGCCGCTCGCGGTGTCGGCGAAGTCGGCGGGCTCGCTGCGCGCGCAGGTCGAGCGGATCAAGGCACTGGTGGCAGGCGGCTGCGACCCGATCGACGTCGGGTTCTCGCTGGCCGCGCGCAGCAGGTTCGACCAGCGCGCGGTGATCGTCGGCGAGGAGGTCGTCGAAGGTGCGGTCGCAGACGCTGGGCCGGGGCCGGTGTTCGTGTTCCCCGGCCAGGGCAGCCAGTGGCACGGCATGGCGGTCGCGCTGCTCGACGAGGACGAGACGTTCGCGCGGTGGATGGCCGAGGCCGACCGGGCGATCGCCGGACACGTCGGCTGGTCGGTCATCGACGTGCTGCGCGGTGAAGCCGAGCTGCTTCAGAGCATCGAGGTCCTGCAGCCCGCCCTGTTCGCGATCATGATCTCGCTCGCCCAGACGTGGCGCGCGAACGGCGTCGAACCCGTCGCGGTCGTCGGCCACTCGCAGGGGGAGATCGCCGCCGCCTACATCGCCGGCGCGCTCACCCTCGACCAGGCCGCGCAGATCGTGGTCAAGCGGTCGCAGCTGTTCGCGGACGAACTCGTCGGCAACGGAGCCGTCGCGAGCATCGCCTTGCCCGCACCGGAAGTCGAGAAGCTGCTGCCGCCGGAGCTGGCGATCGCGGGCGTCAACAGCCCGTACGCCTGCACGGTCGCCGGCGACGTTCCCGCGCTCGAGAAGTTCGTGGAAAGCTGTGTGGCCCAGGACATCCGGGCCCGCGTGATCGGCTCGACCGTCGCCTCGCACTGCGCGCAGGTCGACCGCCTCCGCGACCAGATCCTGGACCTGTTCGCCGACATCACGCCGCAGCCCGGCACCGTGCCGTTCTACTCGACCGTCACGGCCGAGCGCATCGACACCACGACCCTCGACGCCGAGTACTGGTTCCAGAACGCCCGGCAGCCCGTCAGCTTCGCGAAGGTGGTCGAGAGGCTCGTCGCGGACGGCCACCGCGTCCTGATCGAGTCGAGCGCGCACCCGGTGCTGATGCTGCCCGCGCAGCAGACCGCGGAGGCGATCGGCACCGAGATCGTCGCGATCGGCTCGCTGCGCCGCGACCAGGGAGGCAGCCACCGGTTCACGACCTCGCTCGCCGAGGCGTGGGTCGCGGGCCTCGACGTCCGGTGGCAGTACCCCGGCGGCCGGAGCGCCGCGCTGCCGACCTACCCGTTCGACCACCAGAGGTTTTGGCCCGAACCGCTCGTCAAGGACACCTCCGACCCGGTCGACGCCGAGTTCTGGGAGCTCGTCGACAACGGCGGCCTGGAGGACATGGGTGTCGGGCAGGGTGTCGCGCACACGCTCGCGCAATGGCGCAGCCGCCGCAAGTCCGAATCCACAATGGACACCTGGCGGTATCGCGACCAGTGGACGCCGGTCACCGTCAGCGGAACCCCGGCCGGTTCCTGGCTGGTCGTCACGTCCGGCACAGCTGCTCAGGACGTGATCGACGCTCTCAACGCCGTTCACCTCGACGTCGACGAGCAGATCACCCGCGTGGACCTCACCGCGCGCCTGCCCGAGACGATCGACGGCGTCATCGCGATGACCGGCCTGCAAGCGACGATCACGCTGGTCCAGGCACTGGCGGAAGCCGGTGTCAGCGCGCCGATCTGGGCCGTCACCCGCAACGCCGTCGCGGTCGGCGGCGAGGAGGTAGACCCGGCGCAGACCGCGATCTGGGGCCTCGGCCGCGTCGCCGCGCTCGACCTGCCCCGCCGCTGGGGCGGCCTGATCGACCTGCCCGGCACGCTGGACCACAAGGCCGCGCAACGGTTCGCGGCCGCGTTGACCGGCGGCGAGGACCAGGTCGCGATCCGCGACAACGGCGTGTTCGCCCGCCGTCTCGTCCGCACGAACGCCCACCACAGCCCGGACTTCCAGGCGTCCGGCACGGTGCTGATCACCGGCGGCACAGGCGCGCTCGGCGGGCACGTGGCTCGCTGGATGGCCGAGGCCGGGGCTGAGCACCTGGTGCTCACCAGCCGCCGCGGCCTCGACGCACCCGGCGCGGCCGAACTCAAGGCGGAGCTCGAAACGACCACTCGCGTCACGATCGCGGCCTGCGACGCGGCGGACCGGGACGCACTGGCAGCCCTGCTCGCGGACATCGACGACCTCACGACGGTCGTGCACGCCGCGGGCATCGGCACCGGCGACGCCCCGATCGACGAGATCCGGTACGAGGACGTCACCGCGTTGCTCGACACGAAGATCACCGCGGCCCGTCACCTGCACGAACTCGCGCCACAGGCCCGTTTCATCCTGTTCTCGTCGGGTGCGGCGAGCTGGGGCAGTGGCGGCCAGCCCGCGTACGGCGCGGCCAACGCCTACCTCGACGGACTTGCTCACCTGCGCCGGTCGCGGGGTCTGCAGGCGACGTCGATCGCGTGGGGCGCGTGGGCGGACGCCGGCATGGCGGCCGATCACGGCATGTACGAGGCGCTGCAACGGATCGGCATCGGCGCGATGCCCCCAGAACTCGCGATGAAGGTGCTGCGCCAGGCCGTCGCCGACGACCAGACCCAGCTCACCGTCACCAACGTCGACTGGGCCAGGTTCGCGCCGAGCTTCACCGCCGAACGCCCGAGCCCGCTGCTCAGCGGTATCGCCGAGGTGCGGGCGGCGCTGGCCGACGAGGTCGTCGAGGAGTCGGAGCTCAAGCAGCGACTCTCCCGGTTGACCGAGGCCGAACGCGACCGCGCACTGCTCGACCTCGTGCGCGCCGAGGCCGCGAAGACGTTGGGCTACCAGGAAAGCGACCAGGTTCCGGTGGCCCGCGCGTTCCGCGAGCTCGGCTTCGACTCGGTCACCGCGGTCGAGATGCGCAACCGGTTGAAGACCGCGACCGGGCTCGCCCTGCCCGCGACGCTCGTCTTCGACTACCCGACCGCGACGACGCTGTCGCAGCACCTGCGCGACGAACTGTTCGGCGGAGCGCAACAGATCGAGGTCCGCGCGGCCACGATCGCCACCGACGACCCGATCGCGATCGTCGGCATCGGCTGCCGTTACCCAGGCGGCGTGACGACACCGGAAGCGTTGTGGGAATTGGTCTTCGAGGGGCGGGACGTGATCTCGCGGTTCCCCACTGATCGAGGCTGGGACCTGGAACGGCTCGCCAGCTCGACGTTCGAGGGCGGTTTCCTCGACGCCGTCGCCGACTTCGACGCGGGCTTCTTCGGCATCTCGCCGCGCGAGGCCGTCGTGATGGACCCGCAGCAGCGCCTGCTCCTCGAGACCTCGTGGGAGGCGCTGGAACGAGCGGGCATCGACCCGACGTCGTTGAAGGGCAGCCTGACCGGCGTCTTCGTCGGCACCACCGGCCAGGACTACGAGTCGCTGCTCACCCGCTCGCTGGAGGAGACCGGCCCGTACGCGACGACGGCGTTCTCCGCGTCGGTGCTGTCCGGCCGCATCTCCTACCTGCTCGGCCTCGAGGGCCCGGCCGTCACGATCGACACGGCCTGCTCGTCGTCGCTGGTCGCGATGCACTGGGCCGCGCAGGCTCTGCGCAACGGTGAGTGCGACCTGGCACTGGCCGGTGGCGTCGCGGTGATGACCACGCCGAACGCCTACTCGGCGTTCACGGCAGCCGGTGGACTCGCGCCGGACGGCCGCTGCAAGGCGTTCGCGGAGTCCGCCGACGGCACCGGCTGGTCCGAAGGCGCCGGTGTGGTGCTGTTGGAACGCCTGTCGGACGCTCGCCGCCACGGCCACGAGGTGCTCGCCGTGCTGCGTGGTTCGGCGGTCAACCAGGACGGCGCCTCGAACGGCCTGACCGCGCCGAACGGCCCGTCACAGCAGCGCGTGATCCGCCAGGCGCTGGCGAACGCCGGTCTGGAACCGTCCGAAGTGGACGCTGTCGAAGCGCACGGCACGGGTACGACGCTGGGCGACCCGATCGAGGCGCAGGCCGTGCTCGCGACGTACGGGCAGAACCGGGAGACCCCGCTGCTGCTCGGGTCCATCAAGTCGAACCTCGGCCACCCGCAGTCCGCCGGCGGTGTCGCCGGTGTGATCAAGATGATCATGGCGCTGCGCAACGGCGTGCTGCCTCAGACGCTGCACGTCGACGCGCCGTCGTCCAACGTCGAATGGCAGACCGGCAACGTCGAGCTGCTCATGGAACGCCGGGACTGGCCTGTTGGCCGCCACCCGCGCCGTGCCGGTGTCTCGTCGTTCGGTGTCTCCGGCACGAACGCGCACGTGATCATCGAGGAGGCGCCGGAGTTCGCGGCCGCGGTTCCCGAGGTCACGGCGACCGCTGCGGTGGTGCCGCTCGTGGTGTCAGGCCGGTCCGAGGAGGCGCTGGCCGATCAGCTCGCGGGTCTTGGCTCAGTCGACGCCTCGCAGCTCGACCTGGCCTATTCGCTGGCGGTGTCGCGCAGTGCGTTCGAGCAGCGGGTGGTGCTGGTGGACGGCGTGGAGATCGCCAGGGGAGAGACGGGTGAGCGCGATCTGGCGCTGCTGTTCACGGGACAGGGGTCGCAGCGGCTCGGCATGGGCCGGGACCTGTACGAGCGGTTCCCGGTGTTCGCGGACGCCTTCGACGCCGTGCTCGCGCACCTCGACCCCGCGTTGCGATCGATCGTGTGGGGCGAGGACGCGGACGCGCTGAACCAGACCGGCAACGCCCAGCCTGCGATCTTCGCGCTGGAAGTGGCGCTCTACCGGCTGGCCGAGTCGTTCGGCATCAAGGCCGACCGGCTCGCGGGGCATTCGATCGGCGAGATCGCGGCCGCGCACGTCGCCGGCGTGTTCAGCCTCGAAGACGCGTGCACGCTGATCTCCGCGCGCGCCTCGCTGATGCAGGCGCTGCCGACCGGTGGCGCGATGTTCGCGATCGAGGCCGGCGAGGAGGAGATCGCCCCGCTGCTCACCGGGGGCGTGTCGATCGCGGCGGTCAACGGTCCGAACGCCGTGGTCATCGCGGGTGTTGAACAAGAGGCACGTAGGATTGTTGAACAACTCAACGATCCTACGTCCGGTGCCGCGTCTGGCACTGGGCCGCGCAAGGTGAAGCAGTTGCAGGTCAGCCATGCGTTCCACTCGCCGCTGATGGAGCCGATGCTGGACGACTTCCGCGCCGCCATCGCCGGGATTTCGTTCAACAATCCGACGATCCCGTTGTTGACTGGTGGGATTGTTCAACAATCCGAGTACTGGGTGCGGCACGTACGGGAGACCGTGCGCTTCCACGACACGGTGCGCGCGCTCGACGGCAGCACGTTCCTGGAGATCGGACCGGACGGCGTGCTGTCGGCGATGGTCAGCGGAATCCCGTTGCTGCGCAAGGACCGCGGCGAGGAACAGGCGTTCGTCGCCGGACTTGCCCGCCTGCACGTCAGCGGCGCGACCGTGAACTGGGGCGCGCTGTTCGAGGGCACCGGCGCACGGCGGGTCGACCTGCCGACGTACGCGTTCCAGCACGAGCGCTACTGGCCGACCGTGCTCGACGTCGCGCCGGTCGACCGCGCCAAGTCCACTGTGGATTCATGGCGGCACCGCGAGTCGTGGGAGCGGATCACCCCGCGTGGCAACGTCTCCGGGACGTGGCTGGTGCTTGGCGCTGAGGACGACTTCGCTCGCGAGGTCGCGTCGGCCGTCAACGGCACGGTGGTGCAGGAACTGCCGGAGACGCCAGTCGACGGGATCGTGTCGCTGCTCGCGTTGGACGGCGAGGCCGACGAGAACGGCGTGCCGCACGGCGTGATCGCGACGATGGAGCTGATCCAGTTGTTGGCGCGCAAGGGTGTGAGCGCTCCGGTCTGGGCAGTCACGCGAGGTGCCGCGACCAGCGCGACGCAGAGCGCGGTCTGGGGCCTCGGGCGAGTCGCCGCGCTGGAGCTGCCCGCGCAGTGGGGCGGTCTGGTCGACATCACCGGTGACGTCGCCGAGCTGGCAGCGGTACTCGCCGGCGACGAGGCCGAGGTCGAGATCCGGGCGGACGGAGTGTTCGCGAGGCGGTACGACGCGGCACAGCCCACCGATGCGATGTGGGAGCCGCATGGCACCGTCATCGTCACCGGTGGCACGGGTGCGCTCGGCACGCACGTCGCCCGTGACCTCAAGCAGCGCGGCGTGGAGAAGATCGTGCTGGTCAGCAGGCGCGGTCTCGACGCGCCGGGAGCCGCCCAGCTCCAGGAGGAACTGGACGCGGAGATCGTGGCGTGCGACGTCGCGGACCGCGCGGCCGTTGCCGACCTGCTGAACACGTACTCGCCGAACGCCGTCGTGCACACCGCCGGCGTGCTGAGCGACGGCGTGCTGGAAGGCCTTGCGCCGGAACGGTTCGCGGACGTGTTCCGATCGAAGGTCGCCTCCGCCCTGGTGCTCGACGAGCTGACGTGCGATCGGGAGCTGGACGCGTTCGTGCTGTTCTCGTCGGTCGCGGGCGCTCTCGGCAACCCCGGTCAGGCCAACTACGCGGCCGCCAACGCCGTGCTCGACGCCATAGCGCGGGACCGGCGTGCGCAGGGCCTCAACGCGACGTCGATCGCGTGGGGTGCGTGGGCCGGTTCCGGGATGGCGGACGGTGTCGGAGCGGACCTGAGCGCGATCACCATGCGTCCCGACCTGGCGGTGGAGTCGATGTGGCGGGCGGTCGCGGAGGACGCGCCGACCGTCGCCATCGCGATCCTGCCGGAGAAGAAGCCCAAGGCGCGCAAGAAGATCGAGGTCAGCGGTGACGTGCTGGAGGTCGTCCGCACGGCCGTCGCGTCGGTGCTCGGCTACGCCGGACCGCACGCGGTGGGCGTGGACAAGGAGTTCCGCGACCTCGGGTTCGACTCGCTGACCGCGGTCGAGCTGCGCAACCAGCTGTCGGCGGCGACCGGCCGGACGTTGCCCGCGTCGCTCGTCTACGACTACCCGACGCCGCGCCGGCTCGCCGACCACCTGCGTGGTGGAGCGGCCGAGTCGCTGGAGAACGTCGTCGTGCGGGGCGACGAACCGATCGCGATCGTCGGCATGGCCTGCCGTTTCCCCGGTGACGTCACCACGCCGGAACAGCTGTGGCAGCTGCTGGTCGACGGGCGGGACGGCATGGGCGCGTTCCCGGTCGACCGCGACTGGGACGTGGAGTCGGTGCTGTCCACGTCGGTGACGCGCGAGGCCGGATTCCTCGCCGGGACCGCGGACTTCGACCCGGCGTTCTTCGGGATCTCGCCGCGTGAGGCGATGGCGATGGATCCGCAGCAGCGGTTCCTGCTGGAGACCACGTGGGAGGCGCTGGAACGGGTCGGCGTCGATCCGCTGTCGTTGCGGGGGTCGCAGACCGGTGTCTTCGTCGGCACGAACGGCCAGGACTACGCGACGTTGCTGACGTCGTCGGCCGAGGACACCGAGGGGCACGCGGCCACGGGTCTCGCGGCATCGGTGATCTCGGGCCGCCTGTCCTACACGTTCGGCTTCGAGGGACCCGCGGTCACCGTCGACACAGCATGTTCCGCTTCTCTCGTCGCGATGCATCTCGCGGTGCAGGCGCTACGCGGCGGTGAGTGTTCATTGGCCGTGTCCGGTGGCGCGACGATCATGACCACGCCGTTCGCCTTCGCCGAGTTGACCCGGCAGGGTGCTCTCGCGGCGAACGGCAGGTCCAAGGCGTTCTCCGACGACGCCGATGGTGCCGGGTGGTCCGAGGGTGTCGGCATGGTCGTGATGGAGCGGCTGTCCGACGCGGTGCGCAACGGGCATCAGGTGCTCGCGGTGATCCGCGGTTCGGCGGTCAACCAGGACGGCGCGTCCAACGGCCTGACCGCACCCAACGGCCCCTCGCAGCAGCGCGTGATCCGCGCTGCTCTCGCGAACGCCGGTCTGTCCGTGAGCGATGTCGACGTCGTCGAGGCGCACGGCACCGGCACGGCGCTGGGCGACCCGATCGAGGCCCAGGCCCTGATCAACACCTATGGCGCGGACCGGTCGTCACCGCTCTATCTGGGTTCCGTGAAGTCGAACATCGGCCACACGCAGGCGGCCGCGGGTGTCGCGGGCGTGATCAAGATGGTGCTGGCGCTGCGCCACAACCTTCTCCCGCAGACGCTGCACGTCGCCGCGCCGTCCTCGCACGTCGACTGGTCCGAGGGCACGGTCGAGCTGCTGACGTCGGCCCGCGAGTGGGAGACCAACGGCCACCCGCGCCGCGCGGGCGTCTCGGCGTTCGGCATCTCCGGCACCAACGCGCACATGATCCTCGAAGAAGCCCCAGCTCAGGCCAGCCGGCCGGAATTGTCAGACCTGCCTGAGATGATTGGGATGGGGGATGAAAGCCCCCTGGGGGCCAGCCAGCCGGGATCGATTCAGCAGAGCGGCGTGGTGCCGCTGGTCGTGTCGGCGAAGTCGCCGGCCTCGTTGAAGGCGCGCATCGAGCAGGTGCGCGCGCTGGAGAGCGATGCGAACGATCTGGCGTTCTCGTTGCTGACGACCCGGTCGGTGTTCGACCACCGTGCGGTGCTCATCGGGGACGAAGTGGTCCAAGGCGTCGCGCAAGAGAGTGCGCCGGTGTTCATCTTCCCCGGTCAGGGCAGTCAGTGGCACGGCATGGCGGTCGCGCTGCTGGACGAGGACGAGACGTTCGCGCACTGGATCACCGAGTGCGACGCGGCGATCGGCGAGCTCGTCGGCTGGTCGGTGATCGACGTGCTGCGCGGTGAGGCCGCACTCCTCGAACGCATCGAGGTGCTGCAGCCGACGCTGTTCGCGGTCATGGTGTCGCTCGCTCAGACGTGGCGTGCGAACGGCGTCGAACCCGCCGCGGTCGTCGGTCACTCGCAGGGCGAGATCGCCGCCGCCTACGTCGCCGGGGCGCTCAGCCTCGACGAAGCGGCCAAGATCGTCGTGTTGCGGTCGCAGCTGTTCGCCGACGAGCTCGTCGGGAACGGCGCGGTGGCAAGCGTCGCGTTGCCGGTCGAGGAAGCGCGCGAGCTCATCGAGCAGTGGCCGGTGTTGTCCATCGCGGGCATCAACAGCCCCAACGCCTGCACGGTCGCCGGTGCTCTGCAGGAGCTCAACGAGTTCGTGGAACTGTGTCAGGCCAGGGAGATCCGGGCACGTGTCGTCGCGTCGACGGTGGCGTCGCACGGTCCGCAGGTCGAACCGTTGCGCGAGAAGCTGATGAACCTGCTCGGCACGATCACGCCGCGCACGACCGACATCGCGTTCTACTCGACGGTCAAGGCCGAACGCGTCGACACCGCGACCCTCGACGCCGGCTACTGGTACGAGAACGCGCGCCGCCCCATCGAGTTCGTCGCGGTCACCAGGAAGCTGATCGAGGACGGCTACCGCGTGTTCGTGGAGGCGAGCCCGCATCCGGTGCTCACGATGTCCGCGCAGGCCACGGCCGAAGCGGACGGCACGGAACTGGTCACGGTCGGCTCGTTGCGCCGCGACCAGGGAAACAGCCGCCGGTTCACGACCTCGCTCGCCGAGGCGTGGGTCGCGGGCCTCGACGTGCGGTGGAAGTGCGACGGCCGCAGGATCGACCTGCCGACGTATCCGTTCAGCCGCAGCAGGTTCTGGCCCAAGGCGGGCGCCAAGGTCGTCAACGCCGAGGACAGCGCGTTCTGGCAGCTGGTCGACAACGGCGAGCTCACCGGTGCTCTCGGCGTCGACGCGGAGAACGTGCTGCCCGCGCTCAGGGAATGGCGTGCGAAGCAGCAGACGCAGTCCACTGTGGATGGCTGGCGCTACCGCGACTCGTGGCAGCTCCTGCGCGGCGTCCAGGCCACCGGTATCAACGGCACCTGGCTCGCGGCCGTTCCCGAGCACGTCGACGAGTGGACCGAGGCGGTGCTGCGGACGTTCGGCAGCGACCTCGTGCGGATCACGGTCCGCTCCAACGCCGAACGCGCGCTGCTCGCCACCGAGCTGATCGGCATCGAACCGGTCGGCGTGATCTCGTTGCTCGGCACGGAGAACGCGCCGCACCACGAGTTCACCGCTACACCGCTCGGTCTCGCGCTGAACGTCCTGCTCCTGCAGGCACTCGGTGACGCCGGCAGCACCGCGCCGTTCTGGGCGGTCACGAAACAGGCGATCTCGACCGGCGCGACCGATCCCGTGCACCACCCCGAGCAGGTGGCGTTGTGGGGCCTCGGCAGGGTCGCGGCGCTCGACCTGCCGCGGCACTGGGGTGGCCTGGTCGACCTGCCCGGGACCATCGACGGCCAGATCGAGCAGGGCCTGGTCGCCGCCATCACGAACGGCGGCGGTGAGGACCAGCTGGCGGTCCGTGACACCGGCGTCCACGGCCGCAGGCTCGTCCCGGCCCAGCGCGCGCCCCGGTCCACGGAGTGGGTCCCGCGCGGCACGGTCCTGATCACCGGCGGCACCGGCGCGCTGGGCGGTCACGTCGCCCGCTGGGTCGCCGGACGAGGCGCCGAGCACGTGCTGCTCACCAGTCGTCGCGGTGATCAGGCACCAGGGGCCGCGGAACTGCGTGAGGAACTGGAAGCGTTGGGAGCGCGCGTCACCATCGCGGCCTGCGACGCGTCGGATCGGCAGAGCCTGAAGGCGGTGATCGACGCGGTGCCCGACCTGCGAGCCGTGGTGCACGCGGCCGGCATCGTCGAAGGCAACGCGACCACCGACGCGGTGGGCATCGATCAGCTGGATCGCTTGCTCCAGGCCAAGATGACGTCGGCCTGGCTGCTGCACGAGCTGACGAGCGACCTGGACGCGTTCATCCTGTTCTCGTCCGGTGCGGCGAGCTGGGGCAGTGGCGCGCAACCCGCGTACGCCGCCTCGAACGCCTACCTCGACGGCCTCGCGCACTTCCGGGCCTCCCAGGGCCTCAAGGCGACGTCGATCGCGTGGGGCGCCTGGGCGGACTCCGGAATGGCGTCGGAGAACGAGGAAGGCGCCGAACAGCTGCGCCGCCGCGGCGTGCACACGATGAAACCCGAACTCGCGATCACCGCGCTGCAGCAGGCGGTCGAGGACGGCCACACGTCGCTGACGATCACCAACATGGACTGGGAGAAGTTCGCGCCGAGCTTCACGGCGTCGAGGCCGAGCCCGTTGCTGATGGGCATCCCGACGGTCAGGGAGGCCCTGGAAGAGCCGGAAACGACGGACTCAGGACTCAGGGAACGGCTGCTGGCGTTGCCCGAGGCGGAACGCGCACGCACACTGCTCGACCTCGTCCGGACGGAGGCCGCGGCGACACTGGGCTTCGACGGCGCGGAGGCGTTCGGGCCGACCAGGGCGTTCCGCGACGTCGGCTTCGACTCGGTGACGGCGGTCGATCTGCGCAACCGGCTCAAGGTGGTCACCGGCGTGGCGCTGCCCGCGACGCTGGTGTTCGACTACCCGACCCCCGCCGCGCTGGCCCAGTTCATCCGCACGGAACTGCTCGGTGAGGCCGCGACCACCGCCAACGACCCCGACGCGCCGATCAGGGACGCGCTCGCGGCGATCCCGATCAGCCGTCTGCGGCAGGCGGGGCTGCTGGACCTGGTGCTCCAACTTGCTCAGGACAGTGGGGAAAACAACAGCGCCGGAGATGTTGTGCTTGCAGCCGAGGCGGAATCGATCGACGACATGGACGGCGAAGCCCTCCTGCGTCTGGCGATCGGGGACGCCATGGACTAGCGGGCGATCCGAGAAGGAAGCGCGATGACCACCTCTGCTAACCAGTACGTCGAGGCTCTGCGGTCGTCACTGAAGGAGATCGACCGGCTGCGCAAGCAGAACCAGCAGCTGATCGCCGCAGCGGTGGAACCGATCGCGATCGTGGGCATCGGCTGCCGGTACCCCGGCGGGGTGGCCTCGCCCGAGGAGCTCTGGCAGGTCGTCGCGGAAGGCAGGGACGTGATCGGCGGATTCCCCGCCGATCGCGGCTGGGACGTCACCGATCTCCACTCCGCCACCGTCGAAGGTGGTTTCCTCGAAGACCCGGCGTCGTTCGACGCCGGGTTCTTCGGCATCTCGCCCCGCGAAGCCGTCGTCATGGACCCGCAGCAGCGCCTCCTGCTCGAAACCGCCTGGGAGGCCCTGGAACGCGCGGGCGTGAACGCGCAGTCGTTGCGCGGCACCAAGACCGGCGTGTTCATGGGCACGACCTCGCAGGACTACGCCGACCTGCTCTCGCGCTCGGGCGAGGACGTCGGCCTGTACGCCACGACCGCGTTCGCCGCTTCCGTCCTCTCCGGCCGCATCTCCTACCTGCTGGGACTGGAAGGTCCCGCCGTCACGGTCGACACCGCCTGCTCTTCTTCTTTGGTGGCACTGCACCTCGCCTCGTCCGCGCTGCGCGCCGGTGAGTGCGACCTGGCGCTGGCCGGTGGTGTCGCGGTCATGACGACGCCCGCCGGGTTCGCCGCCTTCACCTCGCAGGGCGGGCTCGCCGGAAACGGGCGCTGCAAGGCGTTCTCGGACGACGCGGACGGCACCGGCTGGTCCGAGGGTGTCGGCGTGCTGGTGCTGAAGCGCCTGTCCGACGCGCAGCGCGCCGGCGACAAGATCCTCGCCGTGGTGCGCGGTTCCGCCGTCAACCAGGACGGTGCCTCCAACGGCCTGACCGCGCCGAACGGGCCCTCGCAGCAGCGCGTCATCCGTCAGGCACTGCAGAACGGCGGCCTCGCACCGTCCGATGTGGACGCCGTCGAGGCGCACGGCACCGGAACCACGCTGGGCGACCCGATCGAAGCGCAGGCCATCCTCTCGGTGTACGGGCAGGACCGCGCCGAGCCGCTCTACCTCGGGTCGATCAAGTCCAACATCGGTCACCCCCAGGGGGCCGCGGGTGTCGCCGGTGTGATCAAGGTCGTCATGGCGCTGCAGAACGGACTGCTGCCCCGGTCCCTGCACCTCGGCACGCCCTCGACCCAGGTCGACTGGACCAAGGGCAACGTGTCGTTGCTGCACGACGCGCGGCCGTGGCCCTCGGTCGACCGCCCGCTGCGTGCCGGAGTGTCCGCGTTCGGTGTCTCCGGCACGAACGCGCACGTGATCCTCGAACAGGCTCCCGCGCTGGTCGTCGAAGGCGCCCCGGTCGTGTCCGCTCCCGCTGTGCTGCCGTGGGTTCTGTCCGGTCGCACCACGGCTGCCCTGGACGCGCAACGGGATCGGCTGCAAGCGGTCGTGGACTCCCTGTCTCCGCTGGACATCGCGTTCACGCTGGCGACGGCGCGGGCGTCGTTCGAGCAGCGTGCCGTGGTGCTGCCGGACGGCACCGAGCTCGCCCGCGGGGTGGCCGCCGACGAGACCACGCTCGCGTTCCTGTTCTCCGGACAGGGATCGCAGCGTCTCGGCATGGGACGTGAGCTGCACGCCCGGTTCCCCGTGTTCGCCGCCGCGTTCGACGCTGCTCTTACCCACCTCGACCCTGCGCTGCGTTCGGTGATGTGGGGTGACGACCCCGCGGCGCTGGAGCAGACCCGCTACACGCAGCCCGCGTTGTTCGCCTTCGAAGTCGCCATGTTCCGGTTGCTGGAGTCGTTCGGACTCGTGCCGGAGCAGGTGGCCGGCCACTCGATCGGTGAGATCGCGGCCGCGCACGTCGCCGGGGTGTTCTCGCTGGAGGACGCCTGCGCGCTGGTGACCGCGCGCGCATCGCTCATGCAGGCGCTGCCGGCCGGTGGCGTGATGATCGCCGTGCAGGCCACGGAGGACGAGGTCCTCCCGCTCCTCACCGACGGCGTCTCGATCGCCGCGATCAACGGCCCGGCGTCGCTGGTCATCGCCGGTGTGGAACAAGAGGCACGTAGGATTGTTGAACAACTCAACGATCCTGCGGCCGGCGCCGCACCGCGCAAGGTCAAGCAGCTGCAGGTCAGCCATGCGTTCCACTCACCGCTGATGGAGCCGATGCTGGACGACTTCCGCGCGGCGATCTCCGGCATTTCGTTCAACAATCCCTCAATTCCTTTGTTGGGTCGTGGGATTGTTGAACAACCTGAGTACTGGGTTCGGCACGTTCGCGACGCCGTGCGGTTCCACGACACCGTGACCGCGCTGGGCGACAAGACGTTCGTCGAGGTCGGTCCGGACGGCGTGCTCGCCGCGATGGTCGACGACGCGATCCCGACCGCGCGCAAGGACCGCGGCGAGGAACTGGCGTTCGTGACGGCGCTGGCGCGGCTGCACGTCGCGGGCGTTCCGGTGGACTGGACCCGGCTGTTCGAGGGTTCCGGGGCGCAGAAGGCGGACCTGCCGACCTACGCGTTCCAGCGGCAGCGGTTCTGGCCGCGCCCGAAGACGCAGTCAGGCGACGTGCGCGGCGCGGGCCTCGGCTCGGTCGGTCACCCGCTGCTCGGCGCGGCCGTCGAGCTGGCCGGCTCGTCGGGCCACCTGTTCACGTCCCGGTTGTCGCTGGCGACGCACCCCTGGCTCGCGGATCACGTCGTGACGGGCCGGGTTCTGTTCGCCGGCACCGCATTCCTGGAACTCGCCGTTCGCGCGGCGGACGAGGTCGGCTGCGACCGCGTCGAGGAACTCACGCTCGCCGCGCCCCTCGTGCTGACGCCGGACACCGCCGCCCAGGTGCAGGTCTCCGTCGGCGCGGCCGACGCCGAGGGCAAGCGCAGCGTCGCGATCTTCTCGCGAGCCGAGGGTTCCGTTGACACGCCTTGGCTTCAGCACGCTTCCGGCGTGCTCGGCTCGGGCACCAACGCGGTGTCGTTCGACGCCTCGGTGTGGCCGCCCGCCGGTGCCGAGTCCGTCGACATCGCCGGGTCGTACGAGCGCTTCACCGACATGGGCTTCGACTACGGCCCGGTTTTCCAGGGCCTGCAAGCGGTCTGGCGCGGCGGTGACGGCGTCGTCTACGCCGAGGTGTCACTGCCCGAGGACGTTGATGGCGGCGCGTTCGGGCTGCACCCGGCCTTGCTGGACGCCGGCATGCACGCTGCGGGGTTCGGTGACCTCGGCTCGATCAGCCGCGGTGGACTGCCGTTCTCCTGGCAGGGCGTGTCGCTGCACGCGTCAGGTGCTTCCGCGGTGCGGGTGCGGCTGTCGCGCGGCGAGGACGGCTCGATGGAGATCGCCGTCGCCGACGCGACCGGCGCACCTGTTGCGTCCGTGGAGGCTCTGCAGACGCGGCCGGTTCCCGTTGACGAGCTGGGGTCCGGGGTCGAGCGCGACTCGTTGTTCCGCATCGAGTGGGCGCCTGTCGAGTTGCCGGCCGGGTTCGGGGAGCAGTCCGTCGTGGTGCTCGGGCCGGACGTGCTGTCGCTGGCCGCCGGTCCGGTCGTCTCCGAGTTGACCGATGCCGATTTGACGCTGGTTCCTGTGGTCGGCACGGATGTTCGCGAGACGTGTGCGCGGGTGTTGGCGCTGATCCAGGAGTTCGTGACGCGGCCTGAGGGCAGGCTCGCGTTCGTGACGCGCGGCGCGGTGGACGGCGACGATCTCGCCGCGGCCGCCGCGCGTGGACTGGTGCGGTCGGCGCAGTCCGAGCACCCCGGCCGTTTCGTGCTGGTGGACCTGGACTTCTCCGACGCCTCCGTCGGTGCGGTGCTGCACGCGTTGACGACCGACGAGCCGGTGCTGGCGATCCGCGACGGTGTCGTTCTGGCCGCCCGCCTCGCCCGTGCCGCGCTGCCCACCTCGCAGTTGTCCTGGTCGGGTCGCGTGCTCATCACCGGTGGGACCGGCGGGCTCGGTCAGCTGGTGGCCCGGCACCTCGTTGCGGAGCACGGTGTTCGTGAGCTGCTGTTGGTCTCGCGCAGCGGCTCCGCTGACGTCTCGGCGTTGCGGGAGCTGGGCGCGGACGTGATCGTCGAGGCGTGTGACGTCTCCGACCGTTCGGCGCTGGAATCGTTGCTGTCGCGGCACTCCGTCGGCGGCGTCGTGCACACGGCCGCAGTGCTGGACGACGGTGTCGTTGAATCTTTGACGCCGGAGCGCATCGGCGTTGTCCTGGGCCCGAAGGCGGACGCGGCTCTGCACCTGCACGAGTTGCTGCCCGACGTGCCTTTCGTGCTGTTCTCGTCGGCCGCGGGTACGTTCGGCGGCGCTGGACAGGCGAACTACGCCGCTGCCAACGCGTTCGTCGATGCTCTCGCTCGTGTCCGCCGCGCATCCGGGCAACACGCCGTCGCGCTGGCGTGGGGCGCCTGGGAACAGACCTCGGGCATGACCGCCGCGATGTCGGACGCCGACATGCAGCGCATCGCCCGGTCCGGCATGCCTCCGCTGAAGGTCGCCGAGGGCCTGGCCCTGTTCGACGCCGGTGCCGCCGGATCGGACGCTTTCCTGCTGCCGCTTCGCCTGGATCTTCCCGCGTTGCGCGCCCAGGGCACGCCGCCGCCGTTGCTGCGCGGCCTGATCAAGACCCCGAAGCGGCGCGCAGCCGCCCAGTCCGTTGCCGCGGAAGGACTTGTCGCCGAACTGTCGAGGCTCGGCTCCGACGCCCGGCTGGAAGCGTTGCTGGGACTGGTCGCCACCGAGGTCGCCGCCGTGCTCGGCCACGGCAGCGCGTCCGAAGTGGATCGCACCCGCACGTTCCAGGGTCTCGGGTTCGACTCGCTGACCGCCGTCGAGCTGCGCAACCGCCTGACCGCGTCGACCGGCATCCGCCTGCCCGCGACCCTGATCTTCGACTACCCGACCGCGGGCGCCCTCGCCTCCTACCTGGTGGACGAGTTGTTCGGCGCGGACGTGTTCGTGCCGGAAGTGGTCGCTGGAGCCGTTTCCGACGACCCGATTGTGATCGTCGGCATGGCCTGCCACTACCCAGGCGGCGTGGCGTCGCCGGAAGACCTGTGGCGCCTGGTGTTCGAGGAGCGCGACGGCGTCACGGGCTTCCCGTCGAACCGCGGCTGGGACCTCGACGGGCTCTTCGACCCGGACCCGGACGCCGCCGGCAAGACCCACGTGATGCAGGGCGGGTTCCTGCACGACGCCCCGTCGTTCGACCCGGACTTCTTCGGCATGTCCCCGCGCGAGGCACTCGCCACGGACGTGCAGCACCGGCTGCTGCTGCGCACCGCGTGGGAGGCCTTCGAGCGTGCGGGCATCGACCCGGCTTCCGTTCGTGGCTCCAAAACGGGCGTGTTCGCGGGCGTGATGTCCAACGACTACTCGACTTTGGTGTCCGACGACATCTTCGAGGGCTACCAGGGCACTGGCACCGCACAGAGCGTCCTGTCCGGCCGTGTCGCCTACACCTTCGGACTGGAGGGCCCCGCCGTCACCGTCGACACGGCTTGCTCTTCTTCTTTGGTGGCACTGCACCTCGCGTCTTCGGCTCTGCGCAACGGCGAATGCTCGCTGGCACTGGCCGGCGGCGTGACCGTGATGTCGACGCCGGGCTCGTTTGTCGCGTTCTCCAAACAGCGCGGTCTCGCGATGGACGGCCGCTGCAAGTCGTTCGCCGACGCCGCCGACGGCACCGGCTGGGGCGAGGGCGTCGGTCTGCTGGTGCTGGAACGCCAGTCCGACGCTGTCAGGAACGGGCACACCGTGCTGGCGGTCGTGCGGGGCTCGGCGGTCAACCAGGACGGCGCCTCGAACGGCCTGACCGCGCCGAACGGCCCGTCGCAGCAACGCGTGATCCGCTCCGCGCTGGCTTCGGCCGGGCTTTCCGTGACCGACGTCGACGTCGTCGAAGCGCACGGCACCGGCACCACCCTGGGTGACCCGATCGAGGCGCAGGCGCTGCTCGCCGTGTACGGCCAGGACCGGCCGTCGCCGCTGCTGCTCGGCTCCATCAAGTCGAACATCGGCCACACCCAGGCCGCCGCCGGTGTCGCCGGCATCATCAAGATGGTCCACGCGATGCGTCACGGCGTCGTGCCCGCGACCCTGCACGTCGACCAGCCGTCGACCCACATCGACTGGACCGCGGGCGAGGTCTCCCTGGTCACGGCCGCGACGACCTGGCCTTCCGTCTCCCGCCCGCGTCGCGCCGGGGTCTCGTCGTTCGGCGTCTCGGGCACGAACGCGCACGTGATCTTGGAAGCGCCGAGCGCGCCGGAACTGTCAGACCTGCCTGAGATGATTGAGATGGGGGCTCGCGGCCCCCTGGGGGCCCGCCAACCGGGATCGATTCAGCAGGACCTCGTGCCCTACGTGGTGTCGGCGCGCTCGGCGGACGCGTTGGCCGGGCAGGTCGAGCGGATCAAGGCGTGGCCGGGAGACGCGGCGGACATCGCGTTCTCGTTGCTGACCACGCGCGCGTTGTTCGACCACCGGGCCGTGGTGCTCGGTGGTGAGGTGCTGGCTCGCGGTGTCGCCACGCCCGGCGAGACGGCGTTCCTGTTCAGCGGGCAGGGGTCGCAGCGGATCGGCATGGGGCGTGAGCTGTACGCGGCGTTCCCCGTGTTCGCCGAGGCGCTCGACGCGGTGCTGGCCAACCTCGACCCGGCCGTCCGCGAGGTCATGTGGGGTGACGACCAGGAGGCGCTCAACCAGACAGGGGTCGCGCAACCTGCGCTGTTCGCGTTCCAGGTCGCGCTGTATCGGCTGTTCGAGTTCTACGGCGTGAAGCCGCGCCACATCGCGGGCCACTCCATCGGCGAGATCGCCGCCGCGCACGTCGCCGGCGTGTTCAGCCTCGAAGACGCCTGTCAGCTCGTGACGGCGCGTGCGTCGCTCATGCAGGCGTTGCCTGCCGGTGGCGCCATGGTGTCCGTGGTCGCCTCCGAGAAGAAGGTGCGCGAGCACCTGACCGATGGCGTGTCCATCGCGGTGGTCAACGGGCCTCGGTCCGTGGTGATCGCCGGCGTCGAAGAAGAAGTGCTCGCCATCGCGCAGAAGTGGAAGAACAAGCGGCTCAAGGTCAGCCACGCGTTCCACTCGCCGTTGATGGAGCCGATGCTGGACGACTTCCGCGAGGCGATCAGCGGGCTGACGTTCCACGAGCCGGTCGTAGGAATGTCGACATCCGGCGATGTCGACACCGTCGACTACTGGGTGAACCACGTCCGCGACACGGTCCGCTTCCACGACAACGTCACCGCGTTGGGTGATCTGAAGTTCGTGGAGATCGGGCCGGACGGCGTGCTGTCCGCGATGGTGGACGGCTGCGTGCCCGCGGTGCGGCGCAACGTTGACGAGGTCAAGTCAATGTTGACGGCATTGAGTCGAATCAACGTTGACGGCGTCAACGTTGATTGGAACCGGTTCTGTCAACATGGCCGGAAGATCGACCTGCCGACTTACGCGTTCGAGCAGCGAACGTTCTGGCCGGAGGTGTCCACGCGCTCGGATGTCCGGTCGGCCGGTCTCGGCGCGGTCGAGCACCCGCTGCTCGGTGCCGCCGTCGAGCTCGCCGGGGGAGAAGGTCTGCTGTTCACGAGCAGGCTGTCGCCGCGCACCCACCCGTGGCTGCGGGACCACTCGCTGCACGGCAAGGTCCTCGTGCCCGGCGCGGCACTCGTCGAACTCGCGCTGCGCGCCGCGGACGAGGTGGGCCTCGATCGAGTGGACGAGCTGACGATCGCGGCGCCGCTCGTGCTGCCCGAGTCCGGTGCCGTTCAGGTGCAGATCCGGGTCGGCGGGGACGGTGACCGGCGGGCGGTGGCGATCCACAGCCGTCCAGAGGACAGCGACCTGCCGTGGACCGAGCACGCGTCCGGCTTCCTGACGTCCGGCGCCACGACCGCGGACTTCGACACCTCGACGTGGCCGCCCACGGGCGCGGAAGCCGTGCAGATCGACGGCGCGTACGAGCGGTTCGCGGAACTCGGGTTCGACTACGGGCACGCGTTCCAGGGGCTGCGGGCCGCGTGGAGGCTGGGCGACCAGGTGTTCGCCGAGGTCGCGCTGCCCGAGGACGTCACCGCCACCGGCTTCGGCATCCACCCGGCGCTGCTGGACGCGGCGCTGCACGCGGTCGCGTTCGCCGACCAGCGGACCGAGGGCGCGGTGCCGTTCTCGTGGGAAGGCGTCGCACTGCACGCGGTCGGCGCCACGTCGTTGCGGGTGCGGCTGCGGACCACGAGCGACAGTTCCATGGAGATCGCCCTCGCCGACACCGTCGGTACGCCGGTCGCGACGGTCGGGTCGCTCGTCACGCGGGCCGTGTCGGCACCGCGGCTCAGCGCCGCGCAGGACGCGTTGTTCGGGCTGGACTGGGTGCCGATCACCCTCACCGAGGCGGTTCCGGCGGCCCACGTCGTCGAACGCGTCGAGACGGAAGGCTCTCCGGTCGAGGCCGCGCACGCGGTGACGGCTCAGGCGCTCGCGAAGATCCAGGAGTGGATCGCGGCCGAACGTGCCGAGAAGCTCGTTTTCGTGACGAGGCAAGGCGATCTGGGTGCTTCGGCGGTCTGGGGACTCGTGCGGGCCGCGCAGTCGGAACACCCCGGACGATTCGCGTTGATCGAGATCGACGGCGACCTGCCGGACGCGGCGCTCGCGAGTGCCGAGCCGCAGCTGCGGGTGCGGGGCGGCGAGGTCTTCGTGCCGCGCGTCGCCCGCGTCGCCGCCGGCGAGAGCGTTGTGCTGGAAGGACCTGTGCTGATCACCGGCGGTACCGGTGGGCTCGGCCAGGTCGTCGCGCGGCATCTCGTGGCCGCACATGGTGTTCGCGAACTGGTGCTGGCCAGCCGTCGCGGTGAGACGCCGGACTGGGTGGCGGAGCTGGACGCGTCGATCACGGTCGCGGCCTGCGATGTCGTCGACCGGCACGCCGTCGCGAACCTCCTTGCGGGGCATCGGATCCGTTCCATCGTGCACACCGCGGGCGTTCTGGACGACGGCGTCATCGAGTCGCTCACGCCAGAGCGTCTGTCGAACGTGTTGCGTCCCAAGGTCGATGCCGCGTGGAACCTGCACGAGCTTGCAGGCGACGTTTCGGCGTTCGTCGTCTACTCGTCCGGTGCGGGCATCTTCGGTTCCTCGGGCCAGGGCAACTACGCGGCGGGCAACACGTTCCTCGACGCGTTGGTCGAGCACCGCCGTTCGCTGGGCCTGCCGGGCGTGTCGCTGGCGTGGGGCGCGTGGGCGGAGACGGGCATGCTGTCCGGCGCTGATGCCGAGCGGCTCGCCAAGTCGGGCATGCCGCCGATCACGCCCGCGGAAGGCGTCGAACTCTTCGACGCCGCATTGTCTTCGGGTGCCGCGCTCGTGTTGCCGCTGCGGCTGGATCTGCCGGTGTTCCGTGCGCGCGGCGAGGTTCCGGCCGTGCTGCAGGGGCTGGTGAAGGTCCGCACTCGTCGGGTGGCGGCGTCCGGCACGTCGTCGTCGCTGGTGCGGAAGCTGACCGGCCTCGACGACACCGGCCGTCTGGAGGCGTTGCTGGACCTGGTCCGGGCCGAGGTCGGCGCGGTGCTCGGACACAGCGACGGCGAGACGATCGACCCGTCGCGCGCTTTCCAGTCGCTGGGCTTCGACTCGCTGACCGCGGTCGAACTGCGCAACCGCCTCGGCGAGGTCACCGGGTTGCGCCTGCCCGCGACGCTGACGTTCGACTACCCGACCGCCGCCGTGCTCGCCGGTTTCCTGAAGGACGAGCTGTTCGGGGCTGTGGACGCGGTGTCGTCTCTGCCCGCTCTGGTGTCCACTTCGGACGATCCGATCGTGATCGTCGGCATGGCCTGCCGCTATCCCGGAGGCGTGTCGTCGCCGGAGGACCTGTGGCGGCTCGTGGCCGAGGGCGTCGACGCGATCACGGAGTTCCCGGTCAACCGAGGCTGGGACGTCGACGGCATCTACCACCCGGACCCCGACCACGCGGGCACGACCTACTCGATCGCCGGTGGCTTCCTGCACGAGGCGGGGGCCTTCGACCCGGCGTTCTTCGGGATGTCGCCGCGCGAGGCGCTGGCCACGGACTCGCAGCAGCGCCTGCTGCTCGAGACCACCTGGGAGGCGCTGGAGCGCTCCGGGATCGACCCGGCCTCGTTGCGCGGCAGTGCGACCGGCGTGTTCACCGGTGTCATGTACAACGACTACGCGTCCATTCTGGACGGTGGCGAGTTCGAGGGGCACCAGGGTCAGGGCAGCGCGGGTTCGATCGCTTCGGGCCGTGTCTCCTACACGTTCGGCTTCGAGGGCCCGGCCGTCACGGTCGACACCGCGTGCTCTTCGTCTTTGGTGGCACTGCATCTGGCTTCGCAGGCGTTGCGCTCGGGGGAGTGCTCGCTGGCCGTGGCCGGCGGCGTGACGGTGATGTCGACGCCCACCACCTACGTCGAGTTCTCCCGTCAGCGCGGGCTTTCCGTGGACGGACGGTGCAAGGCGTTCTCCGACGACGCGGACGGCACCGGCTGGGGCGAGGGCGTCGGTCTGCTGGTGCTGGAACGCCAGTCTGATGCTGTTCGCAACGGCCACACGGTGCTGGCGGTCGTGCGCGGCTCGGCGGTCAACCAGGACGGCGCGTCCAACGGCTTGACCGCGCCGAACGGTCCGTCGCAGCAACGCGTGATCCGTTCCGCGCTGGCTTCGGCCGGGTTGTCGCCGGCGGATGTCGACGCCGTCGAGGCGCATGGCACCGCCACCAAGCTCGGTGACCCGATCGAGGCACAGGCGCTGCTGGCGGTGTACGGGCAGGACCGCGCCGAGCCGCTCTACCTGGGCTCGATCAAGTCGAACATCGGCCACACGCAGGCGGCCGCCGGTGTCGCGGGCGTGATCAAGATGGTGCAGGCGCTGCGCCACGGCGTGCTGCCCGAGACGCTGCACGTCGGCACGCCGACCACGCAGGTCGACTGGGAGTCCGGCGCCGTCGAGGTGCTGACCTCGTCGCGTACGTGGCCTTCGGTGTCGCGCGCACGTCGCGCTGGCGTCTCGTCGTTCGGCGTTTCTGGCACGAACGCGCACGTGATCTTGGAGGCTCCGGACGCTCCGGAATTGTCAGACCTGCCTGAGATGATTGGGATGGGGGCTCGCGACCCCCTGGGGGCCGGCCAGTCCGAATCGATTCCGCGGGTCGGCGCTGTGCCGTTGTTCGAAGCGGTGCCGTTGGTGGTGTCGGCGAAGTCCGCGGCGGCGTTGCGGGCGCAGGTTGAGCGGATCACGGCGTTGGTGGGCAGTGGTGTGTCCGCTGTGGACGTCGGGTTCTCGCTGGCTACCACGCGAGCGCTGTTCGACCACCGGGCCGTGGTGCTCGGCGGTGAGGTCGTCGCGGAAGGTGTGGCGGCGGGCAGGCCGTTGGCGTTCCTGTTCTCCGGGCAGGGGGCGCAGCGGATCGGGGCCGGGCGTGAGCTGTACGAGGCGTTCCCGGTGTTCGCGGAGGCGTTCGACGCCGCGCTGGTCAACCTCGACCCCGCGCTGCGCGAGGTCATGTGGGGCGACGACCAGGAGGCGCTGAACCAGACCGGGGTCGCGCAGCCGGCGTTGTTCGCCGTCGAGGTGGCGCTGTACCGGTTGATCGAGTCGTTCGGGGTGCGGCCGGACCACCTGGTCGGGCACTCGGTCGGGGAGATCGCGGCGGCGCACGTCGCGGGTGTGTTGAGCCTTGAGGACGCGTGTTTGCTTGTCACGGCGCGGGCGGCTCTCATGCAGGCGTTGCCGGTCGGTGGCGCGATGGTGTCCGTCATCGCTTCCGAAGCCGAGGTCACCCCGCACCTCACCGCTGGCGTCTCGATCGCGGCGGTCAACGGGCCGCGCACGGTCGTGATCGCCGGTGTTGAAGACGAGGTGCTGGCTGTCGCGGCCAAGTGGAAGAGCAAGCGGCTGAAGGTGTCGCACGCGTTCCACTCGCCGTTGATGGAACCGATGCTGGACGACTTCCGTGAGGCGATCAGCGGGATCGAGTTCCGCGATCCCGTTGTCGGAATGTCGACCTCCGGCGATGTCACCACCGTCGACTACTGGGTGAACCACGTCCGGGACGCGGTGCGATTCCACGAGAACGTCACTCGGCTGGGTGACGTCACGCTGGTCGAGGTCGGGCCGGACGCCCAGTTGAGCGCGATGGTGGACGGCTCGACGCCCGTGTTGAGGCGTGACCGCGGTGAAGTCGCGTCAATGTTGACCGCACTCGGTCAAGTACATGTTGACGGAATCAATGTTGACTGGACGCCGCTGTACACAGGTGGACGGAAGGTCGATCTGCCCACCTACGCGTTCGAGCACCAGATGTTCTGGCCGAAGGCGGTGCGCAGGGCCGGTGACGTCGGCGCGCTCGGGCTCACGCGGGTGGAGCACCCGTTGCTCGGGGCGGCGGTCGACGTCGCTGGAGCGGACGGGGTGCTGTTCACGAGCCGGTTGTCGCTGGGCTCGCACCCGTGGCTCGCGGATCACCGCGTGTTCGGACAGGTGTTGTTGCCGGGCACCGCGTTCCTGGAGCTTGCGGTTCGCGCGGGTGACGAGGTCGGGCTCGATCGCGTCGACGAGTTGACGCTGGCCGCGCCGCTCGTGCTGCCCGAGCAGGGTGCGGTGCGGGTTCAGGTCGCGGTGGGCGAGGAGGAGAACGGGCGTCGCACGGTCGGAGTCTTCTCACGACCGGATGGCGAGAACTCGCCGTGGACGCAGCACGCCACCGGCTTCCTGGCGAGTGGCGCGTCTGCCGGTGACTTCGACGCGACCGCCTGGCCGCCGGACGCGGAGAGCGTTGACGTTGACGTTGAAGGGGCTTACGAGCGGTTCGCGGAGAACGGCTTCGAGTACGGGCCGGTGTTCCAGGGACTGCGAGCGGTGTGGCGCGGGGACGGCGAGGTGTTCGCCGAGGTCGCGCTGCCCGAGGACGTGGACGGGGCGGCGTTCGGCCTGCACCCGGCGCTGCTCGACGCCACGCTGCACGCCGGTGGGTTCTTCGACGGGGCCGAGGCAGGGCTGCCGTTCTCGTGGGAAGGCGTGTCGCTGCACGCCACCGGCGCGGCGTCGGTCCGGGTGAGGCTGCGGCGCGACGGGGACGCGTGGGTGATCGCGGTCGCCGACACGACGGGCGCTCCGGTCGCGACGATCGCGTCGCTGGTGACGCGGGCGGTGTCCGGGCAGCAGGTGAGCGCGGTGGATCGCGACTCATTGTTCCGGCTCGACTGGGTGCCGGTGTCGCTGCCCAACGCCGGTGCGGCCGCCGTGTGTGTGGAGGAGTTCGTTGGCGACGGGGACGTCGTCGCGCAGACGCACGCTCTCGCTGCCCGTGCGCTGGAGTTGGTGCAGCGCTGGGTTGCCGAGGAGCGCGCTGAACGGCTCGTGTTCGTGACACGGCAGGACGATCTGGCCGCGAGCGCGGTGCACGGACTGGTCCGTGCCGCGCAGAACGAGCACCCCGGCCGGTTCACTCTCATCGACACCGATGCCGAGGTGTCCGAGCGGGTTCTCGCGATCGACGAGCCGCAACTGCGGGTGCGGGACGGTCAGGTTTCCGTGGCACGGCTCGCGCGGGCCGAGGCGGCGGAGCCGGGCGAGTTCACCGGGCCGGTGCTGATCACCGGCGGTACCGGCGGGCTGGGCCGGGTGATCGCGAAGCACCTCGTCGAACGGTACGGCGTCCAGGAACTGGTGCTGGTCAGTCGCACCGGCAAGGCGGAAGTGTCCGATTTGGACGCCAAGGTCGCCGTCGTCGCGTGCGATGTCAGTGACCGCAAGGCGTTGCAGAAGGTGTTGAAGAAGCACAAGGTCCGCAGCGTCGTGCACACCGCCGGCGTGCTGGACGACGGCGTGATCGAGTCACTCACGCCGGAGCGGTTGTCGGCCGTGCTCAAGCCCAAGGTCGATGCTGCCTGGAACCTGCACGAGCTCACCAAGAACCTCGACAACTTCGTTCTCTTCTCCAGCGCCGCCGGCACGTTCGGTGCGGCGGGGCAGGCGAACTACGCGGCGGGCAACGCGTTCCTCGACGCCTTGGCACAGCACCGGCGTTCGGCCGGGCTGCTGGCGGTGTCGCTGGCGTGGGGCGCGTGGGACCAGACCGGCATGCTGTCCGAGGCCGACGCCGAACGCATGGCACGGGGCGGAACGCCGCCGCTGTCGGTGGAGCAGGGGCTCGCGCTGTTCGACGCGGCGATCGCCGGTGAGGACGCGGTGCTGCTGCCGTTGCGCCTGGACCTCGCGACGTTGCGCGGCCACCACGAGATCCGCCCGCTGCTGCGCGGACTGATCCGCACGAAGGCCCGTCGCGCGGCGGCCCAGGCCGACTCGGGACTGGTGCGGCGCCTCACCGCGATGGCGCCGGAGGCACGGCTCACCGCGCTGCTCGACCTGGTGCGCACCGAGGTCGCGGCAGTGCTCGGGCATGACGGCGTCGCCGCGGTGGACCCGGCGAAGGCGTTCCAGGACCTCGGTTTCGACTCGCTGACCGCGGTCGACCTGCGCAACCGCCTGACCGGTGTCACCGGCCTGCGCCTGCCGAGCACGCTGATCTTCGACTACCCGACGTCCGCGGTGCTCGCCGGTTTCCTGCGCGACGAGCTGTTCGGCGCCTCGGACGCGGTGCCGGAGCTGCCCGCGCTGACGTCCACTTCGGACGATCCGATCGTGATCGTCGGCATGGCCTGCCGCTACCCCGGCGGCGTTGCCTCACCGGAACAGCTGTGGGACCTCGTGGTCGACGGCCGCGACGCCATCACCGAGTTCCCGTCCAACCGCGGCTGGGACCTCGACTCGCTCTACCACCCGGACCCCGACCACATCGGCACCTCGTACACGAAGTCCGGCGGCTTCCTGCACGACGCCGACCAGTTCGACCCGGAGTTCTTCGGCATGTCGCCGCGGGAGGCGGTGTCGACCGACGCGCAGCAACGTCTGCTGCTCGAGGCGTCGTGGGAGGCCTTGGAGCGGTCGGGGATCGACCCCGTCGCGCTGAAGGGCAGCCCGACCGGTGTGTTCGCCGGTGTCATGTACAACGACTACTCGCTGCTGCTCGAAGGAGATTCCGAGGGTTACCAGACGACCGGCGGTTCGCCTTCGGTGGTGTCGGGCCGTGTCTCCTACACGTTCGGCTTCGAGGGGCCCGCGGTCACGCTCGACACGGCGTGTTCGTCGTCGTTGGTCGCGATGCACTGGGCGATGCAGGCTCTCCGCGCCGGTGAGTGCTCGCTGGCGCTGGCCGGTGGTGTGACCGTGCTGGCTTCTCCCGGCGCGTTCATCGGATTCTCGCGGCAGCGCGGGCTGTCGCCGGACGGCCGCTGCAAGGCGTTCTCCGACTCCGCCGATGGCGTCGGCTGGTCCGAGGGGGTCGGCGTGGTCGTGCTGGAGCGACTGTCTGACGCTGTTCGCAACGGCCACAACGTGTTGGCTGTCGTGCGCGGCTCGGCGGTCAACCAGGACGGCGCTTCCAACGGCCTGACCGCGCCCAACGGACCTTCGCAGCAACGGGTGATCCGGCAGGCGCTGGCGTCCGCCGGTCTGTCCACTGCGGACGTCGACGTCGTCGAAGCGCACGGCACCGGTACGTCTCTGGGTGACCCGATCGAGGCGCAGGCGCTGCTCGCGACCTACGGGCAGGACCGGCCGTCGCCGCTGCTGCTCGGTTCGATCAAGTCCAACATCGGTCACACCCAGGCCGCGGCCGGTGTCGCCGGCGTGATCAAGATGGTGCAGGCGCTGCGGCACGGCGTCGTGCCGCAGACGCTGCACGTCGACGCGCCGTCGTCCCACGTGGACTGGGAGGCGGGGTCGGTTCAGCTCCTGACCGGCAACGCTTCGTGGCCCGAGGTGTCTCGTGCCCGCCGCGCCGCCGTCTCGTCGTTCGGTGTTTCCGGCACGAACGCGCACGTGATCTTGGAAGCCCCGGACGCTCAGGAATTGTCGGACCTGCCTGAGATGATTGAGATGGGGGCCTCGAGCCCCCTGGGGGCCGGCCAGCCGGGATCGATTCAGGTCGTGGGGGCGCCGCTGGTGGTGTCGGCCAAGTCGGCGGCGTCGTTGCGGGCGCAGGTCGAGCAGGTCGGCGCGCTCGTGGCGAGTGGTGTGTCCGCTGTGGACGCCGGGTTCTCGCTGGCGACCACGCGGGCGTTGTTCGACCACCGGGCGGTGGTGTGGAACGGCGTCGAGCTTGCCAGTGGTGTGGTGCGGAACCGGCCGCTTGCGTTCGTGTTCTCCGGGCAGGGGTCGCAGCGCGTTGGCATGGGGCGTGAGCTGTATGACGCGTTCCCGGTGTTCGCCGAGGCGTTGGACGCCGCGTTGGTCAACCTCGACCCCGCGTTGCGCGAGGTCATGTGGGGCGATGATGCCGAGGCGCTGAACCAGACCGGGTACGCGCAGCCTGCGATCTTCGCGGTCGAGGTGGCGTTGTTCCGGTTGCTGGAGTCGTTCGGGGTGCGGCCTTCGCAGCTTGCCGGGCATTCCATCGGTGAGATCGCCGCCGCGCACGTCGCGGGTGTGCTGAGCCTGGACGACGCGTGCCTGCTGGTGACGGCGCGTTCGGCGCTCATGCAGGCGTTGCCGGCCGGTGGCGCGATGGTGTCCGTCATCGCGTCCGAGGACGAGGTGCGTGAGCACCTGACGGACGGTGTGTCCATCGCCGCCGTCAACGGGCCGCGGTCTGTGGTGATCGCCGGTGTTGAGGCGGAGGTGCTGGCAGTCGCGGAGCGGTGGAAGAGCAAGCGGCTGAAGGTGTCGCACGCGTTCCACTCGCCGCTCATGGAGCCGATGCTGGAGGACTTCCACGAGGCGATCAGCGCGCTGACGTTCCACGAGCCGGTTGTAGGAATGTCGACATCCGGCGATGTCACGACCGTCGACTACTGGGTGAACCACGTTCGGGACGCCGTGCGCTTCCACGACAACGTGACGGCGTTGGGTGACGTGACGCTGGTCGAGGTCGGGCCGGACGCGCAGTTGACGGCGATGGTTGACGGGTTGATTCCGACGTTGACGCGGGTCAAGTCCGATGTTGAGTCAATGTTGACTGCACTGAGTCATGTACATGTTGACGGAATCAATGTTGATTGGGCGCGGTTCTACGGTGGCGGCAAGCGCGTCGAGCTGCCCACCTACCCGTTCAACCGGCAGCGGTACTGGCCGGCGAGTGCCGGGAAGGCGTCGGACGCGTCCGGGCTCGGGCTGGTCAGCGTCGGGCACCCGTTGCTCGGCGCGTCGGTGGAACTGGCCGAGGGCGAAGGCGTCGTGTTCACCAGCCGGGTGTCGCTGAGCACGCACCCGTGGCTCGCGGACCACGTGATCATGGGGCGCAACCTGGTGCCGGCCGCCGTCCTGATCGAGCTCGCGATGCGGGCCGGGGACGAGGTCGGGCTCGACCGGGTCGACGACCTCACGCTGGCCGCGCCGCTCGTTCTGCCGGAGCGCGGCGCCGTGCAGGTGCAGTTGAAGGTCGGTGCGGAGAGCAACGGTCGTCGGCAGTACGCGATCCACTCACGGCCTGAGGACGCGCCGGACTTGCCGTGGACGCAGCACGCGACCGGTTTCCTGGCCAGTGGCACGAGCGGCAGCGACTTCGACGCCGCCGTCTGGCCGCCTGCCGGGGCCGTGGCGATGGACTACGAGGAGTGCTACGAGCGGTTCGCGAGTGCCGGGTTCGCCTACGGGCACGCGTTCCAGAACCTCAAGGCGGCCTGGCGGGCCGGCGGGGAGATCTACGCCGAGCTCGCGTTGCCGGAGGACGTCGACGGTGCCGCGTACGGGCTGCATCCGGCGTTGCTCGACTCGGCGCTGCACGCCGCGTTGCTGGACGAGACGCTCGACGCCGGTCTGCCGTTCTCGTGGGAGGGCGTGACGCTGCACGCCACCGGGGCGAGCGAACTGCGCGTCAAGCTGACCCGCGACGAGAGCGGCATGCGCAGGACGATCGCGCTGGCCGACGTCACGGGTGCACCGGTCGCCACGGTCGAGGCCGTGATCGTGCGGGCCGTGAACGTCGAACAGCTCGGCGAGGCCAGGCAGAGCGAGCTGTTCGGGCTCGAGTGGGTGCCGGTCACGCAGGAGGACGTCGCCGCGCCCGCGTCGGTCGCGGTGCTCGGGCCGGACGTGCTCGACCTCGGGTTCCCGGTCGTCGACTCGATCGCCGACACCGACGCGGGGCTTGTGCTGGTGCCGATCGTGGGGTCGGAGGACGTGCTCGGCAGCACGCATCGCAACACGTCGCGCGTGCTGGGGTTGGTGCAGGAGTGGATCAGCAGCGGTAAGGACGGCAGGCTCACGTTCGTCACGCGCGGTGCGACCAGCGGTGAGGACATGGGGGCCGCGGCGGTCTGGGGGCTGGTGCGGTCGGCGCAGTCCGAGCACCCGGAGCGGTTCGGACTGATCGACCTGTGCGGCAACAACCTCTCCACCGCAATGGTTTCCGTGGCGTTCGGGGTCGACGAGCCGCAGCTGGTGGTGCGGGACGGCGAGGTGCTGGCCGCGCGGCTGGCGCGGGTCACCGGTGAGTCCGAGGTTCGGTGGGAAGGCAAGGTCCTGGTCACCGGCGGTACCGGCGGGCTGGGTGCGGTCGTCGCGAAGCATCTCGTTGAGGCGCACGGGGTTCGGGAGCTGCTGCTCGTCAGTCGTCGCGGTCAGGCCGACACGGCCGAGCTGGAGGCGTTGGGAGCGCAAGTCACCGTTGCCGCGTGTGACGTGACTGACCGGGACGCTGTCGCGGAACTCCTTGCTCAGCACGAGATCCGAGGTGTCGTGCACGCGGCCGGTGTGCTGGATGACGGCGTGATCGAGTCGATGACGTCGGAGCGCGTCGCGAACGTGCTCAAGCCCAAGGCTGATGCCGCGTGGCACCTGCATGAGTTGGCCAAGGACCTTACGGCGTTCGTGGTGTTCTCGTCGGCCGCTGGTGTGTTCGGCAACGCCGGGCAGGCGAACTACGCGGCGGGCAATGCGTTCCTCGACGCGCTTTCCGCGCACCGCAAGGCATCCGGGCTGCCCGCGACGTCGATGGCGTGGGGTGTGTGGGCCGGTGTCAGCGGGATGACCGGCGAGCTGACCGAGGCCGAGGCCGCGCGGATGACCGCCGCCGGCATGCCGCCGATCACGGTCGAGCAGGGGCTGGAGCTGTTCGACTCGGCTGTGACGAGCGGGGCGGCGCTGACCGTTCCGGTGCGGCTCGACCTCGCGACGCTGCGGGCACGGGGTGCGGTGGCACCGTTGCTGCAGGGGCTGATCCGGGTCAGGGCGCGGCGTGCGGCGGCGGGGTCCGCCACCGCTTCCGGGTTGGTGCAGAAGCTCGGCGCGATGGACGTCGCCGACCGGCACTCGGCTCTCGTCGACCTGGTGCGCACGCAGGTGTCCTCGGTGCTGGGCCACGCCTCGATCGACGCGGTGGACGCGACGCGGGCGTTCCAGGACCTCGGGTTCGACTCGCTGACCGCCGTCGAGCTGCGCAACCAGCTGACCGAGGCGACCGGGCTGCGGCTGCCGGCGACGCTGGTGTTCGACTACCCCACGGCGATCGCGCTGGCCGATCACCTGCACGCCGAGCTGTTCGGTTCGGCCGACGTGGTGGCGGATCTGCCCGCGCTCGTGTCCACTTCGGACGATCCGATCGTGATCGTTGGCATGGCCTGCCGGTTCCCCGGTGGCGTGACGTCGCCGGAGACGTTGTGGGACCTGGTGGCGTCGGGCACGGACGCGATCACGCCGTTCCCGGCGAACCGCGGCTGGGATCTGGACTCGCTGTTCCACCCGGATCCCGACCATCTCGGCACGTCCTATGCGCGCGCCGGTGGCTTCCTGCACGACGCGGACCAGTTCGATCCGGCGTTCTTCGGGATGTCGCCGCGGGAGGCGCTCGGCACGGACGGGCAGCAGCGCATCCTGCTGGAGACGACCTGGGAGGCGCTGGAACGGGCCGGGATCGACCCGCAGTCGTTGCGCGGTAGTCGAACCGGTGTGTTCGCCGGTGTCATGTACTCGGACTACGCGCAGATCCTGGAGTCCGATTCCGAAGGGCACCAGGGGGCCGGGACGTCGCCCTCGGTGGTGTCGGGCCGGGTGTCCTACACGTTCGGGTTCGAGGGGCCGTCGGTGTCGATCGACACCGCCTGTTCGTCGTCGCTGGTCGCGATGCACCTTGCGGCGCAGGCACTTCGGGCCGGTGAGTGCTCGTTGGCGCTGGCCGGTGGTGTGACGGTGATGTCGACGCCGGGTGCGTTCGTCGGGTTCTCTCGCCAGCGCGGGTTGTCGGAGGACGGGCGGTGCAAGGCGTTCTCCGATTCCGCTGATGGTGTTGGCTGGTCCGAGGGTGTCGGTCTGCTCGTGTTGGAGCGTCAGTCGGATGCGGTGCGACTTGGCCACACGGTTCTGGCGATCGTGCGTGGTTCTGCGATCAACCAGGATGGTGCGTCCAACGGGCTTACGGCGCCTAACGGACCGTCGCAGCAGAGGGTGATTCGGCAGGCGTTGGCGTCTGCTGGGTTGTCCGTTGCTGATGTCGACACGGTTGAGGCGCACGGCACGGGTACGACCTTGGGTGACCCGATCGAGGCGCAGGCGTTGCTGGCGACGTACGGGCAGGATCGGGAGGTGCCGCTGCTGCTCGGTGGTATCAAGTCGAACATCGGGCACACGCAGGCCGCCGCGGGCGTGGCGGGCGTGATCAAGATGGTGCAGGCCATGCGGAACGGCGTTGTGCCGCCGACCCTGCACGTGACTTCGCCGTCGTCGCACGTCGACTGGAGCGAGGGGGCGGTCGAGCTCGTCACCGAGGCGACGCCGTGGCCTGCGGTGTCGCGACCGCGCCGAGCCGGCGTTTCGTCGTTCGGGCTCTCGGGCACCAACGCGCACGTGATCTTGGAAGCGCCGGGAGTCTCGGGGATCCCCCCAATTTCCAGCGTACGCGATGAAAATGCTGGTCAGGGGGTCGTAGACGAATCTGTGGACAACTCGGCGGCTGTGGACAACTCGGTGTTCGCGGGCGACTCGGCGCTCGGGGGCGGACTGGTGCCGTTCGTGGTGTCGGCGCGGACTGCAGAGGCGTTGCCTGGGCAGATTGAGCGGGCCAGGACTGCTCTGGGAACGCCTGAGGACGTGGCGTACTCGTTGTTGAGCACTCGGGCGCGGTTTGACCACCGGGCCGTGGTGCTCGGGGGTGAGGTGCTGGCGTCCGGGGTCGCGTTGTCGCAGCGGTCGGTCGCGGTGTTGTTCTCCGGGCAGGGGTCGCAGCGGGCTGGCATGGGGCGTGAGTTGTACGAGGCGTTCCCCGTGTTCGCTGAGGCGCTGGACGCGGTGCTGATGTACCTCGACCCCGCCGTTCGGGACGTGATGTGGGGAGATGACCCGGAGGCGTTGAACCAGACCGGGGTGGCGCAGCCGGCGTTGTTCGCCGTTGAGGTGGCGCTGTACCGGTTGCTGGAGTCTTGGGGCGTCAAGGCCGATCAGGTCGCCGGGCATTCGATCGGCGAGATCGCGGCGGCGCACGTTGCCGGTGTGTTGAGCGTTGAGGACGCGTGTCTGCTCGTCACGGCTCGGTCGGCGCTCATGCAGGCGTTGCCCGAGGGTGGCGCGATGGTGTCGGTTCAGGCATCTGAGGACGAGGTTTTGCCGCACCTCACGGACGGCGTGTCGATCGCGGCTGTCAACGGGCCCCGGTCTGTGGTGATCGCCGGTGCGGAAGAGGACGTGCTGGCGATCGCTGGGCGGTGGAAGAGCAAGCGGCTCAAGGTGTCGCACGCGTTCCACTCGCCGTTGATGGAGCCGATGCTGGACGACTTCCGCGAGTCGCTCGCGGAGATCACGCTTCACCAGCCTGGCATTCCTGTGGTGGCCAGTGGGGACGTCACGACCGTTGACTACTGGGTGAACCACGTCCGGGACGCGGTGCGGTTCACGGACAACGTCCAGCGGCTCAGGGATGGCGGCGCGACCACGTTCGTCGAGGTCGGGCCGGACGGGGTGCTCAGTGCTCTGGTCGAGGACGCGATTCCCCTGCTGCGCAAGGACAAGGATGAGCGCGTTGCGGCGTTGACGGCGTTGGCCCGTCTGCACGTTGAAGGGGTGAAGGTCGACTGGAGTGGGTTCCACGTCGGTGGCAGGAAGATCGACCTGCCCACGTACGCGTTCGACCACCAGCGGTACTGGCCCGCGGTGCGGATCGGCGGGGACGACGCGTCCGGCATCGGCATGGTCGCCGTCGGGCACCCCTTGCTGATCGCGTCGGCGGAACTCGCTGACGGGGAAGGGTTCCTGTTCACGAGCAGGCTGGCGGCACGCACGCATCCGTGGATTCGCCACCACACGATCATGGGACGCGTGATGGTGCCGGGGGCGGCACTTGTCGAGCTCGCGATGCGGGCCGGGGACGAGGTCGGGCTGGACCGGCTGGAGGAGCTGACGTTGTCGGCGCCGGTGATCCTGCCGGAGCACGGTGGACTCGCGCTGCAGATGAAGGTGTCGGCCGGTGACGACCGACGGACGTTCACCATCCACGCGCGGCCTGACGAGGTGACCGACGCGCCGTGGACCCAGGTGGTCAGCGGCGTGCTGGCCAAGGGCGAGCTGCGCGTCGAGTTCGACGCCTCGGTGTGGCCGCCGAAGGCTGAAGTCGTTGACGTGGAAGGGTGTTACGAGAAGTTCGCGGAGGCCGGGTTCGCCTACGGCGGGCTGTTCCAGGGGCTGCGGGCGGCCTGGCGGGACGGTGACACCACGTACGCCGAGGTGGCGTTGCCGGACGACGTCAACGTCAAGCCGTTCGGGCTGCACCCGGCGTTGCTCGACGCCGCGCTGCACGCCTCGCTGCTCGACGAGAGCGGGTCGGCCGGGCTGCCGTTCGCGTGGGAGAACGTGTCGCTGCACGCGACCGCGGCGACGTCTTTGCGGGTCAAGATGACCCGCGACGGCAACGGGCTGCGGATCGCGCTCGCCGACCCGGCCGGCAACCCGGTGGCGTCCGTTGAGTCGCTGGTGATGCGGGCCGTCGCGGCCGAGCAGCCGGCAGAGCTGGACGCGATGTTCGCGGTGCGGTGGACGCCTGTCGCGGTGCCGCCGGCCGAGGCGGGCAAGACGGTCAGCGTGCTCGGGCCGGACGCGCTCGGGCTGTCCGTCGGACGGGTCGAGGGCCTGCTTTCCCTGGCGGACACGGACGTCGTGCTCGTGCCGGTCGCGGGGGAGCAGAACGCGGAGTCGGTGCGGGCCGTGACGCACCGGGCGTTGGAGCTGGTCCAAGAATGGATTCGCGAGGACCGCGACGGGCGGCTGGTGTTCGTCACGCGCGGTGCGGTCGGGGGTGATGACCTGGCCGGCGCGGCGGTGTGGGGACTGCTGCGGACCGCGCAGACCGAGCACCCGGACCGGTTCGGGTTGATCGACCTGGACGCCGAGGAGTCGTCGCTCGCGACGCTGCTCGGGGTGCTGGACCTCGACGAACCGCAGCTGGTCGTGCGGGACGGCGAGGCCCGGGCGGCGCGTCTTGGACGGGTCGCGGGCGAGACTGAGGACGCCGGCTGGGAGAGCCCGGTGCTGATCACGGGCGGCACTGGCGGACTTGGCCGGATCGTGGCCCGGCATCTGGTGGAGACGCACGGGGTCACCGAGCTGGTGCTGGTGAGTCGCAGCGGTTCTGGCGACGTGAGCGAGCTGGAAGCGTTGGGTGCGAAGGTTTCTGTCGTCGCCTGCGATGCCGCTGACCGGGCCGCGTTGTGGGAGGTGCTGAAGCAGCACAAGGTTCGCGGCGTCGTGCACGCTGCCGGTGTGCTGGACGACGGTGTGATCGAGTCGCTCACGCCGGAGCGGGTTGATTCCGTGTTGCGTGCCAAGGTGGATGCGGCGCTGAACCTGCACGATCTCGCCGGCGAGGCGTCGAAGTTCGTGGTCTTCTCGTCGGCTGCCGGAGTGTTCGGCAACGCCGGGCAGGGCAACTACGCCGCCGGCAACGCGTTCCTCGACGCGCTGGCCGCGCACCGGCGGCTCAACGGGCTGCCCGGCGTGTCGCTGGCGTGGGGCGCCTGGGACACCGGCATGGTGTCGGCCGAGGACGCCGAACGGATGCAGCGCTCCGGCATGCCGGCCATCTCGTCCGAGCTGGGGCTGCGGTTGTTCGACGCGGCGGTCGCCGGAACGGAACCCGCGGTGGTTCCGGTGCGGCTCGACCTGGCGGCGCTGAAGCAGAACGGCGACGTGAAACCGTTGCTGCGCGGGCTGATCCGGGTCAAGGCGCGGCGCAAGGTCGCCGGATCGGAGACGGCGTCCGGGCTGGTGCAGCGACTGTCCGTTCTGGACGAAGCCGGACGGGGCGAGGCGTTGGTGGACCTGGTTCGTGGCGAGGTCGCGGCCGTGCTCGGCTACGACACGATCGCGGCGGTCGACCCGGCGCGGGCGTTCCAGGAGCTCGGGTTCGACTCGCTGACCGCGGTCGAGCTGCGCAACCGGCTCACGGCGGTCACCGGGCTCAAGCTGCCGGCGACCGTGGTGTTCGACTACCCGTCGTCGGCGCAACTGGCCGGGTATCTGAAGGACGAGCTGCTCGGAGCGGTCACGGACGTCTCGGACCTGCCCGCGCTGGTGTCCACTTCGGACGATCCGATCGTGATCGTCGGCATGGCCTGCCGCTACCCCGGTGGAGTGTCGTCGCCGGAGGACCTGTGGGACCTCGTGGCTTCCGGCGTCGACGCGATCACGCCGTTCCCGACGAACCGCGGGTGGGATCTGGACACGTTGTTCCACCCGGACCCCGACCACCCCGGCACGTCGTACGTGCGGGCCGGTGGCTTCCTGCACGACGCGGACCAGTTCGATCCGGAGTTCTTCGGGATGTCACCGCGTGAGGCCGTCGCTACGGACTCGCAGCAGCGGCTCATGCTGGAGACCGCGTGGGAGGCGTTGGAGCGTTCCGGGATCGCGCCGGCATCGTTGCGTGGCAGCTCCACCGGTGTGTTCGCCGGTGTCATGTACAACGACTACACGCAGCTCATCGGCGGTGCGGACACCGAGGGCTTCGGTTCGACCGGTGCGTCGCCTTCGGTGATCTCTGGGCGCGTGTCCTACGCGCTCGGGCTTGAGGGGCCGTCGGTGTCGATCGACACCGCGTGCTCGTCGTCGTTGGTGGCGCTGCACTGGGCGATGCAGGCTCTTCGGGCCGGTGAGTGCTCGTTGGCGTTGGCCGGTGGTGTGACCGTGATGTCGACGCCGGGGTCGTTCGTCGGGTTCTCCCGTCAGCGTGGGTTGTCTGAGGACGGGCGGTGCAAGGCGTTCTCGGACACGGCTGATGGTGTCGGTTGGTCTGAGGGTGTTGGTCTGCTCGTGTTGGAGCGTCAGTCGGATGCGGTGCGTTTGGGGCACACGGTTCTGGCGGTCGTGCGTGGTTCTGCGATCAACCAGGATGGCGCGTCCAACGGGCTGACGGCGCCTAACGGGCCGTCGCAGCAGAGGGTGATTCGGCAGGCGTTGGCGTCTGCTGGGTTGTCTGCTGCTGATGTCGATGCTGTCGAGGCGCATGGCACGGGTACTTCGTTGGGTGACCCCATCGAGGCGCAGGCGCTGATGGCGACGTACGGGCAGGATCGGGACGTGCCGCTGCTGCTCGGTGGCATCAAGTCGAACATCGGGCACACGCAGGCGGCGGCCGGTGTCGCGGGCATCATCAAGATGGTGCAGGCGATGCGGCACGGGGTGTTGCCGCGGACCTTGCACGCTTCGACGCCTTCGTCGCACGTCGACTGGAGCGAGGGCGCGGTCGAGCTGGTGCAGGAGAACACCGCGTGGCCTGCGGTGGAGCGGGCGCGGCGGGCGGCGGTGTCGTCGTTCGGCATCAGCGGCACGAACGCGCACGTGATCTTGGAAGCGCCTGGAGGCTTGGGGATCCCCCCAATTTCCAGCGTACGCGATGAAAATGCTGGTCAGGGGGACGCGCGGGAATCTGTGGACAACTCGGCGGCTGTGGACAACTCGGCGCTCGGGGGCGACTCGGCCCAGGGACGCAGCCTGGTGCCGTGGATCGTCTCGGCTCGGAGCGAGGCGGCGCTGGACGGCCAGGTCGAGCGGATCAGGCAGGCCCGAGGAGCTGCGAAGGACGTCGCGTACTCGTTGCTGACGGCCAGGACGTTGTTCGATCACCGGGCCGTGGTGCTCGGCGGTGAGGTCGTGGCTCGTGGGGCGGTGAGCAGGAAGCCGGTGGCGTTCCTGTTCAGCGGGCAGGGGTCGCAGCGGATCGGCATGGGCCGTGAGCTGTACGAGGCGTATCCCGTGTTCGCCGAGGCGCTCGACGACGCGTTGCAGCACCTCGACCCCGCACTCCGCGAGGTCATGTGGGGTGAGGACCAGGAGGCGCTGAACCAGACCGGGTTCGCGCAGCCGGCGCTGTTCGCCGTCGAGGTCGCGTTGTACCGGCTGGTCGAGTCGTTCGGGGTCAGGCCGGATCACGTTGCCGGGCACTCGATCGGTGAGGTCGCGGCGGCGCACGTCGCCGGGGTGCTGACGCTGGAAGACGCTTGTCAGCTCATCACGGCGCGGGCCGCGCTCATGCAGGCGTTGCCTCAGGGCGGCGCGATGGTGTCCGTCATCGCCTCGGAGGAGGAGGTGACGCCGTACCTGACGGGCAACGTGTCGATCGCGGCCGTCAACGGGCCGCGGACCGTGGTGCTGGCGGGCGAGGAGGACGAGGTCCTCAAGATCGCCAAGCAGTGGAAGTACAAGCAGCTCAAGGTGAGTCACGCGTTCCACTCGCCGTTGATGGAGCCGATGCTGCCGGACTTCCGGGAGGCGATCAGCGAGATCACCTTCAGCGAACCGGCGATCGCGTTCCAGACCAGCGGTGACCCGACGACGATCGACTACTGGGTCGGCCACGTCCGGGACGCCGTGCGGTTCCACGACAACGTGACCGCGCTGGGAGACAAGACGTTCCTGGAGATCGGGCCCGACGCGGCGCTCACCCCGCTGGTCGACGGAGCGATTCCGACGATCAGGCGGAACGAGAACGAGGTCACGCGGTTCCTCACCGCGCTCGGCCAGGCTCACGTCGAGGGCGCCAAGGTCGACTGGACGCCGTTGCTCGGCCAGGCCAGGAAGATCGACCTGCCCACCTACGCGTTCCGCCGGCAGTCGTACTGGCCGAAGGTCGTGGAGGGTGCGACCGATGTGAAGGCGGCCGGTCTCGGCAGCGTCGGGCACCCGTTGCTCGGTGCGGCGGTGCAGCTCGCCGGGCAGGACGGGCACCTGTTCACCAGCCGGATCTCGCTGCGGACGCACGCCTGGCTCGCCGACCACGTGATCATGGGACGGGCGCTCGTGCCCGGTGCGGCGCTGGTCGAGGTGGCGCTCAAGGCCGGTGAGGAACTCGGGCTCGACACGCTGGAAGAGCTCACGATCGCGGCACCGCTGTTGCTGCCCGAGCAGGGCGGCGTGCAGATCCAGGTCGCGATCGGCGCCGAGGAGGACGACAGGCGCTCGGTCACGATCTACAGCAGGCCCGAGGACACCGACCTGCCGTGGACCGAGAACGCCGGCGGCACGCTCAGCAGCAGCGCGAGCCGCGGCACCGCGCTGACCGAGTGGCCGCTAGGGGAGCCGATCGAACTGGACGGGGTCTACGACAAGTTCGCCGAGATCGGGTTCGCCTACGGGGACACGTTCCAGGGCCTCAAGAACGCGTGGCGCCACGAAGGTGCCGTCCTCGCGGAGGTCGCGCTGCCCGACGGCGTCGAACCCGGCGCGTTCGGACTCCACCCGGCGCTGCTCGACGCCACGCTGCACACCGCGCTGCTGCAGGAAGGCGACGGGGGAGCGGGGCTGCCGTTCAGCTGGGAGGGCGTGAAGATCCACGCCACCGGTGCGGCAGCGGTCCGGGTCAGGATGACCAGGAACGACAGCGGCGCGATGCACGTCGTCGTCGCCGACCCGCAGGGCAACCCGGTCGCCGAGGTCCGGTCGCTCGTGGTCCGCGCCGTCAACACGGGGCAGCTCAACGAGAACACCACCCGCGACGCCCTGTTCACGCTCGGCTGGACGCCGATCGACGCCACCGAACCCGTCAACGCCACCGTGGCGATCGCGGGCGAGGACCACTTCGGACTGGTCGACCACTTCGTCGCCGGACGCGTCTACGACTCCATCGAGACCGCCGACGCCGAGGTCGTCCTCACCGAGGTCAAGGCGCTCTCGGACGACGTCGTGGAGTCCACGCACGCCGCCGTGAGCGACGCCCTGGTCAACGTCCAGCAGTGGATCACGGCGAACAGGCCGGGAAGGCTCTGGTTCGTCACGAAGAACGCGATCGCGGCGACCAGCGGGGAAGCACCCGACCCCGTGGCAGCGGCGGTCTGGGGACTCGTCAGGGCCGCGCAGTCCGAGCACCCCGGCACGTTCGGGTTGCTCGACGTCGACGACCAGCGCTCCAGCCTCGCCGTGCTGCGGCAGGCGATCCAGGCCGAGGAACCGCAGATCGTCGTCCGCGACGGCGAGATCCTCGGCGGCCGCCTCGCCAGGGCGGAACGCGGCGAGACGACCATCGACTACGGCAAGGTGCTCATCACCGGTGGCACGGGCGGTCTCGGCCGGATCATCGCGAAGCACCTCGTCGAGAACCACGGCGTCCAGGACCTCGTCCTCGCGAGCCGCACCGGCCAGGCGGACGTCAGCGACCTCGAGGCGAACGTCATGGTGGCGGCCTGCGACGTCAGTGACCGCGACGATCTCGCCGCGCTGCTCAAGGCGCACAACCCGGCGACGATCGTCCACGCGGCGGGCGTCCTGGACGACGCCACCATCGAATCCCTGACGCTGGACCGCATCGGCCCGGTGCTCCAGCCGAAGGTCGACGCCGCCTGGTACCTGCACGAACTGGCACCGCAGGCCACCCTGATCCTGTTCAGCAGCGTCGCCGGCACGTTCGGCAACGCGGGTCAGGCCAACTACGCGGCGGCCAACGCCTTCCTCGACGCCCTCGCGGCACTGCGCAAGGCGCACAACAAGAAGGCGACAAGCATGGCCTGGGGCGCCTGGGACACCGGCATGCTCAGTGCCCAGGACGCCGAACGCATGGCTCGCTCCGGCATGCCGGCGATCACGCGGGAACTCGGCGTCACCCTGTTCGACGAGGCGCTCGAAACCGGTGCCGCGGCGACACTTCCGGTCAAGCTGGACTTCGCGGTCCTGCGCAACCACGAGGTCGCACCGCTGCTGCGCGGACTCGTGCGCACCAGGTCGAAGAAGGCCGTGGCAGGCCAGGAAACGGCGGACTCGCTGATCGCCCGCCTGACCGCGCTCACCGACCAGGGACGCACCGACGCGTTGCTGGACCTGGTGCGAGGCCAGGTCGCCGAGGTGCTCGGCCACGGCGAGAACGAGCAGATCGAGGGCGACCGCCAGTTCCAGGAGCTCGGCTTCGACTCGCTCACCGCGGTCGAACTGCGCAACCGGCTCGGCGGCGCGACGGGGCTACGGCTGCCCGCCACGCTGGTGTTCGACTACCCGACGCCGAACGACCTGGTGGCCCACCTCAGGACCGAGCTGCTGGCCGACGCGCCGGCCGCCGGGCTGCCGAGCGTGCTCGCCGACCTCGACGCGTTCGAGAAGGCGCTCGCCGCGGCCAGCGTGGATCCCGCGCTGCACCAGCAGATCGCCGGACGGCTCGACGTCCTGCGCACGAAGTGGGCGAAGAACACCAGCACCGAGAAGGACTTCGAGTCGGCTTCGGACGACGAGATGTTCGCGATGCTCGACGAAGAACTCGGTCTCTAGGCTAGGAGACGGACATGCTCGTGATCGGTGTGGTGGGGCTCGGCAGCCTCGGTGAGGGCCTCGCGCAGGTCCTGCTCGCGAACGGGGCCGAGGTGATCGGCGTGGACAGCGATCTCGAGGTGCTGGCGCGCGTCCACGACAGGCTCGGCGGTTCCCGGCTGGGCCTCGCGACGGAGCTGGTCGACCTCAAGCGGGCCGACCTCGTCATCGAGGCCCTGCCGGAGGACTTCGGCGTCAAGGAGACCGTGCTGCGGCAGCTCGCCGACCAGTGCGCGCCGGGCACGGTCTTCCTCACCGCCACCTCGACGCTGTCCGTGGCGAAACTCGCCATCGCGTCCGGCGCGCCGGACCGCGTCGTCGGACTGCGCTACTCCATCCCTCCGCCGTACGGGCGGCACGCGAGCCTGATCGGCACGTCCATGGTCTCCCCGGAGGCGTTTCACCTGGCACGCAAGGCAGTCCGGCTGGCGGGAACCGAGCTCGTGAGTCTCGGCTGCCGGCCGGTCGAGGCGGCCACCGCGCTGCTGTACGCGTGCATGAACCGCACGATGAACCTCGCCGACGAGGGCTACGCGACCGTCGAGGACCTCGACGCCGCATTGAAACTGGGCTGTGGCCTCAAGTTCGGCCCGCTGCACCTGCTCGACCTGATCGGACTGGACACCGTCCGCAACGCTCTCCACCACCTCCACGACAGCACCGGCTCCGCCGACTACGTCCCGTCCCCGCTGCTGGACCGCAAGGTCGAGGAAGGGCACCTCGGGCGGAAAACGGGCAGGGGCTTCCACCGGTACGACGGCCGCGGCGAGATCCAGCCCCCGCCCCGCAACCGTGTGAGCGACGGCGAACCACGTGAGATCCGCCGTGCCGGTGTCGTCGGCGCCGGGCTGATGGGCAGGGGCATCGCGGAAGTCCTGATCGTGGCGGGCATTCCCACCACGCTCGTCGCCCGCACCCCGGACAAGGCCGAGGCCGCGCGCCAGCAGATCTGTTCGTCCCTGACCAGACTCGTGCAGAAGGGCAGGATGTCCGAACAGGACCGTGAGGACGTCCTCGCGAGGCTCACCGCCGGCACGGGCTACGAGACGCTCGCCGACGCCGACATCGTCATCGAGGCCGTCGCCGAGGACATGGCCGTGAAAAGCGCCGTGCTGCAAGGCATCGACGCCGCCGTCAAATCCGGCGCCATCATCGCCACCACCACGTCGAGCCTTTCCGTCACCGACTGCGCGAACGTCACGAGCCGCCCGCGGGACGTCATCGGGCTGCACTTCTTCAACCCCGCGCCGGTCATGAAGCTCGTCGAGATCGTCCGCACCAGCCACACCGCCGACGACGTGCACGCCACCGCCCACGCGCTGGTGAAGTGGCTGCGCAAGACCGGAGTGGACTGCGCGGACCGCGTCGGGTTCATCGTGAACCACGTGCTGTTCCCGTACCTGAACGACGCCATTCGCATGCTCGGCCGCACCGACGTCACGGTCGACGAGATCGACACCGCGATCGTGACCGCGTTCCACCACCCGATGGGCCCCTTCACCCTCCTCGACACCATTGGGCTCGACATCTCGCTCGCCATTCTGGAGACGCTGAGCGCGGCCTCTCCCACCGGAGAACCCGCACCCGCAGAGGAACTGCGACGGCTCGTCGCCTCAGGTCACCTCGGGCAGAAAACGGGCAGCGGATTCCGGCTCGGGAACAAAGGAAAGTGAGGCATTCCCCTGGCATTGAATGCCGTACAACGGCATCAGGCAGCACGTCGTTCGCAGAGAGGTGGTCATCAACGATGGCCGAGGAGGTCGGCACCCGACGGCGGCACGTGGCGATCTTCGCCAATCCCGCGCAGGGCCAGGCACTACCGGCGCTCGCGGTGATCGAGGAACTGGTGCGCCGCGGCTACCGCGTCACCTACGCCACCTCGTCCGAGGTCGCCGCCCGTCTCGCGCTGAGCGAGGCGACCGAGGGCAGGTGGGACGTGGTGGGGTTCCTCGACGACAGCTCGTCGCCGATCTCGCTGGCACGCGGCTACTTCGCGGGCGACCTGCCGGATCTCGTCGTCTACGACAGCACCGCCGTCGACGTCGCGCGGGCCGCCGCCGAGACGTGGGACGGCCTGCCGGACGACGACTTCGTGGACGCGGCCTTCGGCGAGTTCCTCACCCGCTTCGGGCTCGCGTTCCTCCCGGAGAAACCGAGCCTCTACCGGGTTGTGCCCGGCCGCGTTGTGGCGTATTAGTTCACTGACTGGAACCGGCGGTGGATTCGCCACCCGCACAATGCGGAATCACCGTGCCAGACTTTGACACTTGCCTCGCGGAGTTTGCGGTCCGGTCACCTGGGGCAATTATCCTCGGCGCAGGGTCACTCTTCGAGCCTGAGGCGGTAGGTGGTGGACGACCAGTCGGAGCTCTTCGGTCGTGAGAGCGTGCTCACCGCGGTGGCGCACCACACGACCGCGGCCCGTCGGGGCAGGGGCGCGCAGGCCGTGCTCGTGCGCGGTGGTCGTGGCTCCGGCAAGTCCGCCGTCCTGCGCCTGGCCACCGGGACCGAGACCCGGGCCGGGACAACGGTGCTGAGCGCGGGCGGCCGCGGCGAACGCCTGCCGCTCACCGTCGCCCGCCGGATGCTCGCCCAGGCCGACATAGGAGTTCCGGAACTGCCGGACACGTCCGCCGCCTCTCTCTACCGCGCGTACCGGTGCATGTGGCGTGATGTCGTGGCGCTGGCGCGGCAGTCGCCCGTCTGCCTCGTCCTCGACGACCTCGACGCGTGCGACGACGCGACCGTGCGCTGGGTGGACTTCGTGCTGCGCAGGCTCGGCGCCGAACCGGTCAGCCTGGTGCTGTCGCAGAACTCGCCGCTGCACGTGGATCTGGCCCGTGCGCACGTGGTCGACCTGCAGCCGCTCACCACGCCGCAGGTCGCCGACATGATCTCCACGACCCTGCACTTCCCGCCGGACGCGGTGTTCACGAACCTGTGCCTGCGCCTGTCCGGTGGCGTCCCGAGTCACCTCACGACCGTGCTCGCGGACATCCGCGCCGCGCGGGCGTTGCGGCAGGAGTCCGTCGAACTCGTCGCCGCCCGCCGGTTGCGCGACGAGCCGGAACACCTGCGCGCCATCGCCACCGCGCTCGTGGTCGTCGACCGGGAGGAACTCGTCGGGCCGCTCGCCGGGGTGTCCGCGCGGGTGGCCGAGAACGGGATCTCCACGCTGCGCCGTCACCACCTGCTCGGCGAGGGCCTGCCCGACCACGTCCGCGCGTGGTACCGGGCGGGCGTGCTCGACGTGCTCGGCCCGGCCGAGGCCGCCGAACTGCGGCACCGCGCGGCCGTCGTGCTGGACGAGTTCGGGCACGACGCGGGCGCCGTGGCCGACCAGCTCGTCCACCTGCCCGCCGTCGACGCGCCCTGGATGTCGCAGGTGCTGCACGAGGCGGCCGCGGGCGGGCAGCCCAGGGACGCGTCCCGCTACCTGCGCCGTCTCGTCGAGCTCAGCCCCGACGACGTCGAGCTGCGGGTCAACCTCGCGACCGAGCTGTCCCGGCACGACCCCGCGCAGGCGTGCGAACACCTCGCCGCCGCGTTCCACCGCACCACCGATCCGGAGCTGCGGGCCGCGCTCGCCGTGAAGCACGCGCTGACCGGGCGCACCCGCACGTTCCTGCGGCTGGCCAGGGATCCCGCGCTGTCCGCGGACCTGGTGACGCTGCTCGACGCCGTGCAGCTGTCGATCGACCTCGACGACGCCCGCGTGGTCGCGGCGGCCGTCGCCAGGGCCACGCCACCGCCGGCGGGAGACACCACGGCACAACGGTGTCTGCTCGGCGTCGTCGCGGAGGCCGTCATGCGCGGCGGGGGAGCGATGGACGCCGCCGTCGGGTACGCGCGGGCCGCCCTCGTCGACTCCGAGGCGCTCACCGACTGGTCGATGCTCTCCGCCGCAACGGTTCTGCGCGTGGCGGGCCATGCTGGGGAAGCGCTTTCCGTGCTTGATCGGGCCGTGGACGCCTTCGCCGGCAACGGGGACTCGCTCGCCCGCTGCCGATCGCTCGTGCAGCGCGCGCTCGTCCACATGTCGCTGGGCGACCTCCCGCGCGCCACCCAGGACGCGGCGACGGCGGTCCAGGCGATGCGCGACGGCGGCTGGCGGCTGCCGCGCGCGATCGTCCTGCTGGCCTGGCTGTCGTTGCAGACCGGCAACACCCCGCTCGCGGAGAAGCTGCTCGACGAGGTCGACGAGGACGACGTCCGGCACCTCACCCCGGTGCACCGCGAGTACCTGCGCGCGTCCGGCTGGCTCGCGTTCGTGCAGGACGACGTCCCGCTGGCGGCCGAACGGATGGCGGCCTGCCAGGCGGTGATGTCCGCGGTCGGGCTCAGCGACCCCGGCGCGCTGCCCACGTGGATCGACGTCGTGCAGGTGATGACGCTGGCCGGACGGGACGCCACCGCCGCCACGCGGGAGGCGGACCGGCTGGCCAGGACCTGGCCGACCAGGGAGTCGGCCGCGTTCTCGTTGCTGGCACGCGCCTACACGACGATCGGGCCCGGCGCGATGGACATGGCCAGGGCCGCCGCGGACGGGTTCGCCGCGGTGCCGTCGCTCATCCAGCAGGCGCGGACCGAACTGCTGCTGGGCCAGCGGTGGTCCGGCGCGGGCGATCCCCGGCAGGCGCGAGCGCACCTGCGGGCCGCCGTCGGGCTGGCGTTGCGGGCCGGCAGCGGAGCACTCGCGGACTCGGCCAGGACGTTGCTGCTCGGCGTCGGAGGGCGGATGCGCGTGCCGTCCACTGTGGACCGACTGGCGGTGCTGACGGCCAGCGAGCGCAAGGTCGTGGACCTGGCGGCGGCCGGCGTGACGAACCGGGAGATCGCCGACCACCTGTTCGTCACGCTGCGGACCGTCGAGGTGCACCTGACCCGCGCCTACCGCAAACTCGGGATCTCCAGCCGTGCGGAGCTGGCGGACTACCTGGCCTCGTGATGATCCTGCTCGAACGCACCGGCGAACTGCGCCGGCTGACTGAGGCGCTGGACCGCGCCCGCCGGGGGAGCGGCGGCCGGATCGTCGTCACCGGACCGCTCGGCTGCGGCAAGTCCGCGCTGCTCGACGCGCTGCGGGCGCGGGCCACCGGCTTCCGCGTGCTCACGGCCACCTGTTCCGCGCTGGAGCGGGACTTCGCGTTCGGCGTCGCCCGCCAGCTGCTGGACCCCGTGCTGGCTCAGGACGGCGCTCGCCTGCTCAGCGGCCCGGCGGGCCTCGCGAGACCGGTGTTCGAGGAGGACACGCCGGTCGACTCGGTGTTCGCCGTGCAGGAGGCGGCGATCAGCGGACTCACCGCGCTGCTGCGGGCGATCGGCGCGGAGCAGCCGGTACTGCTGCTGATCGACGACCTCCAGTGGGCCGACGACCCGTCGCTGCACTGGCTGGTGACGGTCGCCGCGGTGCTGGACAGCGAGCCGGTGCTGCTCGTCGCGGCCACCAGGGACAGCACGCGCGGACTGCCCGGGAGCACCGAGATCCGCCCGGAACCGCTGTCGCCGCGGGCGGTCGCCGAACTCGTCGAACACCGCACCGGCCGGCGCCCCGACGAGGACTTCGTCGCCGCGTGCCACGCCGTGACCGGCGGCAACCCGATGTTCCTGTGCGCGGTGCTGCACCACGTCACCAGCCCCACCGCCGACCAGGTCCCGCACGTCCGGGAACTGCGGCCCGCGCGGCTCAAGGAACGGCTCGTGCGCGACCTTGCCACCCAGCCGTTCTTCGCCCAGGACTTCGCCAAGGCCGCGGCCGTGCTCGGGGAGGACGAGCTCGTCGGCAGGCTCGCCGGGCTCACCGACCGGCAGGCGGGCGAGGCCCAGCGCGTCCTCGACCAGGCCGGTCTCGTCCTCGGCAGGCCGGTGATCAGGGACGCGATCGAGGAGTCGATGCCCGTCGGCGAACGCGACGACTGGCAGGCCAAGGCCGTGAAGCTGTTGCACGACAACGGCAGGCCCGCCGAACAGGTCGCGGCCCGGCTGCTCACCGTCACCGCCGCGCAGGGTCCGTGGGCGATCGAGGCGCTCGGCGAAGCCGCCGCGACCGCGTTGCGCAGGGGCGCGCCCGAGGTCGCCGCCCGCTATCTGCGCCGCGCGTTGCGGGACGTGGCAAGGGATTCCGAGCAACGCGCCCGGCTGCTCGTCGACCTCGCCACCGCCGAACGCCTCTTCGACCCCGCGGCCTCCGTCCGGCACATCTCCTACGCGGTGCCGTTGTTCCGCGAGGTCGAGGAACGGGCGGCCGCGCTCGTGCGGATCGCGCCGACCGCCCTCGGCTCCGCGCCCCGGCCCGTGCGCGACCTCATCGACCACGTCGCCGCCGGCCTCACCCACAACCAGGAACTCGCGTACCGGCTCGAGGCTCGGCAACGGTATGCCTGGCACTCCGACCCCGCGCTGCTCGCCGACTCCGCGCACCGCCTCCAGCAGATCAGCGGCGCCACCCCCGGCGAACGCGAACTGCAGATCGTGCTGCTCGACGCCGCCATGCTCACGGCCCGCCTGCCCGCGCACGAGGTCGCGGCGATCGCACGGACCGTGCTGCGCCAGGAACCGCCGCACCCCACGCACGTGCACACCGCACTGCCGTTGCTCATCAAGGTCCTCGCCGCCGCCGACGCCGCGCACGAGGCCGTGCCGTGGCTCGACCAGGCGTTCGGGCAGGCGACGACCACCGTCGAGCAGGCCCTGATCCGCGCCCAGCAGTCGTTCGTGTTCATGCACCTCGGCAAACCGGGGGAGGCCCGCGCGGCCGCCGAACACGCCGTCGACCTCGCCGTGCTGGACTGGCGCGGCGACACCACGACCGCCGCGATCGGGCTCATCGCCGTCGCCGTGGACCTGCGTGACCCCGGACTGATCGCGAAACTCCTCGCCTCCCGGCCCGATCGCGACGAACCCGCCGGCGTGGAGGCCGTGTACCGCATGCTGCACGCGATGGGCGAGGCGTTGGCGGGGGAGCACGCGCAGGCGCTCGAACGCCTCCAGGACTGCGGGCGCGTGTTCGACGCAGCCGGGTGGCGCAATCCCGTGCTGCTGCCCTGGTGCGTGTACGTCGCACGGCTACATGCTCAGCTCGGCGACTTCGCGGCCGCGAGACAAGCCGCGATGGCCGGCTGGGACCGCGCCGTCGAGTGGGGCGCGCCGCTCGGCATCGGGCGGGCCCTCACCGTGCTCGGCCGCTACACGCCCGGCGGCCAGGGCCTCGAGATGCTGCGCGAGGCCGTCGAGGTCCTGCACGCCAACCCGTTCGAACGGGCCAAGACGCTGCTGCACCTAGGCGCGCGCGAACGCGCCGACGGCGACCCTCAGGCGCAACGCCGTCTCAGCGACGCGTATCAGCTCGCGCTGGAAAGCGGCGCCGAAAGACTGGCTCAAAGAATCGCGAAGGAACTCGACGGTAATTCACCCGGCATCGTCGTGGCGCTGACCCGCGCCGAGTTCAAAGTCGCCGGACTCGTGATCCGCGGTCTCACCAACGCGGAAATAGCGGACGAACTCGCCGTGACCTCGCGGGCGATCGAAAAGCACCTCACGAACTCGTTCCGCAAGCTCGGCATCCGCCGGCGCACGGAACTGCCCGGCGCACTCGCCAGGGCCTACCCGCCCCACGCGTAACACCGGCGACACATCTACGAATTTCTTGTGCGCATGTGCCGCACAGTTGAGCTGTGCCTCAGTTACCGCGCGGTGGCGTCTCGATCGGTCGCGTGGGCATCTTCGCAGTTCAGGGCCGTGGCGCGCCATCAGGTGAGACGCACCCGAAACGCCCTACCGAAATACGCGGACGCCTCCCCGAACCCCCGGCCCACCCCTACCACAACATTAGGGGCCACCCCTCACACCTCGTTGACCGGGTTCGGCAGATCTTCCTACGATTCAACGTGTCAAGGTGAGAATCGGGAAATAGTTCTAGATCGCCTTGTGGCCGCCTCAAGTTTCACTTCTGCACGAGAGGGATTCTCTCTGATGCACACTGTTGCCGCTGGTTCTCTCGCAACCGACCAGATCGCCGTTCCGGACGCGGACGTGTTCCGCTCACTGCTCGAACGCTCCGGTCTCTGCCTCGCCCGTCTCGACCTGCAGCTGCGCGTGGTCGAGGCCAACGACGACTTCGTGACCCAGTTCGGCCACTCCCGCGAGTCACTGCTCGGCCGCAGCTTCTACGAGCTGCTGCACCCCGGCGTGCACGGCCCGATGCGCAAGCAGTTCGACCGCCTCGTCGAGGGCCGCCGCCAGCGCTTCGTGGAGCACCTAGCCGGCATCGGCCCGCGCCACGCCGTCTTCACCGGTGACATCACCGGCATCGCCGTCCACGACGTGCACGGCGGCCTGGTGCAGTTCGTCGTCGTCGTGAACCCGGAGAAGGGCGAGCAGCCCAACGCCGTCGTGGTCGACCGCAACCGCATCCTCACCGAGCTCGACGCCCGCATCCTCGAGGGCATCGCCACCGGCGAGTCGACCGTGCGCCTCGCGTCGCGGCTGTTCCTGTCGCGCCAGGGCGTCGAGTACCACGTCGGCACGATGCTCAAGAAGCTCAAGGCCCCCAACCGCGCCGCCCTCGTCTCGCGCGCCTACAGCCTCGGCGTGCTCAGCGTCGCCAGCTGGCCGCCCCGGGTCTCCGCCGACTACATCAAGTAGGCCGTCGTGGAGGAGATCCTCGACCGGGCGGCGGACGCCGCCCGTGAGTGGGGCACGACCCGGCCGGACGAGCGGGCGGCGGCACTGGACGCCGTCGCCGAGGCGCTCGACCGCGAGACCGAAGACCTGGTCGCGCTGGCCGAGTGGGAGTGCAGGCTCCCCGGCGAGGGCCTGCGCGCGGAGGTCGCCCGCACGACCTTCCAGCTGCGCTCGTTCGCCGAGTACCTGCGCTCGGGCGCGGTCAACGGGGTCGTCGTCGACCGCGAGGACCCGGCGTGGCCCGCCGGGCCGAGGCCGGACCTGCGCCGCGTGCTGGTCCCGCTCGGACCGGTCGCCGTCTTCGGCTCCACCTCGTACCCGTTCGCGTTCTCCGTGGCCGGCAGCGACACCGCGTCGGCGCTGGCCGCCGGGTGCCCGGTCGTGGTCAAGGCGAGCCACAGCTATCCCGACCTCGCCGACCGCACGGCCGAGATCGTCGAGGCGGTGCTGCCCAAGGGCGTGTTCGCGCTCGTGCACGGCCGGCGCCAGGCCCGTCAGCTCGTGCTCGACCCGCGGATCAAGGCCGTCGCGTTCATCGGCAGCAGCCGCGTGGGCCGCGAACTGCACCACCTCGCCTCGACCCGGCCCGAGCCGATCCCGTTCTACGGCGGCTTCGGCAGCGTGAACCCGGTGTTCGTGACCGTTCGGGCCGTTCGCAGGCGCGGTCAGGAGATCGCGCGCGGGTTCGCTCAGGCGTTGGCACAGCAGAGCGGGCAGCTCTGCACGAAGCCCGGACTTCTCGTCGTACCAGAGGCTTTCGCCGACGACGTCGCCGCCGAGGTGCGCGCGTTGCGGGCGGAGCCGTTGTTCAACAAGCTCGTGGCGAAGCGGTTCGAGACCGGCGTGGAGGCGTTGACGGAGTTCCTCGACGTGCTCGTCGAGGGCGGCTCCGGGGCGGGCGGGCACGCGCCCACGTTGTTGCGCACCACCGCCGCCGACGTGCTGAACGGCCACGACGACGTGCTCAGCGAGTGCTTCGGGCCCGTGTCCGTCGTGGTGACCTACCGCGACAGCAACGAACTGCTGGAGCTCGCCGCCGCGTTGCCGGGGCAGCTGACCGCGACCGTGCACGGCGAGGACGACGACCTTCTGCCCGAACTGGTCAGCGAACTGACCGGGCGTGCCGGGCGGATCGTGTGGAACCAGTGGCCCAACGACATCGCGACGACCCCGGCCATGCACCACGGCGGTCCCTGGCCCGCGACCACGTCGCCGTTCCACACCTCGGTGGGCGTACGAGCCGTCGAACGGTTCCAGCGTCCCGTGGTGTTCCAAGGGTTTCCCAGCCACTTCCTCCCGGAAGTCCTGGCTGACGAACGGTGAGGAAGGTCGGAGAATGCGCGCAGCGGTGGTCGCGGGACTCGGGTCATGGCTCCCGCCGCGAGTGGTCACCAACGACGAACTGACAGCCAAGCTGGACACCACCGACGAGTGGATCCGGTCGCGGATCGGGGTCGCCACGAGGCACGTGGTCGAACCCGGCATGGCGACCTCGGACCTGTCGGTCGAGGCGGCGCGGCGGGCACTGCGCTCGGCGGGCGTGCCGGGCGCGGGAGCGGTGATCCTCGCGACGACGACACCCGACAGGCCCTGTCCCGCGACGGCTCCGGAGATCGCGTCGCGGCTGGGGTTGATCGACGTCCCCGCGTTCGACATCGCGGCCGTGTGCACGGGATTCGTGTACGGGCTGGGGGTGGGCGCCGGGCTGATCACGGCCGGCATCGTGGACAGCCTCATCATGATCGGCGGAGACGCCTACTCGACGATCCTCAACCCGCAGGACCGCACCACGTCCGTCATCTTCGGCGACGGCGCGGGAGCGGTGGTGCTGCGGGCGGGATCACCGGACGAGCCGGGCGCGCTCGGGCCGTTCGACCTCGGTTCGGACGGCGAGCTGTCCGACCTGATCACCGTGCCGGCCGGTGGCTCGCGGCAACGATCGTCGCGCGACATCGTGCCGCACGGCGACAAGTTCTTCCAGATGGAGGGCCGCGAGGTCTTCGCGAACGCGGTCGCGCGCATGTCCGCCGCGTCGCGCAACGCGATCAAGCGGCAGGGCTGGGTCGCGTCCGATGTGGACAGAGTCATCGCCCACCAGGCCAACACCCGGATCCTGGACGCGGTGTCGGCGGAACTCGGGGTGCCGCGCGACAAGTTCGTCTCCAACATCACCGACGTCGGCAACACCTCCGCCGCCTCGATCCCGCTGGCGCTCGCGCACGGCGTGCGGTCGGGGGAGCTGGCGGCGGGGCAGAAGGTACTGCTCACTGCGTTCGGCGGCGGCCTCACGTGGGGCGCCACGACGCTGGTGTGGCCGGAGCTCGGTCTCTCGGAGTGAACACGAGAACGGCCGGGAGGACGCACCTCCCGGCCGTTCTTCCTGTTGCTACACCGGAAGCACGCGACGGAAGATCGGCACCGAGACCGCGGCCACGACGACGTGCATGACCATCAGCGCGAGCACGCCGACGACTGAAGACCCCGGCAGGAAGAAGACCGGGACGTCGGCGAGGAACGACACCACGACGACGATCGGGACGAGCTTGCCGAGCGTGCGCGCGGGATCCTTGGCGCGCTTGCGGATCGTCGCCCACGCGATCGCGGCGATGATCACTCCCAGCGCGGTCAGCACGACGTAGCCCTGGGGTTTCAGGCCCTCGACGGCGTTCGGGTCGGCGCCGAGCGCCTGCGCCAGGTACGACACGACGGCGTTGCCGATCGAGGCCACCACGATCGCGGCCACGACTCCCAGCACGACCTTGCCCGTGCCGGCCTTGGTTTCTGTTGTCACCTGAGGATCTCCCTGCGTTGTCGGATCAGCGCTGCGCGGGCACGGCGGGCATGCCCACGCGGACCCGGCGGGACAGCTGGGCCGGGTCGGTGAGGAAGATGCTCTTGCGCTCGATCGAGATCCAGCCGCGCTGGGCGAAGTCCGAGAGCGTCTTGTTGACGGTGTCGCGGCGCGACCCGACGTACTGGCCGAGTTCTTCCTGGGTGAGGTCCTCGATCATCAGCAACCCGCCGCGGCGGTCGGTGCCGAACCGTCCTGCCAGGCGCAGCAACGCCTTCGCGAGGCGCGCGGGGGAGTCCATCTGCACCAGGTCCATGCGCATCTGGTGCGACTCGCGCTGCCGGCGGGCGATCTGGCCGAGCAGCCGTTCGGTGATCTCCGGGCACAGCGCGAGCCACTGCGTCAGGTCCGCCCGCGAGATCCGGCCCGCCCGCACGTCGGTGATCGCCACCGTCGTCGACACGGACGGCGCCGCGTCGAACAGCGTCGGCTCCACCAGGAGATCGCCGGCGCAGTGGAAGTCCAGCACCAGCTCGCGGCCGTCGGTGGAGGTGCAGCACGTCTTCGCCTTGCCCGAGCGCACCACGATCAGGTCGTCGGCGGGGACTCCGAGCCGGAGCATGACCTCGCCGCGGCCGAATTCGACGGGGGAGAGGGCCTGCGCGAACTGGCGCCAGGCCTCCTGCGAAGGCGTGAGGATCGGCGGCCGCGCCGGGGCGAGCAGCTGAGGTGCCATGCACCCGACGTTAGGGTCGCGGGCACTGGCGTACCGCTGGAGAACGCTGGGGGTTTCCCCACTGCCCGCGCTGAAATCCTTCAGCGGTGCGAAAGATGGGAGGGACCCGTGCTCTTCGACGTCGGTCGCCTGCTGCACGAGGAGTTCCTCGCCGTCTACCGGGCCGCCGCCGCTGACGCCGAGGGCTGGGAGGACGCCGCCGTGACGGTGGCGCACCGCGTCGGCTCACGGCTGCGTTCGGCGAAGGTCCCGGTCGCGCACGTGGTCGTGGCCCTGCGGTCCACCGACAGGCTGCTGACCGAGGCCATGCTGGACGACGGCGGTGACGCCCGCGCGCTGGCCGCCGCCGGAACCGCGCTGGCCGCCGAGCTGATGGCGTCGTTCTGCGCCGCCGACGACGGGCTGGCGGACGCGGTGCTCGGCGGTGGCGCACCCGATGGCGCGGCCGCGTTCTACACCGTCGTCTCGGTGCGCGGGGCCTTGACAGATAGAGTGGTAAACGCTTTCCGCCGACGTGGGACCGTGCTGTGCGCTTCGTCCGGTCATCTCCTGTTGCCGGTCTCCGAAGGGGCCGCGCTGGCGTTGTGCCGGGAGGTGTGCCTGGAGATCGGCGGCGAGATGTGGCTGTGCGTCGCGGAACGGCCCGCCGCGCGCGTTCCCCTGGCGCGTCGGGAGGTGGACGAGATCGACGCGCTCGTGTCGTCGCTCGGCCGGCCGCCCGGTGTCTACCGGATCGACGACGTGCTGTTCGAGAGCGCGATGGTCCAGACGCCGGAGGTCCGCGACGAGCTGGACAAGGTCGTCGCGCCGCTGCTGGCGAACCCCGTTCTGGTGGAGACCGTGCTGGCGCTGCTGGAGGCCGACGGCAACCGGGCGGTAGCTGTCAGGAAGCTGTTCATCCACCGCAGCACCATCGACTACCGGTTGTGGCAGATCGAGGAGCTCACCGGGCTGAGCCCCGTCAACCCGCGTGACCTCGCGGTTCTGGGCACGGCGATCGGGATGAGCCGCGCGAACGCCTGGGGCTGAACGGATTCAGCTCGCCGCGGTGAACGTCAAGCCTCCCTCAAGCCGTCTGTGCCAACTGTCGACAGTTCCCTACCGTTCGGTGCGACACCGCAGGCCACCTCAAGGAGGCGACGCGTGACCACCGTGCTGGACAGCAGGCTGCTGGGAGACGTGCTGCGTGACATCCTCCGTCCGTTCGGCCTTCCCCCGGTCGAGGACGTGGCGACCCGCCGTCAGCTCGCCAGAACCCTGCTCTCCGGGCGTGACAACGGTTCCTTCGACGGACTGGCGCTCGCGTACGCGGTGATCGCGTTCTGCGCGTCCACTGAGGACGATGCCGCTCGCGTGCTGGAGTCGTTGCGGGACAACCCCGACGCCCTGGTGCTCGACGGCGTCCAGGGCGGATACGTGCTGCTGCCGTGCGCCCAGGACGGCCAGCTCGCGTTGGCACGTGACCTGTACGAACGGCTCGGCGCTGACGTGTGGATGGGCGTCGCCTGGGCGCCCCGGCGCGACCTCGCGGCTGCCCGCGCGACGGCGGAGGACGTCCTGCGGATCGCTTCCCGCCGCGCGCCGGGCGTCTACGAGTTGCGCGGCGTCCTGGCGGACTTCGCGGTGCTGCGCCAGCCGCACGTCGCCGAACGGCTGGTCCGCGTGATCGAACCCGTGGTGGCGCGACAGCCGTTGCTGGACGCGTTGCGGGCGTTCATCGGCGAGGACGGCAACCGCGCGGCGGCGGCGCGGCGGCTGGACATCCACCGCAGCACGCTCGACCACCGCCTGCGGCTGATCGAACGGCTGACGGGCTGCCGTCCGACCTCGCCGCGTGCGTTGCTGACCCTGAGCGTCGCGCTGACCGCGCACTCAGCGCCGGAAGTGCCGCTTCCGCGCACTCACTGACTCTGCGAGGCGATCTGCTCGCGCAGCCGGTCCTCCTGCGCCTTGATCTCGGGCGTCAGCGCGTCACCGAACGCCTCGTCGCCGTGGACCTGGCGGATCTCGACCTCGCCCTCCTGGAACGGCGCCTTCTTCAGCCACTCGACGGCGTCCTGCAGGCTCGGCAGCTCCCAGATCCAGAAGCCCGCGATCAGCTCCTTGGACTCGGTGAACGGACCGTCGATGACCGTCGTCGCGCCCTTGCCGTCGAACCTGACCCGCGCGCCCTTGTCGCTCGAGTAGAGGCCGTCGCCCGCGAGCATCACGCCGGCCTTGACGAGCTCCTCGTTGAAGTTGCCCATGGCGGCGAGCTCCTCGGACGTCGGCATCACGCCCTGCTCGGTCTCCGGGGTGGACTTGACGATGACCATGAAGCGCATCTCGGGTCTCCTCTGCCTGGTGTCTGGTGCGTTTCTACCCAGGCGTCGATCGGGGACCCCGGCGTTTCGACCGGCTTCCGTCAATTGTGACCGGCGTCACAGGGTTACTGTGGGAAGCATGCGCGAAGACGTCGACTGGATCCTCGAGAACTGCCAGGTCTGGGCCATCGTCGGGCTCTCGGACAACCCGTCCCGCGCGGCCCACGGCGTCGCCCGCTTCCTCCAGCAGCGCGGCAAGAAGATCGTGCCGGTGCACCCGTCCGCCGAGACCGTGCACGGTGAGCAGGGCTACGCGACCCTGGCGGACATCCCGTTCGCGGTCGACGTCGTGGACGTGTTCCGCCGCTCGGAGGACGCCGGCCAGTTCGCGGACGAGGCCGCGGAGATCGGTGCCAAGGCCGTGTGGTTCCAGCTCGGCGTGGTGGACGACGCGGCGTACGCGCGCGCTCGCGACGCCGGCCTGCGCATGGTGATGGACGTGTGTCCCGCGATCGAGTGGCGCTCCCGTTGAACGACTAGCTAACCTGGCCTGGTCGTCCGGACACCTGGGGGTTCTGGAGACAATCAGCCTGGGGGGCTTGATTTCGCATGCTCGTCAACATCACCGCCTTGCGGTCCGCCGAATCGCCGCGCCTTCGCGGCTGCAGCGACGACTTCGTTCGTTCACTGGCGTCGTCCGGCGCCTCACTGCCACCGATCGTGGTGCACCGCCCGACGATGAGGGTCGTCGACGGCACCCACCGCCTGAAGGCCGCCGTGCTGCGCGGCTGCCGTTCCGTCGAGGTCGAGTACGTCGACGGGCCCGTCGAGGACCTGTTCGGGCTGTCGGTGTCGCTGAACCTGGCGACGCTGTCGACCGCGGACCGCGAGGCCGCGGCCCGGCGCCTGCTGCGGTCGCACCCGCAGTGCTCAGACCGTGCGATCGCGGCCTCCACCGGCCTCGCCGCCAAGTCCGTCGGCGTGCTGCGGCGCGCCGTGGGCGGCCAGGCCCCGGTGCGGGTGGGCCGCGACGGCAAGGTCAGGCCGGTCAACTCCGCCGCCGGGCGCAGGCTCGCCGGGCGGCTGGTGGCCGAACGGCCCGACGCCTCGTTGCGCGACATCGCCCGTGCCTCCGGGGTGTCGCCGGGCACCGTCCGGGACGTCCGCCGCCGGCTCAGCGCGGGGCTGGACCCGGTGCCCGAACGGATGCGCGCCTCCGAGCGGGCCGGCGAGGCGCTGCCCGCCGGACGTGCCGACGTCCGCGATCCTGACGCCACCCTGCCGATTCTGCGACGGGACCCGTCGTTGCGGTTCAACGAGCACGGGCGGCTGGTCCTGCGGTGGCTGGAGGCGCACGCGGTGTCGTCCGGGGAGTGGGCCACCGTGGTGTCCGGGGTGCCTTCGCACTGCCGGGAACTGGTGGCGGACATGGCTCGCGGGGTCGCGGAGGCCTGGGTGGAGATGGCCGAGGCGCTGGAACGCGAGGACCGGGCCGCCGTCTAGGACTCGAACAGGATCTCGCCGATCTCGCCCGCCACCTCGCGCCCCGCCGCGGGTCTCAAGCGGGACAACAACTTGCTGAACGCGGTCAGGTCGATGTGGACGGTCGCGGACTGCACCTGCCGGATGTCGTCGAGCAGGTCGACCACCAGGTCGCAGGCGTGGTCGACGTCGCCCGCCGCGGCGTGGGCCAGAGCCCTGCGCAGGCCGAAGCGGGTGCGGGCGCGCAGGGCGGTGGGGGCGATCAGCGGCATCTGGTCGTCGAGGATGACGGCGGCCTCGGCGTGGCGGCCCAGGTCGTGGAACGACCAGGCGCGGGCGATGGCCACCTGGTCGACGATGCTCGTTGTGCCGTAACGGGTTTCGCCCAGCGCTCCCTGGAGTTCCGCGGCGCGGTCGAGGGCGGCCTGGCAGCGGTCCGCGGCACCTGCCAGCGCGTAGCCCTGGGCTTCGCGTTGGGCGGCCACGGCTTTCACCGCGGTGGAACGGGATTTGCCCGCTTTGCGGGCGAAGTTGACGGTGGCGTGGGCGTCGCCGCGGTACAGGGCGAACTCCGAGGCCCGGACGTAGGCGTAGGCCTCCAGGTCCGGGTCACCGCCTCGCGCGGCGTACTGGACGGCGCGCCGGGTGAGTTCGGCCGCCGAGGCGTCGTCGCCGCGTTCCTGTTCCATCCAGCCCGCGTACTCGGCGTAGCGGGCGGCCAGCAACCAGAGGCCGCGGCCGAGACCGGGGTCGTCGGCCGAGCGGGCCATCGAACTCAGCGCGTCCACCTGGGGGCGGAGACTGGACAACACCACCTCGGGGCTCAGCCGGTGGCCCAGCGCGCGGTGGTGGTCGAACATCGAGTCGAAGGTGAGAAGAGTGGTGTGGTCACTGGGAATCGGGCGGGCCGGCGCGTCCGCTAGTTCGATCAGGTGACCGTCAGCCTGAAGGACGTTGTCGAAGAGCCTGGCCATTTCGGGGTTCGGGTGAACCTGGCCGTTCTCGATCTTGCTGAGGTGTCCCTTGCTGTACGGTACGAGGCCGGTCATCTGACTGAGTGAGAGCCCGCGCTCGTTGCGCAGGCGGCGAACCTCCTGGGCGAACGTGGGCGACAACGGCTTCACCCCCCTCCCCCCGGAAGTGTGTACGTCGCCAAACACCCGAATGCCGAATGTCCACTTATTGGCCGTTGATTGACGATCAACTGGGGCTATCTGGAACGGTCGGCGATGGTTCCATGTGAGTCATGGTGATGACGCGGCTCGACGAGGCGGCTGGTGTGGTGATGGTCTGGCAGCGCTTGGCGACCAACGTGGTCCACCGGTCGCAGTGGTTCGAGGTGCGCTCTGACAGCGTCGTCAGACCCGATGGCGGACATGGCACCTACACGCACGTCGTGGCGCCGGGATCGGTCACGATCCTCGCGATCCAGGACGACGACGAGGTCGTGCTGACCCGGCAGTGGATCTACACGCACGGCGGCACCGAGTGGCGGCTGCCCGGCGGCGCCGTCGACGACTCGGACGCTGATCCGCTGGCCGCGGCACGTCGTGAGCTCGCGGAGGAGACCGGGCTGCGGGCGGCGAAGTGGGAACGGCTCGGCCAGATCCACGGCGCGGACAGCCTGAGCAACCACGTCGACCACATCTTCCTCGCCACCGACCTCACCCAGGGCGAGGCGGCGCTCGAGCCCGGTGAGGCGGACCTGCGCGTGCGGACCATGCCGTTCTGCCACGCGCTCGACCTCGTCCGGCAGGGCATGCTCCCGCACGCCGGCAGTTCGCACGCGCTGCTCGTGATGGCGTTGCGCCGCACGACCCAGAAATAGCATTCCCAGGGTTTCCTCATTTCGCTGGAAACAGGAAACCCGTTCTCATTCGACTGGCGAAAAGCCACTCTTGGTGCATCGGCGAGAACAACAGCCCGAAAGCCAGTCAGAATGAGAAGGTGAATTCTTCGATGAGAATGATCTGCTCACTCGCCACCGTCATGAAGGTTGCCGCTGTCTGCCTTTTCCTCGGTTTCATGGCAGGAAGCGTCTTCATCGCAACGGTGATCTGACTTCGTTTCGGACTGCGGTTCTCCCTGGCCATCAAAGGGAGGTGTCAGCCGTGGAACCGCACTTCTGCATCGACATGATCTGAACCCGCACGGCTTCTAGCGTGGCGTCCACTGCACGCCGTAGCCGCGGCCCTGGCGGGGATGGGGGAACTGCACGTCGATCTCCCCGATCTCGTCCAGTGGCAGCGCCTGCGGCCAAGGCGTCAGGTCGTCGGTGTCGCGTGCCAGAGCCTCTTCGACGCGCCACACCGCATCAGGCAGGTCGTCCCGGTCGAACCGCACCCGCAACCGGAACGACTCGCACATCCGCTCCGGCCAGAACACGTAGGTCGGACGCATCGATTGTCCCCGAGGCACGCGCACTTCGAGCGCGAACTGGTGCGTTTGTCCCGCGTTGAGGGGTCGGGGCAACCGCAGCTTCATCAGGAAGCGTCGCGGGGACGGACGTTCGTGGCCGATGAGCTCGACCCCGTGCAACACCTCCACGTCCAGGTCACCTGGAGCACCGTCGGGCGTGGGTGAGGGGATCGTGATCGACCACGCGATCTCGTTGACACCGTCGGTGTCGGCCACAACGGTCCGGCGTTCCGTGCACGCGGGCGTCGGACCGTCCAGCTTCAGCAGCGCGTCGAACTCCTTGACGTGCCACAGTTCCGATGGCGCCACGTGCGTCGTCGAAGGAGCCGGCTGCAGCGCCACCTCCACCAGGCGCTGCAGTCCGGCGTCCATCCGTCTGCGCACCGTGCGCGCCCCGCGGTCCTGTTGCTTCGCGAGCCACTCGATGCGTTCGTTGAGGAACCGGAACTGCGCGTCGTCGTGCAGTCCTAGCGGCGCCAGAACGGCGTTGCGGACCTCGACCGGGAAACCGCGCGTCGCGTTCAGGACCCAGTCGCGCAGTTTCGTCCGCACGGCTTCCGCGCCGTCCGTCTCGACGATGCCGCACACCTGCCGAAGCGCCGGTCCGACGTGCAAGTCGATACCGGGAGTCTGCACACCGCGCCCACGGCACAAGGTGCGCAGTTCTTCCATCAGCTGCTCAGGTGAGACTGGCATCCGTCCTCCGCGCGGAAATGCTTTGCCGGGCATGTCGGGCTTACCCGATCGGACGTTACTCCGGATGCACCATCCGGGTGAACGAATGCGGGCGGCCGAACGGATTCTTCTACATCGTCCCGCTAGATGATCACCGCCGAACGACTGATGTCCTGACCTGGTCCTGAGCGGTAACGTGCTGGTCACGGGCGGTGACTCCCTCCGGTCGCCGCCACCCCTGCCGATGGAGGTTGTCTTCGTGCTGCGCACAATATTGTCCGTCGCCGCCGTGTTCTCCCTGATCAGCGGCGTTCCTGCCGTCGCCGCACCGGCGGAGAGCGCTTACCTGCTGCAGTTCCGCACCACCCTGAACGACGGCCAGCGCCACCAGCTCCAGGGCCTCGGCGTGCGGCTCGGCGCGTTCGTCCAGGACGGCACCTACCTCGCCCGCATGACGAGCACCGCGCGCGTCTCGCGGCTGAGCTACGTGGCCGACGTGCGCCCGTTCCAGGCCCAGCCGCAGATCATGGCGCTGGGCGGTGCTTCCGACTACCTGATCACGCTCGTCGAGCAGGACGAGCGCGACCAGAAGGCCGTCGCCGCCAAGGTGAAGTCCCTGGGCGGCAAGGTGAACGTCATCTCCGCGAGCCGTGAGCACATCATGGCCACCTTGGACGCCGGGCAGGCCGCGCAGCTCGCGAAGCTGCCGGCCGTGATCGCGATCGACCCGGTGTCCGCGCCGGAGACCGACATGGCGATCTCGCGCGAGTCGTCCGGCGCCAACTACATCGAGAGCGTCGGCGGCTACAAGGGCCAGGGCGTGCGCGGCGAGGTGATGGACGGCGGGTTCCGCCTGACGCACCAGGAGTTCCGCGCCCGGCCGGCGTTGCAGCACACCGCCAACACCACGAACACCTCGCACGGCACCTCGACGTACGGGCAGATCTTCGCGTCCGGCGTCTCGTCCGCGCACCGCGGCCTGCTGCCGGAGGCCCAGGGCATCACGGCCGTCTACAACACCGGCGACCGCTACGCGCACACCAAGCAGCTCGTCGACCCGGCAGGCCAGTACCGGGCGGTCTTCCAGTCCAACAGCTGGGGTGACTCGCTCACCACGTCGTACACGGCGATCTCGCAGCAGATGGACCGGATCGTGTTCGACACCGACCTGCTGATCTGCCAGTCGCAGAGCAACGCGGGCACCAGAAGCTCGCGTCCGCAGGCGTGGGCGAAGAACGTGCTGTCGGTCGGTGGCCAGTACCACTACAACACCCTCGACCGCGCGGACGACAAGTGGAACGGCGGAGCGTCGATCGGCCCCGCCGCCGACGGCCGCATCAAGCCGGAGATCTCGAACTACTACGACCGCATCGACACCACGACGTCGACCAGCGACACCGCCTACACGACGTCGTTCGGCGGCACGTCCGGCGCGACGCCGATCACCTGCGGCAACGCCGGTCTGCTGTTCCAGATGTGGGCCGACGGCGTGTTCGACGGCGCGCCCGGCAAGGGCCGTGACGTGTTCACGTCCCGTCCGCACGCGGCGACCGCCAAGGCGCTGCTGATCAACACCGCCAACCAGTTCACGTTCTCCGGCACCACCCACGACCAGACCCGCACGCACCAGGGCTGGGGCACGGCGTCGGTCCGCAACCTCTACGACCGCGCGAAGGCGGGCGGCTGGAAGCTGCCGGTGCTGGTGAACGAGACCGATCTGCTGGCGACCGGTCAGTCGCGCAAGTACACCGTGGCGTCCAACGGCCAGACGCCGCTGCGCGCGACGCTGGCCTACACCGACCCGGCCGGGTCGCCGACCGCGGCCAAGGCGACCGTCAACGACCTGACGCTGAAGGTCACCGCCCCGAACGGCACCGTCTACTGGGGCAACAACGGCCTGCTGGCCGGCAACTGGTCCACGTCCGGCGGCGTCGCGAACACCGTCGACACCGTGGAGAACGTCCTGGTCCAGACGCCCGCCGCGGGCAACTGGACGGTCGAGGTGATCGCGACCTCGGTCAACGTCGACGGTCACGTCGAGACGGCCGCGACCGACGCCGACTACGCGCTGGTCGTGTCGTAGTTACTCGAACCTGGCCGGGTCGCCCGCGCCGTAGCGGATGATCTCGGCCTCGCCGCTCGAGAAGTCCACCACCGTGGTGGGCGTGGTGCCGCACTCCCCGGAGTCGATCACCGCGTCCACCACGTGGTCGAGGCGTTCCTTGATCTCCCAGCCCTGCACCAGCGGCTCGGCCTCGTCCGGCAGCAGCAGGGTGCTGGTCAGCAGCGGCTCGCCCATCGCCTCCAGCAGCGCCTGCGTCACGACGTGGTCCGGGATGCGCGCGCCGACCGTCTTCTTCTTCGCGTGCATCATGCGGCGCGGCACCTCCTTCGTCGCGGGCAGGATGAACGTGTAGTTGCCCGGCGTGGAGGACTTGATCGCGCGGAACACCGCGTTGTCCACGACCACGAACTGGCCGAGCTGGGCGAAGTTCTCGCACATCAGCGTGAAGTGGTGCTTGTCGTCGAGCTTGCGGATCTCGCGGATGCGGTCGATGCCGTCCTTGTTGCCCAGCCGGCAGCCCAGCGCGTAGCAGGAGTCGGTCGGATAGGCGATCAGGCCGTCCTCCCGCAGGATCTTCACGGCCTGGTCGATGGCGCGCTTCTGCGGGTTGACCGGGTGGACGTCGAGGTACTTGGCCATGGCCGGTGAGCTTAGGCCGATCACCGAGGGGCCAGCATTTCGGCTCGCGCACGTTGCTAACCTGGGGCTACTTCTTTCCCTGGTTTGGAGACCCCTAGCGATGCTCGACCGTGCCGTCGTCGACGCCCTGTTCCCCTCGGACCTGCCCGAGCCGGCCCACTGGGAGGAGCAGTACCCGCCCCGCGGGCTGGGCGAAGGCGCGAAGGTCACCCGCCTGGGGCCGTCGCCGACCGGGTTCCTGCACATCGGCGGCCTGTACGTCGGCATGATCGACCGCGACCTGGCGTCCCACTCCGGTGGCTCGTACATCGTGCGCGTCGAGGACACCGACCAGGCCCGTGAGGTCGCCGGCGCCGTCGAGCAGTTCAACCAGGCGTTCAAGTACTTCGGCATCGAGCCCGACGAGGCCGACGCCGTGGGCGCGTACGGCCCGTACCACCAGTCGCAGCGCGAGCAGGTCTACCTGACGTACGTGCGTGAGCTGGTGCGTTCCGGTCACGCGTACCTGTGCTTCGCGACGAAGGAAGAGCTCGCGGACATCACCGCCCGCCAGCAGGCCACCAAGCTGCCGACCGGCTACTACGGCCGCTGGGCGATCTGGCGCGACAAGACCGCCGAGGACGTCGCCGAGGCGCTGGAGGCCGGTCGTCCGTACGTGGTGCGCTTCCGTTCGCCGGGCAAGGCGGGGGAGCGGACGTCGTTCGTCGACGCGATCCGGGGTCCGCTGGAGCACGACGCGAACCGCAACGACGTGGTGATCCTCAAGGCGTCGGACCAGTCGCCGCGCCTGCCCACGTACCACTTCGCGCACGCGGTCGACGACCACCTGATGCGCGTCAACCTGGTGATCCGCGGCGAGGAGTGGATCTCCTCGGTCCCGACCCACCTGCAGCTGTTCGACGCCCTGGGCTTCGACCGCGTCGAGTACGCCCACATCGCGCCGCTGATGAAGCAGCAGGGCGGCTCCCGGCGCAAGCTCTCGAAGCGCAAGGACCCCGAGGCGTCCGTCGAGTTCTTCATCGAGGCGGGCTTCCCGGCCCCGGCCGTCCAGTACTACCTGCGCGGCCTGGTCAACGCCCGCCTGGCCGAGCTGCCGCTGGCCGAGGCCCTGCAGACCCCGATCTCGCTCGCCGAGTGCGGCGTCGCCGGCCCGTTGGTCGACCTGGTGAAGCTCGACGACATCTGCGCCGACCACGTGGCCACCCTCTCCGGTGAGGAGATCATCTCGCTGGTGTCCGAGTGGGCGGCCACCTACGACCCCGAGCTGGTCACCGTGCTGGCCTCCGAGCGCGACGCGGCGCTGGCGGCTCTGAAGGTCGAGCGCGGCCCGGAGGTCGCGAACCCGCGCAAGGACCTCCGCAAGTGGGCGGACTTCCGCACCGCTTACGGCTTCTTCTTCCCGTCGTTGTTCCCGCTGGTGTCCGACCGGACCGACGAGCGCCTCGGCGGCCTGTCGCCCGAGCTGATCTCCGCGTTCGCCGCGGACTTCGCCGACGGCTACGCGGACCTCGAGGACGGCCAGGAGTGGTTCGGTCAGATCCGCGAGCTCGCGTCGAAGCACGGGTTCGCCCCGAACCCCAAGGAGCTCAAGAAGAACCCGGACGCGTACCCCGGCTCGATCCGTGAGGCCGCGCAGCTCATCCGCGTGGCGCTGACGGGGTCGAAGGCGAGCCCGGACCTGCACGCGGTGGCTCGCACGCTGGGTGCGGACGAGGTGCTGCGCCGGGTGCGCGCGCTGGCCGGCTGACAGGCGTTCGACGGCCCCTGGTTCCTACGGGAATCGGGGGCCGTTCGCTGTCCGGTGGTCTGCCCACGACCGCGCTGCCTCGGTGGCCGCGGTGCCCGCGAACCTTCGTCCCCACAGGCACACCAGCGATGCGGCGAACGCGGTGAGCGCCTCGGCGGGCGCCTCCCGGAATCCGTCGAACTGTGCCGCCCACTCCTCGGCGTGCGCGGGTCGATGGCCTTCCGCCACGAGCCGCACGACCGCGAACGCCGGGTCGATCCAGGCCGCGCCGGTCCGCCACCACGCCCAGTCGACGATGCGCGCGGTGTCGGCGACGAGGATGTTCAGAGGGTTGAGGTCGGAGTGGACCAGCGTCGACCCGCGCATGTGTCGCGGCGCGTGTGCTGCCCGCTCGTCGGCGGGCTCGTTCGCGAGTGCCACTTCCCAGTGATCGGCGATCATTCGCCGTGATGCCCGCTGCGGAGTGATCCTGCTGATCTTCTTGACGGCGTCCGCCACGAGCGGGAGATCGGGGGAGCCCGGCGAGAGATCGGCGTGCTGCCCGGAAACGTGGTCGAATCCGAGCAGCAACCAGCCGTCCCGTTCGACGTGCCACAGCAGTCGCGGGGCCAGGTCCTCCGGCAGGTACGGGTTCACCGCTGCTTCGTTGCGATGCATGACCGCCTGTGGACTGTCCGTTCTGCCACCTTTGCAGAACACCGGTCCCTCCGCGGTGGCCAGCGATGCGGCGAACGCGGAGTTGCGTCCCACGGGAGCGCTTTCCGCCTTCACGACCTGGCCGGTGTGGTCCTGGACGGCCTCACGCACTCCGGCCGGTAGCTCCTGCCACTCGAGGCGGCCGCTCATCTGTTCCTCAGTTCGGGTCTTCGCCGCCCTGACCGCAGGTGGTGCAGCCGGCGTGGCACTGCGAACAACGTCCATCGCCGGTCAGCCACAACTCGGCGTGGAAGGGCAGTCCGGCGGTCTTGATCGCCTCCACGGTAGGGCCGAGGGCGTCCGCTGTCGCGCGACGCACCGGCGCGGTGAACTCGTCCGGCACGTGATGGAGGAACCTCCCTGCCACTTGATCGCAGAAGCCTGCGTAGTCGTGGGTGTTGAGGATGAACTGGTGCCAGCCGAGGTCGACCTGCCTGCTCGGCCGGAACTGCTCGTGTGGGTTGGCCGCGCACACAAGGAGAAAGCTGATCGTGTCGGTGACGATCCGATCGGCTTCCCCGACGGTGATCGAGTGCTCGGTGGCCAGTTGGAGGCGCAGTCGGTGCCGGACCTCGGTCGGGATCGCGGACGGAGCGCAGGCGATCGCTGACATGGGCTTCTCCTGATCGTCGAGAGTGTGTCGCTGCCTGCTGAACAGCCTGCTCGTGACCCTTTTCGCCGGTAATGAACCGGTGTGGCACTTCCGTGGTACTTGCGGCGCACATTCCCGCGCCCACCTGGTTCCATGGGGCAGGAGGAGGTCGCCGACATGGGGTCACTGGCTCACTGGACAGGCCGTGAAGCACGTGCGCTCCGCCGCGCGCTGCGTCTCAGCGTGCGTGCCTTCGCGGAGCGGTTGGGCGTCGGCGTCCGCACCGTCACCAAGTGGGAGTCGCTCGGCGCGAGAACCACGCCGCGCCCGTTCATGCAGTCCATTCTGGACACCGCGTTGGCCACCGCGGACGTGGAGGCCAAGCAACGCTTCGAGTTGCTGCTGCGGCAGGACGGCGAGGTGCCGGTTCGTGACTACTACCGGAGCGGCCCGAGGGAATGGGACTACGAGACCTGGACCGACGACCTGGGACGCGCGGCGGCATGCTTGGCGCAACAGGACTTCAAGTTCGCGAGCAGCCTCGTCGGCCGCTGGCTGCGGCGTTTCACCCCACTGGAGCTCGACGGCCACGGGGTGTACCTGCACGCGCGATCGCTCGTGTTGCTCGGCGACCTGCAACGAGACCAGGGTGATGTCCAGGGATCTCTGTCGGCATCGCACACCTACCGTTGCGCGCACCAGTTCTTCCGCGAGCTGGGTGTGCCGCGCAGGGTCGCGCAGGTGGAGTTGTCGCTCGCGGTCGTGGAGGAGATGAACGGGCGGCTCGATCTCGCTGCCCGCAGGTACGAGGCGCTGGCCGGCGACTCCCGACTCAGCCCTCGTGACCGCACTCGGGCGCTTCTGTGGGTGGGGACGGCCCTGAGCAAGAAGGGATCCAACGACCACGCGGTGACAGTGATGGCTGAGGCGATACGTCGTTTCGAGCAGCTCGAAGAGCCCGATGACTGGGCGGTCGCACACCAGAAGATGGCCCTCGCACACCGTGGAGCGGGTGCACTGGGCGTGGCGCTGCGCTACATCGACGTCGCACTCGCGAACCGATCGGACTCCCCGATGCAGCGGGTCCGGCTGCAGACGGCGCACGCCCACGTCCTCCTGTCAGATCGTGCGACCTCGGAGGGCGGACTGCGGCTGCTCGACGAGGCCGCCGGGACGTCACGTACGTTCGGCATGTCCCATCAACTCGCCAGCATCGAGGCCATCCGAAGCGCCTTCGAGCACGTGAACTAGGAGCGCATCACCTGTGAGCCGGCCGATCAGCGACGAACAGCGGCGCGACGCGGAGACCATCTGGGACCACCACCAGATGGGACATGAGCCGCGTCCGGTCGACGTCGCCATCGGCCTGGGCAGCCACGACCTCGGCGTGGCAACCTTCGCCGCCGAGCTGTACCGCGCCGGACTGTTCCCGCTGCTCGTGTTCAGCGGTGCCAACAGCCCGACGACGGCCGCTCGGTTCCCGCGAGGGGAGGCGGTGCACTACCGCGAGCACGCCTTGTCGCTCGGCGTGCCGGACGGTGCTCTCCTGGTGGAGCCGCGGGCGGGCAACACCGGGCAGAACGTGGGGTTGTCGCGTGCGCTCCTGGCGGAGAACGGTCACGCGCCTCGCTCGGTGCTGCTCATCTCGAAGCCGTACATGGAACGCCGCGCCTTCGCCACGTGCCGGAAGGTGTGGCCGGAGGTCGAGGTCGTCTGCGCGTCCGAGCCGCTGAAGTTCGGCGACTACGTCCGGTCGATCGGCGACGAGAAGCTCGTCGTCGACATGCTCGTCGGGGACCTGCAGCGGGTGGTGGAGTACCCGAAGCTGGGCTTCGCGGTCGAGCAGGACGTGCCTGCTGACGTGCTGGCGGCCTACGAACGACTCGTCCGAGCGGGGTTCGACAGCCGGCTGATCTGAGCCTGCCCGGACGCGTGTCCGAACGCATCGGCCCGGTATGGGACTTTCGTCCTGAAAGTTTCCGGAACAAAGTCGTGAGAGCGTTCCCATTGACGTGGACGTAACACGCCGTTGAGGATCGCGGCATGCATTGGAGAAGCACTCTCGCCGCAGTGCTGGGGCTGACGCTCGCCGCCAGCGCGACCTCGGCGGCCGGCGCGCAGGACGCGCAGCACTGGCCGCCGAAGCAGACGGTCATCGGGCAGCCGAAGACGGAGCACGGTTGTGCTCGCATTGAGAAGTCCCTGCCGACGCTCAAGGACTGGCCGAAGGTCGAGAGCCAGCTCGACGGCGATCGCAAGGACGAGGCTCGGATCAAGGCGATCCTCAAGGACATGACGCTGGCCGAGAAGGTCGGTCAGATGACGCAGCCCGAGATCAACGCGATCACGGCCGCGGACGTCACGACCTACGGGTTCGGCTCCATCCTCAACGGTGGCGGCAGCTGGCCCGGCGCCAAGAAGAACGCCACGCCGCAGGAGTGGCTGGCGCTCGCCGACACGTTCTTCGAGGCCTCGAAGCAGTCGCGCACCAAGATCCCCGCCATCTGGGGCATCGACGCGGTGCACGGCAACAACAACGTCTTCGGTGCGACCGTCTTCCCGCACAACATCGGTCTCGGCGCGACGCAGGACCCGTGCCTCATCCGCGACATCAACGAGGCCACGGCCGAGCAGATCCGCGCGACCGGCCAGGACTGGGCGTTCTCGCCGACGCTCGCCGTCGTGCAGGACGACCGGTGGGGCCGCACGTACGAGGGCTTCTCCGAGGACCCGCGCATCACGCGCGCCTACGGCTACGAAGCCGTCCGCGGCCTTCAGGACAACGCCAAGAAGCGCATCAGCTCCGACGGCGTGATCGCCACCGCCAAGCACTTCCTCGGTGACGGCGGCACGACCGGCGGCAAGGACCAGGGCGTCAACGCCTTCTCCGAGAAGGACATGATCAACCTGCACGGCCAGGGCTACTACGGCGCTCTCGCCGCCGGTGCCCAGACCGTGATGATCTCGTTCAACAGCTGGACGAACGACGTCATCAACGAGGGCAAGGTGCACGGGTCCAAGTACGTGCAGACCGGCATCCTCAAGGAGAAGATGGGCTTCGACGGCCTGCTCGTCGGCGACTGGAACGGCCACGGCCAGGTTCCTGGCTGCACGAACGGCAGCTGTGCGGCGGCGATCAACGCCGGCCTGGACATCCTCATGGTGCCGAACGACTGGAAGGCGCTCATCACCAACACGATCGCCCAGGTCAACGCCGGTGAGATCCCGATCGCGCGGATCGACGACGCGGTCACCCGCATTCTGCGCGTCAAGCTGCGCGCCGGTGTGTTCGAGGCCAAGAAGCCGTCGCTGCGTGAGCACGCGGGTGACGCGAAGGCGTTGCAGCACAAGGAACTCGCCCGCGAGGCCGTGCGCGAGTCCGCCGTGCTGCTGAAGAACGAGAAGCGCGTGCTGCCGTTGTCCAAGCGCAGCAAGGTTCTCGTCGTCGGCAAGACCGCCGACAACATCGGCAACCAGACCGGTGGCTGGACGCTGTCCTGGCAGGGCACCGGCAACACCAACGCCGACTTCCCGAACGCCACCAGCATCCTCAAGGGCATCCAGGACACCCTGGGCGCGGCCAACGTCACGTTCTCCGAGACCGCGGAGGGCGTCGACCCGGCGCAGTTCGACGCGGTCATCGCCGTGATCGGTGAGACGCCGTACGCGGAGGGCGTGGGCGACCTCGGCAAGCGGTCGTTCGAGTCCGCCCGCCTGCAGCCGCAGGACCTGGCCGTGCTGGACAAGGTGTCCGGCAAGGGCAAGCCGGTCGTCACCGTCTACGTCGGCGGCCGCGCGCTGTACATGAACAAGGAGATCAACCGCTCCGACGCGTTCGTGGCCGCCTGGCTGCCGGGCACCGAGGGCGGCGGCATCGCCGACCTGCTGATCAGGGGCCGGCACAACGGGTTCAGCGGCAAGCTGTCCTACTCGTGGCCCGGCGAGGCCTGCCCGGCGCTGCCCGGTGAGCCCGCCAGGAAGCCGCTGTTCAAGCTCGGCTACGGCCTGCGCGACTGGGAGACCGGCCGCGTCGGCACGCTCGACGAGACCAGCCCCGGCGTCCTGTGCTCCGGTGGTGGCGGTGGCACGGCGACCGAGGACCTGGAGATCTTCAACCGCACGGACATCGCGCCGTACCAGTCGATGATCGGTTCGGCCGAGAACTGGGGCGGCACCGTGATCGGCCCCGACGGCCAGGCCTCGCACGCCGAGCTCAACGTCGTGCAGTCCGATGTCAACGTCCAGCAGGACGCGCTCAAGACGACGTGGACCGGTACCGGCCCCGGCCAGGTGTACCTGCAGAGCGCGGCGGTCAGCGACCTCCGCGGTTACGGCAACGCCAACGCGGCCATCCAGTTCGACGTGATCGTGCACCAAGCCCCGGCCAACCGCACGGTCATCAGCTCGCACTGCCAGTACCCGTGCATGGCGGAGATCGATGCCACGCAGGCGTTCCGCAACCTCCCCATCGGACAGAAGGCGACCGTCAAGATCCCGGTCTCCTGCTTCTCCAACAAGGGACTGGACCTGGAGAGCGTCAACACGCCGTTCCTCGTCTACACCGACGGCGCGTTCCAGGCCTCGTTCGCGAACATCCGGTGGGTGCCCAAGGCGGGTGCCGATCCAGACGCTTTGCCTTGTACGTAACCGACAACGAGTAGAACGCGGCGCGCTTCAGGCTGTCTTTTCCAGCAGGAAGCGCGCCGCTTTCCGCGCCTGCCGGGCCGGTTCCGACGACACCGTGATCGCCGTGTTCGTCATCGCGCCCTCGAACAGCAGGAAGATCGAGTCCGCCACCCACTCGGGTTTCCCCATCGCCGCGACCATCGCCGCGATCGCGCCCCGCACGCCGGTCTTCTGGTGGCGCACCACCGCTGTCACACGATCCGAGGACGGCCCCAGCTCCGCGTAGGAGTTGATGAACGCGCAGCCGCGGAAGTCGGTCGTGCCCGACGAGTCGGCCATCCAGTCGAAGACCGCGAGGATCTGCTCCTCCGGCGTCGACGCACGCAGCACGTACTTCATGGTCTCGGCGGTGATGGCCTCCTCCCGCCGGCGCAGCACCTCCTCGACCAGCGCCTCCTTGCCGTCGAAGAGGCTGTAGAGCTTCTTCAACGAGACACCCGCCTCGGCGCGCAGCTCGTCCATGCCGACCGCGTGCGCGCTCTTCGCGTAGAACAGCCGGTCAGCAGCCTCCAGAACCCTCTCTCGGGTCTCTGTGTCCGTGGTCACCTTGTCTACCCCTTGCCGTGGAGAACGCTCGTTCTCTACTGTAGCAAACACACCGGAGAACGATCGTTCTCCACCACCGAGGGAGACGGAAATGTCGAAGATCGTGCTGGTTCACGGACTGTGGCTCACCTCCGCCAGCTGGAAGAACGTCGCCGAGAGGTTCGAGGCGGCCGGCCACGAGGTGCTCACCCCGACCTGGCCCGGCTACGGCGAGGTCGCGCAGATGCGGGCGCACCCGGAGGTCGCGAACGGCCTGGGCGTCGTCGAGATCACCGACCACGTCGAGAAGTTCATCCGCGAGCACCACGCGGAGGACGCGATCATCATGGGCCACTCGTTCGGCGGCCTGATCACGCAGAAGCTGCTGGACCGGGGCCTCGGCAAGGCCGGTGTCGCGTTCCACTCGGCGCCCGCCAAGGGCACCCTCGGCCTGCCGTTCTCGGCGCTCAAGGCCGCGTTCCCGGTGCTGAAGAACCCGGCGAACGCCAAGGGCAACGTCGAGCTGTCGCCGGAGGAGTGGCACTTCGCCTTCACCAACACCCTGCCGAAGGACGAGGCCGAGGCGCTGCGGCAGCAGTTCGCCATCACCGCGCCCGGACGCCCCCTGTGGCAGGCCGCGACCGCGAACTTCACCACCCACAACGCGACCAAGGTCGACCTGAAGAACCCGAACCGCGCGCCACTGCTGTTCATCGCGAGCGAGGGCGACAACGTCGTGCCCGCGTCGATGAACCGCGAGAACGCCCGCCGCTACTCCGGCCCCGCGATCACCGAGATCAAGGAGTTCCCGAACCGCCCGCACTTCGTCCTGGGCGTGCAGGGCTGGGAAGAGGTCGCCGACTACGCCCTGAACTGGGCCGAGAAGTTCTAACTGTCGAGGTCAACGGGCTCGCCCCTGATCGCGGTGACAGCGCCGCCGGTCTGAGCGGCGAGCCAGACCTCGAAGTCGTCCGGGTCCTTCGTGAGAACGGTGAAGGTGACGTCATGACCGTATTCGGTGTCCGCGACGTGGTACCCGGCCGCGCGCAACCCGTTCTCCAGCTTCCCCGCCTGATCGTGGTCCACGGCCAGAAGCACGCTCTCGTGCCGTTCACGGGTGAGAGTGCCCAGCGAGTCGATGGCCTCCGACACGGCCCGTCCGTACGCGCGGACCAGGCCACCGGCACCGAGCTTGATCCCGCCGTAGTAGCGGGTGACGACGACCGCGGTGTCCACGAGATCCCTGCGCGTCAGCACTTCCAGCATCGGCACACCGGCGGTGCCGGCGGGTTCGCCGTCATCGGAAGACCGCTGGGTGTCCACCGTGCGAAAAGCCGTGCAGTTGTGCGAGGCCTGCCAGTGCTCCTTGCGGATGCGCGCGAAGAACTCGGAAGCCTCGGCATCGGAGGTGACGCGGGCGACGTGGCACAGGAACCGCGACCGTTGGATCTCGATCTCGTGCGTGCCGTCCCGCTTGATCACCTTCACGGTTCGATTGTCCGCCTGCGTTGTTCGGCCTCACCGAACAGGGCGTCCAGCTCGGCCGGCGCCACTTCTTCGAGCTGTTCGTACGTGCACTCCGCAGGCGTCTTGTCCTCGCGGAACCGCACCAGGCGCGCGGTGTGCCGGAACCGTCCACCCTGCACGTGCTCGTACCGCACCTCCGCGACCCGCGTCGGTTCGAGCAGCACGATCTGAAGCTGCTTCTCGGGGTTCCACCGGCTGTTCATGCCGGGACCCTCGTACGTCGCCCACGCGCTCCACGGATGCTCGGCGGGACCCAGCAACGGCTTGAGCTCCTCGACCAGCTCCCGCCGCCGCGCCGCGGTGAAACTGCTGGCCACGCCGACGTTGTGCAGCTCGCCGTCCTGGTAGAGCCCGAGCACCAGCGACCCGACCGTCTCGCCGTCCTTGTGCCACCGGTAGCCCGCGACCACGCAGTCGGCGGTCCGTTCGTGCTTCACCTTGAACATCACGCGCTTGTCGGGCTCGTAGACGCCGTCCAACGCCTTCACCATCACGCCGTCGAACCCCGCGCCCTCGAACCGGGTGAACCAGTCCTGCGCCACGTCCGGGTCCGCTGTGGACGGTGTCAGGTAGACGCCGGGGACCTCGGTGACGATCTCCTCCAGCATCTTGCGCCGCTCGGCGAGCGTCTTCCCGGTGACGTCCTCGGAGCCGCACGCCAGCAGGTCGAACGCCACGAAGCTCGCCGGCGTCTCCACCGACAGCTTGCGGACGCGCGACGCCGCCGGGTGCAGCCGGAGCTGGAGGGTGTCGAAGCTCAGTCCGTCCGGCGTGACCAGCACGATCTCGCCGTCCACCACGCACCGCGGCGGCAGCGCCTCCCGCAGCAGCTCGACGACCTCGGGGAAGTACCGGGTCAGCGGCTTGTCGTTGCGCGAGCCCAGCTCGACCTCGTCGCCGTCGCGGAACACGATGCAGCGGAAGCCGTCCCACTTCGGCTCGTACGCGAGTCCGTCCCCGCGTGGAAGCGCGGGAACGGACTTCGCGAGCATCGGCTTCACCGGCGGCATCACGGGCAGGTCCACCAGGGGACCATAAGCTCAGCGCAGAGCCACCGCGAGCTTTTCGAGTTCCCGCACGTCCGCGTCCATGCCGTCGTCCTCCGGGATCGCCAGCGCGATCGGCCGCCGCATCGTGACCGCCCCCGACCTGCGCGTCTCCAGCCCGGCCCGCAGCCGTTCGGACAACGGCAGCTCGTCCGGCGTCTCGGCGACGTACGGGCTGATCCGCACCAGCCCGTCGCGGCACTCGATCACCCGCCGGTAGTAGCGCCGGTGCACGCCCCGCAACGACAACGAGTCGCGCCTGGACGGCACGCGGTGCAGGGCGTCCTCGGGGAACGACTGGTTCAGCAACGTCCACAGTGGAGAGAGCCGGTGGTAGGCGCGCAAGTGCCGCAACCACAAGCGAGTCGCCGCGAACCGCATCGCGGCGATCGGGTAGATCACGCCGACGACGCACAGCAGCACGCCGGGCAGCAGGAACCACACGGCCACCGTCAGCAGCCAGCGGGGGAGCGGCTCACCGAAGTAGCGGGAGACGTTCGACGACACGAAGATCGCGTCCGCGGGTACCAGCAGCGCGAGGCCCGTCGAAGTGATCCGCAGGCCGCGGCGCAACCGCGGTTCGGCGCCGCGGGCGTAACGGCGGGCCCACACGAACATCGCCGCGAAGCCGTAGAGCAGGTAGCCGTTGCCCAGCGCGTAGAACACCGTGATGGCGAGGACGCCGGTCGGCCCGCCACCGAGCGAGTTCGGCACGCGAGCCGCCGCCACCCGCAGGTCGTCCGGGATCGCGAGCACCGCCCACGTCATGAAGCTGACGCACAGGGCGAGCGGGACCAGCTGCAGCAGAGCGTGCTTGCGCGCCTTCTCGTCGTCCAGCGCCGAGAAGATGAAGAAGCAGATCAGGCCGTACACGCCGACCTGCAGCATCGAGTGCTGGATCAGCTGGCAGACCATCGGGTCGAGGCCGAGGAACCACCGCCCGCCGGCCGCCGCCCGCCCGAACGGGTAGCCGATCGCCCAGCCGGCCACCAGGCCCGTCACCGAACGCAGCCGCGGGTCGTGCGGGCGCCGCACCAGCAGGTACAGCACCACCGCGAGCGCCGAGAACGCGACGATGCCCTGGGTCTCCTTGAGGTACTCCACCTACAACCACCCCAGGCGGTCCGCGAGCGACTTCGACATGCGCCGCGCCGGACCCTCCGACGCCCGCGGCGCCACCTTGTCCAGCACCGACGCCCACTCCAGGATGATCGTCGCGACCGTCTCGGCCTCGCGTTCGTGCGCCGAGTCGTAGGACGTGCGCCGCAACGCGCGCCGCACCGCGTCCGGTTCGAGGTCGGGGTACAGGCCCGCGAGCAGGTCGTCGTCCTGCTCGTCGCTGGTGTGACCGGCCAGCAGGTGCCCGAGCTCGTGCAGGATGATGTGGTTCTGGTGCGCCTTCGACGTCTCCTGCTGGTACAGGATGTAGTCGGCCTTGGCGGTGGCGATCCACACGCCGTACGGGCCGGGCACCGGGATCGGGTGCGCGATCAGCCGGATGGGCTTGCCGCGCTGGTCACCGACCCGGCGGCAGAGCTCGCCGACGTCGAGCGGGGGCTGGATGTCCAGCTCGTTCAGCAGGCGGCGGCACCGCTTGCGCAAATCTCGTTCGGCCACGAGTCATCCTTCGCCGCGCTCGGCCTGTTCCTGTCGGTAGACGACGTCGAGCAGTTCCATGACCAGGCGGCGGCGGTCCGGCGACAGTTCCCCCGCACGCATCGCCATGAGCTGCGCGTCGCTGCCCGAGGCGATCTCGTTGAGGCGCGACTGCTCGTCCTGCAACGACTTCAGCTGCTCGTCGACGCGGTCGGTCACCTCGTCGTCGAAGAAGTAGCTCACGGGCACACCGAAGAAGCCTGCCAGTGCCTGCAAGTGCTTGAACGTCGGGTTGTCCTTCTTGGCCTTGCGCAGCTGCCAGATGTAGCTCTGGGAGATGGTCACGCCGGTGTCGGCGATGGCCGCCGCGACCTGCTCGTTGCTGTACTCCTGGCCTGACCTGGCGGTGTGCCGGGCGAAGAGGTGGTTGAGCTTGTCCGCCAGGGACCGTTGCACCGCCATGCCGCCTCCCCCGTCGCGCGCAGTGAGTTTCTCCACCCATGGAAAGGGCTATCTGGGTGACGGGATTTTCACCAGTTGAAAGCCCTCCGACACCCAACATAGACTCCCCCCGTGCCTGTCTCAACTGCGGAGGGTGTCCACGCGGTCCGCGACAGTCATGTCAGCCCACCCGATCGCCACTTCGCGGAGGTTCTCCGGACATGGCGCTTGCTGAACGACAAGGGTCGTTTCACCGCTCGGTGATCGACGTCGTCTACAAGACCATGAACCAGCTCGCGCAGACGGACTCGCCCAACGAGGTGTTCGAACTGCGGGAGCAGCTTCGCGCTGCCCTGCCCTGGTGGCGGGGCCTGCTGCGGATGCACGAGCCGAACGAGCGGCACCGGTGCAAGTCGTGTCACGCCTGGTACGGACGGCACCGCGCGTGGCCCTGCCCGGTGTGGCGGGACGCGGTGCAGGCGTTGCACCAGCTCAACGACATGTACGGGTTCCTCGGGGCACCACACCCGACGGACCCGCTGCCAGGGGAACGGGTGGTCGTGAGTGGTTCCGGCCGCCTCGACGACCAGAACCGCTCACGGTCGTCCTAGCCGATCAGAACGACACCTTGTCCGTGCTGTCGGCGCGCAGCACCGACTCCTGGCCGAACTGGGACTTGTAGTCGCGGCGGATCTCCTCGATCTCGCGGTTCGCGCCGCGGTCGGAGAGCGGGTACAGCAGGATCAGGACGTAGGAGTCCTCCTTGCCGCCCTTCCACTGGCCGTGCGCCTGCAACCACGTCAGCCCGTCGGGGAAGGCCGGGGTCACCTCCCGGTCCAGGAACGTCTCGAACTGCGCCGGGGTGATGGGCGTGCCGTTCTGCAGGTTGCCGCCGAAGTAGAGCTCCGTGCGCTTGTACTGCTCGCCGGGGGAGGCGGCCTCCGTGCCGGCGGCGCTCGCCGAGGTGAGACCCAGCATGAGGGCTCCCACGAGCCAGGCCACGGTTCCGCGTCGTGTCGTCATGAGCACATCCAACCGGCCGGGACCCGGCCGGTTGAACGTGTTTCGCACTCTGGGAACTAACCGATCTTGAAGCTCTGCGCCGCCGACCCGTTGCAGGTCATCTGCACCAGCTGCACGCCGTCAGCGCTGCCGCCGTTCGCCGCCAGGCACTTGTTCGAGTGCCGTGCCGTCAGCGTCGAGTAGCCGTCGGACCCGGTCGTGACCCGCCACTGCTGGTTGGTCGAGCCGAAGTTGTCCCACAGGTGGATGCCGGTGTTGTCCGCGGTGGACGGGCCACTCACGTCCAGCACCTTGTTCGGGTCGTTGCGGTACTCGACCCGTGAGAACCCATCGGTCGTCGCCACGACGCGGAAGTTCTGCGCCGTGGTGCCGTTGCACGCGTACTGCTGGATGACGGTGCCGTTGTTCAGGCCCGCCGCCGCGGCGTCGACGCACTTGCCGTTGCCGCGGTTGACGACCGTCTTCCACTCACCCTGCGACGGCGGGGTGCCGCCACCGCCCAGCCACAGCAGGCTGTCGATGAGGAAGTTGTTCTGGGTGGCGCTCGCGAACGTGGACGACAGCGGCTTGTTCGCCGCGTAGTCCATGGCGTTGTGGCCGAAGTTCGCGTAGATCATCTTGTAGTTCTTGTTGGTCCACATGATCGGGTAGTAGCCGCTGCGCCACTGCTGGTTCGGGTCGGTGCCGAGCGGGAAGCTCGACGGGTCGACGCTCGCCAGGATCTGGATGTTCGGGTTCTGGCGCAGGTCGCGGTCCCAGCTGTACCACTCGCTGACCGCGGAGGTGAACTTCTCCGGCAACCGCAGGGTCGACGGGTGCGTGCGGGTCTCGACCTTCAGCACCGCGGTCGTCGGGCCCCACGTGTTGCTGACGAAGTTCCCCTTGGCCAGGAACGTGTTGTGGTACCACGGCCATTCGCTCGCGTTCTGGGTGAACGCGCTGACGTGGAAGCCGAAGAACCCGCCACCGGCCTCGATGTAGCGCTGGAAGCCGGTGCGCGCGGCCGCCCCGGTGGGCGCGTCGTCGAGGAAGATGACGACCTGCGCCTGGGCCGGGGTGAGGGTGTTGAGCCGGTTCCAGTCACGGGTCGACTCGTAGGTGAAGCCGTTCTCCTGCCCCGCGCGGGTCAGCCACGGGTTCGCCTCGTTCACGAACGCGATGTGCGCCGCGTCCCAGGTTCCGTTGTAGAAAGCCAGGACCTTGAACGGGGCCGCTTGCGCCGTGCTCGTTGCCGAGAGCGAAACCGGGACGAGGGTGGCGGCGAGCATTGCCAGCAACGCCAACAGTTTTCGAGCCATTCGGGTACACACCTTCGTGTAGCAGGGGTTGCGCGCCCGAAGATCATCGTAGAGAAGGTCTAGACCTGTTGGGGACCGGGACGTTCACAGAATTCTTTTGCGCCACAACATGATCCCGCCGAGCACCGCGAGCCCGCCGAGTGCGGCCACCACGGCCGATATGCCGAACCTCGTTGCGTTGGAAGGAGGTTGTTCGGCACTCGACGCAACGGGAACGGGCCGGGGGATGCTCGACTTCGGTGCGGACGGCTTGGTGGACGGTGCCGCTGAGCTCGGGGGCGTGGCCCGCACCGGGGGTGCGGCGGCGGGTGCGGGTGCGGGCTGGGCCGCCGGCGGCGCGGGCTTCACGGCCGCGGCGATCTCGACGTCCGTGCACGAGTAGTAGGTGTCGGGCGTGTCCGTGTTCTGCCAGACCGTGTAGATGATGTGACGGCCGGTCCGGTCCTTCGGCAGCTGCACCTTGAACTCGTAGGAGCCGTTGACCAACGGGGGAGAGGGCACGTTCAGGAACTGGTCGAGGTCCGCCCACCGCAGCGGCGCGGCGGGGGAGTAGCCGTCACGCGTCACGTAGAAGCGGAACGAGCCCTGGTGCGGGATCGTCGCCTTGTACGTGAAGCCCGTGCTCTTCAGCTTCGTCGCCGGCCAGTCCGCGGACGGCATGTCCAGCCCGCCGTACTTCGCGAGCCCGGCGCTGCACAGCTTGCCGTCGGGAACCTTGGCCTCGTCCTGGCCACGCACGTTCGGGAGCCGGATGTTGTCCCACTCCTTGGACGGCAACCCCGCCGCGATGGCGCTGCGGCAGAGCGGGGATGATGCTGTGGGCTGACCTGGCGAACACAGGAAAGCCCTGCTCGCGGGGTCAGTGGGCGCGCCATGGGCGTGCGCGGGAACCACGGAGAGCATCATGAGCAGCGATAGCACGCCCAAAAGGCGAAACACAGGCACCTCCCCTTCCTTCTAGGGGTACGCGTGCCAGACCCGAGTCGTTCACGGAAGATGTATTGACATGTCCTTCGCTGATGAGGTGTCCGCGGCCGCAGCCCGGCTCGGCGGTGTCGCACGCACGACGCCGCTCGAGGTCAACCAGCGGTTGTCCGAGAGGACCGGGGCGCGCGTGTGGTTCAAGCGCGAGGACCTTCAGGTCGGCCGTTCCTACAAGCTGCGTGGCGCCTTCAACCTGCTCTGCCAGACCGAGTTCGCGTTCGGTGGAGCGGTCTGCGCGTCGGCCGGCAACCACGGCCAGGGCATGGCGTACGCCTGCCGCCGCCTCGGCATCGAGGGCCGCGTGCACGTTCCGCGCACCACGCCGCGCCAGAAACGCGACCGCATCCACGCCCTCGGGCAGGGCATGGTCCAGCTGGTCGTGGACGGCGACACCTACGACGACGCGGCCGCGCTGGCGAAGGAGTACGCGCAGCAGACCGGCGCGACCCTCGTCCCGGCCTTCGACGACCGCCGCACGGTCGCGGGCCAGGGCACCGTCGGCCTGGAGATCGTCCAGCAGCTCGGCGGCGCGCCCGACGTGATCGTGGTGCCCGTCGGCGGCGGTGGCCTGCTCTCCGGCGTCGGCACGTGGTTCAGGGAACGCTTCCCGCGCACCCGGATCATCGGCGTGGAGCCGGCCGGTGCCGCGAGCATGATCGCCGCCATCCAGGCCGGCGGCCCCGTGACGCTGCCCGAGGTGGACTCGTTCGTCGACGGCGCCGCGGTCCGCCGCGCCGGTGAGGTGACGTTCCCGATGGTGCGCGACAGCGGCGCCGAGCTCCTCACCGTGTCCGAGGGCGCGGTCTGCACGGAGATGCTGGAGCTGTACCAGATCGACGGCATCGTCGCGGAGCCCGCGGGCGCGCTGGCCTCGGCCGCGCTGCTGGAGGAGATCTCCGTCGCGCCGGACTCCACGGTCGTGTGCCTGCTCTCGGGCGGCAACAACGACGTCTCGCGCTACGCCGAGATCGTCGAGCGGTCCATGATCCACCGCGGGCTGAAGCACTGGTTCCTGGTCGAGTTCCCGCAGGAGCCGGGCGCGCTGCGCCGGTTCCTTGACGACGTGCTCGGCAAGGACGACGACATCGTCCAGTTCGAGTACATGAAGCGGGACAACCGGGAGACCGGGGCCGCGCTGGTCTGCATCGAACTGGGCCGCCGCGAGGACTACGACCTGCTGTGGGGTCGGATGAAGGAGTCCCCGCTCAAGATCCAGCACGTGGAGCCCGGGTCGACGGCGTACCGCTTCCTGATCTAGGCGGTGTTCACGCGGTGCAGCACCGCGCCGGTCGCGACGTCGACGATCTCGACCAGATAGGCCGAGCGCTGGACCGCCACCCACGGCAACCCGTGGTGGCGGAGCACGGGACCGTCGAACTCGACGACCGTGCGCACGTCCTCCAGCGTGCGCGCCCGGATCACGTCACCCTCGCGGGTCAGCAGCGCCGGTCGGTCGTCGAACTCGGTCAGCCCGAGGACCTCCTCGGCCGGTGGCACCGGGATCACCTCGCCGTCCCGCCCGAACCCCCACGTCACCCAGCCGTTGTCGCGCCGCGCGGCGGTGTGGCGGCTTGGTGCGAACAGCGACACGCCCGCGGCGTCGAGAACGGTGTGGAAGGGATAGCGCTCGGGCTGGTGGACCTTGGAGTTCGACGGTTCGAGCGTCACGTGGCCGGGCGACCAGCTGAACTCCCACCACAGTCCGGCGCGGCGGAAGTAGACGCGGTAGTCCCAGCTCTCCACCGCGTGCAGGTAGAGCGGTGACAGGTCGCGCCCGGCCTCGTCGGCCACGCTGAAGTCGATCGGGATGCGCAGGTTGTCCATGATCGTGTCGTGGTCGTTGTCGCAGTGGACGAACAGATCGCCGTCGACCTCGATGAGCGCGTACAGGCCCGTTCTGGCCACATAGGTCGCGGCGAGCACCGGGCCAGGCAGCCGAACCCTGGTCATCGCCGAGCCGGGCTCCCACAGCACCACCTCGTCGGGCCGGTGGCCACGCGCGAGGAGGAACGGTCCCTGGCTGGGGAAGACCGGGAACCGCAGCACGGTGCCGCGTGCCCCGGGCTCCAGCAGCCGCCGGCACTCCTGTTCGGACGGTGGCCGGAACTCGAACCGCTCCTCGCCGATCGTGACGCGCACGAGCCCGTCGCCGTTCTCCGCGATGGTCACCGTGCGTCCGGGATGACGTGACTGGGAAACAGCTTTCCTGAGCGTGGCCAGCCATCCCCTGTGCGGAGGGGCAGAGAGGACCTCGACCTGCTCGCCCGCCCGTTCCAGCGCCACGACCACGGCCAGCCGCACCAGATCCAGTCGCGCGGTGGAGTTCTCCAGGTCTGCCGGGAGCAGCGTCCGGCCGGGATGCGGTGTCGTGCCGGCGAGAGCGTTCATCATCGCGCGGAACTCCGGACCCAGCTCCGCTTCCGTACCCGCGTGCATCTTCGTCCCCCCAGACGTCGGCTGGGACGATCCTCTCAGGACAGGGGCGTGCCGGGCACCCCGGTTCGCGGAATGCCCGGCACCTAGCGGGTACTACGGCTTGGGCGGACAGACCTTCCACGCGAAGTGGTAGGTGGTCTCGATGGACCCGTCGGTCGAGTCCATCGCGATGAAGCTGGTGACCTTCTTCGGGTCGGACGTGCCCGCCATGACCCGCAGCTCCGTGTTGATGTTGAAGTTCCGCTTCTCGCCACAGGGGTGGTAGACGATGGCGGCCACGTCGGTCGTGTCCGTCGCCTGCCAGTCGTCGCTGAGCGGGCCCTTGTAGTTGTGCTGCTTGTACTCGGTCTGCGACATGCCCTGGAAGTAGTAGTTGGCCTTCTCCAGGGCCGTGGCGCCGCGTTCGAGGTGCGCGAAGCCGCGGTAGTCGGTGGACGCGATGCCGTAGGTGAAGCCGGACGGCACGTTGACGCGCAGGTTCAGCTGGCAGTTCTTGCGGAAGTCGGTCGGCAGGGCCTGAGGGCCGACCTGCGCCATGAACTCGCTGTAGGTGACGGTGAACGCCTTGTTGTCCGGGCTCACGGCGACGGCGGCCGTTCCCGCCCGGCAGCCTGAACCGTTGATGGTCACGACGTCGATGGTGATGTTCTCCGGCGGGGGCGTGTCGCCGGGGGCGCCACCGGGGGGAATGATGATCGTCGACATCGCGAGCGCGGCCGCGGCGAGTGTGGTGAGCATGGGGCACCTTTCCGTCTGGGGTTCAACGAAATGAACGGGCGGCGGCAATCGGTGCCTGGATCAGCAACGCTTCCAGGAGAACTGGTACTTCGTGCTCACACTGCTGTCCGTGGAATCCATCGTCATGAAGCTGTTCAACTTCGACGCGGTTCCGGCGTTCACGCGCAGTTCGGTGTTGATGTTCAGGTGGCGGACTTCCCCGCACGGCGCATAGATGATTTCCGACACCGTCGCGCGGTCGGTGGCCTGCCAGTTGTCGCTCTTCGGGCCGGTGAACGTGTGGGTGCGGCTCGCGGTCTGCGACATGCCCTGGAAGTAGTAGTTCCCCTTCTCCGTGCCCGTGGCGCCCTGCTGCAGGTTGGCGAATCCGCGGTAGTCGGCCTGGGCGATGCCGAACGTGAAGCCCTGCGGGTAGCTCACTCTGATGTTGAGCTGGCAGTTCTTCCGGAAGTCGGTGGGGCCTGAGCCCTGTCCGGCCTGGGCCAGGTACTGGCTGTACGTGACCGTGAAAGCCGTGCGGTCGTCCGCGGCCGCGACGGCGGCGGTGCCGGCGGGACAGCCGGAACCGTTCACGGTGACGACGTCGATCGTCACGAAATCAGGAACATCGGGTGCTGCGTTCGCGACCGGCGCGGTCAGGACCGCGGACAGCGCGAGGGCAGCAGCCGCCACCGTTTTCAGCATGGTCAGCCTTTCCAAACATGACTGCGGTAGCGGCGGCGGAATTCAGACGATATCGGAAACCCTGCGTGGTGACGGGCCGCCGAATGGGTGACTGAATTGATCGTCAATGCCAGGATGAATTCACGACGAATTGCACGACCGAAATCTTCGGCCGTGCGCGAACTATGTTCACTCACCGTGCAGGGAATTGACCTGACGATTGTCTGACGATCGCCGGCGGCTGCGCCGTCCGAGTGGCGCGCGGCACAGCGGCACCCCGGGAAGAAGCGCTCCCGGCCGGGCGTTGACACTGAGGACACAGTCCAACCTCGACGAGGAGTGCGCCTGATGGCTCCCGACCAGCTGACCGTCTACTCGACCTCGTGGTGCGGCTACTGCCGGATCCTGAAGAGCTCGCTCGACCGCGAAGGCATCGAGTACGTCGAGATCAACATCGAGGAGACGCCGGGCGCGGCCGACTTCGTGATGGAGGTGAACGGCGGCAACCGCACGGTGCCGACCGTCCACTTCCCGAACGGCGCGGCGCTCACGAACCCGTCGCTGGCACAGGTCAAGGAGCAGTTGGCGGCCTGAGCTACTCGTACAGGAACGCCGTGGTCGACTGACCGTCGAGCGACTCCCGGATGATGTCCGCGTGGCCCGCGTGCTGTGCGGTCTCCCGGATCAGGTGCAGCACGATCCGCCGGATCGACATGGGCTGCGGGTTCTGGTCCCAGGGCGCGGACGGCAGCGGCACCAGCTTGTCGAGCGAGGCGGTGCGCACGGCCTCATCGGTCGTGCGCACCGCCTCGTCGTAGGACTCCAGCAACGCGTCGAGGTCGTCGCCGGTCCACGTGTACTGATCCCAGTCGAGCATGCCGGGCGGAGTGCCGGGCTGCTCGGTCAGGATGTGGGTCCAGCCGCGCTCACACCAGGTGAGGTGCTTGAGCAACCCACCCAGCGTGAGCTCGCTGACGGTCGTGCGCTTCACCGCTTCTGCGGCGGTGAGACCCTGCACTGTGACGCGGAAGGTCCTGCGCTGATCGTTCAGCTCGTGCAACAGGTCGTTGAGCTCCATGGTCATGAATTGAAGCTACGGCCAAACTAGGACCACTCAAGTCCTAGTCAGGGCGACCACTAGCAGTAGAGGCCGCCGCCCGTCGGCACACCGAGGATCTGCGTGAACCGCGTGTAGCTGTCGACGCGGCTCTGGACCTGCGCCGGGTTGCGGCCGTCGCACTCCAGTGAACCGTTGATGCTGCGGATCGACTGTCCGAACCCGGAGCCGTTGGTCATGGCCGCGTGTCCGGTCATCGAGCCGGGACCGGACTGCGTGTTCCAGTACCAGAGGCCCGTCTTCCACGCGATCGGCGCCTGCTGCTCGACCCATTCCGGGTGGTTCAGCAGGTCGAGACCGAGCGCGTCGCCGGCCGCCTTGTAGTTGAAGTTCCACGACAGCTGGATCGGGCCGCGGCCGTAGTAGTTCCGTTCGCCCGCAGGGCAGCCGTAGGGCCTGCCCCAGTCGCAGTAGACGCCCGGCGTGATCTCCCTGATGTACCTGAGGCCACCGGTCTCGTGCGAGACGTTCGCGAGGAACGCCGCCGCTTCCTGCTTCGAGACCGTGTCGCCACCGGTCTTCGCGAAGGCGGGGTACGCGCTCATGGCCTCGACGAGACCGCCGTAGGTGTAGAAGGGGTCGCGGGTGCCTTGGAACATCTGGTTGAACTGGGCTTCGCTGACGACGAAGCTGCCGCCACCACCGCCCCCGCCACCATTGCAGTTGTGGGGTTCCCAGAACCAGGTGGAGATGGTCGGGTCGTAACCGGGGTTGTCGTGCTCGGCGATGTAGTAGGAACCGTTGAAGCGCACGATGTTGCCCGTGTAGTACTGCCGGCCCGCGACCCAGTCCGTGGCGCTGGTGCAGGTACCGCCGCCACCTCCACCACCGCCGTCACAACTCGTCGGGTCCCAGAACCAGGTGGAGATGGTCGGGTCGTAGCCGGGGTTGTCGTGCTCGGCGATGTAGTAGGAACCGTTGAAGCGCACGATGTTGCCGGTGTAGTACTGCTTACCGGCGACCCAGTCGGTGGCCGTGCAGGCCTGTGCGGACACTTCCGCCTGGGATGACGCGGTCGGTGCGATGACGGCCACGGTCGCCGCCATCACCACCGCCGCGAGAGACGCCAGAATTCGTTTTCTCAGCAAGGTCACTCACTCCTGGAGTCTTGCGCCCGGAGGATCAGGTATGTGAACAGCGCTGAGATTGGCACCAATGGTCCAGACCAGTCAAGGGTCTAGACCTGTTTTGTCACTAGCAGTACAGGTTCGATCCCGTTGCGACACCGATGATCGAGGTGAACGAGCGGTACTTCGAGACGCGGCTCTCCACCGTGCCGGGGTTGCGGCCGTCGCACTCGAGCGATCCGTTGATGCTGCGGATGGTCTGGCCGAAGCCGCGCGAGTTGACCATCGCGTTGTGCGGGGTCATGGTGCCAGGCCCGTTCTGCGTCATCCAGTACCAGATCGCGGTCCGCCACGAGACGGTCGCGTCCGTGGCCACCCGCTCGGGGTTGGTCAGCAGGTTGATGCCGAGGTAGTCGCCGGCCGCCTTGTAGTTGAAGTTCCACGACAGCTGGATCGGACCGCGGCCGTAGTACTTCTGCGTCGAGGGGCAGCCGTAGGGCCGGGTCTCGTCGCAGTAGTCGCCGTTCTGGTTGATCTCGCGGATGTAGTGCAGACCGCCGGTCTCGTGCGAGACGTTGGCCAGGAACGCCGCGAGTTCCTGCTTCTTCACCGTGTCGCTGCCCTGGTTCGCGAACGAGCCGAACGTGGCCATCGCGTTCTTCAAGCCCGCGTAGGTGTAGAAGGTGTTGCGGGTCGGGGTGGGGAACATGTTCTTGAACTGCGTCTCGGTGATGATGAACTGCGCTGCCGTCGCCGGCTGAACGAACGTGAAGACGCCGATCAGCGCGACGAACAGGGCGGCGGCGCGGGTCCTGAGCATGGGACCAACTCCTCGGAGTGTCAGGGCGGCCACTGCGTGTTACCGCTCTCACGGTGGCAGGCAAGAACTCCGAGCACAAGAGGTGGTCTATACCTTTTAGATACGTGAACCGGTTCGTCAGGAACCGGAGCCGTAGGGCCTGGTGATGATCTCCAGCGCGTGGCCGTCCGGGTCGTTCCAGTAGACGCCGCGTCCGCCGTCGTTGCGGTTGATCTGCTGGGGCTGGGAGTGGAACGGGTCGGCCCAGTACTCGAGGCCGCGTTCCTGGACGCGGCCGAAGATCTGGTCGAACTCCTCCTCGGTCACCAGGAACGCGTAGTGCTGCCCGGTGATCGGGCCGGACACGGTCATGTAGTCGAGCGAGACGCCGTTCGCGACCTCGACGACGAGGAACGGGCCGTAGCGCACCGGGTCGGGCAGGCCGAGCAGTTCGGTGAGGAACCGGGCGGAGACGTTCTGGTCGCTGACGTGGACGATGGTGTGGTTGAGCTGTACGGGCATGCCTCCTGCTTACTCGGGTGTCAGGGAGTTGTCAGCGCGAACGGCGATGATCACCCGCATGAAGAGGGCAATCATCGCCGCCGCGTTCGTGCTGCTCGGTTTCGTCTCTCCCGGTGTCGCCAACGCGGAGACGCCGCCCGGTTGCGCCAGCGCCGCGCAGATCGGGTCGACCGGGTACATCAAGTGGCGTGGCAACAACATCGCGTCCGTGAAGCAGTTCGCCGGGTGCGGGTCGAACTACTCCTACGTCTACGTCTGGGAAAGCTTCCGCGCCACCGGTCGTTACTGGGGCACGCAGACCGCGATCGCCGTCTACAGCAGTGCCGGCGACAGCACACCGAACTCCTACAAGGGCGGCAACAGCAGCCAGTTCGCCCCCGTCGAGCTGTGGGGCAAGCCGGCCTCCACCCTGTCCCAGTGCACTGCCGCCTACGGCATGGTCAGCGTCCAGCAGGACGACAACTTCACCGCGTTCTCCAGCAAGCGCTGCTAGCTAGCCCCGAATCGAGAACACCGGCCACGTGCCCGTGTGGTTGGTCTTGCGGGTCTCGTAGTCGATGGTGCTGGCCACCAGGTCGCTCGGCCGGTTCTCCACGAAGTTCGCGTAGAACGTCGTGTCGGCACCGGCCGAGTACGGCACCGTCAGGTCGTGCTTCGCCGTCACGGACCCGCCCGGCGTCCACGACTTCACCAGCAACCGCTTGCGATCCGCGCTGGCGTAGGAGAAGTCGACGCCGTTGCCGGTCGCGGCGAGGTCCTTGAACAACGACGTCGAGGTGTCGACCGTCGTGGAAGTCCAGGCGCCACCGGCGAAACGCGCGAGCACGATCTTGGCGCTGGTGCTGGTGTGCACGCCGTACCCCAGCACGAGCGAACCGTCGTTCAACGGCACCGTCACCGGGTTCTCCTCGGGAAGGTCCTTGCCCGCGGGGAGATCGGTGGGGTTCGTCGTGACGACCCTGGCCTTGTCGGTGTCCGAGGAGTCGATCACCGTGCCGAGCGACGCGCCGCCGACCGTGAACAGGTTCCCGGACGCCGTGTCGAAGTACGCGACGTAGATGTTCTTGCCGCCGCCGTTGTGGCCCTTGGGTCCGCCGTGCAGCGACCAGGTCAGGTACACGCGGCCGTTGCGGTGCGTCACGCCGAACGCGTACACCTCGGCGTACTTGTCGGCCGTGCGCCCGGAGTCGATGATCGTGCGCGGTGCGGACCACGTCTTGCCGTTGTCCGTCGACTTGATCACCTTGTACGTGCGGTACGGGTACGACAGATCCGTGTTGTGGCTGTAGAACAGGTGGATCGTGTTCCCCGTGACGATCGGCTCGGGGTAGGTGTTCTTGTCCGTGCTGATCGTCCGCGCGGTCCACGTGCCCGTGATCGCCCGCGGTGTGGGCGCGGTGTAGAGCTGCATCGACGTCGTGTGCGTGGCCCGGAAGATCGCGAGCCTGCCGTCGCCGAGCTGCGTGAGCACCGGGTAGTCGTGATAGGCGTTGTCGTGCGTCAGGTTCAGCGTGGCGACCTTGACCGCCGCCGACCACGAGTTCGCGGCGTGGTCGAACGCTTTGACGTAGATGTCGTGCTTGGACCCCGAGTACGTCACGAACGTCTTGCCGGCCGTGGCGTCGTACACACCCGCGCCGTTGGTGCGCAGGCACCCGTAGACGCTCGCTGTGGTGACCGTGTCGAGAGTGGGCGCGGCCTGCGCCGGATGACAAAACGCGACAAGAAGCAGCAGCGTTGCGGCCAATGCGCGCATCGCCGACCTCCGATGGGTGTCGGGGCGGCGACGATCAGACAATACTGCCTCCCATGCGGACACTGGTTGTAGTCGGGCTGTTACTGGGGTTAACAGTCCCTGCTCAAGCGGCACAGGCGGACGAGGATCCTTCGTCGTTGGTGAATCCCTTCGTGGGCACGCAGAACTTCGGCAACACCTTCCCGGGCGCCTCGGTGCCGTTCGGGATGGTGCAGGTCAGCCCTGATACGGGAGGTCAGGGCGGGTACGACTACAAGGCCACCTCCATCTACGGCTTCTCGCAGACACACCTGTCGGGCGTGGGCTGCGGCGTCATGGGCGAGCTGCCGGTCATGCCGACAGTCGGGTCCGTTGACAACGTTGACATCAACGCTTACAAGTCCGATTTCAGTCATTCGGACGAGACCGCGCAGCCCGGGTACTACCGCGTCGGGCTGCCTCGCTACGGAGTGAACGCCGAGCTCACGGCCACGCAGCGGACCGGGTGGCAGCGCTACACGTTCCCTTCGAGCGGCGCGGCGAACGTCCTGTTCAACACCGGACGGTCCAACCAGACGGTGCTGGACTCGGAGATCCACGTCGTCGGTGACCGGACGATCGAGGGCCGGGTGCGCAACGGCCGGTTCTGCGCGGGCAAGGACGAGCACACCGTGTACTTCACGGCCACGTTCGACCGCCCGTTCGCGTCCTTCGGCGCGTGGCGGGGGAGCGCTCCCACGCCGGGCGTCCGGGACGCGGCCGGCACCGGTGGCAACGGCGCCTGGGTCACGTTCGACGCCACCGCCGACCGGGACGTCGTGCTGAAGCTCGGCCTGTCCTACACCGGCATCGAGGGCGCGCGGAAGAACCTCGCGGCGGAGGCTCCTTCCAGCGACTTCGACGGCGCGGTCGCGGCCGCCAAGGACGTCTGGAAGAAGCAGCTGGACGCGGTGCGGATCTCCGGTGGGCCACGGGACCGGCAGGTCGCGTTCTACACCGCGCTCTACCACTCGGTGCTGCACCCGAACCTCGCCGGTGACGTCGACGGCAAGTACATGGGCTTCGACGGCAAGGTGCGCACGGCGTCGGGCTACACGCCGTACCAGAACTTCTCGTTGTGGGACACGTACAGACCACAGAACCAGCTCCTGCAGATCCTGGAACCGAAGGTCGCCCGTGACGTCGCACTGTCCGTCGTGGCCAGTGGGCGGGACGGCGGATGGTTGCCGCGCTGGGCTCTGGCGTCGTCGGAGACCAACATCATGACCGGTGACCCGGTGACGCCGTTCCTCGTCGAGGCCTGGTCGAAGGGACTGCTGAAGGGCTACGAGGAGGAGACGTACAAGCTGTTGCGCGCCAACGCCACGTCGTTGCCTCCGGCCGAATCGCCGTACAACGGGCGATCCGGTGTCACCTACTACAACGACCGCGGTTACATCCCGTCCGGCCTGGAGCTGGGCAAGGACTGCGCGCACAAGGGCGGCGACAACGACTGCGTGCACCCGGCCTCCGCGACCCTGGAGTACTCGGCCGCCGACGCGTCACTCGCGTTGATGGCCAAGGGACTGGGCAAGAAGGCCGACGCGCGCCTGTTCGCCGACCGCGGCCAGTGGTACCGCAACCTGTGGGACTCGTCGATCGGCCAGTTCCGGCCGCGCACCGCCGCGGGCACGTGGCTGACGCCGTACAACCCGGTCGACGCCTCGCACCAGTTCCACGAGGGCGGCGCCTACCAGTACCAGTGGCTGGTGCCGCAGGACCCGGCCGGACTGGTGTCGCTGATGGGCGGGCGCAAGGAGACCGAGAAGCGGCTCGACTCGTTCTTCGCCTACGAGAAGCTGCTCGCCGACCCGGCCGGTACCGCACGGCACGACTGGATCACCGAGCCGTACGACTACTACGGCAAGCCCACCTACAACCCGAACAACGAACCGGACCTGCTCGCGCCGTACATGTACCTGTGGTCGGGCACGCCCTCGAAGACCGCTACGGTCGTGCGGGCGGCGATGACGTTGTTCACCACCGGCCCGGACGGCATGACGGGCAACGACGACCTGGGCACGATGTCGGCCTGGTACGTCTTCTCGTCGCTGGGCATCTACCCGACGTTCAACGGCGCGGACTTCGTCGCGTTGTCCTCGCCGCAGTTCGAGTCCGCGACCGTCCGAATCGGACAGTACGGGTCGCAGGGCGGGACGCTGACCGTGACGGCGCCAGGGGTCTCGGACACCAACCGGTATGTCAAGAGCGTGTCGTTCGGTGGACGGGACGTCCGCAAGACCTGGCTGTCCTGGTCTTCGTTGCAGCGCGGCGGAAAGCTCGCCCACCAGGTGTCGTCGAAGCCCTCGTCGTGGGGAACCGGGCGAGGTGACGAGCCGCCTTCGCTCAACGACGGCAACGAGGACTCGCGTCGTGCGCTGTCGGCGTCGTTGCGGAACTCCGAGATCGTGCTGCCGACCTCGGACTCCGCGCAGTCGCTGACGGTGCAGCTCGACGTGCTGGCCCAGTCGCCGGGGGCCACGACCGTGCGGCCGGTCGCCACCGTGCCCGCGGGCTGGAAGGTGAGCGGTGCCAAGCCGTTCGTGATCGTGTCGCGGCACCTGCCGACGCAGAAGACGGTGCCGTTGACGCTGACCGTGCCCGCCGGGGTGGCTCCTGGGTCGTACGAGGTCCCGGTGCAGGTGGAGTCCGTGGCGCTGAAGGTGGTGGTGGAGGTCAAACCGGCGGCGCTGTGCGCGTTCTCGACGTGTTCGGTGGACGTGACGCCGGAGCTCAACCACGACGGCACGGCGACGGTCGCCGACTCCGCGTCCGGGAACTTCGACGGCGGTGGCTGGAGCTACGACGCGGCCCTGCTGCCCCCGGCCGGGCCCGTCACGTGGGGCGGCATCACCTACCAGGCGCCTGACCCCAGCGGCACGAAGCCGAACTTCGTGGAGGCGCGCGGGCAGGGGCTCCTGCTGCCCACCGGCCAGTTCTCGTGGCTGCACGTCGTGGGCTCGTCGCACAACGGACCGGTGTCGACCGCCTTCACCGTCTGGTACACCGACGGCACCTCGGCCGAGGTCGTGGCCTCGGTGGCGGACTGGGCGGGCGGCGGCCCGACCGTGCTGGAGATGCCGCACCGCATCAAGGCGGGGCAGGGCGTCGACGGGCCGCCGGTCCGGTTGTTCGGTCAGTCGCTGAGGCTGGACGCCGCGAAGACGGTCCGTTCGGTCACGCTGCCCGACGATCCGCGGGTGGAGCTGTACGCGCTGACGCTGGCGTGATCAGTGCTGGTCGGGGTGCCCGCTTGATGAACTGTTCCGCGGGCACCTCGACCAGCCGGTACAACAGCCAGGCCGCGAGCATCGACACCACGAACATCCCGAGCGCCGCGACCAGTGGCAACGCGTGCACGTCGAGGAGCTTCTCGCTGCTCCGGATGACGATCTGGTGGACCATGTAGAAGGCGAACGACACGGTTCCCAGCCACACCATCGGTTTCGAGCGCCACGGCGAGGACCTGCCGGTGAGGTCGGCGACCGCCGCCGCCGGGATCAGCAGCGCGAGCGGGACGACGGTGCCCGCGACGTACGGGAACGACGCCGGCAGGTACCACGAGCCGACGTACGCGGCCACGAACAACGCACTCGCGGGCCACAGCCCGAGACCGATCCACTTCCCCTGCTGCACGACCCGCGCCATCGCCATGCCGAGCACGAACTCCAATGCGCGCACCGGCGGGAAGACGAAAACGAACCAGTATTCGAGGGGGCCTGGCATTGACAGCGCGATGATCGGAACTGTCAAAATTGCGAACACCGCCGCACTTGCGATCAGCCACGGCTTGCGCATCCGCCATTTGATCAGCAGCGGGAACGCCAGATAGAACGCCAATTCGCACGACAATGACCACGCCGGGGTGTTCAGGCTGAAGTAGACGCTCTCGGCAGGAAACCACGCCTGGATCAGCGACAGGTTCGCCAGTGCCGTCGCTGGGGACACCGCGGCGGCGGCGACCAGCACGACGAGCCAGGTCGCGAGGTGGTTGGGGAAGATCTTCGCCGCTCGGCGCCGCCAGACGGTCGCAGGCCGGGTGCCCGGCCTGGCGGACCAGGTGAGCACGAATCCGGACAGGATGAAGAAGAAACTGACCCCGGTCGCACCCTGGCGGAAGGGCACGTCCAGATAGGGCCACAGCCCTGCCGCGTTGATGTGGAATCCGAACACGATGAACGCCGCGATGAATCTCATCCCGGTCAGCGAAGGCAATCGCCCCAGGTTCGCTTCCGCCCCATGGTTCTGCACGGCGGTGAATTCGCGGCCTTTCGGGGCGCTGTTACACGGTGGTCCGAATAGCGGAACAATTCTGCTCTGAGTTGCCCAGCTGGCGGCAATGTATTCGTCATGGGCAGGGAATAGGATGCGCATGTGGAGCGACTCGCGAGCGGTGTCCGGTCCCGCGTCTGGGCGGACGGGGACCGGATCGTCAAGCAGGTGGTCGGCGACCAGGTGGCGTTCGAGCGCGAGGTCACCGCGCTCAGGCTCGCCGAGCACACCGGCGTGGTGCCGCGCGTCCTCGACGTCGACCACGAGAAGCGGACCGTGGTGCTCGAACGGCTGCGCTCCGACCCGTTCGGGGAGGACTGGGTGATCGACTACGCCCGCGGCCTCGCCCGCCTCCACATGGCCACCGGACCGGAGCACGCCGGGCTGCTGCCCCGCCAGGCGGTCCCGGACCCCGTCCCGTTCCTGCGGTTCGTGCGGGCGCTGGAGGTCGAGATCGGGGGCGCCGAGCACGAGCTGGTGTTCGAGGACTCCGGGAAGTTCGACCTGCTGCACGGCGACCCGTGCCCCGGCAACGACATGTACTCACCGCGGGGCGCGAGGTTCGTCGACTTCGAGGGCGCGGCGCTGGGGGACGGGCTGACCGAGGTCGTCTACCTCCGCATCGGCTTCCCGACCTGCGCGACCGTCAGCGAGACGCCCCGGGAGCTGCGGGAGGCCGCCGAGCAGGCCTACTTCGAGGAACGCGGCTTCACCGCCGGGCTCGAAGACGCGTGCGTGCGGTGGTTCGTGAACGGCGACGCGCTGGTGCAGCGCGCCGAGCGGGACGGCACCGACCACCTCGCCAGGGTCGTCGACGAGGACTGGTTCTGGTACAGCACGACGGCGCGCGGCCGGCTGATGTTCCGGGCGAAGGTCGTGGCGACGTTCAGCGAGACCCACCCGGAGATGAGCGCGCTCGCGCGGCGCTTGCTCGACCGGATGGGCCAGGTCTGGGAACCGCAGCCGATCGACACCCGCCGTACGCACATCTCATGACCAGGCGGACAGCTTCAGCCCCGAGGTGAACGACCGGTCGACGCCCGACACGGGGTCCACGAAGGACAACGTGCGGGCGAGCAGTTGCAGGGGTGACGAGAAGTCGTCCAGCGGACGTTCTTGCAACACCGGGTAGAAGTCGTCGTTCACGATCGGCACGCCGAGCCCGGACATGTGCAGCCTCAGCTGGTGGGTGCGGCCGGTCACCGGCTTGAGGTGGTAGCGGCCAAGGGAACCGCGACGCTCCACAAGGGACACATGAGTTTCGGCGTTCGGCTCGCCGTCCTCCTCGAACGCGGTGATGATGCCGCGTTCCTTGATGATCCGCGAGCGCACCACGCGCGGCAGCTCCAGCGCGGGGTCGTACGGGGCGATCGCCTCGTATTCCTTGCGCACCACCCGATCGCGGAACATCGTCTGGTACTTGCCGCGCAGCTCCCGGCGCACCACGAACAGCACGAGCCCGGCCGTGACGCGGTCCAGCCGGTGCGCCGGCGAGAGCTCCGGCAGACCCAGCGAGTCGCGGAGCTTCACCAGCGCGGTCTGCATGATGTGCTGGCCACGCGGGATCGTCGCGAGGAAGTGCGGCTTGTCCGCCACCACGATGTCGTCGTCCTGGTGGACCACGCCGACCTCGAACGGCACCGGCACCTCGACGGGCAGGTCGCGGTGGAACCAGATGTAGGAGTCGGGCACGAACGGCGCGTCCACTCCCAACGGGCCGGAGACGCTCCAGATCCGTTCCTCGGCCAGCATCTCGTCGATGCGCTCGGCCGCCACCCTCGGCAGACGTTCCACGAGGTGTTCGCGCAGGGACAGCCAGGGACCTTCCGGCGGCAGCTTCAACCGCGCCGCGTCCAGGCCGTTGCGCTGGGGGAGAGGGGAGGAGGGTTTGCGTCTCATCGCACCGGCCAGTCTAAATGTTCGGGAAAACCGAACGATATCGCTCGCAAACATTCGCTGTACTGAAGGGACGGCGGAAACAAGACTGAACACATGTCGGTCTTCCTCGTCCTCGGCTCGGTCGTCTCACTGCAGTTCGGCGCGGCGTTCGCGAACCAGCTCTTCGGCCAGATCGGCGCTCCCGGCGCCACGGCCCTGCGGCTCGGCATCGCGGCGTTGATGCTGGCCGTGGTCGTGCGGCCGAAGTTCCGCCAGGAGACGCTGGTGCTCGGGATGACCATGGCCGGCATGAACGGCACGTTCTACCTCGCGATCGACCGGATCCCGCTCGGCGTCGCGGTGACGATCGAGTTCCTCGGGCCGCTCGGGCTCGCGGCGGCGCTGAGCCGGCGGCCCAGGGACTTCGTGTGGGTCGTGCTGGCGCTCGCCGGTGTCGTCGTCCTGGGCGTGCACGAGTACACCGGCGCGAAGCTCGACCTCATCGGCGTGGTGCTCGCGTTGTTCGCGGCCGCGTTCTGGGCCTGCTACGTGCTGGCCGGCCGCAAGCTCGCGACGGCAGGGCTCGGCACCGGCGGTCTCGCGGGGGCGAGCCTGATCGCGGCGGCGCTCACCCTGCCGTACGGGCTGTCGACGGCCGGCGCCACGTTGTTCGAGCCCAGGATCCTGCTGCTCGGCACGCTCGTGGCACTGCTCGCGTCCGCGATCCCGTACACCCTGGAGATCAGGGCGCTCAAGACGTTGCAGCCCAGCACGTTCGGCGTCGTGCTCGCGCTCGAGCCCGCCGCGGCCGCGCTGGCAGGCGCGTTGCTGCTCGGCCAGCACCTGAGCGTGATCTCGTTGTGCGGCATCGCCCTGGTGATCACGGCAGGTGTCGGAGCGGCGCTACGGAAAGCGCCAGCGCCTCCCGGAACGCCCGAACGGCCGGATGCTGACCTCGTCCTGCCCGTGCCGCAGTGAACAACAGCCGCGACATCGGCACCGGCAGTTCGTGCAGGTCGACGGCGACCTCGCGGTCGTACCAGATGAGGTCCGGCAGCAACGCGACCGCGAGACCCCGTTCCACGAACCGCAGCTTCACCAGCACGTCGGTGGAGGAGAAGCGGACGTCCGGCTCGAAGCCGTTGTGGCGGCACCAGTTCACGTTGAAGATCCGTTGCGGGAAGCCCTCGGTCTCCATGATCCACGGGTAGGAGCCGATCTCGTCGACCGGCAGTCCACGTGGGACGGCCAGCCGGATCGGGTCCCGGCACAGTTCCCGGTACTCGAGGCCGGTGAACCGGGCCTCGGGCTGGTCCGGCCACTCCTCCACGAAGACGAGGTCGAAGTCCCTGGCGTTCAACGCGGAAAGCGCTTCCGCGGGGTCGAGGACCTGGAACTCGATCCGAAGTGACGGATGCTCGTCTCTCATGCGTGCCAACGTCGCCGGGATCAGCGCCAGTGCCGCGGTCTGGAACGTCGCGACCCGCAGCGTGCCGGTGATCTCGTGCAGCGACGCGGCCACCTCGGACTCGGCCTGGTCCAGCCGCGCGAGCACCTCTTCGGTGTGCCGCACCAGGATCTCGGCCTGCGGCGTGAGCTTCACCCGCCTGCCGACCGGTTCCAGCAGGGGCACGCCGACCTCGGACTCCAGCAGGGAGAGCTGCTGCGACACCGACGACGGGCTGTAGTTCAGCGCCTGCGCGACGGCGGCGAGCGTCCCCCTTTGGGAAAGTTCACGCAGCAGTCGCAGACGATGGAGGTCGAACATTCGATCAGTATCGGCTACTCTCGCGATACCGCCCCCTGAGAAAACGTGCTGTCCTCAGCACGCTTTGAGGAGGTATCGGTATGTCCAAACGACTCCGCACCGTCGCGGGGATCGCGCTGGCAGCCGGTCTGCTCGTGTCGGTCTCACCGGCGCGGGCACAGGTCGAGACGGGTCCGTGGACCAGCTACTCGCCGTCGTTCACCGTTCAGGAACGCGGCTGTGGCAACGTCAACAACCTCACGTTCCAGCTCACCTGCTCGACCGCGAGCGGTGACCAGCGTGCCGAGCGGCGTTACGCCACTTACACCGGCGGCACGCGCCAGTTCGAGGGGAGCTTCCGGATCACGAGTCTCGGCGGCACCCGCATCAGTCTCAAGCAGACGTTCCGCGAAGCTCCCAGCGCGGGACCGTTCTGGATGCTCGCCGTGGAACGCGGTGGCCGGCTTTACGCCGTGCACGGGGGCGACACCATCGCCACCGGCGCGACCGTGGGGGCGACCGTGCGCGTGAACACCGTGCACAACACGGCCACGGAACACCGCACGTACATCAACGGCTCGCGTGCGCACACCTACGCGAGTTCGGGTACGAGCTTCTACGACAAGTTCGGCGCGTACAGGACTTCCAGCGGTCAAGGACCTGCCACGGTCGTCTGGAGCAACATCAAGTTCTGGCGCAAGTGATCCGACGCACGACTGCTTTGGTGCTCCTGCTGTTCTTGGCTGCCTGTGGCCAGGAACAGCAGGACCCCGTGCTGACGTCCGAGCTGACCTCGCCGATCGACGTGACGCTGCACTGGCGTCCGGAGGCGGGGTCGGCCGGGCAGGTCGTCGAGTACGCGAACGCTGCCGACGGCGAGTACACGATCCTGGAGTTCGCCGCGCCGGCGAAGGACACGTACAAGCATCCGGACCTGATCCCGGAAACCCAGTTCTACTACCGGGTCCGGCCGTTCACCGGGCCCGCTTCGGCCACTGTGGACGTCGCGCTGCCCCCGGGGGACGACGTGCCGGAGATCGAGGGGCCGGACTGGACCGCGCCGGTCAAGGCCGGTGGCGGCAAGGCGCCGGTGACCTCACCCAAGGCGGCGGCGACGGGCCTGAAGGCGGAGGTGAAGCACGCCAACGGGATCCTGTTCACCTGGGAGGACCGCGCGTCCGACGAGGACGGGTACCTGATCGAGGTCAGGCCGGTGGGCGCGGCGGACTACCGCGTCGCCGTGCAGCTCGACCCGGACACCACCTCGTACGGGGTGATCACACTTCCAGACGAGAAAACCGCGACCTATCGGGTGCGCGCGTTCCGGTTCGGCGCACCGTCGAACCTGACACACCAGACGACGGGGAAGGCCTGATCGCCTGTCTGGCACTCCACGCGCTCGCGGCGAGAAGTAACGCCGCGAGCGCGTAGGGCCAGGTCGTTCTCTCCGTGACGGCCAGTGCGACGTTGATCGCCGCGAGCAGGCCGAACACGCTGGTCAGCAGCCACCAGGTCAGTTGATCTTCGCGGGTGAGAGCGCTCATGCGGGTGGGCTACCCGTTTTCGAGCTCCCTCACACCTTCTTCCTCTTCTTTTTTCTCGCCGCGGCGGCGCATGAACCCGAAGCCGGGGATGCCGAGGATCGCCTGGCGCATGTCGCTGGTGACCTCCAGCAGCTGGTGCACCTCGGGACCGACCTTGTCGAGGGTCGCGAGGATCGGCAGGATGTCGCTGGTCAGGTGCTCCGTCAGCACCGGCAGCTCGTCGACGAGCTTGATCGCGGCCTCGACCTCGTGCGGCGAGAGCTCGTCCACGAACCGCTGCGCGAGCGGCTGGGCCTTCTTCGCGATGGGCTCGTACATGCCGATCAGCTCGTTGGCCGAGTGCGCGGTGTGGCCCGCCGTCGTGACGACCAGCCCGGCGCGTTCGGCGACGTCGCTCGCGCTCGCCGTGATGGCGCGGACCTCGTCGACGGCCTTCTCCGCGTCGGCCACGACATTGGCCGTGCGGTCGACCAGGTCGCCGGCTTTCGCGACGATGCCGTCGACGGCGTCGATCGTGCCGTTGACCTTGCGGACGAGCTGTTCGACCTCGCCGATCAGGCTCAGCACGCGGGCCGGAACGGCCGCGACGGCCACTGTCGTGCCGAGGGCGGTGTCGAGCGCTTGCTTGGCAAGTCCCATGCCGGGGATTTCCATGCGTCCACTCTGCCTTACGCGTTGGTCGATTCGGGGTAACGCCATTCGGTTTTCAAAACTGCCGGTCGGCATCCATCACCATTCCCGATGTCTGCCAGTCGGCTGACCAGGCGAACCGGGAACCATGCGCCGCCCGAAGTTGTCAGAGCCGGGGGTTAGCATCCCCGGCGGGCGAGGGAGGGGCGCGGTATGTCTTGGTGGCACCGGATCACACGCATTATCTCCGGTGGAGGGCGGGAATCGGCGAGTTTCGTCGCGGCACTGCTGGGTGTTCTGGTGCTCGCGGGCGCCGCGCTCGGGCAGGGCATCTCGCGCACGTCGGTCGCGGTGTCGGACGGGCTCACCTGGCTGGGCGATGACCAGCGCGGCGAGGTCGTGCAGGTCAACCCGGTGTCGGGCAAGCCGCAGACGCGGTTGCAGATCAGCGGTCCCGACTCGCAGCTCGAGATCGCGCAGGAGGACGGCCGGCTGATCGTCCTGAACCGGCGCACCGGCGAGATCACCGTCATCGACCTCGCGACGCTGCTCGCCTCCGGCCGCCGGCAGGCGCCACCCGGCGCGACGAGCAAGGTGCTGGTGGCGAACGGGCTCGTGTTCGTCGTCGACCGCGCGGCCGGCACCGTGCACACCGCCGATCCGTTGTCACTGGCCGACATCGGGCAGACCTGGCAGGCCGGGCAGCCCCTGGCCGACGCCGTCGTGGACGAGCGCGGGGTGCTGTGGCTGGTCGATCACGGTGGCACGTTGCGGTCCCTGGACTGGTCGGACGACGAGGAGCGGTTCCAGGAGCGCTCGCAGCGCCAGGTCACCGGTGCCGGGCCCCGCACCGTGCTGGTGCCGCACGACCAGGGCGTCACGCTCATCGGCCTCGACGGCGGTGTCGTGGTGCGCGACGGCACGGGTGAGGACGTGGACTCGTCCACCGACCGCTCGGACGCCGAGGTGATCGCCGCGCAGACCTCGCCGCTGGACCTGGTGCCCGCGTCGGTGCCGTCGTCCTCGGTCGTGGTGCTGGTCGTCGGCCGGGATGTCCTCCGCGTCGACGTCGGCGCGATGGGGTGCCCGAACCCCGGACGGCCCGCGGTGTTCCGCGACAAGGTCTACGTGCCGTGCAAGGGATCCGGCAAGGTCATCATCCTCGACCGCGGCGGCAACCGCGGTGGCGACGACGTGCGCACGTCCGGCGGTTCCGACCCAGAGCTCGTGTTCGACGACGGCCGGTTGTTCGTCAACGTGCCCGGTTCGTCCACGGGTGTGCTGGTCGACGCGGACGGCGCGACGCGGTCGCTGACGATCCGCAGTCCCGAGGTCCCGGTGAAGGACCCGGACCGCTCGCCGCCGCCGTCCGTGCCGCCACCTCCGCCGCCGAACCCGAACGAGCCGACGAAGCCGCCGCGCAACCCCGGCCTGAACAACGGCCCGACGACTGAGGTGCAGCCTCCGCCGTCGACTCCTGTCTCCACCCCGCCGTCGGCCGGTGGCACGGCTCCGGCCGCGCCCGCCGGGGTGACCGTGCGGGAGAAGTCGCGCAACTCCTCCGCGCTCGTCGTGACGGTGAGCTGGACCGCCGCCGCGTCGACCGACCCGGTCGTGGGTTACACCGTGTCCGGTTCCGGCTCGTTCAGCGGTGGCTCGGTGTCGGCCCAGTCGGCTGGTACGTCCACTGATCTGTCGGTGCCGTGCACGGGTTCCACGTTCTGCACGAGCGGCAGGCTCGACGTGACGGTGCGGGCCTCGACGGCGTCGACGGCCGGTGCCGCGGGCATGGCCGCGTTCACCGTGACGCCGCCCGCGAACACCCCGCCGCCCAACACGCCCCCGCCGAACACCCCGCCCCCGAACACGCCTCCGCCCAACACCCCGCCGCCGACCACGACCACCACGCCGCCGCCGCCACCTCCGCCTCCGCCACCGTCGCTGCCGACCGCGGGTGCCGTGGTGATCACCGCGGTCTCCGGCGGCCGGATGGTGCCCAGGCGCACGGTGACCATGGCGCCGCCCGCCGACTGGGCGAGCCACAACGGGCGTTGCGAGGTCGTGAACAGGACGCAGGGCTACTCGGTCGGCATCGCCTGCAACGCCACCACGGCGCAGATCGACCTGGAGGAGGGCAGCAACGCGATCGTCGTTCGTGCGTACGCCGCGTCCGGTGCCGGACAGGTCGACTCGGCGGCGCGCAACGTGCTCTACACGATCGACGACTGCCTGCCGAACAAGCCGACCTGCATCCCGCGGATGGCACCGGCCGGTGCCGGTACCGCGCCGATGGGCGCGGGCGGGCTCGGGTTGCTGGCGTGCGCGTTCCTGCTGCGCATCGGTGTTCGTCGTGGAGATGAGGAAAAGTGATCGACACCGGTGAGGTTTCCGCCTTCCGCGACCTGCACACCCGCCTCGGCGACGCGGTCGAGAGCGCGGTGCGCGGCAAGCGCGACGTGATCGACCTGGTGCTGGTGGCGATGTTCGCGGGCGGCCACGTGCTGCTGGAGGACGTGCCCGGCACGGGGAAGACGACGCTGGCGCGTGCCGTCGCCGGTGCGCTGGGCGGTCTGTCGCGGCGCGTGCAGTTCACGCCCGACCTGCTGCCGTCCGATGTCACGGGCACCTCGGTCTACGACCCGCAGACGGGCCAGATCCGGTTCCGGCCGGGTCCGGTGTTCGCGAACATCGTGCTGGCCGACGAGATCAACCGCGCGGCCGCCAAGACGCAGTCCGCGCTGCTCGAGGTCATGGAGGAGCGGACCGTCACGATCGACGGCATCGGGCACGCCGTGCCGGACCCGTTCCTCGTGGTGGCGACGCAGAACCCGATCGACCTCGACGGAACGTACCGGCTGCCCGAGGCGCAGCTCGACAGGTTCATGCTGCGCACCTCGATCGGCTACCCGTCGGTCGAGGACGAGCTGGACGTGCTGCGTCCCGGCAGCGGCGCGGGCAGGATCGCCGACGTGCGCACGGTGTCGTCGCCGCGCGAGATCAGCTCGTTCAGCGGACGGTTGCAGCTGCTGCACGTCGCCGACCCGATCCTGCAGTACATCTCGTCCGTGGGCACCGGTACCCGTACCGACGAACGGTTGCGGCTCGGCACCTCGACGCGTGGTCTGCGGACCCTCGTGCGCTGCGCGCAGGTCTACGCGGCGTCGAAGGGCCGGCATTTCGTCGTGCCGCAGGACGTTCAGGACATCGCGGAGCCGGTGCTGGCCCACCGCCTGGTGCTGACGCGGGAGAGCGTCCTGTCGGGCGTGACGACGGCCGAGGTGCTGTCCGACGTGCTGTCGCGCGTGGCGGTGCCCAAGCCCGCGGCGCAATGAGACTCACCGTGCGCGGCACCGGAACAGCGGTGCTGGGCCTGCTGATGCTCGGTGTCGGGCTGTGGTGGCGGTACGCGGGGATGGCGGCGTTCGGCCTGGCGCTGACCGCGCTGGTCATCGCCTCGATCGTCTCCGTGCTGGTCGCCTCACCGCTGTCGGTCTCGCGCACCGTCCGCCCGCGCACCGTGCCCCGGCTGGCCCGGTGCAACGGCCGCCTGGAGCTGTCCGCGACGGGGCGCTGGCCGGTGGCGCTGGACGCCGTCGACGTGGTGGCGGGCTCGCCGATGGACGTCGACGTGCCGCTGCTGGCACCCGGCGCGGTCGAGGCCGTCGACTACGCGATCCCCACCGAACGCCGCGGCGTGTTCGACGTGGGCCCGTTGACGTTGCGGCGCAAGGGTCTGGCCGGTCTGGCGCAGGCGCGCACCGTGCTGGGCGAGGTCGTCCAGGTGCGGGTCGTGCCCCGCGTGCTGCCGATTCGCGGTCTCCCGTCCGGTGCCCGCCGAGGTCAGGTCGGTGCCGACGAACGCGTCGAGCGCGGCGGCACGGACCTGGTGGGACTGCGCGAGTACGTGCCAGGTGACGACCTGCGGCGCCTGCACTGGGCGACGTCCGCGCGCACCGGCACGCTGATGATCCGCGAGGACGCCGACCCGGCCCGCCCGCACCTGGCGGTGCTGCTGGACGACAACGCTTCCTCGTACGCCGAGGAACAGCGCTTCGAGGAGGCCGTCGAGGTGGCGGCGTCGCTCGTCACCTCTGCTCTGGAGCAGGGACACCCGGTGCGGCTGCTCACGTCGTCGGGTGGCACCGACATGGAGGAACAGCAGGACTCGGCGCCGATCCTGTCCGTGCTGGCGGATCTGGAACTGCGGGACGTCGACGGCCGTCCGACCGTGCCGGTGCGCGACCTCGACGTGGTCGCCGTGATCAGCGGCAGGTCCGTTCCGGCGCTGGTGCTGGAGGCCGGGCGGGCCGCGTTCGGAGCGGTGCTCGTGGTGGACGAGAAACGGCCGGTCAGCGCGGCGGGCTCGGTGCTGGTGATCAGCGGGGCACGCGCGGAGGACCTGGTCGATTCGTGGAACGCGGTGGTGGCCCGATGAAGTTCGCGTGGGTCGCTGCCGTTCTCCTGGTCGGGTCGCTCCAGCTCGCCCAGGCGTGGGACGGCGCGTTCGTCTACTTCGGACTCGCCGCGTTCGCCGGGTTCCTCGCCCTGGCACTGAAACGACTCGTCCCGGCAGGCCTCGCCGCCCTCGCGGTCATGGTGCTCGCGATGACGGGCGGGTTCTTCCTGGCCCGCGGCGCGTCCCCGGACCGCGACCCGGCGTGGGTGCTGCTCGACACCGTGCCGAGGCTGCTCACCGCCGCCCGGCCCGCACCGGCGACGCCCGAACTGCTCGTGCCCGGACTGCTGCTGATCGTCGGCGTCTCCACGGGAATGGTGCTGTCGGTGACCAAGCGCGGCACGGCGTTGTTCGTGCCTGCCCTCGGCGCGGCCACCCTGTACGTGTCGGCGGCGCTGCTCACGACGGGCCGCGCGGACCGCTACGGGCTGGTGGCGCTGACGCTGGTCGTGGTGCTCGCGCTGGGCTGGCTGATCATCGACCGGCGCGGCCCCGTGGTGCCACCGGCGGTGCTCGCCACCACGCTGGCCGCGCTGACGTTGCTGACTTTCGTGTTGCCCACCAACGGGTTCGAGCCGCGCAAGCTCGTCACGCCGCCCGTCACCGACCTCGCCCTCTCGAACCCGTTGCCGCAGCTCGCCTCGTGGGCGGCGCAGGGGGAGACGGAGCTGTTCCGCATGCACGGGCCCGAGGTGCCGGTGCGACTCGTGACGCTGAGCCGGTACTCGGGAGCGTCGTGGGAGGCCGCGTCGACCTACGGGCCGCTCGGCGTGGTGGACGCGCCGGATCTGCCGACCGGCGGGAAGTTCCAGGACGCCAGCGTGGACCTGCGGATCACCGGGCTGAAGGGGGAGTGGCTGCCGGGCGTCGGGAAGCCGCAGGCGGTGTCCCTGAGCGACGCCATGGTGGACCCCGACACCGGGTCGCTGGTCGTGGCCGAAGGACTCAAGACCGGACTGAGCTACACGGTGCGCGGCGTCGTCGAGACACCGGCCGACACCGATCTCGCCGAGGCCCAGGTTCCTTCCAGCGCAACGAAGTACACGGCGTTGCCGCGGCTGCCGTTCACGCTGGCGGACTACGCGCGGCAGGCGACGCAGAACGCCCGCACGCCGTACGAGAAGGCCGTCGCGCTGGAACAGGTCGTGCGGCTCAACCGCAGGCCGGACGCCGAGGCGCCGGTCGGGTCGTCCTACGCGCGACTGGAGACGTTCCTGTTCGGCGCGGCGGGCGAGTCCGGCGCGGGAGCCGGCACGGCGGAGCAGTTCGCGTCGGCCTACGCGGTGCTCGCGCGGGCCGTCGGTCTTCCGACGCGGGTGGTGGTCGGTTTCCAGCCGGTGCCCGAACAGAACGGCGAACGGATCGTGCGCGCCGCCGACGCCACCGCGTGGCCGGAGGTGTACTTCAGCGGGTGGGGCTGGGTCGCGTTCGATCCCGTGTCCGGCAACGGAAGCGGGCCCAGCGCCGCGTCGAAGCGCGAGGTGCTGAACCGGCTCGCGTCGACCACCGCGAAGCCGACGCCGACCTCGTTGCCGTCGGTGCCGCCGCTGGTGCAGCCGACCGCGGTGCAGGGCGACCAGGTGGCCGCGCCCGAGGCCCCGAAGGGATTCCCGTTCTGGGTGTTCACGCCGGTGCTGCTGCTCGTCGGCCTGTACGTGGCACGGACGTCGCGGCGCGTCCGGCTGCGCGCGGCCGGGCCGGTGGGAGCGTGGCACGAGGTGCTCGACGCGCTGCAACTCGCGGGACTGCGGCCGAAGCCGAGCCGCACCGTGCCGGACGTCGCGAGCGAGTGGGGAGAAGCGGGCGCGCAGCTCGCGCTCCTGGTCGACCAGGCCGCGTTCGCACCGCGGCCGGTCGTGGGCGAGAACAGCTGGCGGCTGGCCCGGCAGGTGAAGAAAGCGGTGCGGCGCAAGGCTTCCTGGTGGCGCCGGGTGGTGTGGGCGATCGACCCGCGGCCGTTGTTCCGGCGCTGACGTTGTTCCGGCGCTGACGTTGTTCCGGCGCTGACGGATCAGCGCACCACCTGGGCGGGAATGCAGTTCTTCCCGATGACCTTGAACAGCGCCTCGCACAGCCCTGGCGCCGTGTCGGACGGGAACGGGCCGAGCCAGATGAACTGCGTGAACCGCGGGTCGTCCGGGACGATGACGGGGCACACGTCGTCCCGTCTGGTCAGCAGCGCGGTTTGGCCGCGCAGTGCCGGGTTCGCGCTCTCACGATGCTTCACCCACATCGTCTCGTAGTCCAGCAGCACCTGGACTTCGGACTGCGGCATCGCGCCTTCCAGCGAGTGCAGCACGAGGACGGACGAGCCAGGGTCGCACGGCATGTCCGTGTATTCGAGCTGATCGGGCACAGCCGGAGAAGTGGGCGACGCACCGGTGTTCTGGTGGGACTCCGGCTGGAGGTTGCCGCCGATCAGCATGCCGATCCCGATGCCGACCACGAGTGGAATGACCGCCCACACAATGAGAATGCGGCGTTTTCGTTGTCGAGCGAACATCGGTGGGCCGGCATAACGAGCGCTTTGCACCGGGGCAACCTACGCCAGTACGTGTACGCGCAACAACAACGGTCGTGAAACAGTTAGTTCTTGTTGGCACAGACCTTTGCGGAGCTGCCCCGTTCGCCGTTGTAGCCGAAGGCCGCGATCTGGAAGCACCGGCGGTCGCCGCCACCGTCCTCGATGACGTACTTCGTGCCACCGCCCGTCACCCGCGTCACGGCGTTCGGTTTGGCGCCGGTCACGTCGACCACCACGAACTCGGCCTTGCCGTCGCTGGGATCGCTCCACTCCAGCTCGATCGCCCTGCCCTGGTACTCGGCGCGTTTGAGGACCGGGACGAACCTCGGGTCGGTGTTCGGCGACGGTCCCGCGTCGGCGGAGTCGGAGGTCGGCACGGGAGGTGTCGTTGTCGTCACAGGTGGTTGGGCCTGCTGACGGTCGTCGCCCCGGTTCAGGAAGATGCCCGCGGCGAGCCCGCCGGTCACCGCGATCACAGCCAGCAACGCCAGCACCGCACCGCGTTTGCTCTTGCGGACCGGCGCGGTCATCGGTTCGACGGGAGGCAGATCTACTGTCGGTAGCACCGCGACCGGCTGGGGGCGGGGAGGCGGCGGCGGGATGAGGTCGTGCTGCCGGTAGGTCAGGTCCTCGAGCCGGCCCTGCCACGAGTCGTCGCGCTCTTGTTCCGGTTCGGGTTCCGGTTCCGGCTCGGGCCTGAAGCCGCGCGGACCGAAGCCGGGCGCCTCGGTCGGGCCCTCGGGGTAGTAGTCGGGGCGTTCGCCCAGCATCGCGGTCGCGTCGGGGTCCACAGTGGACAGCGAGGTGCCGGAGTGCACCGCCATCAACGCGTCGCGCAGTTCCAGGGCTGATCCGAAGCGCTCGGCCCGGTCCTTGCGCAGGCAGCGCCCGATCACCGCGATGAGCGACGCCGGCACGTCGAACCGGGTGAGCGACCGTGGTTCGCCGCTGCCGACCCGGCCGACGTAGGAGAGCAGCGTGTCCTCGTCCGGGTTGTCCGAGGCGAACGGCGGTTTGCCCTCCAGCAACGTGAACAGCGTCGAGCCGAGCGACCAGATGTCGTCGGCGAACGACGGCGCGGCGCCCTCCAGCATCTGCGGCGCGGCGTGCCGGTAGCTGACCATCTGCAGTGACGCGGAATGTCCCGCGTCAGCACCGCGCGCGATGCCGAAATCGGCCAGCACGTACGAAGTCGGGAGCACCAGGACGTTCTGCGGCTTCACGTCCCGATGCAGGATGCTCTGGCCGTGCGCGAACGCCAGCGCGTCCGCCACCGCGATGCCCGCCGCCACCACGTCCTGCACGGGCAACGGGCCCATGGCGCGCAACCGGTCGTGCAGCGAGCCGCGTTCGTAGAACTCCATGACGATGCACGGGCGGCCGTCAGGGAGCGTGCCCGTGTCCAGCACCGTGACGATGTGCGGGTGCTGACGGCCGAGCTCGACGGTGATGGCCAGTTCGCGGCGGAACCGCGTCACCGTGGCCGGGTCCGTCACCTGCAGCACCTTGACCGCGACGTCGCGGCCCAGGCCGTCCTGACGGGCGCGGTAGATCGTGCCCTCGCCGCCCTGCGCGATCACGCGGAAGCCGCTGTAGCCGGGCAACGCGATCTCCGGCGCCTGCGCAGCACCCTGCGCGGGCGCCCAGGCCATCAGATCGTCTTCCACCGGCGGATCCTATCCCGGAGCGAGTGGGTCACCGCTGAACGTTCGTCCGGAAAGGTGCTCAAGGTTCGACTCAGTCGCCGACGACCTTCACCTGGAATCCCAGTGCCTGCAACATTCCCGTCAACATCACCCTGGTGTTGTCCTCGGCGCGCTTGAGGATCTCGGACTTCTGCGCGGCCTCGGTGAGCTTGGCCTCCGCGGCGACGTAGAACCGTTGCTGGTCAGGGGGTCCCGCCAGCGCCTGCAGGTCGTTGATCAGGCCACGTTCCTGGCTGAACACGTACGACCTGTCGTGGTGCAGGTTCGGTTTGTCCAGCTGCGGTTTCGGCACGCGCAGCTCGACGGTCTTGCCGTCAGGGGACAGGATCAGCCCGTCGTCCTTCAAAGTTCCCAGGTCCACGAAGGCGTTGACGGACCCGGCCGCGACGAACAGCGTGCGTTCGCCCGCCAGCGCGTCCGGCACCCACTTCACGTCGTTCTCGATGTCCAGCACGACCTGGAACTCGCCCGCAGCGGCGTGGTACTGGCTCAGGTCCCGCACCGACTTCAGCATCGCGGGCTGGCTGCGATCGATGGATTCGTCACCGAAAGGTTTTATTTGTGCGAAGCCGAAGACCGCCGCTCCGAGGAGAATGAGGACGGCCGCGACCAATGCTCCACGCGTCACCCAGCGCCTATACACCGCGATGGAGTACCCGTGAGGTGATGCGCGCACACGGTCCGTATGGGCTAATCGACCCGAGCGGAATCAGTTCCGTGTCCACGTGGTTGGCTTGGACGAGACGAGAGCGACAGTTCAGGAGGCGTGCGGTGGACCCGGAGAACCTGTACGAGGTGGACTCGGAGGTCCCGGACCTCACGGGTGCGGTGCTGCTGCACCACTTCGAGGGCTTCATGGACGCCGGTGCCGCGGGCCGCCTGCTCACCGAGCACCTGCTGGAGACCCTCGAAAGCCGTGTCGTCGCGCGCTTCGACATCGACGGCCTGATCGACTACCGGTCGCGCCGCCCGCTGATGACCTACGCGACCGACCACTGGGAGGACTACGCCGCCCCGGAACTGGTCGTGCACCTGCTGTGGGACAGCGCGGGCCACCCGTTCCTGCTGCTCACCGGCCCCGAGCCGGACCGCGGCTGGGAGGCGTTCATCCAGGCCGTGCGGTCGCTGATCGACCGTTGGGGCGTGCGTCTGACCGTGGGCTTCCACGGCATCCCGATGGGTGTGCCGCACACGCGGCCGTTGAACGTCATCGGCCACGCCACGCGCCCTGAGCTCGTGAGCGAGTACCAGCCGTTCTTCAACCGCGTGCAGGTGCCCGGCAACGTGTCCGGGCTGCTGGAGTTCCGCCTCGGCCAGGCGGGTCACGACGCGATGGGCTTCGCCGCCCAGGTGCCGCACTACCTGGCGCAGTCGCAGTACCCGACCGCCGCCGTGACCCTGCTCGACGCCCTCGCCCGCGCCACCGGCCTCGCGCTGCCCATCGGCTCGCTGGTCGAGGCCGCGCAGGCCGCCGACGCCGAGATCCACCGGCAGGTCGCGGAGTCCGAGGAGGTCGCCCAGGTGGTGGAAGCGCTCGAGCGGCAGTACGACGCGTTCATCCAGACTGTGGGCACCACCGACCTCCCCAGCGCGGACGAACTGGGGGCCGAGTTCGAACGGTTCCTGGCCGAGCAGCAGCGTCCGCCGGACCACCTGTAGGAGCTTGTGATGGCCACCTGGGACGACGTGCACCGGATCGCCACCTCCATGCCCGATGTCACGGAGCGGGTGCGCGAGGGCGTCGTCGACTGGAGGGTCAAGGACAAGCTGTTCGTCTGGGAACGGCCGCTGCGCAAGACCGATCTTTCGGCACTCGGCGCGGCGGCCCCGTCCGGACCGATCCTGGCCGCCCGCGTGCCGGACCTGGGGGCCAAGGAGGCGTTGCTCGCCTCGGACCACTCGGTCTACTTCACGACGCCGCACTTCAACGGGTATCCGGCGATCCTGGTGCGGCTGGAGCACATCGACGTGGGGGAGTTGGAGGAGTTGATCGTGGAAGCGTGGCACGCGAGGGCACGGCGCCGGTGACGCTGACGAAGTGGATCCGCGAGGTCGCGGACGAGCCGTTGCAACTGACGGGTGACCTCCAGGCCCAGGCCGAGGAGAACACCTGGTCGCTCGGTCGGGCCAGGAACGAGACACCCGTGGCGGCGGAGGTGGTCGCCGCGTTCGAGGACACCGCGCGACGCCTCGGTGAGCGCGTGACGCTGATGGAGCGGACCGCGACGTTCTACGTCTGGTTCGACGTGCAGGCAGGACACCTGAGGTGTTCGACGACCTCGGCGAAGAAGGACGCGCTGCCGTTCGGTTCGAAGATCGACCCGAACGCGAAGCTCGAGGACGTCGTCGGCGACTACCTCGCGAACGTCCGGCCGGAGACGGCCGAGGGGTACGTCCTTCCCGTGTGGACCACGGAGGTCGGGCTCTAGGTGGAGTTCCTCTGCTACCACCGGGACCGGCCCGGCTCGATGCCGTTGCGCTCGGCCCTGATCGAGGAGCACTGGTCCTACATGGACGGCTTCGAGCTCATCGCCCGCGGCCCGACGTTCGCGGACGGTGTGCTCACCGGCAGCGTGCACATCGTCGACGTGCCGGACGCGGCGGCGGCCCGTGCGTTCGCGTTCGACGAGCCCGTCTACCAGGCCGGTGGCTACCGGGACGTGCTGGTGCGCCGGTGGCGCAACGTGCTCGGGCGGACCATGTGGGACTCGCCCCGGGGCGGCGGCCACCTGGTGCTCGGGTTCGGTTCCGGAGAGGCCGCGGACCTCGTGCCCGCACGCCCCGAGGAACTGATCGCGTACGGGCCGTTGCTGTCCGACGACGGCACGGCGTGGCTGGGAACGGCGGCGCTGGTCAGGTCGGCCGACCCGGCCTCAGTCCTGACCGCGGACCGCTACGACGCCGTCGAGGTGCACGAGTGGGAGTTCGGCGGCCGGCGTTAGAGGTCTCCGACGCTGCTCACGGTCGTGTGCCGGGGGAACAGCGTGCCGGTGAGGAACTCGTGCGTGGCCGGGTCCGGGTCGGCGCACGCGTCGGCGAGCACGGTGATCGCGTAGTCGCGGTCCATCGCCTCGCGCACGGTGCTGAGCACGACGCCGCTGGTGCTGATGCCGGCCAGGACGAGCTTGGTGACGCCACGGTCAGTCAGTTGCGCATCGAGGTCAGTGGTCGTGAACGCTCCGACGCGCGTCTTGCGCACCACGACGTCGTCCGCGAGCGGAGTCAGCTGAGCGTGGATCTGGGTGGCGGGGGAGTCGGCGTGCATCGCGTCACGCAGCTCGGAGGTGACCATGCCGGCCATGACGCTCGTGGACGGGATGGCGGCGAAGTCGGCGTCGTCGAACGCCACACGCACCCAGCCGACGTGACCACCCTGGCCGCGCACGGTGTCGATGGCGGTGGTGACGTTGCCCAGCAACGCCTCCGCGCCGGGGATGCGGCCGACGATGCCGGTCTGGAAGTCCATGACGAGCAGTGCGGTGGTCATGTCGTGCCTTTCAGAGAGCGGTCGAACACGTTGACGAGCAGGTACACGACGCCCGCGACGACGAGGAACACCGCGAGCTCGTGCAGGCCGTCGGTGTCGGCGGTGTCGCCGAACACGAGTCCCTGCACGGTGGACGAGACGATGGCGCCGAGGTAACCGAACGTGCGCAGCAGTCCGGCCGAGGCGCCGACGGCGGCGGGATCAGCCTGGCGGTACACGGCGTTCTGCAGCGCCAGGCTGTTGAGGCCCTGGGGCACACCGGTGATCACGACTACCACGACGAGAATCCACAGTGGACTCGACGGGTGCAGCGCGAACAGCAGCACGCAGGCCGCGATCTGGGCGATCGACGCGACGATCAGCTTGCCGCGCAACGCCTGGCTGCGTCCGGTGATCGCCGACACGACGATGCCGACGCCGAACATCGGCAGCATCACGAGGCCCGCCTGGCCCGCGCTGAGCCCGCGCCCGGCCTCCAGCCACTGCGTGAAGCCGTAGACGAAGCTGTACGACACCAGGTACGCGAGCAGCGCACGGCCGTAGGTGATCATCAACGGCGTGTTCAGACCGCTGAGGTCGAACAACGGCCTGCGCTCCCGGACCTCGGGCCGCGCACGCGGGAAGTAACGCCACCCCAGCGCGAACGCGGCCAGGGCGAGCGGGACGTTGATCGCGAGGGTCGTGCGCCAGCCGCCGACGTCGACGAGCAGGCCGCCCAGCGGCGGGCCGATCACCGAGACGGTCTGGGTGGCGATCGCCAGGATCGTGAGGATGCCGCCGGGGCTGTCCTCGCCCGTGCGGTCGGCCTCGTCCCGGAGCAGGCGCATCGCGGCGGGGTAGCCGGCGCACGTGCCGAGGCCGAGCAGCACGCGTGCCACGACGAGCACGACCAGGTTCGGGGCGAGGGCACCCAGCACGCCCGCGATCCCGACGAGTGCGGTGGCGGGGAGGAACAGCCTGCGCGGGCCGTAGGTGTCGATCAGGCGGCCCGCCACCGGTTGCCCGATCGCGGTGGCCACGTACAGCGAGGTGATGAGCCACGCCGTCGCCGAGGGCGGTTCGCCGAACGACGCCCCGATCGGCACCAGCGCGACGGACAGGATCGTGGTGTTGATCGGGTTCAGCACCGCGCCCGCGACCAAGGGAGTGATCAGGCGCCGGTCGAACCCCGGCGACTTCACAGTGGTGGTCATTCGTCCACCACGCGCTCCAGCAACGTCAGCGCCTCGGCGATCGCCTGTCGTTCGGACTCGCTGAACTGCCGCGTCAACGCCTCGGTCAGCCACTCGATCCGGGTGGCCCGCGCGCCCTGGGCGGCCGCGCGGCCCTCCGCGGTGAGCGTGATCAGCTGACGGCGTCCGTCGGCGGGGTCGGCCGCGCGTTCGATCAGGCCCTGCTCGAGCAGGGAGGCCAGCGTCTTGGCCATGGACTGCGGCTTCACGCGTTCCGCGCCCGCGAGCTGACTGGCGGTCGAGGGCTCGTCGAGCAGCAGCAACCGGGCCAGCGCGGAGGCCTGCGGTGCGCTCAGGTCGTCCACCGACGACTCGTCCTGCAGCTTGCGCCTCAGTCGTCCGACGAAGACGCGCAGCTGCTGGTTGATGGCGGCGGGTTCGGTCACAATAGACAGCCTAGACTGAACAGTCTGGGCTGTCGATCTCAGTAGCTGACGAACCGGTAGTGCAGGCCGCTGCTCGACTCCAGCCACTCACCGACGCTGACCGGCTCCCGCTCCACGGCCGGGGCGTACGTGTCGCCCTCGAACGTCTCGCGGATCTCGGTCACCTCGACGCGGTCCGCGAACGGCAGCGTCGCCGCGTACACCGCGGACCCACCGATCACCCAGAGGTCGCCGGTGACGTCCGCGAGGGCCTTCTCCAGGCTGTCGAACGTCTCCGCGCCTGCCTGTTCAGCGCGCGACAGCACCAGGTTGCGGCGGCCCGGCAACGGCCGGAAGCGCGGCGGCAGCGACTCCCACGTGCGGCGTCCCATGAGGACGGCCGAGCCCGCGGTGATCTCCCGGAAGTGCTTCATGTCCTCGGGAACGTGCCACGGGATGGCGTTGTCACGGCCGATCACTCCGTTCGCGGACTGGGCCCAGATCAGCCCGATCACACCGCCACCGGGGCCTTGATGCCGGGATGCGGGTCGTAGCCCTCGATCGTGAAGTCCTCGTAGGCGTAGTCGAACAAGGAGGCGGCCGGAGCCATCTCCAACGCCGGGAACTCGCGCGCGTCACGGCTGAGCTGCAGCTCGACCTGCTCGACGTGGTTGTCGTAGATGTGGCAGTCGCCGCCGGTCCAGATGAAGTCGCCGACGCCGAGGCCGGTCTGCGCGGCGATCATGTGCGTCAGCAGCGCGTAGGAGGCGATGTTGAACGGCACGCCGAGGAACAGGTCCGCGCTGCGCTGGTAGAGCTGGCAGGAGAGCTTGCCGTCCGCCACGTAGAACTGGAAGAACGCGTGGCACGGCGGCAGCGCCATGTTCGAGATCTCGCCGACGTTCCAGGCGGAGACGATGATCCGGCGCGAGTCCGGGTTCGTCTTCAACGTCTTCAGCACTTCGGCGATCTGGTCGACGTGCCCGCCGTCGGGGGTCGGCCACGACCGCCACTGCACGCCGTAGACCGGGCCCAGCTCGCCCTCGGGGGAGGCCCACTCGTCCCAGATGGACACGCCGTGTTCCTGGAGCCAGCGAACGTTGCTGTCACCGCGCAGGAACCACAGCAGCTCGTACGCGATCGACTTGAAGTGCACGCGCTTCGTCGTGATCAGCGGAAAGCCGCCGGCGAGCGGGTAGCGCAGCTGGTGGCCGAAGATCGACCGCGTGCCGGTGCCGGTGCGGTCCTCCTTGCGCACGCCCTCTTTCAGGACGTGGCGGAGCAGGTCTTCGTACTGCGTGTCGGGCATGAACGCACCCTAACTAATTCCAGCGGTCGAACGACGTCACCTCCGCCACGTCGCGTCGCACGGCGACGAAGAACTTCTCGGCGGGGTGGCCGAGCGGCACCATCGCGGCGATCTCCCACTTGTCCGGCACGCCGAGCAGGTCCAGCGCCTCGGCCTGATGCACCCTGATCACCGTGGTCAGCGTGGTGCCGAGCCCCAACGCGCGTGCGGCCAGGCAGAAGTTCTGCACGGCCGGGTAGACCGACGCGTGGACGGGTCCGATGTCGATGCCCGTCACCAGGGACGGCAGGCGTGGCATGAGGAAGAACACGATCACCGGCACGGACGCGAGGGTGTCGGCGAGGTGGTTCGCGGACCGGCCGATGCGCAGGCCGACGGCGTCCGTGCGGTCCGGCGCCATCTCGGCGTAGCGGGTGAACGCGCTGCGGTACAGCCTGCCGACCTCGGCGCGCACGTCCGGATCGGTGACGACCAGGTACCGCGTGGGCTGGACGTTGCCGCCGGACGGCCCCTGCTGGGCCGCGCGCAGACACGTCCACACGTCGTCCTCGGAGACGGGCTCGTCGGTGAAGCGGCGGATCGCCCGCGTCGTCATGATCGCCTCGAGCGCGTCCATCAGAACCTCGTCATGTCCGGGGCGAGCCCCAGCTTGAGCATCGAGTACGTCTCCAGCATCCGGCGCGACACCACCGTGTGCTGCGCGGCCACGTGCACGTCGCGCAGGCAACGCTGCAGAGCGGACGACTCGAACACCGAGCTGCCGCCGCCCGCCGCGAACGCCTTCTGCGTCACGTCCGTCGCCTCGCCCGAGGCGAACGAGCAGGCCAGCCGCAGCCGCGCCTTCACCGGATCGGGTGTCTGCGAGCCGTTGACCGCGTGGTCCCAGGCCGCGCTCAACGCCTCGTGCAGGAACGCGGTCGCCGCAGACAGCCGTGCCTCCATCAGCGCGAGCTCGATCTGCACGCCGGTCTGCTCCGCGAGGCGGGACGTCGCGTACTGCGGCACCTTCTCGACGGCCAGCGCCTCGATCTCGTCGATCGCGCGGCGGGCCACGCCCAGGCACACGGACGCGACGCCCACGGCCAGGAAGCTGAAGTAGGGGAACACCGTGATCGGGCCCTCGATGCCGGGCGTGATGCCGATCGGCCACACCGCACGGCGTGACGGCAGGAAGGCGTCCGTGAGAGAGAACTCGTGCGAACTGGTCGCGCGCAGGCCGGCGGCGTGCCAGGTGTCGTGGATCGTCACGTCCTCACGTGGGTACACGGCCAGACGCGGGCCCACGGGCGTGAGGGTGCCACCGATGACCCACGACGCGTGGGTGACGGCGCTGCCCCAGCCCCAACGGCCGGTCACGCGGTATCCGCCCTCGGTCTGCACGGCCTTGCCCAACGGCGCGGCGGTGCCCGCGATCAACGCGCGCGGGTCGCCGAACACCTCGTCGGCGGCGTCGACAGGCAGGTACCAGGCCAGCGACGACGAGATGGTGGTCGTCATCGCGGTCCAGCCGGTCGAGGCGTCGGACCGCGACAGCTCCTGGACCTCCCGGCTCCACTGCGGCAGGCCGAGTTCGGCGCCGCCGTAGCGCTTCGGGGCGATCAGGCGGTGCACGCCGTGATCGACGAGCGCGGCCAGCACCGGTTCGGTGAGGGCGCGCTGCTGTTCGGCCAACGGCGCCTCGGCGCGGATCAGGGCGTGGAGATCCATGCGCGCGATCTTGCTCCAGCGGTTACAGCTTGGCGAGCGCCTCAACGAGTGGCTTCAGCTCGGGAACGTCCCCGGCCTCCGACAGCGACTCGGACAGCACCTCGTCGTGCGTGGGACGAGCGAGCGCGAGCAGCTCGTGGCCCTTCTCGGTGACCTCGGTGTAGATGCCGCGCCGGTCGGTCGGGCAGAGGTAGCGCGCCAGCAGACCGCGGTCCTCGAGTCGCGTGACCAGGCGCGTTGTGGCTGACTGGCTGAGCACCACGGCGTTGGAGAGCTGGTTCATCCGAAGGTGGAAACCGTCCTGGCGATTGAGGACGTCCAGAACGGTGTACTCGCTGACGGAGAGACCGTGCGCCTTCTGCAGCGCTCTCTCGAGGCGGTCCTCGATGCGCGCGTGCAACGCCGCGAGCGTGCGCCAGCCCTGTGCGCGCGCCTGGACGGCGTCGTCGTCCAGTGACATAGGTCAACCCTTCTCGAATAGACAGCGTGTGCAACTATTGCGTACGCTTGTAATCGTCTTCAACAAGTCTACCGGGGAGAGACATGGATCTGTCGGGACGCACGGCACTTGTGACGGGCTCCACCGCGGGCATCGGCTTCGCCACCGCGGAAGGCCTGCTCAAGGCAGGTGCCGCCGTCGTCATCACCGGCCGCGCCGAGGACCGCGTGGCCGAGGCGGTCGGCAAGCTCAGCGCCCACGGTGACGTGCGCGGTGTCGCGGCGGACCTCGCGACCGCCGAAGGCGCGGCCGAACTGACCGGCCAGGTGCCCGACGTGGACGTGCTCGTCAACAACCTGGGCATCTACGGCGCGAAGCCGGTCTTCGAGATCGACGACGCCGAATGGCAGCGGTTCTTCGACACCAACGTCATGTCCGGCGTCCGCCTCGCCCGGCACTACACGCCCCGCATGGTCGAACGCGGCTGGGGCCGGGTCATCTTCGTGAGCAGCGAGTCCGGCGTCTTCACGCCCACCGAGATGGTGCATTACGGCATGACGAAGACCGCGCAGATCGCCATCTCGCGCGGCATGGCCCAGGAGGTCAAGGGCACCGGCGTCACGGTGAACTCGGTGCTGCCCGGCCCGACGCTGACGCCCGGCGTCGAGGAGTTCATCCGCGAGCGCGTCGGCGACGGCGGCGAGGCGGAGTTCGTCCGCACCGAGCGCCCCACCTTGTTGCTGGGCCGCCTGATCCGCCCCCACGAGGTCGCGAACCTCATCACCTACGTCGCGTCGGACCTGTCGTCCGCGACGACCGGAGCCGCGTTGCGCGTCGACGGCGGCACTGCTCCGACGCTCATTCCGTAATCACAGTGAGGAACTTGCTTTGAACACCGTGAAGCTCAACAACGGCGTAACCATGCCCCAGCTCGGTTTCGGCGTCTGGCAGGTGCCGGACGCGGAGGCCACCCCCGCCGTCGCGGAGGCGCTGAAGGCCGGGTACCGCAGCATCGACACGGCCGCGGCCTACGGCAACGAGGCCGGCACGGGTGCCGCAATCGCCCAGTCCGGTGTGGACCGTGACGACGTCTTCGTCACCACCAAGCTCTGGAACGCCGACCACGGCTACGACTCGGCGAAGCGCGCGTTCGACGTGTCGCTGGGCAAGCTCGGCCTGGACGTCCTCGACCTGTACCTGATCCACTGGCCGACCCCGGCCCGCGACAACTACGTCGACACCTGGAAGGCGTTCGTCGAGCTGCAGAAGGAGGGCCGGGTCCGCGCGATCGGCGTCTCCAACTTCCAGCCCGCGCACCTGCGGCGGCTGATCGACGAGACCGGCGTCGTGCCGGCGGTCAACCAGATCGAGGTGCACCCGTACTTCCAGCAGGCCGACGTGCGCGCCTTCAACGCCGAGCACGGCATCCAGACCGAGGCCTGGTCGCCGCTCGGCCAGGGCGGCGAACTGCTCTCCGACCCGGTCGTGCAGAAGATCGCGCTGGCGCACGGCAAGTCGGCCGCGCAGATCGTGCTGCGCTGGCACCTGCAGATCGGCAACGTCGTCATCCCGAAGTCCGTGACGCCGTCCCGGATCCGGGAGAACTTCGACGTGTTCGGCTTCGAGCTGCCGGACGCCGAGATCGAGGCGCTGTCCACTCTGGACCGCGGCGGCCGCATCGGCCCGAACCCGGACGAGCTCAACTAGTCCGGCGAAAATACGAAGCCCCGGCCCGCGTCAAGCGGTCCGGGGCTTCGCCGGCAACGGGCCGCCTCAGGCCCGCATGACTGTGGCGATCGGGATCCGCGCCGCCCGGATGGCCGGGATGAGTCCACCCAGCACGCCGGCGACGAGGCCCGCGATCACACCGGCGACACCCGCCTCCCACGGGAAGGCGGTGCCCTGCAGCGACGGGAAGCGGCTGCCGAACATCATCAGCGCGATCTGCAACCCGGCGGCACCCGCGCCGATCGCGAGCGCGGCGGTCAGCAGACCGGTCAGCAACGTCTCCGCGAGCACGATGCCCGCGAGCAACAGCCGGGACATGCCGACCGCGCGGCGCAGTGCGAACTCCTCGACGCGCTCGCCGACCGTGGCGAGGCCGACGTTGAGGATGCCCGCGACACCGATCAGCAGCACCAGGAACGCCATGCCGAGGAAGATCAGTCGCATGATCCGGAGCTCGGACTCCATGCGCTCCTTGGACTTCACCGCCTGGAACTGCATCTGCTCCTGCGGCAGGCCCGCGCCGACGAGCTTCGCCTTGAGCATCTGCTGCAGGTCGTCCGTGCCCGGCTGCATGAACAGCTCGAGGCTCGTGCCGCCGCCGCGGAACTGGTTGGCGTTGCTGGTCTCGGAGGCCGCCGGCATCCACGTGCGCAGCTCGTCGAGCCGCATGTAGATGCGCGGCTGCATGTCGCCGTCCTGCACCACACCGATGATCTGCGGCGTCACGTGGTGGGTGGCGCCCTCGATCGTCATCTCGCCGGGGATGCGGTACTGCCGCAGGCCCTTGGCGGCCTCCTCGTTCAGCACGATCCGGGGAGCGAGCGACGGCGCGGTCCCGAAGTCGAGCCAGCTGCCCGAGACCGGGCGGAACGGCTTGAACGGGCGGATGTCGCCGGTCAGCGCGACCATGCTGACCTCGATGGCCTGGCCGTCCGGCTTCTTCTCCGGCTCCTTCTGCTCCTGGCACGTGCCGTTGGAGTCGCAGATCATCCGCGGGCCGTAGTAGCCCCTGCCCTGGCCGGCGTACTCGAACGGCGCGCCGCCCTCGTTGATCGGCCGCACGCCCGGCTCGCCGATGATCGCCTGCGAGCTGATCATCGCGACGGCGTCGGTGCGGCCCTTGAAGGTCGACTCGACGATGCCCGGCGCGCCCTTCTCGCCGGGGACGTACCCCCGGATCGTGCCGTCCTTGCCCGACTGCAGTTCGACGTCGGTGAGCATCGCGCGTTCGGCGATCTCGGACCCCGCCTGCACGGCGACGACGGCGAGAACTCCCAGGAACAGCGAGACCATCGAGAGGAACGTGCGCAGTTTTCGGGCGCGGATGCCCTGTCCGCCGATGACCAGGGCGGACCGGAACTTGCCGGAAAGCATCAGTTGAACCGCCCGTCGCGGAGCTCCATCACGCGGCCCATCTTGCGCGCGTGGTCGTGGTCGTGCGTCACCAGCACGAGGCCACAGCCCTGCCTGGTCGTGTTGAGCAGCACCTCGACGACGAGGTTGCCCGTCTCGGTGTCGAGCGCGCCCGTGGGCTCGTCGGCGAGGATGATCCGCGGCTGCCGCACGAGTGCGCGGGCGATCGCCACGCGCTGCTGCTCACCACCGGAAAGCCTGGTGGGCTTAGACTTCGCGAGGTGCGCGATGCCGACCTGCTCCAGTGCCTCCATGACCTGCTGCCTGCGCTTGCGCCGCGCCGACCAGCCCTGGCCGTTGACCAGTGCCATCGCCACGTTCTGCGCCGCGGTGAGGTGCTTGAGCAGGAAGAAGCGCTGGAACACGAACCCGAACTCCGCGCTGCGCAACGCCGCGGCCCTGCGTTCGGGCAGCTTCGTGATGTCGTTGCCGTGCAGGAAGTACTGGCCCTCGTCGGCGCGGTCGAACAGCCCGATCAGCGACAGCAGCGTCGACTTGCCGGAGCCGGACCGGCCGAGGATCGCCACGCTCTGTCCAGGATGGACGGTGAAGTCCACGCCGGACAGGATCGTGCGCGGTTCCCCTTGTCCCTTCAGGACCTTGGTGATGCCGTTGAGCTGCAGCAGCGGTGCCTGCACCTGAACCGTGGGTTGATCGAATGACTGGGTCATCACGGACCCGTCGGCTTGGTCTGGTCGCCGCCCTGCTGCTGACCCTCTGGCAGGTTCGGGCCCGGCACGGCCAGTTCCTCGTCGCCGGTGAGACCCGACTTGACCTCGATGACCTTGCCGTCGGTCAGGCCCAGCGTCACGTCGGTGGTGCGGCGCGAGCCGTCACCAGCGATGACGTCGACCTTGCCCTTGCCCTGCGCACCCGCGACGGCCTCGACCGGAACGACCAGCGCCTGCGCCGACTTGCCGGTGGTGACCTCGATCGACGCGCTGGCGCCGTTGATCATCTGCACGTCCGCGGGCGCGGTGCACACGATGCGCAGGCCGGTGGAGGTGCTCGGCTGCTGCGGCTGGTCCTTGGGCTGGGTCTGCTGCGGCTGGTCCTTCTTGTCGTCCTTGGTGTCCGGCGTGACCGGCGGCTTCTCCGGGATCGTGCCCTGCGGCAGCGCGGCGATCGTGCCGAGCACCGTGCACGGGAACGGGCCGGGGCCGTTCTTGATCTGCACCACCACGTCGGTGAGCGCGCCGTTGATCTTGTAGGCCTGCTGGCCGTCGATGTCGCCGACGATCGCGTAGCCGACGTGCTTGGCCGACGCGATCGGCATGCCCGCCGTCACCGTCGCCTTGTCGTCGACGAGCCGGCCGCTGAACGTGGACCCCGGAGGCGCCTCGACGTAGTTCGGCGTCTGGTCCTTCCACACCGTGGCGACCCGGATGGGCCTGGTCGGCGTGCCGTTCGGCGCCGGGACGTCGAAGTACCGCACCTCACCCGTGACCGGCGCGACGAGCCCGAACGTCGGGTTCATCTCGACCTTGCCGGTGATGCTGATCTTGGTGGTCAGGTCCTGCCTGGTGGGCTTGACCTTGGTCATCGCCGTGCCGCGCGGTGCCAGCTCCGGATTGGTCTGGTCCGGACCTGACGGACTGCACGCCGCCACGCTCACCGTGACCAGCGCGCACAGCGGCGCGAGAACAATTTTGCGCACGAACGTCCCCCATGTCGTTTCGACCAACCTACCGATAAGGACACCCGATAGGTCCCGGAGGTTGCATCAGTCTTTCGGCCGATGCCCCTCGACGTTTCGGCCCAGATCGAAACTAGCGGCTCAGAGCGGCCGCATAGGTGGAAAGCGCTTCACGGTCTGGCTGGCCGGTCTTCGCGATGAGCGAGGCGACGTGCTTTTCCACCGTACGCGGCGAGATGTGCAGCCGGGTCCCGATCGCCTTGTTGCCCATTCGGTCGGCCAGCAGCACGAACACCTCGAACTCGCGCACCGTCACGCCGTGCCCGCGCAACTGCCGCGGCACCTGTTCCGTGCCGTTGCGGCGTTGCTGGACCGGCGCTCCTGCCTGCCGGAGCAGTCCCCGGCACGCCGACGCCACCGCCGGGATCGTGGCCTGGTGGAAGTACTCCTCGGCCGAACGCAGCCAGGACACCGGATCGCCCCACGAAGCCGCCTCCGCCGCGATCAGCCGCCGCCCCAGATGTCTCGCCAACGGATACAGCTCCGAGGCTTCCTGGGCGAGCTGGAATGCCTCCAGCGCCTCGGCGAACCGGTTGTCGCGACCGAGCAGGACGGCGTGCGCCAGTTCGGTGAACTGCCGGTTCCACCGCATTCCCGACGCGGAGGCCGCGGTCAGTTCCCAGTAGTCGGACCAGCCGAACCGGCCGTCGAGCACGCCCAGCAGCACCCGCATTCCGTGTGTCCCGGAAAGGTGGAACGTGGTGGGGTTCTGCGATTCCAGCGCGAGCGCGCGGTCGAGCTCCGCCATCGCCAGCGGGTGGTTCTCCTCCAGCAGGGCGCAGAACGCGCGGGCGAGCCCGAAGCACAGCGGGTACTCCTGCGCCCCGCTCTTCGCGACCGCCTCGAACTCGCTGATGGCGTCGTCCGTCCCGGCGCGGTCGCCCCGGTGCGCGGCCAGCGTCGCCTTCGCCATCAACAGATAGCGGGTCAGCGCGTGGAACCGCAGGCGGGTCGTCGTGCGCAGACAGCGGGCGATCTCCTCGGCCGCCACCGCGTAGTCCCCGGTCAGCACGGACTGCAACGCCAGGATCGCGTCCACGTTGTGCGCCACCGTGATCGCGCCCGCCCGGCACGCCTCGGCGTGCGTGCGGCCGAGCGACGCGGTGGCGCCGTGCTGCAGCCAGTCGTTGCCCGCCAGGCGAACCAGCGCGTAGACGTGCTGGATCGGCATCTGGTGCGCGTCCGCGAGCGCGAGTGCCTTGCTGAAACAGGTGTTCGCCTCGTCGATGTCCTGCTCGCGCGCGATGATCCCGAGCAGCTGCCACGCCTCGCACGCCACCATCGGCAGCTGTGCCCGGTCCGCCGCCAAAGCCGCCTGCCGGGCGAGACCCGCGGCCGAGGAGATCCGGTCGGCGCTCGGGATGTTCAGCGTGAGGTAGGCGGAGTTGACGTCCAGCTGCGCGACCAGTTCGTCGGGCGCGTCCGGCCCGAGCAACGTCCTCGCGACGCGCACCTGTTCCACGCCTTCGGTGAACCACCCGGCCAGGTAGGCGACGCGCGCCAGTCGCGTGTGGAGCTTCGCGCGCCGGGCGCCGTCCAGCCCTTGGAGGTCGTTCATCTCCAGAGCGAAGGCGCGTTCGAAGTCGCCCGTCTCGGCCAGTGCCGGCAGCAGCGTGTCCAGCACGTCGGCGCGGGCGGCCGCCTCGTCGGTGAGCAGGCCCTGCGCGCGGTCGAGCAACGTGACGGCCGACTCCGCGGCACCACCCGCGAGCGCCCGTTTGCCCGCCTCGGCGAACAGAAGTCCTGCCCTGGTGGGCGATCCGGCGTCGAAGCGCAGCTGCGCGACGAGCGGGCACCAGTCACCGGGCAGGCCGGCGTGCAGGTCCTCGATCGCGTCGGCCGTGCGCCACGACAGGTTCACGCGTTCGGCCGGGGTCAGGTGGGCCAGCAACGCGTCCGCGGTGAGCGGGTGCCGGAACGCGTACCAGTCCGGCGCGGGCTCGTCCGGCGTCACGAGCTGCGCGGCCACCCCGGCGTGCAGGTGGCTCAGCAACGCGCGGTCGTCGGTGCCGGTCACCTTCTGCACCACCGAGAGCGGGAACCGGTGACCCAGCACCGCCGCGATGGACAACACCTCGCGGCCCTGAGGTCCCAGCCTGTCCGTGCGGTGCGCGACGCTGCGCACGAACGCCGCCGGCACCGGCAGTTTCAGCTCGCCCAGCACCTGCCAGCCGTGCGCCCCCGCGACGAGCAGGCCGCCGCTGACCATGCCGTGCAGCAGTTCCTCGATGACGAACGGGTTTCCGGCGCTGTCCGTCCACAGGCGATCGACGAGCTCCGCCGGTACCAGCTCGCTCTCCAGACAGGCGGCCGTCATCTGCCCGACCTCGTCCTGCGAGAGCCGCTGCAGCTCCACCAGACTGCCGGACCCGCGTCGTCCCATCCGGTGCACGAGTTCCAGCGCGTGACCGGGTTCGGTGCGGATCGTGGCCAGCAGCAGGACCGGCTGGTCCTCCAGATTGTCCGCCAGGTACTCCACGACCGCGAGCGTCTCCGCGTCCGCCTCGTGCAGGTCTTCGAGCACGAGCAGGCACGGCGTCTTGCGCGCGACGGACGCGAGCAGCCGGAGGACCGCCTCTGCCAGAACCACGACGGATTCCGTCGTGGACCGGTGGTCGTGCCACTCCGGGATCAGCGTGCCCAGCACGGGTTTGTACGGTCCCAGAGCGGAGTCGTCCGGCGGTTCGCCGCGGAACAGACCCAGAAGTGCTTCCGCGATTGGACGAAACGGCACCATCGGCCCGATCGTCGTGCCGCGTCCTTTGAGCACCCGCATGCCCTCGTCGTACGCGTGCCCCGCCGCGTACCGGGCGAGCCTGGACTTGCCGATCCCCGCCTCCCCGGTGAGGAAGACGGCACCGCCACGGGACTCGCGCGTGTGTTCGAGTGCCCCCGTGATGGCCGTGACCTCGCGATCACGGCCGACCACGTGGGGCGCTCGGGTCTGCATGTCTGGACCCTAACGGTCCTGTGCAGTTCTCCGTATCGGCTGCCCAGGCGTATTAGGGGTGAAAGTTTCCTACTTGTCGCTCACCGTGGTGTCCGAGATCGCGGGTGTGATGGCCACGAACGCGCTCATCGCCATGGTCACACCCATCAACGCACGCGCCCGCGCACCCGCGAAGGTCCTCGGCGCGAGCTCCATCTCCCCGATCGCGTGCTCGGCCGGTTCGGGCTGGTCGGCGGTGCGGTGCAGGGACTCGTTCATCAGGTGCACTCCTCTTGGTCGGGTGACGGTTCCAGCAGCAGGACTGACGGGATCGGGAACCCTTGGCGCAGCAGGCCGTGACCGATGCCAGCCAGACCTGTGAACAGGCCTGGTGACGGCACGCCGCCCGGGGTGGCGCAGTGCGCGCCGTGTTCCTCCAGTGCTCCCAGCAACAACGCCGTGCGACGGGTCGCCGCGCTGGGGTGGTGCGCGGCCAGTGCTTCGACGACGCCCAGTTCGCCGTGGCAGAGACTCATGTCCCGCAACGGTTTCCTGGACGCCAGCAGGCCGGCCAGGCGCTCGTCGTCACGGGCGAGCGCGGCACCGGCCAGACCGGTGCACCAGCCGGTGTCGGTCGGGTCGATGGCGTCGCTCTCCAGGAACGATCGTGCGGTCACGTCGGACAACCTGTCATGAAACGTTGCCGCGTAACGCTTCAGGGCCCATCCGATTCCCGCATGGCCACGGGCGAAACCATTCGCGGGGCAAATAGCGCCACGCAGAGTAGATGCGTAGTGCTCGGCCAAGGCGAGTGATTCCGGCGTGCCCACGGCGAGCATGGCGGCCAACGAGCCCGCTACTCCGTCCACGACGGTGAGCGACGAATCTTCTCGAGGCATCAGTCGCACGGCCTGCGTCAACAGTTGAGGATCGAGGCCGAGCAACGAAGTGAGACGCGCGAGCCCGTAGCAAACGCCGCCCAGGCCGTGGACTCCGCCGCCGACCGCGGTGACGAGCTCCGGCTCCCCGGCGAACATCTCCAGCAGCGCGGGCAACGGCCGCAGGGCGTCGCGCGCGAACTCCTCGTAGCGCGCGGCCCCGGTCAGCGCGCCCAGTTCGGCCAGGAACAGCGCCACGCCCGTGTAGCCGTTCGACAAACCGGCGCCGAGCGGCTGCACCGTCCAGTGCCGGTCGTCGACCAGTTCGAGCCCGAGCCAGTTGACGCGGTCCCTGCCGGTGACGGCGTGCGCGAGGATCTGGTCGGCGAGCCCGCACGCGGCGACCAGCAGCCGTGCCGGATCCGGATCGACCGGGGCGACGTGCCCGTACACCGCGACGCCGCTGTGGTGCGACACCGGTCGCGGTCGCGACGCCAGCAGGGCCGTGATCACCCACTGCTGGTCGTGCCGGTCGACCTCGCTCATCGCCAGGATCTTGCGCGTCACGGCGTGCAGTCCGGGCTCCGGCAGCATCCCCGGAAGCCGGAGCCCGGACGCGGTCCACAGGTCGGTCGACCCGGGCCGGCACGTGAACAGCGGCACGTCACCGCGCCACAGATCGGAGACCTCGAACGGCACCAGCCGGTCGAGCAGCGGATCGTCGACCACGAGCACGCCGAACGCCAGGTCGCGGTCGAGCGCGTCGGCCAGCACGGACGGATGCGTCGACTCGTCCAGCAACCGCGCGTACTGCCGTGTCGCGCGTGCCACGAACCGCACTTCTTCGTTCGCGCACGCCCGCACGAGCCGCAGCAGCTCGTCGCGATGCGCCACGATCGCGTCGTAGCCCGCGCGGAACCCGGCCAGCAGCGAGTCCTGGTAGTCGGCGGGTTCGGCGGGCTCGCCGTGCAGCAGCGGGCGGTTGAGCGCTCCCGACGACGTCTTGGGGCGCCGGACCAGCCGCATCCGGTCGGTTCCCGCGTCGGCCCAGTCGACCGCGTCCAACGGCGACAGCACGCCGTGATCGCCGCCGACCCCGGAGACGTCCGCGACCCCGTTGTCACCCAGCAGCACGTGGGGGAGCAGGGCCGTGCGGTGCACCGAACGCACCAGTGCGAGCGTCGCGGGATCGGTGTCCGGCGTGAGCGTGGGGTGGAACAGCGTCTCGACGTCCACGAGCACCGGTTGGTCGCCGCACGCGATGAGGTTCTCGTAGTGCATGTCGGTGCCGTCGACCGCGTAGAGCAACGCGAGCAGCGCGCCGAGCCTCTTGTAGAACTCGGCGACCCCGGCGACGTCCGCGCACGGCACGTACGGGATGTGCTCCAGCCAGCCGTAGCCGTCGCGGGGGAGCAGCCGCGGTGTCCGGAACTCGATTCCGGTCCGCTTCGAAAGCCAGTCGAGCTGCTCCTGGAACCGCGCGTGCAGCCCGACCGGTCGCGGCCGGTAGATCAGCCGCCGGCCGGTGTCGAAGGTCAGGATCGCCACGGTCCGGCCCTGTCGATGAGCGTCGCCCTGGCCCATCTCGATGGAGATCAACGCGCCGGGATCGTCGTTCTCGAAGATCGTGCGGATGATCTCCCCGCGGTCGCGGGTGAACCGCGACGACAGCTCGTGGTGCGTCGAAACGGCCTGCTCACAGGCCTGCGCGAGCAGTCGCGCCAGCACCGGGTAGCGGTTGAAGACCGACGACAGGCTCAGGGTCCGGGTGAACTCGGTGAACCGCTCGGAGCTGCTGGGCGCGGTCAGGGTGTCCCGGGCGGTGTGCAGTTCCAGCACGAGCGTCCGCGCCGCGATGGCCACCAGCCGGCGGCCGAGCTGTTCGGCGAACGCCGCGTCGAACGGCGGCGCGACCTCCGTGCGGGACGCGTCGATCAGCGGGCGCAGGGCGTGCGCGAAAGCCGCTGTCCAGCTCTCGCCGGTGCTGGTCTCGGCCGCGGAGGTCACCGGGCCAACCTCGCACGCGCGGGCGGGCGGCACATGGGGACCAACCCCCCAGATTTGCGGGCGGTCGTGAATATGGGGGATCGCCACCCATGTTTCGGCGGCCGATTCACCCGAGACTCGATGTCCGAGGGAGGGGAACGGGATGAGGGAGTTCGGAGAACTGCTGCGCACGCACCGCATCGGCGCGGGCCTCACCCAGCAACAGCTGGCTGACTTCGCGATGGTGAGCGTGCGGGCCATCCGCGACCTGGAATGCGGCCGCACCCGCTCACCGCGGGCGGAGACGGTGCGCCTGCTCGCCGACGGGCTGCGGCTCGACGACGGCAGCCGCGCGGACCTGCAACAGGCGGGAGGCCGGTCCGCGGGCCGCACCGCCGTGGCACCGCCCGCACCGGCCGGGCCCGCGGGGCTGATCGTGGGACGGGAGGCGGAGGCGGCGGCGCTGGCGGCGTTGCTGACGGAGGGACGGCCTGAGGCGGGCGGCTACGAGTCGCGGCGGCTGGTCACCATCACCGGCGTGAGCGGTGTCGGCAAGACCCGGCTCGCCCTGGAGGTCGCGGGAGAGCTGCACTTCCGGCACGGCTGGTCGGTCCTGTGGCATCCCGCGCAGGCGAGCCCGTCCGTCGTCGACGGCCAGGACACCGTCCTCGTCACCGATCACCTGCCGGACCCGCGCCTGCTGGAGGCCCACCCGAGGCTGCGGATCGTCGTCACGGCACTCGCGCCGACCGGCCTGGCCGACGAGCACGTGTTCCCGCTGGGAGCGCTGGCCGACGACGCCGCGATGCGGGTGCTGCTCACGCACGTGCACCGGGTGCGGCCCGCGTTCAAGCCGGAGCCGGCCAACCAGGCCGCGCTCATGGGACTCGTGCACGAACTGGACGGGCTGCCGTCCGCACTGGAGTTCGCGGCCGGGTGGTTCATGGTCTACTCACCGCAGCACCTGCTGGACCGGCTGCGGACCAACCCGCTCGACCCGACCTCGGCACACCTGCGCGACTCGCTGCGCCGCTCGCTGTCCACATTGGACGAGGAGGGGCGGGAGCTGCTGGCGCGGATGGCCGAGGGGGAGGACGCCGGGCACGGCCGGTCCCTGCGGGAACTGTGCGTGCGCGGGCTCGTTCGTCGCGTCGGACCCCGGCACGAGGTGCTGAACCTCGTGCGGGCGGCGGTGCTGGAACCGATGTCAGGACCACACCTCGCGGGAGGGGTGGCCCTGACCGGGCCCTGTTAGAACGCGGCGGTCAGGCACGCGAGGCGGTCACCGGCGGTGCCCGCCTTGCCGTGCTCGGTGCTGGAGTGCGTGGCGTGCACGATGACGGCGTTCGCCTCGCCCTTGCGGAACTCCCACTTCACCGTCGCCGTGCCGGTCGCGGCACCCTGCGCGTCGGTGGTGAAGTCCAGCCAGATCTCGTTCTGCGCGTTGGCGTACTTCGGGTCGACGCTCGGCGACACCGGGTCCTTCTCGTTCTGGTAGTGCGGGCCCGAGTCGGCCGGCTTGGCGCCGCACGGCTTGGTGTGCACGTGCGAGCCGTACTTCGTGTTCGGCAGCAGGCCGGACACCTTCAGCTCCACCGTCGTATGTCCATTCGCGACGGACGAGCCGGTGGAGAGCTTGGCGCCCAACGGGATCCGCGCCACGTCGTAGGTGATGCCCTTCGGTTGGTCGCCGGACGCCGCGGGCGCCACCACGTCCGTCTCGGCCACCGGTTGCACGGCCTGGGTCTGCGGTGCGGACGGGGGCGCGGGCTCGCTCGAACAGGCGGCCAGCCCTCCGGTGAGCAGTACGGCTCCCGCGAGGGTCGCCACAGTCGTGCGCATGTTTCTCCTTGAGTCAGCTGCGTTCCAGGTTCCCATCCCCTTCACGTCCACGATCGGGTGACTGGTTCAGATCAGCGTGCGACGAGCTCCGTGAGCGCGTCTCGATAGGCCGTGCACAGGTGATAGTCGCCGTGAGTCTCCACTTTGTCCGGTGACCCGTTCGTCTCGCCGGCGCGGCGGTCGAGGTCGTTCGGTTCCCAGCCGTGCACGGGGAAACCCAGGTAGTCGGTGCGACGCCACAGGTTGATCCAGTTCTTGCCCATCAACCTGGTGAGCCCGCGTTCCGGTGTGTCACCGGGGTTTCGGCGCCACGGATCGCACGAGAACATCGCGCCCGCACGGACTTCCGGCGTGCCCAGGACCGAGGGACCCAGCAGTTCGGGGAAGATCCGCCCGAAGTACGGCCGTAGCTGCACGCCGTAGGTGAGCAGCCGCACGCGCTGGAGATAGCCCTCCGGCAACGCGAACAGCGCCGCCACCGCCAGCACGGCACCCAGGCTGTGGGCGGACAGCACCACCCGATGATCAGGCGACTCGTCCAGGAACTCGCGGGACCTGTCCGCGATCTCCGGCACCGCGCGTTCCGCGTAGCACGGCGGCGCGAACGGGTGGGCGGTGCGCGGCAGGAAGCACATCAGGTCCCACACCAGGCCGAGCGGCCGCCGGTTGGTCAGCATCCCGGCCCCGACGAACGACCCGATCACCGCGACCCCGGCGAGCCCGGTGACCCAGTCGCCCTTGCCCACCACCCACGTCACGCCCGACCACTGTGACCACGAGGGCGAGGCGAACGCCAGGTAGCAGGTCAGCAGCAACGCGAGCACGCCCAGCGTCGACAGCACGCCCGCCACGTTCTCCGCCCGGTGCGTCACCGCGACCACGTGCCGCACCCGCACGACGAGCACCTCCGCCTCGTCGTCGAGCACGGCGGGCTTGGCCACCCGCGACAGCAGCACGACGGCCTGCGCGAGCACCAGGAGCACCAGCGGGACCAGCGCGACGGCGAACGCGGCGCTGAACCACGAGTAGAACGGCGGCGCCTGAAGCCCGGTGCCGACCCAGCCCCGGAACGTCAGCACCAGCACGGTCGCCATCGTCACCGACGACGTCAGCGACAACCCCAGCAGCACACCGGGACCGGCGCCCCGCCAGGCCTGCCACTGGTCACCGTCGCGCGGCCGGGCCCGCCACGCCAGCGCCCCGCCGGCCACGACCGCGCCGATCCAGGCGAGCGGAACCCAGTACGTGGCAACCATGAAGGCGACGAACAACACGAGCAGGACCAACGGACCCTTGGCGTCGTTGCGCCGCCATGACCACGCCGCCAGCACGGACCCGAGCAGCGCGACCGTGACGACCGGCGGCCCCCACGACGTCAGCCACAACGGCCCGTCGAACGCCGGCTCGATCGCGTACAGGCCGAACCCGTGCGCCACCAGCACGAGCACCGCCGAGATCATCAGCAGCCACGACCACAGGCCGCCCTTCTCGGTCGACGGCACGTCCGGGCAGTCGGTCGCCGTCACGACGACCCGTGCCATCACGACCGCCAGCACCCCGGCCGCGAGCACGCTCAGCACCAGGAAGAACGCGTGCCGCCACAACTCCACGCTCGTCACCAGCACGACCACGCAGCACCCCGCCGAGATGTGCAGGCGGGTGAGCCGGCGGATCCGCGGGCTGCCCTCCCACATCGACGCCCTGCTGAGCATCACGCCCGGCCGCCGCACGGGCTTGCGCCGCATCGCCGCCTGCTCGTACCTGCTGCGCGACAACGAGGTCAGCGCCACCAGCCCGAGCAACAGCAGCACCGGCACGACGGACGCGGCGAGCACCCGGACGTGCCGCGCGGGATCGCCGAGCACGTCCAGGAAGTCCGGCAGCCGCTTGCACGTGGTGCCGGGCAGCGAGCACTGGATCGCGTAGACGTCGATCGCCACCTCGCACACCGCGAGCACCAGCAACACCGTCAGCCCCAGCCCGAAGAGCCGCGTCGACGCCGCGCCGCGCCCGGCGTTCCACCAGGCCATGTGCTTCGTCGTCGGCGTCGAGTCGTCGGGGAGTTTCCGGGACCAGTAGGCGACGTTCGCCAGCCCGAACGGCAGCAGCAGCGCCCAGCCGATCCGCCCCAGCACGTTCGCGAGCACCGACGGCACCCCGCTGCCCGGCACACCCGGACTGCTGCGCGCCATGCCGCCCCACGAGTACGCCTCGCGCCGCACGGCCGCGGGCACCTGCCCGGGGTGATCCGGTGGCAGCTCGGCGAGCTTGTCCGGCTTCGGCCGCCAGAAGCTGCCGAACCGGTCGCCGCGGAACTGTTCGACGGCGTGCTCGGGAAGGGCCAGCATCGCGTCCGGGGGTGTGTTGTTGACCCCGTGGATGCGCAGTTCCAGGACCCGTGGGTGCATGACCGGCCTCCCCTTTACTCCAGTTGTCGTCCTCAAAACTGCTCCAGTTAGCGGCCGAACGGGTGAAACAGGTGTATCCAGACGCCCTGGAAAGCCTCTACTGGACAAGGAGGCCCCACCATGACCACAACCGCTCACCCGAACGTCGCAAACTCCGTCGGACTCGCCGAGTTCCACGCGACGGCGGGCACCCTCACCCTGGCGCAGCGCAAGCTCATCGTCGACCAGGCGCTGATCCTGCTGGAGCAGAACTACGCGCACCTCCCTCTCAAGGTCGCCATGCACGCGGTGAACCCTGTGCAAAGACTCAGAGTTCTCCGAGCCAGACTCGAACGGCAGACCGATGCCACCGCCGAGCCGGAGTGGCAGTTCCACCGCGAGCTGTCGAGCACCTTCCACTCGGTGCGCGACCTGCACACGAACTACCTCTTGCCCGCGCCGTTCGCGGGCAAGATCGCCTTCCTGCCGTTCCAGCTGGAGCGCTGTTTCGCCGCCGACGGCACCGAGCAGTACCTCGTCGCCCGCACGGTCGCGAACTTCAACGGCCTCGCGGTCGGCGCCGAGGTGACGCACTGGAACGGCACGCCGATCGCCCGCGCGGTCGCGTTGAACGGCGCGATCTTCGCCGGCAGCAACACCGCCGCGAACCTGGCCCGCGGCCTCGAGTCGCTCACGTTGCGCCCCTTGGTGATCCAGCTCCCGCCCGACGAGGACTGGGTCGTCGTCAGCTACCGCGACGAGACCGGCGCCGCCGAGGACATCCGGGTCGACTGGCAGGTCACGGAGAACCTCCCCCCGATGACCGACGTCGACGCGCTGAGCCCCGCCGCGGCCGCCCAGGGCGTCGACCTGGACTCCGACGAGAAGGCGCGCGCCAAGAAGTTGTTGCACGCGCCCAAGGTCGTGCAGGCCGAGGCCGCCGGCGGCGCGGTCGCGATGGCGTCGCAGGACGTGGCGACGACGATGCCCGGCGTGTTCCGGGCGCGTCCGGTCACCACGCCGTCCGGCACGTTCGGGCACCTGCGGATCTTCACGTTCAGCGTCGACGACCCGGACGCGTTCCTCGCCGAGTTCGTCCGGCTCGCGAACCTGTTGCCGCAGAACGGACTCATCGTCGACGTCCGGGACAACGGCGGCGGCCACATCTTCGCCTCGGAGTTCCTGCTGCAGACGATGACGCCGCGGCCCGTGCAGCCGGAGCCGGTGCAGTTCCTGAGCACGCCGCTGAACCTGCGGATCTGCCGCCGGCACGCGGAGGACCCGACCGGGCAGATCGATCTCGGCCCGTGGTTCCCGTCGCTCGACAGCTCGACCGAGACGGGCCAGGCGTTCTCCTGCTCGCACACGATCACGCCGGTCGACGGCGCGAACGCGGTGGGCCAGACGTATCACGGCCCGGTCCTGCTGATCACCGACGCGCGCTGCTACTCGGCCACGGACATCTTCGCGGCGGGCTGGGCCGACCACGAACTGGGCCCGATCCTCGGCGTGGACGACAACACCGGCGCGGGCGGCGCGAACGTGTGGACGCACGGGCTGCTGAAGACGTTGCTGACGATCCCGGCGCCGGGCGACGCCGAGTCGCCGTACAAGGCGTTGCCCAACAAGGCGAACATGCGCGTGTCGATCCGCCGCACGTTGCGCGTCGGCAAGCTCGCCGGCACACCGGTGGAGGACCTGGGGGTGCGCCCGACGCACCAGCACAAGGTCACCCGCGCGGACCTGTTGCAGGGCAACGTGGATCTGCTCGCCAGGGCGGGAGAGCTGTTGAAGGCGCTGCCGGTGCGGCGGCTCGGAGTGGCGGTCGAGGGAACGACCGTCTCCCTGGACACCGTGAACCTCGACCGGGTGGACGTCTACGTCGACGGCCGCCCCGCCACCTCGCTGGACGTGACCGACGGCGCGCACACCGCGACGTTGACCGCGACCGGGCGCGAGGTGCGCGTCGAGGGCTTCGCGGACGGGCAGCTGGTGGCCGCGCGCAAGGTCGCCAGTTGATCGGGCGGGCGCTTCCGGTGACTCCATGACCGGAAGCGCCCGCTCTCTCCTCTTCCGGACTAGCGCGTGAAGGTGAGCGCGCGGTCGGAGGCCAGAACCGCCAGCTGCGCCTCGGTGCCCGGAGTCCAGGCCTGGACCCAGACCACCTCACCGTTGCGGCGGAAGTTGCGGGCCTCCGTGATGCCGAACTGCTCGTTCTTCGAGAACACGGTCACGCCGCCCCGGTGGTCGCTGACCTGGCCGGTGCAGTGCGCCCACGGCTGCTCGCAGTACTCCTCCGGCGACCACGCGTGCTGGCCAGGAGCGTTGACCTGCGTGTACGTCCGGACGTTCTGACCCTGGTAGGAGAACGTCACCGTGTTGCCCATGTACTGCATGTCGTCGAACACGCCCTCGGCCTCGCCACCCCAGTCGCCGGGCGAGACGTTCTGCGCGCCGCGGAAGGCCCGCGGGTAGGTCCGCTGTTGCTGGGCGGAGAACGCGTCCGCCTGCTTCTGCAGTTCCGCCTTGGTCTTGTGGACCGGCGTGACGTCCTTCGGCGGCCACGTCAGGCCGGTCCGAGCGGACGCCGTGCCCGCGAGACCGAGCAGTGCGAGGCCCGTCAGGGCAGCCGCCATCACGTTGCGCATGCGCATGAATCCCCCTGGTGATCGTTCGCTTGCGAAGAAGAAGACGCCGCAAGATCACCGGGGGTTGCATTCAAGATCGTTCCTAGAGCCAGCCCCGCCGCATCGCCTGCACACCCGCCTGGAACCGCGTCTGCGCCCCGCACCGGTCCATCAGCTGCCGCACCCGCCGCTGCACCGTGCGCGGCGCGAGCCCGAGCTGCCGCGCGATCGACTCGTCGGTCAGCCCGGCGGCGAGCAGGCCGAGCAGGTTCGGGTCCACATCGGACGCCGCCGCGTAGATGCCGCCGGGGCTGAACGGGATTCCCTTGTCCCAGTACAGCTCGAACGTCGAGCGCAGCACGTCGAGCAGCGCGGACGGCCGGATCAGCAGCACCTTGTCGATCACGTCGCCGGACGCCACCGGCAGCACCGCAGCGTGCGCGTCGATCACGGCGAGCTTGAACGGCAGCGTCGGCGTGACGCGGGCGCGTTCGCCGGCCGCGACCAGTTCGATGATCTCGGTGACGCGGCCCGGCAGGTCGACGGCGGACCTGTCGTAGACCACGCGCCACTGCACGTCCCGTTGCCGCGTCGAGTCCTCCAGCTCGGCGTGCTCCTCCTGCGGAGACAGGTACGGCGGCTGGTCGAGGACGCAGACCTCCTCGCGGGCGCCGCCCAGCAGGGTGCGCCACAAATCGCGCACGGCGTCCTTTCCGGACACCACCTCGACGAACGCGTTGTCGGCCAGCTCCTCGTCGCGGTTGCGCAGGTACAGCTCCATCAACGGGCCGACGTCCGCGCGGGCCCGGCGGTTGGCCTCCTCGCGGGCCGCGATCAGCGCCTCCACGGCGAGGTCGGGCGGGACGGCCTGCCACACGTCGCCGGGCAGGTGCCGGACCATGCCGAGCTCCCGCATCGACTCCAGCAGGGCGGTGGACGCGCCGATCTCGTCGGTCGTGCGGCTGCCGCCCGTTACCAGAAGCTCGTAAACAGCGGTCTGTTCCGCGTTGACGCCCAGGTGTCCCAACACGGCCACATTGTGCGCCATTCAGCGCAGTACCCCTGTCGTGAACACGCCAGTGTCGTTAAACGGCCTCCACTAGACCTGTTTTCGCAGCTGTGACCCGGCTTACGGTCCCTCCACCTCCGCAGCCGGTTCAGAACACTGACGCCCTCAACGGCACGCGAAGGCCCTGCGTGGAAGGACCTCACGTGAACGGATTGCGACGCACGACCCTGTGCGCCGCGGCAGTTTCCGCCGCCGTGTTCAGCGTTGCCTCACCCGTCAACGCAGCTCCAAGCCAGATCCAGTCCCAGCCGGACTCGACTCAGGTGAACCGACCCTTCGAGCGGCTGATCGTCGGCTACAAGCCCGGCACCGCCGAAGCCTCGTCCGACACCGCTGCCTCGGACGACGCCCGCAAGAAGGGCAAGTCCCTGCACCGCCGCACGGCGAGTGGCGCGGTCGTCGTCGACCTCGGTGCGAAGACCACGAACGCCGACAGCACGATCCAGGCGTTCAAGAGCGACCCGAAGGTCGCCTACGTCGAGCCGGACCTGCTGATGCAGCCGTTCGCCGACCCGAACGACACCGAGTACTCCCGGCAGTGGGACCTCTTCGAGGCCACCGCGGGCATGAACGTGCCCGGCGCGTGGTCCAGCAGCACCGGCGCCGGCGTGACCGTCGCGGTCATCGACACCGGCTACGTCGCGCACAGCGATCTGGCATCCAAGGTCGTCGCGGGGTACGACTTCGTTTCCGATTCCGCCCGTGCCCGTGACAACAACGGCCGTGACTCCAACCCGGCCGACGAGGGCGACTGGACCGCACGCGGTGAGTGCGGCACCGACGCCAACGGCCAGCCGGTTCCGCCCGCCGACCAGGGTTCGTCCTGGCACGGCACGCACGTCGCCGGCACCATCGCCGCGGCCACCAACAACGGCAAGGGTGTCGCGGGCATCGCCTACGACGCCAAGATCCAGCCGTTGCGCGTGCTCGCCAAGTGCGGTGGCGCCACCTCGGACATCGCCGACGCGATCACCTGGGCGTCCGGCGGCACGGTGAGCGGCGTGCCCGCGAACCAGAACGTCGCCAAGGTCATCAACATGTCGCTGGGCGGTCAGTCGTCCTGCTCGACGACCTACCAGAACGCGATCAACGGTGCCATCAACCGCGGCACCACGGTCGTCGTCGCGGCCGGCAACTCGAACGCGAACGCCGCCAACTTCACCCCGGCCAACTGCTCCGGTGTCATCACCGTCGCGGCGACCGGCCGTGAGGGCAACAAGGCGTTCTACTCGAACTTCGGCACCCGCATCGACATCGCGGCGCCCGGCGGCGAGACCCGTCGCGGCACCGACACCCCCGGCACCATCACCACGCCGGAGAACGGCATCTGGTCGACGCTGAACGCGGGCGCCACCACCCCCGGTGCCGAGAACTACAAGCCCTACCAGGGCACGTCGATGGCCGCCCCGCACATCGCGGGCCTCGCGGCGCTGCTGGTCGCGAAGAAGCCGTCGCTCACCCCGGCCCAGGTCAAGGACCTGATCAAGACCAACGCCCGGCCGCTTCCCGGCACCTGCTCCGGTGGCTGTGGCGCGGGCCTCGCGGACGCCACCAAGACCGTGAACGCCGTCGACACGACTCCGCCGCCGTCCGGTGGCCTGGAGAACACGACCGACGTCGCCATCCCGGACCGCGGCACCGCTGTGACGTCGTCCATCACCTCCACGGTGACGGGCAACGCCTCCTCCACCACCAAGGTCGGTGTGGACATCGTCCACAGCTACCGCGGTGACCTGGTGATCGACCTGATCGCGCCGGACGGCACCGCCTACCGGCTGAAGAACTCGTCCACTTCGGACAGCACCGCCAACGTGGTGGCGACCTACACGGTCAACGCCTCGTCCGAGGTCGCGGCGGGCACGTGGAAGCTGCGGGTCCAGGACGTGTACTCCGGTGACACCGGGTACATCAACTCCTGGAACCTGACCCTGCGATAGCTCCACGAGTTCGCCGAGGGGCGGCGCCTTCCATCCCGGAGTCCTGGGGGAGGCGCCGCCCTTTTCACATGCGCACGAGCTTCCGGTTGCGGTGCACGATCCGTTCCAGGTAGTCGGCGACGTCGCGGATCGACGGCAGCCCGAGCACGTGCCGCTGAGCCCGTCGCACGCCCGCCCGGATCCCGTCGTCGGCCAGCGCGCGCTCACACGCCTGCGCGACCGCGTCGCCGCAGAAGTCCTGCACCCGCACGCCTAGATGGAGATCGCTGACCCGATGAGCGTTGTGCATCTGATCGTGCAGAACCGGCAGCACGGCCGACGGCACCCCGGCCCGCATCGCCTCGCGGACCGAGTTGTACCCGCCGTGCGACACCAGCAGGTCCGCGCTCTGCAACAACAGCGCCTGAGGCAGCGACTCGACCAGGTGCACGTGCGCCGCCGGGGCCTCCACCGGCAACCCGCCCGTCAGCACCACCGCCTCGCAGTCCACGGAGGACAGTCCGGCCACCATCGCCTCCAGGTGGGCCAGCGGCGAGCGGTCCAGGGCCTGCGCGGGCAGCGCGTCGAAGTCGAACAGCTCCAGCGACGACTCGGACTCGAACACCCCGCCGCTCGTGGAGGTCGACGCCACCACCAGCGGCCGCGCCGGGTCCAGGTCCGCGAGCCACTGCGGCAGCCGTTCCCCGGCGCTGTGGTGCGGCGGCTGCTGGAAGGCGAACGCGGCAGGCATCGGCTGGCGGGCGAACGAGTAGCCCGGCGGGACCGCGTCCAACCGGCCGTACCGGTGCGCCGAGTCGAGGGACTCGTGCAGCGGCGTGCGCAGTTCCGAGCGGCGTTCGTTCAGGGCGTTCAGCAGCGTCAGGCGGTCCATGTACTGGCCGACCCCGGTCGGCGTGGTCACGTGCGGCACGCCCAGGTGCTCGGCGACGAGCAGGCCCGCGAACTCGATCCCGCCGCGCAGCACGATTTCGGGCCGGAACTCGGTGGCGACCGGTAACAGCGCCTGGACGGCCGCGGCGATGTGCGGGCCCGCCGCGAACTCGACGATCATCTCGTCGGAGAACGGGTCGTAGTCCGGCGGGAGCGTCAGGACCTCGCCCTGCAACAGGTCCGCGAGCTGGTCCGCGACCTCGGGGAACACGGCGGCGACGCGCACCGGCTCGTCCGCGAAGCCGCGCAGCACCGAGGGGGGACCCGCCACCAGCACCTCGTGGCCGAGCGAGGTGAGCATCGCGACCAGCGGCAGGGTGGCCCTGGCGTGAGCGGCCGAGAACGCGACTGTGCACAGCACGCGCACGGCGTCCTCCCCGCGGCCGAGGGTTTGTTCCCCACCTTAGGTAGAGGCGGGGGCGTGGGGGAATGGCGAAGTTCCATTCACAGGTAACGTCGCGGTCATGGCGACATTGGTGACGTTCCACGCCCACCCCGACGACGAGTGCATCGTCACGGGTGGCGTGATGCGCAAGGCGTTCGAGGAGGGACACCGGGTCGTGCTCGTCGTCGCGACGCGCGGAGAGGCCGGGGAGATCCCGGACGACCTGGCGGAGGGCGAGGAACTCTGGCAGCGCCGTGTCGTGGAGACGCACGCGTCCGCGGACCTGCTGGGGGTCGCGCGCGTGGAGTTCCTGGGGTACCGCGACTCCGGGATGATGGGCGACGAGCTCAACGGGCAGCCCGGGTCGTTCTGGACCGCGGACGTCGAGGAGGCCGCCCAGAAGCTCGCGGCGATCCTCGTCGAAGAGGACGCGAAGGTGTTCACCACCTACGACAGCTTCGGCGGCTACGGCCACCCCGACCACATCCAGGCGCACCGGGTGGGAATGCGGGCCGCGGAGCTCGCGGGCACACCGGCCGTCTACCAGGGGATGGTGCGGGAGTCGGAGTTCCGCGAGGCGTTCCGGATGGCAGGGATCGAGGAACCGCCGCCGCTGGGCGAGGGCGCGGTGCCGGAGTCGGAGATCAACGTCGGCGTCGACGTCGTGAAGTACCTGGAGGTCAAGCGGAAGGCGATGCGCGCGCACGCCTCGCAGATCCCCGAGCAGTCGTTCTTCCTGTCGCTGGACGAACCCACGTTCGCGCACGCGTTCGGCACGGAGTGGTTCATCCGCGTGGGCCACGGTCCCGCGACCGAACTGGACCTCTAGCAACGAAAAGAGCGGGGCGGTCCATTTCGGACCGCCCCGCTCTTTTCGTTAGATCAGCTGGCTCAGGCGCTCTGACGGCGGCGCAGGAACAGCAGGGTGCCGGCACCGGCGCCCACCAGGCCCAGACCCGAGAGCAGCAGCCACAGCGGGGACGCACCGGTGGCCGCGAGGGGCGGCTCGGGAGCGCTTCCACCAGGAGCGGCCGGGGTGGACGACGGCGGGACCTCGGCGGAGGACGAGGGCACCTCCGGAGCCGAGGAGGTCGGCTCGGTGGGCTTGGTCTCCGTCGGCTTGGTCGGCTTGGTCGGCGGCGCCTTGTCCACGCACGCCTCGACCGTCTTCGTGTCCTCGTAGTTGTAACCGTCCGACGCGGTCACGACGAGCTTGAACACGTGCTTGACCGAAGCGTCGAGGTTGGTCCACTCCTTCGAGAAGGACTCCTGGAACTCGGGCTTGTCGATCGGCAGCTTCGTCTCACCGTCCAGGACGGTGACGGTGTTCTTGGCCTTCTTGTTGTACTGGGTCAGGTTGACCGAGACCTTGGTGACCTTGGCGCCCTTGTCGCAGGACGCGGTCCACTTCGGGGTGTGGGCGCTGGCAGGCGTCGACAGCGCCAACGTGGCGAGTACAGCGGTGGCGGTCACCGCGAACGCGCCGAGAACTCTACGTGCCAACGAATCTCTCCTGCTCTTGCTTGATGCGTGGCGGGGTCGAGCACACATTCATGATCTGAATCACCCGACCGGGTGAACCGGGCCACGCTAGCAACCGAGCGGGGTCGGAAGGTCACCGTATGACAACGCTACGGTGTCACCACGGATAGATCCTCATGTTTTCTGTTAGGCCGATCATGCCCGCGACCAACCGCATCTGTTCCACGCCGCGCACGTCGGCGTCCAGCAGCCGGGGCGAGCAGATCATCACGGCGAGCGCCTGGGCACGCGACAGGGCCACGTTCAATCTGTTGCGTGACAAAAGAAAGTCCAGGCCACGCGGCAGGTCCACGGTGGACGACGACGTCATGGACATGATGACGGCGGGCGCCTCCTGGCCCTGGAAGCGGTCCACAGTGCCCACCCGAGTTTCGCCGAATCCCGCATCGGCCAGCCGTCGCCGGATCACCCGCACCTGCAGGTTGTAGGGCGCCACCACGAGAATGTCCGCATCGGTCAGTTCGCGCGATTTGCCGTTGTCCGTCCACGTACGACCGACGATCGCGCGCACGGTGTCCACCACGGCGTCGGCTTCTTCGGTCGACGACGTGATGTTGTGGCGGTGGTCGACCTCGCGCAGGTAGATGCCGGGCTCGATGCCCTCGACAGCCCGATGCGCGGCCGTTTCGTGCGAATGGAGCAGTCCCGCGTACGACAGTTCGGACACCGGACGGCAGACCGCCGGGTGCATTCGCCTCGTCTCGGCGAGGAAGTAGCCCAGATGCGCGGGGATCACGTCCGCGTCGCCGAGCAGATGGCCCAGCGCGGACGCGTCCGAACCGGGCGGGTGCACGCCCTGCACGACCTGCGGCAGCTGCTGCGGATCGCCCAGCAGCACCAGGTTGCGCGCTGCCGTCGCCACCGCCACCGCGTCGGCCAGCGCGAACTGCCCGGCCTCGTCGATGATCATCACGTCGAACGGCTGCGCCTTGATCACGGCGTTGGAGAACGTCCAAGCCGTGCCGCCGACCAGGTGGCCCTGCGGGTGCTCCTCACGCCACTGCGCCAGCGCGCCGTTGGTCTTCGGCTGGTCCCACGGCAGGCCCTCCTCGGGCTTCTTCTCCTTGGGGCGCTTGGCCATCGGGATGTCCGGATCGACGCTCGACAGCACGTTCTCCACGGCCTTGTGCGACGTCGAGGTGACCGCGACGGTCTTGCCCTGGTCGATCAGGTGCCGCACGAGCTTGGTCGCGAGGTACGTCTTGCCGGCGCCGGGCGGACCCTGCACGGCCAGCGTGCCGCCGTCGAGCTGGTCGACGGCCTTGATCACGGCCTGCACCACGTCGTCGTGCTGCGGCAACGGTTGCGCGGGCGGCGTGCGCAGCAACAGGTCGATGCCGGGGTTGCGGGGGAGCAGCGGCAACAGGCCGACGGCCTGCTCGGCGAGCTCCGCGACGGCCTCGTCCTTCGGCGACGCGGGCACCGGACTGCCCGGCAGCACCGCGATCGGCAGCTCGGAATGCTCCTGTGAGTTGCTCTCGGTCAGCACCAGCTCGTACGGGTTGTCGTCCGACACGACCGCGTTGCGCGTCACGTTGCCGGGATACAGCAGCCGGACGGACTCGTTCGCGCCGAACGGATGCGGCCGCTCAGGGTCGATTCGCGCGTGCACCTGCCGCTTGTGCGTGCGGACCCGTCCGGCCGGCGGCACCCAGTCCTCGGCCTTGAGCGTGATCGGCACCGCGCAGTGGGAATCGGTCTCCAGGTCGGAAATGGGCGCGAGGGCCTGCCGGAAGAAGTCGCCCCACGCCGGACTCGACTCACGCCGGTGATACCCGACCGTCGCCGCGAACAGGTCGTGCCCCTCGGCGAGCAACGGCTCGGTCAGCGCCGCCATCCGGCGCGCCCGCTCGGCCGCCTTCTCACGAGCCGCCTCGTCCTGCTCCTGTGGCGGCGCGGTCTCGATCTCGCGCTCGAGTTTGATGGCGTGCAACAGATCCCGCAGCCCACGAGTCGGAATCTCGTCGTCCAGCAACGGCTTCAACGCCGGCAGCGTGTACTCCCTCGTGGACACCCGCAACACCCGCCGCGTCAACGCGCCCAGATCGACGCACCTGCGCACCAGTTCGTCCACTTCGGACTCCCTGGTGGCCGTCCGCGCGGCCCGCCCGGCGAGGTCGTGCGGCGTGAAGTGGTAGACCGTGCCCTCCGGCGTGCGGTCCACGAACTCCGCGAACGTCCCCTCCCACCCCGGCGTGCGGAACGTGTCGCCGTCGACCTCCAGGAACACGTCGTCCTCGGCCGGCTCCGGCAGGTTCGCCAACGCCTCGGGCGCCACCACCTCGTAGGTGGTCACGCCGGTGCGTTCCTGCTGCACCTGAAGCCGGGCCTGCGCGGTCAACGCCGTGAAGCTCGCCGGCGACAGCGTGGCGGGCCGCTCCTCGGTCGCCGCAAGTGCGTCGATCGTGTCAATGCCGGCTGAAACCAGCTTCCGCCGCTGATCGGTGCGCAGCCCGGCCACCAGCGACAGGTCCCGTGCCTCCTCACGACCAGAAGCGCAGTGACGAGCGAACCGGCACCCGACGCAGGCCGCCCGCACGTCACCCCACGACCGCTTCGGCGCGGGTGACGGCTTCGCGAGCCGCGTCCGCAGCCGCCCCAGCAGGGGAAGGAAGTCGGCGACGCGGAACGACGTCCGCCGCCCGTCGACGATCAGGTGCGCTCGAGCCGACCCCAGTGCCTCGGCAGCCGCGACCAGCGACAACACGGCCAGGGGAGTGGCGTCGGAGGCCTCGTCGCACGGCTCGTAGCCCTCGGGAGTACGCACGAGGGTCTGCGCCGAGCAGTGGAACACGCCGTCGAAGAACACGGCGTTCTCGACCAGGTCCGCCCCCGAACGCATCTCGGCGGCCGTCCGGGCGGCGGCGCCGTGCAGCTCAGCGGGGTCGCCACGCCGTTCGTCACGCGCCAGGTAGCTCCGGTGTTCGCATTCGAGCAGGTCGACGAGGTCGGACGGACTGGCGAGCATGGAGAGTGATGCTAGCCAGCACCACGAAGCCGAACGCGACGACCTGCGTCACCTGATAGGCGATGCCGACCGTCCTGTTCGCCAGCACGTGCATGTAGAACTCGGCGCTCCGCGTTCCGGCGACGCCGGACAGCAGCACCAGCGCGTAGCCGTGCCAGGCCAGGAACAGCCCGGCGATCACCGCCTTGACCAGGGCCGGGACGTCCCGCGTCGCGAACACCGCGATCGCGCACCCGTTCACCGGTATCACCATGAACGCCAGCAGCCCGAGCCACATGAGGTGGCCGTGGTTCACGTCGACGTCCGGAGTGCCCACGAACGCGGCGAGTTGCTGCGCGACCACCGCTGTCACCGCCACCCACAGGATCACGGGCTTCTTCTCTTCCCTCATGACCGGCGACGCTAGTGGTGATCCACCGGCGAGCCCCGCGAACTCTCAGCGAGGTCTCAGCCCTGACAGAACGGGCGCGCGACCCGCGTTCATCCCCGACTCGCGGGTCGCACGCCCGCACCATCAGGAGCCCGGTCAGACGTTCGCCTCCACCAGGTGCAGCAGGGCCTCGTGGTGCGTGTTCGGGTAGTCGTGCGGCCGGAACGGACGCGTCTGCGCCCTCACCAACGCCGCCGCGGCGGCCAGTTCGCCGGTCCGCACCTCGGTGTCCCGGTGCAGGAACGCGAAGTGCGGCTCCCGGACCTCGTCCGGCCACAGCAGCGTGTGCAGCACCAGGACGCCCTGCTGTGGGCGCAGCGCCGCCAGCGTTTCCTTGCCCCGCAAGGCGAACTTCACGATCGCCGCGGCCTTGGTGCGCTCCAGCGTCTCCCGCAGCAGCACGTAGGACCGCACGGCCAGGTCGTCCGGCTCGACGTAGTAGCTGCGGTGCAACGCGACCGGGTCCAGGTCGACCTGCGGCGCGAACTGCTGCACGTCGATCACGCCGTCCTCCGGCGCCGGCAGGTCGCCCGGATCGATCTGCACGATCCGGCCGTCGTCGAGTTCGTAGCCGCGTCCGATGTCCTCCGGCGTCAGCCGTAAGGAGCACTCGCCGCACACCTGTTGGTGCCGCACGCGGCCGCTGTCCTCGCGATGCACCAGGTGCACCTTGCTGCGATGTTCGGTGGCGGCCGACACCAGCCGCACCGTCATCGTCGACATCCCGAACCGAAGTGCTCCCCGCCACACAGTTCTCATGACAAATGAGTACTCGAACAGGTGTTCAACTAAGCATAACGCCTGATGAAAGGCCTCGTTCGGACGCGTCCGACAGGTGCCTCGGACGCGTGTTTCCGACGAAAGTCACTCCGAAGGCCTACTGTGACATTCCTGGAAGCCTGAGTTGGTGATGTCGTCACGCGACAAAAGCGCTCGCGTGACGACATCACCAAGGCGAGGGCGCGTAGTCCTTCAGGAAGCAGCCGTACAGGTCCTCGCCGGCCTCGCCGCGCACGATCGGGTCGTACACCCGTGCCGCGCCGTCGACCAGGTCCAGCGGGGCGTGGAAGCCCTCCTCCGCGAGCCGCAGCTTCATGGGGTGCGGCCGCTCGTCGGTGATCCAGCCCGTGTCGACGGCGGTCATCAGGATGCCGTCGGCCTGCAGCATCTCCTCGGCGCTGGTGCGCGTCAACATGTTCAGCGCGGCCTTCGCCATGTTCGTGTGCGGGTGCCCGGAACCCTTGTAGGCGCGGGAGAACTGGCCCTCCATCGCCGACACGTTCACCACGTACTTGCGGCGGTACGACGACTTCGCCATCGACGCCCGCAGGCGTGAGATCAGCAGGAACGGCGCAGTCGAGTTGCAGAGCTGCACCTCCAGCAGCTCCACCGGGTCGACCTCGTCGACGTTCTGGATCCACGAGTTGACCGGCGCGGTGTCCGGCACGAGGCCGCCCGCGTCGATGTCCTTGGAGCCCGCCATCAACGCCAGCGTCGTCACCGAGTGGGCCTCGGGGACGGCGGTGCCGGGCAACGCCAGCTGGCCGTGGCCGCCGAACGAGATCAGCTCCGGACGGCGGGCGTCGCCGGTCAGCTCCTCGTGCTCGGCGTGCGCGAGCGGCGTGTAGGCGTTGGCGGAACGGCGCACGGTCTGGGCGGCGTTGTTGATCAGCACGTCCAGCGGGCCGCGCGACGCCACCTCGTCGGCCAGCGCCAGCACCTGGGACGGGTCGCGCAGGTCGATGCCGACGATCTTGAGCCGGTCGATCCAGTCGGCGGCGTCCGGCATCGTGGCGAACCGGCGGGCGGCGTCCTTGGGGAACCGGGTGGTGATCGTGGTGTGCGCGCCGTCACGCAGCAGGCGCAGCGCGATGTACATGCCGATCTTCGCGCGGCCACCGGTCAGCAGCGCGTTGCGGCCGGTCAGGTCCGTGCGGGCGTCGCGCTTGCCGTGGTTGAACGCGGCGCACTCGGGGCAGAGGTTGTGGTAGAAGGCATCTACCTCGACAAACCTCTTGCGGCACGTGTAGCAGGACCGCGCGCGCAGCAACGTGCCTGCGGAAGCACCGACGGCGTTCGACACGAGCGGGAGGCCCTGCGTCTCGTCGTCGATGCGGTCCGGCGACCCGGTGGCCGTCAGCGCGGTCACAGCGCGGTCGTTGGCCGTGATGGCGGCCTTGCGCTCGGTCTTCCGGAACTTCTTCGCGGCCTTGAAGATCTTCGCGGTGGCCCGGCGGACGCGCACGGCGTCGTCGTGTTCCGCCGGCAGGTCCTCGACCTGGGCAAGCACGCGCAGGCAGACTTCCAGCTCTGCGGGGTCGATCGAGGTCATGAGCAGGCATTTTACGGGGTGAGGGGGTGCTCGGGATGACCGGGCCCGAACTGCTGGTGCTGTGGGACATCGACAACACGCTGATCGCGGCGCGCGGTTTCGGCGGACTGATGTACCGCGAGGCGTTCCGGAGCGCGTTCGGCCGGGAGTTGGAGGGCCCCGTCGACCTCGGCGGGCGCACCGAGCTGGACATCATCGAGGAGACCCTGCGGCAGCACGGCATCGAGCACACCGAGGAGGCGTCGCAACTGCTGGCCGACGCGCTGGCGGACTCCTTCGAGACGCGCCGCGCCGAACTTCCGGGCCACGGCGAGGTCCTGCCCGGTGCGCTCCAGGCGCTCGAACACTTCGCGGACGACCCGCGCGTGCACCAGGGCGTGCTGACCGCGAACCTCCGCAGCGTGGCGCGGATCAAGCTGGAGGAGTTCGGGCTGGCGCACCTCGTCGACTGGGACGCGAGCGCGTTCGGCGACGACCACGCCGACCGCGCCGAGCTCGTGACGTTCGCCCGTGAACGCGCACAACGGATCCGGCCGTTCACGCACAACGAGGTGGTGCTCATCGGCGACACCCCGCACGACGTCTACGCGGCGACGAAAGCGGGTGTGCGGCTCGTCGCCGTGGCCACCGGGCGCAGTTCGAGACAGGATCTCCACCAAGCTGGAGCCCAGATCGTGATCGACGACCTGAGCGACCTGTCGCGGCTGGCCAGGAGCGTGTGGGCCACCTGAGACGGGTCTGAACGGCCCTGGCCGACGGTCGATCACGGCGTTATGGTGCGCGGCATGCCCACAGCAGGCGGCCCGACAGTCAAACGGCTGTCCCAGCCGGACGCCGACATCAAACCGAAGGCCCTCGGACTTCCCCGAGGCCGCACGGTGATCTCGGTCTTCGGCTCTACCCAGGACATTGAAACGGATCTCGCCGCGAAGTTGTTGCCGGTGCTCAGATCCGTGGTCGTGACGGCGGCGCGCAACGGCGCCGTGTTCGTCACCGAAGGCACCGACAGAGGCGTTGTCCACTTGCTGGGCATGGCTTTGCAGGCGTGCGAGCAACGCTGGCCCGTCGTGATCGGTGTCGCGCCCAGCAGCAAGGTGCACGACCTCACCGAGAGCTCCACCAACGGTCAGGTCGCGCTGGAACCCAACCACAGCATCGCCGTCATCGTGCCCGGTTCGGAGTGGACGGACTCGACACCGGTGCTGTTCCGCACGATCGACGCGGTGCGCAACAAGAAGCCCGTGGTCGCTCTCGTCGTCGGAGGCGAGAACGAGCGGGAGGTGATCGACCACCTCAGCGGGGACAACCCGCTGCTGGTGCTCGCCGGCACCGGTGGCCTCGCGGACCGCATCGCGACGGGCGACCTCACCGGCGACCTAGCGGTGCTCGTGCGCAGCGGCAAGATCTTCATCATCCACGTGGACGAGGGTGCCGGTAAGGCCGTCACCGCGCTGGAACGGCTGCTGGGCAAGGAGAAGCCCGTCAAGCCGCCGCGGATCCTGCCCAAGGTCCGGTACCGGGCGCCGGAACCGCGCCCGCTCGTCGACCCCGGCTTCGTCGTGGCCTATCCGACGCTCGCCGACGCCATCCACGACGCGAACCAGGTCGTCGCGCCGGCGTTCCAGGAGCTCGACGCCGAGGCCGAGGTCGAGCAGAACCGCTACCGGCTCACGGCCGTGCTCGCGATCGCGGGCGGCCTCACCACGACGGTGTTCGCCGGGCTGCAGACCTGGCTCAAGGACACGCCGTGGCCGGGAGTGCTCGTCGTGGCGGGTGGCGCGTTCGCCGCGGCCATCACGATCGTGGCGCGCAAGCGGGAGTCGCTCGACAAGTACCTCACCGCCCGGTCGCGCGCGGAACGCCTGCGGGCGCTGTACTTCGCGCACCTCGCCTCCGTCGCCCCGGCCACGGAGGAAGAGCGCCTGGACAAGGTGGCGGATCTGGAAGCCGCGGTCAGCAACCGCAAGCACGAGGTGGTACGGACATGAGCGACAAGCAGCGCCAGGCCCAGTTCGTGGAAGCCTATCTGCGCCACCGCTTCCAGGACCGGCTCGACCACTTCGAACGCGCCCGCAAGCGCTACTCCCGCGCTCGCACGTGGACGGTCGCGCTCGCGGCCGCGTTCTTCATCGCCGCCGCGGCCGCCGCGGCCGTGGGCATGGCGGACGGACCGCGCAGGGCCATGTGGGGTTTCGTGGCAACGGTTCTGGCCGCTCTGGGCACCGCGCTGTCGCTGTACGAGGCGACGTTCGGGTTCCGCCGCCTGGCGCGGGAGAGTGCCACCACTTCCGTTGCGCTGCAACGACTCGCGGTGGACGGGCCCACGCCGGACGATGTGGACGACGAACGGCTGGTCGCATTTGTGACCGAAGTGGAATCGGTGCTCAGGTACGGCAGGTAAAGTGGAATCCTGGCAAGAATGATCAGGGGTTGGTCGAAAGAAAGCGCTCCCACGGTTAACACGCAGCGTGGGTGATCGATTACGGTAAGCACCGGTTCTGGTGTTTCCGTCACCCAGTTGCCATGATGACCACATCCCCCGATGCGGAAGCAGGCACGAGATGACTTGGGCGCGTCCCGCGATCGCCGAGCCCGAAACCGGCACCTTCGCCGAGGCCAAGGCTCTGGAGAAGGAGCACAGCACGATTCAGAACAGCAAGGCGGCACGCACCGTGGCCTGTCACGCCACGGACGCGCTCGACTGCGCTGACCTGCTGGAAATGCTCGGCTTGAGCGCCACGGAGGGCAAGGTCCGGGTGTAACCCCGCGACTGGATCCACCACTCGGCCACCAGCAGGTTCACCACGAACGACAGCCAGTTCGCGGTGGCGAAGATGAGCAGCCCGTCCCCGTCGGGCATCACAGCGCCGAGAGCAAGCCCCCAAAGGCGACCCGTCACGGCGGCGCCAGTGAGTGCGAAACCGCGGATCATCCAGATGCGGTGCTCGCCGAACTGGCGCCGCCGTGCCGTCTTCAGGCCGTAGAGCGCCGTCACGAACCAGAGCACCGACAGCACGGTCAGCGGCGCGGACGAGGACAGCCCGGCCAGCGACAGCTGGGCGCACACGACGCCGAGCAACGACGACGGCAGGACCGCCGCGAAGTAGACGCGCCCCATGACCCGGTGAACCCTCGGGTGCCGGCCGCGCAGCCGCGGCCAGAACTGCGAGACACCCGCCAGGACCGCGACCGTTCCGGTGAAGATGTGGGCCACCAGGAGCCCGTAGTGGACCGGTCCGTGCAACGGCGGTCTCGCTTGATCCATGTCCAAAGTCACGTACGCGCTCGCGGCGAAGATCGTTATCGCGACGCAGACGAATCCCGACACCGCCAACCAGGCGGCGTACCCCCAAGAAGTTTTCATACTTCAAGCCTGTCAACGCGTTCACTCGAACGCGCTGGTGTGAGCCCCCGAGCGAGCAGTGGGGAGCGCCCTACTGGGATGATGGGACTCATGCGGACGGTCGAGATCTCCGAAGAGCCGATCAGGCTAGGACAGTTCCTCAAGCTGGCGCAGCTGGCTCAGGACGGCGGACACGCCAAGGAGCTCATCGAGGACGGGGAAGTCCACGTCAACGGCGCTGTGGAGCTGAGGCGTGGCGCACAGTTGCGGCACGGTGACGTGGTGGTCGTCGAGAGTGACGAAGTGCGCATTTCTGTTCGGCCGTAGCCCATTACTCCGTTCAGCGGTAAGTGCATGCACATTCGCAGACGATCAGACTAGGGCCTGAAGACCTGTTCTGGGCCATTACCTCGCGCCATACGTGCTCTTTATGTCCCTTGTGGACATCTGGAAACGTGTTACGTCGCCACGGTTTCAACGTGGTGAGACGCGCGTCACGTCCGGTATTCGGACTTCGGGAAACTTTTTTCCAGGGTCTGTAACGCGGATGCCAGAACATACGAATCACCGGTTGCGAGCTTCGGCTGCCGATCCAGTTTGCGGCGTGGCCGAAGATCGCGAAGTCCGCCAGATTCCAAGGTCCTCGGGGTGACCTGCGTTCGTGTACGTCCGAATCGCCGCTGAGCCGGGGAGATCAGAACGATGAGTGAGCAGGTCCGCGCTGCCCGTGACGTCGCTGCCCGTGACGTCGACGGGGTGCGCTCCACGCTCAATCCTCTGTCGGAACACAGACAGACGCACCCACCCGTTGCCCGCTGGGAAAGCCGCTACCGCTATGCCGTGATCACCGCCGACGTGGTGACCGTTGCCCTGGTCGTCGTCGCCGTCGGTGCCGTCATGAGCATCAGACACGCCGCTTTCGGCCCGCTTTCCCTTGCACTGCTGGACATACTCACAGTAGTCCTCGTCGTCGGTTCGCTCGCGATCAACCGCGTGTGGACGCCGACCGTTCTGGGTCAAGGAGCTGAGGAGTTCCGAAGACTCGGCCGGGGTTTGTTCGGTGCCGTCGTGGCGCTCGGACTCGGAGCGCTCGCCGTCGACATCCCCGGCGCCCGCCTGTGGATCTTCGTCGTGGTTCCCGCGATCGCCCTGGTCGCGTTTCCCATGCGTTACCTCCTGCGCCGCCCGCTGCACCGCGGCCGCAGTGAAGGACGTTTCCTGCTCTCGGTCCTCGCCGCCGGCAACCTCGACACCGTCGAGGACCTCATCCTCCGCACCAAGCGCGTCGCCCACCTCGGCTGGCGCGTGGACGCGATCTGCACGATCGACGGCCGCGGCCGCTCCGGCACCGACGTCGACGGCGTTCCCGTCGTCGGCCAGCTGCGCGAGCTCGCCGAGCACGTCCGTCGCGGTGGGTACCGCATCGTCGCCGTCACGCCCGACGCCTACTGGACACCTCGCCGTCTCCAGCAGCTCGCGTGGGCACTCGAAGGCTCCGGTGCCGAAATGGTCGTGTCGCCCGGTCTCATGGAGGTCGCCGGCCCGCGACTGCACATGAGCGCCGTGCTCGGCATGCCGCTGCTGCGCGTGAGCGAACCGGCACTGAGCGGATTCCGCCGTCTGGTCAAGGAAGTGGTGGACCGCGTCGGAGCGTTCCTCATCCTCGTCCTGCTGGCACCGCTCATGTTCGCCGTCGCCGCGTTCGTGATGATCGACAGCCGTGGTCCCGTCTTCTACCGCCAGAAGCGGGTCGGCAAGACCGGCGTGCCGTTCACGATCATCAAGTTCCGCACGATGGTGACCAACGCCGACGCGTTGCGCGCCAGGCTCGCCAGTGTCGACGAAGGCAACGGCGTGCTGTTCAAGATGAAGAAGGACCCGCGCATCACCAAGGTCGGCACGTTCCTGCGCCGGTACTCGATCGACGAGCTTCCGCAGCTGTTCAACGTCCTCGCGGGCAGCATGTCGCTCGTCGGCCCGCGCCCGCCGCTGCCGGAGGAGACCGCGAAGTACTCCTCGGACGTGCGGCGCCGCCTGTTGGTGAAGCCCGGACTGACCGGCCTGTGGCAGGTGAGCGGACGGAGCGATCTCTCGTGGGAGGAGTCGATCCGGCTCGACCTGCGCTACGTCGAGGACTGGTCGCTCGCCCTCGACCTCGTGATCATGTGGAAGACCTTCCGCGCCGTCTTCGGCGGCCAGGGGGCCTACTGATGGGGAACCAAGACGTGATTGGCCTTGCTGTCATCGGAGCCGGGTACTGGGGGCCGAACCTCGTTCGCAACGCCCAGGCCACTCCCGAGCTCCACCTGCGGTACCTGTGCGACCTCGACGTCGAGAAGGCCCAGCGCGTGCTGGGCCAGTACTCGACCGTGCGTGCCACGGCGTCGCTGGACGAGGTCCTCGCCGACCCCGACGTCCACGCGGTCGCCATCGCCACCCCCGCCGCCACCCACCTGCCCGTCGCACTGGCGGCGCTGGAGGCCGGCAAGCACGTCCTCGTGGAGAAGCCGCTCGCGGCCAACTTCGAGGACGGCCTCAAGCTCGTGGAGACCGCCGAACAGCGCGGCCTCACGCTGATGCTGGACCACACCTTCGCGTACACCTCGTCGGTGCAGCACCTGCGCAAGATCATCCGCGGTGGCGAGCTCGGTGACATCCAGTACATCGACTCAGTCCGCATCAACCTCGGTCTGGTGCAGCCGGACGTCGACGTGCTGTGGGACCTCGCCCCGCACGACCTGTCGATCTTCGAGGCGATCCTGCCCGACGACGTCCACCCGGTGGAGGTCGCGGCCCACGGCTCCGACCCGATCGGCGCGGGCGTCGCGTGCGTCGGCCACCTCACGGTGCGGCTGTCCAACGGGGCAATCACGCACGTGCACGTGAACTGGCTGTCGCCGACGAAGATTCGCACGATGGTCATCGGCGGTTCGCAGCGCACGGTCGTGTGGGACGACAACAATCCCGCACAGCGACTGTCCATCTACGACCGGGGCGTCGACAAGTCCCCGGAGCAGCAGAAGATCTCCTACCGCACCGGCGACATGGTCGCGCCGGCGTTGGTGGAACGCGAGGCGTTGCGCACGATGATGGCGGAGTTCGCCGCGTCCATCACCGAGAAGCGGGCGCCGCTGACCGACGGCCGCGCGGGTCTGCGCGTGCTGGCGGTGCTGGAGGCGGCGTCGGAGTCGCTGCGCGCCGGCGGAGTTTTCGTTCCTGTTCAACAAGTTGAAGGCAAGGTGTCCTGAATGTCCGCACAGCCCATTTCGGGGCAGCGCGCTCTCGTCACCGGTGGTGCGGGCACGATCGGGTCGTCCGTGGTGGACCAGCTCGTCGAGGCCGGCGCGGCCGAGGTCGTCGTGCTGGACAACTTCGTGCGCGGCCGCCGGGAGAACCTGGCCCAGGCGCTGGAGTCCGGTGTGGTCCGGATCGTCGAGGGCGACATCAACGACAAGGCGCTGGTGCGCGAGCTGACCGAGGGCATGGACCTCGTCTTCCACCTCGCCGCCATCCGCATCACCCAGTGCGCCGAGGAACCGCGGCTCGCGCTGGAGTGCCTGGTCGACGGGACGTTCACGATCCTGGAGGCCGCCGCGGCCGCCGGGGTGAAGAAGGTCATCGCGTCGTCGTCGGCGTCGATCTACGGGCTCGCGGAGTCGTTCCCCACCAACGAACGGCACCACCCGTACAACAACGACACCTTCTACGGCGCCGCGAAGGCGTTCAACGAAGGCATGCTGCGCAGCTTCAAGGCCATGTACGACCTCGACTACGTGGCGCTGCGCTACTTCAACGTGTACGGCCCGCGGATGGACGTCCACGGTCTGTACACCGAGGTGCTCATCCGCTGGATGGAGCGCATCGTAGACGGCAAGTCGCCGCTCATCTTCGGTGACGGCGCCCAGACGATGGACTTCGTGCACGTGCACGACATCGCACGCGCCAACATCCTCGCGGCCAAGGCGCCGGTCACGGACACGGTGTACAACATCGCGTCCTCCCAGGAGACATCGCTCAAGGAGCTCGCCCTCGCGTTGCTTGCCGCGATGGACTCCGACCTGCCGCTGGAGCACGGCCCCGAGCGCAAGGTGAACGGCGTGACGCGCCGGCTCGCCGACATCAGCCTCGCGGCCACCGAACTCGGGTGGAAGCCCGAGATCGGGATGGACGGCGGTCTGCGCGACCTCGTCGCGTGGTGGCGTGCCGAGAAGGCCGCCGCCGAGCAGAACGCCGCCGAGAACGCCTGATCCACTCGGACCGCGGGCGCGGCGGCCTCTCCTGGACGCCGCGCCCGCACCCGCAAGACCGCGAACGCGGCAGCCCGTCCGGCCCGCCGTCCGCACTCCGCACGAACGTTCGCCGGTGCCCGAGCAGGAAGGCGCCGCGGGCGAGCCCGCACCACAACAACACAGACCGCGGGCGCGGCCGACACCCCCAGGTCCGCCGCGTCCGCACCCCTTCCGCGGTCGTCGCTCTGCTCCACCCGCCGTCGAGCAGAGCGACGGCCGCGGACACCAACTCCGCCAGCGAAGAGGTAGAGCTTTGATTCCGGTTATGCGGCCGTTGCTCGGCGAAGAAGAGGCGCTCGCCGCCGCCGAGGCCGTCCGGTCCGGCTGGGTGGCCCAGGGTCCTCGCGTCCGGGAGTTCGAAGAAGCGTTCGCCGCCTCGGTCGGCGCGCAGCACGGTGTCGCGGTGTCCTCCTGCACAACGGGTCTGCACCTCGCCGTGCACGTGCTCGGCATCGGCCCCGGCGACGAGGTCGTCGTGCCGTCGCTGTCGTTCATCGCCACCGCCAACGCCGTGCGCTACACCGGCGCCACCCCCGTCTTCGCCGACGTCGAGGTGGAGACCGGCAACCTGAGCGCGTCCACAGTGGAACCCGTGCTCACCGAGCGAACACGCGCGGTCATGGTCGTGCACCAGGCCGGCGTGCCCGCGGACGTCGACGCCCTCAAGGCGTTGTGCGAACCGCGCGGCATCGCGGTCATCGAGGACGCGGCCTGCGCGGCGGGCTCCACCTACAAGGGCAAGCCGGTCGGCACGGACGCGCTGCTGGCCGCCTGGTCGTTCCACCCGCGCAAGCTCCTCACCACCGGTGAGGGCGGCATGGTCACCACCGACGACCCCGAGTGGGCGGTCCGGCTCAAGCGCCTGCGCGAGCACGGGATGAGCGTCTCCGCGGCCGACCGCCACAACGGCGGAAGCGCCGTCATCGAGCAGTACCTGGAGACGGCGTTCAACTACCGGATGACCGACATCCAGGCCGCCGTCGGCCTGGTGCAGCTGTCCAAACTGGACGCGATCATCGCTCGTCGCCGTGAGTTGGCCGCGCGCTACCACGAGTTGCTCGACGGCGTCGTCGAGACCGTTCGTGACCCTGAGTACGGGACGACCAACTACCAGTCGTTCTGGGTCTGGCTGCCGGAAGGCGCGGACCGTCAGGAAGTCCTTGCGGGCCTTGCCGAACGCGGCGTGAGTGCACGGCGCGGAATCATGGCGTCACACCTCGAACCCGCCTACGAGGGTCATCCCAGCGTCGCGCTGCCGGTGACGGAGGCCTTCACGGCCAGGACGCTGATCCTTCCGCTCTTCCACGACATGACGGAGTCCGAACAGGACACAGTCGTGTCAGCGTTGTCGGAAACTCTCCACACATCCCAACTGACCCTGCGTGGTTGAAAGATAAAGATTCAACCGTCACTGGAACATTTTTGTGTTGACACGTAACAGTTCTAACGAGATCGCCGACGTTCGGAGTAGCAGCCCTGTGCTGTCCAGCGTAGTGCGCGGATCACACACGGTAACTCCGTCCGAGAGGTGAAACCCAATGGTGGCTCAGCAGTCGCGTCTCGTGCGGGTGCTTGTGATCACGGCATTAATCGCATCGACGATGTTCGTGATGGGGGTCTTCAACGCCCCCAACGCCAACGCTGCTCCGTGTGACTTCCCGGTCACCAACAAGGTCGCGTGCGAGAACACGCAGACCGGTGCTGATGACTGGCAGGCGCAGTACCGGGACGACACGATCCTCGGGTACACAACGGACATCAGCTACAACATCGGCCAGACCGTCAGCTTCAAGATGCTGACATCGGCCTCCTCGTACAAGCTCGACATCTACCGGATGGGCTGGTACGGCGGCAAGGGCGCCCGGTACATGGGCACGGTCAACCGCAACACCCCGCAGAACCAGCCACCATGTCTGCGGGACGCGCCGACCGCGCTCATCGACTGCGGCAACTGGGCCGTGTCGGTCACCTGGAACATTCCGTCCACCGCGGTCTCCGGCATCTACTACGTGCGCATGACGCGCAACGACACCGGTGCCGAGAACGAGATGGCGTTCGTCGTGCGCGACGACGCCTCCACCTCGAAGGTGTTCTTCCAGACCTCCGACGCCACCTGGGTCGCCTACAACCGCTACGGCGGCAACAGCCTCTACTTCGGTGACGGCCCCGGTCAGGGCGGCAGCTCGTACAAGGTCAGCTACAACCGCCCGTACACCGGCGGCGACGGCGACGAGAACTTCATCTTCAACGCCGAGTACCCGATGCTCAGATTCATGGAGCGCAACGGGTACGACATGAGCTACACGACCGACGTCGACTCCGCGCGCCGCGGCAACCTGATCAAGAACCACAAGGTCTTCATGGCGGTCGGCCACGACGAGTACTGGTCGAACGAGCAGTGGAACAACGTGATGGCCGCCCGTGACGCCGGCGTGCACATGGCGTTCCTGACCGGCAACGAGATCTTCTGGAAGACCAAGTGGGAGAAGAGCATGGACTCCTCCCAGACCGACTGGCGCACCATCGTCTGCTTCAAGGAGACGAAGGGCACCCAGAACGACGGCACGAGCACCTGGACCGGCACCTGGCGAGACCCTCGCTACAGTCCACCCCAGGACGGCGGCAGACCCGAGAACGCGTTGCTCGGCAACATGTTCACGGTCAACGGCCGGCGTGACGACGCGCTGCAGGTGCCGGCCGCGTACGGCAAGATGCGGCTCTGGCGCAACACCGACCTGGTGAACCTCGCCGCGGGCAGCACGTACACGTTCCAGCCCGGCACGCTCGGCTACGAGTGGAACACCGTCTACGACAACGGCTTCCAGCCCGCCGGTGTCGCGCAGATGTCCCGCACGACGGTGAACCTCGAGGGCTACTACGGCCTGAAGAACTACGGCGACGAGTACGGCGGCGGTCCCGAGACGCACGCGATCACGTACTACCGCGCGCCTTCCGGTGCGCTGGTGTTCGGTGCCGGCACGGTGCAGTGGGCGTGGGGCGTCGACGACGAACACGCGTTCCCGACCAACACGCCGACGTCGGACAAGCGGATCAAGCAGGCGACGGTCAACTTCCTCGCGGACATGGGCGTGCAGCCCTACCAGCTGTGGGCGGCCGACCAGCTGACGATCTCCGGTGCCATCAACGACAACGCGGCACCCGGCGTGCAGATCACGACGCTGCCCGCGCAGTCGACGGTCGGCCAGGCCTACACCTTCAGCGGCACCGTGATCGACGCCGCCGGCAAGGTCGCGGGCGTCGAGGTCTCGACCGACGGCGGCAACCGCTGGCACTACGCGACCTGGCAAGCGGGCCAGACGTCGTGGAGTTACACGTACACGCCGAACCAGTCCGGCACGGCGCAGATCAGGGTCCGCGCGGTCGACGACTCGCTGAACCTCTCCGCACCGGTGAGCGCGACGCCGACCGTCACCGCCAAGACCTGCCCGTGCGGCATGTTCGCCGGCACGGAGGTCCCGAAGGTCACGTCCGCCGACGACAGCTCGCAGCTGGAGCTCGGCGTGAAGTGGAAGGCCGCGAGCAACGGCTACGTCCGGGGCGTCAAGTTCTACAAGGGCACCGGCAACACCGGCACGCACACCGGCAGCCTGTGGTCCTCCACCGGTGACCTGCTCGCCACCGGCACGTTCGTCAACGAGAGCGCCACGGGCTGGCAGACGCTGCTCTTCCCGTCGCCGATCGCGGTGAACGCGAACACGACCTACATCGTGTCGTACTACACGCCGACCGGGCACTTCGCCTACGACACCGGCGGGTTCTACCAGCAACAGGCGTACATGCAGCCGATCACCGGCCTGCAGTCCGGTGTGGACGGACCGAACGGCATCTTCCGCTTCGGCGCCGGCTTCCCGAACCAGACGTTCGACAACACGAACTACTGGGTCGACGTGGTGTGGGCGACGGACCCCGGTCCCGACACCCGCGCGCCGATCCAGAACGCGAACTCGCCGGTGACCAACGCCGGTTCGGTCGCGCTCAACACCACGGTGTCCGGCACGTTCGACGAGAACGTGACCCTCAGCTCGGCGCAGGTCACGGTGACCGGCCCGGCGGGTGCGGTCACGGGCACCAAGACGATCTCGAACGACGCCCGCACGATCACGTTCACGCCGTCCGCTCCACTGGCGGCGGCCACCGCCTACACCGTCACGATGAGGGCGGCGGACGCGGCAGGAAACCTGTCCACGCAGTCGAACTGGACGTTCACGACAGGCTCGCCGCGCCCGGCGGCCTGCCCGTGCACGATCTGGGACGACTTCGCGGCACCGGCCGTGATCGACGCCGGTGACACGAGCCAGGTCGAGGTCGGCACCAAGGTCCGCTTCGACGGCAAGGGCGAGGTGCTCGGCGTCCGCTTCTACAAGGGCACCGGCAACACCGGCACGCACACCGGCTCGCTGTGGACCTCCACGGGTCTGCTGCTCGCGACCGGCACGTTCACCGCGGAGACCACGTCCGGCTGGCAGAAGCTGATGTTCAACTCGCCGGTCCAGGTGCAGGCGAACACGACCTACGTCGTCTCGTACTACGCCCCGAACGGCCGGTACTCGGTCAGCTCCGGCTACTTCAACGGCCAGGAGGCGAGCTACCAGTCGCTGCACGCGTTGCAGAACGGCACCGACGGCGGCAACGGCGTCTACAAGTACGGAAGTGGTGGCGGGTTCCCGAACTCGTCGTACAACGCCACGAACTACTGGGTCGACGTCATCTACCGCAACGGACTCAACGGTGACACCACGCCGCCGACGATCACGACCCGCACGCCGGCCGTGAACGCGACGAACGTGGGCCTGCAGAGCGCGCTGACGGCGACGTTCAGCGAGGCGGTCGACCCAGCGTCTGCGCAGATCTGGCTGACGGACCCGAAGGGCGCCAAGCTGTCCGGCTCGGTGTCGCTGTCCGGCGACCAGAAGACGGTCACCTGGACGCCGTCCGGCAAGCTCGTGTCCGGCACGCAGTACAAGGCGCACGTGGGCATCGCGGACGTCAACGGCATCGCGATGCCGGCGGCCGCGGAGTGGACCTTCACGACCACGACCACCGCGACCTGTCCGTGTTCGCTGTTCAGCACGGCGACGGTGCCGACGGAGACGTCGGCCGACGACTCCGGCGCGTACGAGCTCGGCGTCCGGCTCACCCCGACCCAGTCGGGGCAGATCACCGGCGTCCGCTTCTACAAGGGCACCGGCAACACCGGCACGCACACCGGCAGCCTCTGGAACGCCAACGGTCAGCGCCTCGCGACGGGCACCTTCACGGGTGAGACCGCGACGGGCTGGCAGACGCTGACGTTCTCGCAGCCGGTGGTCGTGAGCTCAGGCCAGACCTACACCGCCTCGTACACGACGACCACCGGGCACTACGCGGTGAACGCCGGGTACTTCGGCACGGGTCCGGTCAACTCCGGCCCGCTGTCGGCACCGCAGGAGACCAACGGCGTGTTCGTGCCCGGCAACGGGTTCCCGACCATGACCTACGGTTCCGGCAACTACTGGGTCGACGTGCTCTACCAGCCCAACGCCGACAACGTCGCTCCGGTGGCGCAGTCGCACACGCCGCTGACCGGCGCGAGCGACGTGGCGCTGAACTCGACGGTCACCGTGTCGTTCGACGAGCCCGTGGATCTCAACTCGGCGCAGTTCGACGTCACCGACCCCGGTGGCGCGAAGATCGCCGGCACGCGGGCGCTCTCGCCGGACAGCAGGATGATCACGTTCACGCCTGCCGCCAGGTTCGCGGCGTCCACTGTGTACTCGGTGACCGTGAAGGCCGCGGACACGTTCGGCAACATGATGGCCAACCCGGTCACGTGGTCGTTCACCACCTCGACCACGCAGACCTGCCCGTGTTCGTTGTTCAGCGCGGCGACCGTTCCGACGGTAACTTCGGCTGATGACAACGGCGCGTACGAGCTGGGCGTCAAGTTCACGTCGAGCACGAACGGGCAGATCACCGGCGTGAAGTTCTACAAGGGCACGGGCAACACGGGCACCCACACCGGGTCGCTCTGGTCCGCGGACGGCCAGCGCCTGGCCACCGGCACGTTCTCGAACGAGACCGAGTCGGGCTGGCAGACGCTGACGTTCTCGTCGCCGGTGTCGATCACCGCCAACACCACGTACACCGCCTCGTACACGACCACCGTCGGTCGCTACGCGGTGAACGAGGGCTACTTCGGCACGGTGACGTCGCCGCCGCTGGGTGCCACGCCGTCCGCCGGCGTGTTCACCGCCGGGTCCGGGTTCCCGACCTCGACCTACAACGGTGGCAACTACTGGGTGGACGTGGTGTTCCAGTGATGCGCCTGTGACTGCTCGGCCACTGCTGTTCCTCGGGGCAGGTGGACTGACTCGCGAGACTCTCGCGGCGGTCCGCCTCCTCCCGGAGACGTGGGACCCGATCGGGGCTCTCGACGACTCCACCGCCCTGCACGGCACCCTGATGGACGGGGTGCCCGTGCTGGGCGGGCTCGACTCCCTGGCCGATCATCCGGACGCGGCCGTCGTGCTCTGCATCGCGAGTGCACGGCGGTCGCTGGTCCGGCTGGACGTGGCCAGGAGGCTCGATCTGCCGGACGAGCGGTGGGCGACCATCGTGCACCCGGCGGCTGTCACCTCCGGTGCTTCTGTAGGCGCCGGAACGATTCTGCTCGCGGGTGTCGTCATCACGACCCCGCTGTCGATCGGACGGCACGTGGTGGCCATGCCCCAGGTGCTGATCACCCACGACGACGAGGTCTCGGACGGCGTCACGTTCGCCGGCCGCGCGTCGCTCGCGGGTTCCGTGCACGTCGGGGAGGCCGCGTACCTGGGACAGGGAGCCCTGGTGCGCGAGGGCGTGAAGATCGGCGCCGGTGCCGTCATCGGCATGGGAGCCGTTGTCCTGCGGGACGTTCCCGCGGGAGAGACGTGGGCCGGCGTGCCGGCCCGCCCGTTGCGTGGGGAGAGCGCGTGATCGAGATTCCACTGGTGGACCTGCGTGCCCAGCACGAGCAGGTGGCCGACGAGGTGGCCGACGGCTGGGCCGAGGTGCTCAAGACGACGGCCTTCATCAACGGCCCCCAGGTCGCCCGGTTCGAGTCGGAGTTCGCCGCCTACCAGGAAGTCGCGCACGCGATCGGTGTCGGAAACGGCACCGACGCCATCGAACTGGCGTTGCGCGCGCTGGGCGTCGGCCACGGCGACGAGGTCGTGCTGCCCGCCAACACCTTCATCGCCACCGCCGAGGCCGTCGCCCGTGCCGGCGCGACGCCCGTGCTCGTGGACTGCGTGGACGACACGCTGCTGATCGACGTCGACGCGGTGTCCTCCGTGGTCACTTCGCGCACCAAGGCCGTTGTGCCGGTGCACCTGTACGGCCAGGCCGCGCCGGTCGAACTGCTGCCGCTCGGACTTCCGGTCGTCGAGGACGCCGCGCAGGCCCAGGGCGCGCGCCGCAACGGCGTCGCCGTCGGTGGCCTCGGTGTCGCCGCCGCGACCTCGTTCTACCCCGGCAAGAACCTCGGCGCGTACGGCGACGGCGGCGCGGTGCTGACGACGTCCGACGCGATCGCCGAGTCGGTGAAGCTGCTGCGCGAGCACGGTTCGCCGCGCAAGTACGAGCACCCGGTGCTCGGCTTCAACAGCCGCCTCGACACGCTGCAGGCCGTCGTCCTGTCCGCGAAGCTGCGCCGCCTGGAGGGCTGGAACCAGGCCCGCCGCGCCGCCGCCCAGCGCTACACCGAACTGCTCGCCGACGTCGAACGGGTGCGCGTGCCGGTCGTGCTCGACGGCAACCTGCCCGTCTGGCACCTCTACGTCGTCCGCGTGCCGGACCGCGACCGCGTGCTGTCCGCTCTGCACGCCGCGGGAATCGGCGCCGGCATCCACTACCCGACGCCGCTGCACAAGACGGGCGCGTTCGCGCACCTGGACGGCTCGTTCCCGATCGCGGAGACTTCGGCCGCGGAACTGCTGTCGCTGCCGCTGTTCCCGGAGATCACCGAGGCCCAGCAGACCCGCGTGGCCGAGGCACTGAAGGAGGCGCTGCGATGACCGGCGTTCGTGTGCACCCCAAGGGTTTGTGCGAGTCCGAGGACGTGGGCGACGGCACTCGCGTGTGGGCGTTCGCGCACGTGCTGCCGGGCGCGCGCATCGGCCGTGACTGCAACATCTGCGATGGCGCGTTCGTCGAGTCACGCGCGGTGCTGGGCAACAACGTGACGGTCAAGAACGGCACGTTGGTCTTCGACGGCGTCACGTGCGAGGACGACGTGTTCCTCGGCCCGAACGTGCTCTTCACCAACGACCTCCGTCCGCGCGCCCACGTCAAGAAGACCGGCGACGCGCTGGAGACCACCCTGGTGCGCAGGGGTGCGACGCTCGGCGCCGGTGCGATCGTCGTGTGCGGCACCGAGATCGGCGAGCACGCGTTCGCCGCGGCCGGTGCGGTCATCACGAAGTCGGTACCCGCGCACGCTTTCGTGGCGGGCAACCCGGCGGTCGTGAAGGGCTGGGTCTGCGCGTGCGGCGTGCGGCTCTCAGACGATCTCTCGTGCCCCGAGTGCGGGATCCGGCACGAGGAGACCCCGGACGGCCTGAAAGCCGTCTGAGCAAGCGTTCAAGGCCGCCGGAGCGAGCGCTTCGGCGGCCTTTCGCGCAAAACCCGGACGTGCCGCCGCGGGCCTTGTAGCGTCCCGGCGGTGCATTTGCTCACCACCGCGCAACAGGACCGGATGCGGCACCTGGCCCGTCGCAGCCCGGCGTTCATCGGCATGCGGATCGTCGTCCACACCGACCACGTCGAGGTCAGCCATCCGGAGCCGCTCGAACTCGGCTTCGAGTCGCTGTCGGCTGCACTGGCGGGCACTCCGTCCGGCGACTGGCCGGACCTCGTCGACGAGCACTTCCGGCGGGCCATCGCTCTCGGGACGGCGGACGGTGCCGACCTCGAAGGGCCGGCCGACGTCGTGCTCCAGAGCACCTACCTGCGCCTGGCCCCCTCGGACAGCGGGGTGTCGGAGGTCGCGTCCTACGCCGAGGAGATCACGCCCGGCCTGCTCAGAGTGCTCGCCTTCGACCGGCCAGACTCCATCGTGGTCATGAAGGACGAGGACGTGCTCCGGCACGGGTACGACCAGCTCTGCGACGCGGGCGCGGAGAACCTGGCGAGGGAACTGCCGGACCGGTTCCTCGAGGCCGACGGCGTCTACTACCTGCAGGGCTCGGACTACGTCGGCTCCCTGGTGCTGATCATCCCGTGGGTGATCGAGGCCGTGACCGGGGTGGCCGACGCGCCGCACGGCGCACTGGTCGCGATGCCCGCCCGCGACCAGTTCGTCTTCCACGTCATCCGGGACCGCGACACCGCGGGCGTGCTGGCGGCGCTGGACGAGGTCGGGCGGCTCACCGCCGAGTGCCACGCGAACAGCGCCTACCAGCTCAGCTCACGCGTGTACTGGTGGCGTCCCTGGCCCGTGGGCGGCCTCGAAACCGTCGGGCACCACACCGGCGCGGGCATGGTCACCTACTACTCCGGCGACTTCGAGGACATGCTCTTCACCGTGGGACTGGAGCACGGAACCGCCTGAGTGCTTATTCGGGCTCCCAGGCCACGAGGCGGTCGAAGGTGCGCAGGTAGTCGCCCTCGCCCTTCAGCGCGTCCGCGGTCTTGCGGCCGTAGAACGACAGCACCAGGTCGCTCGCAGTGCCGCTGAACGACGCGTCGGCCGTGCCCGGGACGTCACCGAGCCGGGCGCCGTCGCCGTCGAGCGTCACGCGCCAGGAACGGCCCTCGGAGGCGTGGTAGTCGACGAGCACGGGCTCGTGCGGCCACCGTGACCTCGTCGCGACGCAGGTCGTCTGGAACTCCTCCACGCCGTCGAGCGCGACCTCGGCCGGCAGCGGCTGCGGGGCACCGATGGTGAGCTGGGCGTCGTAGGTGTGGACCGCGATCTCCTGGAGCTGGTGGCGGGCCGCGGTACCGGTGTTGCGCGGCGACTGGAAGTCGCTCCACCACGCCCAGCACTCGCGGTCCGGGCCGGACTCCTTCAGCGCGTCGACCAGCAGCCGCGACGACTCGGTCATCCACGCCACCAGGTCCTCGCGCGGTGCCTCGACGGGCGTGCGGACCGGGGGAGCGTCGGCCGGGCCCGCGGCGACGATCTCCGCCCACTTGCGGCGGCCGTCGCCCAGGTGCTGGACCAGGTCGTACAGCGTCCAGCCGGGGCACGACGGCACCGGTGCGTCCAGATCGGGGGCGGCGGCGATGGCGGTGGTGAAGGCGGCGGTCCGCTCCTCGATCAGTCGCAGGAGGTCGGAGAACGCCAGGTTGTTGTGCACGGGCGCTGTCTATCACCGTGCCGGGGTGGGCGCACACTCATTTTCCGAGGCGAGCAGGCGGAGGCGTTCGTCGTCCCGGCTGTCCGGCTCTGCGGTGTAGACGATGAGCACGGGGCCCGGCGCGCCGGGTATCGGGTAGGCGTCCCAGTCCAGGTTCAGCTCGCCGACCAGCGGGTGGTCGACGCGCATGCGGCCGCGGGTCGTGCCCTCGACGTCGTGACGGGACCACAGCGCCGCGAACTCGCCGCTGCGCGCCTTCAGGTCCTCCACCAGCTCCGTCGCGCGCGGGTGTCCCGGCTCGGCGGAGACCTGGGCCCGCAGCATCCCGGTCAGTTCGGCGACCGTGGCCGCGCGGTCCGGGCACGCCTCGTCGGACTCCGGGTGCAGCAGCAGGGCGAGCAGGTTCCGTTGAGGCGCCTCGGCGAACGCTCCGAGCAGGGCGCCGGCCAGCGGGTTCCAGGCCAGCACGTCCAGGAAGCGCCCCACGACCAGCGCGGGTGAGGTCGTCGCGTTCATCAGCCGCAGCGTGGTCGGCGGCACCTCCTCCGGCGAGTATCGGCGAGCCCTCGTGGGGGTGCGCGCGGCGGCCGCGAGGCTGTGCAGGTGCCGGGACTCCTCCGCGGAGAAGTTCAGCGCCCCGGCGATGGCGTCGAGCACCTGGTCGGACGGCCGCACGTCACGGCCCTGCTCCATGCGCTGGTAGTAGTCCGGGCTCACCCCGGCCAGCAGGGCCAGTTCCTCCCGGCGCAGCCCCGCGACCCGCCGCCGCGGACCCGGCTCCAGCCCGACGTCCTGCGGCCGCACCCTGGTCCGCCGGGTCCTCAGGAACTCGGCCAGCTCACGGCGGGGATCGTCGGTCATCGGCCCAGTATGCCCAGGGGCCGACCGGCGAGGGTGGGTCCGCCAGACCCAGGACAAGACGAACGACCGAGATCACGCGAGGGGAGCCCAGGATCGGTGACCTCAGCCGATCACAGGAGGAAACGACATGAAGGCCGCACAGATCACGAGCTTCGGAGCACCGGACGTCCTGCGGGTCGTCGAGGTCGACCGGCCCGCTCCCGGCGCCGGCGAGATCCTGGTGCGGGTCGAGGCCGCCAGCGTGAACGGACACGACACGATCGTGCGGGCCGGTGGGCTGAAGATGGTGTCGGGCCGCGCTTTCCCGATCGGTGTCGGCCTCGACTTCACCGGCGTCGTCGTCACGACCGGCTCCGGCGTCGAGAGCTACCGCGCCGAGGACCGGGTGTGGGGCATGGTGCATCCCCGCCAACGACACACCGTCGCGGGAGCGGCCGAGTACGTCGTGGTCGCCGCCGACCGCGTCAGTCCCGCACCGGCGGGTGTGTCGGCGGTCGAGGCGGCGTCCCTGGTCGTCACGGGCAGCACGGCGCTGATCGCGTTGCGCGACAGCGTGGAACTGGCCGAGGGCGAGCGGGTCCTGGTCCGGGGCGCGGCCGGCGGCGTGGGCACCGCGGCCGTGCAACTGGCCCACGCGATGGGTGGCCACGTCACCGCACTGGCCCGCGACCGCCACGCCGCCGCACTCGGTGATCTGGGGGCCGACGTGGTCCTCGACCACAGCACCACCACCCCGGATCAGATCGGACCGTTCGACGTCATCGTCGACACGGTCGGCTCCGAGTTGGCGCGGTATCGCCGCAGGCTCGCCAAGGGTGGCCGGATGGTCACCATCGCGCTCTCCGGTCCTGCCCTGGCCGCGATCGCGGTGTCGAGCGTCCACGGCTCCCGGCGCATCCGCACGTTCAGCGCCAACCCCGGTTACGCCGTGCTGGACGACCTCGCCGACCACGTCACCTCTGGCGCACTCCGCCCGGTGGTGCACGGCGTTTATCCGCTGACCGACATCGCGGCCGCGCACGAGGCCTTCGAACGCGGGGGCGTGCTGGGCAAGCACGTTATTGCTGTTTAAGGCTGTCCGTTTTCACCCTAACGAGCCGTTCTTTGGAGTTACTTCAACAGTTACCGTCCAAGGGCATGACTGCGATCATTTCCACCGCGTACAGCCGGGATCTGGGCGACGAACTCCGCAGGTTGCGGGAAGACAACACCAGTTTCGGAGGTCGTGCCATGGCCGTCCAGCTCGGCTGGGATCCAAGCAAGGTGTCGAACATCGAGACCGGCAAGGCGCGCCCCACCGAGGTCGACCTCGCCCAGTATCTGGCGACGTGTGGGAAGGGCATCGACTTCCTGCAGGACTTCGGCAATCGGTACCGCCATGCCTTCGACCTCTACTTCGCCCAGGCACCGGACAACCTGCGCACGCTTGCCATGGTCGAGTCGATGGCCAGGAAGATCTTCGCCTACGAAATCCTGTCGATACCGGGCCTTCTGCAAACGGAGGCCTACGCACGTGCACAGTTCGAAGAGACTGGCAACGTGTCGCCTGACGACATCGAGAAGGGCGTCAAGCTCCGCATGCTGCGGCAGAACATCTGGCAGCGGCCGTATCGTCCTGAATGCGTGTTCTACGTGCACGAACTAGCACTGCGGATGCGCATCGGCGACGACAAGGTCATGGAGGATCAGTACCTGCGGCTTCTCTTCAACGCGCACATCCTGCGAGTCGTACCGGCGACGGTCAAGGGTATTGCGTTCCACTCGAAGTGCACGTTGTTCGAGTTCGGCAAGGTCTCGCCATTGGCCTACACGGAGACCGATCTGGCCAAGGTGTTCGCTCAGGAAGAGGCGGCCGTCGCGTGGAGCAGGAAGCTCTTCGAGCGGCTGGATGCGGTCGCGCTGGATGAGGAACAATCTCGGAGCAAGCTGGCGGAGTACGTCAGCGGACTTCGAGAGGATCTTCATGACCCGCGAACGGACTTGGCGTAAGAGCTCCTACAGCAGCGACACGATCGACAGCGACTGCGTCGAGGTCTCGCTGACCCAGGACGCGTTGGTGCGGGACTCGAAGAACGCGAGCGGCGAGGTCCTCGCGTTCTCCGCCCCTGCCTGGCAGAGCCTGCTCAACTGGCTGGGCTGACCTCGGCCGCCTTGCGTTCGGCGGCCTCCTGTCTGGCTATTCGCAGCAACGCCCCGGACACGCCGATCAGCATGAACGTCATGCCGGTGGCGACGCTGAACGCGAGTTCGTCGAACGTGGCGGCGCCCAGCGCGGACGTCAGCATCGCGGCCACCAGGCACATGGCGATGCCGCGCACGCCCTCGTCGCGGGACAGCGCGCGGGCCCGCAGCGCCGCGAAGATGCCGCCGAGGAACAGCAGCACGAACGCGATCAGGCCCAGGTAGCCGTTCTCGATCATCGTCAGCAGGTACTGGTTGTCGAGGATCGTGTACTTCGAGGGCAGGAACGTGCCGAATCCTCGGCCCAGGAACGGGTGTTTGGCGATCTCCAGCCACGCGCCGTCGTAGTCCTTGGTGCGGCCCTGGAACGACGGGTCGTCCTCGATGTTGGAGAACATCGAGGTGACCGTGCCGAACAGGCCCGGCACGACGACGGAGGCGCCGCCGAGGAACACCGCGCCGACACCCAGAAGCGGCAGCCCTCGTTCGCGGGGCAGCAGGATCGCCATCACGACGCCCGTCACGACGAGGCCGATGATCGCCGTGCGGGACAGCGACAGGATCGCCATCAACGCGAGCAGCGACAGGGCCGTCCACCAGCGGCCGACGGGTTCGCCCCTGTCCTTCGCCTGGAACACGAAGTGCGCGGCGAACGGCACGCCCAGCACGCAGACCAGACCGAACTCGATGGGGTGGTTCACGGTGCCGGCCGGGCGGAAGAAGATCGACCGGGACTCCAGCGCCGAGTAGCCGTTGTCCTGCACGCGCAGGCCCGGCAGCGTGATGTACGAGGCGAGGTCGAGGCCCAGGCCGAACTGGAACAGGCCGACGAACGCGCTGACCGTCAGGCAGGCCACCATCACCCGCAGTGCGCGGCTCAGGCGTTCACCGCTGCGGACCGCGTCGCACACGAACACCGCTAGCGCCGCCATCGACACGACCCGGATCAACGCCGAGTCCGACACCGACAGCTCGTCGATCGGCAGGTAGCGCCGCGTCGCGAGGGCGTACGTCATCAGGTGCAGCATCACGTAGATCGCGAGGATCGTGCGGACGGCGTTGCGGCCCTTGGCCATGCCGAGGTGGTCGACGAGGTGCGCGGCGAACCACACGACGGCCAGGCACATCGCCACGAACAACGCCGGCGGCAGCGTGATCGGGACGAACGCGATGGTGAACCGGGCGGGGACGACGAGCAGCGCCACCATGTAGAAGATGAGCAGAGTGGCGCCGTCGGCTCGCTGGGCGGTCAGTCGTCTTTCGTCGGCCATGCGGGGTCTGGCTTGGGTGCGGCGATGATGACGGTCTTCTGGTGCGCGTTCGGCACGCCCTGGGGCACGGGCCGCTGCGGCGGGGCTCCGTTGCCGTTGCTCTTCGGGTGCGGGTTCGGTCGGACCGGTGGAACGGGCTGCGGCGTCGTCTCCTTTTCGGACGGTGCCGGGTCCTTCGCGTCCTTGCCGTCCTTGGCCTCTTTGTCCTTGCGGCGCTTGGCCTTGAGCATGATCGAGTCGGCGGCGAACGTCGAGGCGAGCGTCAGCAGCAGCAACACGACGGTGGCCGCGCCGACGTACCGGACCTTGCCGCCGATCTTGGCCGAGGCCGTCGTCGGCTTCACGAGGATCTGCGCGGTGATGAACGTCTGTTCGGGCGCGTTCAACGCCTTCTGCTGCGCCGCGAGCTCGGCGACGGTCTTCTCGAGCACCTTGCCGACGAGACCTTCCGCCGACTCGGCCGAGTCCGACTCGGTCGTGATGAACAGCAGCGGGCCACCGACCGGGCCGGTGTTCGCGGTGTAGACGGACGTCGAGCCCTTGCCCGCCAGCTCCTCCGCCGTCTTCGGGTCGCCGAGGACCTGGGTGAGGATCTGCGCGGTGGTCGTGAGGCTGCCGTCGAACTGCAGCAGCGGGTTGACCCTGACGACGTCCTCGGGCTTGGTGTTCGCCGTGTACCGGCCACCTGCCGCGGGGGAGGTGAGGACCAGCACGCCGCTCGACTCGTAGCGGGTGGGCACGGAGATGTAGACGTACAGCGCGAGGATGCCCGTGAGCAGCACTGCGGGGAGGGCGATGTACCACCGCCGCCGCAGCACTCGTACGGTTCCCCAGAAGTCCATCAAAATCCCCGATCCGCGGCTCGGTATTGCGAACGCAATGTTCGTAGGGTATCGCCTGCTTTGAAAATCGGGGTGAGCTGCCAACTGTTACAGGCCGTAGCTGATCGGCGATGAACAGGTGGAAACCAGGAGGCAGCATGCGTGCAGGACGTCTGACCGTGACCGTCGCGGCCATTCTCGTGGTCATCGGCGGGACAACGGCTTACGTCGTCACCGCGGCCACCGACGCCAAGCAGTCGGGTGGTACCGAACAGGTGACCCAGGCCAAGGTCGGTGATCTTCTCTTCGTCGATCTCGCCGGCGGCCAGAACCGTGTCGAGAAGCTCGCCGACGGCGGCGCCCGCACCCAGACGGAACTCGCCTGCCAGCGGTTTTACGCCGCCGCGGGTACCAGCGTGTGCCTCAAGCTCTCCGGTCCCGGCCCGACCTACGCGGCCGAGGTGAGCCGCGACGGCAAGCCGATCAAGACCGTTCCGCTGCCGGGCATCCCGAGCCGCGCGAAGGTCTCGCAGTCCGGGAACGTGGTGTCCTGGACGAGTTTCGTCACCGGCGACTCGTACTCGGTTCCCGGCGGCTTCTCCACCCGCACGGGCTACTTCGACGTGCGCACCGGCGAGACCGTCGAGTCGCTCGAACACTTCGCCGCCACTGTGGAGGGTGCTCCGCTCACCGCGAGTGACGTCAACTACTGGGGTCTGACGGTGGGGTCGAACGACCTGACCTTCTACGCGACGCTCGCCAGCGGCGGCTACACGTGGCTGGTGAAGGGCGATCTGGTGAGCAAGTCCGTGACGTCGTTGCGCCGTGACGCGGAATGCCCGTCGCTGTCGCCGGACGGCACGAAGGTCGCGTACAAGAAGCGCATCGGCCGCCTCGGGCCGTGGGACCTCGCGGTGCTCGACCTCGCGACGAACACCGAGAAGCGGCTGCCCGGCACGGCCGGCATCGACGACCAGGCGACGTGGCTCACCGGCACGGAACTCGCGTTCGCCGCGGTGCCCAAGGACGCCAAGCTGCCCGCGGTTCACGTGGTGCCCGCCGACGGATCGCAGGACGCCAGGGTGCTCATCCAGGACGCCACGTCGCCGTCTCCCGTCACGTAGCGAGTTCGCGGCGGAGCACCTTTTCCAGCTCATGTCCTGCCGCATCCCAAGAACGTCCCTCCACACTGGACGCGGCCGCACGGGCGACCGCGTCGAAGTCCGGCGATGTGACCACTTCGGACAAAGCACGCGCCAGTGAGTGCGGGGTGGGTGTCGCGTACCGGACGTGGTCGTTGTCCAGGACTACGCGGTTGAAGTGCGCGTCGTTCACCACGGGGATGCATCCGGCCGCGAGCATCTCGTGCGGCACGAGGGACACGTTGGTCATCGACAGCGACAACCCGGCGAAGCAACGGTTGTAGATGGCGTTGAGGTCGTCGGGCGTGACCAGGCCGTGGTCGTGGAACTGCGGCCCGAGCTGCCCGATCTTCTCGCCGTACACGTGGATCTTGATGTCCGGGTGCTTCTCGGCGAACACCTCCAGCGCGAGCACGCCGAGTTCGAACGCCCTGCGCGGTGCCTTGCGGCGAGCGTAGAAGACGATGCCGTCGCGCTTCTCGTCGCCGAGCTTGTACCTGTCGGCGTCGCAGCCGAAGTCGAAGTGGTCGGCCGGCATGCCGTGCTCGTCGAGGAGCTTGTCGGCGAGGAACCTTCCGGCCGTGAAGCCGTGCATGCCCATCCGGTAGGTGTTCTCCGCCAGCGCGTAGAGGCCGCCGGACGGGTAGAACCACGGTTCGTAGTCCTGCACGAGGTAGAACCTCTTGCCCGCGCAGGGATCGTTGAACGCCGGGTACGCGGTGATCCACGCCGTCGAGAAGACCGCGTGCGCGTCAGCCATGCCGTCCGTCACGTCGTGGATCGAGCCCCGGAAGAACGGGAACGCCGCCCTGACACCGGGTTCGAGGTCGGCGACGGTGTTGCCGAACGTGTCGTACAGGTAGAGCCGGCACTCGTGCCCGAGCGACTCCAGGTGCCGGATGAGCCGGAACATGGTGGTGTGGCCGCCGGAGCCCCTGGACGGGGGAGTGGTGACCCAGTTGATCGTGAGCTTGTCGTCGTGGGGGATCGGCGGGATCACCACGGGCTTGCGCTGCTCGACGTCGGCCCTGCGGACGTCGTCGAGACGTACCGGCAGTTCTTCGCCCTCGGCACCGAGCCTGCGGGTCGCGGCGGTGAGCAGTCGGACGCCGAGCTGCTTCGCGCCCTGCTCGCGGACGATCTTCGTGACCTGCCTCAGTCGCCTCACGCGTCGGCCCTCTTCTTCAGCACCGCAAGGATCTCGTGTCTCATCGGGAACACCACGAGCAGGTAGGCGAGGCACGACAGCGCGCCGCCGACGAGGATCTGCAGCAGCTCACTGTCGATCATGTTCCGGACCACGAGCACGACCGCGACCATCAGCACACCGCCGAGGAACGGCCGCAGCAGCCTGGTCCCGAGCGCGCCGGCCCGGATGCCGTAGGGCTTGAACGTGACGAGGTACGCGGGCGTGATGATCAGGACGGCGACGATCACGTGGGCCGCCGCGACGCCCCGGATGCCGTCGAGGTGCGCGCCCAGCGCCAGCAACGGCACCAGCGCGCCCAGCCAGACGACGTGGATCACGAGGATCGCGCGCGAGCGGCCGGCCGAGGCGAGGAAGTCGTAGCCGAGTTCGAGGGCGACCCTGACCGCGCCGAGCAGCACCAGCAACGCGAGCGCCGTCGCGGCGGGCGACCAGCGCTCCCCGTAGACGACCCGGATGAGCGGTTCGGCCAGGGCGGCCAGCAGCACGCACGCGGGCACCGTGACGAGCGCCAGCAGGCCGAGAGCACGGCCGAACGCCTTCTGGAACAGCTCGGGATCCTCGCGGACCTTGGAGAAGGCGGCCAGCGACACGCTTCTGACCGGGGCGCTGAACGCCGCCACCGGCCAGCTCGCGAGGTTGAACGCCAGCAGGTAGAAGCCGAGCTGGACGGTGCCGAGCATCGCGCCGGCGACGATGTAGTCGACGTTCATCACGCCGAAGATCAGCAGGCTCGATCCGGCCAGCGGCAGGCCGAACGCGAGCAGTTCCCTGGCCTGGAACGGATTCCAGCCAGGCCGGAACCGCTCCTTGGTGAGCCAGAACATGATGATCGCGGCGGAGACGTTCTGCGCGATCCGCTGCCACGCGAGGCTCCACGCGCCGAAGCCCATGAGTGCCAGCACGACCGCGACGGCCGTGCCCGCCACGAACGCGGCGGTGTCGGCGTAGAACTTGTGGTCCTGCCGGAAGTTGCGCTGCATCATCGCGCCGGGCACCGCGGTCGCGCCCGCGACGATCAGGGCGATCGACATGAGCTGGATGACCCCGGCGGCCTCCGGCGCGTCCATGGCGTTGGAGAACCACGGCGCGCCGACCGCGCAGATCAACGCCAGCAGCGTGCCGGACGCGAGCGACAGGGTCGTGACGGTCGGCGCCATCTCGTCGATGGGGCCGTTGTGACGGACCAGGGCGGCGCTGACGCCGAGTTCGGACACGCTCAGCACGATGTTGAGCACGACCAGGGCGACCGCGAAGACACCGAACTGCTCGGGCGCGATCAGGCGCGCGAGCAGGACGCTGATGCCGACCGCGGCGAGTCGTTGCAGCAGTGAGTTGACGGCGCTCCAGCGGATCGCCGAGGAGACCTCGCCTTCGAGCCGGCCGGTGTCCGTGCTCACCACTCGCCCCGCCACTTCCAGCGCTGCGTGCCGATCCACAGCTTCGCGCGCTTGACGGCGTGGGGTGCGAGGAACAACTGGGTGCGGCTCAGGAAACGCGGGCTGAACTTCTTGCGCCGCTGAAGTGCCTTGTACTCCGGCAGTTCTTCGAGCCGCGGGTAGGTCTCGCGGGCGAAGTCGAGGAGTTCCTGCTCGGTGCCGTCGAGCTGGTCGCGGTCGTGCAGCCGGACCGCGCGCCACAGGGCGTCGCTCGCGATCGCCTTGTGCGCCAGCGTCTTCAGCCGCGCGGGCAGGCTCGGGTTCTGCTCCAGCACCAGGTCGAACACGTCACGGCGCTGCTCCAGGTCGGCGAACACCGACTTGAACGTCGTGCGCATCATGGAGTTCTCGTGCACCCGGTAGTACGCGCCGGGCTTGCCGCTGACGTACCCGATGTCGGACACCGCGGCGATGCGCAGCCACATCTCCAGATCACCCGCGTGGGGGAGGTCCGAGCGGTAGCCGCCGACCTTCTGCTGGATCTTGGTGCGCACCACGACCTCCGGCGAGGAGATCACGTTGCGGCTGCTGCGGAAGCGGTTCTCGATCCAGTCCTCGCCGCGCCAGACCTTCGAGCTGGTCGGAAGCTGAGTGACCCTCGGCAACGCGTCGTGGTCGCTGTAGTAGACGACGCGGCCGTAGACCATGCCCACTTCGGGGTTCTGCTCGAAGACCTCGGCGGCGCGCTGGAGTGCTCCCGGCGCCAGCAGGTCGTCCGCGGACAGCAGCACGGTGTAGTCGGCGCTCGCCCAGTCCAGCAGGCCCTCGTTGTAGGTGGCGATGTGTCCCTTGTTCACCTCGTGCCGGTAGCCCTCGACGCGCTTGTCGGCGGCCATCAGCTCGGCCATCACCTCGGGGGTGTTGTCCGATGACGTGTCGTCGATCACAAGCACCCGCACGTCCACGCCTGGCTGATCCAGGACGCTGCGGACGCAGGCCGGTAGGAAGTGGGCGTAGTTGTAACAGGGGATCACGACGTCCACTGTGGGAAGCGTTGGCACAACCTCACTATCGGTGTGGATGCGCATTCGTTAGCCCCGCAACGTTTTGGGCCCATCAGGCGATGTAGGGATGACCGGAGTAAGGGGAGTCATGGCCGACCACGTCATCCTGACGCGCTTCAACCTGCCTTCAAAGGGTGCCGAAAGTTACGTCCGGGCAAAGGAAGGGTGGCTGACCGAACGCGTTGCGCTGTTCGAGCGCTACTGCCTGCCATCGGTGCTCGCGCAGACGGACGAACGGACGCGTTGGCTCATCTATTTCGACCCCGAATCACCGCAATGGCTCAAGGACAAAATCGCCTCACACGGTGACGCGTACACGCCCGTTTACCGTTCGGAAGTGTCGCGGGAAGAACTGAGATCGGACATCCGGTCGCTTTACGGCCAGGTCGGCTCCGAGCTCATCACCACGAACCTCGACAACGACGACGGTCTCGCCGTCGACTTCGTGGAACGCCTCTGCGCCGCTCCCCGCCCCACCACGACCGCCGCGTACTACCTGGTCAACGGCCTGATCAAGTCGCCGGGCGGCCTGTACCACCGGGTCGACCGGCACAACGCGTTCGTCTCGGTGCGGGAGTCCTGGGACGAGCCGGTCACGTGCTGGGCGCACTGGCACAACCACATGCACCTGCACTTCCCCGTCGTGGAGCTGGAGGGGGCGCCGGGCTGGCTGCAGGTCGTGCACGGCGGCAACGTGTCGAACCGCACACGCGGCCGGCTGGTCTCGCCCGAGCCGTACAAGGCGTCGTTCGGGGACTCGCTGGACGACGTGGCCGCGCCGGGCTCGCTCGCCGTGGCGCAGGACCGGCTGGTGGATCAGCCGGTGCGGTTCATGCGCGACTCCGGGCGCGTGGCCGCGAAGAACGCGGCCATGAAGGTCCTCGGCAAGGGTGGCTTCGAGAAGATCAAGCAGAAGCTGGCTGCTCGCGGTTGATTCCGTAAGCCGCGATGAGCGTCACGGTGAGTGCTGCCAGCGCCACCGTGATGCTTGTCCCGAAGCTGGAGAACTGCAGCAGCAGTCCGAACGCGACGGACGAAACGAGACGGCCCAGCGCCTGTCCGGTCTGCACGACGCTCAGACCCGAAGCGCGCAACGACTCCGGCGCCGACTCGCTCACCTTGGCCGACAGCACGCCGTCCGTGGCCGCGTAGAACAGGCCGTGCAGCAGCAGAGCCGCGATCGCGACCCCCGTGCCGCCCTCGGGGATGAACAGCAGCGCGTACACGCCGAGCAGCAGTCCGTGGCCGGTGAGGAACATCCGCCAGCGCCCGATCCTGTCCGACAGCTTGCCTAGCGGTGCGGCGGCGGCCAGGAACACGACGGCCGTGCCGAGCGGCAGCAGCGGCAGGTAGCCGAGCGAGATGTTCGTGGCCTTCTGCACCAGGACGTAGACGAACGCGTCCGACACCGTCGCGAGGCCCAGCATCCCGGCGGAAATGGTCGTCCGGCGGAAGTGCTTGTCGGTGAGCAGGTTGAGCCCGGCCCGGAACGACGGTCGTGGTCCCTTGGGCTTCTCGGTGGCCGGCTTCTCCCGCACGAACGAGACGAGCACGATCAGGCCGATGACCGCGAACGCCGCGGACACCGCGAAGATCGGCCCCGGCACCATTCCGATCTGCGTGAGCAGCAGGAACGTGATGAGCGGACCCAGAAGCGCGCCGAACGTGTCCATGCTCCGGTGCACGCCGAACGCCGCGCCGAGCCGATCCTCCGGCGTGGCCAGGGAGATCATCGCGTCGCGCGGCGCGGTCCGGATGCCCTTGCCCGCCCGGTCCGCCGCCATCAGCGCGCCGATGCCGAACGGGGACGCGCCGACCAGCGGGAAGAACACCTTGGTGAGCGCCGAGAGTCCGTAGCCCGCGGCCGCGACGGCCTTGGGCCTGCGGAACTTGTCCGAGACGCTGCCGCCGACGAGCCGCAGCAGGGCCGTGGCACCGGTGTAGATGCCGTCCAGCAGGCCGAACTGCGCGTAGCCCAGGTGCAGCGTGAAGAGCAGGTACACCGGCAGGAACGCGGTGATCATCTCGGCGGAGACGTCGGTCAGCAGGCTGACCGTGCCGAGCGCGAACACCGTGCCCGGCAACCGCTTGCGGAAGTCCGTCTTGGACGGACGGGAGGAGGCGACGTACATGGGGTCACCCACCTGCCCCGGAAACGAAATCCCTGTTCATGGACCGTCCTACCAGCTGAGCGTTTGGTGCCACACCTCGAGGGACAGCAGCGTCCAGATGCGCGGCTGCTCGTTGCGGTCACCGGAATCGTGGTCGTCGAGCAGTGAGCGCACGGCGGCTCGGTCGAAGGTCTTGCCCACGAAGGACGTGGGCCCGGTCAGAAGGTCGTAGGCCATGTCCCGCAGGCCGTCGCGGAACCAGGCGTCGAGCGGCACCTTGAAGCCCGACTTCGGCCGGTCGACGATGTCGGCCGGCAGGTGCTGGCGCGCCACCTCCTTCACGACCCACTTGGTCGTGCCGCCGCGCACCTTCACGTTGCTGGGCAGCGAGAACGCCAGCTCGGCGACGCGGTGGTCGAGGAACGGCGGGCGCAGTTCCAGCGAGGCGGCCATCGACATGCGGTCGCCGCGTTCGAGGAGGTTGTCCGCGAGCCAGGTGTGCGAGTCGGCGTACAGCATGCGCCGCAACGCGTCCCCGCGCCCGTTCTCGTAGGGGGCGAGCACGGACCGGGTGGCGGGACCGCCCAGCAACGCTGCCCGTTCGGACACCGTGAAGGGCGCGAACCAGCCGCGCATGCGTTCGGCGTAGGAGGGCTCGGCGATGGCGCGCAGGGCGATGCCCAGCCGTGCCTTGGAGGCCGGCAAAACCTTCTCCAGGCGCTTCAACGCGAACGACGGCGCGGCCGCGGCCAGGCGGGTCGCCGTGGCGAAGCGGTACTTCGGGTAGCCGCCGAACAGCTCGTCGCTGCCCTCTCCGGACAGCACGACCTTCACGTCCCTGCGGGCCAGTTCGGCCAGGCGGAACACGGCCACGTCGGCCGGTTCGGACAGCGGCGCGTCGCGGTGCCAGGAGAGCTTGGCCCAGCTGTCGCGGAAGTCGTCGGCCGTGACGATCACGTTGTGGTGGCGGCTGCCGACGAGCTTGGCGACCTTCTCGGCGTGGTGGATCTCGTCCACGCGCGGGTCACCGAAGCCCGCGGAGAACGTGTGCAGCTCCGCGTCACCCCGTTCCCGCGCCACCAGAGCCGTGATGAGCGAGGAATCCACGCCGCCGGACAGGTAGGCGCCGACAGGCACGTCCGCGACCAGAGCGTCGCGCACGGACGCCGTCAGCGCCTCGTCCACGAGCCGCACGGCCTCCTCGGGGGTGACCTGCCTGATCTCCGACTCGCGCGGCAGCTCCCAGTACGCCTCGGTCCGCACCTCGCCGTTCGCGGTGACCACCAGGTGGTGGCCCTGCGGCACCTTGTGGACGCCTTTGACGAGCGTGTGGGGCGCGGGGACGGACCGGTGGGCCAGGTAGTCGTGCAGCGACTCGTGGTCGACCTCGGCCGCGCCGATCGCCGGCAGCAGCGCCTTGATCTCGGACGCGAACGCGAACATCTTCGAGTCCGCGTAGTAGTACAGCGGCAGGATGCCGAGCCGGTCGCGGAACAGGTGCGTGTCGCCGGTGCGGGCGTCGTGGATCGCGTAGGCGAACTGGCCGCGCAGCTGGGCCACGGCTGATGGCCCGTGCTGTTCGTACAGCGCCAGCAGGACCTCGGTGTCGCCGTTCGTGCGGAACGGGTAGCTGAGGGTCTCGCGCAGCTGCCGGTAGTTCAGGATCTCGCCGTTGAACGCGATCTGCGTGGTGCCGGAAGCGCCCGCCATCGGCTGCGGCGACCCGGCCAGGTCGATGATCGACAGCCGGGTGTGCGCGAAGCCGATCGAGCCGTCCGAGAAGAACCCGCTGTCGTCGGGGCCGCGGTGGTGCAGCCGCTTCGCCATCTCGGCGAGCAGCTCACGGGAGACGGGAGCGCCGTCGAACCGTCTGATGCCTGCGATACCGCACATGGTCAGCGGCCCTCCGCGATCTGCATGAGCTCACGGGCACGGGAGTCCCAGGAGGCGGTGAGCACGGCCGCACGGCGTTCGGCGGGGGTCTTCAGGCCGCCGTCCTTGAGCGTGAGCCGGATCTGGTCGATGAAGTCGGCCTCGCCCTGGGCGATCCGGATGACGTCGCCGTACCGCTCGACCTCGGGGAAGTCCGTCGACACGACGGCCAGGCCCAGGGCCAGGTACTCCTTCATCTTGATCGGGTTCGCGTGCTTGATCCAGTCGTTGTCCAGCCACGGCATCAGCGCCACGTCGAACCCCGAGCCGTAGCCGGGGATCTGGTCGTACGAACGGAAGTCCAGCCAATGAACGTTGGGGTACTTGTCGTAGCGCTCCATCGAGCAGGTCGCGTCACCGATCAGCACGACCGACGCCTCGGGGAACTCCTGCGCGACCTTCTCGATCAGGTCGAAGTCGACGAGGTAGTCGTCGAGGCTGCCGAAGAACCCGATGCGCGGGCCGGGAACGCTCGCGATGTCCGCGGGCAGTTCGGTGCGGCGGGTGAAGTGGTCGACGTCCACGCCGTGGTCGAGGAAGTGCGCCCGGTCGCCGGTCAGCGCGGATTCCTCCTCCTGGAGGGCTCGCGACACGTAGAGCACGGAGTCCGAATTGGACAGCAGCTGGTTCTCGAGCCCGGCGATGGTGCCCTGGTCGGCCTCGGGGAACGCCGAGTGGCGGTCCGAGCGGTTGAACACCAGGCCCTTGGTCTTCATGGGCTTCACGACGTCCCACGCGGTCGGGATCGTGGCGACCACGACGGGCGTGCCCATCCTGAGGAAGAAGCACACAGCCTTGACCTGCGTGCGGACGAGGACCGAGTTCAGCTTGCGCAGCCACGGCTTGCCGTAGAACGGCAGGGGAGCGGGCGTCATCACGTAGAAGTTCGGCGTCTCGGGGATCGGCTGACGCACCAGCATCGCGACGCTCTTGGCCTTGCGGAAGATCCGGCGCAGGAACTGCGTGCTCTTGCCGGGCGACGGCATCCGCAGGCCGATGCTGTTGACCAGCAACACCTTGCGGTGCTTGGCGACGCGGCGCAGCAGCTGGAAGTCCGAGTGGGCGCGGTTGTGGTACCACCAGTCCTGTGCCGAGAAGCACAGGTAGCTCGGGCCCTCGGAGGCCACTTCCTCCGGCCAGCGGCGCATGCGGAAAAGCCCCTTCAACGCGGTGCGGTGCTTCGGCGAACGCGCGCGAAGCCCTTCGTTCACGACCATGGCGAGCCACATGAACAGTGCCGCGAACCGGCCGTGCAGTTCGCGGTGCAGCCGGACCTTGTTCTGGGTGAGCATCGACCAGAGCCGGGCGTTCGTGGAGACCTCGCCACCGATGTGCGTGGCCGTCGCGCGCGGCTCGAACCAGACGCCGCCGGCGCGCAGCATGTAGTCGGTTTCCTCCGAATAGAGGAAGTAGCGTTCGTCCAAAAGGCCGTGTCGCTCGATGACTTCCCGCTTGATCAGCCACGCGCAGCCCGTCGCCCAGTCGGCGGCGTGCGCGCCCTGGTACGCCACGGTGTTGGTGACCGTCTCGCCCAGGCCGATCCGCCCGGCGCGGCCGCCACCGATGAGGGCTTCCGCGAACGCTCCGGCGGCGCGCGGCTTGCGGCGCAGCGAGTGGGAAAGCTCACCGGAATCGTCCACCAGGCGCGGCACGACGATCGGTCGGTCGGCGGCGCGGAGTGTCTCCACGGCTCCGGGGTGCAACCGGATGTCGGCGTTCAGGACGAGAACGTCGTAACCCTCGGCGGCTTTGATGCCCGCATTCACACCGGCCGCGAATCCCGCATTAACCGGGTTTCGCACGATTTGCACGCCTGGCCGAGTGGCGGAGGCCACAGTGCCGTCGGTGGAAGCGTTGTCGACGACGATCACTTTCACACCGTCGGGCAACGAGTTCAGGCATCCCTCGATGACCTGTTCGCTCTGGTACGTGACGATGACCACCGCGACAGGTGACCGCTCCACAACCGCTCCTCGCTTTGGGGCCTCTGCGCGCTACATCGAGTGTTTTGCAACCTCCGTTACGAGATTCGCCCCATGTGTAACCGTTTTGCCCTCCAAAACGAGAACCAGAGCGTGACGTCATCGCCTCACGTGTTGATCATCGTGCAGAACCTCCCCGTGCCGCTGGACCGGCGGGTGTGGCTGGAATGCCGCGCCCTGACCGCCGCCGGGTACGAGGTTTCGGTGATCTGCCCCAAGGGTCCGGGTGACCCCGCCTACCAACTTCTCGACGGAGTGCACCTGTACAAGTACGCTCCGCCGCCCCAGGCCGAAGGCGCGCTGGGTTACGCGTGGGAGTTCCTGTACTGCTGGGTGCGCACGGCGTTGCTGAGCGTGAAGGTGCGTGCCCGCAGGCGGTTCGACGTCATGCAGGCGTGCAACCCGCCGGACACGTACTGGGCGCTCGCGCTGTTGTGGCGGCTCGGTGGCGTGAAGTTCGTCTTCGACCACCACGACCTCAACCCCGAGGTGTTCCTGTCTCGTTTCGGTGAGCCCAAGGGGTTCGCGGGCAAGTTGCAGTACCGGATCCTGAAGTGGCTGGAGCGCCGGACGTTCCGCACGGCCAACCGGGTGACGTCGACCAACACCTCGTACCAGAAGATCGCGTGGACGCGGGGCGACGTGCCGCCCGAGCACACCACCGTCGTGCGCTCCGGCCCGGACACCACCGTGATGCGGCCTGTCGAGGGCGTGGACGAACTCCGACGCGGCGGCAAACACTTGGTTGCCTATCTCGGAATCATGGGACCGCAGGACGGCGTCGACGGTGTCCTGGAAGTCGCACGGAGAGTTGTTTTCGACCGCGGGCGCACCGACGTCCGCTTCGCGCTGCTGGGCTTCGGCGACTGCCTCGAAGACCTGAAGAAGCAGGCCACGGCCTGGGGACTCGATCCGTACGTGGAGTTCACCGGACGGGTTGGGCCCGAACAGATCACCCGTTACCTGTCGACCTCGTCGGTCGGACTGGGCCCGGATCCGTTGTCGCCTTTGAACGACGTGTCCACTATGAACAAGACCATGGAGTACATGGCCTACGCGCTGCCGGTCGTCACGTACCGGTTGCAGGAGACCGTGGTGTCCGCCGGCGAGTGCGCCGTGCTGGTCGAACCGGGTGACGTCGAGGCGTTCACGACGTCGCTGCTCGACCTGCTCGACGACGCGGAACGCCGTGCGCGCCTCGGCTTCGAGGGCCGTCGCCGCTGTGAGGCCGTGCTCGACTGGCGCCCGCAGGCCGAGAACTACGTGGCCGTGTTCGACGGGCTCACCGGCTTCGCCTCGCGCGGCCCGTTCCCCGACGGCAGGCCCGAGCTCGGTGCCGGCACCGACCAGTGGGGCAACAAGATGATCGACGTGAGCGACGACGCCGTGCTCCGCGCGTTCGCCGTGACCCGAACGGGAGAATGATGTTCGTCAGAAGGATCGCTGTCGTCGGCACCGGCTACGTCGGTCTGACCACGGGTGCCTGTCTCGCCTCGCTGGGTCACCGCGTGGTGTGCGCGGACGTCGACGCTTCGAAGGTCGAACGGCTTTCGCGCGGTGAGGTCGACATCCTCGAACCGCGCCTCGCCGAGTTGGTCGCCGAGGGTCTGGCCTCCGGTCGCCTCACGTTCGTGCTGGGTGCTTCGGCCGCGGTGGCCGACGCCGAGGTCGTGTTCCTGTGCGTGCCGACGCCGATGGGTGTCGGCGGCATCGCGGACCTCGCGGCCGTCGAGTCCGTTGTGGACGAGACGCGCGACCTGCTGCCGTCCGGCACGGTGATCGTCAACAAGTCCACGGTGCCGGTCGGAACCTCGATCCGCACCGCCGAGCTGCTGCGCCGCGACGACGTCGCCGTCGTCTCGAACCCCGAGTTCCTGCGCGAGGGCTCGGCCGTGCACGACTTCCTGAACCCGGACCGCATCGTCGTCGGCTGCGACCAGCAGGACGCGGCTGAGCGCGTGGCCGCCCTGTACGCACGCCTCGGCGCGCCGACGGTGCTGACCGACGCGGCCTCGGCCGAGATGGTCAAGTACGCGGCGAACTGCTTCCTGGCGATGAAGCTCTCGTACGTCAACGCGGTCGCGGAGCTGTGCGAGCGGCTCGGCGCGAACATCACCGACGTCACCGAGGGCATGGGCTACGACAAGCGCATCGGTCAGGCGTTCCTCAACCCCGGCCCCGGCTGGGGCGGCTCGTGCCTGCCCAAGGACACGCACGCGATGCTCCAGGTCGCGGACGCAGCCGACTTCGAGTTCCGCCTGCTGCGCGCCACGATCGACACCAACGAGCGCCAGCGCCAGCGGATGGTCGAGAAGGTCCGCCTCGCGGTCACCGGCAAGCGCGGCGGCTCGCTGTCGCACGTGCGGCTGGGACTGCTGGGCCTGACGTTCAAGGCCGGCACGGACGACCTGCGCGACTCCCCGGCTCTCGCGGTGGCGGCGTTGCTGAAGCAGGCGGGCGCCGAGCTCGTCGGTTACGACCCGGCGTTGAGCGGCGGCACGGACCTCGGCCCGGTGTCCGTTGTGGACGATCCGTACCTGGCGGCGAAGGACGTCGACGCCCTGGTCGTGCTGACCGAGTGGCCGGAGTTCAGGTCTTTGGACTGGGCTCGCCTGGCCGAGACCGTGCGGCAGCCGGTCGTCGTCGACACGCGGAACCTGTTGGACCCGGACGTTCTTCGTCGTGCCGGCCTGACCTGCACGTCGCTGGGGCGCCGCTAGTCCACTTGAGACTGTCCATTTAGCTCAATGGTGTGACAGGGCGAGCGGGCTTGTCGTGCCAGCGCTTTGATTCCCGGCAACACCCGGTGGGACTGGCCCGCCGGGGTTGGTCGGGGAGGTTCTCGCCGTGGCTGGACTCATGGACATGGTCAACGGAATCGTGCACCAGGCTTCTGGCCTGCTGGCTCAGGCGAGCGACCTCGCGAGCAGCCTGCTGTCCGCACTCCCGCTCTAGTCTCGAAGGGGCGTTCGTCTTCACGGCGAACGCCCCTCGGCATTTCACCAGCGCGGCAGATCCGGCCCGTGGTGCGTGATGCCGGCGAACAGATCTGTCTCGGGCAACGGTGCCCCGGTCGTGTCGATCGCGCGGATGTACGACTCGGCCGCGAACCGTTGCTGCGCCGTCAGCTTCCCGATGAGCGACTGGCTCTCGTAGCAGTACAACGCCTTGCGCTTCACGTCGGCGACGCCGGACGTGTCCACCGTGGTCGTGGCGAGGCTGTCGTGCGCTTCCAGGTACAGCTTCGCCGGGATCCCGGTCTCCTTGACCGCGTGCTGCGCGACCCGCGCGGCGTGGACGTGATCGCGGTGCTGATGTGGATTGTGGTGGTCGTGCGTCACGACCACCTGTGGCCGGAAGTGCTCGATCAGCGCGGCCACCCGCCCCGCCGCCGTCTCGACCGGGATCGAGCAGAACGCGCCGGGCGGCACCTCACCGGTCTCGCCGGAGTCGTGATACCCCAACAGTTCCAGGTCTGTGATGCCGAGCACATCACACGCGGCGTTGAGCTGCGCCCGTCTGCGCGCCGCCACGGCCTGCGGGTGGTGGTTCAGCTCGCCGGGCTTGATGCCGCCGGGCATGTCACCCAGCTCGCCACTGGTACAGGTGACGAGGACGATCCGGACACCCTGACGGGCGTAGTGGGCCAGGATTCCTCCGGTCGACCGCGACTCGTCGTCGGGGTGAGCGTGGACGGCCAGCAAGGTTCTCGGTCCATCGAACTGCACGCGGGGAAGTTACCCCGAAACTATTGTCTTGCCGGTGACCGACTTGCCGTCCGGCCTGAAGCCGCACGAACTCGCACAGCACCTGCTCGGGCAGATCGAACGCGGGCACGCGTACGCCCGTTCCCGCAAGCAGCGGTTCAGGTGGAAGTCCGTAACTGTCCGACTGACCACTTTGGTGCTTTCGGCGGTGTCGACGATCATCCTCGGCCTGCAGAACCTGGACCCCTGGACGGGAACGGCGTTCTCGCTGGTCGCGGTGGTGACCGTGGTGTCCGCTTTGGAGCCGTTCTTCGCGTGGCGCTCGCTCTGGGTGCTGATGGAGGAGGCCAGCTACAAGTTCCACCGGCTGGAGGACGATCTCGCCTACTACGTGGCGTCCACTCCGGCCGCCGACGTGGACCCCGAGCGGGTGCGGGAGATGTTCGAGCGCTACCAGGAGATCTGGGACTCGCTCAGCGGGCGCTGGCTGAAGTTCCGCGACAACGGCTGAGCCGGAGACGCGACCGGTAGTGTCGATCTCCGCTGTCCGAGGATCAGGGGGTTTCTCATGTCGGACGCTTGGGGTTGGCTGATCCCCGTCACCGCTCTCGTGGGGATCGTGCTCGTCGGGTTCATCATCATGAAGCTGCAGAAGTCCTTGTTCCGCGCGCTGGGCGCTTCCGCGCCGGCGGCGGAGCCCGGTGCCGCGCCGTTCTCCGGATTCCAGCAGTCGCCGCAGGAGAGCCGGGAGGACTTCGTGCGAAGGCATTGGCAGCGCCCCGGCGTGGTGGCCGACGGCGTGACCCTGGTCGATCTCTACGACCGCATCCGGGCCCTCGAGGAACGCCTCGCCGAGGTCGAGCGCCGTTCCGGTGCACCGTCCGACTGAGCCCGCGCACCGCCTTCGCCGCCGGCGGGGGCCTCGGCGGCGAAGGCGGTCAGGGGACTACGGGGTGCCCGCGGGCTTGCCCTTGGCGTCCGGCGCGTTGGCGTCGTGCAGGTAGTTGTCCTGCCACACCGCCCACTTGTACGAGGCGCCCTTCTGGCTCACGTAGGCCGCGCCCCACCCGGTGCCGCTGAAGCGGTTGTTGATGGACTTCATGTTGCGGCCGTAGAGGTTGTCGAAGCCCGACTCCAGGCCGAGCTGGTAGCCGCCGCCCTCCAGCAGGTTGCCCTCGACGGTGACGTTGTCGATGTCGCCGCCGTAGGTCTGGATGAACAGGGCGCCGGTGTCGTTGCCGGTCGAGCAGTCGATGCGGTTGTTGCGGAACGTCAGGGTGCGGCCCGCGTTCTTGTCGAGCGGGAAGTCGCGGACGGTGGCGCCGTCGTTGTGGGACTCGCCGTCCGAGCGCAGGCCGCGGACGTAGTTGCCCTCGGCGAGGCCGCTCAGGGAGCTGCCGGTGTTGTAGAAGCAGATGCCGGAGCCCATGCCGCTGATGTAGTTGCGCTGCAGGGTGCCGACACCGAGGAACGCGCAGGAGCCCGCGATGGTCTTGGCCGACAGGGCGGAGCCGTCGATGTTCGAGTCGCGGATCGTCACGGGGGCGCCGGTGACCTGGCAGGAGTTGCTGCCGCACGGGCCGTTCGTGGTGATCAGCGGGGCGGTCTCACCGAGGTTCTTCGGGCGGATGCAGGACTTCTCGATGGTGATGTTGCCCGCGAACAGCGTCAGGGCCTGTTCGACGCGCTTGCCGGAGATCACGGTGCCCGCGGCGGGGGCGCCGGGACCGGTGTAGAGCGGCAGCGAGTCGCAGTTCAGGCCGTGGGCGGCGAGGCCCGTGTTGGCCTGGGTGAGCTTCCAGCCAGGGGAGCCGGCGGGGGCGGGGGAGTTCGCCGGGGGCTTCACGGGGCCGTTGGTGGCGGACTTGGTCGTCGTCGAGCTGGGGGCCGCCGAACTGCTGCTCGGGGCCTCCGAGGAACTGCTGGGAATGCTGGTCGAGGTGGCACTGGAGCTTTCCGCCACGGGTGTCGGCTGGGCCGCCTTGGTCGGGGAACAGGCGGCCAGCACGATGACACCACCGGTCAGCAGCAGGGCCAATCTGGGTCTCACGGCTGGTTCTACCTCCACGCGCGCTCACGACGGGGGACCGTGAACTCGCTGATTGTGTCGTCGGCCGTTGCGGAATGTGTACAAAACTCGTGCGACGAAGTTTCGTACGGGGCCGTTGAACGATCAGCACACTGCACGGCAGAACCGGAGGAGTCAAGCGGATCTCCTTGCGCCGCAACATCATCTTCCGCCCGGTGGGGAATGCTCCATCCGTGTGAGCAGGTAGATCACGGTTTTATCACCGAGCCATATGATTCTTTGATGTGTGAGATCAGCGACCTGTGAATGTCGCGCGACCGGGACCGTCCGTGAGGAAGCTGTGCACAGCGCGTGGCAGGTCCTCGGTCTCGAACAACGCCGACGCGATCGTCGTGACGTGAGCGTCGGCCTCCGGGACGCCCCCGTTCTCGAAATGCGCGAGCACCTGTTTGGTCGCAAAGTGTGCCTGCGTCGGACCGGTCGCGAGACTCAGCGCGAACTGCTCCGCGGCCAAAGCGAAACCTTCGTCGGGGAACACCCGGTTAACGACATTCCACCGTTCCAGCGTGGCGGCGTCGTAAAGGTCGCCGGTCATCACGAACTCCTTCGCGCGACCCACGCCCGCGCGCGCCGCCAGCCGCTGCGTGCCGCCCATCGTCGGCGTCAGGCCCACGACCTTCTCGACCAGCCCGAACCGGGCGCGCTCGGAGGCCAGGATCAGGTCGCACGCAACCGCCAGCTCGAAAGCCCAGGTCAGGCACAACGCGTGCGCGGCGAAGACGGTCGGGATCGGCAGCGCGGCGAGGCGTTGCGGCAGGACCAGCATGCGGTCGAACAGCTGCTGCGCCTCGTCGCGGTACTCCTGCGCGGCGAAAAGCGACACGTCGACACCGCCCGACACGACCTTTCCCGTGGCGTTGACCAGCAACGCCCGCGCGTCACCCAGCTCGTCCAGGGCCTCGTGGAACTCGGCGTCGAGGTCGAGGGAGTACAGGTTGAGCGGCGGCGCGTCGATCGTGATGATCGCGAGCTCGTCACGGCGGGTCAGGTGGATCTTCACAGGCTCACAACCAATCGCGGCGCTTGAACATCAGGTACAGGAGGTAGGAGAGGCCGAAGATACCCAGCGTGGACACCCAAACACCCCATTTCTGCTCATAACCGGGGTAAGGGACGTTCATGCCGTAGTAGCCCGAAATCGCCGTCGGCACGGCGATGATCGCGGCCCAGCTGGTGACCTTCTTCATGATCGAGTTGAGCCGGTTGCTCTGCACGGCGACCTCGGCCTCGCGCAGGTTCGTGATCAGCTCCCGCATCGACTCGGTCAGCTCCGCGGTGAACAGCGCGTGGTCCTTCACGTCCAGGTAGTACGGCATCATCGTGTCGTCCACGAGGTCGTGCTCGCGGTGCAGCAGCGACCCCAGCACCTCCCGCATCGGCAACGCGGCTCGCCTGAGCTGCACCAACGCACGCCTGAGCTGCAGCGCCTTGCGTCCGACGTGTGGTTTCTCCTCGTAGATGCGGTCCTCGAGGGCCTCGATGTCGTCGTCGAGCCGCTGCGCCGCCGCGTAGTGGCCGTCCACCACGTCGTCGAGCAGGCCGTGCAGCAGGAACGCGACACCGCTCGACGCCAGCGATGGCGCGCTGTCCCACCGCCGCTGCACGCCGTCCAGCTTGTAGTCCTCGCTCTCGCGCACGGTCACGAGCGCGTTCCTGGACACGAAGACGTCGACCTCGCACGTCTTGAGCTCGTGGTTCTCGTACCGGACCGCGTAGACGCTGAGGAACAGATGAGTGGGGTAGCGGTCGATCTTGGGACGCTGCCGCTCGGAGACCGCGTCCTCGATCGCGAGCTCGTGCAAGCCCAGTTCGTCGCGCAACAGACCTATCTCGTCTTGAGACGGCGCGCACAGGTCGAACCACACGACCGCGGAGTGATCTTCGAGATGCTCCGCGACCTTCGTGACGGGGAAGTCCCTGTCCACGAGTTCGCCGTTGCGGTACAAGCGGGTCCTACCCATGGGCGACAACGATACGTAGATCTACTCAGATGTGAGGTTTCGGCCCGAGTTCCCGCTACCCTCGATCCGGTGAAGGTGGACCAACCACAGCGCATTGGGGACTACCTGCTCTTGGGCAGGCTTGGTCGTGGTGCCATGGGAACGGTCTACCTGGGACAAGGCAGCGACGGACGCCAGGTCGCCGTCAAGGTGGCCCGCGCGGAGCTCGCCGACGACCCGCGCTTCCGCGAGCGGTTCCGCCGCGAGGTCCAGATGGCCCGAGCGGTCGGCAGCGCCGGCACGGCGGCCGTCGTGGACGCCGACACGCGCGCGCCCCGGCCGTGGATGGCGACGGAGTACGTGCCCGGGCCGACGCTGCAAGAGGCCATCGAACGGCACGGTCCGTTGCCGGAGCACCATTTGAGACGCCTCGCCGAAGGTCTGGCCGAGGCGCTCACCGCGATCCACCGGGCCGGCCTGGTGCACCGCGACCTCAAGCCGTCCAACGTGCTGCTGGGCGCCGACGGGCCTCGTGTCATCGACTTCGGCATCTCGCGCGCGATGGAGCACACCGCGCTGACCGAGACCGGCATGGTCTTCGGCACGCCCGGCTTCCTGTCGCCCGAGCAGATCACCGGTCAGGAGGTCGCGTCCCCTTCGGACGTGTTCGCCCTGGGCGCCGTGCTGGTCTACGCGGCGACGGGCAAGGGCCCGTTCGGTGAGGGCCCGACGGCCACGTTGCTCTACAAGGCGGCGCACGGCGAGCCGGACATCGACGGCGTGCCCAAGCCGTTGCGTCCGTTGGTGCAGAAGTGCATGCACCGCGACCCGGCCAAGCGTCCCGAACCGGCCGAGGTGACGCGCCTGCTCAGCCAGGTCGTGACGCCGAAGGCGCCGACCAGCAAGCTCCCCGCGCCGATGACGCCCGCCGCCGCGACGTTCTCGACGTCGCGGTTCGTGCCGATGGCGTGGGGCGGGCTGAACCTCGCCGTGGCCCTGCTCGCCGCCGCGATCGCCGACCCGGCCGCGCAGGCCAACGGAGCCACGCAGCTGCTGGCCCTGGCCGCGTTCTGCGTGCTCGTCGTGCGCGCGGTGCGGTACTTCAGCGCCGCCGCCCGCCGCAAGGTCGTCATCGAGATCAGCCGCGAGGGCATCGCCACCACGCGCAACGGCAAGTTCCACCAGTACTGGTGGTACGAGCTCGCACGGGTGCGCGTGGTGCCGCACAAGAAACGGCCGTGGGTCGTCGTCTGGCTGAAGGACCCAGCACCGCGCCGCTTCTTCGGCGCGCACCACGGCGGTGTGCGGGTGTTCCCGATCGCCCACGAGCGCACCAGGCGGCGGCGCGAGCGCGACGTCGCCGAGCTGCGCGCCGCCCTGGCCTGGTACCTGCCGCGCAGCTACGACGGGCGCTGATCGGTCCACTCGTAGGTCATGGAGACCGTCAGAACCGGCGTGCCCGGCGGCAGCTTGCTGTCCGCGGGCGCCGCCACCTCCGTGCTGACGACCTCACCCGTCTCCGGGTCGACGCGGAACGAGGTCAGGCCGCCGTCGACCGACAGCGCCCCGTCGTTCCAGCGGACCTCCGGGGACGCGGCGAGCTCCCGGTAGGTCGCGGCCTTCTCCTCGTTGGTCGTGTACGGCGACAGCAGGCGCGACGAGGCGCCCTCCAGCTTCCGCGTGGGGTCGGCCGGCAGCGGCAGTCCGAGGCTCGACTCCTTGCAGGGCGTGGAGGTGCAGAACGTGCTCCACAGCTGAGGGCCCTTGTACTCGATGGCCGTGAGGCGGTCGAGCGGCTCCTGGACGCCGGTGACCGCGCGCTTGTTCCCGGTGAACCGGCGGTAGATGACGACCATCTCGCCCTTCGCGGCGGGCACCCACGCGTCGATCTGGTACTCGAGCGCGGTGGCGCCGAACGAGCTGGACTCGCCCCCGATGGACATCGTCTGCCAGACCGCGTACCTGACGTGCCGGTATTTCGCGGACGGCTGCTCTGCCCGCTCCAGCAGCGCCGCGGCCTCCACCAACGAGGTGGCGGGCGCGACCGGCATCGTCGCGGCCGAGTCGCGCGAGGCGGGCCTGAGCAGCACGACCAGCCCGGCGATCAGCACCACCGTGACGGAGGCCGCCGCGATGCCGGCCCAGCGTCGCGACCGGCGTTCCGGCTTCTCGGCGAAGAGCTGTTCGCGCAACCGGGCCAGCCGCACGTCGTCGTCGCCCCGCACCGGGTACAGCTCGGCGAGGTCGTCGTCCAGCAGGTCACGCATGTTCCACTTCCTTCAGCTTCGCGCGCAGCCGGTGCAGACGGGACCGGGCGGTTCCGGGGTTGAGGCCGAGGGCGTCCGCCGTCTCCTGCACGGTCAGCCCGGCCAGCGACACGAGCAGCACCAGATCGCGGTCGTCCTGGGACATCCGCGCCAGCTCACGGGCGATCCGGCGCAGGTGCGAGCGGGCGTCGACGCGGGTGACCACGGTGTGCTCCAGCGACTCGGCGACACCGAGGTCGACGCCGTACCGTTCGGCGGTGCGCAACAGGCGCGTCTCGCGTTTGGCGTGGCCGCGCAACAGGTTCGTGGCGATGCCGTAGAGCCAGCCGACGACGCTGCCCTTCTCCGGGTCGTAGCTCTCCTCGCCGCGCATGGCGGCGAGGAACGTCTCGCTGACCAAGTCGTCGGCCACGTCGACGCCCACCCGCCGCGCCAGATATCGGTGCAGCGGATGGGCGTGCTCGTCGAACAGCTCCGCGAACATCACGCCCCCAGTTGGCTTCTCGCGGTGTCGGTGTTGCAGTGACCTGAATCACAGTGGACGGCCTTTCGATGATGGTCCCATGACCAACTGGACCGTGACGGCCACCGACGCCGCGCGTTCGCCGCTCAACCGCGAGTACAACGCCGAGATGATCAGCCGCTACTGGGGCCGTCCGACGAACGACGCCGAGATCGACGCCTACGAACGCGACGAGCAGGACCACGACGTGCCCGTCTTCCTCGTCGTGTCGCGCGATGGCAACGATGTCGGCTGTCTGGGCATGCGCTTCCTCGACAACGGTGTCGGCGAGCTGACGCGCATGTTCGTGCGCACGCCGTTCCGCGGGCAGGGCGCCGCGTCGGCGTTGCTCGTCGCGATGGAGGCCGAAGCGATCAAGCGGGGCATCACGTCGTTGCGGCTCGACACCCGCAAAGATCTCGTGGAGGCAAGGAGTCTGTACGCCAAGCACGGGTTCGTGGAGATTGCTCCGTACAACGCAGCCGAATACTCCGACCACTGGTTCGAGAAGAGGCTAACGTCCGCTCATCCGGTCGCGATGTCCTGAAGGGTCGGGATGACTCGCGCCAGGAGGCATTGAACATGCGGTTGCGTCCACTGGTGATGGCGGCTGCCATCACCACGGCACTGGTGGTGACCCCGGCCTCGGCGGCTCCCGCCGGCCGGGTGCTCGGATACGTCGCCAACAACGGCGGCGGGGTGTCGGTGATCGACACGGCCACGAACGCGGTGTCCACGACGATCGCTGACAGCAACGGAAACTCGCCTTACATGGCAGCGGTCGCGTTCGACGGGACCCGTGGCTACGTGACGAACTCCGCGCAGAACACGCTGACAGTCATCGACACGCCGACCAACACGGTCGACAAGTCCATTCCCGTCGGGTCTCACCCGGCGGGCGTCGCGGTCGCCCCCGGTGGCGGCTTCGTCTACGTCACCAACTATCTGGACGGCACGGTGTCCGTGGTCGACACGGCCACGCTGACGGTCACCGCGACCGTCACGGTCGGCTCGAACGCCGACGGCGTCGTCGTCACGAAGGACGGCAAGTCCGTCTACGTCACGCACGACGTGCCGGGACCGGGCACCGTCTCGGTCATCGACACGACGGCCAACGCGGTCGTCGCCACGATCGCCGTCGGCAACGCGGCGACCGCCATCGCGGCGTCGGCGGACGGCACGCGGATGTACGTGGTCAACAAGGGCTCGGACAGCGTCTCCGCCATCGACGTGGCCTCGCGCACCGTCGTCGGCACCGCGGCCGTCGGCTTCACGCCGCACGGCATCGCGTTGGCGCCCAACGGAACCCGCGCGTACGTGACGAACAGCGAGTTCGACTCGGTGTCCGTCGTGGACCTCACGACGATGACCGAGCTGCAGAAGATCTTCGTCGGTGACCGCCCGATCAGCGTGGCCCTCACGCCGGACGGGGCCTCGGCCTACGTGACGAACTTCAACAGCAACACCGTGTCGGTCATCGACACGGCGTCCGGCACGGTCACCGGCACCATCGCCGTGGGCCAGCGCCCGGTGGGCATCGCGATCAACTTCGTGCCGCCCGCCGCGTCGAAGCTCGTGTCCGGCTCCGCGCAGTTGCAACTGCGGCTACTCGGGTTCACGGTCCGCTCGCTCGACGCGACGCTGACCGACAAGCACACCGGGGCGCCGATCGCCGGCCGGTCGGTCGTCTTCCGCACGGTGAAGGGCAACCCGCTCTGCACCGCGACGACCAACTCGTCCGGCAAGGCCACCTGCGACGCGAACGTGGCGTTGCTGGTCGGCCTGTCCACCCTGCTGCAGGGCTTCACGGCCTCGTACGCGGGCGACAACGAGCACGGTGGGGCCTCTTCGCACGGGTACATCACTCTGCTCTAGTCAACGCTTGTCATGGTTGTTACATCCCTTGACTCGGTCGAAATGCCCGGCATAACGTCCGGGTCGAGGGATGTACCTCCGGTGACCGCCGCCCCGGTTCACGAGGGGAGTGTCCGTGGCGGTGAGAACGCTTGCTGTCGTCGCGCTGGCGTTGGGGCTGGTCGTACCACCTGCTCAGGCGGGTGTCGAGGGCCCGCGGGCGGTGGTCGACGTTGCCGGTGGGGCCGTCACGCTGGCGGTGACGCATCGGGGCAGGACCGTCGTGAGGCCGTCGCCGGTCGGGATCATGACCGAGCGTGCCGACCTGTCTTCCGGCCTCTCGTTGACCGGCAAGTCACGCCGGGCGATCTTCGAGCACTACCGCACGACGTCCGGCAAGAAGCGGGACCGGGTCGTGCGCGCCACCGAGACCACCTACCGGTTCACTTCCTCTGCTGGTGAGCTTGGCTTCGTGGTGCGCGAATCTCCCGACGGCGTCGCGTACCGGTACGAGTTGCCGCGGAACTTCGGCGCGGTGACCGGTGAGGCCTCCGCCTTCGTGCTGCCTCCCGATTCGGTGGCGTGGCTCGCGAAGTTCCGCCGTGACTACGAGAACCCGTTCCTCCAGACCACCGCCGGGTTCGCCGAGCAGGCCGAGTACATGCACCCGGCGCTGTTCGAGGTCGGCGGTTCGTACGCGCTGATCACCGAGTCCGATGTGGACGGACGCTACTCCGGCGGCCACCTCGTGCACGTCGGCGGCGGCCGGTACCAGGTCAAGCTGTGGGACTCCGCGGTCGCGGTGACCGGCGCGCTGAAGACGCCGTGGCGCGCGATGATCGTCGGTTCGCTGGCCACCGTGGTGGAGTCGACGCTGGTGGACGACCTCGCGCCGGCCTCGCGGGTGCGCGACACGTCGTGGATCGAGCCCGGCCCCGCGGTGTGGTCGTGGCTCGCCGGTGGCCGTCCCGTGCAGCAGGACCTGGTGCGGCAGAAGGAGTTCGTGGACTACGCGGCCGCGCGCGGCTGGCCGTACGTCGTGGTCGACGCGGGCTGGTACGACGACCCGAACTGGCGGCAGACCAGCTTCATCCCCGAACTCGTGCGGTACGCGTCGGCGCGGGGCGTCGGCATCCACACCTGGGTGCGGTTCAGCAGCGTCGACACTCCCGAGAAGCGCGCGGACCACCTGCCGTGGCTGCACCGGTGGGGCGTGCGCGGCCTGAAGATCGATTTCATGGACTCCGACGGCCAGGAGCGCTACCGCTGGTACGACGAGATCCTGCCCGAGACCGCCCGAATGCACTTCCTGGTCAACTTCCACGGCGCCACGCTGCCGCACGGCATTCACCGCACCTGGCCGCACGTCATGACGACCGAGGCCGTGCACGGCGCCGAGAAGTCCAGCGGCCTCACCACTTCTCACCTGACCGCGTTGCCGTTCACCCGCAACGTCGTCGGCGGCATGGACTACACGCCCGGCGGCTTCCACCGGGCTCGTACCAACACCGATGGCGGTGAGCTGGCGTTGTCGGTGCTCTACGAGTCGGGCATTCAGAACCTGGCCGGGCGCCCGGACTCCTACGACGCCCGCCCGCTGGCGCGCTGGTTCCTGGAGCAGGCGCCGGCGGCGTGGGACGAGACGCGGCTGTTGTCCGGGCGTCCGACGGAAAGCGTGGTGATCGCTCGGCGTTCGGGTGACCGGTGGTTCGTCGGCGGGGCTGTGGCGGGGGAGGCTCGTGTCCTGGACCTGCCCGCGTTGGGTGGTGGACGGTGGCTGGTCGAGGTCGTGCGCGACGGTGCCGCCGGGCTGGTGAAGGAAACCCATGTCACTTCGGAGAAGCTGACCGTTCCGGTGGCTCGGGACGGTGGGTTCGTCGCGCTGGTCTGCCGTCCTTCGCGTGGTACCTGCGCTCGGCCTGTTCACGGCGTTCCGTCGACTTCTGTCGCTGTCACGCCTGCGGAGGTGTCGGTGCGGCCGGGGGAGGCGTTCGAGATGAGCGGCACGTTCACCAACACCTCGGACCGGCCGTTGTACGGCGTGATGTTCGCGCCGCGCGTGCCGTCCGGGTGGAGTGCATCCTCGGCGGTGAGGGCGTTGCGGGTCGCGCCGGGGCAGTCGGTGCACGGTAGGTGGACCGTCCGTGTCGGCGCGAATCCTGTTGCAGGCCTGACAGACGTGCCGTTGGTGGCGCGGTTCGCCGGTGCCGAAGCCGAGAAGGCGACGCGCGCACACGTGTGGAAACCGTTGCCCACCGGCCAGATCTACGTGGCCGGCAACGACCGTTCCGTCGAGGGCAGGACGCTGACCACCGGCGGCGTGCGGTTCGGCAAGGGCATCGGCACGACGCCCGCGGACAGGACCGTCGAACTCGGGACGTGCTCCCGGTTCGACGCGACCGTGGGCGTGGACGACGAGGTCGACGGCCGGGTGGACCGTGCGGGCGGCGTCGGCGGCACGGTCACGTTCGAACTGCTGGGCGACGGCCGCGTGCTGTACGCGAGCCCGCTGCGCCGGTCTGTGGACCCGGCGCTGCCCATCAGCGTGGATGTCGGTGGGGTGAAGGGGTTGACGCTGCGGGTGACCGACGGCGGCGACGGCACGAGCCTCGACAACGCTGTGTGGGGTGACGCGCGGCTGACGTGTTAGGCAGCCAGGGGAAGGTCGTTGCGGAGCGCCTGGACGTAGTCCTCGCAGGACTGGCGGCAGGCGACTCCGTGGACGACCTGCCACCCTGCGGGCACCTGCAGCACCGCGGGCCAGATCGAGTACTGGCCCGCCGGGCTGACCAGCACCAGGAACATGGTGTGAGCCTGAGCGAACGGGGAAGTCATGCCCCCAGGGTGACGTGGGACACCTATGGTCCGGCTATCTCTACGCTCAAGCTCACTCGTCCGCGTGGTTCCCGATCTTGGCCCGCGTGTGATTACGTGGTGCCCGTGACTGTGGAACAGGTGGTCCTCCTGGCCGAGGACGGTTCGGCCATCGGCGTCGAGGACAAGGCGGTGGTGCACCACGCGGCCACCCCGCTGCACCTGGCGTTCTCCAGCTACGTCTTCGACTCGGCGGGCAACACGATCCTCACCCGCCGTGCCCTGCACAAGAAGACCTTCCCCGGCCTGTGGACCAACACCTGCTGCGGCCACCCCCTGCCGGAAGAGGACATGGCCCAGGCCGTTCTGCGCCGCCTGTGGGACGAACTCGGCATGAAGACCCCCGAGCCCGAGCTCCTGTTGCCGGCGTTCCGCTACCGCGCGGAGATGGACGGCGTCGTCGAGAACGAGATGTGCCCGGTGTTCCGCGTGCTGTCCGACGACGAGCCCGTGCCGAACCCGGAGGAGGTCGACTCGACCGAACGGGTGGCGTGGGCGGACTACGCGTCCGGTGTGCTGGACGGGACGCGCGCGGTGTCGCCGTGGTCGCGGCTTCAGGTCGCCGAACTGGTGAAGCTGGGGCCGGATCCGCTGGCGTGGCCGGTGGGGGACCAGGCAGGCCTCCCGAAGGCCGTGAAGCTCGGGTCCTGATCACGACCCGGCGATCAGCGTCACCCCGAGGGTGATCATCACGGCGGCGATCAGGCCGTCCAGCACCCGCCACGCGCGTGGCTTCGCGAACAACGGCCCCAGCAGGCGCGCGCCGTACCCGAGCGCGACGAACCACGTGATGCTCGCGGTGACCGCGCCGACGCCGAACAGCCAGCGGCCGGCCGCGATCGAGCCGAGCAGCAGGAGCGTGTCGAGGTAGACGTGCGGGTTGAGCCACGTCAGCGCAAGCGCGGTCAGGACGGGGCGGGTGTTCGTGTCCTCGCCCGCCCGCAGCGCTGAGGGGTGGAAGGCCCGGCGCGCCGCCAGGAAGCCGTAGCCCAGCAGGAAAATGCCGCCCGCGATCGCGGCGATCGTGATCGCCTGAGGGAACTTCCGCACGATCGCGCCGAACCCGGCCACGCCCGCGGCGACCAGAATCGCGTCCGAGAGGGCGCAGACGGCGACGACCTTGGCGACCGCGTGCTTGCGAAGGCCTTGGCGCAGCACGAAAGCGTTCTGCGCGCCGATCGCGACGATCAGGGTCATCATGGTGCCGAAGCCGAGCAGCAGGTCAGTCACGCGGTCCACGCTATTGTCGCGGTCTTGATGAGACCAGCTACAGATTCTTACGTATCATTAGCGGCCGTGATGGATCTGGATCTGGTGCGCACACTGCTCGCCGTCGTGGACGCGGGCACGTTCGACGCCGCGGCCGCCACGTTGCACGTCACGCCTTCCGCTGTCTCGCAACGCATCAAGGCCTTGGAGCAGCGGACCGGACGCGTGCTGCTGGTGCGGGCCCGGCCGGTGCGGCTGACGCCGTCCGGTGAGGTGATCGTGCGCTACGGTCGGCAACTGCTCGCGCTGGACCAGGACCTGGACGCGGCGCTGGGCGAGGACGCCGTCGTGCGGGTGCCGATCGCGGTGAACGCCGACTCGCTCGCCACGTGGTTCCTGCCCGCGCTGCAACGGGTTTCGCCGTCGCTCCGGATCTCGTTCGACCTGCACCGCGAGGACCAGGACCACACGACGGCGTTGCTGCGGCAGGGACTGGTGATGGCGGCGGTGACGTCCTCGCGCGAGCCGGTCGCGGGGTGCTCGGTGACCAAGCTGGGGGAGATCCGTTACGCGGCAATGGCATCGCGGCCGTACGTGGACAGGCACGAGGCCGGACCGCTGAAGTCGTGGCTGCCGGACGCGCCGGTGGTCGTGTTCGACCGCAACGACGAGCTGCAGGACCGGTTCGTGCGCACGCTGACCCGCGGCCGCGGCGCCTCGGAGCACCGCCACTTCGTGCCGTCGTCCGAGGTGTACGTGCGGACGATCGTGGCGGGCCTCGGCTGGGGAATGGTGCCCCCGCAACAGCTTCAGGACGGCCTGGTCGACCTCGCGCCGGGCCGCACCATCTCCGTGCCGCTGTACTGGCAGCAGTGGAAGCTCGACTCGCCGGCGCTCAACGCCGTGGCCGAGGCGGTCGCGCAAGAGGCGGTCACAGCTCTCCGGAGTTAGCCTCGACGCCATGACCGGCGAACCGATGAACCTCAACGGGAAGACCGCAGTCATCTACGGCGGCGCGGGCAACGTGGGCGGCGCGATCGCGGCGGCGTTCAAAGAGGCCGGTGCCGACGTGCACCTGGCCGGCCGCACCGAGGCGACGCTCAAGGCGAAGGCCGACGAGCTCCACGCCCACTACGCCGTGGTCGACGCGCTGGACGAGGAGGCCGTGGACCGGCACGCCGCCGCGTTCGACCGGATCGACATCTCCGTCAACGTCACCACCGACAACGACGTCCAGGGCACGCCCATGATCGAGATGAGCGTCGAGGACTACCTCAGCCCGGTCGTGTCGGCCGTCCGGTCGAAGTTCCTCACCGCGCGGGCGGCGGCCCGGCACATGACCAGGCAGGGCGAGGGCGTCATCCTGTTCTTCGGCGGCACCGGCGAGCCGTCGGCGCACCGGAAGTGGCAGCTCGGCGGCCTGCTCGCGGCATTCGACGCGGTCGAGTCCATGCGCCGCCAGCTCGCGGCCGAACTCGGACCGCGGGGCGTCCGGGTGGTGACGCTGCAGACCGGCGGCATCCCCGAGTCGGTTCCGCCGGAGCACCGGGCGCCGATCGAGGAGGACATCGTCGGTGACACGCTGCTCGGCAGGGCCGCGACACTGGAGGACGTCGGGCGCACGGCGGTGTTCGTGGCCTCGGACTGGGGACGCACCCTCACGGGATCGCAGGTCAACATCACCTGCGGCAGCGTCTTCGGCTGAAAGCTGGTGAAAGCCTGTGCGCGAGCTGTCGGGTTCCTGAACCCAGGAACCCGGCGCGCTCACCGGGGCGTTGTCCGTTATGTGCTGATACCTCGACTAGCCGCCACCGGCGGTTCACTCGCCGTCGTCGCGACGGTGGCCATGGTCGGCCTGCTCGACCTGACCGTCGGCCCGCTGCGCCGCACGATCAGCGAGTACGCGCTGGGTGACTACCGCACGGTCTTCGACATCGCGGTGGTGTCGCTGGCCGTGGGCTCGCTCGCGATCCTCGCCGTCCTGGTCCACAAAGGACTGACGAGGTGGCGTTCCGGCGGGGCGATCGCGCTGACCCTGTGGTCGATCGGCCTGTTCCTCGTGGTGGCGTTCCCCAAGACGAACTGGGCCATGGGCACCAACGAACTGAGCGGCAGCATCCACCGGTTCGGCAGCATGATCGCGTTCGTCAGCCTGCCGATCGCCGTCATCCTGCTCGCGCGGCCGTGGCTCCGCGATCACGTGTGGGGCAAACATGCCAAATGGACGATGGCGTCCGGTTTGTTGAGCTTTGTCGCATTCATGCCCATCCTCTACGCCATTGTGATGGGCATGGCCTCCGACGTTCGGTGGTGGCGCGTGTTCCCGTTGGGCTACATAGAGAGGATCTTGCTCGCCGCGGAGGTGGCGGCTGTTCTGGTCGTCGGGCTGTGGGCCATCGCGGCAAGTAGGGTTGCGCCATGGCGAGTTGGGGAGACCTCGCGGATTACGTCCGCGCCGAGTACGACGTCATCCACGACGAGGACGAGGAGCTGAGGATCCTCTTCACCTTCGGGGACGAGGACGAAGGCGACGATGAACGCACGCAGGTCGTGATCATCGTCAGGGAAGTGCTCGACAAGATGCACGAGTGGGTGCAGATCGCGTCCCCGTGCGGCCTGGCCAAGGACGTGGACCTCCACGCGGTGCTGGCGGAGGTGGGCAACTCGACCGTCGCGTGCGGCCTCGCGATCATGGGGGAGCACGTCGTGGTGCGGCACTCGTTGCCGCTCAAGGACCTCGACATCCACGAGTTCACCGATCCGCTCCAGTTGCTCGCCGGTACCGCTGACACGCTCGAAGAACAGTTCTGGGGAGGCGACGGCTACTGATGTTCGACCTGACTCCCGCGGCTGATCAGCTCGCGGGCCTGGTGCGCAACGTGACGGACGGCGATCTCAAAGCGCCGACTCCGTGTCCCGGCTACACGGTGGGCGACCTGCTCGACCACGTGAACGGCCTGTCGGCCGCGTTCACGGCGGCGGCGCTCAAGACCCCGCTCGAAGGCTCCGGCACCGGCGACGCGGCCCGGCTGCCGCTCGACTTCCGCGAGTCCGTGCCGGCGAGGCTCGGGGAACTGGCGAAGGCCTGGCGCTCACCCGAGGCCTGGGACGGCATGACCCGCGCCGGTGGCGTCGACCTGCCCGGCGAGGTCGCCGGTGCCGTGGCGCTGGACGAGATCGTCCTGCACGGCTGGGACCTCGCCAAGGCGACCGGGCAGCCGTTCGAGGTCGAGGAAGGCCTGCTCCAGGTCGTGCACGGGTTCGTGTCGTCGATCGGACCGGACGACCGCGACGGCTCGCTCTTCGGAGCCGCGGTGGAGGTCGACTCGAACGCGCCTCTGCTCGACCGTGTCCTGGGACTCAGTGGGCGGAACCCCGGCTGGGCCTAGGTTAGGCTCTCCTAACGTGAGAGCCATTACGGTGCAGGTTCGGGCAGGGCTGGGCGTGGGACGTCTCGCCGCCGCCATGGATTCACTGGTGGAACTGCATCCTGAGCTGTGTCGTTCCGGCTTCGCGCACCACGAGGTCGCTGACCCCGCCGCCGCCACCCCCGCCGCCCTCGCGGAGGCGGAGGCGGGGCTCGACCTGCAGACCGGCGTCCTGATGCACGTGGTGTGGCTCGACGCCGGCCCCGCGCACTCCGGCCGGATGGTGCTGGTGCTGCACGACATCGTGGCCGACCGGCTGCCGCGCGTCCTGCCGTGGCTGGTGCGGGCCTGGAAGCAGCCCGCGCTGGTCAGTTGACCCTGCGCGCCACGAACACGTGCTCCCGGCCAGGCCGGTCGGGTGCGTCGCGCACGTCGACGACCTCGAAGCCGCAGCGCGTCAGGCTCTGCTCGATCTCGGGACGCGACCGGAACCGCAGCGTCGAGTCCGAGGAGATCACCGAGCCGTCCGGGAACTGGTAGGTGTGCCGGAACGACACGAACGGCAGGCTCACGTTGAGCAGTTCGAGCTGCTCGCGCACCCCGACCAGCACCCGCGGCTTCGCGCGTGACCAGTCCTCCCAGGCGCGGTGCTCCGGGCGGCGCGTCTCGAACACGAAGTGCCCGCCGGGCTTGAGCGCCCGGCGCACCCCGCGCAGCGTGGCCTCCCAGTCGTCGCCCAGGAACACCTGCGCGACGTTCCCGGTCATCGTCGCGAGGTCGACCGACAACGCGGGCAGCGTGGTCGCGTCGCCGTGGATCCAGGTCACCCTGGACTCCTTGGCGCGCGCGATCTCCAGCGACGCCAGCGCGGGATCCACCCCGACGACGGTCCGGCCGGACGACGCCAGCATCACCGCCAGGCTGCCCGTCCCGCATCCGACGTCGAGCACGCTCGCCGCCTCCAGTTCGGCCGCGATGCCGAGGTACAGGTTCAGGTCCACGCGCGGCCCGTCGAAGGCGTCGTAGAGCCGAGCCAGTCTCGGGTCGGCGAAAATAGCGTCAGGCATGCCACATCCTAGGTCCGACCACGAAGGGCATCAGCAACTCGATCACCTCGCGGTCAGGTCGTCCGTTGAGTTCTTCCTCGGCGACCCGTCGCGCGATTCCGGCCAGGAAGTCGGCAACCTGCACGCGGGCGTCGTACTGCGAGTCGACCAGCGTCAGGCTTTGCAGCCGTGGCGCGAGTTTCTTGAGCTGCCGGATACGTCCATCGGTGAGCGACAGCTGCTGGTCGTGCACGATCGACACCGGCCCGCCACCGGAAGTCTCCCACTGAGCCACCGCGCGCAGGATGGCGGGGAACAGTGGGTCGAGATTCCCGCGCGGACCACGGGCCCGCAGCAGGTCGTTGTACAGCTCCAGCGGCCCTGTCACACCACCGAACTCTGCACGCACCCGTGAGGCCAGGTACCGCCGTTTGTCCACGAGCTGAACGCGCGCCTTGCCCACCAATGGGCCGTCCGGCCCCAGGAACCACAGCAGCACCCAACGGTTCTTCTGCCGCAGCAGGTGGTTCGCCTTGTACTCCAGCGCGGGCGACTTGATCATCTCGCGGAGCGTCTCGACGCACCCCGAAGCCTCCTCGTGCGAGAGGAGAACGCCGGCGTGGGCGAAGACCGCGGTGACGCCGCCGACGAGCTTCTCGCCCTCGGAACCCGACTCGTCGCAGGCGATCTCCATCAGGACATCCGGAAGACCGGGCCGCGGGCGCGGAACGGCAGATGCGCGCCCGCCGGGATCAGGAACGCGTGTTCGCGCCGGACCCTCAGCACGTCGCACCCGGCGTCGGTGATGATCAGAATCGGACCGGCCTCGGGAAAGTCGGAGGCGCGTTCGAGCAGGTCGACACCGGGCTGCAGCACCGTTCCGCCGCGCCCGCGGACCTTCACCCTGCCCGCGATGTCCTCCACGGGCACGTATCCAGCGTCATATGCCATCGCATCACAGAAAACCACGCGTGCGGCGGGCACGTCACGTGCCGCGGCATAAGAAGCGATCGCGCCGAGCGCCTTTCCCAGCAACTGGGGGTCCATGGAGCCGGACGTGTCGAGCACGACGCCGAACGTCGGCCGCGCCTCCAGCGACTCCGGCCGCACCCAGCCGGGCCGTGGAATGTCCGGAGTGGACGCTTGCCGTCGCGACGCGCGGGCGTAGCTGCGACGCTTCTCCACGGCCGGAACGAACTCCTCGAACCACCGCGCCAGCTGGGCGTCCCACGAGAGCGGCGGGTGCTCCAGCGCCCGGATCTCCTCGACCAGTCCGGCGGGCAGGAGTCCGCGCGACGACGTGTGATAGCTCAGTCCCGTCAGCAACGCGCGCCGGTAGAACTCGTCCAGATCGGCCACGTCCGAAGGCCCGCGCAGAGGTTCACCGAGAAGGTCGCCCTGATGGTTGCCGCGCAACGTGAGCAGCTTGCGGTACCGCCGCAGATCCACCGCGATCCGGTCGTAAACGGACTCCGCCGAAAGGCCGCGCAGCTCCGGGTCGTGCAGAACGCCGGAAGGCGGGGACCCGACGCCCATCTCGACCAGCCAGCCGTTCACCACGAAGTCGGCGGCGATGTTCCACAGGTACGGATCCCGCCCGCCGACCCGGTCGCCGTGGCGCAGCGCGGCGTGCAGCATCTCGTGCGCGAGCACGAACCTCCACTCGGGCTTCGTCAAGCCCGCCAACGGGTTCACGTAGATCTCGGCCGCGGCCGCCGACACCGCCGCGATCGAGATGTCCCAGCCCCGCGCCAGTTCCGCGTCCGCCACGACCGTCATCGTCGACGCCAGCGCGCCCAGCAACGGGTAGTTCGACACGAACCAGCTCAACGCCAGATCCCACTCGCTGCGCACCGGCCGTGAGTCGGACAACGACGACCGCGCGCCACCCGCCACGTCGATCGCGGCCACGGCGGCGTTGGACAGTCCGGCGGCGAACCGATCGGCCCAGCGCTTCGGTTCCCTGGCCGGTCCGCCGCGCACGCACCGGCCCGGCTCCCACGACAGCGGGCGGGTGCCGAGCCGGATCGCGGGCTGGAAGTCCAGCACCTCGTCGCACGAGGCGGTGCCGAAACCCAGGTGCAGCAGGCAATGCGCGAACACCCACACCCATTCGGCCTCACGGGCCTTACGTGTCGGGTGCGCGCGCATCGACCCGTCCAGCGAGATGTCCGCCCACGGGTGGTCGGAACTCCGGCTCTCGTAGCTGCTCAACGGCGCGAACAGCGGATGCAGCCGGATCTGCGCGCGGGCGGCCTCGAAGTCCAGCGCGGCCTGGTCGACGTGGGCCTTTCCGCGCCGGCTCATGCGCGTGCGGCGACCAGACGCGGCAGGTCGCGCGTGACCTCGACGAGGAACCACGCGGGCAGCACGGGATTGCCGTCGTCGTCGGCCGCGATCACCATCTGCGCGATCTCCAGCGACAGCTCGGCCAGTTCCAGCAGCAGCGCCTTGCCCCGGTGCGCGAGCTGCTTGCCCGCCGCCGGTGCGTGCGCCTTGTCGTGCGGCAGTTCCTTCACCAGTCGCGCGCGGAACGCCTCGGCCAGGAAGTACAGCAGGTCGCGGTCCTGGGGAGCGGACGGCCAGCGGGCGTCACCGCGCAGCACGGACTCCAGCCCGTACGCGTGCCGCACGGTCTTCACGTACGCCTTGAACATCGACGCGTGGTTCGCGGTGACCGTGCCGAACGCCAGCACCTCCAGCAGGTCGTCGGAGATGTCGTTGCCGAACGAGTGCAGCGCGTCGGAGAGCATGTGCCAGCCACGTGGCGTGGAGAACGACTCCTCGACCTTCGGCGCCGCGCTCCACAGGTGGTCCGGGCGCTGCGTCAGGTACTCCAGCACCCACGGGTGGATGTTGCTTTCCCGTGCCCACGTCAGCCAGTCGCGCGCCGACGCCGTGAGGTGCACGTGGATCATGCGGTTCACGAGCGCGGACGCCATCGGGCGCGCCAGGGCGTTGTCGACCGCCCGGTTGCCGGCGCCGATCACGATCGAGCCCTTCGGCAGCTCGTAGGAGCCGATGCGCCGGTCGAGGATCAGCGAGTAGAACGCCTTCTGCACCTCGGGGGAGCTCGCGTTCAGCTCGTCGAGGAACAGGCAGTACGGGTCGTGCCGCGCGATGGACTCCGGCGGGGCGAACCGGGAACGGCCACCGACCAGTTCCGGAACTCCGATGAGGTCCTCCGGCGCGAGCTGCGTGCCGAGCAGCGTCACGCACTCCAGGCCCAGCTCGGCGGCGAACTTGCGGACGAGTGAGGACTTGCCGATACCCGGTGCTCCCCACAGGAAGACCGGCCGGACGACGGCGACGTGCAGCAGCACCTCCGGGAGCTGCGCTGGGGTCACGGTGACTTTGGATCGCATCAGGTGGTTGAGGATGCCTCATCCCACTTGTTCCGGTCGCCCGAATTTGTTGACAGGAGCAGTGGTCTAGTGCTGTGATTCAAGCCACCACTGATAGGAAACCTTCTTAACTAAATCGCCGCCGCGCCCTGCTGTTCCCCTTACACAGGAGGCACCCTGTGGCCAGACCCCTGTTCCTGGTCGTACCAGCAGCTCTCGCACTCGCTGTTGTTCCGGCCGTCGCCTTCGCCGCCCCGGTCCAGTACCAGGCGGAGAGCGCGACGATCGCCAACGGCCTCGTCGAGTCCAACCACGCAGGCTTCACCGGTTCGGGCTTCGTCAACTACGACAACGAGGTCGGCAGCTCCGTCGAGTTCACCGTGAACGCGGGAACCGCCGGTCCGGCGGCGCTCACGTTCCGGTTCGCCAACGGCACCACGGCGAACCGCCCGATGAACATCTCCGTCAACGGCACCGTGGTGGCGTCGAACCTCGCGTTCCCGGGCACCGGCGCGTGGACCACGTGGACCACCAAGTCCACGACGGTCACCCTCGCGGCGGGCACCAACACGATCAAGACCGTTGCGACGACGGCGAACGGCGGCCCGAACCTGGACCGCATCGACGTCGACGCCCAGGCGGGCACGCCGGACACCGTGGCTCCCTCGGTGCCGGGCGACCTGCGCTCGACGGGCACCACGTCGTCCTCGGTGTCGCTGGCGTGGAACGCGTCCACCGACAACGTGGGCGTCGCCGCTTACGTCCTGTCCAACGGGCAGACCGCGGCCGGCACCACGCACACCGTGACCGGCCTGACACCGGACACCGCGTACACCTTCACCGTGCAGGCGCGCGACGCGGCGGGCAACCTGTCCGGCGCCTCGAACTCCATCTCGGTGCGCACGCAGCCGGGCACGCCCGGCGGCACCAGGCCGCACGACATCAACGGCCTGCTGCGCGTGTGCGGTGTGCAGCTGTGCAACCAGTACGGCAACCCGATCCAGCTGCGCGGCATGAGCACGCACGGCATCCAGTGGTACCACCAGTGCGCCAAGTCCCAGTGGTGGGACGCGCTGGTGAACGACTGGAACGCGGACTTCATCCGCGTCGCCATGTACATCCAGGAGGACGGTTACGAGACCGACCCCCGCAAGTTCACCGACATGATGCACGGCTACATCGAGGAAGCCACGCGTCGCGGCATCTACGTCCTCGTGGACTGGCACCAGCTCTCGCCCGGTGACCCGAACTACAACCTGTCCCGCGCCAAGACGTTCTTCACGGAGATCGCCAACCGGCACAAGGACAAGACGAACATCATCTACGACATCGCCAACGAGCCCAACGGCACGTCGTGGGCGAAGGTGAAGTCCTACGCCGAGCAGATGATCCCGGTCATCCGCAACATCGACCCGGACAGCCTCATCGTCTCGGGCACGAACGGCTGGTCGACGTTCGGCCACTCCGACGGCGAGGACCCGTCGGTGGTGCTGAACAACAAGGTCAACGCGACCAACTTCATGTACTCGTTCCACTTCTACGCCAACTCGCACAAGCAGGCGTACATCGACGTCCTGAACCGCGTCTCCAGCGCTGTTCCGGTGTTCGTGACCGAGTTCGGCACGCAGACCGCGTCCGGCGGCGGCTCGAACGACTTCACGACGTCGCAGAAGTACATCGACCTGATGGCCCAGAAGAAGATCTCGTGGGCCAACTGGAACTACTCCGACGACGGTCTGTCGGGCGCGGTGTTCAAGACGGGCACCTGCTCCGGCACGAACTTCTCGGGTACCGGTGTGCTGAAGGAAGCCGGTGTGTGGGTGCGCGAGCGCGTCCGCACCCAGGACAACTTCCCGACCAGCTGAACTAGATGAAGAAGGGGTGGCCGCTTCGGCGGCCACCCCTTCTTCTGTGTCTTCTTCTTACGTCAGTGGCCAGGTGTGCACGGGTTCGTTGGCGTGCATCAGGTCCACATAGGTCCGCAGCATCGTGCGCAACGCGTCCGCCCGGTCCAGGTGCGTGTGGTCGTAGTGCCGGTGGAACTCCCGCGCCTGCCAGGTGGCTCCGTTCACGCCGCTCAGGCACCGCTGCTCGATGACGCCCAGTAAACGGTCGCGCTCCGCCGAGTCGACGCCCCACCGGATCAGTCCCTCGTGCGCGAGCGGCAACAACCGGCGCAGCACCAGTTCCACCACCGGCACGGTGCCGACGCCGGGCCAGTACATCTGCGCGTCCATCCCGTTGCGCGAGGCGGCGTTGAAGTTCTCCTCGGCCGCCTGGAAGCTCATCTGCGACCACAGTGGACGTTCGTCCTCCGCCAGCGCGCGCACCAGCCCGAAGTACAGCGCGGCGTTGGCCAGGGTGTCCACGACGGTCGGTCCGGCCGGCAGCACGCGGTTCTCGACGCGCAGGTGCGGCCGGTCGCGGACCACGTCGTACACCGGCCGGTTCCAGCGGTAGATGGTGCCGTTGTGCAGCTTCAGCTCGCTCAAGGTGGGTGTGTCGCCCTTGTCGAGCACGGCCAGCGGGTCCTCGTCGTCGCAGATCGGCAGCAACGCGGGGAAGTAGCGGACGTTCTCCTCGAACAGGTCGAAGATCGAGTTGATCCACCGCTCGCCGAACCACACGCGCGGCCGCACGCCCTGGGCCTTGAGCTCGTCGCCGCGGGTGTCGGTGGCCTGCTGGAACAACGCGATGCGGGTCTCGCGCCAGAGCTCCTTGCCGAGGAAGAACGGCGAGTTCGCGCCGACGGCGACCTGCACTCCCGCGATGGCCTGCGCGGCGTTCCAGTACGCGGGGAACTGCTCCGGTGACACCTGCAGGTGCAGCTGCGTGCTCGTGCAGGCGGCCTCGGGGACGATCGAGCTGGCCGTGAGGTGCAGCCGTTCGACGCCGTCGATGGAGATCTGCAGGTCCTCGCCCCGCGCGGCCAGCACCTGCTCGTTGAGCAACGCGTAGCGCGGGTTCCCGGAGAGCAGGCCGGGGGAGATGTCCTTGGTGCGCAGGGTCGGCAGGATGCCGTTGATGACCATGTGCGCGCCGACCGCGCGGGCCTTCTCCTCGGCGTCGTTGAGGCTGCGGCGGACCGTCTCCTCGAACGACGTGATGCCGCCGCCCGCGAGCCGGCGCGGGGCCACGTTGATCTCGATGTTCCACTGACCGAGCTCGGTCACGAAGTCCGGGTCGTCGATGACGTCCAGGGCCTCGTGGTTCTTCATCGCCGGATCGCAGTTCTCGTCGATGAGGTTGATCTCGATCTCCAGGCCCGTCATCGGCCTCTCGAAGTCGAAGCGCGCTTCACGCAGCATCCGCGCGAACACGTCGAGGCATCGCCGCACCTTGGTGCGGTACCGCGTGCGGTCCTCGCGCGTGAACTCGTGCTTCGCGACGTCCTCGCCCATGGTGGCCTCCCGGCGGTCGAGGGTTCAGCCCACCACTCTGCACCATGGTTGATCAATCCGACACTCGTGTGTCCTGTTCCGGAACAACACGACATTCCCTAGCCGCGCGCGGGCACCGCGATGACGGTCAGCAGGAGGTCGCCCTGCACCAGCCAGCGGCCGTCGAACCCGGCGATCGGGGTGCCGGGCAGCAGGATGCGCGAGTGGAACGTGCCGTCGGCGTTCAGCGTGATGTCCGCGTCCTCGAACCCGAGCCACTGCTTCGTGACCGGGTACCAGGCCTTGTAGGTGGACTCCTTGGCGCTGAACAGCAGCCGGTCCCAGCAGATCTTCGGGTCGTCGACCTTCAGCCCCGGCATTCGGCGCAGCTCGGCCGGGATGGCGATCGCGCCCAGCACGCCGTCCGGCGCGGGCTTGTGCGGTTCGGCGTCGATGCCGATCGTCTCGAAGTCGCTGTCGCGGGCCAGTGCCGCGGCCCGGTACCCGGCGCAGTGCGTGAGGCTGCCGACGATGCCGGCCGGCCACAGCGGTTCGCGCTTCGGGCCCGGCAGGATCGGGGCGGGCTCGACGTCGAGCCGCCGCATCGCCTCGCGGGCGCACGCGCGGACCGTGCCGAACTCGAACCGGCGCTTGGGCACGGCGTTGCCCAGCAGCGCCTCCTCCTCGGGGAAGAGGTCGGCCGGCTGCTCGTCGTCGTACCGCTCCACGGCCACGATGGGCGGGGGGAGGACCTGCTCCAGCACTTAGGACTCCCGAAGCACGTCGTGCAGCTTCACCTGGGTGGTGCCGCGTGGTTTCCACTCGCGCGGGTAGCCGAGCGAGACCTCGTCGAAGCGCACGCCGTCGTAATGCGTCGTGCGGGGGATGTGCAGGTGGCCGTAGACCATCTCGACCACGTTGAACCGCTTGTGCCAGTCGGCGGTCAGCGTCGTGCCGCACCAGAGCGCGAACTCGGGGTAGCGCAGCACGAACGTGGGGTCGCGGACGAGCGGGTAGTGGTTGATCAGCACGGTCGGGCCGCTGACCTGCGCGAGCCGCTCCTCCGTCTCCTTCACGCGCGCCTGGCACCAGGCCTCGCGGGACGGGTACGGGTCGGGGTGCAGGAAGTACTCGTCCGTGCACACCACGCCCGCCTCGTGCGCGATGGCGAGGGCCGACTTCACGTCCGTGGCACCGTGCGGCCGAAAGGAGTAGTCGTAGCCGAGGAAAAGTGGACAGACGGTGACCGGCCCCTGGGGACCGTCGAACGTGACGTACGGGTCCTCCGGCGTGATGACGTCGAGGCTGCGGCACAGCTCCACGAGCTGCTTGTAGCGCATCTCGCCGCGGGCCTGGTTGGGGTCGTCCTTGGTGGTCCACAGCTCGTGGTTGCCCGGCGACCAGATCAGCTTCGCGAACTTCGGCCGGAGGGTGGCGAGCGTCCACTCGATGTCGGCGAACTTCTCCCCGATGTCCCCGGCGATGATCAGCCAGTCGGTCTCGTCCGGTGAGGCGATCGTCTCCACGACCTGGCGGTTGTCCTGGTAGGAGACGTGCAGGTCGCTGGTGGCCAAGAGCTTCACAGTTCGACGGTATCTGTGGCGTCAACGACCGGATCATTACCCTCCGGTGGGCCACTCGATCGTGAGAGCGGTACCACGACCGGTTATCCGTTCGTCGCAGACAGTGCGCCACTCGTCTCAACAGGGCAAGCCGCGTATCGCCGCCGCACGCCCGTTCATCGCCTTTTATGGCCTACGTACTTACCTGTTTTCTGGCCGCCTTCTTACTGTGAGCGCTGTCACCTGACGGAAAAGTCCTGGCGGAGGACCCCATGACCGACTCGCAGTTCGCTCGCACCCCGGACCCGCGCCTCGCGCGCCAGGTCCCGCCCCGTCAGGTGCCAGGACGCCCGGTTCCCCCACGCCAGGCGCCCGCGGGTCAGATCCCGCCGCGCCAGGCGGCGGTGGGCCAGGCTCCCACCCGCTACGGCCAGCCGGTCGACCCGCGCCTCGCGGGCAACCCGTCGTTCCGCCGCACGGTGGGCGCCGAGATCGCCCGCCACGCGCAGCAGCACCAGGCCTACGCCGTCCCCCAGCGCCGCACCACGGCCGAGGACACCGCACTGGCCACCCTGCTCCGCTCCCGTCAGCGCGCCGAGTCCGCCCGCCAGGACCAGCGGCCCGCCGACGTGGCGCAGCGCCCCGACTCGTGGATGCGCACGTCCGCCTGGCCCGAGTCCGGCCTGGAGGCCGGCCGCGGTGACGTGATCGACCAGCTCTCCGCCCGTCTCGTCTCGGCGAACCTCTGGGCGGTCGTCGAGCCGCTCATCCCGCCGGCCAAGGTCCGTCGTCAGGGCGGCGGCCGCGGCCGGGTGTGCAGCCGTTCGGTGTTCACCGCGATCGTGTTCGTGCTGTCGTCCGGGTGCGCCTGGCGGCACCTGCCGGCGTCGTTCGGCGTGACCGTGCCGACCGTGCACCGGCGGTTCCAGGAGTGGACCGACCTGGGCCTGTGGGTCCGGCTTCGCCGCGCCGCGGCCGAGGGCGCGTGCGGGACCGACGAGATCGACTGGATCCGCGCGGTGCTGGACGCGGCGGACCGCCGGGCCGCGAAGGCCGCCAGCTGACCGCTGGTTCGCAAGCTTCGCCGGAGTCACCCTGAGGAAGGGTGGCTCCGGCGTTTTCGTGCGCTCACATGCCGTTGATGCCCGCGTGGTACTTCGGCACCCGCACGGTGATCTTCGTGCCCAGCCCGCACGCCGTCTCCACGACCAGCCCGTACTCGTCGCCGTACACGCGCCGCAGCCGCTCGTCGATGTTGCCCAGGCCGATGCCGGCCGACTCGTCCACCTGCCCGGCCAGTGTCCGGCGCAGCTTCTCCGGGTCCATGCCGATGCCGTCGTCCTCGATGGTGATGTGCGCTTCGGCGCCGCCGTCGTTCGCGTAGATCTGGATGTGGCCCGGCTCGACCTTGCCCTCCATGCCGTGCCGGACGGCGTTCTCCACCAGCGGCTGCAGGCACAGGAACGGCACGGTCACCGGCAGCACCTCGGGCGCCACCTGCAGCGTCACCTTCAGGCGTTCGCCGAAGCGGGCGCGTTCCAGGGCCAGGTACTGGTCGATCGAGCGCAGTTCCTCGGCCAGGGTCGTGAAGTCGCCGTGGCGGCGGAACGAGTAGCGGGTGAAGTCCGCGAAGTCGAGGAGCAGGGTCCGGGCGCGCTCCGGGTTCGTGCGGACGTAGGAGGCGATGGCGGACAGCGAGTTGTAGATGAAGTGCGGCGAGATCTGCGCGCGCAGGGCCCGCACCTCCGCCTCCACCAGCCGGGTGCGGGAGCGGTCCAGCTCGGCCAGTTCCAGCTGGCCGGCCGCCCACCGCGCCACCTGGTTCGTCGCGCGCACGAGTCCGGCCGAGGCCTCGCGGGAGTAGGCGGCCAGGGTGCCGACCACGCGGCCCTCGACGGTCAGCGGGGCGACGACCGCGCAGTTGATCGGGCAGTTCGGTTCGGTGCAGCCGATGTCGAACGCCTGGGTGCGGCCGGTCTGGAAGACGTCCTCCGCCTGCGCCATGGCCTCGGCCGCGTGGTGGTCGGAGACGCCTTCCCAGGCCACGACCTCCGTCTCGTCGGTCAGGGCGAGAGCGGGCGTGTCCAGCAACGTGCGCAGGTGCCGCGCGGACTTCTTCGCCGCGTCGGGAACGAGGCCGGCGCGCAGCGGGGGAGCGGCGGACCAGGCCGTGTGCAGGGTCTCGTAGGTGACGCGCTGGGCCTCGGTCGAGAGCGACTGCTTGTTGCGCGTGCCTCGCCACAGGACGAGCACGGCCGCTCCGCCCACGAACAGGATCGCGGCGGCGGTGAGGAAGTCCTGCATGTCACCCCTAGCTTCGCTCGTCGCCCGAGTTCGAGCTTGAGCTGTCCAGCCCGAGGTTCTCGGGCGCGTGGAGCTTGACCATCGTGCGCTGCACCCCTGGCGGAACGTGCCGTTGGGTGAGCAGGGAGACGACGTACATGACCGTGAAGCCGAGCGGGACCGTCCACGCGGCGGGGCGGGAGAGCAGGATCTCGTACCAGGCGTCGCCGGTGTCGGTGAACATCGTGACGAGGCCCGCGGTCAGCGCGGGCACGCCGCCCGCGAGCATGCCGGCGATGGCGCCGACCGTGGTGATGCGGCTCGACCAGATCCCCAGCATCAGCAAGGGGCACAACGAGGACGCGGCGACGGCGAACGCGAGGCCGACCATGTCCGCGACGGGCATTCCGGTCGACACGAACGTCATCGCCAGCGGCACGAGGCCCGCGAGCACCGTGGAGATCCGGAACCCGCGCACGCCGCCCAGGCGCAGCACGTCCTGCGAGAGCACGCCCGCCAGCGACACGACCAGGCCCGACGACGTGGAGAGGAACGCCGCGAACGCACCGCCCGCCACCAGAGCGCCGAGCAGCTCACCGCCGATCCCGTCGATCATCCGCGTCGGCAGCACCAGCACCACGGCGTCGGTCTGGCCGGTCATCAGCAACTCGGGGGTGTAGAGCCGGCCGAGCGCCCCGTACATCGGAGGCATCAGGTAGAAGACGGAGAGCAGGCCGAGCACGATCAACGTCGTGCGGCGTGCGGCGGTGCCGTTCGGGTTGGTGTAGAAGCGCACGATCACGTGCGGCAGGCCCATGGTGCCCAGGAACGTCGCGATGATGAGCGAATAGGCCCCGTACAACGGGAAGTCCTGGCCGCTCGACATCGGCAGCGACCACATCTCGTTGGTGTTGTGCGCCATTGTGGACAGATGCGGGACGGGCGCGTCTTTCGGGAACGTGAACTCCGAGCCCTGCCCGATGCGGTGGTAGCCCTCGGTCAGCACGATGCCGGTGTTCTCGATGCGCACGCCGTCGACGTCGCCGGTGCCCTTGATGAAGAGGGCCTTCTCGGCGTGGATGGTGGTCTGGCGCTGGAACGCGACCTCGGTGTCCTGCCGGAACATCGGGTACTCGGGCTTGGTCAGCGAGTCGGCGCCGTGCGCCTGCCACACGACGATCAGGAACACGATCGGCACGGTGATCGCGGTGAGCTTGAGCCAGTACTGGAACGCCTGCACGAACGTGATCGACCGCATCCCGCCGGACATCACGTTCACCGTCACGACCACCGTGACCACCAGCGCGCCCAGCCAGTCCGGCGCGCCCGTCACCGTGTTCAGCGTCAGGCCCGCGCCTTCCAGCTGCGGCAACAGGTACAGCCAGCCGATCGCCAGCGCCAGGATCGACGCGACCGCGCGCACGCCGCGGGAACGGAAGCGCGCTTCGGCGAAGTCCGGCAGCGTGTAGGCGCCGGACCGCCGCAGCGGCGCGGCGACCATCGTCAGCAGCACCAGGTACCCGGCGGTGTAGCCGACCGGGAACCACAGCATGTCCGGCCCGTACGCGAAGATCAGCCCGGCGATGCCGACGAACGACGCCGCCGAGAGGTACTCACCGCCGATCGCCGAGGCGTTCCACCACGGCGAGACCGTGCGCGAGGCGACGTAGAAGTCGGACGTGGTGCGGGAGACGCGCAGTCCGTAGGTGCCGACCAGGATCGTGCCCAGTGCGACGACCAGCACCGCCACGATGGCGTAACCACTCGTCATGGACGTTCGACCAGCTCCGCGAACTCGCGCTCACTGCGTTCGGCCTGCCGCACGTAGAACCAGCCGGCCAGCAGCAGCATCGGGCACGTCGCCACGCACAGCAGGAACCACGGCAGGCCGAGCCCGAGGATCCGGAACTTGCCGAACTCCGGCTCGATCGCGAACAGCAGCGGCAACAGACCCAGGGCGCCGCACGCCACCAGGCAGACCGAGATGCCCAGCCGTCGTTGCGCCCGGATCAGCGTGCGCATGTAGACGGCACCGAGCTCGCTCTGCTCGTTGATCTCGCGCGTGCCCGAGTACGGGCGGCGCGCACGGGGTGCCCGCGTGCGCGGGCTCGTCACCACCACGCGCTGGGTCGGCCTCGGGTCCGGCCGCCGGGGTGGTGGCGTCGTCACGACCCGAGCCCGTTCCTCGGTTGCAGAACACCGCCGCTGCCCGACACGGGCGTGGGCCGGGCGCGGCGGACGAGCAGTTGCCGCAGGTGCCGGGCGTGCCGGCGGCTGACCGGCAGCACCGCGCCGCCGATCGTGACGCTCAGGTGCCCGTCCTCCAGCCGCAGTTCGTCGATGTGGCCGAGCGACACCAGGTGACTGCGGTGGATGCGGACGAACCCGGCGCTGCGCCAGCGTTCCTCGAGCCCGTTCAACGCCGCGCGCACGAGGCCGCTGCCGGTCGCGGTGTGCAGGCGGGCGTAGTCGCCGTGCGCCTCCACGTACCGGATGTCGGCGAGGCGGATGAACCGGGTGACGCCGCCGAGCTCGACGGGGATGACCTCGTCACCCATCTCCGGCGGCGTGGAGTTCGCGGGCTGCGCGGGCGCAGGGGAGGCGGGTTCGGCAGCGGTCTTGGAGTCCCAGACCTCGTGCACGATGCGGTGCACGGACTCGGCGAGCCGTTCCGCGCGCACGGGCTTGAGCAGGTAGTCGAGCGCCTTGAGTTCGAACGCCTCCACCGCGGGCTGCTGGTGCGCCGTCACGAACACCACGGGTGGCGGCTGCGCGAACCGCGACAGCACGCGGGCGAGGTCGAGACCGTCCAGCCCTGGCATGCGGATGTCGAGGAACACCGCGTCCAACGGCTGCCCGGCGTCCATCGCGCGGTGCAGCACCCGCAGCGCCTTGGTGGCGTCGGTGACCGCTTCCACGTGGGCGATGCGCGGATCGGAGCGCAACAGGTAGGTGAGGTCTTCCAGCGCGGGCGCCTCGTCGTCGACGGCGAGCACCCGCAGGGAGCGCTCGAGGCTGCCACGTCGATCCGGCCCCTCGCAGATGGGGCAGGGCAGACCTGAGGTCATTCGAGATCGAGTCCAAACTGTGTACGGCCGATCCTCACGTGGCAGCGATTGGACCACGCTCGGTCATCGCGCGCCTGGTGAGCCGTGGGCGTCGGATACGCGATCATGCCCCCTCACGGAGGGTGACCCGCCGCGGGGGTCCGGTTGCGCACCGTGTGCACCACGAGCACCCCTCCCGCCCTGAAAGCCCGATCGGGCGCATCATCCGCCAGGGAGAGGAGGAGCGGAAACCCTCCGATCGGGTGTGTCTCGGTGAGGATCTGCGAACCCTCGGTGAACTCAGCCGTCAGCGGAGGCGAAAGATCCAGTCAGGGCTGCCGGATCGCACGGGGCTGGGCCGCCAGCGCGTCACCGAGCGTGATCTCCAGCTCGATGAACGACTCCTCGGCGCGGCGGGCGGCGACGCTCACGGAGGCGGCGGCGGCCGGGCCGACCAGTCTGCGGGTGGGCGCGCGGAGCGCCTGAATCGCCTCGGACCACTGGTTCGACAGCTTGGCGAGGCCGCTCAGCGTGTCCACCAGGTCCTCGGTGTTGTCCGGCGGTGACGCGACGATCTCCGCCAGCCGGTCGCGCAAGGCGTCCAGTGCCGGGTCCACGGATTCCTCCAGTCGTGCTGCGCCAGACATTTCCTGCTGGGCATCACCATATCTCGACCACTGTGGCCCAGTGCAATGATGTTGCCCCAGGAGGACTACCCGGTCAATCGATTGCGCAATCGTCTCATTTGGCGCTTGTCTCAACTGGCGCGCACTTATGGCCGTCGGCTGAAATGAACGGATTTCGGCGTTTAGTCGACGTTTCCCGACACCGTGTCGGTTCTACGTGCCTGGTAGGCCCGGCGATACGGGTGGCGCCGGGCCTACCGGGTGTGTCCTGGGCCGCAGGAATCACGGCATTGAGTTACGTCGGCCGAGGGACTTCTCGACCGACGTATTAACTCTCTTGCTGCAATGCGGCGCGGTGGAGCGCACGCGGAGTTCCGTCGTTCGGTTCAGGTGGAAATAGTGGCGAGTTCCACTAGGACGCGGCGGGCGTGCCGCGGGTCTCGTCCTCCCAGCCCGGCACCGGCGAGCCGAACGCGCTCCCCGTCGACTTCCACGTCCACAGCTGCGTCCTGCCACCGACGGTCCGCACAGCGGCGATGTCCTCCTTGCCGTCGAGGTCGAAGTCACCCGCGGTGAACACCGGCGCGGCCAGAGCGCCGCTCCACCAGGTGCGCGCGGCGAAGTCCGCGGCGGTGTGGACGACCAGCTTCGTGCCGCTCGCGGCCACCACGTCCCCGCGGCCGTCGCCGTCCACGTCGGCGGCCACCAGCGTGACGTCGGCGGCGCGGTAGTCGCCGCCCTGCCAGCGAACCTCGCCCGCCCCGAACGCGGTCCCTGACGACGCGTAGGTCCGCACGCTCGTGGTGCCGTTCTCGTCCCGGACCTCGGCGAGGTCGGCCTTGCCGTCGCCGTCGAAGTCACCGGCGACGATCTTGCCGGTCACGCCCTCCAGCCACGTCGCGGGCGCGCTCAGGTCGGCACCGCGGAACACCAGCACCCGCGAGCCGGTGGCGGCCGCGACGTCGGCCTTGCCGTCGCCGTCGAAGTCGCCGGACGTGAACCGGGCCTGGTCCAGCGGCAGAGCACCGGTCCACGGCACGGGCGGCGCTCCCAGGCGGTTGCCGTCGGACTGGATCACGATCAAGCGGGTGTTGTCCCCGCTGCGCTGGAACTGGACCACCTCGCTGCGACCGTCCCCGTTGAAGTCGCCCCGCACGTGCGGACCCCACTGCTCGGACCCCGAGGAGATGCCGGTGTCGTAGAGCTGCGTGCCGGCGTGGAAACCACCGTCGCGCGCCGTCACGTTCCAGATGGTCATCCGGCCGAAGTCGTGGCGCTGCATGAAGGTCACGTCCGCGCGGCCGTCACCGTTGAGGTCACCGCGCACGTGCGGCTGCGGAGTCACGGGATCCAGAGCCGCCACGTCCCAGCTGTTGTTGTAGCTGCTGACATTGCCCGCCCGGTCGACCGCCCGTGCGTAGAAGAAGGACCACCAGCCCACGTCGTCGCGCTGCACCGTCACCGGGACGACCGCGCGGCCGTCCTGCCCGGCCTTGACGAAGGTGGTCGCCGAGTCCTGCTGCAGCCCGAACTGGTAGCCGTAGACGTCGTCGCCGGGGGTGGCGGGGGACAGGGTGATCGTCCCCGTGGTGCCCGCCGGGATCGCCGGCTCGCCGTTCGGGTAGTCCGTCGAGGAGATCTGCGGCTTGCCCGGCCTGACCGAGTCGACCTGGAACCAGCACTCGGCGCTGTACGGGCCGGTGTCCGTGCCGTCAGAGGTCTTCGCGCGGTAGCTGTACTTCTCGCCGTGCTTGAGCAGGCCCGCGGGCAGTTCCGGCCACGAGAACGCCGATCCCGGCGTGGTCGGGCCGACGGTGCTGGTGTGCACCGTGGTTCCCGCCGCGTCACGGATCTCCAGCGTGGTGCTCACGTTGTCGTCGTCCAGGTCCTTGGCCCTGCCCGAGAACTGGCTCGGCGGAGGCATGACCGTCGGCGCGTCCGCCGTTCCACACGCACGCGGATATGAGGTGTTCACGACCGGCACGCTCGGCGCGTTGTTGTAGTCCACGACGAGGACCACGCTCTTGGGCACGATCGCCTTGCCGTACGCGGAGTCGTGCTCCTGCTGCGCCCGCAACCCGAACCCGATCGACCCGGCCCGTTCGTCGGCAACCCGCTGGACCACCTGCCTCATCTGGTCGCTCTCGAACCCCAGCGGCGTGTTGAACTCACCGCACGCCTGCGCGGCCCCGGTCGCGACCTGGGTGCGCCAGAGATCAGCCGAGGTCCGCCAGGTCAGCGGCCTGGCCGGGTCGATCGCGCCGGTGTTCCACAACTGGACGGACGTCTCGTCGCACGACTCGGTGCGGTCGACGACCAGGTAGACGCTGACCTTGATGATCCGTGCACCGGCCAGATGCCGCGTGTCGAACTGGAACAGCGACCGCCACACGCCACCGTCGATCGTGCCGGCGCGGACCGTCCCCCGGTCGGTCTCCCAGTACGAGGTGTCCGGCCGCAGCTCGTTCACCTGCGTCCACGCGACCGGTTCGGCCGAGTGGGACACGGCCTGGACCGGCGGTGTGATCAGTGTCAGGAACAGCGCCAACAGCGCGCCGAAAGACAGAATTCTTCGCACGAGTCTCCCCCTCGCTCATGAATGCTGCATCGCATCCACGCGCGAGGGAGAGGTTCGGTTGCCTATGTACTACAGCCTGCCGACGTCGGTGATGACCACGACCGCCTCGCCGAGTTCGTCCGACGCGGCCAGGTCGACCTCGGCGTTGAAGCCCCAGTCCTTGTCCCCGGCCGGGTCCTCGAAGATCTGCCGGCACACCCAGCGCTCGCGCTCGACGTTGATGATCAGGAACGCCGGGCCGCGCGCGTTCGGGCCCGCGCCGATGTCCGAGTGCTCCTCGAAGTACGGCTCCAGCGCGTCCATCCACTCCTTGGCCGTCCAGCCCGACTCGTGGTCGAGCTCGCCCAGGGAGTACCAGTCGCGCTTGGCGGCCAGTTCGACGCGGCGGAACAGCGCGTTGCGGACCAGCACGCGGAACGCGCGGACGTTGCGCGTGACCGCGGGCGGCAGGTCGACGCGCACCTCCTCGACCGGGGCGTCCGGGTTGGTGAGCTTCTCCCACTCGTCGATCAGCGACGAGTCGACCTGGCGGACGAGCTCGCCCAGCCACGAGATCAGGTCGTTGAGCTCCTCGGTCTTCGCCTCGTCCGGCACCGTCTGCGACAGCGCCTTGTAGGCGTCGGCCAGGTACCGCAGCACGAGGCCCTCGGAGCGTGCGAGGCCGTAGAACGCCACGTACTCCGTGAACGTCATCGCGCGCTCGTACATGTCCCGCACGACGGACTTGGGGGACAGGTCGTAGTCGCCGACCCACGGGTGGCCGCGGCGGTAGGTGAAGAACGCGGCGTCGAGCAGTTCGGCGAGCGGCTTCGGGTACGTGACCTCGTCCAGCATCTCCATCCGCTGGTCGTACTCGATGCCGTCGGCCTTCATCGCGCCGATGGCCTCGCCTCGAGCCTTGTGCTCCTGCGAGCTCAGGATCTGCCGCGGGTTGTCCAAAATGGACTCGATCACCGACAGCACGTCCAGCTCGTAGCCCGGTGCCTCGCGGTCGAGCAGTTCGACCGCGGCCAGCGCGAACGGCGACAGCGGCTGGTTCAGCGCGAAGTTGAACTGCAGGTCGACGGTGAGCTGGAACTCCTCGCCGTGGCGTTCGACGACGCCCGCCGCGACCAGCGCCTTGTACATCGCGAGCGCGCGGCGGATGTGCTTGAGCTGCTTCGGACGGTCCTCGTGGTTGTCCTCGAGCAGGTGCCGCATCGCCTGGAACGCGCCGCCCTGCGGGCGGCCGATCACGTTGAGCAGCATCGCGTGCGAGACCTGGAACGACGACGTGAGCGGCTCCGGTTCGGCGCCGACGAGCCGTTCGAACGTCGACTCGCTCCACGACACGAACCCGTCCGGAGCCTTCTTGCGCACGACCTTGCGGCGCTTCTTCGGGTCGTCGCCGGCCTTGGCCAGCGCCTTGATGTTCTCGACCTCGTGCTCCGGCGCCTGCACGACGACGGTGCCGATGGTGTCGAAGCCCGCGCGCCCCGCCCGTCCGGCGATCTGGTGGAACTCACGGGCCTTGAGGATGCGCGTGCGCGTGCCGTCGTACTTCGAGAGAGCGGTGAACACGACCGTGCGGATCGGGACGTTGATGCCGACGCCGAGCGTGTCCGTCCCGCAGATGACCTTCAGCAGACCGGCCTGCGCGAGCTGCTCGACCAGGCGGCGGTACTTCGGCAGCATGCCGGCGTGGTGCACGCCGATGCCGTGCCGGACCAGCCGCGACAGCGTCTTGCCGAACCCGGCCGAGAACCGGAAGTTGCCGATCGTCGCGGCGATCTGCTCCTTCTCCGGCTTCGTGGCGACGTTGACGCTCATCAGCGACTGCGCGCGCTCCAGAGCGGCGGCCTGGGTGAAGTGCACGACGTAGATCGGTGCCTCACGGCCGTGCAGCAGGTCTTCGATCGTCTCGTGCAACGGCGTGGAGACGTACTGGAAGTTCAACGGCACCGGGCGCTGCGCCGAACGGACCACCGCCGTCGGCCTGCCGGTGCGGCGCGTCAGGTCCTTCTCGAAGAACGAGACGTCGCCCAGCGTCGCCGACATCAGCAGGAACTGGGCCTGCGGCAGCTCGACGATCGGCACCTGCCAGGCCCAGCCGCGGTCGGGCTCGCTGTAGAAGTGGAACTCGTCCATCACGACCTGGCCGACGTCGGCCGTGTGGCCGTCGCGCAGGGCGATGTTCGCGAGGATCTCCGCGGTGCAGCAGATGATGGGCGCCTGGTCGTTGACGCTGGCGTCGCCGGTCATCATGCCGACGTTCTCCGGCCCGAAGATCTCGCACAGCGCGAAGAACTTCTCCGAGACCAGGGCCTTGATCGGCGCGGTGTAGAAGCTGCGCTGGTTGGCCGCCATCGCGACCAGGTGGGCGCCGATCGCCACCAGGCTCTTGCCCGACCCCGTGGGGGTGCTGAGGATGACGTTGGCCCCCGAGACGAGCTCGATGACCGCTTCCTCCTGCGCCGGGTACAGCGCGAGGCCGCGCTCAGTCGCCCAGTGGGAGAAGGCGTCGAACAGTTCGTCTTCGTCGGCGATCGAGGTGAGCCGGTCCGTAAGTGCAGTCATCGCAGGTGAACTATAGGTGGTACGCGTATTCGGTGAACTCCCAGTCGGTCACGAACCGCTGGAACCGGGCCACCTCCTCCCACTTGAAGTCCACATAGGACCGCACGAAGTCCTTGCCCAGCACCTCGACCATCGCCGTGTCCTCCTCCAGATAGGCGAGGGCGTCGGGCAGCGTGGCGGGCAGTGTGGGGGCCTTCGACGGGTCGTAGCCGTACCCGGCGGACGGCCGCGGCGGCTCGATCCGGTCGCGAATGCCCAGGTAGGTGGCCGCGACGAGACCGGCGATGCCGAGGTAGGGGTTCGCGCTCGCGTCGCCGAGCCGCAGTTCGAGCCGGGTGGTCTCGCCGCGTTCGGCCGGCACCCGGAGCATCGAGCTGCGGTTGTCGAGGCCCCAGTCGATCAGCCACGGCGCGAGCGAGTCGGGACCGAACCGCTTGTAGGAGTTGACCGTGGGGTTGAGCAGCGCGGCCAGCGCCGGGGCGTGCTTGAGGATGCCGCCGATGGCCCAGCGCGCCTCGTCGGACAGGCCGCTGGAGCTCCCCGGAGCCTGGAACGCGTTGCGGCCGTCCTTCTCGTGGCACGACAGGTGCAGGTGGAACCCGCTGCCGCCGCCGTCGTTGAACGGCTTGGCCATGAACGTCGCCAGCCGGCCTTCACGCCTGGCCAGCTCTTTCACGCTCGTTTTGAAGCGGAACGCGCGATCGGCCGCGTCCATGGCCGGCGAATGGACGAGGTTGATTTCGAACTGGCCCCCGGCGTATTCGTGGTTGCCGCCGGTCGTCTGCAGACCCGCCGAGCTGAGCGTGCGCAGAGTTCTCAACAGATGACCGTCTGAATCTCCGCGGCGGCCGGTCGCGTAGACGTTGCCCGGCTCATCGCAGTAGGGGCGCCACCCGTTCGGGCGATCTTCGTCCGGTTCGCAGAGAAAATATTCCAACTCGGGTCCGATCACCGGTTGCAGGCCGGTGGTCTCGAACACCTCCAGGGCCCTGCGCAGCACCTGCCGGGGAGATTCGTCGACGGGCCTTTCGTCGGCGGGGCTGACCGCGTCGCCGATGCACCACGCCACGCCCGGTTCCCACGGAATGGGGAGCAGCGTGTCGAGGTCGGGGACCACGATCACGTCGGGCAGCCCGGCGTCGAGCACGCCCCCGGTCTCGGTCGTCTTGCCGCCGGGCGTCGTGCTGTACACCGCCCGGCAGAACGACAGTCCGCGCTGAATCACCGCAGGTAGGTGCTCTACGAGGACGTCACGGCCCCGGTCGGTGCCGAGCAGGTCGGGGAAGACGACGCGCACCACGTCGATCCCGTCCTCGCCGAGTCTCGCCGCGAGTTCCCGTGTCACCTGTTCACCGACCACGTCGAACTACCTTTCCGGCACAGTGTGTCGCTGACGCGGAGGGGATAACGTTGAGGGGCAAACGCTATCGACCCGTCCGTGGGGCAAAGACCGCCATTGGTCCCCGTTCGGTGCCCCACACTCATCGTCCACCACGAGGCAACAGTCCGTAACTGGACGGGTGACGACCGTCACGAGATCATGCACGATGTGGGATCGTGATCAAAGTGGTTGCGGACCGACTCGCACCACATCACAGACATAGTTCGGAACCGCAAGTATTGTGCCGGGAACACCTGAGCTCGAGCACGGGAGACTTTGAGTTGTCTGGTCACCACACGATTGCCGAGACCGAGAAGGCCGTCCAGGCCAAGCTCGGTGCGGTGCCGCTGCATCGCGAGCAGATGGCGGCGGTGTCGAACATCCACCGCGCCGCGACCGCGATTCGCCAGCACCTCGAGAACTCGGTGCTGCGCACCAGCGATCTGACCTGGACCGGCTTCGTCGTGCTCTGGGTCGTGTGGATCTGGGGCGAGATGGAGACGCGCTACGTCGCCGAGGAGGCGGGTATCTCCAAGGGCACCCTGACGGGCGTCGCCAAGACGCTGCAGTCGCGGGGCCTGCTGGAGCGCCTGGGCCACCCGACCGACGGGCGTCTGGCGGTCCTGCGGCTCACCCCTGAGGGTGAAGAACTGATGGCCGACCTCTTCCCCAAGTTCAACGAGGAAGAGGTCTTCGTCAGCGGTTCGCTGGAGTCGTCGGAGTCCCAGTCGCTGGCCGAGATGCTGCGCCGCATGGTCACGCACCTCGAGGCCAACGGCGAGCAGCGCCGGCTCGACCTGCGCGGAGACACGCCGCTGCCGCCGCGCCGATCCGGTCGGCGCGCGAAGCACGGCTGACCTGCCGCCATCGGGCGACTCACCGGGGGTGAGTCGCCCAATTTGGCGTTCTTGGAGGGTCTGACCGGTCAGAGGGCAGGCCCCTGACCAGCGCTCAGAGCAGGCTCAGCACCCGTGCGTGCAGGGTGTCGAGGTAGTCCTCGGACTCCGGCTTCATCAGCACGCTGCGCAGCACCCGCGCACCGTCCACATCGGCCTCCACCTCGGGATGCCGGGCGGCGAACGCGGTCTTCGAGGCCCGTGCCACGCTCAGGAAGATCGGGTCGACGGCCGCGTTCATGCCCGTCTCCATCACGCGGTGGGAGGCGGCGTCCACCGCGGACAGGGTCAGCGGATCCGTCCGCGGGAAGTACGTGACGATGTCCAGCTCGGGCTCCTGGTAGAGCTCCAGGGCCTCGGACTCGCGGATGATCGACGCCCACCGCACGGCCGCCCGCCGTCCGGCCGCCAGCACCTCGCCCAGACCGTCGCGCGTCAACGGCAGCAGCCGCAGCGTCAGCCACAGGCCAGCCGCCGCGGCGCCCGCTCGGGAGCACTCCAGGCTGATCTCGCCCAGGTGCATCTCGTCGGACGTGAAGTACGTGTAGGGGGAGTCGTGCAGGTAGAAGCGGCCCACGGACGGGTCGCGGAAGAGCACCGCGCCGCAGCCGTAGGGCTGTAGGCCGTGCTTGTGCGGGTCCACCACCACGGAGTCGCACGAGCCGATGGCCTCCCACGGCTCAGGCGCCAGATCGGTACCCGCGAGCAGCGTGAAGAAGCCGCCGTACGCACCGTCCACGTGCACCCGTGCGTCGTAGCGGCGTGCGACGTCCAGTACAAGATGCACCGGTTCGATGGCACCCAAAGCGGTAGTTCCCGGAGTGACCACGACGGTTCCGACCTTGCCGGTCTTCAAGAGGTCTTCGAGCGCGTCCAGATCCATGCGACCTAGACCGTCCACGGCGACAGGGAAACCCTCGATGCCGAGCACGCCGCACATCCGTGAATGCGTGTAGTGCGCCTCGGAGGAGTACGCGACGCCACGGGTCGGATGCAGCGAACGGGCCACGAAGAGCGCTTCGAGGTTCGCGATCGTGCCGCTGGACGTCAGATGGCCGAGGTGGTGGTCGCCGTAGCCGAACATCGTCGCCAGGTCCGAGACGACCTCGCGTTCCATCGCGGCGGTCGCGGGACCGCCGTCGAGGGCGTGGTTGTTCGGGTTGATCAGCATCGCGGACAGGTAGCCCACGACGGCCGCCGGATGCGGCGGTTTGAGCATCTGGCCGGCGTAGCGCGGGTGGAAGAACGGGTAGTTGTCGCGCAGCCGGTCCTGCAGCTCGGCGAGTGCCGAACCGAAGAGCGCCGGGTCGACCTGCAGGGACGAGTGGGGTGTGAAGGTGCCGTAGTCGGCCGTCCACTTCTCGTGGTTGGCCAACGCCTCGTTGAGCCAGTGCTGAAGATCCACCGCACACTCCACTCGTCCACACGCGCAATCCGAATGTTCGAATTTGGACGTTACGGCAGACCCCAGCGCGAAGACGAGCCGTTCGCTTTCACATCACGTGCTGAGACGTCAGGACGTGTGCCGCGACGCGACACCACGGCGCTCTGACCTCGGCGAAGCGGGATCTCGACGGCCGCGCCACGAGTCTTGTGGTCGAGGCGTCGTCCCCACGTGTCGCGGACGTCGATGTCGCCCTGGATCCCGTGCTCCAGAAGCAAAGGCGAGCCTGCCTCCGAATGGACCTTGATCCAGTCCGTCCGTCCGGAGGAACGCGAAGCGTCCACAAGGAACGCTCCTTGCGTGCGCAACGACGAGATGGACGCATCGGCCCATGTGGACGAAACGGACGGGAAGACGCGTACGACGTTGTTGTGGGACTGGACCATCATTTCCAGCACCGCCTGGCCGGACATCAGCGGCGACTCGATCGCGAGGTTGCCTCCCTCGCGGTAGAAGGTGTTCTCGGTCAGCACGGCGTTCGTGCCGACCTGTTTGCGGTCGAGGAAGTAGCGCAGGAACTGGAGCGCCTCCTCCGGCCGGCCCATCGCCGACGCCATCGCGGACGCGGCCCCGTAGCTGTAGCCCGCCCACGCCTGCTGCCGCGACACCCAGTGGTCGAACGTCTTGTTGATCAGGTCGCGGTGCTCCGGCATGTCGTAGGTCAGTTCACGCAACGGGTAGAACCAGAGCATGTGCGAGAAGTGCCGGTGCGAGTCGTTGAGCGACACGTCCTTGCCGATCAACGCGCCGTTCGGGCCCAGGGCGTAGGGGACGAGCCGGTTGGCGATGTCGCGCCAGCGCGCGTTCTCCTCGATGGACAGCAGCGTGCGCACACCCCAGCGGATCAGCGAGAGGTCGTACGTCGTGTCCGTGGCGTTCGCGTACTCCGGTGAGCGCGTCTCCGGCAGGTGCAGCTTGCCGTCCGCTCCCTCGACGAGGAACCGCGCGTAGTAGTTGACGGCTTTGGTGAGGATGGGGAAGAGGACGTCCTTGAGGATCTTCTCGTCCATCGTGTGCCGGTAGCCCAGCCAGACGTTGTGGCAGGCCCACAGAAGATTGCCCGTATGGTCGTTCGGCGCGACGCCCGGAACCCCGCAGTAGCGCGGCCCGGACCGCAGCGTGCGGTCGCCGGGGTGGCAGATCGCGTACGAGTTCCCGTCGCGGTACGCCGGGTTCACGTTGAGTTCGAGGTTGTGCTCGAACCGCTTCAGCGTCGTCGTCACCGCGTCGAGTTCGTGGTGGTTCGAGCCGTTGATCAGCGGATACGAGATCTGGACGTTGAGGTTCCACCACACGGCCGTCCAGCTGTTGCCCTGCTCGGGGAACCACGGGCCCCACTCGGAGATGACGGGCGCGTCGTTCCTCGTCGCGGCGGCCATCTTGTAGAGCTGCAACCAGTAGAAGCGCTGCACGAGCTTGTCCGGCACGGACACCAGCGACTTGGCGAAGTAGGCGTTCCACCAGCGGCGATGCTGCAGCGTCAGCACCTCGGACGGGATCGCGAGCGCCTGCCGCACCTCACGGATCGCGTCGGACGTGTGCGTGTCCGCAGGGTGTGTGTACGCCACGTGCGCGGCGAACCGGCCGTTGCGGGTCTGCCAGGCCGTTGTGTAGCCACCGCCCGCGAGCAGCGGTTGTGCGGCGTAGGAGACGCCGTTGGCCGTGCCCAGCGTTGGGGCGGGATTGGCCGTGTAGTCGGCCGGCCTGCGGATCTGGCGGGTCGTCGACGACTCCAGCGGCTGGAAACCCCAGGTCGCCTCACCCTTGACGGAGGCGAGGAACGTGCTGCGCGAGTTGTGCACGAGCATCGTGAACGTGGCTGAGCCCTGGGTCGTGGTGACCGAGCCGGTGAGCTCGGCGTTCCACAGGTCGAGCGTCCAGTCGACGGCGGTGATCGCGCCGGCGAACCGCAGGGTCAGGTACCCGATCGGCAGCCGGGACAGGCCGACCGCGGCCTCCCAGTGTTCGCGCTGGTCCTGGACCTCCGAGTGGCTGAGCATGAGCTTGAGCTCGTTCGCGGTGCGGCCCGCGTAGACCTGGACGCCCAGGAATCCATTGGCGAGGAAAGGACTGTCGCCCCAGTTCTGCGGCAGTTTCCTCCACTCCATGCGGGCATCGCGGACCACGTCCCGGTGGACGTTGTGACCCGATGTTTCCGGCGCTGCGACGGCGGAGCTCACCCCGAGTGCGGAGGCCCCCACGGCCGCGCCCGTCCCGTACAAAAAGGTTCTACGCGACAACTCTGTCACTGTTCGTCCCTCCGTGCCGTGGCGGCGGCGGAACGGATCTAACCGCAGAAGTCATCCGATGACTAGCGGCCCTGTGACGATCAACGCCCTTCTTGCCTGCAAATCGTTGTTGCACAGTTCTAGCCATAGCCGAGGTCGGGCAATTAGCGTGGCTGTTCATGTCACCTGTTGCCATGCACATGAGCGACGGTCTGCTGAACGCGCCGGTGTCGGTCGCCTTCCTCGTCCTCGCGGCGGTGGGCGTCGGGTTCGCGTTGGTCAAGGCCCGTGCGGACCTCGACGACCGCACGGCGCCGATGGCGGGCCTGGTGGCCACGTTCATCTTCGCCGTCCAGATGATCAACTTCCCGATCCTGCCCGGCGCGTCCGGGCACCTGCTCGGCGGCGCGCTCGCGGCGATCCTCGTCGGCCCGTGGGTCGGCGCGCTGTGCGTGACGATCGTGCTGGTGGTGCAGGCGCTGCTGTTCGCGGACGGCGGCCTCACCGCCCTGGGGGCGAACGTCACCAACATGGCGCTGATCGGCACCGCGACCGGCTTCCTGGTCGCCGTCGCCCTGCGCAAGATCGCCGAGCGCGGCAAGGGCGGGCTGTTCGCCGTCGCGTTCGTCTCGGCGTTCGTCAACACGGTGGTCGCGGCGACCGGCTTCGTCGTCGAGTACGCGATCGGCGGTGCGGGCGGGGTGGAGATCGGCAAGGTCGCGCTGCTGATGTGGGGGCTGCACGCGTTGATCGGCATCGGCGAGGGCCTGATCACCGCCGTCACCGTCACCTCGGTCGCGTCGATCCGGCCCGATCTCGTCTACCTGCTCAAGGGCAGCCGCAAGCCGCTGGAGGTCCGGTCGTGAAGAAGTTCGCCATCGGGTTCGTGTTCGTGTCGCTGCTGATCGCCGGGGTGCTGTCGTACTTCGCGTCCGGCGACCCGGACGGCCTGGACAAGACCGTCGAGGACACCGGCATCGCCGAGCACGCGCAGGAGCACCCGTTCTCCGGCAGCACGTTCGCCGACTACGCGCTCGGCGGCGACGACAAGTTCACCGGTCTCGCGGGCGTGCTCGGCGTGATCGTGGTGCTGGGTCTGTCGTTCGGTCTGTTCTGGGTGCTGCGCAAGAAGTCCGACGTTCGATGAGCGGTGCCCACGACGTCCTGCACCACGCCGGCGACTCGCCGGTGCACCGCCTCGCGCCCCACGTGAAGATCCTCGTGGCGTTCGGGGCGGTGCTGGGCGTCGTGGCGACCCCGCGCACGCTGTTCCCGCTGTTCGGGTTGTACCTGCTGGTGATCGTCGCGGTGTGGTTCGTGGCGGCGGTTCCCGTGCTGTGGTTTCTCAAGCGGGCGGTGATCGAGGCGCCGTTCGTGGTGCTCGCGTTCCTGCTGCCGATCTTCGGCACGGACCCGCGCACCGACTTCCTCGGCTTCTCCGTGTCGGTCGAAGGCTCTCTGGCCGGCTGGAACATCCTGGCCAAGGGCACGCTGGGCGTCCTGATCAGCCTGACCCTGGCGGCCACGACCGCGCCGGGGGAGTTGTTGCGCGGCCTGCAGACGTTGCGGGTGCCCGCGCCGTTGATCATGATCGCCACTCTGATGCTGCGGTACGGCGAAGTCGTGGTGGGAGAAGCGAAACGCATGCGCGTCGCCCGCATCTCGCGCGGCGACGACCCGCGGTTCCTGTGGCAGGCGGGCGCGATGGCCCGGTCGGTCGGCACGCTGTTCATCCGGTCCTACGAACGCGGAGAGAGGGTGCATCTCGCGATGGTGTCGCGTGGCTGGACGGGTCAGTCGGGAGGCTCGGCGACGATGGTGCCCGAGACCGTGGCGGCTCCCGCGCTGGAGGTCTCGAAGCTGGCCTTCGCCTACCCCGACGGGCACCAGGCGTTGTTCGGCATCGACCTGCGCGTCGACCGCGGCGAACGCGTCGCGGTGCTCGGCCCGAACGGCGCCGGCAAGACCACGTTCGCGTTGCACCTCAACGGAGTTCTCGGCGGCGGCTCCGGGTCGATCTCGATCGCGGGCCTGGAGGTCCGCAAGCAGAACCTGCGCGAGATCCGCCGCCGCGTCGGCCTCGTCTTCCAGGACCCCGACGACCAGCTGTTCTGCCCGACGGTCGCCGAGGACGTCGCGTTCGGCCCGCGCAACTTCGGTCTGTCCGATGTGGACGCTCGCGTGCTGAAGGCGTTGAGCGCCGTGGGAATGGAGTCGGTCGCGGACCGCTCCCCGCTGCACCTGTCCGGCGGCCAGCGCCGCCGCGTCGCGCTCGCCTCGGTGCTGGCCTGCTCGCCGGAGATCCTCGTCCTGGACGAGCCGTCGGCGAACCTCGAACCGGTGGCCCGCCGCGAACTGGCCGAGCTGCTGCTCTCGTTGGCCCCCACCATGCTCATGGTCACGCACGACCTGCCGTTCGCTCTGCAGATCTGCCCTCGCAGCGTGCTGATCGACGACGGCGTGGTCGTGGCGGACGGACCGACCCGCGAGATCCTCGCCGACAGCGCTCTGCTGGCGCGCCATCGGTTGGAGTTGCCCTACGGCTTCCGGCTCGACTGAAGCCCTTTCAGCACGATCTCCAGCAGCACGGCGGGATTCGCCCCGTCGTGCATGCTCTGCAGCATCCCCTTCATGAGCACCACGAGGTCCGTGGCCGTGACGTCGGCACGGACCGTGCCCGCTTCCTGGGCCTTGTGGAGAAGTCCGCCCAACGCCTTGTGCAGGCCCTTGCGCAGCTCGGGTGACACGGTGATCGCGTCGGACATGTCCCGCTTCACCGCCGCCTCGTCCGCCATCTTGGTGAGGAACGCGAACAGCGCTTGTCGCGCGTCCTCCGCGGGCTCGTCGGCGGACGCGATCATGGCCGACACCCGCGTCTCCGTGACGGCCTGGAACAACGCCTGCTTGGTCGGGAAGTGCCGGTAGACCGTGCCGGGCCCGACCCCCGCCCTGTTGGCGATCTCGTCCAGCGGCACCTCGAAGCCTTGGGCGGCGAACAACTCCCGTGCCGCGTCCAGCACCTTCTCGCGGTTCCGCGCCGCGTCGGCCCTCATCGTTGCCAACCGGGGCGCGCGTTCCGTATCGTCATAACCGGGGTCACCGTTCCGATTCTACTTTTGGGGATGAAGCCATGACGCGCACACCCGAACAGATCGTCGACCACGTCCGCGGGATGGTGGCGGGGGAGGAGACGCACAGCCAGTTCGCCGACCTCTTCGCCGAGGACGGGATCATGGCCTACCGCTTCCCGACGCACTTCCAGCCGGAGGAGATCAAGGGCCGCGAGGAGATCCGCGCGTACTTCGGCCAGGTCCGAGGCGCCGCCGTGCGGGACAGGATCGAGATCCAGAGCGTCGAGGCCCAGTGCTGGCGCACCAACGACCCCGCCGTCGCGGTCGCCGAGATCACCCACCGCGGCTGGTCGAAGGTGAAGCAGGACTACTACACGTTCACCGCCATCGCGATCCTCCACTTGCGCGACGGCGAGATCGTCCGCTACGACGACTACATGAACCCGCTGCTGCTGACCGAGCTACTGGGCGTATGACGTTCGACCTGCGGGCTTGGTGCGTCGCGCAGCTGGGCAGCCCGGTGTCCGAGGTGCTCTACGAGCGCGTGTCGATCTCGTCGGTCTTCGGCGTGCTGCTCGCCGACGGCCGCGAGGTCTACGTGAAGGCCCGCGAGGACGACGGCCGCGCCGTGTCGTGCCTGACCGCGCAGGCTTCGCTGGCGGAGCGGGGGTTTCCGTGCCCCCGCCCGCTCACGCCGGTCATGTGCGCGGACGGGCTGGCCGTGCACGCCGAATCGTCGTTGCCCGGCGGGGAGATGCTGCTCGGCACCTCACCCGACGTCGCCCGGCGCTACGCGGCCGTGTTCGCTTCGCTGATGGCGTTGCTGGCCGACGTGTCCGTGCCGCCACCGCTGCCGTCACCGCGCTGGGCTCGTTGGGACCACAAGGATCCCGGCGTGTGGCCGGCGATCGACTTCCTCGACGCGCGGGACCAGAGCGTGGTGCCGTCGTTCGTGGTGGAGGCGGCTTCTCGGGTGCGTGCGCGGCTGCTGGCGACTTCGCTGCCGTGCGTGCTGGGGCATGCCGACTTCGAGGCGCAGAACCTGCGTTGGCAGGACGGCTCGGTGCTGGCCGTGCACGACTGGGACAGCCTGGCGTGGCAACCGGAGGCGGCGTTGGTGGGCGCGGCCTCCGGGGCGTTCGCCAACTTCTCGCCGCCCAGCTGGGTGCCGTTGGAGAGTTCTTCGGCGTTCATCGAGGCCTATCAGGCTGTTCGTGGGCGTGCGTTCTCCGTGGAGGAGATGGAGGTCGCGTGGGCCGGGAGCATGTGGACCGCCTTGCACAACGCACGCTGGGAGGTGTTGCACGGCGACCCGACGCCGTCGGGTGACGCTGTGCGCGAGCAGGGAGCCGAACGCCTCCGCCTGGCGAACGCTTAGGCAGCGGCGCGACGCCGGCGTTCCGCCAGCACCGCCGACAGGTACGGATGCGGGTGCGTGTACTCCAGCCGCGGCGACCGGATCGCGGTCCCCACGTCGTCCGACAGCCGCGACCCCAGATCCCACCGTGCCTGCTCGGTCAGCTCCGCGTAGCGGCTCAGGTACTGCCGCACCGCCAGCACCAGCTCGTCCGGCAGCTGCGACAGGTCGAGGCCGGACGCCCACTCGGCGAGCTGCGGCGGCATCGTGGCGAGTTCCACCTGCTGCTTCGGCACGCGGATGTGGATCACGACGGTGCCCGCGAGGTAGTCGCCCACGCGCTTGCCCTGCGGGGAGAACAGCGACACGAACAGTGCGACGGCGCCGCCCAGGCCGAGGGCCCAGAAGTCCACGAAGAAGCCGCCGAGCGCGCGCACCAGGGCGTGCCGGAAGCGGATGGCGCCGCCGTCGTCGCGCACCACGCGCAGGCCCATCACGAGCTTGCCCAGCGAGCGGCCGCGGGACAGCGACTCGACCGCGGTCGGGTAGCCGACGAGGACGAGCACCGCCAGGGACAGCGCGAGGGCCGTTTGCAGCGCGTCGTCGAAGCCGATCGGTACGAGCAATGACACGAGCAGCAGCAGGCCGAACTGCACGGCCACGTCGAACGCGAACGCGACGGCCCTGCTCGCGAGCTGTGCGACGCGCAGGTCCAGAACTACGGCTTCACCGGTGACGAGGTCCCCCACGCGGATAGTGTGACTCATCGTGGATCTGGACGTGTTCATCGATCGCCACCGCGAGTCGTGGCAGCGGCTCGAGAAGCTGGTCAAACGCTCCGGCCGGCTCACCGGTGCCGAGGCCGACGAGCTGATCGAGCTCTACCAGCGCGTCACGACGCACCTGTCGATCGTGCGCAGCCAGACCCCGGACCCGGCCACGGTTGAACGGTTGTCGTCGCTGGTCGCGCAGGCCCGCTCGGCGCTGACGGGCACGCACACGCCGGCCTGGCGGGTCTTCACGCGCTTCTTCACGCACCGGCTGCCCGCCGCGATCTACCTCGGCTGGCGCTGGTGGGTGCCGGCCGGCGTCGCGTTCTACCTGGTCACCGGCATCATCGCCGCGTGGATCGCCTCCAACCCCGACGTGCAGGCCGCCATCGCCGCGCCCGACGAACTGCGCGAGATGACCAAGGTCGGCGGCGGCTACGAGTCCTACTACTCCAGCGATCCCGCCGGGTCGTTCGCGGCGAAGGTGTGGACCAACAACGCGTGGATGACGGCCGCGTGCCTGTTGCTCGGGGTGTTGTTCGCGATTCCGCCGATCTACCTGCTCTTCACCAACGCCGTGAACGTCGCCGTGGGCATCGGACTGATGTTCGGCGCCGGGCGCGGTGAGCTGTTCCTCGGACTGTTGGCGCCGCACGGGTTGTTGGAGCTCACGGCCGTGTTCGTGGCGGCGGGCATCGGCATGCGGCTCGGGTGGCAGGTGATCGACCCCGGTAAACGCACGCGAGCCCAAGCCCTTGCCGCGGAAGGACGATCGGTCGTGGCCGTGGCGCTCGGACTGGTCGTGGTGCTGCTGGTCTCCGGTGTGCTGGAAGGCTTTGTGACGCCGTCCGGCCTGCCGACGTGGGCGCGCGTGGGCATCGGCGTGGTCGCGGAGGTGCTGTTCCTGTTGTACGTCTTCGTGATCGGACGGCGGGCCGCGCAGCAGGGCGAGACGGGCGACGTGGACGCGAGCGAACGCGAGGACGTCACGCCGGTCGCCGTTTAGTGGTGTGGTTCGAAACGTTGCCGTGCGAATTCGCGGTCAGACGCCGCGAGGCGCCCTGCTGAGCGTGAATTCACCGCCAACGTTTCGGACCACACCACTAAAGCTTGCCCGCGGCCTTCAACGAGAGATAGCGGTCCGCGAGGGCGCGTGGCAGGTCATCAGGCAACGCGTCGACGACGTCGACTCCGTGCCGTGCGAGCAACGCGGTGAGACGGCGTCGTTCGGCCAGAGTGCGTTCCGCGGCAGCGGCCTTGTAGACGGCCTCCAGATCGCCACGTCCGGCGGCCATCGCGTGCACGGCCGGGTCGGACACCGAGGCGATCAGCAGATGGTGCCGTGAGGCCAGCGTCGGCAACAGCGGCAACAGGCCGTGCTCGATCGACGGCTCCAACGACGTCAACAGCACGACGAGCGAGCGGCGACCGGCTCGGCGGAGGACCTCGGCCACCGCGGCACGGGCGTCGAACTCGACCAGTTCGGCTTCCAGCGGTCCCATGGCCTGCACCAGGACCGGCAGCGTGGCACGGGGGACCGAGGCGCGGACCTTGTGGCTGAACGCCAGGAAGTCGACCTGGTCGCGGGCCTGCGATGCCAAGGCGGACAACAACAACACCGCGTCCATCGACGTGTCCAGACGTGGCAGGCCACCCAGAGCACCCTCGACGCGGCTCGCCGAGGTGCGGGCCGTGTCCAGCACGATCGTCACCTGACGGTCGCGTTCCGGGCGCCAGGTGCGCACCACCACGTCCGACGAACGAGCCGACGCACGCCAGTCGATAGAACGCACGTCGTCACCGATGACGTACGCGCGCAGCGAGTCGAACTCCGTGCCGGCCCCACGGATCAACGACGCGCGGCGGCCGTCCAGTTCACGCAGACGTTCCAGCAGGGGCGGAAGGTGACGGCGGCTGTGGAACGGCGGCAACGCGCGCACGGTCCACGGCACGACGTGCGAGCCTTGGCGTGCCGCGATACCCAACGGGCCGTGAGAACGCACGGTCACCCGGTCCGCAGTGCGATCGCCGCGACGCACAGGCCGTAGCTCGAAAGACAACACACGAGAGCCACCAGCGGGCACGTCCACCGCGACACGGTCGGAGACCACACCGGCAGAAGGCGCCCATGCGTCACGAAGAACGCCACGGAGCCGACGGCCGGGGTTGTGCACGGTGAGCTCAACAGAGCACAACTCACCCGTGCGCACAGAGGTCGCCCCCGCGCGCGAGAACGTCAACGGCCGGACGCCGGCAGCCAACAACAAGTCGGCCGCCACACACAGCACGAGAACAGCGAACACGACGAGAATCCCCTGCCACGAAGGCAAGAGGAGTCCGACGACGAGAACCCCGATGAGCGCGAGCAGGCCCGCGCGACCCGTGAGCGCCACGTCAGCGCGGCACCTGAACCGCGCCGAGCACGCCGTCCAGCACGCCGTCCGCCGTCACGCCCTCCAGTTCGGCCTCCGGACGCAACTCCAGGCGGTGCCGCAGAGCAGGACGGGCCAAGGACTTCACGTCGTCCGGCGTCACGTAGTCACGGCCCGAGAGCCACGCCCACGCGCGCGCGGCAGCGAGCAGAGCCGTTGCACCACGCGGAGAAACGCCCAGACGGACAGCCGGAGACTGACGAGTCGCACGGCACACGTCGACGACGTACGCGATCACCTCAGGAGCCACGGTCAACGCGCGCACGGCCGCCCCACCGGCCTCCAGGTGCGCGGCACTCGCCACCGGCTGCAACGACGACAGGTCACGCGGGTCGAAACCGGACGCGTGACGCGTCAGCACGTCGATCTCGTGCTCCCGCGCGGGAATCGGCATCGTCACCTTGAGCAGGAACCGGTCCAGCTGCGCCTCGGGCAACGGGTACGTGCCCTCGTACTCCACCGGGTTCTGCGTCGCCACGACGATGAACGGCGACGGCAGCGGCCGGGTCTTGCCGTCGGCGGAGACCTGCCGTTCCTCCATCGCCTCCAGCAGCGCGGCCTGCGTCTTCGGCGGCGTCCGGTTGATCTCGTCGGCGAGCAGCAGGTTCGTGAAGACCGGGCCCTCGCGGAACGAGAACGCCGCGTTGTGCGAGTCGTAGACCAGCGACCCCGTCAGGTCGCCGGGCATCAGGTCCGGCGTGAACTGCACACGCGTCGTGGACAGGTCCAACGCGCGCGCAAGAGCACGCACGAGCAACGTCTTCGCGACGCCCGGTACGCCCTCCAACAGCACGTGTCCCTTGCACAGCAACGCGAGGATCAGCGACGTCACGGCGGCGTCGTTGCCCACCACGGCCTTGCCGATCTCCGCGCGCAACGCCACCAGCGCCGTGCGGGCTTCCTCGGTGGTGACCACAGCCGTCATCCCTTGCGCACCTCGTCCTCCAGAGCGTCCAGATCAGAAGCCAGCGCGACCAGCCCCCGGTCGTCCACCGACCCCTCGTCGTACAGCAGCGCCCGCACCGAAGCGACGGGACGCGAAGTCCTGCGGGCGATCTCCTCGGACGGATCGTCCCCCACCGGCACCCCCAGCAGCGGCGCCAACCGGTCCCGAGTCGCCTGCCGCAGCACCGAAGCGGCGTGCGCGGCGGCGTGCGACCGGCGATACAGCCGGGCGCGGCCTTCCACGGTCTCGGCGGCGCGCACCACGACCGGAAGCCGTTCGGGCACCACCCGGCCGAGCCTGCGCGCCCGCCACAGGGCGATCAGCACGGCCGCGACGCCGAGCTGCAACGCGGCGAACTTCCAGCCGTCCGGGACCAGGTCGGTCAGCGACTTCTGCTGCGACCTGTCCGCCGCGGACGGCACGTACCAGACCAGCCGTTCGTGCTGACCCAGCAACGACAACGCGAGCGCCGCGTTGCCCTCGGAGTCGATGTCGCGGTTGGTGAAGATCCCGCCGTAGCCGATCATCGTCACGGTGCCGGTGCGCACCAGGGTCGAGTCGTAGCACCGTTGTTCGCCCTCGTAGACGAACCCGCCCGTGGTCGCCGCACCGGCCTTGGCCGCCAGCGGGCAGCCCGGCTGCCGCGTCTCGGGCTCCAACCGGCCGACTGCACTGGCGGGCGCGAGGAGCACGGTCGCGGCGGCCCGCCCGCTCAGGTCCGCGAGCCGCTGCGGGTCGATGAGGTTCGGCTGCGTCACGAACAGCGTCGCACCGTCCACTGAGGACGCGTTGTCGGTGAGCTCGACGCGCACCCCGTTCTGCTCCAGCAGATCGGCGACCGCGTGACTGCCCTCCGGCCGGAACGAGCGGGGGTCGAGCGAACCGCCCTCGCCGCTGCCGCGCAGCAACGTGATCACGATCGCGGTGAACAGGATGATCACGCCGATCAGCAACGGACCGCGCGCGGCCGTCCAGATCCGCCCGGCGTCGGGGGAGACCGCCGTCATTGTGGGCCTCTGTCGTTGATACCCAGGCCTTCAGGCCGGTGAGGAGACGAAAGCCCGGTAGAGCAGGGCATGGTGTGGTGTTCAGCTGCCAAGGCTGAGTCGTCGAGCGCGAACAGCATCCTGGCCGCTGGTTGGGAATCCGGGTCGATATGGTGTGAAGCGTGTCGTGTGGGCCGGTGAAGCGGGCGTTTCGCTACCGCTTCTATCCGAGCGAGGCGCAGGCTGTGGAGTTGTCGCGCACGTTCGGGTGTGTTCGCAAGGTGTACAACCTGGCTTTGCAGGCCCGTGCGGAGGGATGGACGCAGCGCGGGGAACGGGTCGGTTACGCCGCGACGTCGGCGTTGCTGACCGCGTGGAAGCGCACCGAGGAGCTGGCGTTTCTGGCCGAGGTGTCGGCGGTGCCGTTGCAGCAGACGTTGCGGCATCTGCAGACCGCGTTCGGCAACTTCTTCGCCAGGCGTGCGCGGTTTCCGCGCTTCAAGTCGCGGAAGAAGTCGCGCGCGAGCGCGGAGTACACGCGGTCGGCGTTCCGCTGGCGTGACGGTGTGCTGACGTTGGCGAAGATGTCCGAACCGCTGGACATCTGCTGGTCCCGGCCACTCCCGGAGGGCGTGATGCCCTCGACGGTGACGGTCTCGCGGGACTCGGCCGGGCGCTGGTTCGTGTCCCTGCTGTGTGACGACCTGAGCGTGACACCGCTGCCCATGGTGGATTCGGCGGTGGGCGTCGATGTCGGCCTCGATCAGCTCCTGGTGCTCTCGACCGGGGAGAAGATCGGCAATCCCCGGCACGAACGTCGCGACCGCGCGGCGCTCGCGAAGGCGCAGCGGGCGTTGTGCCGCAAGCAGAAGGGCAGCAACAACCGGGCCAAGGCTCGTGTCGAGGTCGCTCGCGTGCACGCCCGGATCGCCGACCGGCGTACCGATTTCCTGCACAAGGTCACCACTCGGCTCGTGCGTGAGACTCAAACGCTCGTGATCGAGGACCTCGCGGTGTCCAACATGGTCGGCAACCGCCGCCTCGCTCGCGCCATCGGCGACGCGGGCTGGCGGCAGTTCCGGCAACTGTTGGAGTACAAAGCGGACTGGTACGGGCGGGACGTGATCGTCGTGGACCGCTGGTTCCCGTCGTCCAAGCTGTGCTCGGCCTGCGGCGCACTCGCCGCAGCGATGCCGCTGCACGTGCGCACCTGGACCTGTGGTTGCGGTGCGACCCATGACCGGGACGTGAACGCGGCACGCAACATTCTGACCGCCGGGCTGGCGGTGACAGTCTGTGGAGCCGGTGTAAGACCTCAACGGAACCCTCCGGGCGGGCAGTCGGCGACGAAGCAGAAAACCCCGCGGCGCGAGCCGTAGGAATCCCCCTCGTTCACGAGGGTGGAGGTAGTCAACCGCGCACCTTGCCGTCCACGGAGACCAACGCCTCGTACCCCTCCACGGTCGCCGGCCTGCCGCCGTACCAGACGTCGTCGAACTGGACAGCGGCACCGCGCAGGTCGTCGGCGAGCACCGGAAGTGCCCGGCCCGCCTCGAAAGCGACCTCGTCCACGGTGCGTCCGGCCCGTGCGTCGAGCACGCCACGTTGCTCCAACTCGCGCACCACGGCACGAAAGCGTTCGCGCACGGCCTCGGCCAGGTCACCGGCGGCCGCGGCCTTCTCGGCGGCGGCCCGGTGCTGCGCGGCGGTCAGGACGGTCGAACCGAACACCTTGTCGCCCGACCGCAGCGCACGGCCCGTGCGCCCGGTGCGGAGCCGGATGACGATCACGATCAGCACCGCCACGGCCACGATGATCACGATCGCGGTGAGGCCGCTCATGCCGCCCGCCCCGGCGAACAGTTCGCCGAGGCGGTCGAGGATCCAGTTCAGGGCGCGTTGCAACGGGTTCGGGTCGTCGGAGACGTACGCCGGGTCGCTGAGCTCCCGGACGGCCGCCTCCCTCGCCTCGTCGCGGCCGAGATCTACCGGTACGTCAGATACCGCCATGCCCTGCGGCCCGCTGGAGTTCGATGTCCATGCCCTCGGAACGCATCCGGCGGTCGACGTAGAGCAGCACGGTGACGGCGGAGCTGAACGGCAGCGTGATCGTCGAGGCGATGATCGCGCCGATGGTCGACAGGATCAGCGAGCCGATGCTCAGCGCCGCCGTGGGGTCGGACGAGAACCCTGTCGTCGCCGCGCCCAGCAGGCCGAACGGCAGGCCGATGATCCACTCGATCACGATGGTGATCACGACGGTGAGCAGCAGGATGCCGAACGTCCGCCACCAGGCGCCGTCCACGAGCTTCTTCGACCGGCCGAACGCGGCGGTGACGCCGCAGCGCTCCAGCACCAGCGCGGGCGTGACCAGGGCGAACAGCACCCACAGCCAGACGCCCGGCACGATGCACAGGACCAGGCCGATGGTGATCACGAGACCGGAGAGCAGCGTCGCGCCGAGCAGCGGGAGCAGCCGGGGCTTGAACTCCTCCCAGGCCTGCGCGAACGTGACCGGCTTGCCGAGCACGGCGTGGCCGACGATGACGGTGATGAAGCCCGACAGGAACACGGTGCCGAGCAGCAGCAGGAAGACGCTGAGCAGCGTGCCGGTCAGGAAACCGGTGATGGCGCTGGTGAACTGGTCGATCGCCTGTTCCTGCGTCACCGAGTTCGGGTCGAGCGTCACGACGGCGGTGAGGTCGTCCAGGAACGGCAGCTGCACCAGCAGGCCGACGATCTGCGTGACCGCGGCGACGACGGCGGCCGCGCCGATGATCAGCTTCGGGTAGCGGCGCATCGTCGTGATGGCGCCGTCGACGATCTCACCGACCGCCAGCGGGCGCAGCGGGATCACGCCGGGCTTGATCGTCGGACCCGCGCCGGGCGGCGGAGGGGCGTTGTAGCCGCCGGGCTGGCCGTACTGCGGCTGCTGCGGCCCCGGCTGCTGCGGCTGGTTCGATGGCTGGTCCGGTGAGGACCAGCCGGGCGTTTCGGACATCTCGGCTACCCCCGGTCGTGGTGTGAGCGGCATCCTGCCAGATCAGGCCCACCGCCACCCGGCAACCTGATCACGAAACGAGCTCGGTCCGCGCCTTGGCCGGTGTCGTGCGCCGCATGCCCGCGCTGACGCAGCGTTTGATCACCTGCGGTTGTTCGCGCATCAGCCGCAACCCGCGCCTGACCAGCGTCGGCACCGGCTTGCGGGCCTCGGCGACGTCGCGGGCGAACCGGCGCACGAACGTGACGGGCGGACTCGGCGCGAGCACGATCGCGTCCCGCAGCACCCCGGCCTCCCGCGCGCCCTGGACCAGCAGGTCCGCGAACAGCCCCTCCGCGATGAACGCGGGCGCGTCGCCGAGCTCGATCGTCTGCGTGCCGACCGCGCGGTCCTCGCTGATCGAGTAGACCGGTGCCTCGACCCGGCCCGTGTCCGACAGCTCGATGATCGCCTGGAGAGCCTTGTCCGCGTTCCACGAGCCGATGTCGTCCCAGTCGGCCCTGCCGTGCTCGTCACGGGGCAGCAGCGGGTCGTCGCCGTCGCGGTAGAAGTCGTCCAGGCGCAGGACCGGCCAGCCGAGGTGGGCGGCGAGTGTCGACTTGCCTGAGCCGGAGGGTCCGGCGAGCAGCACGGCACGAGGGATGGGCACGGAACGCGATCCTCGCACATGAACTATGCCGAGCATGGACCGCGTTCACCTGTCCCGAACACTGCCCGCTAGTCCCGTTTGGCATTCATGGCAACCCGCTACGGTGATCGTCGTGCTGGCCAGGTACCGATATCGGATCGAACCGACTGCGGTTCAACGCGCGATGTTGGCACGCACGTTCGGCTGCGCACGAGTGGTGTTCAATGATGCTCTCCGTTGCCGCGAGGACGCCCGTGCGTCCGGGCAGAAGATCGCGCCGGCCGAAGTGCAGCGGCGGGTGATCACGGCCGCTAAGACCACTGAGCGGCGTGCGTGGCTGTGTGAGGTCGCCTCGGTGGCGCTGGTGCAGTCCGTGCAGGACGCGCACCGCGCCTACCGCAACTTCTTCGACTCGCTGTCCGGGAACCGGCGTGGCCGCAAGGTGGGAAAGCCGCGGTTCAAGTCCCGCAAGGACAACCGGCAATCGTTCAGGCTCACCCGCAACGGATTTCTCCTGCGCGCTGGTGGACGGCTGTACTTGGCGAAGGTCGGTGATGTGGCGGTCCGCTGGTCACGCGATCTGCCATGTGAACCGTCGTCGGTCACGATCATCCGCGAACCGGACGGCCATTACTACGCGTCGTTCGTGGTGGAGATCGAACCGGCCCCGTTGCCGCCGGTCGAGCGGGAATCGGGGATCGACCTGGGCATCGCCCGGCTGGCCACGATCGCTTGTACTGGCGGAACACGACGCGATATCGCCAACCCGAGACACCTCGCCCGTGCCCGCCGCAAGCTTGCCCACGCCCAACGCGTCATGGCGCGCAAGGCCAAAGGGAGCAACAACCGAGCCAAGGCGCGGCGCACGGTCGCCGTTCGGTACGGCAAGGTCACCCGCGCACGCCGGGACTTCCACCACAAGCAGGCTCTAGGACTGGTCCGCGACAACCAAGCGGTCTACCTGGAGAACCTCAACATCACCGGTATGGTGCGCAACCGCAGACTTGCACGCGCGATCTACGACGCCGGGTGGGGTCAGTTCGTCCAGTTGCTCAAGCAGAAGGCCGAACGCCATGGCCGTGCTGTGCACATGGTGTCGCGGTGGTTGCCCAGTTCCAAGACGTGCTCGGCTTGCGGGAACCGCGTGGAGGTCATGCCACTCAAGATCCGGCAGTGGAGGTGTCCCGGCTGTCTCATCGTTCACGACCGGGACCACAATGCTGCCAGAAACATCCTCGCCGCAGGACGTGCGGAGAGGTCAAACGCCTGCGGAGTCCAGGTAAGACCACTCTTCGGAGCGGCACAGGGCGTTGAAACAGGAAGCATTCCGCACACGGCGTAGCCATGTGCGGAATCCTCGTCCGTCAGGACAGGAGCACGTCAACTACGCTCGAACGCATGAGCGAAGGTCTGTTCGACGAGGGCCTCTTCGGCGCGTCCGACGAGGAGAAGGCCGAGCGCATCGCGGCCAACGCCCCGCTGGCCGTGCGGATGCGTCCGGTCACGCTGGACGAGGTCGTCGGTCAGGACCACCTGCTCGGGCCGGGCGCGCCGCTGCGCCGCCTGGTCGAGGGCGCCACGCCGGCGTCCGTGATGCTCTACGGCCCTCCCGGCACCGGCAAGACGACCCTCGCGACGCTGGTGTCGAAGGCGACCGGACGCCGGTTCGTCGCTCTCTCGGCCTTGTCCGCCGGGGTCAAGGAGGTGCGGTCGGTCATCGACGAGGCCCGGCGCCGCCTGGTCCGCTCCGGCGAGTCGACGGTGCTGTTCATCGACGAGGTGCACCGGTTCTCCAAGACCCAGCAGGACGCCCTGCTCGGCGCGGTCGAGGACCGGATCGTGCTGCTGGTCGCGGCGACCACGGAGAACCCGTTCTTCTCGGTCGTGTCGCCCTTGCTGTCGCGTTCGCTGGTGTTGCAGCTCAAGTCGTTGACCGACGACGGCGTGCGTTCGGTCATCAAGCGCGCGGTGTCCGACGAACGCGGCCTGGGCGGTTCCGTCGTCCTGGAACCCGACGCCGAGGACCACCTGATCCGCCTGGCCGGTGGCGACGCCCGCCGCTCGCTCACGGCCCTGGAGGCGGCGGCGGACTCGGCGCTGGCGTCCAACGAGGGCGTGATCACGCTGCCGCTGCTGGAGTCCACTGTGGACAAGGCGGCGGTCCGCTACGACCGCGACGGCGACCAGCACTACGACGTGACGTCGGCGTTCATCAAGTCGATCCGCGGCTCGGACGTCGACGCGGCCCTGCACTACCTCGCGCGCATGATCGAGGCGGGGGAGGACCCGCGCTTCATCGCGCGCCGGCTGGTGATCCACGCCAGCGAGGACGTCGGCATGGCCGACCCGACGGCGCTGCAGACGTGCGTGGCGGCGGCTCAGGCCGTGCAGCTCATCGGCCTGCCCGAGTGCACCCTGAACCTCGCGCAGGCCACGATCCACCTCGCCACCGCCCCGAAGTCGAACGCCGTCACCACCGCGATCTACGCCGCCATCGAGGACGTCCGCAAGGGCGCCATCGGTTCCGTGCCGGCACATCTGCGCGATGGCCACTACGCGGGCGCGGCGAAGCTCGGCAACGCGCAGGGCTACCGGTACCCGCACGACGTGCCGGAAGGCGTGCTGACGCAGCAGTACGCCCCGGACGACCTGGTGGGGCGCGACTACTACGAGCCGACCGGGCGTGGCAACGAACGCGCTGTGGCGGAACGGCTTCCGCGGCTGCGCCGGGTGATCCGGGGCGAATAATCGGCTCCGGGCATCGCACCTGGTCGCGTAGCTTCGGCGAGGTGACGATCAGAGACGACTTCCTGACCACCGCCCGCATCGCCCTGGACCTCCTGCGCCACCGGCAGGTCGTGGAGAACTGGGACCAGCCCAGCGCCCTGCCGGAGTTCGGGGTCAGCGGCCTCGCCGGGCACGTCGCCTACCAGGCCCTCCCGTTGCCGGGCATGATCGGGACCCCGGCCGGCGACGAGCCGGTCGTCAGCCTGATGGAGCACTACGAGCGGGCGAAGTGGACCGACCTGGACGTCGACTCCGAGTTCCACACCCGCATCCGCGCGGGTGGCGAGAAGCTGGCGGCGGAGGGGCACGCGGCCCTGTGCGACCGGTTCGAGCAGACCGTCGGCGAGCTCGCGAAGACGTTGCCGGGCGTGGAGAACCGGGGTGTCCGGATGCCGCACTGGGGGCCGTGGGCGGTGCCGCTGGACGAGTACCTGGTCAGTCGCCTGATGGAGTTCGTCGTGCACTCCGACGACCTCGCGGTGAGCGTCGGGCTGGAGACTCCCGAGTTCCCGCGGCCCGTCAACGAGACCGTCATCGACCTGCTGACCCGCATGGCGCTCAACAAGCATCGCGCCATCGACGTGGTGCGCGCGCTCAGCCGCAAGGAACGCGCACCGCAGGACATCACCGCGTTCTAGCGCCGGCAGACCATCAGCAGTGCGAGCTTGCCCGGCAGCATGATCTCGTCCGCGGCCACGAACCCGCCTGCCTCGAACGACCTGATGGCGCGGGTGTTGCGCACGTCCGGTTCCACGACGATGCGCGTGCAGTGCGGGTCGGCCTCGAACAACGCGTCGGTGAGGCGGGGGAGCAGTGACCGCACGAGTCCGCGGTCGGTCATCGCCAGGTCGCCGACCGCGAGGTTCAGCCCGAGGTCGTGCGGCCGGGCCTGGTAGCAGCGGGCGACGGCGTGCCTGGCCGCGCGGTAGACCTCGGCGTAGATCACCGGGCGGCCGTGCCAGCTGATCAGCAACGGCCGGTCGTCGTCGCCCGCCAGTTGTTCCTCGAGCCGGCGTTCCCACTGCGGCAACGTCCACGCCTGCCGCCAGAACGCCGCCACGTGCGGTGCCTGGTTCCAGCGGTGCACGAGGTGCAGGTCGTAGCCGTCCGCACGGGCGACGCGGGCGTCCCACGGCATCGACAGGTCCGGAACGGGAGGAGGGCCCGCCGTGATCTGGGGCCGATAGGAGTCCAGGTGGGACACCGGCTTCACTGGGCCTCCTGCACGGGTCAACTTAGGGTGGCCTAACTTCACGCTGTGCAGGACTGAGCTGTCAAGCCCTGTGTGACGGGTATTTCACAGGCTGTGACGGCAGTGAGTCAATGAGTGGTCCGTTCCAATTGGTGATGCGTAGGTTGATCGCCATGCCGGAGACCCAGCGCGAGCCGGTGCCGCGCGTCGACACGGGCGAACTCGCCGTCGCCCACGAGTTCCTGAAGTTCCAGCGGCACTGCGTGCTCAAGAAAGCGGAGGGGCTGACCGACGACGAGCTGCGGCGGCCGATGGTCGCCAGCGGCACGTCGATCCTCGGCCTGGTCCAGCACCTGGCCGAAGCCGAGCGCTACTGGTTCGGCCACCACCTCGCGGGCGCCGAGTGGTCGGAGGACACCGAGTTCGGCATGACCGTGCCCGCCGAGCGCGACGTGGCGACCGTGATCGCGGACTACCGCGCGGCGATCGCCGGCAGCGACGGGGCGATCGAGGCCGCCGGTGATCCCGAGGCGCTGATGGTGACCCCGGTCGAAGGCGTCCGGAAGACGCTGCGGTGGGTCCTCGCGCACATGACCACCGAGACCGCCCGGCACGCGGGCCACGCCGACATCATCCGCGAGCAGATCGACGGCGCCACAGGTCGTTGAAGATCAACAACTGGTGCCCCTCGGTCGGGTGTCGGACCTACCCGGTAATCTCACCCGCAACCAAGCCCGAACGCCTGTTCACCAGGAGGATCCGTGTCGCCAGGGTGGCTCGCCGCCGGTGCCTTCGTGCTGCTCGTGCTCATCGTGGGGATCGTGGCGATCAAGGCGGCGCGTTTCTTCGACGAGGCCACGGTCGCGATGCGCAAGGCCCACGAGAACACGGACCCGTTGTTCGTCGAGGCCAACACGACGCTCACGCACGTGAACACGCAGCTTGAGCGCGTCGACGGCATCACGGCCAACGCGCGCGCCGTCACCGGCAACGTCTCCGCGCTCACCAGCCTGTTCACCGCCACGCTCGGCGGCCCGCTGGTCAAGGCCGCCGCGCTGTCCTACGGCGTGAGCAAGGCCGTCAAGGCCCGTCGCAAGGCCGCGGAGCAGCCGAACAAGCACGCCAAGCGCCGCCCGAAGCGGGGTGCCAAGTGAGCCGCCTCTTCTGGTTCGGACTGGGCGCCGCGGCGGGGCTGTTCGCCGCGAAGAAGGCCGCCGAGGTCGCAAAGCAGGCGACTCCGGCCGGTATCGGCACTAACGTGGGTGAAGGCCTGCGCGAACTCGCCGGCGCCATCGGTTCCTTCGGGGCCGAGGTGCGCGCGGGAATGGCCGAACGGGAACAGGAGTTGCAGGACACCGTGGAACGTCAGACGGGATTCACGCCAGGGCGCCGAGCGCCCAGGGCGAACGGGAAGCACTGACACCGTTCGCCTCTTACCCGTGCCCTGACAATCCCCAGCAACACACAAGGACTTTCCCGTGCAGACCCACGAGATCATCAAGCGTTTCCGCGAGCACTTCGAGAAGGCCGGGCACAAGTACATCCCCAGCGCCTCGCTGCTGCTCGACGACCCCAACCTGCTGTTCGTCAACGCCGGCATGGTGCCGTTCAAGCCGTACTTCCTCGGTGAGGCCCCGCCGCCCGCCCCGCGGATGACGAGCATCCAGAAGTGCGTGCGCACCCCCGACATCGACGAGGTCGGCAAGACCACGCGCCACCTCACGTTCTTCCAGATGGCCGGCAACTTCTCGCTCGGCGACTACTTCAAGGAAGACGCCATCCGGCTGGCCTGGGAGCTGATCACCAACTCCCAGGAGGCCGGCGGCTACGGCTTCGACCCCGAGCGCATCTGGGTCACCGTCTACGAGACCGACGACGAGGCCATCGAGCTGTGGCAGAAGGTCGCCGGCATGCCGCTGGAGCGCATCCAGCGCCGCGGCGTCGAGGACAACTTCTGGTCGATGGGCGTCCCGGGCCCGTGCGGCCCCTGCTCGGAGATCTACTTCGACCGCGGCCCCGAGTACGGCAAGGAGGGCGGCCCGGTAGTCGACGAGGACAGGTACCTGGAGATCTGGAACCTCGTCTTCATGCAGAACATCCGCGGCGAGGGTGGTGCCAAGAAGGACTACCCGGTCATCGGTGAGCTGCCGTCGAAGAACATCGACACCGGCATGGGCGTCGAGCGCGTCGCCTACCTGCTGCAGGGCGTCGACAACGTCTACGAGACCGACCTGGTCCGCGCCGTCATCACCAGGGCCGAGGAGCTCTCCGGCCGCAAGTACGGCGCCAACGAGGTCGACGACGTCCGCTTCCGCGTCATCGCCGACCACGCCCGCAGCGGTGTGCTGCTGGTCGGCGACGGCGTCACGCCCGGCAACGAGGCCCGCGGCTACGTGCTGCGCCGCCTGCTGCGCCGCATCGTCCGCTCGTCACGCCTGCTCGGCATCAACGAGCCGGTGCTGCAGCAGTTCGCCGAGGTCGTCCGCGATTCGATGGGCGAGGCCTACCCCGAACTGGTCAGCGGGTTCGCCCGCATCCAGCAGGTGCTCAAGGCCGAGGAGGACACGTTCCTGCGCACGCTCGACGCCGGTTCGCGGATCTTCGAGGGCGCCGCCGCCGAGGTGAAGTCCGACGGCCGCGCCACGCTGCCCGGTGACAAGGCCTTCCAGCTGCACGACACGTACGGCTTCCCGATCGACCTCACGCTGGAGATGGCCTCCGAGGCCGGCCTGTCCGTGGACGAGGACGGGTTCCGCAAGCTGATGGCCGAGCAGCGCGCCCGCGCCAAGGCCGACGCCGCCGGCAAGAAGACCGGTCACGGCGACCAGTCGGTGTACCGCGAGCTGCTGGAGCAGGGCCCGACCGAGTTCACCGGCTACACCGAGCTCGCCTCCGAGGCCACGCTGCGCGGCATCGTGCTGAACGGCGCTCGGGTGAAGAGCGCCAAGGAAGGCGACATCGTCGAGGTCGTCCTCGACCGCACGCCGCTCTACGCCGAGTCCGGTGGCCAGGAGTCCGACGCCGGCACGATCGTCACGGCCAACGCCGAGCTGGAAGTGCTCGACGTGCAGAAGGTCGCCCGCAAGCTGTGGGTGCACCAGGTGCGCGTCAAGTCCGGTGAGGTCAGCGAGGGCGAGCACGTCGAGGCCCGCGTCGACCCGGAGTGGCGCGTCGGCGCCCGTCAGGGCCACTCGGGCACGCACGTCGTGCACGCCGCCCTGCGCCACGTGCTCGGCCCGTCGGCCCTGCAGAGCGGTTCGTACAACAAGCCCGGCTACCTGCGGCTCGACTTCGCCTGGACCGGTGGCCTGTCCGCCGAGGCCAAGAGCGAGATCGAAGAGGTCTCGAACCTCGCCGTGCGCCGCGACCTGCCGGTCAGCATCGTCTACACCGACATGGCCGGTGCCCAGGAGCTGGGTGCCGTCGCCCTGTTCGGCGAGACCTACGACGAGACCGTCCGCGTCATCGAGATCGGTGGCGAGTGGTCCCGCGAGCTGTGCGGTGGCACCCACGTCGAGCACTCGTCGCAGATCGGCCCGATCACCCTGCTGGGTGAGTCGTCGGTCGGTTCCGGCGTGCGCCGCCTGGAGGCCTACGTCGGCATCGAGGCCATGCGGTTCCTGGCCAAGGAACGCGCCATCGTGCAGAACCTCTCCGACATGCTCAAGGTCGGCTCCGAGGGTCTGCCCGAGCGGATCGAGTCGCTGGTCGAGCGCCTGAAGTCCGCCGAGAAGGAGCTCGAGAAGGTCCGCGCCGCCGAGCTGCTGGGCAACGCCGGCGCTCTGGCCGACAAGGCTCTGGACATCCGCGGGCTGTCGCTCGTGGCCCTGGGCCTGGAGGGCGTGTCGGGCAACGACCTGCGCACCCTCGGTGGCGAGGTCCGCAACCGCCTGGGCAGCAAGCCCGGTGTGGTGGCCCTGTTCTCGGTCGACGGCGACAAGGTCAGCTTCGTGGTCGCCACCACGGCCGCCGCCCGCGACCTGGGGCTCGCCGCCGGCAAGCTCGTCCCGGTGTTCGGCCCGGCCATCGCCGCCCGCGGTGGCGGCAAGCCGGACCTGGCCCAGGGCGGCGGCACGAACCCGGCCGGTGTCCCCGAGGCCATCACGAACCTCACCAACGAACTGGACAAGGTGCTTGAACAGCGCTGATTCCACTGATGTCGGCGACCCGGGCCTCGGTCGGAGGCTCGGTGTCGACGTCGGATCGGTTCGCGTGGGAATTTCCCTCAGCGATCCATCGGCATTTCTCGCCACTCCGCTGGTTACCCTGCAGCGTGACGAGAAGCGCGGCTCGGACCTCACCGAGCTCGTACGTCTCGTGGCCGAACATGACGTCGTAGAGGTCGTGGTCGGCTTACCGAAGACACTGGCCGGTCGGCACGGCCCCGCAGCGGAGTCGGCTACCGCGTACGCTGCGGCCCTGGCCGACCGCATCGCCCCGGTGCCGGTACGGCTCAGCGACGAACGACTGACGACGGTTGTGGTGAGCCGAGTGCTGGCACAGCGCGGTGTGAAGGGCAAGAAGCAGCGTGCCGTGGTCGACCAGGCCGCCGCTGTCGAGATCCTTCAGTCTTGGCTGGACGCACGGGCACGGGTTGTGTCCGCCCGAAAGGACGAGGTGTGAGCGGCGACGATCTCGGGTTGTTCACCGACCCCGAAGCGGACGAGCGACGCCCGCTGAAGCGTGACCGCAGCCGGGACAACGCCCGTGCCAAGGCGAAGAAGCGCAAGAAGACGGTCCTCTGGCTCGTCGTGGCGCTGATCCTCGCCGTCGGCATGGGCGGCGCCTACTACGGCTACAAGGAACTGCGCGGCATCGGCTCGTTCGAGGACTTCGCGGGCACCGGCGAGGCCGACGCCATCGTCGAGGTCCAGGACGGCGACGTGGTCAGCAAGATCGCGTCGACCCTGTACGACAACGGCGTCATCGCCTCCGCGCGCGCCTTCACCGAGGCCAGCAAGACCGACGCCCGCGTGACGTCGATCCAGCCCGGCTTCTACCTGATGAAGACGAAGATGTCGGGCCAGAACGCGGTGGCCCGCATGATCGACCCGAAGACGCGCGTCCCGGCCGTGCAGGTCGTCGGTGGCCTCAAGCTCACCGACATCCAGGCCAACGGCAAGACCGTCAAGGGCATCTACTCCCTGCTGGCCGACGCGAGCTGCACGGAGAAGGACGGCGCGAAGGTCTGCCTGACCGGCGACGAGATCAAGGCCGCGGCCGAGCAGACCGACCCGGTCGCCCTCGGCGTACCGGACTGGGCGCTGGCCGACGTGAAGCGCGCCGAGCCGCAGTACCGCCTCGAAGGCCTGATCATGCGCGGCGTCTACCAGGTCAAACCTGGTGTCAGCGCGGTCGAGCTGCTCCGCGGCATCATCGTGTCCTCCTCGCAGAAGCTGCAGGGCGCCGGCATCCCCGGCGGCACCATGAACACCGGCTTCCGTCCCTACGAGGTGCTGGTCATCGCCTCGTTGATCGAGAAGGAGGCCATCGAGAAGGACTTCTCGAAGGTCTCGCAGGTCATCTACAACCGCATCAAGAAGCCGATGGCGTTGCAGTTCGACTCGACCATCAACTACAAGAACAACCAGCCCCACATCCGCACGTCCGACGCGGACCGCGAGGCGCAGGGCCCGTACAACACCTACATCAACCAGAACCTGACGCCGACCCCGATCGGTTCGCCGTCGCAGCAGGCGATCGCCGCCGCGATCAAGCCGGAGGGCGGCGACATCCTGTACTTCGTGAAGTGCCAGACGGACGGCACGTCGTGCTTCGCGACCACGTTCGAAGAGCACAACGCGAACGACCAGAAGGCTCAGAAGGACGGCATCTACTAGTGGTGCGCAAGGCCGCGGTGATCGGTTCGCCGATCGAGCACTCCCTGTCCCCGGTGCTGCACAACGCCGCGTACGCCGCACTGGGCCTCGACTGGGAGTACACCCGCCTGGAGTGCTCCGAGGCTGAAGTTCCCGCTCTGGTCGCCTCGCTGGGACCGGAGTGGGTCGGCCTGTCCTGCACGATGCCCACCAAACGTGCCGCGCTGGCGTTCGCGTCCGTCGTGACCCCACGTGCTTCCGCGGTCGGAGCGGCGAACACGCTGGTGCGCAACGGTTCCGAGTGGCACGCCGACTGCACCGATGTGGACGGTGTGGTGGGTGCGTTGCGGGAGAAGGGTTTCTCCGGCGGCACGCACGGCGTCGTGCTGGGTGCGGGTGGCACGGCGACGGCCGCGCTGGCCGGGTTCGCCGCGCTCGGCATCACCTCCGCTTCCCTCGTGGTGCGCGATCCTTCGCGTGCGGGTGAGGCTCTGGAGACCGCGTCCAGGGTCGGCGTCACCGTCGAGGTCCTGGAACTGTCCTCTGTGGACCTGGCCGTGCTGGCCGGCGCGTCGGACGTCGTGGTGTCGACGGTGCCCGCCGAGGCCACCGTGCCGCTGGCCGCCGACCTGGCTCGTGCGCCCTACGTGCTGGACGTGATCTACCACCCGTGGCCGACGCCGGTCGCCGCTGCCGTGGAGGCCTCCGGGGCGCGACTGGCCACCGGGCTGGACATGTTGCTGCACCAGGCTTTCGGGCAGGTGGAGCAGTTCACCGGGAAGCCCGCGCCGCAGGACGTTATGCGGTCGGCGCTCGACGCCGCCCTGCGTGCCCGCGCGTAACTTTCGTCTTGATCTTCGGCTGTTCGATTCCGGCGTGCGCGAGGCCTGTGATTGCCTACGGCTGACTCGCTGGCTGTGGACGATGTGCCACTCGGCCGCAGCCATCGCATGCCGGTGTTCCTCACCTTGGGAGGGCCGGTCGGTGGGACGCACGGCCTACGGCCGCCGCTGCGTCCCGCCTTTTTCCTAGGATGACCCGGTGGAGATCCCCGGACTCGGCACCGTGGTCGAGAACGAGTACGAAAGCCTGGTCAGCGCGCCGATCCCGGTGCCGGTGCTCGGCGTCGCGCTGCCGTTCCACCTGGACGGCTACACCGACGACCCGGCGCCGGACGACTTCCACGCCGCCATCCGCGCCTTCCTGGCGTTGGACGGCACGGCGCTGGAGGCGGCGGCGCCCGGTGTCTTCGACTACTACCGGCACATGGGCGAGGTCTTCGGCGACGAACTGGACGACTTCCCTCGTATCGCCGGGCCGGCCGAGGTCTGGAACGACGTCTCGTTCGCGGGCCACGAGGTCACCGTGCAACGTGACCACGGGGGCGGTTCGGTCTACATCTCTCTAGAGGCCGAGTGCGAGTGGGAAGTGGAGCACGGGCTGCAGGTCGTGCTTCGCGACGGCGCGCGCGTGACCAAGGTCGGGCCGTACGACGGTCACCTCACCAACGACTCAGACGTGCTCTACGAGCGTTGACGTCACTTCGATCCCGCAGCCACCAGCTTCGCGGCGATGGGGTCGAGTTCGGTGACCAGCTCGTCCAGTTCGGCGGGGGAGAGGGCGTCGTAGGGTGCCGCGGCGAGTTCGTCGGTGAGGGCCTCGACGCCTTGCTGGGTCTCGCGACCGGCGTCGGTGAAGTGGCCCTCGGCATCGATGAGACCACGCTCGCGCAAGCCGTCCATCACCGCGGCCAGTCGCTTCTTCGGCAGGTGGTGGACGCGCCCGAACGTCTCCGCCGGGTGGACGCCCATCGCCAGCGCCGAGAGCACGTGGGCCTCGGTGCCGCCGATCCGCGCGCCGACGAGAGCGGCGATGTGCCCGTCACCGCGGTGCTCGCGCAGCATGGTCGCGGAGTGCCACAGCCGGGCGACGGGATCGCTGGGCACCGGGACGGTGCGCATCCCGGCGTACATCACCCGGCCCACCGTGGGCGCGCTCGTCGCGGCCTTGGTGGTCAGGTCGGCGGCACGCACCAGGCCGGGGGAGCCGGCCAGCTCGCCGAGGATCCGCCGCAGGGAGGCGGCGCTGCCTCGTTCCCGTGCGGCGAGCGATGCCTCGGGCGGAATCGTCTCCCAGGCGCTCGGGATGTGCCGTGCGGCCTCTCCGTCGGCGAAGTTGTAGAACGCGGCGTGCACGACCTCCGCCGGCACCCGTCCCAGCGGCGCGGCACGGCTCGCGAAGTAGCCGTCCCAGTAGGTGCGGTGGCCGAGCGCGGCCAGCTCCTCGCCGCACTCGTCGGCGAAGAAGGTCACCAGGCAGATCGGCTCCAGGAGCTCGAACATGCGACGGGCGGTGTGAGCCATGATCCCCATCATGCCTACGGGCAGTTCTCGTTGGGGAGCGACTCCACGCCCGCCACCTTCGCGCGGCTCGCCAGCGCCGTGCAGTGCACCTGGAACACCGCCCATTTCGACGACGGCGGCTCGACCCCCTGCGGCATCACGATCACGTTCTGCACGGCGACCGCCTTGGCCGACGTGGTGGGCAGCTCGCTCACCAGGCCGAGCTTCCTCTCCTCGTCGGTGAGCCCGGCCAGCAGCAGGTTCATGGCCGTCGTGATGTCGAGGGTGCCGGTGTACTCGCGGGTCCGGCGCACCAGGCCGTCCCGCTCCGGCGTCACGAGGTAGATGGTCACCGAGTGCGACGACACCGTAGGCGCCTCGGCCCCGGTGAGGATCGAGGTCGGGCGGATGCCGCAGGCCGTGAGGGTCACCAGGGCAAGCGCAAGGTGAAGACCGCGCCACCCGAGGGCGCGTTGGCCGCTTCGATGGTGCCGCCGTGCAGGCGTGCGTTCTCCCATGCGATCGCCAATCCCAGTCCGCTGCCCTCGGAACGGGAGCGGGCCGTGTCTGCCTTGTAGAAGCGGTCGAAGATGTGGGGCAGGGCCTCGGGAGAGATACCAGGGCCGTGGTCGGACACCTCGATGACACCAGGCCGCACGGTCACACGCACCGGCACGCCGCCGTGCTTGAGCGCGTTGCCCACCAGGTTGGCCACGATGACGTCCAGGCGGCGGCGGTCCACCCGGCCCACCACTCCCTCGGGCAGCGAGGCCTGGACGGACGTGGCCCAGCCACGGGCGGCCAGGGTGTCGCGGACGGCCGTGCTGATGTCCCAGTCGTCCAGTTCCAGCAGGTTGCGGCCCTCGTCGAACCGGGAGATCTCCATCAGGTCGTTGACCAGGCGGGTGAGCTTGCGCGTCTCGGCCGACACCAGCCTGGCCGCGACGGCCGTGTCGGGCGGCAACGTGTCCGCGTCCTCGTCCAGGACCGCGGTCACGGCGTTCATCGCGGTCAGCGGCGTGCGGAGCTCGTGGGACACGTCGGCGACGAACCGGCGGGACGCGGCCTGGGAGGCCTCCAGCTGTTCGGCGGCGCGGTTGAACGTCCGTGCCAGGTCGGCGAGTTCGTCGGAGCCGCGTTCGTCGACACGGGTGTCCAGCCGTCCGGAGCCCAGCGCGCGGGCCGCGGTGCCGAGCCTGCGGACGGGACGCAGGACGCCGCGGGCGGTGAAGAGCGCGAGACCCAGGGCCAGGGGAAGCACGAGACTCACGCCCACCCAGGCGGCGGTCGAGAAGCTGTCGATGGCGGTCTGCGGACCTCTCAGGTACAGCAGCGCCCACACCTCCACGCCGGTCGGATTGCCGTCCGCGCGCAGCAGCGGGATGCCGATGACGACGTACGGGTCGGTCAGGTCCGTGCGGCGCTGCCAGAGGGTCGTCCTGCTCGTCTTGAGCATCTCGCGCATCTCGGCGGGGATGAACGCCGGATCGGGGCCGGTGGTGGAGCGCAGGCCCTCGTAGAGCACCACCGCCGAACCGCGCAGGTACGTGCCGAACTCGTCCAGGTCCTGCTGCGCCGGCGGCACGGTCAGCCGGGGCGCGTAGTCGCGGACGTCCTGCACGAGCGGGTTCATGAAGTTGTCCTGCGCGTCCGCCAGCAGCAACGTGCGGGCGGTCGCGTAGGAGGCGCCCGCGGCTCCCACCGCGCCCAGCACCGTCAGCAGCAGGAACGCCGCCATCAGCCTCGGGCGCAGGCCCCTGAGCAGTGACCTCACCACGACCTCATCGCGGGCCGAAGCGGTAACCGAAGCCGCGCACGGTGTGGACGTAGCCGGGGTCGGAGGGCACGTCCTCGATCTTCGCGCGCAACCGCTGCACGCACGCGTCGACGAGCCGCGAGTCGCCGAGGTAGTCGTGCTCCCAGACGGCTTCGAGGATCTGCTGGCGGGTCAGCACGCGGCCGGGGGTGCGGGAGAGTTCGAGCAGCAGCTTCAGCTCGGTCGGGGTCAGCGCGACCTTCACGTCGTTCTTGAGCACCTGCAGACCTGCCCGATCGATCACCAGCGAGCCGTGGCGTTCGAGGCTGGACGGCTCGGCGACGGTCCGCCGCAGCACGGCGCGGATGCGGGCCTCCAGCACGCGCGGTTCGACGGGCTTGACCACGTAGTCGTCCGCGCCCGCCTCCAGGCCCGCGACCACGTCGAAGTCGTCACCGCGCGCGGTGAGCATGATGATCGGCACCTCGGCGTGCGTGCGCATCCGGCGGCACGTCTCGAAGCCGTCGATGCCCGGCAACATGATGTCCAGGACCACGATGTCGGGACGGGACTCGCGCAGCCGGGCGACGCCTTCCTCGCCTGTCTCCGCCGCCCGCACGTCGTGTCCCTGCCGGCGCAACGCCAGTCCGAGTCCTTCACGCACGGAGGGGTCGTCCTCGACCAGCAAGACCATCGCCACGAGATCCATTATCGGCAGGAGACGGCACCGGCGCCGGTTCTGTAGCCGAACCATGACATGCCGCGCACCTTCCCGTGGAGCGGCTCGCGGACTCTCGAAGTCATGGCCGGAAGCTTGCTGGGATTCCTCTTCACGTACTTCGCGCTGGTGTGGACGTCGTTCGGGCAGAAGGCGGAGAACGCCGCGTTGCCCGAGCTGTCACTGCAACGCTCGTGGGCGTCCAACGTGGACATGGCGATCCTTGTCGCCGCTGTCCTCGTGATCCTCTTCGCGCGCAAGAAGTCGCTGACACCGTTGCTGCTGCTCGGCGGCTCGGTGCTGGGCGCGCAGGTGCTGAAGCTCTACGTGCTGGTGCGGCCGCCGCTGGACGACGACGCCGTGCTGGTGCACAACAGCTTCCCGAGTGGACACACGACGGCCGCGGTGGCGTCGGTGATCGCGGTGACGATGGCCGTGCCCAAGCGGTTCGCGCTGGTCGTGGCGGTGCCGGGGGCGATCGGCGCGGGGGCGGTCGCGGCGGAGACGGTGTCGCTCGGCTGGCACCGGTTCAGCGACACGCTCGGCGCGGCGCTGCTGGTCTCGACGCTCGCGTTCCTGTTGCTGCGCAAGTGGACCGCTGGTCTTCTCGTGCCGCCCGTGCTGGCCGTGGGCGGGGTCTGGCTGATGGTGAGCTACCCGCAGGCCACGCCGTCGACCTTGGCCGGCGTCGTGACCGCGGGTGTCGTGCTGCACTTCGGGTGGGTCGTGAGTGGTCTCGGCCATCGGGGCGACCGAGACCACTCACGACCCGGCTCACTCGTCGTGATCGGTGGCGATCAGTTCGGCGATGGCGTCCAGAGCGGCGTCCGCTCCGTCCCCATCGGCGCTGAGCACCACCTCGTCACCATGCATAGCGCCCAGGGTCATGAGTCCCAGGACACTCGCCGCGTCAACGGCTTCGCCGCCGTCCTTGCTGATGGTGACCGTCACCGGCTGGTCGGCGGCGGCCTTCGCCAGCAGTGCGGCAGGCCGGGCGTGCAGTCCGACCTTGCTGGCCACGGTGACCCGTCGCTCGGCCATGATGGTTCCTCCCGGTAGTACTGGTTGTGCTTACTGCTGTTCGTTCGTGGCGCGCTTCTCGCGCACCGCGGTCTCGCGCACGGCGGTGTCACCGCTGCTGCCGACGACGCTCTCGTCGGCCTCCGGCGACTCGTCGTCTTCGCGGCCGGGCGTCTTCAGGTTCCACTTGGTGATGACGAAGCGGAACAGGAAGTAGTAGATCGCCGCGTAGACAAGACCGATCGGGATGATCAGCAACGGCCTCGTCGCGATGTTGAAGTTGAGCAGGTAGTCGATCACACCCGCCGAGAAGCCGAAGCCGTCGTGCACACCCAGCGCGTTGGTGATCGCCAGCGACGTGCCGGTGAGGAACGCGTGGATGACGTACAGCGGCCACGCGACGAACATGAACGCGAACTCGAGCGGCTCGGTGACACCCGTGATGAACGAGGTGAGGGCCGCCGAGCCCATGATGCCGGCGATGATCTTCTTCTGCGACGGCTTGGCGGTGTGGATGATCGCCAGCGCGGCCGCGGGGAGCGCGAACATGAAGATCGGGAAGAAGCCGCTCATGAACGTGCCGGCGGTCGGGTCGCCCGCGAAGAACCTCGGGATGTCACCGGTCTTGGTGGCACCGTCCGCCGAGTACTCGCCGAAGACCTGCCACATGAACGTGTTCGGGATGTGGTGCAGACCCAGCGGGATGAGCAGGCGGTTGATGACGCCGTAGACGCCCGCGCCGAGGATCGTGCTGCCCGAGACGGCCTCGCCGACCGCGGTCAGGCCCTTGTCGAACCACGGGTAGATGAGGCCCATGAGGACCGCGACCGGGATCATGACGGCCGCGACGATGATCGGCACGAAGCGGCGGCCACCGAAGAACGCCAGGTACGGCGGCAGCTTGATGCGGTGGTACTTCTGCCACAGAACTGCGGAGATCAGGCCGACCACGATGCCGGTGAGCACCGAGTAGTTGATCTGCTCCTGCTTGGCGGGATCCTCGGCGAGAGGAAGCACCATCGGCGACATGGCCTTGAACACGGCCTGGGTGACGACGAAACCGACCACTGCGGACAGTGCGGTCGAACCGTCGCCCCGGCGGGCGAAGCCGATGGCCACACCCACGGCGAACAGCAACGGCAGGTTGCTGAACAGGGCGTCGCCCGCACCGCCGATGACGGCGGCGACCTTGTTCCAGCCCAGGCCGTCCTTGCCGAGCAGGTCAGGCTGACCGAAACGCAGAAGAATCGCGGCGGCGGGCAGTGAGGCGATCGGCAGCATCAGGCTGCGGCCGAATCGCTGCATACCGGCCAGGCCCTTGAACCCGCGACCGCCTGTCGCCTCTGGGGCGCTGGCGCTCATGTGGTACCTCCCTTGGCGGAGTTAGGTCCGGAACCCGGGACGGTCCGGTCCAGTTGCATGGTCACCTGGTAGAGATCGCCCCGGTACCAGGAGGTCACGTCTTCGCAGGGCCGCCCGTCGGAGCTGGCGACCCTCCTGAAAACGAGGAGCGGGCTGCCCTTGCGGACGTCGAGCGCCTTCGCGGTCTCCGCGTCGGCGGTCTCGGCCCACACGGTCTGCCGCGCGTGGTCAAGCTGAATTCCGTACCGGGTCGCGATGATCTCGTAGATCGATCCGGTCAGGTCACATCGGTCGAGCTCGGGCAGCATGTGCGGGCTGTACCAGCCGGCCTCGAGCGCCAACGGTGCCCCGTCGGCCTTGCGCAGCCGCACGACGCGGTACGCGTACTCGTCGGCCTCCAGGCCCAGCGAGGCCTTCGAGCCGGGTGCCGCCTGGGCGCAGCTGATCACCTCGGTGCTGGGTTCGACCCCGCGCGCCTTCATGTCCGAGGTGAACGAGGCCAGGAAGAGCTGCAGGTCGTAGCGCCGCTTGGCGGTGAACGTCCCACGGCCCTTGGCCCTGGTGAGCAGGCCTTCCGCGACCAGTTGGCCGACTGCGGCCCGCACGGTGATGCGAGAGACTCCGTACCGCTCGGCGAGGTCGCGCTCCGACGGAATGGGTGAGCCGGGAGCGAGTTCCTGTTCGGCCAGCCGTCGCAGGATCTCGCGCAACTGCGCGTGCTTGGGCTTGGGCCCGTCCACGATCTCGTTCACTCGGTCACCTCCCTCGTCGCTAGTGGTACTTTCCGGTCTAGACCAGTTGGTGCGGGAGAATGCTCCGCGCACCGAGCGGGTGTCAACCGCTGTTACGGGAACGAGAGGTACGAACGTGGCTGACGAGAAGGCTCAGAAGATCCTCGCCGCGCTGGGCGGACGGGACAACATCGTCGAGATCGAGCCGTGCATCACCCGCCTGCGGTGTGAGCTCGAGGACGGTTCCGTCGTGGACGAGAAGGCCCTGAAGGCGTTGGGAGCACACGGAGTCATGCGCTCCGGCAACGTCGTCCAGGTCGTCGTCGGACCCGAGGCGGACACCATCGCGTCGGACATCGAGGACCTCCTGTGAGCCTCCGCGTCGGCAGCCCGGTCGCCGGCCGGGTGGTCGCGCTCTCCGCCGTTCCGGACCAGGTCTTCGCCGAGGCGATGGTCGGCCCCGGCGTGGCCGTCGAGCCGGTTCGATCGAAGTCCGACGTGGTGTCGCCGCTCGACGGGACCATCGTCACGCTGCACCCCCACGCGTTCGTGGTCGCCAACGGTGACGGGGCGGCCGTCCTCGTCCACCTCGGCATCGACACCGTGAAGCGCAAGGGCGAGGGCTTCGAGCTGCACGTCGTCAAGGGCGAGCAGGTCAGGGCCGGTCAGAAGATCGTGACGTGGGACCCGGCCGAGGTCGAGGCGGCCGGGTTCGCACCGATCTGCCCGGTGATCGCGCTGGACGCGTCCGCCGAGGTGCTGGCCGACCTCGCGCTGGACGTCGACGTGGCGGCGAACGACGCCCTGTTCGACTGGTCTCGCTGAACCGCTGTTCCGGGCGTTCTCCCAGCCCTTTCTGAGGCACCGTGAAGCCTGTGCGTGAACGGACCGTTCACGACAGGCCGAAATTTGTGCCAGGTCGTGCCGAGCAGGACCGTGGTGTCATGACCACGGTCCTGCTCGCGTCTGCGCTGGGTTCCCTGTGGACGGTCGCCGCCGTCCTGGACGCTCCACCCTCGTCGTTCCTGCTGGCCTGGTTCGGCATCGTGCTCGCCATGATCGATCTGCGGCACCACCGGTTGCCGGACGCGCTGACCCTCCCGTTGGGTGCCGCGCTGCTGCTCCTTCAGTTCCACGGGCTGGGAGCGGCGGTGCTGTCGGCGCTCGTCTTCGGTGGCGCGCATCTCGCCGTCCGGCGGTGGCGGCCCGCCCTCATGGGCGGCGGGGACGTGAAGCTCGCGTTCGGTCTCGGCGCGGTGCTCCCGCTGCCGTCCCTCTTACCTGCGGCGATCCTGTCCAGCGCGGTCACGCTCGTCGTCGCCGCGCTCCGGCGCAGCCGTGCCGTGCCGCACGGACCGGGGCTGCTGGCCGCCACCTGGGCGTTGACGACGCTGTGAAAGGATTGTGAACGTGCTGCGCTGGATCACCGCTGGAGAGTCACACGGCCCCGCTCTCGTCGCCGTCCTGGAGGGCATGCCCGCCGGAGTGGAGGTGACCACCGAGGACCTGGTCGCCCAGCTCGGGCGCCGCAGGCTCGGTTTCGGTCGCTCGCCCCGGATGGGCTTCGAGCAGGACGAGGTCGAGATCCTCGGCGGCGTGCGCCACGGCAAGACCCAGGGCGGTCCGGTCGCGGTCACGATCGGCAACTCCGAGTGGCCCAAGTGGCAGACGGTCATGTCGCCGGACCCGGTCGACCCGAGCCTGCTCAAGCCGACGGGCCGCAACGAGGCCCTCACCCGCCCGCGCCCCGGTCACGCCGACCTGCCGGGCATGCAGAAGTTCGGCTTCGACGAGGCCCGCCCGGTGCTGGAGCGCGCCTCGGCCCGTGAGACGGCCGCCCGCACCGCGCTGGGCACGGTCGCCCGGCAGTTCCTGCAGCAGTTGCTCGGCGTCCAGGTCCTGAGCCACGTGGTGTCCATCGGCAAGGCCGTGACGCCCGACGACTCCGCGCTGCCGACGCCGGACGACCTGCCCGCGATCGACGAGTCCCCGGTGCGCTGCTTCGACTCCCGCGGCACCGCCGCGATGGTCGCCGAGGTGGAGGCCGTGCAGAAGGCCGCCGACACCGTCGGTGGCGTGATCGAGGTGCTCGTCTACGGGTTGCCGCCGGGAATGGGCTCGCACGTGCACTGGGACCGCCGCCTCGACGCCCGCCTGGCCGCCGCTCTCATGGGCGTGCAGGCCATGAAAGGCGTCGAGATCGGCGACGGCTTCACCTCCGCCCAGCGCTGGGGTTCGCAGGCCCACGACGAGATCGACCGCGGCAGCGGCCCGGTCGGCGTGACGCGCCGCTCGAACCGCGCCGGTGGCCTCGAGGGCGGCATCACCAACGGCGAGATCCTGCGCGTCCGCGTGGCGATGAAGCCCATCTCGACGGTCCCGCGCGCACTGGCCACGGTGGACGTGCGCACCGGCGAGGCCGCCACCGCGATCCACCAGCGTTCGGACGTCTGCGCCGTGCCGCGTGCCGGTGTCGTGCTGGAGTCCGTGGTGGCACTGGTGCTGGCCGAGGCCGCGCTGGAGAAGTTCGGCGGCGACTCGCTCGACGAGACGCGCCGCAACGCCCACGCGTACCTCAAGGCCCTGGAAGCCCGCTGGGAGGGCATGTGAGCCCGCGCTACGTCGTGGTCGGCCCGCCCGGCGCGGGCAAGACCACGGTCAGCGAACTGCTCGCGGCACGCCTGGGCCTGCCGTTCCGCGACGCCGACGCCGACGTCGTCGCGCTGGCCGGCAAGCCCATCTCGGACATCTTCACCGACGACGGCGAGCCCGCTTTCCGCGCCATGGAAGAGGAAGCGGTCGCCAAGGCGCTGGTCGAGCACGAGGGCGTGCTCGCGCTGGGCGGGGGAGCCGTGCTGTCCGCGGCGACCCGCGAGCGCCTTCAGGAGCACACCGTCGTGTTCCTGAACGTGGGCATGGCCGAGGGCGTGCGCCGCACCGGACTGTCGTCCTCGCGGCCGCTGCTGTCCGGCATCAACCCGCGGGCGACGTTCAAGGCGCTGCTGGACGCGCGCCTGCCGCTGTACCGCGAGGTCGCGACGATCGAGGTCCTGACGGATTCGCTGGACCCGGAACAGGTCACCGACGCGGTGATCGAGGGAGTGCAAGCATGACCGAGCCCGTGCGCATCCGGGTCGCCGCGGAGAAGGCCTACGACGTCGTGATCGGCCGTGGTCTGCTCGGCGACATCGTCGAGTTCCTCAAGAACACGGCGAAGATCGCGATAGTCCACCAGCCGACGCTGGCCGAGACGGCGAAGGTGCTGGTCGACGAGCTCAAGGCCGTGGGCGTCGACGCGCACCGCGTCGAGGTCCCCGACGCCGAGGACGGCAAGGACCTCGCGGTCGCCGGCTTCTGCTGGGACGTGCTGGGCAAGATCGGCCTGTCGCGCTCCGACGTCGTCGTCGGCCTGGGCGGTGGCGCGGTCACGGACCTCGCGGGCTTCGTCGCGTCCACCTGGATGCGCGGCGTGCGGCTGGTCAACATCCCGACGACGCTGCTCGGCATGGTCGACGCGGCCGTGGGCGGCAAGACCGGCATCAACACCGACGCGGGCAAGAACCTCGTCGGCACGTTCTACGAGCCGGACGCGATCTTCGTCGACCTCGCGACGCTGGAAACGCTGCCGCGCAACGAACTCATCGCCGGCATGGCCGAGATCGTGAAGGGCGGCTTCATCGCCGACCCGGTCATCCTCGACCTGATCGAGGCCGACCCCGCGCTCGCCCTCGACCCGACCGGCGACGTGCTCGCCGACCTGGTCCGCCGCAAGATCCAGATCAAGGCCGACGTCGTCACCACGGACCTGCGCGAGTCGAACCTGCGCGAGATCCTGAACTACGGCCACACCCTCGGCCACGCCATCGAACGCCGCGAGCGCTACCGCTGGCGCCACGGCGCCGCCATCAGCGTGGGCCTGGTCTTCGCCGCCGAACTGGCCCGCCTCACGGGCCGGCTGGACGACGAGACGGCCGACCGCCACAAGCGCGTGCTGCAGCTGCTCGGCCTCCCGACCTCCTACGACCCGGACGCCCTCCCGCAGCTCATGGAGGGCATGAAGGTCGACAAGAAGAACAAGGCGGGCGTCCTGCGCTTCGTCGTCCTCGACGGTCTCGCCAAGCCGGGCCGCCTCGAAGGCCCGGACCCGGCCCTGATCGCCGCCGCCTACTCGGCCGTCGCCGCCGAGCCGACCACGGGCTCCGGAAAGGTGCTGCTGTGAGGGTCCTCGTCCTCAACGGTCCGAACCTCGACCGCCTCGGCACCCGCGAGCCGGACGTCTACGGCCGCACGACGTACGCGGACCTGGTCCAGATGTGCGTGGCCGAGGGCAAGGAACTCAACTTCGAGGTAGAGGTCCGCCAGACCGCCCACGAGGGCGAGATGGTCGCGTGGCTGCACGAGGCCGCCGACGCCTCGATCCCCGTGGTCCTCAACGGCGCCGCTTGGACGCACTACTCGATCGCGATCCGCGACGCGTGCTCCCAGCTGACCGCGCCGCTGGTCGAGGTGCACATCTCGAACATCCACCAGCGCGAGGAGTTCCGGCACCACAGCGTCATCTCGGCCATCGCGAGCGGCGTGATCGTGGGCCTGGGCGTCGAGGGCTACCTGCTGGCACTGCGCTGGCTGGCGCTCAAGAGGTAACTCGGCGGTGGTGCGCCGTGAGGCGCTCCGCTGTGTGTGGACGCCTGGTTGACGTTCCGGGTGACGCCGTGAGGCGCTCCGCTGTGCGTGAACCACCCAGCCCACGTTCCGAGTCACGCCGCCGGCTCAGCGGTGGCGCATCCAGAGGTTCGTCTCCTCGTAGCGCCCCTGGTCGCGCTCCCGGTCGATCGCCACGAGGTCCAGCCCTCCGGCGACGACGTAGCGGCCGGTCTGCGGGAACGCCATCCCCGTCCACCGCTCCCACTGCGCGACGGTGCCGGTCACGACCATCGACCGGGGCGCCGGCCCGAGGATCGTGGCGCCGAGCCGCTGGTGGGTGCGGATCCACGGGTCGAGGTGCAGGCCGTCCTCGCGCGTCCACCGCTGGAAGTCCTCCATCGCGGTCAGCGGGTAGGTCGCCTTCAGCGTCGGCCGGACCGGCACGATCACCCGCGGCAGCCCGTCGGCCGCGGCCCGTTCACGCAGGCCCATGAGCACCTTGCCCGCGAGCCCGCCGCCGGTGCGGTCCGTTCGCACCGTCGCGGCCACGACGCACAGGGTGTCCGGCGCGACGCCGTTCTCGTGCCCGCTGACCGCCGCGACCAGCGCGCCGTCGTACCCGCCGTCGGGCAGCGTCTCGCCGTCCCAGCGCAGCGCCACCGCAGTCGCCCGCGCGAGCACGGTGTCGTCGTCATCGAGCAGCAGCACGTCGTAGCGCGGGAAGTACTCGGCCACGGCGGCGCGGTGAGTTGCGGGGATCTGGCCGCGCAGCACGAACGGTGGCCAGCCGTCCCGCAGCGGGGCCCTGGAGGTCGGGTCGCTCGCCGTTCGAGACGATCTTCACGAGCCGATCGTAGAAGCCGGGGAGTGCGCAATGCTGCATCACGTCGAACTGTGGGTACCGGACCTGGGACGCGCCGAGGCCACGTTCGGGTGGATCTTCACCGAACTGGGCTGGACCGAGCACCAGCGCTGGAGCGCCGGCGTCAGCTGGAAGCTCGGCGAGACCTACGTGGTGGTCGAGCGATCCCCGGCGATGACCGGCCCGCACGACCGGATGAAGGCGGGCCTGAACCACCTCGCTCTGCAAGCCGGCACCCGCGAGGACGTCGACCGGCTGACCCGGGAATCCGAGGCGCACGGCTGGAAACTCATGTTCGCGGACAAGCACCCTCACGCGGGAGGACCGGACCACTACGCGGCGTTCCTGGAGAACGAGGACGGCTTCGAAATCGAGCTGGTCGCCATCTGAACGTGTGAAGATGCTGATCGTGCCGAGACCTTGGATCGCCGCGTTCGCCCTGCTCCTGGCCGGGTGTGCCGCCGCGCCGGAGCCCGCGCCCGTCAGCAGCGAGACGACGACGGCCGCGGGCGAGCAGCTGTCCGATCAGGAGCTGCAGGCGCAGTGGTGGACGTGGGCGGCGTCGAGTCCGGAGAACCGCAACCCCGTGGTCGACGACACCGGGCAGTGGTGCGCGGAGAACCAGCCGAAGGACGTGTGGTTCTTCGCCGGCACGTTCGGCGGCGCCGTGAACCGCAGGTGCCAGGTGCCCGCCGGGCGCCCGCTCGCCGGTCCCGCGCTCAACCTCGCCTCCACGGACACGAACTGCGCGTCGTTCATGGACGCCGCCAAGGGCTCGGTGACCCTCGACGGGCAGCTGGTGGAACTGCGCCGGATCGCGCCGGTCGCGATCACCTACCAGGCCGCGCGCGACAACGTGGTGGGCCAGCGCGAGGGACGTGTGCCGGCGCAGGGCTGCGGACTGTGGGCGTGGATCCCGCCGCTCAAGCCGGGTGAGCACGAACTGCTGGTCAAGGGCGAGTCGGGCACCTTCAGCACCTCGGCGCGCTACCTGCTCCTCGTCAGCTCCTCGGACTAGCCGGGTCCTTGCCCACCAGGAACCCGCCCAGCAGCATCCCCAGCCCGGCGGGCGCGAGCACGAGCAACGCCGTGAACGCCGCGCCGCCCGTCAGCGCCACCCACAGCGCCTCCTGCCCGGTCTGGTCGACCAGCAACGCCGTCCCGATCACGCCCAGCGCGCCCGCGAACGGGCCCGCGATCAGCGCCGCGATGAACCACTGCATGCCGCGCCCGTCCAGGTCGCGCGCCGTGTCGACGGCGCCCCAGATGACGGCGGCGGCGATCAGCAGCCCGATCGCGATCGGGCGGACCGAGGAGGCTTCGGGGCTGCGCACGCCTACGGCCGCCACGCCGGTCTGCACGGCTCCGTGCAGGAGCCCCATCCACAACGCACGGACGAACCAAGGACGCATGCGGACAGCTTAGGACTGGCCGTACGCTGCGAGACATGTCGTCGTACGCCGCACGCCGAACCGCCCTCCGCCAGGAGCTCCAGGCCACCAACCTGGACGCGCTGCTCGTCACGAACCTGCTGAACGTCCGGTACCTCACCGGGTTCACCGGATCGAACGCCGCCGTCCTGATCGGCGCGGCGGGCGACGACACGACGGTGTTCTGCACCGACGGCCGCTATCTCACCCAGTCGGCGAAGCAGGTGCCGGACCTGGAACGGCTGATCGACCGGCCGTGCGACACGGCGCTCGCCCAACGCGCGAAGGGCCGCCTCGGGTTCGAGAGCCACCAGGTGACGGTCGACGGCCTCGACGAGCTGACCGCGGCCGCCGGTAAGGCCGAGCTGGTGAAGGCCGGTGGCCTGGTCGAGAAGCTGCGGCTGGTCAAGGACGAGGTCGAGATCGAGGCGCTGCGGATGGCGTGCGCGGCGGCGGACCGCGCCCTCGGGGCGTTGATCGGCCACGGCGGGCTGCGCGCCGGCCGCACCGAACGCGAGGTCGCGCGCGAGCTGGAGAGCCGCATGCTCGACCACGGCGCGGAAGGCCCGTCGTTCTCCTCGATCGTGGCGTTCGGCGCGAACTCGGCCGTGCCGCACCACTCGCCGACGGACGCGACCCTGCACGTGGGCGACCTCATCAAGCTCGACTTCGGCGCACTGGTCGACGGCTACCACTCCGACATGACCCGCACGCTCGTCCTCGGCAAGCCCGCGGACTGGCAGCGCGACCTGTACGACCTGGTCGCGCGGTCGCAGGCGGCGGGCCGCAACGCGCTCACGCCCGGCGCGCGGGTGAGCGACGTCGACCACGCGTCGCGCGAGGTGATCGAGAAGGCCGGGCACGGGAACGAGTTCCTGCACGGCCTCGGCCACGGGGTCGGGCTGGAGATCCACGAGGCACCGGCGTTGTCGAAGGCGGGTGCCGGTACACTTTCGGCCGGTATGGCGGTCACCGTCGAGCCCGGCGTCTACTTGTCGGGGCGGGGCGGGGTCCGCATCGAGGACACCCTCGTGGTCCGCGAGAGCGGGCCGGAGCTCCTCACCCTGACCACGAAAGAACTCGTGGTCGTCTGACACCCCCGTCCTACACAGGAGAAATCCCACCGTGGCCACCACGAACGACCTGAAGAACGGCCTGGTGCTGAACCTCGACGGCCAGCTCTGGACCGTCACCGCGTTCCAGCACGTCAAGCCCGGCAAGGGTGGCGCCTTCGTGCGCACGACCCTCAAGCACGTGCTGACCGGGAAGGTCGTCGACAAGACCTTCAACGCGGGCACCAAGGTCGAGACCGCCACCGTGGACAAGCGCGGCATGACCTTCCTCTACAAGGAAGGCACCGACTTCATCTTCATGGACGGCGACACCTACGACCAGATCCCGGTTTCGGCCGAGACGGTCAGCGACGCCGCGAACTACCTGCTGGAGAACCAGGAAGCGATGGTCGCCACGCACGAGGGCGTCCCGCTGTTCGTCGAGCTCCCGACGTCGGTCGAGCTCATCATCGAGCACACCGACCCCGGCCTGCAGGGCGACCGCTCCACCGGCGGCACCAAGCCCGCCCGCCTGGAGACCGGCGCCGAGATCCAGGTCCCGCTGTTCGTCACGACCGGCGAGAAGATCAAGGTCGACACCCGCGACGGCCGCTACCTCGGCCGCATCAGCGACAAGTCCTGATGGGTGCTCGGAGCAAGGCCCGCAAGCGCGCGGTCGACTTCCTCTACGAAGCCGACCTGCTGGGCAGTGACGCGGTGACGTTGCTGGCCTCGCGCGTCGGGTCTCCCGACGTGCCGCCGGTGAACGACTACACGGTGACGCTCGTCGAGGGCGTCACCGCACACCGGTCGCGCATCGACGACCTCATCTCGGAGCACGCCGAGGGCTGGACCCTGCAGCGCATGCCGGCGGTCGACCGCGCGATCCTGCGCCTCGGCCTGTACGAGCTGCTGTGGGCGACCGAAGTGCCGGACGCGGTCGCGATCGACGAGGCCGTGGAGCTCGCCAAGGGCCTGTCCACGGACGACTCGCCGCGGTTCGTGAACGGTGTGCTCGGCCGGATCGCGGTCATCGCGGACCAGCTGCGCGCCGTCCTGTAGTTCCCCATTCCGCGGGCGTCTCATCAACCAGGTTGATGGGATGCCCGCGGTTTTGGCATTGGACGTCATACGGGCGCTGCCCCAGGCTTCAGGTCATGAACCTGCAGACCTTCCTCGACGACGTGGCGTCGATCGTGGCCGCCTCCGACGACGAGCACGAGATCACCAAACGGGTCGCGGACCGCCTGTCCGCCTTGCTGGACAGCGGTTACCGTCTCCCGCCCGAACTCACCCGCCCGTCGCCCGACCACCACGTCAACTACCCGCTGCACCTCGCCCCCGGCTGGTGCGTCGCCGTCGTCGTGTGGGCGCCAGGGCAGCGCACGCCCGTGCACGGCCATGAGACGTGGGGCGCCGTCGGCATCTACTCCGGCGCCGAACGCGAGATCCGCTACGCCAAGCCCACCGGAGCAGGTCCCCTGATCGAGCTGGGCGAGCAGATCTTCCGGCGTGGCGAGGTCACCGTGTGCTGCACGACCGACGACGATGTTCACTCGGTCGTGGCCGAATCGGAGGAGCCGACCATCGGCATCCACGTCTACGGCGCCGACATCGGCACCATCGAACGCCGCCGCTACGACCCGGCGACCGGCGACGTGAAGTGGTTCGTCGGCGGCTGGCACACCCCTTAGGACCGCGCCCAGCCTCGCCGCTCGCCCTCGTCGATCAGCTCCAGCGCCGCTTCCCAGAGCTTCGTCGAGCCCTCACCGATCACGGCCTTGCGACCGCGCACGGCATCGGCCGTCACACCGGGCGTCCGCCAGGTCCCGCCCTTCGCCATCCAGTTGAGCAGCAACGGTTGCAGCCGGTCCATGGCCTTCGCGAACCGCGCCTCGGGCGTCGACCGCGCCTCGAACTCGTCCCACAACGCCCTCAGCACGCGACCCGAGTCCTCGGGCAGGATCCCGAACAGCCGGTCGGCGGCGGCCTCCTCGCGTTCCTGCTGGCTCTCGCCCAGTTCGGTGTCGTAGATCGGCGTGTCACCCGCGTAGATCTCGACCAGGTCGTGCACGACCACGAGCTTCATCGTGTGGCCGACGTCGATCGGTTCGTCGGCGTACTCCGCGAGAGTCAGCACCATCAGCGCGAGGTGCCACGAGTGCTCCGCGTCGTTCTCCCGCCGGTCCGCCGCCGCGAGAGGGGACGCGCGCAGCACGGTCTTGAGCTGATCGACCTCGATCAGGAACGTGAGGTGCTCGCGCAGCCGGGAGTCCACACCGGACGGCAGCGGGTTCTGATCGGCGAGAAGTCCTGCGTCGGAAGAGGTCACGTTGCCGGGATTCTACCGATCGGCGAGGAACTCCTCCCACGTGCGGGCGCCGTGGTCGCCGTCCAGCGTCAGGTTCCGCCCGTCCCGGTAGGCCTGTCCGGCCTTGCCCGGCAGCCGCACCGGCACGGTGAGACGGCGCTTGCCCGTGACCGACAGGTAGTCCCGCACGAGCTGCCGCAGCTCGTAGACCGCAGGGCCGGCGATGTCCGTGACGCGTCCGGCGGGCGCACCGAGCGCCAGCTCGACGATGCGCGCGGCCACGTCACGAGCGTCGACGGGCTGCAGCCGCAGGCCCGGCACCGGCACGACCGGCAGCTTCGCCAGGCCGCGCACCATGGTCAGCGTCAGGTCGTGGAACTGGGCCGCGCGCAGGATCGTGAACGGGATGCCCGACGCGGCGATCTCCTGCTCACAGGCGAGTTTGGTGCGCAGCCACGCCAGCGGCACGGTGTCCGCGCCGATCACCGAGATGTAGACGAGGTGCCGGACGCTCCGGCAGGCCGCCAGCAGGTTGCGGGTCGCGACGTCGTCGCCCTTCTGCCCGCCGGCGAGGTGCACCACGACGTCGGCCTCGAGCGGCGGCACCTCTCCGAGCAGGTCGCAGGCGATGTCGCCGTGGCGGCTCAGCACGGTCACGTCCGCCTCGGCCGCACGCAGCGCGGCGACGACGTGCCTGCCGAGCGTGCCGGTGCCGCCGGTGACGAGGATCTTCATGATTACCCTCCCGAATGAGTCGTTGCCCGGTCGACCCGGCAGCGCGCGGGAACGTGACAGGGTGTGTGCCAGGCCACAGGGGGAAGCTTTGATCGCGCAGTTCGAGCAGGAGCGCACGAGGTTGCGCGCCATCGCCCACCGCATGCTCGGGTCGTTCGCCGAGGCCGACGACGCGATGCAGGACGCCTGGCTCCGCGTCGAGCGCGCCGACACGAGCGAGATCGACAACCCGGCCGCGTGGCTCACGACCGTGGTCGGGCGGGTGTGCCTGAACATGTTGCGGGACAGGCGGGAGCACGCGTTCGAGATGCCCGATCCCGTGATCGAGACGGGGGAGGAGCCCGAGCACCAGGCCGTCGCGAGGGACCAGGTCGGCCTCGCGATGCTGATCGTGCTGGACTCGCTCAAGCCCGACGAGCGGCTGGCGTTCGTACTGCACGACCTGTTCGCCGTGCCGTTCGACGACATCGCGCCGTTGATCGACAAGACCCCGGCCACCGCGCGTCAGCTGGCGAGCAGGGCCCGCAAGCGCGTGCAGGACCGGCCGCGGCCCAACGTCGACCTGCCCAAACAGCGCGAAGTGGTGCAGGCGTTCCTCAGGGCGTCCCGGGAGGGCGACCTGGAAGGCCTGGTCGCGGTGCTGCACCCGGACGCCGTGCTGCGCGCGGGCGACCTGCGGGTCGTCGGCGGGCGGACCGTCGCGGGCCGTGCGAGCCTGTTCCGCAAGTACGCCGCGCTGGCCGCCGTCGAGTTCGCGGTCATCGGCGACGAGATCGGCTTCGTCACGAGGGTGGACGGCGTGGTGTTCTCGATCATGGCGTTCACGGTGCGCGACGACCGGATCGCCGCGATCCACGTGATCCAGGACCGGCAGCAACTTGCCGCGCTTATTCCGTGAGCAATACCACTGCTGTCACTGGTCACGTCGAACGCCCGCCAGGTGTCTATTTGAGGTGGGCGCTCGAGGTGAAGGGGACCAACGATGATCGGGGAGTTGGACCAGGGGGACAGGCTCGCCTACCGGATGCTCGGCCGGTTCGCCGAGGCCGCGGACGCGGTGCGGGAGGCACGCCGCAAGATCGAGAAGACCGGTGAGCCCGGCTGGCTGAGCACGGTCGTCGCGCGGGTGAGCCTCACGATGCTGCGCGTGCGGGCCAAGAACGGCTTCGAGATGCCGGACCCGGTCGTGAGCAGGGAGCCGAACCACGAACCCGGCCTCGGCGTGCTGACCGCACTCGACGCGCTGACCCCCGACGAACGCGTCGCCTACGTGCTGCACGACATGTTCCAGGAGCCGTTCGAGCAGGTGGCGCCGTTGATCGGCCGCACTCCGCTGGGCGCGTTGCAGGTGGAGGCGCGGGCGCGCAAGAGGGTGGCGGGCAGACCGGTGTCCGATGTGGACCTGGCCGGACAGCGCGAGGTCGTCGACGCGTTCATGGCGGGCGAGAACGTGCTGGACGCGGACGTGACGCTGCGCTCGGAGGGGATCTGGCTGCGGGGGGCCGGCATGGTCGCGCCCAAGACCGCGGTGATGCGGGCGGCGCCGTGCATGGAACCGGCGGTCGTCGGCGGCGAGGCCGGGCTGGTGTCGACAGTGGACGGTCAGCCGGTCGCGCTGGTGGCGTTCACGGTGCGCGAGCGGAAGATCGCGGCGATCCACGCGATCACGGACCGGGAGCACGTCCGGCGGCTGTTCTCACCCGAATGACCTCGAGAACGCACATGGCTCCCTCGAACGTCCTCAGGGCGACCAGCAGGACGTCGGGGGAGCCATGAACGGCGTGTGAAGCTCAGTCTTCCTTCGCGGGGCGGGCCTCGGGAGGCAGCACACCCCAGTCGATGAGCTGCTCGGTGAGCTCGCCCGGCGTCATGTCGTAGATGATCGCGAGCGAACGCAGGTCCTCGGTGCGGATGGAGAGGACCTTGCCGTTGTAGTCCCCGCGCTGCGACTGGATGGTCGCGGCGTAGCGGGCCAGCGGTCCGACCTTCTCGACCGGCAGCTGCTGCAGCCGTTCGAGGTTGATCACGATCTTGGTGGCCGGCTCGGCACCGGAGGGAACGCGGCCCTCGGGCAGGAGCTCGGCGACGGGAACGCCGTAGAAGTCGGCCAGCTCGGCCAGCTTCTGCACGGTCACCGCGCGGTCACCGCGCTCGTAGGAGCCGACGACCACGGCCTTCCAGCGACCGCCGGACTTCTGCTCGACGCCGTGCAGGGACAGACCCTGCTGCTGGCGGATAGCGCGGAGCTTGGCCCCCAGCGCCTTGGCGTAGTCGCCCATGTGGCGGTTCTCCGTTCATTCGCCCCGTCAGCAGTACCGGCGTGCTGCGGGGAGGCTTCGATCGATACGCAGAGTAATGATTACTCGCCGTGGTCGGCAGGTCAAGCTGATCTCAAGGAGAGACGCGCGCCACGCCTGGCACACCACTCGGATGGTTGACCGTCCGTAGGTGATACGGTGCAGGTCAGCCTAGTTGTCACTAGGTGTCCGACGTCCTTTAAGGACCCGTCCAGTGAGGCGGGGAAGGAGGTCCAGCCGTGGCGTCACGTCAACGTGGCGCGACGGATCCGGCCGGGGATCGCGAGATTCTCTCGGCCGGTGACGTCGCGCGCACTGTCGCCCGAATGGCCCATCAGATCATCGAGAAGACCGCACTCGATGCACCCAGCGCACCCGACGTCGTCTTGATGGGTATTCCCAGCCGGGGAGCCCCCCTCGCACGACGTCTAGCCGCTAAGATCGCCGAATTTTCCGGCCGGACGGTGCACGAGGGCACGCTCGACATCACCCTCTACCGCGATGACCTGCGCAGAGGCCCCACGCGGCCGCTGGAAGCGACGAAGCTGCCCGAGGGCGGCATCGACGACAAGCTGGTTGTTCTCGTGGACGACGTGCTGTTCTCCGGCCGCACGATCCGCTCCGCCCTCGACGCGCTGCGCGACCACGGCCGGCCCCGCGCCGTCCAGCTCGCCGTGCTCGTCGACCGCGGTCACCGCGAACTGCCGATCCGCGCGGACTACGTGGGCAAGAACCTGCCCACGTCCAAGACCGAGGACGTCGTCGTGATGCTCGAGGAGTTCGACGGCCGCGACGGAGTGGTCCTGAAGTGAAGCACCTGCTCTCCACCGACGGCCTCGACCGCGATCAGGCGATCGCGATCCTCGACACCGCGGACCGCCTCAAGCAGGCGTTGCTCGGCCGCGAGGTCCGCAAGCTGCCGACGTTGCGCGGCCGCACGGTGATCACGATGTTCTACGAGAACAGCACGCGCACGCGGGTGTCGTTCGAGATCGCCGGCAAGTGGATGTCCGCGGACGTGATCAACGTCAGCAGCTCCGGTTCCAGCGTCAGCAAGGGCGAGTCGCTGCGCGACACCGCGCTGACGTTGCAGGCCGCGGGCGCCGACTGCGTGATCGTGCGGCACCCCGCTTCCGGTGCGGCGCACCGGCTCGCGGGCTGGCTCAAGCACACCAGCACGTCCGTGGTGAACGCCGGAGACGGCATGCACGAGCACCCCACGCAGGCGTTGCTCGACGCGGCCACGCTGCGCGACCGCCTGGGCAGCCTCGACGGCCGCCGCGTCGCGATCGTCGGCGACGTCCTGCACAGCCGCGTGGCGCGCTCGAACGTGCACCTGCTCACCACGCTCGGTGCCGAGGTCACGCTGGTCGCGCCGCCGACCCTGCTGCCCACCGGCGTCGAGAAGTGGCCGGTCGCGGTCTCGCACGAGATCGACTCCGAGCTCGCCTCGCAGGACGCCGTGATGTTGCTGCGCGTGCAGGCCGAGCGGATGACCGGCGGGTTCTTCCCGAGCTCGCGCGAGTACTCGATCGCGTACGGCCTCAACGAGCGGCGGCTGAAGCTGCTGCCAGAGCACGCCGTCGTGCTGCACCCCGGCCCGATGCTGCGCGGCATGGAGATCGCCTCCGTCGTCGCCGACAGCCCGCAGGCCGCGATCACCGAGCAGGTCCGCAACGGTGTCCACGTGCGCATGGCCGTGCTGTACCACCTGCTTGCCCACGAGGAGGAAAACGCGTGAAACCCTTGCTTCTCAAGGGAGTTCGACCCTACGGCGAGGGTGATCCGATCGACCTGCTGATCCGCGACGGCGTGATCGCAGAGGGCACGGATTCAGAGGCCGAAGTCATCGAAGGCAACGGGGCGGTCCTCCTGCCCGGGTTCGTCGACCTGCACACCCACCTGCGCGAGCCGGGTCGCGAGGACACCGAGACCATCGAGACCGGCTCCAAGGCCGCCGCACTCGGTGGCTACACGGCCGTTTTCGCGATGGCCAACACGGATCCGGTCGCCGACAACGCCGTCATCGTCGAGCACGTCGCCCGCCGCGGCCAGGAGGTCGGCCTGGTCGACGTCCACCCGGTCGGCGCCGTCACCGTGGGTCTGAAGGGCGAGAAGCTCGCCGAGCTCGGCACGATGGCGAACTCCAAGGCCAACGTCCGGGTCTTCTCCGACGACGGCCACTGCGTGCACGACCCGTTGATCATGCGCCGCGCGCTGGAGTACTCGAAGGCGCTGGGCGCCGTCATCGCCCAGCACGCCGAGGAACCGCGCCTCACGGTCGGTGCCCAGGCGCACGAGGGCGAGAACGCCTCCAGGCTCGGACTGCAGGGCTGGCCCGCCGCGGCCGAGGAGTCGATCGTCGCCCGTGACTGCATCCTCGCGAAGCAGGTCGACGCGCGGCTGCACGTCTGCCACGTCAGCACCACCGGCACGGCGGACGTCCTGAAGTGGGCCAAGGCCCGCGGCACCAAGGTGTCCGCCGAGGTCACCCCGCACCACCTGATCCTGACCGACGACCGGCTCTCCACCTACGACCCGGTCAACAAGGTCAACCCGCCGCTGCGCACGCAGTCCGACGTGGACGCGCTGCGGCAGGCGCTCGCGGACGGCACCATCGACTGCGTCGCCACGGACCACGCTCCGCACGCGATCCAGGACAAGGACTGCGAGTGGTCGGCGGCCCGTCCGGGCATGCTCGGCCTGCAGACCGCGCTCGGCATCGTCGTCGAGACGATGGTGCGGACCGGCCTGCTGGACTGGCGCGGCGTCGCGCGGGTGATGAGCGAGAAGCCCGCGGAGATCGCCGGGCTGACCGACCAGGGCCGTCCGATCGCGGTCGGCGAGCCCGCGAACCTCGTGCTGGTCGACCCGGACGCGTCGTGGACGGTGAACGGCGCGGAGCTCGCGAGCATCGCGGGCAACACCCCGTTCGAGGGCATGGAACTGCCCGCCGCGGTGACGGCCACCATCTTGCGTGGCCGGGTGACCGCACTGGCGGGGAGGATTGCGGAATGACGCGCATTCTCCTGTCCCTGGCGGTTTTCATCTTCTTCGCGCTGTGCGTCTACGGCATGTGGCACGGCTGGAAGCGCCGCCAGCGCGAGCAGGCCGGCTTGCCCGCGTTCCCCTCGACGCCGGCCGCCCTGGGCGCGCCGAAGCTCGCGACGACGGGCGTCTACATCGGAACGACGAACGCGGGCAACTGGCAGGACCGCGTCCAGGTCGGGGACATCGGCTTCCGCGCGGAGGCCACGCTGAGCCTCGTCCCGGAAGGTGTAGCCATCGAACGCGTTGGCGCGTCACCGATCTTCATCCCGGCCGAGTCCATCCGGGACGCCCGCACCGACCGCGGCCTGGCCGGGAAGGTCATGTTCAGCGAAGAGGGCCTGCTGGTGGTCCAGTGGGAGAACGAAGGCCACTTGTTCGACACCGGGTTCCGCGGTGACGACAAGGACGTTTACGGCGAATGGGTAGCAGCTCTCGTGGGAGGCAAGGCGTGACGAACGCGGCATTGGTGCTGGAAGACGGACGTGTCTTCCGCGGTGAGGCGTACGGAGCGACCGGCGTCTCGCTCGGCGAGGTCGTGTTCTCCACGGCCATGACCGGGTACCAGGAAACCCTGACCGACCCCTCCTACCACCGCCAGATCGTGGTGCAGACCGCGCCGCAGATCGGCAACACCGGCTGGAACGACGAGGACGACGAGTCCTCGAAGATCTGGGTCGCCGGGTACGTGGTCCGCGACCCCGCGCGCACGCCGTCGAACTGGCGGTCCAAGCGCGGCCTCGACGAGGAACTGACCAACCAGGGCGTGGTCGGCATCGCGGGCCTCGACACCCGCACCCTGACCCGCCACATCCGCGAGCGGGGCGCCATGCGCGCCGGGGTGTTCTCGGGCTCCGAGCTCACCGACGACGCGTCGATGGTCGAGCAGGTCAAGGCCTCGGCGGAGATGGTCGGCGCGAACCTCGCGGTCGACGTCACCACGGACAAGCCGTACGTGGTCGAGGCCATCGGTGCCAAGAAGTTCACCGTCGCGGCGCTCGACCTGGGCATCAAGTCGAACACCCCGCGGATGATGGCGGCGCGCGGCATCGAGGTGCACGTGCTGCCGCTGACCAGTTCCTTCGAGGACATCCTGAAGGTCAGCCCGGACGGGGTGTTCCTGAGCAACGGCCCGGGCGACCCGGCCACGCAGGACCACGCCATCGCGCTGACGAAGGAGGCGCTGGGCCGCAAGCTGCCGCTGTTCGGCATCTGCTTCGGCAACCAGATCCTGGGCCGCGCGGTCGGCCGCGGGACGTACAAGATGCGCTACGGCCACCGCGGCATCAACATCCCGGTCATCGACGTGACCACCGGCAAGGTCGCCATCACCTCGCAGAACCACGGGTTCGCGCTGGAGGGCACGCCCGGTGAGGAGTTCTCCTCGGAGTTCGGCCGCGCCGTGCTGTCGCACTACTGCCCGAACGACGGCACCGTCGAGGGCGTCCGGCTGCTCGACGCGCCGGCGTTCTCCGTGCAGTACCACCCCGAGGCCGCGGCCGGTCCGCACGACGCCGCGCCCCTGTTCGACGAGTTCGTGACGCTGATGAATGAGGCCCGCTGATGCCGAAGAGGACTGATCTCAAGCACATCCTGGTGATCGGCTCCGGTCCGATCGTCATCGGTCAGGCGTGCGAGTTCGACTACTCCGGTACCCAGGCGTGCCGCGTGCTGCGCGAAGAGGGCATCCGGGTCAGCCTGGTGAACTCCAACCCGGCGACGATCATGACCGACCCGGAGTTCGCCGACGCCACCTACATCGAGCCGATCACGGCCGAGTTCGTGGAGAAGGTCATCGCGCAGGAACGCCCGGACGCGATCCTGGCGACTCTGGGCGGTCAGACGGCGCTCAACACGGCCATCGCGCTGCACGAGCGCGGTGTGCTGGAGAAGTACAACGTCGAGCTGATCGGCGCGGACATCGACGCCATCCAGCGCGGTGAGGACCGGCAGATCTTCAAGGACCTGGTGCGGGGCATCGGTTCCGAGGTGCCGCGCTCGGCCGTCTGCAAGTCGATGGACGAGGTGCGCAAGACCGTCGCCGAACTGGGGCTCCCGGTCGTCATCCGCCCGTCGTTCACCATGGGCGGGCTCGGGTCCGGCATGGCGTACACGGCGGAGGAGCTGGAGCGTCTCGCGGCGATCGGCCTGGAGGAGTCCCCGGTCACCGAGGTGCTCATCGAGGAGAGCGTGCTCGGGTGGAAGGAGTACGAGCTCGAGCTGATGCGCGACCGCAACGACAACGTCGTCGTCATCTGCTCGATCGAGAACATCGACCCGATGGGCGTGCACACCGGTGACTCGGTGACGGTCGCGCCGGCGATGACGCTGACCGACCGCGAGTACCAGCACATGCGCGACGTCGGCATCCAGGTCATCCGCGAGGTCGGCGTCGACACCGGTGGCTGCAACATCCAGTTCGCGATCCACCCGGACAACGGCCGCATGGTCGTCATCGAGATGAACCCGCGCGTCTCGCGGTCGTCTGCTCTCGCGTCCAAGGCGACGGGCTTCCCGATCGCCAAGATCGCCGCGAAGCTCGCCATCGGCTACACGCTCGACGAGATCACCAACGACATCACGGGGGAGACCCCGGCGTCGTTCGAGCCGTCGCTCGACTACGTGGTCGTGAAGGCGCCGCGGTTCGCGTTCGAGAAGTTCCCCGGCGCGGACCCGACGCTGACGACCACGATGAAGTCGGTCGGCGAGGCCATGTCGATCGGCCGGAACTTCGTGGAGGCGCTGGGTAAGGCGCTGCGTTCGCTGGAAACGAAATCGGTCGGTTTCTGGACGCAGCCGGACCCGGAGGGCACTACTCTGGAGTCCACTCTGAAGCAGTTGGAGCGCGGCCACGACGGGCGCCTCTACACGGTCGAGCGTGCTCTTCGACTCGGCGCGTCCATTGAGGACGTGTACAACGCGTCGAAGATCGACCCGTGGTTCATCGAGCAGATCGCGTGGCTCGGCACGTTGCGGCAGGAGCTGCTGGACGCTCCCGTGCTCGACGAGCCGTTGCTGCGCAAGGCGAAGCGAGCTGGGCTCTCCGACCGGCAGATCGCGGTGCTGCGGTCCGAACTGGCCGGTGAGGACGGCGTGCGCAGGCTGCGCCACCGTCTGGGCGTGCGTCCGGTCTACAAGACGGTCGACACGTGCGCGGCGGAGTTCAAGTCCGAGACGCCGTACCACTACTCGGCGTACGAGCTCGACCCCCAGGCCGAGTCCGAGGTCGCGGAACAGCGCGAGAAGCCGAAGGTGCTGATCCTCGGCTCCGGGCCGAACCGCATCGGTCAGGGCATCGAGTTCGACTACTCGTGCGTGCACGCGGCCATGGCGTTGCGGGCGGCCGGGTACGAGACCGTGATGGTCAACTGCAACCCGGAGACGGTGTCGACGGACTACGACACGTCGGACCGCCTGTACTTCGAGCCGCTGACGTTCGAGGACGTGCTGGAGGTCGTGCACTCCGAGCAGCGCTCCGGCACGGTCGCGGGCGTGATCGTCCAGCTCGGCGGCCAGACGCCGCTGGGCCTGGCGCAGCGCCTGGCCGACGCCGGTGTGCCCGTCGTGGGCACGACGCCCGAGGCGATCCACCTCGCCGAGGACCGCGGCCAGTTCGGCAAGGTGCTGACCGAGGCCGGCCTGCCCGCGCCGAAGTTCGGCACGGCCACGTCGTTCAGCGAGGCCAAGGAGATCGCGGACGAGATCGGCTACCCGGTCCTCGTGCGGCCCTCCTACGTGCTCGGCGGGCGCGGCATGGAGATCGTGTACGACGAGGAGTCGCTGTCGGGCTACATCGCCCGCGCGACCGAGGTGACGCCCGAGCACCCGGTGCTGGTCGACCGGTTCCTCGACGACGCCATCGAGATCGACGTCGACGCGCTGTGCGACGGCGAGGAGGTGTTCATCGGCGGTGTCATGGAGCACATCGAGGAAGCCGGTGTGCACTCCGGCGACTCGTCGTGCGCGCTGCCGCCCATCACACTCGGCGCCTCCGACATCGAGAACGTCCGCCGCTCCACCGAGGCCATCGCGAAGGGCATCGGCGTGAAGGGGCTCCTGAACGTCCAGTACGCGCTCAAGGACGACGTGCTGTACGTCCTGGAGGCAAACCCGCGTGCGTCGCGCACGGTGCCGTTCGTGTCCAAGGCGACGGCGGTGTCGATGGCCAAGGCCGCGTCCCGCGTGATGCTCGGCGCCACGATCGCGGAACTGCGCGTGGAGGGCATCCTGCCGGCCACCGGTGACGGTGCCCGGCTGCCCGAGCACGCGCCGGTCGCGGTCAAGGAAGCCGTCATGCAGTTCCACCGCTTCCGCACGCCGGAGGGTCTCGGCGTGGACTCGTTGCTGGGCCCGGAGATGAAGTCCACCGGCGAGGTCATGGGCATCGACTCGTCGTTCGGCAAGGCGTTCGCGAAGTCGCAGACGGCCTCGTACGGCTCGCTGCCGACGTCCGGCAAGGTGTTCGTGTCCTTCGCGAACCGCGACAAGCGCGCGATGATCTTCCCGGTCAAGCGGCTGGCCGACCTCGGTTTCCAGATCCTGGCGACCGCGGGCACGGCGGAGGTGTTGAAGCGCAACGGGATCGCGTGCACCGAGGTGCGCAAGCACTTCGAGGGCGAGGGCAACGTCGTCGACATGATCCTGGCCGGCGAGATCGACATGATCTTCAACACGCCGTACGGCAACAGCGGCCCGCGCATCGACGGCTACGAGATCCGCACCGCCGCCGTGGCGAAGGACATCCCTTGTGTGACCACGATCCAGGGCGCTGCCGCGGCCGTGCACGGCATCGAGGCGCTCATCCAGGGTGACATCGGCGTCCAGCCGCTGCAGGCCCTCCAGGCCGCTCTGCGGGGTGACAAGTGACCTTCGGCGACAAACTCGCGAAAGCCGTTGAGGCGTACGGACCTCTGTGCGTCGGCATCGACCCGCACCCGAGCCTGCTGGAGGCGTGGGGCCTGTCCCCGACCGCGGAGGGCCTCGAACGGTTCGCTCTGACGGCCGTGGAGGCGTTCGGCGGCAGGGTCGCGATGGTGAAGCCGCAGGCGGCGTTCTTCGAGGCCTACGGGTCGCGTGGGGTCGCCGTGCTGGAGCGGGTGATCGCGGAGCTGCGCGACTCGGGCACGCTGGTGCTCGTGGACGCCAAGCGCGGCGACATCGGCTCCACCATGGCCGCCTACGCCCAGGCGTACCTGGGCGACGGCTCGCCACTGGCCGGTGACGCGGTCACGATCTCCCCGTTCCTGGGCTTCGGATCGCTGCAGCCCGCGCTCGACACGGCGCGGGCGACGGGCAGGGGCGTGTTCGTGCTCGCCCTCACCTCGAACCCGGAAGGTGCGCAGGTCCAGCGGGCGGTTGCTCCAGACGGGCGAACCGTGGCGAAGACGATCATCGATTTCGCCTCCGCTCGGAATTCAGGCATTTCCCCGTGCGGCGATGTTGGTCTCGTCGTGGGTGCCACGATCGGGGAAACGGATGTAGACCTCTCCGGGTTCAACGGACCGATCCTGGCGCCCGGTTTCGGCGCTCAGGGAGGCTCCGTGGCCGATCTAAAACGGCTCTTCGGACCCGACATGCGCAACGTCTTTCCGACTTCTTCACGAGATGTTCTCAAGCACGGCCCCGACGTGTCTTCGCTGGTCAGCGCGGTGCAGAGGGTTCAGCAGAGCCTCTGAGGAGGGGCGCGCCACGCCTTTTGGGGTGTGGTGCGCTCACCAGGGCAAACATGTGTTGGTAGGGTCCACGCCACCGGCTGCCCCGCTGGTCACCGGCCTCATAGCACACCTAGAGTGGGCGATGAGTTGCCGGAGGGCGGTGATCAGGCCGCCGGAGGGTGTTGGTACTACTACCACCCGCCGCAATCATGACCGCTGAAGATTTACCTGACTGGGTCACGTTGTACTCAGGCAATTGCGGTCGGTACGGTCGCGGCACCGATCCGAAAAGAATCCACACGGAGGAAATCGTGGCTCTTCCCCAGCTTACCGAGGAGCAGCGGGCCGCAGCGCTGGAGAAGGCTGCTGCCGCTCGTCGCGTTCGGGCTGAGCTCAAGGAGCGCCTCAAGCGTGGCGGCACGACCCTGACGGACGTGCTGAAGTCCGCCGAGAGCGATGAGATCCTTGGCAAGATGAAGGTGTCCGCGCTGCTTGAGGCCCTGCCGGGTGTCGGCAAGGTGCGTGCTCAGCAGATCATGGAGCGCCTCGAGATCGCTCCCAGCCGTCGCCTGCGCGGTCTTGGTGACCGTCAGCGCAAGGCCCTGCTCTCCGAGTTCAGCGGAGAGTGATTGGCACCGAGGCGGGAACGGGCTCTGCCCGTTCCCGCCTCACCGTCTTGTCCGGGCCGTCCGGCGTTGGCAAGTCCAGCGTTCTGACGGAGCTGCGCAGCCAGCAACCCGATATCTACTTTTCCGTCTCGGCGACCACCAGGAAGCCGAGGCCGGGCGAGGTCGACGGAGTGCACTACCACTTCGTGGACCACGAGAAGTTCCAGCAGATGGTCGAGGCTGGCGAGTTCCTCGAACACGCCGAGTTCGCCGGAAACCACTACGGAACCCCTCGCAGGCCCGTTGAAGAAGCTTTGGCCGCGGGCCGCCCCGCGCTCCTGGAGATCGAACTCCAGGGCGCGCGGCAGGTCCGCGTGGCCATGCCAGACGCACAGCTGGTCATGCTGGCGCCCCCGTCCTGGGAGCACCTGGTCGACCGGCTGACCGGCAGAGGCACCGAACACCCGGACGTCGTCGAACGCCGGCTGGCCATCGCCCGCGAGGAGCTGGCGGCCGAAAAGGAGTTCGACGAGGTCGTCGTGAACGCCGACGTGCAGTCGGCCGCGTCCGACTTGCTATCCTTGATGGTCGGACCACGAAATTCAGGAGATTGACGAGTGATCACCCACACCGAGCTCGGTCACCTGACCGGTTCTCCGGAGGGCATCACCAACCCGCCGATCGACGACCTGCTTGAGCAGGTGAGCTCGAAGTACGCGTTGGTGATCTACGCCGCGAAGCGTGCCCGCCAGATCAACGACTACTACGCGCAGCTCGGCGAGGGCCTGCTCGAGTACGTCGGCCCGCTCGTCGAGCCGGGCCCGCGTGAGAAGCCCCTCTCGATTGCTCTTCGCGAGATCCACGCGGGTCTGCTTGAGCACACCGAGGGCGAGTGACTGCGTCATCTGACGCTGGTGCCCCTGTTCGCCCCAAGATCGTTCTTGGGGTTGGCGGGGGCATCGCCGCGTACAAGGCCTGTGAGGTTTTGCGCCGACTGACCGAATCAGGCCACTCGGTGCGGGTCATCCCCACCGAGGGCGCGCTGAAGTTCGTGGGAGCCGCCACGTTCGAGGCGCTGTCGGGCCAGGTCGTGTCCGCGGACCCGTTCGACGACGTGCACGAGGTGCCGCACGTCAAACTGGGGCAGAACGCCGACCTCGTCGTCGTCGCCCCGGCCACGGCGAACCTGATCGCGAAGGCCGCGCACGGCCTCGCGGACGATCTTCTGACGAACACCCTGCTGACCGCGCGCTGCCCGGTCCTGCTGGTGCCGGCGATGCACACGGAGATGTGGGAGCACCCGGCCACCCAGCACAACGTGGCGTTGTTGCGCAGTCGCGGTGTCATCGTCGCCGAACCCGCGTCCGGCCGCCTCACCGGCAAGGACACCGGCAAGGGCCGTCTGCCGGACCCCGCCGAGATCGTCGAACTGGCCCGGCTGCTGCTGGTGCGCCGCGACGCCCTCGCGAGGACACTCGAAGGTGTGCACGTCGCGATTTCCGCCGGTGGCACGCGAGAACCACTCGATCCGGTCCGGTTCATCGGCAACCGCTCGTCCGGCAAGCAGGGCTATGCACTCGCACGGGTGGCGGCGCAACGCGGTGCCCGAGTGACTTTGGTCGCGGGAAACACAGCGGATCTGGCCACACCCGCCGGCGTCGACCTGGTGCGCGTGGGCTCCGCCGTGGAGTTGCGCGAAGCCATGCACAAGGTCGCGGCGGACGCGGACGTGGTCGTGATGGCCGCCGCGGTGGCCGACTTCCGGCCGTTGTCGCTCACCGGGCACAAGATCAAGAAGACCGACGGCGACCCCGACCCGATCGCGCTGACGAAGAACCCCGACATCCTCGTGGAACTCGTTTCCGCACGTAGGACGGGCCAGCTGATCGTCGGGTTCGCCGCGGAGACCGGCGACGAGACGACGTCGGTGCTCGACTACGGACGGGCGAAGCTGCGGCGCAAGGGCTGCGACCTCCTGGTGCTCAACGCGGTCGGCGACGGCAAGGCGTTCGAGCAGGAGGACAACGCCGGCTGGCTGCTGTCCCCGGACGGCACCGAGACGCCTATACCGCACGGCCCCAAAACACAAGTGGCGTCCGCTGTGTGGGACGCGGTTACCGTTCGCTTGACTGATTCTCAGTAGAATTTTTCCCTGTTGAGCCCCTCGAACAAGGAGTGTCCGTGAGCCAGCACAGCAGCAGGCTGTTCACCAGTGAGTCGGTGACCGAGGGACACCCCGACAAGATCTGTGACGCGATCAGTGACTCGATCCTGGACGCGTTGCTGGCCAAGGACCCGCGCTCCCGCGTCGCCGTGGAGACGATGGTCACCACCGGCCAGGTCCACGTCGCGGGTGAGGTCACCACCGAGGCGTACGCGGACATCCCCACGATCGTCCGCGAGAAGATCCTGGAGATCGGCTACGACTCGTCGCAGAAGGGCTTCGACGGCAACTCCTGTGGCGTGAACGTGGCCATCGGCGCGCAGTCCCCGGACATCGCGCAGGGCGTCGACACGGCGTTCGAGAACCGCGTCGAGGGCGCCGACGACGAGATCGACAAGCAGGGTGCCGGCGACCAGGGCCTGATGTTCGGCTACGCGTGCACCGACACGCCCGAGCTCATGCCGCTGCCGATCGCGCTGGCCCACCGCCTGTCCCGTCGCCTGACCGCGGTCCGCAAGGACGGCACCGTGCCGTACCTGCGCCCGGACGGCAAGACGCAGGTCACCATCGAGTACGCGGGCGACCAGCCCGTGCGCCTCGACACCGTCGTCATCTCCACGCAGCACGCCGACGGCATCGACCTCGAGAAGCTGCTCGGCGTCGACCTGCGCGAGCACGTCGTGGCCCCCGAGATCGCCGAACTGGGGCTCGACACCTCGAGCGTCCGGCTGCTCACCAACCCGACCGGCCGCTTCGTCATCGGCGGCCCGATGGGTGACGCTGGTCTCACCGGCCGCAAGATCATCGTCGACACCTACGGCGGCATGGCCCGTCACGGTGGCGGCGCGTTCTCCGGCAAGGACCCGTCGAAGGTCGACCGCTCCGCCGCGTACGCCATGCGCTGGGTCGCCAAGAACACCGTCGCGGCGGGCCTCGCCACCCGCGTCGAGGTCCAGGTCGCCTACGCCATCGGCAAGGCGGCCCCGGTCGGCCTGTTCGTCGAGACGTTCGGCACCGAGACCGTCGACCCGTCGAAGATCCAGCAGGCCATCTCGGAGGTCTTCGACCTCCGTCCGGCCGCGATCATCCGCGATCTCGACCTGCTCCGCCCGATCTACGCCCCGACCGCCGCGTACGGCCACTTCGGCCGCACCGACGTGGACCTGCCCTGGGAGTCGACGGACCGCGCCGACGCCCTGCGCAACGCCGCCGGCGCCTGATCACCCCGCACGCCCGAACGGCCCGCCTCCGCCCGGAGACGGGCCGTTTCGCGTATTTCGGGTCTCTCGCGGGCCTCCGCAGTGAGTGGGGGACGACCAGACAGGCTTGCACGCGGTGCCGCGCCCGCTCGACGTCGAGCTGGCCCGCCCGCGGCTGGTCGACCGCCTGAGAGGCCGCTGGTGCCGCCCGGTGACGCTGGTGACCGCCGGCGCGGGCTTCGGCAAGACCACCGCGCTGGCCCAGGCGGTGCGCGCGAACCTCCTGGAACCACGCGGCATCGACGCCTGGGTCACCTGCGGTCCCGGCCACGAGGACGCGACCCGGCTCGCCTCCGCGATCCTGGACGCCCTCGCGGCAGAACGCGGATCCCAGGCCGGCGCGGCGGAGATCCTCCAGGCACTGCAACGCAAAGCCCCGCTCGACGTGTGCCTGCTGCTCGACGACGTGCACGAGGTTCCGGACGGATCACCCGGCGCGGAGCTGCTCGCGACGCTCGCCCGCGCGTTGCCCGCCACCGCGCACCTCGTCCTGTCCGGACGTGTCGTGCCGGGACTTCCGCTGGCGCGCAGGGAGGCCGCGGGGGAGGTGGCCACGATCGAGACCGCCGACCTGGCCTTCACCGGCGCCGAAACGTCCGCGCTGGCCAGGAGGTTCGGCCGGGAGCTCACCGAGGACCTGCACGGCTGGCCCGCGCTGATCAGGCTGTCCCTCACCGCCGGCCCGGCCGCGTCCTGGCGCTACGCCGCCGAGGAGGTGCTGAGCCGCCTGTCCGCACCGACGCGGGAAACGCTGGCGGCACTGGTGATCCTCGGAACCGCGACCGCCGCGGAGATCGGCGCGGTGGCGGGTGCGGCCACCGACGTGGAACACCTCGTCCGGACCGTTCCGCTGGTGGACCGTCTCGACGACGGCCGCTACCGGGCTCACGACCTGTGGGCGAGCGTTCTGCCCACCGCGCACATGCGCGTCAAAGCCGCCGAGGTGCTGGTCCAGCGCGGCGAACTGGCGGGGGCCGGACGGGTCGCGTGCCGGGCCGGCGACTGGACGCTGCTCGCGCGCCTGGCGGTCGAGCTCGTGCGGACCACGCTCTCGGTCCTGCCCGGCGCGACGGCCCGTCGATGGCTCGAAGCGGTTCCGGCACACCAACTCCAGGAGCCGGCGTTCCTGTTGCTCACCGCCGCCGTCCGGCACGCCGACGACTTCACCGACCCGGCCATCGACTGCCTGGTCGACAACGCCTGCGCGCGATGGCTGGAAGCCGGTGACCACGACGGCGCGGCGGTGGCGCTGGGACAGGCCGTGATCACCGCGCATTCGAGGGGAGACCTCACCAGGCTGGCCGCCGTCGCCCAACGGGCACAACGACTTGAAGCGCGGTCACCCGTGCTGAGACTGCTCCGGCACAGCGTCGCCGCGGTGGTCGCCGAACTCGCCGGCGACCCGGAGACCGCTCTCACCCACCTCGCCCAGGCGCCCACCAGCGAGGTGCCCCAAGCGCTTGCGGTGTCTACGACGCGGTTCCACGTGCATTGCCTCGCGCTGTGCGGGCGGGGCCAGGACGCGGCCGAGCTGGCCGGACGGATGCTCACCGGCGACCTGTCCCGCCGGCACGTCGCCACGGCGCGGTGGTTCGACGGTGAACCCGTTGAGTTCCAAGGAGACGACGAGGACGGCACGGCTCGCGACGAGTTCGTGGCGCGGGCGTTTCACGCGGTCATCGCCGCGTCGTTCGGCGAGACCACCGCCGAGCTGTCCGCCGAGCAGGACAACCCGCGCGACGCGGTGCTGACGTGTGCGGCACAGGCGGCGGCCGCCGTCACCCGCGGCGACGAAGAACTGGCCCGCGACCTCTACAAGCAGCACCTGGCCCGATGGCCCGTGGACGTCAAGGTCGCCGAACGGCACCTGCGCCGGTTCCTGACGCTGGGCTACGTGCTCAGCGACGAACTCAGGGAACGCTGGGACAGCACCGATCTGGGCCCGTCCCATCGCAGGGCCCGTGTGGCGGGACGCGCGTTCCTGCAAGCCAGGCAAGGAGATCTCCGCACCGAGCTACCGGCGGAACACGCCCTCTGCTTCCTCCCGCTGCCGTGGTCTGCGGAACTCGCCGCGCGCCAGGCCGCGAGAGGCAGGACCGCGCTGGGCACCTGGCTGGCGGACCGCGTCGGACCGGCCGCGCACCGCCAGTTCCGCGAGCTGGCCAGAGATCCGGGCCTCGCCGCCGGTGCCCTCAAGCTCCTGGCCACCGTGCCCTCGCCGCCGGAGCATCCGATCGGCATCGAGGTCATCGGGCCGATGCGGGTCACCAGGAACGGCCTCACCGCACCGGCGCCGGAACTGCGCCGAGCCCGCGTCCGCCAGCTCCTCGGCCTTCTCGTGGTGCGCACCGTGATCACCCGCGCCCAGGCGATCGACCTGCTGTGGCCCGACCTGGACCCCGCGAGTGCCGCGAGGAACCTGCGCGTGACGACGACCCACCTCCGGCGGCTGCTGGAGCCGGGGCGGACCGCCGGCGAGGCCAGTTACTTCCTGCGCAGCGACAGCGAGTCCCTCCGGCTCGTCCGCGGCGACCTGCTGACGGTGGACCTGTGGTCGTTCCACGAGCTGAGCGACACGGCCAGGCAGAGCGAGGCGGTCGCGTTGTGGCGAGGCGAGCCGCTCCCGGACCTGACCGACCTGTGCGAGGCGGAGATCGCCCGGATCAGGGAGCGGCACGTCGGCAACCTGCTGGCGCTGGGCGAACTCCGGCTCGTCACCGGGGATCCGGCGCAGGCCCGTCACCTCGCGGACCGGGCGCTGGACCTGGAGCCGTTCGAACCGCGTGGGCACCGGCTGGCGCTCGCCGCCGCGTTGCGCGCACGGAATCCACAAAGGATCGAGGAGGTCCGTGCGCGCGTGCTGGACTCGTTGCGGCAGCTCGGGGTGAGACCCGACCCGGCCACGGAGATCCTGTTGCGGCAGGCGGTCACACGCAGCTGACGGTGACCTCCGTCGACGGCGGGCAGAAGTCGAAGCCGAGCTGGCCGTCGCCGCGGTCGAAGTTCAGGTCGCCGGACAGCAGGTCCATGCCGTCGCCGCCGAGCATGTCGTCGTCGCCGGCCTCGCCGTAGACGGTGTCGTGGCCGTCGCCGCCCTGGACGTCGTCCGGGCCCCAGCCCGCGCAGACCAGGTCGTTGCCGTCGCCACCGAAGATCGTGTCGTCGGCACCGAGCCCGAGGATGATGTCGTTGTCGCCCAGCCCGAAGATGGTGTCCGGCCCGTTGCTGCCGACGATCACGTCCGGCCCCGGACCGCCGACGATGAAGCCCGCGCCGACGATCGTGGGCACGGCGTTGTAGCAGTTCGCGGGCGTGGGTCTGTTCTGGAACTCCGGCGGCACCTCGTCGGCCTGGGCGACACCGGCGGTGCAGAGCCCGATGGCGAGTGCGGCGGCGGCAATGCGCAGTCTCATGGTCGTTTCCCCTCTTCTGTGTCTTGCCTGGGGAGAGAGTCACAACCGCGCGTTGCCCGAACGCTAACCAAAGGTCGGTTCCGCGACACCTTCCGAGGCTACAAACTCCGTTCATGTCGCTCTCTCGTCGTGGGTTCATGGCTGCCGTCGCCGCAGCCGGTGCGGGCACGCTGCTGCCGCCGTCGGTGTACGCCGCGTTGGCCCGTGAGCCCCGTGCGGGAGGGTTGCGCGCGATCAAGCACGTCGTGCTGTTGATGCAGGAGAACCGTTCGTTCGACCACTACTACGGGACACTCCGCGGCGTGCGCGGGTTCTCCGACCGCAACGCGCTGAAGGGCGTGTTCAACCAGTCGGGCGTGCTGCCGTTCCCGGTGCGTGAGGCGGCGTCCGGGCGTGACATCCAGTACATCGGCGACCTGGACCACAGCTGGAACGGCGGGCACTCGGCGTTGCGCGGCGGGTGGAACGACAACTGGGTGCCGGCGAAGACCGGGGCGACTATGGCGTACTACACGCGCCAGGACATCCCGTTCCACTACGAGCTCGCGGACACGTTCACGCTGTGCGACGCCTACCACTGCTCGGTGCCGTCCTCGACCTCACCGAACCGGAACTACTGGGTGTCCGGGTACACGGGTTTCGAGCCGTCCGGCGGTCGTGCGACCGGCAACGCGGCCTACAGCGAGGACACCCACACCGGGTACACGTGGAAGACGTACCCGGAACGCCTTGAGGCGGCGGGGAAGTCGTGGCGCGTGTACCAGGAGTGGGACAACTTCCAGGACAACAACCTGGAGTTCTACGTGCGGTTCAAGGAGATCGCGCGCAAGGTGCTGCCCACCGGGTTCAAGTCGCTGGACAAGCTGTACGGGACCGGTGACCCCGCGCTGATCGGCTCGCTGGACCTCTCGAAGCTCTCCGCGGCGGAGAAGTCGCTGTACTCGCGCGGACTGCATCGCGTGAAGCCCGGAGGGCTGGGGGAGACGTTCCGGGCGGACGTCGTCGCGGGCCGGTTGCCCGCCGTGTCGTACCTGGTTCCGTCCTCTGTGGACTCGGAGCACCCCGGCGCGTCGTCGCCCGCCGCCTCCGCCTCGATCACCTATCAGGTGCTGGACGCGCTGGCGTCCAACCAGGAGGTGTGGGAGTCCACGGTCCTGTTCATCACCTACGACGAGAACGACGGCTTCTACGACCACGTGCCGCCGCCGCGCCCGCCGTTGTCCGTTGCCGACGAGTACGTGGGTGACCGGCCGTTGGGGCTGGGTGCGCGCGTGCCGATGACCGTCGTCTCGCCGTGGTCCGTCGGCGGTTACGTGAACTCGCAGGTGTTCGACCACACGTCGATGACGCGGTTCCTGGAGAAGTGGACCGGGGTGCGGTCGGAGGAGATCTCCGCGTGGCGCCGGACCGTCGCCGGTGACCTGACCTCGGCGTTCGACTTCGACCGGCGCCGGACGTGGCCCGAGGTCGGCGAACCCGCCGCCGTGCCGCCCGCGACGCCGCGCTGGCGCCCCGCTCCTCCGTCCGAGCAGAAGATGCCGGAGCAGGAGGCCGGTAGGCGACGTGCGCGCGCCCTGCCGTATCAGCCGGACGCGTCGTTGCGCGGGTCGACGCTGGACATGTCGAACTCCGGATCGGCGTCCGTGCACTTCGCGCTGTACCCGTACTCGGGCCAGTTCGCGCTGCCGCAGCACTTCGACGTCGCGTCGTCGGCGTCGCTCGAGGTCACCGGTGATCACGACCTCGTGTTGCTGGGTCCCAACGGCTTCCGCCGTGAGTTCGCTGGGTCTTCCTCTGACCGTGCGCGCGTCTCGTCGTCGGTGCGTGGATACAGCCGTGTGCTGACGTTGACGTTCGAGAACAGCGGATCGTCGCGGCTGACGTTCGTGCTGGGGCGGCGTCGTTACGTTGTGAGGCCAGGACATCGTCACGTCATCCCATGGCTGACCGTCATGAATTCCGGCTGGTACGACCTGACGGTGACGGTGGAGGAGGAGCCCCGGTTCCGCCGTCGTCTGTGCGGTCACATCGAGAACGGCCAGGAGTCGATCTCCGGATAACGTTGCCCCCGTGGAGATCAAGGGGGATGAGATCCGGCGGCGGATGATCGAGCACGAGTTACTGGATCCGGGCGGGTTCGTGCTCGTCGGGGCCCAGATCACCGGTCAGCTCGACCTGTCCGACGTCGTGGCGAAGAAACCGCTGGTGCTGCGCGACTGCACGACCGAGCAGCCGGTGCGGCTCGACCGGGCGCAGTTCTCACAGCTGGACCTGCGCGGCCTGACCGCGCCCGCCGTGCACGCGCGTGGCCTGTCCGTGGACCACAACCTGAGCCTGAGCGGCGCCCGCCTGAGCGCCGCGGAGTCGATCGACGCGCTGCACATGCGCATCGGCGGCAGCGTGTACCTGAACGACGGCTTCCACGCCGCGGGTTCGGTGACGCTGAGCGGGTCGCAGATCTCGGCCGTGCTGATGTGCGCCGGAGCCCGTTTCGAGGCGGGGCTCGTGCTGGTCGACCTGCGGGTCGGCGACGGGATCTTCCTGTCCCAGGGGTGCGACGTCTCGGGCGGCGGCATCCACGCTTCGGTGCGATTGCGCGGGACGCGGGTCGACGGCCAGCTCATCTTCCGGGACGGCCGGGTCAGCTCACCGGGCGTCGCTTTGGACCTGCGGCACGTGCGCGTCGGCAAAGAGCTGTTCCTGCCGTTCGAAGGCGTCGACGGCAAGGCACAACTGGAAGGCCTGACCTACGAGGGCCTGCCGCGGGACGCCACTGTGGACGAATGGCTCTCGTTCCTCGCGACCCGCACCCTCCGCTACTCGACCCAGCCGTGGACCCAGCTCGCCGCCGCCCACCAGGCCGCCGGCCACGAACGCGACGTGCGGCGGATCCGGGTGGCCCAGCAACGCGACCTGCGCCGCCGCGGCCAGCTCTCCCGGTGGGGCCGCGCCTGGCACCTGATCCGAGGCGTGACCGTCGGACACGGCTACCGCCCCGGCCTCGCGCTCGTGTGGCTGGCCGGCGTGCTCGCCGTGTCGGTCGGTGTGGTGTTGATCTCCGGAGCCGTCCGCTGCTCGACCGTGGAACAGGTCGGCTACGCCCTGAACGTGGCGACACCGCTGGTCAAGGTCGACGCCACCCGTTGCACGGTCGACGCGGGCGCCAGCGCGGGCCAGGTGGTCCTGGCCACCACCTGGCTGCTGCAGATCCTGGCCTGGGCCTTCGCGACCCTGTTCGTGGCGGGCTTCACCGGTTTGGTGAGGCGCAACGCGTGACTGTCGGGGGTGTCTGATACACCAGGAGGCATGAACGCGAAGACCGGAGCGAGAAAAGGGGAGCGGGTCCCCGCGGAGTCGCTGCCGGTCGCCCGGATCGTGGTGGACGTCCCCCTGGCCCACCTGGACCGCCCGTTCGACTACTCGGTTCCGTCCGAACTGGACGAAGCCGCCGTCGCGGGCTGCCGCGTCCGGGTGAGGTTCGCGGGCCAGCTCGTCGACGGCTACCTGCTGGAGCGAGCCGAAACCTCGGAGTACGGCAAGAAACTGGCCTTCATCGAGAAGGTCGTGTCACCCGAACCGGTGCTGGCACCCGAGATCGCCACCCTGGCCCGCGCCATCGCCGACAGGTACGCGGGCGGCATGATCGACGTGCTGCGCCTGGCCATCCCGCCCCGGCACGCCCGAGCGGAAGCCGCCGCCTCAGCGGAGCCGCCGCCGCTGCCCCAGCTGCCCGCGTGGGTGGGGCAGCCGCCGGCGGAGGCGCCACAGGGCGGAGCCGCGCTGCTGACCGTGGTGGCCTCACAGCCCGAGATGGTTCCGCAGACCGAGGAACGGCAGGCCGAAGCCGCCTCATCGCCCGTGGAGGCTTCGCAGACCGAGACGCGGCGGGCCGAAGGCACACCTCATTCCGGAGCTGTGCCGCCGACCGGAGCCGTTCCGCAGATCGGGGTTCCGCAGACCGAGACGGGCTCGCAGCCCGAGGCGCAGCAGGCCGAGGCCCTTTCGTACCCCGCAGCGCTCCCGCCGACCGGAGCCGTCCCGCCAACCGAATCCGCTTCCCAGCCCGAGCCCGCTTCGCCGGCCGAAGCCGTCCCGCCGTCCGACGCGGCCGCCGGGCGTTCGCAGCTGCCTCCCGTCCCCGCCGACGCTTGGGCGCGCTATCCCCGCGGCCCCAAGTACCTGGAGGCCCTGCACGAGGGCCGGCCCGCCCACGCCGTCTGGCAGGCGTTGCCCGCCGAGGACTGGCCCGCGCGGCTCGCGGAGGCGGCCGCCGCCGTCGCGTCGTCGGGGCGCGGGGTGGCCATCGTCGTTCCCGACCACCGCGACTTGGCCCGTGTCGCCGAGGCGTGCGGCGAGCTGATCGAAGGCGTCGTGACGTTGTCGGCCGACCTCGGGCCGTCGGAGCGCTACAAGCGCTGGTTGTTGGTGCGCCGGGGCGTGGCGCGGGTGGTGGTCGGTACGCGGGCCACGGCGTTCGCACCGGTCAAGAATCCTGGGCTGTTGGTCGTGTGGGACGACGGTGACGATCTGCACGTCGAGCAGCGGTCGCCGTATCCGAACGTGCGTGACGTGTTGGTGCAGCGCGCGCACATGACGGGGGCCGCGCTGCTCATCGGCGGGTTCGCTCGCACGGCCGAGGCGCAGTTGCTGGTCGAGACTGGCTGGGCGCACGAGATCGTGGCGTCGCGCGAGACGTTGAGGTCCGTCGCGCCGCGGGTGGTGTCGGTGGGCGACAACGAGTGGCAGGACGTCAAGGACCCGGCTGCGCGCACGGCCCGGCTTCCGTCCATCGCGTTCGACGCCGCCCGGTTCGCGCTCACCGACTCGCCGGTGCTGATCCAGGTGCCGCGCCGTGGTTACGTGCCGTCGCTCGCCTGCGGTCAGTGCCGGGGGCCCGCGCGGTGCCGCCGGTGCGCGGGGCCGCTGGCGTTGCCGGGCGGGACCGAGGACGGGCTGCCGAAGCCCGCGTACTGCCGGTGGTGCGCGGCGACGGAGGCCGCGTTCCGGTGTCCCACGTGCGGGTCGCGCAAGCTTCGCGGGCAGATCATCGGGGCCCGGCGCACGGCGGAGGAGCTCGGGCGGGCGTTTCCCGGGATTCCGGTGCGGACCAGCGGCGCGGACGAGGTGCTGACCAAGGTGCCGGGCAGGCCCTCGCTGGTGGTCGCGACGCCGGGCGCCGAACCCGTGGCCGAGGGCGGCTACGGTGCCGTGCTGCTGCTCGACGGGTGGGCGTTGCTGGGCAGGGCCGACCTCCGCGCCGCCGAGGAGGCGCTCCGGCGGTGGATGACGGCGGCGGGCCTGGTGCGGCCCGGCAACGGGCGGGTGGTCGTGATCGCGGACTCGTCGCTGACCCCGGTGCAGGCCCTGGTCCGCTGGGACCCGGTGTGGCACGCCGCCACCGAACTCGCCGCGCGGACCGAGCTGGGCTTCCCGCCCGCGGTCCGGATGGCGACGGTCGACGGCACCCCGGACGCGGTGAACGCCATGCTCGACGAACTCCGGCTGCCGCCCACCGGCGAGGTCCTCGGCCCGGTGCCGCTGGGCGACGACGAGACCAAGGAACGAGCCCTGGTGAGGGTCGCCCGCGGCGAGGGCCGTCAGCTGGCCGCCGTGCTGGCCGAGGCGCAGGCCGTGCGGACGGCGCGCAAGGAGCAGGACCTAGTGCGCATCAAGCTCGACCCGCTGGAGGTCCTGTAGGCGCTCAGTTCGCGAAGTGGGAGCGCAGGCCGGCGATGTGCTCGCGGATGTCCTCGTCGGTCAGCTTCTCGTACTCGAGGTACTCGCTCATGTAGGTCATGAGGTCGCCGCGTTCCGGGTGGTCCTCACCGGCGATCACGTGCGCCGTCGTGCCCGCGATGCCCGCCGGGAACAGCAGGAAGCCGTCGAGGCCCGCCATCGTGTCGAAGGAGGCGTTCTTGGCCTCCCACAGGGCCCAGACGTCCTCTTCACGCCCGCACTCGGCGAGCAGCAGGGCGGCGAGCACCAATGCCTCGCGCACACCCCAGCCCTCCTGGTGCGCGGCGGTCTCCTCGGCCAGGAGATGCCGCAGCAGGCCGGCGTCCTCGTCGCGGCGCTCGCGCAGCAGGAGGTGCAGCGCGTCCTCGCGGTCGGCCTCGTCGAGCGGGGTGTTCGTGAAATCGGTTCGCAACTGATCAAGATCGATCGACACGCCCGCACCTTAGGCCTTCCTCAAGGGGTGTTGCCATCCGGTGACAACGGAGTAGAAGTTTCCGCATGTTGCGAACGGTTGCCGCACTGACGCTCTCCGTCGTACTGGTCGCTCCTGCCCCGGCAGGAGCGGCGGAATCATCGCCACGCGTGCCCGAGCAGGTGGGCTGGGGAGGCGCTGTGTCGAGCGTCGACCCCGACGCGTCCCAGATCGGCATCGACGTGCTCCGCCGCGGTGGCAACGCTGTCGACGCCGCCGTCGCCACCGCCGCCGCGCTCGGCGTGACCGACCCGTTCAGCGCGGGCATCGGTGGCGGCGGGTTCTTCGTCCACTACGACGCCCGCACCGGCCGTGTGTCCACTTTGGACGGCCGGGAGACCGCGCCGCGGTCCGCGACCGACCAGCTCTTCGTCGAGAACGGCCAGCCACTGCCGTTCGCTGAGGCGATGACCAGCGGCAAGTCCGTCGGCGTCCCCGGCACGCCCAAGACGTGGCAGCAGGCGCTGCGCAAGTGGGGCACGCTGAACCTGCGTGAGGCCATGGCGCCCGCGGAAGCGTTGGCACGGCGTGGTTTCGTCGTCGACCAGACGTTCAACTCGCAGATCACGAACAACGCCGCCCGCTTCGCCGACTTCACCTCGACCCGCGACCTGTACCTGCCCGGCGGCCAGGCGCCCGCGGTCGGCAGCACGTTCCGCAACCCGCAGCTCGCCGACACCTACCGCGAACTCGCCCGTACCGAACTGGCGTCGCTCTACGGCGGCGCGGTCGGCCGCGACCTCGTGAAGGCCGTGCAGAAGCCGCCGGTCGTGCCCGGCTCGACCCGCAACGTCCGCGCCGGCGACATGCAGCTCTCCGACCTGGCCCGCTACCAGGTCGAACGCCGTGACCCGACCCGTACCAGCTACCGCGGCCTCGACGTCTACGGCATGGCGGCACCGTCGTCGGGCGGCACGACCGTCGGCGAGGCGCTCAACATCCTCGAGTCGACCGACCTGTCGAAGGTCTCCGACGTCGAGTACCTGCACCGCTTCATCGAGTCGACCAAGCTCTCCTTCGCCGACCGCCTGCGCTGGGTGGGCGACCCCGCCTTCTCCCGCGTGCCGACCGAGGGCCTGCTCTCGCAGAAGTTCGCCGACAGCCGCGCCTGCCTGATCAAGCCCGACGCCGTGCTTCCCGCCCCGCAGCCCGCCGCCGACCCGCGCGACCCCAAGGCGTGCGAGGCCACCGCCGGACTCTCGGCCCTGCGTGAGGACGCCGAACGCACCACGCACCTCACGACCGCCGACCGCTGGGGCAACGTCGTCGCCTACACCCTGACCATCGAGGCGGAGGGCGGCAGCGGCATCGTCGTCCCGAACCGCGGCTTCCTGCTCAACAACGAGCTCACCGACTTCGAGTTCGTCGCCCCGACCGCCGGCGTCCCGCACCCGAACCTCCCCGGCCCCGGCAAGCGCCCGCGCTCGTCGATGGCCCCGACGATCGTCCTCGACCACGGCAAGGTCGTGCTCGCCGTCGGCTCACCGGGCGGCGCCACGATCATCACCACGGTCGCCCAGATCCTGACCGGCCGCCTCGACCGCAAGATGTCCCTGGTCGACGCCGTCGCGGCCCCGCGCGCCTCCCAGCGCAACGCCGCCACCACCCCGGCGGAGGCGGCGTTCATCGCCGCCTCGACCACCGCGGGCCTGCAGGCCATCGGGCACAAGTTCAGCCAGAACGCCGAGATCGGCGCCGCCACGGCCGTCGAACGGGCCAAGGACGGCCGGTGGCGCGCGGTCGCCGAGCCGACGAGGCGCGGAGGTGGCGCGGCCCGCGTGGTGAAGGTGGGCTGAGCTAGTTGTTGGTGCGTCCGTCGATGCGTTCGCGCAGGAGGTCGGCGTGGCCGTTGTGCTGCGCGTACTCCTCGATCAGGTGGACGTAGAGCCAGCGCACCGAGATCTCGCCCACTCGTTCGTGCAAGAAGATGTCGTCGAGGTCCCGCGTGGCAGCAGCCGCGCGGGCCTCGGCCATCTCGGCCACGAGATAGGCGTACTCGGCCTCGGCGCGGGCCGGATCGAGGTCCTCGAAGGCGCCGTCCCAGTCACCTGGCCCGCTGTGCCTGGCCTGCACGTCCTGGCCGGCCAGGCGGACGCGGAACCACACGCGCTCCACGTCCGCGAGGTGCCGGATCAGGCCCAGCAGGCTCAGGTTCGACGGCGGCGCGGACGCCTCGGCCAGTTGCTCGCCGGTGAGTCCCGCGCAGTTGCCCAGGAACGTGGCTCGATGGCGGTCGAGCCACGCCTCCAGCATCGGGCGTTCCGCCCCGAGGAGCGGTTCGTCGGTGATGTCGACTTCAGGTGCGGTCCAGGTCATGGCTCCATGATCACTTGAGGTCGCCCTCGTAGGCGACTTCGTTGTTCTCGTCACGGACGACCACGTGCAGGCGTCCGGGCTCGAGCGGATCGTCAGGCTTCCTGAGGTCTTCGCGCCCGTCCTTGAGGGGGACGTTCGCCAGGAAGAAACCGTCCGCCAGTTCGGCGGTGACAGCGGGACCGTCGCGGTCCGACACTTCGACGGTTCCGGTGCAGCGGCCGACGCGCCCGATGACGGTGTACTGCCCGACGGACAGAATCGCAGCGCCGTGGTTGATCACATCGCTCGGTGCCTGTGTGATCAGGTACGGCTCGTCGGGTTCTTCCTGCACCTCGTCGATGATCGAGAAGGGCTTGGCCGCGGTTGTGCTGTAGAAGTAGCAGTACCCGAACTCCGCGTCGCCGCGGCGAGCGAGAAGCGCACCGTTCCACTCCTCGACTCCCGTCGCGATGACGGGTTCCCACTTGTCCAGCCGTTCGGCATGCACCCCGGTCTCTTCCCACGCTCGGTCTGTGCACTTGGCGAGGATGTTCACCAGCGACTTCTGGTCGGGGTCGCCGCTCTCGAAGCTCGCCTTGACTGCCGCGGAGTGCGCGCTGAGCGGCGGCGTCTTCTCGGGGCGATCGTCGAAGAACAGCGTCGGTGTCGAGTCGTGCACGCCCCAGATCTCGATGATGAAGAAGTTCGGGGTGACCACGCTGTCGTTGAAGGCTTCAGGATCCAGGGCGGGCTCCAACTGCGGGTGGTTGTTGACCCGGTCCCTCCTCGCGGTGGTCGTGCCCTTAGGCGGCACACCGGCGATGATCCTGTTCGAGCGGTAGGTGATCGACCCGTCCTGCAACGCGACGGGCTTGAAGCGCCGCTCCGCGACCATGGCCCTGGAACGGGTGAGCTCGCAGAAGCGGCCGTCCGTGCCGTGCAGGACCTTGCGCAGGTCGAAGACGGCCATCTCGGTGGACTGCCAGTTCTGGTCTTCCAGCGCGACGCGGCATCGTGTCAGGTCCTGCTCGGAGGGGGTGACGACGCGCACGTGGCCAGGGCTGACCTGGTGGCTGGACGACTGCGTGACGACCACACCGCCCGCGATGAGGAGCGTCACCCCCGCGGCGACCGCGAGAGGTGCGCGGCTGCGGCGCGTGCGGACGGCGAGGGACTCGGCGAAGTCCGGGCGCATGCGCTCCTTGACGTCGGCGGGGAGTTCACGGCGGGCTGGCAGGTCGAAGGCCATCACTCCACCTCCAGGGTGTCGTAGGAGAGTTGCTTGCGCAGGCGGGCGCGGGCACGCGAGATGCGGGACCGGACGCTCACCTCGGCGACCCCCAGGGCCTCGGCGGCCTGCGCGATGGGCAGTTCGCCGAACAGCACGAGCTCCACGGCCTCGCGTTCGGCACGGGGAAGGCGTTCGACCGCTTCCAGGACCTCGCGCAACCGGGCCTCGTGGTCGAGTGACGCCGCGACGTCGTCGGCGTGGTCGCGCTGCACGTCGTCGCGTGGCACGCGATGCAGCAGCCGGGTGAACCGCGCTTTGCGGCGGAACTCCGAGCGAGCCAGGAAACCGGCGACCGTGAACAGCCATGGCAGCGCGCTGTCCCGGACGAGTGTCATCTCGGCGCGCCGCCGCCACGCGGTCATGAACGTCGCCGACGTCAGGTCCTCCGCCGTCGACCACGACGCGGTCAGCCGGTAAGCGTGGTTCCACACCGCCTCGGCGTAGCGGTCGTAGAGTTCGCTGAACGCGTGCTCGTCGCCGCGGGTCCACAGTTCGGCGTCCGACGGGGCGTCGTCGCGCACGCCGGCCGCCCCCTCCCAGATCGGTCGCATCAGCCTCATGACCCGAAGGTGTCCACCTTCCGGCCGAGTGTTGCACCCGATCTTCCTACCTCGGGCCGACACAGCCTCGATACTCCGGGCCGATGTGAGCTGACCTGCACGAACGGCACAGTTGACACCATGACGACGACCACTGCCACCAGCGCCCCCGCAGCCCACATCGACTTCCACGCGCTGTTGCGCCCCGTGCTGACGGCGCTGCGCTTCACCGGCCACTTCGTCGTGGCGCTGGTGAGCGTGATCTTCCTCGGCAGCGCGTCCGAGCACTGACCGCGCTCCTCGTAGACTGGCCTCCAGTCCACACGAGGAGCATTGCGTGACCGTCCAACCCATCCGCCTGTTCGGCGACCCAGTGCTGCGCACCGCGGCCACCGAGGTCACCGACTTCGACAAGGAACTGCGCACCCTGGTCAAGGACCTGTGGGACACGATGCAGGACGCCGGCGGAGCGGGACTCGCCGCGCCTCAGCTCGGTGTTGGACTGCGCGTGTTCACGTACCACTGCGACGGTTTCGCGGGGCACCTCATCAATCCCACGTGGGACGTGGTCGGTGAGGAGATGCAGGACGGCTCGGAAGGCTGCCTGTCGATCCCCGGCATGTCGTGGGACTGCAAGCGCCACCTGCACGTGGTGGCCAAGGGCTGGAACATGCACGGAGAGCCCGTCGAGGTCGAAGGCACCGAGACGCTGGCCCGTTGCATCCAGCACGAGTCGGACCACCTCGACGGAGTGCTGTTCCTCGACCGCCTCGACGCCGACACCCGCAAGCAGGCCATGCGGGAAATCCGGCAGTCCGAGTGGTTCGACGGTACGGTCCCCACCTTGAAGCAGAGCCCGCACCCACTCTTCGGCAGGTCCAGCTGACCATGCGACTCGTGTTCGCCGGTACGCCCGAGGTCGCACTGCCCTCGCTGCGCGCCCTCATCGACTCCTCCCGCCACGACGTCGTCGCCGTGGTCACCCGCCCCGACGCCCCTTCCGGCCGAGGCCGCAGGCTCGAGCGCTCCCCGGTCGGCGCGCTCGCCGACGAGCACGGCATCGAGGTCCTCACCCCGGCCAAGGCGGGTGAGCCCGAGTTCCTGGAGCGCCTGCGCGCGCTGGAACCCGACCTCTGCCCGGTCGTCGCCTACGGCAACCTCCTTCCGCAACGGACGCTCGACGTCCCCAAGTTCGGCTGGGTCAACCTCCACTTCTCCGTGCTGCCCGCGTGGCGCGGCGCCGCGCCGGTGCAGGCCTCCGTGCGCAACGGCGACGACATCACGGGCGCCTCGACGTTCCGCATCGTGAGGGAACTCGACGCGGGCCCGGTGTTCGGCGTGGTGACCGAGAAGGTGCGCGACCGCGACACCTCCGGCGACCTGCTGACCCGGTTGTCCCTCTCCGGAGCCGACCTGTTGCTGTCCACTGTGGACGGCATCGAGGACGGCACCCTGCGCGCGGTCGACCAGCCCGACGACGGCGTCACCTACGCCGCGAAGATCTCCGTCGAGGACGCGCGCCTCGACTTCACCACGCCCGCCACGGCCGTCGACCGCCTGGCGCGCGCCGTGACACCGGAGCCAGGCGCGTGGGCCGAGTTCCGGGGAGAGCGGCTCAAGCTCGGCCCCGTTACGCCGGTCGCCGACGTGACGCTGCCGGCCGGCGAGGTGCTCGTCGAGCGCAAACGCGTGCTCGTGGGCACCGCCACCACCGCCGTGGTCCTCGGTGAGGTCCAGGCGCAGGGCAAGAAGCGCATGGCCGCCACCGACTGGGCGCGCGGCGTGCGGATCGAATCAGGGGAGCGCATCGCATGACGTGCTCCCGGACGAGCTCGGCAGGCGTCGCCTGTGAGCGGCAGGACAGGACCGTGGCGCGCGTGACCCGCGCCGCCGCAGGGGAGCCAGAGACAGTGGAGTACAACGCATGACCGGCCACCCGCGAGGCGCTTCCAAGCCTTCCCGCCCGAGCAGGCCCCACCCGCCGAAGCGGCGCACCGGACCCGCACGGCCACCCGTGGAGGATCCGGCACGCCTCGCCGCGCTGGAGACCCTGCGCGCCGTGCGGCAACGTGACGCGTACGCGAACCTGGTGCTGCCGCAGATGCTGCGCGACCGCCGCATCACCGGCCGTGATGCCGCGCTCGCCACCGAACTCACCTACGGCGCGTCCCGGGCCCAGGGCCTGCTCGACGCCGTCATCGAGGCGTGCTCGGACCGCCCGCTGTCCGAAGTGGACGGCTCGGCGCTCGACGCGTTGCGGCTGGGCACGTACCAGCTGCTGCGCACCCGGATCCCGTCCCACGCCGCGGTCGCCTCGACCGTCGACCTCGTGCGGGGCGAGCTCGGGTCCGGCATCGCCGGCTTCGTCAACGCCGTCCTGCGCCGGGTGGCCGAGCAGGACGAGGCCGCCTGGGTCGACGAGCTCGCACCGGACCCGGACACCGACCCGATCGGCAACCTGGCCTTCACCCACGCCCACCCGCGCTGGATCGCGCAGGCGTTCGCGGAGGCCCTCGGCAGCCGCGAGGAACCGCTGAAGCTGGCTCTCGCGGCGGACGACGCGCGCCCGGCCGTGCACCTGGTGGCACGTCCCGGCGAGGTGAGCGCCGACGAGCTCGCCGCCATCACCGGCGGCGACGTGGCGCCGTACTCGCCCTACGGCGTGCACCTGGAGCCTGGAGCGGGCGACCCGGGCGATCTCGAGCCCGTCCGGGAACGCCTCGCCAACGTCCAGGACGAGGGCAGCCAGCTGTGCGCCCTGGCCCTGACGCGCGCGCCGCTCCAGGGCGGTGACAACGGGGGTACGGACGACCGCTGGCTGGACCTCTGCGCGGGCCCCGGCGGCAAGGCCGCCCTGCTGGCCGCGCTGGTCGGCATCGAGGGCGGCGAACTGATCGCCGTCGAGAAGGCGCCCCACCGCGCCGAGCTCGTGCGCAAGCTCACCTCAGGCCTGCCGGTCACCGTGGAGGTGGCCGACGGCCTCGAGACCGGCTTCGTCGAAGGAGCGTTCGACCGTGTGCTGGTCGATGCGCCCTGCACCGGTCTCGGTGCGCTGCGCAGGCGCCCGGAGGCGCGGTGGAGGCGCCAGCCCGCCGACGTCGGCACGCTCACGAAGCTGCAGCGTGAGCTGCTCACCGAGGCGTTGCGGCTGGTGCGGCCTGGCGGCGTCGTGGCTTATGTCGTGTGCTCACCTCATCTCTCCGAGACCGTAGGGGTGGTGACGGACGTCGCGCAGCGCACCGGGGTCGAAGTGCTGGACACGCGGGAGTTCTTCCCGGGAGTTCCGGACCTCGGGGAAGGCCCGCACGTTCAGCTGTGGCCCCATCTGCACGGCACCGACGCGATGTTCTGCGCGGTGCTGCGACGCCCTGTTTGAGCGCTCGTGAAGGACGCTAGCGACGGGGTCCGACAGTGCCGGGCGGGCGAGGGCGGTTAATGGGCGAGGGAGAGCCCAGCGGTAACACGGTGGGTGACGTTCGTGGCGGCGTCACCCAATTCCGTGATGTCCACGGCGACGTGCACATCGGTCGACCTGGCGTCGGTCGGTGGCGCAGGGTGAGCTGGGGAGCTGCAGGTGTCCTGATCGTGTTGGCTGTGTTCCTGATCGTGTTGCGGGAACGTGATCGCGAGATCGTCGTGCCGAACCAGGCGGGCGACGCACCGCGGCTGACGATCGCGACGGCCCTCGACGCTCCGTGCGGCTACGAGGTTGTCGACGGGGACGGACACGCCGCAGGCACCGTGGTCACGGTCACCGGTCAGAACGAGAGCACCGCCGAGGTCGTCGTCACGGGCATCCGCGCTGAGCTCAGATCGTCTTCTGCAGCAACGGTTCGCGCGGTGCCGAACCGCCGGGCCGGATGCCCTGGCGACCCGATCAGTCCGCGTGACTTCGTGGTTGACCTCGATGAACCGATGCCTCGGCTGGCAGCGGCTCCGCCACGAACCAGACGGGGATCGGACGCCGCGCCGACGACATTTCCCTACCGGGTCGTGCGGGGTGAGCCCGAAGTGTTCTCGATCGAGCTGTCGACAGGTGACTGCGACTGCCGCGTCGCGCTCGTGGTGGAGTGGGTGGCGAACGGTGAACGGCGGTCGACGACGGCTGGTGACTTCCGTGTTGTTCCCCGATGACCGTCTCGCCAGGCCACCGAACCTAAGATCGTCCACATGACACGTGGGCTGCTCGGACTGGTCGCAAGCGGCTGCGGAGGCGTCGAAGGCTGGTTCCGCACCGAGCTGGCCGAGCCCGCCGCGCAACGGGGGTGGCGGTTGGCCATCACGTTCACCCCGGCCGTCGCCCCGTGGTTCGAGGAAGCCGGCGAACTGGACAAGCTGCAGGCGCTGACCGACCTCCCGATCCGCTGGGAACCGCGGATGCCGAGCCAGCCCAAGCCCTACCCCACGCCCGACGCGTTCATCTTCGCCCCCGCCAGCGCGAACTCGGTGGCCAAGCTGGCCCTGGGCATCGGCGACAACCAGGCGCTCACCGCGTTGAACGAGGCCATCGGCGTGGAGGGCTGCAAGGTCGTCGTCCTGCCCCAGGCCAACGCGGACAAGCGGCGTCACCCCATGTGGGAGACGCACGTCACGACGCTCACCAATGCGGGTGTCGTAGTGGTCACCGACGAGCCTCCCGGCAGGCTGCTCGACCTGCTGGACACCTAGACTTCACCCTTGTGGTCCACACGCCGATGATCGCCCCCAGCATCCTGTCCGCCGACTTCGCGCGCCTCGCCGACGAGCTCGCCGCGGTGCCCACCTCGGACTGGATCCACGTCGACGTCATGGACAACCACTTCGTGCCGAACCTGACGCTCGGCCTGCCGGTGGTGAAGTCACTGCTCAAGGTGACCGACATTCCGATCGACTGCCACCTCATGATCGAGGACCCCGACCGCTGGGCCATCGGCTACGCGGAAGCGGGCGCGTACAACGTGACCGTGCACGTCGAGGCGGCCGACGACCCCATCGCGCTGGCCAAGAACCTCAAGGCCGCCGGGGCCAAGGCGGGGCTGAGCATCAAGCCCGGCACCCCGCTGGAGCCGTACGTCGACGTGCTGAAGCACTACGACACGCTGCTCGTGATGTCGGTCGAGCCGGGCTTCGGCGGCCAGAGCTTCATGGCCGGCGTGCTGGACAAGGTGCGCCAGGCCCGTCGGCTCGTCGACACCGGCCACCTCAAGCTGGTCGTGGAGATCGACGGCGGCATCAACGCCGACACGATCGAACAGGCCGCGGAGGCCGGCGTGGACTGCTTCGTCGCCGGGTCCGCCGTGTACGACGCCGCCGACCCCGGCAAGGCCGTCGAGGCGTTGCGCGCCCAGGCGGCCGGCGCTCAGGGAATCAGGACCACGTGACGCCTGAGGACGCGATGGCGCTCGCCATCGCGGAGAGCGAACGGGTGCGGGGCATCACCAGCCCCAACCCACCCGTCGGGTGCGTCATCCTCGACGAGAACGGCGACGCGGCGGGGTTCGGCGGCACGCAACCGGTCGGCGGTCCGCACGCCGAGGTCATGGCGCTGAAGGAAGCGGGCACGAAGGCACGCGGCGGCACGGCCGTTGTCACTCTCGAGCCGTGTTCGCACCACGGACGCACGCCGCCGTGCGCCGAAGCGCTCATCGAAGCCGGCATCAAGCACGTCATCCACGCGGTCAGCGACCCGAACCCGAGGGCGGCGGGCGGCGCGAACCGGTTGAAAGACGCCGGGATCACCGTCGAGAGCGGACTCCTCGCGACCGAGGTCAGCCGCGGCCCCCTCAGGGCGTGGCTGCACTACGCGCGCACGGGTCGTCCGCACGTCACGTGGAAGTACGCGGCCTCGCTGGACGGCCGGATCGCGGCGAGCGACGGCACCAGCCAGTGGATCAGCTCGGAGGTCTCCCGCAAGGAGGTCCACGAGATGCGCGCGAAGCTCGACGCGATCATCGTCGGCAGCGGTACGGTCCGGAAGGACGACCCCGCGCTGACGGCCAGGGACGCCGATGGAATGCCGTTGGCCCGCCAGCCGTTGCCGGTGGTCGTGGGCATGAGCGACCTGCCGGTCGGGGCGAAGCTCCAGGACACCGCGCTGCACCTGCGCACGCACCACCCGGACGACGTGCTGACCGCACTCGCCGAGCAGGGGGTGGTCGACGTGCTGCTGGAGGGCGGACCGACGCTGGCCGGCGCGTTCTGGCGCGCGGGCAGGATCGACCGCGTGCTCGCCTACATCGCGCCGGTGCTGCTCGGGGACGGTCCCGCGGCGGTGCTGGGAGCGGGCGTGTCAACCATCACGGACGCTGTCCGGTTGACCGTGCAAGACGTCACCATGAGCGGGCCGGACGTGCGGATCAGCGCGGTTCCGGAAAATTAGGAGGAGCGGTGTTCACCGGGATCGTCGAGGAACTCGGCCACGTCGTAGCGACGGAGGACCTGCCGGACGCGGCACGGATCCGCATCGCCGGGCCGATCGTCACCAGCGACGCGAAGCACGGCGACTCCATCGCGGTGAACGGCGTCTGCCTCACCGTCGTGGAGGTGCGGGACGACTCCTTCACCGCCGACGTGATGCGCGAGACCCTCCTGCGCAGCAGCCTCGCGAAGGTCGCCGAGGGTGACCGGGTCAACCTGGAGCGCGCGGCCGCGGTCGGCCAGCGCCTCGGTGGCCACATCGTGCAAGGCCACGTCGACGGCACCGGCACGATTCTCGCGAGGGAGAAGGCCGAGCACTGGGAGATCGTCCACATCGGACTCCCGCCGACCTTGGCCCGTTATGTCGTGGAGAAGGGCTCCATCACGGTCGACGGAGTCTCGCTGACGGTCGTGACCGTCTCCGAGGACCAGTTCACCGTGAGCCTGATCCCGACGACCCTTGAACTCACCACGCTCGGGCGTCGCACGCCCGGCGACGTGGTGAACCTGGAGGTCGACGTGCTGGCGAAGTACGTTGAACGACTGGCGATCCCGCACCTGCGGGCCATCGCGGGCGAGGAGGCCCAGTGAGCACCGACTTCGCCGAGATCGAGCGCGCGATCAAGGACATCGCCGCCGGACGGCCCGTGGTCGTGGTCGACGACGAGGACCGCGAGAACGAGGGCGACCTGATCTTCGCCGCCGAGAAGGCCACGCCAGAACTGATCGCGTTCATGGTCCGCTACACGTCCGGGTACATCTGCGTGCCGCTGACCGAGGACGACTGCGAGCGCCTCGACCTGCCGCCGATGTTCCACACGAACCAGGACGCGCGCGGCACCGCGTACACGGTCACGGTCGACGCGCGTGAGGGTGTCAGCACCGGCATCTCGGCCGCCGACCGCGCCCGCACGATCCGGTTGCTCGCCGACCCGACCTCGAAGTCCACCGACTTCAACCGGCCCGGCCACGTCGTGCCGTTGCGCGCCAAGTCGGGCGGTGTGCTGCGCCGTCCCGGTCACACCGAGGCGGCCGTCGACCTGGCGCGGCTGGCCGGGTTGTCGCCCGCGGGTGTGCTCTGCGAGATCGTGTCGCAGAAGGACGAGGGCGACATGGCCCGCCGCGACGAACTGGAGGTCTTCGCGGCCGACCACGACCTCGCGATCATCACGATCGCCGACCTCATCGCGTACCGCCGCCGGGTCGAGACCCAGGTCGCCCGCGCCGCCGAGGCCCGCATCCCGACCGCGCACGGCGTGTTCACCGCGTTCGGTTACGACAGTCTGCTCGACGGCATCGAGCACGTCGCGCTCGTGTACGGCGAGATCGGCGACGGCGAGGACGTGCTGGTGCGCGTGCACTCCGAGTGCCTCACCGGCGACGTCTTCGGCTCGCTGCGGTGCGACTGCGGCCCGCAGCTCGACGCGGCGCTGGAAGCCGTTGCGGCACAAGGCCGTGGCGTCGTGCTGTACATGCGCGGTCACGAGGGCCGTGGCATCGGCCTGATGCACAAGCTGCAGGCCTACCAGCTGCAGGACCAGGGCGCGGACACCGTGGACGCGAACCTGGTGCAGGGCCTGCCCGCCGACGCACGCGACTACGGCACGGGCGCGCAGATCCTCGTGGACCTCGGCATCAAGTCCATGCGACTGCTGACGAACAACCCGGCCAAGCGCGTCGGTCTGGAGGCCGGATACGGTCTGCGGGTGCTCGACCGGGTGCCGCTGCCGATCTCCCCGAACCCGGAGAACCTCCGGTACCTGCGCACCAAGCGCGACCGGATGGGCCACGAACTGCACCAGCTCGAGCAGTACGAGACCGTTGTTTCCGCTACGGAGGACCAGGAATGAGCGGCGAGGGCCGTCCGGACCAGACCAGGCTCGACGGCAAGGGCCTGAGCGTCGCGATCGCGGCGACGCGCTGGCACACCAAGATCACCGACCAGCTCGTCGAGCGCGCCCTCAAGGCCGCGCAGGACGCCGGGTGCGTCGACACGACCGTGGTGCGCGTGGCGGGAGCGATCGAGCTTCCCGTCGTGGTGCAGGAACTCGCGCGTCACCACGACGCCGTGGTCGCGCTGGGCGTGGTCATCCGCGGTGGCACGCCGCACTTCGAGTACGTGTGCGACTCGGTGACGGACGGGCTCACGCGCGTCGCGCTGGACGAGTCGACGCCGGTCGGCAACGGCGTGCTGACGACCAACACCGAGGAGCAGGCGCTGGCCCGCGCGGGTCTGCCGGACTCGGTGGAGGACAAGGGATACGAGGCGACCGTCGCCGCGATCGACACGGCACTGGTGCTGCGCGGCCTGCGTCAGCCCTGGACCGAGCGGGGATTCGAGTGATGACGTCCATCGTGTTGCGTCCCAAGAAGATCCGCCGCGTCGCGTGGGCGTGCGCGGTCGGTCTCGTCGTGGTGTTCACGATCGTGGGGCTGCTGCTGGGCAACACCCCGACCGGCGTGATCTTCCGGACGTCCGACCAGGTCGCCATGATCCTGCTGGGCTTCCTGCTGGCAGGCGGTGTGCTGCTGCTGACCCGTCCCCGCGTCACCGCCGACGCCGCGGGTGTCGACGTGCGCAACGTCGTGACGTCCCACCACTACGACTGGAACGACGTGCTGTCGGTCAGCTTCCCGGACGGCGCCGCGTGGGCCCGTCTGGAGCTGCCGGAGGACGAGTACATCTCGGTGATGGCCGTGCAGGCCGTGGACCGCGAGTACGCCGTGTCGTCCGTGCGCGCGTTGCGTGAACTGCACAAGGCTGCGCGCGTTTAGACCCACAGACCGAGGATCGCGCCCGCGAGCGTGAGTCCGACGACGTGATAGCCCGCTCCGATGGCCGCGAAGGTGATCGGGGCGGGCTTCGTCATGTCGTAGGCGCCCGTCACGAACCGGACCGGCAGTGCGATGCCTATACCGACGACGAGCCCGAGCAGGATGCCTTCCATGATGTTGTCGGTGCTCGACGCGTTGCCGATCATCGCGGTCGCGAGCGTGATGACGAAGCAGGTCAGCAAGGGGATGGCGTAGACGGCCGCGCTCTGGTTCTCCGGAGGGCTCAGGTCCTGGCCGGACGCGTGTTGGTAGGCCCTGCCGAAGGCGTACTCCGCGTACCAGACCATGCCCAGCGCGAAGTAGGCGATCGTGGCCACGATGACGGCTAACCAGTTGAGGTCGCCGAGCACGGTCAAGCTCATGTGGGGTCTCCCGCGGTGATCAGGGTGACTTGGCATCGCGGGGTGCGCGCCCACCGTTACGAGTGCATCAACGGCGAAAGGGCCGCTCACCCAGCGGTGAGCGGCCCTTTCGTCAGGGGTGACTAGCTGCGGACCATCTTGCGCAGCACGTACTGCATGATGCCGCCGTTGCGGTAGTAGTCGGCCTCACCGGGCGTGTCGATGCGGACGACCGCGTCGAACTCGACCTTCGAGCCGTCCGTCTTCGTGGCGACGACGTGCACCGTCGACGGCGTGGTGCCGTTGTTCAGCTCCGTGACGCCGGTGAAGTCGAACGTCTCGGTGCCGTCGAGGCCCAGCGACGACGCGGTGTCGCCCGCCGGGTACTGCAGCGGCAGCACGCCCATGCCGATGAGGTTCGAGCGGTGGATGCGCTCGTAGGACTCGGCGATGACGGCGCGGACGCCGAGCAGCGAGGTGCCCTTGGCCGCCCAGTCGCGCGACGAACCGGAGCCGTACTCCTTGCCCGCCAGCACGACCAGCGGAACGCCGGCCTCCGCGTACGACACGGACGCGTCGTAGATGGTGGTCTGCGGGGCGCCGTCGGCCAGGAAGTCGCGGGTGAAGCCGCCCTGGACGTCGTCGAGCAGCAGGTTGCGCAGGCGGATGTTCGCGAACGTGCCGCGGATCATCACCTCGTGGTTGCCGCGGCGGGAGCCGTAGGAGTTGAAGTCCTTGCGCTCCACGCCGTGCTCGGTCAGGTACTTGCCCGCGGGCGAGTCGGCCTTGATCGAACCGGCGGGGGAGATGTGGTCCGTGGTGACCGAGTCGCCCAGCAGCGCGAGCACGCGGGCGCCCGAGATGTCGGTGACCGGCTTCGGCTCCATCTCCATGCCCTCGAAGTACGGGGGCTTGCGCACGTAGGTGGACTGCGCGTCCCACTCGAACGTGTTGCCGGTCGGCGTGGGAAGCGACTGCCAGCGCTCGTCACCGGAGAACACGTTCGTGTAGCCCTTGGTGAAGCCCTCCGCGGAGATCGAGGTCGAGATGACCTCGGCGATCTCGGCCGGGGTCGGCCAGATCTCCGACAGGTACACCGGCTTGCCCTCGGGGTCGTACGCGAGCGGCTCGGTGGTGATGTCCTTGTCCATCGAACCGGCCAGCGCGTACGCCACGACCAGCGGCGGCGACGCGAGGTAGTTCATCTTGATGTCCGGGTTGATCCGGCCCTCGAAGTTGCGGTTGCCGGACAGCACCGAGACGACCGCGAGGTCGCCTTCCTGCACGCCGGCCGAGATCTCCTCCTGCAGCGGGCCCGAGTTGCCGATGCAGGTGGTGCAGCCGTAGCCGACCAGGTGGAAGCCGAGCTTCTCCAGGTACGGCATGAGGCCGGCGCGCTCGTAGTAGTCCATGACGACCTTCGAGCCCGGCGCCAGGGTCGTCTTGACCCACGGCTTGCGCTCGAGACCGCGCTCGACGGCCTTCTTCGCGAGAAGGGCCGCGCCGAGCATCACGGACGGGTTCGAGGTGTTGGTGCACGACGTGATCGCGGCGATCGCGACGGCGCCGTGGTCCAGCTCGAACTCGTTGCCGTCGAGGGAGACCTTGACCGGCTTCGACACACGGCCGGTCGCGCCCTCGGCAGCCGACTGGAACACCTTCGGCGCGCCCGAGCCGTTGCCACCCTCGTGGATGGCGGCCGGGTCGCTCGCCGGGAAGGACTCGTCGACGGCCTCGTCCACACCGGACAGCTCCGCGGACTCGGTGTGCGCGACGTAGGCGCCCAGAGCCTGGCGGAACGACTCCTTGGCGTTGGTCAGCTCGATGCGGTCCTGCGGGCGCTTCGGGCCGGCGATGGACGGGACGACCGTCGCCAGGTCCAGCTCCAGCGTCTCGGAGAACACCGGCTCGCGGGACGCGTCGTGCCAGAGGCCCTGCTCCTTGGCGTAGGCCTCGACGAGCGCGATCTGCTCCTCGGAACGGCCGGTCAGGCGCAGGTAGTCGATGGTCTCGCCGTCGATCGGGAAGATGCCGACCGTGGAGCCGAACTCCGGCGACATGTTGCCGATCGTGGCGCGGTTCGCGAGCGGCACGGCGCTGACGCCCTCGCCGTAGAACTCGACGAACTTGCCGACGACGCCCTGCTTGCGCAGCATCTCGGTGATCGTGAGCACCAGGTCGGTGGCGGTGGCGCCGGGGGGCAGCTCGCCGGACAGCTTGAAGCCGACGACGCGCGGGATCAGCATGGAGACCGGCTGGCCGAGCATCGCGGCCTCGGCCTCGATGCCGCCGACGCCCCAGCCCAGCACGCCGATGCCGTTGACCATGGTGGTGTGCGAGTCGGTGCCCACGAGGGTGTCCGGGTACGCCTGGCCGTTGCGGACCATCACGACGCGCGCGAGGTGCTCGATGTTGACCTGGTGCACGATGCCGGTGCCGGGCGGGACGACCTTGAACTCGTCGAACGCCGTCTGGCCCCAGCGCAGGAACTGGTAGCGCTCGCGGTTGCGCTCGTACTCCAGGTCGACGTTCAGCTCGAACGCGTCCGGGCGGCCGAAGATGTCGGCGATGACCGAGTGGTCGATCACGAGCTCGGCGGGCGCGAGCGGGTTCACCTTCTCGGCGTCGCCGCCGAGCTGGGTGACGGCCTCGCGCATGGTGGCGAGGTCGACGACGCAGGGCACACCGGTGAAGTCCTGCATCACGACGCGGGCCGGCGTGAACTGGATCTCGGTGCTCGGCTCGGCGGCCGGGTCCCAGTTGGCGAGAGCGCGCACGTGGTCGGCGGTGATGTTCGCGCCGTCCTCGGTCCGCAGCAGGTTCTCCAGCAGGATCTTCAGGCTGAACGGCAGACGCTCGGCGCCCTCCACGGCGCTCAGCCGGAACACCTCGTACGAGGCGTCGCCGACGTTGAGCGTGCCGCGGGCGCCGAAGCTGTCCTTGCTAGCTGGTGCAGTCACGTGCAACTCCATAACTGGTGACAGCGCGGTGGTCAGTTCGGGATGGGGGAGAGTCTTCCTCACCTGGTTGACCCCTGCCCCTCGACCCCAAACAGTACGCTTGTCCTGTAAGCCGGTTCAACCCAGGTTGCCCTAAGTCACGAGTCGTGTCCGGTACTCGCCCGGTGAACCTCTTGAACGCGCTTTCGGCGCGATACCCGGCGGCGGTGGTGATCGAGGCGACGTGGCAGGCGGTGCCGGCTACGGCGATCGTGTACGTGGACGACGTGATCTTCCCGCCGATGTTCGCGGCCCGCCGAACCGGCCGCTCTGATCGGCTCCGTGGGCTGATCGCGACCGTCGCGGCGGCCAGGATGGCTATCTTGGCGGGGTGCTCCTCGATCAGGTTTCCAAGCGGTACGGGCGCGGGCCCTGGGTGCTGCGCGACCTCACCCTGGAGGTGTCCGGCCTGACCGTGCTGACCGGCGCGAACGGCACCGGCAAGTCGACGTTGCTCAAGATCGCCGCCGGGGTGTTGAAGCCGACGTCCGGACGTGTCTCGCGGCCTGCTTCGGTCGGCTACGTACCTGAGCGGTTCCCCTCTGACGTCAAGATGTCCGCTTCGGCGTATTTGGCGCACATGGGACGGATCCGGCGTGCTGAGTCGAACGATGTGCTGGAGCGACTGGGTTTCGTCGGGTCGATGACGGCGCCGATGTCGGAGCTGTCCAAGGGCAACGCGCAGAAGGTCGCGCTGGCGCAGGCTTTTCTGGCGTCGGACGTGCTGGTGCTCGACGAGCCGTGGACCGGCCTCGACGCCTCGGCGGCCGCCGAACTGGTGTCGTTACTGGAGGGACGGACGGCGCTGGTGTCCGATCACGAGGGACATCTCGCGTCGGCGACGCGCGTGGACCTCGCCGGTGGGCACGTGACGATCGATCTCAGCCGTGTGTCCGCTTTGGACGCCCTGGAAGCCTTGGAAGGCGTGCGGTCCGTGCAGGCCCGCGGGTCGTCGGTGCGGGTGGTCGTGGCGCCGGACCGGAGCGATCAGGTGCTCGCGGAGGCGTTGCGGCTCGGGTGTTCGGTGCGGAGTGTGCGGTGATCTCTCTCGTTCGGTACCTCGCCGCTGACGTCTTTCGCGGGCAACGGTATTTGGCGCCCTTGCTGGTGTTCCTCGGTGTGATGGGGATGTTGTTCTCCTCCGACGCCGGGCAGCCGCTGGAGGCGTACTCGGGGTCGTCGGCGTTGCTCTACCCGATCGCCGCGTGGATGGCCGTCGTGGTGGCGACGTCCGAGGACGTGGTGCGGCGCGAGATCACCGTGGTGACCGCCGGTGGGTGGTCGCGGGTGCTGACGGCGGCCGCGCTGGTGTCGGTGCTGGTCGCCCTGGCGATGGCGCTGCTGGCGGCGGTGTGGCCGGTGGTGACGAACCCGCACCCGTACACGGCGGGCGAATTTTTTGTCGGACTCGCCGCGCATACTGGATGTGCGTTGCTGGGCGTCGGTGTGGGCCTGATGTTCGCCCGCCCCGTTTTCGACTCCATCGGGCGCACCGTGCTGGCGGTGTTCTCGGTGGTGGTGCTGACCTATCCGCTCGGGCGGGCCACTCCGCTCGGGTGGGTGCTGGACGCGCTGGGGCACAACCGGGCGTCGCTGTCCTTGCTGGGGACGGTGGTGGTCGGTGTCGCGCTGGTGGCCGCCGCGGTGGTGGCCGGGGTGCGGCGGGCTTGATGCGGGTCAACGTGCTCGGGCCGTTGCAGGTCGTGGCCGCGGACGGCGCACCGGTCGAGGTGCGCGGTAAACGGCTGCGCTGGTTGCTGATCCGGCTGGCGATGGAACCCGGCCACGTCGTCGCGGCGGACCGGCTGATCGCCGACCTGTGGCCGGACGAGCCGCCGGTGGACGGTCCCGCGGCGTTGCAGTCGCTCGTGTCGCGGCTGCGGCGGGTGGTCGGTGCTTCGACGGTCTCGTCGCACGCCTCGGGGTACCGGCTGGAGGTGCCGACCGACGTCGAGGCGTTCGTCCGGACGCGCGACGCGGCCTTGTGGCGCGGGGCGGCGTTCGAGGAGGCGCCGTTCGCTCTGGACGAGGCCGTGCGGCTGGCGTTGCTGCGCGACGACCTGGCGGGGCTGGAGGCTTTGGCGGCCGCGCATCCGTTGCGCGAGGACGTCCAGGCCCGGTTGATGCTGGCGCTGAACGCCGCCGGACGGCGGTCGGACGCGTTGGCGGTGTTCGCGCGCGTTCGAACGGCGCTGGCCGACGAACTGGGCGTGGATCCCGGTGAGGCGCTGGCGGCCGCCCATCTGACGGTGCTGCGCGAGCGCGTCTCGCGGGGCAACCTGCCGGCGCCGGTCGGGTCGTTCGTCGGGCGGGCCGGCGATCTGGCCTCGCTGGCGGAGCTGTTGCGGGACAACCGGTTGGTGACGCTCACCGGGTTCGGCGGCGTGGGCAAGACGCGCCTCGCGCTGACGCATGCCGCGTCGGTGCCGCAGGCGTGGTTCGTCGAGCTGGACTCGGCGGCCGAACCACTGGCGGCGCTGGACGCCGCCCTGGGCCCGAACCCGCTGGCGGCCCCGACGTTCTCCCGGCTCGGATCGTCGCTGGTGGTGCTCGACAACTGCGAACACGTCGTGGACGCGGCCGCGGCGCTGTGCGTGCGGCTGCTGGCCGAGGCGCCGGACGCGCGCGTGCTGGCGACCTCGCGCGAGCCGCTGGGGATCCCGGGCGAGGTCGTGCACCCGGTGGCGCCGCTCGGCCTCGACCACGCGGTCGGCCTGTTCTCCGCACGGGTCGGGTCGGCGCTGGATCCTGGCGTCGTGCGGCGGGTTTGTGCTGCCCTGGACGGGATTCCGCTCGCTCTGGAGCTCGCGGCGGCCCGCGCCAGGTCGCTGTCGGTGGCGCAGCTGGAGTCGCGGGTGGACAGCCGGCTGCGGCTGCTGGACCGCGGCGCGCGAACCGGACCGGCGCGGCACCGGACGTTGCGGGCGGTGATCGACTGGAGCTGGGAGCTGCTGGACGACGCCGAGCGCGCGCTGCTGGCGCGGCTGGCCGTGTTCGTGGGCGGGGCGACGGCCGCGGCGGTGCATTTCGTGTGCGGGGCAGGCTCGCGCAGGGGTACCCCCGAGCTGGGAACCCCTGCATCTCAACGTACTCAGGAGGTCCGACAAGATCACGATCTCTGGGACACCGAGGACCTGCTGGGCGCGCTCGTGGAGAAGTCGCTGGTCGTGCGCTCGGGTGAGCGCTACCGGTTGCTGGAGACCGTGCGCGAGTACGCGTTGGAGCAGGGCCAAGCCGATCCGGCGAGGCACGCCGCCTACTACGTCGCGCTGGCCGAGCGGAACGAACCGCTGCTGCGTGGCCCGGAGCAACTCGACGCGTTGAAGGTCTTCGACGTGGAGCGGTCCAACCTCGACGCGGCGCAGACGTGGGCGGTCCGGCACGACATGGCCGTCGCGCGGCGCATGATGGCCGCGCGCACGTGGCATTGGCTGGTGATGACCAAGCGGTTCGAGGAGATCCGCCGCTGGGCCGCGCTCACGCCCGACGACCCGCTGTCGGAGGTGCTGGCCTCGCTCGGCACGCCGGCCGCTCTCGCCGCGGCGGAGCGGTTGTGGGAGGAGAACCTTCCGACGGCGCTGTGCGCGTTGATGCTGACGAGCGGTCAGGTCTGGGGTGCGACCGGGCTGGCGGAACGGCTCGAGGTGCTGGCCGGTCGGCTGGAGCGGTCGCCGGACGCGTGGATGCGCGCGTTCGCGGCGCTCGTGCGCGGGCTGGTGGCCGGTGAGTTCAGCGAGGGCTCCGCGCCGCGGGCGGAGGCGGCGTACCAGGAGGCGCTGCGCGGGTTCCGGGCCGTGGGGGATCGGTGGGCCGTGGTGTTCGGGCTGTCCTGCCTGGTCATGGTGCTGATCAACCGGGGTGCCTTCGCCGAGGGCTTCAAGGCGGTCTCCGAGGCGCGACAGGTGGCGGCCGAGCTGGGCGAGCCGGAGTCGGTGCTGGTGCCGATGTCCGTGCTCATGCAGGCGGCGCGCATCAAGATCAGGATCGGTGACCCGGCCGGTGCCCGGGAAGATCTGGAACTGGTGCCGGCGTCCTCGTTCGACCTGGATCGGGCGCGGGTCACGCAGGCCTACGGTGAGATGGCGTACTTCAGCGGTGACTTCGAGCAGGCCGTCACGTTGTACCGGCAGGCGCTCGACGCCACGGAGGACTCGCCCGCGAAGCAGTTCCGCGCCACCGTCCACGCCGGACTCGGGCTGGCGCTGACCCGCCTCGGGCAGTTCGGCGAGGCGGGCGAGCACCACGGCAAGGCGCTCGACACCGTCAACCGCAGTGCCGACGGACCGGCCAGGGCGCTGGTGCTGGAGTGGTACGCGGACTGGCTGCACGCCCAGGGCGACCCCCGCGGCGCGAGGGAGGCCCTGGGCGAGGCGGAACGGCTACGCGGCGGTCCGAGCAGCGACCCGGCGGTGGTGCAGCTGCGTGACCGGGTTCGCGCCGAAGTAGGCGTCGATCGCTGACCGGCCGATCGCGGCGACGTAGCCGTCCGGGCGCACGAGCACCGGGCCGTCCGGGAAATCGAGCGTCACGAAGTCGGGGCCGCGCAGCAGGTCGAAGATCCGGCCCTGCTCGGTGACGCCGTCGGGCATGCGGTCGCCGGCCCGCAGGCCCTCGCCCTCCTCGGTCCGGTACGACAGCGAGAGCTGCAGCGTCTCGTCGCCACGGCGTTCGAACGGCTTTCCGGACATCATGATCGCGGTCGTCATGCCCAGCAGCCACTCCGCGACGGGTTTGCGCTCGGACTCGTAGGTGTCGAGCAGCGTCTCCATCGCGAGCTTCCAGCCCAGGTTGTAGGCGTCCTGGATGCCGGTGTTCATGCCCTGCGCGCCGGCGGGGGAGTGCACGTGCGCGGCGTCGCCCGCGAGGAACACCCGGCCGGTGCGGAACCTGTCGACCATCCGGATGTTCATGCGGTACAACGACGTCCACGTCGCGTCGTGCACGACCACGTCGTCCAGGCCGGTGCGGTCGCGGACGATCTCCCGGTAGAGCTCGAGCGACGGCTCGCCGTCGCCGGTCGCCTGGAACTGGAAGAGGTCGGTGCCGGGCAACGGGCAGAGGGCGAGCCACTTGTCGACGCGGCCACCCCACTGGTGCCAGTGGTCGCGGTCGAGACCGGAGATCCGGACGTCACCGACGAGCATCCGCTGGTCCTCGTGCGTCTCGCCGACGAACGACACCCCGAGTTCCTTGCGCACGAACGACTTTCCGCCGTCGCACCCGACGAGGTACTTCGCCCGCACGGTCTCCCCGCCGACGACCGCGGTCACGCCGGAGTCGTCCTGGCTGAAGGACGTCAGCGGCTTGCCGTACTCGACGGGCTGGGGGAGTGCCTCGCGCAGGATCTGCTCCACCCGGAACTGCGGGATGAGCATGGTGCTCGCGTACGGGCGTTCGGCCGTCGGGACGCGGCCCTCGTGCACGTCCCACTCGCGCAGCACCTCGCGGCCCTTGTAGGCGCGCATCGTCATGTGGAACGTGCCCGAGGCCAGCACCGGCTCGATCACGCCCAGGTCGTGGAAGACCTCCATGCTGCGCGGCTGCAGGCCCTTGCCGCGCGAGCCGGCGAACGGCGCCTGTGAGGCGTCGACGATGCGGAACGGGACGCCGCGGCGGGAGAGGTCGAGCGCCAGGGTGAGGCCGGTAGGGCCGGCGCCGATGATCAGAACCTGAATGTCCATGACGCCCACAGTCGGCCCACGAACTGCCACGGCCCTGTCACCGCGCTGTTGCGGGTGACAGGGCCGTGGAGGACCAGCGAGTACTTACTTCTTGAGCAGCTCGATCAGCGCGTCGACGTCCTTGGGCTCGAAGCCGCGGAACAGCGTGAGCGCCAGCTCGTAGTACGAGCGGACCGGGCTGACGTACCACTTGCCGTCGACCTCGGTGGAGACGACGCCGACACCGGACTTCATGACCGATCCGGCCACCCGGCCGATGATGTCGATCGCCTCGGCGGGGATCTGCTTGCCGCCCTGCTGCTTCAGCAGCTGCGTGATCTCGCTCGCGCACAGCTTCTGGTTGCCCTGGCCGGGCACCTCGGCCGCGTAGCAGTCACCCTCGCGGGTGATCGTCATGGTCTCGCCCTCGGCGGTGATCGAGAGCTTCTTGATCGTGACCTGCTTGCCGCCGGTCACGTCCTTGACGTCGGTCTCCAGCGCGTTGAGCTTGGCACCGGTCGGCTTCATCGGGCCGGCCTCGTCGAGCAGCAACGGGCCGAGGTCCTGCAGCACACCGGCCTCGTCGGGCGGCAGCAGCGCGATGACCTTCGTCAGGTCGCCGTCGAGCGCCGCGTTCACCATCTGCTTGGCGGCGTCCTCGGCGGAACCCGCGCCCTGCGCCGCGATGCCCTTCGCCGGCCACTTCTGCTTCTCCTCCTCCAGGACCGCGTTGGCGATCGTGTAGAAGGCGCTCGGGTACCACTTGTCGCCGACCTTGATCGACGCGATGCCGATCGGCGTGCCGCGCTTCTTCACCTCGGCGGTGATGTCGACGGTCTCGGACTTCGACGTGGTCGTGCTGAACTCGGTGCCGAGCGCGTCCACGAGCTTGTCGGTGAGCGGGATCTTCGACGCGTCCGAGGTGATCGTGATCTTGCCCTCGACCAGCTTGTTGATGGTGAGGTGGTCGTTGATCTTCTCGGCGGCGGCCTCGTCGAACTTGATGTTCTCGCTCTTGAACTCGACGCCGGTCAGCTTGTTCGGGTCGGCGTCGGGCTTGAGGATCTCGAGACGCTTCATCTCCTTCGTCATCGAGTCCATGTAGTCCTTGGACAGCGCGGCCTCGGCGGGCGCCAGCGACGCCATGATGCCGACGACGTCACCGCTGCCCAGCTGCTCGATGAGGTTCTTCGCCGCGACGGCCGGGGTGTCCTGGCCCGCGTTCGTGCCGGGGTCGGCCTTCTTCAGCGCGAAGAACGTGACACCGCCACCGATCAGCAGCAGCACCGCGACGACGGCCGTGACGACCAGGCCGGTGCGCTTCTTCTTCGGCGGCTCGCCGCCCATCGGCGCGTAGCCGTAGGGCTGCTGGTCGAAGCCCTGCTGCGGGAAGCCCTGCGGGCCCGTCTGCGGGTAGCCCTGCTGGGGAAAGCCCTGCGGCCCGGTCTGGGGGTAGCCACCCTGCTGCGGGTAACCGCCCTGCTGCGGCTGCTGGGGCTGCTGTGGGTAACCGCCCTGTTGCGGGTAGCCGCCCTGCTGGGGCTGCTGCGGCTGCTGGCCGTACGGGTTGTTCTGCGGCTGCCACTGGCCGCCGCCGCCACCTGGGTAGCTCACGGTTGTCCTCCCGGAGTAATCACTGCGCTGCGCCTGTTGGAGGTGAGCACCGTGATCGCCCCCACGATCGTCAGTACGGCACCGGCAAGAGTGGTGACCGGTCCGGAGATGCTGATTCCGACCAATGCACCCTTGCTATCCCCTTGGACTGTGGCTAGTAGCGCCACGGTTCCCCCGATCGTGCCAAAGAGAAGGCCGATGCATGCGGCAAACCGTGGAAAACGGACCACGTAGAGACCAATCGCGACCATGGCCAGTGGCGTTAGCCCCACCCAGATCGACGTCACGACGGTGCCCGCCACCCCGTCCAACCCGGCGAGATCACGGAGCGAAAGCACCTCGTAACTGTCCCTCGTGGTCGATCCGGATTTCAGCCACGGCAAGAACGTTCCGGTGATGGTGGTGACCAAGCCCACTGCCGCGATCGCGGCTCCCACTGCGCTGCGCACGGGGACTAGTGTGAACCGATGGCCTCGGAGGCGTGCGCAGCGGCACGGGCGCTGGTCGCGTCCGCTCACCGGATCACGGTGCTGACCGGGGCCGGAGTCTCCACCGATTCGGGCATCCCGGACTTCCGCGGGCCGGACGGGCTGTGGACGCGCGACGCCGACGCCGGGCTCGGGGCGACGCTCGAGGCCTACCTCTCCGACCCCGAGGTACGCAGGCGCTCCTGGCGGGCGAAGCTCGAAAGTCCCGTGTGGACCGCGAAGCCGAACGCCGCACATCTGGCGTTGGTGGAACTGGAACGGTCCGGCCGGTTGCGCACCGTGGTCACGCAGAACATCGACGGCCTGCACCAGAAGGCGGGCTCCGATCCGCATCGCGTGCTGGAACTGCACGGCACGCTGCACGCCACCGTGTGCCTCGGATGTGGTGCCACGGGCCCGATGCGGGACGCGTTGAAGCGCGTGGCCGAAGGCGAGCAGGAGCCGGACTGCCCGCGCTGCCGGGGAATCCTCAAGTCCGCCACGGTCTCGTTCGGGCAGGAACTCGACGGCGAGGTGCTGCGCCGCGCCCGCCTGGCCGCCCTGGATTGCGATGTGCTGCTCGTGGCGGGAACATCGCTGTCGGTGCAGCCCGCCGCGGGCCTCGTGCCGCTGGCGGCCAAAGCGGGCGCCGAGGTCATCATCTGCAACGCCGAGCCGACGCCGTACGACTCCGTGGCGGCCGTTGTGCTGCACGAACCCGTCGCCGACGTGCTTCCCGATCTCAGTTCCGTTCCTCCATCCGGGGGAGGCCGATTCTCGTCCTGGGGAGATCCGAGCACCTGGTCGTAGGGTCGCTTCATGCGCGTACCGCTGATCACCACGGACTTCCTGGACCGCGCGTCGTTCGCGTTCGGAGCGACGACGGCGGCCATCGACGAACCGGACCAGCCCGCGAAGCCGGTAGCGACGACGACGTACGCCGAGATGGCGACCCGTGTGCGCGCGTGGCAGGCCGGGTTCGACGCACTGGGCGTCGGCGAGGGCGAACGCGTCGCCGTCGTCAGTCACAACTCCGCGCGGATGCTGGAACTGCTGCACGCGCTGCCCGGCAGCGGGCGCATCTGCGTGCCGGTGAACTTCCGCCTGCGCCCCGACGAGGTGAAGTACATCGTCGAGCACAGCGGCGCGTCGGCGTTGTTCGTCGACCCCGAGCTGGAACTGGACGACGTCGTGGCGCGCCACCGGTTCACGCTCGGCGAGGAGTCGGAGGCGCTGCTTCGGTTCGATGTGGAGCCACGGCCGTGGAGCGCGCCCTCCGAGGACGCGACAGCGACCATCAACTACACGTCCGGCACGACCGCACGTCCTAAGGGCGTGCAGCTGACGCACCGCAACATCTGGTTGAACGCGGTCACGTTCGCCATGCACACCCGTGCGTGGGAGCGCGACGTGTACATGCACGTGCTGCCGATGTTCCACTGCAACGGCTGGGGAATGCCGTTCGGTCTCGCGGGCCTCGGTGTGCCGCAGGTGGTGCTGCGCAAGGTCGACGGCGCCGAGATCCTGCGTCGTGTGCGCGACCACGGCGTCACGCTCATGTGTGGCGCACCGGCCGTGTGGAACGCCGTGCTGGACGCCGCGCAGACGTGGGACGGCGAGATCCCCGGTCGTGACACCGTGCGGATCGTGTGCGCCGGCGCGCCGCCGCCCTCGCGCACGATCCAGCGTGTGACCGAGGAGCTCGGCTGGGAGTTCCTGCAGATCTACGGCCTGACCGAGACGGCACCGCTGCTCACGTTCAACCGCGCCCAGCCGGGTCCGGAGGGCGAGGAGAAGGCGAAGAAGCAGTCACGGGCGGGCGCGCCGGCCCTGGGCGCGCAGCTGCGGATCTCCGAGAACGGCGAGGTGCTCGCGCGCTCGAACGTGGTCATGGAGGGCTACTGGGAGAACCCGGAGTCCACCGCGGACGCGATCGAGGACGGCTGGTTCCACACCGGCGACGGCGGCTACTTCGACGACGACGGCTACCTGACGATCTCCGACCGCAAGAAGGACGTGATCATCACCGGCGGCGAGAACGTCTCGTCCATCGAGGTCGAGGACTGCCTGTTCTCGCACCCGGCCGTCGCCGAGGTCGCGGTCATCGGCGTGCCCCACGAGAAGTGGGGTGAAACGATCAAGGCGCTCGTCGTGCTCTCCGGTGAGGCCACCGAGGCCGAGCTGATCAAGCACTGCAAGGAGCGGCTCGCCGGGTACAAGGCGCCGACGTCGATCGAGTTCCGCGACTCGATCCCGCGCACGGCGACCGGCAAGATCCAGAAGTTCAAGCTCCGCGAGCCGTACTGGTCCGGCCGGGACCGGGGCGTCAACTAGGCCGGTCGACTAGGCCGTTTCGGCGACACGCCGGAACTTCGATCGTCCCAAAAGGACCACACCGCGTGTTCCACTGTGACACGTGTGGCTGACGGTGCGTCAGTTCCTGATGCGCCGAATGCGTCCAATTGGTCTAATGCGGTCGGAGGTGATGTCCCGTGTTGACACGACTCTCCGCCGTGGTCGCGGTGTTGATGACGGCCGTCCTCACGGGGACAGCCGCCGCCGTGCCTCCACCGCCGCCGAACCCCAGCGACGCGGAGATCTCGGCGTCACGGGCGGAGGCGGACGCCAAGGCGGCCCGCGTCGGCGAGCTGACCGGGCGGCTCACGCAGGCCGAGTCACGCCTGCAGGAACTGCTCGACGACGTCTCGTACAAGCGCGAGCTCGCCAACAAGGCCCGTGTGGACCTCGAGACGGCGATCTCCGAGGCCGAGGCCGCCCGTCGTGAGGCGTCCGCTGCCAGGATCGAAGCCGACGCAGCCTCCAAGGCCGTGGAGAAGAGTCGCCTCGAACTGGACGAGTTCGCCGCCGCCTCGTACGCGCAGGGCACGACCGTCGGGTCGTTCTCCGCGTACATCGGCGCCAAGTCGCCGGAGGACCTGCTCGCCCGTGCCCAGATGCTGGAGGCGGTGTCCGCGTCCAGCCTGAACCGGCTCGACCAGGTGACCCGCGACCAGGGCACCGCCGCGAACCTCGACTCCGCCGCCCGCGCCGCGCTGCAGAAGGCCGAGTCGAAGCAGGCCGCCGCCGACGAGGCCAAGAAGGTCGCCGAGCAGGCCCAGCAGGTGGCCGTGGACGCGCACTCGGCGCAGGCCGCGGCGACCGAGGAACTGCAGTCCAACAAGGACGCCGTCGAACGTGAGCTCGCCTCGGCGCGAGGTGCGGTCAACGGGCTGGAGGCGCAACGCCAGCAGTACGACCAGTGGACCGAGGCCAAGCAGCGCGAGGACGAGGAGAACGCCCGCAGGGCCGCCGCGGCTGCCGCTGCTCAGGCCGCCCCACAGGCTCAGGCACCCCGTCCGGCCGCCTCGGCACCCGCGCCGTCCGGCAACCGCGTGCAGACCGTGATCAACCGGGCATTGGCTCAGCGCGGTGTCATCTACGCGTGGGGCGGCGGCAACCACTACGGCCCGACGTACGGCGTGCGCGACGGCGGCGTCGCCGACTCGTACGGCGACTACCGCAAGATCGGCTTCGACTGCTCGGGCCTGATGATGTACGCCTTCGCGGGCGCCGGCGTGTACCTGCCGCACTACAGCGGCTACCAGTACAACTCCGGCCGCAAGGTGCCGCTGTCGCAGATGGCCCCCGGCGACATGATCTTCTGGGGACCCGGCGGCGGCACGCACGTGGCGTTGTACCTGGGCGGCGGGATGATGGTGGAAGCGCCGCATTCCGGTGCCGTGGTGCGGATCTCCCCGGTGCGGTACGGCGGCATCATGCCGTACGTGACTCGCGTGCTCTGACGGAACCGGTGGCCCGCTCGCGAGCGGGCCACCGGTTCCGTTGCTCAGGCCGAGCCGAGCCGCAGCGGGTTCGTCTTCGTGGTGGCGCTGCGCAGCCAGTTGTGGTGCGGGTGGATCGTCACGCCCTGCGGACCGCGGACGACGACCTCCTCCAGGCACCAGTGCGAGCTGTCGCCCTTGTTGTCGAACGCGATGTCGAACGACGTGAGCGGGCCGACCTCGGACAGCGTGAAGTCGTAGACGTCGGTCTTGCCGCGCTCGCGGTCGTCGCCGGGGTTGTCGAGGTTGATCCAGCCCGACGAGGTGGTGCCGTTCAGACGCACCTCGACGCGGGAGTCCGTGCCTGCCTTGTCCACGTCGCAGGTGCGGACCTCGATGCGGTACTGCCCCGGAGCGGCCTGGGCGGTGCCCATGGCCAGCGTGCCGGCGAACGCCGCGGCCAGAACGCCGACGACCGCGGTGGTTGCCACCTTCATGCTCGTTCCCCTCTCTTGGGTGTTGCTGAGGGAGAAGGTGGCGGCAGGCGATTGCGGGACTGTGCGGTGATCATGAAATCCGCAGCTCAGAGATCACGTGCCCAGAGCTGGCCGGTCACGTCGTGGCCGAAGCTGTGCTGGGGCGTTTCGTCGACCAGTTCGAACCCCTGCGCCTCGTAGATCTTCCGGGCGGACGTGAGACCGGCGACCGTCCACAACGCCATCCGCTCGTAGCCCGCGTTCCGGGCGAACTCGATGCATGTGCTGACGAGCTTGTTTCCCGCGCCGTGGCCACGCGCGTTCGGATGCACGAGAAGTACGCGCAGCTTCGCCGTCGTGTCGTCCTCACGAACGCAGAGCACGCATCCGACGCGTTGGCCGTCGAGTTCGGCGATCCACGCGCCCTCTCTCGCAGGGTCGTGGTCGGCCGCGTAGTCGCCGACGATCTTGGCGACCAACGCCTCGAACGAGGTGTCCCAGGCGAACTCGGACGCGTAGAGCTCGCCGTGCGCCTGGACCACCCAGCCGAGGTCGCCGGGGTGGCCGAGCGGGCGGATCAGCATGGTCTCCTCCACTGACACGACTGTTTCAGTCATGCCAAGATACTGCCATGCCGTCCGCACGGGAGACCGAACTGCTCGAAGCCGCCTACCGGTACGTGCTCACCCACGGCCTCGCCGACGTGTCGCTGCGGCCGTTGGCTGCGGCCATCGGATCGAGCACGCGCGTGCTGCTCTACCTGTTCGGCAGCAAGGAAGGCCTGGTCAGGGCGTTGCTGGCGCGAGCACGTGCCGACGAACTGGCGCTGCTCGCCGACATCGGCACCGGACCCGGCCTCGTCACGCGGCTGTGGGAATGGCTGTCCGCGCCCGCGCACCGGCCGTTGCTGACGTTGTGGCTGGAGGCCTACGCGCGCTCTCTCGTGGAGCAGGACGGGCCGTGGGCCGGCTTCGCGCGTGCGACCGTGGAGGACTGGCTGGAGGTGTTGCGCGCCGCTCAGCCCGAGGAGGTGCGCGACACCGCTGCCGGACTGGCGGCGCGTACGCGTGAGCTCGCGTTGCTGCGGGGTGCGTTGCTGGACCTGCTCGCGACGGGGGACGGCGAGCGCGTCACCTCGGCGGTGGGGACTAGTTTTGTGGTGTGAAGATCGTGGTGTTCGGTGCGTCTGGAATGGTCGGTCAGGGCGCGTTGCGGGAGTGCCTGCTCGACCCGGCGGTGGATTCGGTGGTCACGGTCGGGCGTTCGCCTTCGGCCTTGACGGATCCCAAGCTGCGGCACGTGGTGCACGCTGACTTCGGTGACCTGTCGCCGGTCGCTTCCGATCTGGCCGACGCCGACGCGTGCTTCTACTGCATGGGCGTGACGTCCGCGGGTCTGAGCGAGGCCGAGTACACGCCCGTGACGCACGACTACGCGCTTGAGGCCGCACGCGTCGTCGGTGGCACGTATGTGTACGTGTCCGGTGAGGGCGCCGATGCCGAGAGCAAGACGATGTGGGCGCGGGTGAAGGGACGTACGGAGAACGAACTGCTGGCGCTGGACCGGCCGGTGTTCGTGGTGCGGCCCGGGTTCATCCAGCCGCGGCACGGGATCACGTCGCGCACCCGCATCTACCGCTACATCTACTCGTGGTCCTCGTGGCTCATGCCGCTGTTGAAGAAGGTCGCCCCGAAGTTCGTCACGAGCACCGACGAGCTCGGGCGCGCGATGGTGGCGCTGGCCAAGGGTGCTCAGGCGACGCGGGTGCTGCGCAGCGACGAGATCAACCGGATCGCGGGATGACGCTCGAAGAGGCCATCCGCGAGTACCAGGAGGACGGCTACGAGGTCACGCACGTCGTGGAGTCCGTGTGCGGCGGGTGTGGCGAGAAGTCGTTCCACGTGCAGATGACCGAGGACCAGGCGATGCGGCGGACCTGCCTCGGCTGCGGTCTCGCGGAGTTCATCGCCGACTCCGACGAGCACTGGGACGACGATGACGCGGAGGAGTGCGAGTGCACCTGCGGCGGCGAGAAGTTCGCCGCCGCTCTCGGGTCGTCGTGCCGCCCGGACGGCGAGGTGCGCTGGCTGACCGTCGGGCTGCGGTGCCTGAAGTGCGGGCTGTGCGGCGTGTACGAGGACTGGAAGATCGACTACATGCCGAGCAAGCACCTCATCACCCGAGCCTGACCGCGTCCCGAGTTCGAGATGCCGGTGCCGGACCTCGTCGTTACGCTCGGGTGCCATGGGCGATTTCAAGATCGGCGACACCGTTCAGATCACCGGCACGACGATGACGGGCAACGTCGGCACCGTCGTCCACTTCGACGACGAGAGGGAGAAGATCCTCGTCCGGATCACCGACGTGACCCAGAACTACTTCTCCGCCGATGAGCTGAAGGCGTTCTCCGGCTAGGACTTGAACGCGTCCTCGGTCTTCACGACGCCCGCGGTGCGCCCCGGCGCCGTGTGGTTCTCCCAGTACAGGTTCGTGTGCGCGACGACCTTGTCCGGGGTGGGCGCTCCCCACTCCGACAGGTCCTCGGTCGTGTGCGCGTCGCTGACCAGCAGGGCGTCGTAGCCGCGCACGACGGCGCCGTGCAGGGTCGAGCGGATGCACTCGTCGGTCTGCGCGCCGGACACCACGAGGCTGCCGATTCCCTTGCCCGCCAGTACTTCCTCGAGGTCGGTCTTCTCGAACGAGTCGGCGTAGGTCTTGTGCACCACCGGTTCGCCCTCGGCGACCTTGAGCTCGGACACGAACTGCCAGCCGTCGGACTCCTTGGGCATGTGCTCGCTGCTGTGCTGCACCCACACGACGGGGACGCCGGCCGCGCGCGCCTTGTCGACCAGCGCGGCGACGTTGGCGACGACCTCGTCGCGGTTGTGGGCGTGGTTCACCACGCCGTTCTGCACGTCGATCACGAGCAACGCTGTGTTGGGGCGGTTCGCCAGAGTCGTCACGCGGCCAGCTTAGGCCGCTTCCGGTGGCGTGCAAGGGCGTTCGTCGACTGTGGACGGCCGCACGCGTGCGGCTCAGCGGGAACGCAGCCGCCGCAACATCCGGGCGTCCTCGAAACCGACGTTGCGCGCGGCGGTCTCGACCGTGGCACCTTGACCGATCAGGTGTTCGGCCCGTTCGACGCGCAACGCCTGCTGGTACTTCAACGGCGTCATGCCCGTCGCACGGCCGAACAACCGCGTCACGGTCCGTTCGCTGCAACCGGCGTGGACGGCGAGTTCCGCGAGCGAGAGACGGTCGGCGAGGCGTGACTCGATGATGTCCTGAACGCGGTGCACGGTCTCGTTGATGTGCGACCGGTGCCGCAGCAGGACACTGGCTTGCTGGTCGTCACCGTTCCTGCGCGCGTAGATGACCATCGTGCGTGCGATCGCGGCGGCAACCGTGGGCCCGTGGCGCACGGCGACGAGATGCAACGCGAGGTCGATACCGCTCGCGATGCCCGCGGACGTCACGACCCTGCCGTCCTCCACGAACAAGACGTCACGCACGACGTGTGCGGCCGGGTAGCGCCGTGCGAGCTCCTCCTGCAACTCGTGATGCGTGGTGCAACGCCGTCCGTCGAGCAAACCGGCGCGCCCCAACGCATCCGCGCCGGCACACACACTCGCCACCGTGCCGCCGTTGTCGTGGTGCGCGCGCACCCACGTCAACGCGCGTTCGCTCAGATGTCCGGTCCCCACGATCTTCGGCGACCGCCAGCCCGGCACGAACACGAGGTCGTCCACGTCGAGAGAGGGCAGCTCACGCGACGCACCCAGCGGCACGCCCTGATGACTGAGCACGGTGTCCATGTCGCCGACGTAGGACAGCGCGTACCCGTTCACCAGGTCGGCAGCGCTGGAGAACACCTGCGCCGGCCCCGCGAGGTCGAGCAGGTGCACTCCGGGAACGAGCAGGAAGACGACTCTGGTCACGATCCGGTCAGCGTAGCGACATCCGAGATCCGCGCGAACCGACCGGCCAGGACGTACTCGGTGCGTTCGATGATCTCCTCGACGCCGAGCACCTTCCCGGTCCGCCAGTGCGGCAACGGCGTGGTGGCGGTCGCGTCCGTCACGAACGTCATGTCGAACCCGAGGTCGGACCCGACCCGCGTGGTCGTCTCGCAGCACTGCTCGGTCCGGATGCCGCTGATCAGCAGCTCCCGCACACCCCGCTGCGTCAGCGTCTGCTGCAGGTTCGTCGTGGTGAACGCGTTGTGCGCGGTCTTGGTCAGGATCGGCTCGTCATCGAGGGGCTTGAGCCCGTCGATCAGCCGCACGTGCCCGAGCGCCGGGTCGAACACGTCGCCGGAGCCGGGCTCGGAGTGCAGCACCCACACCACCAGGTCGCCGGCGTCGCGGCTCAGGTCGACCAGCTGGTTCACCTTGCCCACGACGTCCGGGTTGGACACCTCGGCCCAGTTGGGGCGCTGGCGGAACGACTCCTGCACGTCGATGACGATCAATGCTCGCTTCATGTCCTCCAGCCTGGCGGGTTCGAAGATCGCGAAACAGGCACGGGCCGGGCGAGGGGCGGACGGATCCGGTCACCCGTGCGAAGATCGCGGACGTGAAGCTGCGCGTGCTGGCGGGCGATCCCGCGGATCCGGCTCTGGGGGCCGAGGTCGAGGTGACCGCGGGCGCCGGCCCGAGGAGCGGCCTCGCCGTGCCGTACCTGCGCCTGGTCGGGCACCACGGCAGCCGGGAGATCCTGGTCGGCGAGGCACGGGTCACCGCCACGCACGTCGAGATCGTGGTCAGCGCCACCTGGAACGAGACCGGCGGCTGGCACCGGGAACCCTGGAACGGTGAGGCGCTGGGCGAGACCCTCGCGCACCCCGCTCACCCGATCCGGCCCCACCAGCGGGACGTCTCCATCGCCAAGGGCGTCGCCGAGGGATCGCGCAACACCGTCGGCGAGCTGCGGCAGCTGCGCTACGAGATGGAACGCCAGGTCGCCGACCTGCTGACCGAGCGCAAGAACGCGACTCTCCGGCTGATCATGGCCCAGCTCGTCGAACTGTCGATCGCGTTCAGCCGTGCCCGTGACTTCGCGCGCGAGGCCATCCGCGAGCAGCTCTGGATGCGCGACGGCGGCGCGTTGCCGCACTGCCAGGCGATGGACACCGAGCTCGGTGACGAGATGACGCGCCTGCAGTCGTTGCTGGGCAGCGTGTCGACGCTCGCCGTGGCCCAGGACGGCGAGGCGCAGCAACGGTTCAACATGCTCGCCGCCGCCGCTGCCGCCGGACTGGGTCTGCCCGCCCTGATCCTGTCGCTGTACGGCGCGGACGAGTACCTGCCGTTCACGTGGGACAAGGCGTGGCGAGCGCTGACCCCGATCGCGGGCGTCCTGACGGTGGCCGCGGGGATCATCCTGAGCCGCATGCCCGGACGCACCACCGGGAAGCACTACCTGGTGGCCGCCGGACTCATCACCGGCCTGATCGCGGTGCTGCTGATCGCCGGATTCCTCGCGCCGGGCTAGAGCGGGCGGCGGCCCGCGAACCCCAGGTCCGTCCGGTGGTACCAGGCCAGCTCGCGGTCGCCCTCGAGCCAGCACAGCAGCACCGGCACACCGTCCATCTCCGACGGGAAGTCCACGAGCAACGGCGCGAAGCCCTTCAGCTCGGCACCGGTTCCCTGCACGGTCTCCATCAGCTCGTCCAGCCGGGCCTGCGCGGCCTTGAACTCCGGCAGCCCGCCCAACGCGGACCCGCCGACGGCGAGTTCGGCGGCGTCGGCCCGCAGGCGCACGATCTCGTCCAGCGCCGGCAACAGGCGCGCGAGTTCGGTCCTGGCTTCGGAGAGGCTGAACAGTCCCACGGGCACAAGGCTGGCACAGTGGAGGGAATGACGTGGCGACTGGGTGACCTCACCGTGAACCGGATCGGGTTCGGCGCGATGCGGCTGCCGCAGCGGGGGACGGCGTTCGACCGCCGGGCCGAGCCGCGCGACCGACGGCAGGCGATCGAGGTGCTGCGCAAGGCCGTGGAGCTCGGGGTCGACCACATCGACACGGCCGCCTTCTACTTCTCCGCCACGCGATCGGCGAACGAGCTGATCAACAGCGCGCTCTCGCCGTACCCGGAGGACCTGGTGATCGTCACCAAGGTCGGGCCCGGCCGCACGCCGCAGGGGGAGTGGCTGCCGCTCGCGACGCCGCGGCAGCTGCGGGGACAGGTCGAGGAGAACCTGCGTCAGCTCGGCCGCGACCACCTCGACGTGGTCAACCTGCGGGTGAGCGCGCTCGACGACCTCAGTGCGCACTTCGAGCAGCTCGCGGTACTCCAGCAGGACGGCCTGATCCGGCACCTCGGGCTGTCCAACATCAGGCCGCACCACCTCGACCAGGCGCAACGGATCGCGCCCGTGGTGTGCGTGCAGAACTCCTACGGGCTCGGGCACCACCCCGAGCAGGACGACTTCGTCGGCGTCTGCGGCGAGCGGGGCGTCGCGTACGTGCCGTTCTTCGCGCTCACCGGCGCCAACCAGGAGGCCGGGACGTCGGCCGACGACGACGTGGTCACCGAGATCGCCCACGCCCGCGACGCCTCGCCCGCGCAGATCCGGCTGGCGTGGACGCTCGCCAGGGGGCCGCACGTGCTGGTCATCCCCGGCACGGGCGACCCGGAGCACCTGCGGCAGAACGTCGAGGCGGGGCGGCTGAGCCTCACCGCGGACGAGCTCACCCGCCTCGACGCCGCACACCTCAACGGGAGCTGATCCGCCGGAACAGCCAGGTGGCCCACCCGAAGGCCACGACCAGCAGGCCGCCCGACCACGCCAGTGCGAGCCAGCCCGACCCCACGGGCTGGTCGGTCAGCAGAGCGCGCACGGTCTCGATGACCGGCGTGATCGGCTGATGTTCGCTGACGGCGCGCAGCCAGGACGGCATCGTCGCCACCGGCACGAACGCACTGCTCAGGTACGGGATGAACAGCATGAAGAACCCGAGCAGGCCGGCCGACTCGACGGTCCGCGCGATCACGCCGAAGCCTGCCGCGAGCCACGACAACGCCAGCACGTAGAGCAGCAGCAGGCCCATCGCCAGGATCCAGGACCCCAGCGACGCCGTGGGCCGGAAGCCCATCAGCAAGGCCACCAGCACCACCGCGAACGTCGCCAGGGCGTTGCGGGCGACCGACGCGGCGACGTGGCCGGTCAGCACGGTGAAACCGCCGATCGGCATCGAGCGGAACCGGTCGACCACGCCCTTCTTCATGTCGTCGGCCACGGACATCGCGGTGGACGTGGCGCCGTAACCGGTGCACAGCACGAGGATTCCGGGCACCACGTAGTCCACATAGGACTGAACCGAGCTGATCGCGCCGCCGAACACGTAGACGAACAACGCCATCATCAGCACCGGCAACACGATCGCCATGATCAGGGTGTCGAGGTTGCGGCGGCTCAGCCGGATGCCGCGGCCGATCATCGTCAGCGGGACGGTCATGCCGCCACCGCCGTCAGCGTCGTGAACACGTCGTCCAAAGTCGGGCGGTGCGCGGACACCCGCGACACGCTCACCCGCGCCGCCAGCAGGTCGTCCAGCACGCGGTGCAGGTGAACGGCACTGCCGTCGGACGGCACACCCAGCGTCAGCCCGTCGGCCACCCCGCCGACCACGGCCTGGGCTCGCGACGCGTCCTCGGCGCACGAGAAGGTCAGGTCCAGGCGGGTGCCGCCGACCGAGTTCTTCAACGCGTCCGCGGTGCCGTCCGCGACGACGCCTCCGTTGTGCAGCACCACGATCCGGTCGGCGAGGCGGTCGGCCTCCTCCAGGTACTGGGTGGTGAGGAAGATCGTCACGCCGTCGCGCACCAGGTCGCCGATCGCGTCCCACGTGGTCGTGCGGCTCACCGGGTCGAGGCCGGTGGTCGGCTCGTCCAGGAACAGCAGCCGCGGCCGTGCCACCAGGCTCATCGCGAGGTCCAGGCGCCGGCGCATGCCGCCGGAGTAGGTGCGCACCCGCCGGTCTGCCGCGTCGACCAGGTCGAACCGCTCCAGCAGCGCGACGGCCCGCGCCCGAGCCGCCGGCCGGGTGAAACGGCGCAGCCGGGCGATCATCACCAGGTTCTCCCGGCCGGTCTGCTCCTCGTCCACCGCCGCGTACTGGCCGGTCAGGCTGATCACGCCGCGCACGGCGGCGGCCTCCCGCGCCACGTCGAACCCGCACACGCGCGCCGCGCCGCCGTCGGGCCTGGTCAGCGTGCTCAGGATGCGGATCGCGGTGGTCTTGCCCGCGCCGTTGGGCCCGAGCAACGCGAGCACGGATCCTTCCGCGACCTTCAGGTTCAGGCCGTTCAGCACGGTGTTCGAGCCGTATCTCTTCGTCAGACCCACTGTCTCGACGATCATGGAACCCCCTTTTATGCGTACCTCATACGCAAAACCTGAATTAGCGTATGACATACGCATCTGTTTGACTAGAGGGCATGAAGAGGGGGCGCAAGCCGACCATCGACGCCGCCGACATCACCCGCGCCGCCATCGCGGTCGCGGACGCCGAGGGCCTGGCCGCCGTGTCGATGGCGCGCGTCGCGCAGGAGATGGGCAACGCCACGATGGCGCTCTATCGCCACGTGAAGAGCAAGGACGAGCTCCTGGCGTTGATGGCGGACGCCGCGTTCGACGAACCGCCACTCCTGCCGGACGGCGACTGGCGGGACAAGCTCGGGGTCTGGGCGAGGGAGATGCTCGGTGGCATCCGCAAGCGCCCGTGGTTCCTGCAGATCCCGATGAGCGGCCCGCCGACCGGTCTCAAGAGCCTCGCCTGGTTCGACAGCGCGCTGAGCGCACTCGAGGGCACGCCGCTGGAGGCCGGGGAGAAGGTCGGCGTGGTGATGGGCCTGATGACGTTCGTGCACGGCGAGGCCTGGCTGAGCGTCGCGCTGCAGCAGGGCTTCGAGGACGACCCGGCCCAGTTCAGCCGCCAGTACGGGCAGCGGTTGCGCGAGATCGTCGACCCGCGCCGCATGCCCGCTCTCGCGAAGATCGTCGCGGCCGGCGTGTTCGACGTGGACGACCTCTTTGAGGAGCAGGACGTCGCCGCCGACTTCGACTTCGGCCTGCACCTGTTCCTGGAGGGCATCGCGACGCACATCGGAGGCAGGGCATGACCTACGCGGTGATCATCCTCACCGGCGGCACCGGCGAACGGCTCGGTGGCGTCGACAAGGCCGCACTGTCCTATCGGGACGCCACGCTGCTCGACCACGTGCTGTCCGTTGTGGACGACGCGAGCCAGAAAGTCGTTGTGGGTCCGGAGAAGGACCTGCCCGGCGTCGTCTGGGCCCGTGAGGACCCACCCGGCGGCGGACCGCTCGCCGGACTGGCCGCCGGACTGGCCGAGGTCACCGAGGACTGGGTCGCGGTGCTCGCCGTCGACCAGCCCGGCCTCACGAAGGACACCATCGCGAGGCTGCGCGGAGCCGGACGCAACGCCGTGCTCAAAGACGACCGCGTGCAGTGGCTGATCGGCTACTGGAACGCCGCTGAGCTGCGGGAAGCCCTCCCCGAAGATCCGCGGAACCTGCCGCTGCGCAAGACTCTGCTGCGACTCGATCCCGTCGAAGTGTCCGCTTTGCCCGGTGAGGCTCAGGACGTCGACACGCCCGCCGACCTGGACACCCTTCACAGCGGTTGAACAGGCGAAGGGTAAGACTGTTCCACTATCGGTAAAACCCTGTTCCGCATGGAGGCCCGCACGTGACCGAGCCCGCCGCCGAGGCAACGCCGAACGCATCGGCGCCCGTCACCCCGGCTCGTGACGCCCAGCTGCTCGAACGCACCGTGTTCGAGGTGAAGCGGGTCATCGTCGGCCAGGACCGGCTCGTCGAGCGGATGCTCGTGGGTCTGCTGGCCAAGGGCCATCTGCTGCTCGAAGGTGTGCCGGGTGTCGCGAAGACGCTCGCCGTGGAGACGTTCGCCCGCGTGGTCGGCGGCTCGTTCTCCCGCGTGCAGTTCACGCCCGACCTGGTGCCCGCCGACATCCTCGGCACCCGCATCTACCGCCAGTCCACCGAGACGTTCGACGTCGAGCTCGGGCCCGTCGTCGCGAACTTCGTGCTCGCCGACGAGATCAACCGCGCGCCCGCCAAGGTGCAGTCGGCGATGCTCGAGGTCATGGCCGAGCGGCACGTGTCCATCGGCGGCCGCACGTTCCCGATGCCGAACCCGTTCCTCGTGCTGGCGACGCAGAACCCGATCGAGAACGAGGGCGTGTACCCGCTGCCCGAGGCGCAGCGCGACCGGTTCCTGTTCAAGATCCAGGTCGAGTACCCGACCGCCGAGGAAGAGCGCGAGATCGTCTACCGCATGGGCGTCGAGGCACCGGTGCCGAACCAGGTCCTCTCGCCCGAGGAGCTGGTGCGCCTGCAGGGCGTGGCGTCGCGCGTCTTCGTCCACCACGCGCTCGTCGACTACGTGGTGCGCCTGGTGATCGCGACCCGCGCGCCCGGCGAGCACGGCCTCACCGACGTCGCCGGCTGGGTCGCCTACGGTGCCTCGCCGCGTGCGTCGCTCGGCATCATCGCCGCCGCGCGTGGCCTCGCGCTCGTCCGCGGCCGTGACTACGTGCTGCCGCAGGACGTCGTGGACGTCGTCCCGGACGTGCTGCGGCACCGCCTGGTGCTCTCCTACGACGCGCTGGCCGACGGCGTGCCGCTGGACCACATCATCACCCGCGTGCTGCAGATCGTGCCGTTGCCGCAGGTGTCGGCCCGTCCGCAGCAGCCGGTTCCGGCTGGTAGGCCGTGAGCCGGGAACAAGCGGAAGAGCGTCCGTCCTGGGCGCCGCCCGTCCTGCGCGGCGTCCGGATGGAAGCCGCGCTGCGCATGCTGGAGCTCGACGTCCGGCGTCGTCTCGACGGTCTGCTCCAGGGCAACCACCTCGGCCTCGTGCCGGGGCCGGGCACCGAACCGGGCGAGGCGCGCACCTACCAGCCCGGTGACGACGTGCGCCGGATGGACTGGGCGGTCACGGCCCGCACGACGATCCCGCACATCCGGGAGACGGTCGCGGACCGCGAGCTGGAGACGTGGATGGCGATCGACCTGTCGCCGTCGCTCGACTTCGGCACCGCGGCCTGCGAGAAACGCGACCTGGTCATCGCCGCGACGGCCGCGGTCGCGCACCTGACCCGCGGCGGCGGCAACCGGATCGGCGCCGCCGTCTCGACGGGTGCCGAGAACGTCCGGATCCCGGCGCGCGGTGGCCTGGCGCACGCGCGCGGCATGATCCGCAAGATCGCCGAGATCGACCGGGCGCCCGAGGGCACCCGCGGAGACCTGGCGGAGTTGCTCGAACAACTGCGCCGCCCGCCTCGCCGGCGCGGCCTGATCGTGGTGGTCTCCGACTTCCTCGGCGGCATGGAGTGGCAACGGCCGTTGCGCGCCTTGTCCGCGCGTCACGACATCGTGGCCATCGAGGTCGTCGACCCGCGTGACGTCGACCTGCCCGAGGTCGGCACCGTGGTGCTGTCCGACCCGGAGAGCGGCCGGCAGCGCGAGGTGACCGCGTCCGCGTTGCTGCGCAAGGAGTTCGGCGCCGCGGCCGCGGAACACCGGGGCGAGGTGGCGGCGGGCCTGCGCCGTGCGGGCGCCGGGCACCTGGTGCTGCGGACCGACTCGGACTGGATCGCGGACACGGTTCGTTTCGTGGTGGCGCGCAAGCGCCGCTGGTCTGGGGGTGTCGCATGAGCTTCTCGAACTTCGTCGCCCCGTGGTGGTTCCTGCTGCTGCTCGCGGTGGGGCTGCTCACCGCCGGATACGTGGTGGCGCAACGGGTCCGGCGCAAGCGGGTGCTGCGGTTCACGAACCTGGAGCTGCTGGAGAAGGTCGCGCCCAAGCGGGAACGCTGGTCGCGGCACGTCCCGGCGGCGTTCCTGCTGGTGGCGCTCGCGTTGCTGACGGTCGCGCTGGCCGGTCCGACGTCCGAGCAACGGGTCCCGCGCAACCGGGCGACCGTGATGCTGGTGGTCGACGTGTCGTTGTCGATGAAGGCCACCGACGTCAAGCCGTCCCGGCTGGAGGCCGCGCAGGTGGCCGCCAAGTCGTTCGCCGAGGGCCTCACGCCGGGCATCAACCTGGGCCTGATCTCCTTCGCCGGCTCGGCCACCGTGCTGGTCGCGCCGACGACGGACCGCGCCGCCGTCACGCAGTCGATCGACGGGCTCAAGCTCGCCCAGTCGACGGCCACGGGTGACGCGCTCGTGGCCGCGATGGCGTCGATCGACTCGTTCGGCAAGGTCGTCGGCGGCGCCGAGGGCCCGCCGCCCGCCCGCATCGTGCTGATGACGGACGGCAAGGAGACCGTGGGTACCCGCAAGGCGTTCGACGCGGCCGAGGACGCGAAGAAGGCCGGGACCCCGATCTCCACCATCTCGTTCGGCACCGAGGACGGCGTGGTCGACATCGAGGGGCGCCAGCAGTCCGTGCCCGTCGACGACGACTCGATGAAGGAGATCGCGAAGATCTCCGGCGGCGAGTTCTTCAAGGCCGCGTCCGCCGAGGAGCTGCGCCGCGTCTACGACACGCTCGGCGAGCAGATCGGCTACGAGAAGAAGCAGGCCGACGCGTCGAAACCGTGGCTGTTGCTCGGCACGATGACGGCGATGTTCGCGGCCGCCGCGGCCCTGTTGCTCGGTCAGCGCCTGCCGTAGGTGAGCAGCACGACTCCGTTGCCGAACGCCCTGGTGCCCTTGAGCGCCAGGGCGTTCGGCTTCCGGAAGAACGGCGTGCCGGCGCCGATCGCGACCGGGTTGACGTAGAGCCGGATCTCGTCGATCAGGTCGTGCTCGAAGAACGTCTGAAGCAGCTCGTTGCCGCCGACCATGGTGTCGCCTTCGAGCTTGCGGATCTCGTCCGGAACGACCTCGGTGCGGGTCTCGGTGTTCCACTCGGTGAACTGCCGCGTGCGCGAGTAGACGATCTTGGGCGTGTCCCGCCAGATCGGCCCGAAGTCGCGCATCGCCTGCGGCCAGTCGGGGTGGTCCTCGGCGTGGGGCCAGGCTTCCAGCATCAGCTCGTGGTTGCGGCGGCCGTCGACGAACGTGGTCATCCTCGCCAGTTCGTCGTTGATGTGGCTGTGCAACTCTTCGCTCATGTGGTGCCAGTCGATGTCGTGATCGGGGCCCTCGAAGAACCCGTCCAGCGAGACCGACGCCATCGTGATGATCATCCGTGCAACCTCCGGTACTCTGCCGCCGCGCCTGGATGCAGGGGCACTTTGCCTGTGTCGATCAGACTGCGCACGTCGAGGTACTGCGTGCCGAGCGCCTGTTCCGGCACCAGTTCGGCGGCCCTGCCCACCAGCAGCCGCACGACGGCGCTCGCGTACTCGGAGTCGAGATCCGGCCGGCACACCAGCAGGTTCGGCGTGCCGATCGTGGGGACGTCGACCGGGGAACCGTAGACGCCCATGCGCACGTCCACGCGTTCGTAGACCTTGCCGTGGTCCTGGCGCAGCCGCGGCAGGAAGCCGTCCAGCGGCAGGAGCCTGATCCCGCTGGCCTTGTCGAGCTCCGGGGTCGGGACGCCGCCGGACCACAGCAGGGCGGCGATCTCGCCAGCCTTGAGCGCGTCGACGGCGTTGCGCAACGGGTAGTGCGCCTCCTGAACGCCCAGCGCGAGCCGTGAACCCTGCAGTGCGGCACCGGATCCGTCCGCGCCCAGCGACACCGGCTTGCCGACCAGGTCGGCGGCGGTCGTGTACGGCGAGGACTTCAGGACCACGAGCTGCAGGTAGTTCTCGTAGACGCGGCCCAGCGCGACGAGGCCGGGTTCCAGGTGGGCGCTGTCGCTCAGCGAGAGCCCTATGTCGGCGCTGCCTTCGCGCAGGTGCTTGAGGTTGTCGGCGCTGCCACCGGTCTGGATCGGTGTGATGGTCAGCGGGGCGGGGGAGAGGCGGGAGATCAGCGCGGCGAAGTCGTTGTAGAAACCGCCGGGCTCGCCACCGGCGATTCTGATGGTGCCGTCGGGTTCTGAGGCGCCACACGCGGTCAGGGCCAGCGTGCCCAGCAGGAACGTCCGGCGCCTCACAGCAGTGGCTCCTTCGGCAGTTCCACCGTCACGACCAGGCCGTTGTCGGTGTCCAGCTTGAGCTTTCCGTCGTGCGCGGTGACGATGCGTTCCGCGATGGCGAGGCCCAGGCCCGTGCCGCGCCGGGTGTCGTCGCCGCGCCAGAACCGTTCGGTGGCGTGCTTGAGGTCCTTTTTGGACAGGCCGGGTCCGTTGTCCCGCACGGTCAGCGTGGCGCGGTCGCACACCACCGTGATCTCCGGTCCGCCGTACTTGATGGCGTTGTCCAGCAGCACGTCCAGCACCTGCGCGAGGTCCGACACCGCGCACCGCACCAGTCCGGGCGCCCGGTCGTCGACGGTGATCGTGACGCCGTCCGCCTGCGCCGCCGCACGCCACGCGTCGACCCGGTCGTGCGCGACGACCTGAAGATCGGCGAGTTCGGGTTCGACGCCGCCGGCCGCGCGTTCGGTGGCGGTGCTCTCGGCGTTGGCGAGGGCGAGCAGCCCGTCCAGCAACGACTCCAGGCGTTCGACCTCGGTCAGCAGCGATCCGTTGGAGGGCAACATGTCCACGCGCAACCGCAGTGCCGCCATCGGGTTGCGCAGCTGGTGCGAGGCGTCGGCGATCAGGCGTCGTTGCTGGTCGGCGGCCTCGGCGACGGCGTCGGACATGCGGTTGAACGACTCCGACAACGCCCGCAGCTCGGCTGGTCCGGCGGTGTCGGCGACATGGGTGCGTCGCTGGCCCTCCGCGACCGCTCGCACGCCTCGGTCGAGTTCTTTCAAAGGCCTGAGCAGCCAGCGGGAGACGACGAGCGCCAGCAGCACGCACGCGCACGCCGCCAGCAACGCCCCGGCCAGCACGATCGCCCACCGCCGGGCCACGTCGAGTGCGGCCACGCGCGTGGAAGCCCGCAGCACCACGGCACCCGCGACCTTCGTGCCGATGCCGACCGGCCGGGCGAACAGCACGTCACCGCCGCTCCACGGCAGCACGGTCGGCACGGGCGCGGCGGGCTGGTTGCGCAGGGCCGCGTCGATCTGCGCGGACACGTCCCCGGCCGTCATCCCCGACTCCACGACGGGCGTGCCGGACGCGTCGACGACCACGATCTCCTCGCCGTAGACCTCGGCGTACCGCTCGGCCTCGGACACCACGACGTCGACCGGCAGCGTGGCGAAGCGGTCCAGGTCCGCGGTGCGGCTGATCACGAACTGCTGGGTGCGTTCGGAGGCCGTGCTCATCAGCAACGGGAACGCGAACGCGGTCACGGCCGAGAGCGAGAACAGCAGCAGCACCAACAGAAGCCGTTGCCGCATCTATTCACCGAGCCGGTAGCCGAAACCGCGGATCGTGTGCAGCAGCCCCGGCCGGTCGAGCTTGGCGCGCAACTGCGTGAGGTGCACGTCGAGCGTGCGCGACACCGCGACGAACGCGTTGCCCCACACCTCGTCCATCAGCTGCTGCCGGCTCACCGCCGTGCCCGGCCTGCGCGCGAGCACCGCCAGCACGTCGAACTCCTTGGTGGTCAACGAGATCTCGCGCCCGCCGACCACGACCTGACGGCTCTGCAGGTCGATCTCCACATCGGACACCCGCACGACGTCCTCCGGTTCCTGCGACCGGGCCGCGCTGCGCCGTGCCACCGCGTCGATGCGCGCCAGCAACTCGGCCAGCCGCACCGGCTTGACCAGGTAGTCGTCCGCGCCGAGCCGGAGTCCCCGCACCACCGTGCGCTCGTCGCCACGGGCCGTCAGCACGAGCACCGGCACCGGGTCGATCTTGCGGAGCTTGCGCAGCACCTCCAGGCCGTCCTGGTCGGGCAGGCCGAGGTCGAGCAGCACCACGTCCGCGTCGCGATGAGCGATCAGCGCGTCGGCACCCCTGCGCACGCGGGAAGGCCGGTGGCCGTTCGCCCGCAGCGCTTCCACCAGGGCGTCGGCGACACCGTCGTCGTCCTCGACCAACAGCACCCGCATGGGAGCAGTATCAGCCATGACGTCTGTTTCGTGTGCGTGGCGACGCGCCTAAGGGACGGTTAAGTTGCCCGCGGAGCCCGTGGAGACTGCCGTACGTTCGGATGAACGGGACGTAGTCGTTCCATCACAACAGGTTCTGGGGGAATCTGAATGATCGCGAAGAAGAGCCGTGCGCTGCTCCTGTCGGCGGGACTCGCCGCCGCCGCGCTCACCCTGACCGTGCCGGCCTCCGCCGCACCCGTGAGCACGGCGTCGGTGTGCGGCCTGCACTACGAGGCGGGCGCGCCCACGCAACTCTGGTGGCACAACTGCGACGCGTCGCCCGACCTGGTGGAGCTGCACTACGCCGTGCTGCCCAACCAGAAGGTGTGCATTCCGCCGTACGCCGACCAGTGGGTGGCGAGCCAGGACTACGACAACCCGCTGGGCTGGGTGAACTCGCTCTCCCTCGCGGGCGAGTGGTGCTGATCGGGTAGACCTCGCGGAGGGCGGTCATGCGGCGACCGCCCTCCGCCTCCGCCGCTAGCAGCGTTCGTCGGTCGACCCGTTGGCGCTGTAGCCGGATCCGAACACGTCGCCCGCCGCGTAGGTGCACACGTTGAGCGTGTTCGCGCCGTTCGACCACAGTTCCTGCTTGGTGCCGTCGTGGCCCGCGTAGTCGACCGCGCCGTCACTGGTGCGCGTCCAGATGCCCGCCCGGATGTGGTTGGACGGGTGCTTGGCCTTCCACGAGTCCCAGATGTAGACGTACGCCCAGTTCTTGTTGCAGCCCTTGAACTGCTTGAGCGACGCCACGGTCTCGGAACCGTGCTTGAGGTACTTCGTCGAGCCGATCTGCGTGACCCCGCTGGAGCACTTGGGGTTCGTCTCGGCGTGCGCGGCGCCGGTGAACGTCATGGCGATGGCCGCGGCCGCGAGAGCGGTGACACTGATCTTCTTCAACACGTCAGCAACGCTCCTCGGTTTCGACGCCGCCACCGTAGGACGCCGCCTGGATCGATCCGTAGCCCTTGGTGCACTTGGACAGCGTGTCCGTGCCGTAGGACCACAGCTCCTGCTTGTTCTCGGCCCGGTTGTAGCCGCTCGGGAACTCGGCGCCGCGGACCTGCACGCCGGCGAAGATGCTGTACGTCCTGTGGTCGGCGCGCCACGAGTCCCAGACGTAGATGTAGCCCCAGTTCTTGCCGCAGCCCTTGAACTGCTTGACCGAGGCGATGGTTGTGCTGCCGCTCTTGATGTACTTGGTGGCGCCCATCTGCGTGACCCCGCTGGAGCACGACGGGTTCGTCTCGGCGTGTGCGGGGCCCGCGAAGGTCATGGCGACGGCCGCGGCCGCGAGGGCGGCGGCGCTGATCTTCTTCAGCACGTCAGCACCGTTCCTCGGTCAGGCCGTAGTACGAGTAGGACGACGAGATCACCGAGCCGTAGCCGCGGGTGCAGACGGACAGCGTGTTCGAGCCGTTCGACCACGCCTCCTGGCCGCCCTCGCCGGGTCCGCTGTAGCCCAGCGGGCCCTCGCTGGTGCGGGTGTAGATGCCCGCGGCGGCACGGAACTTGCTGCCGTGCTTGGACTTCCAGGAGTCCCAGACGTAGGTGTAGCCCCAGTTCTTGTTGCAGCCCTTGAACTGCTTGACCGAGGCGACGGTCTCGGAGCCCGCCTTGATGTACTTCGTGGCCCCGATCTGCGTGACGCTGCCGCAGTACGGGTTCGTCTCGGCCTGGGCCGGTCCGGCGAACGTCACGGCGATCGCCGCGGCCGCCAGCACGGCGGCTCCAATCCTCTTCTGCATGCGCACGACGATGGCCGGGCGCGGTTAGTCAGCGGTAAATCACACCCAGCCGGGCCGCGAGAGCGCTGGCCAGGTGGACGGGCTTGCGTTCGGTGGTGTGGCGGATCTGCGTGCGGCAGCTGAAGCCGTCCGCGATCACCAGCGCGTCCTCGTTGTCCCGCAACGCCGGCAGCAGGTCCTGTTCGGCGCAGGCGATCGAGACGTCGTAGTGGCCCTTCTCGAAACCGAAGTTGCCGGCCAGCCCGCAGCAGCCCTCGACGATCTTGGGCTTCAGGCCGGCCTTGGTCATCGCCTCGCGGTCCGGACCGAAGCCGAGTTCCGCGTACTGGTGGCAGTGCGTCTGCACGACGGCCTCGCGGGTGCCCTCGAGTTCGGGCAGCTTCGGCGCGACGTGCTCGGCGAACGTGCGGGTGGCGTCGGCAAGCGCTTGCACCGGGTGTTCCCGGGACAGCTTCGTGGCCTCGGTCCTCAGGAACGCCGTGCAGCTCGGCTCCAGGCCGATCACCGGAACGCCCTGGCTCGTCCACGGGAGCAGCGCCCGCGCGGTGCGTTCGATCACCCGGCGGGCCTTGCCGAGCTGGCCGGTCGAGTGCCAGGTCAGTCCACAGCAGACGTTCGCCGACGGTACCTCGACGCGGTTTCCCAGGTGTGCCAGCACGTTCGCGGCGTCGAGCCCGACGCCCGGTTCGAAGTGGTTCGTGAACGTGTCGGGGAACAGCAGCACCGGATCGCCCTCGCCGAGCGGGTGCAGCTGACGCACCAGGCGGGTGGTCTGCGTCGGCAGCTCGCGTTCCGGCGTGATCCCGGCGAACCGGCCGAGCTTCGCGGTGAACCTGTTGACCAGCCCGTACCTCAGCCACGTCGGCAGCCAGCCCATGACGTAGTGCGCCCGCGGCCGGAGTCGCCCCTTGTAGTGCTCGTGCAGGAACTCGGCCTTGTAGCTCGCCATGTCGACGTTGACCGGGCAGTCGCGTTTGCAGCCCTTGCAGCCCAGACAGAGGTCCAGCGCCTCCGCGACCTCGGGTGACCTCCAGCCGCCCTTGACCACGTCGCCGTTGAGCATCTCGAACAGCAGGTGCGCGCGGCCTCGCGTGGAGTGCTTCTCCTCCTTGGTCACGCGGTAGCTCGGGCACATCACGCCGCCGTGGGTGTTCAGGCACTTGCCGACGCCGACGCACCGCCGCGTGTCGCTGGCGAACTCCGCGCGGGTCGGGATCTTCGGTGGTGCGACCAGGATCCTCAGGTCGTCGTCGAGCTTCCGCGGCTCGACGATCCGGCCGGGGTTGAGCAGGTTCCCCGGATCGAAGGCGTGCTTGAACTCGCGGAACGCCTTGATCGCCTCCGGCGGGTACATGCGGCTGAGCAGCTCCGACCGCGCCTGGCCGTCGCCGTGCTCGCCCGACAGGCTGCCGCCGTGGCTGACGACCAGGTCGGCGGCGTCCTGCAGGAACTCGCGGTAGCCGTGCGCGAGGTCGAAGTCGATGCGGACGTGGATGCACCCCTCGCCGTAGTGGCCGTAGGTGATGCCACGGCGGCCGTACCCGGTCAGCAGCTCGTCGAACTCGCGCAGGTAGGCGCCGAGGCGCTCCGGCGGGACGGCCGCGTCCTCCCAGCCGGACCAGGCCTCGCTTCCGTCGGCCATGCGGGTGGCGAGGCCGGCGCCGTCCTCGCGGATCCGCCACAGCGCCCGCTGCTGCGCCGGGTCGTGGATGATCATCGAGTTCTTCGTGATCCTGGCGACGCGTTCGGGGTCGTCCTCGACCTCGACGAACAGCCAGCTGCGGCCCTCCGGCAGGTCGGGACGGGTGCGGACGCTGTGCACCAGCGCCTCGTTCAGGCCCTCGATCGCGAGCGCGTTCTCGATCTGGGTGACCTGGTCGGCGGCCTCGTAGGTGTCCGCGAAGCCCAGCACGACCAGGACGCGGCGCTCGGGCCTGCGCACCAGCTTCAGTTCCGCGCCCAGCAGCACCACGCAGGTGCCCTCGGTGCCGACCAGTTGCCGCGTCAGCGTCGGGGCGTCCAGCGCGTACCCGCTGACCCGGCGGCTGAGCTGCGGAAACCACGCCGGGTCGTACGTCGGCAGGGCGAGCGGGGGAGGGTTCGTCGTGTCGAACGTGCGGCCGTCGGCGGTCAGCACGTGGAGGTTCGTGACGTTCTCGCTGGTCTTGCCCCACTTCACCGAGTGCGCGCCGCACGCGTTGTTGCCGATCATCCCGCCGATCGTGCACCGGGAGTGCGTCGACGGGTCCGGCCCGAAGAGGTAGGCGCCGGCCTGCGCGTTGATCTTGTCGAGCACGGCACCCGGTTGAGCGAACGCGCGGTCCCCGGAGATCTCGAACGAGTGCAGGTACCGGCTGAAGTCGATCACCAGACCGGTGCCGCACGCGTTGCCCGCGATGGACGTTCCCGCGCCGCGGCTGGTGATCGGCACGCGGTGCTCGGCGGCCAGCCCGACGGCCGCGACCACCGCGTCCGTCGTGCGTGGACGGACGACCACGCGGGGCACGTGCCGGTAGTTCGACGCGTCCGCCGAGTACAGCGCCCGGCTGGCCGGGTCGTCGAGCACGTCGCCGTCCACATCGCGTCGGAGCTGATCGAGAAAGGCCCGCATCACCTGATCATGCCCGCCTTGGTGTGACATGCCTCCGCCGATGCCGGTCTACCTGCCGGTAGCCGATAACCTCACCCGGTCAACCAGCAGCGATTCTCAGGAGAGCTAGTGAGTCGGTCCGTTCTGGTCACCGGAGGCAACCGCGGCATCGGCCTCGCCATCGCGCAGGCGTTCGCCGCGCAGGGCGACAAGGTCGCCGTGACGCACCGCGGGTCCGGCGCTCCCGAAGGCCTGCTCGGCGTGAAGTGCGACGTGACGAACTCCGCGGAGATCGACGCCGCGTTCACCGAGGTCGAGGCCGCGCACGGGCCCGTCGAGGTGCTCGTCTGCAACGCGGGCATGACGCAGGACACGCTGCTGCTGCGCATGAGCGAGGAGCAGTTCACCCAGGTCGTCGACGCGAACCTGACCGGCGCGTTCCGCTTCGCCCAGCGCGCCTCGCGCGGCATGCTGCGCAAGAAGTTCGGCCGCATCGTCTTCATCTCGTCGGTCGTCGGTCTCACCGGCGGCGCGGGCCAGGTCAACTACGCCGCGTCCAAGGCGGGCATGGTCGGCATGGCGCGCTCGATCGCGCTGGAGCTCGGCTCGCGCAACATCACCGCGAACGTCATCGCGCCCGGCTTCATCACCACGGACATGACGGCGGACCTTCCCGAGGCCGTCCGCGACGCCGCGCTCAAGCAGATCCCGGCCGCTCGTTACGGTGCGGCGGAAGAGATCGCGCGCGCCGTCACGTTCCTCGCCGCGAACGAGGCGGGCTACATCAACGGTGCCGTGCTGCCGGTCGACGGCGGCCTCGGCATGGGCCACTGAAGTTTCTGGTGTTCGTACTGCGAAAGGGTTGGATCAAGTGACCGGACTGCTCGAAGGCAAGCGACTGCTGATCACCGGTGTCATCACCGACGCGTCGATCGCCTTCCACGTCGCACGCGTCGCCCAGGAGCAGGGCGCCGAGGTCGTGCTGACCGGGTTCGGCCGGATGAGCCTCGTGACGCGCATCGCCCAGCGCCTGCCCAAGCCGGCGCCGGTCGTCGAGCTCGACGTGCAGAACCAGGAACACCTCGACACGCTCGCCGATCGGGTGCGTGAGCACGTCGACGGCCTCGACGGCGTCGTGCACGCCATCGGCTTCGCCCCGCAGAGCTGCCTCGGCGCACCGTTCATGGACGCGCCGTGGGAGGACGTCTCCGTCGCGATGCACGTCTCGGCGTACTCGTACAAGGCGCTCGTGCAGGCCACGCGTCCGTTGCTCTCGCACGGCGCGTCGGTCGTCGGCCTCGACTTCGACGCACGCCAGGCGTGGCCCGCGTACAACTGGATGGGCGCAGCGAAGGCGGCGTTCGAGTCGATCAACCGCTACATGGCGCGCGACCTCGGCCCGGACGGCATCCGCGTGAACCTGATCTCCGCCGGCCCGGTGCGCACCATGGCCGCGAAGTCCATCCCTGGCTTCGGCGAGCTGGAGAAGATGTGGGGCGAGAAGGCTCCGCTGTCGTGGGACGTCGACGACCCCACGCCGGTCGCGAAGTCCGTCTGCGGCCTGCTGTCCGACTGGTTCCCGGCCACCACCGGTTCGATGGTCTTCGTCGACGGCGGCGTGCACTTCCTCGGTCTCTGACGTCACATCTGTTCGTCATGTGAGGCGATCGGGCGTCTGATTGGATGGAGTGGTGAGTTTCGACGCGCTGCTCTGGCTGTCTTTTGGCGGCCCAGAAGGTCCTGAGGACGTCCGTCCCTTCCTGGAGAACGTGGTTCGCGGACGTGGCGTGCCGCCGGAGCGGCTGGACGAGGTCGAGGCCCATTACCAGCACTTCGGCGGCGTGTCGCCGATCAACCGCCTGAACCTCGAGGCCATCGAGGCCGTGCGCGCCACCGGTTTCGAGCTGCCGATCTACTTCGGCAACCGCAACTGGCACCCGATGGCCGAGGACGTCGTCGCGCGGATGAAGGCCGACGGCGTGAAGCGCGCCCTGGTGTTCCCGACGAGCGCGTACGGCGGCTACTCCGCGTGCCGCCAGTACGACGAGGACATCGTGCGCGCGCTGCAGGCCGTGCCGGACGGCCCCGAACTCGTGAAGCTGCGCCAGTTCTTCGACCACCCGCTCTTCGTTTCCTCTTTCGCCGACGGCATCCGCGCCGCCGCCGCGTCCCTCAACGGCCCGTACCGGCTGGTCTTCACCGCGCACTCGGTGCCGGTCTCCGCGGACAAGGCCGCAGGGCCGCCCGAGGAAGGCGGTTACCGCTACTCGCGTCAGATCGTCGAGGCCTCGCGGCTCGTGGCCGCGGAACTGGGCGTCACCGAGTACGACGTCGTGTGGCAGTCGCGTTCGGGCCCGCCGCAGATCCCGTGGCTGGAGCCGGACGTCGTCGACCACATCGACGCCCTGCACGCCAAGGGCGTCACCGGGGTCGTCGTGTGCCCGATCGGGTTCGTGTCCGACCACCTCGAGGTCGTGTGGGACCTCGACACCGAGGCCCGTGACCGTGCCGCCGAGCTGGGCATGGAGTTCGCCCGCGCCGCCACGCCGAACGGGGACCCGCGCTTCGCCGAACTCGTGGTGGAGCTCGTGGCCGAGCACATGTCGGACGCTCCCGTGCGGAAGCTGTCGTCGTTCGCGGTGGCGGGTTGCACGGTGAACGGTGCGCCGTGCGCGCCGTTGTGCTGCGAACCGGCGAAGAGGCCCGCTCGGGCTTAGCGACCTGCCGAACTGTGGAAAACTGCCGTTCATGACGTCCGTTCCCGACCGGATCGCCGCCGAGCTGGAGAAGGAGATCCTCGAGCAGCGGCTGGACTCCGGCGCGCGTTACGCGTTGCGCACGGAGCTGATCGAGCGGTACGGCGTCAGCGCCAACGCCATGAACGAGGCACTGCGCATCCTGCGGGAGCGCGGAGTCGTCGTCGTGAAGCCCGGTGTCCAAGGTGGAGTGTTCATCGCCCAGCCGCCGCCCCAGGTCCGGCTGGGCGTGATCGACCTGTGGTTCCGCGGGCTGCTGGTGGACGCCGTGGACCTGTTCGAGGCGCGTTCCCTGCTGGAGGACGGCTTCGCGGAGGTGGCGGCCGAGCGGGCGACCCCGGAGGACGCCCGCGATCTGGGCTGGGCGCTGGAGGAACTGCGCGACCGGCGCGACGACCCGCGGCTCTACCTCGAAGCCAACATGCGGCTGCACGCCGTGATCGCCCGCGCCGCCCGCGTTCCGGTGCTGGCGGCCATGTACGAGTCGATCGTCACGCTGCTGCGCGGCGCGCTGGTGCGAGCGGAGTTCGCGGTGGCCGATCCGAGCGAGGCGCTGGACCACAACATCGAGGTGCACGCCCGGCTGATCAAGGCGATCACCTCGGGTGACCGCGAACTGCTGGCCGCCGCGATCACCGACCACCGCACGGACCTGGTCCGGCTCACCGAGCCGTCGCGCTCACCCGGTCGGCCAGGAAGTCCTCCAGCAGCGCGGTGAACCGCTCCGCCTGTTCGATCTGGACCCAGTGTCCACAGCGCGCGAACACGTGCAGCTGAGCCCTGTCGATCAGGTCCAGCAACCGTAGCGAGGTGGCCAGCGGGATCACGCGGTCGTCGCGCCCGTGCACGATCAACGTCTCGTGCGGCAGCGCTGAGATGACGTCGTCGGCCAGCGCGAGCGCGTCGACACCGCTTTGCCGTGGTTCGGGGAACATGCTGGCGAACGCCTCGTGCACGCCGGGCCGGGTGGCCGCGTCGAGCCGCAGCCGGGCGAGGTCGTCGCGTACCGCGGAACCGTCGAAGGTGAACACGCCCAGAAGATCGCGCATCGCCTCCAGCGACGGCTCGAACCCCCACACGGCGTCGAGTCCGGGCGTGAGCTCGAAGTGCACGCCGACGCTGCCCATCAGCACCAGCCGGTCGACCCGTTCGGGAGCCACGTCCGCCAGGCGCAGGGCCAGTGCGCCGCCGAAGCTGTTGCCCACCACCGACACCTTCGGCACGTCCAGTGCGTCCAGGAAGCCGAGCAGATGGTCGAGCCACACCTGCGGGCTGTAGGCGAGGTGCGCCGGCCGTGCCGTGTAGCCGAAGCCGACGACGTCCGGCGCGAGGACGCGGTGCCGTTCGGACAGGCGGGGCAGCACGGTCCGCCAGTTCGCCCAGGCCGAGACGCCGGGACCGGAGCCATGGATCAGCAGCACGGGTGGCCCGTCGCCGAGGTCGTGGTAGTTCGTCGCGACGCCGCAGACGTCGACGCTCCGGCCGATCTCCTCGTTGGTCTTACGCATGGCCGGATAGTTGCATAACTTTCAGGAACAATCTAGCTCGTTCAAACTTGAACTAACGCGCAGAGTGCGCCTATGCTGCTGACGAGCTGGAAATATTGCGGAAGTTTCCGAAACTTTGCCGGAAGGCCGGTCATGCCCGTCGTCACGGTGGTTCCCCAGGACGTCCAGGTGCGGGCGCGGGCGGGTGAGTCGGTGGTCGACGCGCTGCGCCGGCACGGCTGGCGCAGCCCGTACCGGTGCCGGCGCGGTGGCTGCGGAGCGTGCCGCGCCCGGCTGCTCTCCGGACGGATCCGCTACCCGGTGCCGGTGGCCGAGTCCGTGCTCGGCGCGGCGGAGCAGGCGGCAGGACAGTGCCTGCCGTGCCGCGCAGTTCCGGTCACCGACGTCGTGCTCGACATCGGCGCGCAACCGCTCCGCGCGGTGCTGGCCAGCGCTCCCTCTCCCGATCCCCGCCCGCAGGAAGGACTGTGACCATGGCGGTCATCAGACTCGGCTACGTGCACGTTCGTGTCACCGACCTCGCCCAGGCCCGGCAGCACTACCAGGAGACGCTGGGCATGGACGCCGTCCACGAGGAGGACGGCAGGGTCTACCTCAAGTCGTGGGACGAGGACGACCACCACTCGGTCGTGCTCGAGGAGGGCGGCGTCGGACTGGTCAAGTTCGGTTACAAGGTCACCGCCGACGGCACGCTGGACGCGATCGAGTCGAAGGCGCGGTCGTTCGGCGCCACCTGCGAGCGGATGTCCAAGGGGGACAACGTGGGCGTGGGTGACGGACTGCGCGTCACGCTGCCGTCCGAGCACGTGCTCGAGCTCTACTCCGACGTCGACCACCTGGGCACCAAGGTCGGCAAGCTCAACCCCGACCCGTGGCCCCGCGACCTGCGCGGCATCGGCGTGCCGCGGATCAACCACGCCCTGATCACCACCGAGGACCCGGCCCTGCTGGAGCGGTTCTTCTCCGAGGTGCTGGCCTTCCGGCCGTCCGAACGGCTGGTCGCGAGCCACGAGGACTCCGACCTCGTCGGGTCGTGGATGTCCTGCGGTGACCAGCCACACGACATCGCGTTCGTCAAGGGCGCCAACGGAAAGCTCCACCACTTCGCCTACGAGATCGACGACTGGAGCGCGTTGCTGCGGGCCGGCGACGTCATGTCGATGGACGACGTGCCGATCGACTTCGGTCCCGCCCGCCACGGCATCACCCGCGGCGGCACCATCTACTTCTTCGACCCGTCCGGCAACCGCAACGAGGTCTTCTCCGGCGGCTACCGCACCGGCCCGGACTTCCGCCCCATCACCTGGACGATGGACCAGGCCGCGCGCGGCATCAACTACACCCACCGGGAGATCGACCAGGAGTTCCTCCAGGTCGTCACCTGACGTCAGTGCCGGCCGGCTCCGCTGTCCGCCAGCACGCGCACGGCCTCGTCGACCGCCGCGCACCGTGCGCGCCGCACGGCCTCCGACACCGGCCGCAGCGCCTCGGTGCGCGCGGTCATCGCCGACGCCGACATCGCGCCGCCGGGGGAGTCGGAACTCGCCACGGACACGATCGCGGCCACCTCGGCGGCCCGTTGCAGCACCCGCAGCGAGCGGGGCGGCATCGCGTCCGGCCACGGCAGCTTGGAGTTCTCCGCCGCGAGGTCGGTGATCTCCTTGCGGACGTTCGGGCGGTGCTTGGCCACGTCGAGCGACGCCAGGGCCGCCGTCGCCTCGCGCAGCGCCGCGCCCAGGCCGTGCTCGGCCTCGCCGATCGGGATGTGCTCCAGGCCGTTGGACGACGGCAGGTCGAACACCGTCCAGCGCATCACGCCGTCCGCCACGATCTTCGGCACGAGCCCGATGTGCACGGACGGCACCACGAGGGCCTCGCCGGACCGCAGCGCGCACGTCGAGAGAGGGCCTTTGCCTCCCAGGCCTCGTACGTCGCCCGGTACTGGCAGCACCAGCCGGGCGGAGGTCGCTCCCGCGCGCCGCAGGGCGGCCAGCAGCAGAGCGGGCCCCACGGGGGCCTCGTCGGGACCGGGGAGGTCGAGCGCCGTGGCGGTGCCGTCGTCGTCGGCCACCACCTCGTGCTGCTCGGCCCACATGTGCAGGGCGTCGAGGACGTCGTCGGCGGCGGCTAGACCGTGCAGCCATCCCGACGTCCACACGACCAGCGTGGCACTTGCACAGGACACCCGACGAGATTACGTGGCCCTGCCCTGCCGGCCCCACCCGGTGTGCCCGATCCGAGACGACTATTTGGCCGGACCGATGTGCTTTTCGAGGAGAGTGCGGAACGACGCCGTGTCCTCATCGGACGCGAAGGCGCGGTGCGGCACGGAAAGCGACGCCGCGCCCTCGTCGAGCGTCTCCAGCACGAAGCCCTGCCGCGTCTCGGTCCAGCCCGGCAGCTCCTGCCAGACGATCTCCTCGCGCACGGCGTTGCCCACGGCCATCCGGAACGACTGCTCGTCGGCGCTGCCGACCACGGTCCGGCTGATCATCTCGTCGGACGTGAAGCGCCACCACACCGCGACCGGCTCCATGAATCCGATGACCAGCGCGCACACCAGGCCGAAGAGCGCCACGAAGAGCGCGTCGTCGAAGCCGAACAGCAGCACCAGCGAGACCACCGCGAGCACGAGCGCGAACCACGGCGCCCATCTGAACATCGGCACCATCGCGCGCAGGCTGGCCCGCCAGTCCGCCGGTGAAGGGGCCCATTTGAAATCAACGCTGTCACTCATGTCGCCCCGCATTCTGGCGCACGGGCCGGGCCCGCGCCTGGAGTTGCTCCACATCGACGGGTCCCGATTCGGTGCGTAGCGTCGTCTGCGTGACCCAGAACCTGGCCCGCACGGCGGGCGAACTGCGCGCCGCCGGGCACCTGCCGCGCGGCGTCAAGACCGAGATCAGGGAGAACCTCCTCGCGGCCCTGCGCGAAGGACGCAATCCGTGGCCCGGCATCGTCGGTTTCGACCGCACGGTGCTGCCCCAGCTCGAACGTGCTCTCCTGGCCGGCCACGACGTCGTCCTGCTCGGCGAACGCGGGCAGGGCAAGACCCGCCTGCTGCGCACCATCGTGTCGTTGCTCGACGAGTGGACGCCCGTCATCGAGGGCTCCGAGCTGGGCGAACACCCGCTCGACCCGATCACGCCCGAGTCGAAGAGGCGGGCCGCCGAGCTCGGCGACGACCTGCCGGTGGTGTGGCGGCACCGCGACGAGCGTTACGCGGAGAAGCTCGCGACGCCCGACACGTCCGTGGGTGACCTGGTCGGCGACGTCGACCCGGTGAAGGTCGCCGAAGGCCGTTCGCTCGGCGACCCGGAGACGATCCACTACGGCATGCTCCCGCGCGCCCACCGCGGCATCATCGCCATCAACGAACTGCCCGACCTGGCCGAACGCATCCAGGTCTCGCTGCTCAACGTCATGGAGGAGCGCGACATCCAGGTCCGCGGCTACACGCTGCGGCTGCCGCTGGACGTGCTGCTCGTGGCGACCGCGAACCCCGAGGACTACACGAACCGCGGCCGCATCATCACGCCGCTGAAGGACCGCTTCGGCGCCGAGGTGCGCACGCACTACCCGTTGGAGATCGACGCCGAGGTCGACCTGGTTCGCCAGGAAGCCGATCTCGTCGCCGAAGTGGGCGACCACCTGCTGGAGATCATCGCCCGGTTCGTCCGGCACCTGCGCGAGTCGTCGTCGATCGACCAGCGCTCCGGCGTCTCGGCCCGGTTCGCGGTCGCGGCGGCGGAGACCGTCGCGGCGTCGGCACTGCGGCGGTCCGCGCTGATCGGCGAGACGCCGGCCATCGCCCGCCCGGTCGACCTCGAGTCGGTGCCGGACGTGCTGCGCGGCAAGCTCGAGTTCGAGGCGGGGGAGGAGGGCCGTGAGGACGAGGTCCTCATCCACCTGCTGCGCCGCTCGATCGCCGACACGGCTCGTGCCCGGCTGGCCGGCCTGAACCTGCGCGCGCTGGCCGAGGTCGTCTCGGACGGCCACCCCGTCGCGACCGGCGACCGGGTGCACGCGGGCGACCTGCTGGCGGCGTTGCCGGAGCTCCCGATCCTGCACGAGGTGGCGGCCCGCATGGGCGCGGGCCCGAAGGACCCCGTCGGGCGCATCGCCTCGGCCGTGGAACTGGCCCTGGAGTCGCTGTACCTGACCCGCCACCTGTCGAAGGACAACTCCTCCGACGACGACCGATCGGTGTACGGATGAGATACCGCTACGGACGCTGGGGCGGCGGCGCCGATCCGCTGGCGCCCCCGGTGGACCTCCGCGCGGCCGTGGACGAACTCGGCCGCGAGATCATGGAGGGCGCCTCACCGCAGTCCGCCCTGCGCGAACTGCTGCGCCGCGGCGTCGACGGCACCCGCGGCCTCGACGACCTGACCTCGCGCCTGTGGCAGCGCCGCGCGTCGATCCAGCGCCGGCACCGCCTGGACGGCACGCTCACCGAGGTCAAGCAGTTGCTGGACAAGGCGGTCGAGGCCGAGCGCCGCGCGCTGTTCCCGGACCCGTCCGACGACGCGCGCTTCCGCGAGGCCCAGCTCGACGCACTGCCGCCGGGCACCGCCGCGGCCGTGCAGGAGCTGTCCTCCTACGACTGGCGTTCGCAGGAGGCCCGCGAGGCGTTCGAGCAGATCCGCGAGCTGCTCGGCCGTGAACTGCTGGACCAGCGCTTCCAGGGCATCAAGGAAGCCATGTCCAACGTGGACGCCGAGGACGTCAAGCGCATCCAGCGCATGCTCCGCGACCTCAACTCGTTGCTGGAGGCGCACGCCTCGGGCTCCCCGGACACGCCGCGCATGTTCGACGACTTCATGCGCAAGCACGGCGAGTTCTTCCCGGAACAGCCCCGCAACGTCGACGAGCTCATCGACGCGCTGGCCGCCCGTTCGGCGGCCGCGCAACGCATGATGAACTCGATGACCGACGCCCAGCGGGCCGAGCTGTCCGCGTTGTCCCAGCAGGCCTTCGGTGGTATCGGCTCCTCTCTGTCCACTCTGGACTCGCTGTTGCAACGCCTGCGCCCCGGCGAGGACTGGACGTCGTCGGCCCGCTTCCGCGGCCAGGACCCGCTGGGCCTGGGCGAGGGCGCGCAGGCCATGGCGGACCTCGCCGAACTCGACGCCCTGGCCGAACAGCTCTCGCAGTCGTATCCGGGCGCACGCCTGGAGGACATCGACCTCGAAGCCCTGGAACGCCAGCTCGGCGAGTCGGCCTCGGTCGACGCCCGTCGCCTGGCGGAGCTGGAAAAGGCGCTGCGCCAGCAGAACATCGTGGAACGCGCCCCGGACGGCTCGTTGCGCCTGACGCCCAAAGCGTTGCGGCGCCTGGGCGAAACGGCACTGCGCGGCGTCGTGGACCAGCTCCGCTCGTCGCAGGGTTCGCGCGAGACCACGTCCGCCGGCGCGGCGGGCGAACTGATCGGCTCGACCAGGCCGTGGCAGTTCGGCGACACCGAACCCTGGGACGTGCCACGAACCCTGCGCAACTCCGTGCTGCGCTCCGGCTCGATGTCCCTCGACGTCGTGGACCTGGAAGTGTCCGAGACCGAACACCGCACCCGTGCGGCCGTCGCTCTGTGCGTGGACACCTCCTGGTCGATGGTGCAGGACGGCCGTTGGGTGCCGATGAAACGCACGGCCCTCGCCCTGCATCACCTCGTGCGCACCCGTTTCCGGACGGACGCTCTGCAACTGGTGACCTTCGGGCGTTATGCCGAGGCCGTGGACATCGGTCAACTGACCGCGCTGGAAGGCGTGTGGGAGCAGGGCACGAACCTGCACCACGCCCTGTTGCTGGCCGGGCGCCACGTGCGTCGGCATCCCGACGCACAGCCCGTGGTGCTGGTCGTGACCGATGGCGAGCCCACGGCCCACCTGGAGCCCGAGGGGGACGCGGAGTTCAACTACCCGCCGCTGCCCCGGACCCTGGCCAAGACCCTGAACGAGGTCGACGCACTGGCTCGGCTCGGCGCGACGATCTCGGTGTTCAAGCTGGGCGACGACCCCCGGCTGGCCGCTTTCGTCGACATCGTGGCCCGCCGTGGTGGCGGGCGTGTGGTGTCGGCGGACGAGGAAGGGCTCGGGGCCGCCGTGGTCAGCGACTACCTGAGGTCTCGGCGCCGGCGTCGTTGATGGTGCGTCGGTTCCTCCTTGCCGTTGTGCTCAGTGGCGTGCCTTCGACCGTGCACGCTCTGGTGGCGGGTGACGATCTGTTGCGCGCCACCAGAGCCGCCGGGTCGTTGGTCGGCGGTGGGGTTCGGTCCGGCGTTGTGGTGCACCTTGCCGTGTCTGCGTTCTGGACGTTCGTGCTGACACGGCTTCGGGTGCGCGGTGTGGTCGGTGGGGCGGTGGCCGGGTTGGTGATCGCCGCCCTCGACCTGGAGATCATCGGGCGCCGCAACGCGCAGATCCGTGCGCTGCCCACGGTGCCGCAGTGGCTGGATCACGTGGCGTTCGGCGTCCTCGTCGCCCGGTCAGCTCAGGTGGACGGCCGCGAGGCGGGGTAAGCGTTGGCGCATCTCGGTCTCGTTCTCGAAGTCGAAGTCCCAGGACGGGTCCAGGGCTGGGCGGTTGCCGGGTTCCCAGGCCGCGTCGGGGAGGTCTTCGCCGGTGGCGGCCCCGTGGGCCTGCTGCGCGAGGGAGAGGGTGTTCTCGCAGGTGCCGATCCTGCCGGTGAGGTCAGGGGTCGGCGTGAGGCCGGCCAGGGAGTCCGGGTCGGCCACGGCGGCCTCGAACACCTGCCTTCCCCTGGTCAGGAGCCAACCGCGGAAGTAGTCGAAGCCGTCGTCGGAACACCCGCCGCGGATCAGGAACGCCGCCGCCCACAGCGGGGCGACGTAGGAGGCGTCCATCAGCCGCCACAGCGCCTGGTGGGTCGCCACGATCTCGGCCGGCGGCCGGGTGGCGAGCAGCGCGGCGGCGTTCGCGGCCACCTCGCAGCACGTCGTCGAGTCGGCCCGGGCCGACTCGATCAGGCTCCAGAAGGCGTCGGTCACGACTCGTAGAGCGCGGCGAGGCGGGGTAAGCGGACGGCGAGCTCGGCGCTGTCGTCGAAGTCGAAGTCCCAGTCCGGGTCGAGATCGGGGTAGCTGATCCGGAAGGCGTCCTGCGGCAACTGCATTCCGGTGGCCTTGATGTGGGCGTTCCAGGCGATGGACAGGGCCGACTCGCACTCGAACTCCATGCCGGACTCGGCGGCCTCCACGACCGCGGGCAGGGAGGCCAGCGAGTCGGGCGAGGCCACGACGGTGGTGTAGGTCTCCTCGCCCTGGGTGAGGAGCCAGCCGCGGAAGTAGTCGAAGCCGTCGTCCGAGCAGCCGCCGTTGATCAGGTAGGCCGCCGCCCACAGCGGGTTCTGGTACGAGACGGCGAGCAGATCCCACAGGACCTGCTGCGCCGCCACGATCTCGGCGGGCGGACGGGCTGCCAGCAGGGCGGAGGCGGCCGCGGCCACTTCCTCGCCGTCGGACGGGTCGGAGACGCTCGCACGGGCGTCGGCGATGAGCTTCCAGAAGGTGTTCTGATCCACGTCGAGAAGCTTGGCAGAGGGGTCTGACAATTTTTGGCGCCTGACTTACGAGCCGGAACGTTCTAGAGGCATGGCTCGCAACGTCGCCGTGCGAATTCGTGGTCAGACGGGTGCATCGTGGTGTCGCCCCCACGCCCTCGTACTGGTTGTACGGGGGCGTGGGGGCGGCACCGCGAGGTGCCCTGCTGAGCGCGAATTCACCGCCAACGTTGCGAGTCGTGCCACTAGGTTGGGAAGCATGATCAGGAACCTGTTTCGTTCGCTCGAGGCCGTCCACGGAATGATCTACTTCGCCCCCGAGGCGGACTCCCGGTACGCGAGCGTCGGGCTCGACCGGCCCGGCGGGTACTTCGCGTCACGGGCGGCGGCGCTGGGGGCGGTCGGGGCCGAGATCGTGATCGCGACCTTCTACAACTTCAACCCCGAGATCGTGCGGGCGCGCATTCCCCAGGCGTGGGAGAAGGTCACGCCGGAGCGCATGCTCGAACTGCGCTGGGAGGCGGCGGACGAGGCTCTCGCGAAGGCTCTGCCCGATGATCTGAAGGAGATCACCGAACTGGCCAAGCGCGCTGCCGAGCGGTCGAAGGAGATGCTGAGCGGCCGCACGTTGTTCGCCGCGCACGCGCGCCTGCCGTGGCCGGACGAGCCCCGCCTGCAGTTGTTCCACGCCCAGACGTTGCTGCGGGAGTTCCGCGGCGACGGGCATCTCGCGGCTCTGCTCCGGCACAACATCTCCGGCATCGAGGCGTTGGTGCTGCACGTCGCGACGGGTGACTACCCGGCCGACGTGTTGCGCAAGACGCGTGCGTGGTCGGAGGAGCAGTGGGCGGCGACGGTGGAAGACCTGCAGAAGCGCGGGCTGGTGAACCAAGACCAGCTGCTCACCGAGCAGGGGCGCGAGTTGCGGCAGGGCATCGAGGACGACACGGACCGCATGGCCGCGCCGGCCTACGACGTCCTCTCCGACCAGGAGAAGCAGCGGTTCGTCGAACTGGCCGCGCCGCTCAGCAAGGCCGTGGTCGAAGCCGGGATGGTCCCCGGACGCCGCTAGTCGGTCCCGTCGCGGTCAGTGGACGCGAGCGCCTTCTCGGTGGCCTCGTCCTTCCCGGCACGGTGCTTTCCGGGATGGGTCAGCGAGAAGTGCGCCTCGTCCCGCATCCGTTCGACCATGTGCGGGTAGTGCAGCTCGAACGCCGGACGCTCCGAGCGGATCCTCGGCAGCTCCTTGAAGTTGTGCCGCGGCGGGGGTGACGTCGTGGCCCACTCCAGCGAGTTGCCGTAGCCCCACGGGTCGTCCTGCGGGGCCGGGTCGCCGTAGCGGTAGGAGCGGAAGACGTTCCACACGAACGGGAGCACGGACGCGCCGAGCAGGAACGAGCTGATCGTCGAGATCATGTTCAGCGTCGTGAAGCCGTCGGAGGCGAGGTAGTCGGCGTAGCGGCGCGGCATGCCCTCGTTGCCCAGCCAGTGCTGGACGAGGAACGTGCCGTGGAACCCGAGGAACGTCGTCCAGAAGTGCAGCTTGCCCAACGGCTCGTTGAGCATCCGCCCGGTCATCTTGGGGAACCAGAAGTAGATGCCCGCGTACGTGGCGAACACGATCGTGCCGAACAGCACGTAGTGGAAGTGCGCCACCACGAAGTACGTGTCGGACACGTGGAAGTCGACGGCGGGGGAGGCGAGCAGGATGCCCGTCAGGCCACCGAACAGGAACGTGACGAGGAAGCCGATCGAGAACAGCATCGGCGTCTCGAACGTCAGCTGCCCCTTCCACATCGTGCCGATCCAGTTGAAGAACTTGATGCCCGTCGGCACCGCGATGAGGAACGTCATCAGCGCGAAGAACGGCAGCAGCACCGCACCCGTGGCGTACATGTGGTGCGCCCACACGGCCACGGACAGCATCGCGATCGCCAGCGTCGCGAACACCAAACCCTTGTAGCCGAACAACGGTTTACGGCTGAACACGGGGAAGACCTCGGTCACGATCCCGAAGAACGGCAACGCGACGATGTACACCTCGGGGTGACCGAAGAACCAGAACAGGTGCTGCCACAGGATCACGCCACCGTTGGCCGGGTCGAACACGTGCGCCCCGAGGTGCCGGTCCGCCGCCAGGCCCATCAGCGCCGCGGTCAGGATCGGGAACGCCAGCAGGATCAGCACGGACGTCACCAGGATGTTCCAGGTGAACACCGGCATGCGGAACATCGTCATGCCCGGCGCCCGCAGGCACACCACGGTCGTCGTCATGTTGACCGCGCCGAGGATCGTGCCCAGACCGGAGATCGCCAGACCCATGATCCACAGGTCCGCGCCGATGCCCGGCGAGTGCACGGCCGACGACAGCGGTGTGTACGCGAACCAGCCGAAGTCCGCCGCGCCACCGGGAGTCAGGAACCCCGAGACGGTGATGATGGCGCCGAACAGGTAGAGCCAGTACGAGAAGGCGTTCAGGCGCGGGAACGCGACGTCCGGCGAGCCGATCTGCAGCGGCAGGACGTAGTTCGCGAACCCGAACAGGATCGGCGTCGCGTACAGCAACAGCATGATCGTGCCGTGCATGGTGAACAGCTGGTTGTACTGCTCGTTCGACAGGAACTGCAGACCCGGCCGCCCCAGCTCGGCGCGCATCAGCAGCGCCATCACGCCGCCGATCATGAAGAACGCGAACGACGTGGTCAGGTACATGATCCCGATCTGCTTGGGATCTGTCGTCTTGAACAACGAGAGGAAGTACGAACCCTTCGGCCGTGCACGCGCCGCCCCCGGATGGGGCACCACAGGCGTGGGCTTGATCGTGGTCATCGCGCCTCCTCCGTGCCAGACGTGAATCGTCCTCCCGGTCAGACCGGGGGGCAATCCATGACGAGCACCGCACTGGTCACCGGGACCACCGGAGCACCTACCGAAATGCCGCTGACCTGCACGTAGTAGGCGCCGGGGACCAATTCATCGAATTTGATCGTCATCCTCTCGGAGATCGCCGGACTGCGCGATTCGACCTGTTTGCCGTTCTCGTCGAGCAACGCCACCTTCACCGCCCGCGCCGCCGTGTCCCTCAGCTCGACGGTGACCTCCAGGTCCTCCCCGGTCAGCACGAGGTCGGGCACGGTGAGCTGGGGCTCCGTCGCCGTCACGTTGCGCGGGACGACGGCCTTCGCGGTCAGGAACGACTCCACCGCGTCCAGTACGGCGGCGTTGTCCTGCAACGACGTGTGCTGCTCCGTCACGCGGTGCAGCGTGTTCGACGACAACGCCAACCCACGCCGTGCGCCGCCGACCATGGGCACGGTCGCATCCCCGTACAGGTCCTCGCCCTCGTACGTCCGCAAGCAGGTGACTTTGCCGTCGGCGATACGTGCCGTGGTGGCCGTGGGCTGCTTACCGCCGAGGATCGCGTACGTCTGATCAGCGAACGATTCGGTCAACGCGCCGTGGAACGCCATCGCGTCCTCGACCATCTTCGTGTCGAGCTCGGGCAACGAGGTCTCAGTGGTCTTGAGCAGGCCACCAGGCGACTCGATGCACGCGTACTCGGGCAACAGCTGGTGCAGCGACGGCATCGACCGCGCGAACTCCGTCAGGTCGATCGCCAACGGCCCGAGCCCCTTGCGCACGCCGTTGACCAGCTGGTCCAACGCGGCCGCGGCGCCGCGGTAGGGCGTGCCCATCGTGATCAGCTTCGCCGTGCGCTCGGCCATCCCGCACTGCTCGATGCACCAGCGCGCGACCAGCCCGCCCATCGAGTGGCACACGAAGCTGACCTTGGCGTCCGGCCCGATCCGGTCCAGCGCCTCGTCCACCCGCCGGGCGAGCAACGCGCCGTTGTAGCGGTTCGACAGCCGCCAGTCGTAGGCGAAGAGCAGCAGATTGCCCTTCTCGACGGTGTAGCCGAGCGAGTTCATCCTGCGCGTCACCCGGTCGTAGCCCTTCAACGGCGTCCAGATGCCCGGGATGACGTGCAGGTCCGACATCAGCGCGACGGGCTCGACCCCGTCCTGGGGGTGCTCGTCGCCGATGCCCGCCGGCAGCTTCAACCTCCCCAGGCTGCGGCCCAGCGTGAGCACCGCGCGCAACGCGGCCCTGCCGGACACCTCCCAGACCATGCCGTCCGCGTTGCGCAGCGTGCTGCCGAGAATGCCGGGCAGGACCACCACCAGATCGGTCATCTAGGACTCCTCGGCGAGCTTGCGGATGAGGGAGAGCAACGCGAGGTTCGCGGGCACCAGGTAGGTCAGCTCGTGGATCCAGACCAGACGCTGGTCCGGCGCGGGCAACGCCAGGCGTTCGTCACCGGCCCGAGCGCGCGCGACCGCCTTGTACAGCGCCGCCAACGCGTGCGGCTCCAACGCCGTCACGGCCTGGCTCAAGGCCTGCGGTGACGCGCCGGTGGCGAGCCCGCGCAGGATGTCGGTCACGCGCGACGGGTCTTCCACGGCGTCCAGCACGAGGTCGAGCACATCGGCGTCCTCGTCGGCCAGCAGCAGCAACGCGTGCACGGGCCGGTTGTCGCGGACGTTCTTCAGCACTTCCTTGTCCAGCAACTCCTCCCGTCGAGTGGCGAGGAGTTCGCGACGGCGTGCGGGTGTGGCGTCCATGAACTCGTCCGCGAGACTCGCGAGCAGCCACGGCCGATAGGCGAGTGCGACGCCCTGCTGCTGTGCGGTCGTGCGGCGTGACTGGATGACCTGCGCCTCGATCAGGCTCGTGCCGTACAACGCCTCCGTGACGGCGACATCCGCGTCGGTCGACAACAACTCGGGGTGTGCGACCAGGAGCGCGCGCTCCTCGGCGTACGAGCGCGCGAACACCCACAGGCGTGCGGTCCTGAGCAACGCACGGTCGACCGTCAGCCAGTCCGGCGTGGAGTCCCACGGCCACGGGCCCGAGTCGTAGTGACGGCGTGCGATGTCGTGCACGTCGTGGATCGCCTGCCGTGACTGGCCGACGTGCGTGAGCGCCTGGCACAACCACTTCGCCGCCGCCGGATCACCGGCCTTCGTCGCGGCCGCCCGCAGCATCAGCAGCGTGGCGAGGTGCGGGCCGTTGAACCGCGCGGTCACCCGTTCCCAGGTCTCCTCGACTATCTCGGGCTGCTTGAGCCCCGCGCAGATCGTGTCGAGCGTGAACAACGCGGCGGACAGCGTCGAGAGCCGGTCGACGTTCTCCGGCAGCAGGCAGACCTCGACGGTCCGCAGCCCGGTCGCCAGCGCCTCCCTGGGCTTGTCCGCGTCCCGCTGGCGGCGCATCAGGTTGTGCAGCGCCTGGGCGTGGATGCGCGAGCCCTCGGCGAGGTCGGCGGCCTGCCGGGCGGCGTTGAGGGCCGCGTCCGTGCGGTCGACCATGCTGTACGCGACGCTCAGGCTCAGCGCCGCGTCCGCGAGCTGGGGACGGAACGCGGCGTGCCGGCCGAGCGTGCCGCTGATCTCCGCGGCCTGCCGGGTCATGCTGTCGGAGTCGGACAGCCTGCCCAGCGCCAGGTAGTCGCGGCTCAGTTCCACCAACGCGCTGACCAGGTCCGCGAGGAACACCGGGTTCGTCTGCGCGAGCGAGTAGTACAGCTCGACGGCCTGCTTCGACCGTTGCATGGCCTCATAACGCAGCCCGGAGTCGCTGCACCGGGCGGCAAGACATGTCACCGCGCGCGCAAGCGGTGCATCGGTTTCGACGGCCGCGACGGCGTCACGTGCCGTGGACAGCGCCTCTTGCCGACGGCCGAGCATCGCGTAGACCTCGCTCAGGTCCACCAACGCGCCACTGAGGTGCGCCGCGTACGTCGGGTTATCGCCGCCGTGCGTCGTCGTCTTCGCGATGCGTTGCGCGAGCCGTTTGTGCGTAAGGCTTTCCGCCGTCGTCGGTGTCGACGCCACCAGCTCGCGGTAACGCACGGCGGCCTCTTCGGCGGGTGCCACGGCCTGCTGAAGGCGTCCGGCGTCGCGGAACCGCCTGCCGAGCTTGTTCAGCACGAAAGCCAAGTCCGCCAAGTACATCCGCAGCGTCGGCACGAGTGCGCGGAAGTGTTCGGCGGCCTCCTCCAACGGCGCGATGGCCTCGTCGCCGCGACCCCAGTGCATCAGCTCGTTCGCCGACGTCGTGGCCGCGAGTGCGATGTCCGGCAACAACATCCGGTTCATCCCGGCGAGATCGCGCAACCCGTCCAACGCCTGCGTGCCCGCGTGCCCGCAGTGCCGCCACGCGTACTTCCACAGGTAACCCGGCACGTTCGGCGGCACGCCGGCCTCCAGGCGCTGCCGGTAGAGGCGGATCAACGCGCAGGCCACCTTCTCCGCGCCCGGTGCGAACACCACCTCCCGGCTCGGCGCGAACTGCGGTCGCAGGTGGTCCGCGAACGTCTGGTGCGTCAGCTTGAAGACCGCCGTGCCCTCCTCACCGTCCTGCACGACGTGACGGCCCAGTTCGGTGAGCACGGCGGTGATGTCGTCACGGGTGAACTCCTCGCCGGACAACGCCTGCGCGACCGCTATCCACTCGGCCTCGGGGAAACCCGCGCCGTAGCTCCACGTCAACGCGGTCAGCAGCGCACGAGCTGAGGGCACCTTCGCGAGCTCACGGTCGAACGCCGCCTCCAGCGAGAACCGGAGATCGCCACCGCCGTCGGCCAGCACCTGGTCGGTGATCATCCACGCGGTCAGGAACGGCAGCTTCGCCAGCTCGTCCACAGTGGACTGCGGAGCGCCTGGTCCCAGACGTGCCAGGACGTACTCGCGCACGTCGGCCTCACTGCCCGCCTCGTCGAGGTCGAGCACCTCGACCGGGGACAGCTCGGTCAGCAGGGGAGCACCACCCGCCACCCGGTGCGCCTGCCGCGTCGAGACGATCACGACGGCGTAGGCCGCGAGCTTGGTCAGCAGCGAGGTGGCGATCGAGAACGACTCGCCGCGCGCCTCGTCCAGGCCGTCGACCACCAGCACCGGCGGTTCGGTCAACGCGCTGACCACGCCCACCAGTTCGGCGGCACCCCGGCGCGGGCCGTCGGGCGCGGGGACCAGGCCCGCGGCGACGAGCTGGCGGCTGAGCAGGTCGGCGACGCGGTCGGCGTCCATCGCGCGGGCGTGCACGGCCGCGTCGACCGACTCGGGACCGGGGTCGGCGTGCCGGAACGACGGCCCGGCGGACAGCAGGCGGTCGCGCTCGGCCGAGTTGGACAGGCTGACAACTCGGCCGACGACCGCGGACTTGCCCGTGCCCGGCGACCCGGTGACCACCCGCAGACCGGCCGCCCCGGACTTCACCCAGCTCACGACCTTGTCGACCTGGGCGGTGCGGCCGGTGAACCACGACCGGTTGTCCGTGGAGTCACCGCCGCGGGCCGCGAGCAGAAGATGCTTCACGACCGTGTTCGCGGCGTAGAGAGGATTCGGCAGCATCGGCTGTGCGGACCCGTACTGCATGAAGCGCGGCCGTTGGATGTCGCTGTCCCACGCGTTCAGCAGTGCGGTACCGACCGCGCCACCGTCGATCAACGCGATGCGGTCGCTCCACCGCCGTGCGTCCTCATCGGCCGTGGGACCGGCACGCAGCAGCTTGCGGAGCTTCCCGCCGAACAGCCCGTCACGGGCCGTTTCGACGCTCGAACACGCCACCAGCACGCCCGCCCAGTGCGCCTGGCCCGCCAGCAGTTCCTCCTGGACGGCCGCGACCGTGCGCACGGCCTCGTCGAGCTGGGCGCCGGCATAGCAGGCGTCGATGACGATGAGCACCTGGTGCGCGCCCGACGCGGCACACCACAGCGCGAACTCGTGCAGCATGATCCCGTCGACCACGCCGTCGTTGTCCCTGGCCAGGAGCCTGAGGTTGCCGGCGACGGGGATGGCGTGCCCGCTCCACAACGCCACCAGCGCGCCGCCGTCCTGCGGCTTGGCGCGCAGCGCCTTCATGTGCGCGCGGATCTCGGCCTCGGTCGGGTCGGCCAGCGGTTCGCCCTCGTAGCCCTTGAGCAGCGCGCGCAACTCCCGCACGTCGCTCACGGCGTGCTGCAGCGGCTGCACCAGCTCGTAGGAGCCGACGCCGATGCCGACGAACCTGCCTCTGACCCTCTCCTGCATGACTCACTACCCCCTGTCCACACGTCGTTGTGCGGCAAGGGGTGTTACTCCGGTTAACTCATTCGGCCGAATCTTTCGGCAACTCGAGGTTCGTGTTCTTCTCCAGGAACCTCAGGAGCTCCACCGGGAACGGCAGCACCAGCGTCGAGTTCTTCTCCGCCGCCACCTCCACGATGGTCTGCAACAGCCGCAGCTGAAGCGCGCCGGGCGTCGCCTCCATGGTCCCGGCGGCCTCGGAGAGCTTCTTGGACGCCTGCAACTCGCCGTCCGCGGTGATGATCCGGGCGCGGCGCTCGCGTTCGGCCTCGGCCTGCCGCGACATCGAGCGCTTCATGCTCTCCGGCAGCGCCACGTCCTTGATCTCGACGCGGTCGATGTCGATGCCCCACTCCAGCGCGGGCGTGTCGATCATCAGCTCCAGGCCCTGGTTGAGGCGCTCCCGGTTGGACAGCAGGTCGTCGAGCTCGCTCTTGCCGATGATCGACCTGAGCGAGGACTGCGCGACCTGCTGCATCGCGAACCGGTAGTCCTCGATGCTGACGACGGCCTTCGCCGCGTCCTGCACCTTGAAGTAGATGACGGCATCGACGCGCACGGTGACGTTGTCGCGCGTGATGCCGTCCTGGGCCGGCACGGGCAGGGTGACGATCTGCAGGTTGACCTTCCGGAGTTGGTCGACCCCGGGAACCAGCATCGTCAGCCCCGGCCCGCGCACGCCCTCCTGGAGCTTGCCGAACCGGAACACCAGTCCCTGTTCGAACTGTTTGATCACTCGCGCGCTCATGGCGAGGCCGAGGCCTCCGAGCGCGACGAGACCACCGAGGATTTCGAAGAAGATCATGAGACCCCGCCTTTCATCGGCGAATGCCCTTGATCTCCAACGGTACGCCTCAAACGCAGCTCAGAACGGGGTTCGCCCAGTCGGAGTGGTCGTGGGCGTTGCCGTCACCGCTGTCTGTCACCCGGAACGTCAGCACCGTTGCTCCAGACGTGTCGACGGTGATCGGTACGGCGGCGCTTTGTCCTGTCAGCGTGGGGCTTTGGTAGGCGGACACGCCGTCCTTCAGCACCTCGAACCGGACGGTGCCGCCGCCGTTCGTCTCGTCGTCGACACCGATCGTGGCGTTGAGCGCGGAGCACTTCCCGCCGGTGTAGACCTGGAACTCCGAGTCGGCGTGCGTGCCGACGCCCCTGTCGAACTCCGCTCCCCGGATGCTCATCGGGTTGCCGTCACCGCCCGCGTTCTCTCCGTTGCTGCGGTCGCGTTCGATCGGGCCCCAGCCGTTGCGCTCGTTCAGGAACTCCAGCGCGGACACCTGAGCCTCACCCTGCGGCGGACGCGGCGTGGCGGTGAAGTCCTTGGTGATCGTGCTCGTCGCCTTGCCCGAGCTGATCTCCGCGAACACCGGGCGGGTGCCGGTCTGGCCGCCTTCGCGCTTGATCGTCACCTTCGCGGAGCCGCTGGAGAGGTCGACGGTGCTCGGCGTGACGGACCAGTCGTCCGGCGCGGTCAGCCTGGCCGTGGTCCTGCCGGGGCAGGGCTTCGTCACGACCAGTTCCGCCTCGACCTGCTCACCTGGTTCGAGAACGGTGTCGGCGGCGTTGAGCTGGGCGGCAGGCGCGCAGTCGACGTTGCGGCCGAGCTTGCCCGTCGCGGCCTCCACGGGCGTGAGCGGGCGCAGCAGCACGGAGTACGCGTACTCGTTGCCCGCCTCCACCTGATACTGCGGCAACGGCTCGTGGAACGTCTCGCTGACGCCCGTCACGCGATGTGCCGCGTGCAGGGTGGTCCAGCCGTCGTTCTTCTTGAGCGCGAACGGGTACGCGGCGCGGTCGAGGTCGTCGTACCGCGAGACCCGGACGTCCAGGTCGCCCGCGACGAGCAGGCCGGCGCGGCCGTTGGACAGCGTCGCCCAGCGCGTGTCCGCGTGGTTGCCGAAGTCCTGCGGCTTGTAGTAGTCGTTGAACTCCTTGTCCACAGTGGACTGGTAGACGCCGACCGGGTTGCCCGACCTGCGGTCGTCGTAGTTCTCGCCGGGACCGCGGCCGTACCAGGTGAACCTGCCGTAGTCGGCGGGAACCTTGAGCGTGAAGCCGATGCCGGGCAGGTAGCTCAGGTCGCGCATGCGGTCCCGGGCGGCGACCCGGTGGCCCACGTTGATCTCGCCGTCACCCGTGATCCGGTAGGTGAAGGTCTGGCCGAACGACGCGTCGGTCACGGCCTGGGCGGTGGACTTGGCCGTGATGACCGTGTCCGTCGCGTTCTGGGTGACGGTGACGCTCGACGGTGTGGTCTTGAGGCGGTCGAGACCGTTGCGGTACCAGGAACCGTCCTCGCTCATGAACTCGTTCGACAGCGGGGCGCGCCACGCGTCCAGCTCCGGGCCGGTCTTGAGCAACTCGATGCCGCGCACGCGCATCGACGTGAGCGTGCCGGACCGCTTGCTGACGACGTACCGGAAGTCCTTGCCGGACACCACGATCTCGTCGTCGTTCTGGGTGGTCGTGATCTTGCCGGGCGCTCCCGGCGTGTGCAGGCCGGCGATCTGGGTGCCGCCCAGCGGGAAGTCCGCGACAGCGACGTCGTTGCCCTGCCGGTCGGTCGCGCGGACGGTCAGCCACCGCTCGGTCTCGGCCCGGAAGCCCGGCAAGGTGATCGTGCCCGGCTGGAGCCTGCCGCGGTGCTCGGCGATCGTGCGGCCGTTGTCCTGGACCTGCCAGCGCAGTTCGAGGTCGTCGGTGCCGGTGAACTGGCGTTCGCTGACGGTCGTGAGTTTGTTGTCCGCGAAAGAGAATCGGATGGGGGAGTGGACGGCCATCAGCTCGGTGGTCTCCGGCTGCGGCCTGCGATCCGACCACACCACGCCGTCGACGCCACCGGTGCCCGCGCCGTAGGACTGCTGACGGCCCTTGTCCTCCAGCTTCTCGAAGTCGAGCGCCAGCACGGCGGTCTTCTTCGGATCTGCCGCGAGTTCGGCGTCGGTCAGGGCGCGGTGGTAGATCCGGACCTGGTCGACCGAGCCGTGCGCCATGCGCGTGCCGACGTTCTCCTGCATGGTCTCGGCGTTGCGGCCGATGTTGACCGGCCAGTGCGACCAGTCGATCGCGCCGCTGAACTCGGTGGTGGAGACCTCGCGTCCGTCGATCAGCAGCCGCAGCTTCGCGCCGTCGAACGTGCCGGTGACGCGGTGCCAGTTCCCGTGGAAGTCCGCCGGGACCGTGGCCCTGACCGTGCGCCAGGTGCCGCTGTGGACGAAGAACTCCAGTGTGGTGGCGTTGGACATCTTCAGCGCGTACTGGTGGTCGCCCTTGGAGATGACGGTGAAGTCGCCGGTCCAGGTGTCGGGCTTGACCCAGGCGTCCAGCGTGAGGGCGGTGGTGACCTCGTCGAGCTTGCGGTCGCGGTAGACCTCCACGAAGTCGTCGAGTCCACTGAGTTGCAACGCTTTGCCGTGCGGTCCGTCCACCTGGGACGGTTTGCCGGACAGGTAGGAGAGGATGCCGTTGGCGTCGTCGGGCGTGGTGTAGAGCGGCAGGGCGATGTTCTGCTCGGCCCAGTCCCAGATGAAACCGCCCTGCACCTGCGGATAGGCGCGGACGACGTCCCAGAACTCCTTGAAGTTGCCGAGGCTGTTGCCCATCGCGTGCGCGTACTCGCCCATGATGATCGGCTTGGTCGTCGTCTTCGCCTTGGCTTCGAGACTCGCGGGCGACGGGTAGCGCGGGCCGGCCACGTCCGCGAACGGCGCGTCGCCGTCCGGCACGTTCGGCTGGTGGTACAGCGGGCGGGTGTCGTTCTTCCGCGCGTACTCGGCCATCGTGTAGTGCGCCTTGCCCAGACCGGCCTCGTTGCCGGTGTCCCACATGACCACGCTCGGGTGGTTCTTGTCGCGCTGCATCATGGCGGTGAACCGGTCCTGGAACGCGTCCTGCCACTCGGGGCGTTCGGCGAGGCAGTTGGTCGGGCAGCCGTCGTGGTGGTGGGTCTCGATGTCGACCTCGTCGGCGATCATCAGCCCGTTGCGGTCCGCGAGCTCGTAGAAGTACGGGTCGCTCGGGTAGTGCGAGGTGCGCACGGCGTTGATGTTGAACCGCTTCATCAGCTGGACGTCTTTGTCCTGGTCAGCGCGGGTGACGTAGCGGCTGCCGTGAACTGACGTCTCGGCCCGGTTGGTGCCGCGGAACAGCACGCGCTTGCCGTTGATCTTGAACTGCTTGTCGATGATCTCGATCTTGCGGAACCCCACCGGCTGCCTGCCGGTCTGGATCACGCGGCCGTCCTTGAGCAGTTCGATCCGGAGCTCGTGGACGTTCGGGGTCTCGTCGGTCCACTTCAGCGGGTCGGCGACCTTGCCGTCCCGGATGGGGACCTCGCGGCCCTGCGGGTCGAAGAGCCTGGTCCGGACGGTGTGGCCGTCCTGCGGGCCGCCGATCTTGACGTCCGCGCTGATCGTGGCGTCGCGGTACTGGGCGTCCAGGTCGGTCTTGATCGTGACGTCCTGGAGGTACGTCGCCGGCGTCGAGTAGAGCCAGACCTCGCGGAAGATGCCCGAGAACCGCCACTGGTCGTAGTCCTCCAGGTGGGAGCCGGAGCCCCAGCGGTGGACCTGGAGTTTGATCGTGTTGCGGCCGGGCTTGAGCTTGCTGGTGATGTCGAACTCGGCGGGCGTGTAGCCGCCCTGGTCGTAGCCGACGTACGCGCCGTTGACCCACACGAAGTATCCGCTGGTCACGCCCTCGAAGCGGACCAATGTGCGGTCCCAGTTCCGCGGCAGGTCGAACGTCTTCTCGTAGACACCGGTCGGGTTGAGGTCGTGCGGGATCGACGGTGGGGCGTCCGGGTACATCTCGGTGGGAATGTTGCGGAACATCGGGTGGTCGAGGAAGTCGGTCTGCCACGTGTGGGGGACCTTGACCGTGCGCCATCCGTCGGGCGTGTCTCTCACGTCCTGCGGCCTGTCGAACATCCGGATGCGCCACTCGCCGTTGAGGCTGAGCCTGCGCTCGGGTTTCAGATCCGGGTGAGGAGGTTCCTGGTTCTCGCCCGTCATTCTGGGATTCTCCAGATATGCCAAGGCATCCAGGGATTCGGCCTGCGCGGTTGCGGGGGCCAGTGAGAGCGCTACCACCGTGGCTACGACGACACGAAGCATGCCTTCGGAAGCTAGGGGCGGCGTGAGGACGGCGTCAACGAATGTCCGCTCTTTCTGTCCGAACGGATCTGGCCGACGCGTCCCAACGTCCGGAAATCACGCTCCACTCCGCAGCACGCGTTAGTGTCGGATACATGCAGACCTGGTCATCAATTCCTGTGCCGCGGGTTCCGGGGGACCCCCGCCCGCTGCGGCTGTTCGACACGGCCACGGGCGAAGTGCGTCCGACGGCTCCAGGAGACACCGCCAGGTTGTACGTCTGCGGGATCACGCCGTACGACGCGACGCACCTCGGCCACGCCGCCACCTATCTCGCGTTCGACCTCGTGCACCGCGTGTGGCTCGACAACGGCCACAACGTGCACTACGTCCAGAACGTCACCGACGTGGACGACCCGCTGTTGGAGCGGGCGCTGCGGGACAAGGACGACTGGGAGGTGCTCGCGATGCGCGAGACCGCCCTGTTCCGCGAGGACATGGAGGCGTTGCGCGTCCTGCCGCCGCAGGACTACGTCGGCGTCGTCGAGGCGGTCCCCGAGATCGTCGAGGTGGTCGTCAAGCTGCTCAACGACGGCCACGCGTACCGCGCCGACGACTCCGAGTACCCGGACATCTACTTCGCGCACGACGCCACGGGCCGGTTCGGCTACGAGTCGAACTACTCCGCCGAGGAGATGCTGCGGCTGTTCGCCGAACGCGGCGGCGACCCGGACCGCCCCGGCAAGCGCCACCCGCTCGACGCGCTGTTGTGGCGCATGAAGCGTCCCGGCGAGCCCGCGTGGCAGTCCGAACTGGGCGAAGGCCGCCCCGGCTGGCACATCGAGTGCAGCGCCATCGCCCACAACCGCCTCGGCGCCGGCTTCGACGTCCAGGGCGGCGGCTCCGACCTGATCTTCCCGCACCACGAGTACTCCGCGGCGCACGCCGAGGCCCAGACGGGCCAGCACCCGTTCGCCCGCCACTACGTGCACGCGGGCATGATCGGCCTCGACGGCGAGAAGATGTCGAAGTCGCGCGGCAACCTGGTCTTCGTCTCGAAGCTGCGCTCGCAGAAGGTCGACCCGAACGCCGTCCGCCTGGCCCTGCTCTCCGGGCACTACCGCGAAGACCGCCCGTGGTCGCAGGAGCTGCTGGACACGGCGCTGGCGCGGCTGGACAAGTGGCGCCAGGCCGCCGGCCGCGACACCGGACCGTCCGCTGTGGACACCGTGACGCGGCTGCGCGACCACCTGGGCAACGACCTCGACACGCCGAAGGCCTTGGCCGCGATCGACGCGTGGGCCGACGAGGCGTTGACGCACGGCGGTTCGGACAAGCACGGGCCCTCGCAGATCCGTGACGCGGTGGACGCGCTTCTGGGCGTGGACCTCTAATCAGGCCAGCCGGTGGCGCTGCTCGGGTGCAGCGCCACCACCAGCTGGGCCGGAGTACCGGACAGCACCTGAGCGGCCGGAATCGTCGCGCCCTTCCACCTCTGGTAGAGCGCGCGCATCTGGGCGAACGCGACGATCCAGTCCTCGACCTCGTCGAAGCCGAGCACCCACGGCGTCGGCACGATGACCCGCTCACGAACCCGCTGGGCCGGCCCGGGATCGATGAGCGTCTCGCGGTGCCGTGCCCAGAACTCGTCGGAGACCGGGAACATCCGCCGCCGCAACTCCTCCGCGCTGGGCGTGCGCCACCATCGCCCGAAGTGCGGCAGCACCTCCCCGTCCACGAACAGGCGCAGCACCGCGTCGAGGTTGTTCACGATCACCGCGGCGTTCTCCTCCGAGATCCGGACCAGCACGCCGTCGCCCACCGGGGTCGCGTCGAAGTGGATCTCGGTCATCACGCCCTCCCGAAGGTCGCGCGCAGCCCGAGTCGTACCAGGCGCACCGTCAGTGCTTCGGCGTCGGCGCTGTCGTACTCACCCACCACCGACCTACCGGCGTGGTGGATCTCCACGGCCTTCGCTCGTGCTTGTGCATCATCGTGACCACAAACCGTGCGCAGAATGTGGTGCACGAGCATGAACGAATTCACGTCGTCGTTGTGTAGAACGACCTGCCATCTCTCCCCAGAGCTCACCGGGGAAGTATGTCGCAGCGCCACAATGGACCCGTGATGGAGGTGGCACGGCGCGACCTCGCGCGCATGCGGGAGTCGGCGGCAGCGTGGCAGGAGCTGCGCTACGAGAGCACCGGCAATGGTGACGACGCGAACGAGGTGGCGCGCGCGAAAGTGCTGTGGGCGCTGCAGTACGACCGGCGCCCCGATGACCTGCCGCTGCTGCGGTTCCTGGCCGAGCAGGAGGCGTTGTGCCGTAGCAACGCGCCGTTCCAGGGCATCGGCGAGGAGGCCCAGCTGGCCGGCTTCCTGCTGGCCGCGCACGGGCAGGTCGAGGACGTGTGGCGGCAGCACGCGATCAAGCGCGCCAACTTCGACACCTGGTGCGGCTACGACCAGGAGCACGTCTTCGCCGCCGGTGCCGAGGCCACGGTCGCGTACGTGCGGGCGAGTGATCATCCCGACCGGGACGAGGTGCTGGAGTTCCTGCTCGACCGGGACGTGGACGACGAGGACGTGCGGGCGTGGCTGGAGAGCCGCCACGAGTGGTTCCCGAAAGACCCCGGCGACGAGGACCCGCTGACGTGGGTCGAGCGCGCGAAGCTGGCGGGGGAGCGGGAGCTGGCGCGTGCCGAGCTGGACCGGTGGGCGTTGGGCCGTTCGAGGGACATCAGCACGTTGAACCAGTTGCGCTACGAGCTCGCGGATCTGGGGGAGTTCGCGGAGGCGGCGCGGACCCAGCGGGAGGCTCTCCCGTTCGCGGACAGTGACTGGGATCGCGCAGTCGGGTGGTGCGTCCTGGCCCGGCTCGAACGCCAGGCCGGGGATCACCACGCTGCCTGGGACGCGTTGCGGGAGTGCGGGGCCGCCCTGGGAGCTGTGGAGGACTGGCGGGAGGTCGGGCTCGGGCGCGATTTCGTGCACGAGCTGTACCTGCTCGCCGGGGTCGCGGAGGCCGGGCTCGCCCGTGAGGTGTTCGCCGAGGCGGGGCGGCAGGCGCGGGACGTGCCGGGGCTGCCTCCGGTCGTGCTGGACGCGGTGGCCGAGGCGGAGAAACGCTGCGGGTGAAGGAAACCGCCCCCGAGGCGGAAGCACCGGGGGCGGTCTCGTTCAGCGGTACAACTGGTTTGCTCAGACGTCGAGCGTCCAGTTGTTCAACGTGCCGGAGTCCAGGAACGCCGCGTCGCGCACGCGCAGCGTCCAGGTGCCGTTGGCAGCCTCACCGGAGAGGTTCTTGGTGTAGGTCTCGTTGATGTTGTCGGCCGAGCCGCCGGTCCGGTTGTGCAGGTTGACGACCGTGCCGTCGGGCGCGACCAGGTCGACCACGAGGTCGCCCTTGTAGGTGTGCGTGATCGAGACCTTGATCGTCGAGGTGGCCGACGCGGCGCCCGCGCAGCCGGAGACGACGATCGTGCTGGTCACCGTGGCCTGGTCCGGGATCGCGACCGGGGTCGAGTTGGTCCGGGCGTCACAGCTGCCGCCGACCGCGTTGACGACCCACGAGAAGGTCGCCGTGCCGGTCTTGTTCGCGGCATCGGTCACCGTGGCGGTGACGGACGAGGTGCCCGCCGTGGTCGGGGTGCCGGAGATCGCGCCGGAGGCGGACGCCGACAGACCGGCCGGGAGGCCGCTCACGGACCAGGTGTACGGCGCGGTGCCGCCACTGGCCGAGAGCTGCAACGACGCCGCCGTGCCGACCGTGGAGGTCTGCGTGCCGGGGTTCGTCACCGAGGGGTTGCCCGGCTGGCCGCCGCCGAACAGCGTGTAGAGCAGCTTGTTCGGCGTGTTGGCGCCGACGTTGGTGATCTTGTTGGGCGTGGAGGCGGCGTTCAGGCCGTCCCACACCGCGGCCGGGCTGTCGGTCGGGTGCGTGGCGAGCCACAGGGCAGCCGCGCCCGCGACGTGCGGGGTGGCCATCGACGTACCGGAGATGTTGTTCGTCGCGGTGTCGTTGGTGTTCCACGACGACACGATGTTCTGACCCGGTGCGTAGATGTCCGTGCAGGAGCCGTAGTTCGAGAACGAGGCGCGCGCGTCGGTGTTGGTCGACGCGTTGACCGTGATCGCCTCGGTGACGCGTGCAGGCGAGGTGCTGCAGGCGTCGGTGTTCGAGTTGCCGGAGGCGATGGCGTAGGTGACGCCGGCCGCGATGGAACGGCGCACGGCCGCGTCCAGGGTGGCGTCCGCGCCGCCGCCGAGCGACATGTTGGCGACAGCGGGCTTGACGTGGTTCGCGGTCACCCAGTCGATACCGCCGACGACACCGGCGGTCGTGCCGGAGCCGGAGCAGTTCAGCACCTTGACGGCGACGACCTTGGCGGCCTTCGCGAGGCCGTACTCGGCGCCCGCGATGGTGCCACCGACGTGCGTGCCGTGGCCGTTGCAGTCGGTGTTGTTGCCGTCACCGGAGGTGTTGGTGCCCCACGTCGCGCGGCCACCGAACGTGGAGTGCGTCGTGCGCACACCCGTGTCGATGACGTACGCCGTGACGTTGGACGCCGTGGTGTCGTACTGGTAGCTGTTGCTCAGGGGCAGGTCGCGCTGGTCGACGCGGTCCTGGCCCCACGACGGCGGGTTCTGCTGGACGTCGAGCAGGTGCACCTCGGCGTCCTGCTGGACGTACGCGACCTTCGGGTCCGCGGCGAGCTTGGCGGCCTGCTTGGCCGTCATCTTCACCGAGAAGCCGTTGAGCGCGTGCTGCCAGACCTGACCGACCTGGCCGCCGTACTTGCTCGCCAAGCCCGGTGCGGCGGCCCTCGACGCCGTGTCGGCCTTCAGCGAGACGATGTAGCTGTCCTTCACGACATCGGCGCGGTCGGCGCCGAGAATCGTCCCCACGTTTTCTTGAGCTGATGCGGCGGGGACCACGGCGGCGGCCAGACATACGGCGGCCGCGGCAGCGAGTCCCGTACCCAAGACTCTTCGCATTGCAGGGTTCTCCCTCGTGCAGGGAACAGGGTGACCAGCACGCTAGCCCTAAACCGCAGGTCAGAGGGATACGCCGAGGAGTGCGAACTGTTGACAGATTTGACATTTCGTGTCAAAGCGACAGTTGCGGACAGTCACGGAAATAGGCCGAGAGAACGCATTTGCTTTCCCTATATCAACCCGAACGCCGCGAGGTCCACCCCTCGATCGACCCTACCGTCCGGTAGACATGCCGAAGTAGCGTCGCCCAGACGGAGGAACGAACTGATCGGGCAGTTCGCCGCCTGGGGACGCCATTCATCCGGTGTCGTACGCGCTGTGTTGCAGCACAGCTGATCTCCTCATCGCGGTTGCCCGGTCCGGCGTTACACCGGCCCTGCACAAAACCGAAGATCAAGGAGAAATGCCTATGAAGCGCATGGCTGTCGCAGCTGTGGCCGTGTTGGCGGGTGCTCTCGCGACGACGGTCTCCCCTGCCGCCGTCGCCGCCGAGGGACCTTCCGCCGACCTGCTCGCCGCGATGCAGCGCGACCTCGGGCTGGACGCCACGCAGGCGGCGGAACGGTTGCGCCAGGAGAGCGCGGCCACGGTCCTGCAGCGAGTCGCGGAAGGTTTCGCCGGCGAGAGCTACGGCGGCGCGTGGTTCGACGCGTCCATCGGCAAGCTCGTCGTGGGCGTGACCGACGCGACCAAGACCGACCGGCTCCGCAAGCTCGGCGCGGAGCCCCGCACGGTCGCGCACAAGGCGAGTGACCTCGACGCGGCCAAGGCGAAGCTCGACGCGTCGCAGGCTCCGGCCGAGGTCACCGGCTGGTTCGTCGACACGAAGGCGAACGCGGTGACCATCACCGTCAAGCGCGGCCAGACCGAGGCGGCGAAGACGCTGGTGGAGAAGGCGGGCGCGGTCGCGAAGGTCGTCGAGACCGACGAGGCCCCGCGGTTGTTCAAGGACACCCGCGGCGGCGACGCCTACTACATCAACAACGCCGGACGCTGCTCCGTCGGCTTCGCGGTCGAGGGCGGCTTCGTCTCCGCCGGGCACTGCGGGTCGCCCGGCGACACGGTGACCGGCGTCGACAAGACGGCGATGGGCGAGTTCGAGAAGTCGTCCTTCCCCGGCAACGACTACTCGTTCGTGAAGACCAACTCGTCCTGGACGTCCACGGCCAAGGTGAACCACTACGGCGGCGCTGACGTCATCGTGTCCGGTCACACCGAGTCCGCGGTCGGCGCCTCGATCTGCCGTTCCGGCTCGACCACGGGCTGGCACTGCGGCGAGGTCCAGGCCAAGAGCCAGACCGTGAACTACCAGGAGGGCTCGGTCAGCGGCCTCACGCGCACGAACGTGTGCGCGGAGCCCGGTGACTCGGGTGGCTCGTGGGTCAGCGGCACGCAGGCGCAGGGCGTCACCTCGGGTGGCTCCGGTGACTGCACCAGCGGCGGCACGACCTACTACCAGCCGGTCAACGAGATCCTCGAGACGTACGGCCTGACGCTCACCACGGGCTGACGCGACCGGTGAACGGGGGAGCCTCCATCCGTGGAGGCTCCCCCTCCCGCTTTCAGTCCTGCCGCTCTTCCAGCCACTTCTCGCGGTGCACGCGCCACCGGTCCAGCATCGAGCCGAGCTCGCTGTGGGCGAACCGGAAGAACTCCCGCGTCTCGTCCAGCCGCAGCCCCGCGTCGGTGTCCGGGCCGAGCGCCCTGACGCCCTCGCTGAGCACCTCGTCGATCATCACCAGCATCTGGTCCTTGCGGAACGTCGCCTCGTACCAGACGTTGTCGCGCATCCGGTAGACGTCGCGGCGTGATCCGGGCTCGCGTTCGCGGCTGACGATCTGGACCGTGGTCAGGTAGCGCACCGCGCCCGACACCGCCGCCGGGGAGATCTGCAGCAGGTCGGCGATCTCGGCCGCGGTGAGCCGTCCCGTGTCCGTCGTCAGCAGCGCCGCGAGGATGCGAGCCGGCATGCGCGGAACGCCGGTGTCCGCCAGAATCCCGCCGAACCGTTCGACGAACTGGCTCACCGCCTGCGTGTCACGCTCCGTAGTACTCGTCACGGCGGCATCATCCCCTTTCGTCAGCCGATCGAGCAAAATTTACGTCCTTCACGAAGTTGTGAAAGAAGTGTAGCTTACCGGGCATGACATCTGCGATATCCGTGTCGGGCCTGGTGAAGACCTTCGGCTCGACGCGTGCACTGGACGATCTCAACCTGGACGTCCAGACCGGTGAGGTGCACGGCTTCCTTGGCCCGAACGGCGCGGGCAAGTCGACGACGATCCGGATCCTCCTCGGCCTGCTGCGTGCCGACTCCGGCACCGCGCGGCTGCTCGGCGGCGACCCGTGGAAGGACACCGCGGCTCTGCACCGCCGGCTCGCCTACGTCCCCGGCGACGTCAACCTCTGGCCCAACCTGACCGGCGGCGAGGTCATCGACCTGCTCGGACGGCTCCGCGGCGGCTTGAACTCCCGTCGCCGCGAGGAGCTCCTGGAGCGCTTCGAACTGGACCCGCGCAAGAAGGGCCGCACCTACTCCAAGGGCAACCGGCAGAAGGTCGCGCTGGTCGCCGCCCTGTCGAGCGACGTCGAGCTGCTGATCCTCGACGAGCCGACCTCGGGCCTCGACCCGCTGATGGAGTCCGTCTTCCAGGCCTGCATCAACGACGAACGCGAGCGCGGACGCACGGTGCTGCTCTCGAGCCACATCCTCGCCGAGGCCGAGGCGCTGTGCGATCGGGTGAGCATCATCCGCAACGGCCACATCGTCGAGACCGGCACGCTCGCCGACATGAGGCACCTGACCCGCACGTCCATCTCGGCGGAGCTCGCGGGGCCGCCGAACGGGCTGGCGTCGCTGGCCGGTGTGCACGACCTCGTGGCCGAGGGCAACCGCGTCCGGTTCGAGGTCGACTCGGACAAGCTCGACCTCGTGCTCAAGCAGCTCGTGTCCACCGGCGTCCGCACGCTGACCTCGCAGCCGCCGACCCTGGAAGAGCTCTTCCTGCGCCACTACGAGGACGTGAAATGACCGGCACCTGGCAACTGGTCCGCCTGGCACTGCGCCGCGACCGGATCCTGCTGCCCGTCTGGGTGCTCTTCCTGGTCGGCGTCACCTTCTCGACGACGACCGCGCTCGAAGAGCTGTACAACACGCAGCAGTCGCGGGACCTGCTCGGCGTCACCGCGAACGCGAACTCCGCGTTCCTGGCGATGCTCGGCCCGTTGCACGACTGGTCGTCGCTCGGTGGCCTGGTCGTGTGGCGCTGGGGCGTCTTCTCGGGCCTGTTCATCGCGATCATGGCCATGCTGGTCGTCACCCGGCACACGCGCGCGGAAGAGGAAGCCGGCCGCACCGAACTCATCGCGGCCACGGTCGTCGGACGGCACGCGCCACTGGCCGCCGCCGTGATCGTCGCGGGCGGCACGAGCCTGCTGATCGGTGTTCTGCAGGCGGTGGCGCTGATCGGCAAGGACCTCGCTCCGGCGGGTGCCTTCGCGTTCGGCCTCTCGACCGCGAGCGTCGGACTGGTGTTCACCGGCGTCAGCGCGTTCACCGCGCAACTCTCGGAGAACTCGCGCGTGTCCAACGCGATCGCGGGAGGGTTCCTCGGCGTGATCTACCTGCTGCGCGCGGCGGGCGACGCGGCGGGGGAGTCGGGCCCGCAGTGGCTGACCTGGTTCTCTCCGATCGGCTGGACCGAGCACGTGCGGTCGTTCGCGGACAACAGGTTCTGGGTGCTGCTGCTCCCGCTGGCGGCGTTCGCCCTGCTGGTCGGCGTCTCCTCGTACGTCGTGACCCGCCGCGACGTCGGGCTCGGCCTGCTGGCCGCCCGGCTCGGCCCGCCGCAGGGCACGATCAGCACTCCGTTCGGGCTCGCGTGGCGGTTGCAGAAGGGCTCGCTGATCGGCTGGTCCATCGCGTTGTTCGCGGTGGGCGCGATCTACGGCAGCGTCGCCCAGGCGGTCGGGCAGATGGTGCAGGACAACCCGACGCTCGGGCAGATAGTCAGCAAGATCGGCGGCGCCGACGCGATGGTGGACGCCTTCTTCGCCACCATCACCCAGCTGCTGGGCCTGATCACCTCGATCTACCTGGTGCAGGCGATCCTGCGGCTGCGCTCGGAGGAGACCTCGTTCCGCGCGGAGCCGGTCCTCGCCACGCCGGTCTCGCGCTGGGGCTGGGTCGCCTCGCACGCGGTGTTCGCCCTGGTGGGCGGCGCGGTCGTGCTGGCGGCGTCCGGCCTCGGGCTGGGCCTGGTCTACGGGTTGCAGATCGACGACCTGGGCACGGTCGTGCCGAAGATGCTCGGCGCGGCACTGGTCCAGCTCCCGGCGGCCTGGGTGATCGCGGGCGTGGCGCTGGCCCTGTTCGGACTGTTCCCGCAGCTCACCGGCGTGAGCTGGGCGGTGGTGTCGGTGTCGCTGGTGATCACGCTGCTCGGCCCGGCCCTGCAGCTCGATCAGTGGGTCATCGACGTCTCGCCGTTCACGCACGTCCCGAAGTACCCGGACATCACCTTCGGGCCGCTCGCGTGGCTCACCGTGGTGGCGGTGGTGCTGCTGGCGGCGGGGTTCGCCGGGTTCCGCCGGCGCGACCTGACCACGTGACGATCGCCGGGATCGTGATCAGCAGAGCCGCCGGCACCAGGAAGCCCAGCAACGGGTGCGCCTGGTAGAGCGGGACGAACGCCAACGGGGCCGCGGCCGCGCCCATGAAGCGCAGTGACTGCACGACACTGACGCTGCCGCCCCTGTTGGCGTTGTCGCTCTGCAACACCAACGCGTTGATGCTCACCAACACACCCTGAGCCGCCGCACCGGTCAGCGCCCACGCGAGGACCACGACGGCGGCCAGGGGAGTGGTGCCGACCGCGGCGATGAGGCCCGCTCCGAGCGTCGCGCCGAGCATGACGGTGGTCGCGGCACCGAACCGGTCGATCGCCTTGCCGACGAACCGGGCGGTGACGAAGCCGACGACGCCGAACCCCGTGAGCAGCACGCCGCGTTCGCCCGCGCCGAGCCCGAAGACGTCGTCGAGCCGGAACGCCACGAGGAACGACAGCCCGCCCAGGCAGCCCCAGCCGATGAACCCGACGAGCGCGGGCCACAGCGTGCTCGGCACGAAGGCACTGCGCAGACTCGCGTCGCGCTCCGGTTCCGCGTCCGTCTGCGGCACCCCGAGAATCGCGAGCCCCACGGCCACCACGGAGATCACGACGAACGCCAGCCGCCAGTCGATCTCGGCGGTCAGGCCACCGACGAGCGGCGCGGACGTCTGCCCGGCGGCCTGCATCGACCCGAACAACCCCAGCGCGCGCCCGAGCTTCTCCTTCGGCGTCGAGGCCGCGATCACGGCCAGCAGCACCGGCGTGGTGAACGAGTTCGCCGCGCCCTGCAACGCGCGGGAGGCCAGCAGCACCTCGAACGTCCACGAGGAGGCGGCCAGCGCGGACGTGACGGCGTAGGCGATGTACGCGATCCGGACCGTCCGTTGTGGACCCCAGCGTTGCGCGAGAGTGCCGGAAGCCAGCATCAGCACGGCGAACGGCACGAGGTAGTACGTCAGCGTCGAGGCCGCGGACCCGGCCGAGCGGCCGAAGCTGTCCCCGATCTCCGGCAGGATCGACGTGGTGATGGCGCCGCCGAACGGCCCGATCAATGCGCCCGCGTACAGCCCTGCGCGTGCCAACCGTCCCAACTGACACCTCCGCCGCTCACCCTATGGGGGCGAGCGGCGGAGAACGCCCAAAAGTGGTTGTTGTCGCTAAGTTTCTATCCGTGGAGACCCGCGGTGAAACCTTGGAACGACTCCCTGACATCGCTCACGGTCGTGTGAGGACCGTTCTCCCCGAGGGAGTCGACGGGGGAGAGGGGAGCTGCACTGGCGGGAGACACGGCCAACAGCACGCCGCCGCCCGCAGCAAGGCCGACAACGATCTTGCGCACGAGAGACACGGGTGGTTCCTGTCTGAAGAAGGATCTTGTACCCATTCCTCGGCGTCTGGAATCCCCGACTCGATCACTCGGAAGCGTGAAAAAGCCGTCCCGGTCCAAATGACCGAGACGGCTTCTGACCTGCGTGAAGGCGGGGCTAGCGAGGACCGGTCGACGGCCAACCCGGACCGCGGCCGCGGCGGCGCAGGTAGCGCTCGAACTCCGCCGCGATGTCGTCACCCGAGGCCTCGGTGATCTGGAGTTCCGCGTCGCCGCGCTCTTCCAGGGCGCGCACGTAGTTGCGCACGTCCTCGTCCTCGTCGGCCATCTCGGTGACCGTGCGCTCCCACTCCTCGGCCTGCTCCGGCAGCGCGCCGAGCGGGACCTCGATGTCGAGCACCTCCTCCACCCGGTGCAGCAGGGCCAGCGTGGCCTTGGGGGAGGGCGGCTGCGACACGTAGTGCGGCACGGCGGCCCAGAACGAGATCGCCGGGATGCCGGCCTGCACGCACGCGTCCTGGAACACGCCGACGATGCCGGTCGGGCCCTCGTACTTCGAGTGCTCCAGGCCGAACTTCTCGGCGGCGTCCGCGTCGTAGGCGGTGCCGGTGACCGGCACCGGGCGCGTGTGGGGCGTGTCCATCAGCAGGGCACCGAGCGTCACCACGGTCGTCACCCCGAGAGCGTCGATGTGGCCCAGCAGCTCGGCGGCGAACTTGCGCCACCGCATGTTCGGCTCGATGCCGTGCACGAGGATCACGTCCACGTCGGAACCGGGAGGGCGGCACACCGACAGCCGCGTCGTCGGCCAGTCGACCCTTCGCGTGACGCCGTCCACCATCCGCACGGTGGGGCGCGTCACCTGGAAGTCGTAGTAGTCGTCCGGGTCGATCTCGGCGAGCGGGGTGGCGTCCCAGGTGAGTTGGAGGTGCTCGATCGCGGTGCTGGCGGCGTCGCCGGCGTCGTTCCAGCCTTCGAACGCACAGACCATGATCGGAGCCGTGAGCGGGATGCGCGGGTTCGAGGGGGTCGGGGATTCCTGGGACGGATCGTTCACGGCGCCAGACTACGGGTTCGGCCAGTCAACTCATCGTAGGCTTGGCCCATGCGTGATCGCGGAGAGTCGCCGTTGCTGGAAGCGCTGGTGAACCGTGTTGTCGTCGCTGACGGCGCCATGGGCACCATGCTTCAGGCCGTTGACCTCTCTCTTGACGATTTCAACGGTCTAGAGGGCTGCAACGAGATCCTGAACGTCACCCGCCCGGACGTGGTGAAGGCAGTGCATCGCGGCTATCTCGAGGTCGGCTGCGACGCCGTGGAGACCAACACGTTCGGCGCGAACCTCGCGAACCTGGCCGAGTACGACATTCCGGACCAGATCTTCCACCTGTCCGAACGCGGTGCGGCGCTGGCGCGGGAGGTCGCGGACGAGTTCAGCACGTCCGGTCAGCCGCGGTTCGTGCTCGGCTCCGTCGGTCCCGGCACGAAGCTGCCGACGCTCGGTCACGCTCCTTATGCGACGTTGCGCGACGCGTACCAGGAGCAGTGCAAGGGCATGCTCGCCGGCGGCGTGGACGCGATCATCGTCGAGACCTCGCAGGACCTGCTGCAGACCAAGGCGTCCGTCGTCGGCGCCAAGCGCGCGATGACCGCCGAGGGCCGGTCCGTCCCGATCATCGCCCAGGTCACCGTCGAGACGACCGGCACGATGCTGCTCGGCTCGGAGATCGGCGCGGCCCTGACGGCGCTGGAGCCGCTGGGCATCGACCTGATCGGACTCAACTGCGCCACCGGTCCCGCCGAGATGAGCGAGCACCTGCGCACGTTGTCCAAGCACGCCCGCATCCCGCTCTCGGTGATGCCGAACGCCGGACTCCCCGAACTGGGCCCCCACGGCGCGGTCTACCCGCTGAGCCCTGAAGAACTGGCTCAGGCGCTCTCCGGGTTCGTTCGCGAGTTCGGCGCGCGACTCGTCGGCGGTTGCTGCGGCACGACGTCCGAGCACCTGCGGCAGGTGGCCGAGGCGGTGCGCGACCTGGGACCGTCGACGCGCCGGCCGCGTCCGGAACCCGGGGTGTCCTCGTTGTACCAGGCCGTTCCGTTCCAACAGGACGCTTCGGTGCTGATGATCGGCGAGCGCACGAACGCCAACGGCTCCAAGGCGTTCCGCGAGGCGATGCTGGTCGAGAAGTGGGACGACTGCATCGAGATCGCGCGCGACCAGACGCGGGAGGGCGCCCACCTGATCGACCTCTGCATCGACTACGTGGGCCGCGACGGCGAGGCGGACATGCGCGCGCTGGCCTCCCGGCTGGCCACCGCGTCGACGCTGCCGATCATGCTCGACTCGACCGAGCCCGGAGTGCTGCAGGCCGGTCTGGAGTGTCTCGGCGGCCGTTGCGCGGTCAACTCGGTCAACTACGAGGACGGCGACGGCCCGGACTCCCGGTTCCAGAAGATCATGCGGCTCGTCTCGGAGCACGGCGCTGCGGTCGTGGCGCTGTGCATCGACGAGGAGGGCCAGGCCCGCACGGCCGAGTGGAAGGTCCGCGTCGCCACCCGGCTGATCGAGGACCTGACGACCAACTGGGGCATGCGCGTCAACGACATCATCGTCGACTGCCTGACGTTCCCGATCTCCACCGGCCAGGAGGAGGTCCGCCGCGACGCCGTCGAGACGATCGAGGCGATCCGCGAGCTCAAGCGCCGTTTTCCGGACGTGCAAACGACCCTGGGTCTGTCCAACGTCTCCTTCGGACTGAACCCGGCCGCGCGTCAGGTGCTGAACTCCGTGTTCCTGCACGAATGCGTGCAGGCCGGTCTCGACACGGCGATCGTGCACGCCGCCAAGATCGTGCCGATGGCGCGCATTCCCGACGAGCATCGCGCGGTGGCGCTGGACCTGGTCTACGACCGCCGCCGCGAGGGCTACGACCCGTTGCAGAGGCTCATGGAGCTGTTCGAGGGCGTCACCACGAAGTCGAACTCCGCCACGCGGGCCCAGGAACTGGCCGCGCTGCCGTTGTTCGAACGCCTGCAGCGCCGGATCGTGGACGGCGAGCGCAACGGCCTGGAAGCCGACCTGGACCTCGCCCTGGACGAGCAGCCGGCGTTGCAGATCATCAACGACACGTTGCTGGCGGGCATGAAGACCGTCGGCGAGCTCTTCGGCTCCGGCCAGATGCAGCTGCCGTTCGTGCTGCAGTCCGCCGAGGTCATGAAGACCGCCGTCGCGCACCTCGAACCGCAGATGGAACGGTCCGACGACGGTGGCAAGGGCCGGATCGTGCTCGCCACCGTGAAGGGCGACGTCCACGACATCGGCAAGAACCTCGTGGACATCATCCTGTCCAACAACGGCTACGAGGTCGTGAACATCGGCATCAAGCAGCCGATCAACACGATCCTGGAGGCCGCGGAGGAACACCGCGCGGACGCGATCGGCATGTCCGGCCTGCTGGTCAAGTCGACCGTGATCATGAAGGAGAACCTCGAGGAGATGAACTCCCGGGGTGTCTCGGCGCGGTGGCCGGTGCTGCTGGGCGGCGCGGCGTTGACGCGCGCGTACGTCGAGAACGACCTGACGGAGATGTACTTCGGCGAAGTCCGCTACGCCCGCGACGCGTTCGAGGGCCTGCGCCTGATGGACGCGATCATGGCCGCCAAGCGCGGCGAGGCTCCCCTGGTGGACGACGAGATGCGGGAGAAGGCCGCCGAGCGCAAGGCCCGTCGCGAACGGTCGCTGCGCATCGCGGCCGCTCGCAAAGCCGTTGCGGTGGAAGAGGTCGTGACCGGCCGCTCCGATGTCGCCACGGACAACCCGATCCCGGCGCCCCCGTTCTGGGGCAACCGGGTCGTGAAGGGCATCCCGGTCGCGGACTACTCGGCGCTGCTGGACGAGCGCGCGACGTTCATGGGCCAGTGGGGCCTGAAGGGCGCGCGCGGCAGCGGCCCGACCTACGAGGAACTGGTCGAGACCGAGGGCCGCCCACGCCTGCGCTACTGGATGGAACGCCTTGCCACGGAAGGTGTTCTTGCCCACGCCGCCGTCGTCTACGGCTACTTCCCGTGCGTCTCGGACGGCGACGATCTGGTCGTGCTGGAAGAGCCCGCCACGTCGTCCCCGGAGCGCTTCCGGTTCACTTTTCCGCGCCAGAAAAGGGATCGGCGGCTCTGCCTGTCCGACTTCTGGCGGCCGCGAGACTCCGGCGAGGTCGACGTCATCGCGTTCCACCTCGTGACGATGGGCCGGCCGATCGCCGACTACGCGAACGAACTGTTCGGCAAGAACGCGTATCGTGAGTACCTGGAAGTCCACGGACTGGGGGTCCAGCTCACCGAAGCGCTGGCCGAGTACTGGCACAAGCGGGTCCGCGAGGAACTCGTGTGGCCCAGCGGTGAGTCCGTCGCCGCTGAGGACCCGGCCGCCGTCGAGGAGTACTTCAAACTCGGCTACCGCGGCGCGCGGTACTCGTTCGGCTACGGCGCCTGCCCCGAAATGGAAGACCGCAAGCGCGTCGTCGAACTGCTCGACCCGTCGCGCATCGGGGTCTCGCTGTCCGAGGAACTTCAGCTACACCCGGAACAGTCCACCGACGCCTTCGTGGCGCACCATCCGGAGGCGAAGTACTTCAATGTCTGACCTGGCTGTGTCTGATCTTCATGGTGTCCTGTGGGACATGGACGGCACGCTGCTGGACTCCGAGAAGCTGTGGGACATCCCGCTCTACGAGTACGCGGAGAAGCTCGGCGGCGTCCTCTCCCTCGAGACCCGCGAGAGCATGGTCGGCACCAACGTGCCCACGACGATGCGCCTGCTGTTCGCCGACATCGGCATCGACCCCACCCCCGCCGACCTGGTGGACGGAGCCGCGTGGATCTCGCGCCGCACCGAGGAGGTGTTCCGCGCGGGCCTGCCGTGGCGTCCGGGCGCTGCCGAGGCCTTGCGTGCCGTGCGTTCCTCCGGTGTGCCGATGGCTCTCGTGACGTCGACCGAGCGCTCCCTGACCGAGGTCGCGCTGGACACGATCGGGCGGGACCTGTTCGACGTCACCGTGTGCGGCGACGAGGTGGACGGTCTCAACAAGCCGCTGCCGGAGCCGTACCTGAAGGCCGCCCGGCTGCTGGGCGTGGACGCCGGGAGCTGTGTCGCGATCGAGGACTCGCCCACCGGGGTGGCGGCGGCGGTGGCGGCCGGGTGCACCGTGCTGGTGGTGCCGTGCGATGTCGAGGTGGCGGAGGGGGAGCGGCGGATCTTCCGCGACTCACTCGTGGGAGTGGACGCGGACGTCCTGAAGGCGCTCTAGACCGGCTTCTCGTCCATATCAGGGGCGTCGTAGGTCAGCTTCACCTTGAGGGTCGACTCGGCATGACCGCTCACCACGACCACGTTGCCCTTGATCGAGTAACCGAGCCCGAACTCGACCTCGAGCTTGTCCGGTCGCACGGAACGGGCGGCGAGGTTGCCCGCTGTCTCCGCGGTGGCGATGGCCGCACCCACGATCACCTCGCGCGCCATCGCGAAAGCGTCCAGCAAGCGCTTGCCCGCCTCGTCCAAGGCTGAGGTGTCCTCGCTCCACTGCTCGCCGACCGCCTCGACGAGCACTTCGACGTCGCCGATCCTCATCGGCATGAGCTTGCCCGCCATGACGTCCTCCTTGGTCGCTGTCTGATCGTCCGACGGTCGGTTCGGCGTTACAACGGGGAATTCCAGGCATTCTGGAATCTTTTTGTCCACAAAGGACTCGCGTAACGCGGGGTGCCGGTCGCGGCGATGGGCAGACAGATCCGCGACGGGAGGCCAGATGCCGGGTGATGAACGGATTCCGCTGTACCTCGGCCGGATCCTGACCGGAGCGGGAGCTCCGATGGGTACCTGCTTCCAGGTCGCTCCCGGAGTCCTGGTGACCGCGTGGCACGTCCTGCGCGACCTCCGGGCAGGTGAGGTCGGTTCGTACGTGGACGTGGACGCGTTGGCGGGCGGTGATCACCCAGTGCTGCGCGCTGAGGTGGTCGCGGTGGATGAACGGCGCGATCTCGCTGTGCTGCGCAGGGAGACACCGCTGCCCGGCACGATCGAGGCCGTCTCGCTGACCGACGCGGTGGCGCCCGACACCAAGGTCGTCGTGACCGGGGTGGCCAAGGTCGAGGATCCCGGTCACGAGTACGGATTCCTCACCACGACCGGTGTGTGGCGTGGAGAGCTCACGAGGAACGACGTTCCGAAGAGCTACTTCACCTCGGACTCCGCGGCGCTGGGGATGAGCGGCGGTCCGGTGCGCCGCGCCGCTGACGACGCGGTGGTCGGCGTGGTCTCCGCGCGGTACAACAGCGATCGCTGGCTGCAGTTCGCCGTGTGGACCGCACGGATGGAGGACGTTCTCGCGCTGCTCCCCGTCGGCCATCGGGTGAAGGTCGTCGGTCAGCCGAAGGCACGCGTGAGCAGGAAGGTGGCGGTGCTGCTCACGGTCGCCGCGTTGCTGCTGACCGTGTCCGCGACGGCGGGCGTCGTCCAACTCGCCCGGCAACCAGTCATCACAGCGACATCGGCCCCACCCACCACGGCACCGGTCGCCGTCCACAAAGGTGTCCAGCCGATGCCGGCGGACTCGCCGGCGGTGGCGGTGGTGGGAACCGAACGCGTGCAACGCCGCAGCAGTGGCGCGTCGGCGTTCACGGTCCCAGCCAAGATCGACATGAACGACTCCCAGCTCGCGAAGTTCACCACCGAGGTCGTCGAGAAGACCGAGGGACAGGCCACGTGGTACGACCGCAACGGCGGCGTTCCGATCGGGTTCGGCCTGACCAAGGTGACCCTGATGAACAAGGACAGCGCTGCTGTGCGGATCACCGACATCGAGGTTCTCAAGGAGTGCGCGACTCCGATCGCGGGCACGTTCTTCAGCGGATTCACCCAGGGCGGTCCGTCCGGTGTGGTGCAACTCGGCTTCGACCTGGACGAGCCGAGCCCCACCGTCCAACAGATGGCGCTCCAGGACGTCCCGAAGCTGATCGGCGAAAGCTACTTCACCGACAAGTCGATCGAGCTGAGACCAGGTGATCAGCAGGACCTGGTGCTCGCCGCCCTCACCACGAACCGGCACTGCAAGTTCCGCCTGCGGTTGATCATCGCGACCGCGGCCGGTTCGTACTCGCTCGACGTCGACGACAACGGCAAACCGTTCGAGGTCAGCGGAAAGGCCGCGCCGACGGTGCAGGGAGCGCCGTTCTCCGCCTATCAGGCCGCTTACCTGCGCAACTACGACACCTGGTCCCGCATCGATCCCCGTACGTACCGTCCCTAGCGAGGCCCGCCATGACAGTGAAGAAGCTCGTGGCCCTGCTCGCGGGGCTCTGCCTCGTCGCGGCGGTGGTGACGGTATTCGTCCTGAAGCAGCGGGGCGAACAGGCGCCGACAGCCGAGCCGCCGACCGCTGCCACCTCGGCTCCGAACTCCTCCGGTCCGGTCGTGACGGGACGAGCCGACTACCTCTACTTCACGGAGACCCATCTCTTCGTCATGCGCGGTGACCAGGTCATCACTCGTCTTCGCCGGTTCTTCGGCGGCGGCGACGCGCTGCGGAACAGGGTGGTGTGGACGAACAGCGGGGACTACATCGCGTTGTTCTCCGACGCGAACCTGCTTCCTGGGTCGAACGAACAGGCCGAACTGATCGTCATCAACGCACGCACCGGCGAACAGCGGCGCCATCCCTGTGGCTTTTGCTACGACATCACCACGACCGGTCCGGACAGCGTGCTGCTCAACGTGGGTTTGACGGGTTCGGTCGGGGATCGATTCCAGACGGTCGACCTGCGCACGGGGGAGAGAAAGGACGACACCCGATTCCCGCCCGCGCTCGACTCACCGAACTCGCGAGCGTTCCTCGTCAGCACCCGCAGGCATGTGATCACCATGCAGTACAACGGCAAGGGGAAGGTCGTCCTGGTGCTGGCGGAGTCCGGCGCGGCGGCCAAGCAGTTCGGGACCCACAGCTCCAACTACTACACACCTGTCGCGCCCTACGAGAACGGTGACGGCGAAAAGTACGCACTCGCCGTGGCCGAGAGTGATGGGTGCGGAGGTCGGTCTGCGGTTCGCATCCTGGACGTCAGCGGCAAGGCGACGAACACCGACACGTCCGCGATGATGCCGCCTGGTGCCGGGAGTGGATTCCGGGTGACCGATCTGTGGTGGACCCCGAAGGGCGAGTTGCGGGCGACTGCCAACTCGTGGACCTGCACCGATCTCAAGCCGAACAACAACGGCACGCACGTGCTGCACAGCGCCGGGGACCTTTGGGTGTTGGAGAACGGCAAGTGGGTCAAGGGAGGCATGGACGCTGTGACGATGGTGCGTGATCTGGGCAACGGCACCACCGCAGCGCTCACCGTGCCGAGCTGCCTCGGTCAGACCGACCCGAACGCGAACTGCACCTCCGGACCACTTGTGCTCCAACGAGACGGCAAACGCACCGTGGTCGCCGAGAAGGCGATGTTCCTCTCGACGCCGCCGATCAGCGTGCCGGCACCGCAGCCCACCACCAGTTCGGTCGTCGCGGCTGCACCTCCCGCGTCCCTCGCCGGCACGTGGTCGCAGCACGCCGGAAGCCTCACCATCGCCCCGGACGGCCTGGTGACGATGAGCTACCAGTCCACCGTGACCGTGATGCCGACCTTCCCGGAACTCACGATGCGGATCACCGAGGTGACCGGTGACCGTGCCACCGCAACGGTGCTCACGAGCAACGACACCGCGATGCCCAACGGCGCGAGCGTGGTGTTCGAGCGGAAGTTCCCCGGACTGATGATGAGCGGCCCGTCTGGACTGACGTTGCGATGGTGTGACGCCACGAACCGAGCCAAGGGCGAGTGCGGGGCCTGACCGAACCACTAGCTCCAGCAGTCGTGCGGCACGAGGGTGGGCGAGACTGGTGCCCACTCAGGAACAGCGGGCAGAGCGCGTCCCGCAGCCGTGTCCACCGGCCGCGTCGTCGGCAGGTCCAGCCACGTCTTCCGCTCCGCCCCGAGCCCACTGGACAGCGGGAACCTCATCCCCACGGCCTGCCGCAGCCGGATCTCGTCGGCCAGCTCGGCGGCGCGCGGCGTGGCGACGAGCCACTCGCGCAACGGCCCCCACAACCACAGCGCGGGCCCGTCCGGCAGGTCGATCCCGATCTCGGTCCCATCGGCGGCGCACCGGCGGATCGGGGCGAGCCCACCGCGCACCGAACCCGCCTGGACCACGTGCCACGCGGCCAGCGGCACGTGCAGCGAGGACGGCGGCACCGTCTCGGTCACCAACTCGGGAGCCGCCGTGCCGAACCCCAGCACCGTCCTGCGCACCGACACCGACAGCCGGACCCCGTTGCCCAGCGGCTCGGTGATCACCGGCAGCGACTCCGGGTACGGCACCGAGGACGGCACCACCGGCGCGGACGGCGGTCTGCCCGGGGACGGTTCCCCGGCCTGGGCGGGGGCTACGGGCTCCCAGTTCGCGTTCAGCGGGCGCGGCGGAGCGAACTCCGCGCCGCCGGGCTCGAATCCGTTGCGCAGCTTCGGGTTGACCTTCCACACCTCGGCCGCCGCGAGGCCGCCGTACCGTGCGACCCGGCGGCGGCGTCGTTCGATCTCGGCCGCCAGCCCGCGTGGGTCTGCACAAGGCACGATGATGTCGTCGGCGTACCGGATCCAGACCGCGGGGCCGCGGGAGAGCACGATCTGCTCGGTGATGCCGTCGCTCTGGTCGATGCGGTGCGTGAGTTCGTCGCGGAGTTCTCCCGGCTGCACGAGCACGACCGCCGCGAGTGGCACGCCGAACACCGGGGAGTCGACCAAAGCGTCGTTCGCCAGGCGGCTGTAGTAGACGCGGTCCTGTTCGATCACCACGGCCAGTCCGGCGGACAGCGGCACGATGATCGGCGCGTCGTTCATCGGCGCAACTCCGGCGGTAGCAAGGGAATCAGGGCGTTGAGGTAGTTCGCGGCCGTTGTGTTGTGCCGGGTGCCCTTGCGGTGCACGGTGATCCTGCCGCCGCCGAGTGACAGTCCTGCCGTCGACTCGGTGGGCGCGGCGGTCAGTGCCGGGGTCAGGCGCCGCACGAACGCGAAGTCGTCGCAGAACACCAGGAAGCGGTCGTCGAACGCGGGCACGCCCAGGGCCACCGCGCCCGCGTTCTCGTCGCGTGGGTCTGGCAGCAGGCGTTCCACCACGCGCAACGGCGGGCACGGGCCGAGGTCCGTGCTCACCGACACGATGGTCTCCGTGCGGGCGCTCACGTCGTCGCCTGGGGCGGACGCGAGGCCAACGATCCTCGTCTCCGAGTGGACCGCGAACGTGCGGCCGCCCGCGGAGAGCGTGGACGCCGCCGACTCCTCCGGCCAGAGCCACTTCCGCCACCAGCGCATCAGATGTCGAGCTCCTGGTCCGTCTTCGACGACTCGTCGCCCTTGGAGCCGTACGTCACGGTCTTGTAGATGCCGTCGGCGTACCCGGCGACCTTGTTCGCGATCTTGACCGGGTCCGTGTACTTCGCGCCGTCGGGGCCGCTCTTGTCCAGCCCGGCCGCCTTCTTCAGCTGGTCCTTCGCGGCCTTGCCCAGCGCCTCGCCGAACGAGCCCGGCTTGTCGGCCACGCCCTCGCGGAAGGCGTTGCCGACCTTCGAGTTCCTGAGCACCTCGCGGATCCGCCGCAGCACGTCCATGATCTTCTGGATCACCGAACGGACCTTGCCGACCTCCTTGCCGGCCTTGGCGGTCGAGATCCCCGCCTCGACCGGGGTGGCGGCGGCCGCGGCGGCCTCGGAGGCCCCGCACGTCGGGACGGCCGCGATCTGCGCGGCGACCCACGTGACGACCAGCCACTCGATCAGGTCGCTCAGGATCCCCTTGATGACGTCCTCGGCCACCTGCATGAACATCGAACTGCCCTGCAGCAGCGACGCGATGTGGCCCGCGGTGCCCGCCGTGCCCTCGATGCCGTGGTGGAACCCGCCGAGCTTCGCCGCGGCCTTGTCGCCCGCCTCGGACTTCCAGCTCCGCAGGCCCTGACGCAGGTGCTCGTCGAACGTGCGCGCCAGGTCCTCGGTCCGCGTCGCGATGTCGTTGAACGCGCCCGCGGCCTTGCTCGTGGCCGCCGGGTCGCCGGTGACCAGGTCCACGGCCTGCTTCAACGGCGCCACGACGTCGAGCAGCCAGCCGAGTCCTTTGCTGATCAGGAAGTTCAGCGGGTCGGAGATCGCGCCGGCGAGCTTCATGCCGTCCTGCATGAAGTTGTTCATGTCGGAGATGACGCTGACGACGTCCTTCGCGATCGCGGCGCCGTCGCCCTTCTGGAGGTCGTCCCCGAGCTTCGCGCTGTCCTTCATGAGCGAGTAACTGCTGCCACCGAACGGGATCAGCTTCGCGGACGCCTTGCCGACGTTGTCGCCGGAGTACTGGTCGCCGTAGCTCTTGCCGAGTGCGCCGAGGTTCGAGGTGCCCTTGCCGCCGGAGACCATCGGCGGCGCGGTGGCGCTGTCGAGTCCACTTTGGAGCGTCTTGCCGAACGCGTCCGTCGTCGTTTGCTCGTGGCCCGCGTAGGTCTGCGCGGTGGCGGTGAGGGCGGAATCGATCTTGCCGAAGCCCTCGGTCATCTTGCCGAAGTGGCCGTGCAGATCGCCCAGCAACTCGTCGTACTGCTGGTAGAGGCCGAGCAGGTGCCCGAGCGCGCCCCAGCTGACCGCGGGCACCGACGCGGTCGTGACGGCGTCGTTGAGCTTCGTGGAGGTGCCGGAGAGCGTGCCGATGGTCTTCGCGCACCGGGCGATCTCGTCCGCGTGCACCACGATCCCGGTCACCAGCGGTCGTCCTTGCGGAAGATGCTGCCGGTGTCGCCGTCGTCGTCCGCCGGGGAACGGGCCGGTGGGGCGGCGGGCCGGCCGAAGATCTCCTGCTGCGTCGCCAGCACGCGCTCGGCGATCGGGAGGTCGGTGTGGCCCTGCACGATCTCCGCCTGCTGACGCGCGGCCGCGGCGACGGCCAGGTGCAGCGTCGACATCACGGCCTGGGAGAGCTGCGTGGTGCTCAGCCGCTTCGCGTCCTCGGTGAACCGGATCTCCTTGATGGAACCGGACAAACCCGCGACGACCGTGACGGAACGGTCGGGGGACTGGACGCTGGCTTCCACTGTTCTGAGCTCGTTGCCCATCGCGTCGTACTCGGCGGCACGGGCGTCGGCGGCGCGGTTCGCCTGCTCGAAGAACTCGAGCTTCTGACGCATCTGTTCCAGCAACTCAGCGCTGTCAGGCATGCGCCGAACGTACCAATCGCGGCTGGGCGGGGTGGCCGCACCCACGGCCACCCCACACCATCAGGCGACAGCGGCCTTCTCAGGGGCCTTGGCCTTGCGCGACGCCGGGTCGATCAGCAGGCCGAACACCACGCCGATGCCGACGTAGAGCGTGGCGAGCTGGGCGAGCGAACTGAGGCGGAACTGCCACAGCACGTTCACCGGCATGTCCGCGGGGATCGTGTCCGGCGGCGCGGGGAACGCCAGCAGCACCACCGCGACGGCCGCGGCCACCGCGAGCAGCACAGCGGTCGTCCGCACCGGCTGCGACTGGGCGCGCAGCTGTTCGGCGAGCCAGCTCGCGGCCCACACGATCACCAGTCCGGCCACCACGACACCGAGGTAGAGCGCGGTCCGGTAGTTCACCGTCTCCGGGTCACCCACGGCCGGCGGGTTGGCCGGGTACTTGAGCCACGGCAGCAGCGCCACGGCACCGAACACCGCGGCCCCGAACGCGAAGCTGCGGCTGAACGGCGTGCGGTCGGCGAACCAGCGCTTCGACAGCGCGTAGGCCGTGGCGAACACGAGGCCCACCGCGATGCCGACGATCACCACGCCGAGCATGCCGCCCACGACCTGGGCGCCACGGCTGACCAGCTCTTCCTCGCCGCCGTGCGTGTGGCCGGCCTCTTCGCCGGCGGGTGCCCGTGCCTCCTCGACCGCGAGCGCGGCGCGAATCGGGATCTCGGTCACCAGCAGCTGCACGAGCGCGGAGGCGACGCCAGCAATACCGCCGGCCGCGACTCCGCGCAGCGCAAGGGACTTGTACGTCGTCGTCATGTCTTCCCTGCCTGGGATCGGGGGATCAGTGGCAGGGGACGCCGAGCGCGTGGCGGCCGTCGTGGAAGAACTCGTGCAGCAACTCGGAACCCGCGCCGAGCGCGAGACCGTTCTCCTGCAGGACGAGGTACGTGACGATCAGGCCGAGAAGTGCGGCGGCGAACGCCCACTTGGGCACCTGGACGGCGGACAGATTTGCTGCGGGGCTCGTCATGACGGGCTCCTCCATACCTCGTGGAAGGTCAACTCTCCTTGCGGCGCCGCAGCCGGTCTCCTGACTCCCGGATCAACGCTGCCCCCGCGTCTTCCCAGCCCTCTCGCGAGGACCAGTGACGTGCTCGGCGGGGATCGCTTCCCGGTCACAGTGGCGAGGACCGCGCCGGATTTTCACCGGCTTCCCGTCACTGCGGCGCGTGCACCGTAAGTTGATCCATCGGTTAAGCACAACCGGCCATAAGAGTTGTTGCGTTCCTCACTTCACGAGTGGACAGTCACCACACTTCCCACCTGCGGCGACGCGGTAGTAGAGACAACACGACCGACGCCGGAACGTGACCTCGCCGGGAAAACTGAGGAATTCTCCCGCCTGTTCGAACGGCGGTGAGCTCATGAGCCGTTCGCCGCGTTCTTCCGCTTCCTCGGCGGTGAGCATGCGTGCGCGCACAACCATTTTGAGCGCGCCCGCGACGTTCGACATCGCGTTGCCCCACAACAATCCACGCGCCACCGGCGTGACGGCCTGGATCGCTTCCACCACCGGTTCGAGCGCCTCTGCGGCCTTCGGGCCCAGTCTCGGCTGGTCGATGCGGACGCTCAGGCCGTTCGCGGGGTGGTGCTGCCACCAGAGGTTCTCCGGGCGGACGTCGATCGGGATGCCCGCGGCCGTGAGCGGGCTGAGCAGCCGTGCCGTGTAGCTGAGGAAGAACAGGCTGGCCGCTACGCGTGGTTCCTCCGCTTTGTACCGGATCGCGATCGCGTCGATGGTGTTCTTGAGCGCCGGACCTTCCAACAACGCCGTTCCCGGCAGCCAGGACTCGTCCGGGCGGCCCACGTCGAGCGCGAAGAACGGGTTGATTCCGCGCACCCGGCGCAGTGCTTCGAGGACCTCGGCGAACTCAGACACAGAAGTTCACGCTACTGGGTGTCCATGCAGGACAGATCACGTCCACGGCCTGGGACAGATGTGACCGCGGTGTGGACGGGGGTCGCCGGGATGGGAGGATGTCATGCCGTGAAGACCTTCGATTCCCTGTTCGCTGAACTGACCGAACGAGCCGCCACCAAGCCGGAGGGTTCCGGCACCGTTGCTGCGCTCGAGGCCGGGGTCCATGCGCAGGGCAAGAAGGTCCTGGAGGAGGCGGGCGAGGTCTGGATCGCCGCCGAGTACGAGTCCGACGAGAAGCTCTCCGAAGAGATCTCGCAGCTGCTCTACCGCCTCCAGGTGCTCATGCTGGGCCGTGGGCTCACCCTCGAAGACGTCTACAAGTACCTCTGACGGAAAAGACTTTCACATGCTGCGCGTTGCAGTCCCGAACAAGGGCGCGCTCGCTGAACGCGCCTCCGCCATGCTCACCGAGGCCGGCTACCGGCAGAGGCACGAGCCGCGCGACCTGACCGTGCTCGACAACAACAACGACGTCGAGTTCTTCTTCCTGCGCCCCAAGGACATCGCGATCTACGTGGCGTCCGGCGACCTGGACCTCGGCATCACCGGCCGCGACCTGGCCGCCGACTCGGGCGCCGACGACAACGGCAACTCCGTCGAGGAGCTGCTGGCGCTGGGCTTCGGCTCGTCGACCTTCCGCTACGCGGGCCCTCGCGGCACCGACTGGAAGGTCTCCGACCTCGAGGGCAAGCGCCTCGCCACCGCGTACCCGAAGCTGGTGGGCCGCGACCTCAAGGCCCGTGGCATCACCGCGAAGGTGATCCGTCTCGACGGCGCCGTGGAGATCTCGATCCAGCTGGGCGTGGCCGACCTGATCGCCGACGTGGTGGGCTCCGGCCGCACCCTGCGCCAGCACGACCTGGTGCCGTTCGGCGAGCCGATCTGCCAGTCGGAGGCGGTGCTGATCCACCGCAACGGCTCGGAACTCACGGCCGCCAAGAAGCAACTGACGGCACGCCTGCAGGGCGTCGTGTTCGCGCAGCAGTACCTGATGCTCGACTACGACTGCCCGCGTTCGATCCTCGATGACGCGATCGCGCTGACTCCGGGCCTGGAGTCGCCGACCGTCGCGCCGCTGGCCAACCCGGACTGGGCGGCCGTGCGGGCGATGGTGTCGCGCAAGGAGGCGAACCAGGTGATGGACGAGCTGGCCGCGATCGGCGCCAAGGCCGTGCTGGCCTCGGACATCAGGTTCTGCCGGCTGTGATCACGGAGCACGCCCTGCTGGACGTGCTGCCAGGTTCCGCCGAGGAGTTCGAGTGGGCGTTCGGCGAGGCGCGGGAGCTGATCTCCGCCTCGCCGGGCTTCCGCGGCCTCGAACTGCTGCGGTGCCTGGAGACGCCGTCGCGCTACCTGCTGCTCGTGCGCTGGGACTCTCTTGAGGATCACACGGTGGGCTTCCGGCAGGGGCCTTCGTATGAGAAGTGGTCCGCTTTGCTGCACCGCTTCTACTCGCCGTTCCCCGTGGTGGAGCACTACGAGAGCGCGCTGAGCACCTCTTCGTCCGTGGTCTGAGCGAAGCTGTCGTACCAGCGGCTGACCGCGCCGAAGCGGCGCGGGAGCAGGAGCGCGATCACCGGCGTCGTGAACGTGGCCAGCGATTCTTTGGCGGCCACCGGGACGGCGAGGGTCGTGGTCCGCGGTTCGTGCTGGGCGATCCAGTGCAGCGCCGCCTTGGCCGTGACGCCGGTGGCCAGGCCGTCGTCCACGAGGATCACGTCGCGGTCCTTGAGGGTGAGCGGCTTGTCCCCGCGGTAGAGGGCCGTGCGTCTTCTGGCTTCTTCGCGTTCCTCGTCGCAGGTGCGGCCCAGTTGTTCTTCGGTGAGGTCGAGCGCTCTCAGCACTCTCGGGTCGTAGATGGGCTCGCTGTCCGCGGTGACGGCGCCCACGCCGTATTCCGGATGGCCTGGGGCGCCGATCTTGCGTGCCACGACCACGTCCAGTTCGGCGTTGAGGTGGCGGGCGACTTCTTTGGCGACTGGGACGCCGCCTCGGGGAGGCCCAGGACCAGCGGGTCGTGCCAGGGGAGGTCGGCGAGTCGCGCGGCGAGGGCGCGGCCCGCTTCCTGCCGGTTCGCGAACCTCTTCACAGTCAGGCTGACGCTAGCCCCTCCGGGCTCAGTCGAACAGGCCGGCGACGTCGGTGGTCATCGAGACGAAGCCCGAACCGGTGGCGATGATGGCAAGCCAGAACAGCATCGTGCCCCGCCTGGTCTCGGCGGCGTCGGCGGGACGGGCTTCAGCTCGCGGCGCCGGCCCTGAGTTGTGGACCTGGACGCGCTCGTGCCGGCCGAAGTGCGCCCGGAACTTGATCCAGGTGTGGCGGCTGCAACCGAACAGGACGCCGTTCGCCGTGTTGCGGCACGGCAAGCCCTGCCTGGTGGTCACCGCGCAGGTGACGGGATAGAGCACCGCGATGATCCAGCAGGCCGTCGCCACGGCGAACGAGCCGGTCCACACCGCCCGCGCGTAGTTCCCGTGGTGGAGCGCGACGACGCAGCCGACCGAGAGCGCCACCACGAGCAGGAAGTAGAAGGTCTTTCTCTGCCTGCGGGTCTTCTTCGCCATCGTGTTCCCTCCCCGCTTCCACCCTGGCTGACCGCACGCGTGCGGCGGTAGAGCCCGGCAGAGGGACGAGGGATCGCGCGGTGTCGCGATCACTGGGGTTGCTGGTGAGGTTGCGACTCCCGTTGTGTCCTGTGAGGTATCAGCGTTCGCGCACGAACAGCGCCTGCGCCGTCGTGCCCACCGGCCCCTCCACGTCGTGCACCACGCTGGTCGCGAGCCCGACCCCGTCCGGCCCGATGGTCGTCCGCGCGTCCATGCCGACCCACTCGCCGACGGGACGACGGTGCAGGTGGACGGTCAGGTCGGTGTTGATGGCGTACCACTTGCGAATGTCCACACGGGACGAGACGCCGCTGGCCGAGTCGACGACGGAGAACACGCGCTCTTCCGGTGAGGGTTCGAAGCCCTCTACGACGGCCACGCGCGGGCGGGCCCACACCTGGGCGTCGCCCGGCGTGAAGATGCCGCCCGACACGGAAAGCCACTCGACCGCGGCCAGGTAGCCGCCGCCCCAGTGGTCCGGGATCTCCATCGGCACGGCGGAAGCGGGTGGTGCGAGAGCGGGGACTTCGCCTCCCGCTACGGCGGTGGTGTCCGAGCCGACGATGCGCCACGCACGTGCCGTGAGGACCGGGCGGCCCTCAAAGGAGAGCGAGGCGGCGAGCAGTTCTACCGAGCGGCCTGGGCGTTCGACCGAAGTGGACACCGTGAGGTCGGCCACCGGGACCGGGCCGAGCACCTCGAACGTCACGCGGGCCAGGGCGGAGGACGGGTTGCCCAGGGTGAGCAGAGAGCGCACCAGCAACGCCGAGGGCGGGCCGAGGTGCTGGCTGTCCGGGCCCCACGGGCCGACGGTGTGCGCCGTGGAGCGGTACGTGTCGTTGCCCAGCGGCAGGTAGAAGGCCGTCATCAGTCGCGGTCCTGGAGGGTCTCGGTGTCGTCGGGCTCCGGCCAGCCGGGGTAGGGCGGCGGGGTGCCGTCGAACGCCGGGCAGAAGGCCTTGTGGTCGCAGTAGTCGCACAGGCGGCTGGGGTTGGGGCGGAAGTCGCCCGTCGGGGCCGCGCGCATGATGGCCTGCCAGATCGCGTCGAGGGTGCGTTCGAAGCGGGCCAGTTCGGACTCGTCCGGGGTGTAGGCGAGGGCCTGGCCGTCGGCCAGGTACATCAGGCGCAGCTGGCGGGGGACGACGCCGCGCAGCTTCCACAGCACCAGCGCGTAGAACTTCATCTGGAACAACGCCTTCGCCTCGCCCACCTCACGGGGGGCGGCGCCGGTCTTGTAGTCCACCACGCGGATCTCACCCGTCGGGGCCACGTCCACGCGGTCGATGTAGCCGCGCAGCAGCACGCCCGACGGCAGTTCGGACTCCACGAGCAGCTCGCGCGACTCCGGTTCCAGGCGCCGGGGGTCTTCGAGGCCGAAGTAGCCGTCGAGCAGCTTCGTGGCGGACGCCAGCCACTCCGCCTCCTCCTCGCTGCCCTCCACCTCGAACAGCGTCGAGAACTCCGGGCGCTCGGCCTTCACGCGCTCCCAGGCCGGCGTGATCATCGAACGCGCGCGGTCGGGCACGCGGTCGGCGGCGGGCAGGGCGAACAGGTCTTCCAGCACCGCGTGCACCACCGTGCCGCGCACCTGCGCCTTCGTCGGCCTCTCCGGCAGCCGGTCGACCGCGCGGAACCGGTAGAGCAGCGGGCACTGCTTGAAGTCCCCTGCCCGGGAAGGCGAGAGCGCGGGCCTGCGCAACGTGGTGCTCATGGTTCGCACCCTAGGACAGAGGTCTGACAATTCTGCGAGCAGCACCAGACCGCGGGATCACACCCGGAGCCCTACAGTTCACCCGTGGCCGCGCGGATCAGTGAACGAGAGGGCGGCCTGCTGCTGTTCCGGGTGGCGGGCATCCCGGTGGTCCTCGCGCCGTCCTGGTGGATCGGCTCGGCGATCGTGGTGGCCTTCTACGCGCCGCTCGTCGACGATCTCGCCCCCGGCACGCCGCCGGGAGTCGGTCTGTTGCTCGCCGCGCTCTTCGCGATCTTCCTCGGGCTGAGCGTGCTGGCCCACGAACTCGGCCACTGCGTCGCGGCGCTGCGGCTCGGGCTGCCGGTCAGAAGACTGCGCCTGTACCTGCTGGGCGGCCTGTCCGAGATCATGCGCACGCCCGGCAAACCCAGCCACGAGGGCGTGGTCGCGGGCGCAGGGCCGATCGTGTCCGTCGCGCTGGCGGCGATCTTCGGCGTCGGCGCGCTGGTCATGGAACCCGGCGACGTCGTGTGGGTGCTGGTCTTCCAGATCGCCGCCGCGAACGTCGCCGTCGCCGTCTTCAACCTCCTGCCCGGTCTGCCGCTCGACGGTGGCCGGATCGTGCGGGCCGGCGTGTGGGCCGTGACGGGGCAACGGGCGATGGGCACGCGCGTCGCCGTGGTCGGTGGGTTCGCCGTGGCCATCGCATTGGTGGCGTGGGCGCTGTACGGCGTCGCGGAAGGCGCGGACGACCGTTGGTTGCGTTTCGGCGTGTGCGTGCTCACGGCGTGGGTCGTCGTCGCCGGCGCGAGGAGCGAACTCGCGAGCGAGCGCCGCCGCACGTGGCCCGCTGGTGTCACCCTCAGCGACCTGATCCTGCCGGTGCTCCAGCTGCCGGCGGAGAGCCCCGTCGCGGACGCGCTGAGCACGTCGGCCGGCCGGGGCGTGGTGCTGGTGCGGGCCGACGGGGTGGCGGCCGGTCTGCTCGACACCGAACTGGCCAGAAAGCTCGCCGCCGCAAGTCCTTTCGCTCCCGCGGAGCAGGCGGCCGAGCCGATCCTGCCCGAGACCGTGCTGCTCGCCGACGAGCCCGGTGAGGAGATCGTCGAACGCGTCCAGGGCACCGCCGCGTGGCAGTTCCTCGTCGTCGACCTGGAGGGCCGCCCGGCGGGCGTGCTGCGCAGGGAGGACCTGCGTGCGGCCATTGAGAAGGGCGTTTGACACCATTGCGCGGTGATTAGCGCAAGTGGACCGTTCCAGCCGGGTGACCGGGTACAGCTGACCGACCCCAAGGGCCGGCACTACACGGTCGTTCTCGAACCCGGCAAGGAGTACCACACCCACCGCGGCGCCATCCCGCACGACAAGCTGATCGGCCAGCCCGAGGGCTCGGTCGTCGCGTCGGTCGGCGGCACGAACTTCCTGGCGCTGCGCCCGCTGCTGCCCGACTACGTGCTGTCGATGCCGCGCGGCGCGCAGGTCATCTACCCGAAGGACGCCGCGCAGATCTGCATGTACGGCGACATCTTCCCGGGCGCGCGCGTCCTGGAGGCGGGCGCGGGCTCCGGCGCGTTGTCGTGCTCGCTGCTGCGCGCGGTGGGGGAGAAGGGCAGCGTCCAGTCCTACGAGGTGCGCGAGGACCACGCGGTGCACGCCATCCGCAACGTGGAGACGTTCTTCGGCGAACGCCCCGGCAACTGGTCGATCACCGTCGACGACGTGAAGAACCACGAGGGCGAGGTCGACCGGGTCATCCTCGACATGCTCTCGCCGTGGGAGGTCCTGCCCTCGATCGCGAAGAACCTCATCCCCGGCGGCGTCCTGGTCGTCTACGTCGCCACCACCACGCAGCTCTCGGTCGTCACCGAGGCGCTGCGCGAGATGACGTGCTTCACCGAGCCCCACGCGTGGGAGACGCTCGTCCGCCCGTGGCACGTCGTCGGCCTGGCCGTGCGGCCGGAGCACCGGATGATCGGGCACACGGCGTTCCTGCTGACCACGCGCAAGCTCGCGGACGGCGTGACGGCGCCGCGTCCGCAGCGCCGGCCCAGCAAGGGCTGATCCCGGACGTGAAAGGGCCCCGCACCTCACCGAGGTGCGGGGCCCTTTCACGCGTCAGATCAGTTGCCTTCGAGCTTGTCGATGCCGCACACCGTCCACTTGCCGCCTTCCTTCGACAGCTTGTAGATGATGGCGCCCGACGTGGTCTTGCCGGGGTTGGCCGGATCGGCGAGCCCGGTGAGGCTCTGCCGGAACGTGCCCGTGCTGCCCGACGTCCTGACCTCCGACACGGTGGCCCTCACGCTCGGGTTCGGTTTGGTGGTCTGCGCCTTCAGCTTGGGGAACTCCGCCGTGCACACCAGGTCCTTGACGTCGTTCGGCGTGCTGGTGCCCGCGTGAACGCCCTTCAGGATCTTGTCGGTGAACTCGTTCGCGACGTCTTCGGCATCGCTGTCACCGCCGCTCGACGAGCTCTTCGACGACGGCGCGGTCGGCTTCGTGCTGCCGTCCGCCGGCTCCGTGTTCGTGTTCGACGACGCGGTGTTCGTGCTGCTCGGAGAGTCGTCGCCGGAGAGCAGGACCGCGGCCGTGATACCGCCGCCGACCACGACCAGCACGCCGACGACGACGCCGATGATCAGGCCCGTGTTGCTCTTCTTGGGAGGCGGAGGACCGCCGAACCCGCCGTAGCCGGGCTGCTGGCCGTACGGGGGCTGGCCGGGCGGCTGCTGCCCGTACTGACCCTGCTGCTGGAAGCCGCCGCTGGGCGGTCCCTGCCGGCCGAACGGGTCCTGCTGCGGCTGCCCGTACTGACCGGGACCGGGCTGCTGCCCGTATCCCGGCTGCTGGCCGTACTGGCCGGGCTGCTGTCCGTACCCCGGCTGCGGCTGCTGGCCGTAACCGGGTTGCTGCGGCGGCTGCTGCCCGTAGGGCCCTGGCTGCTGCGGCGGATAGGTCATGACGAATTCCCCCGAGGTGGATGAACCGACTGCTTCCCGGCTAGCGGGTCGTCGGGACCTTGATGTCCTTGACCAGGATGCAGACCTTCCACTTGCCCGACACCTTCTTGAACTTCGTGTCGGAGTCGACGGTCTGGGTCTGGCCGCCGTAGTCCGCGGTGACGGTGATCTTGACGGTCGCCTCGTTGCCGGAGACGGTCGCGCTCTTGTACACCATCTTGGGCACCGGGAGCTTCTTCATCTCCTCGGCGAGCTTCTTCTGCTCAGGGGTGGCGTTCTTCTCGGCCTCCGCGGCCTCGTCGAGCATCTCCTGGCAGGCCATCGACTTGGCCTTGCTCTCGTTCTTCGAGGTCGCCGCCGCGATGTACTCCTCGGCGGCTTTCTTGACGTCGGCCTCGTCGTTGCCGCCGCTGCTGCCGTTGTCGCTCGAACCCGAGTCCGGCGACGAGCTGCTGGAGTTGCTCGAGCTGTTGCCGGTGAGCATGACGGCGGCCGTGATGCCACCGCCGACGAGCACCAGCACGCCGATGACGACGCCGATGATCAGGCCGGTGTTGCTCTTCTTGGGAGGCGGAGGGCCGCCGAACCCGCCGGGCTGGCCGAACGGCTGCTGACCGTAGGGCTGCTGGCCGTACTGACCTGGCTGCTGCCCGTACTGGCCCTGCTGGAAGCCGCCGCTGGGCGGTCCCTGCTGGCCGAACGGGTCCTGCTGCGGCTGGCCGTACTGGCCTGGCTGCTGTCCGTGTCCCGGTGGCGGCTGCTGGCCGTAGCCGGGTGGGGGCTGCTGGCCGTACCCCGGCTGCTGCGGCGGCTGCTGCCCGTAGGGACCTCCGGGCTGCGGCGGCTGCTGCCCGTACGGCCCGGGCTGCTGCGGCGGGTAGGTCATGAAACTCCCCCGATGCGGATGAGGTGATCTTTCGCTGGACATTGTCGTACTTCGCCGGACTACTCGCGGGCGAATGGGGTCTATCGACCCGCACGAGTGGTTATGCACACGCCCTGTACCCGCGATCTGGCCGCGCAAAGGTCGTGTCTGATAACGATTGTGGCAACTCCACCGGGATTTGAGCGCGATGCTCTGCGCTGTCGGGGTGGTGCGCCGGTCGCGTCGGCGAAACCACCCGGTTGGCCGCACGCCCTCCGGAGGCATCGGAGCCTCGCTCGCGCGGGTCCTCCGACGGGCACGAACGGGGTGGGTTGCGGTGCGTGACCGCCGATCGGACCAATGTCTGGTCCACCTGGTGGGACGATGGCGGATTGCCGCCCGTCGACGGGTCGTGGCCCATACCAGGTGTGCTCGTGATCGTCCGAGGGTGGTCGCGGACCGTAGGGGCCGGGTGCCCGCACAGGTGCTCCCATGACCCTCTCCTCGGACTTCTCGCAGGTCGTCTGGCGTGTCGCGGCGCGAAACGCCGATGGTGGTTTCTGAGACGCACCGTAGCGGTTGGGCGGTCGGACCGGACACCGAGATGGAGCAGTTGACCTCAGTTGGAGGGTTCACCGTTGCACCACACGAGCGAAGATGATGTTGTGAGTACCCCATTTTGTCGGTGATCGCCGGTACCGTAATCGGTACGAACACGGGAGGAGGGTGCCGACATGCAGCACGGTCATCCCGGCAGCCAACCCGATGAGGGTGGCGAGCTGAACCAGGGCAACAATTCTGCTGAGCTGACTGCGCAGATCAGGTTCCTCGAGGACGAGATCGCGTCGTTGCGTCGCAAGCTGACCGAGTCGCCGCGGCACACGCGGTTGCTCGAGCAGCGCTTGGCTGAGGCGACAGAGCGCGTCAGCCAGCTGACCGAGCGAAACACGAAGCTCATAGACACCCTCCGCGAAGCACGAAGCCAGCTGCTCGCGCTGCGTGAGGAAGTCGACCGGCTGGCGCAACCGCCCAGCGGGTACGGCGTCTTCATGGCACGTTTCGACGACGGGACCGTGGACGTCTTCACGTCCGGCCGCAGGATGCGCGTAGCCGTGTCCCCCGCGGTCGAGCCGGAGAAGATCGCCTACGGCCAGTCCGTGCGCCTCAACGAGGCGCTGACGGTCGTCGAGGCCGGCGGGTTCGAGCGTTCCGGTGAGGTCTGCTCTCTGCGGGAGGTGCTGACCGACGACGACGGTCTGGACACCATCTCGCGCGCGCTGGTCGTCGGCCACGCGGACGAGGAGAGGGTGGTCTGGCTCGCCCAGCCGCTGCTCGACTCGCCGCTGAAGCCCGGCGACTCGCTGCTGGTCGACTCGAAGGCGGGTTTCGCCTACGAACGGGTCCCCAAGGCCGAGGTCGAGGACCTCGTGCTCGAGGAGGTCCCGGACATCGACTACAGCGACATCGGTGGCCTCTCCCGGCAGATCGAGCAGATCCGCGACGCCGTGGAGCTGCCGTTCCTGCACGCCGACCTGTTCCGCGAGTACGAGCTGCGCCCGCCCAAGGGCGTGCTGCTCTACGGCCCTCCCGGTTGCGGCAAGACGCTCATCGCCAAGGCGGTGGCGAACTCCCTGGCCAAGAAGGTGCGGGAGATCCGCGGCGAGACCGACAAGCAGGCCAAGTCCTACTTCCTCAACATCAAGGGCCCCGAGCTCCTCAACAAGTTCGTCGGTGAGACCGAGCGGCACATCCGCCTGATCTTCCAGCGGGCTCGTGAGAAGGCGTCCGACGGCACCCCGGTGATCGTGTTCTTCGACGAGATGGACTCGATCTTCCGCACCCGTGGTTCGGGTGTGTCGTCCGACGTCGAGACGACGATCGTGCCCCAGCTCCTCGCCGAGATCGACGGCGTCGAGGGCCTGGAGAACGTCATCGTCATCGGCGCCTCCAACCGCGAGGACATGATCGACCCGGCGATCCTCCGCCCCGGCCGACTCGACGTGAAGATCAAGATCGAGCGACCGGACGCCGAGGGCGCGAAGGACATCTTCAACAAGTACCTGACGCCCAACCTCCCGCTGCACGCCGACGACCTCGCCGAGTTCGGCGGGGACCCGAAGGCCTGCATCGAGGGCATGGTGCAGCACACCGTGGAGCGCATGTACGAGGAGTCAGAGGACAACCGGTTCCTGGAGGTCACCTACGCCAACGGTGACAAGGAGGTCCTGTACTTCCGGGACTTCAACTCCGGCGCCATGATCCAGAACATCGTCGACAGGGCGAAGAAGGCGGCGATCAAGTCGCTGCTGGACACCAAGCAGCCCGGACTCTCCGTCCGGCACCTGCAGGCCGCCATCCTCGACGAGTTCGCCGAGAACGAGGACCTGCCGAACACGACGAACCCGGACGACTGGGCTCGCATCTCGGGCAAGAAGGGCGAGCGGATCGTCTACATCCGCACGCTCGTCACCGGGAAGAACCAGGACGCCGGCCGCGCGATCGACACGGCCACGAACACCGGCACGTACCTGTAAGACCGCTTCACCGAACCGCCCCGGTCGCTGCACACGGCCGGGGCGGTTTCTCGTTCAGACCAGGCCGGACTCGTAGGCCGCGATCACCAGCTGGGCGCGGTCACGGGCGTGCAGCTTCGCCAGCAGGTTCCCGATGTGCGTCTTCACCGTGCCGGGACTGACGTGCAGCTCGGCCATGATCTCCGCGTTCGACCGGCCGCGGGCGATCAGCAGCAGGACCTCCTTCTCCCGTTCGGTCACGCGGTCCAGCCCGCGCACCACGGGCGAGGCGGGCCGCCGGACGAACTCGGAGATCAGCCGGCGCGTGACCGTCGGCGACAGCAGCGACTCGCCGGACGCCACGACCCTGACGGCGGCCAGCAGTTCGGCGGGTGGTGTGTCCTTGAGCAGGAAACCCGAGGCCCCGGCCCGCAACGCGCCGAAGACGTACTCGTCCAGGTCGAACGTGGTCAGCACCAGCACGCGGGGGCCGTCCAGCAGCCTCGTGGCCTCGATGCCGTCCATCTCGGGCATGCGGATGTCCATCAGCACGACGTCCGGCTTCGCAGTGGACGCCAGCGCGACGGCCTCGGCGCCGGTGCCGGCCTCGCCGACCACGGTCAGGTCAGGTTCGTTGTCGAGGAGCAGGCGGAAGCTGGCGCGCAGCAACGCCTGGTCGTCGGCGATCAGCACGCGGATCATCGGTGCGGCAGTTCCGCGACGACCCGGAAGCCGCCGGTCTCGCCGGGGCCCGCGCTGAACGTGCCGCCGTACACGGCCACGCGTTCACGCATGCCGATCAACCCGTGTCCCACTCCGAGCTCCCTCACCCCAGGCCCGTCGTCCGCCACGTCGACGCGGACGGCTTCCGGTGTCACCTCTACCAGCACCGTGCACGCCGCGGGTGCCGCGTGCTTCACGACGTTCGTCAGCGCCTCCTGCACGATCCGGTACACCGACAGCCCGACCCCTTCCGGCACGACGGCGTCGCCCCGCACGTCCAACGTGACGCGCACCCCGGCGAGCGATGCCCGGTCCGCGAGGTCGGCCAGTCCGCCGAGGCCGGGGGAGGGCGCCAGATCGGCGTCGGACCGCAGCACGCCCAAGAGCCCCCGCATCTCGGTCAGCGCCGCGCGGCTCGTCTCGGAGATCAACTCCAACGCCTGGTAGGCGTGTTCGGGTGAGCGCACGTGTGCGGCGTTGCCGGCCTGCACGGCGATGAGGGACAGGTTGTGCGCCACCACGTCGTGCAACTCGCGGGCGATGCGCAGGCGTTCGTCGGCCAGGGCCTGCTCGGCCTGCTGGGTGGTCTCGCGTGCCAGGAACGAGCGCCGCAGCCGTGTCGTGTAGCCGATCACCCACACCGCTCCGAGCACGGCCAGACCGACCAGGAGGGTCTCCGGTTCGCCTCCGGAGACACCGGAGACCGCGACGACGGCGACCACGAGAGCGGCCAGCGACCACCTGCGGGTGCGTTCGACCGCCACCGTGTAGAGCCCGAAGCAGACCGCGCCGACCGGAGCGCCGAGCGCCTGGACCGGCAGCAGCTGGGTCATCACCACCGCCACCGTTGCCGCCGTGGTGATCGCCAGGACCGTCAGCGGCCACCACCGGCGCACCGCGACGGGCAGCGCCACCAGCACGGCACCAGGAAGGACCAGCCACCACGGCTTGTCCTGGTTCTCCACCATGGCGTAGGCGACGAGCACGCCGATCACCACGGCGGCGGTCAGGTCGACCAGGTAGAGGTGCAGTTTGGCGATCACACCGACGACGTTAACGAGCCGTCGGGCGGCGCGCCTCGGACCAGGGTCCGATTCCCGGGATCGGAGCAGAGGCCGATCCGCCTGGAACGCGGGAGCGCCAACCTGTTCCGCATGATCGAGGTGCGGAACCTGACGAAGAGATACGGCGACACCACGGCCGTCGAGGACCTGTCCTTCACCGTCCACCCTGGACTGGTGACGGGCTTCCTCGGCCCGAACGGCGCCGGCAAGTCCACGACCATGAGGATGATCCTCGGCCTGGACCGGCCATCGGGCGGTGAAGCCCTGATCGGTGGCAAGCGCTACCAGGACCTGGACCGGCCGTTGCGGCACGTCGGCGCGTTGCTCGATCCCGCCGCCGTGCACCACGGCCGCAAGGCCCTTGACCACCTGCTCTGGATCGCCGCCAGCAACGGCATCGGCGCCAAGCGCGCGGTCGAGCTGCTGGAGCAGGTCGGCCTGGGAGGCGTGCGGCACAAGCGGATCAGGGCGTTGTCGCTCGGCATGAAGCAACGGCTCGGCGTCGCGGCCGCGTTGCTGGGCGACCCCGGCGTGCTGATGTTCGACGAACCGGTCAACGGCCTCGACCCCGAGGGCGTGCGGTGGATCCGCGACCTCATGCGAGGGCTCGCGAAGCAGGGCCGCACGGTCTTCGTCTCGAGTCACCTGATGAGCGAGATGGCGCTGACCGCCGACCACGTCGTGATCGTCGCAAGAGGACAGCTGGTCAAGGAGACGCCGATGGAGGCGTTGACCCGCAACGGTTCGCTGGAGGACGCCTACCTCGAACTCACCTCCGGGAGGGGACTGTCATGAGCTCGTCCCTGAAGGATCGAGCTTGCCGGCCGCCGCGAGCGGCGGTTGTCAGGCTTGCTGCTGCCGTCCTGGCTGGCTGCCAGGACGGACGCTGCGTCTGGACGCATGACTTCGCCCCGGCACACGACGCCGCGTGCCGCGATGTTGTGTGCCGCGTTGTGGTCGGCGTGCCCAACGAAGTCACACCGGCCACACTGGAACACCGCTTGACTGCGGCGGTTGCGTTTGTCGACGTGCCCGCAGGCGTGGCAGGTCTGCGAGGTGTAGGCCGGATCGACCTGCACCACCATCACGCCGGCCTGCTGGGCCTTGTAGGTCAGGAACTGACCGAGCTGGGCGAACGCCCAGGAGTGCAGCGTGGCCCGTTGGGGCTTGCGAAGCCGTACCCGGACACGGATTCCCGTCAGTTCCTCGACGGCGATCCCGCGTCCGGTGCGTTCAGCCTCGGCCACGATGTTCTTGCTGATCCGGTGGTTCACGTCGGCGGCGAACCGGGCCTCCTTGCGGCGGCGTTTCTTGAGCAGCCGTCGCGCGGAGGAGGTCTTCTTGGCCTGCAACCGCTTCCGGATTCGCTGCTGGCGCTTGCGGTAGCGGTTCAGGCGCGACCCGCAGTACCGGTCACCGTCAGAGGTGGTCGCGATGTTGACGATTCCCAGGTCGACCCCGAGGAACCCGTTCACCGGTTCCCGCCGGGGTGCCTCGGGACTGTCGACGACGGCGTGCAGCAGCCACACCCCGTCCCGGTGCAGCAGATCGGTCTCGCCGATCGCCGGTCGGGACCGCAACAAGGCGAGATGCCTGGGGTTTCCGACGATCCGCACACCGCGGAGCCGACCGGCGGTGGTCCAGATCGACACTGTCCCGTCGCGGCCCGCGTCACCGAGTTGCCAGGACAGGCAGCGGGCGTCGAACGGCTGCCCCGCCTGTGGACGGAACCTGATCGGCGAGTTCTCGATCTTACGGCGCCGATCCGACCCAAGGGGCCCGTAGTCGCCCGCTTTGAGGTTGGCCCGCAAAGTCGTGTAGGCGTCCACGGTCTTGCCGATCACCCGGATCGCCGGCCGCGCGGCCAGCCCGAACCGCTCCCGCAGTTCGGCGTAGAAGCGCTTCTGCACATCGAACTTCCGGAACACCTGGTCGGCGTGCATCCTCTCGGACAGCCACGACGCTGCCGTGTTGCAAGCGCGCAGCGTGTCGGCCAGCGCCGTTACCTGCTCGGGCGACGGCAGCAATCGCACCTGCACCGCCTGCATCACGTTGATCACCATAGCGTTGGTCTACGTCACCAGGGTGGGAACTCGACCCCGACGTACGCAGGGGACGCAGTGTCATCCACAACGTTCACGTCCACCTGCTCTTCGTCACCGGGTACCGGCGTGGCGCGTTCACCGAGGAACTGCGCGAGTTCGACGGCAAAATTGACCACGTGCACTCCCCGCCCGGTCTGGCTCTGTCCACTCTGGGCAACAGTCTCAAAGGCGTCTCCTCTCGACGCCTTCGGCAGGAATTCTCCGCGCACATCCACCGCCGATACCTGTGAGGGCAGCACTTCTGGTCGCCCTTCTACTTCGCCGGCTGGCCGCACGCGCAAGCCGGGATCCGCTCCTCCTAGCCGTAAACGACCAGGCTTCCGCCGATTGGAGTTCAGGTGAAGAACGCGCTCGCCGCGGAGTGGCTCAAGCTCCGCACCGTCCGCTCGTCGTACGGGCTGATCATCACCGTCGGCCTGATGGTGGTCGCGGGCGCGCTGCTGTCGTGGCTGATCGTCCAGGACTACGACACCTCGCCGGCCGCGGAACAGGCGAGGTTCGCCTCCGCCGACAGCAGCGTGGTGATCACCCCGGTGGTCCAGTTCCTCGTCGCCGCGCTCGGCGCCCTGGTCGCGACCTCCGACCCGAGGCTGACCGCGCTGACCGCCGTGCCGGACCGGAAACGCTTGCTGGTGGCCAAAAGCGTGCTCGTCGCCACCACGGCCGTGGTGGTCGGCGCGATCACTCTGGCACTGAGCGTCGGGTCCAGTTGGCTGATCATGGGGGACCGGCCGCCGCCGATCGCGCCGTGGGACGGCCTCGGCGACGCGCTGCCGTGGGCGGGCGCGGCCGTGCTGTCGATCCTGGTGACCGGACTGACCGGCCTGGGGATCGGGCTCGCGGTGCGGTCGACGGCCGTCACGATCGTGGTGGTGGGCGTGCTGCTGTGGGGTCTGCCCGCCATCACGCCGATGCTGCCGGAGCCCTGGAACATGGACGCGTCCGCGGTGATGGTGCCGTACCTGGTGTGGGAGGTCGCCGGGGTCGTGAACGACGCACCGCTGGGTCCATTGGCCGCCGCTGCAGTTTTGGCCGTTTACGTACTGGTGACGCTGGGTGCCGGAACGGTGACTCTTCTGCGACGAGACGCTTGACTCGCTCTTGGGGTGCCCCTAAGGTCATCTATACCTTTAATCGGTAAGGAAACTTACCTAACTAATCCGCCGCCGGCATCCGAGAGGAGACGCTGTATGTCCTGGCAGAAGTCTGTGGTGGCGTTCGCCGCGGCAGTCGTGCTCCCGCTGACCGGTGCGATGGCGGGAAGTTCCGTCGCCGCCGCTCCCGAGGGCACCTTCGCCGCTGCCGCGCTGCCGCCGGGTTCGCCCGCGGCGGTCAACGGTCAGCTCAAGGTGTGCGGCGTGAAGCTGTGCAACAAGAACGGCAAGCAGATCCAGTTGCGCGGCATGAGCACGCACGGCATCCAGTGGTACTCCCAGTGCGTCAAGACCGCGTCGCTGGACGCGCTCGCCAACGACTGGAAGGCGGACGTCCTCCGCATCTCGATGTACATCCAGGAAGGTGGCTACGAGACCAACCCTCGCAAGTTCACCGACCTGGTGCACGGCTACATCGAGGAGGCCACCAAGCGCGGCCTCTACGCGCTGGTCGACTGGCACCAGCTCTCGCCGGGCGACCCGAACGCCAACACCGCGCGCGCCAAGACCTTCTTCAAGGAGATCGCGCAGCGGCACAAGGACAAGACGAACATCATCTACGACATCGCCAACGAGCCGAACGGCGTGACGTGGGCGAAGGTCAAGTCCTACGCGGAGGCCGTCATCCCGACGATCCGCGCGGAGGACCCGGACAGCCTCGTGCTCGTCGGGACGCACGGCTGGTCGACGTTCGGCCTGTCCGACGGCAAGAACATCAACGAGGTCAGCCAGAACAAGGTCAACGCCTCGAACCTGATGTACACGTTCCACTTCTACGCCAAGGACCACCGCGACTCGTACCTCAACGCGTTGAAGACGGTCTCGAGCCAGGTGCCGGTCTTCGTCACCGAGTTCGGTTCGCAGGAGGCCTCCGGTGACGGTCCCAACGACTTCACCATGGCGAACAAGTTCATCACGTTCATGAAGGACGCGAAGATCTCCTGGACCAACTGGAACTTCTCCGACGACAACCGGACCGGCGCGGTGTTCAAGAGCGGCACGTGCTCCGGCAGCGGCTTCACCGGTGAGGGTCCCCTGAAGGACGCCGGCAAGTGGGTGCGCAACCACATCCGCACCGCCGACGACTTCTGATCCTTCTGTTCGACCGACCCCGGCGGGTCACGTGAGCGGCGGTCCTTCGGGGCCGCCGTTTACCGTTGTCGGCATGGCACAACTCGCGCTCGGTCTCGCCTCCCTCGGTCGTCCCGCCTACATCAACCTCGGCCGTGAGGACGCGCTGCCCGCCGTGCGCGACGTCGAGTCCATGCGCGCGCAGTGCCACCTCGTGCTCGACACGGCCTACGAACTGGGCATCCGGTGGGTCGACGCGGCCCGTTCGTACGGGCTGTCCGAGGACTTCCTGGCGTCGTGGCTGCCCGGTCATGACGACGTGACGGTCTCCAGCAAGTGGGGCTACGCCTACACCGCGGACTGGCGGCCGGACGCCGAGGTGCACGAGGTCAAGGAGCACTCGCTCGCCCGTTTCACCCGGCAGTGGCAGGAGACCACGGCCCTGCTGCCCCGGGTCGATCTCTACCAGGTGCACTCGCTGACGGCCGACAGCCCGTTGTTCGGCGATCGCGCGCTGCAGGACGCGATGGCCGGGATCGGGGTGCCGCTGGGCTTCTCGACGTCCGGGCCGCGCCAGGCCGACGCCATCCGCAAGGCGCTGGAACTCGGGATCTTCCGGTCCGTCCAGTCCACTTGGAACGTGCTGGAGACCTCGGCGGGCGAGGCCCTGCGGGAGGCGCACGACGCCGGGCTGCGCGTGATCATCAAGGAGGGCGTGGCCAACGGACGGCTCGCCGTCGACCCTCCGCAAGCGGTTGCGGCCCAGGCGAAAGCGCTCGGTGTCGGCCCGGACGCGGTCGCGCTGGCGGCGATCGCGCGGCAGCCGTGGGTGGACGTCGTGCTGTCCGGCGCGGCGAGCCCCGGCCAGCTGCGGTCCAATGTGGACGCGCTGCGGATCGACGCCGACCTGCCGGATCTGGCCGAGCCCGCGGAGCGGTACTGGAAAATCCGTTCCGGCCTCAGCTGGAACTAGTTACCGTGGCGCGGTGAGCGATGCGCCCGTCGAGGCTTTCGAACCCCCTTACTACGCGGTCGTCTTCACCACGGTGCGGACACAGGAGCAGAGCGGTTACCGCGACACCAACGCGCGCATGGAAGAGCTGGTGAAGGACGTCCCCGGATATCTCGGGATGGACCACGCGCAGAACCCCGGCGGACTCGGCATCACCGTCGCGTACTTCCGCGACGCCGACGCCCTCACGCAATGGCGGACCAACGCCGAACACCAGGCGGCGCAGCAGCGCGGGCGCGCCCACTGGTACCAGAGCTACACGATCCACGTGGCGAAGGTGGAGCGCAGCCACAGCTTCACGCGTTCCTAGCCCGTCGCAACCACTCCCGGCCGATTTCCCGGCCGTCCGGCACGAGCGGCCAGCCCGGGTCCTCGATCTTGCCGCGCAGCTCGTCCGCGTCCATCCACCCGCCCCAGGCGACCTCCTCGGGCTGGTGGGTGAACGGGCCGTCGCTGCGCGTCTCGTAGATCCACGCGTGATAGCGCGTCTGCTCGTCGACGTAGGTGGTCCGGAAGAGCGGCGTCAGCGGGGTCTCGACACCGAGCTCCTCGCGCAGTTCGCGGACCGCGGCCTCGTCCGGGGTCTCGCCCGCGTCGATCACGCCGCCCGCCGCGTAGTCGTACAGGCCGGGGAAGATGTCCTTGGTGTCGGTGCGGCGGTGCACGTAGATCCGGTCGCCGTCGCCCGAGTGCACGACGGTCAGGACGCAGCCGTGCCAGAGGTTCTCGGCGCGCATCCGTTCGCGGGTCACCTCGCCGATCACGTTCGCGGCCTCGTCGTAGAGGTTGATCATCCCCGTGTCCTCCTGTGGTCGTACGCGAGCTTGCTACCCCAGTCCGACGCCCGCTGATCGCCTTCCTTCCTACCTTCGTGAACGTCAGACGTCACCGAGGAGGATTCGTGTCCACTTCCCTGCGGCTCGGCGTTGCCGAGTTCCGCGCCCGGCCGGGCCGCGCGCTGCTGCCCGGCGTCGCGCTCGTCGTCGGCGTCGCCTGCCTGCTGGCCGCCCTCGTGCTGAGCGACGCGCTCACCAGGTCGGTCGACGAGGGCGCGCCCCTCACACCGTCGTCGGTGAGCCACGTGGTGGACACCAAACCCGTCGAGTACGACGCGGGCGCCGAGGCGAACCGCCCGAAGCTCGACGACGCGTTGCTCGCGAAGCTCTCCTCCGTCGGCCGTGCCGTGCCGGTGCAGGTCGCCCAGGCCGACCTCCTCGACGGCAACGGCCGGGCGGGGGAGCACCGCGCCGAGGTGCACGTCCAGCAGCCCGACCTGGTGCGCTGGCCGCTGGCCGAGGGCAAGGCCCCTGCCGCCGACGGTGAGGTCGCCGTCGACAAGATCACCGCGTACGAGCGGAGCCTCAAGCCCGGCGACAGGATCAAGCTCGCCGCGGCGGACGGCAAGCCGGTCGAGATGACCGTCAGCGGGATCATGAAGAAGGGCGGCGTGGACGCGCGGCCGATCCTGGTCGCGGGACCGGATCTCGCGAAGAAGCTCGACCCGCAGCCGTTCACCAAGGAGATCTGGGTGATCGGCGGGGCCAGGGACGCCGTCGCGAGCGCGGCGGGCGCGTCCTACGTCGTGTGGGATCCGGCGCCGGACGCGGACAGCATCGGCAACGAGCTGACGTTCCTCCTGCTGCCGTTCAGCGTGCTCGCGCTCGCCACGGCGGTGTTCGTCGCGGCGGCCACGTTCCGGGCGGTCTACGCGCAACGCCAGCGGCAGACGGCGTTGCTGCGGTGCATCGGCGCCCAGCGCGGGCCGTTGGTGCGCAGGAGCCTGTTCGAGGCGTTCGTGACGGGTGCGCTGGCGGGTGTCGCGGGCGCGCTGCTGGGCGGGCCGATGGCGTGGCTGCTGGCCAGGACGTTCGACGTCACCGGCATCTCCGTGCTGTTCGGCGCGGTGGAGCTCAGCCCGGAACTGCTGCCGTCGCTCGGGTACGTGATCCTCGGAGTCGTCGTCGCCGCGCTGCTGAGCGTGATGGCGGCTGTCCGTCCCGCGATCAACGCCGCGCGCGTCTCGCCGTTGGCCGCTCTGCGCGACGCGGAGAACGAGGTGCCGCCTCGATCCGTGCGCCGCCTTCGGCTCGTGTTCGGTGTGCTGTTCACCGGTGGTGCCGTGCTGCTCGCGATGGCGGCGATCGCGGCCAAGGGCACGTCCGCCGCCCCACTGGCCGTCACGTTCTCCGCGATCGCCGCGGTGACCGGCCTGTTCTGGATCCTCGGCCCGGTCACGGTCCCGCTCATCGCGCGCCTGTTCGGCAGGATCGGGGGCACGCAGTGGAAGCTCGCCGGCGCCGAGGTGCGCAGGATGCCGCAGCGGTCGGCCTCGGTGGCGCTGCCGTTGCTCCTGGCGAGCTCGATGGTGACCTTCTTCCTGGTCGTGCTGGGCGGGGCGGAGGAGCTGACGTTCCAGTACGCCAACGAGGAACGTCCGGACGCGACCGTGGTGGACGCGGGCGACCGGCCGCTGCCGCAGATCCCCGCACAGCCGGGCGTGGCCGCGAGCGTCGTGCTGCACAAGACCGGTGACGGCGCCGCGAGCGTGGACCCGGAGCAGTTCAGGACCTGGCTCAGGGCGCAGAACGTGTCCGGTGCCGACCAGCTCGTCGCCGGTACCGCGATCGTGCCGCCGCACTGGGAGGACCGGCCGTTCGTCGAGGCCGACGGCAAGCAGTACAAGGTCGTCGGCACGATCCCCGGCAGCATCACCGGCTACACGCCGATCATCGCCGGCGCCACGTCGGGACCGGCGGACAAGGTGCTGGTCGCGTTGAAACCCGGCGTCGACCCCGCCCAGTTCCGCTCGGAACTGCAGGCCGCGCTGCCGAACAACCCGACCGTGATCGTGCAGACCGACGCGGACGAACGGGCCGAGGCCGCCCGGTACATGCACCTGGGCACCGTGCTGATGATGGTGCTGCTCGGACTGTCCGTGGCGGTCGCCGTGACCGGCATCGGCACCGCGCTGACCATCTCCGTCCAGGAACGCCGCAAGGAGCTCGCGCTCAGGCGCGCCTTGGGCGTCACTCAGGGCGGACTGCAGGGCGGAGTCATCGCTGAAGCGATCATGTTGGCCCTGGTCGGGGTGATCGGGGGAGGCGTGCTCGGGTTCGCCTACGCGGAGGTCGCGTTTCTCTCGATCGGCGTCCCGCTGACGCTGCCCGCTCTCAAGGTGGTGTTGCCGCTGGTCACAGGCGCGGCCATCGTCGTCCTGCTCGCCGTGGTCGCCGCTTTCGGGCCGTCTCGCGGCGCGTCCCGGATTCGTCCTGCCGCCGGACTGGCGTCCGGGTGAATAGGGTGAGGGGAGCTTCAACGCGAAGCTCCCCTCACGCTTGGTGTCGGGGTGAGGTCATAAGGTGTGAGCTATGCGGCGGATCATGGGAACCGAGGTCGAGTACGGCATCGCGGTGCCGGGCGACGCGACCGCGAACCCGGTGCTCACTTCGACACAGGTGGTGCTCGCGTACGCGGCGGCGGCGGACATACCGCGCGCCAGGCGGGCGCGCTGGGACTACGAGGTGGAGTCACCGTTGCGCGACGCGCGCGGGTTCGACCTGGGCAGCCCCGGTGGCCACCCCGCCGACTCCGACGTCGAGGACCTGGGCGCGGCGAACGTCATCCTCACCAACGGCGCGCGGCTCTACGTCGACCACGCGCACCCCGAGTACTCGGCTCCCGAGGTCACCAACGCGCGTGACGCGGTGATCTGGGACAAGGCGGGGGAGCGGATCATGGAGGAGGCCGCGATCAAGGCCGCCTCCGTGCCCGGCCAGCCCCGCCTGCAGCTGTACAAGAACAACGTCGACGGCAAGGGCGCGTCGTACGGCACGCACGAGAACTACCTGATGCAGCGCTCGACGCCGTTCACGTCCGTCATCGCGGGCCTCACGCCGTTCTTCGCGTCGCGCCAGGTCATCACGGGGTCCGGCCGCGTGGGCATCGGGCAGTCCGGCGAGGAGGCCGGCTACCAGCTCTCGCAGCGCTCCGACTACATCGAGGTCGAGGTCGGCCTCGAGACGACGCTCAAGCGCGGCATCATCAACACGCGCGACGAGCCGCACGCGGACGCGGACAAGTACCGCCGCCTGCACGTCATCATCGGCGACGCGAACCTGGCCGAGTACTCCACGTTCCTCAAGGTCGGCACCACCTCGCTGGTGCTCGACATGATCGAGAACGGGCAGCGGTTCGACGACCTGCGCATGGTCGACCCGGTGCGCGCGGTGCACCAGATCAGCCACGACCCGACCCTGAAGTTCAAGGTCGAGATGACCGGTGGCCGCAAGTTCACCGGCCTCGACGTGCAGTTCGCCTACCACGAGCGCGCGCTGGCGTTCGTGGAGAAGGAGGGCGTCGGAGACCGCGACGTCCTGCGGATCTGGGGCGAGGTGCTCGACGCGCTGGCCCGTGACCCGTCCGAGTGCGCCGATCGCCTCGACTGGGTCGCCAAGCTGCGGCTGCTCGAGGGCTACCGGCAGCGCGACGGCCTGGAGTGGGGCGCCGCCCGGCTGAACCTGGTCGACCTGCAGTACTCCGACGTCCGCCTGGACAAGGGCCTCTACAACCGCCTCGTCGCGCGCGGCTCGATGAAGCGGCTGGTGAGCGAGGACGAGGTCCGCGCGGCCATCACCTCGCCGCCCGAGGACACGCGTGCGTACTTCCGCGGCCGGTGCCTGGAGCGCTACCCGACCTCGGTCGCGGCCGCGTCGTGGGACTCGGTGATCTTTGATCTCGGTCGAGAATCCCTCGTGCGAATCCCCACCCTGGAGCCGCTGCGCGGGACGAAAGCGCACGTCGGAGCTCTTCTGGAGGCCTCTGACACCGCCGAGCAACTGGTGGACGCACTGACTCGCGGGTGATCGTCTACCCGAGTGGCTCAGGATTTTTGTCGGTGCCGCTGGGTAGTGTTCTTGTCAGGCGAGTGAGTGGGAGGCCGAGATGTCCCAGGAACAGAAGCAGCACCAGGGTGGTGGCGACGGCGACGACGGTGCCGACGACGCCGCGGGAGCCGGTCAGGAACGCCGCGAGAAGCTCGGCGAGGACGTGGACGCGATCCTCGACGAGATCGACGACGTGCTTGAGGAGAACGCGGAGGACTTCGTCCGCGCATACGTGCAGAAGGGCGGTCAGTAGGCCTTCGGGGGCCTGTTGACCACCTCGGGGACGGGAGAACAACCAACACATGGACCACAGCTCGACCGGGCGTTACCCGGCCGCGGCGCTGCCCTCCGCGTACCTCACGCCGGGCTCGTCGTCGTTCACGGACTTCCTGCGGGCCCAGGCACCCGACATGCTGCCTAGCGCCCGGAAGCTCCCGGAGGGGACCGTCCAGGCCCCGCACGGGACGACGATCGTCGCGGCCACCTACAAGGGTGGTGTCGTGATCGCCGGCGACCGGCGCGCGACGATGGGCAACGTCATCGCCCAGCGCGACATGAAGAAGGTCTTCGTCACCGACGACCACTCGGCCGTCGGCATCGCGGGCACGGCGGGCATCGCCATCGAGATCGTGCGGCTGTACACGGTGGAGCTGCGGCACTACGAGAAGATCGAGGGCGTGCCGCTGTCGCTCGACGGCAAGGCGAACCGCCTCTCGGCGATGATCAGGGGCAACCTCGACGCGGCCATGGCCGGCCTCGCCGTGGTGCCTCTGTTCGCCGGGTACGACACCTCGGCCACCGACTCGGAGCGCGCCGGCCGCATCGTGTCCTACGACGTCACCGGCGGCCGTTACGAGGAGTCGCAGGGCTACCAGGCCGTCGGCTCGGGCTCGCTGTTCGCGAAGTCCGCGCTCAAGAAGCTCTACGACCCCGACGCGGACGCCGAAGCAGCGATCCGCTCGGTCGTCGAAGCGCTCTACGACGCGGCGGACGACGACTCGGCGACAGGCGGCCCGGACCCGGTCCGCCGCCTCTACCCGATCGTGGTCACGATCAACGGTGCCGATGGTGCCGTCGAGGTGCCGGAACCCCAGGTCGCCACGATCGCCGACGCGGTCGTCGAAGGCCGCCGGTCCCGCCCCTCAGGCTGAGTCCCCCACAGGTTCGACGTCAGGAGCACCACCCATGACGATGCCGCTGTACGCATCGGCGGAGCAGGTGATGCGCGACCGCTCGGAGTACGCCCGCAAGGGCATCGCCAGGGGTCGCAGCGTCATCGTGCTCAAGTACGCCGACGGCATTCTCTTCGTCGCGGAGAACCCTTCCAGCACGCTGCACAAGGTCTCGGAGATCTACGACCGCATCGGCTTCGCCGCCGTCGGCCGCTACAGCGAGTTCGAGAACCTCCGCCAGGCCGGCATCCGGTTCGCCGACGTCCGCGGGTACCAGAACGACCCGCGCGACGTGACGTCCCGGTCTCTCGCGAACGTCTACGCCACCACGCTCGGCACCTACTTCACCGAGCAGATCAAGCCGTTCGAGGTGGAGATCGCCGTGGCCGAGGTCGGCGACACCGCCGGGTCGGACACGTTGTACCGCTTGACCTACGACGGGTCCATCGTGGACGAGCCCCAGTACATCGTGATGGGCGGCACCGTCGACGCCGCCAACACGGCGCTGAAGGAGGCCTTCGCCGACGGTCTCACGCTGGCCGAGGCCGTTCCTCTTGCGGTGAAGGCGTTGTCCGCCGGATCACCGTCCACGGGGACCGGGTCCGCTGAGCTGCTTCCGGCGGCGAAGCTGGAGGTGGCGGTGCTGGAGAGGGCTCGGCCGCGCAGGGCGTTCCGTCGGATCGCCGGTGCCGCTCTGGACGGCCTGATGCCCGCGCCCACCAAGGACGGCAAGACCGTCGAGGACGTCGAGCTGCCGTCGGACGACGAGTCCAAGTAGGTCTGTTCGCTGGTGAAGGGCCCCAGGCGGTGTTGCCTGGGGCCCTTTCACGTCAGTCCGCGTAGATCGCCAGCAGGTCGGCCAGCTCGTCCGGCTTGCTCAGCGGCGCGCAGTGGCCCGCAGCCAGCTCCACCGGCACGACGCCCAGCCGGTCCGCCACGACCCCGCGCATGAAGTCCGGGGTGAAGAACCGGTCCTCCGTGCACAGGACGAAGTGCGTTGGCACGTCCGGCAGCGCGTCCAACGGCCACGGCTTCGCCATCGAGGTCTCGGACATGCCGCGTTCCCGCTTCTGCGACTCCGCGGCCAGGTCGGCGGGAACGTCGTGGAAGAACTGGTCCTCCAGGCCCGAGTCGGTGTAGCCGGTGTTGGCCCACCATTCGCCAGGAGTCTCACCTGGACTCGGCACCATCGCCGTCACCAGCACCAACGCCCTGGCGTTGACGCGGGCGGCGACCAGGGGAGCGACGAAGCCGCCGAACGAGTGGCCCACCGCCACCACGTCCGAAGTGGACGGGAGGGCGTCGACGACGGTCGACGCCCAGTCCGTCAGGTCCTTCGACTCGTCCTCGATGGGGAGGTCCGGTGCGACGACGGTGTGACCCTTGGCCCGCAAGGCTTCTGCGACCAGGTGCCACGACCAGCCGACGTCGCCCGCGCCGTGCGCTATCGCGAAGGTCGTCATGGCCGCAGCCTATTCGCGACGCTCGATCGGCAGGCGGGAACGGGTGAAGAGGGCCGCGCCCAGCATGGCGACGGCCGGGACCACCAGCAGCGAGATCGTGATCGTGGGCCAGGGGACGGTGAGCGGGTTCGGTTCCGGCGCGGGCCAGAAGCCGGAGTAGCCGACGTTGAGCGCAGCCAGCAGGGCCAGGGCCGAGCCCGCGCCCGCCGCTGTGCCCAGGAAGCCGCCGATGCCCGCGATCACGCCCGCCTGGCTCAGGGACAGGAGTTTGCGCAACGTCGGGGTCGCTCCCACCGCGGCCAGCGTCGTGAGGTCGCGCCTGCCGTCGGCTGCCGCCAGACCGGTGGCGAGGGCGGCGGCCGCGAGGGTGATGATGCCCGCCACGATGCCGAGGACTGTCAGGGCCTGCTGCACGTCGGACTCCGTCGGGCGATCGACGTTCACCTCGTACTCACCACCCAGCGCCGCGGTCAGGGCCTCCTGCTCCGCTTCGGTGGGCATGCGGGTCGTGGTGGCGTACATGGTGAACGTCGTGACGTCGTAGCCCAGCGATCGCGCGGTCTGCTCGGTCATCACGGCCAGTGGTGCCGGATGTCGCTGGGGTGCCGCGAAACCCGGGGCCGGGGTGGTGGTGGCCTGGGTGCCGGTGGCTAGGAGGACCTGGCCGCCGGAGACGAGATCGGGGTCGTTGACGACGATCCTGCCTTCGCGCAACGCCCTCTGGGCGGCCGCCACGTCGCCGGAGTTCAAGTGCAGCAACGATTGGACGGCCTCGGGTGTCGCCACCACCAGGAAGCCGTTCGGGGTGGTGTAGGTGCCGAAGTAGCGGTGGGTCCGGCCCACGCCGGCGCAGCGGTCGTCGGCCAGCGCGGACTGTTGTTCCGCCTCGGTGGGATCGCGGTGCAGGACGTCGAGGGTGTACGGGCACTCGCGGTCCGCCGGCGGGCGGACGTGGGCGAAGCAGGGGCCGCCGTCGCACGAGAGGAGTTTGATCTCGTGGGTCTCGGCCACCGGCAGGGTGTTCCGGATCGCGGTCGCCACCGAGGCCGGGATGGGCGCGGTGCTGGACTTCGTGAGGTCGTCCAGGCGGTAGACGGTGACATCGCCCATGCTGCCCGCCAGCTGACCCGCTTCCTGCTGGGACTGCGAGGTGAGCATGACGCTCACGGCCACCGCGCCGATCACCGCGGCCATCACGGCCGAGATCGCGGGGGCCGCGGCGGTGCGGTTGCGGGAGGCGTCGCGCAGGGCGATGCGCAGTGCCACCGGCAGCCAACGACCGGCGCGTGCCAGCAGACCCAGCAGTGACGGCGTGCAGAGGACCAGACCCACCTCGGTGAGGACCAGAGCCGCCAGGATGCCGGTGAACCGCATCTGGATCGCGCTGAAGACGCCCACCGCGATGCCCGCGGCCACCAGGGTCAGGCCCAGCACCAGCCAGCGGCGGCGCGAGCGGGTGATGCCCCGCCTGCCCGCCAGCGCCGTCACCACGTCCTGCCGGGACGAGATCCACGCGGGAACGAGCGCCGCGAGGACGCCGGTGACGATCGCCAGCAGCGCCAGCGCGGCCAGGGCGGACGGGTAGAAGCGCTGGGCGGCGAAGCGTTCGGCCAGCAGCCATTCGATCAGTGGGCGACTGGCCACCGCGGCCAGGACGCCCAGGATCACGCCACCCAGAGCGGCCAGCGTGCCCATGACGACGCCATCCGCCAGGACGATGCGGCGGACGTGGGCGGGGGAGCCGCCGACCGCGGCCACCAGCGCGAGGTCGCGTTTGCGGCGGCGGGCGCCGACGGCCAGTGCCGAGCCCGCCAGCAGCGACATCTCCAGCACGGCCAGGCCCGCCACCAGGACGAGGACGTCGGCGGTGATCTCGTTCGAGCCGGGGAGTTCCGGATAGCGCTCGGAGGCGGGCGGCAGGTCGTTCAGCACGGCGCGGGACAACGCCGCGATGCCGAGCTTGTTGAGCTCCTTGACCTTCGGCCACGACAGCGGAGTGGTCACCAGCCAGGAGCGGTCGGTCCGCTCGAACGTGCCGGGCAGCGCCACCAGGGTCGTGTTGTCGAGCCGGTCCGGTTCCTCGACGACTCCGACTACGGTGAACGTGCGGCCGTCCTCGGTCGTGAGGGAACCGCCGAGTGCGGCCCCGGTGCGGTCCATCGCCTTGCGGGACAACGTGATCTCGGTGGCGCTCGCGGCCGCCCTGCCCTCCAGCACGGTGATCATGCCGCGGGTGACCGGGTTGTTCAGGTCGAGCATGCGCACGCTCGCGCGGCCGACGCCCGCCGTCGTGCGGATGTTGACGCCGCCGCGGTCGACGGGGACGAGTTCGGTGCCGGGGAGCAGGGCTTTCAGTCGTTCCTCCGACGGGTCCTGGCCCTCGGCGTTCGTGGTCGGGATCGCGAAGTCCCTGGTCGGTTCCTGGATGACGGGACCGCGGTAGGGCCAGCTGACCAGGGCCTGCGCGGCGCCCATGCGGCGGTCGGCGTCCTCGTCCGGGGTGGGGCTGGTCGAGTCGTGCACGATCGCGGTGAACGACAGCGCGGCGACCGGGACCGCGATCAGGGCGATGACGAGGGCCGAGCGGCCGGCGGACTTGCGGGCCTCCCGCCAGGCGATGCGCACTGCCGCGCGCCACCCGTTCACGGCGTGCTCAGCAGTTCTTCTGGCTGGTCGCGGGACGAGACGTCGACCACGACGCCGTCGCGCAGGAAGACGACGCGGTCGGCCCAGGCGGCGTGGCGGGCGTCGTGCGTGACGAGGACGGCGGCGGCCCCGGCGTCCACTTTGGAGCGCAGCAGCCGGAGCACGGTCTCGCCGGTGCGGGAGTCGAGGGCGCCGGTGGGTTCGTCGGCGAGCACCAGGCGGCGTTCGCCGATCAGGGCGCGGGCGATGGCGACGCGTTGCTGCTGGCCGCCGGACATCTCGTCGGGGAACCGGTCGGCGTAGCCGTCGAGATCCACTTCGGACAGTGCGGTTTCGGCCTGCCGGCGGGACCTGCGGACGCCGTCGAGGTCGAGGGGGAGTGCGACGTTCTCGGCGGCGGTGAGGCTCGCGATGAGGTTGAGGTCCTGGAAGACGTAGCCGATCCGCTTGCGGCGCCAGGCGGCGAGCTGCTTGCGGGACAGCGACCGCAGGCTCGTGCCGTCGACGAGAACCTGGCCGCTGGTCGGGCTGTCGAGGCCGCCGCAGAGGTTCAGCAGCGTCGACTTGCCGGAGCCGGACGGCCCCATCACGGCGACGAGCTCACCCGGTTCGACGGTGAGGGAGACGCCGTCGAGGGCGTTGACCGCCGTCTCGCCGGTGCCGTGGACGCGATGCACGTCGCGCAGTTCGAGGACGGTCATCTCGGCACCTCGACGTCGGTCGTCTCGGGGACGGGCTTCGGTTCGTAGCGCAGCAGGCTCGTCTCGCAGTGGTCGAGCCAGCGCAGTTCGGCCTCGGCCTGGAAGATCATCGCGTCGAGCACGAGCAGCCACGGCAGGTCGCCGGGCTGGGTCTTGAGCCTCGTGTACTCCTGCAACGTGCGCATCGTGGCCGTGCGCTGGGTCATCACGACCTTGGCGACGTCGACGCCCGGCGTGGTGATGGCGAGGGCGAGCTTGATCGCCACCTCGTCGCGCGGCCGGTCGCCGCGCTGGACGGGCGTCGCGAACCACTTCCTCAGCTCGTCGCGGCCCTGCGTGGTGATCTCGTAGGGCCGCTGGCCCTCGTTCTCGGGAAGGGCTGCGACCAGATCGTCGCGCTCCAGGCGCGACAACGTCGTGTAGACCTGCCCGATGTTCAACGGCCACGTGCCGCCGGTGGCCGAGTCGAACGCCGCCCGCAGCTGGTAGCCGTACATGGGCCCGCGCTGCAGCAACGCGAGAAGACCGTGTTTGACCGACATACCTACTGAGTATGCATACTGAGTATGTTCCTGGCAAACGGTGACGGGCAAACACACGTGCGATCGGTGCTGACATCAGGAACCCTGATGGGTGGCTGAAGCGGGGTGGGAGCGTGGACGGCACCGCGCGGAGAAGAACGGGAAGACTGAGCTTGCTGGGGGCTCCGGGCAGGACCGAGGCGCGCCACGTTCCAGGGCCGCCGGACGTGCGGGACTACGAACCGGCGGACGAGCCGGCGTGGCTGCGCTGCCGGGTCCTCGGACTGCTGGCGACGACCTGCTACGACGACGTGTGGCCTGCCAAGCGCCGCGCCGACCTGGAACTCGTCGCGGTCGACGGCGGCGTGACCGGCGTGCTCGACGTGTCCGTGCCAGGGGCGGAGGCGATGATCGAGACCGTCGTCGTGCACCCGGATTATCAAGGGCGGGGCATCGCGACAGCGCTGTTGGTGGAGGCGGTGCGACGGCTGGAGCGATGCGGTGTGCGCGAGGTCCACGCATGGACCCGTGAGGACGCGCCGGCGTTGGGATGGTTCGCGCGCAACGGGTTCGTGGAGGACCGCCGGTACCTGCAGGTGTACGCGTCGCCCGCCGAGGTGGGCAGCGTGCTGAGCGTGAGGTACGGACTGGAGCCCGTAGGAGCGTTCCTGCACGCCAGGATCGAACGGGAAACCGAGCTGCGGCAACGGTTCGAGCGTGTGCACGTGTGCCGGAGGATGGTGCGCGCGCTCAGGTCGTGATGCCGGTGAGCCTCGGGATGGTGGCGGTACGCCCGGCGAGCAGCATGACGAGCGCCTCGATCGGCCCGCGCACCTCGGCGCCATCGCCCGCCGACCAGTCGACGTCGGTGGCGACGAGCCGGTGCCCGGCCAGCCTGCGCCGCGCGTGGAACGGGAACCCGATGCGCCACAGGTCGTCCGCCGCCACGACGGCGGCGTCGAGGGGCATGTGCCGTTCGATGCCGAGTGGCAGCGCGATGTCCTGCGTGTGGACCATGGTGTCCATCAGCGCGTTCTTGAGCGACTGGCCGGGCGCGAGCCGGTGGAACCCGACGGCGCCGCGCAGTTCCGCGACGAGTTCGGCGGTCGGTCTGCGTGCCTCGTCGCGTGCCGTCTGGTCGACCATGCGGTTGAAGCTCCCGCGAGCCCGGACGAACGCCCCGAACGCCGTGCCGACGCGGATCCGGTGCGCGAGCGACAGGTGGGCGGCGACCTCGCGCACCGTCCAGCCCGCGCACAGCGACGGGTAGGTCCACTCGATGTCCGTCAATCCGGCGAGCAGGTCCGCGGTCGCCGCGCGTTCGGAGTCGATCGTCTGCCAGATCGTTGCCTCGTCCATCGCCCTCTCCTCTTGATTTAGTTCGAGAGGCTGACTACTTTAATCAGTGTCTCTGACCAAAAGCAACGGGAGTTCCGGGTGAACATCGGACTGCTGCTCTTCATCCCGAACCGCGACGTCGAGAACCGCGTCCTGGCGGCGGTCAACGCGGCGGGCTTCGAGGTGACGCAGGCGCAGGCTCGGGTGCTCATGCGCGTCGACCCGGAGGGAACGCGGCTGACCGTGCTCGCGGAGGCGGCCCAGGTGACCAAGCAGACCGCCGGTTTCCTGGTCGACCAGCTGGAGAAGGCCGGGTACGTGGAACGGGTGCCCGACCCGGCGGACGGCAGGGCGCGGCTGGTGCGGGTCACCGCGAAGGCGCTGGGCGCGGTGCCCGTCGCGAACGAGGAACTGGCCAGGATCGAGGCGGAATGGGAACGGCACCTCGGCAAGCGGCGCATGGGCCAGCTGCGCGAGGCCCTGGAGATGCTCGGCGAGATCACCGACCCGTACCGCTGACCCGCGTGGTGCCGGTGGCGTTCGACCCGGTCGCGCTGACGACGGCCGCGGTCTACCGGGTGGTGTCGGCGGGGGAGCCGGCGTTCGTGAAAGTCCTGCGGCGACCGGTGTTTCCGGGCTTCGAGGAGCTGGTCGGGGAGTTCCCGTGGCGCGACGAGGCGGAGTTCCTGGTGTCGGACTTCGTGTTGCCACCGGGGATGCGGCGGCCGCGCGTGCTGCGGGTCGACGACCTCGGCGACCGGATCGGGCTGTGGCTGGAGGACGTCGTGTGCGCGGACGTCCCGTGGGATCTGCCGCGATTCCGGCGGGCCGCCGTGGCGCTGGGCCGGTGGGCAGGACGTCGCTTCGGCGGCGCGCCGGGCAGGGCGTTGCGGCTGCTGTACGAGGGAAGACTGGTGCGGGAGGCGTTCCTGCGGCCGGACTGCCCGCCACTCGCCGGCCGGATGCCGGATCTGCTGGCACGACTGGAGGCGTTGCCTCAGGCCACCGGGCACAACGACGCGTGCCCGCAGAACCTGCTGGTACCGCTCGACGATCCCGAGTCGTTCGTGGTGATCGACGTGGGCTGGCAGTGTCCGAACCCGGTCGGAGCCGACCTGGGGCAGCTGCTCGTGGGCCTCGCTCAGGCCGGACGGATGGCCGTCGCGGACCTGCCGCCCGTGCGCGAGGCGATCATCGACGCGTACCTCGAGGGGCTGCGGCTGGAACACCGTGCGGTGTCACGGGAAGAGGTCGTGCTGGGGTGCGACGGGACGCTGGCGGTGCGCAGCGCGTTCCACTCGGAACCCGAACTGGCCGAGTACCTCGTGGAACGCGCCATGGCCCTCTAGTGGTGTGGCCCGGCCCGTTGGCGGGCGCATTCGCGGTCAGCAGGGCGCCTCGCGGCACCGCCCCCACGCCCCCATACGACTCCGGTATGAGGACGTGGGGGCGGCACCACGACGCACCCGTCTGACCGCGAATTCACCCGGCAACCTTCCGGGCCACACCACTAGGACGCCAGCAGCTCCGACACCCGCGAGCGGACCTCGGGCGAGTCGAGGCCGCGGACCATCACGGTGGTGCGGCGGCGCAGCACGTCGTCCACTTCGGACGCCCACTCGGTGCGGCGGGCGTGCTCGACCTGCGCCCAGATGTCCGGGCCGTCCGGGTGGACGCGCTCCAGCAGCGCCGGGTTCTCCAGGCCGAGCGCGACGACCTCGTGCGACGTCGTGCCGTAGTGCGTGGCGAGGTGGCGGACCACGTCGCCGGGCAGCGCGTCGAACGCGTGGCCCAGCACGGAACCCACGGTGTCGGGCGACGCCGAGCCCGGCAGCGCGACGCCGTCCAGCGGGCCGTCGAAGGTGCGGCCCAGCTCGGAGTTCACGCGGGCCAGGACGGTGGCACCGATCTTGCGGAACGTCGTCCACTTGCCGCCGGCCACGCTGATCATGCCGCCGGACCCCGCGGTGATCACCGTTTCGCGCTTGGCGTGCGAGGTGTCGCCGGGGCCGCCGGGCAGCACCCTCAGGCCCGCGAACGTGTACGCGATCCGCGAACGGTCCAGACCGGACACCGCGACGCCCGCCTCGTCCAGGATCTGGTCGATGTCGGCGTCGGTGCACGCGACCGCGGCCGGGTCGCCCTCGTAGGCCTCGTCGGTGGTGCCGAGCAGGAGGTGGCCCTCCCACGGGATCGCGAACGACACGCGCACGTCGTCGACCGGGATCGTCAGCGCGGCCTTCCACTCCGAGGTCTGCTTCAGCACCAGGTGCGAGCCCTTGGAGAGGCGGATCGACGGGTCGGCGGCGGCGTCTTCCATGCGCCGCAGCACGTCGAGCCACGGGCCGGTCGCGTTCACGACGACCTTCGCGTCCACGCCGAACTCGCCGAGCGAGTCGCGCAGGTCGACGCCCGTGACCTTCGCGCCGGTCTTGCGCAGGCCCACGACCGAGATGTGGTTGAGCAGCACGGCACCGGCCTCGGCGGCGGCGCGGGCGGCGGTGATCGCCACGCGGCTGTCGTTCATCTGGTGGTCGTAGTACATCGCGGCACCGCGCAGACCGTCGGCGCGCAGGTCAGGCACCCACTCCGCGGCCCTGCGCGCCGACAGCACCTTCCCCATGCCGTCGCCGAAGCCCGACAGCGCGGAGTACAGCGTGACGCCCGCGCCCAGCACGAACCGGCTGTGCGGGCCGCCCTTGTAGACGGGGACGAGGAACGGCAGCGGGCGCACCAGGTGCGGGGCCAGGTGGTCGCCCAGCGCGCGGCGTTCCTTGTGGTTCTCGTGCACCATCGGCACGGCCGACGGGCCCATCGCCAGGTAGCGCAGGCCGCCGTGCACGAGCTTCGACGACGCGGACGACGTGGCGCCCGCGAAGTCGCCGCTCTCCACCAGCGCCACCCGCAGTCCCGACCGCGCCGCGGCCCACGTGGTCGCGATGCCCAGGATGCCGCCGCCGATCACGACGACGTCGAACTTGCCGTGCTGCAGCTCTTCGCGAGCCCTTGTCCGCTGAGTTGAGTCAGTCATCGTCCTCGTCCATCCACCCGACGGTCCGCTCGACCGCCTTCTTCCACTTCCGGTAGCCCTTGTCGCGGGCGTCCGGATCCATTGACGGCTCCCATTCGGCCGCCTTGTGCCAGTTGGCTTTCAGCTCGTCGGTGGTGCTCCAGTAGCCCACCGCGAGTCCCGCCGCGTACGCCGCGCCGAGGCACGTCGTTTCGGCCACGATCGGGCGCACCACCGGCACGTCCAGCACGTCCGACAGGAACTGCATGAGCAGGTTGTTCGCCGTCATGCCGCCGTCGACGCGCAACGTCATGAGGTCCACACCGCTGTCGGCGTTCATCGCGTCCACGACCTCACGCGTCTGCCACGCCGATGCCTCCAGCACGGCCCGTGCAAGGTGCCCGCGCGAGATGTAGCCCGTCAGGCCGGCGATCACGCCACGCGCGTCGCTGCGCCAGTGCGGTGCGAAGAGTCCGGAGAACGCCGGCACGAAGTACGCACCGCCGTTGTCGTCCACGGTCCGTGCGAGTGTTTCGATCTCCGCCGCCGACGAGATCAGCCCGATCTTGTCGCGGAACCACTGCACCAGCGCGCCCGTCACCGCGACCGCGCCCTCCAGCGCGTACGCCGCCGGCTCGTCGCCGATCTTGTACCCGACTGTGGTGAGCAGGCCGTTCCGCGAGTGCACCGGCTTGCCACCGGTGTTGATCAGCAGGAACGCCCCGGTGCCGTAGGTGCACTTGCCCTCGCCGGGCTCGAAGCAGGTCTGGCCGAACAGCGCGGCCTGCTGGTCGCCCAGCGCCGACGCGACGGGCACGCCCTCGTAGCTGCCGTACACCTCGGAGGAGGACCGGATCTCAGGGAGCATCTCGCGCGGAACGTCCATCGCGGCGACGAGTTCCGGATCCCAGTCGAGGGTCTCCAGGTTCATCAGCATGGTGCGCGACGCGTTCGTGACGTCGGTGACGTGGCGGCCGGTCAGGTTCCAGATCAGCCAGGTGTCCATGGTGCCGAACAGGACCTCGCCGCGGCCGGCCTTGTCTCGCAGACCGTCGACGTTGTCGAGCAGCCAGCGCAGCTTCGGGCCGGAGAAGTAGGTGGCCAGGGGGAGTCCGGAGCGTTCGCGGAACCTGTCCTGGTCGCCGAGTTGCTTGATCAACGCGTCGGTGCGCGTGTCCTGCCAGACGATCGCGTTGTGCACGGGCTCGCCGGTCGCCTTGTCCCACACGACCGTGGTCTCGCGCTGGTTCGTGATGCCGAACGCGGCGATGTCGGCGTAGGTCAGCGACGCGTGAGAGAGGGCGTCGCGCACGACGGCCTGCACGTTCGTCCAGATCTCGGTCGCGTCGTGCTCCACCCAGCCCGGCCTGGGGAAGATCTGCCGGTGCTCGCGCTGAGCGACCGACACGATCCCGCCGGACTGGTCGAACACGATGCACCGGGACGACGTCGTGCCCTGGTCGATCGCCGCGATGTAAGCCACGTGCACACACTCCCTTGTGCGAACCATTCGACATTGTCGAACGATTCCACACTACTACCAGGAGAGCCCGCCGAGCTCCCTGGAGATGCTGCGAGCTGCCTCACGTACGTAGGAGACGAGTTCGAGGCGAGGGGGCAGATCGGGGGAGTCGCACAGCCGCTCGACCGGTCCGGAGATGCCGACGGCGCCCACGACCACGCCACGCCGGTCACGGATCGGTGCCGCGACGGACGCCTCACCCTCGACCAGTTCGTGCAGGTCGTAGGCCCAGTCGCGGTCGCGGACCTCGTTCATGGCGTCGGTGAGCTGCTCGGGGTTGAGGGTGTGCCGCGTGAACGGCTGCAGGTCGCCGTCCGGCCAGTCGCCGAACGCGACCAGCGCCTTGCCCAGGGCTGTCGCGTTCCATGGCAGCAGCGCGCCGGTGTCGAGCGTCTGCCGGCTGTTGTCCGGCCGGAACACGTGATGCACGACGAGCACGTGCTTGCCGTGCATCACGCCGATGCGTACGGCCTCGCGCGCACGCATCGCCAACGTGTCCGACCAGTTCAACGCCTTGGCGCGCAGCTCGTTGCCGTCCAGGTAGGACGTACCGATCTGGAACAGCGCGGCACCCAGGCGGTACTTGCCGCCCTCGACCTCCTGCTCGACGAACCCGACCTCCTGCAACGTCCGCAGGATGCCGTGCACCGTCGGTTTCGCGAGGTCCAGGGCGCGGGCGATCTCGCCGACGCTCAGCTGGTGCGCGCCGCCGTGCGCGAGCAGCTTCAGGACCTCTGCCGCGCGTTGAATGGACTGAATGGGGCCGGGCACGCACCCCACTCTAGCTGCGTACGTTCGACAATGTCGAACACTTACGGCCGATAGATTCCCAGCGCGGCCGCACGCGAACGGAACTTGAAGTGGTTCGCCTTCTCCCGGACCTCACCGTCCGTCGCGATCGAGATGGGCGCGCCGTGCACCTCGACGTTCAACGACGCCACCTCGAAGTGCTTGTACATGCGCGAGTGCTCCAACGCCCCGAGAAGAGCGCCGAAGAAGAACCTGGTCCGCGAGTACTTCCGGTCCGCACGGACGAACCGCACGTCGAGCAGCCCGTCGTCCAGCCGGGGCCGCATGGTCGGCGCGAAGCCCTTCGGCCGGTACGGCCCGTTGCCCACGAACAGCATCCACACGAGGTGCTTGTCGCCGTCGATCGTCATGTGCAACGGCTTCGCGCGCTGCAGGACGCGGAACATCGCGATTCCGGCCGCGGGCCACTTGCCCCAGCGCTTCTCCAGCTTCTCGCGGATGCGCACCATGTCGGGGTAGCCGCCGAGCGACGCCGTGTTGATGAACCACTGGTCGTTGACCTTCGCCATGTCCACCCGCACGCCCACGCCGTCCGCCACCGCCTGAGCCGTGTCGTGCAGGCCCATGATGCCCACGTCACGCGCGAAGTGGTTCAACGTGCCGGAGGGGACGAGCACCAGCGGTAGGTCGCGCTCGGCGGCGATGGCGGCCACGGTGGCCACGGTCCCGTCGCCACCGGCCACGCCCAGCGCCTTCGCGTCCGGCAGGTCCGACAGCTCCTCGACCGAGACGATCTGCGCCTTCGGCCACTCCTCGGTGATCTGCGGCGTCGGATCCGGCCCGATCCCCGAGTGCGGGTTCACCACCACGACCAGCCCGTCGCCGTCCTGCAACGACGTCAGGTCGGCGTGTTCGTAGGCAGACGCGGGCTCGTTCACCCCGAGCGGCCACCACCGGCGGGTGATCAGCGCGGCGCCGACACCGACCGCCGCGCCGGCCGCGACATCCGTCGGCCAATGAACGCCCGTGTGAACGCGTGAATAGGCGACCGCGGCCGCGATCGGCGCCACCACAGCGCCTGCTTTGGGGGATTCCATGGCCACCGCCGTGGCGAAAGCGGCCGCTGACGCGGAGTGACCGGACGGGAATGACGACGACGTCGGCCGCTTGGACAACCTGCGGTCCATCGCGAGCAGATCCGCGGCGGGCCGACGGCGCGGGAAAAGTGACTTGCCGACGAGGTTCGCGCTGGCAGAGGCCCCTGCGATGGCCGCAAGGCCCCGCATCGCACCACGCCGGTACGGGCCTTTCCTGGTCGCCAGAATCGCCGCGACGACGAACCACAGCAGGCTGTGGTTGGCGGCTTTCGAAAGCCTCTTCAAACCCCTGTCGAGCCTGCTCGGACGTAGTCCGGCCGAGGAGCTCATGAGCTTCTTGTCGAGAGCGCTGACCCGTTTCCACACCCCTCCGACACTAAACCGCAACCGGCGTGCCGCCCGAACGGATCACCCTGCTCCGCCTGAGAGTCGCCTACTGTTGAGGCATGCAGCGGCGGATCTTCGGCATTGAGACAGAATTCGGGGTGACCTGCACCTTCCACGGGCAGCGTCGTCTGTCCCCGGACGAGGTCGCGCGGTACTTGTTCCGCCGCGTCGTCTCGTGGGGGCGTTCTTCCAACGTCTTCTTGCGCAACGGCTCCCGGCTCTACCTCGACGTCGGCTCCCACCCGGAGTACGCGACGGCCGAGTGCGACGACCTGGCGCAGCTCGTCACGCACGACAAGGCCGGTGAGCGGATCCTGGAGGACCTGCTCGTCGACGCCGAGCGCAGGCTCGCCGACGAGGGCATCGGCGGCGACATCTTCCTGTTCAAGAACAACACCGACTCGGCCGGCAACTCCTACGGCTGCCACGAGAACTACCTGGTGGCACGCGCCGGCGAGTTCTCGCGCATCGCGGACGTGCTGCTGCCGTTCCTGGTGACCAGGCAGCTGATCTGCGGCGCGGGCAAGGTCCTGCAGACCCCGCGCGGCGCCGTGTACTGCCTCTCGCAGCGCGCCGAGCACATCTGGGAGGGCGTGTCGTCCGCGACCACCCGCTCCCGCCCGATCATCAACACCCGCGACGAGCCGCACGCCGACGCCGAGCGCTACCGGCGCCTGCACGTCATCGTCGGCGACTCGAACATGTCCGAGGTGACGACGCTGCTGAAGGTCGGCAGCGCGAACCTGGTGCTCGAGATGATCGAGCAGGGCGTCCAGTTCCGCGACTTCTCGCTGGACAACCCGATCCGCGCCATCCGCGAGATCTCCCACGACCTGACCGGCCGCCGCACCGTCCGCCTCGCGGGCGGCAAGGAGGCCTCCGCGCTCGACATCCAGCGCGAGTACTTCGAGAAGGCCGTCGAGCACTGCGCCAAGCGCTCACCGGACCCGATGGCGGAGCGCGTCCTCGAACTCTGGGGCCGCACCCTCGACGCCGTCGAGGCCCAGGACCTGACGAAGATCGACCGCGAGATCGACTGGGCCATCAAGAACCGCCTGATGAACCGGTACATGGAAAAGCACAACATGGACCTGTCCAACCCGCGCATCGCCCAGATCGACCTCGCCTACCACGACATCCGCCGCGGCCGCGGCGTGTTCGACCTGCTGCAGCGCAAGGGCCAGGTCGAGCGCGTGACCGACGACGGCGAGATCGAGGCCGCCAAGGACACCCCGCCGCAGACCACGCGGGCCAAGCTGCGCGGTGACTTCATCGCCGCCGCCCAGGCCGCCGGTCGCGACTTCACCGTCGACTGGGTGCACCTGAAGCTGAACGACCAGGCGCAGCGCACCGTGCTGTGCAAGGACCCGTTCCGGGCGGTGGACGAGCGCGTCGAGCGCTTGATCTCGTCGCTCTGACGCAGGCTTGAACCGAACGCGGCGGGCTCCTTCCGGGGCCCGCCGCGTTCGTCATTCACCGACTCGGATGCCGAGCCGCTCCAGTCGCTCGAACACCTCGCGAGGCATCAGATGTGTTGCGAACACCGCGCGCATGACGTCCTCGCGTGGGAACTCCACGTTCAGGTCCCGGTAAGGGGCTGAACCGTTCAACGACTCGCTCAGCAGTTTCAGGTCGAGCTTGTCGACGGACGGCGGAAGACCTCTCGACTCCGCGACCGGGACTCCGAGCAGGGACAGCCGATAGGCCACCTCTGCGGGCGTCAAACCGGTATCGCCAGCTGTGACCAGCAGGTGCAGCGCGTCAGCTGGTTCAGTCAGGCCGATCCAGCCGAACTCCGCAGACCGTCGGCCCCGCCAACTCTCGTTCTTCAGCGGGCGCATCAACAAGCGGCTGTCATGCCGCTCCACCCTGTCCGGCCACATGACGGCCTCCGTGCGCAGACCAAGCGTCTCGAGCCGCGCAGCCACCGCAGCGGGAGACTTCCCGAGCCGGGCGGCTGCGGCGAGCACGTGCCCCAGCGGCACCTTGAGGCCGGACCGCTCCAGCGCCGGGTGGTGACCGGTCAGCCAGGGCAGCTTGCTGTTCAGGGCGACGCTCAGCAGGAGCAGGTCCTCCAGTTGCGGTTCCAGGTCCAGCAGGTGGTCCGGCGGGGTGTCGAAGCCGTACTCCGCCAGTCTGCAGGCGACCGAGCGTGGACTGAGCGCTGTCGTGGCCGCCGCGATGAGGACGTGCTGGAGGCTCACCCGCGTTCCGGGCCGCAACCACGCCGACTCGTCCGAGTTGGTCATCGCGTCGGCTCTGATCGCGGTGCTGAGCAGTGCCAGATCATCAGGGTCAGCGGTCGCCGGAAGGAGCTCAGGTGATGGCGTCTTGTAGCCGAGCTCGGTCAGCCTGCTCGCGACCACGACAGGTGACGCGCCGGTCTCGAGCGCGGCGATGACGACGTGTCCGATGTTGACGACCACATCGCGATGCAGGGTGTCCTGATCGTTCCGGCGCTTGTGGGTGATCTTGTGATCGAACGAGGTGAGGCTCTCCGTGAGAACCTCGGCCGATGCGCTCTCCAACCCTGCTTCCGCGAGTCGCGCGGCGATCTGTGCTGGTTCTCGGCCTGTCTCCAACGCCGTGAGGATGATGTGTCGTCGCGATACAGGGCTTCGGACGTAGAAGCGTCCGGGCCTTTCCTGGTCGATGAACGTATGTCCGTCCTGCGGATCGCTCCGCCTCGGCAAGGTGCCGATGTCCGGCGTGTCATATCCCAGCTCGGCGAGTCGCATCACGATCTCGATGGGTGTCCGGTTTGTCTCGTGTGCAACAACCATGACGTGAGCGGCTGAAACGGTCTCGTCGGACCGGAGCGGGCCACGCATCACGCCGCCCGCCAGCAGCTCGGCGTCGTCCGCGCGGACCACTGCGGGAAGCGGACCCACCGTGCTGGTGTCGTACCCGAGTTCGGCCAGTCGTTCGACCAGAGTGGACGGGGCCAGGCCAACGTGGACCGCGAGGTCCAGGACGTAACCGCGTGACAGACCCGCGTCTGCCGTTAGCCAGACCTTCCGCCGGTCGTAGTCGACGAGCAGTTCCGGGTTGATCTCACTCACGTCGGCGGGCAACGAGTCCGGATCTGGAGCGGGGTAGCCGAGTTCGACGAGCCTGGCCACGACCTCGGACGGAGCGCGTTGAGTGATTTGCGCAACCTTGAGAACGTTTGCCTCAGACGGCCTGTCCAGGAAGGTGCGGAGCAAGCTGTCGTCGGACGGGCGGGCCGGCACGACTTCCTCGGTGGCGGGCCCTCGTCCCGTGCCCACTTGCAGCCATACCGCAAGTCGCCACCTGCTGACCTCGTTGTTCCAGTGCAGGTACAGCTCCCGATCATCCGAGAAGAGGTTGGCGTCGCTGGGAAAACAGCCCACGACTTCGATCGGTGCGTCCACCGAACCCACTCGCCAGGGTCGATACCGGACGTCGATTGCTCGCGCGCAGATCTTATCGGCGAGCGACGGCATGGTCTCGGACAACTCTGACAGCCAGGCGTGGGACAACGGCGAGCCCGGGGAGGTGAGCAGGGCTGGGATCGCGGGGCGCAACAGGTCCTCGACCGCAGAGGAGTCGAGTTCGACAATCTCCTGGCGGTTCACCGTGAGCCGGGGCTGGTCGTGGCCGGACAGATCGACCACCGCGCCGAACGTCGTGGTCCCGGCCCAGAGTCCGTCGGAGAGGACTGCGCCCAGGGTGTCGCACCACCACACTCTGCCCGCGGCCTGTACAACGTTGCCCGCCACTCTTCTGCCATGGGGGTCGAGCGCGTCATCCACGCCGATCGGAGCCGTTGGTGACAGCTGCCGAGGTTCCCAGATCTGGTAGCCGCTCAGGTCGTCCGACGTGACCGCGAAGTCGCTCACCCACAGGATCCGGCGCAGCAGCGAGGTGCAGCGCACCGGTTGGTCAGCCGGCCGCAGGCGCAGCCGCACGACCGTGCCCGCCTCGTCGCCCGGTCCGAGGTCACGCACGCGGAACAGGGCGTCAGGGCCCGCGATGTGGACCTCCAACCGGCGGCCGGGGCGGCCCGCGCGGCTGAGCCTGCACGTCGTCACCGTGATCTCGTCGGCCAGCATGAAGTAGCTGAGCACGCCGATGCCGAACCGGCTGTTGGGGAACGACTCGACGCCCGCCGAGGCCCAGTCGGCCTGCTCCTCGATGTACTCGGGCATGTCGGTGAAGCGCACGCCGGCGTGCGCGAAGACGTCCACGAGCTCGCGGTCGCCCATGCCGATGCCGTTGTCGGAGCATTCGAGGAACGGCCGGTCCAGCTCGTCGACGCCCTGCCGGAAGTCGATCCGGCCCGTCCACGGTGGCGGCGGGGTTCCGGTCGCCGTCAGGTAGGCGGTGCGGGCCTGGCGGTAGCGGCAGGCGTCGAGGGCGTTCTGGTACAGCTCCCGGATGGCGAGCTCCGAGGCGCCGTAGAGCTGTTCGCCCATGAGCAGCGCCCGGATCTGGTCGTCCGCCAGGCGGAACCGGTGACCGGGCGTCGCGGCGGGGGTCGTGCCGTCCGCCGACGCGTGGACGGGCATGTTCTTGAGTGGCGCGAGGGAGTCCGAGTCCTCGGCGGCGCGGACGATCTCGGCGAGCACGGCGTCGACGGCCGCCGCGCGGTCGTGCAGGGCGAGGGCGGTCGCGGGGTGGCGGCAGTCCGTCGTGAGCACGCGGGTGCGGTTGCCGTCCCACGTGGCCTGGCGGATCGACGTGAGCACCTCGTCCGGGGTGATGCCGTCGTCGATGCCGATGTGGTCGGCGATCACCCTGGGCAGTGCGGTGGGGTCGATGGCGGTGCGGTGGGCGACGACGAGCAGGTAGCCGAGCAGTTGCTCGCGCAGGTCCTGTTCCAGTTCGGTGCCGCCGGCGATGCGCGCGACCGGCCTCAGCGTTCCGGGGCGGTCGACTCGGCGCAGGTAGGCGGGATCGAGCTGGACCGCGCGCATCAGCTCCATGAGACGCGTGGCGGTGAGCACCGCGTTCAACGGGGGAGGGATCGACTCGGGCAGCAGCGACGTGATGGTGTCCAGGGCGTAGCACTCGGGCTGCCGGACGAGCCACTGGTGGAACATCCACCATCCGATGCCCGCGGCCGCCGGGTCGCCGGTTTCGGCGGCACGGACGGCACGGCGGTGCAGGGCGCCTTGCCCGGCCGCGAACGTGCTGAACTTCGTCAGCCCGGCGCTGGACGTGAAGGCGGCGACCGCCGGATCCACGCCCTGCCGCACCGCCGCCTTCGCCCAGAACGCCTGGTGCAGGTACGGGAACACGACGAGCAGCGCGGCCTCGGCGTCGGACAGACGCAGCTGCTCCAGCACCTGCCTGGTCAGCCAGCGGAGCCGCCGGGTGAACCGGTCCGCGAACTCGGTGTCGAGCCAGGGGTCGCCCGCCAACGCTCCGAGGGTGTCCTCGTACTGCACGGCCAGGTGGGACACCACGGCGGTGACGCCGCCCAGCATCGTGTTCGAGGGGCCCAGGTGGTCGCGTGCGGCCGTCGTCCACCGGTGTGGCGCGGTGACCTCCGCGAGGGAACGCCGCAGTGCGGTCGCTCCGATCACCAGGCGCGGGTCGTTCTCCTGCATGCCGAGGATCTTCTGCCGCGGCCGCAGGGAAGTGCGGCAGCGACGCGGCACATCACCCGTTCAGCCGTGTCCGGCCGATCAGCGGGTAGGAAGTGGACACCGGCTCGACCAGAGTGGGCGCATGAGGATCATCGCGGCGGCACTCGCTGCTTTCCTGATACTTCCCGGGGTGGCTTCGGCATCGGACGACACCTTCTGGGACCTGAAGCCCACCGGCACCGACGCGCGCTTCCGAGGCCTGTCCGCGGTCAACGGGCAGGTCGCGTGGGTCAGCGGCTCCAAGGGCACCGTCCTGCGCACGACGAACGGCGGCCGGACGTGGGACTCCGTCGGGCCGCCCGGCACCGAGGCGCTGGAGTTCCGCGACATCGAGGCCTTCGACGCGCGCAACGCCGTGGCGTTGTCGATCGGCGAGGGTGAGTCGTCGCGGATCTACCGCACGGCCGATGGCGGTAAGTCGTGGCAGGAGGAGTTCCGGAACACGGACCCGAAGGCGTTCTACGACTGCGTGGCGTTCTTCGACCGGTTCCGCGGGCTGGCGTTGAGTGATCCCGTCGACGGCAAGTTCCGTGTCCTCAGGACGTGGGACGGCGGTCGGTCGTGGCACGTCAACGACACCAAGGGCATGCCGGACGCGTTGCCGGGTGAGTTCGCGTTCGCGGCGTCCGGGCAGTGTGTGACGACCAGCGGCAACCACGCGTGGATCGCTACCGGCGGCGGGGCGAGGGCACGGGTGTTGGAGTCGCGGGACGGTGGGCGGTCGTGGAAGGCCTCCGACACCCCCTTGCCCAGCGGTGAGGCGGCCGGGGTGTTCGCGGTCGCGTTCAAGACGCCGTGGCGGGGTGTGGCTATCGGCGGGGACTACCTGAAGCCGACCGATCCGACGCCGGCGTTCGCGACGAACGACGGTCGCGGGTGGACGGCGGGCAAGCAGGCGCCGGTCGGGTATCGGTCCGGCATCGCCTATCGCGGGGACGGGCTGGTCGCGGTCGGACCGTCCGGGACGGACACCAGCAGGGACGGCAAGTCCTGGAAGATCGCGGACACCGGGAGTTTCGACACCGTGGACTGCGTCGGTTCGACCTGCTGGGCGGCGGGGGAGAAGGGGCGGGTCGGCCGGACCTGACATGCGTCTGCATCCGGGTGAGACCGGGGCCGCGGGCTGGCGGGTCGCCAGGCTGGCCGACGTCGTGCGGCGGCTGCGGGAGGAGGCGCCCACCGGGCGTCCCCTCCTCGTCGCGATCGACGGGCGCGGTGGTGCCGGGAAGTCCACTCTCGCCGGACGGTTGCGGGGGATCGTCCCGGGGTCCGAGGTGGTGCACACCGACGACGTCGCCTGGCACCACGCCTACTTCGACTGGGCGGACCTGCTGGTCGAGAACGTCCTGGCGCCCCTGCGCCGGGGCGAGGCGGTGGCGTTCCGGCCGGCGGCCTGGGCCGAACGCGACAGGCCCGGCGCGATCCAGGTCGCGTCCGGGTTGGACGTCGTGTGGATCGAGGGCACCGGGATCATCCGGGAGCGGTGCGCCGAGTGGATCGACGCCTCGATCTGGGTGCAGGGCGACCTGGACGAGCAGGAACGACGGCTGGTCGCCCGGGACGGCGACTCCGCCGAGCACCAACGGCACGTCGCCGCGTGGCTGGCCGAGGAGTTGCCGTTCCTGGCGCGCGAACAGCCGTGGCGCAAGGCGACCGTCGTCGTGGCAGGTACGACCACGCTCGACCACGATCCCGAGTCCGAGATCGTCGTAGGTGTGTAACGCCCGAAGGGGGTCTGGCGAAAAAGGACGTGTCGGCCACTCCCGAGCGGGGTAGCCGATGCAGGTGTTCGACGGATTCTCGTTGCGTTGCAGGGACGTTGGCGAGGCCAATCTGCGAGTGAGGACCGGTGGTGCAGGGCCGCCGGTCCTCCTCTTGCACGGCCATCCGCGAACACACACCACGTGGCACCGCGTCGCGCCGTTGCTGGCGAACGATTACACGGTCGTATGCCCGGATCTTCGCGGTTACGGCGAATCCAGCAAACCCGGTGATTACTCGAAACGCGCCATGGCGCGCGACTTCGTGAACCTGATGAGCCAGCTGGGCCACGAGAAGTTCGCCGTCGCGGGCCACGACCGGGGCGCTGCCGCCGCCATCCGGCTCGCGCTCGACCACCCGGAGAGGGTCACGCGACTCGCCGTGCTGGACGGGCTGCCGATCGGCGCTCATCTCTCTCGTGCGAACGCCCGCTTCGCCCAGGACTGGTACCACTGGTTCTTCCTGGCACAGCAGGAACTCGCGGCCGCGATGATCAACCAGGACCCCGATCTCTGGTACGGCCGCCGCTACCACGACACCCCGCTGGCGATGGGCGTGGAGAACTGGGCCGACTTCCAGCGGGCGATCCACGACCCGGCGACCGTGCTCGCGATGTGCGGCGACTACCGCGCCGGTCTGGAGGTCGACCGTCAGCACGACGACGAGGACCGCGCCGCCGGACGGAAGATCTCTTGCCCGGTGCTGGCGTTGTGGTCGGCCGAGGACGACCTCGGCGAGCTGTACGACGACCTGCCCGGGATCTGGGCCGAGTGGGCGGATGACGTGCGGGTACGTGCCCTCGGCTGCGGTCACCACATGGCCGAGGAGGCACCCGTCGAACTGGTCCGGGAACTGCGGACGCTGTTTTGAACGGACCGTTGACGACAGGTGGTGATGAGGTTTCGGTGCGCGCACGCGTTAGGGTCTCTCCGTGGCCATCGCACGCGCCGAACGCCTTGTCAACCTGGTGCTGTGCCTGCTGTCGACCCGTCAGTACCTGACAGCGGAGCGCATCCGCGCCATCGTCCCCGGCTATCACGAAGCGCCGACGGACGAGGCGTTCTTCCGCATGTTCGAAAGGGACAAGTCCGAGCTGCGGGATCTCGGCGTGCCGCTCGAGACCGGCCGGCAGTCCAACGCCGAGGGCGCGGAGGACGGGTACCGGATCGCGCGGCGTGACTACGAGCTCGGCGACATCGACCTCGAACCCGACGAGGCCGCGGCCGTGGCGCTGGCCGCCCGGCTCTGGGACTCGCCTCAGCTCACGGGCGCGGTGCACGGGGCGTTGATCAAGCTGCGGGCCGCCGGTGTGGACGTCGACCAGGACACGCCCGCGGCCGTCGAGCCCAAGGTGCGGGCGAACGAGCCCGCGTTCCCGCCGCTGTTGCAGGCCGTGCAGGCGGGGCAGGTCGTCGCGTTCGACTACCGCAAGCCGCCGCCGGGCGGGCAGAAGGAACGAACGGTCGAGCCGTGGGGTGTCGTCGCGTGGCGCGGCAAGTGGTACCTCGTGGGCTGGGATCGTGAACGCAACGACACGCGCTGCTTCCGGCTCTCACGCGTCGTGGGCGCGGTCCGGACCGTGGGCAGGCCCAACGCCTTCACCGTTCCCGAAGGCACGGATCTGATGAGTCTCATCGCGCGCACGGAGGTCGATCCGCACCACACGGCGCCCGCCAAGATCTGGGTGGCCAAGGATCGGGCGCAGGGGCTGCGGCGGCACGCGAAGGTCGTCGAGGAACGCGACGGCGGCGACGTCGTCGAGATCGACCTGAAGTTCCCCGACTCGGCCGCCAAGTGGCTCGCCGGGTTCGGGCCCGACGTCGTGGTGCTGGAACCCGAGGTCCTGGCCAAGTCGGTCCGCGACCGCCTGCAGGGCGCACTGGAAGGAGCGCGGTGACCGCGTCGAACGAACGGCTGCCGCGTCTGCTCGCACTCGTGCCGTACCTGCTCACCCGCCCCGCCATCACCGTCAAGGAGGCCGCGGCCGACTTCGGCATCACGCCCAAGCAGCTCCGCAAGGACCTCGAGCTGCTGTGGATGTGCGGCCTGCCCGGCTACGGGCCCGGTGACCTGATCGACCTGTCGTTCGAGGGCGAGACGATCACCGTCTCCTTCGACGCGGGCCTCGACCGGCCGTTGCGCCTCACCGCGGCCGAGGCGGCGTCGCTGCTGGTCGCGCTGCGGGCGCTGGCCGACACGCCTGGTGTGGTCGACACGGACGCCGTCCAGCGGGCGCTCGCGAAGATCGAGGCGGCGGTCGGCAAGGCGCAGCCGGCGGGCATGGTGGTCGGGCTCGGCGCGTTCGAACGCGGGGAGACCGCCGAGGTTCGCGCCGCCGTGCAGGACGCCGTGAAGCGCGAACGGGCCGTGCGCATCCGTTACTACTCGCAGTCGCACGACGCGATGAGCGACCGAGTGGTCGATCCGATGCGGCTGCTGCTCGTCGAGGGGCGCGGCTACCTCGAAGGATGGTGCCGCTCGGCGCTCGGCGTGCGCTTGTTCCGGCTCGACCGCATCGACGACGTCGAGGTGCTCGACGAGCCGTCCTCGCCTCCGCCGCATGCCCAGCTGACCGATACATCGGAGGGGTTGTTCCACCCCAGGGACGACCAGAAGGTCGCCGTGCTGCTGCTCGAACCGGACGCGCACTGGGTCGCCGAGTACTACCCGGTTGATCACTCCGCGGAGCTCTCGGACGGCCGCACGCGTGTCCTCATGCGCTACGACGACCCGTCCTGGATGGTCCGCCTGCTCCTCGGGCTGGGCGGCGACGTGCACGTAGAGCAGCCGGCGGAACTGGCGGACGAGGTGGTCCGCCAGGCGCGGGAGGCATTGCGCCGGGCAGATCACCTGCTGTCCACCTAAGACGTATAGGTTGTGCTTGTGCCGTCGACACCGACCCTGGCGCTGATCGCGCTCGGCCTGATCGTGCTCGTCGCGATCATGGTCCGAGTCATCCGATCCTTGCGTCGATTCGCCCGTGCCCGCACTCTGGTGGGGGACAGGGTCGGGGACGGCGTGGGCCTGCTCAAGGCGCGATCCGCTGCGCTGAAGGTGGCCTTCGCACAACGACGCCCCAAGGAACAGGCCCGCACCAGGGCAAACCCCGCGTACGATCGTCGTGACGGGGGAGACAGGAGGATCACCAATGGGTAACCTCGGACCCACCGAGCTGATCATCATCGCAGTGGTGATCATTCTGCTGTTCGGTGCGAAGAAGCTTCCTGACATGGCGCGTTCGCTCGGCAAGTCGGCGAAGATCTTCAAGGCTGAGACCAAGGGCCTGCGCGACAACCACGACGCGGACGACGCGCCGGTGCAGCAGCAGCCCGTGCAGCAGCCGGTCCAGCAGCTCCCTCCGGCCCAGCCGCAGGTGCAGCAGCAGCCCCAGGTCGCGCCTCCGATCGAGCAGACCAGCCAGAACAAGGCCGCGAACAACTGACCCTCCGGTCTCCTGACTTGTAAGGACGGTCAACGCGGTGGCAAGTCCGTTCCGGTGGGTTGCTGAACGCCGGGAACGCGGCAGGCGCCGTCGGGGAAGCGCCGACGGCACGATGTCGCTCAAAGAGCACCTGTACGAGCTGAGGTACCGGCTCGGCCTGGCGATGCTGGTCATCGCCGTCGGTGCCATCTTCGGCTTCATCTGGTTCCAGGTGCGGCTCGGCCCGATCCCGTCGCTGGGCGACATCCTGACGGGGCCGTACTGCCAGCCGGATCTGGCTCAGTACCGGGCCAAGATCACCAACGACGGCACCTGCGCGTTGCTGCAGACCGAGCCGTTCGAGATCTTCCTCGTGCAGTTGCAGGTCGGCACGGCGGCGGGCGCGGTGCTGCTCAGCCCGTTGTGGCTGTACCAGATCTGGGCCTTCATCACGCCCGGCCTCTACCAGAAGGAACGCAAGTTCGCGCGCATGTTCGTCAGCGCCGGAGCGCTGCTGTTCGTGGCCGGCGCGGTGCTCGCATACCTGGTGGTTCCCCAGGGCCTGAAGGTGCTGCTCGGCTTCGGTGGCGACAACTGGGTCACCGCGCTCACGGGTAGCAAGTACATCAACTTCGTCATCACGATGCTGTTCATCTTCGGGGTGAGCTTCCTGCTCCCCCTGGTCGTGGTGATGCTCAACCGCGCTGGCGTGCTGTCCTACGAGCGGCTGTCCAAGTGGCGGCGCGGCCTGCTGATGGGCCTGTTCGTGTTCGCCGCGATCGCGACGCCCGGCACCGACCCGATCTCGATGGTCGTGCTGGCCCTCGCGTTGTCGGTGCTGTTCGAGATGGCGATCCAGATCTCCCGCGTGCACGACAAGCGCAAGGCGAAGCTGCGTGCCGCCGAGGGCCTGGACGAGCTCGACGACGACGAGGCGGCGCCGTTCCACTACGTCGCGTCCGACGCCGACGGCAACGACCCCGGTGAGAAGGCCATCGCTTCGGAGCCCTCGAAGCGCGTGAACTACGACGACGCCACGTGACGCGGGCCGCCTTACTGGTGTGCCCCGCGTCGGGCAAGGGGCGGGCGGCCCGGATGGCCGGGTCGACCGCCGCGGCGTTGCGTCCGCACGTCTCGTCGTTGAAGCAGTTGGTCGCGCACGACGCCGAAGGCACGCTCGCGATGGCCCGTGAGGCCGTCGCGGACGGTGTCGACCTGCTGGTCGTCCTCGGCGGTGACGGTGCCGCCCACCTGGGCGTTCAGGCCGTCGCGGGCACGTCCACGGCGCTCGGCATCGTCCCGGCCGGCACCGGCAACGACCTGGCCGTGGCCGTCGGGTCCCGGTCGGTCGAGGACGTCGTGCACGGCACTCGCAAGCAGCTCGACCTCGGCCGGTTGTCGACGGGGCAGTGGTTCGCGACGGTGCTGTGCGCCGGGTTCGACTCCGCGGTCAACGAGCGGGCGAACGCGATGCGCTGGCCCGCCGGTCCACGCCGCTACGACCTCGCGATCGTGGCCGAGCTGGCGTCGCTGAAGTCGGCGCCGCTGGTCGTGACGACCGAGGACCAGACGTTCGAGCTGGACGCGACGCTCGTGGCGATCGGCAACACGCCGAACTACGGCGGCGGCATCCCCGTGTGCCCCGGTGCCGACGCTCATGACGGGCTCTTCGACGTGACCGTGGTGGAGCACGGCAGCCGCAGGATGCTGATGCGGATGCTGCCGACGTTGCGCACGGGCACGCACACCGAGCACCCGGCCGTGCGGACGTTCCGCGCGCGTGAGGTCTCTCTGTCCGGTGGCAACGGCTGGATCGCGTACGCCGATGGCGAACGCCAAGAGGCATTGCCGGTCTCAGTTCGGACGGTTCCAGGCGCTCTCACAGTCCTGGGTCGCTAAGTTGTATGGCTGTTCGGTTCGTTTTCGGTTTTCGGTAGGGATGCATGGAAACGCTTGAGTTTCAGTCCGAGGCGCGCCAGCTGCTGCAGCTGATGATCCACTCGATCTACTCGAACAAGGACACGTTCCTGCGCGAGCTGGTCTCGAACGCCTCCGACGCGCTGGACAAGCTGCGGCTGGAGTCGTTCCGCGACAAGGACATGGTCGTCGACGTCGACGACCTGCACGTCGTGATCGAGTCCGACCCCGCCGAGCGCACGCTCACCGTGCGGGACAACGGCATCGGCATGACGCGCGAGGACGTCGTGCGGCTGATCGGCACGATCGCCAAGTCCGGTACGGCGGAGTTCCTGAAGCAGCTCAAGGAACAGCAGTCCAGCACGTCGGACCTGATCGGCCAGTTCGGCATCGGCTTCTACTCGTCGTTCATGGTGGCGGACAAGGTCACCCTCGTGACGAAGTACCCGCACGCCGAGAAGGGCGTGCGCTGGGAGTCGAGCGGCGAGGCCACGTACACGATCGACGACGTGGACGACGCGCCGCAGGGCACCTCGGTCACGTTGCACCTCAAGCCGTCCGACGACGAGGACCGCCTGCCCGACTACACCGAGCCGGCGAAGATCCGCGAGATCGTCAAGCGCTACTCGGACTTCATCACCTGGCCGGTGCGCCTGGGCGGCGAGGAGATCAACTCGCGCAAGGCCCTGTGGGCGCGCCCGGCCTCCGAGGTGACGGAGGAGGAGTACGCCGAGTTCTACCGCCACATCAGTCACGACTGGAACGCGCCGCTCGAGACCATCCGCATGCAGGCGGAGGGCACGTTCGAGTACCAGGCCCTGCTGTTCCTGCCCGCGCAGGCGCCGATGGACCTGTTCATGCGCGACGGCAAGCGCGGTGTGCAGCTCTACGTGAAGCGCGTCTTCATCATGGAGGACTGCGCCGAGCTGATGCCGGAGTACCTGCGGTTCGTGAAGGGTGTCGTCGACGCGGCGGACCTCTCGCTGAACGTGTCGCGCGAGATCCTGCAGCAGGACCGCCAGATCCAGCTGATGCGCCGCCGTCTGGTGAAGAAGGTGCTCTCCTCGATCAAGTCGCTGCAGTCCTCGCGTCCCGACGACTACGCGAAGCTGTGGGGCGAGGTCGGCGCGGCGCTGAAGGAGGGCCTGCTCTCCGACACCGACAACCGCGACGCGATCCTGGAGGTCTGCTCCTTCGCCTCGACGAACTCCGCGGACTCGATGACGACGCTCGCCGAGTACGTCTCGCGGATGAAGGACGGCCAGGAGCACATCTACTACATGACCGGCGACTCGCGGACGTCCGTCGAGAACTCGCCGCACATGGAGGCCTTGCGCGCCAAGGGCTTCGAGGTGCTGATCCTCACCGACACGATCGACGAGATGTGGGTCGACTCCGTTCCCGCGTTCGACGGCAAGACGCTGCAGTCCGTCGCCAAGGGTCAGGTCGACCTGGAGACCGACGAGGAGAAGACGGCCAACGAGGCCAAGGCCGCGGAGTTCGGCGACCTGCTGACGTGGCTGAAGGAGCAGCTGGAGGACGACGTCAAGGACGTGCGTCTGTCCACGCGCCTGACGACCTCACCGGCGTGCGTCGTCGGCGACTCCTACGACATCACTCCGACCCTGGAGAAGATGTACAAGGCGATGGGGCAGGAGCTGCCGAAGATCAAGCGGATCCTGGAGCTCAACCCGTCGCACCCGCTGGTCGAGGGGCTGCACGGGGCGTTCGCGGCGGGCGAACGCGAGTCGCTCGCCGACACCGCCGAGCTCGTCTACGGGCTGGCGTTGCTGGCCGAGGGCGGCGAGCTCGCGGATCCGTCCCGTTTCGTGAAGCTGGTGGCGGACCGGGTGCAGCGCACGTTCTGACAAAACCGCAGGTGGAGGGCGATGTCCGAGGGACATCGCCCTCTGTCGTTTCAGTGTTGATTGAAGTTAATCTATCTCGGCGGCGATTGTCGGTGTGATGTGAAAGCCTGATGGAGTGTCAAGTGCTTCGCGGTCCCCGGCCGAGGCCTACGCCGAATCCCGGCGTCGTGCCGAACGGCCCAAGCTGACCGACTTCCTGTCCGTGATCTCGTTCGAGCTGGACCCGTTCCAGCGCCAGGCCTGCGAGGCCCTGGAGGACGGTCACGGAGTGCTCGTCTGCGCCCCCACCGGTGCCGGCAAGACGGTGGTGGGCGAGTTCGCCGTGCACCTGGCCCTGACCGAGGGCCGCAAGTGCTTCTACACCACGCCGATCAAGGCCCTGAGCAACCAGAAGTTCGCCGACCTCACCGCGCGGTACGGGGCGGACAAGATCGGCCTGCTCACCGGCGACACGAGCATCAACGGCGGCGCGCCCGTGGTCGTCATGACCACCGAGGTGCTGCGGAACATGCTCTACTCGGGTTCGTCCACTCTGGACGGACTCGCGTACGTCGTGATGGACGAGGTGCACTACCTCGCGGACCGGTTCCGCGGCCCCGTGTGGGAAGAGGTCATCCTGCACCTGCCCGAGCACGTGCAGGTGGTCGGCCTGTCCGCGACGGTCAGCAACGCCGAGGAGTTCGGCGAGTGGCTGGTCGAGGTGCGCGGCGACACCTCGGTCGTCGTCGACGAGCACCGGCCCGTGCCGCTGTGGCAGCACATGCTGGTGGGCAACCAGATGCTCGACCTGTTCGAGGGCGACCAGACGCACGCGCGGATCAACACCCAGGTGCTGCGCAAGACCGAGGAGCTCACGCGCTACCACGTGCCGTTCAGCCGCGGGCGCAACCGCAGCGGTGGAGGCGGTCCAGGCCGTCCGGCGCGCAACAGCGGGTTCAAGCCGACGTCGCGCACCGACATGATCCAGCGGCTCGACGCGGCCTCGCTGCTGCCCGCGATCGTGTTCGTGTTCAGCCGTGCGGGCTGCGACGCGGCGGTCGCGCAGACGGCGCGTGCGGGCCTGCGGCTCAACTCGCCGGAGGAGACCGAGCAGGTTCGCCGGATCGTCGACGAGAAGACGCGCGACCTGCCGGAGGCCGACCTGGCCGTGCTCGGCTACTGGGAGTGGCGGGAGGCCCTGGAACGGGGCATCGCGTCGCACCACGCCGGGCTGCTGCCCGCGTTCAAGGAGACGGTCGAGGAGCTGTTCGTCCGCGGGCTGGTCAAGGTCGTGTTCGCGACCGAGACGCTCGCGCTGGGCATCAACATGCCCGCGCGGACGGTCGTGCTCGAAAAGCTCGTGAAGTACAACGGTGAGGCGCACGTCGACCTGACGCCGGGCGAGTACACGCAGCTCACGGGCCGTGCGGGGCGTCGTGGCATCGACGTCGAAGGGCACGCGGTCGTCGTCTGGCAGCCGGGGATCGACCCCAAGGCGGTCGGCGGGCTCGCGTCCACGCGCACGTACCCGCTGAGGTCGTCGTTCCGGCCCGGCTACAACATGGCCGTCAACCTCGTGGCCCAGCTCGGCGCCTCGGCCGCGCGCGCGATCCTGGAGCAGTCGCTCGCGCAGTTCCAGGCGGACCGGTCGGTGGTCGGGCTCGCCCGCCGCATCGACCGCAACAAGGAGGCGCTCGCCGGCTACACCGAGGCGATGACGTGCCACCTCGGCGACTTCACCGAGTACGCGGCACTGCGCCGCCGCATCGGCGACCGGGAGAAGCAGCTCGCGAAGCAGAACACGAACTCGCGCCGCATCGAGACGGCCAAGTCGCTCGAACGGCTGCGCAAGGGCGACGTGATCGCCGTGCCGTCCGGGCGTCGCAGTGGTCTCGCGGTCGTCGTCGACCCCGGTCTGGAGCCGATGGGCGAGGCGAAGCCGCTGGTCGTCACCGAGGACCGCTGGTCAGGCCGCCTGACGTCGGCAGACTTCCCGTCGCCGGTCGAGGTGCTGGGCCACATCCGGCTGCCCAAGCAGGTCGACGTGCGGTCGCCCAAGTCGCGGCGCGACCTCGCCTCCACGATCCGCAACACCGGCATCACCGTGCCGTCGCGGGGCCGCAGGCAGACCACGGCGGACGACGACCCCGAGCTCGCGACGCTGCGCCGGGCCCTGCGCGCGCACCCGTGCCACGGCTGCGACCAGCGCGAGGACCACGCCAGGTGGGGTGAGCGGTACCACCGGCTGCTGGCCGAGACCGAGCAGCTGGAGCGCAAGGTCGCGGCGACGACGCACTCGCTGGCGCGTCAGTTCGACCGCATCCGGGCGTTGCTGCGCGAGCGCGGCTACCTCAGCGAGGCCGAGGAGATCACCGCCGACGGCAAGCGGCTGACCAGGCTCTACAGCGAGTCGGACCTGCTCGCGGCCGAGTGCATCCGCAACGGCGTGTGGAAGGGCCTCAAGCCGGAGGAACTGGCCGCCGTCGTGTCGTCGCTGGTCTACGAGGCGCGCAGGGACGGTCCGGTCGAGGCGCGGCTGCCGCAGGGCCCCGTGGCCGACGCGATGCTCAAGACCGTGCGGCTGTGGGCGGAGATCGAGGACGACGAGCGCCGGCACAAGCTCGAACGCATCACCCGCCAGCCGGATCCGGGCTTCGCCTGGCCGGTGTACCGCTGGGCGCGCGGCGAGTCGCTGGAGAAGGTGCTCGTGGCCGCCGAGGCCGGTGGCAACGAGCTCGGTGCCGGCGACTTCGTGCGCTGGTGCCGGCAGGTGATCGACCTTTTGGACCAGATCCGTGAGGTGGTCGGCCGACAGGACCCGGTCGGAGCGGCCGCGGCCAAGGCCGTCGACGCGCTGAGGCGCGGAGTTGTGGCGATGATGTGACATGGGCCTGACGAAGGTTTTGCGAGTCGGAGTAAAGACTGACGTCAACGGTGTGATTGGATTTCGCCGCAACGTCGTACACGTGGAGGTCGACAGATGAGCAGCCCGTACGGACCGTCCGGAGGGAACGATCCGCAGCAGCCGTGGGGCCAGCAGCCGCAGCCGCCGCAGCAGCCCTATGGAGGCGGTTTCCCTCCCGGCACGCCGTCCGGCGGCTTCCCGGCGCAGAACCCGGGGCAGCAGAACCCCTACGGCCCGCCGCAGCCCCAGCCGGGCCAGCAGCAGCCGTACCCGGGTTTCGACCCGTCGCAGCAGCAGACGCAGCAGTACGGCGTGCCAGGTCAGCAGCCTCAGTCGAACCCGTACGGCACCCCCGCACAGGACCCGTACGGCCAGCAGACGCAGCAGTACGGCATGCCGGGCCAGCAACAGCAGCCCAACCCGTACGGCCAGCAGCCGGGTTACGGCCCGCCGGTGCCGCCGAAGAAGAAGTCCAGCGCGGCCATCTGGGTCGCCGCTGTGGTCGTCGTCCTGCTCGTCGGTGGCGTGCTGTTCACCGGGTTCGTGTCGCCGGCCTTCTTCAAGAAGAAGATCTTCGACAACACCGCGGTGCAGAGCGGCATCGTCCAGATCCTGAAGGACGAGTACAAGATCTCCGACGTCGGCGCGGCGACCTGCTCCGGTGAGAACGAGGTCAAGCCCAACACCTCGTTCGAGTGCAAGGTGCAGGTCGGCGGCAAGGACAAGAAGGTCAAGATCGTCGTCAAGACCGAGGACGGCGAGTACGAGGTCGGCCAGCCCACCGGCTGATCCTCCGTTTGTCGCGCGTTAGCCTTCCCCTGGGAGTTCCTGGGGGAAGGTTTTTCTTTTGCGCTACTTCGTGTTCCCCGCCGAGGAGCGGGAGCCTCTGTGCCCGATCGCGGTGGTGCGGGTCGAGGACGACGGCACCGAGCAGGCGTTCACCCGTGAGCTGCGCTGGGAGCCGTTGTCCGCCCGGCCCCGGACGCCGCCGAGGCGCGACGCGTGGGAGGTCGACTCGGACTGGGCCGAGATGTTCATGATCGACATGATCGTCGCGATGCGCCGGGCCCGATACGGCGATTCCGACCCGAGCATCCGCGTCCACCACGACGTTGACGGCGTGTGGGGACAACGGCGCACTCAGCCGGAGATCGCCCTGGGTGACGGTGAGGCCGTGCTCGTGGAGCGCGCTCCCGCCCCGTTCCGCTGGCACGTGTCGAAGCAGGGAGCACGCGAGCAGATCGTGCTGAGGGTCGCGCCCGACGGCACCGGCCAGCAGTTCACCGATGACCTGCACTGGCACCCCTCGGACCGGCCCCCGGCGCGGGATCTGGAAGAGGTGGACGAGCGCACCGCGTTGTGGCGGGTCGCCGGCGTGATCGAACGGGTGCGCGGTGCGTGGTCGCACCACTGGTCCGGCCCGTACTACTTCGCGGTCTTCAACCAGGGCCGGCAGGCGCTGCACCTGGACGACGCGTTGCACGTGGTGCGGCCGAGGGGTGGCCACGACTCCCACCTCTGCTACTCCTTCGGGATCGGCAGTGACTGGCATCCGGCGACCACGTTGCGGGAGTTCGCCATGGCCGACCACCGCGGCGTCAAGATCCCGATCGCCGAGTCCGAGGCGGACCATCTCGTCGAGGTGATCCTGAAGCGCCGCGAGCAGTGGGGCCGGGCGTACTGGACGCTCGGAAACTGACGTGCGTTCGCGGCCGCGCTGAGCCAGGATCGCGGGCGTGACCGACATCCGCGTTCTCACCGACGAAGCGCAGTATCGCGCCCACCACGGGCTCTTCCGCCGTGCGATGCACTGGAGTCCGGCCGCGGACGACAAGTGGGAGATCATCCGGCAGACCTACGAGCCCGGCCGGACGCACGCCGCGTTCGAGGGCGACGAGATGGTCGGCACGACGCAGACCTTCGGTGGCTCGATGGTGGTGCCCGGTGGCGCCGTCGTACCGCACGCCGCTGTGTCGCGCGTGGGGGTTCGTGCGGACTACACGCGCCGTGGCGTGCTGAGTGCGTTGATGCGCGAGCAACTCTCGACGTTGTCGGATCCCGTCGCGACGTTGCGCGCGTCGGAGGGCCGCATCTACGGCCGTTTCGGGTACGGGCTCGCCGGGCGGGTGCGGTTCCTGCGGATCGACGCGCGCAAGGCCGTGATCCCGGGCTCGCCGGTCGGACGCGTGCGGATGGTGGACCCCGACACCTCGGACAAGCTGGTGCCGGAGCTGCACGCCACGTTCGGGCTCGACCGTCCTGGGCAGATCTCCCGCTGGCCCGGCTGGTGGGCGATTCACCAGGAGCGCAAGGGCGCGGCCGAGAACGTGGTCACCGTCGTCCACAGTGGACCGGACGGCGACGACGGTTACGTGTGCTACAAGGTGTCCGAGGACAAGGACTTCAAGCACACCATGGAGATCGAGGACTTCGCGTGGGCCAACGCCGACGCGTGGCGCGACCTCTGGATCTACCTGACGCGGCTGGACCTGATCGACGAGATCAACGTCGACGCCGCCCTCGACGACCCGGTGAACTGGCTCTTCGAGGACCCGCGGGTCGTGTACACGAAGGACGTCTTCGACCAGATCTGGCTGCGGCTGGTGGACGTGCCGTGCATGCTCGCCGCCCGCACCTACGGCGTCGCCGAGCCCGTCGTCATCGAGGTGCGCGACAGGCTGCTGCCCGCGAACGACGGCAGCTACCGCGTGTCGCCGGACGGTGCCGAACGCGTCGACGGCCCCGCCGACATCACGATCCCCGCCGACCTGCTCGGAGCGGTCTACCTCGGCGACACGAGGTTCTCGGACCTCGCGGCCGCGAAACGGATCGAGGGCTCGCGGTTCGACGAGGCCGACGCGTTGTTCGCCGTCCCCGTCGCGCCGCTCTGCTCGACGTTCTTCTAGCCGCGCCGCTCCATCGCGTTCACCAGGCGCGGCACCGAACTGCCGAGGCCCCAGCGCTGCGTGAGCTCACGCAGCCGCTCGGGGTCGGCGGGCACGCGCGGCACCTCGTCGGAGCGGTCCAGCACGACCGGGGCGTCCAGCGCCGTGCGGACGACCAGGGGTGCCACCGCCAGGTAGTCCTCGGCCGCGATGAGCGCGTTGCGGGCCTTGGTGGTGAGCTTGCGGTCCATCGGGTCCGTCACGGCCTTGAGGACGGCGTCGAGCGAGCCGAACTCGGTGATGAGCTTCGCCGCGGTCTTCTCGCCGATGCCCGCCACGCCCGGCAGGCCGTCGGACGGGTCGCCGCGCATCACGGACATGTCGGCGTACGCGGAACCCGCGTTCTCGACGGGCAGCGAGTACTTGGTGGCCAGTTCCTCCGGACCGAGGACCTCGGCCTTGTTCCAGCCGCGGCCGACGTAGACGACGTGCACGGGCGTGGGGTCGAAGCGCACGACCTGGAACATGTCGCGGTCGCCCGTCACCACCTCGACGCGGGACTTCTTCTCGTGGTGGGCGAGCGCGCCGATCACGTCGTCCGCCTCGTAGCCCGCCGCCTCGCCGGTGCAGATGCCGGCGGCGTCGAGCACGTCGAGGATGATCGGGATCTGCGGCGTCAGCGTGTCCGGGACCTCCTCGGACCCGTCGGTGGCGCCCTCGGCGACGCGGTGCGCCTTGTAGGACGGCAGCGCCTTGACCCGGAACTCGGGCCGCCAGTCGGCGTCGAGGCAGGCGACCAGCCGGGCCGCGCCGCGTTCGGTGATGACGCGGGCGATCGTGTCGACGAACCCGCGCACGGCGTTCACCGGCGTGCCGTCGGGCGCCGTCATCGAGTCCGGCAGCGCGTAGTACGACCGGAAGTAGAGGCTCGCGGAGTCGAGCAGCACCAGGGGAGAGCTCACGAGTGGACAAACTACTCGTGCGTGGACCGCTGACGCTTGCCGGACGCGTTCAGCGCTCCCGCGAGGTGTCCTGCCGAGTGCCGAAGGCGTGCGGCGGGCATTGTGGTCCACGCACTAGGATTTCGACCATGGCAACGATCACCGGGCCCATCGACGTGTCCGCGCTGCGTGCGCGGCTTGACCGCGCCACCGCCGCCGCCGAGCAGGCGGGCGTCGACGCCCTCCTCATCTCGCCCGGCTCGGACCTGCGGTATCTGATCGGCGCCGGTGGCGACTCGTTCGAGCGCCTCACCTGCCTCGCGCTGCCGGTGGGCGGCACGCCGAGGCTGGTCGTGCCGAAGCTGGAGCAGCCGGGTTACGCGGCCATCCCCACGGACGAGCTCGGCGTCGAGGTCGTCACCTGGGTCGACGGCGAGGACCCGTACGCGCTGGTCAAGGACGCGCTGAAGGGCACCCGCACGGCGGTCGCGGACATGATGCCCGCGCTGCACACCATCAAGCTCGGCCACGCGATCGGCGGCGAGCAGTCGCTGGCCGGACCGATCATCCGCGAGCTGCGCATGCGCAAGGACACCGCCGAGATCGACGCCCTGCGCAAGGCCGGACAAGCGATCGACCGCGTGCACGCGCGCATGGGCGAGTTCCTGCGTGTCGGCCGCACCGAGCGTGAGGTCGCCAAGGACATCGCCGCCGCGATCGTCGAGGAAGGCCACACGGTCGCCGACTTCGTGATCGTCGGCTCCGGGCCCAACGGCGCGTCCCCGCACCACCGCGACTCCGACCGCGTGGTGCAGGCGGGCGAGGTCGTCGTCATCGACATCGGCGGCCCGGTCGCCGAGGGCTACAACTCCGACTCGACCCGCACCTACGTGATGGGCGAGCCCACTTACGACGACGTCCGGGACACCTACGCGGTACTCCAGGCGGCGCAGCAGGCCGCGGTGGAAGCCGTGAAGCCTGGCGTGACCTGCGAGGAGATCGACGCCGTCGCCCGCAAGGTCATCACCGACGCGGGCTTCGGCGAGTACTTCGTGCACCGCACCGGCCACGGCATCGGCCTGGACGTGCACGAGGAGCCCTACATCGTCAGCGGCAACTCCCTGCCGCTCGAAGCGGGCATGGCCTTCAGCGTGGAGCCCGGCATCTACCTGCCCGGCCGCTGGGGCGCGCGCATCGAGGACATCGTGGTCGCCACCCCGGACGGCGTCGAGTCCTTCAACAACCGACCTCACGACCTGGTGGTGCTTTGACCCTCGAGCAGATCGACAGAGCGATACTGAAGGAACTCGCCTCGGACGGCCGGTGCAGCTTCACCGACCTCGCCGAGCGCGTGGGCCTGTCCGTGTCGGCCGTGCACCAACGCGTGAAGCGCCTCGAACAGCGCGGCATCGTGAAGGGCTACGCGGCCCGGCTGGACGGCACCGAGATCGGCCTGCCGATGTCCGCGTTCATCTCGCTGTTCCCGATCAACCCCGCCGAGCCGGACGACTACCCGAAGCGCCTCGAGCACCTCGCGGAGATCGAGGCCTGCTACTCGGTGGCGGGCGACGCGTCCTACGTCCTGCGGGTGCGCGTCGCCTCGCCGGTCGCGCTGGAGGAGCTCCTGCAGAAGATCCGGGAGTCGGCGAACGTCTCGACGCGGACGACGGTGGTGCTGTCCACGCCTTACGAGGACAGGCCTCCGGCGGTCTGAACCTGGCCGTCGGCGAGCAGCAGCACGCGGTCGGCGACGGCGTGCACGGCGTCGTGGTGCGTGGCGATCAGCACCGCGGCGCCTTCGTCGGCGACCCGCCGCAGCAGCCCCACGGCCGCCACGGCACTCACGGCGTCGAGGTGTGCGGTCGGCTCGTCCGCGAGCAACGCCGAAGGCCGCGCCACGACAGCGCGTGCCAGCGCCGCCCGCTGCTGCTGCCCGAACGAGACCTGCCCCGGATACCGGGCACCCAGCCCGGAGATCCCCAGCTCCGCCAGCAACTCCGCGACCCCGGCCACCTCGCGCCCCGCCAGCCGCAACGGCAGCGCGACGTTCTCCTCCAGCGTCAGCTCGGACGCCAGCCCGAGCGACTGCGGCAGAACCGCGCAGGCTGACCAGGAAGCCAGTCCGGGCGACACCGACCCGCTGTCCGGGAAGTCGAACCCGCACAACAGGGACAGCAACGCGGTCTTCCCGGATCCGGACGGCCCGCTCAACGTGACCAGCTCACCGGCCGCGACGGCCAGATCCACCCCGCGCAGCACGGACACACCGCCGAAGGCCCGGTGCACCCCGTCCGCCCGGATCATGACGCGGCCAGCGGGATGCACAGGTCCGCCAGCGACACGAGCCGCGGGTCGTGCGACGCCACCACAGCGGGCACCGGCAAGGACTCCAGGATCTCCAGCACGAGATCAGCGGACTTCACGTCGAGCTGCGAGGTCGGTTCGTCGGCGATCACGACCGAAGCGCCACGGGCGATGGCGCACCCGAACGCCAGACGTTGTTGCTGCCCACCGGAGAGAGCGCCGATTCGCCAGGTCGCGGAGCCGCCCAGCCCGAGCTGGTCCAGCAGCGAGAAGTCCTCGGCACCGGCCGCGCGGAGGTTCTCGCCGACGGTCAGGTGCGAGATCAGGTTGTCGGCCGGGTTCTGGAACACCACGGCGATCTCCTTGCGCCGCAACGCCCGCAGCTGCGTCCACGACAGCGACGAGGTCGGCACGTCGTGCACGAACACCTCGCCCAGGGACGGGCGTTCGATCAGCGAGAGCACGCGCAGCAGCGTCGACTTCCCGGACCCGGAAGGTCCGGACAGGACGGTGAGGCCGGGCGCGATCGACAACGACATGTCCGCGACGGCGCGCACAGAACCGTAGGACACCCCTACGCCACAAGCGCGAATCACCTGAGCAGTTCTCCCATCCGTGCGGTGCGCACACCGCGCAACGCGAGCCAGGCCGCCACGACGACCACCAGGGCGCCGCACGTCACCATAGAAGTCAGCAACGGCAGCAGGTCCGGCAGCATCGGGGCCGGGTTCAGCCACGGCGCGGGATCCAGGCGCGGTACGGCCGCTCCCGCGCTCATGAACGAGGCCACCGAGCCGATGCCCAGTGCCAGCAACGCCAGCACGCCCACTTCCAGGAGATGACTCGACCACAGCACGGACGGGCGCATGCCCATGCGGGTCGACAGCGCGCCGGAGACGGCGTTCTGCCGGCGGCGGACCTCGACGGCCAGCAGCAGTGCCACGGCGGCGACCACGGCCAGGACCACGCCGATCGCCGCCACGAAGCCGAACGTCCACTCGACGGTCAGGAACGGCAGGCCGTCCAGCACACGGTTGCGGTCGGCGACGTTCGTGTAGTGGATGCCCTCGGCCTGCAGCGCGGAAGTCAAGGCGGACAACGGAAGCGACGACCACAGGTGCCACGAGCCGACCTGTTCGGCGGCGGGCACCGAGTCGCGGGCGACCACGTAGCCGCGCGTGCCGAGCTTCGGGAACGACGGCAGCGACGCCACGGGCTTGAGCAACGGCAGGCCGGGGACCTGGATCTCCTGGTTCGCCGAACGGCCGATGCGCACGGCCTGCGCGATCTCACCGTCCCGCCGCAACCCCGAGAGCAGCGAACGCACCGAGGCGGCGTCGTTCAGAACGGCGGCGTCGGTGAACGTCGCGGGGTCCACGACCAACGCACCCGTGCTCACGCCGACGAGAGTGGTGTTGCCCCGCAACGAGGACGGCAGCGCGACCCGGCCGAGCGCGATGTCCTGCGACACCTGGACCGTGCTGTTGGCGCCGACGAACACGCCCGACTTCGAGTCCAGCGCCGACTGCTGAGCGCCCGCCACCGCGCTGCCGACGGCGATGGTGCCGACCGCCAGCACACCCACGAGCAGCACACCGGTCACGGGACCGGTGGCCGCGGCCAGGCGGCGCACCGCGAGTTGGGCGGCCGGCACCCGCCACCACCGCACGTGGTGCGACCAGCCCAGTGACCACCGCAGCAGCCGGGTCGCGAGCAACGCCGCCGCCAGCACCACGAGCAGCGGGAACGCCAGCGCGGCCACGTCGACGCGCGGCAGCGTGCCCGACTTCAGCGCCGTGCCCAACCCGTTGTGGGACAGGCGAACCCACGCCAGCACGGCCAGTCCGGCGACGACCAGTTCCCACGGCACCAGCGAAAGCCGCCGCGTCCGGGCCCGGGCCTGGAACGTCCGGTGCGCTCGCCGGGCCGCCACCAGCACGGTCACCGCCAGGCTCAGCACCACCACGGCCAGCACGAAACCCAGCGCCACCCAGAGCGTTCCGGACGCCAGCACGACCCCGGGCGCGTACAACGGCAACAGCAGTCGCGCGGCCACCAGCCCGAGCAGACCGCCCAGGACCAGCGGCAACCCCAGCTCCAGCACGCCGCGGAGACCCAGGGACAACGGACTCGCCCCGCGCACCCACAGCAGCCGCAGCTCGGAATGCCGGCGCTGCGCCCACTGCACGGTCACGGTGCCCACGCCCGCGAGCCCGACCAGCACGCTGATGATCACCAACGGCAGCAGCGCGGACGAGACGTTGCGCTCCGAGGTCCGTGCCGCCGTGATCGCGCCGGACAGCAGGTCGGTCCGCGTCAGCGGCAGCCCGAGCGCCGCCAGCCGCGCGTTGCCGTCGTCCCGCAGCGTTTCCGCCTCGGCGAGCGTCGCCGGCGGCTCGGTGGGGAAGCGCAGCGACACCGTGGCGCCCGCCGCGAACTCCGGCGGCAGCAGGGCGAGGTCCGAGGAGGAGGCCACCCAGATCACCGACGTGCTGGCGCCGTCACCGCCCAACGGGTTCGGCACCACGGTCTTCGCCTCGGAACACCACCACCCGGACACGGGCTGCGCGAGGTCGGCGTAGATCGCGGACACCACCAGCGACGACCCGGTCAGCCGGTCGCCGACCTTCACGCGAGCGGCCGTGGCGATCGTCTGCGGCACCCAAAGCCCGGTGCCACCGCCCTGCACCACGGTCAGGTGCGTCAGCGCGTCCGGCCGGTAGCCGAACCGGCCGTAGGTCGCGAGCCCGTTGAAATCAGGCCGGCCGATCCGCGTGTAGGCGGCGCCGAGATCGCCGCGCGCCGCCATCGAGACGGCGGCCGGCAACGCGAGCCCTTCCCCGTCCAGCGACGGATGCACGGAATGCGGGCACATCCGGCCCTGCTGGTAGGCGAGAGCGGCACTGCCCGCGGCGGAGGAGTGCAGTGCGGCCGCGGCCACCACGAAGCCCAGCAGCAACGTCGTCGCGATGCTCACCAGCAACGTGAGCGGACTCGACAGCGCGGCCCTGGGCGCGGCTCTCCACGGCAACTGCACCTGCGCACGCTAACCGGCGACTCAGGAATTTGGGAGGTTTTCGACGGTAACGGAACGCATGACCCCGAACCGCGCTCCGAAGGGGTCGACGAGCACCGCGATCCGGCCGACCCCGTCCAGGTCGTGGGGTGCGAGCAGCACCGGGGCGGAGGCCGCGGCCTGATCCACATCGGCGACCTCGAAGTAGGGCAGCCAGAACGCCTGCGTGTCCGCGACGATCGCGCCGAACAGCCGCCCGGCTCCCGCGCCCGCCGGCCGCAGGAACTGGCCGGGCGCCCCCGGAATCAGTTCGATCTCCCACGAGAACAGCGACCGGTAGAAGGCCGCGGACGCGCTGGGCGCGGGGGAGTGGAGTTCGAGCCAGGTCAGCGATCCGGGGATCGACACCGCGCCGATCCCTGGGCGTTCTCCCGCCTGCCACACGCCGAACTCGCCGCCGTGCGGATCGGTCAGCCGGACGTCGGCCGCCGGTTCCGCGCCGGACGCGGCGAAGTGGACGGTCCACGAACCGGACTGCGAGGGCACCTGCCCCGCGACCGTCAGGCCCGCGTGGGTGAACACGCCGGTGCCCGGGGTGTCGAGCGGCTGGTAGCCCCAGCCGAGCACACGCCCGTAGAACTCCGCCGCGGCGGCCTCGTCGGACGTGCCCAGATCGAGCCAGGCAGGCGCTCCGGGCACGAAGTCGGTAGTGATCATCTACGCCCACCTCCAGCGGATACCTACCCAGTTCACCGACACATCAGTCTCGAAGTGGTGCACGGAGTTCGTGTGGTCGGGTTCCAGGTCGATCGTCCGGTGCGGTTGCGGCTCCTCCCAGTCCTGGAGGTAGACGTGCGGGTCGACGGGCGGCGCGGCCGGGTCGAAGTGCACCTCGATCAGGCTCTGCGCGAGGAAGCACCGCACGCCGTGCGCGTACTCGATGCTGTCCAGCCGCGTCGGGTCGTGCGCGGTGTACTCGAAGACCCAGGTCTCGCCTTCCAGCAACGGCTTGTCGAACAGCAGCTCGTCCACGACCACGCGCTCGGTCTCGTTCCGCGTGGACCGGCCGAGACGGCAGTTGCGGACGGGCTCCTGCCGCACCTCCGCCGTCTCCACCGAGTCGTCGCAGAAGTAGTGCGCGTAGAAGCGGTCGACGCCGTCACGGCGTGCCCGGACGACCACCTGCGCGTCGACGCGGGACGCGTGCCGGGCGGCGTCCACGAACACCCTGTCGTGCCGGGAGAGGATCTCCAGGTCGTTCGCGTTGAAGCCGGGCATCATGCCGGGCACGACGTCCGGCCAGCCGCTCGGGCCGGTGTGCTCGAGCAGGGTCCGCAGCGCGTGGGGCGGCACCTCCAGCAGCTCTTCCAGCACCGAGACGGCCCTGAGCGACTTCGGGGAGTTCGGCCGCACCCGGCCCTGCTGCCAGTCGCTCAGCGTGGACAACGCCACCGCCACGTCCTGTTGTGCCAGGCGTAGCCGCAGCCGTTCCAGCGTCAGGCCACGCCGGCGGATGGCCGCGCGCAGTGCCGAGTGGAACGGTCCGATGCGCAGCAGCGCTTCCAGACTGGGCGTCGTTGTCACGCGCATGACTCTAGTGACTACAACGCGAACCCCTCAGGAAACGGATCGGTCTCGTCCAGCAGATATTGACCCATGCCAGTGATCCAGGCCCGACCGGCCACTGTGGGCACGACGGCCGTGCGGTCACCTAGCCGGACCTCTTCCAGCAGCCGGCCGATGAACCTCGTCCCGATGAACGACTCGTTCACGAAGTCTTCACCGATTCCGAGCAGGCCTCGTGCGTGCAACTGGGCCATTCGGGCGCAAGTGCCTGTGCCGCAGGGTGATCGGTCGAACCAGCCGGGGTGGATCGCCATCGCGTTGCGCGCGTCGGCGCCGTCCTGGCCGGGTGCGGTGAACTGGACGTGCTTGCACCCGCCGATCGACGGGTCCACCGGGTGCACCGGCCGGTTCACCGAGTTGATTTCGTCCATGATGGACAGACCGGCGGCCAGGATCCGTTCCTTTTCCACGCGGTCGAACGGGATGCCCAGGTCCGCGAGGGGCACGATCGCGTAGAAGTTGCCGCCGTACGCCATGTCGTAGCGCACTTCGCCGAGTCCGGGCACGGTGACGACGGCGTCCAGCTCGTGCGCGTACGCCGGGACGTTGCGAATCGTCACGAGCTTCGTGCGGGTGTCGTAGTCGGCGAGCACCAGCCCGGCCGGGGTGTCCAGGCGCACGGTCGTGACAGGTTCTGTCAACTCGACCATGCCGGTCTCGACCAGCACCGTCGCGACGCCGATCGTGCCGTGCCCGCACATCGGCAGCAGGCCCGAGACCTCGATGAACAGCACGCCCCAGTCCGCGTCCTGGCGGGTCGGCGGCTGCAGGATCGCGCCGCTCATGGCCGCGTGCCCGCGCGGCTCGTTCACCAGCAGTTTCCGGATGTGGTCGTGGTTCTTGACGAAGTTCAGCCGCTTCTCGGCCATGGTCTCGCCGGGGATCACGCCGACGCCACCGGTGATGACCCGCGTCGGCATGCCCTCGGTGTGCGAGTCGACGGCGCTGAAGTACTTGGCGAACCTCACGACGTCGCCAGCTTCATGTCGGCGTCGACCTGGGCGAGCTGCTCGGGGCTCAGCGGGCCGCGCGGGGGACGGCAGGGACCGCCGTAGCGGCCGACGTAGTCCATCGAACGCTTGATGGCCTGCACGAACTCGGTGCGCGAGTCCCAGCGGAACGCCGGCACGAGCTTTTCGTAGAGCGTCCTGGCCTCGTCGAGCTTGCCTTCCAGCGCGAGGGTGAAGAGCTGGGTGGACTCGGCGGGGAACACGTTGGGGTAGCCCGCGAACCAGCCCGTCGCGCCCATCAGCAGGCTCTCCAGCACGACGTCGTCGGCGCCCGCCACGACGGTGAGGTGCGGGGCGGCCGCGCGGATCTCCAGCACGCGCCGGACGTCGCCGGAGAACTCCTTGACCGCCACGACGTTCTCGATCTGGCCGATCTCGGCGAGCAGATCGGGCGTCAGGTCGACCTTGGTGTCGATCGGGTTGTTGTAGACCATGATCGGCAGCCCGGCCTTCGCGACCTCGCGGAAGTGGTGCACGACCTCGCCGCGGTTGGCCCGGTACATCGTCGGCGGCAGGCACAGCACGCCGTCCGCGCCGTCCTCGGCGGCCAGTTCGGCCCAGTGCCGGGCCTGGTGGGCGCCCACGCCGTGCACGCCGATGACCGCGATTCCCCGGCCCTTGACCGCGGCGATGGCGGTCTGGGCGACCTCACGGCGTTCCGCGTCGGTCAGCGACGAGTACTCGCCCAGCGAACCGTTCGGGCCGACGCCGCGGCAGCCGTTCTCGACGACCCACCGGCAGTGCTCGGCGAACTTGTCGAGGTCGGGGCGCAGTCCGGCCGGGGCGCTGGGATCCTCCGCGTAGGGGAGCGCGGTGGCGACGATGACGCCGTCGAGGCGTTCCGTCCCAGAATGATCAGTCACTGTGTCTCCTCTGGAAGAGTGGCCAGTTCGCCTAGGGGGATCGGGACCGCGATCACGCGGCGTTGGCCGTCGAACGGGACACCGGTCAGTTCGGCGGCGTTGCGGGCGCAGATGCGGCCCTGGCAGCGACCCATCGCGACGCGGCAGGTGAGCTTCAGTTCGCGCATGCTGGTCGCGTCGGTGAGGTCTTCGAGGCTGACCTTTTCGCACCGGCACACGGTGGTGTCCGGGTCCAGCCACGTCTGCCAGCCCGGTTGCACGGCGTGCGCTCTGGAGAGGGCCTGGGCGAACAAACGGCCCTTGCGCACGGCTTCCAGGGCCTTCGTGGGCGGTTTCTGTCCTGCCGCTGCGGCTCCGGCGATGACGCCTTCGGCCTCGGCGAGGTCGGCGCCACCGATGCCGGTGACCTCACCGGCCGCGTAGACGTGCTCGACCGACGTCCGCTGGTGGTCGTCGACGTCGTAGAAGTCGTTGGTGCGGCTCGCGTTCGGCAGCAGGTCGGTGCGGGGCAGGAAGCCGTAGCCGATGCAGACGAGGTCGGCCTGCACGGTGCGGTGGCTGACCGGACGCCACTGGCCGTCGAGCTTCGCGACGGTCACTCGGTCACCGTGCTTGGCGATCACGGCGGTGCGGGTTTCCAGGCGTGGCAGCACTTTCCGGTAGCTCGCGAGTTCACCGATCTTGTGCCGGTTCGCGGCGATCGCCCTGGCCTCTCGGAGCCACCTGGTGGGGGAGGAGGCCTCGTAGACGCCGACGAGCGTGGCGCCGAGGTCCTGCAGCGCGGTCGCGACCGGCAGCAGGAACGGGCCGGTGCCCGCGACGATCACGCGTTCGGCCAGCGTGACGCCCTGCTTCGCGAGTGCCTGGGCGGCGCCCGCGGTGATCACGCCGGGACCGTCCCAGCCGGGGAAGGGGAGCGGCCGGTCGTAGGCGCCGGTGGCGATGACCAGCGAGCCGAACCGCAGTTGCCGCGGCCCGCGCAGATGAAGGGTGTTGCCCTCCACCAGCCAGGCCTCGGTGTTCCTGAGGTGCGTGACCCCGCTGTGCTCGAACTTGGCCCTCCCGCGCAGGTACTGCCCACCCGCGTCCGGTTCCGAGTCGACCAGCACGACCTCGGCGCCCGCGTCGGCGGCGGTCCGCGCGGCGGCCATCCCGGCCGGTCCCGCTCCCACGACCACGACCCTCATGACGTCGTCCTGATCACGTCGCCGTCGCGCAACGGGTGGCGGCACGCGCGGACCTCGGGCACGCCGTTGATCTCCGCGACGCAGCCGAAGCACACGCCGATGCCGCAGAAGAACCTGCCGGGCAACAACTCCGCGACGTGCGCGACCTCGCGCGGCAGCCCGTTGAACGTCACCTTCACACCATCACCTCCGGCCGGTCCACGCGGAACGGGTGGGGATCGACCAGCGGGGACTCGCCGGTGAGCAGTTGCGCGAGCAGCAGCCCGGTCGCCGGGGCGAGACCGACGCCCGCGCCCTCGTGACCCGTGGCGTGCCACAGGCCGGGCGTGCGGGGGTCCTCGCCGATGATCGGCAGATGGTCCGGCGCGTACGGGCGGAAACCGCCGTACGCGCGCATGACCGGGACGTTCGTCAGCATCGGGAAGAGCGCGATCGCCTTGAGCGCCAACGCTTTGAGCACCCTGCTCTCGATCGTGTCGTCGAAGCCCTTGCGCTGGCGGCTCGACCCGATCAGCACGGTGCCGGCCTGGGTCGACTCGACGACGCCGGACGTCTGCAGGTCCGCGTCGCCGCTCGCGACCGCGCCGACGTAGTCCGCGTCGTAGACCTTGTGCCGGATGGTGCCGGGGATCGGCGTGGTCACCAGCACCACGCCGCGCCGGGGCAGCACGTTGACGCCGAAGTTCCTCGCCCACGGGCCGGTGGCGTTCACGACCGCGCCGCAGCTGATCACGCCGTCCGGGGTGGTGACGCCGCGGCCGTCCGCTGTGGACACCTCGGCGCGTCTGACCTCGATGCCGCGCAGCAGGCTTCGGGTCGCCTTGACCGGGTTGAGCTGCGCGTCCTGGAGGTAGTGGACGGCGGCGGTGATCTCCGGGTTGAGGTGCGGCTCGTGGGTCAGCGCGTCGGCGGTGCTGATCTCGCAGGCGTCGACGCCCGCGGCCCGTTGCTTCGCGGCGAAGGACTGCAGCGGCACGACCGCCTCGGGAGTCGTGGCGACGACCAGTCCGCCCTTTTCCTCCCATTCGGCGTCCTCCGCCAGCTCCGGCCAGAGGTCGCGACTCGCCCGGGCCAGGTCGAGTTCCGGGCCGGGTTCCTTGTCGCTGACCAGGACGTTGCCCTCACCGGCCGCGCTGGTGCCCGACGCCGGTCCGTGGCGGTCGACGACGACAACGCGGAGCCCGCGTGCCTTCAGGGCCTGCGCGCACGCCGCCCCGATGATGCCCGCGCCCATGACCACGACGTCCGGCTGCATCGCCACCTCCGTTCAATAGAATGAACGTTAGTGCTTCGGGTACTCCAGCACCAGTACCGAGCTGACCTCACCGTCGACGGTCTCGTACGAGTGCGGCATCGAGCCGGGGAAGCAGACGTAGTCGCCGGGGCCCAGTTCGTACGGTTCGTCCGCCGGTCCCACGCGCAGCTGACCGCTCGTGACCAGCACGTGTTCCTTGCCGGGGTGTCCTTCGCTGGTCTGTGTGGCGCCGGGCCGGACGCGCTGGTCGTAGATCTCCAGCACGGTGTCCCCGATGTCCATCCGCCGCATCAGCCGCAGGTCGACGGCGTTGCTGCTGAGCACCTCGACGTCGCGGGCGCGCACCAGCACGACCTCCGGCGGCGTCCGCGCGGTCACCAGTTCCGACACTGGCACATCCAGAGCGTTCGACAAACTGAACACTGTCTCGATCGTCGGGTTGCCGGCGCCGCTCTCCAGTTGCGACAGCGTGCCCTTGGCGATGGACGACCGCCGCGCGAGCTCCGACAGCGACAGCCCGCGCTGCTCCCGGAACGCCCTGATGTTGGCGCCAAGCACCTGACCCGCACTCATAGCCACTGATCGTTGCATAGGCTTGCGCCCATGACTGCGTACACGGAGGCGGAGGGGCAGACCCTCCGCACGGCCGTTTTCGGTGCCATGGTGCTGGTGTCCACTGCGGACCCCGGCTCGGTCGACGAGGAGAGCCAGGCGGGCGTCAGGGCCATCACCCTGCTCACGGACGACCTGCGCGCCATCATCGCCGCCGCGCCGCCCTCGTTGCCGAAGGGCTCGGCGTCCGATGTGGAGTCGGGTGTGCTGGCCGCGCTACGGGACTCGGTGGCGATCATCAACGCCCACGAACCGCGGGACGTCGCGATCTTCCGCGCCGCCGTGTCGGAGATGTGCCGCTCGGTGGCGGGCGCGGACGGCGAGGTGGCCGCCGCGGAACGGGCGATGGTCACCAAGGTCGTCGAAGCGCTGAGCTGACGGCGTTCCGCCTGGCTCAGGTCGCGCTGGGCCGCGACGCGAGCCAGGCGGCGTGCTCCTTGCCGATCACGGCCTCGGTCTCGGCTACCACCGCGGCCCAGTCGCTCTCCCGCACGTGGGGGAGCCGGTGGTAGATGTCCGCGAGCTCACCGGCCGCGGCCGCGTAGGTGACCCTGAGGTTCTCGTACTGCCGCAGGCCGATCCAGGCCGCGCCGCCCGCGACGGCCGCGGCCATCACGCCGGACAGGTCGACGTCCCAGACGCCGTTGATGCGCAGGATGGCGAAGACGATCGCGACGAGCTCACCGACGATCATCAGGACGCGGAACACGTTCGCGCGGGTCTCGTTCATCGCGGACCGGTCGCGGTACCACTGCACCTGCGGCTGGACGCGGGCCTCGCGGTAGGCGGTCCTGCGCTCGTCGAACGAGGCGGTGCGCAGTTCGGTCATGACCCGTTCGCCGTTGTCGTTCGCGCTGGTCAGCATGACCTCCCTGCGGTGTTCCCGCACCGCGTCGGCGATGGCGAGCTCCAGTTCCTCACGCGGGTTCTGGACGATGCGGTGGAACGGGTCACCCGCCACGGCGTAGCGCCAGGCCAGCGACTTCACGCGTTCGGCGACGGTGCGGCCCGCGTTCCACTTCAGCTCCGGGTGCATCACCCACAGCAGCAGCTCGCCGAACAGCGCGATGAGGAACCCGCCCAGCGCCACCCACGCCCAGACGTCGACCCCGCCGCCGATCTGCCACTTGAACGCACCGCCCACCGCCGCGACCACCGCGCCGATCAGCCGCACCCGGCTGAACAGCAGGGTGAGCCGCTGTCCGAGCCGGGAGACCGCCTCCGCGTCGTGGTAGAAGCCGGGCAGGTGCTCGTCGTTCATCCGGTTCCGTCCTCGATGGCCGAAGTTGATCGTGCGCAGCCAAACGCCTGATTATCACGGCGGCGGCTGACCATGCGCTGGATCATGGATTGCTCCGATGAGTCTTCGCGTTTGGTGGGCGAATGGGCCTTGACCCGTCTGGTTCCGGTTGCAATCATCGGATCTTCTCGCCGCCGCCCCGGACGAGAAGGCGATGGTCATGGGACTACGTCGTTGGTGCGCGGCTGTGGTGGCCGCGTTGCTCGCAGGTCTGCTCACCCCAGGCGCCGCTCAGGCCGAGGTGCAGCATCCGAGACAGGAGTGGCTGCGGCAGTCGACCGCCGGGTTGTTCCTGCACTGGGGCATGTTCACCGCCCCGAAGCACCTGAACTGCGCCGAGTGGGAGCGCGACGTCACCGGTGGCGGGTGGACCCCCGGCTACTGGATCGACGAGGCCCGCAAGCTCGGCGCCTCCTACGTCGTGCTGGCGACGTTCCACTCACGGCTGGGCTACGCGCGGCCGTGGCCTTCGAAGATCCCCGGAAGCTGTGCCACCGAACGCGATCTGCTCGGCGAACTCGTCCGTGCGGGCAAGGCCAAGGGCGTCAAGGTCGTCCTCTACATGACCGACGACCCGCAGTGGCACAGCGAGCAGGGCGTGCAGATGCTCGACTCGGCCGCCTACTCCGCCTATCGCGGCGAGCAGGTCGACCTGACCACGCGCGAGGGTTTCGGCAAGTACAGCTACGACCTGTTCTTCGAGGTGATGAAGAACTACGACGACCTCGCCGGCTTCTGGATCGACAACGACAACGAGTACTGGGAGCGCAACAAGCTCTACGAGCAGGTCCGGCAGCTGCGGCCCACCTGGTTGCTGAGCAACAACAACGAGGACACGCCGATCATGGACACGGTCTCGAACGAGCAGAAGACCGGCATGTTCCCGTCCTACGACTACCCGGCGGCGACGTTCACGCCGATGCCGCGCCTGTCCGAGGCCTGCTACAAGCTGCCCACCACGGGGGACTGGTGGTACGACGGCGGAAACCACGCCGTCGACACGCGCCTGAACACCGGCCGCTACATCACCAACGCGGGCTCGTCGATCAAGTCGCTGATGGCCGAGACGCCGATGGTGAACGGCAGGATGCCCGCGCAGCAGGAGACCTACAACAACTTCATGGCCTCGTGGGTGCCGCCGATCCGCGAGTCGATCCAGGGCGTCGAGGGCGCCGGGTACATGTACGGCGGCATGCAGCCGGGGTTCTGGAACGACGGCGCCCACGGCGTGATCACCATCAATCCCGCCAGCGGCAAGCAGTACGTCCACGTCGTCACCCGGCCGCGTGCCGACTTCGTTCGATTGCGGGACAACGGATATCGCGTTACTTCTGTTCGTGATCTGCGGACCGGCGCGCGGATGCGCTTCTCGCAATCGGCCGGTTTTCTGACGATCCAGGGCATCACGGCGTGGGACGAGTACGACACGGTGTTCGCCGTGGAAACCGCTGGGCAGCAAGGCTTCTACACCGGCGTGAAGGCGTCGGCGACGTCATCCTCCGGCGGCTTCCCGGCGTCGAATCTGACGGACGGCAGCTATGAGACGTACTGGGACGCCGGCGCCGCTCAGCCCGTCTCGATCTCTCTGGACCTCGGGCGTCGTCGCGCGGCCGCGTTCCTCGCGATCAACCAGCGCGAGTCGTCGCCCACGCATGCCCGCGTGTCGTTCGGGCGGCCGGAGGATTCCTCGCGCATCAAGGACTATCAGCTGACCGCGTCTGTTGACGGCCGCTCCTGGTGGCACGTGCGCAGCGGTGCGTTGCCTTCGGCGCGCGGAACGCAGTTCATCGACATCGGGTCGCAGGAGGCCCGGTTCCTGAAGCTGACCGTGCTGAACACCTGGGGCGGGCCGCAGGCTCCCGTGTACTTCAAGCAACTGAAGATCGACGAGATCCGCGTCGGCCACAGCTATCCGCGCGGTGTGCCGGGCGCCTTGGAGGCCGAGGACGCGTCGCGGTCGGGTTCGGCGCACGGCGAGTTCTGCGCGGCCTGCTCCGGCACGCGGCAGGTGGTCGGGCTCGGCGAACGCGGCGCTGTGACCTTCCGCGATGTTTCCGTTGGCACGGCTGGTACTTACAGCCTCCGGCTCGACCTGACGGCCGCCGAGTCCTCGGTCGTGTCGGTCTCCGTGAACGGCGCGGCACCGGTTTCCGTCGCGGTGCCGCGTGATCGAGCGGACGTGCCGGACCCGACGTCGGTCGCGGTGCCGTTGAACGCGGGCCGCAACACGGTGAAGGTGTCCGGCACCGGCGAGCTCGGCCTGGACCGGATCTCGGTGGGCGGGCTGCCGCCGTCGAACTACACGCCGAAGACGACCCTGACCGTGGAACCCCATGGCGTGCAATGGGTCGCGCCCGGACAGCAGTCCGTGAAGATCACCGCACGGCTGCGCCTCGACGCCGACGACCAGATCGACAACGTGTCCCTCGCCCCGGTCCTGCCCGCGGGCTGGACGCTGACCGGTGCGCCGGCCACACGTCCGTCGATGCGCCTGGCCGGTCTGCTGGAAGGCACCTGGACCGCGACCTCGCCGGCCGACGTGGGTTCGGTCAGCATTCCCGTCGTCGCCTCGTTCCAGCTGCTCGGCTCCGACCGCGAGGTCTCCGGGTCTGTGCCGGTGCGCACCCGGCCGGCTGATCGTGTGTTCGTGCGCGAGGCCGAGGACTCGGCGAACCAGTTCGGCAGCACCGGCCTGACGAGCTGCGGCCCGTGCTCGGGCGCGGAGAAGGTGCGCAACATCGGCGGCAGCGCGGACGCGTCGGTGACCTTCCCCGGTGTGACCGTGCCGGAAACGCGCTCCTACAAGCTGTTCATCCAGTTCACGGTGAACGGGCCGCGCTCGTACTTCGTCTCCGTGAACGGCGGCGCGCCGGTCGAGGTCAAGCTCGACGGGGTCGGCAACAACACGCCTCACGTGGCCGAGATCCCGGTGCCGCTGAACGCCGGCGCCAACACCATCAGGTTCGGCAACGACGGCGCTGGCGCCCCCGATCTGGACCAGATCGCACTCGCCTGATCTCCCTGCTGGAACGGCACTCCGCCTCGGTAGGGTGCCGTTCCATGGGGGACGACTGGCTTTCCGAGTTGCACTGGGCCGCGGAGTTCGAGTCGGCGCAGGAGGTCGCGGCGCTGATCGCTCAGGCGGACGACGTCGACGCGATGGACGAGGAGCGCACCGCGTTGTGGCGTGCGGTGCACGCGAGCCGGCCGGAGAACGTCCAGGTCCTGCTCGCCGCGGGTGCGGATCCGGCGCGTTCGATGATGTACGGCTGGTCGCCGGCGCGGCTCAGCCTCACCACGGAGCACCCGCTTCCGACCGAGGAAGACCTCACGCCGGAGGAACGTGCCGCCGTGGAGGAACGCGACCGGCTCGTGGCGGTGCTCGGCGGCCTTCCCCGCGACGACGGCTACAGCCTGGCGTGCGTCGCGGGCATCGACGCGCGGACCGCGTTGGACAGGCTGGAGGCGGAGCCCGTCGAGGTGACCTACGAGCGGCTCGAGGACTGGCGGACCGACCTGCTCGACGAGGAGACCGTGGTCGGCGTGACGAGCGTGCCCGGCGGGTGCGTGCTGATGCAGCTCTGGGGCTACTCGGCGGCGGGGCTGGACGTGCTCGAGCGGTTGTCCGCGGGCACCGTCGCGATCGGCATGTACGCCAACCCCAAGGGCGGCAACCAGGGCACCGTCTACCGCGACGGCGACGGCGATGATGCCGACCTGCAGGTCGGCAACGGGGTGGACGAGCAGGCGACGGCTGACGACGTGTTGCTGGCGCACCTCTACCAGGACGAACCGGCCGCGTTCTGCCTGGCGTACGCAGGGCTGCGGCCGACGGACAACCGCGCGTTCACCTCTCCTGAGCTGTGGGTGCGGCTTTCTCAGCGACCGGCGCGCATCATGGAGTGATGCTGGAGGCACTGCGGCGGCAGCTGAGCGAGAGCCTGTTCGAGAAGGTCGCGGGTCCGGAGCGGGCGAAACACGCACGCCGGATCCACGACTCGCCCGGTCCGCGCCTGTTCGCCGACGACCGGCCGATCCGGCACGTCCACGCTGATCACGCCATGTTCATCGGCGGGCTGCGGGCGTTGCTGCTGCAGTCGTTGCACCCGCTGGCGATGGCGGCGGTCGCGCAGCACTCCGACTACCTCACCGACCCGTGGGGGCGGTTGCAGCGCACGAGTCTGTTCGTCGGCGTCACCACGTATGGCACGACCCAGGACGCGCTCAAGGCCGTCGAACGGCTCGGGCGCGTGCATCAGCACATCCACGGCACGGCGGCGGACGGGCGGCAGTATCGCGCCGACGACCCGCACCTGCTGGCATGGGTGCACGTGGCCGAGGTCGACAGCTTCCTGCGCTGCCACCAGCGTTATGGCGAGAAGCCGCTCGACGACTACGACGGGTACGTCGCCGACATGGCCGTCATCGCCGACGCGATGGGCATTCCGGACCCGCCGCGCACCACTGCCGAGCTCGACGCGACGCTCGACTCCTACCGGCCCGAGCTGAAAGGCACGCCCGAGGCGCGGGAGGCGGCCAGGTTCCTGCTGCTCAAGGCGCCCTTGCCGGTGCTGGCGCGCGGGCCGTACGCGATCTTGAGTTCCACCGCGGTCGCCACCTTGCCGGTGTGGGCGCGGGTGCCGTTGCGGCTGCCCTACCTGCCGATCGCGGAGGCCACCGGGGTGCGGTTCGCCGGTCACGCGTTGATGCGCGGCCTGCGGTGGGTGACCGGTTAGCGGAAGTCGGCGACGCGGAACGCGGAGATCATGTCGTCGTTGCGGTTGTTCTGCGGGCTGAAGGAGGCCTCGACGCCCACCCAGCCGTGGAACTGGCCGTTGTCGTCGAGGATCTGCAGCATCGGCTTCACGTGGGAGTTGCCCTTGTAGCAGAACTCCTCCTTGCCCTGCGAGTTGATGCTCAGGCAGCTGCACCAGTGCCAGTGCGTGTCGCGGCGGTCGGTGTTCGAGACGCGCACGATGTGGTTCTGGATCGAGGTGTCCCCGCCCTCCTTGCAGCCGCTCCCGCCCTGGCAGGAGTTGGCCGACTCGGGCTGGCGGTAGGTGAGGCACCACGAGGTGGTGGTGCAGGTCCTGTACAGGCCGATGGTGAATCCGCTGCCGTTGCTGACCGGGTTGCCCTTGTCCCAGCCGTGGAACTCCAGCCGCAGGTTGCCCGGGAACGACTGCACGCTCGCCATCTGGCGGCGGGTGGTCAGCGGGGTGTTGCTGCCGTAGCCGTACCCGGCGGTGGCCAGGGCGTTGGACTGGAAGTCCAGCCTGGCGAGCGTGGCGTCGGGACTCGGGACGACGGCCCACTGCTCGTTCCAGCCCGGCACCTCCCAGGTGATGTGCAGCTGGTCGCCGTCCAACCGGTAGTTGCCTGCCGTCGACTCGTTCGGAGACGAGGTGAAGCCGCCGGCCGTCATGACCTGGCAGGAGCGCACGAGGGTCTGCGGAGACGTCGGAGACGAGGTCGAGCACGAGCTGTCGGGCGTGGTGCCGGTGCCCTGACGCGCGACCGGTTTCGCCTGCTGCCACAGGTAGGTGCGCGCTCGCACCTTGCCGTCGGTCGTGAACGTGTAGTCGCTCAGGCGCATCCAGTTGGACGTGCCCGTCTTGAACGAGCCGCGCGACACGACGAAGTACGCCTTGCCGCCGGGCAGCTCGGTGGCCGCGGTGGCGGGAGCGGGCAGGAAGGCGAAGAACGACAACACGAGAAGAACGAGAGGCGCTTTCCGCATACATCCCCCAGAGCTAGGCCTCCAGGAAGTCGAGCACGAGTGGCGTCGCCTCGCTCGCGAACTCCTCGAAGTAACCGTGTCGGGCTCCCTCGATCAGGTGCATGACCGCGCCGGGAATCCGCTCCGTGATCAGGGGAGCGTTGGCCGTGGGGTTGAAGATGTCCTCGGTGCCGTGCACGACCAACGTCGGTGCGGCGATCGACGGCAGCACGTCCCACGCGTCGTGTTCGGCGCTCGCGAAGAGGTGCCGCTTGCGCGCGTGCGGCGGCATCTGCGGGTCGCCCAGCGTGTTGTACGGGCCGCGGTAGGCCGGTGTGTACATCAGCGCTTCCAACGCCCTGCGCGCCTTCATCGGGTCGACCTGCGCCAACGACTTGCGCACCTCGGCGCTGCGCTCGATGCCGTGCGGGCCGCCGGGGGAGGTGCAGCCCAGCACGAGCCGGTCGACGCGGTCGCCGTGCGAGGCCGCGAGCCACTGCGCGATCCGGCCGCCCATCGACGTGCCGTAGACGTGGGCCGACTCGACGCCCGCGTCGGCCAGGATCGTCACGCAGTCCTCAGCGAACATCCTCGTGCTGTACGGGACGTCCGGCTTGTCGCTGGAACCGGTTCCGCGGTGGTCGGTGACGATCGTCGTGAACCGGGCGGAGAAGTCCCCGCGGACCTGTGACCACCACTTCGACGAGTTCGCCTGGCCCGCGATGAGCAGCAGCGCAGGCCCGGAGCCCTCGACCGAGTAGAAGAGCCTGGTTCCGTCGGCGGCACGAGCGTGGGGCACGGCGAGAAGTCTAGTAGCGCGTCTCGGAACGTTGGCGAGGTGATCCACGCTCAGCAGGGCACCACGATGCATCCGTCTGACCGCGAATTCCCCCGGCAACGCTCCGAGCCACACCACTGGAACCTTGACTTCCCGATAGATGGTCTAGTCCAATTCGGGGTGACCCCCTGCCGGCCGCCAACGCGTGAGGGATGGAACCCATGCTGTTGTTCGCTCGAATATCCGCGGTGGCCGCACTGGTGCTCGGCACCGTGATCGTGAGCCTCGCCCCTGCCAGCGCCGCCGGAGTCACGGCGACGTTCTCCAAGAACGGCTGGGACTCCGGCTACACCGCGACGGTGACGATCAAGAACGAGACCAGCGCGGCGATCAGTTCCTGGAAGGTCGAGTTCGACTACCCGGCCTCTACCTCCGTCGGTGCCTACTGGGACTCGCTGCTCACCAAGAGCGGCAACCACAACACGTTCGTCAACCGGGAGTACAACGGCTCGGTCGCGCCCGGCGCCAGCGTGTCGTTCGGCTTCAACGCCGCCGGCACCGCCGACCCGGCGAACTGCACGATCAACGGCGCGGCGTGCACGGGTGGCACCGGACCGACGACGTCGTCCACCACGAGCACGACCACCACGACGACGACGACCACTACGACCACGACGACCACCGGTCAGCCGCCCACGGGTCAGCTGCCGCGCAAGGTGCTCGTCGGCTACCTGCACGCCAGCTTCGCCAACGGCTCCGGCTACATCCGCATGAAGGACGTGCCGGACGAGTGGGACGTCATCAACCTGTCGTTCGCCGAACCCACCAGCGCGACGAGCGGTGACCTGCGGTTCAGCCAGTGCCCGGTCGCGGAGTGCCCGAACGTCGAGTCCGAGGCCGAGTTCATCGCCGGCATCCGCGCCCAGCAGGCCAAGGGCAAGAAGGTCAACATCTCGATCGGCGGCCAGAACGGCCAGGTGCGGCTCGAGACCACGGCGGCACGTGACGCGTTCGTGCGGACGGTCGGCGGCATCATCGACAAGTACGGACTGAACGGTCTCGACGTCGACTTCGAGGGCCACTCGCTGTCGCTGAACCCCGGTGACCTCGACTTCAAGAACCCGACCACGCCCGTGGTCGTGAACCTGATCTCGGCGCTGCGGTCGCTGAAGGCCCGCTACGGAGCCAACTTCGTGCTCACCATGGCACCGGAGACGTTCTTCGTTCAGGTCGGCTACCAGTTCTACGGCGGCACGGGCACCGGCGACGCGCGCACGGGTGCGTACCTGCCGGTGATCGAGGCGATGCGCAACGACCTGACGTTGCTGCACGTGCAGGACTACAACTCCGGACCCGTGATGGGGCTGGACAACCAGTACCACAACATGGGTGGCGCGGACTTCCACGTGGCGATGACCGACATGGTGCTCGCCGGGTTCCCGGTGCGCGGTGACGCGTCGAAGTTCTTCGCGGGCCTGCGCCAGGACCAGGTCGCGATTGGCCTGCCCGCCGCGCAGTACGCGGGCAACGGGTTCACGTCCGTCGCGGACGTCCAGACCGCGCTGGACTGCCTCACCAAGGGCACGCGCTGCGGCAGCTACAAGCCGAAGGGCGTCTACCCGAACCTGCGCGGCCTCATGACGTGGTCGATCAACTGGGACAAGTACAACAACTACGAGTTCTCCAAGGCACACCGGGCTTATCTGCCCCGATAGCGGGTCGGGGGCGGCTTTCCTGAGCCGCCCCCGTTTCCTTCTACGCCAGCGTGGACCAGAACTGCAGTTCGTACGCCTGCAGCAGGCGGCCGTAGCGCCACGCGTGCTTCGGCTGCCAGCCGGCGTCGAGGGACGCCTGGATCGCGGCGACCGCGCGGTCTTCGAGCTGCGGTGCCGGAGTGGCGAAGAAGTCCACGAACGCGCACGCCTCGTCGTCGAACCCGTAGTGCTCGCGCAGCCCCTTCGCCATGCGCGCGCAATAGCCGCCCCACGCGGTGAAGTTCGCGAGGATCGCGAGGATCACGTCCGTCGGCTCCCCGTTGAGCGCCATCCACGCCTGGTAGGCGGGGTAGGACTGGCAACCGGGGAACGGTTCGTAGTTCTGGAAGTCCTTGGCGGACATGCCCGCCGCCTTCGCCAGCGGCTCCAGCATCGGCAGCACCAGCTCCTCGCCGCCCGCGAGCAACGTGAAGAACGCCCGCGCGTTCGGCTCCTCCGCCTTCGCCGCCAGCGCCAGGAATGTTCGCCAGTCCGACGACACGATGTGGTTCTCCTCCGCGGCGAACGTGGCGATCACAGCGCGCGGAGCCTGTCCGGTTTCGATCAGTTTGACCACGAGGTTGTCGTGCTCACCGGGGTGCAGCTCCGTCCGGATGCGCGTGACCAGCTCTTTTGCGTTCATGGTCCCGATTCTTTCGCACTCGGGAAATCGTTCGCCAGACCGCAGGGCCTTCAGGGAGCATCTTCGCTCGTGGCTGAACACACCTACCGAGTACTCGTCCGCGGCCGGTTCGCCGACCTCACCTCCGAGCAGCGCGTCACGCTCCAGGATCGCCTCAAGGGCTTCGACGTCCTGCGCGACATGGGCTTCAGCGAGGACGGCGCGCTCACCTACGACGAGAAGCTCGACTTCTTCAGCTACCGCGTGATCCTGACCGCCGCCGAGAAGCCCGACGAGGCGGGGCTGCGGCGCGCGGCCACAGCCCTCGACTCGCTCGGCGTCGACTTCAAGGGCCTCAAGGCCAAGGTCACCGACGTGGACGAGATGAAGATCAACCGGCCGAAACGGCTGGGCTGAGCGGGACTTCCAGGACCGCGGCGGCGTCCAGGGCCAGGTCCTCCCGAAACATCCGGGAGATCACCTGGACGCCCGTCGGCAGCCCGTTCCGCAGCCCCGTCGGCACCGCCACCGACGGCACGCCGACGAAACTGCTCGCCTCGCACAGCTTCAGCGCGTCGAAGTACTCGCCGAGTGCTTCGGAACTGCGGCGGTCCTGGTCCGGTTCGAACGACGGGATCGTGGACACGGGCCCGAGCAACACCGGGTAGCGGTCGAGCAGTCCCGCCCACTCCCGCTGGATCGCGAGCCGTGTGCCGGTGAGCGCGAGGAACTCCGCGAGGTCGAGACCGGGCCGCACCTCCAGCAGGTGGCGGGCGAACAGCGCGACCTCCTCCCCGGCGAACGCGGCGAACTGCTCGAAGCCGAGCGCGATCGGCGTGGCGATCATCCGCAGGGACAGGTCCGCGGCCTCGTCCAGCCGGGGCACCTCGACGGCCTCGACCTCGTACCCGGCCTGCGCCAGGCGGTGGGCCGCCTCCTCGACGACCGGGTCGCCCGGCACGAACCCGGCCACTCGAGGAGCCGGTGCGCCGAACGCCGGTACCGGCACCGTGCGGGGGTCGGCCGGATCCGCGCCGCACAGCAACTCGTGCACCTTCCGCAGGTCGGCGACGGTGCGGGCGAGCGGGCCCTCGACCGTCATGACCTGGGTCGGGAACGACGGGTCCGGCTGGCCGAGCACGCTGCCCTGCGGGTAGCGGCCGTGGCTCGGTTTCAGGGCGCAGACGCCGTTCAGGAACGCCGGCAGGCGCAGTGAGCCGCCGCTGTCGTTGCCGATCCCGATGTGCACCATGCCCGTGGCCACCGCGACCGCGTCACCGCCCGAGCTGCCGCCGGGTGACTTCGTGCTGTCCCACGGGTTGATGGTGTGCCCGGCCAATTCGCTGTACGTGTGCATGCCACGGGCGTTCAACGTCGGCATGTTGGCGTGCCCGATCGGTGTCGCCCCGGCCGCTCTCAGCCGTGCCACGATGGGCGCGTCCGCCGATTTCACGTTGCCCGCCAGCGACTTCAGGCCGTGCGTGGTGGCGGCCCCCGCGACGTCGATGTTGTCCTTGACCGAGAACGTGACCCCGGCCAGTGGGCCGACCGGTTCGTCCTGGACGTCGAACACGCTGGTCAACGCGTTGTAGACCGGGTTCAGGGCCTCGATGATCCGCAACTGCTCAGAAAGAATCCCCATGCTCCAGTCTATGCGGACCGGAGCATGGGGATGTGGGATCTAAATCCACTCAGCGGAACATCACGGGTAGTTGGCCAGGTAAGCCTCGGTAGACCCCGCGGTCACCCGTCCACCCGAGTTGTTGATGATGCGCTCGATGGTTCCCTTGCCGCCCAACGAGATCGTCACCATGCTGTGGAACTTGACGCCCGGGGTGTTCGGCACCTCGAACGCCCGGTCGGCCACCACGCTCGGGTTGGCGTTGGCGAAGATGTAACTGCCCAGGCCCCACGCCTCGTGCGTCGTGACGTTGTTGGCGACCTTGTACGCCGCGTAACCGCGGGTCGAGCCGTTCATCCACGCCGCCTGGTTGGGCGCCTCGTACGGCATCTCGTTCTGGTAGAAGTACGTCCGGCCGCCCTGGCCGTTCCAGATGGTCTGGTACTTCTGGTAGTGCTCGACGAACAGGCCGTACATCGTCACGTTGTTGCCGTTGACGATCAGGCCGGTGTCCGCCCGGTTCACGTCCCAGCCGACGCCGACGGAGTGGTCACCGCGCCACAACCACAGGTGGTCGCCGATCACGTTGTGGCTGTTGACCACCAACGAGGTCGTGGCCCGCCCGATGGCCGAACCACCGATGCGCACGTAGAAGTCGTGCAGCGACGTCGGGTTGGCCGAGTGGTTGGCGTTGCTGCCCGGCGCGCCGATCTGCGCGAGCAGCGGCGAGTTGGTCGGGGCCGCGTCCAGCAGCAGGCCGGCGATCTTCACACCGTCCACATCGGCCACGTCGAGCGCCAGGTTGCCGTTGGTGGGCATGACGGTCGCGAGACCGAGGCCCATCACGACGGTGTCGGGGCGGGTGACGCGGATGGGCTCCGAGACCTGGTGAACGCCCGGCGTGAGCAGCAGGTGCTTGCCGGCCGCGAGCTGCGCGTTCATCGTCGCCGCCGAGGTGCCCGGCTTCGCGATGTAGAACTGGGACAACGGGATGTTCGTGCCCTGCTGGTTGCCCGACGCCCAGGTGGTGCCGCTGGTGTTGGAGCGCAGCGCCGGGACGAACACGTTGTAGTTGCCGCTGCCGTCGACGTTCAGGAACGGCTTCTCCCGCACGACCGGGGTCTGCGCGACGGTCGTGTACGGCGGCTCGGGGAACGTGTTCTGCGGTGCGTTGCGGGCACCGACGAACACCATGTTCCAGTTCTCACCGGTCCACGAACCCCACTCGGTGTTGCGCGACAGCCACTGCTGCTGCGAACCGGAGCGGACCTGGCCCGTCACCACGGAGTCGGCGAGGAAACCACCGCTCGACCAGCCGTTGTCGTCGAGCTGCATGTTGCCGTAGGTCTTGGTGCGGCGCATCGCGGACGCCTGCGAGACGGCCCACGTGTTGGTGCCCGACGGCGGCCGGATCGCGAGGTTCTCCGCGCCACGCCAGAAGTTGTGCGTCGCGTTGCCCTCGAACCAGTCGGCCTCGACGTGCACCTGGCCGTTGATCGTCACGCCGTCCGGCAACAGGCCCAGGCCGAGGACCTGGGTGAAGAAGCCGATGTTGACGTCGACGTTGTAGTTGCCGGGCTTGAACATGATCGCGAACCGGCGCGCGTCGTACTGACCCTCCTCCTGCTGACGGAAGACGTCGTTGAGCCGCGCCTGGATCGTGGCGGAGGACATCGACGGGTCGAAGATCAGCACGTTCGGGCCGAAGTCGGGCTGGCCGGGGTTCGGCGGGCCGTCCGGGGTGAGGCGGAAGAGCTGCGCGTTGGTCCCGTTGCAGGTGTACTGGACCAACTGGACGTCACCGGTCGAGGCGCCGGGCACGTCGAGGCACTTGGCGCTGTTGCGGTTCACGAACCGGTAGGTGTCCGTGCCCACCGCCTCGGCGCGCCATTGCTGGTTGTTCGCGGTGAACGACTGCCACAGGTGGACCGCCGCGTTGTCCGCGGTGGAGACGTTCGAGACGTCCCAGACCTGGCCGTCGCCGACCGTGTAGTAGCCGTCGCTCGTGGGCGTGAAGGTCCACTTCTGCCCAGTGCAACCTTGTTGGCGGAGCTGTGCGCCGTTGGCCGTTCCCAGCGACTCCACGCACTTTCCGCTGCCGACGTTCGTCACTTGATAAGCGGTTCCGGGCACCACGTCGGCCTGCGCCGCGACCGTCCACACAGGAACGATCGCTGCTGCCGCCAACGCTGCCACCAGCAGGGGGGTTCTCACGGTCACAGGGTGGGGGTGGTTTGTTGCAACCGTCAACGAACCTAACTGTTTCCGGTCCCGTTCCGGTATTGACAAATGATTTTGTCAAATGGGACCGTGCTATGCGTGGAGCTGTCGCCGTTGCGCAGATCGCTGCTGGAGCTGCTGAGATCGCCCGCCTCGGCGACGCAGCTCGCGGCGGTCCTCGACCTGCCCCGGCAGCGCGTCAACTACCACGTGCGAGCCCTGGAGCAGGCAGGACTGGTCGAGCTCGTCGAGGAACGCCAGCGGCGCGGCTGCGTCGAACGCGTGCTGCGCGCGAAGCCCGGCAGGGAGATCGCCGCCGACGTCCAAGATCAGTTCGCCGCGACGCACCTCGTGTCCGTCGCCGAGGACACCGCTCGGGACGTCGAGCGGATGTCGAGCGCCGCGGCCGCCGCGGGAAAGCGCTTGCTCACGTTCACGGTGGAGACGACGGTCCGCTTCGGCGCGCCCGGCGCCGTCCACGAGTTCACCAGCGACCTGGCCGAAGCGGTGCGGCAGATCGCGCTGAAGTACGACACCGAGTCAGGCCGCCCGTACCGGGTGGTCGCGATGGGCCATCCCGGAGTAGCAGATGAGTGACGAGGGCGTGCGGATCGAGATCACCGTGGCCGCACCGGTCGACGAGGTGTGGCAGTCGTTCCGGGACAAGGAGAAGCTGCGCCACTGGCACGGCTGGGACATCCCGGAGCTCGACGCCGAGATCGACCACATCTACTTCCAGAACGCGGAGGAGGACGGCACGACGCTGATCGTGCACAACCACGACACGTTCGCCCTCACGCCCGTTCCCGAGGGCACCCGCGTCGTGCTGACCCGCGCGCCCAAGGGCACCTCGCCCGAGTGGGACGACTACTACGAGGACATCACCGAAGGCTGGATCACGTTCCTGCACCAGCTGAAGTTCGCGCACGAGTTCCACCCCGGCGAGAAGCGCCGCACGCTGTTCTGGCCGTCCGAGGTCGACCTCGGGGTGGACGGCAAGCCGTTCTTCGAGTCGGCGAACCAGCGCGGCGTCGTGGTGGAGGAGTTCGGCCCGGGTCTCGTCGTCACCAGCGCGAAGATGACCGTCGTGACGACCTACGGGTTCTCCGACGCCGAGCTGGAGGCGCTGCGGGGCAAGGGGCCTCAGCTGGAGGCGGACCCGAAGTAGGTCGTCAGGAAGTCGTTGCGGAAGACGCCTTTCGGGTCGTGCTCGCGCAGCAACGCCCGGAAGGCGTCCCACTGCGGGTAGCGGGCGGCCAGCAGCGCCGGCGGCACGGTGAAGAGCTTGCCCCAGTGCGGCCGCGGCGCGATGGCCTCCTCCAGCCTGGGCAGGATCCGCAGCACGGCCGGGGTGTTCGGCACCCAGGTGAAGTGGATCGCCAGGCTGTCGCGGTCGTAGGCGGGGCTGAGCCACTGCGGTTCGCCGTTGACCGTGCGGATCTCGCAGGCCTGCACCAGCGGCGAGATCACGGTGGACATCTCGGCCAGCGCCCGCAACGCCGTCACCGCGCGGGTGCGGGGCACGAAGTACTCGGTCTGCAGCTCCTCGCCGACCGACGGGGTGAACTCGGCGCGGAAGTGGGGCAGGCGCTCGTGCCACGGCCCGGGCACGCCGCCCTGGATCGTGCAGCGGGAGCCGGGCTGGCCGGGCACCGGGTGGGCCGGCTCGGACGCGGGACGGCCGGGGTAGCGGAACTCCTCGTCGCCGACGCGGTGCTTGACCCACAGGGTCGCGCCGCCCTGCCAGTCGACGAACGCGCTCACGCTGTACGCGCCGTCGAAGATCTGTTCCATCTGCACGAGCAGGGTCGTCCACGCGACGTCCTGGTAGACCGTCTGCGCGACCTGGAACGACGGCACCACGTCCAGGGTCACCGTGATGATGACGCCCAGACCGCCCAGCGACACGGGAGCGCCCGCCGAGCTCAGTTCGACGACCGAGCCGTCCCCGCGCAGCACCTCGACGGACCGCACGGCACCCGCCAGCGAGCGGGAACCCGAGCCGTGGGTGGCGGTCGTGATCGCGCCGGCCACGGTGATGTGCGGCAACGACGGCAGCGTGTGCAGGGCCAGGCCCGCCGCCTCCAGCCGGACGGACAGGTCGGCGAGCGTCATGCCCGCGCTGACCCGGACCGTCTGGCCGGACACCTCGAAGATCTCCGGCATGGCCGACAGCGACACCAACGTGCCGGTCGTGTCGGCGATCGTGCTGAACGAGTGTCCCGAACCGACGACGTGCACGGCCGATGAGCCGCGCACGAGCGCACGCAGGTCTTCGGCCGAGGCCGGGGTCACGGCCTGGGCCGCGGTGAACGTGACGTTGCCAGCCCAGTTGGTCCTCATACAGACACGGTAAGCGCCGACGCCAGCAATCGTCGGGTGTAGGGATCCTGCGGCGCGGCGAACACCGACGTTCCCTCCTCGACCACACGGCCCTGGTGCAGCACCGCGACCCGGTCGGCGAGGTGCTGCACGACGGCCAGGTCGTGGCTGATGAACAGGCACGCGAACCGCAGATCCCGTTGCAGCGATCGAACCAGGTCCAGCACGCGCGCCTGCACCGTCACGTCCAGCGCGGACGTCGGCTCGTCGGCGATCAGCAGGTCGGGGTCCAGCGCGATGGCCCTCGCGATGCCGACACGCTGGCGTTGTCCACCGGACAACTCGTGCGGGTAGCGGTCGCGCAGGGTGGGGGAGAGCTGCACGGCGTCGAGCAGCGAGTCGACCTTCGCGGCCAGTTCCCCGCCGCGCACCGAGGTGTGCAGCAGCAACGGTTGCGCGATCGACTTCGCGATCGTGGCGCGCGGGTTCAGCGACGACAGCGGGTCCTGGAACACCAGTCCGATGCGGCCCCGGTCGGCCTTGCGCAGCGCCGAGACCTCCTTGCCCGTCACGGTGATCCGCCCGGTGTAGCGGGTGAGGCCGGTGATCGCCCCGGCGAGCGACGACTTGCCCGACCCCGACTCGCCGACGAGGCCGAGGGTCTCGCCGCGGCCGATGTCCAGGGACACCTCGGAGACCGCGCGGAACTTGCCGTAGGTGACCGAGACGTCGGACAGCCGCAGCACCGGTTCCTCGGGTTCGCGTGCGGCCAGCTCACGGGAGTCCAGCCGCAGCACCGAGTCGAGCAACGTCCGCGTGTACTCCTGAGCGGGCTGCTCGAAGACCTGCCGCACGGGACCGGTCTCCACGACCCGTCCGGCGTTCATCACGACCACCCGGTCCGCCAGGTCCGCGACCACGCCCATGTCGTGCGTGATCAGCAGGATCGCGACCCCGAGCCGGTCGCGCAGGTCCCGCAACAGCCCCAGGATCTCGGCCTGCACGGTCACGTCCAGCGCGGTCGTCGGCTCGTCGGCGATCAGCAGCGACGGCTCGTTCGCCACGGCCATCGCGATCACCACGCGTTGCAACTGACCGCCGGACATCTCGTGCGGGTAGGCCTTGAACCGTTCGGGAGGCAGCCCGACGAGCCGCAGCAGTTCCACCGCCCGTGCCCGAGCCTCGGCCCGGGAGACCGCGCGGTGCACCCGCACGGCTTCGACGATCTGGTTGCCGATGGTGAAGACCGGGTTGAGGGCGCTCATGGGTTCCTGGAACACCATGCCCACCGCGTTGCCCCGCACCTCACGCAGTTCGGTGGCGTTCAACGAGTACAGGTCGCGGCCGTTCAGGACCGCGTGCCCGGACACCGTCGCCGTGGCGGGCAGGAGCCCGAGCAACGACATCGCGGTCACGGTCTTGCCGGAACCCGACTCGCCGACGACGGCGAGGACCTCCCCTGCGGTCAGCGAGAACGAGACCTCGCTGACCGCAGGGGAGCCCGAGCCGAAGTCCACCGAGACGTTCTCGACGGACAGCAGCGCACTCACTTGGTGATACCCACCTGCAGGTAGTTCGGGTAGGCGGGGAAGTCGGCGATGTAGAAGTTGCCGACCTTCGAGCCGCGGATGAACGAGTTGCGGGTGTAGATCAGCGGCACGACCGGCGAGTCCTGCAGGATCCGCTTGTCGATCGCGGCCCACTTCTTCCCGGCCTCGGCCGGGTCCACAGTGGACTGCGCTTCTTCGATCAGCCTGTCCACCTCGGGGTTGGAGTAGCGCGAGGTGTTGTAGCCGCCCTTGCCGATCTCCGAGGTCGCGAACAGCGGCTGGATGTTCGAGTTCGCGCTGGGGAAGTCCGGCTGCCACGACGACAGGATCAGGTCGTACGTCGGGTTGTCCGAGAGGTTGGTCTCGGTCTCGAACGCGTCGGCCTCCAGCGACCGGATGGTCACCTTGATGTTCGCCCGGGCCAGCGCGGCCTGGATGGCCTCGGCCTTGTCGGTCTGGTTGTTGGACTTGTTCAGCACCAGCGACAGGTTCTCGACGCCGTTCGGGAAACCGGCCTCGGCCAGGAGCGCCTTGGCCTTGTCCGGGTCGCCCTCGGGCTTGGACGGGTAGAGGTCGAACTGCTCGCGGCCCTCGATGCCCTGCGTGATCAGCGTGGAGGCGGTGTCACCGGCCAGCGCGGCCGTGCCCGCCGAGGCGACCTGGTAGGCGGCCTTGTTCACCGCGTACTGGAACGCCTGGCGCACCTTGACGTTGTTCAGCGGCGCCTTCTGCGTGTTGAGCGAGAGGAACGCGACCGCGCCCGACTTCGACGTCACCACGCGGGACTTCGCGGACGGGTTGCTCTGCAGCTGCGCGAGCTGGGCGGGGGAGACGAACGACGAGGCGAACGCCGTCTGGTCGTCGCCGGAGTCGGCGGCGAGGCGCTGCGAGACGACCGAGGCCTCCTGGCCCAGCTGGAACACGACGGCGTCGGGCAGGCCGGCGCGCACCTGGTCCTTCGCGGGCTCCCAGTTGGTGTTGCGCTTGAGCTTGACCTCGACGCCCTTGGTGTACGTGTCAACCTGGTACGGGCCGGACGCGACGGCGTGCTCGTGGTAGTCGGCCTCGGCGCCCTTGCCCTTCGGCACCGGGGCGAACGCGGGCGTGGAGGCGATCCACGGCCAGTCGCCGTACGGGCGGGTCAGCGTGAAGACGATGGTCTTCTCATCCGGGGTCTTGATGGAGTCGAGCTCCTTGCCCTCGAACGGGCCCTTGTAGTCACCGCCGCCCAGCAGGTCCTTGTGGTAGCCGAGGCCGCCGCCGAACGCCGGGGCGAACGACCGCTCGACGCCCCACTTCACGTCCGCGGACGTGATCGGCTTGCCGTCGCTGAACTTCAGGCCGTCCTGCAGCACGAACGTCCAGGTCTTGCCGCCGTCGGAGGTCTTGCCGGTGTCGGAGAGGTCGGGCACGACCTTCGCGGGCTGTCCGACGGCGTTCTGCCAGCCGGTCAGTCTGCGGTGCACCAGGCCGAGCGTGGTGATCGCGAGGCTCTGCGACTTGGCGGGGTCGAGGTTGAGCGTGCGCGACTCGGACAGGATGCGCAGCGTGCCGCCCTTCTCGGGCTTGACCGCGGTGTCACCGGAGGGCTTCTGATCGTTCGCGCCACACGCCGAGACCCCCAGGGCACCGGCGAGCACGATCGCAAGAAGTTTCTTGCTGGACAACGGACTTTCCTCCCTCAGGTGAGCCGTGCTCGCGGATCGAGCACGCCGTAGGACAGGTCGACGACGGCGTTGGCGACGACTACGAGAAAACCTGCGAACAAGGTGCAGCCGAGCAGGGTCGGCAGGTCGCGGGCGTGCACCGCTTCGATCAGCAGGCCGCCCAGGCCCGGCAGGCTGAACACCCGTTCGGTGATCACGGCGCCGCCGAGCAACGACCCGAACTCGATGCCGGTCAGCGTCACGACGGGCAGCAACACGTTGCGCAGCGCGTGTTTGCCGACGACGGTCCGTTCCGGCACGCCCTTGGCCCGTGCGGTGCGGATGAAGTCCTCGCTCATCGTCTCGAGCATCTGCGAGCGGGTGAGCTTGACGTAGTGGGCGCCGTGCGCGAACGCCAGCACGCACCACGGCAGCACCAGCCCCCACGCCCAGCGCACCGGGTCGTCGGCGAACGCGGTGTAGTTGCCGACCGGCACCACGTTCAGCTGGAAGCCGAGCACGAGGATCCCGAGCAGTCCCACCAGGTACACCGGCGCGGACACCCCGATCACCGACCCCGCAAGCGCGGCCCGGTCGAACCAGGAGTCCTTGCGCAGCGCGGCGTACACGCCGATCGCCACGCCCACACCGACCCACAGGATCGCGGCACCGATCGCGAGCGAGAACGTCACCGGCAGCCGGTCGCCGATCAGCTCCAGCACGTCGGCGTTCTGCCGGAACGAGTAGCCGAAGCACGGTGCGGCGCAGTGGATGGCCGTCGAGCCGGTGCCGAACGTGCGGCCGGTGAAGATGCCGCCGAGGAACGTGAGGAACTGCTGCCACCACGGCTCGTCGAAGCCCATGAACTCCCGCGCCAGCGCGAGGTTCTCCGGCGTGCACGGCTTGCCGCACGCCAGCAGGGCCGGGTCCGACGGCACGAGGTAGAACACGACGAACGTGCAGAAGGCGACGATCAGCAGCACGAGCACCATGCCGCCGAGCCGCGTCAGGGCGTACCGGAGGGTCCTCATCGGCGGGTCACCGATCTCGGGTCGAGCGCGTCCCGCAGCCCGTCGCCCGCCGCGTTGAAGCCCCAGGTGACCGCGAACAGCGCGAGACCGGGGAACAGCAGGTAGGCGGGGTCGACGCGGACCCAGTCGATCGCGGCGCTGATGGACCGGCCCCAGCTCGGCGTGGGCGGCAGCACCCCGACGCCGAGGAACGACAGCGCCGCCTCCAGCCCGATCTTGCCCGGCACCGACAACGTTGCCATGACCAGCACGGGACCCCAGAGGTTCGGCAGCAGCTCGGTGCGGAACACCTGCCACGGCGAGGCGCCGAGCACCCGTGCGGCCTTCACGAAGTTGCGTTCCTTCAACGTGAGCACCTGCGCCCGCACGATCCGCGCGGTCGACGGCCAGCCGAAGAACCCGATCACCACGATCAGCAGCAGCGCTCGCGGGAACTCGACCGGCACCACCGCGCCAATCGCGATCATGAACACCAGGTACGGGAACCCCAGGAAGACGTCGGCGCTCCAGGTGATCACCCGGTCGATCCAGCCGCCCAGGTAGCCGGCGGCCGCGCCGATCAGCACCCCGAGCCCGATGGACACCAGCGTGGCCGCGAGCCCGATCAGGAACGACGTGCGCGCGCCGTGCACGACGATCGCGAACAGGTCGCGTCCGGTCAGCGGCTCGACCCCGAACCAGTGCTCGCCGCTCACCCCGCCGAACGACCCCGCGGGCAGCCCGGACGCGGGATCGAGCGCGGTCGCGTCGTAGGTGTACGGGTCGTGGCCCTCGATGGCGGTGAGGACGTCGGCGAAGATCGCGATCAGGCCGATCACCAGGACGGTGACGGTGCCGGCGAGCGCCCAGCGATCCCGGGCGAGCACCGATCTGATCGCGGCGGGCACGGACCGCGCGACGGGAGTGTGCAACTGCTTGACCTGCTTCTCGGGCGTGATGATCTGTCGCGGCGCACAGTAAGCCGATCGAGTGACCGAGTCGTCCACGTCCACTGGCTGAGACTGTGTTAACACTATTGCTTCAGTGTTGACCGAAATTAGGTTGCCCGCGGTGGCAGGGTGGATCCACGTGGACACCGACGTACAACGGCTCCGAGAGATGTCCGGGCTGATCACGCCGATGGCGCTCCGGGTCGCCGTGACCCTGGGACTGCCGGACCGCCTGCGCGACAACCCCGCCACCGCCCACGAACTCGCACCCGAACTCAAGGTCGACCCGCTCGCTCTCGACCTGCTCCTGGCCCACCTCACGACCCTCGGTGTGGCCGAACTGACAGACGCCGGCTACCGCACCACCGACCTCGGCGCGTTGCTCGGCGCCGACGCGGGCAACGGCCTGAACAACCTGCTGCACCACGACTCCGCCGCCGGGCGCGCCGACCTGGCGTTCGTCGACCTGATCCACAGCGTCCGCACCGGCGAACCGGCTTATCCGGTGCGCTACGGCCGGGACTTCTGGACGGACCTGGCCGAGCAGCGGCATCTGCGGGACGCGTTCGACCGGCAGATGACCGACCGCATGCGGGACTGGGTGCCGCAGATCGTCAGGAACTACGACTGGTCGCGGTTCGGCACGCTCGTCGACGTCGGTGGCGGGCACGGCAGCCTGCTCGCCGCGATCCTCACGGCGAACCCGGCGATGCGCGGCCATCTCGTGGAACTCGAGGACACTGCGGCAGGCGCGCGTGCGGTGTTCAGCCTGTACGGCCTCGACGATCGCACCGAGGTGATCGGGGCCAGCTTCTTCGACCCGTTGCCAGCCGGGGCCGACGCCTACCTGCTGTTCGACATCCTGCACGACTGGGACGACGAGCAGGCGCACCGGATCCTGGCGCGCTGCGTCGAGGCGGCGCCGGACGGGCGGATCCTCGTCGTGGAGTCCCTCGGTGAGAGCACGGCGTTCGACCTGATCATGCTCGTGCACTTCGGCGGGCGCGACCGAGGGCTCCACGACTTCGAACGGCTGGCGTCGGCGCACGGGCTCCGGCTGGAGTCCGTGACCCAGGTGACCGGTGGGCGCAGCCTGCTGGAGTTCACTCGCTGAGCGCGGCGATCCGCTCCTGGGCCTCGGCGAGGTCGTCGGAGGTCGGGGCGTCGTCCTGGGTGAGGGCGCGCCGCCAGTAACCGGCGAACTCGATGTCCTTCTTGGACACTCCGAGGCCGACGAAGTGCCTGCGCAGCGCACGAACCGCGGAGGCCTCGCCGCCGAGCCACACCCAGGCCGACGACGGCACCTCGGCCGCCGTCACCACCGAGACCAGGTCCTCCCCGGCGCTGCGGTGCACCCATCGCACGCCGGGGACGTCCTGCTCCTCCGCCGGATCCGCGACCTCGACGAACACCAGTCGTCGCTGTGCTTCGGGAAGCAGTTCCAGCAGCGAGCCGATCGCGGGCAACGCCGTCTCGTCGCCCGCGAACACCAGCAGGTCCGCGGTGCCGAGCGGCCGGGCGTAGTCCCGCGACGGCCCGAACCGGCCGATGACGTCACCGACCTGAGCCGTGGCGGCCCACTTCGACGCAGGCCCGTTGTCGCCGTGCAGCACGAAGTCCACAGTCAGCACGCCGTCGACCAACGAACGGACGGTGAAGCCGCGCATCCACGGCCGTTCGGACTCGGGCATCGCCAGGTAGGCCTGGTACCAGGTGCCGACGTCCGGGGCGTCCGACACGTGCGCCGATCGGCCTGGCTTCGGGAAGAGCAGTTTGAGCTGCTGGTCCGGCCAGGTGCCGATCTCGGCCAGGCCGGGGCCGGTGAACGTCATCCGCGTCATGCGCGGGGTGACCTGCCGGACCGAGGTGACCGTCAGCAGGCTCATGACAGGTACTCCTTCAGGTGCCGGGCGGTGAGGGTGTCCGAAGTGGACACCAGCTCGCCGGGGGTGCCGGAGAAGACGACCTGGCCGCCGTCGTGGCCCGCGCCGGGACCCATGTCGACGATCCAGTCGGCGTGCGCCATCACGGCGAGGTGGTGCTCGATCACGATCACCGTGTTGCCGGCGTCGATCAGCTGGTCCAGCAGCCCGAGCAACTGGTCGACGTCCGCTAGGTGCAGGCCGGACGTCGGTTCGTCCAGCACGTATGTGGAGGCCTTCTCCGCCATGTGGATCGCGAGCTTCAGCCGTTGCCGCTCACCGCCCGACAGCGTGGTCAGCGGCTGGCCGAGCGACAGGTACGACAGACCGACGTCGTGCAGGCGGCTGAGCACCGCGTGCGCCTGGCCGGACGGGAAGAAGTCGCGGGCGTCGGCGACGGACATGCCGAGCACCTCGCTGATGTTCTTGCCCCGCAAGGTGTAGCGCAGCACCTCGGGCGTGAACCTCTTGCCCTCGCACTTCTCGCAGACCGTGGCGACGCCGGCCATCATCGCGAGGTCGGTGTAGACGAGCCCGATGCCCTTGCAGTTCTCGCACGCGCCCTCGGAGTTCGCGCTGAACAACGCCGCCTTGACCCCGTTGGCCTTGGCGAAAGCGGTTCTGACCGAATCGAGCAGGCCGGTGTAGGTGGCGGGGTTGGACCGGCGCGAGCCGCGGATCGGCGACTGGTCGACCGTCACGACGTCCGGACCTCTGCGCAGCGAGCCGTGGATGAGCGACGACTTGCCGGAACCCGCGACGCCGGTGACGACGGTCAGCACGCCGAGCGGCAGGTCGACCGAGACGTCCTTGAGGTTGTTGGTGCGGGCGCCGCTGATCGTCAGGAAGCCCTTGGGGGAGCGGAACTCCGAGCGCAGCTTGGCCCGGTGGTCGAGGTGGCGGCCGGTGAGCGTGCCGGACGCGCGCAGGCCCGCCACGTCGCCGGAGTAGCAGAGGTGGCCGCCGTTCACGCCCGCGCCGGGGCCGAGGTCGACGACGTGGTCGGCGATCTCGATGGTCTCCGGCTTGTGCTCCACGACGAGGACGGTGTTCCCCTTGTCCCGCAGGCGGAGCAGGAGGTCGTTCATCCGCTGGATGTCGTGCGGGTGCAGGCCGACGGTCGGTTCGTCGAACACGTAGGTGATGTCGGTGAGCGAGGAACCCAGGTGCCGCACCATCTTCACGCGCTGCGACTCGCCGCCCGAGAGCGTGCCGGACTCGCGGTCGAGCGACAGGTAGCCGAGGCCGATCTCGACCAGCGAGTCGAGCGTGTCGCGCAGGGTGGCGAGCAGCGGTGCGACGGACGGGTCGTCGATGGCGTGCACGAACTTCGCCAGGTCGCTGATCTGCATCGCGCAGCAGTCAGCGATGTTCACGCCGCGGATCTTCGAGTTGAGCGCGGCCTGGTTGATGCGCGCGCCCTGGCAGTCAGTGCAGGTGGCGAAGGTGACGGCCTTGTCGACGAACGCGCGGGCGTGTGGCTGCATGGACTCGCGGTCTTTGCTGAGGATCGTGCGTTGCAGCTTCGCGATCAGGCCGTCGTAGGTGACGTTGGTGCCGTTGATCTTCAGTTTCGTGGTCGGCTTGTAGAGGAAGTCGTGGAGCTGCTGCTCGGTGAACGTCGAGATCGGCTGGTCGGCGGGGTAGAGGCCGGAGTTCGCGAGGACCTGCCAGTACCAGGTGCCGACGCCGTAGTTCGGGGCGTCGATGGCGCCGTCGTTGAGCGACTTGCTCCGGTCGACGATGGCGTCCACGTCGATGGTGGTGACCTTGCCCAGGCCCTCGCAGGCCGGGCACATGCCTTCCGGCAGGTTGAAGCTGAACGCGCCGGACGTGCCGACGTGCGGCTGTCCGAGGCGGCTGAACACGATCCGGAGCATGGTGTGGGCGTCGGTGGCGGTGCCGACGGTGGAGCGGGAGTTCGCGCCCATGCGTTCCTGGTCGACGATGATCGCCGCGCTCAGGTTGTGCAGCGCGTCGACGTCCGGGCGGCCGATCGACGGCATGAACGACTGCAGGAACGCGGTGTAGGTCTCGTTGATCATCCGCTGGGACTCGGCCGCGATCGTGCCGAAGACCAGCGAGGACTTGCCGGAACCGGACACGCCGGTGAAGACGGTCAGGCGGCGCTTGGGGATGTCGAGCGACACGTCCGCGAGGTTGTTGACTCTCGCCCCGCGGACCTGGATCACGTCATGGCTGTCGGCGACAGCGTTCAAGGCTGGCTCCCCAAAGTGATTCTTTATGCCGTAAAGTATCGACCGGCAAGGTTACTTTACGTTGTAAGGAGTCGCAACCGTGGTCGTCTACGCAGGTCAGGGCGACCCACGCCGTTCCATCGAGTTGCTGTGGCGGGCGTCGGTCGCGGAGAAGCGCTCCGGCCCGAAGCCCGGACTGAGCGTGGACGCGATCGTCGACGCGGCCATCGCGGTCGCCGACGAGCACGGCATGGCGTTCTCGATGCGCGCGGTGGGGGAGCGGCTCGGGCGCACGGCCATGGCGCTCTACACGTACGTGCCGGGCAAGAACGAGCTCGTCGACCTGATGTACGACCGCGCGATGGCCGAGCTGCCGACGTCGTACGAGCTGGACGACGGCTGGCGTGCCGCCGTCACGCGGTGGGCGACGGACATGTGGGAGTTCTACGGCCGTCATCCCTGGGTGTTGCAGGTGTCGCAGGCCCGTCCGGTCCTCGGGCCGCACGAGTTCGCGGTGATCGAGGCGCTGGCGGCGATCCTGGTACCGACCGGCCTGCCCGGTCGCGAACTGCGCGGCATCGTCGGTGCCGTCAACTACTTCGTGCGCGGCGCGGCCCAGACCGTCGCGGAGGCCCGTGCGGCGGGTGGCGCGACCGGGGAGGCCGACGAGGAGTGGTGGTACGCGCGGTCCGCCGTGCTGCTGGAGATCGAGCCTGACCTGGCGAAGAAGTTCCCGATGCTGCATTTGCTGGAGAACGATCGAGAGCCTATCGATCCAGAACTGCCGTATCTGGAGAACGACGCCGTCGAGAACTTTCGTGGCGGATTGAAAGTGTTGCTCGACGGTGTCGAGGGCGCTGTAGCAAAACCGTGACATAGTCCGGACGTTCAGTGCACACGGACTCGATGAGATCGTGCTCATGGTTTTCGGCAGAGTTCTTGTTGCCGTCGCGTGCGCCCTGGTGCTGACGGCGCAGAGCACGGCGGCCGCACCCTCGCAGGACGACGATTACCGCCCCGCGACCATGTCCCTGCGCTACGAGGCCGGCTCGTTGACCGGTGTGGTGCACGCGCCCCGCACGATCGTCGGCGTGCGGCCGGTGGTGTTCAACGTCCGCGGATCCGATGTGTACGCGCAGGAACTGGCGCGGCAGGGGTTCGTGGTGGTGCTGGTGGACGACCGGTTCTCGATGGACCGGCACCGCGAGCTGTGGCGCGGGGTCGTCGCGGGCACGGGACCGCTCGCGGAGCGGATGGGGAGGTTCGCCGGCCACCTCGCTGTGGCAGAACCGTGACAGCTCCCTCACAGGACCACCACAAGTTCCCGGTGAGATCAGCACATGGCAATCGGAAAAGCCGCGGCCGCCGTCGTGATGGCGATGGTGCTGGCCGCGCCGACCACCTCCGCGGCCCCCGAGCACGGCGCCGGCGTCAGGAAGGTCGAGTACTCGCTCGGTGACCGGGCCTTTCAAGTGCCCGGCTTTCACACCGAACCGGACGGACCCGTCGCGGATCTCGAGCTCACCGCGGTCGTGCACGCGCCGCGCACGCTCGTCGGCAAACGCCCGTTGGTGCTGCTCGCGCACGGTTACTGGAAGCCGTGCGCCGACGACCAGTGGAAGTGGCCGTGTCCTGCCGGGGACGCGTTCCCGAGCTACCGCGGGTACGACTACCTCGCCGAGGAGTTGGCGCGGCAGGGTTTCGTGGTCGTGTCGGTGAGCGTGAACGGCGTCAACGCGGGCGAGATGGGCGAGATCGCGGACGTGGCCAGGGCGGCGGTGATGAGCAGGCACCTGGAGTTGTGGCGCGATCTCAACGACGGCAAGGGCCCGTTGAAGCTGCCGGGGTTCCGCGGGCACGTCGACCTCACGAACGTCGGCACGCTCGGACACTCACGCGGCGGTCGTGGTGCGGTCTACCAGGCGTCGGACAAGCACGCGGGCGAGCTGCCTGCCGGGGTGGAGATCAAGGCCGTGCTCCCGCTCGCGCCCGCCGACTACTACGCGCCGGACCCGGAGGCGCCGGAGAACCTCGACTACCGCATCACCAAGACGCCGTTCGCCGTCATGACCGGCAGCTGCGACGGCGCCGTCGACGGCGGGACGTACATCGACAACGCCAAGGGCCGCAACGTCGTCCCGATCCACGAGGTGACGCCGAAGAACGCCAACCACAACTACTTCAACACCAAATGGTCCTACGACAACGACAGCACCTGCCCGGCCACCGCGCTGACCCCTGAGCAGCAACGTGGGATCGCGACCACGTACGTCCCGGCGTTCTTCCAGCAGTACCTCAACGGCCGGCGGAACCCGATCGTGAACAAGGGTTTTCCCGGCGTCGACGTCGTGACGCATCAACCGATCGGCTAATTTCCCCGAGACCTTCTTTGGGTGTTTCCCCCTTCCTCCGCTGACAGGGTGGGTGGTGGAAGGGGGAAACTCATGCTCAAGACCACAGCGCTGCTCACGACGGCGCTAGTACTGCTGACCGCGGCACCCGCGACGGCGCACGCCAACGGCGACTGGGCGGGGTGGCAGAAGGACCTCAACGGATCCCGGCACAACGCCGCGGAGTGGCGGCTCAACGCGGGCAACGCCGGCAAGCTCAAGCTGAAGTGGGCGTTCGCCTATCCGAAGAGCGAGTTCAACGGCGTCCGCAGCCAGCCGGCGGTCGTGGGGGACACGATCTACTTCGGTGGCCCTGACCGGAAGTTCTACGCCAGGGACGCGCGCACCGGCAGGGCGAAGTGGGAGTTCACGCTCCCGACGGCCGCCCACTACACCTACAACTCCGACGGGCCGACGGTCGCCGAGGGCAAGGTCTTCTTCGGTGACAACGCCAGCCGCCTCTACGCGCTCGACCAGCGCACCGGCCGGTTGAGGTGGCAGGTGCAGATGGACGACGGCATCGCCTCGACCACGACCAGCTCACCGATCGTCCACAACGGACTGCTGTACGTGGGCACGTCCAGTGCCGAGAACACGCTGCCGGTCACGCACGACTGTTGCACGTTCCGGGGCCACATCGACGCCTACGACATCGACACCGGCGCGCGGGTCTGGCGCCACTACACGGTGCCGGAACCGGTCCAGGTCGGCACGTGGCCCAACGGCGCCAAGCGGTTCGAGCCGTCGGGCGCGGGCGTGTGGAGCTCGCCGGTGATCGACCGCAGGACCGGCACGCTCTACGTCGGCACCGGCCAGAACTACACCGGCAAGGGCGGCGAGTTCGACTCGCTGCTCGCGCTGAACGCCCGCACCGGCGCGGTGAAGTGGACCAACCAGGTCACCGACGCCGACACCTGGCGCGACGCGTGCAACACGCCGGACGCCGAGGGCTACTGCCCGGGGCTCAAGGACGGCACCAACCTCGACTACGACATCGGGGCCACACCGAACCTGTTCTCCGTCAACGGGCGCCAGCTCGTCGGCGTCGGCCAGAAGTCCGGTGTGTACCACGTGTTCGACGCCTCGACGGGCCAGGTCGTGTGGCGTCGTCAGCTCGGCGTGCCACTGCCCAGCGGTGGCGTCTCCGGTATCCAGTGGGGATCGAGCTACGACGGCAAGCGGCTCTACATCGCCACGTACTACGCCGAACCGGGCAAGCTCTTCGCCGTCGATCCCGGCACCGGCCAGGTGCTGTGGGAGACCCCGGCGCCCGAGGACGGCTGCACGACGGGCGGGGCCGCGGGCCAGCCGAGTTGCGCGCGGGCGCACGGCCTGCCGGTGTCCAGCACGCCGGGCGTGGTCTGGCTCGGCGCCGCGGACGGCAAGTTCCGGGCGTACGAGGCGAAGACCGGCAGGATCATCTGGACCTACGACACCGTGCAGGACGTTCGCGGTGTCAACGGGCTGACCGGGCGTGGCGGCACGATGTCCGGTCCCGGCACGGGCGCGGTGGTGTCGGACGGCATGGTGTACGTGCAGTCCGGCTACTACCCGGAGTTCACCAGCCCGAACGGCAGCGTGCTACTCGCGTTCGGTTTGTAGCTTCGCGCGCACGAGGTCGGTCGGAAGACCCGCCTCCGCAAGCAGTTCGACGGCCTTCTGCCAGGCCTCTCGAGCAGGCTCGGCGTCACCCGCGGCCGCGTGGGTGTCGCCGAGCTGTTCGTACGCGCCGGCTTCGTGCATGAGGTCGCCGCCGAGCCGGAACATCTCGGAGGACCGGGTGAACGCCTCGGCGGCCTTCGCGTGCTCGCCCAGCCCGAGATGACCCATGCCCAGGTTGTCCCACGCCTCGGCCTGGCCGATCAGGTGGTCCATCTCCCGCCACATCGGCATCGCGCGTTCGGCGTACCGCACGGTCTCCGCGTACTCGCCGAGCTTGCCGTGGCCCCACGCCAGCCCGGTCAGCGCGTTGGCCTGCCCGTAGGCGTCGCCGCACTCCTCGAACAACGCGAGCCCGCGCCGGGTGTGCTCCAGCGCCTCGGCGATCCGGTCGTCCGGGGTCAGCATCGCGATGTTCAGCAGCACCGCTGCCTGGCCCGCCGGGTCGCCCTCGTAGACGTCGAACGCGCGGCGCAGTGCGGCCGTGGCCTCGTCGGGCCTGCGCATGCGGCTCAGGCTGCGGCCCAGGTTGATCAGCGTGCGGCCCAGGCCGTCGGTGTCGTCGAGCTGCTCGACCGCGGCGACCGCGAGTTGTTGCGAGGTCAGCAGATCCCGGTAGCGGGCCTGGCGGTCCAGCGCGTCGGCGAGCGACCAGCCCATGAGCCACGTCTGGGTCGCGGTGCCGTGGGGCATCGCCGCCATCAGCGCCGGGTGCTCGGCCATGAGCCACGCCAGTGCTTCCTCGTGCGTGCCGAACCGCCCGACCACCGCGCCCGCGGCCGGTTCCGGTGTCGCCGGGCGCCGCCGGCTGGGCGTGTACGCGACGCCCGCCTCGACGCTCGTCAGCGCGAGGTGGTCGAGCAACCGGTGCAGCGCCTCGTCCCGTTCGCCGGCGAGGGCGAGCTCGGCCGCGTAGTCGCGGAGCAGGTCGTGGCAGGTGAACCGGCCCGGTTCGGGCTCGTCGAGCAGGTTCGCCCGCGCCAGTTCCGCGAGCAGCGTCCCGGTCTCCCGTTCGCCGAGCCCGGCGAGCGACGCGGCACCGGCGAGGCTGATGTCGGAGCCCGGCATGAGGCCGAGCAGCCGGAACAGCCGCAGCGCCGCGGGGCTCAACGCCTTGCAGGAGTGGGAGAACACCGAACGCAGGTCCGCCGTCACGTCATCGTCGTCGGCGAACGCGTCCAGGTCGGCCAGCTCGTCCGCCAGCGTCGCCAGCGGGAACTCCGGCTGCGTCGCCGCCCGCGCCCCGGCCACCGCGAGCGCGAGCGGCAGGCGGGCGCAGCGGCGGACCACCGTGTCGACCGCGTCCGGTTCCGCTCGCGCGCGGTCGTGCCCGATGCGGGCGGCCAGCAGTTCACGGGCGTCGTCGGGCGGAAGCAGTCCCAACGGCAACGCGTGGGAGTGCGCGGGTTTCAGCGTCGTGCGGCTCGTGATCACCACGTGTGCGTTCGGGGTGCGCGGTAGCAACGGCTCGATCTGGTCGGCGTCCGTCGCGTTGTCCAGCAACATGAGCACGCGTTTGTCCGCGAGCGCGTCCCGCAACAACGCCGACTGCCCGGCGAGGTCGTGCGGCACCTGGGCGCGCGGCACGTCGAGCGCGGAGAGGAACCGCAGCAGCGCGTCGCCGGGGCTCACCGCCGCTCCGCTCGGCCCGAAGCCGTGCAGGTTCACGTAGAGCTGGCCGTCCGGGAACCGGGCCGCCGCGCGGTGCGCCCAGTGCACGGCGAGCGAGGTCTTGCCGACACCGCCGGTGCCGGTGATCACCACGACGCCGTTCGGTTCCCGGTCGAGCTCCGCGAGCTCCAGCGCCCGGCCGGTGAACGGCTTGGGCGCGGCCGGCAGCTGCCGCGGTGCCGTGGCGGTCTGCAGCCGCCGGTGCAGGGTCGCGAGGTGCCGCGACGGTTCGGCGCCCAGCTCGCCGGCCAGCCGTTCGCGTACGACCTCGAAGTGCCGCAACGCCTCCGCCGCGCGTCCGCTGCCGTGCAACGCCTCGATCAGCTGGGCCGCGATCCGTTCGTCCAGCGGGCTGCCGGCGGCGAGCGCGTGCAGTTCGGGCACCAGCGCCGAGTGCTCGCCCTGGGCCAGCCGGGCGTCGACGTGGTCGAGCCGGGCGGCCAGCAGCTCGTCCGCGAAGCCGGCGCGTCGCTGCCGCGCCCACGGTGTGTCCAGTGTGGACAGAAGGGGTTTTCCGGCGAGGGCGAGGGCCTCGGTGGTGCGGCCGGTGCGCACGAGGTGCCGGAACAGGTGCAGATCGATCTCCAGCGGATCGACCCGCACCAGGTAGCCGGCTCCGTCGCGTTCGACCAGGCCGGGCAACGAGTGCCGCAGCCTGGTCAGCCACGTCTGCATCATCGCGCGGGCACGCGGTGGCGGCGCCTCACCCAGGACGCGCTCGACCAGTTCCTCGGCGCTCACCACCCGGCCCGCGTCCACGAGCAGGACGCCGAGCAGAGCCCCCAGCCTGGTCGGGCCGAACTCGGTCGTGCGATCGCCCGTTCGTGCCGAGACCCCGCCGAAGACCGTGAACCGCACGGTGATCACCGTAGTCGGTCCAGCGCGAGCCTCACAAAAGAAACGCCTCTCGCAGTTCCGCGACCATCAGCTCCGGCACCTCCAGCGCCGCGAAGTGCCCGCCCCGCGCCATCTCCGTCCACCGCACGACGGTGTGGTTGCGCTCGGCCATCCGCCGGATCGGCACGCCCACGTCGTGCGGGAACACCGCGACCGAGGTCGGTGTCGCCGACGGCGGTTCCAGCTCGCCCCACGTCTCGTCGCCCTCCTGGTAGTAGCGCGCCGACGAGCCCGCGGTCCGGGTGAACCAGAAGATCGAGACGTTGGTCAGCAGCGCGTCGAGGGGTACCCCGATCTCCGGGTCGCTCCACGTGTGGAACGCCCATTCGATCCACTCCAGCTGCGCGACGGGCGAGTCGGTGAGCGCGTGGGCGACCGACTGCGGCCGTGTGCTCTGCATCGACACGTAGCCGAACTGCTCGAACTCGTACCGGAAAGCCTTCTCCACGGACCTCCGCTCGGCCTCGACCTCCATGTCCGCCGTCTCCTGGGTGACGCCGGCGGAGAAGATCTGGTTGACGTGGATGGCCTTGACCTCGTCGCGCAGGCCGAGTTCACGCGTGAGCTTGGCGCCGAAGTCGTAGCCGTGCGCGAGATAGCTCTGGTAACCCAGGCGCCGCATGAGTTCCGCGAACACGTTCGCCACGCGGGGGATGGTCCAGCCGAGTTCGGTGGTGGGGCCGGAGAAGCCGAAGCCCGGCACCGACGGGATCACCAGGTGGAAGTCGCGGGCCAGCGGTTCGATCATCTCGTCGAACGCGAAGCCGGTCGCCGGCCAGCCGTGCGTGAGCAGGAGTGGTTCGGCGTTCTCGTTGGCGCTGCGGACGTGAATGAAGTGCAGCTGCGCGCCGTCGATCTCGGTGACGAACTGCGGGATCTTGTTGAGCCGCCGCTCCTGTTCGCGCCAGTCGAAGTTCCGCCACGCGTCCACGAGTTCCTTGAGGCGTTCCTGTGGCGTGCCCTGCGCCCAGCTCGCGCCTGTCGGTTCGTTGGGCCAGCGGGTCTGGTCGAGGCGGCGGCGCAGGTCGTCGATGTCGGACTGGGGGATGGAGATCTCGAACGGCTTCATGCCGACGACGGTATTTCGCCTGTAGGACAGTTATGGTCCTACAGTGGCCTCTGCTCGTTTGTTGAAGTTGCTCGGTCTGCTGCAGTCACGCCGTGAGTGGTCCGGCGCGGAGCTCGCGGATCGGCTGGGTGTCACCACACGCACCGTGCGCCGTGACGTCGACCGGCTTCGTTCACTGGACTACCCGGTGCACGCGTCCATGGGCACGTCCGGCGGTGGCTACCGGCTCGGGTCTGGCGCGCAGTTGCCGCCGTTGCTGCTGGACGACGACGAAGCCGTGGCCGTGGCGGTCGGGCTGCGCACCGCCAGTGGCATCGAGAACATCGGTGAGACGGCCGTGCGCGCGTTGCTGAAGGTCGAGCAGGTGCTGCCTTCCGCGCTGCGGCACCGGGTCGCGGCGCTGGAGATCGCGACCGTGCCGCACACCTCTCCCGCGCCCGCGGTCGACGCCGGGCTGCTGACGCTGGTCGGGACGGCCTGCCGCGACCGGCAGCGGATCCGGTTCGGCTACGTCGGGCACGCGGGGGAGCAGTCGCAGCGCGAGGCCGAGCCGCACCGGCTCGTGACGTGGGGCCGGCGCTGGTATCTGGTCGCGTGGGACCTCGCGCGGGAGGACTGGCGGACTTTTCGGCTCGATCGGATGAGCGTGCGGACCCCGTTCGGTGCCTGCTTCACGCCCCGTGAGATTCCGGGCGGCGACGCGGGGGCGTTCGTGGCGGCACGTGTCGCCGACCGGTGGCCGGTGCAGGGCGTCGTGCGGCTGAGCGTGCCCGCGTCGGAGGCCGTGGGGTGGCGCAGCTACGGCGAGGTTTTGGCTGTGGACGAAACGTCGTGCCAGGTGCGGGTCGGAGGCGAGACGATGGACGACGTGGTGTTCATGCTCGCGAGCATCACGGTCGAGTTCGAGGTCGTCTCCCCGCCGGAACTGGCCACGGCGTTGCTCCAGGCCGCGGACCGGTTTCGCAGGGCGGCGAAGTTCTAGAGAATTTCTCAGGGTCCTGACAGCAGACTCCTAGGCGCGCAAGGCTTAGTGGAGGTCAGGGAGGTCCGCCATGCTGATCGATCGCACCATGCCACTCTCCACCGTTCCTTTGGGCACCGCGCTCACCGTGACCCACGCCTCGGAACGCGGGCCGCGCAAGTACAACGCCGACGCCTTCGCGTGGAACCGCCGCACCTTCGTGGTCGCCGACGGCGTGGGCGACTCTCCCGCCGCCGCCGAAGCAGCATGGGCGGCCGCCCGAGCCGCGGCCCTGCTCGCCGACCCGGTCGCCGCGATCCTCGCCGCCCGCGACGCCCTCCAGGTGCACTCCGGCGACGCGGTGATCGTCGTCGCCACGGCCCGTCCCGACGGAGGCTTCGACGTGGCGTGGGCAGGCGACTCCCGCGCGTACGCCTCGAACGGCTCGGATCTCGTTCAGCTGACCACGGACCACACCGTCGCCGAGTACTTCCGCGAGCGCGGCATCAAGGCCGAACCGCGGATGGAGCACGTAGTCACGAACACCGTCCGCCACTCCACGTCCGAGAACATCGGCCGTGCGGCGACTCGCGCACCGCGGCTTGCCCTCGTGTCCGACGGCGTCTACGGACCGTTGGGACACAACGGGATTGACGCGATCATGTCCGGGAACGCCTCGGCAGAGCGTTTGGTGCGTGCGGCTCTGTACGCGCGCGGCACCGACAACGCGACGGCTTTGGTCGTCAGCTGACCTTCCGCTTCTTCTTGCTGGCCTCGACGCTGCGCTGCAACGCCTCCATGAGGTCCATGACCCCGGTGGCCTCGGCGGGTTCGTCCTCGACCTTGACCTTGCGGCCCTTCTGCTTCGCCTTGATCAGCTTGGTGACCCGCTCGGTGTAGGTGTCGCGGTAGTCCTTGGGCCGCCAGTCGTCGGCCATGGACTCGACCAGCGACACCGCCATGTCGAGTTCCTTGCCGCGCGGCGCCCGGCCTTCCGGCACCACGTCCAGCACGTCCTTCGGCTTGCGGATCTCGTCCGCGAAGAACAGCGTGTGCACGGCGAGGACGCCCTTGTCCTCCGTCAACGCCGTCAGGTACTGCTTGCCGCGCATGACGAACATGGCGATGCCCGCCCGGTTCGTCTTCTTCATCGCCTGCGCGAGAAGCAGGTACGGGCGGGAGAACTCGGGCTTGGCAGGCCCCAGCCAGTAGGTCTTCTGGAAGTGCACCGGGTCGATCTCGTCGATGTCGACGAACGCCTCGATGTCGAGCGTGCGGCTGCGGCCCGGCGCGATCTCGTCCAGTTCCTCCGGCTCCACGACGACGTACTCGCCGCTGTCGACCTCGTGCCCCTTCACGATCTTGTCGTAGGGCACCTCACGCCCGGTGCGCTCGTTGACGCGCTTGTAGCGGATGCGGTCGGACGTGCCGCGCTGGAACTGGTTGAAGTGCACGGTGTGGTCCTCGGTGGCGCTGTACAGCTCCACCGGGATGCTCACGAGTCCAAAACTGACCGAACCGCTCCAGATCGCCCTCGCCATGCAGGTCAGGTACCCACCGGAGCGTGCGGTTACTCGTCGAGCAGCCGCAGCCCTTCCTGTGCCCACGCGATGCGCGTCCTGGCCACCGCCGCGTGCCCCGCGAACACGTGCGCCTTCAGCCGCGCCATCCGGTCGTGCTCACCGACGGGCCGCTTGCTCATGCGTTCCCTGAGCAGCTCGGTGTCCTTGGCCAGCAACCGGGCCTGGTGCGCCTCGGCGTGCTCCAGCGCGTCCTCCTGCTCGCTGATGAACTCCTTCAGCACGCGCTTGGCCGACTCGGCCGGTACCAGGTCGAAGTACAGCGCCTGCACCTCCAGGGCGTCGCGCGAGGGAGGGATCGGCAGCGGTGTGCCGATCCACTCCCGCAGCTCCGCCATGCCCGCGGCGGTGATCGCGTAGACCGTGCGGGTCATCCGCGTGCCGCGCTGCTGTTCCTCGCCCTCGATCAGGCCGTTCTCCTCCATCTTCTTGAGCGCCGGGTAGATCTGGCTCTGCGGAGCCGACCACACCCACCGCGTCGAGGCGCCGAAGAGTTGCGTGAGCTCGTACCCGCTCATCGGCCGCGCTTCGAGGACGCCCAGCAAGACGTGAGGAAGAGACATGTATCGATGTTAACGTTTTCCGGTTCAGGCCGTGGCGATTCGCATCGTGACCGTCCTCGCCTCGGTGAAGAACTCCTTGCTGTGCGCACCGCCTTCACGGCCGATGCCGGAGGCGCCGAACCCGCCGAACGGTGCCCGCAGATCACGCACGAAGAAGCAGTTCACCCACACGTTGCCGCTGTTCAGACTGCCTGCGACGCGGTGCGCGCGGTGCAGGTTCTCGGTGAACAGCATTGCCGAGAGGCCGTACGGCGTGTCGTTGGCGAGCTTGACCGCCTCGTCCTCGGTCGCGAACGGCGTGACCGTCACCACCGGGCCGAAGATCTCCTCGCGCAGCACGGGGGAGTGCGCCGGGGGGTCGAGGACGATGGCGGGCCGGACGAACCAGCCCGGTGCGGCGCCGCCACCGAGCACCTTGGCGTGCCCGGTGGCCTCGCCGTCGAGATAGCCGGTGACCTTGCGGTAGTGCTCCTCGCTCGCCAGCGGGCCCATCCGGGTGGCGGGATCCTTCGGGTCGCCGAGCCGCAACGCCGTTGCCGCCTGGGCGAAGCGCTCGACGAACTCGTCGTGCACGCCCTGCTGCACGTACAGCCGCGAGCCCGCGAGACACACCTGGCCGGCGTTGCCGAACGCCGCCTCGACCGCCCACTGGACCGCGCTGTCCAGGTCGGCGTCGTCGAAGACCAGGTTGCAGCCCTTGCCGCCCAGTTCGAAGCTCACCGGGGTCAGGTTCGCCGACGCCGCCCGCGCGATCGCCTTGCCGGTGCCCGATTCGCCGGTGAACGTGATCCGGTCGACGGCGGGGTTCACCGTGAGGGCCTCGCCCGCGGAACCGGGCCCGAAACCGTGCACGACGTTGAACACGCCGTCTGGAATCCCTGCCTCCAAAGCGAGTTTCGCGAGCAGGTAGGCGGAATGCGGGGTGTCCTCGGCGGGCTTGAGCACCACCGTGTTGCCCCACGCCAGCGCGGGCGCGACCTTCCACGTCTCCAGCATCAGCGGGTAGTTCCACGGCGCGATCGCCGCGACGACCCCGGCGGGCGCGTGCTGGACGTAGGTGTGGTGGCCCGTCGCCGACGGCAGGTGCTGCGACTCGGAAAGCCTGGCGTGGTCGGCGAAGAAGCGGAAGTTGAGCGCGGAACGCGGCACGTCCTTGGACTTCGCGGCGGTGATCGGCTTGCCCATGTCGCGGGTGTCGGCCAGCGCGAGTTCGTCGGTGTGCTCGTCCATCAGGTCGGCGAGCCGGTGGAGGAGCTTTCCGCGTTCCTCGAACGACATCCGCGGCCACGGGCCGTCGTCGAACGCCTTGCGCGCGGCCTTCACCGCCTCGTCCGCCTCGCGCGCGCCGCCCAGGGCGACGGTCGCGTAGGCCTCTTGCGTGTACGGGTCGACGTCCTCGAACGTCCCCCCGTCCGCCGAGTCGGTCTCGACGCCCCCGATGACGTGCCTGATGCTCTTCATCGCTCCAACTCCCGTTCCAGCAACGTCTTGCCGCCCGCGCTCCAGTGCTGCGGCGGTACTTCGGTCAGCAGCACCCGGACCTGCTCGTCCCGGACCCCGAAGCCGTCGCGGACCGCCTCGTGCACGGTCTGCAACGCCTTGCGCAGGGTTTCGGGGTCACGGCCTTGCGCCACCTCGATGCGCACGATCGGCATGTCAGCTCCCCACGGTCAGTCGGCCGAGGTTGGTGAACTCCACGGACACGGTCGTTTCCAGCGGTACCGCGTCCGTGACACCGCCGGTCAGCACGATCCAGCCCGCCTCGATCCGCTTTCCCCTGCGCGCCAACGTGTTCGCGGCCAATGCGAGTGCCTCGGCCGGGTGACCCTGCACGGCCGCACCGGTCGCGGTGCAGACGATCGAGGCGCCGGACGAGAGCACACAGCCCTCCAGCGCGAGATCGAAGTCGGGGGAGCGGCCGACGGTCCCCGTCACGAACGCGCCGGAGGAGGCGTTGTCCGCCACCACGTCCGGCAGCGTGAAGCGGAAGTCCCGGTAGCGGCTGTCGATGATCTCCAGCCCCGCGAAGACCTTCTCGACCGCGCAGATGGCCGTCGCCGCCGTCACTCCAGGCCCTTCGAGTCCGCGGCCCATCACGAACGCGATCTCCGGCTCGACGCGCGGGTGGATGAGCGCCGGCACCGGAACACCTTGCGGCAGCACCATCGCGTCGGTCAGCCACGCCACGAGCGGCGAGTCGACGTTCATCCGCTGTTGCTTGGCCCGCGACGTCAGCCCGAGCTTCACGCCGATCAAGGTCTCGCCCCGCGCCAGCCTGAGTCGGAGCGTCTCGTCCTGGATCGCGTAGGCGGTGTCCAGGTCCAGTTCGGGCCAGGTGTCGCTCAACGGGTCGCCGTCGACGCGCTCGTCCTCGCGTCGCAGCAGTTCCGCCGCGGCGCTTTCGACAGTCCAGTTCACGCGGGGGCTCCAACGAGTTCACGGGTGCGGGGGAAGGCGGCGACGGCGGCCGCGCCCAGCACGGCGACGACGGCGAAGAAGTAGAAGTTCCAGCCCGCGCCGAGACTGGAGTCGATGATCAGGCCACCGACCGCCGGGCCGAGGATCGCGCCGAGCCGGCCGACACCTAGTGCCCAGCCGATGCCCGTCGCCCGCACGCTCGCCGGATAGGACCTGGTCACGTGGGCGTTGATCAGGTGCATCGTGCCGATCGTGCCGTACCCGGCGACGGCGATCAGGGCGTAGATCGCGACCTGCCCCGGGTTGGTGCTCAGCGCCGCCGCGCAGATCGCCGCGAGGGCGAACGAGCCGAGGATGATCGGCTTCGCGCCGTGCCGGTCGGACAGTCGCCCGCCCAGCAACGCGCCGACGACCGAGCCGAGGTTGAACACCAGCAGGAAGCTCAGCGCCGAACCCAGCGGGTAACCGGACGCGCGCATGATCTCCGGCAGCCACGTGTTCAGGCCGTAGACCAGCAGCAGGCCGCAGAACGACGCCGCCCAGAACAGGATCGTGCGCCGCAGGTAGGGCCGTTGGACGAGCGTGCGCACGCCACTGCCCGTGTGCTCGGACGGCACCGGAACCGGGACGCCGATCCGTGTGGCGAGCGCCTTCGCCTCGTCGTGACGGCCGCGTGTGACCAGGTACTCCAGCGACTCCGGCAGGTAGCGGAACGCCAGCGGCAGCACGACGATCAGCGGCGCGGCCCCGATCAGGTACATCACCCGCCATCCCGCCGTGGGCAGCAACGGGATCGCCAGCGTCGCGGCCATGATGCCGCCGATCGCGTACCCGGACTGCATTGCGGCGTAAGTGAAAGCGCGGTGCTTCTCGGCCGCGTACTCGATCGTCAGCGTTGCCGCGGTCGGCATGAGCCCGCCCAGACCGATGCCCGCGAGGAACCGCAGCGCCAGGAACATGTCGGGCGACGTGGCCGCCGCGCATGCCGCCATCAGCACGGAGAACCACGCGACGCTGAACAGGAAGGTCCTGCGCCGCCCCCAGCGGTCGGTGAGCGTGCCGACGAGCAGTGCGCCGACGAGCATGCCGACCAGCGCGGCACTGCCGATCGTGCCCGCCTGCGCCGCGCTGATGCCCCACTCGTCACGCAGGGCCTTGATGGTGGTGCCGTAGACCACGAGGTCGTAACCGTCGAAAGCGAGGGCGAGACCGCACAAAACGATGATCAGCAAACGCATGACGCTTCCTTACGCGCTGAGGGGACGGCGGAGCTGGGGCTGGGTCTGCACGCGCTGGGTCGGCCCGTGCCACATGTCGATCGCGTCCGGCTCGGCAGGGTCGAAGACCCGCGGAACCCAGTCGTCGTCGAGGTTCCGGACGCCGTAGGAGTACTCGTAGGTGAGGCCCTCTGGCCCCTTGAAGTAGACGAAGATCGCGGTCGACTGCGGGTGCCTGCCCGGCCCCATCTCGATCTCCACGCCCCGCGCCTGCAGGAACCGCCAGTTGCGCATGACGTCGTCGAGCGAGTCGACCTGGAAGTTGATGTGGCACAACCCCGGTTCGCTGCCGCGGAACACCGCGAGCTTGTGGTGCACCGGGTCGAACCGCATCAGGCACGCCCAGTCGCCGATCCAGTCGGACACCTTGACGTTGAACAGCTTCGACCAGAACCGGTACGCCTCCTTGACGTCCGGCGCGTCGAAGCAGATGTGCCCGAACTCGGTGATCCCCGCCGTCCGTCCGAAGTGGACCGGACGGGCGAGCTGCACCTGCCCGTGCACGAGCTCGATCCGGTTGCCGAACGGGTCGTCGAACGCGATGAAGTCCTCGACGCGCCTGCTCCGAGCCTGCTTCGGCGTACCACGAGCAACTTCGACGCCCGCCGCCTCGAGTTCTTTCTCGGCCGCTTCGAGCTCATCGGGACCGCGGAGGCTGAACCCGGAGGCGAGCACTCCCGCCTCGCCCTCCTCGAACGCCAGGCAGTGGTGCCGCCGGTCAGCGCGGAGGTAGGAGACCCCGTCTTCCTGCGCGACCAGTTCCATGCCGACGACGTCGACGGCGAACGCCACCGCCGCGCCGATGTCCGCCGTACCGGAACGCACGTACGCGATGTCGTGCAACGTGATCATGACTGTCCCCTTCGGTCGGCACGCAGGTGTGCCCAGAGCCGGCTCAGCAGTTCGGTCTCGGCGGCGAGCCAGGCCGCCTGTTCGTCCGTGGACAACGCACGCGGCCGTCCGGCGGCGGCGGCCTGCGCGTTGATCCGCGCTGACACCTCGAGAAGCCACATCCGCGCCACGGCCTGCCCGACGTCAGCGCCGACGGTCACCGCGCCGTTGCCCCGCATGAGGAGCGCGGGTGCGTTGCCGAGGGTCTTGGCGAGTTCTTCGGCGCGTTGCCGGTCCCGCACGAGCCGCGGGTCGTCGAACACGGGCACCTCGGGCCCGAGGAAGGCACCCTGCCCGTGCAACGGCCGGATCGGCACGCCCGCCGACGCCAGTGCGGTGGCGGTCTCGGGCTGGGCCCGGCAGATAGCTCGCACGTCCGGCCGGGCCCGGTAGACCGCGAGGTGGATCCACGCCTCCTTCGGCGTCCCCTCGGGCAGTTCGTCAGCCGCGAGGTCGAGGGGGATCGGGGGCTTGGTGAGCGATCCCAACGGCTGCGGCGGCGTGATCAGCACCTGCCCACCGACGAGCACCGACACGTGCCCGAACGCCGTGACCAGCCCGGCGTGTGCGGTGGTCAGCGCCGCGTCCAGCAGGTCTTCTTCGACCTCGCGTGACTTCATGGTGTCGGACCATACGTGTATGGAGATACCTATCGCTAGACGTCGGCGATATTTCTATCGATACAGATATGTGTCGGCGGTTGCTACGGTTCGCAACCGTGAGAGTCGTCGTGCTGTCCGACACGCACGCGCCGCGGTTCTGGAAGCGGTGCCCTGCCTCGGTGGCGTCACACCTGCGGTCGGCGGACCTGATCCTGCACGGCGGAGACGTCTGCGTGGCACCGGTGCTCGACGAGCTGGCTCAGTACGCGCCCGTAATCGCGGTGTGCGGCAACAACGACGGCCCGGACGTGGTGGCGTGGGGCGCGCCGGACGTGGTCGAGGCGGACATCGGCGGGCTGCCGTTCGCGATGATCCACGACAGCGGCCAGAAGGCCGGCCGGATGGCGAGGATGCGCCGCCGGTTCCCCGCTGCCCGGCTCGTCGTGTTCGGGCACTCGCACATCCCGTGGGACGAGCAGGAGGACGGGGTCCGGGTGTTCAACCCCGGCTCGCCCACGGACAAGCGGCGTCAGCCGCAGGGCACGATCGGGCTGCTGGAGATCGAGGACGGCGTCCTGCTGGAAGCCCGGATCGTGCCGGTCACGCGCTGATCCGCAAGGCATGACCCACCTCATGGGCACCGCCCTCCTCGGCAGCACCCGCCAGTGGGCCACGTACCTGGACATCGCCCACCCCGGCCCCAAGCCCGCGGACTGGGACACCCGGCTGCGTCAGATCACCGCGAAGCTGGAGGAGCCCGGCCGGATGAAGGTCCTGCAGGCCATGGGCAAGATCTCGCCCGCCCGACGCCGGTGAGCACCTGGCCCGCGTCACCCGCCGGTCCTGGTCGTGCAGGGCATCCTCGACCCCGGCTGGGCCTCACCGCCGGCGGAGGGCGAGGCGATCGCCGCTGACCTGCCGGCCGGGCTGGGCGCGCTGGAGATGATCGAGGGGGCGGGCCACTACCCGCACGTCCAACTCCCCCGGCAGACCCTCGCCGCGGTGCTGAACTTCCTCGGCAGGGCCTAGCTCTCGGAGGGTTCGAGGAGGACGAGCGGCACCTCGCGGTCGTCGGCGGCGCGGGCGCGCATGTCCGCGAAGAACGGGTAGAGCCCGTCCGCGTAGGCGAGCCATCTGTCGCGCTCCGGGCCCTCGGTCACCCTGGCTGTCATCAGTCTGCGATCCGGGCCGTCCTGCAGCTGGACGACCGGGTCGGCGACGAGGTTGTGGAACCAGTTCGGGTGGCGTGCCTGGCCTCCGGCCGATGCCCCGATGGCGTAGACGCCGTCGCGTTCGATGCGCATGAGGGCGACTTTCCTGAGTTTGCCCGAGCGTGCGCCGCGCATGGTCACGACGACCACCGGGCCGCCCATCATGGTCGCGCCTTCGCGGCCGCCGGTGCGTTCGTAGAGTTCGACCTGTTCGCGGGTCGCCGGGTCGGGGCTGGGAACGTACTCGCCCTCGAGCAGATCCTTTGCGGCGTCAGGGGTTTCCGCCTGGCTGAGTCGCGGATGGTGCTGGGCGAGGAACTCCCGGTAGCTCGTGGGCCGGTAACCGATCAGCCGTTCGAGATCTCCGGTGTTCTCGCTGAACGCACCGCCGGCGATCGCGATGACCCAGGAGGTCAGGAACTCCGCGACCTCACGCGGGAAACCGTGTGCGAGATGGCTCTCGGTGTACTCCTCGGCGGTGACGGGCAGGTAGGGCACGTCGGAGCCGTGGATCTCCGTCAGCGCGTTCGCGAGGTCGCGGAACGAGACCGCCTCGCTGCCGCTGAGGGTGTAGGTGGTGTTCTCGTGGCCGTTCTGGGTGAGCACGGCAGCGTTGGCGGCGGCGAGGTCGTGCCGGGTCGCCGGTGCCACCGTGCCGTCGCCTTCGGGGACTCGCACGCCTGTGTCGTAGGCGTCGGCGCCGATGTAGGCGCCGAGGCTCTCCGCGAACGTCGGGTGGCGGAGGATCGTGTAGGTCAGGCCTGAGGCCTTCAGCGCGTTCTCGGCGAAGATGTCGCCGTCGGTGACGCCGATCTGCCGGGCGTCGGAGTCCTCGCGGCGCTGGACGGCGGTGAAGATCACGTGCCGGACGCCGGCCTGCTTCGCCGCCGTGATCACGTTGGCGTGCTGGGTGTCGCGGTCGGTGAAGGCCTCCGCGGACACCAGCAGCAGCCGGTCCACGCCGGCGAACGCCTCGACGAGCGAGTCGTGGTCGAAGTAGTCGCCCTTGCGGATGTCCACGCCTTGCCCGACCAGGTCGGTGGCGCGTGACGGGTCACGGGCGAGTCCCGCGAGGCGGTGTGGCGGCACCTGGGTGAGCAGGGCTTGCAGGGTCAGGCGCCCGAGGTTGCCCGTGGCGCCGGTGACGAGAAGCTTTTCCATGGGGGAGCAGTCCTTCCGGTGGTTCAGTCGGGGGTCGCGTCGTCGAGGGAGATCACGGTCTTGCCGACCGTCCGGCCGCTTTCGGTGAGCGTGTGGGCGGTCCGCATGGTCTCCGCGGTCAGGCCGTGCAGCGTGGTCGTGGCGATCGGGCGCATGCGGCCCGCGACGACGTCCCGCGCTGTGCGGGCGAGGATCCGGCCCTGGCTGCTCGGGTCCCCACCGGCGGTGATCTTGCTGAACACCATCTCCGTGTGCAGCGACAGGGATTTGTCCGTGAACGCGCCGAGGTCGACGGGGCCGGCGGCGTCGATGAAGGCCAGGTGGCCGAACGGCCGCAGGACCTCCGTGATGGATCCCAGGTGGCCGCCGGTCCCCGCGGTGGAGAACACCGCGTCGACCGTGCCGATACCCGTCGCGCGTAGCTGCCCCGGCAGGTCGCCGTGATGGTCGACGACCAGATCGGCGCCCATCTCCGTGACCCACCGCGCCGACTCAGGGCGTGACGCCGTGCCGATCACGAACGCGGACGTCGCCTTCAACAGCTGTGTCGCCATCGAACCGACGCCTCCCGCCGCTCCGATGACGAGCACGCGGCCGACGCCCGCGGGCAAGGAGTCCTGATCGCGGAACAACGCCTCCCACGCCGTGAGCACGCCGATGGGCAGGGAGGCGGCGTCGGTGAACGAGAGTTCGTCCGGGATCTTCGCGACGACCCGGTGGTCGACCGCGACGCGCTCCGCCCAGGCCCCGTCCCGGGTGACGTCGCCGGTCCCCATGACGCGGTCACCGATCGCGAAACCGGTGGCGCTCCTTCCCGTGGCGACGACCACCCCGGCGAACTCCCAGCCGAGGACGATCCGGCCGCCGGGCGCGGCACCGCGCGTCCTCCGGATCGCGGCCTCGCCGGGGTTGACGCCGATCGCGGCGACCGCGACCAGGACGTCGCCGTCGCGCAGCCGCGGTTCCGCGACGTCGACCAGTTCGATGGCGAACGCGTCGAGTGGATGAGCCTTCTCGTAGACGAGTGCCTTCATGGCTCAGTCCAGCTTCACGGCGTGCAGGGCGGAGAGCACGGCGCCCAGCTGCATCAGCCGGCCACCTTCGCGCAGTGACCCGGCGTCGACCGGGGCGAACCCGATGCCGTCGAAGACCGCACGGAAGTCGGCTTTGGCCGCGTCGTCGTCGCCGGCGTGGAACAGCAGCTGCCTGCCTTCCGCGTGCCGTGGATCGGCGGCGATGTACTGGGCGTAGAGGGTGTTGAACGCCTTGACCACCCGCGCGCCCGGAGCGCGCTGGGCGACGAACTCGCTGGCGGTCTCCACCCCGAGGTCCTCCACCGCGGGTGGCGCGAAGCCGGAGTTGGTGGTGTCGACGAGGATTCGTCCGTCCCAGGAGGACAGACTGGACAGTGCTGCGCCGACCTGCGGCCACGTCACGGCGAGGAACACCATGTCGGCCGTGGCGGCCTCCTCGGCCGTGCCCGCGTGGGCGAGCGGTCCCAGCCGGGTCACGACGTCGAGCAACGTCTCCGGGCCGCGGCTGTTGCTGAGCGTCACCTCGTGCCCGGCTGTGACGAGGTGACCGGCGATGGCCTGCGCGACCGTCCCGGCGCCGATCGTTCCGAAGCGCACGACGAGCTCCTTCCACTTATTGATGACGATCGACATCAATAAGAATGATGATGCTCGACATCGTTGGCTTGTCAAGGCGCTGTCGTTCGTGGACACCCGTTTTGATGATGGGTAACATCGCAGGCAGGCAAACGTCGGCCCTGGTCGTAGAGGTGCCGTGCCAAGCCAGGGAGGCGGTCGAAGTGCCCCGCATCACACAGGAGCAGAAGCGGCTCAACCGCGAGAAGATCGTCGGCGCGGCCGGCGAGGGCTTCCGGCTTCGTGGCATCGATGGCATCGGCATCGAAGAGCTGATGAAGTCCGCCGGCATGACCCACGGCGGCTTCTACAACCACTTCGCTTCGAAGGACGACCTGGCCCTGGCTGTCCTCCACGAGGGTTTCACCGACTCGCTGGCGGCTCTGGAAGCCATCCGCGAGTCGCACCCGCGCTCGGCCAGGGCGGCCCTGCACGACATGGTCGACAGCTACGTCAGCCCGCACCACCGCGATCACCCGGAGATCGGGTGCGCCTCAGCCGCCCTGGTCTCCGATGTCGGCCGCCACGGCACCGACGCCCAGGCCGAGTACAAGCGCGGACTCGACGGCTACTTCGCCGCCATCACCGAGATGCTGCTGGAGCGGGCGCGCCAGACCGGCGCGGAGCTCACGCCCGCCGAGGCCCGCGAACGCGCCGTCGCGCTGTTCAGTCAGATGGTCGGGGCGATGATGGTCGCCCGCGCGGTCGCCGACGCGGATCCCGCGCTGTCCGACGAGGTCCTGACGGTCAACCGCAAGCGCCTCAAAGCGCGGTAGCCGGCCGGACTCAAACGGTGATCACGCAGCCGTGGTCGTCCTGCGCCGCCGCGTCCGAGTCGTCGAACCAGTGGCCGTCCGAGCCGAGGTAGCGGAAGCGCAGCGTCGTGCCACGAGGAACGACGACCGCGGCGGTGCGGCGTCCGTTGGAACGGGCACGGAGCTCGGTCGCCCCCGGCGTCCAGCCGTTGAAGTCGCCGACCACGCTCACCGGTCCCGGCGGCTCGTGGCGGGGCAGCGCCCAGGTCACCCGCACGTGCTGATCCTTGGCAGGCACGATTCGGATCATCCGCTCGTCGTTCCTTCCCCGTGCTTCAACGATGACGTGGTGACAGCCTGCCCGCCGTGTCCACATCGGACGAGTCGGCGCGCCTGGGAAGGACGTGAGGTCGCCGGATCGGGTGATCCCGCCCGAATCGTCGTCAGTTCGAGCGAGCCCGCACCACGACGCTCTGCAGCGAGGCGTGCCCTGGACGCCAGCCGGTCGACACGGCGACGTACCGCGCGGCCGTGACCGAGCCGTAGGCCCTTCCGTCCACGCTGTACGTGACGGTGTGCGGCGGCACCGGCCCGACCGTCCACTTGAGAGCGACCTGAACGTCGTGGACCGCCCCGAGATCCACCACCATGCGGCCGTCTCGTCCCGGCTTCCACGCGGTGCGCTGGTCGCCGTCGACCGCCGCTCCCGGATCGCTCATCCCGGCCGGCAGCACGGAGTTCGGGAACGTGACGCGGCCCAGCGCGAGGTCGTCGATCGGGAACGGTGTGGCCAGCGGCATGGTCACCGTGCGCTCGGCCCGGCCAAGGACGACCGGGAGGCTGTGTCCGTCGCGGTGGGTCAGCACGAACATGGCCGGGCCACCGCGAAAAGTGACCCGCTGCCCGTCGTGCACGACGGCGGTGATGCCCGCGGGGAGGCCGCGAGCGGTGAACCACGGTGCCTCGATCCGCGCGGTCGCGGCGGGCAGGGTCAGTGCGTAGTCGGTGCCGTCGCGGGTGGTGACCTGCGTGCCCCGGTACAGCCGGGTGCCGCGCAGCCGGACTGTTCCGGTGACGTCGGCGCCGGACAGGTTGAACAGGCTGAGGAACCCGTCCGCAGTGCTCGCGCGCACTCCCGGAGGGCACTGCGGGGGCTCTTCCGCCGCGATCTTGCGCAGGTCGGCGCGGACGTACCCCTCGACGAGGCCCGCGGGGACGGTGATCGTGTCGCCCTGCACCGTGATCGGCTCGGCGGAGCGTGCGACGAACCCCGCCCGGCCGTCCACGTCGAGCCAGCCCGGCGTGCTGAGATCCGGGCGCGGGTACTCGGCCACCGTCGTCCACGTGGCGCCGTCCAGTGAGGTCTCGATGCGGTACGCGACCGCGGCCGCTGTCTCCCAACGCAAGCGCACGCGTTGCACGGTCGTGGCGGCGCCGAGGTCGACCGAGATCCAGCTGTCCGCGCGGCCGCGTTCGGCACGGGCTACGGCCCAGCGCGTGGCCGTGTTGCCGTCCGTTGCCTTCGCCGGTTCGTAGCCGGGATCGAACGACGACGCCGTCGCCGTGCCCTGACCCGCCTCGAACTCGAACAGCGAGTAGCCGTAGGTGGAGTGCGGGGTGATGCCGAGCATGCGGACGTACCGTGCGGAGGTCGCCGGGAACGTCAGCTCGTCGACCCGGAACCCCTCGCGCGCCTGGACCGTGACGCGGCCCGCCGATCCCGTGTAGGTGCGCGAGCCGCTCAGCCCCGGCATCCCGGCCATCGCGAGGTTGTGCACGTCGACCCGGCCGGGGCGGGGGAGCGCGCACACGATCGTGCCGGTCGGCAGGGTGGCGGTGCCGGCGAACCCGTCCGCGAACCGCAGCAGGCTCGCGGTGCCGTCGAAGCCGTCCCGGATCTGCTGGTACACCACGGCATTGCGACCCGTGACCGCGACAGACGGCAGCAGCATCGGGGTCGCGCCGCTGACCTTGAACAGCCAGTCGTCGTGCGCGGGCTGCCAGGCGAGCTTCGTGAACCCCGGCTTGGTCACCGTGCCCGCCCACGCGGCCGCCGACTGGTGGGTCAGCAGGCCGGGGTCGGCGCCGTGGTCGATCGTGATCGCGGCGCGGGCGAAGAAGTCCGACGCCGGCGCCACCGGTGGGCGCAGCTCGTGCAGCAGGTAGCTGATCGCGAGCTCCGCGCGCGCCTCCGGCTCGTACTTGGCTTCACCGGAGAACTTCGCGAGCCGGTACACGGGCGGATGTGCCTGGTAGGCGAGCAACCGGGACGCGAGTGCCGACTCGGCCCACGCCGCCATCGGGTCGCGCAGCACCGTGGAGCGGAAGGCGAGCGGGATGACGTCACGGCCGTAGAGGTGTTCCCGGTCGTTGACCATCGGCATCAACGGCTCGCCGGCGTCGCTCATCGTGGCGAGGATGCTGCGCCACAACAGTTCCCCGTTGGGCTGTTTGGTCAGCACCTCGGGCAGCGGCCGTCCGGCGAGCAGGAAGTGCACGGCGTTGCGGCCGGAGGTGCGCCAGAGCTCCTCCTGGTAGTGCGGGCCGAACGAGCCGTGGTTCTCCACTATGAACGTGTCGTGGAGGTTCGTCGCGGTGTTGCCCGAGATCGCTGTGCCGTCCACTGTGGAGGGATTGGCGAGGTCGGCGGCGGGCAGGCCCGCCTCGTTGCGGCTCCAGCGGCCGAACGCCTCGCGCCAGCCCGGCCCGTCGCCGTGCCAGGCCAGTCCGGGCGCGAGTGCCTGGGCGTAGACGCCCATCTCCTCCAGCTTGGTGTCGCCTCGATGGCCGCCGGTCAGGCCGTTCGGCGTCCAACTGCCGGAACGCGGGTCGTTCGCGGTGCCGAGCGAGGTCGTGTAGTCGGCCTGGCCGCGGGCGATCGCCTCCACGTTCGCCCGGGTCGGCGCGTCGAGGTCCGGCCAGAGCAGACGGGCGGCCAGCACGAAGTAGGACTGGAACGTGGTGTCCCAGAACAGGGTCTTGCCCCACTCCGTGCCGCCCGCCAGCACGTTGCTCGCCGCGAAGTGCTTGATCGTGGCGAGCGTGTGGTCGCGCAGAACGTCCTTCTCGACGCCCGCCAGGGACGCGTCGTAGCTGCCTCGGGTGAGCAGGACGGCGTTGCCGAGCACGACCGCGAACCCGAAGTCCGTGCGCCGATACCGTCCGGCGGTGGCGTCGTACTGGGTCTCGGCCCACTTCGTGTGCCTGAGCAGCACCTCGTAGTAGGTGTCTTTGAGCTGTGCGACCGAGACCTTCGGCGCGACCGTCAGCACACCCGTGGCGACCAGGAACGTTCTGCGGTTGATCAGCATGTCAGCGCGGCCTCCGCCCAGTCGGCGTGGTCGAAGTTGCGGCCGTCGCCGCCATCGGTGACGCGGAGGCTGAGCATCCGGACGTCGCTGACGTCGACGTCGATCGGCACCGCCGCGCCCTTGCCCACCAGGACTCCGCTGTCGTACAACGGTTTGTCGTCGCCGTAGACCTGGAACGCGACCGAACCCGGCTGCTCGGTCTCGTCGTCGAGGCCGATCCTCGCCGTGAAGCGCTCGCAGCCGCGGCCGAGGTAGACCGAGATCTCGGACGGCGCGTGCGTGCCGATGCCCTTGGCGTAGGTGGTGCCGCCGATGGACAGCACGTTGCCGTCACCCGCGGTGTTCTCGCCGTTCGACCTGTCGCGTTCCGCCGGGCCCCAGCCGTTGGTCTCGCTCATGAACGGCAGATCGCTGACCTGGGCGCCGTTCGCCGGCGTCGGAGGTGGCACGAACGCCCTGACCGCCTGCTCGACGTGCACGCTGCCGAAGGTGGCCACGATCGGCACGTCCACCGGGCCGACCCGCGTGCCCGCCCGGAGCTGCCAGCTCCCGCTGATCGACTCGCCCGGAGCGAGCTTGCTGCGCTGCACGGCCGGACCGCTGACGGACCAGCCCTCCGGTGCGACGGCGGTCAGCTTGACGTCGCGGATCTCCTTGTCGCCGTTGGTGAACGTGCCGGCGACCTCGACGGTCGAGCCCGCCGGGGTGTCGACCTGGCCGGTCGGCGTGACGGTCAGCGTGGTCTTCGGGACCTGCCTGATCGGCTGGTCACAGGTCTGCAACCCCGTCCGGTAGCGGCAGATGACGGCCGCGAAGCCGCCGTTCTGCTTGACTGGCACGGAAAGGGTGTCGGAACTGCGCAGGATCTGGCCGCTGCGGAGGACGTCGGCCCGGATGGCGGGATCGCGTACGGTCTCCACCAGCCACTGCCCGCCGCCGAGGAACCCGAGCGGCGCCTGGAGAGTGCGCTCCTGGGAGGCGATGCCGCCGACGAACCACCTGTCGCCGTTGCGGCGCGCGACCACGGCGTGTGAGTCCGGATCGCCGTTGAGCAGCCTGGTCTCGTCCCAGACCGTCGGGATCTGGTCGAGATAGCGCAACGCCTGCGGATGCCGTTCGTAGGCCTCGGGTTTGTCCGCGAAGTGCGTCCAGCCCGACTCGTAGACGACCGGAAGCGCGACCTCGTGCGCGATCGACGCCTCCTTCGTGCCGACTTCGAGCGACACGGGCGTGTAGTCCATCGACCCGGCGACGTTGCGAGTGAAGAACTGCACGGGGTTGTTGGCGGCGGGCGGGTAGTTCTCGGCGCCGCGCACAGCCTCCATCGTGAGCACGTGCGGCCACGTGCGCGCGAGGCCGTGCGGGATGGTGGAGCCGTGGAAGTTGACCATCAGCTTCAGGTCGGCCGTCTTCTGCAACACCGCGTCGTACCAGCGATAACGGTCCTGCGAGTCGGACTCCATGAAGTCGAGTTTCACGCCCTTCGCGCCCCATTGCTTGATCCTGGGCAGCACGGTGTCGCGTTCCTGCGGCGTGTCGAGGTCGCTCCAGCGCAGCCACAGCAGGATCTCCACGCCCTGCGCGCGGGCGTACCGGATGAGCTCCGGCACCCACGCGGCGCTCCAGCCCTCGTCGACCAGCGCGTACTCCCAGCCGTTGCGGGCGGCGAAGTCCACGTACTGCTTCTGCCGCGCGAAGTCGCCCGGGCTCGAGTGCTCGCTCAGCCACGACCACGCGACCTTGCCCGGCCTGATCCAGCTCTGGTCGGCGAACTTCGCGGGACTGGCCAGGTCGTCCACGAGCGTGGAGGTGCTGACCGTGCTGAGATCGCCGACGATCGCCGTGCGCCACGGCGTCGTGCCGGTCGAGGCGACCTGCGCGTCGGCCAGCACGACCTGGAAGCCGTTGCCACTCTTGCGCAACCTGCTACCCGCATACCGGCCGTCCACATCGGACTCGGTGAGCAGCGCGAAGTCCTGCCCCGACTGGAACAGCGACGGGTAACCGAAGTCGCCGGTGGCCTCACCGGCGGTCGTGCGCACGCGGTTGGCCTCGTACCAGGCGTTGTAGGGGAGCAGCCACGCCCTGGAGTCGGCGGGGACGCTGAAGCTCGACGCCTCTCCGGTGATCGTCGCCGGGGCGGGCAGCACGTAGCGGTAGGCGACGCCGTCCGCCGAGGCGCGCACGACCAGGTCGAAGCTGCCGCTCGCGTTGCGGAAGCCGAACGTGGCCTCGTTCATCCGGGTCGTGCGCTGCAACCGCTTGCCGGTCGGCATGGTGTAGCGGTCGATGACAACGCGGTCACTGCGTCCGGTGGACGTCAGGTCCTTCGTGAGGTCCGCGGCGGTCGTCGTGAGGCCGACGGCGGCGGGCTGGAGCACCGTTCTGCCTTGCCTGCGCACGGTCAGAGTCAGATTTCCGCTGTTCAGGGCTACTTCCGCGGCGACTTGGCCAGGGCCTGTGACCGTCCAGCCGGCGGGTGCGGCGACGGCGGGCGCGGCGGGCAACAGCAGGGCGAGCACGAGTACGAGCAGTCGTGACATCGTTGTCAGCTCCCGGTGTGAGACCGCTCCCATCGTGTGGGGCCGTTCGTTCCCGGTCAAGAGGCTGATAGTTATCAGTCGATTTGCGGACAGATGAAGAGATCTTCATCCTGGTCTCATGCGGGACTGCTCCGGCTGGGGCATTGTCGGTCGCATGCTGCCGTCGGCCCGCACCGGCACGGTCCTCGTGGCCGTGCTCAGCGTGGTGTGCGCGCTTGCGGCTGTGCTGCTCGTGCTCACCGTGGCGCGACCGGTGCCGCCCGACGTGCGGGCACCGGAGGTCCAGATAGGACGATCGGCCCCACCCGCCCCGTCCTCCTCCGCGGTTCCCACGACCTCACCCGGCTCCGTGCTGCCCCCGCCACCGCCGGTCGAAGACGACGACGGCGAGGACGACTGACGTGCCCGCACGCGTGAAGATCATGTGCTGGCTCCTCGGCCTCATGACGCTCGTCCTCGGGACCGTCGTGGTCGTGGTGTGGCGCTTCCTGCTCGTCGACGTCGACGACCGCGTCAACCGCGCTCTGGAACAGGAGACCGGCGAGTTCAGCACCTACGCCGAGACGCACGCCGGCGACGCACGGGCCGTCGCCGAGGCCCACCTGCGGCTGCAGTACCCCGACGAGCACGAGATCCACCTAGCCGTTCTCCCCAGCGGCGTGCTCGTCCAGCGTGCCGAGACGACCTACGCGCTGGAGAACGACCGCGCGGTGCTGGGCATGATCACCTCCTCGGCCGCGCCCTGGGGCGTCGTGTCGACTCCGGCCGGTCCGTTCCGCTGGGCGAAGGTGCACGCGGCGGCTCCCGCGGAGATGTGGTTCGTCACCGGCTACTTCGAGGAAGGCGTACATGCGCCGGTGCACTCGACGGTGCGCGTGCTGGTGCTGGTGTCGCTGGCGGGGCTGCTGATCGCCGCCCTGATCGCCTGGTTCGTGGCCGGGGTGATCCTCGCGCCGATCCGCGTGGTCCGCCAGGCGGCGGCCGAGATCACCGAGGACGACCTCACCCGCCGCATCCCGGTCTCCGGCAACGACGACGTCGCCGCGCTGGCCCAGCAGTTCAACTCGATGCTGGACCGGCTCGACCGCTCGTTCCGGCTGCAGCGCCAGTTCCTCGACGACGCCTCGCACGAACTGCGCACGCCGATCACCATCGTCCGCGGCCACCTGGAACTGCTCGGCGACTCACCGGAGGAACGCACCGCGGTCGTGCGGCTGTGCACCGACGAACTCGACCGCATGGCCCGCCTGGTCGAGGACCTGCTGCTGCTCGTCAAGTCCGAACGCCCGGACTTCCTGCGTCCCGTCGTGGTGAGCCTGCCCGAGCTCACCAGCGACATCGACGCCAAGCTCCGCGCCCTGGGCGATCGCCGCTGGGTGCTCGAGTCGATCGCGGAGGGCGAGGCCGTGCTGGACCCGCAACGCGTGACCCAGGCCGTCCTGCAACTCGCCTCGAACGCGGTCCGGCACACGACCGACGGCTCCACGATCCGGTTCGGATCCTCAGTGGACACCGCGGTCTCCTTCTGGATAGCCGACTCCGGCCCCGGCGTGAGCGACGAGTCGTTGCTCTTCTCCCGCTCCACCGGCCTGGGCCTGCCGATCGTCAAGGCCATCGCCGACGCGCACGGCGGTGCCGTCCAGGTACGTTCGGTGGCGGGGCGGGGAGCGACGTTTGTGGTGGAGGTACCGCGATGACCGGCCGGATCCTGATCGTCGAGGACGAGGCCCGCATCGCCTCCTTCGTGGAGAAGGGCCTGCGCGCCAACGGCTTCAGCACGTCCGTGGTCGCCTCTGGCGCGGACGCGTTGTCGTGGGCCGCCTCCTTCGACCTGGTGGTGCTCGACCTCGGGCTGCCGGACCTGGACGGCTTCTCCGTGCTGCGCTCACTGCGTGCGCAGGGCGTGCAGACCCCGGTGATCATCCTGACCGCCCGCGACTCCGTGCACGACACCGTCGCCGGCCTGTCCGGAGGTGCCGACGACTACATGACCAAGCCGTTCCGCTTCGAGGAACTGCTGGCCCGCGTGCGCCTCCGGCTGCGCCCACCCGGCGTGCCCGAGTCCACCGTGCTGTCGGCCGGAACGTTGTCGCTGGACCTGCGCACCCGCCAGGCCGTGCTGCCGTCCGGTCCGGTCGACCTCACCGCCCGCGAGTTCGCTCTGCTGGAGCTGTTCCTGCGGCACCCCGGCCAGGTGCTGGTGCGCGAGCAGATCCTGTCGCACGTCTGGGGCTACGACTTCGACCCGGGGTCCAACGTGGTCGACGTGTATGTGCGCTCGCTGCGCCGCAAGATCGGGGCGGAGCGCGTGGAGACCGTGCGCGGCATGGGGTATCGCCTCGTCTAGTGCGTGTTCACCACGTCCAGGACGGGGTGATGGCGAGGACGAACACCAGGAACGCGGCGAGGCCGACGATCACCGTCACCACCATGCCCACGTCCAGGCCTCCGGACCCGGCCTCAGGTCGGGGCCTCGACGCACGCTCCGCGCGTTCCGTCGCCCTTTCCCGCTCTCGCTGCGCTCTGGCCTGGAATTCGTTGAAGGGGTCTGGACGCATCGGAACTCCCTCATCACGTCACCTGTGCCTCGTATCAGGATGACTCCGGCCGGCGGCCGAAGAACCCGCTGAACGTGTGACGGCACCAGATGAAGGCTCTTTCATCCGCGCTTCACGGCTGGATCAGCGTGGCTGCGCAGGATCGCTCTCGTGATGCTGACGATGGTGGTCTTCGCGGTGGCGGTGGTGCTCTGGACGTGCACGCCGCTGGACGACACGTTCGTCGCCCTCGCCGCCGTGGTCGTCCTGCTGCTGTTCGGTGTGCTGCCGGCCTCGGCCCTGGCGGTGCTGGGCGGCTCGACGACCTGGCTGCTGATCGCGGCGTTCGTACTGGCTTCCGGCGTCTCGGCAGCGGGTCTGCCGGCCCGGCTGGCGACGTCGTTGGCGGGCCGAGCGCGTTCGGTGCGCGGGCTGCTGCACCTGACGGCGTTCGCCTTGCTGCTGACCGCTTTCCTCGTGCCTTCGACCTCGGGCCGCGCGGCGCTCGCGTTGCCCATCTACGGCGCCTTGCGGGAGCGCGTGAACTCACGGGTGTCACGTGCGCTCGGGGTGTTGTTCCCGTCGGTGATCCTGCTGACCGCGGTGGCGACTCTGGTGGGGGCGGGAGCGCACCTGATCACCAGTGCGTTGCTGGAGCAGGCGACGGGGGAGGGCATCGGATTCGGGCAGTGGCTGGTGCTGGGGTTGCCGCTCGCCCTGGTCAGCGCGCACGTGACGGCCGAGGTGGTGTTGTGGCTCTTCACGACCCGCGCGGATCGGGCGGAGAGGCTCGGCGCGAACGATCTCGGCACGGACGAGTCCACGCTGGTGACGGCAGCGCGGAGCGAGGGTCCCCTCCCGGGGGTCCCCTGTTCTAATTCTCCCAGACAGCACCGACAATTTCGGGCGCTGTCGGGATCGCTGACGATCCCGTTGCCCACGGAGGCTCGTCCTGCCGAGGCTCACCGCTCCGCGGCCGGCGCTACCGCAGCCCACCCCCGAGCGGTCGCCACGCCTGCACCACCGACCGCGCCCAAGACCGCCCGCTCGGCCCTCGCCAGCCTGACCAGGCCTGAACTCATCGCCCTCGCGATCCTCACCATCGTCTCCGCGGCCTGGCTCACCGAACCCTGGCACCACGTCCCACCCGAAGTCACCGCCCTGGCAGGCGCCATCGCCATCACGACCCCACGCCTCGGCACCACCACGCTCAAGCAGGCGATGGCCGAGATCCCGTGGTCCCTCCTGCTGTTCATGGCCGCCACCACCGTGCTCGGCTCCGCCCTGGTCGGCTCCGGCGCGGCCGCGACCATCGCCGCCCTGATCAGCCCGTCCTACCTCCTGCCCACCGTCGTGGTGGTGAGCCTCGCCGCCCACCTCGTCGTCCAGTCCCGCTCGGCCAGGTCCTCGGTGCTGATCCCGATCGTCATCCCGCTCGCGCTCGCCGCCGGGCTGAACCCCGCGGCCCTGGCCTTCGCCTCCACCGCGGCCGCCGGCTTCTGCCACACCTTCACGTCGTCCGCGAAACCGGTCGCCCTGTTCGCCGACGCCTACCGCCTCAGGGATCTGCTCAAGCTCTCCGCTGTCCTGGCCCCGATCACCGGCGCGCTCGTCCTCGCCTGCGCCGTCCTCCTGTGGCCGCACCTCGGCCTCCCACTGAAATGAGGTCACCGATGCGTTTCCTGGTAGCTCCCAGCGGTTTCAAGGAATCCCTCGACGCCTGTGAGGTGGCCGACGCGATCGAACAGGGCATCTACCGGGTGGTGCCCGGTGCGGTCGTGGACAAGGCGCCGCTCGTCGACGGCGGCGAGGGCTCCGCCAAAGCACTCGCGGAGGCCACCGGCGGCCTGCTCGTCCCCACCCTGGTCACCGGACCGGTCGGCGAGCAGATCCCGGCCGGCTTCGCGTTGCTCGGCGGGCCGGGACCCCGCACCGCCGTGGTCGAGATGGCGGCCGCGGCAGGCTTGAGGCTCGTCCCGAACGGCCATCGCGACCCGGCCACGACCACCACGTACGGCGTCGGCGAACTCATCCTCGCCGCGCTGGACCTCGGCGTCGACCGAATCCTGGTGGGGTGCGGCGACTCCGGCACGTCCGACGGCGGCGCCGGTGCGTTGCAGGCGTTGGGAGCGCGGATCACCGACGCGCGCGGACGCGAGATCGACCGCGGGGGAGCGGCCCTGATCGACGCCAGGGCGCTCGACCTGTCCGAAGTGGACCCCAGACTGGACGAGGTCGAGATCACCGTGGCCTGCAACCAGCACAACGTGTTGTGCGGCGAGCGAGGCGTGGCGAGGGTGTTCGGGCCGCAGAAGGGCGCGACACCGGCCCAGGTCGAACTCCTCGGCGCCGCCCTGGACAACTGGGCGGACCTGCTCGGCCCGCAGGTCCGCACCATCCCCGGTGGCGGCGCGTCGGGCGGGCTCGGCGCCGGCCTGCACGCGCTCAACGCCACTCTCGTGCCGCGCTTCGAGGTGATGCTGGAGCACTCCGACCTCGACGCCCGCCTGCCGTACGCGGACCTCGTCATCACCGCGGAAGGCGCCATCGACGGCCAGACCCCGCACGGCAAGGTGCCCGCGGAGGTGGCGCGCCGGGCCAAGAAGCACGGCAAGCCCGTCATCGCGCTCGCCGGCACGATCGGGGAGAACGCCCGCGCCACCCACGACGTCGGCATCGACGCCTACGCCAGCATCATCGCCGCCCCGGTCGCGCTCGACGTCGCGATGGCCACCGCCGCGGAACTCCTCACCGACGCCACGGAACGGACGCTGCGCCTGGTCCTGGTCGGCGCGGCGCTCACATGACGACGATCTCGATCTCCCTGCCGAGCTTGGCACCGCCCAGCAGGTCGAGGTCGTCGCCGCTCCAGAAACGGCCGGGGTCGTACCAATTGGGCCTGCGCTGGGGCAGCAGCCCCATCTCCTCGTACGTCACGGCCACGATCTCCGCGCAGAACGCGCTCTCGATGGTCGCGTCTCCCTTGGGCCGCAACGGAATCCGCCCGCGTGCCCACCGCGAGGCGAGCTTGGCGGTGGACGGGAACGGAGTGCCGTCCAGCCGTGCCACCGTCCTGAGCGCGGCGTCCTCCATCTCGCGCGTCACCTCGTGGTCGAGCTGCCGCAACCAGGCCCGCTGCCCGTACTTGTCGTGCCACGTCACGACGGCGTCGCGCAGGTCGTGCAGCTGGGCGCCGCGCTGGTGCGTGCCGCTCCACATGTCCTTGAGGGACTTGCCGAGCTCGGCGTGCCACATCAGCGGCGGCATGTCGTCGATCACGATCGCCATGCCGACGTGGTTGACCGGGCTGTTCGTCATGGCCTGGATCGCCCGGTCCGCCGCACTGCGCCCGCGGAACACCCACACGTCGCCGGTGCGGGTCATCTCGACGGCTTTGTCCAGTGTTGTCGCCATGACCGACTAGCCTAGGCACATGAAGCTCTGGAAGCTGCTCGGCATCGCCGCTTTCGCGGGAGTCGCTGCGAGCGGCGTGGTCGTCGCCCGCAACCAGCGCCGCCGCGAGGCCTACACACCGGACCAGATCAGGGAACGGTTGCACGAACGGCTGGCCGAGGCGTCCCGCTCGGAATGAGCCGGTAGGCCACGAAGGCCGCCACCGCGAGCAGCGCCGCCGCCACCAACGCCGTGCCCTGCACGGCCTCCGTGAACGTGCCGGTCGCGGCCCACGCAGACAGCACGGTCCCGAGCACCGCGATGCCCAGCGCCGCGCCCAGTTCGTACGCGGTCTCCGACACCGCGGACGCCGCACCGGCCTTGTCCGCGGGCACGGCCGACACCACGGCGTCCGTGGTCAGGGTCAGCGCCAGTCCGACACCGGCTCCGACGACCACCAACGCCACCGCGATCGCGCCGTACCGCGCCGAGAACCCGATGATCGCCAGTCCGCCCGCGCTGACCAGCAGGCCGGCCGCGATCGCGCGGCCTGCGCCGAGCCTGCGCACGACCGGTCCGATCAACGCGATCACGAGCATGCCCGCGACACCGAGCGGCAGTTCCCGCAGCCCGGCCTCCAGCGGCGAGTAGCCCAGCACGTTCTGGAAGTACTGCGACAGGAAGAACACCAGCCCGGTCAGCGCGAACACCGCGATCATCGTGGCGCCCACGGCGCCGCTGAACGCCGGGTTGCGGAACAGCGCGACGTCGATCATCGGGTGCGCGGACGTCTGCTGCCGTCGCACGAACAGCCACAGCCCCGCCACGCCCACGAGTCCGGCCGTCAACGCGATCCACGTCGGGCCGACCAGTGCGACCTCCTTGATCGCGTACACGAGCGGCACCACGCCGACCGCGGACAGGAGTGCGCTGACCAGGTCGAACGGTCCGGGGTTCGGGTCGCGGGTCTCCGGCAGCCACCACGCGCCGAACACGAGCAGCGCCGCCATCACCGGCAGGTTGATGATGAACACCGACCCCCACCAGAAGTGCTCCAGCAGCACGCCGCCGACCAACGGCCCGAGCGCCGCGCCGGCCGTGGCCATCGCCGCCCACACCGCCACCGCCCGCCTGCGTTCGACGGGATCGGTGAACAGGTTGCGGATGATCGACAGCGTCGACGGCATGATCGTCGCGCCCGCCACGCCGAGCAGGGCGCGGGCCGCGATCAGCCACCCCGCCGAGGGCGCGAACGCGGCCAGCAGCGACGCCGCCCCGAACCCGGCGGCACCCAGGAGCAGCAGTTTCTTGCGGCCGATGCGGTCGCCGAGCGTGCCCATCGTGACCAGCAGGCCGCCGAGCACGAACGAGTAGATGTCGCCGATCCACAGCACCTGCGCGGCGGTGGGCGCCAGTTCGTGCTGAAGCGCCGGGATCGCCAGCGCGAGCACCGTGCCGTCCACCGCGATCAACAACAACGCGAGCGCGAGCACGCCGAGCGCTGCCCACTTCCGCATGACGAACCCCCTTAGCCGACCATCTGGTCTGCAAATAACGTACCGTCTGGACGGTCGGCTAAGCAACCGCTAGGTTGATCACATGCCCGGAGAGCAGCGCAACGCGCCTCGCACCCGCCGTGAGGTGCTCGCAGCGGCCGCGCGCGCGTTGAGCGAGCAAGGTCCGAACATCAGCCTTGACGCCGTTGCCAAGGAAGCGGGCGTCTCGAAGGGCGGCCTGCTGCACCACTTCCGCACCAAGCAGGCGTTGATCGTCGGGTTGATCGAGGAGTGGTTCGACCACTACGACGCGACGGTCGAAAGCCTGCTCGAACCGGAGGACACACCGGGCCGCTGGACCCGCGCGCACATCAGGGCGACCTTCGTGCCGGACGACCTGTGGTCTCACCCGTCTGTCGTAACGGCGTTGCTCGGCGTTCCGGAACTCCAGCAGCGCATGGACGTCGCGGCGACCCGCTGGCGGCAGCAGACCGATTCGGACGGCCTGCACCCGCAGCGGGCGGACCTCATTTCCCGTGCACTCGATGGAGTGACGCTGGCGGATCTGCTGTGGCGCGGCCAGGAGTCGGACGAAGAGCGCGACCACACTCGTGACCTGCTGCTGAAGCTCACCGAGCAGACGGGCCCGCTCGTCTGAGGTTTGTCCGCAGAACGTTGTCAAGTGGAACAACGCTGACACCGGACAACGAAGTCTGCGTACCTTCGGAAGTGGGGGGCACTCCGGGGGGAAGCACATGCCGATCGTGATGTCCGAATCCGTGCCCAAGGGGCGCGGACTGACAATTCTGTTCGAGCTGGAAGATTTGGCGCGCACGCGGTTCGCGTCGGCTCCGCTGCCGATGTACGAACTGGTGTTCACGGTGCACAGCGGCAACTGGGACCGGCTGCTGCTGCCGCACATCCGTCCGCTCGCCGAACTGGTCAGACCTGGCCGGTTCATTCCCGACTTCTTCAACTCCGCGCGGCCCGACTTCGACGACGCCGTGCGCCAAGTCCTCGAAGTGCCGTCCACGCGGGTGCGCGACCAGATCGCGAGCATGCTCGGCACGACTTCGCCGTGGCTGCGGTCGTTCGCGGCCGGCACGCCGACCTCGCGCCAGGACCTGAGGTCTGCCTTCAACTCCGGTTTCCGCGACCTGCTCGGCCCGAACTGGCCGCAGACGCGGCAGGGGTTCGACGCCGAGGTGCGCCTGCGGTCGTCGCAGGCCGTGACGCGCGGGCTGGGGGACCTGCTCGGCCACCTGCACCCGTCGATCTCGTGGACCTCGCCCGCCCTGCACGTCGAACTGGGCTGGGACACCGAGATCTCGTTGCGCGGCACGGGGATGCTCATCGTGCCGGTGCTCAACGGGCTGACCCGCCCGGCGGTGTCGATGTTCGCCGAACCGCAGCCACTGCTGTTCTACCCCGTCACCGCGCCTCAGCCGAGCGGCGCCAGCCTCGAACTGGCGCTGGGACGCACGCGGACGCTGGTGCTGCGGGCGCTCACCTCCGAACGCACCACCACCGAACTCGCCAAGCACGTGGGCATCAGCCTGCCCACGGCGTCGCAGCACGCCACCGCACTGCGCACCGCGGGTTTCGTGTCCACCCACCGCAACGGCAGGTCGGTCCGCCACCGCCTGACCCGGCGCGGCTGGGAACTGCTGAACTGAGATCAGGGAGGCCAGCCATGACCGCGATGCCGCGGTACCGCACCGACCCGAGTCCCCGTGCGCTGGCGGTCCGGCTGCGCGCCCTGCGCACCGCCCAGGTTCCCGTCGCCTGCGGCGTCTACGCCGGACTGTCGGCCCCCGGCCCGACTTCCGCGCTGCACGCGCGCATCACCCACGCGATGGCCCGCGCGTTCGTGACGGGCGCCTCGGCGGGCGTTCCGCGCTTCGACCAGCCGCCATCCGCCCAGCTGCGGCTGCTGACGGCCGCGAGCTGGGGCCGGCTCGACGGCGTCGCCCCGGACATGACGGAGTTCCCGGTCGACCTGGCCTCCGAACTGTGGTGGCGGGTGCACGAACGCGCGCTCGGCTCGTTGCGCACGGCCGAACGGCGCCTGGCCTGCGATCTGTTGCTGCGCCTGGGATATCCGCAGCGCGCGGCCTCGGTCATCGGCCTGAGCGTGATCGATCCGCGCAAACACGCGTTCTCACCCGAGCTCGCGCTGGAACAGCTCGCCGTGCTCCGCTGCCACCTCCCGACGTCCGCCGTGGAGGCGATGGCGTTGCGCGGCGCCAGGTCCGGGCTCCCTCCCGAGACGCGCCGCGACCTGGCGTTGTTCGTGGTGTTCCGCAACGCGGCCCGCGGCGCCGACTCCACGTCCCTGCAGGCCGCCGCCGCGTTGGCGATGAAGGCGTCGTCCGAGCTGCCGCAGAAGGGCTTCGCGGCCGCGCTGCACCGAGCGCGGCTGCACCGGGCGATCGCCGCGGTTCCGTTCGTGCGGCACGACATCGTCGAGACCCACCGCCTCCTCGGCCGGGCGCTGGAATCACTGACCTCGGCGACACCGGACACGGCCGAGATGGACCGGCTCGCCTGGGCGGACGAGGCCTACGCCCTCTACTCGTTCCTCGTGCAGACCCACGTCACCGTCGGCCTCGGCCAGCGCGCGGTCGGCTACGCCGGCGAACTGGTCGAGCTCAGTCCCGGCGACCACAGGACGTGGGCGTTGCAGGGCGACGCGCTGGCCGCGTGCGGTCAGCTGGAAGCTTCGCTGGAGGCCTATGGCCGGGGGATCGCGCTCGGCGGCTGGGGTGCGGCTCGGGCCGCGTATCTCCGCGGCTTCGTGCTGGAGCGGCTTGGGCGGGTGGCTGAGGCCGCCGAGGACTACGTGCTGTCGCAGCGCATCGATCCGACCTCGTCGGTGGTGGTGGGGCAGTCGGTGGTGGTGGGGCAGTCGGTGGTGGTGGGGCAGTCGGTGGTGGCGGGGCGGGTCGAACGGCCCGTGCCCGGCGCCAAGTGTGCAGTGAGCTGACGGCCCGTGCCTGGCGCCAGGTGTGCGGTGAGCTGACGGCCCGTGCTCGGCGCCAAGTGTGCAGTGGGCTGACGCTGGGCCCACCGCTCCTCCGCGCGATTCCTCCTTACGCAACGCGCGAACCCCGGATTTGGTTCCCGCTCTGTCCACAGGCTTTGTAGTTGTCCACAGGCCGTGTCGGCGGCGGCTCGCGTGGGTGTCAGCGGGCGTCGGCCGTCACCAGTAATCGCAGGTGTGCCGCCAGCCAGGTGGCCGAGGCCGGGGCGTCGGCGAACGCCGTGACGCCGGCCGCCGCCGTGCGCAGGCCCGCGCGGTGCAGGTGCGCGCCTACCTCGCGCACGCGGGCGAGCAGGCTGTCCGTGAGGTGGTCCAGGCCTCGATGGGAGGCCTCGGCCAGCACCGTCAGTGCGCTGTCGATCGCCGCGCTCAGCGGGTCGGACGCCGTGGTTCCTGGCGACAGGGGTTGCGGCGTCGTGTCGGCCGCCAGGTCCACGACGACCACTCCTGCCGTGGTGTGGACGGCCAGCGGGTCGACGACCAGGGTGCCGCGGTGTCGTCGGACGCTGCCCGTGATCATCGTTGGAGTGGCGCGCAACGCCGTTGTCAGCGCGTCCAGAGACTGCGGTGCGACGGCTCGGTGTGTTGCTTCCAAGAGGCACGTCGTGCCGGTGGGGCCGTGCAGGGTGGCGGTGAGGCGTTGTGCGGCCGGGTCGTAGGCGAGGTCGGAGACCTCGGTGACGCGGATCGCGCGGACCAGTTCGGCCTCCACCCTCGCGCGGACCTGGCGCGGTGGCAGTTCGGCCAGGTGTGCGGCGGCCTTGTCGTAGTCGTCGATGACCAGGGCCTGTGGCAGGTGGTCCCAGGCCGTGCCGACCGGTGTCAGCGAGGTTTTGGCCACCCTGCTCGTCTTCAGCGTCACCGCGCGGCTCGCGCTGCGCGTCGCCGACTCGGACACCACGTTCGACGCCGCCAGCCGCGCGCCGGTGCGCAGGGGAGTGTCTCGCTGCACCAGGACGACGTCGCCCGAGGCGAAGTAGACGTCGATCGCGTTCTCCGCGCGCACGCGGGCACCCAGCGCGGTCAGCCGCACTCGCTTGAGCGGTGTTTCGGCGGGCTCGTCCGGGCCCAGGATCTCGGCGCGGGGGCCCGTGGCGGTGGTCCGCGCGTGGAGTTCGGTCAGCAGCGCGGCGAACTGTTCGGCCTCGTAGTCGGCGCTGCGCTTGCGGTAGGCGGTCAGTTGCGCGAGCAGGTCGGTGATCACGGCGGCGGGCCAGTGCAGGCGTTGCGCGGTGAGATCGCGGTGCAGGCGCTGCCAGGCGACGTCTAGGACCTCGCTCGCGTTCGTGGCGCCGTCGAGCAGCAACTGGTCGAGGAGATCGGTGACGGCGGTCAGATCTGTTGCGGTGGTGGGGGAACCACCTACGTCGACCGTGTCGGTGCCCTGCGCGTCCGCCTCTCGGAACGCCCACACCGCGAGCGCCGTCGCCTCGTCCTTGTTGACCGCGTCGGTGTGGACGTAGGACAGGTCGCCGGGGACCAGGAACGTGACCGTGCAGGTGGGGAGTTCCGCCTGTGCGGTCTGGTCCGCCTCGGTGGGGCGGCGGAGCTTGGCGCGGTAGCCGGCCTGGAACGCCCTGCGGGCGCGGCGCAGCGTGCGTTCGCCCATCAACGCCACCAGGTCGGTGTCCGTCACCGCGCCCGGCGACCACAGCTCAGCCGGCGCCGTCGTCTCCCGAGTGCGTTGGTACGCCAGGACTACGGCGATGCGGTGCCGGCAGACGCCCGCCGCGCCGCAGCTGCACTGTGCCGCGTCGAGCGCGATGCCCGGCGGCAGCGTCGTCGTGGTGCCGTCCGGGAACTTGCCCCGCACGGCACCGGCCGGATCGGTGTCGAGCGCCGGGACGACGCCCGCGTCGAGCTCCTTGACGGCGCGTTTCACCAGACCGCGGTTGGCCAGCGCCGCGAGCGCGTCCGGGGTCAGTGCCATCAGGTCGGGTCTGGTCACCTGAGTTTCTCCGCAACGAATTCGGCGAGCTGTCCTGGGGTCATCGCGCCGACGTGCGCGCCGACGTTCGCGAGGCGCTGGCCCAGCGCCCGGTCGTAGTCCGGGTTCGCCTCGTCGTCCAGCGCCGCCAGGCCCAGCACGTGCGTGCCCTGCTCGCACAGGCCCTTCACCGTGCGGACGAGGTGCTCCGCGTTGCCGCCCTCGTAGAAGTCGCTGATGATCGCCACGATCGACCGGCGCGGGCTGTCCACGAGGCCGGCGCCGTACGCCACCGCCTTGGCGATGTCCGTGCCGCCGCCGAGCTGCACCTTCATCAGCAGCTCGACCGGGTCCGTCACGTCCGAGGTCAGGTCGACCACGTTGGTGTCGAAGGCGACGAGGTGCGTCCGCAGCCCCGGCAGGCCCCACAGGCACGCCGCGGTGACGGCCGAGTGGATCACCGAGCTGGTCATCGACCCGGACTGGTCCACCAGCAGGATCACCTGCCACTGCTCCAGGTGCCGTTTGGTGCGGGAGACGAACTTCGGGTGTTCGATCGCGAGCTTGCGCTCTTCCGGTTGGTAGCGCTGGAGGTTCGCCCTGATCGTGGAGCGGAAGTCGAAGTTGCGGGAGTTCTTGTGGATGCTCGGCCGCCGCGACCTCGTGCCGCTGAACGCCGTGCGCACCTCCGTCTTCAGCTTCTCCATTAACTGCCGCACGACCGCCTCGACGATCTTGCGCGCCAGCGCGAGCACGGCCGGGTTCATCAGGTGCTTGGTCCGCAGCACCGCGCGCAGCAGCGCCGGGTTCGGCTCGATCCGTTGCAGCACTTCGGGATCGGTGACGATGTCGGTGATCTCGTACCGCTCGACCGCGTCGCGTTCCAGCCGTTCGATCGTCTCGCGCGGGAAGAGGGTGTGCACCTCGTCGAGCCAGTCGACGGTCTGCAGCACCGAGTCCTCGCTGCCGCCCTTGCGCACACCTCGTTCGGCCAGCTCGGGATCACGCCCGTAAAGCCATTCCAGCGCCGTGTCCCGGCGGGCCGCGTCGCCCTGCAATCCGCCGGTGCAGCGCGACGCGGGTTCGCCGAGGATCAGCCGCCAGCGTTCCAGGTCCGTCATGCCAGCCCGCCCTTCACCAGCAACACGTCCACGCGCTTCTCGATCGCCATCGCCTCCGCCACCACCATCGGGTCAACGGTGAGACGGGTGACGCCCTTCGTGCTGCCCTCGACGCCGCGATGGGCGAGCACGGTCGCCGCGATGGTCTCCCTTTCCCTGGGCGGGAAGTAGCTGAAGGCGAGTCGCAACGCGGGCAACGCCACCAGGAACTCGTCCTCGGTCATCGCGCTGACCAGTTCGTCGAGCACCCCGACCAGGTCCGGGCTCGCCAGCACCTCTTCCCGCGCGACCGCGAACAACCCGGCGAGCCAGTCGCCGAGCGCCTCGATGTTGCGCACCTTGCGCACGTCCGGCTGGGAGCCCAACGTCCAGGCGAGGCCGAGTGCCGCGCCGCGCAGGTCCGGCGGTGCCTCCACGTCGTTGCTCACTCGGGTCGCGACGCCGGTGACATCTGCGACGTCCAGTGACAGCGCGGATCTGGCGTGCAGCACCGCGTCCCTGGTCGCCGCCATCGCCTTGAGGCGGTGCGGATCGGCCGGAGCGGGACCGCCGTGCAGGCCCTCGACCAGCCACAGCACCCGCGCCGTGCCCACGTCGATCACCGAGCCCAGCAGCGGATCCTTCCTGGTGCCGAACAACCTGTCGTGCCGCCAGAGCCCGAGCACTCCGCTGAGCACGGACCCGAGCGCGGCGAGATCGCCCGTCGCCTGGACGCCCTCGTTGAGGGTCTGCTGGACCTTGCCGGACAACGCCGAGATCCCGCAGAGCACCGCGTCGAAGAGGATCGTGGCCAGGTCCTCCAGCTGGGCGTCCCGTGAGCGGCGTTCCAGGACCGCTCCCGCCGCCTCCTCGAGCGTGGCGCCGTTCTCGGCGGCCTCGATCAGCGCCGCCAGCCGTTCCTCGGCCGGCCGCAGCGTCCACTGCTCGTCCAGCTGCGGCGCGGCGCCCTCGGACGGCCCGCTCGTGCGTTCGAAGCCGGGAATCCGCAGCACCCGCAGGCGGTTCAGGATCCTGCTGCGCTCCAACGCCTCCGCGTCCGTGAGGTCGAGCGCGACCTTGCCCTCCTGATCGAGGCCGTGCGTCCGCAGCAGCTCCTGCACGGCGTTGACCAGCGGTGGTGCCGGCGTGTCCGGGTGCAGCCTGCCGACCTTGCCGCCCCGCAACGCCCCGATCATCTCGATCAACGCCGGGTGCGCGCCCGGCTGCAACGTGCCGCGCCGCGTCCACGGTGGCGGTTGCGTCAGGTCCTCGGAGATCAACGCGCTGGTCAACCCGTCGAGCACGTCCGTGCGCGCCAGGTTCTCGTGACCGCGCAACCGGGCCAGCGCCCCGGCCTGGGTGCGCGCCGCGATGAGGTCGGCCGTCGACACCGGCTGCTGCCGCCTGCGCAGCCGGGTCGCCACCGACTCGACGAGCCAGTCCGCCGCGCGCTGCGACCCCGCCTCCCAGACCTGCTGGTAGTAGCCGGGCGACGGCATGCCCGACTGGTAGCCGGTGAACGCGTCCAGCCGTGCGTGCGAATACGGCACGAGATAGCTCGCGCCTCTCTCCCGTTCCGGAACCTCTGGCCACTCGGTGCCGCCGTCGAGCTTCGCCTTGAGCGCGGCCGTGTGGAAGCCGCCGGTGATCACGACGACGGGCCTGTCACCCGCGTCCCGCACCGCCGCCCGCACCCAGCGCGCCATGTACTCCTCGCGCGCCGAGTCGCCCTCGTCCGCGGTCGCCGTGCCGCGCAACAGGTCGAAGTACTCGGCCATGCCGTTCGGCTCGGTCTCGCACTCGAAGAGGTGGTCCCAGAGCGCGTCGACGTTGTCGACCGCGAACTCCCGGCACAACCGCTCGACCACCTCGGTGTAGCGCAGTTCCGCGTCCGCGTACCTGTTGCTGACGTCGCGGAACGCCTCGTGCCACGCGGGCAGGTCGATGAACCTGACCTCGGCGCCGCACCGGCGTGCCTCGGTGATCGCCACCCACTCCGGCGAGTAGTCGCAGAACGGCGACCACGACGCGTGCTGGTCGGAGTAGCTGAACAACGCGACGGGCAGCTCGTGGCCGAGCAGCAACTCGTCGATGCGCTCGTTGAAGTCGGCGGGACCTTCGATGAGCACGTACGCGGGTTTCTGCTCGGAGATCGTGGCGGCGACCAGCCGGGCACAGGCGGGACTGTGGTGCCGGACGCCGACGAACACGGCCCCCATCAGCCGGGCAGCAGGTGCCGGGCGCGGTGCAGCTCCTGCCACTGCTTGCCCTTGCGCCGCGCCGCGTGCTGCTCCAGGTACCGCCGCAACCTGGCCAGGTCCTCCGCGTTGTCCTTCGCCGCTGTGCCCGCCAGGCACTCCACGACGTCCTCGGCCGACCCGACCTCGCCGCGCAGGAACCAGCCCCGCAGCCCGACCGCGTGCGCCACCGACACCGCCTCGGCCGTGCTCATGACGGTGGTGAGCCGGTCGCCGCCCTCGCGCAGGTCGCGGAACGTGCGGACCAGGACCTCGAGCACGTCACGCCTCGGCGCGAGCTCCACGCCGGACTTCTCCAGCAGCTTCGCCGCCTCCTGCTCGACCAGCGCGAGCTCGGTGTCGAAGTCCGCGATCGGGAACACCGTCTCGAAGTTGAACCGCCGCTTGAGCGCGGCGCTCATCTCGTTGACGCCCCTGTCCCGCGTGTTCGCCGTGGCGATCACGTTGAACCCGTCCTGTGCGAACACCATGCCGTCCGGGCCGTTCAGCTCGCCGATCGCCATCACGCGGTCGGACAGCATCGACAGCATGCAGTCCTGGACCTCCAGCGGGCAGCGGGTGATCTCCTCGAACCGCACGATCTTGCCCTCGGCCATGCCCCGCAGCATCGGCGCCGGCACGAGCGAGCGCGGCGACGGTCCCTCCGCGACCAGCAGCGCGTAGTTCCACGAGTACTTGATCTGGTCCTCGGTCGTGGCCGCGCCGCCCTGGATCGTCAGCGTCGACTCGCCGCACACCGCCGCCGCGATCAGCTCGGACAGCAACGACTTCGCCGTACCGGGCTCACCGACCAGCATCAGGCCGCGGCTCGTCGCGAGCGTGACCAGTGCCCTGTCCACAAGGGACGGATCGCCCACGAACTTCTTGCTGACGCCCCGGTTCTCGTCGCCCACCACGAACCGGCGCGCGGCTTCGAGGCTCAGTGCCCAGCCAGGCGGTCTGGGAGCGGTGTCGGTGTCCCGCAGCAGGGCGAGCTCGTCGGCGTAGCGGACCTCGGCGGGTGGTCGCTGCATCGTCTGGGTGCTGGTCATGACTGCAAGGACTCCAGTTCGGAGAGGAGCTCGGAGACGGTGATCGGGTCGATCTCGTAGGTGGCGGGCGCGCCCTGCGGTGCGGACCACGCGCCGTGACCGTTGGGAGAGAACCACATGTCGCTGAAACCGACCTCGGGGAAGACGTCCATGGCGCCCACCGCGATGCCGGGCTCGAGCCGGGCGACGAGCGCGCCGCCGTCGGGGAACGGCCGGGTGATCCAGCACTCGACGCCCGCGTCCTGCGGTGTGCCGCGCACCCAGCCCTTCTTGGTCAGGCCGAGGATCTTGCCGATCGGGTACGGGGTGTCGCAGTACTTCTTCGCGCGGGGCAGCAGGTCGCCGGGCGAGGCGAGCAGGTGGACCGGGCGGCCCAGCTGCGGGAACGGCTGGAGGATCTCGTAGTCGGCGAAGACCTCGCCCCACGCCGCCGATGCCTCCCGCAGCTCGACCGCGTGGGCCACGCGGACCACGGCGCTCTCGGGCAGCGTGAACTCGTCGTCGTGCTCGTCGGCCAGCGTGCGGTCCTCGGCCAGCCGGAACGAGGTGCCCTCGTCGGTGATCCAGACCAGGCGCCGGACCAGGTGCCACAGCAGCGGGTGCGCGGCGAGGACCGTCAGGAACTCCTCGGCGCTCCACCTGCGCTGGTCGACCATGGCGCGTTCGAGCCGCTGGATCTGGTCGGACGCGATGGTGCGCACGTCCTTCTTCAGCGCCATGAACCGCTTGTGCTCCAACGGCGCGAGTTCCTCGTCGTCCTTCGCGCCGGGCTTCGGCAGATCCTTGCGGCGCTTGCCGTCCGGGTCGAGCACGAACGGCTTGAGCTGCTCGTCGAAGCCCACGGTGAACTTCCGGGAGCCGTAGTCGATCACCAGGGTCGCGGCCTCGTCGAGGCCCAGGCGCGGGACCAGCCGGTCCGACAGCTGGTCGCGGGACAGGCCGAGCTCGGCCGCGATCTGGGCGACCTTCTCCTGGGCCCTGGTCTTGAGTCCCTTGAACGACACCTTCTCCGCGATGCTGTTCAGGTGCGACAGCGCCACCTCGGTGCCGATGTCGGCGAGCACGTCGAGCCCGCTGACCGCCCTGGCGTGCTGGCTCTCGCCGGGCCAGTTGCGGATCAGCGGCGACAGCCTGCGCACGATCTCGTCGTCGCCGAACCAGCCGAGCGCGCTCAGCGCCCAGCTCTCCTTCGACGGCGCGCCCGCCTGCTCCCACGCCTGGAAGACGGCCCACGCGAACTCCGCCAGCGAGGCGGGGTCGAGTGCCTCGCGGGCGATCGGCAGACCCGCGTAGAGCTCGCCCGGCTTGGACAGCGCGGCCGTCATCTGCAGATGACCGGCGACCTCGGCGGACAGGGCGTGCCTGCGGTCCGCCAGCAGCACCTGCGGCAGCAGCCGGGTGTCCGCCCACTCGCCGATAGCCGGCAGCTTCGCGGGCAGCACGTCGACCGGGTCGACCGCCAGCACGACGTCGATCGCGGCCTCGGCACCGCACTCCTTGGCGACCGCCGACACGTCGACGCCGAGGTTGTTGTTCAGGTGCCGCAACGCCGCCTCGGCGTTGCGGCGAGGGACGCCCGCCTTCCCGGCCGCGGCCGGGATGAGGAGACGGACGGCCTGCTCGCGGTGCCGGGCCAGCCAGTCGAGGCCCCAGCGACGCGCCGTCTTGGTGCGGGCGAACCAGTCGGCCATGTGTGTGGCGACCTCGACGGTGGCGAACGGCAGCAGCACCATCCCGGTTCCCGCTGGAGCGGACTGGGTGTGCCGGATGAGCGCCGGCGCGGCGTCGACGCCGAACCGGGCGGCGATGTTCTTGCCCCACTCCTCGACGCCGTAGCTGTAGACCGGCTTCCAGTCGGCCAGCAGGTGCCGCACCTCCTCCTCGGGGGCGAGGAGGAACAGGTCGTTGTCGTAGTAGCCGATCAGGCCGGCCATGTACTCCTTGAGCAGGTTGCGCCAGTCGTGGTGGTCCTGCACCCACTCCGAGCCGGACGCGAGCCACTGCTCGTGCTCGCCCGGCTCCCAGATCACCGCTGCCTCCGGCACCGGAAGATCCGTCAGCACCACGGGCTTCACCGGCTTCTTGCGGCTGAGCCACGGCGGCGAGGCCAGCAGCGCCGGCAACTGGTCGGCGGTCGCCTCCGGCATGATCGCCTCGGCGGACTCGGCGAGCAGCACGGCGACCTCGTCGGGCACGGTCAGGTGCGGATTGCTCCGCAGGTGGATGTGCAGCAGCCGGCGCACGTGATCGCTCGACGACGCGCGCTCGGCCAGCAGCCGCGCCGCCCGGACGGGGAACGCCCTCATCGCGGACACCACGGCGGGCCGCACGTACTTCCCGTCCAGCCGGTCGAGCAGGATCCCGAACGCCTCGTCCGTCGGTAACGCCGCCAGCACGGTCAACGCCTGCTTGCGGCCGCCCGTGCGCTGGTGGTAGCTGTCGGAGTCGAGCTCGTCCGCGAGCAACGGCGCGACGGCCGGACCCAGTACGTACACCGCCGTGTAGAGCAGGAACGCCGATGCCGTGACCGACTCCTCGGCCTTCCTGAAGTCCTCGAGGCTCCGGGCGCTGCTCGGCAGCATCCACCACCGGCTCGGCGTGTAGCCCTGCTTGCGGACCTGGGTGAACCAGTCGGCCCGCTCAGGCATCAGGAAGGACCGGAGTTCCTTCTCCGTCTTTGACTTGCCGAGCTTCTCCAGCACGCCCTCGGCGGCCGCGCGGTCCTCGGGTTCCGCGACGGCGATCGCGTACCGGAGGGTGGTGAGCATCAGGCCTTCCGGTTCGCCGATCGACGTCTGGAAGCCGCCGCGGTCGTACTGCAGGCAGGTGCCGGTCCAGTCGCCGCGCTTGTCGTCCCACTCGTCCGAGAAGGTCAGACCCGTGAGTTCGACGGCCGCTCTGGTGGCGAAGGCGAGGCCGTGGTCGGCGATCCAGGCGTGCACGGCGGGGACGCCCGGCTTCGTGATGGCCGCGATCGCCGCCGCACCGACGGTGGTGGGCCGGCCGGCCAGGTGTTCGCGGGCCGCGCTGACCAGTTCCGCCTTCGAGCGCTTGGCGGTCAGGGCGGTTTCGATCGCCTCCGCCTGCTCGGTGATCTGCTTCCGGGCCTGCTCGGCCTTGGCGGCGTCGAGGGTGAACTCCGGCTCCGGGGCGAGCCCGCGTTGCCGCACCGCGTCGCGCAGCCAGGCCTTGGGGATCACCCAGGTGTCTTCGTCGAGAGGGACCGCGGGAGTGGCGGCGGCGGGCTCGGCGACGGGCTTGGGTGCGGCAGGCGTGGTGGCCGCGGGTGCGGCAGCTGGCTCGGTGGCCACGGGTGTGGCGGCGGTGGAATTGGTGGCCGCGGGTGCGGCAGCGGCGGGCTCGGTGGCCGCGGGCTGCTGTGCGTCGGCGGCGGTGCCTTCCGGTCTGTAGCCCTTCTTCTCCTTCTCCGCCACCAGTTTCGCGACGTGTGCGTCGGCCGCCTCGGCGGAGGCCAGCTCCTTGTACTGGGTCTGGCCGGCGGTACCCAGCCGTCCGAACCGGACGGTCACCGTCGCGCCGTCCTGCCCGATCTCCCAGAACTTCGCGGAGCCGTTCGCGACGAGTTCCCACCTGCGCACTGCTGTACCTCCTGGGGACACACAAGGGAGTTGATGTGCACGGACGTTACTCAGGGGGTCTGACAATTCTTTACGGTGAGCTTAAAGAGCTGATCAGACCCCCTGATTCACGGTGTTACGACTGCAGTGACTCCAGTTCGGACAGGATTTCGGAGGCCGTGATGGCGTCTGCCTCCAAGGCGCCGGAGCCGTTGCGCTGGGACGACCAGTAGCCGTGCCCGTTGGCGGAGAACCACAGTTCGGTGAACTTGATCTCGGGGAAGACGTCGATCGCGCCGACCGCGATGCCGGGGTCGAGCGAGGCGACCAGGGCGCCGCCGGACGGCAACGGCCTGGTGATCCAGCACTCCACCCCGGCGTCCTGGGGCTCGCCGCGGATCCAGCCCTTCTTGGTGAGGCTCAGGATCTTGCCGATCGGGAGGTCGACGTCGCAGTACTTCTTCAACTGGGGAAGGAGGTCCTCGCCCGTCGGCACCAGGTGCAGCGGGCGGCCCAGCTGCGGGAACGGCTGCAGGATCTCGTAGTCGGCGAAGACCTCGCCCCACGCCTCCAGTTCGGCCTGGAGGTCCACCGGGTGCGCCACGCGGACCGTGGCGGCCTCGGGGAGCGTGAACTCGTCGTCGCCGGAGCCGGCGAGAGTGCGGTCCTCGGCCAGGCGGAAGGAGTCGCCGTCCGCCGTGATCCACACGAGCCGGCGGACGATGTGCCAGAGCAGCGGGTGGCCGGCGAGGACGGTGTGGAACTCCTCGGCGGTCCACGTGCGCTGGTCGACCATCGCGCGTTCGAGCCGGTGGATCTGGTCGGACGCTACGGCGCGGACGTCCTTCTTCAGCGCCGCGAACCGCTTGTGCTCCAGCGGGGCCTGGTCCTGGTCGTCCTTGGCGCCGGGCTTCGGCAGGTCCTTGCGGCGCTTGCCGTCCGGGTCGAGCACGAACGGCTTGAGCTGTTCGTCGAAGCCGACCGTGAACTGCCGCGGGCCGTAGTCGATCACCAGGCTGGCGGCGTCGTCGAGACCCAGGCGCGGCACGAGACGGTCGGCCAGCTGGTCGCGGGACAGGCCGAGCTCGTCGGCGATCTGGGCGACCTTCTCCTGGGCCTTGGTCTTGAGGCCCTTGAACTTCACCTTCTCCGCGATGCTGTTGAGGTGCGACAGGGCGACCTCGGTGCCGATGTCGGCGAGCACGTCGAGACCCGTCACCGCCCTGGTGTGCTGGCTCTCGCCCGGCCACACCCGGATCAGCGGCGACAGCGCGCGGACCGTCGAGTCGTCGCCGAACCAGCCGAGCGCGGTCAGCGCCCAGCCCTCCTTCGACGGGGCGCCGACCTCCTGCCAGCGCTGGAAGACCGCCCACGCGAACTCCGCCAGCGAGCCGGAGTCGAGTGCCTCGCGGGCGATCGGCAGTCCGGCGTAGACGTCGCCCGGCTTGGACAGCGCGGCCGTCATCAGCAGATGACGCGCGGCCTCTGGGGACAGGGCCTGCTTGCGGTCGCGCAGCAGGACCTGGGGCAACAAGCGGGTGTCCGCCCACTCGCCGAGCACCGGCAGCTTGGCGGGCAGCACGTCGACGGGGTCGACGGACAGGAAGGACCGCAGCCCCTCGGCCGCCTCCGGGCTCGGGGCCAGCGCCACCACGTCCACCCCGAGGCCGTGCAGGTGGCGGATCGCGGTCTCGGCGTTGCGCCGCTCGGCACCGGGCTTGCCCAGGGCGGCGGGAATCAGGAAACGCGCGGCCGTCTCGCGGTGCCGGGCCAGCCAGCTCAGCGCGGTCTTGCGGACCTGCTTGAGCCGCACCAGCCAGTCCGCCATCAGCGCGGCGACCTCGGGCGTGGCGAACGGCAGCACGATCACCGCGGTGGCGGAGTTCCTCTCCACGATGCGCAGCAGCGGGGGCAACGCGTCGAAGCCGAACTTCGCGGCGAGCCGCCTGCCCGCGGACTCGGCGCTCCACCCCAGGTTGGGCTGCCAGTCGGCGAGCAGGTGCCGCACCTCGTCCTCGGGCGCCCCGACGAGCAGATCGGCCATGCGGTAACCGATCCGGCCCGCCTTGTACTCCGCCAGCCAGTGCTCCCAGGTCTTGTAGGCGTGGGTGTCCCAGTGGCCGTCCTTCAGCCACTCCTCCCGCTCACCCGGCTGCCACGTGAGCGAGGGGCCGGGCACCGGGAGATCCGGCACCACCACCGGCTTCACCGCCGGCTTGCGGTGGAGCCACGGCGGCGACGCCAGCAGCGCGGGCAGTTCTTCCGCCGATGCCTCCGGCACCGCCGCGGACTCGATCTCGACGAAACCCGCGGGTGTGTCCAGGTGCGGATACGTCCGCAGGTGCACGCTGAGCAGACGGCGGAACTCCTCGTTGCGGCTCGAACGCTCGCCGAGCAGCCTGGCCGCTCGCGCCGGGTACGCCGTCATCATGGACAGCACGGTCGGGCGCACGTACTTCGTGTCGATCCGGTCGAGCAGCAGCGAGAACGCCTCGTCGGTGGGCAACGCGGCGAGCGTCTTCAACACCTGCTTGCGGGTGTCCGCGCGCTGGTACTCGTGGTCGAGCGCGTCGGCGAGCAACGGCGCGATGGCCGGGCCCAGCACGTACAGCGCGGTGTGCAGGACGGTCGAGTTGCCGGCCACCGAGTTCGGCGTGCTCGCGAACTCCTCGAAGGTGGTGGCACTGCAGTGAAGGATCCACCAGCGAGTGCCCGTGTGCGGCGTCTGGCACGCTTCCTGGAACCAGTCGGACCGCCCCGGCATCAGGAACGCCCGCACCAGCTTGACGTTGGGCTCGTCGATCTCGTCCAGCCTGCTCAGCGCGGCCTCCGCGGCGTCCCGCTCGGCGTCGGCGGTGAGCGCGAGTGAGTACCGGATCGCCAGGAGCATCCTGCAGTCGACGCTGCCGATGGTGATGTGGGAGTACCCGCCGCGGGACGTCAGCCGCTCGTGACCGTACGTGCGCTGCTGCGACAGCCACTCGCGTGCGCAGATCACCCTCAGGAACTCGACCGTGGCCTCCGTCGCGAACACCAGGCCGTGGTCGGCGATCCAGGCGTGCACGGACTGCTCGCCGGTGCCGATGACGGCCGCGACCGCCGCCGCTCCGGCGGGATTCGGCCGACCGGCGAGGTGCTCGCGCGCCGCGTGAACGAGATCGGGGTCGGAGGCCTGCTCGGAGAGGATCCGCTCGATCGTGGTGTCCGTCTGCTCGGCGACGCGTCGCCTGGCCTCCTCCGCCAGTGCGGTGTCGACGGAGAACTCCGGGGCGGGGTGGCAGCCGCGCTGCCGGATCGCGTCGCGCAGCCAGGCCTTGGGCATCACCCAGGTGTCCTCGTCGACGACGGTGGGCTTCTCGGCGGGGGAGGTGACCGCAGGGGGAGCGTCAGCGGACTGGGTGGTGCCGGAGGTGGAGGCGGCTGCTGGGGGAGCGCCGGTGGGTTGGGTGGTGCCGGAGGTGGGGGTGGCTGCCGGGCGAGCCTCAGTGGGCTGGGTGGCGTTGGAGGTGGCCGCCAAGGAGGCGTCGGTGGGCTGAGTGTGGTCGGAGGCGGCCGCCAGGGGAGCGTCAACGGGCTCGACGGCGGCGGGCTTCAGGGCGGCGGAGGTGGCTGCGGGGTGAGCTTCAGCTGGCTGGGTGGCGTCGGAGGTGGCCGCAGCGGAAGCGTCGGTGGTGGAGGCCTGCTCGGCGCCTGGCCGGGGCGCGGCCACCTCGGCGGAACCGGCCGCGCGGTAGCCCTTCTTCTCCTTCTCCGTTACCAGCTTCGCGACGTGCGCCTGCGCCGCCGCAGCGGACGCCAGCTCCTTGGTCTGGGTCTGGCCGTGCGTGTCCAGTCGTCCGAACCGGACGGTGACCACGGCACCGTCCTGACCGATCTCCCAGAACTTCGCCGCGCTGCCCGAGACGAGCTCCCACCTGCGCACTGACTGCTCCCTGCTTCCGATCCGAAGTGTGTTGCCGGCGACCGTGCCGAGCCGGTCTGACGTTGGTCGGCGACCAACCGTTCCCGCGTTCACGCGTGCAGTGATTCCAGTTCTGAAAGGACCTCGGACGCGGTGACCGCGTCCACGTCGAACGTGGACGGACCACCGCCGCGGGGCGCGACCCAATCGCCCTCTCCGCTGGCGGAGAACCAGAGTTCCGCGACCCTCATCTCGGGGAACAGGTCGATCGCGCCCACCGAGATGCCGGGATCCAGGTTCGCCACCAGCGCGCCGCCGGACGGCAGCGGGCGGAGCAGCCACGGCTCGTGGCCGTTGTCCTGGGGTTCGGCGCGCACCCAGCCCCGCTTGGTGAGGCCGAGGAACTTGCCCACCGGCGCGTCCTTGCCCAGGTACCGGTGCAGCTGGGAGACCATGTCGCCCGGACTGAAGGAGTGGACGGGGCGGCCCAGCTGCGGGAACGGTTGCAGGATCTCGTAGTCCGCGAACACCTCGCCCCAGGCCGGCAGCCTGTCCGCCAGGTCAACCGGGTGAGCGACTCGGACTACGGCCTCCGCGGGCAGTGTCACCTCGTCGTCGGAGGAGTCTGCCAGCGTGCGGTCCTCGGCCAGGCGGAAGGTCAGGCCGCTGTCGGTGATCCACACCAGCCGCCGGACCAGGTGCCACAGCAGGGGATGACCGGCGAGGACGGTGTGGAACTCCTCGGCGGTCCAGGTGCGCTGGTCGACCATCGAGCGTTCCAGGCGGTGGATCTGGTCGGACGCGATGGTGCGGACGTCCTTCTTCAACGTCGCGAAACGCTTGTGCTCCGCCGGTGCGAGCTCCTGGTCATCGCGTGCGCCGGGCTTGGGAAGATCCTTGCGGCGCTTGCCTTCCTCGTCCAGGACGTACGGCTTGAGCTGCTCGTCGAAACCCACGGTGAACCGGCGCGGGCCGTAGTCGATCACCAGCGTCGCCGCGTCGTCCAGGCCCAGCCGGGGCACCAGCCGGTCGGAGAGCTGGTCGCGGCTCAGGCCCAGTGCGGCGGCGATGTCCGACACCTTCTCCTGGGCCTTGGCCTTGAGGCCCTTGAACTTCACCCTCTCCGCGATGCTGTTCAGGTGGGTCAGCGCCACCTCGCTGCCGATCTGGGCGAGCACGTCGAGGCCCGTCACGGCGCGGGCGTGCTGGCTCTCGCCCGGCCAGGAACGGATCAGCGGCGCCAGGCGGCGCACCGTCCCGTCGTCGCCGAACCAGCCGAGAGCGGTGAGCACCCAGCCGTCCTTGGCCGGGGCGCTCACGTCCTGCCAGCGGCCGAACACCGCCCAGGCGAACTCCGCCAGCGACGCGAGGTCGCACGCCTCGACGGCCTGCGGCAGGCCGGGGTAGACGGCGTCCTGTTTGGACAGCGCCGCCGTCATCAGGAGACTCTTCGCGGCATCGGCGGACAACGCTCCGGAGCCGTCGGCCAGCAGGACCTGGGGCAGCAGCCGGTGATCGGCCCAGTCGCCGATCACCGGCAGCTTCGCCGGAAGGACGTCGAGCGGATCGATCTCGATCAGCGTGCGGATCGCCGCGCCCGCCTCGGAGCTGTACGAGGTGGCGAGGGCGACGACGTCGACTCCCGTCTCCAGGTGGAGGTGGCGCACTGCGTACTCGGCGTTGCGACGCGCCGGCCCCGCCACGCCGAGCGCGACCGGCAGCAGGAGACGGGCGGCGGCCTCGCGGTGGCGGGACAGCCAGGAGATGGCGAACGCGCGGGCGGTCTTGAGGCGCACCAACCAGTCCGCCATCAGCCCAGCGACCTCGGTGGTGGCGTAGGGGAGCAGCACGACGCCGGACACGTGCGGGTTGCTCGCCGCCAGGCGCAGCATCGCAGGGAGGGCGTCCATGCCGAACCGGGCCGTGATGCGCTTGCCCCAGCTCTCGCTGCCCCACGTGTCGCCGGGTGTCCAGCCGGCGAGCAGCGGGCGGGCGAGCTCCTCCGGGCCGCTCTCGAACAACCGGTGGTCGTGGTAGCGGCTGGTGTGGCCGGCGCGGATCGCCGCGGCCATCGCCTCCCAGTTCTCGCCGCGGCCCGTCCACCAGCCGGTGAGCTTCTCCCACTCCTCGCGCTCACCCGGCAGCCACGTGAGGTGGGCGGCGGGCACCGGGAGGTCGTTCAGCACCACGGGTTTCGGTTGCGGACGGCGGTGCGTCCACGGCGGCGCGGCCAGCACTCGCGGCAACGCGTCCGCCGGTGCGTCCGGAACGGGATGCGGCACCAGATCGGCGATGCCGGAGGGCAGTGCGAGGCCGGGATGCGTCAACATGTGGGCGCGCAACAGGTTGCGGACGTCCACGTCGCTGATCGCGCGGTGTGCCATCAGCCGCAACGCCCGAGCCGGGAACGCCGCCATCGCGGACAGCAGTGCCGGCCGCACGTACCGCTCGTGCAGACGGGTCAGCAGCATCAGGAACGCCTCGTCGGTCGGCAGCACCGAGAGCACCTCGAGCGCGAGCTTGCGGCACTCCGCACCCCACTCGACCTTCGCCCGCAACTCGGCCTCCAGGACCGGCGCGATGTCCGGGCCCAGCACGTGCAGCGCGGTGAACACGCTCATGGGCGACCAGATCAGGTGCCCGTGCTTCAGGTTTCCGAACTGCTCGGCGGTCGTCGCCGAGCAGTGGATCATCCAGGTCGGTGCCCCCGACTCGTTCGCCTCCTCGAACCAGTCCTGTCGCGTCGGGGCCAGGAAGGCACGCGCGGCCACGCCGAACCACGTGGTGCCGACCTTCTCCAGCTCCGCCACCGTCGCGGCATAGGTCGCGTCGTCCGCCACTGCCAGTGCGGTGCGCACGTCGATCAGCGCCAGAGCGTCAGCGTCGCGATCCACGCTGTGGTGCGGCAAGTGGACCTTCAACGTGCCGTAGCCGTCGATCACGGTCGCCATGTGCACGGCCGCCACGGCGGCGAACGGCAGTCCGAAGTCCTCGATCCACCAGTGCACCGGCGAGGTGCCGTACTCATACTTGATCAACGTCAGGAGCACCGCGGCACCCAGCGGGTCAGGCCGGCCCTCGTGGTGGTTCCGCAACGCCCGCACCAGATCCCGCTCGTGCTCCGGTGCCGTCAGGGCCTCGTCGATCTTCCCGGTGTGCGCGGCGACGTGGTCGCGGAACCGCTGCGCCATCGCGGCGTCGACGGTGAACTCCGGCAACGGTCTGACGTCGCGTCTGCGCATCGCCTGCGCCAGCCACTTCGCGGGCATCACCCACGTCTCCTCGTCGCGAGGAGGAGCCTCCGCGACCGGTGCGGGCACGGCGTCGGCGGTGCTGCGGTAGCCCTTCTTCTCCTTCTCCGCCACCAGCTTCGCGACGTGCGCAACGGCGGCCGCATCGGAGGTCAGCTCCTTGGTCTGGGACTGCCCGGCGGTGCCCAGCCGTCCGAACCGGACGGTCACCACGGCACCGGCCCGGCCGACCTCCCAGAACTTCGCCGAGCTGTCGGAGACGAGCTCCCACCTGCGCACCACAAGACCCCCTGAATCCGACCTGGAGCTGATGTTCACGGACCGTACTCAGGGGGTCTGACAGTTTTTGTTGATCAGGTGAAATCGCTGGTCAGAGCTTCCACCAGAGGGCGGTGTCCGGCGGCAGGAGCAGCAGCCCGTCGCGCACTCCGTAGTACGACGAAGCGAGCAGCACCGAGCCGGGATCGGGCAGTTCCACGACCGCTCCGGACAGGTTCACCGCGCAGGCGACCCCGTCCCGTTCGAACTGCAGCACGCCGTCCGGCGCGTCGACCCAGGTGAGGCCGGCACCCAGCGCCGGGTTCTCGCGGCGCACGCGCAGAGCGTTGCGGTAGAAGGACAACATCGAGTCCTGGTCGCCCGCCTGCGTCTCCACGGACAGCTTCGCCCAGTCCGCCGGCTGCGGCAGCCACGACCCGCCGGTGCCGAACCCGAGCGACGGCCCGGAGGACGCCCACGGCAGCGGCACGCGACACCCGTCACGACCGCGTTCGGTGTGACCGGACCGCTCCCACATCGGGTCCTGCAGCACCTCGTCCGGCAGGTCCAGCACCTCGGGCAGACCCAGCTCCTCGCCCTGGTACAGGTACACCGATCCCGGCAACGCCAGCATCAACGCCAGCGCGGCGCGCGCACGGCGCACACCGGTCTCACCGCCGCCGTACCGCGTCACGTGCCGTTGCACGTCGTGGTTCGACAGCACCCAGGTGGTAGGCGCCCCAACAGGTTCGACGGCGGCCAGCGACGAGTCGATGACCGACCGCAACGCCTCGGACGTCCATTCCGCGGTCAGGTAGTGGAAGTTGAACGCCTGATGCATCTCGTCGGCACGCAGGTACATGGCCGTCCGCTCGGCAGAAGGCGTCCACGCCTCCGCCACGAGCACACGCTCGCCCTCGTACGAGTCGATGACCTCACGCCACTCGCGGTGGATCTCGTGCACGCCGTCCTGGTCGAAGAACGGCAACGGTTCCGTGCCCAGCAGCTTGAGCTGGTCCGCGTGCCCGATGTCGGGCAGCCCCGGCGCCTTGATCATCCCGTGCGCCACGTCCACCCGGAACCCGTCGACGCCCAGGTCCAACCAGAACCGCAGCACGTCGCGGAACTCCGCGCGCACCTCGGGCAGCTCCCAGTTCAGGTCCGGCTGCTCCGGCGCGAACAGGTGCAGGTACCAGGAACCGTCGGCCACCCGCGTCCACGCCGGCCCGCCGAAGACGGACTCCCAGTCGTTCGGCGGCTGGTCCCCGACGCCCTCGCGGAACATGTAGCGCTCACGGCCACGTCCGGCCAGCGCCTCCTGGAACCACGCGTGCTGGTCGGAGCTGTGGTTCGGCACGATGTCGACGATCACCCGGATACCGAGCGTGTGCGCGTCGTCCACCAACGCGCGCACGTCGTCCAGCCCGCCGAACTGCGGGTCGACCGCGCGGTAGTCCGCCACGTCGTAGCCGCCGTCGGCCATCGGCGACGCGTAGAACGGCGTGATCCAGACCGCGTCGACGCCCAGGTCGCGCAGGTAGGGCAGGCGTGAGCGGATGCCGGGCAGGTCACCGACGCCGTCGCCGTCCGAGTCGGCGAAGCTGCGCACGTAGACCTGGTAGATGACGGCGTGGCGCCACCAGTCCTGGGACATGTCCATGCCTTCCGATGGGGTGTGTCAGCGGTCCAGGAAAGACGTTGCAAAAGTTTTCCGCAAGTCGGCTTGAGGATTGCTAAACATGTTGCACATGATCTGCAAACTTTTGCAGCCCGAAATATTGCGTTGCAAGCCCGCCACGCCATCCGTCAGAGTGGATCCCAACAGACCGGAGGAAGGAGCCAGCCGTGATGCAGCAACACATGAGCCATCAGCACGACTGGTGCTCCTCGGCATGAGCTGACCCTCATGTCTCCGGGGAGCCGTCCCGTCGCCGTCGCGACGAGGCGGCTTTTTTGATGCCCGTTGGTCCAATTGGCACGGACGCCGCGCTCTGGACGCGGAGATCGAGGTTCGAGTCCTCGACGGGCAGCTGTGACCGAAGCCGAAGCAGTCGAGGCGCCAGGTTGTGATCCTGGTCGAAGCCGGTGCGAGTCCGGTCGGTCACCCCAACGCGCGGGATCCGGCGATCACCCAGGCCTCATAAGCCTGGGGTGCCTGGTTCGACACCAGGACGCGCGACCAGCAGGGAGAGGAAGGCGTCGTGCAGGGCACCGTTGGTGGCCAGCACGACGTCCTCCTCGACCACCGTCACGCGGCCGCCCGCCTCCTCCACGAGCACCGGCAGACACGCCAGGTCGAACTCGTCCAGACCGGCGCCCACCGCGATCACCGCGTCCACCCGGCCGGTGATCAGGTCCAGCACCGACGTGGAACCGTCCACGACGACACATTGCTCCAGCACCGGTTTCCTCTTGCCGTGCAGGCACACTCGCGCGCCGTCGACGGTGTCGCGTGAGGACACCCGAGCGATTTCTTCTCGCTTGCCCCGAAAGACGCGGCAGCCGATGCCGCGTCCCGCCGCCATCGTGATGTCCAGTGACGGCATCGCGGACACGGCCAGGGCGCCCTCCAGCGCCAGGTCCACCGAGTACGTCGGCCGTCCGGCCACGAAGTCGGCGGTGCCGCTGATCGGATCGACCAGCCACCGCCGTCCGGAGGTTCCCGCGCGCTCAGGACGTTCCTCGCCCACGACACCGTCGTCGGGCACCGCTTCCGCCAGCAGCCTGCGCACCAGGTCCTCGACCTCGAGATCGGTCGAGGTGACCGGGCTGCCGTCCTCCTTCAACCGCACGTCGCGGTCGCCCACGGTGAACGCCTGTTCCGCCACCTGCGCTGCCTGGCCGACGATCCGCAACGCCAGCCGCATGTCGTTCCACATGGTCGCGAAGCCTGACGCGAGGGCCGCGCAGGTGTAACTGATGTAGCGTTGTGCTACATGATCGAGTTCGTGCTCGGCGAGTCCGACCTGGTGGACGTGCGGTTCGCCGTCTCGCCGCTCAGCGAGCTCACGCTCAGCCTGCGCGTGCTGAAAGACCCGGCCAAATACCCGTTGCACGTGCCGTGGGTGCGCCGGATCTGTGACGTCGACACGGAGGTGTTGCTGGCCCTGTCCACCGACCGTGGCTGGACGCCGGACTTCCTGAGCCCCCGTCCGCTGACGCCGTTCACCCGGATCGAGGACGAGTTCGCGGTGCTGCGTGAGATCCCCGTCCGAACCCTGCGCCGCGACCTCCGCGCGGTGTTCGGAGACGTGCCGGCCGTTCTGCGTGACCGCGGCCGGGTGCTCGGCGCATTGGAGAACTACTGGCACGCGGCCCTGGCCCGGCACTGGGACCGGATGCGCGCGGTGCTCGAAGCCGACATCGCGCACCGGGGCCGGGAGATGGCCCAGCACGGCCTGGCGGCGATGTTCGCGGGGATCTCGGACCGGATCACGTTCTTCAGTCCCGTGGTCGGGGTGCGGATCGCTGGTGCCGAACCGCGGCGGGTGGAGGCCGGGGGACAGGGGCTCACCCTGGTGCCCAGCGTGTTCGCACGGCGCACGGCGGTGCCCGTCGACCCCGGTGCGCCGCCGCTGCTGATCTACTCGGCTCGCGGTGCCGGCACGGTGTGGGAGACGGGGCTCGTCCGCGGGCCGCACGCGCTGGCCGGTGTCCTCGGTCAGGTGCGAGCGGATCTGCTGGCCGAGTTGGCGCAGCCGTGTTCGTCCACGGACATCGCACGACGCACGGGCGTCACGGCCTCGGCGGTGAACCAGCACCTGAGAGCGTTGCGCGACGCCGGTCTGCTGGCCTCGCAACGGCACGGGCGAAGCGTCGTCTACGCCCGCACGGAACTCGGCGACGCTCTGGTTTCCCACTCATTGGAACAGGGAAGCGACGCCGCGAGTCCGTCGTTGCCCAGGACATGAGCTTCGCTGAGGACTGGCAGACCTGGAAGACGGAGCGCGAGACCAACCTGGCTGACCCGTACGGGTGGCTGGCGCTGGTTTCGCTCGATTGGCTGGAGACGGCCCCACGCACCTATGACGGCCTACCGGGCGAGTGGTGGCAAGACGACGACGCGGCCTACTGGCGCAACGACGGGGAGACCAAGCGGTTCGAACTCGTCCAGAGCGGCGGCGGTGAACGCGTCGTGGCGGGCGACGTCGAGATCGAGATCGCCCGTCGCGGCGGGTACCTGATCCGCGTGCACGACCCGAAGGCCCCGGTGCTGAACGACTTCAAGGGCGTGCCGTCGTACGAACCGCACGAGAAGTGGGTGCTGGAGGGCGAGTACGAACCGTTCGACGCGCCCGTTCCCACGACCGTCGGCGCAGTCGTCGAGGGCCTCAGCCACGTCTACGAGGCACCGGGCCGTGTGCGGTTCAACTTCAACGGCGCCGAGCACACGCTTACGGCGTTCAACGGCCGTAACGGCGGGCTGAGCATCTTGTTCACCGACGAGACCAGCGGCGTCACGACCTATGCGGCGAACCGGCAGATCGCCGCCACACCGCACGACGGCAAGGTCGTGCTCGACTTCAACCGCGCGACGAACCTGCCGTGCGCGTTCACCGACTTCGCCACCTGCCCGCTGCCGCCCGCGGGCAACCACCTGTCGTTCGGCGTCGAGGCGGGGGAGAAGACGCCGTACGAGCGGGGCTAGAAGAACTCGTCGAGCAACCGGTACCAGGCGAGCATCTCCGGGCGGGGGGTGAGGCCGTAGGCGCGGTCGAACGCGGCTACGGCCTCTTCGCCCAGTTCCCGGTGCGCCAGCGCGATGTCGCGATGCCGGTCGGACACGCCCAGCCGTGCCACGTCGATCAGCACGGTCGAGCCGTCCGGGCGCAGCAACACGTTCGGCGGGCAGAAGTCCCCGTGCGCCACGACGAGGTCCTCGGCCGGCGGAGCGGTGGCCACCAGCCGTCGCAGCAACTCCTCAGGTGTGACACCGAGGTTGTCTTCGTCGAAGTCGTCCGGGTCCACCAGGCCCGCCTCGACGTTGTGCCGAGCCCGTTCCAGCACGACGGGAATCGTGGCGTCGTAAGGACATGAGGCCACCGGCAACGCGTGCAACGACCGCAGCACGGTGCCCATGACCGTTCCCACGAGCACGGGATCGGCCGAGGTCAGCGAGGGTGCGCCGACATCGGCCAGTACCAGCCAGTCCTCGGCGAACGCCCGGATCTCCGGCACCTCGAAGTGCCGGCCCAGCCACAGCAACCGGTCGTACTCGTCCACGCCCGAGCGCTTCACGTAGCTGGACCCGACCTGCCAGACGTCACCGGACAGACCTTCGTGGTCGTCGGACCACACGGCGTCCGGGCCGACCGCGTGCAGGACGTCCTCGGGGATCTTCACTCGCAGGCCGTGCCGTCCTTGTCGTTGTCCAGGCCGTAGATGTCCGTGCCGATGACCTGGATCGGGCCTCGCACGTACGCGGGGCCGTTTCCGGTACCGCCCGCGCAGTCCACATCGGACGCGATCGGCACGCAGCCACTGTAGTTCTTGTCGCACGCGGGTTGCGGCGCGGGCTGGGGCTGTGGCTGGGGGTTCGGCTGCGGGTTGGGCTGAGGCTGGGGTTGCGGCTTCGGCTGTGCGACGGCCGCGGGAGCGGTGGTCGTCGTAGTCGTGGTGGTGGTTGTCGTGGTCGTAGTGGTGGTGCTGGTCGGCGGCGCAACGGTCGTGGTCGTCGTCGTTGTGGGCGCTGCCGTCGTCGTGAGGCTGGACGCGTTGCTCTTGGTCGCCGGATCACCACCGATGGCGGCTCCGACGATGCCGATCGCGAAGAAGAACGCGAGCAGACTGGCCGCGCTGATGGCCACCGGTGCCACCCACGACTTGCGTGGCGCCACGACCGGAACCACCGCGCCACGGGGAATCTCACGCGGCATCCGCAGGAAGATCTGCAACAGCCCGTTGTCGCCGAGCTGGACGTACGCGGTACATCCGGTCGCCCCGCCGCCGGACTCCACGTGCATCAGCACGGGCGCATACCGTTGCGACATCAGGAAGGTCAGCTCGCCCACGCGGTACCCGTCGAGGCGCACCTCGATCCCGCGCTGACCGCGGTGCTTCCCGGCGGCGATCATGCACCACGTCAGGTTCACGGCGACGTGCCGCGTCACGCCGCCCGGAACGGCGTAGCGGGAGAGCACGTCCTGGTGGTGCTGCTCGCCGGTGACGGTCACCGTCACCTCGCCGGGGACCATCACCAGACCGGCGGCCGAGTTCTCGATCACTGTCGCAACTCCCTCGGGTGGGTTCGTACGGCCAGACCATCGAGGACCCACTCCAGGTGTTACTGACGGTGCCGCAAAGTTGTGCCGAACGGGTGAAAATCGGCCCGATTCGTCACGGACGGTCGATGATCACCGATGTAAAGCGTTTCCTCGCTGCCCGGCTGAGACACGGGACTCCCGAGAGAGCGTTTCCACGCTACGTTGAGCCAAAGGGCGCAACACCTTCACCCACAGGAGGGCGAATGGCGCTGGACACGCCGTGGCGGGCGTAGCGCGAACTGCGCGACGGATTCCCGCGAGCACACGGCGGGGCGAACTTCGTACGGTGTGCTCATGCTGCAACCGGACCGCGAGACCAGGGCCGAGTGGACGAAGTCCGTGACGTCCTTCGTCGAGGATTTCATCGAGGGACTGGAGGCCGCGCCCGCATCGTCGCCGGGCACGGCACTCCTGCCTCCTCCGCCGGCGGAGACCCCTGGCGAACTCGCTGACCTGCTCGCCCGGTTCGGCGACGCGGCCGCCCAGGCGGTGGAGACCGCGGGCCCGCGCTACCTGGCCTACTTCCCGGCGGGCGGCCTCTACAGTTCGGTGCTCGCCGAGTTCGTGGCCCAGGCCACCAACCGCTACACCGGCGTCGCCTCCACAGCGCCCGCGTTGGTCGCGCTGGAACACAGCGTGATCCGTTGGCTGTGCACCGAGTTCGGCCTCCCGGAAGGCTCCGGCGGCATCTTCACGACCGGCGCGTCACTGGCCACTCTCTCGGCCGTGCACACGGCACGACAGGACCGCCTAGGCGCCCACGACTCCAACGGCACCATCTACGTAACGCCGCACACGCACCACTGCGTCGCGAAGGCCGCGCACATCACCGGCTTCCCGCCCGAACGCATCCGCGTCATCCCCACCGACACCGCACTCCGAATGGACGTCGCACAGGCACAAGCCATGATCGCCGACGACCGCGCGAACGGCCTGCGCCCGTTCCTGGTCATCGGCACGGCGGGCGCGACCAGCACCGGCATCGTCGACCCGCTCGACGACATCGCCGCGCTGGCCGAGCGGGAATCCCTGTGGTTCCACGTGGACGGCGCGTACGGCGGCGCGTTCCAGCTGACCGAACGCGGCCGCGCGATCCTCACCGGCGTCGACCGGGCGGACTCGATCGCGTGGGACCCGCACAAGAGCCTCTTCCTGCCGTACGGCACGGGCGTCCTGCTCGTGCGCTCGGAGGCTCGGCTCCGCGCCGCACATGTGGCGGACGGCGACTACCTGCAGGACCTCGACCACGGCACCGGCCTGCCCGACTACGCCGACCTCGGCCCCGAGCTCACCCGCGAGTTCCGCGGCCTGCGCGTCTGGTTGCCGCTGCACCTGCACGGCGTGGCCGCGTTCCGCGAGGCGCTCGACGAGAAGCACGACCTCGCCGACCACCTCCGCGCAGAGTTGGCGAAGATCGACGGCGTCGAGGTGCTCCCGTCCGACCTCACCGTCGTCGTGTTCCGCGGCGCCGACAGCGAGCAGCTCTTCAAGCGCCTCAACGAGTCCGGCAGGTTCTTCCTGTCCAGCACGAGGCTCGGCGGGAAGTTCACGTTGCGGATCTGCGTGCTCAGCCACCGCACCCACCGCGAGCACGTGGACGAGGTGATCGAACTGATCAGACGGCTCGGTCGCTCTTGAGCGCCACGATTCACCTGATCGAAGCATCGCGCCGTCGTTGACAGCGCCTTCACTGTGCATCATTGTGACTCGTGATGAATCAATATGACTCAAGATTGGCGAGCAGGGCCGGCGGTGAATGACCACGCCTCCGCCCGGCAGGTCCTCGCCCGGGAGTTGAAGCGACTTCGGCTTCGGACCGGTCTGTCCGGCAGGGAACTGGGGCGCAGGGCGTCGATCAGTCAGTCGAAGGTCTCCCGGATCGAGGCGGGCACGGCCTTGCCGACCGTGCCCGAGGTCGAGAAATGGGGGAGGGTGCTTGATGTTCCGGCTGAAACGGTGCGATGGCTTGCGATCATCACCGGCAACGCGCACCTCGAAGCGCATTCGTGGTCTGCCGTGTTGCAGGACGGGAAGCACCTGCAGCACGAGATCGGTGGATGGGAGGCTGCCGCCGCGGTCGTTCGCACCTACCAGCCATCGGTCGTGCCCGGCTTGCTGCAGATCGCGGACTATGCCCGTCGAGTGTTCTCCCTGTTCTCCCCTCCATATGACGAGGCCGCGCTGGCGGCGGCGGTCGCGGGGCGGCTGGAGCGTCAGGTAGCTCTCTACGAGTCGGGACGGAAGTTCGAATTCCTGATAACCGAGGCCGCTCTGCGCTGGCGTCCAGGGCCTCCGAACGTGCTCGTGGCTCAGCTCGACCGGATTCGGTCGATATCCACCTTGGACAACATCGGTATCGGTCTGATTCCGCTCGACTGCGAAGCCGTGGCAACGTACTCGCATGGATTCGTGATTTATGAAGGAGGGCAGGAGAGTGTCGCGACCGTGGAGATGATCCACGGACCGCTGACTGTCGATTCGGAGGTTCAGGTCGAAATGTATCGCCATCGGTGGTCGCTTCTCGGCGAGATGGCCTTGCGTGGAGACGAAGCCCGGTCGCTGCTCGATGATCTGATCGGCCGGGTCAGGCGTCACGCCGCGCTGGACGGCGACGGCGCGACGTGACGCCTCCGGGGATGATCAGCTCAGGTTGAACTCGCCCCGGAGCACGCCGCGCCGGAACGCGAGCCATTCGGCCCTGGTGAACCAGAGCACGGGGCCAGAGGGATTCTTCGAGTCCCGCACCAGAACGCCGACCTGTGTCATCGCCACCTCGACGCACTCGCCTCCGCCTTCGCTGAGGGTGCTCTTCTTCCAGGTGAGACCGCTCTTCTCCATCGCTGGTTTCTCCTTTTGGGGCTGAGCCGCTTTTGCGGTGATGGGAGAAACGATGGCCGTCGTGGTTGCCACGTCGTTTGCGTTGAGATTCCATCCGGTTGTGGAAGCGTTTCCCTGCTTTGGAAATGGGTGCTATGGAGTTACCTGGAAAACGTGTCGAGTTCCGTGTCTGGGGAGAGGTGGGCATCTACGTCGAGGGCCGTCGAATCGGCCCTGCGAAGAAGGCTTCCTGGCTGCTGGGGTGCCTGCTGCTCGGCGATGGGCGACCCGCACACCTGAACAAGTTGTACGAGTGGATGTGGGACGACCCTCCATCGAGTGCGGAGACCGAGCTCGCCAAGCAGGCGACCGAACTCCGCAACGTCCTTGGCCAGGCGGGATTTCCGGACGCGCTGCGAAGCAAGGACGGTCTGCGCTGGCTTCACGTGCCGAACGAACTCGTGGACGCCCACCGGTTCCGGGCGCTTGTCACCAAGGCGCAGGCGGCCAACAGGCGATCCGTTGCGGGACTTCGTGAAGCGTCGGCGGCGTTGAAGGACGCCCTTGATCTGGCGGTCGGGGAGCCGCTGGCCGGCGTGGCGACCTCTCGCGCGGGGCGGGAACGAGCACAACTCGAGGGGGTCCGGCGTGAGGCGCAGCTTTTGGCTGCCGAAGTCGGCGTGGAACTCGGCCACCACCGCGACCAGATCGAGATCGTCACGCGGCTGCACGCCGTACATCCCGAAGACGTGGCGATCACGTCCCTCGCCGCACGAACGCTCTACCTGTGCGGCCGTGCCCCCGACGCGCTCGACCTCATCAGTCGTCACAAGGAGGCCATCCGCGATTTCGGCCTCGACGCCCACAAGGAGATCAATGAAATGGAGACTCGCGTGCTCCGTCACGACCCCGGCCTCGAACCGCTCGTGCGACGTGAACCGGGTCCGTCAGAAGGCCGTCTGGTGCTGGCGCTCAGAACGGAGTCGCGCGGGTTCGAGTCCCTGAAGTCGATGATCCCTGACGCGTTCGGGTGTGACGACATCGCCGTGCAGGTCATGCCAGGGCACCTGTTGTGCGATCTGCCTTCGGGCATCTCGCCTCGAATGGTTCTCGGCCGGGGGCTGAGCAGGCTCTCCGATCTCGTGCGACAGCCTGTGAGTGCGGGTGTCGCGATGGGTGACGTCGAACGGGCGCACGACCTCGCCGCCTCCACGTCCGCGCTCGCGCGACTGCGTGCTGCGTCAGGCCGTTACCTGGTTGTCGCGATCAGCGCCGAACTGTACGAGTACGTCGACAGGCTCGACCGTTCTGCGTACTGCCGGGCCGAGGACGTCAACGGATGGGTGCGCGTTCCGGGGTATTCCGTGCCGCCGGAGAGTGCGTCCGCCGCGGTCGAAAGTCAGAACGACAAGCCCTCGCAGAAGTCCTACTCGGTCGTCTTCAACGGGACGACCTCGATCGGTACGCAGCACAACGGTGACGCCACGCACCACAACCACTTCGGCGGTGCGCGATGAGTGACGACACGACGGCCTCGACCCCGTCGCCTGCCTCCTCATCCGCGAACGCCGGCAAACCAGGCAATGAGCCGTCGGACAGTTCGCCGTCGTCCGGACCCGGCGGCGCGAAGGAACCCGACCAGCGTGATCTCGACGAAGCCTATGCACGAGGCAAGCGTCTGACGACTGACGGCACGATGAACTTCAACCGTGATGCGTCGATCGAGGACTTGCAACTCGGCGATCGGTACATCTACAACAACTACAACTACAGGTCTTTCAGCGACGCAGACGCGTTCCGTGCGGTCCCCGTTCGGGAGAAGGACCTCCGGTGGGTGCGCAGCCGCTACGTTCCAGTAGCGAACTACGCAGATCTCCTGGACACGCTGAATCACACACAGGTTCTTGTTCTCAACGGTCGGCCTGGTACCGGGCGTTTCACGACCGCGCTGCGGCTGCTTGACTCCTTTGTGTCCGGTGCGATCTCACACGTTGACGGTGCCGACGACCTCAACAAGTTCGACGAGTCCCACATCGAGGACGATCGCGGCTACCTGATGGAACTCTCTCGACCCCAGGCCGAGGCGTTGACCGAACGCGTGCTCGAGGCGCTTTCAGGAAGGCTCGCCCTCAAAGGCGCCTATCTCGTGGTCATCTGTCACCGCGACGGTCAGGACCACATGCTCGGTGGGTTCACTCGGACGTGCCCACCCCCGAACATCGATGACCTCGTTCTGCGTCACCTGAACGAGGAACTGCGTGACGACGACTGTGATGTCGATGCGGTGCTACAGCAGCTCTACGCCAGCCATGATCTGTGCGTCGCGCTTGCCGCCGCCCCCAAACCTGCGGAGGCGGCGCAGATCGCCGGTTTCCTGGCGGAGATGGCGCGAGGCGAGATCGATCTGTCCGAAGTGGAGAGACGCGCCAACCTGCTGGTGCGCAGGCAGGTCGAGGAGTGGTTCGCGGAGCTTTCCGGACCGGCCGGCACGTTGCCGGAAGCCATCCGGATGACGGCCTTCCGGATCTCCCTCGCGGTGTTCCACGACTCGGAGTACGACGTCGTCGTGAAAGCTGGAGCGACGCTCGCGACGAAGTTGTTGAAGAAGGCGAAAGGCGACCACGTCAGGAAGCCCGAGGAATCGCTGTTCGCGGAGGACCACGGAGTCAACCTGCCCGCGTCCCGCGCCACGATGGTGGACGGCACCGTCTCGTTCGGTGGACTGGAAACTCCCACGAAGCTGGTCATGTTCGCTGACGAGCGCTTCCCTGTGGTGCTGCTCAGCCATCTCTGGCATCGGCATCACAAGCTGCGCGAAGCCGTTTTGGAATGGCTGACGGACCTGAGCGACGACCACAGGCCCATGGTGTGGGTGCGAGCCGCACAGGCCATGGGCCTGTTCTGCTCGTTGTCGTTCTCCAGCACCTTCACGGAGAACATCGGGCCGTTGGCGGAGACCGAGGGAGAAGAAGGGGAACGCCGCAGGTGGTACGCGGCCATCGCGCTCGACCACGCCGCGCGCGATGAGCGGATCGCGGGTCCTGTGTTCGAACGACTTCAGGAGTGGCGGCGGGACGGTAACGAGGCCCAACAGTGGACCGCCGCGGCAGCGCTCGGCTACGACCTCGGACTGGATCGCATCGATGACGCACTTCGTGAGCTACGCGTTCTGGGCACGCCGTCGGAACGCCTGCCCGCGTTGCAGAAGGCCGAGTACAGCGACCTCGTGCAAGTCGCGAGTCGCAGCATCGCGAACCTGCTGACTTTCGGCGCCGTGACCACCGTGCTGGAAAGAATCTCCGAGTGGACCCGGAGCAGACGGCAGAGTGTTCGAGATCTGGCGCGGTGGAGCATCGCGTACCTGATCCACCTGAGGGGACACTCCCGGTACGTACTGGTTCATGCCGTGGGGCGGAGCGACCAGTTGGGTACCGCGAACAGAAGGCGCTGGCCACTGCTGCTCGCGTTGCTGGAGAAAGAACCCGATCACACCCGTGAAGTGTCCGAACTGGTCAGGTGGGGCCTGGGCGGTCGTGACCACGGCGAGGTGTTGCACGATCAGTTCCGGCGTTGGGTCCACGTGGCGGAGAAGGATCCGGTCTGCCTCGACGCGCTCGCCGCTTTCATGCCGCATCTCATCGTCGGGCACAGCGACTTCCGCCGCTTGCAGCACCTCATCGAGCGGATGCGCCGCGACTGGTCCGATCCTCTCAACGAGGACACCGCGCTTGTTCTGGAGAACTCCATCCTGTTGCACGGCGAGAGGACTGCGTCATGACCCGCCAGTTGTTCGACGACGATGTCGCTTCGCAGACCTACCGTCACGCCACCACCGGCGAGGACGGCGCGGCCGAGGAGGGACAGCAGGAGGAACTCTGGCCGCTGCCGGAGCGGTCCAGGGACATCGTCGGGCCGATCCTGGGGGACTGCCGGCTGGGCAAGTGGGACGCGTTGCGCGGCCGTATGCCCGCGGACGCCCGCACCGCGAGGGTGTTCGTGACGTCGTCGGGCAAGCGGCTGTTCTTCGCGCCGGACCAGCAGCCGCCTGGTCGCAAGTTGGTTGCCCAGCGGGTGTGTCACGTATACGAGGTCGACATGGGTGTGCACCTGAGCCGCGTCGAGGTCAAGCTGCCCTGTGCGGGCGATCAATGCTTCTTCGACGGGGTCGTCGAGTTGCGCTGGCAGGTGAGCGACGCCGAGGTCGCGGTGAGCTCCGGCGTGTCGAATGTGGCCAACGAGTTGATGCCTGAGATCACGACACGCCTGCGCGCTGTCACGCGGAAGTTCGACATCGAGCATGTGGACCACGCGGAGTTGGCGGCGGCCGACGCGCTGACCGGTGAGCAGCTCGGGCGAAAGTTCGGTCTTGACGTGCAGGTCTTTTTGCATCTCAGCATGGACGAGCCCACGTTGGCGCACGCCGCACTGGTCCGGAAGGTCGACCGGTTGCGGCACATCATCGCCGAAGGTGACTATCACCAGTTCGCTTTGCAACTGTCGTTGCGGGAGGACAGCATTACGGAGGTGATGCAGATGCTGGCCCTGGAGCGCCACAACAGCAAGCAGGTGGTGGTGGACTTCCTCGCCAGGATGGTGGAGTCCGACGCGATCGAACGCTGGGAGATCGAGGACGACCTGCGCGTTCTGCTTCAGTCGTTGCGGGACTGGAGCAACAGCGAACTGGCCAGCGTGAAGGAGACAAGGACGACCTCGCTGGGAACAGCCAGGCGTCCGATTCCGGGCGGGGACAAGCGCTGATCAGGCGCTGGACCGCTTGATCAGCGTGGTCGGCAGCAGCAGCGAAGGTGGCAGCCCGTCCTCGCCCGCGAGCTCCGCGAGCAGCCGCCACGTCATGGTGCGGCCCAGCTCCTCGACGTCCTGCCGGATCGTCGTCAGCGGTGGCGTCGCGGTCGCGGCGAACACCGAGTCGTCGAACCCGACGACCGCGACGTCCTCGGGGACGCGCTTGCCCTGCGCGTGCAGCACCTGCAACGCGCCGAGGGCCATGATGTCCGCGGCGACGAACACCGCGTCGAGGTCGGGTGCCTTGCGCAGCAACGCTTCCATGGCCCGTGCGCCGCTCTCCGGGGTGAAGTCGCCGTGCGCGACCAGGTCGCTGGAGAGTTTGGCCTCGCTCAGGCCGCGCTTGAAGCCGCTGAGCCGGTCGGCGCCCACGGCCATGTCCTTCGGGCCGGCGACGGTGCCGATCCGCTTGCGGCCCAACGAGGCCAGGTAGCGCGCGGCTTCCAGAGCGCCGGTGAAGTTGTCGGCGTCCACGAACGGGACGGGGGTGCCGAGTGGACGGCCGCCGGAGACGACCGGCAGGCCGATCTCGGCCAGCATCGGCACCAGCGGGTCCTCGCCGTGCAGGCTGACCAGCAGCGCGCCGTCGACGTGGCCGCTGCTCAGGTACGTCACCAGGTCGCTGGTGTCGGAGGGCTGGCTCATCATCAGCAGCAACTGCATGTGGCGGCCGGCGAGTTCGGCGTGCACGCCGCGCAGCACACCCGCGAAGAACGGGTCGGACAGGACGCGGCCGGTCGGCTCCGAGACCACCAGGGCGATGGCGTTGGCCCGGTTGCCGGCGAGCGACCGCGCGGCCTGGTTGGGGGAGTAGCCCAACTCCGCGATGGCGGCGTGCACGGCCTCCCGGGCCTTGGCGCTGACGTACTGCTCGTCGTTGATCACGCGCGAGACGGTCGACTTGGACACTCCGGCCACCCGCGCGACTTCTTCGATCCGGGGGCCGGGACGTCGCTTCGCCGTCTCGGTCATGCGGTCATCCTAGGCTGCCTGGCCGGACCATGATCTGCTCAGGTCCATCTTCGTTCCCCCTCTTCACAGCGGCGTGGGCCAAGTTTCCAAGATCGTCCGCACAAATTCCGCACAGCACCGCCGAGTTCTGGCAGCATGCCCACCGAGGAGGGCTAGTGCGGTATCGGCTTCTTGGGCCGCTGCAGATTTGGCGTGGGGGCGTGGAACTGCGGCTGGGCGGGCCCCGGCAACGGGCACTGCTGGCAGCGTTGGCACTGCACGCCAACGAGACGGTCAGTTTTGAACATCTGAGCGAAGCGGTGTGGGAATCTCCACCCGCGGCTCCTGAATCGAACATCCGAACCTATGTCGCCGCCCTGCGCAAGCTCGTGCTGGACGACCTCGTCACCGTTCCCGGCGGATACCGGCTCAAGGTGCCGGACGGAGAGGTCGACGTCGCCGTCTTCGAGCGGTTGTGCGCGGCGGGCGACGAGGCGTTGAAGCAGGGGGAGCACCGGACGGCGGTCTCCGAGTACGAACAGGCACTCGCGTTGTGGCGCGGCCCGTCGCTGGACGGCCTCACCGTGGGGCCCCGGCTCGAAGCCGAGCTCACGCTGTTGCAGGAACGGCGGCTCACGGTCGCCGAGCAGCACGCGCGGCTGTCGATCGAGCTGGGGCAGGGCGAGCGGCTGATCGCCGAACTGCGGCGGCTGACCAAGCAGTTCCCGCTCAGGGAACAGCTCTGGTTGCAGCTCATGCACGCGCTGCAGCGGGCCAACCGGCCTGCCGAGGCGTTGCAGGCGTTCGAGGACGTACGGGTGCTGCTCGCCGCCGAACTGGGCGTCGATCCCGGCCACGACCTGCGGGAACTGCACGCGCGGCTGCTGCGCGGGGACGAGCCGCGGCCCGCCCTGAACACATTGCCGCGCGATGTCGCCGACTTCACCGGCCGCGAGTCCGAGATGGAGCGACTGACCAGGGCCGTCACCGGCAAGTCCGCCGTCGTGATCTCCGCGATCGACGGCATGCCGGGCGTCGGCAAGACGACGCTCGCCGTGCACCTGGCGCACCGTCTGGAGTATCCGGACGGTCAGCTGTTCATCGACCTGCACGCGCACACCGCGGGCCGTGCGCCCGTGGAACCGACAGACGCGCTCGACGTGCTGTTGCGCGCGCTCGGCCTGGACGAGATCCCGGTCGGCCTCGACGAACGGGCCGCGATGTGGCGCGGCGAACTGTCGAAGCGCAGGTTGCTCGTCGTGCTCGACAACGCGGTGAGCGCCGAGCAGGTGCGGCCGCTGCTGCCGGGCGTGCCGGGCTCGTTGGTGCTGGTCACGTCACGGGCGCGGCTGGTCGAGCTGGAAGGCACGTCGACGCTCACGCTGGACGTGCTGTCCGAGGCGGAGGCGCTCCAGCTGTTCGCCACGATCGTCGGCGACGAACGCGGCACCGACCCGGCGGCCCGCGAGGTCGTCGAGCTGTGCGGCAGGCTGCCACTGGCCGTGCGACTGGCCGCCGGACGGCTCCGCAGCCGTCCGACCTGGAACACCGCCCACCTCGCGACGCGGCTGCGCGAGGGACGATTATCCGAGCTGGACGCGGTCTTCGCGTTGTCGTTCGGCCAGCTCCCCACCGGTCACCAGCGGCTCTTCTGCCTGCTGGGCCTGCACCACGGCACGGACTTCGACGTCGACCAGGCCGCCGCGCTGGGCGAGCTCGACCTGCTGGAGTGCGACGGGATGCTCGAAGATCTCGTCGACGTGCACCTCCTGGAGGCGACCACGCTCGGCCGGTACCGGATGCACGACCTGCTCCGGCAGTACGCACAGTCCAAAGTGCACGCCACCCGCGAGCCGCTGACCAGGCTGCTCGATCACTTCCTGGACACGGCGAACCAGGCCACGAGGCTGATGTCGCCCGCCGCGCGCAAGTACGAGGTCGACATCACCTACCGGCCGGAGTCGCGGCTCGTGCTGCGCGACTACGACCACGCCGTCGAGTGGCTGGAGACCGAACGCCAGACGCTCGTCGCCGCCGTGGCGTTGTCACTCGACGGTGACTGGCGCACGCACACATGGCAGCTCGCGCGCGCGTTGACGTTCTTCTGCATGGTGCGCGGCCACACGCGTGACTGGGCCACGATCAACGAACTGGCGTTGGAGGCGGCGAAGGACGAGCCGGTAGCCCTCGCGATCACGACCAAGAACTACGCGATGGTGTTCTGGCAGACCGCGCAGTACCCGCGGGCCATTCACTACAACGAGCGCGCGATCGAGATGCTCCGCGAGCTGGGCGACCTGCAGGGCGTGGCGGGCACGCTGAACAACCAGTCGCTGGTCTACCGGTCCCTCGGCCGGCACGCCGATGCCGCTGACCTGCTCGAACAGGCCATCACGGTGGCGCGGCAGCTCGGCGACCGGCACCTCGAGTCGCAGGCGATGAGCAACGTCAGCAACATCTACAGCGCGCTCGGCCGTTACGACGAGGCGTTGCAGGCGTGCACGTCCGCGCTCGCGTTGATGCGCGAGATGGGCAGCCGCCGCGACGAGGCCGACACCCAGAGCGCGCTGGGCATGATCCTGCACGCCATGGGCCGGCACTCCGAAGCGCTGGAGGCGTTGGAGTCGGCGTTGGCGGCCGTGCGCGCGATCGGTGACGTCACAACGGAAACCGTGGTCCTCAACTACCTCGGCGAAGTGCTGACGGCAGCCGGACGTCCCGCTGACGCCTTGGCGCCGTTGCGTGAGGCGTTGGAACTGGCGGAACGGATCGACGACCGGCGTGAGGCCGCGAACGCGCACAAGCACCTCGCTCGTGCGGTCACGGATCCCGCCGAGGCGGCCCGGCACCAGAGGGAGGCGGACGAGAGGTTCGCCGCGCTAGGCACCGACTGAGCGCGGGCCCGGCCTCCCGCCGGGCAGCACCGCGCCGCGCGGCAACCCGTCCCGCAGCAACGGCAACAGCCTCGGATGCTTGCTCATGAGCACCGCGGCTGTGCCGTTGCGCTGCTGGATCCGGCGGCAGAAGTGCGGAGACAGCGCCACCCCCAGATAGGCCTCCGCGCGCGGTCCGTAGACGACCTCGGTCCCGAGCCCGCACCACGCGGCCGCGACCGCCTGGCCGTCCACCCAGAGGTATCCCTCGACGTACACCCCGCCGTGGTGGCGGCCCGCCTCGCTGAAGGCGTCGCTGAACGTCACCTGGGGCTGCAGGCGCGTCCGGTCGTCGGCGGACCACCACCCGCCGACGTCGAGCACCAGCCCCTCGACGCTCGCGTGCGCCCACTGCGAGTCGTCGACGAGCGTGCGGAACGGCGCTTCCAGCTCCTGCAACGCCGCCGTGAGCTCCTCCACCCGTTCATGGTGCGGTGCTCACGCCGATCGCGCTGTCCGAAGTGGACTCAGCTCTAGGACTGGGCGATCGTGATGGTGATGCTCACCTGGACCTGCCCCGCCACGCCGGTGATGACCCCGTCCCCGGCTTTCGGGCCTGCCTGCAGCCTGGCCCGGAACGTCAGCGTCTGGCCGGGGGCCAGTGGCTCCCCGCCCTCGCACGTCACAGTGCCCTTGCCGGCCGGGCACCCGACGAATCCCGCCGACATCTTGCCCGCTCCGACCGTCTTGATCTTGTCAGGCATGGTCAACGTCAACGTTGGCAACGTCGTGGGGGACGAGCCGTTGTTGGTGATGCTGATGTTCATCTCGTTCGGCGGGCCCTCGGTGGTCATGGCGATGGTGCCGGGCGTGGTCGCCGACAGGTTGGCCGACGCGGGGGAGACCGTCTTCTCGCCCTCCGGCTCCTCGGGTTCCTCGGCCTCGGTCGTGACGGTGCCCGGAGCCGAACCGGCGACGGTGCCCTTCGTCGGCGTGCTGCCGGCGCTCTGCGTGGTGCCGGGCTGTGAGGTCTGCCCGGATTCCGCCGAGGCGCTCGTGCTGGTCGCCGGGGCGGCGCCGATCGTGGTGGAGGGGCTGTCGGAGGTGACGACGCCGCTGGCGGTGACCACGACGACCGCCGCGGCCGAGGCGGCGACGCCCAGCCACGTGGAGGCGCTCAGGGTGACCACGGCGCCCTTGGTCGCGGTCGCGGCGGCGGCGAGGTAACCGGTGGTGCCCGTGCCGAGCACGATCGGGGCGACCAGTCCGCGCAACGCGCCGTTGACGTCGGACAGCTCTCGCGCGAGCTTGCGGCATTCCGCGCAGGTGTCCATGTGCTCGTCGAGATGGACGGCGTCGCGGCCCTTGAGCCCACCGCGGGTCCACGCACCGAGCTTCGTCACCGTGGAGCGGCATTTCTCCGCGGGCTCCTGGTTGACGTGCGCCTGCAGGAACGCCTTGCGCAGACCTTCGCGCGCACGGAACGCCATCGCGGACACGCCGTTCGCGGTCAAGCCGAGCAACGGCGCGATCTCGCCGGGCGACTGACCCTCGATCGCCGTGTGCCACAGGACTGTCTGCCACCGCTCGGGCAGCGTCGCGAACGCCGTCGCCGCCATGGCCTGGTCGAGATCCTCGACCGCCTTGTCGCGGAACGGCACGCTGGTCGCCTTGGTGGCGCCGGGAACCTCTTCGATGTCACCGGCCAGTTCGACCCGCTTTTCCTTGCGGGTGCGGTCATACGCCGCGTGCCGCACGGCCGTCAGCAGGTACGGCCGGAACGAGGCGCCGGGACCGCCACCGCCGCGCAGCGCGGCGAGAACCTTCGCGAACGCTTCCGCCACAAGGTCATCGGCGTCCGAGGACGACGAGGACAGTTGCATCGCAAGGATGTTCGCCGAGCGCACGTGACGTTCGTAGAGCTTGCCGTACTCCTCGACCTGGCCATCTCTGACTGCATCGATGAGGTCGGCATCCGACGGCGGTCGTCCACGCTGCCCGATCAAAGAAAGCCGCCCTTAACGTGATGCCCTGTGCTGATACGCGGACCCTATCGAGATGTCTCAACACGAACAATCCACGCATACGAAACTGATGCAATAAAAGAGGTTCCGGACCTGGGCGGGCTCGGTGAACACAGGTCAGAAGGCCCTAGCGGCGGCAACTTCGCTGTGAGGGCTCACCGCTTTGTTCGCGAAACTAATCGGTAGCGGATGTCCATTTCCCTGACCATTCGCAAAAGGAGCAGCTTTCGTTAGGGCAAATGCGCGCACGTCCATGCGGATGATCTCGACTTGAGTAGCCGTACTCATGACAGTCCGGGTGTGACGCAGGAATCTCGGATCATGACGTCTTCCGCGCCCTCGCACACCCCGACGACCGCTGCCTTCTACGTGCAGGCGGTCCTCTCGTTCGGGCTCTCGCTGACCGCAGTCGGCATCGGAGTCGTGTTCCTGCCCGTCGACGGATGGGTCCGCGCGTTCCTGGGAATCGCGATGCTCTACACGGTCACCTCGGCGTTCACCCTGGCCAAGGTGCTCAGGGATCGGCAGGAGGACACCTACATCACCAGCAGAGTGGACAAAGCCCGGCTCGACAAGCTGCTGACCGAGCACGACCCCTTCAAGCTCGACGTGCCGTGAAACGAAGACCGGTTGCCGCCCCCGTCGCGGCAACCGGCCCTCTGCGAAGGTGACCGGTCCCCCCGAACCCGTACCGGCCACCTGAACTGACCTCATTCTTTAGCCCGAACGGCGGTGGCAACAGCGACAACCCGCACAACCCACCGATACAGTCGGTGTAGGGGAGGGCTGTGTGGACGGGTCTTTCGGCGCGTTGCTGCGCCACCACCGGCTGGCCGCGGCGCTGACTCAGGAAGCGCTCGCCGAGCAGGCCGGAATCAGTGCTCAGGCCATCGGCGCGCTCGAACGCGGGGCTCGCCGGTACCCCCACCGCGAGACCGTCACGCGGCTGGCCAGAGCGTTGCGACTGAGCTCGGAGCAGCAGTCGGGCCTGGTCACCGCAGCGTCGCGCCCGTCCACGCCCCGGGCCGATCTCGAGCCGTCCGGTCCGGTGGTGGCCGCGCAGTTGCCCGCGAGCGTGCAGGGCTTCACGGGTCGTGAGGGCGTTCTGCTCACCATGGACGCGTTGCTCGCGCACGAGTCGAACGCCGTGGTGGTGTCCGCGATCGCCGGCATGGCGGGCATCGGCAAGACGACACTGGCCGTTCACTGGGCTCATCGCGCCCGGTCGCGGTTCCCGGACGGGCAGCTGTTCCTGAACCTGCGCGGGCACGGCGGCGGCGCCCCGGTGACGCCGCTCGAAGCGCTGACCCACCTGCTCGTCGGCCTCGGGCTGGAACGCGCCAAGGTCCCCGCCGACGCCGAGACCGCCGCCGCCACCTACCGGACGTTGCTGGCGGATCGGCGCGTGCTGGTCGTCCTGGACGACGCGGTCGACGCCCGCCAGGTCCGGCCGCTGCTGCCGGGCTCGCCGGGCTGCCTCGTCCTCGTCACCAGCCGGTACCGCCTGGACGGCCTGGTCGCGCGCGACGGCGCCCGGCGGATCCAGCTGGAGCAACTGGACCCGGACGCGGCGCGGGACCTGCTCGTCCACGTGCTGGGGGAGCAGCGGGTCGCGGCCGAGCCCGGCGCCGTCACCGACCTGGTGGGGTTGTGCGCGGGGTTACCCCTGGCGTTGCGCATCGCCGCCGCCCACCTGCTCAGCGGCCGGACGATCGGCGGATACGTGGCCGCGTTGCGCTCCGGCGACCGGCTCGCCTCGCTGGCGGCGCCCGGCGACCCCGACACCGCGGTCGGCGCCGCGTTCGACCTGTCCTACGAGGCGCTCGAACCTGCCGCACGCCGGGTGTTCCGGCTGATGGGCCACATGCCGGGCCGGGACCTGACCGCGGACGCCATCGCGGCGCTGACCGCGCTCGACTCGGCGGAGACCGAGCGCTGCCTGCACCTGCTCACCGCCGCGCACCTGGTCGACGAGCACCGGCCCGGCCGGTACACGTTCCACGACCTGCTGCGCCTGCACGCGGCCCAACTCGCTGACACCGAACGAGAAGCCGCGGCCGAACGCCTGTGGGGCCACTTCGCGCTGACGTTGCTCAACGCCGGCGAACGGGTCGATCCGCGCACGTACCGGCACGTGCTGGCCGAGGACTACCGCCACACCACGTTCATCGACGACATCATCGCGAACACGTGGATCGACGTGGAGACCGAGAACCTCGTCGCCACCACGCACGCCGCCGCGAAGGAAGGCCACACCCGGCTCGCGGTGCAGTTGCTGATCGCACTGCACTCGCAGTTCGAACGCCACCGCATGGAGGCGGTCTGGCTCGACACCGGCACGGCGGTCCTGGAGGCCGCCCGACGCAGCGGCGACCTGCTCGCCGAGGCGCACGCGTTGCGGATCATCGGCGACGCGTACTGGTGCGGCTGCGACTACGAGCAGTCGCTGACGTTCCTGGGCAAAGCCCTCATCGCCGCCGAAGAGCTGGGGCACAAGGAGTTCTACCGCGTCGTGCTCTGCGCGCTGGGCCGGACGTCGATCTCGATGGGGCGCCCGCGCGACTGCGCCACCTACTACCAGCGGGCGCGTGAACTCTGGCGGCAGGACGGCCGGCCGACCGTCGGCTCGCTGGTCCTCGGCGACGCGTACTGGGAGCTCGGCGAACTGGACCAGGCCTACGCGCTGCACACCGAGGCCATCGAGGTCTCGCGCGACAACGGGATCCGCTTCGGCGTGCTGCTCGGTGAGACGCACGCGGGCCGTTCCTGCCAGGCGCTCGGGCGGCTGGAACGAGCGATCGAGCACTACGAGGCCGGCCTGGCGTTGTGCCGCGAGTTCGCCGAACCGGCGGAGGAAGCAGGCAACCTCGCGAACCTCTCGGGCGCCTACCGCGACCTGGAGAAGTACGACCTCGCCCTGGACACGGCACGGGAGGCGCTGGAGATCGCGACGCGCCTGGGCATGCGGCGCACCCAGATCAGCGCGTGGCACGTGCTCGGCAGCACCCACCTCCTGCTCGGCTACGACGACGCCGCCCGGACCGAACTGCGCACCGCGCTGGACCTGGCCCTCGCCTCGTCCCACCAACGTGGCCGGTGCGACGCCCTTATCTCGTTGGCAGCACTGCACCTGCGGCACGAGGAGCACGACTCCGCCCGCGCGTTGGCACAAGAGGCGCTGGAGGTCAGCCGGGGCACCGGGCATCGGCTGATCGAGGGGGAGAGCCTGCGCGTGCTCGCCGAAGCGGACCTCGCTCAAGGTCGGACGGACGCGCGGCGCCGCGCCGAGGAGGCGGCGGCGTTGCACGCGACGTCCGGCTATCGCCTTGGTGCGCAACGAGTCGCGGACCTCCTGAATCGCATCAGGTGAGCAGCTGGTCGCGGCGCCGGGCCAGGTAAGCGACCTCCGCGGTGTTTCCCGCCAGCTCGATGGCCTTGTCGTAGGCGGCGCGCGAATCCTGGCTGCGGCCCAGGCGGCGCAACAGGTCCGCGCGGGTGACGTGGAAGGCGTGATAGCCGGCCAGCCGGTCCTCCAGGCGGTCGACGGCCGCCAGCGCCACCTCAGGGCCGTCCAGTTCGGCGACCGCGATGGCCCGGTTGAGGGCGACGACGGGCGAGGGATCGACGCGGACGAGCTGGTCGTACAGAGCGAGGATCTGCGACCAGTCGGTGTCGCGCATGTCGCGGGCGGAGGTGTGCACGGCGTTGATCGCGGCGAGGATCTGGTAGCGACCAGGCGCCACCCCGGCGGCCAGGCGTTCTCGCACCAGCCGGTGGCCTTCGGCGATCAACGCGGTGTCCCAGGCGCCGCGGTCCTGCTCGGTGAGGGCGACCAGTTCGCCGCCGGGGGAGACGCGGGCCGCCCGGCGTGCCTCCGTGAGCAGCATCAACGCGAGCAGCCCCGCCACCTCGCCGTCGTCCGGCAGCAGCGCGCGGATCAGGCGGGTGAGCCGGATCGCCTCGGCGGTCAGGTCGTGCCGCAGGGGATCGGTGCCGGGACCAGTGGCCAGGTAACCCTCGTTGAACACGAGGAACAGCACGGTCAGCACCCCGGACACGCGGGCAGGGAGATCGTCGGCGGACGGCACGCGGTACGGGATGCGCGCGGCCTTGATCTTGGCCTTCGCGCGGGTGATCCTTTGCCCCACAGCACTTTCGGCCACCAGAAGAGCGCGGGCGATCTCGGGAACGGTCAGCCCGCCGACCATGCGCAGCGTCAACGCCACGCGCGCCTCGGCCGCCAGCGCGGGGTGGCAGCAGGTGAAGATCAGCCGGAGCCGGTCGTCGCCGATGGCGCCGAGAGGCTCGTGCGGGGTGTCGTCGTGGATCATCCGAGCCTCCTCGTGCTTGTCGTCGCGCTTGCTCTCCCGGCGGATCCGGTCGATGGCCCTGCGGGTGGCGGTGGTGGTCAGCCAGGCGCCGGGGTTGGGCGGAACACCGTCGGCGGGCCAGCGCTCGACGGCGATCGCGAACGCCTCGGCCGCCGCCTCCTCCGCGATGTCGAGGTCACCGAAGCGCCTGGTCAGGGCGGCGACCACCCGTGCCCACTCCTCGCGGTGGGCACGGGTGACCGCCGCTGCGGCGTCGTTCACTGAAATGGCCGCACCTCGATCTTGCGATCGCAGACCCTCGACGCCTCGGTGGCGAGCTTGAGCGCCACGTCCAGATCGGGGGCCTCCCACACCCAGACGCCGGCGAGGTACTCCTTCGACTCGACGAACGGCCCGTCGCTGAACAGCGCCTCCGCGCCCCGGTTGTCGACGACCGTGGCCGAGTCGGTGTCCGCGAGCCCGCCCGCGAACACCCAGTGGCCGTCGGCGACCAGCCGTTCGTTGAACGCGCTGATGGCGGGCCCCCGGTCCGTGCTGCCCGGATTGCTCTTGTCGTCGATCACGGAAACCAGATACCGCATGGGTTAGATCCTCTCCTGTCGGGCTGCTTCAGTTCGGCCAGTACGAAGGACGCCCGGCGGTCCGGTAGACCTGGGTCGCGACGCCGTTCGAGTCCACTCGCGACTCGGTCAGGTCGAGCGCGAGGTCAGGGCCGTTCTCCGGGAACAGCCGCAAGCCCTGCCCGAGCACCACCGGCACCACGATCAGCGTCATCTCGTCCACCAGGTCGTTCGCCAGCAGCCACCTGATCAGCGTGCCACTGCCGTGCACCTGCAGCTCGCCGCCGGGCTTGGCCTTCAGGTCCGCGACGGCGGCCGCGAGGTCACCGGACAGCACGGTGGTGCCCGACCACGCCGGATCGGCGAGCGTCGTCGACGCCACGTACTTGGGCCGCGCGTTCAACGCCCGCAGGACGGGCTCCGAGCCGGGGACGTCCGCCTCGGTCAGCGACCCCCACGAGCCGGCGAACAGGTCGTAGGTGCGCCGGCCGAACAGGAACGCGTCGGCGCGCTGGTAGGTCTCGTTGATGAACGCCCTGGTCCCGTCGTCACCCTTGCCGCGGGCCCAGCCGCCGCGCTCGAACCCGTTCCTGCGGTCCTCCTCCGACGCGCCGCCGTTGCCCTGCACCACTCCGTCGAGCGTGATCTGGGACATGGTCGTGAGCTTCATGATCGCGGTTCCTTCGCTTCGGTGCCGCTCTCTATCGCGGCCTCACCTCAGCTACGAACGCCTCGACCCCGATCCGACAACCTCTCCAGAACTTTTTTCGAAGAAGTCATTTCTCGACGTACGGCGGCGCCTCGCCCCAGCCCCACTTCGGCACTGGCGCCCCGTGGAAGGGCTTGGCGTCCGGCGCCGAGTTCTGCACCGCCAGCCGCGTGCCCCACTCCAGGTAGGACACGAACGCGGCACGGAACTCGGGGTCGTCCGGCAACCCGACCTCGTCGGCCGCGTCGACGATGAGGTTCAGCCAGCGCCGGCGCTGTTCCTCGGTGATGGCCCGCCCGAGGTGCTTGGCCAGCATGAACTCGTAGCCGCCGCGCTCGGCGGTGTAGGCGGCGGGCCCGCCGAACACCTCACCGAGCCACAACGCCACGTAACGGGCGTGACCGGGGTCCATACCGGCGAACACGGGCGCGAGCACCGCGTCCTCGGCGACGCGCCGGTAGAACGCCTCGGTCAGCTTCAACAGCGCCGCTGAGCCACCGGCCCAGGTGTACAGAGAAGGTGTTGACTGGTCGTTGATCACGAAGCCCACTCCAGCACCAGGCGAAAAGCCCGGCAAGTACGCACCTTTTGGTGAGGAGCGCCCATGTACCACTGTCCGGTCGAGCTCGCCCTCGACGTCATCGGCGGCAAGTGGCGCGCGGTCGTCCTCGCCCACCTCAAGGAAGGCCCGCACCACTACGGCGAGCTGCGCCGCAAGGTGCCCGGCATCAGCGAGAAGATGTTCGTGCAACGGCTCCGCGAGCTGCAGGAGGCGGGCCTGGTGGCACGGGTAGAGCGGCCTCCGCACGTCGAGTACTCGCTCACCGAGGAGGGCCGGTCGCTGGGACCGGCGCTTCAGGCGCTCTACGACTGGGGCGTGCTGCGCGCCGCCCGCACCGGCGTGGTCATCGGGCAGTAGCGCGCCTGACCAGCGCGCTCACGCGCTGCCAACGAACTGCCCGTGCACCGGTGGCAAGGCTGTGCCCGTCACACAGCCCTTGCCTCTTGGAGGACGGATGAGAATCGGGTTACGGAAGGCGTTGGCGCTCGCGATGACCGCGGCCGCGGCGTTGTTCCTGACGCCGGCCGCGGCGGTTGCGGTGGAGCAGCAACAACCGGCGGTGCAGGGCATCAATCCGGGCACGTACCAGAACCTGATCAACAACTACCACCACAAGTGCCTCGCGGTGAACTCGGCGGACAACCGCAACGGCAAGCCGCTGATCCACTACGACTGCTACTCGTCGTTCACCGACCAGTACTGGCTCTTCGAACCCATCGCGGCCGCGCCGGGGTACTACCGGCTCCGCAACCAGAACACCGGCCGTTGCGTCGCGGCGGCCAACCCCAGCAACGGCGCGAAGGTCGTGCAGTACGACTGCGTCGACGGCTACTACGACCAGTGGTGGTTGCCCGAGCTGATGCCGGACAACGTGCACTACCGGCTGCGCAACTACAAGAGCGGCCGTTGCCTCGCCGTTCCGTCGAACCAGGGGCAGAACGGTGGGAACGCCGTGAGCTACAACTGCATCCTCGGCTACAACGATCAGTGGTGGCAGATCTGGCCGTGACGTGACTTCCTCCCCGATTCCCCGGTATGCATGGAACATGGTGCTGGGGGCTCGGGGAGGGCACGCCGGATGACTGTGCGGTTCCGGCTGCTCGGTGACGTCGAGGCGCGGGTGCACGGTAGTCCGATCGCGATCGGCTACGCGCAGCTTCGTGCTGTGCTGGCAGTACTTCTGGTCGAGGCGAACCAGGTCGTGTCGGTCGACCAGTTGGTGGACCGGGTCTGGAGCGATCGGCCTCTGCCCCGCAAACCGCGTGCGGCCGTTCAGCACAGCATGACCATGCTGCGCGGTGTGTTGACGCCCGCGGGCGTGACGATCACCCGCCGATCGACCGGCTACCAGCTCACCGTGGATCCTGACAACGTTGACCTGCACCGGTTTCGTCGTCTCGTCGAGGACGGTCGTGCCGCGGGCGAGGACGGCAGGTCCGCCGCTCTGCTCGAGGAGGCGCTGAGGTTGTGGGGAGGAGAACCGTTCGCGGGGCTGGACACCGCCTGGCTCGACTCCCTGCGCGCCACGCTGATCGGGCACCGGCACGCCGTTCGGCTCGAGCTCGTCGACATCCAGCTCCGCCTCGGTCTGCACGCGGCACTGCTGCCCGACCTGTCGTCATGGGCGGCCGGCAACCCGTTGGACGAACGCCTGGCCGGCCAGCTCATGCTCGCGCTGTACAACTGCGGTCGCCCCGCCGACGCCCTGGAGCACTACCAGGAGGTGCGCAAGCGGTTGGCGGAGGAACTCGGCACCGATCCCAGCCCGCCGTTGCGGCAGTTGCACGAACGGATCCTCGCCACCGACCCCGCACTGACGGCACTCGTCCGGCCGCACACAACCGTTGTGCCGCACCAGCTTCCGGCCCGGCCGCGCCAGTTCACCGGCCGCAGCAGCGAACTGGCCGACCTCGACACCGCGCTCGGCGACGACGACGCCGTGGTGATCTCGGCCATCGGTGGGCTGGGCGGCATGGGCAAGACCTGGCTGGCGGCGCAGTGGGCGCACCAGCACCTCGACCGGTTCCCCGACGGCCAGCTGTACGTCAACCTTCGCGGCTTCGACCCCGGCGGGCAGCCGATGTCCGCGGCGACCGCGGTTCGCGGCTTCCTCGACGCCCTTGGTGTCGCCCCGTCCGCCGTTCCCGTCGACGCGGACGCGCAGGCCGGGCTGTACCGCAGCCTGGTCGCGGGCAGGAAGATGCTGATATTCCTGGACAACGCGGCCGACACCGCCCAGGTGGTGCCGCTGCTGCCCGGCGGCCCGGCCTGCGTCCTGGTCACCAGTCGCCGTCAGCTCACCGGTCTCGTCGCCGCGCACGGCGCGCGTGCGCTGAACCTGGACCGGCTGAGCGACGAGGAAGCACACCGGCTGCTGGCCACGCACCTGGGCGAGGACCGGCTCGCCGCCGAACCCGTTGTGGCAGCGGAACTCCTGGCCTGCTGCGCGGGCCTGCCGCTGGCGATCAGCATCGTGGCCGCCCGTGCCGGCACGCATCCCGGCTTCCCGTTGTCCGTGCTGGCGGACGAACTGCGCGAGCAGAACGACCTGCTGGACGCCCTGGACGCCGGTGAGGACCTGGTGAGTCTCCGAGCCGTGTTCTCCTGGTCCTGCAACGCTTTGCCCGTCGAGACGGCCACCGTGTTCGGCGCCCTCGGTCTCGCTCCCGGCACGGACATCGGCCTGCCCGCCGCAGCGAGCCTCACCGCGTTGCCCGTCGCCCGAGTCCGTGCCTGTCTGCGGCAACTGGAGCAGGCGAACCTGGTCGGTCAGCACGCCCCCGGCCGCTACCGGATGCACGACCTCGTCCGGTTGTACGCGGGCGAACGCGCCCACCACGACCCCGCCGCGCTGCGAAGAGTGGTCGACTTCTACGTGCACACCGCGTTCGCCGCCGAGCGGGTGCTGGATCCGCTCGGCGAACCACTCGCGATCGGGGTGCCCGCACCGGGATGCGTCCCGATCGGGTTCGAGAACGAGACGGCGGCGACCGAGTGGCTGACCGCCGAGTTCCCGAACCTCCTGGCGGTGCAGGAGCTCGCCGCCGGGCAAGGCCTGCACGACCAGGTGTGGCACGTGGGCTGGACCTTGAACACGTACTTCCGAAGACGGGGCGACTACCACGACGCCGTCGTCGTGTGGCGGGCCGGCGTGGCCGCCGCGGACCACACCGGCGACAGGGCGGCCCAGGCTCAAGCCAGAAGACACCTCGGCGACGCGTGCAGCGGACTGGGCCGGCAGTCAGAAGCCCTGCGGCACCTCGGCGACGCGCTCCGGATCAGCGAGCAGGCGGGCGACCTCCCCGGCCAGGCCCACGCCCACCACCTCATCGCCTCCATCTGGGAGGACCTGGACGACGACCGGCGAGCGCTGGAACACGCGACCCCCGCGCTGCGCCTGTTCCAGGACCTCGGCATGACGGTCTGGGAGGCCTGGGGGTACACCCAGGTGGGCTGGCACCAGGCCCGGCTGGGGCTCTACGACCAGGCCCGCGCCCACTGCGAGGCCGCACTGGTCATGGCTCGCCGGCACGGCGAACGCGAGCTGGAAGCGACCACAGTGGACAGTCTCGGCTACATCGCCCACCACACCGGCCACCACGCCGAGGCGCTCGACCTCTACGAGCTGGCGCTGGGCCTGCTCCACGACCTCGGGTACGACCACCACGAGGTCGCGACGCTGGAACGCGTCGGCCACACCCATCACGCGCTCGGTCACCACGACAGGGCCGCGGCGGCGTGGCGGCAGGCCCTCGACCTGTGCGAGGCACAACATCGAGCCGAGGACGCCGGCCGCATCCGGCAGTTGCTGGCGCGCGGCTGACCTCACCGTGCGGAGGTGCGCTGCTTCCCCCGGCCCGCAGGGGCGCTGGACGGCTCCGGTTCGTGCTCCGGGCAGTCCGTGCGCAGGTCCGTGAGCGGCAACGGGGTGCGCAGCAGGTGGCAGTGGTGGGGCACGGCCGGGTCGGGGTGTTCGTCGCGGCCGAAGAAGCGGCACGTCGTGCACATGCGCGTCACGCTCACCACGCCCGCGCGTTGCAGGTCCGCGATCACCCGCAGGAGGGTGTGCAACGTGGCGGCGCGGTCGGCCTCGGGAACTCCGGCGAGGGCGTCCGTCAGCGGATCGTCCCAAGAGGACAGACCGCGGGCCACCTCCTGGCCGGTGCCGGTCAGCGCCAGCGATCGGCGGCGGCCGTCCGCGCCGGGCGAGCGCGTCACGAGTTCCTTGCGCTCCAGCGCTGTCACGGCGTCGGACATGGTCGGCGTGGTGACGTCGAACTCGGCCGCGAGCGCGGCCACCTCGCGGCGGGTCTGCGGGTGCTGGGCCAGCGCCAGCACGGCTTGTTGCTGCAGCGGCGACAGGCCGTGCTCGCGTGCCGTGCGCTGCGCGAGTGACCGCATGCCGTGCCCGAGCCGCTCGAGCGCGTCGGCCAGCCGCCGGTCGAGCCCGGCCGTGCCGTCGGTGTCAGTCATGCGATCCGCCTCGCCAGTAGAACGTCCCCGGCGATGGTACGTGCCGCTCGGGGTGAGACCTGGATCACGCAGAAGTAGGTAGGACTCCTACCTAGTCTGTGACAAGGTGGTGGGTATGAGCCTCCTCCTGCCCACGTCGAACGGACTCGCGACTCCCGCGATGCCCTGGGAGACAAGTGAATGGTTCAACAGCGAACCGCTGAACCCGGCCCGCCTGCACGGCCGCGTGGTCGTGCTCGAGGCGTTCCAGATGCTGTGCCCGAGCTGCGTGTCGCACACCCTTCCGCAGGCCGCGCGCCTGGCCAGGACGTTTGGTGACGACCTCGCCGTCATCGGTCTGCACACCGTGTTCGAACACCACGCGGCGATGACCCCGGCGAGCCTCAAGGCGTTCCTGCACGAGTACCGGATCACCTTCCCGGTCGGTGTGGACGCCCTGCGCGGCGCGCACCCGGCGCCGGTCACGTTCAGCCGCTACCGCATGCAGGGCACGCCCACCACGGTGCTCATCGACCGCGACGGCATGCTGCGCGCCCAGAAACTCGGCCCGCTCGACGACATGACGCTGGCCTCGGCCGTGACGCGGCTGCTCGACGGCGCCGTGCCACCGGCCGTCTGCGCGATCGACGGCACCTGCACCTGATCCGCCCCACCCCCATCACCAGAAGGAGAACCACCATGTCCCGCATCGACCTCACCGACCCCGACCAGATCACCGACGAGCGCGCCGAGACCCTGGCGCAGATCAAGGGCGCCTTCGGCCTGGTGCCGAACATGTTCAAGGCCGTGGCGAACTCACCCGCCGCGCTGCGGAGCATGTGGGCGCAGTTCGGCGCACTGGGCGGCGGCACGCTCGGAGCGAAGATCGGCGAGCAGATCGCCGTGGCCGTGGCCGACCAGAACCGGTGCGACTACTGCCTTTCCGCGCACACCGTGCTCGGCAGGAAGGCAGGCGTCACCGCGGCGGAGATGAGGAACGCCCAGAGCGGCAAGTCGGACGACCCGCGCACCGCCGCCGTCCTCACGCTCGCCACCGCCCTCGTCGAGAACCGCGGCCAGATCGCCGACTCCGACGTCCAGGCCGCGCGGGACGCAGGCCTGAGCCAGGAGGAGATCGTCGAGACGGTCGCGCACGTCGCGCTGAACGTGTTCACCAACTACATCAACGTCGCGCTCGACGTGCCCGTCGACTTCACCCGCGTGGCTCTGAGCTGAGAGACCCAGGCGCTCGGTATCGTCCGTCCGATGATCCGAACATGGGCGCGACGGTGTGCCGTGGCCGCCTGCATCGCTGTCCCGCCGGTGCTGCTCCTGCTCGGCTGGGGTCCTTTGAGCAGCGGACATCCGGTCCACCTGGTGCTGCTCGCGGTGGTGGTGGCGGTGGGGATCGCGATGGCGTTGTGGCGGCGAGTTCCCGCGTGGCTCGCCGTCGTGGTCGCCGTTCTGCTCGTCGCTCCCACGGTGTACCTGCAGCCGTTCGGCGCGACGACGATCGTCATGGCGGAGAACACCGCCACCACGGCGGTGCTGCGCCCTGACGGTCCGGTGCGCGCAGGGCTGGTCTTCCACCCCGGCGCCAGGGTCGACCACCGCGCGTACTTCCCGCTCCTGCGACGCGTTGCGGCAGAAGGGTTTCTCGTCGTGGTGGTGAAGGAGCCGGTGGGAATCGCGCTGCTCGGCGGAGACACCGCGCAGGTGCGGAGGAACCATCCCGACGTCCCGGTCTGGGCGGTCGGTGGCCACTCTCTCGGTGGCGTCGCGGCCGCCCAGGACGTTCTCGCCGATGGATCCGTGCGCGGGCTGGTGTTGTGGGCGTCCTATCCGGTCGACGACCTCTCCGCCCGCGACAACCTCACCGCCTGGTCCATCTCGGGTGAACGCGACGGTTTCACCACACCGCAGGACGTCGCGGAGTCGCGGAAGCTGTTGCCCGCGAGCACGCACTTCGAGGTCGTGGCCGGTGCCGTCCACGCGTACTTCGGCGACTACGGCGACCAACCCGGCGACGGTGTGCCGACCCGGTCCCGTGCCGAGGCACAGGACCGGATCGTCGAGCACACCGTCGCGGCGTTGAACGACTTGAGCTAGACGCGGTCGCCCACCTGGTCGACGAACCCGGACGCGTCCTGCGGCCTGTTCTTCGTGCCGAGGTACTCGTAGGTGTCCTTGTCGAACACCATCACCACCGGCTCGGCCCACGGCGCCGACCCCTCCGGCACCGGCCAGCTGATCCCGATCCCCGGACGGCCGGACGAGACGTTCTCCACGACCGTCAGCCCCGGCACGCGGGTCGCCGCCTCGAACAGCGCGGCCCGCTGCGGACCCGGCAGGTACGAGTTGACGACCAGGCCCAGCACGTCCTTGCCGTACGCGTTGACCGACTGGCCCTTGTTGTTGCCCTGCAGGATTTTCAGCATCTCGTCGGCCGTGGTGGGCAGATCGTTCCGGTACGAGCGGTCCGGCGTGCACTCCTCGACGGCGCCCGTCGGCTGGTCGTACTTGTCGAGGACCTTCCTGCGGCCGTCGACGCAGCCGGGCACGGGGATCGGCGGGGCGCCCCCGGCCTGGATGATCTGGCCGTCCCGGGTGCCGTCGACGGAGAACCAGTCCTCCCGCCCGCCGGTGCGCACGTAGTAGAACTGGTCGGGTCGTGGCACCAGGTCGGGCTTCGAACGGGCTGCCGCGGCGGCGTGGTTCAGCAGTTGCACGGCGGAGTCCACCACCGGGGCAGCGGCGTCGTGGTGGGCCGGGTCAGGGGAGCCGGACGGCAGCACCAGCGCCACGCCGGCGGCCGCTGCCGCCACGGCGATCGTGGCAACGGCGATGATCCCGGCACGACCGCGCCGGGGTGCTTTCATGCCCGCCACGAACTGCGCGCGGGCGGCTGCCAGCTGGTCGGCGGACTTGAGCGGGGTCTCGTCCAGTTCCCGGACGAGCTGAAGGTCATCCATTGTTGAGCAGCTCCTCGACCTCGGTGTGGTTGTCGGTTCCCAACGCCGTCCGGACCTTGCGGCGGGCGCGGTTCAGCCTCGACCGCACCGTGCCCACCGGGATCGCCAGCGCGTCGGCGACCTCGAGATAGCTGAGCTGTTCCCAGGCGACCAACAGCAGCACGTCCCTGTCCTCGACGGACAACGCCCCCAGCGCGCCGGTGAGCATCGACCGCATGGCCTGCGCGGTGACGTCCGCGGCGACCCGGTCGGCGTGGTCGTCCACGTCGGGCACGGCCGCGGGCATCCGGTACCGGCGCACCTCCTCGCGCCGGTGCTGACCGACCAGGTTGGTGGCGATGCCGTACAACCACGGCCGGGCGTCCGGGCGGGAGGAGTCGTAGCGCCCCCGTTTCGAGAACGCCACGAGGAACGTCTCGGCGAGCAGGTCGTCGGCGACCTGCTGACCGAGACGCCGGGCGAGATAGCGCTGGATGTGCGGTGCGTGCCGGTCGAAGATGACCGCGAACTTCTCCGTCACGCGCAGCGACGCCTCGATGAGCTCCGCGTCGGTTGCTGTCATGGTGGCCTTTCGAGCGAAGGGTCTTCGCCCTGTTATCGGCAGAACGCCCCGACCGGGTTCACGGTCGAGGCGTTCAGCAGATCAAACCACAGGTCAAGGCGACTTCGGGGCGTCTCCCAGAAGCGCGAGGAACTCCGCTCGCGTGCTGTCGATCCGAGCACCCAGCTCCAGCACCGGCTTGCTCGTGCCCGACGACAGCTCCGCGCGGGCGACGGTCCGTGCCTCTTCGAACTGGGCGCGCAGCAACACCTTCAGCTGCTGGTCGAAGGCGGCTCCCTCGGCGAACCCGACGGCGGTCAGCTCGGCGGCCGTGATCATGCCGGGCATGTCGTGGCCCTCGTGCTGGTCACTCTCCTGCCGGCCGGTCCTGGCCAGCAACTCCCGGACCTGCGCCAGTTCGGCCCGGTAGCGGTCCTCCACCTGAGCGGCCACCGGGCGCAGCGCGGAACCGGGACGGTTCGTCAGGGCGAGTGCGGCGAGCGCGGACTCGTTCTGGGGGATCACCAGGTCCACGAACGCCAGATCGGTGGCGCTGAGCTCTTCTGGCGCGGCGGGCGGCGGGGTGCCACAGCCCGCCACCAGCAGGAGCGCTACGGCGAGGAGGACCCGCACTAGGGGCGGCCGTCCGGTCCGCACTTGACGATCCGGTTGATGCAGTCGCGCACGCGCTGCGCCATCTCGGCTTCCGGCCAGACGTTGAAGAAGTCGCCGTGCATCGTGAAGCCTGGACCGGACGACAGCTTGAACCGCGCCGGGTCGCCGCTCACGGGGTAGCGCAGCACCTGGCGCAGCTTCGGCACGGGCACGGGGTGCGTGACCGGGCAGTCACCGGCGACCGGGTAGGACATGTGGCTCTTGTGGTCCGCGGAGTCGAGGTCCTTGCCGTTCCAGCACTGCGGGAAGTCCAAATAGGACTCGATCATGGTGCCGGCCGGGCAGTTCACGAAGTCCTTGGACGCCCCGACGTGCCCGGCGTGCAGGCACGACCAGCGCGACATCGTGGTGTTGTCCGGCGCGGTGGCCTTGGCGTTGCCCGCGACGATGCGCAGTCCGTGCGGCAACGGCTGGATGCGCGCGGTCACGTCGTCGCGCACGCCCTCGCCGAGGTAGTAGAACGTCGTGCCGGTCGGCTCGACGGGCTGGCCGTCGACCAGCAGCGTCGGCACCCAGTACGACGAGAGGTCGACCTTCGGGTTGCACGTGCTGGCGCCCTTGCCCAGGCTCGTCACGTCCGAGCGGGCGTTGGTCGAGTCGTTGCCGAAGAAGCTGTGCAGGTGCGAGGCGCCGGGCAGGTTCGGCAGGACGATCGGGTCGTCCGGCAGCCGGTGCGTGAACGGGCACTCGGCGACGAACTCCGCGACGCGCACCGCGTTCGGCGGGATCGGCTCCTGCGGCTTCACCGGGGCGACCGCGGCGGCCTTCGTCGTCTCGGCCGCCTGCGTGGGCGTACCGGCCTGCGTCGGGGTGCCCGCGGCCTGAGCCGACGTGGTCACGGTCGTGGCCGAGGAGGTCGGACTCGCCTTGGGGGGCGCGGGCGGGGTGAAGAACATCGCGTTCGCGGTCACCGCGGACGCCGCGACGCCTGCCACGGCGAGGGCGGCGATCCACACGCGCCGCCGCAGTCGTGAGGTGAGGACGTGGGGCATCGAGAAACCTTTCGGCAGGGTTCAGGGGATCTTCTGACCAGGAGATGTCCCGCCCGCCCGCCGATAACAGAAAAAGTCACGGCGTTCTCAGAAGCTCGCGCGCCAGCGGATCGCACGTTCGCCGGTCTCCGGATCAGGCCTGCTCCAGGCGGCGGATCCGGGCGTTGAGATAACGCTGCTCCGGCAGGCTCGTGGTGAGCCGGGCGGCCTGCCGGTAGCTGTCGAGCGCTCCCGCCGGGTCGCCGGCCAGTTCCTGCAGATGGGCGCGCACGGCGTGGGTGCGGTGGTGCCGTCGCATCGCCGGGTCGTCGAGCAGCGGGTCGACGAGGGCCAGGCCGTCCTGCGGGCCGAACGCCATCCCGACCGCGACCGCCTGGTTGAGCGTCACGATCGGGCTGGGGGCGACCCTGGCGAGCATGCCGTAGAGCAGGCTGATCTGCCGCCAGTCGGTGCTCTCCCAGGTGACGGCCTCCGCGTGCACGGCGGCGACGGCGGCCTGGAGCTGGAACCTGCCGACGTGCCCGCGGGGCAGCACGCGCTCCAGGATGCGCACCCCTTCCGCGATGCTCGGCTGGTCCCACCGCGAGCGGTCCTGTTCGGCCAGCGGCACCAGGTCGCCGCCGGAGGTTCGGGCGGTCGCGCGGGCGTGGGTGAGCAGCATCAGCGCCAGGGCGCCCGCGACCTCGTCGTGGTCGGGGATCGCCGCGTGCAGGTGCCGGGTGAGGCGGATGGCCTCCTCCGCCAGGGTCGAGTCCACCAGCGCGTCCCCGGTGGAACGGGTGTGCCCCTCGGTGAACATGAGGTGGCAGACGTCGAGCACCGCGGCGATCCGTGCGGGCACCTCCGCCTCGGCCGGCCGCCCGAACACCGCCCCCGCCGCCCGCAACGTGGACCGCGCCCTGGTCAGGCGCTGCGTCATCGTGCGCTCCGGCACCAGGTAGGCGGCGGCGATCTGGGCCGTGCTCAGGCCCGCGACGGCGTGCAGGGTCAGGGCGACCTGCGAGGACCGGCTCAGGCTGGGGTGACAGCACAGGAGGAACAGCTGCAACGTGTCATCGCCGTGCTGCCCGTGGTCGGCCGACGGCGCGAGGTCGGCGTCGCTTGGCCGTGCCGCGGCCACGGCCTGTTCCCGCCCCGCCCGAGCGCTGTCGGCGCGCACCCGGTCGATCAACCGCCGGGAGGCGACCCGGATGAGCCAGCCGCGGGGGTTGTCCGGCACCCCGTCGCGTTCCCACTGCGACGCCGCCGCCTCGGCCGCCTCCTGCGCCGCGTCCTCGCAGTCACCCAGGTCGCCGTAGCGGCGCAGCAGGGCGGCGAGGACGTGCGACGACTCGCGCCGCCACACGTCCTCCACCACCCGCGAGTCCATCAGGCGTCACCACCGGGCCACATGACCGGCCGCAGTTCGACGGTCTCGCCGGGGCCGGCGAAGTGGGCGGTGATCTCCTCGGCGCGGGCCTGGCTGTCCACGTCGATCAGGAAGAACCCGGCCAGGTGCTCCTTGGCCTCCGAGTAGGGGCCGTCGGTGACCAGCGGTTTCCCGTCGTCCCACCGGTAGAGCCGCGACGACTCGGGCGATCCCAGCGCCTCACCCGAGAGCAGCTCGCCGCTCTCCTGCAGCTCGCCGAGCAGCTGCTCGAACTCGGAGTTGATCCGATCCCGCTGCTCCCGCGGCATGTCCTGGTACTCCGGCAGGTACTCCGGGGTCGGGTGCCCCCACGGCTGCGGGTTCGAGTGAATCATGATCACGTACTTCACCATCGGCTCCTGGTGCGATGTCGTGGACGCGTCCGGACGACCGATCCTCACCCGAGACGTCGGAGCCGCGCTCGCCAGGTCTACATGCCTTCTCCACATCTGTCGGAAGCACCACCGGAGAATCCGGGGATGGATGTTCACCACACCGTCGTCGACTCACCGATCGGCGAGCTGACGCTGGTCGGCGAGGGCACGGCGTTGCTCGGCCTCTACTTCGACGGACACCTGCGCACTCCGCGCCTGGACAGCCTCGGCCCACGCACCAGCACGGGCTTCGAGGAGGTGCGTCGCCAGCTCGACGAGTACTTCGACGGGAAGCGGCGCCGTTTCGAACTGGAACTGGCGCCGCGCGGTTCGGCGTTCGAGAAAAGCGTGTGGGCGTTGCTGATGTCGATTCCTCACGGCGAGACGCGCACGTACGGGCAGCTGGCCGCGGAACTCGGCGTACCCGCGGCCGCACAGGCGGTCGGCAACGCCAACGGGTGGAACCCGATCAGCATCATCGTTCCGTGCCACCGGGTCGTGGGCTCGCAGGGGCGCCTGACCGGCTACGCGGGCGGGCTCGACCGCAAGCGGTTTCTCCTGGAGCTCGAAGGGCCGTCGCCGGAAGAGGACGGCCGCCTGTTCTGAGCGCGGCCTTGTCGGCCGATCGTCGGCGGACTGTCGGCGGACTGTCGACGGCCCCTGGCACCGTCCTCGGTGTTGTCCGAACCAGAGGAGGAACCATGCAGAAGATGTCGATTCGCAAGGCCGGAACGATCCGCCTGACCAGCCCGAGCTACTACTGCCCGTGCTCGGCCAGCTGATCGCGTGACGTGGGCCGGGGCTGGCCTGCGGATGGCGCGTCCAGCCCCGGCCCTATCCATCTCTTCGTCAGAAAGGTGTGCCGCATGTCCGTTCGCCTGCACCGGCTCACGATGGTGGCGGAACGCGACGGTGTCATGGTCGGCCGCCCGGACACCGGTTCCTACGCGATGTTCCCGGAAGAGGGAGCGGAGACGCTGCGACTGCTGGGGGCCGGGAAGCCGGTCGACGAGGTCGCCGCCTGGTACGAACGCGAATGCGGCACGCCGCTCGACTTCGACGACTTCTTCGAGGTGCTCGACGAACTGGGCTTCCTGGTGGCCGAGGACGCGGACGCGCCGGTCGTGAAACCGGTGCGGTGGCAGCGCGCGGGACGGTGGGCGTTCTCTTGGCCGGCCTGGTGCCTGTACGTCGCGCTGATGGTGGGCGCGGTCGTGGCGATGTTCCGCGTCCCGTCGCTGCGGCCGTCCTACGAGGTCTTCTTCTTCACCGACCACATCTCGCTGATCCCGATCGTGCTGACCTTCACGCAGATCCCGCTGGTGCTGCTGCACGAGTGGTTCCACGTGCTGGCGGGGCGCAGGCTCGGGCTGCCGTCGACGCTGGGCATCGGTCGCCGCCTGTACTACCTGGTCGCGGAGACCCGGCTGGACGCGTTGCTCAGCGTGCCGCGCCGGCAGCGTTATCTGCCGTTCCTGGCGGGGATGCTGCTCGACGCGATTCTGGTGTCCGTGCTGACGCTGACGGCCGGCTGGCTGATGGGTCAGGCGGTGCCCGCGTGGGTGCCGGGGATGCTGCTCGCGATCTCGTTCAGCACGTTGCTGCGCCTGGTGTGGCAGTTCATGTTCTACCTGGAAACCGATCTGTACCACGTGATCGCGACGGCGTTGCGCTGCGCGGATCTCCAGAACGCCACCCGGTTCCTCATCCGGTCGCGGGTGCGGCGGTGGCTGGGGCGGTCCGCTCCGGTACCGGACGCCGAGTGGACGGACCGGGATCTCGTGGTGGCGCGCTGGTACGCGCCGCTGCTGGTGCTCGGGTACGGGTTCTCGCTGGGCAGCCTCGCCTGGGCCGGAATCCCGACGGTGTGGCGGTTCTGGTCGACGGTGTTCGACCGGGTCACCGCGCCGGACACGCCGACCTCGGAAGTGATCGACACGTTGATCTTCCTCAGCATGGCCGTCGCACAGCTGGGTCTGCTGATCTACGTCACCGTGCGGGACCGGCGCGCCCGGAACCGCACCAGAGTCGAGCAAGGAGCGCTCGCATGACTTCACCGCAGGCCTGGCACAGCTGGGCGGTCACCTCGGACACGCTGCCCCCGGCGCCCGCGCCGCACGTCGAGGCGATGTGCCACCGCCGATCGCGCGGGCCGTACACCGGTGCGGGCGCGCTGCTGCGACAGATCGTGCCGGAGTTGCTGGCGCACAACGCTGATCTGGTGCTCCCGCGCACCACGAACATCGTGGCGATCGCACCGGAGCTCGCGGCTGTGCTGCCGTTGCCGGAGAAGACGCTCACCGAGGCTGCCGAACCGCGGGAACGCACCCGGTTCTACTCCGCCGGTCGCACCGAACGTCTGGTGCACGGCATCGCGGAACTGCTGATGGACTGGGCGAGAGTGCTGCACCCGGACGGTGTGGTCGTCGCGTTCACACACGTCGCACAGGCCGATGCCACCGACCGCGAACTGCTGCGGGTCCTGTTGCGCCGCTGCGATCCCCGGCGGCTGACCGTCGTCGTCGAGCTCGACGATCCCGGTGACGACACGTTGCTCGCCGACGCGTTGGGCAAGTACACCCGAACCGGTGCCCGCCGCGCCCGCAAGCCCGTGGTGGGGGACGACCTGGCGCAGCTGTACATCGACTCGGACGGCGTCCTCGACGACGAGGCAGTCCTGCGCGCGTACGACGAACTGCCGCCGGACGAACGCGCTCGCCGGCACACCGAGCGGGCGGAAGTCGTTGCGGCAGGGGGAGAACCGAGCTTCGAGCTGGGCGCTGTCCCGTTCCACCTGGAGCGCGGGATGGACCCGGCCGTCGCGGGCGGCGAGGCACTGCTGAAGGCCACGACGCGCTGCCTGGAACTGGGGTACTACCACGCCTCGATGGACCTGGCGCTGCGCGGACGGGAGCTGGTCTCGGCCGAGAAGCAGCCCAACCTGTACTGGAACCTGACCACCAAGGTCGCGGCGTGCCTGTCCTATCTCGGACCGGGGGAGGAGGCCGCGCGCTATCTCGGGGAACTGCGGCACACCACCGACGCCGAGATGCACATGCGGTCCAGCTACATGACCGCGATGCTGCACACCCGCTACCTGCCGAAGGACACCCTCGACCACGACCTCGCGCTGGAGTGGTCCAACATCTCGATCGTCCTCGCCGACAACTACCCGAAGCCCGAACGGCGCACCTTCAACGGCGCGTTCATGCGCAACGGCAAGGCGTTGGTCGAGCTGCACCGGGGCGACCTCAAGGCCGCGCTGGACCTGGTGAACGAGGCGATCGGGATGACCGACTCCCACCTCGGGCACGAGGAGCAGTTGCTGCACCGCTCGGTGCTCACGCACAACCGGGCCCAGGTGCTGGCGGCGATGGGGGAGCACGCCGCGGCGTTGCTGGACTACGACGACGTGATCCGGCGGGATCCGAACTACGGCGAGTACTACTTCGACCGGGCCACCGTCCGGCGCGCGGCGGGCCGTACCGCCGAGGCGCTGGAGGACTACGCCGCGGCTATCCGGCTGAGCCCGCCCTTCCACGAGGCGCACTACAACCGCGCGGACCTGCTGCGCGAACTCGGTGACGACGAGGGCGCGTTGCGGGACCTGGACTACGCGCTGGAGCTCGAACCGGACCACGTCGACTCGCTCGTCAACCGGGCGGACCTGTTGCTGTCGAACGGGGACATGGCGCGGGCGTCCGCCGACGTCGACCACGGCCTGGTGCTGGATCCGCACAACGCACGGCTGCTCTCGGCACGCGGCAGCCTGCTCGCCGACGTCGGTGAGCACGACGCTGCCTGGGCGGACTACAGCGCCGCGCTGGCGCTGGATCCGGCGCTGGTGGCGGCGTGGGCGAACCGCGCGGTCCTGGCGTTCACGACGGGACGGCCGCGCCAGGCGGTCGAGGACCTCACCGAGGCGATCCGCCTCGCGGACGACGGCATGCTCCGCGTGAACCGCGCGATCGCCTTGCAGGAACTGGGAAACCACCGCCAGGCCGTCCGGGACCTCGACGCGGCGCTGGCCGCCGGGGCCGACGATCCGGACGTGCTGTACTTCCGGGGCGTGAGCCGGCTGGCCGTCGGCGACGACGCCGGAGCCCGTGCGGACTGGGAGGCGCACCTCGCGGCGTACGGCGAGGAGACCTCGCCTCACGCGGTGCAGATCGCGGAGCGTGTGGCGTGACGACCACGGTTCCGGAAGGGCTTTCCGTGGCGTTGCACCAGCACGCCAAGGGAGTCGCCGTCGTCACCGCCGGGCTAGTCACGCCGGTGGGGTTCTGCGCCACGTCGCTCGCGCCCGTGTCCATCGACCCGCCCGTGCTGTCGTTCGCCATCGGCACGCGGTCGGCGTCGTGGGCGGTCATCGAGACCGCCGAGCACGTCTCGGTGAACCTGCTGGCCGACGACCAGGAGGACGTCGCCCGCGCGTTCAGCCGGCCGGGTGCGGAGAAGTTCGGCCAGGAGACGCGCTGGTACCGCGACAGCGCGGGACTGCCCGCGCTGCACGGGGTTCTCTCCCGCTGGCGGATCGCCCCGGTGGAACGGGTCCGGGTGGGCCGCAGCGCCCTCGTCGTGGGCCTGGTGGTGGCCGTCGAGCGCGGCTCGCCCGGCCGGCTGCCGCTGGTCCACTACGACGGCGGATATGGCCGTTTGGCCCGTGCCTGACGGATTTCTCGTTGATGGGCAGTATTGTCCCCTCGCGACGGATGCGGTGGTCTGCCTCGTCCACGACGGTATCCCGGCAGGCTCGGCCAACTCCTTGTCTTGAGTGGGAGCGGACTCCGTCGCACTGCAGCCGCAGTTCCAGGTGCTGGGGCCGTTCGAGGTGCGCGTGCAAGACGAGGTGCTCGACCTGGGTGGCCCGCGGATCCGGACGCTGCTCGCGTTGCTGACGGCGAACGCGGGCAGGGTGACGACCGTCGGCACGATGGTGGAAGCGTTGTGGGGACCGGAATCCCCGCCTGACGCACACCGCACCGTGCGCAGCTACGTCTCGCGGTTGCGCCGCGCGCTCGCCGTCGACCGGCTGATCGTCACGCACCCGGCGGGGTACGTGCTGCGGCTCGAACCGCACGTCGTCGACGCCCGCCGGTTCGAACGGCTCGTCGAGACGGGACGCGACGCCCTGGCCGCGGGCCGGCCCGCGGACGCCGCCGAACAACTCTCGCTCGCGTTGAGGTTGTGGCGAGGTGAGGCGTATGGCGAGTTCACCGTGACGCCGGTGCTGCGCGCCGAGGCCGCACGGCTGGAAGGCCTGCGCCTCGGCGCCGTCGAGGACCGCGTCGACGCCGACCTCGCGACCGGCGCGGGGGTGACGCTGGTCGAGGAGCTCTCCGCGCTGACCGGCGAGCACCCCGGCCGGGAACGCCTGTGGGGGCAGCTGATGACCGCGTTGTACCGGGCGGGCAGGCAGGCCGAGGCGCTCGACGCGTACCTGCGGGCCCGCACCGCGCTCATCGAGCGGTTCGGTCTCGATCCCTCACCGCGCCTGTCCGAGATCCACCAGCAGGTGCTCGACAACGACGCCCGGCTGTTCGGCGTTCCCGCCATCGCGGCGAGCGAACCGGCCCGTGACGACCTTCCCGGTGACATCGCGGACTTCGCCGGCCGCGACCTCGAACTCGCCGCGCTCGCCTCCGCGCGTGCCGCGGGCCGGGCCGTGGTGATCCAGGCGATCGACGGCATGGCCGGTGTCGGCAAGACGACGCTGGTCGTCCACGCGGCACACCGGTTCGCGGAGCACTACCGCGACCGGCTGTTCATCGACCTGCACGGCCACGCCTCCAGCCATCGGCCCGTCACGGCGATGACGGCGCTGGACGCGTTGCTGCGGGCGTTGGGTGTGCCGCCCGACCGGATTCCGCAGGACCCGGACGCCCGTGCGGCGTTGTGGCGTGCCGAACTGGCCACCCGCTCGGTGCTCGTCGTGCTGGACAACGCCGCCGACGCCGCGCAGGTGCGTCCGTTGCTGCCCGGCACGTCCCGCAGCCTGACGCTGATCACGAGCCGTCGCCGCCTGGTCGACCTCGACGCCACCCAGGTCGTGTCGCTCGACGTGTTGCCGGAGCAGGACGCCGTCGCCCTGTTCATCAGCGTTGCTGGAGGTCGCACCGAAGGCTCGGTGCACGAGGTCGTCGCGTTGTGCGGTCACCTGCCGCTGGCGATCCGCATCGCCGCCGCCCGGCTGCGCGCCCGTCCCGCGTGGACGGTGGGCTACCTCGCGAACCGGTTGCGCCAGGCCCATTCCCCGCTCACCGAGTTCGAGGCGGGGGACCGCAGCGTCGCCGCCGCGTTCGCCCTGTCCTACCAGCACCTCCACGCGCCGCAGCAGCGCCTGTTCCGGCTGCTCGGCATCCACCCCGGCCCGGACTTCGACGCCTACGCCGCCGCGGCGCTCGCGGCCGTCGACCTCTCCGAAGCCGAACGGCTGCTGGAAAGCCTCGTCGACGACCACCTGCTGCAGGAACCCGCGCCCGGCCGGTACCGCTTCCACGACCTGGTCCGGCAGCACGCCCATGCCGTCGCCGTGACGGACGAGCCGGAAGCATTGCGGCACAAGGCACTGCGCCGAGTCGTCGGCTACTACCTGCACACCGCGCACAACGGCAGCAGGGTGCTCGACCGGCAACACCCGCCGATCGCACTCGAGGCGGCCGACTGCGTCCCGCACCCGATGTCCGGCAGTGCGGCCGCGATGGCGTGGTTCGACGCCAACCACCGCAACGTCCTGGCGGCGCGGATCGCCGCCGAGGACGCGGGCTGGGACACGGTGGTGTGGCAGCTCGCCTGGTCGCTGGACAACTTCCACTACCGCCGCGGCCACCTGCACGACAACATCGCCTCCTGGCAGGTGGGACTCGCCGCCGCGGAACGGCTGGGCGATCTCGCCGTGCAGGCCCGCGCCCACCGGCGACTCGGCCTGGTGTACGCGCCACTGGGCAGGGACGAGGAGGCGTCGCTCCACTTGAGACAGTCGCTGGCGTTGTCCGCCCAGGTCGGCGACACGACCGGTCAGGCAGGCGCGCACGTGGTTCTCGCGCTGGCGCTGACGTGGAAGAAGGACGACCACGGCGTGCTGGCCCACCTCACCGAGGCGAGGAACCTGTACCGGCGCAGCGGCAACACGCAGTGGGAGATCCGCGTCCTGAGCATGATGGGCGCCGCGTACACCCGGCTCGGCCATCACGTCCGGGCGCGCGCGTTCTGCGAGTCCGCGCTGGCGTTGTGCTTGCGGCACAACGACCTGTACGGCCAGGCGGACACGCTGGACAGCCTCGGCGCGATCACCGGGAACACCGGCGACCACCGCCAGGCCCTGCACCACTACGAGCGCGCGCTGGCGGTGTGGCGTGGCCTCGACAACACCTACCGGGAGGCGGGAACCCTTGCCGCGCTGGGAGACGCGCACCGCGAACTCGGCGAGGGTGATCAGGCGGAGCGGTGCTGGCAGGAGGCCATCGACCTCTACCGCGGGCAGAACCTGCACCACGCGGCCGATCGCATTGCCCAGCGTTCGGGGTGACGGTGGCCGCTCTCGCGGCCACCGCCGGTGGTCAGCGGGCCCAGAAGCGGGTGGAGTTCGGGCCGTTGAGCACGAGATTGCCGTCGTTCTGCACGATCAGCCGGTCGGCCGCGGTGCTCCAGGTGTTGGTGCTCCACTTGGGCACGTTGTTCGCGGCGTAGACGACGAAGTTGCCGTCGTGCTGCAGGGTCGCGCGGATGGCACCGGAGTTGTAGGTGTTGCTGGCCCACAACGCCCGGTTGGTCGCCACGACGTAGAGCACCAGGTTGCCGTCGCCCTGCATGAGCAGCTTGTACCTGCCGTCCGGCGAGATCCGGGACTGCCCGGCGGTCAGGGTCTCCCCGCGCACCACGCGGTCAGGACCGGGCTCGCCCCCGGTGGTGGCGTCGAAGACCGTGACGTAGTAGTCCTGCAACGCCCAGGCTTCCAGCCCGTTCGGCGAGATCGCCACCGAGCGCGGGTAACGGCCGATCGGCCTGGTCTGGACGATCGCGTTGTTCTCCACGTTCACCGTCGTGAGGGTGTGTCCCTCATAACCCGTGACGAAGATCCGGCTTCCGTTCGGTGCGGCGGCCACGCCCAGCGGGTTCCCTGGCACGTCCAGCGTGGCGTGGACCGCGTTCGCGGCCGTGGAGATCATGTAGACCTTGTTCGCCTGGTAGCTGGTGACGTACACGCGCAGGCCGTCGGGCGTGATGGCGAGGTGGCTGGGCGCGGTGGGCAGCTGCACCGTGGCGATCGTTCGTTCGGTCGCGGTGCTGACCACCCAGATCTTCGAGGTGTAGAAGTCCGCGACGTAGACGCGGGAGCCGTCCGGGGAGATCGTGATGTCCGCGCCGTAGCTGTTGCCGACGCCGATCACGCGGGGGACACCGGTGGCCGTGTCGATCACCGCCAGGTAGTTGTACCCGGAGACGTACGCCTTCTTGCCGTCCGGTGACACGACGACCGCCTCAGCCGGCCCCATCGGGGCGACCGAAATGGTCCTGACCACGGTGCGGGTCGCGGTGTCGATCACCGAGACCTTGCCGGTGGTGGCGGTGAGGTCGCCGTGCGCGATGTAGGCGGTACGGCTGTCCGGGCTGAAGCCGATGCCCTCCGGCTGCGGGTCGACGCCGATCGTGCCGGTGACCGTCCTGGTCGCGGTGTCGATGGCGGACACCGTGCGGTCGGCCGCGTTCGTCACGTACGCGAGGGCCCCGTTGGGGCTGATCTCGACCGAGAGCGCGTTGGACCCGACGCTGATGTTGGTCGGCAGCTCGGCGGCCGCGGCGGCCGTCGGCACCAGCAGTCCGGCGGCGAGCAGGATGCCGAGCGCGGCGGTTCCGGTTCTTCGTGTTCGACTGTGCACGGTGCATTCCCCCTGGTGGTTCCGCTTGGTGCGGCGGATTTTGCCAGACGGGTGCGCTGGTCAGAGGCGTGTTCTCGAATGTTCCGCCGCGGCTGAGCCCAGCAGGGCGAGCTTGTCGGCGTCCTCGGTTCCGGCGTCCGGGTGGTAGACGACGAGCATGATGCCCTCAGTACCGGAGACCAGGTACTTCTCGCGGTTGAGGGTGATCTCGCCGACCTGGGGGTGGGCGAACCGGACGGTGGCGCTCATGCGGGGCCGGACGTCGTGGCGTGCCCAGAGCCTCTGGAAGAGCGGGCTGACCAGGGTGAGCTCGCCGACGAGCTCGATGAAGCGGGGGTCGTCGGTGGCGGTGCCGGCCGCCTGGCGGAACCCGGCGATCAGGTACGCGGCGGCCATCTCCCAGTCCGGGAACATCGCCTGCTCCTCCGGATCGAGGAACACGTCACGCAGCCGGTTCGCGCCCACCGTGAGCCGAGGCGAGAGTGCGGTCGCCAACGGGTTCGCGGCGAGCACGTCGAGATAGCGCCCCTCGACGAACGCGGGGAACTGCAGCATCGCCAGGAACTTGGCCGTGCCAACGGGAACGGTCTCCTTCTTGGCGCGCCGACGCCGACGTGGTTTGTCGGCGGCAAGACTGAGCAGATACTCGCGAGTGTCGTCGTCGAGCCGCAGAACGCCCGCGAGCGACTCGAGCACCTGCACCGAGGGATGCCGGTCGCGGCCGCGTTCGAGCCGCAGGTAGTAGTCGGCGCTGATGCCCGCGAGCATCGCGACCTCCTCGCGGCGCAGACCCGCGACGCGCCGCACCCCGTGCACCGGAATGCCGGCCTGCTCGGGCGTGACGAGCTCACGCCGGGCCCGCAGGAAGTCACCGAGCAGGTTCGGGTCGTCGGTCATGCCACCACCGTAGGACGACGGCAACGACCGTGAGGGGCCCTGTCACTCCCCAGGCTGACCAGGGCCCTGGCAGCCGGACACGTTCGGGCGAACGATCGTCTTACACCACATCTGACCAGGGAAAGTGAACGACATGACCAACGTTCTGGTGACCGGTGGCTCGGGCTTCATCGCCGGCCACATCATCATGCGGCTCCTCGGCGAGGGCCACCGGGTCCGGACCACCGTGCGCTCGCTGAGCAAGGAGAAGACCGTCCGCGCCGTGCTGGCCGACGCGGGCCTGACCGACGACTCGGCACTGAACTTCGTCACCGCAGACCTGACCAGCGACACCGGCTGGACCGAAGCCGTCGCCGGGTGCGAGTACGTGCTGCACGTCGCCTCACCCGTGCACCTGGAGCAGGTCAAGGACGAGGACGACGTCATCAGGCCCGCCCGCGAAGGCACTCTGCGTGTGCTGCGCGCGGCCCGAGACGCCGGTGTGCGCCGCGTGGTGCTCACCTCCGCCTTCCACGCCGTCGGATTCGGCCACCCGCACACGCACGGCACGTTCACCGAAGAAGACTGGTCTGTCCTCAATGGACCAGGTATGGACGCCTACGGCAGGAGCAAAACCCTCGCCGAACGCGCCGCGTGGGACTTCATCACCGCCGAAGGCCGTGGCATGGAGCTGGTCACGATGCTGCCGGTGGCGGTGATGGGACCGGTGCTGGGCAAGGACATCTCAGGCGCCAACCACGCCGTCCAACGCATCCTCGACGGCGACATGCCTGGCTACCCGAACATGTGGATGCCGATCGTCGACGTCCGCGACGTCGCCTCGGCCCACGTCCTGGCCATGACCGCGCCGGAAGCGGCGGGCCAGCGGTTCCTGGTGGCCAGCGGCCCGTCGACGGCCATGAAGGACATCGGCGCACTGCTGAAGGACAACCTCGGCGCCGCCGCCCAGCACGTGCCCACCCGGACGTTGCCGAACTTCGTGGTCAAGCTCGCCGCCCGCGTCAACCCCGACCTCAGGTCGGTCGCCGCCGAACTCGGCTTCGTCAAGGTCATCTCCCACGACAAGGCCACCCGGCTGCTCGGCTGGCAGCCGCGCCCGGCCGCGGAGGCCGTCATCGCCGCCGGGCGGAGCATGGTCAGGAAGTCGCTCGTCAAGGCCTGATCACCGACTGCTCGGGGCGCAGTCCACTATGGACCTCGCCGTCGAAGACGAACACCACACCCTCAGGACGGAAGTCCTGTGGCCGTGGGTAGTCCACCACGAGCAGGCGGCCGAGCGGCCGTTCCCATCCCAACTCCTCGGCGAGCTCACGAGTCGCTGCCGCCGATGGCGACTCGTCCGCTTCCGCTGCGCCACCGGGAATCTCCCAGTTCGGTTTGTAAGACGGCTCGAACAACAGCACCCTGCTCGCCCTGTCGCGAAACAGCACTCCAGCAGCCATGCACTTGCGCGCCAAGCCGGCACGTACTGCTCGACAGGCAGCACCTCGTCCGCAGACTCCGATGTGGTCACCCGGTTGCTTTGATTCGTTGCAGCCGACCGGTCATGGAACCATCGGCCATCAGGGCGTCCTTGCGAGGCTGGCTCACGAGCTTCCTCAGTGGTGCGGCGAGGTCCGGGTGATCGCCCCTGTCGATCCGGTGCAGCAGCCGGGCGGCGACGTAGAGCAGGGCGAGCTGTCCGGCATCGGTGTCGAGCACGTCGGCGAACGTGGTCCGCACTCGATCTGCGGTCTCCGGCACGAGAAGGCTGTAGCAGAGCAGTGTGGCCGCGTCTGTCCCAACTGGACCGCGGCCCCACGACTCCCAGTCCAGCAGGCTGAAGTCCGGTCCCATCAGGTTCGCCCAGTGCAGGTCGCCGTGCACGGTTTCCCATTGGCGGACAACGGGGTTCACCGAGTTCCCGAAGTACTGCTGGATCCTGCCGGTGACCAGGGCCTGATCGGCGTTGACGCGGTCGGTAGGTGTCGCCGCGACCGCCTGGATCGTTCTGCGGAGTTGCGTCCACCACTCGTCGGGAAGGTCGACGGCGTGGTTCAACGCATCGGTGGGGGAGCAGGGTGAGCCTGGGGCCAAGGTCATCAGCTCGGCACGTTGCTGCCGCCATTCCTCCCACTCGTAGACGTCGAGAACCTGCGGCTTGGACAGCGCGGCGAACACGTTGGCGTCGACGTTGCCGGTCCAGAACTCGCCGCCGGTCCACTGCTTGTCCTGGGACGCCACTCGAAGCCAGAGCTGCCGGTCGCCTGCTTGCACGCGCGCGCTGATCGAGCGGTCGAACCAACCGAGTCGGGCTTGTCCGACGACGGTGAGTCCGAAGCGCTTTGCTGCGTGGCTGAGGTTTTCGTGCATCCACTCGCGGAACTGCGCGTCGGCCTCGCTGAGGTCAAGATGCTGAGACACGGGATCCTCTCGCCCTGGTGCGCACGGAGCGCATTCTGCGACTTCCTTGGTACCGCTTGGAAAGGCTCCAAGGAACGGACGTGCAGGGGTATGCCTCTAACGGGTTCTGCCTTGCGTGCCCGAAATTCAGCGGCCTGTTCAGCGGCGAGGGTCGAGAGACCGCGCTATGTGTGCCGTGATCCCGCCGAGCTGCTGGACCTGCTCCTCGGCGAGCCGGCCGAAGAGATGTTCGCGCAGGGTCGCGTAGTAGCTGGGCGCCGACTCCTCGTACTTCAGCGACCCCGCCGCGGTCAGTGACGCGATCGTGCAGCGGGTGTCCGCCGGATCGGACTCACGCGTCAGCCAGCCCTGCCTCTCCAGGCGGGATGCGATGCGGGACAGGTGTGATGGAGTGACGCGGGACAGGTCGGCGAGCGAGCTCATGGTGTGGACTCGGTCTGCGTGCTGCGACAGGCACCAGAGGATCAGGAACTCGGAGTGACTGAGCCCGTGCTGCTTGAGTCGTCCCTCCAGCGCCGCGGGAAGCCAGAGCAGCACGGACAGCAGGGATTCCCAGGTCTCCGCCTCTGCTGGAGCGAGCTCGCCGTCCACGAGCGCGAAAGTACCACTCAGACACTTTCCGCGGAAAGTGATTCGCCGGACACTTGCCGCGGAAAGTGTCTTACCCTAAGTTACTTTCTGCGGAAACCATCCGGCGGATCAAGGAGCCTCCATGCGCGCAGCTCGTTACCACGACTACGGCCCGGCAGACGTGCTCGTCATCGAGGACGTCCCGGAGCCCCACGCGGGTCCTGGCGAGGTCCGGATCCGGGTCACCGCGGCAAGTGTCAACCCGGTCGACTGGAAACTGCGCTCGGGAGCCGCCCGGTCGTTCCTGCCCGTCGAGTTCCCGGCGATCCCCGGCCGCGACGCCGCGGGCGTGGTCGACGAGGTCGGGGACGATGTCACCGGTGTCACTGTCGGTGACCGGGTCTTCGGTCTCGGGGGCGTGTGGGGCGCGTCCGCGGAGTACGCCACGCTGACGGCCTGGGCTCCGGTACCGGAGCGGTGGAGTTTGGAGCAGGCCGCTGGAGCCGGACTGGCTGTCGCCACCGCCGGCCGCGGGCTCAACGCGCTCGGCGACCTGTCGGGACGCACACTGCTGATCGAAGGTGCCGCCGGTGGTGTGGGCAGTGCAGCCGTCTCCATGGCTGTCGCGCGCGGCGCCACCGTGATCGGCACCTCGAGCACGGGCAAGCACGACTACCTGCGCGAGTTGGGAGCGTTGCCCACCACCTACGGCGAAGGGCTGGCCGATCGCGTCCGTGCACTCGCACCCGCGGGGGTGGACGCCGTGCTCGACACAGCCGCCTCCGGCTCACTCGCCGACCTCGTCGCCATCGCCGGTAGTGCGGACCACGTCGTGACGGTCGCCGACACCGTCCGCGCGAGCGAACTCGGCGTGCGGCACCTCCTCGCCGAGAACGACTCCGCCGTGCTCCAGGAAGGTGCCGCCCTGGGCGCCCAAGGCGGGTACACCCCCTACATCGCCGCGACGTACCCGTTGGACAAGATCGCTGAGGCGCATCAGGAGTCCGAACGCGGCCGCACCCAGGGAAAGATCATCATCACCCTGTGACGACCGGAACCCCGCCGCACGCTCAGTCCGGGGTGTCGCTGATCGTCAGGGTCAGGTCCGAGTCGGTGACCGTCACGACGACGTGCTGCCCGCCCCGCAGTTCGCCCGCGAGCAGTGCACGGGACAGCCGCCGGTCGAGCTCCCTGCCGATGGTGCGGCGTAACGGCCGTGCACCGTACTCGGGCACGTAACCGCGGGCAGCGAGCCAGTCGACGGCCTGTTCGTTCACGTCCAGCGTGATGTTCTGTTCGCGCAGACGTTGGCGGGTGCGGTCGAGCAGCAGGGCGGTGATCTGCCGCAGCTGGGCGGCGTTCAGGCCGCGGAACAGGATGATCTCGTCGAGGCGGTTGAGGAACTCCGGGCGGAAACTGCGGCGGACGGCCGCCATCAGCGGTTCCCTCAGCTGCTCTGCCAGCACACCTGAGGTGGCCGCGGCGAGGAGTTGGTCGGCGCCGATGTTGCTGGTCATGATGATGACGGTGTTGGTGAAGTCGGCGGTGCGTCCGCCGGCGTCGGTGAGCCTGCCCGCGTCCAGCACCTGCAGGAGGGTGTTGAAGACGTCGGGGTGGGCCTTCTCGATCTCGTCGAGCAGGAGTACCGAGTACGGGGCTCGCCGGACCGCGCCGGTGAGCTGGCCGGCGTCCTCGTGGCCCGCGTAGCCCGGTGGCACGCCGATCAGTCGCGTGACCGCGTGCGGTTGCGCGAACTCGCTCATGTCGAACCGGATCAGCCGGTCCTCCGAGCCGAACAGCGCTTCGGCCAACGCCCGTGCGAGTTCGGTCTTGCCCACGCCGGTCGGGCCGAGGAACAGGAACGAGCCGACGGGGCGGTGCGGGTGTTTGAGGCCCGCACGGCCTTGGCGAACAGCGTCCGCGACCGCCTCCACCGCCTCGTCCTGCCCGACGATCCGCTGGTGCAGGTGGTCCTCCAGGTGCAGCAACCGGTGCCGTTCGGCCTCGGTGAGCTGGGCTACCGGGATGCCCGTGCTGCGGGACACGACCTCGGCGACGTCGTTCGCCACGACCTCGGGTGCGTCGGCCAGGGCGGCGCGGGCGGCCTCCAGTTCGGCGACGGCCCGGTCGAGTTCGCCGGCCAGGAACACCGCGTCCTCGCCCTGGGCGGCGTCCTTCTCCCGCTCCAGCCGCCGGACTCGCTGCTCGAGCCGCACCGGGTCCGCCGGCATCGGGGACTTCTCCCGCAACCGGACCCGCGCACCCGCGCGGTCCACCAGGTCCACGGCCTTGTCCGGCAGGAACCGGTCGGTGACGTAGCGGGCCGACAGCTCCACGGCGGACACGATCGCCTCGTCCGAGATCCGCACGCCGTGGTGCATCTCGTACCGGCTGCGCAGCCCGCGCAGGATGGCGATCGCCTCGTCGACCGACGGTTCGGCGACCTGGATCGGCTGGAACCGCCGCTCCAGCGCGGCGTCCCTCGCGATGTACCGCCGGTAGTCCTCGGCCGTGGTGGCGCCGATGACCTGCACCCGTCCGGTCGTGAGCACGGGTTTGAGCATGGTCGCGGCGTCCATCGGCGCGCCTTCCGCACTGCCCGCGCCCACCACGACGTGCAGCTCGTCGATGAACAGGACCACCGCCCTGTCCGTCGCGGACACCTCGTCGATGACGCCCTGCAGCCGTTCCTCGAACTCGCCCCGGTACTTCGCCCCGGCGACCATGCCCGCCATGTCCAGCGAGATCAGCCGCCTGCCGCTCAGCGTCGCGGGCACCTCGCCGCTCGCGATCCGGGCCGCGATGCCCTCGACGACGGCGGTCTTGCCCACGCCGGGATCGCCGATCAGGACGGGGTTGTTCTTGGTGCGCCGCGACAACACCTCGAGGATCTCGTCGATCACGTCCTCCCGGCCGACCACCGGATCGAGCAGCCCGTCCCGCGCCGCGGCGGTGAGGTCGCGTCCGAAGCGGTCGGTGCGCCGCGTCGCGGACGGTTCCTCCGATCCGCCGAACAGCTTTCCGACCAGGTCCTCCCAGGAGTAGGACCCGAACCCGAACACCCAGTCGTCTGCCATCGGCCGCCATCTCCGCTCGATCGAGGGGCCTGCGCCTACAATCCTGCGCCTCGTGGGCTCAGAACACAGAAGTGATGGCAGGAGGAACGGGTTGGCAGCGCAGCAGGCTTCGGACGAAGAGCTCACCCGTGCTGCTCAGACCGGTGACGTCACCGCGCTCGGCGTCCTTCTGGCGCGGCACGAGGCCGGCATGCGGGCGGTGGCGCTGAGCGTCGCCGGGCACGGTCCGGACGCCGAGGACGCCGTCCAGGACGCGATGCTGGTCGCGCTCAGCCGCATCGGCGACGTCAGGGAACCGGCGGCGGTCGGTGCGTGGCTGCGGATGATCGTGCGCAACGGGTGCCGCACGAGGCTGCGTTCGGCCGCTCTCGCGCGACCGGTGGCCGACCTGGAACTGGTCAGCGACGAGAGCCCGGAACGGATCGTCGAGCAGCACGCCATGCGCGACTGGCTCTGGCACGCGATCGGAGACCTCGCGCCGGCGTTGCGCATGACCGTGCTGTTGCGGCACTTCAGCAGGGCGAGCACCTACGACCAGATCGCGACCGTCTGCGGCGTGCCCGTGGGCACGGTGCGCAGCCGTCTGAGCCAGGCCCGCACCAAACTCGGCGCGGCGCTGGCAGCGACCGCGGCCACCGCGCACGACGACGTCGCGGCACTGGCCGTGGCCAGCCGTGCGGAGGGGCTGGAGACCCTGGACGCGATGCACAGGGGAGACCTCGGCAGGCTGATGGCCGAACGGTGGGCGCCCGACGCCATGTTGTTCGACGGCCGCGACCCCGTGGGAGGACGCGACTTCCTGGTTCGCGGTGCGGCCGGCGATCTGGAGGCCGGAGTCCGCCAGCGCTTCGCCGACACGGTCGTCGGCCGGGACATCACGATCTGGGAGATGGACATCCTCAACCCCGCCGACAACCCCCGGCACTGCCCGCCCGCCGTGACCTGGGTGATGTCCCTGGAGAACGGACGAGTGAGCCAGTTGCGGCTGTTCCACCCCGCCCACTCGTCGTAGTGGCGGCCGTCACAGCTCGTGGATTGAACTTTCGCTCGTTCTCCTGGTCTTGCCGGTGTCGTTGACACCACCTGATCGGAGAACACCGTGAACTCCCCAGCCCCCGGCACGCACACCACCGAGATCGGCGGGGTGCTCCAGCGCTATCACGTGCACGGCGAGGGCCCGGTCTGCCTGGCGCACCCCGGCGGACCGGGCGTGTTCTGGGAGTACCTGCGCACACCCGCGCTGGAAAACCACCTCACGATGGTCTACCTGGAGCCGCTCGGCACCGGTGGATCCGGCCGCCTCGACTCGCACCCCCACGGCTACACCCGCGACCGCTACACCGAGGCGCTCATCGGCCTGCTCGACCACCTCGGGTTGGAGACGGCGTACCTGCTCGGACACTCCCACGGAGGGTTCGTCGCCCAACGCTGCGCCCTGCGGCACCCCGACCGCGTCACCGGCGTCATCCTCTACGAGAGCGCGCCGCTGACCGGCCCCGAGCACGTCGCCGAAGCCATGGCCCAGGTGGAGATCTTCGCCCGCAGGAACGCGGACAATCCCGAACTGCCCGCGGTGCTCGCCGCGTTGCAGGCGACCGGCGGCATCTCCACCGACGAGGAGATGACCGAGGTCCTTCGTGGACTGCTGCCCGCCTACCTCGCCGATTACTGGGGCAGGGAAACGGAGTTCGCCCCGCTCCGGGCGGCCATCACCGGCTCGCACCTCTCCAGCCTCGACGAGCACCTCGTTCCCGACGTCATCGACGACCGGCAGGAGCTGGGCTCTCTCGTGGTGCCGGCGCTGGTGATCGTCGGCCGCCACGACGTCGTGTGCGGTGTCCGCTGGGCGGAGGAGCTGGACAAGCTGATCCCGGACTCCCGGCTCGTCGTCCTGGAGAACAGCGGGCACCTCGGGCACGTCGAGGAACCCGACGCCTTCGCGGACGCGGTTCTCGACTTCGTCGGCGATCGGTCGCGGTAGGCCGGTCAGCCTAAGATCACGGGGATGAGCGGGCGAACGCGGCTGGGCGCGGTGCTGTGGGTGTTGGTGGCGCAGTACTTCTTGCTGCTGTTCGTGGTGGAGGCCCGCTGGGACGTTCCGTACAGCTGGCTGAGCAACGCCATCAGCGACCTGGGCGCGGCCACCTGCTTCCAGTCGGACCAGGTCGAGCGCTGGGTGTGTTCGCCGTGGCACGTCGTCTCCGGCGTGTCCTGGACGCTCGCGGGTCTGTGCCTGGCCGCGGGAGCCCTGCTGGTCCGGCCGCTGTTCCCGGACGTGCGGACGGCCCGCGCCGGCCTGGTGCTCCTCGTCGTCACCGGGCTGGCCCTGGCCGTGGTCGGCCTGAACCCCGAGGACACCAGCCGGACGCTGCACGTCGCCGGCGCGGTCGTCGCCATCCCGGTGGGCGAGGTCGCGATGCTGCTGACCGGCCTCGCCCTGGCGGGCACCGCCCGGTGGCGCCTCCTGGGCCGCGTCGGCGCCGGCGCCGCGATCGTGGCGGCGGTGGCCCTCGTGCTGTTGTTCGCCCAGGTCGGCGGTCCGGCGCTGTTCGGTCTGTGGGAACGCATCGCGGCGTTCCCGGTGCTGTTGTGGGCGGTCGTCTGCGGTGTGGCGTTGCCTGCCAGGACCAAGGCCACTACCAATACCTAGGACCAGTCCCAGCCCATGCCGAGCACGCCCGGCCGCACGTCCTTCGCCGTCAGGTGCAGCACCCGCCCCGGCGTGAGCGCGAGTTCGTCGCCGTGCACCTGCGTCGCGTCCACACCGGGCTGGGCGAGGGCGTAGCAGCGAACCGGGAGGCACGGTTCGGTGAACTGCACGCTCGCCACGTAGGTGCCCACGGGGTAACGGAACGCGCGCCGGTAGTCGTGTGACCGCGCGCCGTTCTCCGCGATGGTGAAGCGGTACTCCAGCAGGTGCGTCTGACCCGCGCGCAGGCTTTGGTCGAACAGCAGCTCCACGGCGATCACCGGCGCTCCGGGGTGCCGCCGCACGCGTCCCAGCCGGCAGTCGCGCACGGCCTCGACGCCCAGCGCGTCCGGTGGCGTGCCGGCGTCCGCGCAGTACACGGCCAGGTAGCGGTCGGGGTTGCCGGCGACCGCGCGCAGCACCTGTCTGGTGTGGATCGTCCGGAGCGCGCCGTGCTCGTCCACTGTGGCCGCGTCGTCCTGCGACCACAGGCGCAGGTCGCCGTCGGACGGGCCGACCAGCGCCCGCACGATCTCCGCGAGCGACTGCGCGGGTTCCAGCATCCGTCCGTAGTCGCGGGTCTGCTGCTGCTTCGACACCCATCGGCCACGCGGGCGCGGCGGCCCGAGCAGGGCTTCCAGCGAGTGCCTGGGCAGGCCGAGGATGGTCTCGATGGCCTGGACCGCGCGCAACGAGTCGGCGCGTTCAGGGCGGCTGCGGCCCAGCCTCCAGTAGCTCAGCGTCGAGAGACTGACGTGGATGCCCCGGCGATCGAGGCGGTCGCGCAGGCGTTCCAGGGTGAGGCCGCTGCGCTCGACGGCGGCCCGCAACGCCACGTGGAACGGACCGGCGCGTAGCAGCACGTCGACCTCGTCGTCGGGAGGAACGACCACCGCACACCCCCTCGACTGTGGAGAAAACAGTTTAGAAGGCCGAATGCGCCCGATATGACCGACAAACGTAGGTATCCCTCCACAGTTTTGGAGGGCGTTCCACAGTGGTGGGTCGCCTGCCGGAGGTGACCTTGACCGCGTCGGACCACCGGTATGTCATCGGCGCGGCGGCCCCCTGCAAGAGCCGCCGAATCCCTGCCCTGTGCCGATTTCCCCCTGGAGGGCACATGTCCCGTCCGTTGTCCGCGCGGCGATTCGCCGCGTTGTTCTCCGCACTCGTGGCCGGTGCCGCGGTGCTGGTCGCGCCGTCCGCGACGGCCGCACCCGACCTCGCCACGACCGTTCGCGCCACCATGCTCCAGCAACACGGCGAGGCGTTGAAACAGCAGTGGGACACGCAGACGTTGCGTGAACCGCTGTTCGAGCCGACTCGCACGTCTGGCTCGTGGGTGTTCGGCAGCACCACCATTCCACTGGCCCACGGTCAGGAACACGGGGCGCCGCACATGGCGTTGTTCCTGGCACGCAAGGAACGGTCCGCGTGGCGGGTCGAGCTCGACGGCACCGCCGGATTCGCCGCCCTGGCCGCACAGGCGCCGTCCGGCGTGCTCAGCGACGGCGAGAAGCGGACCTTCGCGGCCAACCAGTCGCTCGCGCCCACCGGACTCGGCCTGCCGTGGCCGGTGAACGTGGCCTGGTGGATGGGCGGCGGCCCGCACGGCAACAGCGGCAACAGCCGGCCGTTCAGCTCCATCGACTTCAACGGCGGTGACGGCCGCGTCCTGTCCGCGGGCAACGGCCGTGTCTACAAGAGCTGCGTCGTGGGCCGCAGCGCACTGGTGAAGGTCGTGCACGACAACGGTTACAGCACCACCTACTACCACATGTACAACCTGACGACGCTCGCCGACGGCAGCGCCGTGCGCACCGGCACGTACCTCGGCAACATCGGCAACGAGCTGCCGTGCGGCGGTTCGAGCACCGGGGCGCACGTGCACTTCTCGTTGCTGCGCGGCAACACCCACGTGAGCGTCAACGGGATGACGATCGGCGGCTGGACCTTCTACGAGGGCTCGCAGGCGTACGGCGGCTACGCGCAACGTGGCAGCACGCGCGTGAACGTCGGCGGCAAGGTCACGAACTACGGTGGTGGTGGCACGACCCTGCCCACCGGCACGGTCGACGCGGGGCCGAACACCACGGTGAACCTGCGTTCCGGCCCCGGCCTGAGCCACCCGGTCGCGGGCACGGTCGCGGACGGTGCGACGGTGTCCATCGCGTGCACGAGCCGCGGCGAGGCCGTCGAGGGAGTCTGGGGCCGCACGGATCTGTGGAACCGGCTCGAGGACGGCAAGTGGATCAGCGACGGTTTCGTCGACACCGGCTCGAACGAACCGGTGGCCTCGGCCTGCTGACCTGACGGTGCCGATCCCGCCCCGCAGTGGGATCGGCACTCATTTCAGCGCTGCCACCAGTTTCGCCGCCGTGAGACGGACCGCCGGGGTGTCGTAGCGGTCGCACTCGGCCAGCGCCCGCACCCGGTACTCGCGGGCCTGCGCCGAATCCCCTGCGGCGTCAGCGAGTTCGGCGAGCCTGGCCAGGATCTCGACCCGGTGATCGGAGAGCCGCCCCTCGCCCAGCGCCGACAGCAGCTGTTCCCGCGCCTCGCCGAACCGGCCCGCGTCCATCAGCACCAGGCCCCGGTGGTGCCGCACCCGAGCTGTTCCCGCGGTGTTGGAGTGCCGGTGGAACAACAACTCGGCCTCGTCGAGGAGGTCCATCGAGGCGATCACCTGGCCCGCGGCCGCCAGCGTCGTCGCCAGGCGGATCAGCAGCATCGACAGCAGTTCGTCGTCACCACCGGCTTTGCGGTGCTGGTCCACGCTGAGTTGCTGCACCTCGGCGGCCTCGCCGAGGTCGCCCGCGGTGTGCAGCATCAGACCGAGCAGGGAGAGCGCAAGGTTCTCGCCGATCAGGTAGCCGGCCCGCTGGAACCCCTCGACGGACCGGCGGCCCAGTGACACCGCCCTGTCCGGTTCGCCGAGCCGCCGCCGGATCGCCGAGCCGTAGTAGCAGTTCCACGCTTCGGTGATGGTGTCGTCGATGGGCTCCGCGGCGGCCTCCTCGTGCACGGCCAAAGCCTCGTGCGGCTGCCCGCACAACGCGTACAGCGCCCACGACAGGTAGTTCAGCTGTTCGGCGGCGGCCTTGGCGTCACCCAGTCGCCGGGCCGCGTGGGCGCCGGCCGAGAAGACTTCGCGCCACAGCTCGCCGACGCCGTGCATGTCCGAGTACCAGTGCATCGCCTGTGCCAGCTCGAGAACGCGGTCGTGCTCGCCTTCCGCCACGGCCGATCGCACCGCGCCGCGCCAGTTCTCCAGTTCCTGGTCGAGCCACCGGTCCGCGGATTCCTTGTCGTGCACCGGACCCGCACGCCCGGCGGGCCTGTCGTGGTCGAAGAAGAGGGCCGCTCCGGTGGCGGTGTCGATGAGCCAGTGCCGCAAACGTGTGCGCGTCTTCAGGACGGCGGCCGGGTCGTCGTCGAGTTCGAGACGTTCGGCGGCGAAGACGTGCAGCAGGTCGTGGCGCGTGTACCGGCCCGGCGTCTCGCTGATGCCGAGCAGGCTCGCGTCGGCCAGCTCCTCCAACGCCTCCTCCGCGTCGTCGACCAGAACGGTGGCCAGGGCCTCACTAACCTCGGGGCTCGCGACCAGCGCCAGCCTGCGGAACAACGTGGCGGCGCCCGGACTGAGCTGGTGGTAGGAGATCTCGAACGCCGCCCGCACCTGCAGGTCGCCCGCCCGCAGCACGGACAGCCGCCGTCGTTCGTCCTCCAGCTGCTCGGCGAGGTGACCGATCGTCCACTGTGGTCTGCTCGTCAGCCGGTTCCCCGCGATGAGCAACGCCAGCGGCAGGCCGCCGCACAGCTCGGCGACCCGTTCGGCCGCCTCCGGTTCGGCGTCGAGCCGGTCCGGGCCGGTCACGGCGCGCAGCAGTTCGACGGAACGGTTCAGCGGCAACAACTCCAGCGGGAGCCGGTGCCGGGCGTCCAGGCCCGTCATCGTTCGGCGGCTGGTCAGCAGCACCAGCGTGCCGGGGCTGGACGCGAGCAGCGGACGCACCTGCGCCTCGTTCTCCGCGTTGTCGAGCACCAGCAACACGGCCCGGTCGCGCAGCTGAGACCGGTACAGCGACAGCTTGTCGTCCGGGTCGGCGGGGATCTGGCGTTCGTCCACGCCGAACGAGCGCAGCAGCCGGTGCGCGGCCTTGCCCGGGGTCAGCGGCTCGTCGGTGCCGCGCAGGTCGAGGAACACGCAGCCGTCGGCGAACCGCGCGCCCAGCCGGTGTCCCGCGTCGACGGCGAGCGCGGTCTTGCCGGCACCGGGCGCGCCGTGGACCACCGCGATCTGCAGCCGTGACGACGACGAGGCGTCCGCGGCGAACCCGTCCAGGAGCTTCTTCTCGTCCTCCCGGCCGGTGAGCTCGATCAGCACCGGCGGCAGCGAGCAGGACGCCAAGGCGAACGGCGCGTCCGGGCGTTCGTCGGCTCCGGCCACCCGGCTGGCGCGGGCGAGCGCGGTGAACTCCGCCGCCTCCTCGCCGCCGAGCCCGAGCCCGCCCACCAGCAGTTGCACGGTGCGGAACTGCGGACTGAGCGTGCGGCCGCGTTCCATGTCACTGATCGCGCGTGTGCTCAGGCCCGTGCGTTCGGCCAGTTCTTCCTGCGTCAACGGAACACGCGATCGATAAAAGCGGAGAAAATCCCCGAACGCGGTCGTGCTCACTGCGCTACCCCCCGACGTCTTCAGCGCATGGTGCTGACAGGTAGACGCCTGGCGCCGGGGTAGCGCTGCTTCCGAACCACATTTCTGCCGGAACTTCTGCTGGTTGTTCAGCAAGGTGAACTTTCCCGGCCGAAATTAGCTTCGAGGTGTGTCCCTCGCAAACCCAGTGCGGCTCTGTGCTGCCCTCTGGCTGGCCGCCCTGGCGTGGCTGCTGTTCACCTGGTCCGGTCACTACCCGATCGACCTCGACGTGTACCGGCTCGGCGGCCTCGCGTGGCTCGAGGGTCGCTCGCTCTACGTCGGGTTCACCGGCCCGCCGCTCGACCCGCAGCTGCCCTTCACCTACCCGCCGATCGCGGCGGTGCTGTTCAGCGGCCTGAGCTTCGTGCCGGGCGGGTGGCACAACCTGCTGGTGGTAGCGGCCGGCTTCGTCGCGCTCACCGCGGTGTGCGTGGCGGTGGCGGGCAAGGTCCGTCCCGATCTCCAGTGGACTGCCGGGCCGCTGGCCGCGATCGGCGCGCTGGCGCTGGACCCGGTGTGGATGACCTACGGTTACGGCCAGATCAACCTGTTCCTGCTGGCGCTGGTCGTGATCGACGTCCTGCTGGTCACCGACAAGCGTTGGCGTGGCGTGCTGATCGGCGTCGCCGCCGCGATCAAGCTGACGCCCGCTGTGTTCGTGCTGTACTTCATCGTCAAGCGCGACTGGCGGGCCGCGATCACGTCGATGGCCACCTTCGCGGGCCTGGCCCTGGCAGGATTCCTCATCACACCAAGGGATTCGCTGCAGTACTGGCTGCACTCGCTGCTGAACCCCGACCGCATCGGCGACATGTCGTTGTCCACCAACCAGTCGATCCGCGGTCTGCTGCGCGGCTTCGGTCTCGCACCCGGCGTGGAAACGCTGCTGTGGGTCGTGCTCGCGGCCGCTGCGGTGGCCACGGCGTTCCTGGTGGCCCGGCGGACCCGCGACGACCTCGTCGCGCTGTTCGTCATCGCGGGTGCCGGGCTGCTGGCCTCGCCGGTCTCCTGGCTGCACCACTGGGTGTGGTGCGTGCCGGTGCTGGTGTTCGTCGCACTGCGCGGCAACCGGGTCGCCTTCGCCGCCGTGTTCCTGGTGTTCGTGACACGGCTGCACGAGTTCGACACCTACGTGTGGCTGACCGTCATGGCGTTGGGGCTGCTGGCTTTCAGGCAGGCGACACGAACGTCAGCTCCACCGACGATCCCCGCAGCGGCTGTCCACTCGGCCAGCTGACGGTCGTCGTGTGGCCGCCCTCGGCCGGCAGGTCGAGGTTGACGACGTCGGGCTGGAACGAGACCGGCGCCTGCGAGGACATCAGGATCCGCGACTCGGCGTCCCTGCCCGGCCGCACGTTCACCGGCGCGGGCGTGCCGTTCGGGTCGTCCAGCACGACGGCGATACCGCTGTCGTCACCCTCGCTGTGCCCGCTGCCCTTGGTGAACGTGACGGCCGTCGGCGCGCCCTGCAGCTTGCAGTTCGTGTGCTCGCCGGCCGCGGCGTAGTGCAGCACGAACGCCTGCTGACCTGCGGACGAGTGCGGATCCTGCGTCACCGAGACGACGAGGTCCGAGACGTCGCACGGCTGGTCGGACGGGTTGGCGGACGCGGTTCCCGTTACCAGCGGCAACGCGGTGGCGGCGAGCAACGCGGCGACGCCCAGACCTACCTTGTACCTGGTGTTCATTCGACACCCCTCCCTGGTGGTGATCCCCTTGGTGGGAAGGATGCCCAGCCGGGCACCGACGATGCGCCGAGATGACATTCGTCTCAATGGAGCAACCGGTGGTCAGAGGTGATCAGCGCTGACGTACAACGCGCGCACGGCATCGGTGAGCTTCGCCGCGCTCAAGTCGGTCGTGACCAGGTCCTCGTTCATCGTGCCCCGGCTGGTCACCCCGAAGATCGTCCCCTTACCCGTGGCCGGATCGAACCCGCGCAACCACGGCCCACCGCTGGACCCACCCGCGAGGTCGCAGTCCGTCTCCCACACCGACAGGACCGAGTTGACCTTCAACGTCGCCGGTCGCGCGCACGACAGCAGCTTCTCACCGCGTTCGAGCGCCGAGACCGGATATCCCAGCGTCGTCTGGTCTGTCGGCGAGCCCACCGCGTCGAACGAGATGTCCTGCGCCCCGGCCACGTCCTGCACGTGCCCGCCGTCCACCGGGTCGAGCGCGATCACCGCGTCGTCGTCCAGGCCGCTCGACGGTCCGCTGTAGGTGTCGGACCAGGCGAAAGCGCGCGCCACGAACACCCCGTGCGGCCGCGTTCCGTGGTCGTAGCCGGGCACGAACACCACGTTCAGGATCTTGATCGGGTTGTCCCACCGGTCCAGGCCGCCGTTGACGCAGTGCCCGGCCGTCAGCACGACGTCCCTGGTCGCGCTCGGCACCACCGTGGCCGTGCAGGAGTGGTCCTGGCCCGTCGAGGTGGACATGAACAACCGGCCGACGCCCGGCACCGCGCCCTCGTACGGCTGGGAGATCTTCTCGGCGGGTGGGAGGTCGCCGTCGCCGACGGCCCTCATCCGTTCCGGCGTCCAGTGGGCCAGGGCGGCGGCGCGGTCCGGTGTGGACACCTCCGTCACCACCTGGCCCGCCGCGGCCTGGGCAGGGGACGCCACCAGGGCCGCCGCGAGGATCACTCCGGACGTGCTCAGCGCTTTCCAGATCATGATCGGGTGACGTTCCACGACGGATCTGAGTTGCGCGGGCTGCGAGGATTCAGCCCGTGGAGGAAGAACCCTGGTCGAGGGCCACGCTGCGGGTGTGGGCGGGTGAGATGACCGTCGCGGAGATCGGCGCCGCCCTGAAGATCGACGGTGCCGAGTGCGGCGACGGGCTCTGGTGCGTCGACGCCGGTGGCTGCGACCTGCACCTGGACGACCTGCTGAAACTCGTCGAGGCGTTGCTCGCTGAGCACCGGGAAGTGCTCCTCGAGGTAGCGGCTCGATGTGAGGTGGACCTGTTCGTCTCCTGGTCGCCGAAGGAGGGGCAGGACTCGGTCTGCCTCGGCCCGGACCTGATCAGGTCGCTCGGCGAACTCGGTGCCCACGTCGTGATGGACACGCTCACCGGCTAGAGGAACCACCCGAAGAACCTGATCTTCATGCCCTTCTTCCTGGCTGGCGTCTCGCCCTTGCGATTACCTCGTGACAAGAGACGTCAAGAGGGTGGATTCGGCTGTGACCGCTGTTGCGGAGCTGTTCCGGCGAGTTCCGCGCAACGTGCTGTGGCCTGGTGTGTTCGGTGCCGTCCTGCTCGCGATCGGTGGGCTGGGAGCGGGCGCGATCGTCCGCAGGGACCCGTTGCTGAGCGGGACCGTCCTGAACGCGATGAGGTACGGCCATGGCCACGACCTCGCGTTCCTGGTGCTGTTCGCGGGACTGGCGCTGATGGTGCTGTCCTGGGTCCGGCTGGGACGGTTGGTGCTCGCAGGTGATGTGGGCGGCAGGCCGGTGGCGGTGACGGCCGCCGCGTGGACCGCGCCGCTGATCATCGCGCCGCCGCTCTACAGCCGTGACGTCTACAGCTATCTGGCGCAGGGCGCGGTGGCGCTGCGCGGCTTCGACCCCTACTCGCGTGGCGCCGCCGTGCTCGACCTGCCGTTGCGGGGCAACGTCGCGGGCCTGTGGCAGGAGACGCCGTCGCCGTACGGGCCGCTGTTCCTGCTGCTGGGCAAGGGAACGGTGTGGCTGACCGGCGACAACGTCATCCTCGGCGCGATCGTCATGCGCGTCGCCGTGCTCACCGGGCTGGTGTTGCTGGCGTGGGCGATTCCCGGTCTGACGAGGCACTTGGGCGGGCGGACTTCGACGGCGTTGTGGCTGACGGTCGCGAACCCGCTGGTGGTGGCGCTGGGCATCGGTGGCGCGCACAACGACGTGCTGATGGTCGGGTTGATGGCGGCGGGCGTGCTGATGGTGCTGGACCGCAGGCACTTGAGAGGGTTCGCGCTGATCGCGCTGGCGACGGCGGTGAAGGCGACCGCGCTGCTCGTCGCGCCGTTCCTCGTGTGGGTGTGGGCGGCACGGCTGGAAGGTGCGGCACGGCAACGCTTTCTGACCGCGGCCGCCACCGGGGGAGCGGTGTTCGTCGTGGTCTTCGCGGCGGCGACGGTGGTGGCGGGCGTCGATCTCGGCTGGATCGGCGTGCTGCGGTCGCAGGGGCCGTTGCTCACGTGGATGTCGTTGCCGTGTGCCGTGGCGGAGCTTCTCTACTTCTCGATCGGCCGTGTCGTGCCGGGGTTCACGCACCTCGGCTTCCTCACCTTCTTCCGCGCCGCCGGCGTGGTCGTGCTCGCCGGAGTGCTCGTGCGGCAGTGGTGGCTGGCACGCGAGGGCGGTGTGGAAGCGGTGAGACGCGCCACGATCGCGTTGCTCGCCGCGTCTCTGCTCGCGCCTTCGGTGTTGCCGTGGTACTTCACGTGGGCGCTCGCGTTGGGAGCGGCGTTCGCGTGGAAGGACCGCCGGATCGCCGTGCTGGCGGGCGTTTCGGTGTGGATGGTGCTGGTCACCCTGCCCGACGGCACGATCGTCGCGCGCTGGACGTACGACTCCATGAACCCCTGGGTGTGGTGGCCGTACCTGGCTGCCACTGTTGTGGCAGGGATGTGGGTCGGGCGGGCGCTGCTGCACCCCGTGCGCCAACCGGCCCCGGTGGCTGGAGGAACCGGTGAGTGAGCAGCGTGTGCTGAGGTTCGCGCCGTTGGTGTTGTGCCTGTCGTTGGGCATCTACGCCGCGACGGCGAACTGGGGGATGATCGACCTCAAGGTCTACTGGAGCCTCGCTCCGAACGTGCTCACCGACGAGCTCTACTCGATCGACATGCCGTTCACGGCGGACTTCCCGCTGCCGTTCACCTATCCGCCCTTCGCGGCGCTGGTGTTCCTCCCGCTGTCGGCGCTGCCGTGGCTCGCGGCGAAGATCGTCTGGCAGGTGCTGTCGCTGGTCTGCCTGTGGTGGCTGGTGCGCACCGCGCTGAAGCTGCTCGCGGACAAGGCCGAGCAGCCGTACGACGGGCGCCGCGCTCTGTTGTGGACGGCGATCGCGCTGTGGTTCGAGCCGGTGCGCAAGACCCTCGACTTCGGACAGATCAACCTCGTCCTGATCGCCGGGACGTTCGCGGCGATGGTCGCGACCCGGCAGGCCGTCGCGGGACTCGGTGTCGGCGTCGCCGCCGGGATGAAGCTGACGCCGGCGATCTCGGGCCTGTACTTCCTGGTCACGCGGCGGTGGAAGGCCGCGCTGTGGTCGGTGGCGGGCTTCGCGATCACCGTCGCGCTGGGCTTCCTCGTGTCCGCCGCGGACTCGTGGCGCTACTGGTTCGAGCTGCTCGGCGCGGCGGACCGGGTCGGGCCGGTGGGCTCGGTGATCAACCAGTCGTTGCGCGGCGCGTTGTCGCGTTCACTCGGCCACGACGTCGAGATGACCTGGCCGTGGCTGCTCGCGGCGGCGGTGTCCGTCGTGCTCACCGGCTTCGCGTTGCGGGCAGCGGTGAAGGCCGGGGACACCCTGGCGGCCGTGATCATCGTGCAGGTCTTCGGGCTGTTGGTCTCGCCGATCTCGTGGAGCCACCACTGGTTGTGGGTGATCCCGCTGGTCCTCTGGCTGATCTACGCGCGACGGAACCTGTGGCTCGCCGGCGCCTGGGTGGTCGCGGTGCTCTCGGACGTCATCACGATCCTGATCAACCTGCAGCCGTCCATCTGGGAGATCCCGAGACCCTGGCCGCTCGCGGCGCTCGGCTGGGTGTACCCGGCGCTCGCACTGCTCACCCTGGCGCTGACGCCGAAGCTGCTCGACCCGATCCCGAAGGCAGAACGTGTTGCGACCTAAGCCCCTCGCGAAGCTGGAACGGCGGCTGCTCGCCGTCGCGCCGTGGCTGCTGGCGATCTCGATGCTCGCCCGCACGTGGATCATCGTCACCGGCTTCGGCAACGAGTCGATCGACCTGTACGTCTACTGGTCGCTGGCCCCGCACGTGCTCGACGGCGACCTCTACCAGGTGGTCTCTCCGCACTCACCGCCGGACTTCCCGCTGCCGTTCACCTACCCGCCGTTCGGCGCGCTGGTGTTCCTGCCGATGACGTGGCTGTTCTGGGGCGCCGCGCAGTGGAGCTTCCGCCTGCTGACGGTGCTGTGCCTGTACTGGCTGGTGCGCGTGGCGCTGCGGCTCGTCGCGGGGGAGTCGTGGACGGACCGGGTGTGGCGGCAGCGGGCGATCCTGTGGACGGCCGTGCTGCTGTGGATGATGCCGGTCTTCCACACCTTCGAGTTCGGCCAGATCAACCTGGTGCTGGCCGCGGTCGTGCTGGCCGCGCTGGTGGCCCGTGACCCGCGCGTCGCGGGAGCGGGCATCGGCCTGACCGCCGGGGTGAAGCTCGTGCCCGCGATCTCCGGCCTGTACTTCCTCGCGACCCGCCGGTGGAAGGCCGCGGTGTGGTCGGTGGCGGCGTTCGCGGCGAGCGTCGGCCTCGGGTTCCTGGTGAACTTCGAGCAGGCCAGGCAGTACTGGTTCGTGCTGTTCGGCGATCCGGACCGGGTCGGGCCCATCGCCACCGCGCACAACCAGTCGTTGCGCGGCGCGCTGTCCCGCAGCCTCGGTTACGACGTCGGCATGTCCTGGCCGTGGATCATCGCCGCCCTGGTGTCGACGGTGATCGCGTTGTTCGCGCTGAGGGCGTCGGTCCGGGCGAACGACGCGTTGATCGGCGTGCTGTCGGTGCAGTTCCTGGGCTTGCTGCTCTCGCCGATCTCCTGGGACCACCACTGGGTGTGGGTGGCGCCGCTGCTGATCTGGCTGGTGCACAAGAAGATCGCGCCGTGGGTGCGCAACACCCTGCTGGCGCTGTGGGTTCCGGTGATGTTCCTGGACGTGATCGCGTTCCAGCTGGACCGGCAGCCGACGATCTGGACGATCAGCAGGCCCGGCTGGCTGTCGCTGGTCGGCTGGGCCTACCCGGCGTTCGCGTTGGTGACGCTGGTCGTCATCGCGTGGTCGTGCAGGTCGCTGAAGTCCCACTCCGGCAACGGATCCGCGAACGTCCGCCACACCTCGGGTCCTGCCGCGAGCTCGGAGTCGGTGAGCAGCGCGGGATCCAGGCGCTGAGCGGGCTCCGTCACGTCCAGGTCCACCCCGATGAACACCAGCTCCTGACGAGCACGAGGCGAGTCGAGCAGCTGACCAGGTTCGATGACGAGGTTGGGACCGGCCTGCGACCACACGGCCAGTACGTCCGGCCGGGACGCGATGTGGCAGAAACCCTTGCTGCGCAACACACCTTCCCAGTCCGCGAGCGCCTCCACGAGCCGGGCGGGGTGGAACGGCCGTGACGCGCGATAGGTGACCGACCTGATCCCGTACTCCTCGGTCTCCGGGGTGTGCCCACCCGCGAGTTCGGCAGCCCAGCCCGGTGCCTGCGCGGCGGTGATCGGGTCGTACGAGCCGGTGTCGAGCACGTCGGCCAGCTCCACGACGCCGTTGCGCGTGTGCAGCAGACGCGCGGACGGGTTCAGGCGCCGCAGCAACGCGTCGAGCTTCGCGAGCTGATCAGGGCCGACGAGGTCGGTCTTGTTCACCACCAGCACGTTCGCGAACTCCACCTGGTCCACCAGCAGGTCCGAGACCTCACCGGCGGCCAGCCCGCGCAGGAAACCCTCCGCGTCCACCAGCGTCACCATCGTGTCGAGCCGCGCGTGGTCGGACAGGCTCGTGCCGTCCTCGAAGGTCCACTCGAACGTCGCCGCCACCGGCATCGGCTCGGAGACGCCCGTCGACTCGACCAGGATCGTGTCGAACCGGCCCGAGCGCGCCAGTTCGCCGACGCTGTCGAGCAGGTCCTCCCGCAACGTGCAGCAGATGCAGCCGTTCGTGAGTTCGACGACGCGTTCGACGGTCCGGTCGACCAGCGCCGCGTCGATGTTGACCTCACTCATGTCGTTCACGATCACCGCCACCCGCCTGCCTTCGCGGTTGGTGAGCACGTGGTTGAGCAGCGTCGTCTTGCCGGAGCCGAGAAAACCGGACAGCACGGTCACGGGGGTGCGCATCAGAGTTCCATCTCTTCCTCGTGCCAGTCGGCGAACGGGTCGGCGAAGTCGAGCTCGGTGACCAGCGCCAGTTCCTCGTCGGTGACCAGGGCCGACCGCAGTGCCGCGGCGATCTCGGCCGCGTCGGCGGACTTGGTGATCACGACGAGCTCCTGGTCGCGGTCGCCCTCCCACGGCCCCAGGTTGCCCACGCGCAACCCGCCGCCCGCGGACTCCAGCCACAGCGCCGCGTCGGGCTGGCTCGCCACCCACACCCGGCCGCGCACCCGCACCACGCCGTCGAGCAGCACGTCGATGCAGTTGTGCAGCCGCATGGGGTGGAACGGCCGCCGGTCGGTGAAGTGGACGACGGACACGCCGTGCGCCGGTTCCAGCGACGGCCGCCCGTACAGCAGCGACCCGAAGCCGTCGTCGATCTCACCGCGCCGCGCGTCGGCGGGAATCGCGGCGAGCAAGGAGACGACGTCGAGCTCGGACAGCTGCTGACGCGGTGCGCCGGGGGAGAGCCGGTCGAGCACGGCGGTGAGCACCGGGTCACCGGGACCGGTCAGCACCAGCGCGTCCGCGAACTCCGCCTGCCCGACCACGACCTGCGCGACCATTCGCTCGTCGCCCTCGGCCGCGCGCAAGCCCCGGTCGGCGAGCGAGTCGGCGCCGGTCGCGTCGTCGAGCCAGGTCGCGGTGTCGACCACCGTCACCACCGCCTCGATCTCCACCTCGGTCCCGCTCAGCGCGAAGCAGACGGCCTCCGGTTCGAGCATCGGGTCCAGCTGCACGATCACGCGCCCGTCCAGCCCCTCGAGCAGCGGAACGAGGTCCAGCCGCAACGTGCACGAGACGCACCCGTGCGCGAGCTCCAGAACGGTGAGCCGGCCGTCCGCCCACCGTCGCACCACCCCCTCGGCCAGGCTGCTCAGATCGTGTCTGACCAGCGACGACTCCGGTGACGCCCGCCAGAGTTCGTCGGCCACGTCGTGGTGGGTGAACCCGGCTACCAATACGACCCGTGCTGCCATGGCCCGCAGCCTACATGACAACGATTATCGTTTCTGAACGGACGGCGCGGGCGGGACATGACATGATCGAACGATGCAGGTCGAGTTCTGGGCTGACGTCATTTGTCCGTGGTGCTACATCGGCAAGGCGCGCTTCGAGAAAGCGCTCGCCGGTTTCGAGCACCGTGCGGAGATCACCGTGGTGCACCGCGCGTTCGAGCTGGATCCCACCAGGACGGGCGTCGAGTCCGTGCAGGACATGCTCGCCGCCAAGTTCGGCCCGCGCGCCGCCGAGATGGAGGAGTCCGTCGCCCAGCTCGCGCGCGACGAGGGCCTCGAATATCGGCTGGACCGCGAGGTCGGCAACACGTTCGACGTGCACCGGCTGCTACACCTGGCGGGAGAGAAGGGCATCGGGCACGAAGTGCTCGACGCCGTGCTGCGCGCCAACTTCGCGCAGGCGCGCTCGCTGTTCACGCCGGAGTCGCTGACCGAGATCGCCACCGAGGCCGGCCTCGACGCCGCCGACGTCAAGACCGTCCTCGAAGACCCCGCCGCCTACGCCGACGAGGTGCGCGCCGACGAGCAGCGCGCTCGCGACATCGGTGTCTCGGGTGTGCCGTTCGTGGTCGTCGGCGAACGTCTGGCCGTGTCCGGCGCTCAGCCCGTCGAACTGTTCGGGCGCGCACTGACGCAGGCTTGGGAGGCGTGAGATGGACGAGGTTCTGCTGAAGGTCGAGTCGGAGCAGCTCCCGAACGCCGTCGTGCTGCGCGCCGAGGGCGAGGTCGACTCGTACACCGCGGATCTGTTGCGCGACAAGCTGTCCGAGGCGTTCGGCGCGGGTCTTCCCGTCGTGCTGGATCTCAGCGCCGTCGAGTTCTTCGCGTCCATCGGTCTCTCCGTGCTCGTGGAGTTCCACCTGCGCGGCGAGGAGAGCGGCATCCCGTTGCGCCTGGTGTCGCCCAGGGGGAGCGTGCTGCGGGCGCTGAAGGCCACCACGCTGAACCAGACGCTGGAGCTCTACCTCGACCTGGACGCGGCGTTGAATGGCTGACCTGCCGTCCCGCCCGATGCCGGACGGCGTCGTGCTGGACCGCACCAAGATCGTCGTGGCGGTGGCTGCGGGATTGGTGTGCGGCCTTGCCGTCACGTTCACCGGCCACGGCGAGTTCGGCCTGCTCGTCGGCTGGGACGTCGCGACCCTCGTGTACCTCGTGCGCGCGTGGATGGTCATCTGGCCGATGGACGCCGAGGAGACCGCTCAGCACGCCGTCCGCAACGACCCGACCCGGCGCGTCGCCGAGGTGCTGCTGCTCGTGGCCGCGTTGGCGAGCCTCGTGTCCGTGGGCTTCGTACTGGCCCGTGCGGCGCACACCACCGGCGCGTCCGAACTGCTGCGCGTCGGGCTCGGTGTGCTGTCCGTGGTGCTGTCATGGGCGGTCGTGCACACGATCTTCACGCTGCGCTATGCCCGCCTCTACTACTACGGCGCGGACGGTGGCATCGACTTCAACCAGTCCGAACCGCCGGACTACGGCGACTTCGCGTACGTCGCGTTCAGCATCGGCATGACGTTCCAGGTGTCCGACACGAGCCTGTCGGGCCGCGAGATGCGCCGCACGGCCCTGAAGCACGCCTTGCTGTCGTACCTGTTCGGCACGGGTGTGCTGGCCACGACGATCAACCTGGTCGCGAGCATCAGCAGCCAGTGATCACGCCGGGTGGTCCGCGATGAGCACTAGCGCGTCGAGCACCCGCCACCAGTCGTGCTCGCTCGCCTCGTGTCCGAGCGCCTCCGCGAGCAGGCCGCACGCGCTGATCAACCGCGTGGCCACGTCCTGGGGATCCTGGCCGGACTTCGCGGCGAGAGCGGCGACGGTCGAACGGAACCGCCGGCTCCTGCCGAGCTTCACCACGCTCTGCGGTGCCGGGCCGATCGGTGCCGGAGCGCCTGAACCGAACTCGATCGACAGCTCGGTGCCGAGTGCGGCGGCGAGCCTGCTCAGCGCGTTCGTCGTCGGGTTTCCCCTGCCGTTCTCCAGGTTCGCGATGTAGGGCACGGACAACCCGGCGTCGGCGGCGACCGAGGCGACGGTGCGGCCCGAGGCCTGCCGCAGCGCGCGCAACCTCGGCCCGATGGGCTCGTTCGGCACAACCGCTCCTATCTTGACAGAACACTTCAATCGACGCTCTTATTCTGTCAAGACTACTACCTGGGGGGTGGCGGTGCTCGAAGCGCTCAAGATCAGGGATTTCCGGCTGTTGTGGGCCGGGCGAACGGTGAGCCTGCTCGGCTCGTGGCTGCTGGTGATCGCCATCCCGGCGCACGTCTACGCGCTCACCGGTTCGCTGCTCGCGACCGGCCTCACGCTCGTCGCCGAGTACCTGCCGCCGTTGCTGCTCGGCCCGGTCGCGGGCGTGCTGACCGACCGGTGGGACCGCCGGCGGGTGATGATCGCTGCCGACCTGTTCCGCGCCACAGCGGTCATGCTGATGTTGTTCGCGACGGCCGGGCACTCGCTCTGGCTGGTCTACGCCGCGCTGATCGCCGAGAGCACCGGCGCCGTGCTGTTCCGTCCGGCCGCGCAGGCCCACATCCCGGTCGTCGTCGGTACAGGTAGTGGACTGAGCAGCGCGAACTCGCTCAACGCGTTCACCGACGGCACGGTCCGCCTCGTCGCACCACCGCTCGGCGCCGCGGTCATGACGCTCACGAGCTTTCAGGCGCTCATCTGGATCGACATCGCGAGCTACCTCGTCTCGGCGGCAGCGATCGCGTGGACGACCCGCCGCCGAGGTCCGGCGGGGAAGCGGGCGCCGGTCGATCTCGCCGGCGGGTGGACGGTGCTGCGGGCAACACCGATCGCGGTCGTCCTGCTGCCGCTCACCGCGATCTTCCTGGCGGCCAACGCCTCGCTGAGCGCGCTGCTCGTGCCGTTCGGGATCCAGGAACTCGGTGGCACCGAACAGATCGGGCTCGTCGTGTCCGCGCTCGGCGTCGGGTTCCTGCTCGGCGCCGTGGCGATCCGCAGGCTGGTCGACCGGGTGCAGGCCCGTCACCTGCTCGCGGCGACCCAGCTGGCGACCGCCGTGGCGTTCTTCGCACTCTTCAGCTCGTCGTCGTTGGTCGCCGCCTTGCCCGCTGCCGTCGCGATCGGTGTGTTCGGCTCGATGACCCTGGTGACCCCGCAGACGGCGTTGCAGCGGGTGGTGCCGAACGAGGCGCTCGGCCGGATCGGCGCGGTCTTCCTGTCGGCGGAGGCGTTGGCGACGTTGATCGGTGCGCTGGCCGGACCTCTGCTCGCGCAAACGCTGTCGTTGCGCGCCGCCGTGGTGGTCGCCTGCGTGGTCACCGCGGGCGGGGCGCTGGCGGGACTGGTGTTCTGGGACCGGTCCCGTGCCGCCGTGTCTACTGTCCCGGCTCGTGACGGATCTGGGAGCGGTGCTTGAACGGTACGAGACGAGCAACCGCCGTCGCGCGGTGACGGGAGCACTGGCGGTGACGGCCGGCGCTCCCGTCGTCGTGCTCGGGGCGTTCGTGCTCCTGACGGTCGACGTCGGCCGGGCGGGGTCGATCATGTTCTTCGCCGGGATCTTCCTCGGCGGCGGCCTGGGCGCGGCCGTGATGGGGACGATCCTCGCCGTGCAGTCCGTGACGCGCCGAGGCGAGCACTTCACGTTGCACGAGCACGGATTCGTGCACACGTGGGGCGCGAAGACCATCACCGTGCCGTGGACGGACGTCGCCACCGTCACCGACGTGGGCAAGAAAACGTTTCTGTCCAAGGCTTTCGGCGGCGACGTCGCGTGTCAGATCAGGTTGGTCAACGGGCGCAAGGTGACCGTCAACGCCTTCACCGAGGGCGCGGAACTGCTGATCCACCGCGTCTTCGAGGCCACCGGGACCGCTCGGGCAGAATGAGCGGCGTGCCCGACAAGCTGACCGTCGACCTGCACCCGATCTTCCGCAGCGACCAGGACATCGCCCAGGCAGTCCGCGCCGCGCTGTTCCGCGCGGCCGGGCAGAAGGTGCCGCTGGTCGAGATCATCACGGGCAAGGGCTCGGGCAAGCTCAAGGCGCGTGTGCTCGCGATGCTGAAGCAGCCGCACGTCAAGAAGCTCTACAAGCGCGTCGAAACAGCTCCCGGCAACGACGGAATGGTGCTCGTGCACCTCAGGTAGCTCAGCGTTCGCTGGTCCGCCGCATGACGCGGGCGAGCAGCTCGGCTTCCTCGCTGCCTTCGTCGTCGCTGGACGTGAGGGCGAGCAGGAAGATGATGATCACGCTGACACCCGCGCCGCCGATGATCAGCGACGTGATCAGTTCCTGCGAGTTGCCGACGACGATCGACGCGCTGTGGTCGTGCGCCATGCTCATCGCGTACATGCCGGTGTAGTGCATGCCCGTGACGGCCACGCCCATCACCAGGGCGGCGCCGATGACGGCGGCGAAGCCACTGACCTTCCGCGTGAACCACAGCGCGACGGTCGAGGCGACCACGGCGATCACGACGGAGAGCGCGACGAGACCGATGTTGTAGGAGACGTCGGCGTTGATCACGATCGCGGCCATGCCGGTGTAGTGCATCGCGGCGACGCCGAGTCCGGTGACGAGTCCACCCAGCGCCAGTGGCAGGAAGCGCGTGTCGCCGTTGACGCCGTACCGCCGCACGAGGAACAGGCCGGCGGCGACCACCACGATCGCGACGAGCATGCTCAGCAACGTGATCGGGATGTCGTAGGAGACGTTCGCACCCATCCACGTGCCGAGCATCGCGGTGAAGTGCATGCCCCAGATGCCGAGCCCGCCGATCGACACGGCGGCCACGCCGATCCACCAGTTCCGGGTCGTCCTGGAGGCGTTTCGCGCGCGTTCAGCGGACAGGAGACCGAGCACCGAGCCGAGAACCGCGACGACGTAGGCAGCGATCGGAGTGAGCGTCCCCATTTCCATGGTCGAGATGAAAACATTTCGAATCTATGCGACACAAGACCGGTGTGGACACTGGTACCAGGGAAATCGTTGTGCGATCAGGCGAACACGCCGCGTGTGCGCTGTCTGTCCACAAAGGACTTACACGGGCAGTGACCGGTCGGGTGCAGCGAGCATCCGCTGGGCGCGCGGGAAGTCCCGAAGTTCTACTGAGAGTAGGTCCAGGGCGGGTTCCAGCACCTGCGCCGGCACCCCGCGGGCGTTGAGCACTTCACCGGTCCAGGAGAGGAAGTCGCGGAACAACGAGTCGTCGTCCACGTACAGCGCCGTCGCCAGGTACTCCACGATGTGCGCCAGGTCCTCGGCCGTGTGCTGCCGCTGTTCGTCGGTGTAGGACGCCATGGTGGGCACGCGTTCCTCGAGGCCGCGGTACACCGACCGCACGAGGTCGCGGGCGCTGCGCGTCACCAGCGTGTACTCCTGGTCCGCGAGGTGCGGCAGGTCGTCGACGGGCTGGTGCGGCGCGCTCGGCGGCTGAATCGTTTGGGACAGCAGCATGTCCGCGGCGGACCGGGCGTCGGCGGCCCACGCGTTCGCGCCGAACCGCCGCGCGTACACGCCGTCCACGCCGAACGCGGCGCCGCCGACCATCACCGGCACGCCCGTCGCCTGGCAGGCCGTCATCGTGGCGTGCGCGACCGGCAGCCGGGTGGCGATCGAACTGGACAGCGCCACCACGTCCGGGCTGGTGCGGTGCAGGTACGTGATGAGGTGCGGTGCCGGCACCTGCGCGCCCAGGTAGTCAACGGCGAAACCGCGCAACGCCAGCACTTCCGCCAGCAACCGAGCGGGCAACGCGTGCCACTCGCCGTCCACGCACGCCACCGTCACGCGCCCGTGCACCGCTTTCGTGCGGGGTCTGGTGATCGACAACGCGGTGACCGCGCGGTCGTTGATCGCGGTGATCGCGTGCTCCTGCGCCACGCTGATCCGGTTCGCAGCCCACTCCCGGCCGACCCGCTGCTGCACCGCGCCGACCACGTCGAGCAGCACGACCTCGTGGCCGTGCTCAGCGGCCGCTTCGAGCACCACGTCGGTCGCGCGGTGCTCGTCGCCGTCGAGCGCGGCCTCCCACAGGGCGTCGACCACCTTCACGAGGACCTCCTGCGCGGTGCGGTGATCGCGAGAACCGCCATGTCGTCGTGCGCGCCGCTACCGACCCACTGCGCGGCGAGCATGTGCACGTGTTCGACCAGCGCCTCGGCCGGCATGCCGCCGCAGCCTGTGAGAGCGCGGCGCAGGCGGTCCTCGCCGAACTCCTCGTCGCCCAGCGGGCCGCCGTGGGCCTCGGTGATGCCGTCGGTGTAGAGCAGGCATGAGTCGCCAGGGGACAGCAGCACCTCGTCGGTCGCCGTCACGATCCGCGGCAGGATGCCGACGAGCGTGCCCTTGGTCCTGGCCGCCTCGACCGTGCCGTTCGCTCGCACGATCAACGGCGGCAGGTGCCCGCCCGAGGTCAGCGTCACGCGCAGACCTTCGTCCACGGGCCGCACGGTGCCCACGACCGTCGTGATGAAGCGGGACTTGTCCGTCGTGAGCAACGCCTGGTTGAGGGCGTGCAGCATCTTGTCGTGGTCCGTCACGACCTGCAGAAGCGCGTGCACGGCCGTGCGGACCTTGCCGGTCTGCGCCGCCGCGTCGAGTCCCTTGCCGCACACGTCGCCGAGTACGACGAACAGCTCGTCGTCCGGCAGTTCGTGCACGTCGTAGAAGTCGCCGCCGACACGTTCGGTGTCGGCAGACGCCCGATACCGCCCGGCCAGTTCGACGCGCTCGTAGCGGCGCAGCGTGGGCGGCAACAGGTCGTGGGTCAGCCGGTCGGTGATCACGGCCTGCTGGGTGAACAGGCTCGCCGCCGAGATCGCCACGCCCGCCCGTGAGGCGAACAGCCGCGCGAACGTCTCCTCGTCCTCGGTGAACCGCTTGTCCCGCCGGATGAGGATCAACGCACCGGCCGGCACGCCGTGGCCGGGCAGGGGAGTGACGACGATCGAGACCACGTCCTGGGCCAGCCAGCCCGGCGCCGCGGCCGGGTCGATCCAGCGCGACGGCACCGGTGGGAAGCCGCGCAACGCCTCGCTGAGCCCGACGACCTCCTCGACGTCGACGTGCTGCAACTCGTACGTCGGCGACTCGCCGCGCAGGCACCGCGTGACGGGGTGGCCGTGGTCGGACTGGGGAGCGATCACCAGTGCCTCGTCCGCGAGGTGCGCGGCGGCGAGCTCGGCGACGACGGTCATGCACCGCTCGGGGTTGAGCGACGTCATCAGGGCGCTGGACATCCGCGCCAGCAGCGCGGCCCGCTCCCGTTCCAGCAGCAGGTCCGTCTCGTCGAGCAACCACCAGGTGACCGAGCCGTCCTCGTTGTCGACCCGGTGTGCGGCATAGCTGCGTTCCGCGACGTGCACGGACTCGCCGTGCCGCCACTGGGGCGGTACGACCTGTTCCGTGAAGAGCGTCTTGGCCGCGTCGTTCATGCCGTGCACCGCACCGACAGCGTCGACGACTAGCGCGGGGCACGGCGAACGCAACCAGCTGGAAACCGTGACCACGTCCTCGAGTGTCTCATCGGAAGCCGATCAAGAACAACGTTTGACACGCCCCCGGAGTGGGTAGGGCGTCCTCAAAGGACGATCACAACGCGACCTGTCCGGTGACGCCGACCACGGTGTTCCCGCCCACCCAGATCTGGCCTTCGGCCTGCGAGAGGTGGATTCGCCCACGTCGTCCGAGCGCGGTGCCCTGGGCCGCGACGTACCGCTGCGGCGCGATTCCCGCCGGAATCAGCCACTGCGCGATCGAGGCGTTGAGGCTGCCCGTCACCGGGTCCTCCGCGAACTTGCCGCTCTCGTTGACGAACGCCCGCACCTCGAACGCGACGTCACCCCCGTCCGGGTGCGGGCCGACCAGGCCGATGTCCGTGAACGCGCCGAACCGCTGGTAGTCGGGCCGCACCGCCAGCACGGCCTCGGCGGAACGCAGCAGCACCGCGACCCAGCCCGGCCCGTTGTCGGCCCACCGCGCGTCCACGATCTCCTCCGGCGCGATCGCCAGCGCCGCCGCCAGGTCGTCCAGGTTCTCGACCGGGCCGCCGCGCAGGAGCGGGGGAGCGGCGAACGCCAGCCGGTCGCCGTCGCGGCGCACCTCCACCAGCCCGGCGCCGCACTCCTGCACCAGCCGGTCCGGGTCGCGCGGGGTGTTCCCGGCGGTCAGCCACGCGTGGGCGGAGCCGAGCGTCGGATGGCCCGCGAACGGCAGCTCGCGGCTCACCGTGAAGATGCGCACCCGGTAGTCGGCGGCGGGGTCGGTGGGCGGGAGCAGGAACGTGGTCTCCGCGAGGTTCGTCCAGTTCGCGAACGCCGCCATCTCGTCCGTGGACAGGCCCTCCGCGTCGTGCACGACCGCGAGCGCGTTGCCCTTCATGAACTCGTCGGTGAACACGTCGACCTGGCTGAACGTCCGCATGAGGCCAACCTACTGTCAATGGTGCCGTTCGACGTCTGACCGCTCCGCGAGGTGGCGACCTCACACGTGGTGCGGTCCAGTTATCGGCTCTTAACCTCAAAACCATGTCCTGCCTGCAATGACGGAGGCGAACACATGCGATTGAGGAACGCTCTCGTGGCACTCGCGGCGGCCACCGGCCTGGCCGCGGCTTCCCTGTCGATCTCGCTCGCGGCGGTCCCGCCACCGCAGCCCGGCACGCTCACCAAGTACGACATCACCGGCACATACGTCAGCGGTGTGTCGTCCGGCGGCTACCTCGCCAACCAACTCCACGTCGCGTACTCCAGCGTGTTCCAGGGCGCGGGCATCTTCTCCGCCGGCGCCTACGACTGCGCGCAGAACAACGTGAACACCGCGCTTCTCGCGTGCATGGACACCTTCCAGGCGCGCAAAACCCCCGCCGAACTGGAGCAGCTGACCCGCACGCGTGCGTCTGCGGGCACGGTCGATCCGCCGGGGAACCTCTCCGGCGACCCGGTGTGGCTGTTCCACGGCACCGCCGACGTCACGGTCGACCGCGTGGTGAACGACGATCTGGCCACCTACTACCGCGACTTCGGCGCGCGGGTCGCCTACAACAACACCAGCGCGGCGGGGCACGCGTGGGTGAGCCCGATCGGCCCGAACGCCTGCGGTGTCACGACTTCGCCGTACATCAACAAGTGCGGGACGACCGACCCCGTCAAGGAGATGCTGGGCCACCTGTTCGGTTCGGTGAACGCGGCCGCCTCGACGTTGTCCGGCAAGCTCGTCCAGTTCGACCAGAACTCCTACGCGCCGGGCGGCAACGCGGCGTCGATCAGCATGGGACGTGAGGGTTTCGCTTACGTGCCAAGGGCGTGCGACACCGGCCCGTGCAAGCTCATGGTGACGCTGCACGGCTGCTACCAGTACTACGGTCTGATCGGCAACGCGTTGATGGACAAGGGTTATCTCAACGAGTACGCCGACACCAACAACATGATCGTGCTGTATCCGCAGGCCACCACGATGACCGGGAACCCGCGCGGGTGCTGGGACTGGTGGGGCTACCAGTCGGCGCAGTACGCGCTCAAGACCGGCCCGCAGATGACCGCCGTGGTGAACATGGTCAAGGCGTTGAGCGCCAGTGGACCACCGCCCACAACGACTACGACGACCACCACGACCACCACACCGCCGACTTCGCAGTGCGTCACCGCGAGCAACTACGCCCACACCGTCGCCGCCCGCGCCTACGCCAACCTGGGCCAGACCTACGCGCTGGGCTCGAACCAGCCACTGGGGCTGTGGAACACCTTCACCACCAGCACGATCCGCCAGACCGCGCCGGGTTACTGGGTGAAGTGCTGATCAGATGAGCGCCGCGGTGGGCGGGCGGCCGTCCACCGCTGTCTCGTGGACTACTCCCAGTGAGGCTGCGCCACCTGGGCGACCCCCTCACGATTCCCGTCCGGGCGAGGGCCGTGCGTCACTACGCTGCGACCTCGGATGAGACGAGGGGGTCGTGCTCATGTCCGCACCTCAAGAACCGTTGACCCACAACACGATGCACGGAGAGGTTCACGGCAGCGTCGTGCAGTCCGGGTCGATGAGAGACCTGCACGTGCACTCCTCCCTGCCGATCCGCCACCGCGATCCCCGGCTGGTCCTGCTGGGTGTGGTGGCGCTGATGGCGGGGCTGGGGATGGCGGCGGCGTTCCTGTTGCTGAGCGGCTGGACCATGCTCACGGCGATGAACTTCGGGTTGTCGTTCCTGGGGAGCGCCAACGGGCTGCCGCTGCCGTCCGGCGGCCTCGTCGCGTTGGTGCTGCTCGTCGGCTTCCTCGCGTTCAACCTGCTCTGGACGGCGTGGGACCTGATGGGCCGGCGCCATCACGCCTGGCGGCTGGACGCGTTCGCCGGCCAGTCCTCGCTGTGGTTGTCGCTCCTGGCTCCGGCGCTGGTGGTGGGCGACGAGTTCTGGGCCGCGGTGGTGCTGATCGGGGTCATGGCCGGGGCGACGGTCGCAGCGGTGGCGCTGACGTGCAGGCGCGGGACGCGGCTGCGGTGGGGTCTCGTCGTGACAGCGGGTGTGGCCGCCGCGCTGTGGTTCGGGCCGGCGTTGTGGTTGTTGTGGGCGAGCAGTTCGCCGTTGCCGAGGCAGCTGGCCGCGACGGCGGTGCTGGTGGCCGCCATGGCGGTGCCCGTGCTGGCGGTCGCGCTCATGCCGGCCGCGTGCGGCGGAGTGGTGTTGCGCGGATGGGCATTGGGGGTCGTGCTCGCGTGCGGTCTGGGGTACGCGGCGGCGGAGGCGTTGTCGTCCTCGTCGCTGAACCTGTCGGTGCCCGTCCTCGTGGTGCCGGCGAGCGCGGTGGTCGTCGCGCTCGTGCTCTCAGGGGTGCTGGGCAGCATCGCGAAACGCGCCGCGGCGGGCGCGTGAACGAACCGCCCGGTGAGGCGGTTCGTTCACGCGCCGGCTGTCAGCAGTGGTCGAACGCGTAGCCCGACTGGCCGGGCCCGACGAGGTAGCGGTCGCGCAACGTCGTGGTGGCAGGAGTGTCCGGGTCGTTGCACACGTCCTCGAACGTGCCGCGCAGGTCGTCGGTGTACTCGATGTCCATGACGTGCGAGCCGTACACCTCGGAGTAGGACCCGCACTCCTCCCAGCGGTGGCATTCCTCGGAGACCGCGAAGTCGAACCCGACCTCGGAACGTCCGCGCGCGGCCTGCTCGGCCGAGTTCTTCTGGCCGATGGCGAGGTTGCGGCTGTGGGAGCGGTCGGCCAGCAGCTTCGCGTAGGCGAGGTTGTTGTTCACGCTCAGCTTGCCCTTGGACCGCAGGTAGGAGTCGAGGTTGTCCACCTCGACGGCCTTGAAGCCCTTGTTCGCGCACTGGTCGATGCTCGCGCCGATGATGCCGGCGAGCTCGGTGCGCTTGGCCGAGGTCGACGTGTCGAGCAGGAACTCGTCCGGCCAGTTCGGGTCGATGATCGGCTTGCCCGACGAGTCCTTGAGGATCAGGTGACCGCGCTGGTTCAGCCAGACGTCGCGGTCCGCGGGCTGCGTCTGGAAACCGTTGACGTAGCAGATGTTGTAGATGCCGGGCGCGGGTGAGGCCGTGCTGTCGCGGGTCACCAGGTTCACGCCCTGAGGCGGCGTGTACGCGGCGCCGAGCTGGTAGTCGAGGACCGCGCCGGCAGGGGGCAGCTGGACCGCGGCGGTGGTGATGTCGTCGGCCTGGCTCGACGAGGACAGGGGGCCGGCCACGCAGGCGGCCAGTGCGACTGCGGCCAACGCGGTACCGGTGAGGGCGCGGGCAGGGGAGGTCATAGGCGCCAAATCTCCTTGATCGCTCACAAGTGGTGATTGAGTGTGAGCGACTCTACCGAGATCCCGCGTGACGAGGTAGTAACCAATCTCAATCGGTCACGAGTCTTGCTTGTTTGAGCGATTCCAGCTTAGTGTTCGCGACCACACAGCCGCATCCACGAACGCGAGGGAGTCGACATGGCGGACGGCAGAGGGTTCAGTCGCCGCGCGGTGCTCACGATGGGTGCCGCGCTCGTCATGACGGCCGCCTGTGGAACGGGCTCCGGCGGGAACGGCAAGGTGAAGGTGTGGCACGGCTACACCGACAAGGAAGCAGCCGCGTTCGACAAGCTCGCGGCGCGCTGGAACACCGCCCATCCCGAGCAGCAGGTCGAGCTGGTGTTCAACGGCGGCAACGACAACGTGCTGCAGAAGACGCTGGCGTCGTTCGCGTCCGGCAACCCGCCGGAGGTCGCCTACCAGTACGGCTCCTCGATCACCGGGCTCACCGGCCGGCCGCAGACCCAGGAGCTGACCGAGGACCTGCGGCGCGACGCCGGGTTCGGCTGGGACGACCTGTTCCCGGCGGGCCGGGACGCCGCGACGGTGGACGGGAAGATCTACGGCGTCCCCGCCCTGGTCGACAACCTCTCGCTCGTCTACAACAAGAAGCTCTTCGACGAGGCCAAGATCGAGCACCCGACCGATTCCTGGACGTGGGACGACTTCCGGTCCGCCGCGCAGAAGCTCACCTCGGACGGCAGATTCGGCTGGGCCTACGTCAACGACGGCACCGAGGACACCGTCTGGCGGTTCCTCGCCCTGCTCTGGCAGGCCGGCGGCGACCTGCTCTCCCCGGACGGCAAGAAGGCCGCGTTCGCCTCCGACGCCGGCCGGCAGGTCATGCAGTTGTTGCGGGACATGGCCGTCACGGACAAGTCGGTGTACCTGGACGCGGGCGACCAGCAGTACCTCAACCTCTTCAACTCCGGCCGCGTCGGCATGCTGTGGACAGGCCCGTGGGACCTCGGCTCCATCAACGAGGACGTCTCCTACGGCGTGCAGATCCTGCCCGGCAAGGTCACCCACGCGACGATCGCCGGACCGGACACGTTCGTCGTCTTCGGTGACAACGGCCGCAAGAACGCCCTGCCGTTCCTGAAGTGGCTGCTCTCGGCGGAGATCCACCTGGAGTTCGCGATGGAGACCGGCCACCTGCCGATCCGGCAGTCCGAAGTGGACCTCCCGGCCTACGCCGAGTACGAGGCCAAGTACCCCGGCACCAAGGTGTTCGTCGACAACCTCGCGAAGAACGTGACGAAGGCGCGGCCGAACATCCCGCAGTACCCCAAGATCTCGCAGGTCCTCGGCACCGCCGTGCAGTCGGTCCTGCTCGGCCAGGCAGAGCCCCAGGCCGCGCTCGACCAGGCGCGGACCGAGGTCGACCAGGTGCTGGCGGACTCATGACGCTCGACCGGCGCCGCCTGGCCGACCACGCCGCCGGGTGGGGGTTCGCCGCGCCCGCGGTGATCCTGATCGGGGTGTTCGGCCTCGTCCCGGTGGTGTGGTCGATCGTGCTGTCCTTCCAGCACACCGACCTCACCTCGCCAGGGACGTTCGCGGGCGGCGACAACTACGCCAAGCTCGTCGCCGACCCGCTGTTCTGGGACGCGGCCCGGCGCACGCTCGTCTACGTCGTGCTGTTCGTGCCGATCACGCTCGTGTTCGCGCTGCCGATCGCCGTGATGCTCAACCAGAAGATCCGCGGCGTCGTGTTCTACCGGCTCGCCGTGTCCGTGCCGCTGGTGACCTCGACGGTCGCGACCGGCATCATGTTCAGCTGGCTGGCGAACCCGCAGTTCGGGCTGGTCAACGCCGCGCTGGACGCGGTGGGGCTGCCGAAGCAGGGGTTCTTCACCGATCCCGGCCAGGCGCTGTTCGCCGTGGTCGCGATGACGGTGTGGGGCTGGCTCGGGTTCGCGGTCATCATCTACCTGGCGGCACTGCAGAACGTGCCGAAGGACCTGCTCGAAGCGTCCTCCTTGGACGGCTGCGGGCGGGCCCGGTCGTTCTGGCACGTCGAGCTGCCGCTGGTGGCCCCGGCCACGGGCTTTCTGCTGGTGTGGCTCACGATCAACGGCCTGCAGCTCTTCGACGCGGTCTACGTGACGACCAAGGGCGGACCGCTGCGCGCGACCACCGTGCTCGTCTACCACCTCTACAACGAGGCGTTCGTCAGCTTCGACGGCGGTTACGCGGCGGCGATCGGCTGCGCGGTGTTCCTGATCATCGGTGTGTTCACCCTGGCCCAGCTGCGGTTCAACCGCCGCACGTCGCACTACGAGGTTCGATGAGAAGGCCGAGCGCGCTGCACCTGGTCCTGTTCCCGCTCTCGGTCGTCATGGTGACGCCGCTGGTGTGGATGCTGCTGGTGTCGGTGTCCACCAGGGAGGAGTCGCGGCGCTTCCCGCCCGGCCTGCCGAGCGGGATCGAGTGGGAGAACTACCTCGCGGCGATGCGGGACGCGCCGCTGGGATCGTGGCTGGTCAACAGCTTCGTGGTGTCCGTCGTCTGCGTGGCGGGCAACCTGCTGCTCTGCTCGCTGGCGGGCTACGCGTTCGCGCGCATCCCGTTCTTCGGCAACAGGGTCGCGTTCGTGCTCATGCTCGCGACGCTGATGGTGCCGTTCCAGATCGTCATGCTGCCGCTGCTGATCATGATGCGGTCGCTCGGACTCATCGACACCCTCGGCGCGCTGATCGCGCCGAACCTGGCCACCGCGTTCGGGGTGTTCCTGATGCGGCAGTTCTTCACGACCCTGCCCAGGGAACTGGAGGAGGCCGCCCGGATCGACGGTGCGAGCAGGCTGCGGACGTTGCTGCAGGTGCTGCTGCCGTTGATGCGCCCCACCCTCGCGACGCTCGCCGTGCTCACGTTCCTGCAGACCTGGAACGACTTCCTGTGGCCGCTCATCGCGGTGCAGAGCCCGGAGGTCATGACCGTCCAACTGGGACTGCAGAGCTTCCAGGGCGCGCACACCACCAACTGGCCGAAGCTCATGGCCGGTACGGTGCTGAGCCAGTTGCCCGTCCTGCTCGTCTTCTTCTTCGCCCAGCGGTTCTTCGTGCGGTCGGTGGCCGCAGCGGGCATCAAGTGACGCGACAAGCAAAGGAATCCGCCATGCACACCAATGCCGCGCAGCTGCACACCACCGCCGAGATCGCGTCCCAGCCCGCCTGCTGGCGCCGGGCCGTCGCACTCGCCACCGACCCGGCCGTCGTCGCCGCCCTGCCCGCACGCGGTGAGCGCGTCGCGGTGGTCGGCTGCGGCACGTCGTTCTTCATGGCCCAGGCCTACGCCCGGCTGCGGGAGGACGAGGGGCTGGGGGAGACCGACGCGTTCGCCGCCTCGGAGTTCCCGTTCAGCCGCAGCTACGACCGCGTCGTGGCGCTGACCCGGTCCGGCACCACCACCGAGGTGATCGACGTGCTGCGGCGGCTTTCCGGGGTGCCCACGACCGTCGTCGTCGGTACCCCCGGCACGCCCGCGACCGAACTGGCCGACCACGTGGTCGCGCTGGAGTTCGCCGACGAACGCTCCGTCGTCCAGACGCGGTTCGCGACGACCGCGCTCGTGCTGCTGCGCGCCCACCTCGGCGAGCACCTGGAACGCGCGATCCTCGACGCCGAACAGGCCCTCGCCGACCCGCTGACCCCGGACCTGGTGGAGCGCAACCAGTTCACCTTCCTCGGCGGCGCACCGTGGACCACGGGCCTGGCCGCCGAGGCCGCGCTGAAGATGCGCGAGGCGTCGCTGAGCTGGGCCGAGTCCTACCCGGCCGCCGAGTACCGGCACGGGCCGATCGCGATCACCGACGAGGGCTCGCTGGTCTGGGTGTTCGGCACGGCACCGGAAGGCCTCGAACTCGACGTCGCCGGAGCAGGCGGCCGGTGGATCGCCCGCGACCGCGACCCGCTCGCCGAACTCGTCGCGGTGCACCGGCTCGCCGTGGAGGTGGCGCTGCTGCGGGGACTGCACCCCGACACCCCGCGCAACCTGACCCGGTCCGTGATCCTCGACGGCACGCCGTGAGCACGTCGACCCTCACGCTCAACGCGGCACTCATCCGGGCACTGGAAGGCTGATCAATGTTCACCATCGCGTTCGTGGGCGCGGGTTCCGTCGAGTTCACCCGCCAGCTCCTCCGCGACGTCCTGTCGTTCCCCGAGCTCGCCGGCTGCTCGATCTCGTTGCACGACATCGATCCGGAACGGCTGGAGGTCGCGGCGGCACTGGCGCGGCTGGCCGGCGCGACGCACATCCGCACCTCGCTCTCGCGCCGAGAAGCGTTGGAGGGCGCGGACGTCGTCGTCAACATGGTCGCGATCGGCGGCCACGCGGCGACGTTGCGGGACTTCGACGTGCCGGAGTCGTTCGGTCTGCGGCAGACCATCGGGGACACGCTCGGCATCGGCGGGATCTTCCGCGGGCTGCGCACCTTCCCGTTCCTGGAGGAGCTCGCCGCCGACATGCTCGCGGTGTGCCCGGACGCGTGGTTGCTGAACTACACCAACCCGATGGCGATGAACATCCAGTACCTCGCGACCATCGCCCCGCGCCTGAAGGCGGTCGGCCTGTGCCACTCGGTGCACTGGACGATCCACGACCTCAGCGCGCTGGTCGGCGTTCCGCACGAGGAGGTCGACTTCCTGTCCGCGGGCGTGAACCACCAGGCGTGGATCCTGCGGTGGCAGCACGAGGGCCGCGACCTCTACCCGGCGCTCGACGCCGCCATCGCGGCCGACCCGGAGCTGGCCCGCCGGGTGCGCGTCGACCTGTACCGCAGGCTCGGCTACTACCCGACCGAGACCAGCGAGCACTCCTCCGAGTACGTGCCGTGGTACCTGCGGCACCAGTCCGAAGTGGAGCGACTGCGCGTCCCGGTCCGCGAATACGCGACGATCAGCGCCGAGAACGTTGCCACGTACGAGAAGACGCGGAACGCACTGGCCGCGGGGGAGGCGTTGCCGCCGCTGGCCGACGACGCCGTCGAGTACGCGCCGCAGGTGATCCACAGCCTCGTCACCGGACGCCAGCGCACGATCCAGGTGAACGTCGCGAACCACGGCCTGATCTCGAACCTTCCTGAAGGTGCCGCCGTGGAGGTGCCCGCCACCCTCGACCGGCTCGGCGTGCACCCGCACCGCGTCGGCGACCTGCCCCGTCAGCTGGCCGCGGTGAACCGGAGTTTCCTCAACGTGGTCGACCTGACCGTCGCAGCGGCCGTGGAAGGCAATCCGGACCACGTCCGGCACGCCGCGCTGTGCGACCCGGCGACCGCCGCGGCCCTCACCGTCGACCAGATCGACGACCTCGTCGCGGCGATGACGGCCGCGCACGCGGACCTGTTGCCGGCTGCGTTGCGATAACGAGCAGGCAAAGTGCGTGGTTAGTGCGTAATAAGCGCTAAATCGAGCATGATTCATGCGCTATAGTGATCGAATGCGTCAAGAGCAGCGTCTTGCTGCGATTCTGGGCAAGCTCGCGGACGCGGGCTCGGTGAGCGTGACCGGGCTCGCGGAGGACCTGGACACGTCGGTCGCCTCGATCCGCCGCGACCTCCAGTCGTTGGAAGAGCAGAAGCTGCTCAAACGCACCCACGGCGGTGCGGTCGCGGTCGAGGTCATCTACGAGCTGCCGCTGCGCTACCGGGTGGGCCGCCGCGAGGAGAAGCGCCAGATCGCCGAGGCGGCCGCGCGGTTCGTGACCGAGTCCGTCCACTCCGTCGGCCTCAACGGCGGCACGACGACGACCGAACTCGCGCGCCTGCTCGCGGTCTCCAGGCCGTTGAAGGTCGTGACGAACGCGCTCAACATCGCCTCGGACCTGTGTCCGCGCCCGTTGATCGACCTGGTGGTCACCGGCGGCGGCGTGCGCCCGGAGAGCTACGAGCTGGTGGGCCCGCTCGCCGACCGAGCCCTCGCCGGCATCAGCCTCGACCTCGTCTTCCTCGGCGTCGACGGCATCGACGCCCGCACCGGCATCGCGACCCACGACGAGGTCGAGGCGCAGACCGACAACTGCCTGTTGCGCACCGCCGACACGGTGGTGGTGCTCGCGGACGGGTCGAAGGTCGGCAAGCGCGCGTTCTCCCGCATCGCCGCCATCTCCGACGTGCACGTGCTGATCACCGATTCCTCCGCACCCCCGGATGAGTTGGACCGGTTGCGCGCGGTGGGCGTCGACGTCATCGTCGCCTAGGAGCTCGAACCCGTGAAGTTCTGTGCTCCCAACACGTTCAGCAACGCCAACGCCTCGGCGTCGCGAGAGCCGGGTGGCGCGCTGTAGAGCACCAGGTGCTGATCGGTGTCGGTGAGCGCGAGCGAGTCGCAGTCGACGGTGATCTCCCCGACGAGCGGGTGCCGGAACGTCTTCGTGAGCACCGTTTCGCCCTGCACGTCGTGCCGCTCCCACAGCCGGGCGAACTCCGGGCTGCCCTCGCGCAGTTCGTCCACCAGCCCGGACACCACGGGGTCGGTCGGATACCGCGCGAGGGTCGTCCGGAGCTGCATGACGACGTGATGCCGGAACTCGGCGGCGTCCGAGACCCCGTACAGCCCCTGCGGCCCGAGGAACGCGCGGCGCGCGAGGTTGCGGTCCTTCGGGGCGAGTGTGCGGAAGTCCTCCATCAACGCGGCCATCAGGTCGTTGCACGCGAGCACCTCGAACGCCGCCGAGATGACGAACCCGGCCGTCTGCGGAAGCCGTTCCAGCAACGCGAGGATGCTGGGCCGCACGTCCCGCCGATGCCGTCCGGTACGACTCGGCGCCGTGCCGGCGAGCACGTGGAGGTGGTCGGACTCGGCGTCCGTGAGCCGCAGCGCGCTCGCCAGCCCGGCGAGCACCTCGGCCGACGGACGCGGCGCCCGGCCCTGTTCGAGACGCTGGTAGTACTCGGTCGAGATGTGCGCGAGGACAGCCACTTCCTCGCGGCGCAGACCGGACGTCCGGCGGCGCGGCCCCGCGGGCAGACCGACGTCCGCCGGCCTGAGGCGCTCGCGCCGGCTCCGCAGGAACGCACCGAGCTGCTGCTTGTCCATACTCCGAGTATCCGCGCCAGGTGGCCGCTCAGCCTGGTACAGCCTGTGCCTGTCTCAGGTTCCCAGCGGAGCCGACGCTGGAGTCATGAACAACAACGGACTTCTCACCGGCAAGGTCGTGCTCGTCACCGGCGCCAGCCGAGGCATCGGCGAGGCCGCTGCCAGGCTCTTCGCCCAGGAAGGCGCGTCCGTGGTGCTCGCCGCGCGCGGCACCGACGCCCTCACCCGCGTCGTCACCGAGATCCGCGCCAAGGGCGGCACCGCCGACGCGATCACGATGGACCTCGCCGACCGCGCCTCCATCCGTTCCGCCGTCGACCAGGTCGAGCAGCTGCACGGACGACTCGACGGCGCGTTCAACAACGGCGCGGTCGTCCAGCAGCCCGGCCCGCTCGACACGACCAGCGACGACGAGATCGACGAGCAGTTCGCGGTGAACTTCCGCGGCCACTGGACCGCCATGACCGCCGAAGCGGCGCTGATGCGGCGGCACGGCGGAGGCGCGATCGTGAACACCTCCAGCATCGGCAGCCGCCGCGCGAACCCGGTGCTCCCCGCCTACGGCGCCATGAAGCGCGCGCTCAACAGCCTCACCGAGAGCGCGGCCGTGACGTGGGGCAAGGAGGGCATCCGGGTCAACGGCATCACGCCCGGCGGCACCGCGACGGCGATGATCGAGCAGTGGGAGGCGGCCACCCCCGGCGTCACCGCGCACATCACCGCGACGAGCCCCGTCGGTCGCATGGCCGAACCGCACGAGGTCGCCGAGGTGGCGGCCTGGCTGCTGAGCGACCGGGCGTCCATGGTCAACGGCGCGATCGTGCCCGTCGACGGTGGTGCGGGCGCCTGACACGAAATCGGGCGGCACCGGAAGGACCGGTACCGCCCGTTCGCCCTACAGGTTCATCAGGTGCTGGTGTCGATCAGGAACGCCTGCCCGGCGTGCACCTCGGCGTGGCCGCCGGCTTCGGCGTACACGTCGATGGTGTCCTCCGTGTAGATGCTGAAGCCCCTGGTCTCGACCGTCAGCTCCGGCCACGCCTGCTGGTCCGCGATCGCCGCGTCCTGCGTGCAGCGGATGCCTTCGGCGCCAACACCTTCGTTGACGTCCCAGCAGTCCCAGCCATCGCCCGCGTAGCCGGTGACGTCGAGCCGGTCGGTCGGGAGCGAGATGAACAGGTCCAGGCCCTGCTCGCCGTGGCCCGCGACGTTCTTGATGTCGACGTCGAACTTCTGCCGATCGACCGGGTGGCCCCTGGTGTACCAGAAGCCACCCTCCGGTCCGGTCCAGCCGGACACCTTCGTGAGCGTGATGGTGGCGAAGTCGGACTCCGCCGAAGCTGCCGGAGCAGCCAGCAGTGACAGTGCCAAGGCAGCCGTCATCCCCAGTGCGTACTTCAACATGACCCCCAGGTCTTTGATCTAGTACGTGACGACTGTATGCCGCGATCCGTCGCTGGCGATAGGCCAGAAGCAGGAATGCCGGACGCCGAACGCCCCTCCGGTCGACGAACCGAAGTATCGACGCAGATCGATGATTGCGTGAATCGACGTCGGTCTATACAGTCCGCCGTGTTGATTCGAAATCTGTCGATACAAGGGGTGCGTCGTGAGTGAGTTGCCAGTCGTCGTGGTGGGTGCCGGACCCGCGGGTTTGTCCGCGGCGGCGCACCTGGTCGAGCGGGGCGAGCAGGTGCTCGTTCTGGAGGCGGGTGACCGTGCGGGTGCGGCCGTGTCGCAGTGGAACTACGTGCGACTGTTCTCGCAGTGGAGCGAACTCGTCGACCCGGCGGCCGAGCGCCTGCTGAGCCCGGCCGGGTGGGTGCGCCCGGACGGGGACGCGTACCCGACCGGCGGGGAGTGGGCGGAGCGGTATCTGCGGCCGCTGGCCGAGGTGCTGGGTGACCGGGTGCGGTTCGGTGCGCGTGTGGTGGGTGTGGCGCGGCGGGGGCGGGACCGCGTCGTGGACGCCGGGCGCGAAGCCGAGCCGCTGACCGTGCACGTGCGGACCGCGGACGGGGAAGTGCGGATCACGGCACGCGCGGTGATCGACGCTTCCGGCACGTGGGGCACGCCGAACCCGTTGGGCGGAGACGGACTTCCCGCGGTGGGGGAGCAGGCGGCCGCCGAGAAGATCACCTACCGCGTGCCGGACCTCGTGGCGGAGCGCGCTCGTTACGCGGGCAAGCGGATCGCGGTCGCCGGTAGCGGGCACTCCGCGCTCACCGCGCTGGTGGTGCTGACGGAGCTCGCCGAGCAGGAGCCCGGCACGAAGATCGTGTGGCTGTTGCGGCGCGGCGCGGTCGGCAACGCGTTCGGCGGCGGTGAGGCCGACCAGCTCCCGGCCCGCGGCGCGCTGGGACTGCGTGCGAGGAAGGCGGCCGAGGCCGGGTACGTCGAGACCGCGACCGGGTTCCGCACGGCGGCGGTCGAACGTGCGGCGGACGGCAGCCTCACGCTGGAGTCGTTCGACGGCCACCGGGTCGAGGGCGTCGACGAAGTCGTTGTGCTGACCGGGTTCCGGCCCGACCTGTCGTGGCTGTCGGAAGTGCGGCTCGACCTGGACCCGGTGCTGCAGGCACCTTCCAGGCTGGCGCCGTTGATCGATCCGAACGTCCACTCGTGCGGCACCGTCTATCCACATGGTGAAAACGAGCTGCGGCACCCCGAGCCGGGTGTTTACCTGGTGGGCATGAAGAGCTACGGCCGTGCACCGACGTTCCTGTCGCTGACGGGCTACGAGCAGGCGCGGTCCGTCGTGGCCGCGATCGCCGGCGACCACGAGGCGGCCGGGCGGGTCGAGCTGGTGCTGCCCGAGACCGGGGTCTGCGGTGGCGCAGGGGTGTTCGACGCTCCCGCGGAGAACGGCGGCGGCTGTTGCAGCGCGCCGGAGACCGTCGACGTGACGATCGGCCTCACGCCCAGTGCCCGCTGACACGACGGCGCGGCCCGGCATCGACGCCGGGCTGCGCCGCGTGCTGATCGTGTTGTGCACCACCGAGATCATCAGCTGGGGCGTGCTCTACTACGCGTTCCCGGTGCTGCTGCCGACCATCAGCGCCGGCACGGGATGGTCCCTGGCGGCGATCACGGCCGGGTTCTCCGCGAGCCAGATCGTCGCGGGCCTGGTGGGAATCCCGGTGGGCAGACTGCTCGACCGGCACGGCCCGCGCGCCATCATGACCACCGGCTCGGTCGTCGCCGTGCTCGCCCTCGTGGCGCTGGCGACCGCCAAGACGCTGGCGTGGTTCACCGCCGCGTGGCTGCTCGCGGGCGTCGCCATGGCCGGGATCTTCTACGCACCCGCGTTCGCCGCGCTGACCCGCTGGTACGGGCCACGCCGGGTGTCCGCGCTGACCGCCGTCACGCTCGTGGCCGGGCTGGCCAGCACCGTGTTCGCGCCGTTGACCGCCGTGCTGAACGAGCACGTGAACTGGCGCGGTACCTACCTCGTCCTGGCCGGATTCCTCGCTGTCACGACGATTCCGCTGCACCTGTGGGGTTTGCGGTTGCCGTGGCCGGCGGTCGAGCACGAGACCGCCCACGCTCCGTCGGCGGTGGCGCGCAGCAGGCCGTTCCTGGTGCTCGTGGTCGCGATGAGCCTGGCCGCGTTCAGCGTGTACGCCGTCGTGATCAACCTCGTCCCGCTGCTGACCGAACGCGGCATGACCACCTCGGCCGCCGCGATCGCCCTCGGGCTCGGCGGGGTCGGCCAGGTGCTCGGCCGGCTCGGCTACGCCAGACTGGCCGCTCGAACCTCGGTGCGCACCCGCACCCTGCTGATCCTCCTGGCGAGCGCGGTGGTGACCGCTCTGCTCGGCGTGGTGCCCGGTCCGGCTCTGCTGCTGATCGCGGGCTCCGTGCTTGCCGGTGTCACACGCGGGATCTTCACGCTCGTGCAGGCGACCGCGATCACCGACCGGTGGGGACCGGTCCACTATGGACAGCTCAACGGCCTGCTCACCGCACCGGTCATGCTCACCGCCGCCATCGCGCCGTGGGCGGGCAGCGCGTTGGCGGCGTGGCTGGGCGGCTACCCGGCGGTGTTCGTGGTGCTGGGCGCGATCGGCGTGCTCGCGGCCGTGCTGTCGACCGCCAGCGTGCCGCGCTAGTCGAGCAGTTCGGCTAGAAGACCTCGGACGCGGCGGTCGATGTCGTCGCGGATCGGCCGCACGGCGTCGATGCCCTGTCCTGCGGGGTCTTCGAGCTGCCAGTCCAGGTAGCGCTTGCCGGGGAAGACCGGGCAGGTGTCGCCGCAGCCCATCGTGATCACCACGTCGGACGCCTCGACGTCCTCGGTCGTGAGCTTCGAGGGCACCTCGGCGGTGATGTCGAGTCCCCACTCCGCCAAAGCCGCGGCGGCTGCTGGGTTGACCTCGTCGGCGGGCTCGGAACCGGCTGAGCGGACGGAGATGCGGCCCATGCCGTGGTGCTGCAGCAGTGCCGCGGCCATCTGGGAGCGGCCCGCGTTGTGCACGCAGACGAACAGCACCTCGGGAGTCTTGGACACAGCGCAGATCACATCTCGTGAATCGACTTTTGTCAATCCAGGCCGCTATGGTCCTCATCATGACGAGCCAGGACCAGACGCTGCTCGACTCGACGACCGCCGCCCGCCTGTTCAAGGCGCTCGGCGACCCCGTCCGGGTCGAGCTGGTCGGCCTGGTGCGCCGGACCGAAGGGCAGGAGGCGTGCTTCTGCGACCTGGCCGACCAGTTCGACATGCCGCAGTCCTCGCTGAGCCACCACCTCAAGATCCTCGTGCAGGCAGGCGTGCTCAGCCGCGAACGCCGCGGCACCTGGAGCTGGTACCGCATCGACAACGTCGCCATCGACACCCTCGCCGCGGTGCTGGCGCCGGGCGGACCGCTGCGCGACGCCAGCGCGTGCTGCGACTGACCGCACCCAGGAGAACCTGTTGAGCACCAAGGAAACAACGGCACCGGACGTGCTGCACCGACTGTCCTTCCTGGACAGGTTCCTGCCGGTGTGGATCGGCGTCGCCATGGCCGCCGGCCTGCTGCTCGGCCGGTTCGTCCCCGGCCTGCAGGGCGTGCTGGACGCGGTGAAGATCGGCGAGGTGTCGCTGCCGATCGCCCTCGGCCTGCTGCTGATGATGTACCCGGTGCTCGCGAAGGTGCGCTACGACAGGCTCGGCACCGTCACCCGCGACAAGCGCACGATGGTGCTGTCCTTGGTGCTGAACTGGGTGCTCGGCCCGGCGTTGATGTTCGCGCTGGCCTGGATCTTCCTGGCGGACCTGCCCGAGTACCGCACCGGCCTGATCATCGTCGGCCTCGCCCGGTGCATCGCGATGGTCATCATCTGGAACGATCTCGCGTGCGGCGACCGCGAGGCCGCCGCGGTGCTGGTGGCGTTGAACTCGGTGTTCCAGGTCGTGATGTTCGGCGTGCTCGGCTGGTTCTACCTCGACCTGCTGCCCGGACTGCTCGGCCTCGACACCGCCGCGGTCGGCTTCTCCGCGTGGGAGATCGCCAAGTCCGTGCTGATCTTCCTCGGCATCCCGCTGCTGGCCGGCTACCTGAGCCGGAAGCTGGGGGAGCGGTCGCGTGGCCGGGCCTGGTACGAGTCGAAGTTCCTGCCGCGCATCGGCCCGATCGCGTTGTACGGCCTGCTGTTCACGATCGTCGTCCTGTTCGCACTGCAGGGCGAGACCATCACCGGCCGGCCGCTCGACGTCGCGCGAATCGCACTGCCGCTGCTCGTCTACTTCGCCATCATGTGGGCCGGTTCCTACGCGCTGGGAAAGGCGTCCGGCCTGTCCTACGAACGAACGACGACCCTCGCGTTCACCGCGGCGGGCAACAACTTCGAGCTCGCCATCGCCGTCGCGATCGGTGTGTTCGGCGTGACCTCCGGCCAAGCGCTGGCCGGCGTGGTGGGGCCGCTGATCGAGGTGCCCGTGCTGGTCGCGCTCGTCTACGTCAGCCTCTGGCTCCGGCGCCGATGGGTGTCTCGCGCTCCACTCTGACGCTGGTCAGCAGCGCGGCCATCCGGTCGGTCGTCTCCGGCCGCACGCGGTAGTACACCCAGGTCCCCCGGCGTTCGGAGTCGACCAGGCCCGCCTGCCGCAACAGCTTGAGGTGGTGGGAGATCGTCGGCTGCGACAGCTCGAACGCCGGCGTCAGGTCGCAGACGCAGATCTCGTCCCGCGAGGCGATCAGCGACAGCAGCCGCAGGCGGACCGGATCGCCCAGCGCCTTGAACGTCGCCGCCAGGTCCGCCGCCTGCTCCTCCGCCAGTGGTTGTGCCGACAGCGGCGCACAGCAGCCCGACTCTTGCTTCGACATACTTCAATATTGACGACACTTCCGGTTTCGTGCAACGCCGGATGCCCGTGGGATCAACGACCCCGCTGGTCAGCTGAAGTGTTGTCGTGGTGGACGCCTCGCCAGTCGTGAGGCGTCCACCACCACCTGGGTGCGCGGGGCAAGTCAGGCGGCAGCGCCGAAGAGGCCGGCCAGTCGTTCCAGGGATCGCTCCATCGCAACCTTGTTGCGGCGCGGAAAGCGAGAGAGGTCGAGCAGCAGCGGCATCCGCGCGGTCGACCAGTCGAAGGTCTCGGTCACCTCCGTGATCCCGCCGTCCAACGGCGTGAGCTGCCAGCGCCAGCGGTGCCCGTTGAAGTGGCGCCACGCGATCAGCCGGTTCTCCTCGAACTCGACCACCGTGTTCTCGATCCGGTAGGCCAGGCCGAGCTTCATGTCCATGCCGAACGACGAGCCCAGCGCGAGCCGCGCGGGAGCGTCCGACCGTGGTGCGCGCACGGATCCTGACCCGTCGATCAACGGGTGTTTCGACGGATCGGCCAGCAGGTCGAAGATTCGTTCGGCTGACACAGGCACAGTCGCACTGACGGAGATGCTTCGCTTCGGCACGCCTCCAGCCAAACACCCGCGACCGTCGCATGCACAACGACCAGCAATCCATCCCGGCGCCGCTTCGCCGGGGCCGTGGCACGCGCGCGCCCGCTGGATCCGCACGTCTGCACTCAACACGGAGAGGAGAACTCCAACAGGATCCGACAAGAGTTTCGGTGGAGTTTTCCCTGTCCCAGTTGGTCTTTGGTGGTTTTCATAGGGTTGAACTGGGTTACGATCCCGTTAACGCACTACACCCTGCATGTGCGTTGTTGTTGAAGTATCCGCGCGAATCTGAGTTGTGTCAGCCCTCCAGTCCCTGCCTGAAGGAGTTCGATGCGCCCCCTCGCCGCCTGGGCGGCGGCCGCGCTGGTCAACCAGTACGCCACGCCGCCGTGGGGGCAGCCGCTGCCCGGACGCGTGCTCGAGCCGTACCCGATCGGCCTGGCCGACGCACGCTGCTACTCGTTCGAATCGCCGAACGACGGCTCGGCGTTGTTCCGCGACGACGCCACGTTCTGCGCCAGGCCAGGCCTGAACGGCACGGGCGTGACGCTGGAGTCGATCAACCTGCCGGGCTTCGACCGGCCGCGGACGCTCACCGCCGACAGCACTTGGACCATCGTCGCACCCTGGGCGCCGTAGGTCTCTCACAGAATCGGGAGCTCGACATGTGGCGACGACGCACAGCGATCCTCACGACGACTCTTCTGTGCGCTCTGGGCGTGCTCGGGGGAGTGGCGACCGCCGCGGAGAGCAACGGCGGCACGCGAATACTGCCGCTCGGCGACTCGATCACCGACGGCTTCAACGTGCCCGGCGGCTACCGGATCAACCTGTGGCGCGCGCTGGCCGGCGCGGGCCACCTGACCGACTTCGTGGGCAACCAGGTCAACGGGCCCGCGGACCTGCCGGACCACGACCACGAAGGCCATTCCGGCTGGCGGATCGACCAGATCGACGCGATCGTCGCCGGCGTGCTGCGGGACACCGGTCCACGCACGGTCCTGGTGCACCTGGGCACCAACGACATCGTGCAGAACTACGACCTGCCGAACGCCCCGGCACGGCTGAGTGCCCTGATCGACCACATCCGTGCGGCGGCACCGAACGCCGACGTGTTCGTCTCTTCCGTGGTCCCGTTGTCGGATCCCGTGCTGGAGGCCAGGGCCGGCGCGTACAACGCCACCCTCCCGGACATCGTGCGGGGCAAGGGATCGCGGGTCCACTTCGTCGACATGCACGCCGCTCTGTCCACTGCGGACCTGGCCGACGGAGTGCACCCGAACCGCGTGGGCTACGACAAGATGGCGGCGCGGTGGGCGTCCGCGCTTGCCGCAGTGCCCGGTTCGGCCGGAAACGACGGCGCTCCTGTCACCGTGCCCACCGGCCCGCGTTCGTTGCGCGTCACCACTCCCGGCTTCACCGACCGGTACGCGCGGCATCAGAACGCGTTGGGGTACACCGAACACGTCGACTCCGGCAGTTCCGCGCTGCTCAAGTCCGACGCGACCTGGCGGATCGTGCCGGGCCTCGCCGGAGGGTGCTACAGCCTGGAGTCGCGCAACTTCCCCGGCTACTACCTCCGCCATCAGAACAGCCGCGTGAAGATCAGCACTGACGACGGCACCGCGCTGACGCGGGCCGACGCCACGTGGTGCGCCCGTTCCGCGCCGACCGGCGTGCGGTTCAGCGCGTGGAACTTCCCGGGGTCGTACCTGAGGCACATCAACAGCGAACTGTGGCTCGCGACCCCTGGCGGCTCCGGTCCCCAGGACGCGGCCGCGAACCTAGTCCCCGACCTCGGCTGGTCGGTCGACGCACCCTGGGTGCCGTGATCAGAGCCCAGTGGTCCAGCGCTGGTTCGGCGCCCCGTTGCCCGCAACATCCTCGACAAACAGAATCCCGGTTCTGCTAGCGTGGTCACAAACAGAACCACGACTCTTTTTGGAGAGGTGCGGTGCCCCGACTCACTGAAGCGCGCAGGGAGCTCCGACGTGCCCAGATCACCGAGGCGGCGGTGCGCTGCTTCGGGCGCAGCGGTCTGGAGCGGACGTCGATCGCCGACATCACGGCGGAGTCGGGGCTCTCGACCGGGTCGATCTACGCGCACTACCGCAACAAGGCGGAGCTGATCCAGGCCACCGCCCGCGCCACCCTCGTCGAACGCGCCGAGGCGCTCGCCGGGTACGCCGACGACGACCACCCGCCAGGCCCCGACGAACTGCTCGCCCGCATGACCGCCGTCATCGATCCGGTCGGGGCCAGGTTCGGTGTGCAGATCTGGGGCGAGGCGACGACCGACCCCGTCATCGGCGGCATCGTCGTGGACATGATCGACCGGTTGCGCGCGATGGTGCGCGGCTGCGTGACGGCGTGGCTGGTCAAGGTCGAGGGACGTGATCCGGCCGAGGCGGGGGAGCAGTCCGGTCCGATCGCGCACCGGGTGATGGCGCTCTACCTCGCCGAACTGCTTCAGGCCGCGTTGCTGCCCACCGTCGAGTCCCGCTCCAGCGAAGGAGCCATCTGATGAGAGCCGTCATCTACCGCGACACCGGCGGTCCCGAGGTTCTCGAACTCGTCGACCGCGACCTGCCCTCACCCGGCCCTGGTGAGGTTCGCGTCCGGGTTGCCGTGTCGGGCGTGAACCCGGCCGACGCGCAGGCCCGTTCCGGCAACGCCCACCCCAAGAGCTTCCCCGAGATCACCCCGCACAACGACGGCGCGGGCACGATCGACGCCGTCGGTGACGGTGTCGATCCGGGCCGGGTCGGCCGGCGGGTGTGGCTGTTCATGGCCGCGGCGGGAAGACCGGCGGGCACCGCGGCGGAGTTCACGGTCGTACCCGCGGACCGGGCCGTACCGCTGCCCGACGACGTCGGGTTCGAGGCCGGCGCCGCGATCGGCATTCCCGCTCTCACCGCGCACCGCGCGCTCACCGTCGCCGAGGGCGGACCCGACCGCCTGCGGCCCGGTGCGCTCGACGGCAAGGTCGTGCTCGCCGCGGGCGGCGCCGGAGCGGTCGGGCACGCCGTGATCCAACTGGCCCGCTGGGCGGGTGCCACCGTGATCAGCACGGTCAGCGGGCAGGAAAAAGCCCGGCTGGCCACCGCCGCCGGCGCCCACCACGTCGTGAACTACCGCGAAGGCGACCCGGCCGCCGCGATCCGCGAGATCGCCCCGGACGGCGTCGACATCGTCGCCGAGGTCGCCCTCGGCGCGAACCTCGAACTCGACCTCGCGGTCCTGCGCTTCCGCGGCACGATCTCCACCTACGCCAACGACGGCGGCCGGCCGGTCGAGCTCGACGTGCGGCGGAACATGGTGATGAACACCCGCTTCCAGTTCCTCGTCCTCTACACCGCGGGACCGCAGGTCCTGGCCGCGGCCGTCGAGGACGTCACCGCCGCCCTCGCCGACGGCGCCCTGCCCGTCGGCGAGGAACACGGCCTGCCGCTGCTGCGCTTCCCGCTCGACCACACCGCCGACGCCCACCGGGCCGTGGAGAACGGCGCCGTCGGCAAGGTCCTGATCGACGTCGCGCGCTGAACCGCGTCGTCGATCAACCGGCGGCGTTCATGAGGTCCACCGCGCTGTGTTGCCGGGCAGCGTCACTGCGCTGGAACGGGCCTGCCCACGGCTGGTCGTACGAGTCGGCGCTGGAGCGATCCCGCGCGTGGGCGGTGTCGGCCTGGCGGCGCAGGTAGCTCGTGTACGGGTGGTCTGCCAACGCTCTGTTCAGAACGGACAGGCCTCGCACGTAGATTCCCTTGAAGGACGGGACGTCCCCGCCACCGCCGTCGTCGAACAGGGTGCCGCCGGGGTTGAGGAAGCTGCTGCTGGTCGAGGCGTCGGCGAGGGTGCGCGCCTTGGCGAGCAGGCTCGCGTCGCCGGTGGCCCGGTACAGCTCCGTCAGCGCGGCGAGCGGAACGCCCTGGTTGTAGCTCCACGGCGTCAGGTTGTTGTTGGCGCAGGTGGCCGTGGTCAGACCGTCGTTGACCAGGTTGGCGCTGTTGATCATCTTGCTGTTCACGAACCAGGTCCAGCCGGCCCTGGCGCGCTGCAGGTACACGGTGTCACCGGGGATCCTGTTGTGCAGCGCGGCATTGAGCTGCACGTACAACGAGTTGGCGATCGCGTTCTTGTAGTTCTTGCTCGAGCTCCACCACACGCCGCCGCCACACACCGAGTCCCAGTAACGGAAGATGTGGTCCGCGCCGACCCGGGCGGTGTTCAGGTATCTGCTGTCGCCGGTGAGGTCGTAGGCGGCCAGCCACGCCAGGCCCCACCAGGCGACGTCGTCGTTGTAGTCGTTGATGAAGTTGCCCTGCCACGCCAGGCGGTTGAGGTCGTAGGTGCGGGCGATGGCGTAGCGGTAGCTGGGCATCCCGGTCAGGCGGATGTTGTCGATGATCGCGGTGAGCGCGTTGGCGGAGTTCCACCAGCCGGTCGTGTCGAACAGGCCGTTGCCGAGGTTGTACCGCTCCATCAGTGCCGTCGCCGCGGCCGTACGACGTTCGCCGGCGTTCCACGTCGTGCGATACCAACTGGTGCACGCGATCGTGGACGACCCGGCCGGCCGTCCGCAGGCTCGCAGCAGGCCGACGCCGAAGTTCGCCCAGTCGTCGACGTTGAACATCATGGTGCGCCACTCGCCGAATCCCGGCGGGGCCGCCGTGTTGCCCAGCCTCGATCCGGAACCCCAGCTGACACCGGCGTCGAAGGACCGGTCCAGCCACACCTCGTCACCCTGCCCGGCAGCCGAGATCACCGCCCAGCCCATCGCGTCGGCGTCGTCGAAGTGCAGGGAGACCCGGCGTCCGCCGACGGTGACGGTCTGGGCGAGCCGGTCCGCGGGCGCGAGGGCGGGATCGCGGGCGTCGCAGTACCTGTTGCAGATGACGGCCGAGGCGACCGGCGCGGCGTTCCCCGTCGACGGCGGGCCACCGGTCGGCGGCGGCGTCTTGGTGTCAGGCCGGTAGGCGGAGCGCCGTGCACTGGGAGGCAGCGAGGGATCACGGTTGTCGCAGTAGTTGTCGCAGTAGACAGAGGGTTGATTCACTTGCGGCGCAACGGCCACCGACTCCGCCGGTGCGGCCACGACGAGTGCGGACATCATCAGGGACGTGAGAAGGACAGCTCTCAGCACGAGACCTCCCGGTGCAGGGTGGGCGGCCAGACGGTTCTATGAGAGCGCTCTCAATTTTCAGGCTAGGGGCGGCCAATTCCGTCGTCAACGCATCCGACCGGTCAGGTGTTTGTCAGGCTGTGGCCCAGCGATGCGAATCAGACCGCTTGGTCGAGCAGCCTGCGGACGACGTCCAGCAGCTCGGTCTCCGCGTACGGCTTGGCGAGCAGAACCGCCGTGTCGTCCAGTTCTTCGGCGGTCGTGCAGCCGGACACGTACAGCACGGGCAGATCAGGCTGGATCCGCCGCACCGTGGCCACGAGCTCGGGGCCGCCCATCTTCGGCATCACGACATCGGTCACGACGAGGTCGATGTCGTCGTGGGTGTCGACGAGTGTCAGCGCCTGCAGGCCGTTGCACGCCTCGATCACCGCGTACCCGGACCGTTCCAGCGAGTGGCGTGCCACGGCGCGCACCTGGCTGTCGTCCTCCACCAGCAGGATGGTCTCCGAGCCCCGGTGAGGTGACGTCCGGGGCGTGGCGCGGGGGAGAGGTGCGGCGGGCGTCTGCGCGCGGGGCAGGTACACGGCGACCGTCGTGCCCGCGCCGGGCGAGCTCGTCAGGTCGATCTGGCCGCCGCTCTGCTGCACGATGCCGAACACCGTGGCCAGGCCGAGGCCGGTGCCCTTGCCCACGGGCTTCGTGGTGAAGTACGGCTCGAAGATCTGCGTTTGGACCGACTCGTCCATACCGGTGCCGGTGTCGCTCACCCGGAGCGCCACGTAGTCGCCAGGGTGCACGCCGACGATGCGGCCGGGGTGGCCGGCCTCGAGGACCACGTCGTCCGTGCCGATGCCGAGCACACCGCCGCCGGGCATCGCGTCACGGGCGTTCGCGGCCAGGTTGAACAGGATCTGCTCGACCTGGCCGGCGTCCGCCCAGACCGGCGACACGTGCGCGGGCAGGTCCAGTGCCAGCTCCACGTCGTCACCGATCAGGGTCGCCAGCATGGCCCGCACCTTGGTGATCGCCGCGTTGAGGTCCACCCGTTCGGGGTTCAGCACCTGCTGGCGGGTGAACGCGAGCAGCTGGCGGGTCAGGTTCGCCGCGCGCTCACCGGAGTGCCGGATGTCCTCGATCTCCGGGCGCCGTGGGTCGTCCGGAGAACAGCGGCGCAGGAACGCCTCGCTGTTGCCGTTGATGACGGTCAGGATGTTGTTGAAGTCGTGTGCGATGCCACCGGTGAGGCGGCCGATCGCCTCCATCTTCTGCGCGTGCCGCAGCTGTGCCTCCAGTCGCTCGCGCTCGGCGATCTCGTCGACCAGTGCTGCGGTGCGTTCCTGCACCCGGTCCTCCAGCTCGGCGTGGGCCAGCTCGAGCGAGTGCCGCGCCTGCTCGGCCTCGGTGAGGGCCTGCCGTTCCCGCTCGAGCATCCTGATGCCGCGCAACGCACTGCTGAGCTGCTGCTGGATCGCCTCGTAGACCCAGCCCGGCATCGCGCCCACCTCGAACAGCGCGAACCCCAGCTGCTCCTCGAGCCCGAAGAGCGCGGCGGCCACGAAGTTGCCCGGCGCCGGCCGGTCCATCCGGTGGGGCGTGAGCTCGGTGGACCGGAACGTCAACGCCGTGCGCTCCGGCCGGAGTTCGCCGTTCTCGTACGACATGAGCGGGCGCGCCCACTCACGGGTCGACTCGAACGTCATCACGTGGCAGCCGGGGATGCCCATCCTGGGCAGCTCGGCCACCAGCGCGTCGCTGAGCTCGGCGACGTCCCGCGAGACGATCAGCCGCTGGCCGGCCTCGCGCACGGTCTGGTCCTGCCGTTCGTGCAGCAGGTACTCGAACGTCCTCTCCCGCTCGACCACGTCGGACACCATCAGCTGCACCCGCAGCCACAGGTCCTCGGTCGCGCCCTCGTCGGCGCCGCGCGCGAGAGCGAACCGGCGCAGGTAGAACAACGGCGCCCACCACGACTGCGCCGCGCATCCGGCGCGGGCGCTGTCGCGCAGGTACTCCGCGAACACACCGAGGAAGTCCTCTGGTCGTCCGGTGTCGAGGAACAGACGGGTCAGGTGTTCGGCCCAACCGTCCGGCAGCACGGCCGACTTCGGCCCAAGCCCCCGGCGCAGGTTCGCCGCGACCGCCTCGGCGGTGTCGTGCTCCGGAACGGCGAGCTCACCGTGCGCCGGCACCGAGATTCCGTCGCCAGAAGGGATGCAGCCGCACGAGCGGCGGACGACGAGCTCGGTGGGAACGATCTCCAGCACGGGCACGGGTTCACCGCGGACCAACGCATGCGCGAGTTCGGCGGCGCGGCGCCCCATCTCGTAGAACGGAGCACGCACCGTCGTGAGCGCGGGCGTTCCCGCGTCGATGTTGACCCGGCGGTGCACGCTGCCGGAGGCCGGCCGCGCGGGCGCCTGGTAACCGAGATCGTTCGAGCGGATGCACGTGTGGTTGTCGTACCCGACGACCGCCACGTCCTCCGGCGTGCGCAGGCCCGCCTCCTGCGCCGCGGTCACGACGCCGAGCGCGAACTCGTCGTTGGCCGCCGCGAAGGCGTCCGGCGGTTCCGCGTCCTCGGCCAGGATCGCGGCGACCGCGTCCGCCGCGGCGGCGGGATCCCAGGAGGGGGCGGGCGTGGTCACGAGCCTCGGCTCGATCGGCAGGCCGTGGCGGGTGAGCGCGTCCACGTAACCCTGGTAGCGGTCCTGCGCGCCGACATGGGCCAGCGGACCGCGCACGAAGCCGATCCGCCGATGGCCGTGCACCTCGATCAGGTGGCTGACCGCCTGGTCCATGCCGGCACGGTTGTCCATCAGCACCGTCGGCCAGTCCGCCAGGTGCGCCTCGACGCTGACGATCGGGATGGGCGCGTAGCGGACGGCGAACTCGCGCATCGCGGCCTCGCCGATCTGCTGGCTGATCCGCGTCGTCCAGATGACGAGCGCGTCGATCCGGCCGGGTGCGATGAGGTCGTAGACCGCGTTGGCCTGTCGTTTGTGGCGGTCCGGGTGCGCCAGCTCGGTGCCGGCGAAGCACACGAGGTCGCAGCCACCGGCGGCCGCGCCGTCGCTGACGCCCTGCCACTGCTCACCGGCGAGCTCGATGAGCGGGCCTGCCGTGATCATGCCGATGGTGGGTCGCACCGTCGCGCCGTTTCCCACGAAACCTCACACCTGGCTCGTCGTGTGGTCGAACCGGCGTCAGATGATACGCGCGGTGTGGAATACCTGACACCCCGTTACGATCAATTCGGCCATTCCCCGCTGAGGCCGGCGGGCTTCGTCGTCGACGGAGTCGCGGTCTCCGGCACCTCGTCCTCGACCAGGCGGGCGATGTGCGGCCAGTGGTCCACCAGGTAGAAGTGACCGCCCGGCAGCACGTGCAGCTCTGTCGTCCCGGTGGTGTGCAGCTGCCACGCACGTGCCTCGTCGAGCGTCACCATCGGGTCGTCGTCGCCCAGGAGCACGGAGGTGGGCGCGGTGACGCCGGGGCCGTCGGCGTAGCGGTGCGTTTCGGCGGCCCGGTAGTCCGCGCGCACCGCGGGGAGGACCATGCGGAGGATCTTCTTGTTGTGCAGCAACGCGGAGTTCGTTCCGTTCAGCTCCTGCATCGCGGCGATCAAGCCGTCGTCGTCTCGCTGGTGGACCCGTTCGTCGCGCCAGCACGACGGCGCGCGTCTGCCGGACACGAAGAGGTGTGCCGTGGGCACACGTCGTGCCAGTTCGAACGCGAGCATCGCCCCCATGCTGTGTCCGAAGAGGACGATCCGGCGGTCTGCCAGTGGTGCCAGCGCTTCGGCGATCAGGTCCGCCAGCGTGACGAGGTCGTCGACGCACGGCTCGTGCCCGCGGTCCTGCCGGCCGGGGTACTGCACGGCGAGCACGTCGGCCACCGGGGACAGCTCCTCGGCGAACGGCAGGTAGAAGCTCGCCGAACCCCCGGCGTGGGGCAGGCACACGACCTGGGTCTCGTGGTCCTGGCGCGGCCGGAAGCTCCGCAGCCAGGCGTCGTGGTCGAACCGGGTCATCGCGCGGCACCGGCGCCGCGGAGATCACCGGCCGGCGAGGTGACCTGGCCGGCCGCCATGCGCCGCTTCAGGACGGTGATCAGCGGTGCCGCCATGAAGGTGGTGACCAGGGCCATCAGGACCATGATCGTGAACAGGGCCGGGGAGACCACGCCCAGCTGCACGCCGACGGTCAGGATCACCACCTCGGTCAGCCCGCGTGTGTTCATCAGAACGCCGATCAGCAGCGACTCCGTCCACCGGTCGCCGGTCAGACGCGCGGCGACCGTGGCCCCGCCCAGCTTGCCGGCGGTGGCGACCACGACGACCAGCAGCGCGGTCAGCCAGAGCGCGGCGGTGGTGAGCTGGTCGATCCGGGTGGACAGCCCCACGAGGCCGAAGAACATCGGCAGCAGCAGCACGGAGATGATGCTCTCCAGCTTCGCCTCCACGTCGCGTTGCCAGTCGGGGTCACGCGGCATCACGGCGCCGGCCAGGAAGCCTCCGAAGATCGCGTGGATGCCGATCTGGTCGGTCGTCCAGGCGCTCAGGATCGCCACGGCGATCATCACCCAGATCGACGGGTGGCCGAGTTTGCGCAACAGGGGGCGGACGACGGCGAGCATCACGACGACGTAGACGATCGACAGGAGGAGCGTCCGCAGCACGTCCTCGGAACCGGCCGACTTGGCCACGGCGACCACGACCGCCAGCATGATCCACGCGTAGATGTCGTTGATCGCCGCGCACACCAGGCTGACCACGCCCACCCTGGTGGACAGCAGATCGGATTCCCGCAGCAGCCGGGAGAGCACCGGGAACGCGGTGATCGCCATGGCCGCCGCGAAGAACAGGACGAACGCCAGCTCGTCGGTCCGCTGCCCGAACCGGGGGTACAGCCACACGGCCAGGGGCACCGCGAGGGCGATCGGGACGAGCAGCGACGCGTGACTGATCACCGTGACCTTGCGTCCCTGCCCGCGCAACGACTTCACGTCGATCTCCAGGCCGACCAGGAACATGAACATCACCAGGCCGGTCTGGGCCAAGACGTTCAGTCCCGTGATCACCTGAGGCGGGAACAGGTGGGCCATCAGCCCGGGCCACACCAGGCCCAGCACACTGGGGCCCAGCAGGATCCCGGCGACGATCTCCCCGAGCACCCTCGGCTGGCCGATCTTGCTCACCAGCCAGCCGACGATCCGCACGGTGACCATGAGCACGGCCATGGCGAGCAGGATGCGACCGCTGACCGTTGCGGCGTCCAGGTTTCCCACGTGTCGTTCAACTCCTCATCGGCCAGATTCGAAGATCAGTTCACGCACCAGTTCACTCGCTCCCGCCGCGATGGTTCCCGCCATCGCGTCGCGGTGCAGACGAGCGGGCACGGAGTCGTCGAGGTATCCCCGTGCCCCGTGGTACTGCACGCAGACCTGCGCGGCCGTGACCGCCAGCTCGGTCGCGGTCAGCTTGAGCACGGCGGCGGCCTTGGTGTCGAGCCGTCCGGCGCAGTGCTCGTTCGCCAGCTGGTAGCCGTACGTCCGCACCAGCTCGAACTGGGCGTCCAGATCGGCGAGGCGGTGCCGGACCGCCTGGTTGGCGCTCAACGCGGCGCCGCGCACCTGATGGGACCGGACGAACGACCGCAGCAGGTCGAGGCAGTGCCGGACTCCGCCGACCGCCAGGAGGCCCGCGACCAGCCGTTCGAAGTCCAGCGCCGGCATCAGGTACATCAGCGCCCGGTCGGGCTTGCCTATCACTCCGGCGGCGGGCACGTCGTCGAACGACACCCGGCACGCGTCCGCCGCACGCCAGCCGAGCGTCTCGTGCCGGTGCCGGGTGATACCGGGGGAGCGGCCGTCGACGACGAGCAGGCTCGCGCCGGACAACACCGGGGCGGTACCGCCGTCGCGGGTCCTGGCCAGCACGATGAAGTAGTCCGCGGCGGAACCGTTGGCCACGTACAGCTTCTCGCCGGTCAGCCGGTAGGTGCCGCCGTCCGGTTTCGCCACTGTGGACAGCCGGGACAGGTCCGTGCCGGCGTTCTGCTCGGTGATGGCCAGCGCGGCGATCTTTCCGGGCGTGAGCCAGGTGGCCCGCTGCGACTCGGTGCCGTACAGGTGCAGGTACGCGGGTGCCATGTAGGCGCTGACGCCGATCGACGCGCGGATGCCGGCGTATCCGGTGCCGCCCAGCTCGTCCAGGAAGACGGCGCTGCGCAGGAAGCCGGGACCGTTGTGCGGCAAGGAGAGCAGACCGGCGTCGGCCAGTGCGCGCCACCCGTCGGCCGACACGTGCCCCTGTTGCTCCCACTGGTCGGCGTGCGGCAGCACGGCCTTGTCGAGGACGGACCGGATCTCCTGGCGGAAGTCGTCGGTCATGACACCGGCCGCAGGGAGGACACGAGCGCTTGGCGGTCCACTTTTCCGTGCGTGGACAGGGGAAGCGACTCGCGGATCTCGATCACGGCCGGAATCATGTACGGCGGCAACCGGTGCGCCAGGTGGTTCCGCAACGTCTCGCTCGTGCCGTCCGACACGACGAACGCCATGAGCACCCGCTCGCCGGTGCCGGTGACGTGCACGGTGACGAACGCCTGGCGGACGTCCGGGTGCCCGGCCAGGACGTGCCGGACCTCGCCGAGCTCGATCCGGTGACCGTTGATCTTGACCTGGTCGTCGTCGCGGCCCTGGAACACCAGTACGCCGTCGCTCTGGAAGTACACCAGGTCACCGGTGTGGTAGAGCCGTTCGGGAACGCCGTCGACCACGTAGTCCACGAAACGTCGCGCGGTCGCCTCCGGCATCCCGGCGTATCCGGGGGACAGGCCGGGGCCGGACAGGCACAGTTCGCCCGTCTCGCCGGGTTCGCACAGCCTGCCGTCGCGGACGACGTGCACCCGCGTGTTCTGGATCGGCCGTCCGATGGGCAGCGGCCGATCCGCCGGCTGCGGCCCGGTCAACGGGTAGTAGGTGGCGAACGTGGTGCACTCGGTCGGGCCGTACACGCTGACGAGCCGTCCCGTGCCGTAGTGGGCCAGTGCTTTCTCGATGTGGGGCAGCGAATGTGCCTCACCGCCGGTGAGGATGGTGTCCACGCTGCTGAGAGCGTCGATGTCCTCGTCGACCATCGTGTTGAACAACGCCGTGGTCAGGAAGACCGTGCTGACCGAGTGCCGCCGGACCACCCGGCCCAGTTCGGACAGCCGGACGAAACCGCCGGGGTAGAGCACGCAGGTGCCGCCGTTGAGCAGTGCGCCCCAGATCTCGAACGTGGCCGCGTCGAAGGTGACCGGAGCGAGCAACAGGGTGACGGTCCGCTCGTCGAGGCGGGCGTAGCGGGCGTCGTGGACCAGCCGGACGACCGACCTGTGCTGGATCGGCACTCCCTTGGGCCGCCCGGTCGATCCCGACGTGAAGTTGATGTACGCGATGTCCGCGGGAAGCACCGCGAGTGCCGGGTTCACGGTGCCGTCACCGTCCGATGAGGACGTTGCGACGACCTGGCACCGCGGCAGCCGCGGGGTGAGGACGTCCGGCTGGTCGGTGACCACCCGCGCGCAGCCGGCGATGCCGAACATCGTGTGCAGGCGGGCGTCCGGCCACGACGGGTCGAACGGCAGGTACACCGCGCCGCACTTGATGATCGCGAGCAGCGTGACGACGAGCTCGCAGGATCGCCGCACGCACACGCCGATCACCTCGCCTGGCTGAACTCCTCGCTGGAGAAGGTGATCCGCCAGCCGGTTGGCGGAGGTGTTCAGCTGGGCGTAGGTCATCCGCCGCTCGCCGTGCACGAGCGCCGTCGCCGCACCGTTCTGCCGGACTCGGTGCTCGAACAGCTCCTTCACGTTGCTGTCCGACGGAAAGGGGACCGAAGTGTCCACATTGGCCAAAACGTGTACCGCGCGCGCCCCGGGCCCGGCCGTGAGCCGCTTCATGCGCCTCCCTTGAGATCTGCTTCCTGCCTGCGGGTGGAACAGCGCCGAAGGACGAACCCGGGAAACGCGTCGCGCTACGCCTGTGGTGCGTCGACCTGCTGCCGGTTGCGGACGATGCTCTCGGCGATCTCCCGAATGCCGCTGTTGCCGAACAGGTCCTCGGGCGGGAGCGAGTCCTCGCCGAAGGTCTCCTCGGCCCTGGCGATCAGCTTCACGGCGGTCAGCGACGACCCTCCGGCCCGGAAGAAGTCGGAGTCGGCGTCCACGTTCAGCCCGAGGTCCTGACAGGCGGCCAGGACCCAGGCCTGAACGGTGTCGGTACCGGTCTCGATCTCGGTGTCGTCGTTCGCCATCAGGCCGGCGCCCCTTCGCGGACGGGGAAGCGGTAACCGTTCACAGTGGACTCGACGAACTTGTTGTGGCCGAAGTGGTCCTGGCCGGAGGTCAGCACGTTGCCGAACCTGTCCAGGCTCGCCGCGCCGCCGAACTCGGCGAGTGAGTCCGAGTGCGGGTAGACCTGCACGGAGGTCGGCAGGTAGCGGCCGGCGAACCCGAGCCGCATCTGGTCGGTCTTGCCCGCGTGCGGATGCGAGGCGTGCATCAGCGTGGACCAGAAGATGATGAACTGACCCTGGCGCATCACCTGCGAGACGGCCTTGGCCTCGTCGGGAGACCAGTTGGGGTCCTTCTGCAGCTGCCGGTAGTCGTAGCCGAAGAACCCGCGCCGCACCCCGGACTTCTCCACGTTGTTGACCAGGTCGGGGTTGTAGTCCATGACCTTGGACTCGTCGTAGTTCATCGACCGGTGGGAGCCGGGGATGAACTGCAGGCATCCCATGTCCACCGACGCCTCGGTGAACGCCGTCCACACCGTGATGGTGCCGCCGAAGTCGGCGTCCTCCGGCCACACGATCTGGGGGTGCTTCGAGCCGGCCACGTTGGAGAAGTTGTCGGCCTGGTGCCAGTCCGTGCCCTCGTCACCGGGGTACTTGGGGAAGAACTCCGAGCGCCAGCACAGCGTGTCCGGGCCGAGGATGCTGGACACCCTGTCCACGATCTCCGGACGGGTGATGTGCTCGGCCAGGAAGTCGACGTCCAGGTGCCGGTCGTAGTTCGACAGGTTCGTCACGCCGGAGATGGTCTTGCCGCCGCCGTAGACGGCTTTTTTCGTGTTGATGAGTTTCGGTCGCAAGGCCTGCAGATTTGCGGCCATCTCCTCGGGCTCGTAGAGATCGAACGGCCCGATGTATCCGTTGGTGTGGAACTGCGCGAGTTCCGATTCGCTCAATGCGAACGCATTGCCCTCGGATGTCATGATTACCCCTGCTGTTCGGAAATGTGCACGCCAAATTCGCACGGCGGGCGTGCCGTGCTCGGAGGTCGACAATTAAATGTAGAAATCTCAACTGAGCCGAAGGACAGATTCGGCTGCCGTGACCTTGTTCGTATGGATCCGGTGTCGCGCGCTATGTCGTCAGCGCTGACCGGCTCTTGCGGTCACATCCCTGTGACCTGCAGGTTTAGCTGATCCATTTCGGCTTGGCAACAACGTCCACCCCAATTTGGTCCCCAGTGCAATTCGCTCCTGGTGGCGCCCCCTGCGCGGTTGAAGCTGGAGCGACCGTAACCAAATCGCCGCTGGCATGTCAAGGTTTTGCCTGACTGGTGGCCTATTTGGTTCAGGCTTGCCCTCGGTGTGCCGTCAAGGTAATACTGACGACGGTACTGGGGTCTATTCATGTGGTTCATACATGCACATGTGCGCGGAATGTGCGCACGGGTGTATGTCCATCGGTGTACGTCCGTTAGGCGTACATCCACGGGTATACGTCCATGGGTGTACGCCACTGCAGGGGGAGGGGGCCTTCGATGTTCGGGGGCGGGCTCGGCACGCCCGGAGAGTCGTCCGGGCAGCCACCCTTACGGGGTAGGACGCGGGAGCTGGAGTTCTTCGACCACCTGCTGGAGACGTTCGGCGGGAGTTCCGCTCGTGTGGTGGAGCTGGCGGGTGAGCCCGGTATGGGCAAGACCCGCCTGCTGGCCGCCTGGCGGGAGCGGGCGGAACGCGCCGGCGCGAGGGTGGCGCACGGTGAGGTCGTGGCCAAGCCGCTGATGACGGAGTTCGCGGTGTTCGTCGACGCCCTCGATGATCTGCTGGCCTCGGGCGGTGCGGGTCTTTTGTCCGAAATGGACCCGCGTGCCGCGTTGCGGCTGCCGGAGATCTTCCCGGCCCTGCACACGTCCGGGGCGGCCCGGATACAGCCACAGGAACGGCATTACTGGGCCAGTCAGGGGATTCGCGCGCTGCTCGGCAGGCTGAGCGAGGACAAGCCGCTCGTGCTGCTGCTGGACGACGTGCACCACGCGCACCAGAGCTCCATCGAGATGATCCTCAACCTGGTGCGCCGCCCGCCGGCCGCACCGGTGCTGCTCGTGCTGACCCATCGGCCGCGGCAGACGCCGGTGGACCTGCTCAGCGCGTTGGGCACGGCGGCCGAGACCGGCGCGGTGCGGCGGATCGAGCTCGGGCCCCTGGGCGAGGCGGACGCGGTGCGCCTGCTCCCCGTCACCATGCGGCCGGGTCGTCGCAGGGTGCTGTACCGGCTCAGCGGTGGGCAACCCGGTCTGCTGAACGCGCTGGCCGCCGGGCCGCACGACGACACGGCGATCGTCGACGACGTGCCGTCGCCCCATCCGGTCGCGGCGGCCGTGGGCATGGACCTGCGGGCGCTCGGGCCGGCGGGCCGGCTGTTCGCCCAGGCCGCCGCCGTCATCGGCGACGCGTTCGACCCGGCGCTCGTGGCCGAGGTCGCGGAGCTCGAACACGACAGCGCGCTGGCGGGCCTGGACGAGCTGATCGCACAGGACCTGGTGCGCACCAGGAACAACCGGCTCGTCTTCCGCGACGGTGTGGTCCGTTCGATCTGCTACCACCATTCGGGTGGAGGATGGCGGATTGGTGCGCACGCCCGCGCGTACGAGGCGCTGTGGAAGCGCGGTGCACCGCTCGCCGACCAGGCGCACCATCTGGAGAGAGCCGGGAACTCGGAGACCGGGCGGGACGCGGAGACGCTTCTGGTCGCGGCCAGAAGCACCGGTGACCGCATGCCCGGCACGGTGTCGCGCTGGCTGCGGCGGTTGCTGGAGCAGCATGATCTGCTGCGCGGGGAAGTGATCACCCGGCTCGCGAGGGCGACCGCGTTGTCCGGGCAGCTCGCCGCCAGCCTTCCCGGCCACCAGCTGGCGTGGAAGCACCACGCCGAGCTGGATCCGGCGACGCTCGCCGGCCTGGCGGAGTCTCATGTCAGGGTGTTGCGCCTGCTCGGCAGGTTCGACGACGCGACGGAACTGATGCGCACCGCGGCCGGGCGGGTCGAACTGCCCCTCGCTCTCGCCGAGATCGCGCTGGACAGCGGCGGTGACGTGGCCGGTTTGCTGGCACCGGTGGGAGCGCTCGCCGAAGACGATCCTCGTGCGTCGGCCGTGCACAGCGCGATGCTGGCCACGCTCGGACGTGGCACGGAGGCGATGGCGGTGGCCGACCGCACCGCCGAGGCGTTCGAGGAGCCGCGCGAGGACGTCGCTTCGACGTGCGAGGTTCTCGACTGGCTGGGCTGGGCCAACATCTGGTCCGGACGTAGTGCGGAGGCGCTGTGCCAGTTCACGCGCGGGCTGGAGCTCGCCGAGCGGTACCAGCAGACCCACGTTCTCGGCAGGCTCCACCTCGGGCTGGCCACCGCGCACCTGCGAGACAGCGCTCTGGGGTTGGCGGTGGACCATGCCGCGGACGCGAGCGCGCTGGCGTCCGCGACCGGGTCGGCCGCGCTGCAGGTGCGGGCGAAGCGGCTGTGCGCCGAGATCGGGCATGTGATCACGAGCGGCGGTACGGCGTTGTCGGGGTCGCTGTGGGCGGTGCTGGCCGGGCTGAGCGCGACGGCGGGCAGAAGCGAGGACGCGCGGTTCTGGCACGCGCTGGAGGACGAGCTGTCCTCCAGGCCAGGTCCGGCCGATCAGCTGGGACTGATGCTGCTGGCCACGGCGTGCCTGGAGTGGGCGACCGACCAGAACCGGGCGCGGCAGATGCTCCGGGTCGCCGTGGTCGTGTTGTCCGCACGCTCGCACCGGGTGTTGCTCGCCGTGCTCCGGCTGGAGGGCGCGCCCGTGCGAGATGCCGGGGAAACCGAGGCGGAGGATCTCGAGAAAGTCGTCGTGGAGCGGCTGAGCCTGTTGAGCGTGCGGGAGAACCAGGTGGCGGAACTCGTGGCGCGCGGACGGACCAACCAGCAAATCGCCAGGGCGCTGACGTTGAGCCACAAGACGGTGGAGACCTATTTGCGCCGGATCTTCGACAAGCTGGAGGTCTCGTCCCGATCCGAGGTGGCGGCCATGACCGGCACAATGCGTCGAATCGCGTAGCTTCTCGTCCGGTTGATGAACGTCGGCGTTCATCAACCGGACGAGAACAACGGCCCTGGTGCCGTTCTCCGGACGCGGAAACAATCTTCGACGCCTCAGGCCTGCTCGGCCGGGTCGAGGACGACCCGTGTGCCGGCGCCGTCGAGCGCCCGGCTCACCGGCGACTCCGCTCTGCCGTCGGAGATCACCACCGTCCGCACGCCGCCCCGCAGGGCCTCACGCGCCGCGATCAGCTTCACCGACATGCCACCGGTCACGGCGGACGCGCTGTCCTCGGTGAGGGTGTGGGCGTACATCAGCGACGAGGGGTCGGCCGGATCGCTGAGCAGACCCGGAGCGGCGGTGAGGAACACCAGCGTGTCCGCCTTGAGCTCGGCGGCCACGGCGGCGGCCACCCGGTCGGCGTTGACGTTGACCGGACGGCCGTCCCCGGCGAGCGCCGGCGGCGAGATGACCGGGGTGAACCCGTTGTCCAGCAACAGTTCCAGCAATGATCCCGCCACGGACGTGATCCGTCCACTGTGGTCGTCGCGAACCAGGACGCGCTTGCCGTCCACCACGGCCCGGATCGCGGCGCGGCGTTCGGCCCGCAGGAGTCCGGCGTCCAGACCGGACAGTCCGACCGCGCGGACGCCACCGTCGCCCAACGCGCCCAGCACGGCCGGGCGGACCTGGCCGAGCAGTGCCAGTTGCAGCACTTCGAGGGTGGCCGCGTCGGTGTGGCGGGTGGTGACGCCGCTGGCGGACGTGAGATGACGTTGTGGCACGCCGAGCCGCTCCGCCAGGGAGTCGACGGTCGCCGAGCCGCCGTGCACGAGCACCACCCGGCGGCCGCCGTGGACCAGGGCCGCCACGTCCGCGCAGACCCCGGTGGGGTCTATCCCGGCCGCGCCACCGACCTTGACCACCAGCACCTGGTCCATGCCTCTCCTGCCTGTGTCGGGGCCGTGGCCTCGGGGCCTGTTTCTCGGATCCGTGTTCGCGACAGCCGGGCCGGAGGACTCACCTCGGGCCCGACTCCCATCGAGATCCAGGAAACAGGCCCTAGACCGGGTGCAGCCCGATGAAGTCCAGTCCGGCTCGCTCCGGCCAGCCCATCCGGATGTTCAGGCACTGCACCGCGTTGCCCGCGCCGCCCTTGCCGAGGTTGTCCAGCGCCGCCACGGCCAGCACGCGGTCACCGTCCACAGCGAACCCGATGTCGCAGAAGTTGGTGCCCGCCAGGATCTTCGGTTCGGGCAGCCGGTAGAGCCCCCGGCGCTGCGCCACGATCCGCACGAACGGTTCGTCCTGATAGGCGGCCCGGTACGCACGGCGCAGGTCGTTCTCGGTGACCCCGCGAGCCGTGGCGTGGCACAGGACCTGGGCCCCGCGCACGGCCTCGACACCGGTCGCGGTCATGCGCGCCCGCAGTCCGGTCTCCTGGGCGACCTCGGCCTCGTGCCGGTGGCGGACCGGTGCGAAGACCCGCATCGCGCCGCTGCGCTCGGAATGCAGGTTCATGCCGGTCGCGGTCGCGCCGGAGCCACTGGAGCCGATCTTGGCGTCGATGGTGACGTCCGGGTCGATCAGGCCGGCCAGCGGCGCCAGCGCCAGGGTCGCCGCGTTGGCCATGCATCCCGGCACGCTGATCCGGGACGCCGTCCGCAGCGCGTCCCGGTGTCGTTCCGGCAGTCCGGGGGTGAACCCGGCCAGCAGGTCCGCGGCCGGGTGCGCGGAGTCGTAGTACGTCTCGTAGACCGCGGGGTCCTTGAGCCGGAAGTCCGCGGTGAGGTCGACGACCAGCGGTGCCGCCGAACCGATGCGCCGCACCAGTTCGGCGGCTTTCCCGTGCGACACCGCGACGAACAGCACGTCGTGGGATTCGAGGTCGTCGGGGTGCGTGAACGTGAGAGAGGTGTGGCCACGCAGGTTGGGGTGCGCGCTGTCGGCCCGCTTGCTCTGCTGGCTCGTGGAGTACACCCGCGTGACCTCGACCTCGGGGTGACCGGTGAGCAGCCGGAGCAGCTCACCGCCGATGTACCCGGCCGCGCCGACGATTCCGGCGGAGATCGAGGCCACCTACTCGCCCCAGTCCTCGTCCATCTCCGGGGCCAGTGCCAGCACCAGCGGCTCGGCGGTGACCACCTCCAGCTCGCTCATGCAGTCAGGGCACTCCACGATCTCGTTCTGCGTCAACGAGTTCGTGATCTCGATCGCGCCTTCACACTCGGGGCACGCCGTCGCGGTGGTCATGGCTTCTCCTCTGGTGTCCAGCCGAGCATGTGGTCCTGGCACTGTCCGAAGTAGTCCGGAAAGTCCCCTACAGCAGGTCCTTCGCCGCCGCGACGACGGCGTCCGGGCACACCCCTGCCGCGGTCAGCAGTTCCAGCTCGTCGCCGACCAGGTCGAAGAACGAGATCGGGACGCCGATCCGCCGCACGCGGCACGGCACGGTCTCGGCGAGCACCTCGCAGACCGCGCTGCTCATCCCGCCTTCCAGCACGTGGTCCTCGACCGTGACGATGCCGCCGGTCTGCTCGGCCGCCGCGACGATCGCGGCCCGGTCGATGGGCTTGACGGTGTGCATGTCCAGCACCCGCGCGCGGATTCCCGCCGCGGCGAGCACGTCGTGCGCCTGCAGGGCCATCACGACCGGGTAGGGCCCGGTGGCGATGATCGTCACGTCGTCGCCGTCGCGCAGCCGGGCCGCCTCGCCGAGGACGAAGCCGGCGGACGACTCGTGCACCAGCGGAGTGGCGGCCCGGCCGAGCCGCAGGAACAGCGGACCGGGGAGGTCCGCGGTGGCCAGCACCGCCGCCTCGGTCTCCACCGAGTCGGCCGGCACGACGACGGTCATGTTGGGCATGGTGCGGGCGATGGCGATGTCCTCCAGCGCGTGGTGCGTGGGCCCGTAGTGCCCGGCGGAGAACCCGGCGTGCGTGACCACGATCCGCACCGGCAGGTTGTTGCCCGCGATGTCGACCTTCATCTGCTCGCACGCGCGGCACGTGGCGAACGTGCTGATGGTGTTGGCGTACGGGAGAAAGCCCGCGGAGGCCAGTCCGGCGCTGACGCCCATCATGTTCGCCTCGGCGATGCCGACGTTGGTGTACCGCTCGGGGAACTGTTCGCCGAAACCCGTTTCCAGCCCGCCCATGTCGGAGTCCACGCAGAACACCCGCTGGTCCCGTTCGGCCAGCTCGCCGAGGACCCGGCGGTAGACCTCGCGGGTGGGCACCAGGACGCCGGGTGCGGTCTCGACGCTCATGACGTCCTCCTCGCCCTCGCCCGCAGGCCCGCCTGTGCCCTGGTGAGCAGGGCGGGCGTCAGCGTGACGTGGTGGCTCTTCTTCTTGTCCTCGAACAGCGGCACGCCTTTTCCTTTGACCGTCCGCGCGATGACCGCGGTGGGCCGGCCCGGCTCCAGCAACGTGAAGACCTCGCGCAGCGCGTCCAGGTCGTGGCCGTCGACCTCGGTGGTGGCCCAGCCGAAGCTGCGCCACCGGTCGGCCAGCGGCTCCAGTCCCAGCTCCTCGGTGCGGCCGGTGATCTGCCAGCCGTTGCGGTCCACGATCGCGACCAGGTTGTCCAGGCCCGCCGCGGGGGCGTACTGGGCCGCCTCCCACACCGAGCCCTCCTGCAGCTCGCCGTCGCCCATCAGGACGAACGTCCGGTACGCGTGGCCCAGGCGCTGGGCGGCCAGTGCGACTCCCGCGCCGAGGGACAGCCCGTGCCCCAGCGAGCCGCTGGGGAACTCGACTCCCGGCAGGCGCCGCAACGGGTGGCCCGCGAGCCGGCCGCCACTGGCCGCGTAGGTGTCCACTTCGGACTCCGGGATGAACCCGGCGGAGGCCAGCACGGCGTAGAGGGCCGCGCTCGCGTGGCCCTTGCTGAGGACGAACCTGTCGCGCAGCGGCCAGTCGGGTTCGTCCGGCCGCACGTTCAGGATTTCGTCGTACAGCAAGGTGAGCACGTCGACGCAGGACAGGCTGCCACCGATGTGCGTACCGGACGGCGAGGATCCCATCCGCAGGATCTGCTCGCGGTTGTGCAGTGCCCTGGCGGCGAGTGAGGTCGTCATACCGCCACCTTCGAAGAGCGGTCCAGGCTGCGGGCGATCGGGATCAGGGTGTCCAGGTTGTCCCACACCTTGCGGAACGCCTCGGCGCACCGCAGCAGCACCGGGCCGCTGTGCGGGTTGAGGTGCCAGCGTTGCAGCGTCAGTGACGACTCGATGACCGCCGTGGTCCGCGGGTACGAGTCCTGGTGGCCGACGTCGCCGCCCAGCTTCCACGGGTACCCGCCGAACCCGGCACGGGTCTGGAAGGCTTCCTGCATCGGCAGCGGAACCAGCTGGTACGGCTGGACCGGGACGCCTTCGGCGCGCAGTGCCCGGTGCACGATCGACCGCAACGCTCCGGGGTGGACGTCCGGGTGACCCATCGCCTCGGGATCGAAGCGGAACCTCAGGATGTGCCAGGCGTGGGTCCGGTCAGGGGGCACCACTGGCAACACCAGTCCTGGCAGACCGGCCAGCGCGGCCAGCATGGCCTCGATGTTGTGCTTCCTGGCCGCGTCGTACTCCGGCAGCCTGGCCAGCTGAGCACGGGCGAACGCCGCCTGGATGGCACTGAGCTTGGCGTTGCCGGCCAGCACGCGGGAGACGTAGTCCCGCTCCCGGCCGCCGCGCAGGTCCTCGCCGAACTGCCGGTGCAGCACGACCTTCCGGTGCAGCTCGGGGTCGGCCGTGGTGATCAGGCCGCCTTCGCCGCACGTGGGCAGGTTCTTGACCACGTTGAGGCTGAACGTGGCGATGTCGCCGAGCGTGCCGGTGCGCCTGCCCTGGTAGGTGGCTCCGTGAGACTGGGCTGCGTCCTCGATCAACAGCAGGTCGTGCCGGTCGGCCAGCGCCCGCAACTCGGCCATGTCCGCGGGCAGGCCGTGCAGGTGCACCACGAGGATCGCGCGGGTCCGCGACGTGATCGCCGCCGCGGCGGCTTCGGGTGACATGTTGTAGGTGATCGGATCGATGTCGACGAACACCGGCACCAGCATGCGTTGCACGGCACCCACCGCACTGGCGATGAAACTCAGCGCGGGCACCAGGATCTCCGCACCCGGCTCGATCCCGGCCGCGGCGATGGCCAGCTCGATGGCCGCGGTGCCGTTGACCACCGCGGCGCAGTGCGGGGCACCGACGAACTCGGCCCATTCCGCCTCCAGCGCGGCCACCTCGCCGCCGCCGGTGCTGTTGGACGTGAACTGCCCGCTGTCCAGCACGCGCCGGGTGGCCTCGTGTTCGGCGTCGGTGATCACCGGCCACCGGATCTGCTCGGGCGGGACGCTGCCCTTCCCGATCACCTTGGTGCCACCGAACATCGCCAGCTTGTCGCTCATGCCGCACCGATGCCGAGCTTGCGGGTCGCGAAGTCCACGTAGGCCCCGACCAGGTCCACCGACAGCACCTCGAGAGCGCCGTGGAACTCCGGCGTGTGGTTGACCTCGTTGACCAGGTAGCCGCCGTCGGGGGACTCCATCACGTCGATGCCGAGGATGCCGTCACCCACCACGTCGGCCGTCGCGCGCAGGAGCTTGGTGAGCTCCTCGTCCGGCTCGCAGCGTGCCGTCGTCCCACCCCTGGCGGTGTTCGTGCGCCACTCGTCGGAGATCTTGTAGATCACGCCGATGATCTCGCCGCCCATCACGTAGGCCTTGATGTCGCGGCCGGGCTTGTCGACGTACTCCTGCACGTACACGACCTGGTACTGCGGGCTGGGCAACGCGCGGCGGTGTTCGAGCATGATCTCCGCGGAGTTGCGGTCGGTGGGCTTGGCGGCCAGGTGCCCCCACGACCCGTTCACCGGCTTGGACACCAGGGGGAACCCGAAGTTCTCCAGGTGCTCCAGCGCGTGCTCCGGCGAGAGGCTCACGGCCGCCCGCGGCACCGGCAGTCCGGCGGCGTGCAGAGCGAGGGTGGTGAGCAGCTTGTCGCCGCACAGCGCGATGATGTCGGCGCTGTTGACCACGGTCAGGCCCGCGTGCTCCAGCAGCCGGGCCGCGTACATGTTGCGAGTGTGCGAGATCTCGCGGCTGATGACGCCCGCGTACCTCGGCTTGGGTGCTTGCAGCTCGAACAGCGCGCGGCGGGGGTCGATCACCTCCACCGGCACCCCGCGCCTGGCCAGTTCGGCGAGGATGAGTTTCTCCTCGAGGCGGACACGCGATGCCAGAACGGCGACAGGCAGATCCATCAAGTCATCCCCGGGGTCAGCTCGGTGACATCAGTTCGGTGGCGAGCCGGTTGATGGCGTCGGTCAGGATCGCCACCGCCAGCAGGTACTCGGGCAGGTCGATGTGTTCGGTGGGGGTGTGGTCCTGGTGCGGGTCACCGGGGCCGTAGGTGGCGATCGGTACGCGCCAGGCCGGGCCCAGGACGTTCATGTCGGAGGTGCCGAGCTTGAGCTTGAACTCGGCGTTCCCGGTGTGCGCACGGATCGCACCGGCGAGGGCGCGGGCCACCGGATCGGCACGGGAGCTGCGGATCGCCGGCGTCACCTCGAGCACGGTGAGCTCCGCGTCCCCGGCCAGACCTCGCACCTCGGCCAGGAAAGCGGTGGTGTCGAAGTTCAACGGCGTGCGGCAGGAGATGACGAGGTCGGCCCGGACGAGGTCGGCCTTCATGCTGATCAGGGTGGGGGACAACCGGTCGAACACCCGGCCTCCGTCCACCGCGTACCGCGAACGCAGCGACTCCCAGAAGGCGGCGGCGACCTCGGCGGCGTTGGGTTCCGGCGTGCTGGTGTGCGCCTGCGGCCGGCGCATGGTGCACGTGAACCGCAGGACACCCTTGTAGCCCACGACAACCGTGCCCACGCCACTCGGTTCGCCGATCACCACGGCGTCCGCGTGCTGGGTGGCCACGACGTGGTGCGCGCCGACGGAGTCGCGTTCCTCGTCGACCGCACCGACGACGACGATCCGTGCGCCCGCCGCCCTCGCCTGCGCGGCGGCGACGATCATGGTCGCGAGCGGGCCCTTCGCGTCCACCGAACCACGACCGTGCAGGCGTTCGCCGTCGAGCCGCACCGGTGGCCCGCCGGGAACCGTGTCCAGGTGACCGAGCAGCATGACCGTGGGACCACTCGGATCGCCGATCACGCCGATGGCGTTGCCCGCGTCGTCGACGTGCGCCTCGAAACCCAGCTCTGTCATGGCGCCGACGACGAACTCGGCCACGTCGCGCTCGTCGCCGGACACCGAAGGGATGGCCACCATCCGGTGCAGCAGGTCGATCGCCTCGCTGCGAGACACCGCGCGTCCGGTCGTGGCGGGGGAGGTGCGTGTCATCAGCCGCGCCCGTCCGTGGTCTGCTCGGCGAGCTCCTCGATGGTGTGCCTGCCCAGCAGGACCTGGAGCGGGAACTCCAGGCCGAGCTCACGGGTGCGCTGCAACACGTTCACCGCGCGCAACGAGTCGCCCCCGAGCTCGTAGAAGTCGTCCCGGACGCCGACGTTCGACACACCCAGCACCTCGGCCCACAGCTTCACCAGCAGCGTCTCCACAGGTGTCCTCGGTGGCACGCGGACCGACTCCTCCAGGTCCGCCGCCGGCAGGGGCAGTGCGGCCGGGTCGATCTTTCCGTTGGCGGTGACCGGGAACGCCGGCACGGTCACGAACTGGCCGGGCACCATGGCGGCGGGCAGCCGGGCGGCGAGATGGCGCCGGAGCTCGTCCAGGGCCACGTCGCCGTCCGCCACGAGATAGCCGATGACGCGCGGGTTGCCCCGGCTGTCCGGCCGGACGACCACGACCGCGTCGGTGACCGCGGGGTGCGAGCGCATGGTGGTCGCGATCTCCGCCGGTTCGACGCGCTGGCCGCGGATCTTGACCTGGTGGTCGGTGCGGCCGAGGAAGGTCAGTCGCCCCTGGGGGTTCCAGTACGCGCGATCGCCGGTCCGGTAGACGCGCGTGCCGTTCTCGTGCGGGAGGAAGGCGGCCGCGGTCGCCCCAGGTTGACCGATGTAGGCACGCGCGTTCTGCACACCCGCGAGGTACAGCTCACCGGGAACGCCAACGGGCACAGGCTGTCCGTGTGCGTCGAGCAGCAGCACCTGAACGCCGGGCAGCGGGTCGCCGATCGGGATCCGGCGGCCGGTCATCGACGGCTCGACCCGGCAGTGCGTCACCTCGACCGCGGCTTCGGCCGGCCCGTACATGTTGTGCAGCTCGACGCCGGGGAACGCGGCGAAGAAGTCCGCTGCCAGCTTGGCCGGCACCTCCTCGCCGCTGCACTGCACTCGCCTGAGCTGCGGCACGTCGGCGCCCGTGACGCCGGAGTCGATGAACAGGCGCAGCATGGACGGCACGAAGTGCGTGTGCGTGACGCCGTGGCGGACGAAGAACTCCTTGAGGTACAAGGGATCACGATGACCGCCCGGTGCGGCGAACACCGCCCTGGCACCCGCGAGCAACGGGCCGAGGAGCTCGGGCACGGCCACGTCGAACCCGATCGGCGTCTTCTGCGCGACGACGTCCTGAGCGCCGAGCGGCATCCTCGCCGCCACCGCGCGCAGCCGGTTGGCCAGGCCGTCGACCGTGTTGACGGCCCCCTTGGGCACGCCGGTCGAACCGGACGTGAACACCACGTACGCCCCGCTGCCGCCCGGAACCTCCACTGGTGCCAACGGGTTTCCGGTCGCCTCGCCGATGTCGGCGACACGGGCGCCGCCGGTGACGCGGGCACGTGTCGTGGCCGAGGTGAGCACGATGCCCGGTCGCCCGGCGGACAACACGGCCGCGAGCCTTCCGTCGGGATAGTCGGGATCCAGCGGCAGGTGCGCCCCGCCCGCCTTCAGCACGCCCAGCACGGCGACGGCCAGGTCGACCCCGCGTTCCAGGCACACGCCGACGCTGTCGCCCACCTGGACACCGTTGGCCCGCAACCACGACGCCACGCCCGAGGCGCGGATGTCCAGTTCGCGGTACGTCAGCGAGTCACCGGTGGCGTCCGCGACGACCGCGACCGCGTCCGGTGTGCGTTCGACGGCCTGCTCGAACGACTCGGCGAGCGAGGGCAGCGGCTCGGCGAGCTCGGTCGATCCGGTCATCGCCACGACCCGGTCCCGCTCGGCCGCGGACAGCACCGGGGTGGTCCACAGTGGAGAGTCGAGGTGTTCGGCGAACTCGGTCAGCACGGTCACGAACGCGTCCAGCACGCGTTGCGCGGAAGCCTGCTCGAACAGTCCGGTGGAGTACGTCAGTTCGGCGGCGAGACCGTCGTCGGCGGGCGCGAGGTACAGACCGATGTCGAACTGGGCCCCTCCGCTGGGCACGCCGACCTGCTCCACCTGCACGCCGGGGAGACCGAGGCTGCCGCTCGGGGTGTTCTGCAGGGCCAGCAGGGTCTGCGGGATCTTCACGCCGTCGCCCAGCGCCTGCTTGATCCACTCGAACGGCACGTCCTGGTTGGCCAGCGCGGCCAGGCAGACCGCACGGCACCGGGCCAGCGTCTGCCGGAGCGTCTCCTGCGGGTCGAGCCGCACGCGCAACGGCAGGGTGTTGACGAAGAATCCGACCACACCGTCGAGCTCGTCGCTGGGCCTGCCGGCGACCGGGGTGCCGATGACGAGGTCGTGCTGACCGCTCCACCGCGACAGCACAACCGACCACGCGGTCACGAACACCATGAACTCGGTGGCGTTCTCGCTCTGCGCCGCCGTGGCGAGCCGCTTCACCAGAACGTCCGGCAGGACCGTGCGGACCGCGTCACCCTGGTAGCTCGTGGCCGCTGTACGGGGGTGGTCGGTCACCAGGTCGAGCGCGGTCGCCCCGGACAGGGTGGTCCGCCAGAACTCGCGCTGCGCGACGATCTCGTCACCGGTCAGGAAGTCCCGTTGCCACAGCGCGAAATCCGCGTACTGCATCTCGGGCTCCGGCCACTGCGGCGGTGTCCCGCCCACCAGCGACGTGTACGCGGCACCGAGCTCCGCCACGAGGATGCCCAGCGACCAGCCGTCGACCACGATGTGGTGCACGCACAACACGAGCACCCACTGCGGCTCGGCTGCGTCGGTGACCCGCAACAGTCGCGCCCGCAGCAGCGGGGGAGAGGACAGGGTGAACGGCTCGCCGACCACTGCGCGGATCGCGTCGCCGAGCTCGGTTTCCACTGTGTCGCCGGTGGTGAACGGGACGGTCAGCGCGGAGATCGCGACCTGCGTGACCGCGCCGCCTTCTCCGATCTCGACACCGGTGCGCAGCGCCTCGTGCCGGTCGACGAGCAGTTGCAGCGCCTGCCGCAGGCAGTCCGCGTCCAGGTCGCCCGTCAGCCGCAGCGCACCGCTGACGTGGTAGGCGCTGCCCGCGCCCATCTCGTGCAGCATCCACAGCCGTTCCTGGCCGAAGGACGCCGGGAAGACGTACGTGTCGGTCACCGGGTCCTCACCTCCCATTCCTGATCTGCAGACGTTGCCGGTCCCGCGGTGCCCGGGACAGTCGGTGATCTCCCTGGCTCACCGCCCGGAGCGCACGTCGTCGGGTGACATCGGTCCGGCCATGGCCGGTGCGGGCAGCGCGGCCCGGTCGAGCTTTCCGCTGGGCAGCAGAGGAAGCCGGTCGAGCACCACGAAGACCGCCGGCACCATGTGGTCGGGGAGCAGCGCGGCCAGATACGCGCGCAGCTCGGAGGTGGACGGGCGCTGCCTGCCGCGCGCCAGCACGTAGGCGGCCAGCCTGCGTTCGCCCAGGTTGTCGTCGAACGCGAGCACCACCGGGTCGATGACCGCCGGGTGCGTCGCCAGTTCGGCCTCGACCTCGCCGGGTTCGACCAGGAACCCGCGGATCTTGATCTGCTGGTCCAGCCTGCCGAGGAACTCGACGTCCCCATTCGCCAGGAACCGCGCGTGGTCGCCGGTGGCGTACATCCGGCCGCCGGGCTCCGCGCTGTAAGGGTCGGGCAGGAACCTGTCGGCCGTCATCCCCGGCCTGCTCCAGTAACCGCGGCCGGGTCCGGATCCGCCGATGAACAGCTCACCCGGCACGCCGACGGGTACGGGCCTGCCGTGCCGGTCGAGGAGGTAGACGCGGTGGTTGGCGAACGGTCTGCCCCACGGCACGCCTCCCGGGTAGTTCCGGCGAGTCAGGCGGTGGGCGAGGCTGCAGTACGACGACTCGGTCATGCCGGCCAGGTTCAGCAGCCGGATACCCGGGACCAACTCCGCGAGCCGGCCGGGCAGCGCGGGTGGCATCCGGTCACCGCCCAGCCCCACGACGCGCAGCCGCACACCGGGCAGGCCGCCCCGCCTGCCGGTGTGCCGGACCAGGGCGTCGAGCAGCGCCGGTGCCGAGCTCCACGCCGTGACTTCCTGGCGCACCAGCAGATCCAGCAGCTGATCGAGGTCCGCGGTCTCGGCGTCGCTGGGTACGACGACGGTCGCGCCCGCCGCGAGCGCGCCGAAGATCTCGTAGACCGACATGTCGTAGCTCAGCGACGAGATCGCCAGCACGCGGTCCCGCGGAGTGAGGTCGTAGACGTTGTTGACCCCGTGGAGCGTGTTCACGACGCGGGCGTGCTCGTTGGCCGAACCCTTGGGCAGACCGGTCGAACCCGACGTGTAGATCACGTAGGCGAGACCGGCATCGTGCACGTGGACGTCCGGCCGGGTGACGGGCTGATCTTCCGGCCACTCGGTGTCCAGGCACACGAACCGGACCGAATCCTCGATCTCGACCGACGAGTGCGTCAGGATCACCGGCACGTTCGCGTCCTGGGTCATGTGCGCCACTCGCGACCGCGGGTAACCGGGGTCGAGAGGCACGTATCCCGCGCCCGCCTTGAGGATGCCGAGCGCCGCGACGATCATCAGCTCGGACCGCGGCAGCGAGATCCCGACCAGCTGCTCGGGCACGACTCCGAGCTCGCGCAGGTGGTGCGCCAGCTGGTTGGCGCGCGCGTCCAGTTCGGCGTACGTGAGCGTGTGCCGCCCGGCCACCACGGCTGTGGCGTCCGGAGTCCGGTCCGCCCATTGCTCGAACATCCCGTGCATGGTCCGCGGGCCCTCGAACGGCACGGTCGAGCCGCTGAGTTCCTGGGTGATCCGGGTGCTCTCGGCCCGCGTGATCAACGGCAGTGCCGACACGGCGTCGCCGGGCCGGGACACGCCGTGCCGCAGCAGCAAGACGAACGCGTCGGCCATCCGGGCCGCGGTGTCGCGGGTGAACAGGTCGGTGCTGAACTCCAGGCGCCCGTCGATGCCGCCGTCCGCGTCGGGCACGAGGTCCAGCGACAGGTCGAATCTCGTGGACACCGAACGGACCGGTAGCTCCTCGATGATCAGCCCGCCGAGTTCCACGGGTGCCGGCGGCGCGGCGCGCTGCGTGAGCGTCACCTGGACCAGGCCATCGGTGCGCCCCGCGTCGGTGATCATCCGGTCGCTCGGGTAGTCCTGGTTGGCACGGGCCGCGGTGCGGACGTGGAGGGCGGCCGCGACCAGGTCCGCGAACGCCGGATCACCGGACAGGTCCAGGTGCAGGGGCAGGACGTTGACCAGGAACCCGACCATCGGCTCGGTCTCCGCCGCGGACCGGCCGGCGACGGGGGAGCCGATCACCACCGCGTCCTGGCCGCTCCACCGCCACAGCAGGACGGCGAACGCGGCCACCAGCGTCGCCTCGACCTCAGCCGCCGACGCGACGAGGTCGGCCGGCAAGTGGAAGGGGACGGCGTCGCCGCGCGAAGTCCGTGCGGCGGAACGGGACTTGTCCGTCGGCAGCAGCAGTTCGCCCGCGCCCGCCAACGCCGTCCGCCAGTGTTCCCGCTGAGCGTCCAGCTCACCGCGGTCGAGCCGCGCACGTTGCCACACCGCGACATCTCCGTACTGGACCGGCAGTTCCGGCAGCGGGGACGGCAGGCCGTCGCGGAAGGCCTGGTACAACGCGGCCAGCTCCGCGCGGATCACGCCGATCGACCAGCTGTCGCACGCGACCTGGTGCACGCTGAGCAGCAGCACGTGCGCGCGGTCGTCGACCCGCAGCAGGCTCGCCCGCAGCATCGGAGCGGTCGCCAGGTCGAACGCGGTGGCGGCCTCACGCCGGCCGGCGTCGTCGATCGCCCGCTCGACGTCGGGTGCGTCCCTGATGTCGCGCACCGGCAACGGCACGGGCGCCGGCGGGCTCACCACCTGGTGGGGCGTGCCGTCACGCTCGACGATGTTGGTCCGCAGCACCTCGTGCCGCCGCACGATCTCGTCCAGGCACCGGCTCAGGACTGAGATGTCGAGGTCTCCGGTGAACCGCACCGCGCCCGCGACCACGTGCGCGGGGGAGCCGGGGTCCACCTGCTCCAGGAACCAGAGTCGTTCCTGCGCGGGCGAACACGGCAGCCGCCCGTCGCCGCGGTCGGCTCGTGGTACCGAGCGTGGTCGTGCGGCCGTCCGACTGTCTACTGTGGACTCAGCGTGCATGAGGCCGCCCTCCGACGTTCGGACCCGAGCATCGTGGCCGGGACGTGACGTCCTCAAGTCAGGGACATGCCTGACTTATCCCGTCCGTGCGGACCGGGAGAACGTGAGAATCCCAGGAAGGAGCGACATGATCATCGCCTTGTGGGCGGCCCCGCGATCCCGGTCGACCGCGCTCTTCCGTTCGATGGTCGAGCACGGCGGGCTCCTCGCCCTGCACGAGCCGTTCTGCAACATCTCCGACTACGGCTCCACCACCGTCGGCTCCCGCGAGGTGCACACCCACGCGGAACTGATCGCCGCGATCCGCGAGCTGTCCGCGACCCGCACGGTGTACTTCAAGGACACCACGGATCTCCGGTACGACGCGGTGCTGGCCGACCGCGAGTTCCTGGCCGAGGCGCGGCACACGTTCCTGATCCGCCGCCCCGACGAGATCGCGGCCTCGTTCTACGCGCTCAAGCCGGACATGGTGTGCTCGGACATCGGCCTCGAAGGCCTGTACGAGATGTACCAGGCCGTGCTCGCCGCAGGTGGGCAGACGCCCGTGGTGCTCGACGCCGCGGACGTGGTCGACGCACCGGCGGAGATGCTGCGGGAGTACTGCGACCGCGTGGGGATCGCCTACCGCGCCTCTGCGACCACCTGGTCCTCCGGGGAACGTGTCGAATGGGCGCAGTCCGCCCGCTGGCACAAGGGGGTCAGCGAGAGCACGGGATTCACCGCCACGTCGACGACGTACGCGGACACGGTGGACAACAACGAGAAGCTCGCGGCGTTCAGCAAGCACCACGAGCCGTTCTACGAGCTGCTCGCGGCTAACCGCCTAGTGCGGTGAGGAGTTCGGCGCGCAGGTCGGTCGCCGTTCCGTACCACTGGGCGTCGACCGCCGCGCGCCGGTAGAACACCTGGGCGTCGCTGCGCTCGGTCATCCCGTAGGCGCCGTGCAGGTGCACCGCCTCCTCCGCGCTCTGGCGGGCGACCGCACCGGCCAGCAACATCGCCTGCGCACCCGTCGCCGGGCTCGGCTCCGTGCCGATCAGCGCCAGGACGGCTTCGGCCTCGGCGTACAGCGCCGCCAGCCGGTACGCCAGCGCGGTGTTCTTCGCCAGGGGCTGACCGAACGCCTTGCGCTCCTTCAGGTGGTCCGCGGTCAGCCGGATCGCGGCTTTCGCCGAGCCGGCGAGGTACGCGGCGTGCCGGGTCCTGGCCCGCGCCAGCACTCCCGGGTAGTCCGCGGTCACGTCCCTCACCTGAGCCGCCGCGTCCTGGATCTCGACGGTGTGCAGGTCACCGCGGCCGATGTCGTCCTGCCGGGACGTCCGCACGCCGGGCTGCCGCACGGCCACAAGTGCGGCCGTGTTCCCGCCGACGACGAGCAGATCGTCCACTTCGGACGCGAAGGCGACGAACCTCCGCACCGCCGTGACCCTGCCGTCCCGGACGGAGATCGGTGCGGGGGTGGCGGGGTTGTCGGTGCCCTTCTCCCGCAGGGCCAGGGCGACCGTGCGGCCAGGGGAGAGCGAGAAGATCTCCGCGGCCGCCACGGTGTCCAGGAACGGGCTCTGGTACAGCGCGGCACCCATCAGTTCCGCGGCCCGCAGCACCTCCACTGTGGACTTTTCGGACTCGGTGAGCGCGGCCAGCACCTGCCGCCGGGCTTCCTCGTTCACCGGCGTGTGGTCGCCGCGCCGCCGTTCGCCCAGCCGGCGCAGCAGCGGGATGGTCTCGTCGTCGAACAGGTCGGTCAGCGTCACAGCAGCCCCAGTTCACCGGTCGCGATGAGGTACAGCATGACTTCGGAGGTGCCGGACGCGAGGCGGAGGCTCGGCCCGGTCCGGTAGGCCGACTCGACGATCCCGTCCGCAGGTGCGGCGCCGTCCCAGGAGGTCAGCACGGAGTCGAGGCCGTCGATCTCGGCCGCGGCCCGCAGGATCGGCCGGAACTGCTCGGAGGCGTACCACTTGGCCATGGCCGAGCCGCCCGGTGAGGGCCGGTCCTCGGCGAGGTTGCGCACCTGCTGCCACGCCAGCGCGTGCGCCGCTGCCAGCCGCGCGTCGAGCTCGGCCAGTTCCGGCGACAGACGACCGGTGGCGCGGGCCCGCTCGATGACGGTGTCCAGCAGCACCCGTGCCTTCGCGCGGAAGTCGATGCCGGTGCGTTCCAGCAGCAGCAACGAGTTCATCAGGGTCCAGCCGTCGTGCAGGTCGCCGACGACGGCGTCCTCGGTGAGCAGCAGGCCGTCGATCACCACTTGCGTGAACTGGTCGTTGCCCATCGACTCGACGACGGACACGTGCACGCCCGCGGACCTCAGGGGTACGAGGAACAGAGTGATGCCGTCCATCCCCACCCCGCTGGAGCGGGTGCGTGCCGCGCACAGGGCCATGTCGGCGAACTGAGATTTTTGGTTGTAGATCTTCGTGCCGTACAACCGCCAGCCGTCGCCGTCCTGCCGTGCCTCGGTCTTCAGAGCGGCGAGGTCCGAGCCGCACGAGGGCTCGGTGAACAGCACGGTGGCCATCCGGGTCCCGTTCGCCAGCGCGGGCAGGTGTTCCCGCTTCTGGGCCTCCGAACCGCTGTGCAGCAGGAACGTGCCGACGATGCCGATGCTCAGCGTGTGCAGGTCGTCCGGGACGCCCGCGTACAACATCTCCTCGGTGAGCGCCGCAGCCTCGGCGGGGCCGAGGCCGAGGCCGCCGTACCGCTCCGGCCAGTGGGGCGCGAGCCAGCCGCGTTCGCCCAGCCAGGAGTAGACGTCCAGACGACCGGTTTCCGCGGTCGGCGGCAGAGCGCGCATCTCGGTGACCGCGTCCTGAACCCGTTGGGATGCCAGGAAAGCGCGGATCTCCTCGCGGAAGTTCATGACGACTGCCGGTCGACGGCGGCCAGCAACTCGGCCAGCTCGTCCGGGGAGGCGGCCTCCAGCTCGCGTTTCTCCACCAGCGACGCGAGATCGCCGAGCGTGGCGTGCAGGAAGAAGTCGCGCAGCTCCAGCCGGACCCCGAAGTTCTCCAGGATCCTGGTGGCCACCTGGGTGATCTTCAGTGACGTGCCGCCGATCGAGAAGAAGTTGTCCTGCACCGTGATCGACTCGGTGCCGAGCAGCTCCTTCCAGATCTCGGCGAGCGCGATCTCCGTGGCCGTCGTGGGAGGCGACGCGACCGGAAGAGCCGCTCCCGGTTTGGGCAACTGGTTGCGGTCGAGCTTGCCGCTCGCCGCGCGAGGCAGCGACGGCAGCACGACGAACGTCGACGGCACCAGGTACACCGGCAGCGACCTGGCCAGCTCGGCCCGCAACCCGGACGTGTCGACGTCCACACCGGCGACGTACGCCACGAGCTGGGCGTCGCTGCCGCTCCCGGACACCACCACGGCCGCGTCCTCGATCCGCGGCAACGCCAGGACGGCGTGCTCGATCTCGGCGGGCTCGACCCGCAGGCCGCGGATCTTGACCTGGTTGTCGATCCGGCCGACGAACTCGATGTTGCCGTCCGCGCGGCGGCGGACCAGGTCACCGGTGCGGTACAACCGGCCGCCGGGTGCGCCGAACGGGTCCGGCACGAACTTCTCCGCGGTCAGGTCCGGCCGGCCCGCGTACCCGCGAGCCACACCCACACCGCCGATCAGCAGCTCACCCGGCACGCCGACCGGCACCGGCTCCCCGAACCGGTCGACGACGTACGCCTGGTAGTTCGCCATCGGCACGCCGATCGGCGGCATCGCGTCGTGGTGCTCGTGCGGGCAGAGGTAGTCGACGCACGCCACCGTCGCCTCGGTGGGGCCGTATCCGTTGTGGAACATCCGGTTCCCGGTGTTCCAGGCGTTGACCAGCTCACCGGGGAACGACTCCAGGCCGACGAACAACGCCCGCAGGCCCGGCAGCGCGGCCGGGTCGAGCAGCCGCAGCACGGCCGGTGGCAGGTCGGTGACGGTGACCTTCTCGGACCGCATCAGTTCCGTCAGCCGCGCCGGGTCCAGCAGGTCCGCGCGGGGTGCCTGGACGAGCGTCGCGCCACTGCACAGCGCGCCGAAGAAGTCGAAGAGGCTCACGTCGAACGCCGGATTGGCGAACTGCAGCACGCGATCGCCGACGTCCAGGCCGAACAGCTCGATCACCGCGGGGGTGAAGCCCGCGATCGACCGGTGGGAGACCTGCACGCCCTTCGGCCGCCCGGTGGAGCCGGACGTGAAGATCACGTACGCGAGGTTGTCCTGGTGCACCGCGAAGTTCGGCCGCGAGTGGTCCTGCGCCGCGACGGCCGGGTCGTCCAGGCACACCGCCCGCACACCCTCCGGCACGCCCCCGGCCAGATCCGTGGTCGTGACGACGATCGTCGCGCCGGCGTCGCCGAGCACTAGCTCGCGCCGGGCGACAGGATGGTCGGGATCCAGCGGCAGGTACGCCCCACCCGCTTTCAGGACGCCCAGGAACGCGGCCGGCAGCTCCGGGCCGCGCTCCAGCAGCACGCCGACGACGGTCTCCTGGCCGACTCCGAGCGAGGACAGGTGCCGGGCGAGCCGGTTGGCCCGTTCGTCGAGCTCCTGGTACGTCAGGGAAACACCGGCGAACCTGGACGCGACCGCGGTCGGTGCTCTGTCCACAACGGACTCGAACAGGTGGTGCAGGCAGCGCTCCGGCGGGCCGTACGACCTCTCCGTCCGATTGGCGTCGACCACCACCTCGTCGTACTCGGCGTCCGTGAGCAGCCGCACCTGGCCCAGCCGCAGCCCGGGATCGTCGAGGAACAGCTCGAGCGCGCGGTGGTAGTGCGCGAACAGGCGCTGGATCCGGGCGCGGTCGAACAGTTCCGTGGAGTACTCCGCCCACAGCCGCAGGCCGCTCCCGGCCACCTGGGTCACCTGGAACGCCAGGTCGAACCGCGCGGTGCCGATGTCGGGCGAGTACACCTCGGCGGTCAGGTCGCCGACCGTCGCGGACTCCGCGGACGCCTGCTGGAGGGTGAACGACACCTGGAACAGCGGGTTGCGGCTCGGGTCGCGCTCAGGACTCAGCTCGTCGACCAGCCGGCCGAAGGGCAGGTCCTGGTTGAGGTGCGCGTCGATCACGGTCTTGCCCGTGCGTGCCACCAGCTCCCGGAACGTCGGGTTTCCCGCGGTGGACGTGCGCAGCACCAGGGTGTTGGCGAAGAAGCCGATCAGCGGCTCGACCTCCGGCCGGGTGCGGCCGGAGAAGATCGAGCCCACCACGACGTCGTCCTGACCGCTGTAGCGGGACATCACGGCGGTGAACGCGGCGAACGCGACCGTCAGCACGGTGGCCCGCTCGGTGACGGCGAACGAGGCCAGCTTCGCCGCCAGCGACTCCGGCAGCAAGGTCTCCTCGATCGAGCCCGCCTGCGTGCGTTCCGCGGGCCGCGGCCGGTCCGTCGGCAGGTCGAGCGTCGGCAGGTCGTGCAGCTGTTCGCGCCAGTACCGCAGCTGGTCCTGCGGCGCCTCGCCGGCCAGCCAGTCCCGTTGCCAGACCGCGTAGTCGGCGAACTGCACGGCGAGCGGGACGGCGTCGACGGGCGCGCCGATCGCCCGCTGGTAGCTCGTGACCAGCTCGCGCAGGATGATGTCGACGGACCAGCCGTCCGTGGCGATGTGGTGCATGGCCAGCACCAGGACGTACTCAGTGGCGGTCACCCGGCCCAGCGCCGGCCGGCACACCGGGCCGGTGCTCAGGTCGAACGGCTCCCGCACGAGCGCTTCGACGTACGCGCGCACGTCGGCGGCGGAGACGTCCGTGACCGGCAGCGGGACGCGCTCGGGGGCGGGCTCGACCTCCTGGTACGGCACGCCGTTCTCGCTCGGGTAGCGCGTGCGCAGGATCTCGTGCCTGGTGACGACTTCGGTGAGCGCGCGTTGGAGCGCTTCCACGTCCAGTTCGGCCCTGAGGCGCAGCACCAGCGGCGCGTTGTAGACCGGCTGGTCCTGCGACCACTGGTCGAGGAACCAGAGGCGCTGCTGGGCGAACGACAGCGGCAGCCGCCGGTCTCGTGCGGCGGGCTCGATCCGGGTGCCGCCTCCGTGGCTGGCGGTGTGCTGCCGGTTGCGCAAGGCCAGTACCGCCTTGCGCGCTTCAGCGAGTCCACTCGCCGCCGGTCGGGATGGCGGATTCGGCATGCTCGGCTCCTCGGCTGCGCGACAGACCAGCCTCCACCCTGTCCAGCCCACCGGGGCGGGACGAGTCCGGCAATACCCCGACAGGTCCGGCGAGCCCCTGGCGTGTCACGGTCCACGGGGGAGGTGTGGTGTGTCCACAACAGACACTCTGGTCGTCGCGCCGGTCGCCGCGCTGACCGATCGGCTGGCCGCCGACGTCGCCGCCGTGACCAGGGACGCCTACCGGGCCGGGGATCTGGTGCCGGGCCTGCCGGTCGCCGACGGCGCCGGGGAGACCGCGGACAGCGTGCGGGCCGACCTGGCCGCCGGGTACCACCTGTGGACCGCGACGGCCGGTGGACGGATCGTCGGCGCGGTTCGCGCCCACAGCGTGGACTGGGTCGTGCGCCGGCTCGCCGTGTCGCCCGACGCCCGCCGGTTCGGCGTGGGCAAACGGCTGCTGCGTGCGCTCGAAGCCGGCGCGCGTGCGGCCGGAGCGTCACGGGTGGTGCTCGACGCGGTGGTCGAACGCGGCAATCCGGCGTTCTACGCCCGCGCGGGCTACCGGACGGTGCACCACTTTCCCGCCGACGACAAGCCGTTGTCCGAAGTGCACATGGAACTCCTGCTCGGCGAGCCGGTGCGAGCCCGTGACTACCCGGAGTTCGACCCCACGCCGGGAACGGTCCGGTCCTGGTGGTCGGCGGACGGCGGCACGGTGTGCGTCACGTCGCCCGCGCCCGGCGGGATCTCCGCCGAGGTGCGGCGACATCGTCATCTGGGTGTGTTGCGGGGCGTGGACTGGGCTCCGCTCTCGGACGCCCCGCCGGTGCGGCGCGGCTGGCCGGTGCCCGTCGCCCTGATCGGCTCGTTCGCCCAGCCCCGGCTGGACGAGCCGGAGTTCCTGGCGTGGTGGCGGGTAGGGGAATCCCCCGACTGGCCGACCCCTCCACCGGGTGGACAGGCTGCCTGAGTGTGGCCACGGAGCTTCGAGGAGCGCGATGCACGAGAGCACTGAGGAGCGGCTGGGCAAGCTGACAGCCGAGCAGCGTGCGGCACTCGTGGCCGAACTCCGGTCCAGGCGTGCGGCCGAACGCGAGACCGGCCGGATACCCGTCGTGGGCCGGGACGAGCCGTTGCCGTTGTCGTTCGCGCAGCAGCGGTTGTGGTTCATGCACCAGTGGGCGGACGGCAAGCCCATCTACAACACGCCGATGGCCATGCGCCTGCGCGGTGAGCTCGACGTGACCCTGTTGCGGGACGCTGTTTCCGCTCTGGTCGCGCGGCACGAAAGCCTGCGCACGCGCTACGTGAACACGCCCGGCGGCCCGCGCCAGATCATCGGTGCGCCCGCCGCGGACCTGCTCACCGTGTCGGATCTGAGGCAGTTCGAGGACCGCGAACGCCGGGCGGCCGACCTGCTGACCACGGCCGGGCGCCGCCGGTTCGACCTGGAACGCGACTCGCTGCTGCGGGCGGACCTCGTGCGGCTGGCGGCCGACGAGCACCTGCTCGTCCTCGCCCTGCACCACATCGCCACCGACGCCTGGTCCACCGAGATCCTCACCAGGGAACTGATCGAGCTCTACGGCGCCGCCCGCGAGGGCCGGCCCGCCGTGCTGCCCGAGCTGTCGATCCAGTACGCCGACTACGCCGCCTGGCAACACGGCGCTCAGGCAGCCGCGGCGCGCGAGTCGTCGATGGAGTACTGGCGAGAGGCCCTGGCGGGCCTGGAGACGCTGCGGTTCCCGGCCGACCGGCCGCGACCGGCCGCTCCGAGCTGGGCGGGCGACACCGTGCACGACGTTCTGCCCGCCCGGTTGCACCGCGAGCTCCAGGCCCTGGGCGGCCCCGAACCGACCAGGGTGCTTCCCCTGGCGCTGGCCGCACTGGCCGCGGTGTCGGGCCGGTACACCGGGCAGGACGACATCGTCGCCGGAACTGCGTTCTCCGGCCGCACCCGGCCGGAGCTGGAGCAGCTGATCGGTTACTTCGCCAACACGGTCGTGCTGCGGGTGTCCACCGCGGGCGACCCGAACTTCCGGGAACTGCTGGCGCGGGCCAAGGACACCGTCTACTCCGCGCACCCGCACCAGGACGTGCCGTTCGACCAGCTGGTCAACGAGCTGCGACCGGAACGGGACGCGGGCGCCAACCCGGTGTTCCAGGTGGCGTTGCTGCAGGTCGACGAGCAGCTCAAGGCTGCGCGGATGGGGGACGTGGAGGTCGAGGGCGTCGCGCTGCACACCGGCACCGCGCGCTTCGACATGACCCTCAGCGTCGCCGAGCGGTCCGCCGGAGGTGTCGAGCTGGGCCTGGAGTACGCGACCGAGCTGTTCGACCGCGACCGGATGCAGCGCTTCCTGCAGCACACCCGTCAGCTCCTGGAGTCCGCGGTCGCCCGCCCGGACGCCCGTCTGTCCGAACTGGACCTCCTGCCGCTGGCGGAACGCGTCCGGCTGACCGTGCACTGGAACGACACCAAGGCACCGGTCGCCCCGGGGACCGTCGACGAGGCCTTCGACGCCCAGGCCGAACGCACCCCGGACGCGACCGCCGTGGTGAGCAGGGACGGCTCGCTGACGTACGAGCAGTTGCGGCGCCGGGCGAACCAGGTCGCGCACCGGCTGATCTCCGTCGGCGTCCGGCCCGGCAGTCTGGTCGGGGTCGCCGTGGGACGGTCGGTGGACACCGTCGCCGCCCTGCTCGGCGTGCTCAAGGCCGGCGCGGCGTACGTGCCACTGGATCCGAAGTACCCCGCCGCACGTCTCGGGTTCGTCCTCGAGGACGCGGCGCCGGCGGCGGTGCTCGTCGACGCGGAGAGCAAGGCCGCGATGGCGCAGCACGGCGTCACGCTGATCGACGTGGCGGACGTGGACGGCGAACCGGCCACCGCGCCCGAGGTCGCGGTGACGCCGGAGATGCTGTCGTACGTCTGCTACACCTCGGGCTCGACCGGGCAGCCCAAGGGCGTGATGGTCGACCACCGCAAGGTGATCACCCTGTACACCGAGCTGGACCGCCGGATCGGCACCGACGAGCCTGGCGTGTGGCTGGCGGTCAGCAGCATCTCGTTCGACATCTCCGTGGTCGAGCTGCTGTGGACGCTGGCCAGGGGCTTCACCGTCGTGGTCGCCGAGGCGAACACGGACACCATGCTGGGCACCGCGCGGCCTGCGAGGAAGCTCGACTTCGGCCTGTTCTACTTCGCGAGCGACGACTCGAGCGCACCCGGCAGCGAGCGCTACCGGCTCCTGCTGGAAGGCGCGAAGTACGCCGACCGCAACGGTTTCAGCTCGGTCTGGACCCCGGAACGGCACTTCCACGCGTTCGGCGGGCTCTACCCGGCGCCCTCGGTCGCGGCGGCGGCACTGGCCGTGGTGACCGACCGGATCTCGATCCGCGCGGGCAGTGTGGTGCTGCCCTTGCACAACCCGGTGCGCGTGGCCGAGGAATGGTCCGTTGTGGACAACCTGTCCGACGGCCGCGTCGGCATGTCGGTCGCGTCCGGCTGGCATCGCAACGACTTCGTGTTCGCGCCGGACAACTACGCCGAACGCAAGAAGATCATGCTGGAGAGCGTCGAGACCGTGCGGTCGTTGTGGCGCGGGGAAAGCGTCCACCTGCCCGCCGGCGAAGGCGCCGACGTCGAGGTCCGCCTCCGGCCGGCTCCCGTGCAGGCCGAGCTGCCGATGTGGCTCAGTGCCGCGGGCAGCCCGGAAACGTTCCGGGCGGCCGGGCACGCCGGCCTCGGCCTGCTGACCCACATGCTCGGCCAGGACCTCGACGCGCTCGCCGAGAAGATCGCCGTCTACCGGGCGGCCTGGCGGGAACGCCACGGCACCGACGGCGGGCACGTGGCGTTGATGCTGCACACGTTCATCGACCCGGACGGCGACCGCGCGCGGAGTGTGGCGCGCGACCCGTTCATCCAGTACCTGAGCACGTCGCTGGACCTGTTGCGCGGCCTGGCCAAGCAGATGGGCCTGGAGTTCGAGACGCTCGGCGAGGACGACCGGCTGGCACTGCTGGAGCACGCCGCCGACCGGTACATGGACTCCGGTGGCCTGTTCGGCACGCCGGAGCAGTGCGTGCGGTTCGCGGAGAAGCTGGCCGAACTGGGCGTCGACGAGATCGCCTGCCTGATCGACTTCGGAGTCCCGACCGACGACGTCCTCGCGTCCCTGCCGCACGTCGACACCGTCCGCCGGGCCTTCACCGGCGCCAAGCGGGACGCCGGTCTCGCGGCGCAGATCCGTGCGCACGGCGTGTCCCACATGCAGTGCACCCCCACGCTCGCTGGGCTGCTCGCCGGGGACGCGGACGCGGCGGAAGCCCTGGGGTCGTTGAAGGTGCTGTTCGTCGGTGGTGAGGCGCTGACCGGCGACCTGGCCCGCAGGCTGGGCGAGATCACCTCCGCCGAGCTGCACAACATGTACGGCCCGACGGAGACCACCGTGTGGTCGACCGCGGACCGCGTCGCGGGCGAGGTGACCATCGGCACGCCGCTGGCGAACGAGGCCGCCTACGTCCTCGACCGCCGGATGCAGCCGCAACCCGTTGGCGTGGCAGGGGAGTTGTTCATCGGCGGGGACGGCGTCACGGCCGGATACCACCGCAGGCCCGGCCTCACCGCCGACCGGTTCGTCCCGGATCCCTTCGCCGGTGGTGGCAGGCGCCTCTACCGGACGGGCGACCTGGCCCGGTGGCGTGGTGACGGCAGGCTGGAGTTCCTCGGCCGGGCCGACGACCAGGTCAAGATCCGGGGACATCGGCTGGAGCTCGGCGAGATCGAGGCCGCGCTGCTCGGCCATCCGATGGTCCGCTCGGCCGCCGTCGCCGCCTGGGGAGAGGCCGATCGCCAGTACCTCGCGGCCTATCTCGTGCCTGAGGACGGCACGCGGCCGGGCGACGCGGACCTGCGGCGGCATCTGCGCGACGTGCTGCCGGAGCACATGGTCCCGGCGCGGTACACGTGGCTGGACGCATTCCCTTTGACGCCCAACGGGAAGGTCGACCGCAAGAGGCTGCCCGAACCGGGCGCGGCCGCACCGGAGGTGCGGTACGAGCCGCCTGCCACGCCGGTGGAGGAGATCCTCGCCGAGATCTGGCAGGAGGTGCTCGGCGCGGGACCGGTCGGTGTGCTGACCGGGTTCTTCGACCTCGGTGGCAACTCGATCTCCGTGGTCCTGGTGGTGGACAAGGCGAACCGGCGCGGCGTGCCGGTCACCGCCCGCCAGCTGTTCCAGCACCAGACGATCCGCGAACTCGCCGGAGTCGTCACCGCCGGGGACGCCCTCGCCGGAGCCGGATCGGTCGTGACGCTGAACGGGTCCGGCACGTCGGCACCGTTGATCTGCCTGCACGCGAGCACCGGGTCCTCGTTGCCGTACGTGCCGTTGAGCAAGCACCTGGGCGACCGGCCGTGCTACGCCATCGAGCTGCCCGAGGACGCCCGGCGGGACGTGCCGGAACTGGCGCGCCGGTACGCGGCGGTGATCCGTCAGCGGTGGCCGGAAGGCCCGTACCACCTCGTCGGGTGGTCGCTGGGCGGGAGTCTGGCCGTGGCGGTCGCCGCCGAGCTCGGCGACGTCCGGCTGCTCGCCCTGCTCGACACGGTCTCGCCCGAGGTCCCCGGCGTCCCGGTTCCGCTGCCGCTCGCGGTGGACGGCTTCGTGCGCAGCGTGGCCGGGGCGTCGGGCCTCGACGTGACGCTGGACGTCGCCGAGCTGAGCGCTCTCGAACCCGGCGCTCAGTACGAGAAGGCGCTGAACTCGTTGGCGGAGGCCGGGTTGCTGCCGGACGGGCAACACGACGAGATGCTGGCCAGGGCGAAGACGTTCGTGGACCTGACCACGGCCGTGTCGGTGTGGCAGCCCGAACGTCACCGCGGTGTCGTGGACCTCCTGGTCCCGGACGACTCCAGCACCACCGCGGCGGGCTGGGAGTCCTTTGTGGATGGCGAGGTCCGGGTCACGGCCGTGCGGGGCGACCACTTCAGCATGATGCAGCCCGCCAACGCCAGTGAGCTGGCCGCGGTCCTGCGCTCGCTGGCAGTACTGCGTGAAACCGAGATGGAGGTTGGAAATGCGTGACGAGGACGAGGACGACATCCGCTACACCGTGGTGGTCAACCACGAGGAGCAGTACTCGATCTGGCCGACGTACCGCGAGGTGCCGTCGGGGTGGCGCGAGGTCGGCGTGACCGGGACCAAGAGCGAGTGCCTCGCGCACGTCGAGACCGTCTGGACGGACATGCGGCCGTTGAGCCTGCGTCGCGCGATGGGTGCGTAGTGGCCGTCACGGAGGACTACGTGCTGTCGCACCTGGACGCGGTCGAGGCCGAGGCGGTGCACGTCCTGCGCGAGGTGGTCGCGACCGTCGAGCGGCCGGCCCTGCTGTTCTCCGGCGGCAAGGACTCCATGGTGATGCTGCACGTGGCGGCGAAGGCGTTCTGGCCGGCGCCTGTGCCGTTCCCCCTGGTGCACATCGACACCGGGCACAACTTCGACGAGGTGATCGAGTTCCGCGACCAGGTCGTGCGCCGGACCGGCGTGCGGCTGGTCGTGGGCAGGGTCCAGGACGACATCGACGCGGGCCGCGTGACCGAGGATCCCAGTGGCCGCAACCGCCTGCAGACCACGACCCTGCTGCGGACCATCGCTCAACACAGGTTCGGCGCGGTGTTCGGCGGGGCTCGCCGCGACGAGGAGAAGGCCAGGGCCAAGGAACGCGTCTTCAGCCTGCGCGACGACCACGGCCAGTGGGATCCGCGAAACCAGCGACCCGAGCTGTGGAACCTCTACAACGGCCACCACCGCAAGGGCGAGCACCTGCGGGTGTTCCCGCTGTCGAACTGGACCGAGCTGGACATCTGGTCCTACATCGCCCGTGAGCGCATGGACCTGCCATCGATCTACTACGCCCACCGCCGCACGGTGGTCGAGCGCGACGGGATGTTGCTGGCACAGAACAGGTTCCTGCGCCCGGTGGCCGGAGAGGAACCGTACGAGGCCACCGTCCGCTTCCGCACGGTCGGCGACGCCACCTGCACCGGTTGCGTGGAGTCCACAGCGGACACACCGGCCGCGGTGGTCGCGGAGACCGAGGTCACGCGCGTGACCGAACGCGGCGCGACCAGGGCCGACGACCGGATCTCCGAAGCAGGCATGGAGGACCGCAAACGGGAAGGGTACTTCTGATGGAGCCCCAGCTGCTGCGGCTGGCCACGGCGGGCAGTGTGGACGACGGCAAGTCGACGCTGATCGGACGGCTGCTCTACGACGCGAAAGCGATCTTCGCCGACCAGCTGGCGTCGATCGAGCGCGCCAGCGAGGTCCGCGGCACGGCCGTGGACCTGGCGTTGCTGACCGACGGACTGCGCGCCGAACGCGAGCAGGGCATCACCATCGACGTGGCCTACCGGCACTTCGCCACGCCACGGCGCCGGTTCATCATCGCCGACACCCCCGGTCACCTGCAGTACACCCGCAACATGGTCACCGGCGCCTCCACCGCGGACCTCGCGCTGGTCCTGGTGGACGCGCGCAAGGGCCTTCTCGAGCAGTCCCGCAGGCACGCGTTCGTCGCGAGCCTGCTGGGCATCCCGCACTTGGTCGTGTGCGTGAACAAGATGGACCTGGTGGACTGGTCGGCCGACCGGTTCGCCGAGATCCGTGCGGAGTTCGAGCAGTTCGCGTCCAGGCTCGACGTCGCCGACGTCACGTTCATCCCGGTCTCGGCGTTGCACGGGGACAACGTCGTGCACCGAGGCACTCAGATGCCCTGGTACGAGGGCACTCCGCTGCTGCACCACCTGGAGGACGTGCACATCGCGTCCGACCGCAACCTCGTCGACGCCCGGCTGCCGGTGCAGTACGTGGTGCGCCACGGTGACTTCCGCGGCTACGCGGGCACCATCGGTGGTGGCACCTTCCGGCCGGGCGACGAGGTCGTCGTCCTGCCGTCCGGCGTCACCTCGACGATCTCGGCCATCCACCGGCCCGGCGGCGGATCGTCGCCGTACGCGTTCGCGCCCCAGGCGGTGACCGTGCGGCTGGCCGACGACGTGGACGTGCGCCGTGGTGACTTGATCTGCAAGCCCGGCAACCGGCCCGAGATCGGCAGGGACGTCGAGGCCATGGTCTGCTGGCTCGGCGACCGGTCCTCGCTCACACCTGGATCGCGATTGCTGGTCCAGCACACCACGCGCGAGGTTCGCGCGACGGTGCGGACCTTGCGCTATCGGCTGGACATCACCACCCTGCACCGTGACGAGTCCGCGGAGTCGTTGTCGCTCAACGAGATCGGGCGCATCACGCTGCACACCCACGCGCCGCTGGCCTACGACGTGTACCGGCACAACCGCGCCACCGGCGGCTTCGTGCTCATCGACGAGGCCACGAACGACACCGTCGGCGCCGGGATGATCCTGCGTCCCGCGGCGCCTTCCGTCGTCTGGCACCGGACCGAGGTGACTCGTCCGACGCCGGGCTGCACGGTGTGGCTGACCGGCCTGTCGGCGGCGGGCAAGTCCACGATCGCGGCGGAGGTCGAGCGCCTGCTGATCGCGGCGGGCCGGCCCGCCTACCTGCTGGACGGCGACAACCTGCGGCACGGCCTGAACTCGGACCTGGGCTTCAGCACCGAGGACAGGGCGGAGAACGTCCGCCGGGTCGGCGAGGTGGCCAGGCTGTTCGCCGACGCCGGTGTGGTCGCGATCGTCGCGCTGATCAGTCCGTACCGCACCGACCGCGACCGGGTGCGGGCCAGGCACGACGAGACCGGGCTGGCGTTCCGGGAAGTGCACGTCGACACCCCGCTCGAGGTGTGCGAGTCGCGTGACCCCAAGGGGATGTACGCGCGGGCCCGCCGAGGCGAGATCACGGGCTTCACCGGCGTGGACGACCCGTACGAGCGGCCGGAGCGCCCAGAGCTGGTGCTGCGGCCGGGCGACGGTGACGTCCAGGCGCTCGCCGCCCGAGTGGTGGACCTGCTCAGCTGACGAGGAAGGACGCACATCCATGTCGTTCGCCAACGATCCGGTGCCGCTGCTGCGGGATCTGATCAGGATCGACACCACCAACCCGCCCGGCGCGGAGACCGCCGTCGTCGACCACCTGCGGCGGCTGCTCGCCGGTGCCGACGTGGACGTCAAGGTGCTCGGCCCGGATCCGGAGCGGCTGAACCTGGTCGCGCGGTTCCCCGGCCGCGGCGAGGCGCCGCCGCTGTTGCTGCACGCGCACTCCGACGTCGTGCCGGTGGACGGCCAGCAGTGGACGCATCCGCCGTTCGAGGCGCGGATCGTCGACGGGCACGTCTGGGGGCGTGGCGCGATCGACATGAAGGGCGGCATCGCGATGATGCTGTCCGCCCTGTCGCGGCTGGCGGCCGCGGGGGAGCGCCCGGCGGGTGACGTCGTGCTGGCCGTGGTGGCCGATGAGGAAGCGGGCAGTGCGGTCGGCGCTCGCTATCTCGTGAACGAGCACCCCGAACTGTTCCACGGTGTCGAGTACGCGATCGGCGAGGAGGGCGGTGCGGGCATCGACCTGACCGACCACCGGTTCCACCCGATCGTCGTGGCGGAGAAGCGTGCCTGCTGGCTGCGCGTGACCCTGCGCGGACCGGGTGGTCACGGCTCGCGGCTCACGCCACCGGACTCGCCGATGGCGCGGCTGGGACGACTGCTCACCGCGTTGACCGGGACCCGGATGCCGCGTCACCAGACCTCGGCCGCGGACCGCATGCTGGAGGTGCTCGCCGGCGCGTTGCCGGCACCGCTCTCGGAGCACGTGGCGCGCTACCGGGAGGACCAGGCGGGAGACCCTCGCCCCGACGGGCTTCCGTTGCGGGAGGCCCTGCGGCTGGACTCGGTGCTGCGGCACACCGCGAACCCCACGATCGTCCGGACGACCGAGAAGATCAACGTCGTGCCGAGCGAGATCACCGTCGACCTGGACGGCCGCATCCTGCCCGGCGGCTACACCGTCGAGGACTTCGTCGGTGAACTGCGGACCCTCGTCGGCGAGGACTTCGAGCACGAACTGCTGCTGGAGGGCTCGATGGTCCGGCCGGAGCGGATCAGGCAACCGGAGTTCGGCGGCTTCTACGACACCATGGCCGAGATCCTCGCCAAGGCCGACCCCGACGCGATCCCGCTGCCCATGGTCTCGCCGGCCTCGACCGACGCCCGGTTGTTCGCCCAGCTCGGCATCCGTTGCTACGGCTGGCTTCCGCTGAAGTTGCCGGTGGGGACCGACTACCGCGGCCTGCTGCACACGGTGGACGAGCGCGTTCCCCTCGACGCGCTGGAGTTCGGCACGAGTTGCCTCACGGAACTGCTGCGCTCCTATCGCTAGCGCAAGGTCAGTCCAGTTCGCGGATCGTGCGAACCGGCCGGCTGGCCGCGGGGATCGCGGAGATCAGCAACAGGATCGGCGTGACGAACAACGTGGTTCGCGCGCCGATCCCGTCGACCAGGAATCCCGCGGCCACGGAACCCAGTGACAGCATGCCGAACGCGAACAGCCGGTAGCTGGCGTTCATCCGCGCGAGCAGCTCGGTCGGTGTGGTCTTCTGCCGCACGGTCACCGCGACCACGGTCCCGCCCGCGGCACCGGCCGAGCCGAGGAAGTAGGCGAGGCCGCCCAGAACCACGTCCGCCTGACCGCCACCGGCCAGGGGCAGCAGGAAGTACGACCACGTGGAGAACACGAGCACGACCAGCATCGAGCGCCCGTACCCGAGTCGCTTGATCAGGGCGGGTGCGCCCAGCGCGCCGGAGATGCCGCCGAGCCCGCCGAACACCATGATCAGGCCGTACGCCGCCGAACTGTGCCCGAGGTCGCGCACGAAGTAGATCAGGAACGCCACGGTCGTCATAGCGGTGGCGGCGTTGTAGATCCCCGCGTGGACGGCGAGCGCCCGGACCGGCGGGTTGTGCAGCACCGCCCGGAGCCCTTCGACCAGCTCGTGCCGGAGGTCGCGCCGCGGCCGGGAAGGGACCTGTTCGCGGTGGCGGATCAGCAGCAACGCGTTCGCCGAGGCCAGGTACGACAACCCGTCGAACACGAGCGTCGCGGCCGGGCCGAACAGGCCGCTGAGCCAGCCGGCGAGGCCAGGCCCGCCGGTCGCACTGGCGGCCTGGCCCGCCATGACCTTGCTGTTGGCCGACGCGAGCTCCTCGCCCTCGACGAGCACTGGCAGGTAGCTGGTCGCCGCGATGTCGTAGACGACCGTCATCGTGCCGCCGAGCACCGCGATCACGTAGAGCAGGGGCAAGGTCAGCCCGCCGAACAGGGCCAGCACCGGCACGGCCATGACCAGCACGAACCGCACGAGGTCCGTGGCGATCATCACCGGCCGCTTGGCCCGCCGCTCCAGCCAGACACCCGCCAGCAGCGGCAACAGGAAGAACGGGCACAGGTACAGGCCCTGCAACAGGCCGACCTGCGTGCCGGATCCGTCCAAAGTGGTCACGACGAGCAGCGGCAGCACGAACTCGGTGATCCGGGAGCCGAACTGCGACACCACGTCGCCGGTCCAGAACCGGCGGAAGTCGGGTCCTGACCTGGGGCGCACGGCGGCATCGGTAACCACTTCGCGAGCGTGGCACCTGCGCGTACGCGGGTTAAGTCAGGAGAACCCCTCTCTTTGCCCGGCGCGCGAACGTGGCGATGCTCCACGAGTGGTAGATGTGTCGAGCACCCCGGGCACCGTGACCGACGCCGTTCCGCAGGCACGGCCGAGATCGAAGTGGCCGCGCCGATTGCGCGTCACGGCGTGGTGTGTCGTGGTGCTCCTGGTCGTGGTGCTGTCCGCGGTCAGCCTGTTCGTCACCTGGACCGTCCGGAACTCGTTCCCGGTCACCGACGGCGAACTGGTCGTCCCGGGCCTGCAGGCGCCGGTCGAGGTGCTGCGCGACCAGTACGGCGTGCCACAGGTCTACGCGGACAACCCGCACGACCTGTTCCTGGCGCAGGGGTACACGCACGCGCAGGACCGGTTCTGGGAGATGGACATCCGTCGCCACATCACGGCCGGGCGTCTCGCCGAGCTGTTCGGCGAGGATCAGGTGGCCACCGACGCGACGGTGCGGACGATGGGCTGGCGCCGGGTCGCCGAGCAGGAGTACGGGATGCTCTCGGCGAGCACGCGCGACCACCTGCAGGCTTACGCCGAGGGCGTGAACGCCTATCTGGCCGAGCACACGGGTTCGGAGCTGAGCGCGGAGTACGCGATCCTCGGGCTGCTCACACCGGGGTACACGCCGGAGAAGTGGTCTCCGGTCGACTCGGTGTCCTGGCTCAAGGCGATGGCGTGGGACCTCAGCGGCACGATCACGTACCAGGCCAGGCACGCGATGCTGTCCGCCAGCCTGCCGGCGGACACGGTGGCGAGGCTCTTCCCGGAGTACGACTTCAGCCGCTGGGAACCCAGCGTGCCGGCCGACCCGGACGCGACCGTGCCGCAGAGCGCCGGACGTGACGAGAAGGCGGGCATCGCGGCGGCCGTGGCCGGCGTGGCCGACGCCGCCGGCACCCTCGACGGCGTTCTCGGGCCGCGCGGCAAGGGCATCGGGTCGAACGCCTGGGTGGTGTCCGGCAAGCTCACCGCGTCCGGAAAACCGTTGCTGGCCAACGATCCCCACCTCGGGCCGCAGATGCCGAGCATCTGGTACCAGATGGGTCTGCACTGCCGCTCGGTCGGCGAGGACTGCCCGTTCGACGTCAGCGGCTTCACCTTCTCCAGCATGCCCGGCGTGATCATCGGGCACAACCGCGACATCTCCTGGGGGCTGACGAACCTCGACCCGGCGGTCGTCGACCTCTACCTGGAACGCGTCAGCGACGGCACCTACGAGTACGACGGCGAGCGCAAGCCCCTGGAGACCCGGCAGGAGGTCATCAAGGTCTCCGGCGGTGAATCCCGGACGATCACGGTCAGATCGACCGGGCACGGCCCGCTGATGTCCGACGTGATGGACCGGCTGAAGGCCGTCGGCACGCAGGGCCGTGAGCCCGGAGTCGAGTCCGGTGAGTACGCGGTGGCGCTCAAGTGGACCGCGTTGCAACCGTCCCGGACCGTCGACGCGGTGTTCGGGCTGGCCACCGCCCGCGACTGGAACTCGTTCCGCGAGGCCGCGTCGCTGTTCGCCGCGCCGTCGCAGAACATGCTCTACGCCGACGGTGCGGGGCACATCGGTTTCCAGGTGCCCGGTCAGATCCCGATCCGCAAACAGGGCGACGGGCGTTTCCCGGTGCCCGGCTGGACGAGCGCGACGGAGTGGTCCGGGTACATCCCGTTCGAGAAGCTGCCCAGCGCGCTGGATCCGGCCGGCGGGTACTTCGTGAACGCGAACAACGCGGTGACCGACCCGTCGTACCCGTACCTGCTCACCAAGGACTGGGGTGACGGCAACCGCAGCCAGCGGATCACCGACCTGATCAAGCAGGGCGGCAAGCTGGACGCGGCGGCGATGCAGCGGATCCAGCTCGACACCCGCAACGCCAACGCGGCCAACCTCACCCCGTACCTGCTCAAGGCGACCGTCGAGGGAGACACGGCCAAGGCACAGGACCTGTTGCGCGGCTGGGACTACCTGCAACCGGCAGACTCCGCCCCGGCCGCCTACTTCAACGCCGTGTGGCGCAACCTGTTGCAGCTGATGTTCCTGGACAAGCTCACGAACGCCGCGCCCAAGGTCGACGTGGACGGCGGCGGCCAGTGGTTCGAGGTCGTGCGCACCCTGCTGGAGCACCCGGACGACGACTTCTGGCACAACACCCAGCGCGGCGTGAACGGCAGGGACGCCATGCTGAGCACGGCCATGAACGACGCCAACAAGGAGCTGCGCGAACGGCTCGGCGCCGACCCGGCCGCGTGGAAGTGGGGCGACCTGCACCAGCTGACGGTGCAGAACCAGACTCTGGGCACCGGCCCCGCGCCGATCCAGTGGCTGCTCAACCGCGGTCCGGAGGGTGTCGCCGGCGGGCCTGCCACGGTGAACGCGACGGGCTGGAACGCCAAGAAGACCTACGAGGTGAACTGGGTGCCGTCCATGCGGATGGTCGTGGACTGGGCCGACCCGGACGCGTCCCGGTGGATCAACCTCACCGGCGCGTCCGGCCACGCCTTCGCCGACCACTACGACGACCAGCTGCCGTTGTGGCGGCGCGGTGAGACGACCGCGTGGCCGTTCAGCCGGGACGCCGTGACAGCCGCGGCGAAACAGCACCTCACCCTGAAACCGGCCTGAGCCTCGTGGGACGGTGTACGTGCACAGGGATGTCTGACGGAGAAGGGCTTTGTGCATGACGAGCAGGTTGGAATGGACGACCATCGACAGCGCGGACCCGCGGCGGCTGGCCGATTTCTGGTGCGGCGTCCTGGGATACGTCCTCTACGAGGACAAGAACGGTGAGGTGGTCGAGATCGGGCCCGATCCGGAGGCGTCGGACGAGGAACGTCTCGCCGAGCTGCGTGGTGGTCCCGCCGTGGCCGGCCTCGCGTTCGTCCGCGTGCCGGAAGCCAAGGGCGGCACCAAGAACCGGATCCACTTCGAGATCACCCCGATCGACAGCGACCAGGGGACCGAACTGGACCGGCTGCTCGCGCTCGGTGCGTCCAAAGTGGACGTGGGACAGGGCGGCGGCCGGTCCTGGGTCGTGCTGGCAGACCCGGAGGGCAACGAGTTCTGCCTGGCCCGCAGCCTCGCGCCGGGCGAGTTCGAGTTCTAGTGCCGTGACCGGCGGCAGCACCCTGTCGGGAACGTCACCGACTTGTCGAGGTACCCGGACCGGGTGAATCTCGATCCGTGACGGAATGGCTGCGGTATTTCTCGCCACCGGGGCGGGCAAAGGCGAGGTTGTTGTGCTTACCGCCCGGTGGCGGGTCCGCGCAGCTCTACCAGCGGTGGCCCACGAGCCTGGGACCCGACGTCGGGGTCGTCGCGGTCGAGCTGCCCGGTCGCGGCAGCCGGAGCCTGCAGCCTCTGGTGACGGACATGGCCTCGCTGGTGTCGGCCCTGGTCACCGAGACGGCCGGGCTCGACGACCTGCCGCTCGTGGTGTTCGGCCACAGCATGGGCGGTCTCGTCGGCTGGGAGCTCTGCCGCAGGCTGCCACGACCGCCGCAGGGCCTGATCGTGGCAGCCGCCGCGGCGCCCACTCGGCTGCGTTCTCCGAGATGGCGCAGCGAGACCACGGACGAAGGCCTGCGCGAGCTGATCACCCGCTCCGAGGGCCTTCCCGGCCAGGCCCCGCTCGACCCGCTGTTCCTGGAGTACTTCCTGCCGGTCCTCCGCGCGGACCTCACGCTGGCCAACACCTTCGAGCCGGAACCGTTGCGACCGTTGCGATGCCCGTTGCGGGTGTACCGGGGTGCGGCGGATCCGCTGGTGGGTGACGAGGAAGCGGACGCGTGGCTGGCGGAGACCGAGGGAGACGCGCGTGTCCACGTCTTCGACGGCGGTCATTTCTTCCCCCGCGACAACCCCAGGGCGATGCTCGCGCAGCTGCGCGCGGATGTTCTGGCGGCGGTGGAGGTGCCGTCGCTGTGACGTTCGCGGCACCTTCCGCAGCAGTGTCCGGGGAGTCCCACCGCGCCCGGATCCGGGCCGACCACCAAGGAGGGCCAGTGCCCGAGAACGTTCGCACATCCGGGCTCGCCACGGCGGACCTCGTCGCGGGCCTGGCCGGCGACGGCTTCGCCCGGCTGTCCGGCCAGGACTTCGCGGTCGACACCGGCGGCGCCGCGTTCCGGGACTTCCGCGCCGGGTGGGAGGACCTCGTCCTCGACGGCGCGCTGGTCGACGGCGGCAGCTACCGGTACCGCCGGTACGGCAGGCTGGCCGCCGTGCCCTCCGGTGCGGGCTTCGAGCTGACACCGTTGCCGCACAAGACGTTCCGCCAGGACGGCATCCCGATGTGGCGGTCGAACGATCGCCTCTTCTCCCCGATCGAGCCGGCGTTCCTCGACGACCCCTGCCTGCGCGAGCTCATCACGACCGACCTCTCACTCGCCGCGCAGGTACGACCCGGTCCGGAATGGACGGTGGGGCTGCACATGATCCGGATCGTGGCCGTGGCGGGCGAACCGGGACTGCCCACACCCGAGGGACGGCATCGCGACGGGCACTCGTTCGTCGGCATGCACCTGGTGCGCCGGGAGAACAGCGCGGGCGGTGAGTCGGCGATCTACCGCGACGGCCTGCCGGACGTCCGCTTCACCCTGCGGGATCCGCTCGAGTCCGTGCTGGTCGACGACACGGCCGTCTGGCACGAGGCGTCGCCGATCTCGATCCTGGACCCGGCCGGTGGGCGCACCGTGCGGGACATGCTCCTCGTCGACGTCAATCCGGCATGACGACCGCACAGCTCACGTTCAGCCCGTGCGACCTCCCGCTGGACGGCAGGCTCCTCGAGGTCGTGCCAGGTCGTTACGACTGGATCCACCTCGACCTGTCGGACGCGGTCGTGGAAGCGACTGTGTGGCTGCACTACCGCGACGCCGTCGATCCGGAGTTCCTGCGCGCGCTGCCCGGCACGCCGATCGCCAGGATCGGGGTGCCCCGGCGCGGCGAGCTGCTCGCCGTGGAACTGCCGGTGCTGCCGGGCGTCCGTCTGGTGGGGACAGCGCTGACGTGATGCGGCCGATCTCCCTCGCGCCGCACCTGAACAACACCGGGCTGACCGATGCGGACGGTCTCGGCGGCGGCGGTTTCAACATCTGGGGCAACACCTTTCCCGCGGACGAGCTCCCGCCTGCCGGCGGCACGGCGGTCGTCGGCGAGGTGCCGTTCCTGTTCCCGGTCGCCGGCGTGGACAACGTCCGTTGCCGCGGCCAGCGCGTCGAGATCCCGCCGGGCAGCTGGGACTGGGTGCACGTGCTCGGCGCCGCCGAACGCCGGACCGAGGACCTGCTGGAGGTCTGCTACGCGGACGGTTCGGTGCGCGGGCAGTGGCTTCGGATGTCCGACTTCTGGCCGCAGACCGAGCCCCGGTTCGGCGAGGTGCTCGCGTTCCGCTGCCGGCAGATGCACTATCCCCGGCACGTGCAACGGACGATGTCACCCAGCATTTGGGCGCAACGCGTCCCGCTGACGATCCCTTCGGACGTCGTCGCGCTCGTCCTGCCGGACAACCCGGCGTTGCACGTGTTCGCTCTCACCCTGCAGGCGGCTCGATGAAAGTCTCGCTCCCCGGCGTCTCGCACTGGCGTCACGACCTCGGTCACTGCCTGCACGCCACCGCGGGGGTGATGCTCGGCTTCCACGGCGCGGACCCGCTGGACCTGCTCGGCGCGGCATGGGGTTTCGACTACCGCGGCGGCGACATGCGTCGCGAGGAGTACTACTTCCCCTGCTGGCAGGGATCGTTGTTCGCGAGCCTCGCGCCGTACCACGAAGTCGCCTCCACGTGGCACACGCCGTCTTCGCCCGAACAGGGCTGGGAGGAGGTCCGGGCGCGGTTGCTGGAGGGCACACCCGTCGCCGTGGCGGCGGACAACTACTTCCTGCCGTTCCGCCCGGCCTACCAGGACGTGCACACCAACCATCTGCTGGTGGTGTACGGGTTCGACGAGGCCCGCGGCACGGTGTCGGTGTGCGACCCGGTGCCGCCCCGGTTCCGGGGCGAGATCCCGATCGAGGCGCTGACCGCGGCCCGTGACTCGGCCAACCCGATCCGGCACAGCCGCGACATGTTCTTCACCGCCAACCCCATCGGCAACCGCTGGCTGGACGTGACCGTGAAGGGCCCCACCGGCCCCGCGTCCCGCGACCACCTCCGCGAGATCATGACGGCGAACCTGACCGGATTCGAAGGTGTGGCCGACGGCTCGTCCGACCACCGCGGTCTTCCCGGCCTGGAACGCTTCCTGCGCGAGGCGGCCGCCCGTCTCGCCGACGGTGACACGTCGGTCGTGGACGAGGTGTTCGTCGTGGCCGGTGTCGCGCTCGCCGTGACCGGTCTGCACGGCGACTACCTGGCCGCGGCCGGTCGCCGTCTCGGCGAGCCCGGGCTGCTCAAGCTCGCCCGCGAGGTCGACCGGATCGCCCACCACTGGTCCGCCGTCCGCATCATCGTCGCCACCGGCCGCGACGACCCCGCCACCGCGGGCCGCGGACTGACCGGCCGCAGGGCGGCGCTGCTCGCGGACCAACTGGCCACAGTGGACCGAATGGCCGCGGTCGTCGCGTCGATCTGACACCGGGAGTCGGGAGAATCCCCGTCTTCCCAGCACGGCCGCGCGCACCCGATTCTGCGTGAATGGCTGACGTGGTGGGCGAGTACGACGCAGAGGACATCGACCTGGAAGAGGTTCTGCGTGGCCTGACGCCGGAGAAGCGGATGCTGGTGGGCGCGGAGCTGGCACGCAGGGCCGCGGCCGCGGCGGCCATTCCCCGCGCGGCGCGGACAGGTGATCCGTTGCCGTGCTCGTTCGCCCAGGAACGGCTGTGGTATCTGGACCAGGCCGATCCGGGATCGGTCGCGTACGTCGTGCCGGCGGCGGTGCGGTTCACCGGCCGGCTGGACGTCGGCGCGCTGCGCCGGTCGCTCGACGAGATCGTGCGGCGGCACGAGGTGCTGCGGACGACGTTCACCGAGAAGGACGGCCTGCCCGGCCAGGTGGTGCTTCCCGCTGAGCCGTTGACCATTCCGCTGGTGCACCTGGGCACCCTGTCCAGGGAGGCAGCGGAAGCCGAGGTGCGCGAGCGCTACCAGCAGGAGGTCCGCCTGCCGTTCGACCTCGCGCGAGGCCCGCTGATCCGGGCCGGTGTGCTGCGGATCGCCGACGACGAACACGTTCTGCTGCTGAGCATGCATCACATCGTTTCGGACGGGTGGTCGCTCGGTGTCCTTCAGCACGAGCTGACGACGCTGTACCAGGCGTACGTGGCCGGCGAGCCGTCGCCGTTGCCGGAACTGGCCGTGCAGTACGCGGACTTCGCGGTCTGGCAGCGAGGCCGGCCGGACAACGGTCAGCTGGCGTACTGGCGTGAGCACCTCGAGGGTGCGCCCGTGCTGGAACTGCCCGCGGACAAGCCTCGTCCGGCCGTGCGGACCTCACTCGGCGCGTCGGTTCCCCTCGACCTGGACGCGGGCACCGTCCGCGCTGTCGAGCAGCTGGCCGACGCCGAGGAAGCGACGCAGTACATGGTGCTGCTCGCCGCGTACGCCCTGCTGCTGCGGCGGTGGAGCGGCCAGCCGGAGATGATCATCGGCTCGCCGATCGCCAACCGCGTGCACGTGGACGTCGAGCCACTGGTCGGGTTCTTCGTGAACACCCTCCCGCTGCGCATGGACACCTCGGGGGATCCGACCTTCCGCGAGCTGGTCCGGGCGGCGCGCGCGAACTGCCTTGCCGCCTACGCCAACCAGGACCTGCCGTTCGAGAGGATGGTCGCCGAGACGGTCGCCGAGCGGTCGGCGGGCACCGTCCCGCTGGTGCAGACCCTGCTGGTGCTGCGGAACGTGCCGATGTCCGCACTCGAGCTGCCCGGAGTCCGGGTGGAGGTGCTGGACCTGCACACGGAGTCGACCAAGTTCGACCTCTCCCTCGACCTCGTGCCGGACGCGAACGGTGGCATCGCCGGTCGCGCCGAGTTCAGCCTGGACCTGTTCGAGGCGGACACGGTGCGGCGGATGATGACGGCGTTCAGCCTGCTGCTGGACGCCGGGCTGCGCGAGCCGGACACCCGGATCTCGCGGTTGCCCATGGCCACCGAGTCCGAGCGCACCCGCGTGGTGGCCGAGTTCAGCGGTGGTGGCTCAGCGACCCCGGCGACGACCGCGGGCACGCTGCACGGCCTTTTCGAACGGCAGGCCGACCTCGCGCCCGACGCCGCGTCGGTGGTCTTCGGCGAGCGGACGCTGACCTATCGCGAAGTGGACGAACGAGCGAACCAGCTCGCCTGGTTCCTGCGCGGCGAGGGGGTCGGGCCGGAGCAGCTGGTCGGCGTCTCGCTGCCGCGCTCGGAGCTGATGATCATCGCGGTGCTCGGCATCCTGAAGGCCGGCGCGGGATACGTGCCCCTCGATCCGGCGTATCCCCGCCAGCGGGTCGGTTACATGGCGGAGGACGCCGGGGCGGCACTCGTGCTGACCCACTCCTCGGTGGCCGACGAGGACCGCATGAGGGTGAGCGACGACGTCCCCGGTCCTCGGCTGGTGTGCCTCGACACGGAGGCCGCCCGCCTCGCCGAGTGCCCGAAGGAACGCCCAGAAGCCGTTGTCACGGAGGCGAATCTCGCCTACGTCATCTACACCTCCGGCTCCACCGGCCGTCCCAAGGGTTCGGCCAACGAACACGGGCGGGTCGCCAACACGCTGCACGGCGTGAACGGGGCCTACGAGCTGGAACCCGCGGACCGGATGCTGGCGATCTCCTCTCTCAACTACGACATGTCCGTTTACGAGGTCTTCGGCACGCTGGCCGCGGGCGCCACGATCGTCGTGCCCGGCGACATCGAGACCACCGACCCGGAGCAGCTGCTGGAGTTGTTGCGGCGCCAGCGGGTGACCGCGTGGAGTTCGGCCCCGGCGTTGCTCGACATGCTGGTGAACCACACGTACGGGCGGCAGGGCATGGCCGGTGTCGCGTTGCGGGTGGTCGGTCTCGGCGGCGACCGGATGCCGCCGGCCCTGCCCGGCCGGCTGGCCGAACTCGTACCCGGTGTGCGCCTGCTCAACCTCGCGGGCATGACCGAGGTTTCCTACTGCAGCACGTCCCACCCGGTGACCGGGCGCAGTCCCGCCGGGGTGCCGTGGGGCAAACCGCTGCCCAACCACCGGCTCTACGTTCTCGACCAGCACGGCGTGCCGGCCCCGGTCGGCGTGGCGGGGGAGCTGTTCATCGGGGGAGCAGGTCCCGGCCGCGGTTACTGGCGGCGTCCCGGGCTGACCGCCGAGCGGTTCGTGCCGGACCCGTTCAGCCCCGAGCCGGGCGGCCGCATGTACGCCACCGGGGACCACGCCCGGTTCCTCGCAGGCGGGGACCTCGACTTCCTCGGCCGGCTCGACCTCCAGGTGAAGATCCGGGGTTTCCGGATCGAGCTGGGGGAGATCGAGAACGCGCTCTCGGGTCACCCCGGCGTGAACGAGCCGGTGGTGCTGGCCTACACCGACTCGGTCGGCGAGCGCAGGCTGGCGGCCTACGTGACACCGCGCACGGATGATCATCCGTCGGCGCACGAGTTGCGCTCCTACCTCGCCGAGCGCCTGCCGGACCACATGGTGCCGTCGGCCTACGTCGTGCTGGACAGGCTTCCCCTGCTGCCCAGCGGAAAGCTCAACCGCGCGGCGCTGCCGGAGCCGGGGGCGAGCAGCTCGCAGAGCACGTACACGCCGCCCGCCGGGCCGTTGGAGCAGGTGCTCGCCGAGCTGTGGTCCGGGCTGCTCGCGGTGCCGCGGGTCGGCGCGGCGGACGACTTCTTCGAGCTGGGAGGTCATTCCCTGCTGGCCACCCAGGCGGTGTCGAGGATCAGGGAACTGTTCCGCATCAAGCTGGACATTCCGGGTTTCCTTGCGGCGCGGACGGTGCGCGCGCTCGCTGCCTACATGGGGCAACTCGGTGCCACCGAAGGCGTCGACGTCGACACGATCGCCGAGCTCGTGCTGGAAGTGAGTGCGTTGTCCGACGAGGAGGCACGCAGCGAGATGCAGAACGGGACGAGGGCTTGATGAGCGGTATTCCGTTGGTGTGCGTGCCTTTCGCGGGTAGCGGCAGCGCGTTCTTCCGGTCGTGGCGTTCGGTGGCCCCGGCCGGCCTGGAGATCGTTCCGGTGCGGTTGCCCGGTCGCGAGCGGCGGATCCGGGAGGAGCCGTACCGGGACGTCCACCTGGCGGCCCGCGGCGTGCTGCCGGAGATCCTGGCGGAGATCGGGGAAAGCGGCCCGGTCGCGCTCTTCGGTCACAGCCTGGGCGCCGTCCTCGCGTACGAACTGGCCCACCTGCTGGCGGACACGACCCAGGCCGAGGTGGTGAGCCTGGTCGTCAGCGGCTCACCGGGGCCGTGGACGCAACGCGCGCGGCGGGCCACCGGCCTGCCCGACGAGGAGTTCGTCGACCGGGTCGCCGAGCTCGCCGGGCACCGGGACGGCGCACTGGCCGACCCGGAGGTGCGCCGGATGGTGCTGCCGACGTTGCGGGCGGACGTGGAGATGCACGAGAACTACCGGCCCAGCACGGACATCCCGCTGGCGGCTCCGATCACCGCGATCCGGGGGACGCACGACGCGCTGGTCCCCGCCGAGCTCGCCTGCGAGTGGGCGAAGGCGACGAGCCGCGGGTTCACGTCGAGGGAGCTGCCCGGCGAGCACATGTACCTCCTGAGCTCCGCGGCACAGGTGCTGCGCGTGGTCGGCGACTCGTTCGGCGAGCGATGAGGACGCGCACTGTCGGGGGACTCACCGACTTGTTGGCGGTGCCCGGCAGGGCAAGCGTGATCACGTGACTTCACTTTCGGCGGACCAGCTCCGGTTGCTCCAGCGGCGACTGGACGCGGCGGGTGTCGGCGCCACGCCCGCGCCGATCCCGCGCCGACCGGCAGGGGAGACCCGCAGCCCGGCATCTCATGCCCAGGAACGGCTTTTCTTCTTCGAGAAGATGAATCCCGGCAGCACGCTCTACGTCGTGGCCGGCGCGCTCAGGATGCGCGGCGAGGTCGACCTGGCCGTTCTGCGCGACACGGCCCGCTTTCTGGTCGGCAGGCACGAGGTGCTGCGCACGGGGCTGGAGATCGATGCCGACGGCGGCGTCGTTCAGGTCGTGCACCCGCAGGAGTCCGTCGAGGTCGAGGTGCCGGTCCGCCGTGTCACCGAGGACGAGCTCTGGAACGAGATCGGACTCGCCTGCGGCCGGCCGTTCGACCTGGCAGGGCCAAGTCTGTTGCGCACCATGCTGTTCCAAGTCGGCCCGGCCGAGTGGTACCTGGTGCTGTGCGTGCACCACATCGTGGTGGACGGCTGGTCACTCGGGATTCTCACGGAGGAGTTCGCCGTCGTGTACGGCGCGCTGCACGCCGGAGGGCGACCGGCGTTGCGGCCGCTGCCGATTCGCTACGCGGACTTCGCCTCGTGGCACCGCGATCGCGTCTCGGGCGACGCGTTCGCCGGTCAGATCGAGTACTGGCGCGAGCAACTCGCCGGTGTGCGGCCGTTCGCGCTGCCGTCCGACGGTGTGCCTGGCCCCGGACGACCGTTCTCGGGCGGAGACGTGCCGCTGACGGTGCCGGCGGACCTCGTCGACGGCATGCGGCGGCTCGGCGAGGCCGAAGGCGCCACGCTGTACATGGTCCTGGCAGCGGCGTGGGCGGTGGTGCTGTCGCGGTGGGCGGATCGCGCGGACGTGGTGTGGGGGACCGCTGTCGCCGCGCGGACGAGGACCGAGCTCGAAGGGCTCGTCGGATTCTTCGTGAACACCCTGGCACTGCGGGTGGACGTGCGCGCTCCCCTGACCTTCCGCGAGTTGCTCGGCCACGTGCGCAGGACGTGCCTCGACGCGTACGCGCATCAGGACCTGCCGTTCGACCAGCTGGTCAAGGTGGTCAGGCCGGACCGGGACGCGCTCGGCCGCTCGCCGATCGTCCGGCACCTGCTGGTGCTGCACAACACCCCGCCGGCCACGGCCCAGCTGCCCGGGATCAGCATGGAGGTGCTGCCGGTGCACACCGGTACCGCCAAGTTCGAGCTGGAGATCGAGCTGTCGCCCGCGGCGGACGGCGGACTGACCGGGTTCGTGGAGTTCGCCGCGGAGGTGCTGACGGAGTCCTCGGCGCGGCTGCTGGCGGCGTCGTTGCTCGAAGTGTTGCGCGCCGGGACGGCCGACGCCGAGTGTCCTGTGTGGAGACTGCCGCTCGCCGGGTCGGAGGAGTTCGACGCCGGTCGTGCGCACCTGCTGGACCGGTCGTTCGCCGAGGTGCCCGTGGGCGTGGTCGGGCAGCTGTTCGTCAGCGGATCCGAGGCAGGCGCCGGGTTCGCGGGCAACCCCGGCCGCACGGCGGAGTCCTTCGTGCCGGACCCGTCCGGATCGGGCACTCGGTTGTACGCCACCGGGATCCGAGCCCGGCGGACCGTGTCGGGGGCACTGGAGTTCGTCGCGCCTCCGGTCGAACCACGGCAGGTGGCCGCCGAACGGGTCGAGCCGCGACCGGACAAGGTTCCCGCACGGACCGAGGCCGAGCGCGTGATCGCCCAGATCTGGGCGGAACTGCTGGAGGCCCAGGAGTTCGGTGTGCACGACGACTTCTTCGACCTCGGCGGGCATTCGCTGCTCGCCGTGCGGATCCTGCACCGGATCCACGCGGTCTGCCACGTCGAACTCGAGCTGGTGGACTTCTTCGAGGCGGGCACGGTCGCGAACGTGGCCGGGCTGGTGGAGAAGGCGACGCCCGCCCGGCCCGCGAGATCCATTCCCAAGCTGGACCGCGCGCGGTTCCTGGCGGATGCGGACAGGAGTGAGCATGGGACGCAGTGACGCCGCTGATCTCGTCGAACTGTTGATCGCGCGGGCGACCGGGCGACCGGACGCGGTCGGCTACGTGTTCGCGGACGGCGACGGCGGCGAGCTGGCGCTGACCTATCGCGAACTGGATGCCGCCGCGCGCGGTGTCGCGGCCCAGTTGCAGTCCACCGGGGTGAAACCGGGCGACCGGGTGATGCTGCTGTACCCGCCCGGTGCCGGCTACGTCACCGCCTTCTTCGGCTGTCTGTACGCCGGAGTCGTCGCCGTTCCGGTCTACCCGCCGACCACCCGCGCCGGAGTCGCGCGGGTTCTCGCCGTGGCAGCGGACTGCGATGCGAGCGTCGCCATGACCGACGAGGCGAGCCTGCCCGCGGTGCGGGCGCGCATCACGGACCGTTCCCTGCGCTGGCTGGTGCCCACCGCGACGGATGCGGACTGGTCGAGGCCTTCGCTGAGGCCGGACTCCATCGCCTTCCTCCAGTACACCTCCGGATCCACGGCGACGCCGAAAGGCGTACTGCTGAGCCACGGCAACCTGCTGCACAACTCGGCCGTGATCGCCGACGTGCTCGAACCGGACGAGGACGCCCGCGGCGTCAGCTGGTTGCCGCCCTACCACGACATGGGCCTGATCGGCGGGATCCTGCAACCGCTCTACAGCGGATTCCCCGGCCTGCTGATGTCCCCGCTGGCCTTCCTACACCACCCCGTCCGGTGGCTGCGCGCGATCAGCGAGTTCGGCGGGACCGCGAGTGCCGCGCCGGACTTCGCGTACGCGGAATGTGTGCGCCGGGTGAGCGACGAGGAACTGGCAGGGCTCGACCTGAGCCGGTGGCGGCAGGCTCTCGTCGGCGCGGAACCGGTGCGCGCCCAGACGTTGCACGCGTTCGCCGAACGGTTCGGTCCGGCAGGGTTTCGCGCGGAGGCGTTCCTGCCCTGCTACGGCCTCGCGGAAGCCACGTTGTTCGTGACCGGTGCCGCCTCGTCGGCGCTGCCGGCGGAGCTCACGGTGGACCGCGCGGAGCTGGCCAGGGGCAAGGCCGTGCCGGCCGAGTCCGGGGCGACGCTGGTGGGCTGCGGCACCGCCAGGGGCGCGGACCTCGTCGTCGTGGTGGACTCCGCCACCGGCGGGGAGTGCCTGCCGGGTGAGGTCGGCGAGGTCTGGGTCAGCGGCCCCACGGTGGGCGCGGGCTATTGGGCGAACGAGGACGAGACCCGGCGCGTCTTCCACGCGCGACTGTCCGGTGTGGACCGCGACTGGCTGCGCACCGGGGATCTCGGGTTCCGGCGGGACGGTGAGCTGTTCGTGACCGGACGGCTCAAGGAGCTGATCGTGATCCGCGGCGCCAACCACTACCCGGCCGACATCGAGCTCTCCGCGGCGAGCGCCGGCCAGGGCCTGGCCGCCGGAAGGGCCGCCGCGTTCGCCGTCGACGACGGCGAGACCGAACGGGTCGTGCTGGTGCACGAGGTCGCCAGGGGATTCGCCCACGACCAGCCGGCCGAGGTGGCCGAGGTGATCCGCGCGGTGCGCGAGGCCGTCACCAGGGACCACCTGCTGGAGCTGTCCGACGTGGTGCTGGTGCGGCCGGGCGCGGTGCCCAGGACGTCCAGCGGGAAGGTGCGCCGGACCGAGTGCAGGGAGCGGTACCTCGCCGGGACGCTGCAGGTTCTCGCAGCCGAACCGATCGCTCCTGCCAGCGAACGCACGGCCGGCCTCGAAGACCCGATCTTGCGGCTCGTCGCTGACGCTCTCCAGCGCGATGGTGCGGCGCTGCACCTCGATCGGCCGCTCGTCGGGCAGGGGCTCGACTCCCTGCGCGCCGTCCGGCTGCGTGCCACGCTGATGTCCGAGCACGACACCGATGTCGAGCTGGAATGGCTGCTGAGCGAGGCGACTCCGGCCGCGGTGGCCTCCGTGTCCAGGGGCACTCGCGAGAACCACCGGATTCCACGGCTCGCCGACGGTGCGGCGGCGCCGGCGTCGTTCGGGCAGGAGCGCCTGTGGCTGCTCGACCAGATCGGAGCGGGAGCCGCGTACCACATCGCCGGCCGGGTCGACTGGGACCGCGAGCCGGACGTCGAAACCCTGCGCACGGCGCTCCGCGCACTCGTGGCCCGGCACGACGCCTTGCGCACCGGATTCCGCCTGACGTCCGATGGTCGTGTCGAACAAGTCGTCCACGGTGAGGTCGACTTCGACCTGGCTGTCCGGCACGTGCACGACGAGACGGCTCTCGAGGAGGCGTGCTCGCGGTTCGCGGAACAGCGGTTCGACCTCGCCGTACCCCCGTTGCTGCGCACGACGTTGTTCCATGTCAGCACTTCCGGGCGATGGGTGCTCGCGTTGTGCGTGCACCACACGGTCGCGGACGGAGAGTCGATCGGCGTACTGGCCCGGGAGCTGAACACGCTGACCACGGGCGGTCTGCTGCCGGAGCTGCCGGTCCGTTACGTGGACTTCGCCGCCTGGCAACGAGATCAGGTGGTCGACGACGCGATGGCGGAGCACTGGCGGGAACGACTCTCCGCGGCTGTTCCCCTGGAGCTTCCGGCCGACGTGCCCGCGGGTGCCGCCCGTTCCTTCGCCGGAAAGGCCGAGCCCGTCACGGTTCCCGCCGAGCTGGTGGCGAAGGTGCGGCGGCTGGCCGCCGCCGAGCAGGTGACCCCGTTCATGGTGCTCGCCGCGGCCTGGACTGTGGTGTTGTCGCGGTGGGCGGACCAGACGGACGTGGTCATCGGCACGGTCACCGCGGGCCGGTCGCGCCCCGAACTGTCCGGAGTGGTCGGCTTCTTCGCCAACACCGTGCCGTTGCGCGTGGATCTGGGCGGCGAACCGACGTTCCGCGAGCTGCTCGGCCGGGTTCGCGAGACGTGCCTGGCCGCGTACACGCACCAGGACCTGCCGTTCGACAAGGACTTCTCCGACCGGCTGTCGATCGTGCGCAACCTGTTCGTGCTCCGCGAAGAGCTTCCGCAGGTGGCCGGAGCGGGCCGGGTCTCACAGCTGCACACGGCGACGGCGCAGTTCGACGTGGGCATCGAGCTGGCACCGACGACCGGTGGTGAGCTGACCGGTGTGCTGGAGTACTCCACGGACGTGCTCGGCGAGCTGACCGCGACCGGGCTCGGATCAGGGTTCGTGGAGATCCTGCGCAACGGAACCTCCGACGCCGGGCAGCACGTGTCCCGGTTGCCGGTCATGTCCGCCACCACGTTGTCCCGCACCGTCTCGCTGGGCGACGGAGGTCCACTGTGGACCGGGTTCGACTCGGCGGTGAGCTGGTTCGAATCGGTCGTGGACCGGTGGGGGGACGGGATCGCCGTGGTCGAGGACGGCGGCGATCAGCTGTCGTTCGCAGACGTGGAGCTGCGCGCGAACCAGCTCGCCCGGTGGCTGGGCCGCCAGGGCGTCGGGCGAGGCTCCCCGGTGGGCGTCTGCCTGGAGCGCGGGCAGGACCTCGTGGTGGGGTTGTGGGGCATCTGGAAGGCCGGGGGCGTGTACGTGCCCCTCGATCCGGACAGCCCCGCGGAGCGGCTGGCGGGAATGATCGCCGAGGCGCGCCCGGTGATCGTGCTGACCTCCCGGGCGTTGCGGGCGATGGTGCCGCCGGACACCGGTTCGGTGTGCCTGGACGACCCGGCGGTCCGCGAGCAGGTCGCCGCCGGGCCCACCTCCCCGCCCGGCACGGCGATCGGTCCGCGCGACCCGGCGTACGTGCTGTTCACGTCCGGCTCGACGGGAAAACCGAAGGGTGCCACCAACACCCACGGCGGGCTGGTGAACCGGCTGAACGCGTTCCGGCAACGGCTCGGGCTGGACGCGGGCCACGTCCTGGTGATGAAGACGCCGATCGGTTTCGACGACTCGGTTCCCGAGCTGGTGTGGCCGCTGCTGCACGGGGCGCGGATGGTGCTGGCCGAGCCGGGAGGGCACCGCGATCCGGCTTACCTGCACGGCGTTTTCGACCGGCACGGTGTGACCATGTGCAACTTCGTGCCGTCGATGTTGCGGTCGTTCCTGGAGCACGAGCACCCCGGCGGGCATCCGGCGCTGCGGCAGGTGGTGGCCGGCGGCGAGGAGCTGACCATCACGCTGGCCGGCGACTTCCTCCGCACCTATCCCGGCGTGCGACTGCTGAACACCTACGGGCCGGCGGAGGCCGTGGTCGACGTGACCATGCACGAGGTCAGCGAAGCTCTCGGCGCGCGCGTGCCGCTGGGACGCCCGCTCCAGGGCGTCACCCTGTTCGTGCTGGACCGGCGGTTGTCGCCGGTGCCGGAGGGCGTGGTGGGCGAGTTGTTCGTCGGCGGCGGCCAGGTGGGACTGGGCTACGCGGGCCGGCCGGATCTGACCGCCGCGCGCTTCGTCCCGAGTCCGTTCGGAGACGGCGAGAGGCTGTACGCGACGGGCGATCGCGTGCGGTGGACCGACGGCGGCCTGCTGGAGTTCTGGGGGCGCAACGACTTCCAGGTGAAGCTGCGTGGCCAGCGGGTGGAGCCGGGCGAGGTGGAGGTGGCGCTGCGGGAGTGCGAGGGCGTGGCCGACGCCGTCGTCGTCGCGGTGCCCGACCGCTACGGTGACCGGTTCCTCGCGGCGTATCTCGTGGCGAAGTCCGAACAGCCCGACGGCGAGCGGCTCCGCGCGGCGCTCGGCGAGAAGCTGCCGAAGCACATGATCCCGGCCGTGTTCGCCTGGTTGGACGCGATTCCGTTGTCCCCCAACGGAAAAGTCGACCGGGCCGCGTTGCCGCCGGTCACCGTGGAACGCAGTGCCGAGACGCCGTACGTCGAGCCGCGAGATGCCCTGGAGGGGCGGCTGGCCGAGATCTGGGCGGAGGTTCTCGGTGTGTCCCGGATCGGAGTTCGCGACAGCTTCTTCGAGCTCGGCGGGCATTCGCTGCTCGCCACCAGGGTGGTCAGCCGGATCAGGGTGGCCCTGCGGGTCGAGCTGCCACTGGCGGACCTGCTCACGGCCGACCCCACGGTGGAGCGTCTCGCCGAACGGGTCCGGGAACGCCGGGTGCAACAGGCGTCCAAGGCGGATCTCCGCGAGGTGCTCGCCATGGTCTCCACGCTGTCGGACGAGGAAGTGGCCGCCCGGCTGACCGGCGACCAGGGGAGCATCGGATGAGCTCAGGACGGTGGCAAGTGGACGGTGGAAGTGTCGGGAGCTTGCCGGACTTGTCGGCGGCCCTGCGACGTCAGGACGATGCCGGAAACACATCGGACCGGGCTGTCTGGGGTGAGCGATGACCGGGCGATCACTGGAGCTGGCGGCGGAGCCGGCCTCGTCGTTCCAACGTGGACTGTGGTTCCTCGCGCAGATGGATCCGGGCAGTCCCGCCCACAACTTCTCGGCTGCCTGGCGGCTGACCGGAGATGTCGTCCCCGCCGCGCTGGGAGCCGCCTTCTCCCGGCTCAGGTCGCGTCACCAGGCCCTGCGCACGCGGTTCGCCGACGTCGCGGGAACACCGGTGCAGGTGATCGACGACCCCGCCGCGGACTTCGCGCTCACCCACGAGGTGGCGGACTCGGAGAGCGAGGCCGTCGAGCTCCTGCGGGCCCGCGCCCTGGTGCCGATCGATCTCGCCAACGGTCCGGTCCTGCGCGTCACCCTCGTGCGGTGCGGCGCGGACACCTGGTTCCTCGGCGTGGTGGTGCACCGGATCGCCTTCGACCAGCGGTCCGAGCACCTGCTGATCCGCGATCTCGCCGCGCTGTACACGGCTGAGGTCACCGATGCGGAACCGGCGCTTCCGCCGATCGGGGTGCGCGCGGCGGCCCCGAGCGACCACGAAGCTGCGCGGCAGTACTGGGAAAGCCGGCTGGCGGAGTGCCCGGTGGGACTCGACCTGCCCAGGCTCGGCCAGGAGAGCGGCGGACCGGTGACTCACGGCATCGAGGTCCCCGCCGGGATCGTGGACGTCGTTGCCCAGCAGGCCGGATGTCCGCCGAGCACAGCGCTTCTGGCGGTCTGGGCGCTGCTGCTCCACCGCTACAGCAGGCAGTCCGACATCATGATCGGGACGAGCTCGCCGGACCGCGACGTCAGCGAGGACATCGGCTGTCATCAGCACGTCCTTCCGCTGCGTGTCGACGTCACCGGTGATCCGGCGTTCCCCGAGCTGGCGGAGCGGGTGCGCGCGACCCTGCGCGACGCCGCGGCCAACCGCGAGTTCGGGTTCGACGAGATGGTCAAGGTGGCCAGGCCGAGTCGCAGGGGCAGGGGAGACTCCCTGTTCGAGGTGTGGTTCGAGGCCACCGACGAGGACTTGGACCTCGCGGTGCCGGGCGTGCGGGCCGAGCGGCTCGCGCTGGATCCGGCAGCGGTCAGGTATCCGCTGGCGTTGACCGCCCGCCGCACGGGCGACGTGTGGCAGCTGTCGTTCGACTGCGCCGGGGGAGAGTTCTCGGCCACCACGATGAGCTCGCTGGCACGGCACTTCGACCGGCTGCTCGCGGAGATCGCGGCGGACTCCGAGGTGCCGGTGTCGCGGATTCCCCTGCTGAGCGACGAAGAACGCGCCGCACTGATCGCCGAACGCAGCGTGGGATCTGTCCAGCCGGTGCCGAACACAACGCTGCTCGACCTGTTCGAGACGCAGACTGCGTCCACACCGGACAGGATCGCGGTACGCCTCGGCGAGACCGGGTTGAGCTACGCCGAGCTCGACGCGAGCGCCAACCAGTTGGCCCACCGCCTGCGTGCGGCGGGCGTCGGTGCGGACGTCCGAGTCGCGCTCTACCTGGAACGCGGCCTGGAGATGGTCGTCGCGGTGCTGGGGGTGCTGAAGGCCGGCGGCGCGTACGTGGCCATCGACCAGCGCAACCCGAAGGACCGGATCAGCGCCGTGCTGTCCGAAGTGGACGCTCCAGTGGTGCTGACGCTCGACCGGGTGCGGCACCGGCTGCCTTCGGCCACGGCCGAGATCTGGCCGGTGGACGGCGTTCACGCGCAGGCTGGAGCGCCGGCCGGTCCCGGCAGCGGCCTCGACCCGGAGAACGTGGCCTACGTGACGTACACGTCGGGATCGACCGGAGGGCCGAAGGGCATAGCCATGCCCCATCGCGCCGTGGTGAACCTGCTCTCCTGGCAGGCGGCCCACTACGGGATGAGCCAGGACGACCCGCCGCGCACGCTCCAGTTCGCGTCGCTGGCGTTCGACGTCTCGGTGCAGGACATGTTCTCGACGTGGATGGTGGGCGGCGAAGTCGTCCTGATCACCGAGGACGAGCGGCTGGACCTCGCGCGGCTGCACGGAGTTCTCGAGTCACAACGGGTCAGGCGACTGTTCATCCCGGCACCCGCCCTTCAACAGGTGGCGGCGGGCTATCGGGAGGCCGGTGCGGCACCGGCGGCGCTGCGCACGATCATCTCCGGATCCGAGCAGTTCATGGCCACCCCGGACGTGCGGCAACTGGCCCGTGTCGCCGGGATGTCCCTGCACAACGAGTACGGCCCGTCCGAAACCCACGTCGTCACCTGCTACGACCTGCCGCTGTCCGACGGCCAATGGCCGACGCCGGTGCCGGTGGGCGCGCCGATCGCCAACGCCGCCGTGTACGTCCTCGACGAGCACGGGGAGATCCTTCCGGACGGAGTGATCGGCGAGATCCACATCGGTGGCGAGGGACTGGCTCGCGGCTATGTCGGCAAACCCGGCATCACGGCGGAGCGGTTCGTGCCCGACCCGTTCGCGGCGGGGGACGGGCGGCGCATGTACCGCACGGGCGACCTGGGCCGGTGGCGGCCCGGTGGCGAGCTGGAGTTCCTCGGCCGGGCCGACTTCCAGGTCAAGATCCGCGGCTTCCGCGTCGAACTGGCCGAGGTCGAGAGCGCGCTGGAGAGCCATCCCCAGGTCAGCGAGGCCGTCGTGCTGGTGAGGCAGGCCCCGGCCGGTGACGTCCGGCTGGTCGGCTACGTGAGTCGCGTCGGCGACGACGTCCCGGATCTGGGACAGCGGCTCCGCGCCCACGCGGCGACCAAGGTGCCCGACTACATGGTGCCCTCCAGCGTGGTGGTGCTGGAGAAGCTGCCGCTCACGGCGAACGGCAAGATCGACCGGCGCGCGCTGCCCGCACCCCGATGGGACTCGCCCGCGCGGTCCTCCCGCGTGGCGCTGAGCACCTCCACCCAACAACGGCTGGCCGAGATCTGGTCTGCCGCGCTGGGCGTCGCGGAGATCGGCGGCGACGAGGACTTCTTCGACCTGGGCGGCCATTCGCTGCTCGCCGCCGAGGTCCTCGCCGAGGTGCGTTCCTCGTTCGCGGTGGACGTCCCGCTGCACGCGCTTTTCGAGTACCCCACGATCGCCGAGTTCGCCGAGGTGGTGGAGAAGGTGGCAACAGCCGTTGATGCGAGCCGACGAGAAGGAGGCACGTCCGTGACACTGCCAACCGAACTGTCCAGGCAGTACGCCGAGGACGGGTACTTCCTGCGCGAACGGCTGTTCACGGCGGAGGAACTCGCGGTCCTGCGCGAGGAGTCCGAGGCGGAGTTCGGCCGCCCGGGTCCACAGAGGACGATGGAGGCGGACTCCGGGAAGGTCCGGGCGGTGCACGGCGCGCACCTGACGAACCAGGTGTTCCACGACCTCGTCCGTGACCCGCGCCTGCTCGGCCCGGCGACGGAACTGCTGGGCGGCGACGTCTACGTCCACCAGTTCAAGATCAACGCGAAGCACGGGCTGGGCGGCGGCATCTGGGAATGGCACCAGGACTTCATGTTCTGGCAGCGCGAGGACGGCATGCCGAAGCCGGACGCGCTGAGCGCCGTGGTGTTCCTGGACCCCGTGACGGAGTTCAACGGCCCCCTCTACCTCGTGCCGGGATCGCACCGCGACCTCCTCCCGGTCACCTTCGACGCCGAGGAGGACTGGGCCTCCACGCTCTCGGCCTCGCTGAAGTACCAGATCGACCCGACGGCCCTGGGCGACACCATGAACGAGCGCGGGATCGTCGCCCCCCTCGGCGACGTGGGCTCAGTGCTGTTCTTCCACGGCCAGTTGCTGCACGGATCGCCGCCCAACATGTCCGCGACCAGCCGCAGGCTGATGATCATCACGTTCAACGCGGTCCGCAACGCCCCCAGCTCGCAGGACCAGACCCGTCCGGAGTTCCTCTCCGCACGGGACACGACACCGTTGCGGCCGTCCGGTCCTGGTCGGCCGGACCTGACCGCGGTCGGCGCCGCTCCGGGGACGGGTTCTCCGGCGCCCTTGTCCTGAGCGACCGCAGTACGCCAAGGCAGGAGAGGCCGTCCACGTCACGGCCTCTCCTCGAGTGCTCAGGCCTGAGCGGGGGTGTGAGCGGCCTGGCGGACGAAGTCGACTGCCAGTTGGCGCGGATCGAGCGCGTGGGGGTCTCGTCCACACAGGATCCAGAAGAACACCGGCCCGACCAGTTGTGCGGTCGCCTCGGGCATGGAGGGGAGTAGCGAGTCGCCTGGCAGGGCGCGGTCGATGACCGCGGCGGCGCTCTCCCCGATCGGGTCGCTGCCTCTGAGCAGCTCGCTCACCGCCGGGTCGTGCTGCGCCTCGCCGACGAGTGCGCGGTAGGCGATCCCCGCGTCCGAGGTGGTGAGGAAGGTGATCAGCGCGCCGAGGTAGGCGGCGAGGTCGTCGGCGGGGTCCTCGTGTGCCGGTACCTCGAGTTCCTGGCGGGCGTCGGCGGCGCTCGCCTCCAGCAGGATCTCCGCTTTGGTCGACCACCAGCGGTAGACCGTCTGCCGGGAGACGCCGGCGCGCTCGGCGATGCCTTTGAGGGTGACCGCGCTGTATCCCAGTTCGACGAGGAGGTCGTCGACGGCGTGCAGGATCGCCGCGCGGGCCTCCTCGCTGCGCGGGCGGCCGACTTTGTTGTGGTCACTGACCATCGTCGCTCCTTCGTCGGGCCTCGCGTCTTGTGGATCTTACGATACGAGACGTCGTGTGCAGAAACGACTGGAGCGTGCTGACGGAGAATCGGTGCACCGTGTCTCCTAAGTCTGCTACGGTTTCGGTGCAAGGTGAACCGAAATTCGACGACGCCCTCTCGGGCACCGCCTGACGGTGCCGTGACAGGCGAGAACGGACGAAGAAGATGTCACGCAGCACCGCACGGCGGCTTCGGCCGGCACGTGTCGCGATCGCGGGAGCGCTGCTCCTGACCACGCTGTTTCCCGGGAGCGCCCTCGGCGCCCAGCCGGCCGCTCTGTCTCCGCTGCCGGCTGATCCGACCGTGTTCGCGCCGTCCAGGCAGCCCGCCCAGTCGGGTGCGGCGGTGATCAAGCGGGCGCAGGAGTTTCTCGCCGCGCTGAGCGCTGAGCAGCGTTCGAAAGTGGTGCTGGACCACTCGCTGGCCAACGCCACGCGGTGGCACACCTACCCGGAGTGGGCGCTCGGCGATCTCCGTCCCGGGCTCAGCACGGGCACGCTGTCGGACGTTCAGTGGAAGGCCCTCCACTCGCTGCTGTCCGCGGCCCTCGGTCGCACGGCGAACGAGGGGTACGACGAGGTGCGCCAGCATCTGCTCAACGACGACTACCTGAGCTTCGGTGGCACGCGGGAGGGTTACGGCAGGAACAACTACAAGATCGCGTTCCTCGGCGCGCCGGCTGCCAAGGGCAAGTGGGAGTTGCAGTTCGGCGGGCACCAGCTCGCCATCGCGAACACCTACCAGGACGGCAGGCTCGTGGGTGCGACGCCGTCCTTCCGGGGGATCGAGCCGCAGACCTTCACGCTCGACGGGGTCACCTACGAGCCCGAACGTCAGGAGTGGAGCGCCTTCGTCGCTCTGCTGGGTTCCCTCGACCAGCGCCGGCTGCGCGCGGCCGACCTGCACCGGTCGTTCGAGGACCTGGTGATGTTCCCGGGGGCGGCGAACTGGTCGTTCCCGAGCAGGCCGGAAGGTGTCCGCGGTGCCGCGCTGACGCCTCAGCAGCGCAAGCTCGTGCTCAACGCCATCAGCAGGTACGTCGACGACATGCCCGCGGCGGAGGCCGCGGCGTTCATGTCTGCCTACGCGTGCGACCTGAACGACACGTACGTCAGCTTCGCCGGCTCGAAATCCCTCATGAACATCGGGGACTACGTGCGGATCGACGGCCCCAGGGTGTGGATCGAACTCAGGATGGACGAGCCCTACTCCACCGACGAGACGGCTCCGCACAGCCTCTGGCGGGACAAGGTGAGCGACTACGGCGGCACCCGCTCGTAGCCGATCGGAGTGCCGCTGAACTGCGCCGGCGGTGGTCGAACTACCCGGAAGTGGTGCCGGCGCCGAACGGCAGGGTCGGCCTGAGCACGGCGACGTCCGCGTCGCCTACCTCGGGGAGCCGTCAGCCGGGCCGGCGCAAGCGCGCCGCCCTGGCCGCCGTTCTCTCAGGCCCGCGCGAACTGATCCGCACTCCGTCTGGCGTGACAGACGCACCGACCACGGCGGCGTCCCGGCCTGACCTTCCGCTTCCTCAGCCCGTGAAGATGGAGAACAACGATGAAGAACCTGTCCAGCGGGCCGTCCTCGCCGGCTGCCGACACGAGCACCGACGCGGGTCTGGTCCGATCTGGAGCTGTGCTGGCGTGCGTGTCTTTCGCGACCGTGCTCGTGGTCGGCCTGGTCGCGGCGATCAACCTCGCGGTGCCCATGTTCGCCGCGAGTGATCTGCACCCCGGCGCGTCCCAGCTGTTGTGGATCGTGGACGCCTACGTGGTCGCCTTCGCCTGCCTGGTCATCCCGGGCGGCGCCGCCGGAGACCGGTTCGGGCGGAAAGGCGTGCTGACAGCCGGACTGGTCGTCGTCGCACTCGGAGCCGCCGCCTGCGCCGCGGCGCCCTCCATCGGCTTACTCCTGGCCGCCCGCGCGATCACCGGGATCGGCGCGGCTCTGGTGCTGCCCAACTGCGTCGGAGTGCTGGTCCACGCGACACCGCCGGAGCGCCGTGCCCGCACCCTGGGCACGTGGGGCGTCGTGTCGGGAATGGGAGGCCTTGTCGGCAACACCGCCGGTGCCGCACTGCTGGCCGTGACCGGCACCTGGCAGAGCCTGTTCATCGCCACCGTGCCGATCGCGCTGGCGGGCGCGATCTGGGTGAGCAGGGTGGTACCCCGCAGCACCCGCACTCCCCGTCACCTCGACCCTCTCGGCACGGTGCTGCTGATCCTCGCCACGGTCGCCGTGCTGATCGGCGTGATCGAAGGACCCGAGCTGGGGTGGGACAACGGCATCGTCGTGACGGCGTTCGGCTGCGGCGTCGTGCTCATCGCCGCGTGGACGTGGTCCGGGCTGCGCTCGGACCACCCGCTGCTGGATCCCCGCCTGTTCCGGATTCCTCTGCTCAGCGCGAGCAGTCTCGGCATGTTCGTCATGTTCTTCGGCAGCTTCGGCCTGTTCTACCTCAACGCCTCACTGCTCCAGTACGTGCGCGGCTATTCCGTTCTGCAGGCCGGTCTGTCCGTCCTGCCCCTGGCCGCGCCGCTCCTGCTCGGCTCCCGCTTCGTGCCGGGCCTCGTCGCCCGGTTCGGCATCCCGACCGTCCTCACGATCGCCTTTGCCGCCATCGGCAGCGGCCTGATCGGACTGTCCACCGCCATGCACCAGCCGTACCTCGCCTACGCCGCTTGGCTGGTGATCGTCGGAACCGGATTCGCCCTGGCCCTGCCATGCCTGAGCGCCGAGCTCGCTGTCGCTCTGCCACCGCACCAGGCGGGAATCGCGGGAGGACTGCAGTCCATCACTCGCGAGCTCGGCAGCGCCCTCGGTGTCGCCGTCGTGGGGACGATCGTGACCAGCAGCTTCGCCGCGAACCTCGCAGGCTCTCCGCGGAGTCACGAACCCGTCCCGCACACGGTCGCCGAAGCGCTGGCCGCGTCCTTCATCGAGCACCGAGCCGTCCTGGACGCCTTCGCCGACGCCGCCGCCACCGGCCTGCGGTGGGCGGGTGTCCTGACCGTCGCCGCCGGACTCGCGGTCATCACGGTCGCGGTCAGAGCCTCCGCCGAGGCCCAGTGACCCACCGAACCGGAGCGGCCGGCAGCGTTGTCAGGCGGGCGCGGGCGACGGCACCCCGGGTCTGGCGCCCACGCCGACACCCGCAACGGGACGGGTCCCGTTGCGGGTGTCCAAGGTGAAGCTCCTCCGGCGAGTGGCGCCGAGGAGATCCAAGACCTCAGTCGGTCGTGTACGCGCCGGCGAGGATGTCCTCGATCAGACCGGGACCGGCGGGCTCCCAGCCGAGAAGGGCGCGAGTGGAGTCACTGGACGCAGTCATGATCCACCGCCGTCGACGCCTGGCGCGAACTGAGGCACCTGCGGCCACCGGTCCCCTGGGACGAACCCGAATCCCCTGACGGGCGTCCTCGCTCGCGTTCGACGGCCATCCGACCACGGTGGGCCCCTTCTCGTCGGGACCCGATGAGTCACGACGGGTCTGAACAGGCGAACATGCCGATGGGGCCGCCCTCGGAAAGGTGCTCCGAAAACGGCCCCGTCGTGACCCGTCAGGCCTGGTCGGTCCACCACTTCTGGCCGGCCTCGCCCAACGTCGAGATCGGGTCGTAGTACGGGTAGCGGCGGTCCAACGCTTCCGGGTCCTCGAGCTCGATCCCGGTGCGGTAGTTCTTGGTCCAGTAGGAGATCCCGAGCTCACGGTCATATTCAGCGAGCTGGTGTACCCACCGCTTACCGACGTACGGCACGTCGCACACGATGCGAGGAGTCGCGTACCCAGGCAGGTAGCCCATGATCGCGTGCTGCAACTCCTGCGCCTCCCACACCGACACCCGCCAGTGCTCCGCGTTCGGGATCATGTCGCACATGTAGAAGTAGTACGGCAGGATGTTCGCTTCCCCTTGCAGCGCAAAGCAAAGGTCCAGCAGGTCGTCCGACGTGGCGTTGACGCCCTTCATCAACACGCCCTGGTTGCGGACGTCGCGCACGCCGACCTCTAGCGCGGTGCGCGCGGCCTCGGCGACGAGAGGTGTCACGGACTGTGCGTGGTTCACGTGCGTGTGGATCGCGAGGTTGACGCCACGGCGCGAGGCCGTGCGGGCGACGCGCTCCAAACCTTCGACCACGCGCGGCTGCAGCCAGTGCTGCGGCAAACCCGCCAGCGCCTTGGTGGCCAGGCGGACGTCGCGGACGGTCTCGATGTCCAGCAGGCGCATGAGGAACGACTCGAGTTGCGGCCACGGCACGTTCGCCACGTCGCCGCCGGAGACCACGACGTCGCGCACGCCAGGGGTCTTCTTGAGGTACTCGATCATCTGGTCCTGGCGGTCGACCGGCTTCAGGGTGAGCTTGTGCTTGTCGATCAACGGCGTGGAGTTGCCGACCAGGTCCATGCGGGTGCAGTGGCCGCAGTACTGCGGGCAGGTCGAGACCATCTCGGCCAGGACCTTGGTGGGGTAGCGGTGGGTGAGGCCCTCCACGACCCACATCTCCGCCTCGTGCAGCGAGTCGCGCTGGGAGTGCGGGTGTGACGGCCAGTGGGGGTCGCGGTCCGAGGCGACCGGCAGCATGTAGCGGCGGACCGGGTCGTTCAGGAACGCCTCGGTGAAGGCGTCCGGAGAAAGTTCGGCGTCCACCGCCATCGTGTTGAACATCTGCGGCGGGATCAGCATCGACATCGTCGCGAACGCGCCCATGTCGGCGGCGAGGTCGTCGTAGAACTTGTCGGTGAGCAGGTCGCCCGCGACCTTGCGGAGCTGCTTCACGTTCTTGACGCAGTTCACCCGCTGCCACTGGGCGTCGCGCCATTGCGCCTCGGTCACGTGCGACCAGCCGGGGAAGCGTCGCCAGTCGGGTTCGACCAGCTCTCGGCGGACGTACGTGTACGGCTGGCGGTCCAGCCGCTCCAGCGCCGTGGTGGCGTCGTGCAGCGCAGTCATCCGTACTCCTCAGCGTCGAGGTCGCGTAAAGATATCCTGTCATACCGCTAGCGTGCCGTAAATATTTCAGCTCAAGCCCTGGTGGAACGCTGGTCGGGAGCATTTGACGGCTGTCGTGCGTTGACCAGACATGCCCCTTTTCGCGCTGCTGCTGCTCGGGATGTTCGCCGAGATCGCGGTCATGGTCGCCGTCGGCAACGCCATCGGCGGGCTCTGGATGATCGCCCTGCTCCTGCTCGGCACCCTCGTCGGACTGTCGCTGGTGCGCCGTCAGGGCGCGCAGACGATGGCCGCGTTCCGCGAGTCGGTGTTCCAGCGCCAGCAGCCGCACCAGGAGATGGCGGACGGCGTGCTGATCGCGGCCGCCGGTGCGTTGATCATGGTGCCGGGCTTCATCAGCGACGTGGCCGCGTTGTTCCTGCTCTTCCCGCCCACGCGCAAGCTCGTGAGCAGGCGGATCGCCCGCAAGGCGGAGGCGGCGGCGCTCAAGTTCGAGCACGAACGCCGCTTCGGCGCCGGTCAGGTCGTCGAGGGCGAAGTGATCACCGTCGACGCCGACCCCGTCGTCATCACCGAACGGCGCGAGCTCACGTGATCCGCGCGTACCGGCCTTCTGACCTGGACGCGCTGTACGACATCTGCCTCGACACCGGCAACGGTGGCCAGGGCGCGCGCCATCTGTTCGACGATCCGCGGCTGATGGGCCACGCCTACGTCGGCCCGTACGTGGCGTTCGAGCCCGACCTGGTCGTTGTGGCGGAGGACGACGAAGGGGTCTGCGGCTATGCGCTCGCGGCGTCCGACACGGAGGCCTTCGAGGACCGCTGCGACCGCGACTGGTGGCCTGACCTGCGCGTTCGCTATCCGTTGAGACCGAACGCGAACAGGATCGTCGAGCAGATCCACCAGCCGGCCCGCGCCGACCTGATGATGATCCGGGACTATCCCGCGCACATGCACGCGAACCTGTTGCCCCGCGCGAAGGGCAAGGGGTTCGGTGGCACGCTCGTTCGCAGCGTGCTCGAACGTCTGGAGAAGGGCGTCCATGTGCACGTGCGGCACCACAACACACACGCGATCGGCTTCTGGGAGCACATCGGCTTCCGGGTCGTCGACTCCGCGGACAAGCTCGTGCTGGGGCTGCGTCTCTAGATGATGGACGGCGTCGAGGACGTGACGACGACCGAGCAACTCGCGGTGCTGCTGCGCGCGCTGCGCCGACGACACGCGAGGTCGCAGAACGACAAGGAACTCACGGTCCGCGAGATCGCGGCGAAGTCGGGCTACGCGGTCGGCAGGGTGTCCGAGTACCTCAGCGGCGTCACCCTCCCGCCGACGGACCGGTTCGACGTGCTGATCGGGATCCTGGGTGCGACCGCGAACGAACAGGCCGCGCTCGCGACCACCCGCGACCGCGTCGAGGAGGCCCGGCGCAGGCCCAGGACCACGGCGCCCATGCAACTCCCGCCGGACCTGCACGGCTTCGTCGGCCGTGAGGACGTGCTGGCGGCGATCGACGGACCGATCGTCGTGGTGTCAGGACCGGCCGGCATCGGCAAGACCGTGCTCGCCGTCCGCTGGGCGCACCGGGTGGCCGACCGGTTCCCAGACGGCGTGCTGCACCTCGAACTTCAGGACGCGGAAAGGCCGGTCGCGGCACTCCTGCGAGGCCTGGACGCGCCCCTGCCCGACGAACCGGACGAACAGGTCTCGTTGCTGCGCACCACTTTGGCGCGGCGGCGAGTGCTGGTCGTGCTCGACAACGCCCGTGACGCCGCTCAGGTCCTGCCACTGCTGCCGGGCGCGGGCCGGTCCGCGGTCGTCGTGACGAGCCGAGACGCCATGAACGACCTGGTCGTGAAGTACGGCGCGCAACGGTTCGTGCTCGACGTCTTGCCGTGGGAAGACGTGCTGCGACTGTTGAAGAACCTCACCGGAGCACCCCACGACCTACTAAGCGCCTTCCGAACGATGTGGCCGCACGACGCCCACGTCGAGCACGGCTGCGTGGAGGTGTTCGAAGCCCTCCTGGCAGCAGCGGAGCGGGAGGGCGACCACGCGGTTCAGCTTCAGGCCCTCACCCGGCTCGCAACGGCCCACAACCACGCGCAACGTTTCGACAAGGCCCTTGACCTGCTGGAACGGGCGCGGGACCAGTACGCGGAGGTCGAGGACCACGCGGGCCGCGGCGCCGTGATGACGAGTCTGGGCATCAGCTACGCGGGACTGGGCCGCCACGACGAGGCACTCGCGATCACCTACAAGGCCCTGGCCCTGCACCGGTCGATCGACGAGAAATCCGCACTTCACAGGACCTTGCTGCAACTCGGCACCCTGTACCTGGACCAGGGCAGAACGACCGAGGCCGCCCCGTTCCTCCAGGAGGCGCGGGACGGCCACGAAACGTCCTAGAGGACCAGCATGCCCAGCAGCACGACCTCGTCGGACCACGCCGACGGGTGCGGCGCCGCGGTCACCTTGATCGTCGAGCCGGCCCGGTTGACCGGGAAGGCGTGAACGCTGCCGGAGGCGAGGACGTCGGCGGAGCCCACGAGCACGTCGTCGACGAACACGAAGACCGTGCCCTGGTGCTTGTTGCTGACGTTGTCATGCACGTTCACGTGCACCGAGCTGATGTACGCCGAGGGCGTCCGGACGATGACGTTGCTGCCGGAACCGCCGCAGTGACCGCCGCCGAAGCAGACGTTCGTCGAGTTCGTCCACGGCTGGCTCGGGCTCGTGGACGTGCTCCACGGAATGCTGGGCGCGTAGAACTCGGCCGAGGCCGCCGACGCCGTGCCGGACAGGCCGAGAACCAGCGCGAGCGCCCCGAACAGCGCCACGAGTGCCGGGAACCCCCGGCGGAGGGTGGTCCGCATCCATCTCCCCTTACGTTCCGCGGTCCCGGCGACTTCCGGAACCGGGCGGAACCCTGCCCGAGCAGGTGAGGGGAAACGGCTGTTCCGGAACGTCGCGGAACGCGCCGGAACGTCAGCCGAGCAGGTCCTTCATCAGCAGCTCGAAGTCGAGGACCTCGCGACCGGCCGGCACCGCCGCGTAGGTGGAGTCCAGAAACCGCTGCAACTCGGTCGCCGACAGCTGGAACACCGCGTGCGAGTCCTCGGTGAACAGCTCCAGGAAGAGCACGTCCCCGTCACCCGGCCGCAGCCGCACGTCCCCGAGCCCGGCGGGCGAGAGGATCCCGTCCGCGAGCAGTTCGCGTCCCACGAGCCAGACCGACTCCTGGTCCCGTGCGTGAAAACGCATGGTCACGGCGTGCGGATCGTCTGAGCGGTATTGGAGGTCGACGTTCATCGGCTCGACCGAGCCGTCCGGCCGAACGAACTCAACGACGGTCGCCGTGCCGACCCGGGTCTCGTTGAACATCGCCGTTCCTCCTCCGCGGTGAGGGTGCTGCACTCAACACGGACCCCGTTCAGGATCGGTTCAAAGCTTTTCCAGAACTTCTTTGCTGGGTACCTCAGGCTCATGACGGTCTACGGCATACACGCGTCCCACGAGCAGATACATCCCACCGACCTCCTCACCGCCGTGCGCAGGGCCGAGGAAGCGGGGTTCGGCGCCGCCATGTGCTCAGACCACTTCTCGCCGTGGAGCGCGCGCCAGGGCCAGTCCGGGTACGCCTGGTCGTGGCTCGGTGCGGCACTGCAGGCCACCGAACTGCCGTTCGGCGTGGTCACGGCCCCGGGACAGCGCTACCACCCGGCGATCACCGCCCAGGCGATCGGCACCCTCGCCGCGATGAACCCCGGCCGGTTCTGGGCCGCGCTCGGCACCGGCGAGGCCAGCAACGAGCACATCACCGGCGACGGCTGGCCCCGCAAGGACGTCCGCACGGCCCGGCTGCGCGAGTGCGTCGACGTGATCCGGGCGCTGCTGAAGGGCGAGGAGGTCAGCCACGACGGCCTCGTGACAGTCGACCGCGCCAAGCTGTGGACGTTGCCCGACGAGGTGCCGCTGCTGATCGGCGCCGCCGTGAGCCCGCAGACGGCCCGCTGGTGTGCCGAGTGGGCCGACGGACTGATCACCGTCAACGCGCCGCCAGACCGCTTGCGCGAGGTCGCGGACGCGTACCGGGACGCCGGCGGCAAGGGCAAGCTCCACCTCCAGGTGCACCTGAGCTGGGCCGATGACGACGACACGGCTCTCGCGATCGCGCACGAGCAGTGGCGCAGCAACGTGTTCCGCCCGCCGGTGTGCTGGGACCTCGAACTGACCGAGCACTTCGACGTGGTCGCCGAACACGTCACGCCGGAGCAGGTCGCCGAGGTCGTCAACGTGTCCGCGGACCTGAAGTGGCACGCCGAACAGCTGCGGACGTACGTGGACCTCGGCTTCGAAGAGATCTACCTGCACCACGTCGGCCAGGACCTGATCCCGTTCGTCGACGCGTTCGGCGAGCACGTGTTACCGGAGGTGACCGCGTGATCCGCACGTCCGACGTCTGGTGGAAGAACGCCGTTCTGTACTGCCTGGACGTGGAGACGTTCTCCGGCGACGGCTTCCGCGGCGCCACCGAACGCATCGACCACCTCCACGCCTTGGGCGTCACGTGTGTGTGGCTGATGCCCTTCTACCCGACCCCCGAACGCGACGACGGCTACGACATCACCGACTTCTACGGCGTCGACCCACGGCTGGGGTCGCTGGGCGACTTCGTGGAGTTCGTGCGCGCCGCACGAGACCGCGGCATGCGCGTGATCGCCGACCTCGTCGTGAACCACACGTCCGACGAACACCCGTGGTTCCACGACCCGTCGAAACGCGACTGGTACGTCTGGGCGGACAAGCCCCAGGCCGACGGCCCTCAGGGCATCACGTTCCCCGACAAGGAGAACAGCCTCTGGGAGTACTCCGAGGAGGTCGGGAAGTACTACCTGCACCGCTTCTACAAGCACCAGCCCGACCTCAACGTGTCCAACCCCGAGGTGCGCGACGAGATCGCCCGCATCATGGGCTTCTGGATGGAACTGGGCCTGAGCGGCTTCCGCGTGGACGCCGTCCCGTTCCTGCTGGAGCACAACGACCCGATAGACGCCGTCTCGCTGCCCGACCCGCACGACTACCTGACCGACCTGCGCGCGTTCCTCAACCGCCGCAACGGCGAGGCCGTCCTGCTCGGCGAGGTCAACCTGCCGTACAAGGACACGATGGCCTTCTACGGCCAAGGCGTCGGCGACGAGCTGACGATGTGCTTCGACTTCGTCGGCATGCAGGCGATGTACCTGGCGCTGGCGCGGAAGTCGACCGGTCCGGTGGCCAAGGCGCTGCAGGAACGGCCGGCGCCACCGCGCGACGGCCACTGGGCGACGTTCGTGCGCAACCACGACGAACTGACGCTCGACAAGCTGCCGATGGACGAACGCCAGGAGGTCTTCGACGCCTTCGGCCCCGACCCTGACATGCAGCTCTACGGCCGCGGTCTGCGCCGCCGGCTGCCCGGCATGCTCGACGGCGACCAGCGCCGCATCCGCATGGTCTACAGCCTGCTCTTCACGCTGCCGGGCACGCCGGTGCTGTTCTACGGCGAGGAGCTCGGCCTGGAGGAAGACCTGTCGCTCGAGGGCAGGCTGGCGGTGCGCGTGCCGATGGACTGGGACGCCGCGGGCGAGCAGCGCCACGACCCCGACTCGTTGCTGACCTGGATGCGTCTGCTGATCGAGCGCTACCGGGAGTGTCCCGAACTGGCGTGGGGTGAGGTGCAGGTGCTCGACGTCGGCGATCCGACCGTGTTCGCCCACCGCGCGGACTGCGACGGCGGCTCGGTGATCGCCGTGCACAACTTCACGGACCAGGAGGTCACCGTGCGGGTTCCGGCCGAAGGGGTGCTCACGGACCTGTTCACCGGCCGTGCCGTGAAGCCCGCGAAGATCGGCGCCAAGGTCGATCTGGCACCGTACGACTGCCGTTGGTATCGCCTGAACACCGAGTGATGCTTGCGTAATCTTTACGCCTCACGCGAAGATATCTTCGAGACAGCGTCGTCGACCGAAGGATTTTCGCGTGAGCGCGTACGGACTGCACCGCGTCCTGGAGCCTGCCGGCGTGCTGCCGCAGCAGGCGTGGCGGCTCGACGCGGAACCCGTGCCCGCCCCCGACGAGGTGATCGTCGCGGTCGAGCGGCTCAACCTGGACGCGGCGTCGTTCCGCCAGCTCAGGGAGCAGCACGGCAGCGGCGCGGCGGTCCGGCAGGCCGTGCTCGACATCGTCGCCGAGCGCGGCAAGATGCAGAACCCCGTCACCGGTTCGGGCGGCATGCTGCTCGGCACCGTCCTCGAGGTGGGGCCGGAGTCGCCGCTCGGGCTCAAGGCGGGCGACCGGATCGCGACGCTGGTCAGCCTCACGCTGACGCCGCTGCGGATCAACGACGGCCTGCAGGACTGGGACGGCGATGACGAGCAGGTGCCGTGCCGGGGGACCGCGGTGCTGTTCGGGCGGTCCATCGCGGCCGTGCTGCCGGACGACATGCCGAACGAGCTGGCGTTGTCCGTGCTCGACGTGTGTGGTGCACCGGCGCTGACGGACCGTGTGGTGCGCAAGCACCCCGGTGGGTCGGTGCTGGTGCTCGGCGGTGGCGGCAAGTCCGGGTCGCTCTCTCTCGCGGCCGCGCGTCAGGCCGGTGCGTCGCGCCTCGTCGCGTTGGTGCCGACCGAGCGTGAGGCCGCGCAGGTGCGTGAGTCGGGTCTTGCGGACGAGGTCGTGATCGCGGACGCGCGCAATCCGGTGGCCGTGGCCGAGGCCGTGGGCAAGCAGGTGGACGTCACGGTCGTGTGTGTGGACGTGCCGGGGTGCGAGCACGGCGCCATCCTCGCGACCGCGGACGGCGGCACCGTGATCTTCTTCTCGATGGCCACCTCGTTCAGCGCGGCGGCCCTCGGTGCCGAGGGTCTGGCAGCGGACGTGGAGATGATCGTCGGCAACGGATATGTGCCTGGTCACGCCCGGTTCGCGTTGGACCTGGTCCGGACGCGGGCGGGTGTGCGGGCCCTGTTCGAGCAACGGCAGACTGCGTGACGTGAGTACGCAACTTTTGGTCGGCGGCCGCATCTACGCACCGGATGCGACGGCGATGGCCGTCACGGACGGTGTCGTCGTGTGGATCGGACAGGACTCGGTCGGGCGCGCGCTGCACCCGGACGCCGAGGTCATCGAGCTCGACGGCGCCTTCGTCGCGCCCGCGTTCGTCGACGCGCACGTGCACGCCACGTCCGCCGGCCTGCTGCTGACCGGCCTCGACCTGACGAAGACGTCCTCTGTGGACGAACTGCTGGAGAAGGTGCGCGCCGCCGATGGCCCCCTCGTGTGGGGTCACGGGTGGGACGAGACGCGCTGGCCGGAGAACCGCCCGCCGACGCGCGCCGAGATCGACGAGGCCGCCCAGGGCAGGACGGTGTACCTGTCACGCATCGACGTGCACTCGGCGTTGGTCTCCTCGGACCTGATCACCGACGAGGCCCGCACCGCCGATGGGTTCGATGTGGACGGCCCTCTCTCGCGCGCCGCACACCACCTTGTGCGAGGCACGGCGAAAGCCGCCATCACGCCCGAACAGCGTGAGGCCGCCCAACTGACGTTCCTGCGTCACGCGGCGTCGAAAGGCATCGCGTCCGTGCACGAGTGCGCCGGCCCGGACATCTCCGGCGAGGACGACCTGCGCGAACTCCTCGCCCACACCGAGGGGCCCGAGGTGGTGGCCTACTGGGGTGCCCACGACCTGCCTTCGGTTCCCGTGCGCGGACTCGCCGGCGACCACTTCGTCGACGGCGCGATCGGCTCCCGCACCGCCGCGTTGACCGAGCCCTACGCCGACGCCGCCACGTCCGGAGCGCTCTACCTGGACGCACGGCAGATCGCCGACCACCTGATCAAGTGCACCGAGCTGGGGGTGCAGGCGGGGTTCCACGTCATCGGCGACGCGGGCATGGCCGCGGTGATCGAGGGCTTCGCGATCGCGGAGAAGACGCTCGGCACCCCGGAACTCGCCTCCGCCCGCCACCGCCTCGAACACGTCGAGATGGTGTCGGCCGAGCAGGCGCGGCAACTGGCCGGGTGGGGCGTCATCGCCTCCGTCCAGCCGCTGTTCGACGCCGAATGGGGTGGCCCGGCCGGGATGTACGTTCAGCGGCTCGGTGACGAGCGCGGAGTGGGGCTGAACCCCTTTTCACGTTTGGCTGCGGCCGGCGTCGCGCTCGCGTTCGGCTCGGACACCCCGGTCACCGCGATCGACCCGTGGGCCGCGGTGAAAGCCGCCGTCCACCACAGGACCGAGGGCCACGGCGTGTCCCCGCGTGCCGCCTTCACCGCCCACACCCGCGGCGGCTGGCGTGCGGCGGGCGTGAACGACGGCCTGACCGGCACCCTCCAGCCCGGCGCGCCCGCGACGTACGCGGTGTGGGAGACCGGCGACCTCGTCGTCGCCGGCTCGGACGCACGGGTGCAGCGCTGGTCGACCGACCCGCGTTCGGGCGTGCCCGGACTGCCCGATCTCACCGGTCCCGCGCCCGTCTGCGTGCGGACCGTTCTCAACGGCCGGACGATTTACGAGAGGAAGGCCTGATGAAGGTCTTCCTCTCTTGGGCAGGATCTGAGACCAGGCCGTTCGCGGAGTTCCTCCACGAGTGGCTGCAGCTGGTGATCCAGTCGGTGAAGCCGTGGATGTCCGAGAGGGACGTGGCCAAGGGCAGCCGCAGCATGGCGGAGCTGAGCCGCGAACTCGACGGCACGCAGTTCGGGATCGTCGTGTTGACGGCCGCGAACCAGCACTCGCCGTGGATCAACTTCGAGGCGGGCGCGATCTCGAAGAGCGTGGGCGAGGCGAGCGTGGTGCCGCTGCTGCTGAACCTGAAGAAGGCGGACGTGGTCGGCCCCCTGGGCCAGTTCCAGGCGGTGGACGCAGGGGACCGAGCCGACGTCGGGCTCCTGCTGGACGCGATCAACCGGCGGCTGGCCGACCCGCTGGACTCGGTTCGCCTGGGTCACTTCGTCGACCGCGAGTGGGCCTCGTTCGAGATGAAGCTGCGGGAGTTCAGGGCGAGTACGCCGGCGGTGAACGGTCGGGAGCGGGCGGATCGCGAAGTGCTCGACGAGATCCTGCTGATGGTCAGGGATCTGACGCGCGGAGGCGTCCGCCGGTCGAATCTGGTCTGGTTCGAACCCCGGTTCGCAGGACGCCTGGACGAACTGAACGCCTCGGACCGCTCCGTGGTCGTGCTCACCGCGATCGAGGGCCTCAGCGTGCGCGAGGTCGCCGCGACGCTCGGCATCCCGGAGGACTTGGTGCGGCGCAGGTTGGATCGAGCTCGTATGGCTTTGCAATCACTCGAAGGGAAGTGACTCATGGCGTTGCTCGACCTCGACCCGAAGGTGGTCGCCACCGCCCGCAAGCTCGCGGCGCGGGCGGCCGAACCGGTGGTGTCCCTCGCGAAGGCGCACACCACGGTCGCCGTCGAGCGCGCCACACTTCGCCTGGCAGGCATCACCGGCGCGGACTCCACGCACCGCGCCGGTGACGTCCCGTGGGTCAACCGCGTGATCGACACGGTTCGCGAGCAGTGCGGGCTGGAGCACGGCGTCGTCCTTCCGGCGTTCCACGCGCTGAAAGAACACAACCTCGGCTCGCTGACCGAACTCGCCGAGGCCACGGCGGCGGGCCAGATCCAGTTCAGGATCCCCACCGGCAAGGAGCTGACGGCGGCGCGCAAAGCCTCCACGTCCGCGGTGTCGAAGGGCCTCAAGACGGTCGACCGGAACCGGGCCCAGCGCGACAAGCTGATCGCCAAGTGGGGCGATCCCGCGCAACGCCCGTGGATCTACCTGATCGTCGCGACCGGCGACATCGACGAGGACGTGATCCAGGCCCAGAACGCGGCCCGTGCGGGTGCCGACATCATCGCGGTGATCCGCTCGACGGGCCAAAGCTTGCTCGACTACGTCCCGGAAGGCGCCACGCACCACGGGTTCGCGGGCACGTACGCCACGCAGGAGAACTTCCGGATCATGCGCGCGGCGCTCGACGACGTGTCGAAGGAGGTCGGCCGGTACGTGCGGCTGACCAACTACGCGTCCGGCCTGTGCATGCCGGAGATCGCTGTCCTGGCCGGACTTCAGCGCCTGGACATGATGCTGAACGACTCGATGTACGGCATCCTGTTCCGCGACATCAACCCGATCCGCACGTTCGTCGACCAGCGCTTCTCCCGCCAGGTGCACGCGCGCGCCGGCATCATCATCAACACCGGCGAGGACAACTACCTCACCACCGCGGACGCCGTCGACGCCGCGCACACCGTCACGGTCTCCCAGCTCCTCAACGAGCACTTCGCCCACGAGGCGGGCCTGCCCGACCACCTGCTCGGCCTCGGCCACGCGTTCGAGATCAACCCGAAGGTGCCCGACTCGTTCCGGCTCGAGCTCGCGCACGCGTTGCTGGCCCGCGAACTGTTCCCGGACGCACCGCTGAAGTGGATGCCGCCGACCAAGCACATGACCGGCGACGTCTTCGACGGCTATCTGCTGGACGGGTTCTTCAACCTCGCGGGTGTCCTGACCGGACAGTCCATTCTGCTCGTCGGCATGATGACCGAGGCCGTCGTGACGCCGTTCCTGTCGGACCGCGACCTGGCCCTGAAGAACGTCCGGTACGTGCTGAACGCGGCGGGCAGCCTCGCGGAGGACTTCCGGCCGTCGCCGGACGGGCTGATCGTCAAGCGCGCGCACCAGGTGCTGGGCGAGGCCGTGGACCTCCTCGAACGCGTCGTCGACGACGGCCTGCTCAACGCCATCGCGGACGGCACGTTCGGCCTGATGAAGCGCCCCGCGGACAAGGGCAAGGGCGCGGACGGCGTGGTCGAGAAGGCCGCCGAGTACTTCAACCCGGCTTCGGAGATGCTGGAGGCGCAGGATGTCTGACGCGAAGCGGTACGTGCGGCCGTACGGTGACACCACCGGCGACGGCATGATCCAGACGTCGTTCACGCTGCCGATCCCCTTCGGCCCCAAGGCGGACGGCGCGGCGCTGCAACTCGCGAACAAGATGGGCATGGACCCCGCGATGGTGGTCCACTCGAACCCCATCGGCGACGACTTCACGTTCTTCGTCGTCTACGGCTCGGTGAAGCACCTGGTGGACCTGGACGAGGTCAGGGTCGTCGAGCGCGAGTACCCGCTGCTGTCGCCGGCCGAGGTCAACAACGCTCTGAAGAAGGTGTTGCGGCGCAAGCTCGTCGTCGTCGGCGGGTGCATCGGCACGGACGCGCACACCGTCGGCATCGACGCGATCCTCAACATCAAGGGCTTCGCGGGGGAGAAGGGCTTGGAGTACTACCGGGAGCTGAAGGTCGTGAACCTCGGCGCCCAGGTCTCCGTGCCCGAACTGGTGCGGTCCGCCCGCACCGAGAAGGCCGACGCCGTGCTGATCTCCCAGGTCGTGACCCAGCGGGACGCGCACATCCTGAACACGCAGGAGATGTCGGCGGCGTTCCGCGAGGCGATGGGGGACCGGCGACCGCTGCTGGTGGCCGGTGGTCCGCGGTTCGACCCGTTGATGGCGGGCGAGTTGGGGGTTGATCGAGTGTTCTCCCGGGGTACCACGCCGGGCGAGGTCGCGAGCTATCTGGTGCACGCGATGCAGGAGAAGAAGGGGGTCGCCGCGTGAGCGGAGCTTTGGTCGAGGGTTTTTCGGTGACGCACCGCCGGTACGTCCCGCACTCCCACGCGCACTACGGCGGCAATCTGGTCGACGGCGCTTACGGGCTCGGCATGTTCGGTGACGTCGCCACCGAGTTGCTCATCCACACGGACTCCGACGAGGGGCTGTTCGCGGGGTACAGCTCCGTCGAGTTCGCGGCGCCGATCCAGGCCGGCGACGTCGTCGAGGCCTCGGCGACGTTGGTGCGGATCGGGAAGCGGTCGCGTGAGATCGAGTTCGAGGCACGTGTGGTGTGCCGTTCGGCGCCCGAACGCGGACCTTCGGCAGCCGACGTACTGGTTGAGCCGATCGTCGTAACGCGGGCCCGCGGCACGGTCGTCGCGCCGAAAGCCGCGGAATAACTCCAAAAATTCAGTCCGAACCGGATGGCGTCCTGCTTCGAATCCCCGCCGTGGGAAGGGAGCAGGACAATGCCAAGTAGCAACAAACAGCGATTACGCCGCGGTGCGATCGCCGCGGCCGTGGTCGCGGTGGCGGCGGCGATACCGGCGGCACAGGCCTCCAGTCACCGCGAGGCACCACTGATCGCCGCGGACCCGGCGGTCGACAACACCGACGTGTACGCCTTCACGAGCCCCGACAGACCCGACACCGTCACGCTCATCGCGAACTGGTTCGGATTGCAGGAACCCAACGGTGGCCCCAACTTCTACCCGTGGGCCACCGACGCCCGCTACGACGTCAACGTCGACGCGGACGGCGACGCGGTACCGGACAAGACGTTCCGGGTCACGTTCAGCACGGATGACCGGCGGGGCAAGGCGAACACCTTCCTCTACAACAACGGGCCGGTCACGTCGATCAACGACGACAACCTGTTGTTCCGCCAGAACTACTCCCTGGAGCTCATCGAGCAGGGGAAGTCGACCCAGCTCGTGAAGGACGGCCGTGCGGCGCCGTCGAACACCGGACCGGCGTCGTTCCCGAACTTCGGCGCGATCAGGGACCAGGCGACGGCGAAGATCCCCGGTGGCGGCCAGGTCTACATCGGACCTTCCGAGGACTCGTTCTTCCTGGACCTGAGGGTGTTCGACCTGCTGTACGGCGGAAACCTGAAGGAGGTCAACCAGGACACCCTGATGGGCTACAACGTCAACACCATCGCCATCCAGGTGCCCAAGACGATGCTCGCGCTGAAGGGCGACCCGAAGCGCAACCCGGTGATCGGCGTGTGGAGCGACACCGAGCGCCGCACGTTGAAGCTCGACCCCGGCAAGGCGACCCCGCAGGGCAACTTCGTGCAGGTGTCGAGGCTCGGCAACCCGCTGGTCAACGAGGTGGTGTCGTCCGCGCCGCTGAAGGACGCGTTCAACGGGCTCGAACCCGTTGGTGACGCGAAGGTTCAGGCGTTGCTGGACCGGGTGAACGACCCGGAGCTGGCTCGGCTGATCCAGGCGATCTACGGCATCCCCGCGCCGAAGACGCCGCGTGCCGACCTGGTGGAGATCTTCCTGACCGGGATCACCACGAAGGCGGGCGGCCCGATCAAGGCCGATCTCAACTCGCAGCTGAACAACGCCGACGTGAACCCGAAGAAGTTCCAGCCGTCGGAGATGTTGCGGCTCAACATGTCCACGCCGGTGACGCGCAACCCGAACCGGCTTGGCGTGCTCGGCGGGGACCTGCAGGGGTTCCCGAACGGGCGCAGGCTCACCGACGACGTCGTGGACATCGAGATCCAGGCGGTGGTCGGCGCGGCGCAGACCGGCAAGCTCGTGCCGGCGCTCGCGAAGGGTGACCGGGTGAACGGCAACGACGTTCGCTTCGGAGATCGGTTCCCGTACGTCGGACTGCCCAGCAACCAGGCGGTCAACTCCCGCTGAACGAGGGTGCCTCCCATGTGGAAAACACTTCCGCTGCTGGCTGCCCTTTTCGCTGTCGCCGCCTGCGCTCCCCCGCAGGCGGCGGCACCCGCCGCCACGCAGACCTCTTCTTTGCAGCGCAACGCCGAGTCGTTGCAGGCCAAGCTCCGCCGAACTCCGCAGGACGCCGCTGCCTGGGCCCAGCTCGGGGCCACGCACGTGGAGCTCGCCCGCGTCACGTTCGACCCCCAGCACTACCCCCGTGCCGAGAAGGCGCTGACCGAGTCGTTGCGGCTCAAGCCGGAAGGCAACGGCGAGGCGTTCATCGGACGGGGTGCGCTCGCCAACGCCCGCCACGACTTCACTGCCGCCCGTGACTGGGGACAGCGCGCCGTGTCGGCGTTGCCGGACTCCGCCGCCGCGCAGGGAGTGCTGGTCGACGCTTTGACCCAGCTCGGTGACACAGAGGGTGAAACCGTTGCGCTGCAACGCATGCTGGACCTCCGGCCAGGCGTCGCGTCGTTCACCCGCGCGGCCTACCACTTCGAGTTGCGCGGCCGCCTCGACGAGGCGCGCGGGGCTCTGGAACGGGCACTGGAGTCGGCTTCGTCGCCGGACGAGGTCGCTTTCTGCCGGCTGCACCTGGACAAGCTGGCAGGACGGACCGACGAGTCTCTCGAGACCACTCGCGAGCTGGCGTCGAAGGTGCCGTCACCGGAACACCTCGTGAAGTACGGCGAAGCTCTGGATCGGGCAGGTGAGTCTGCCGAGGCACGGGCGCAGTACGACCTGGCGCTGCAGCAGTTGCGCGCGTTGGGCGGTGACGACCTGACGGCGGCGTTGATCTCCGCCGATCACGGCGACCCCGCCGAGGCGTTGCGGTTCGCGGAGAAGGAGTGGGCCAAGCGGCAGAGCGTCTTCACGGCGGACGCCATGGCGTGGGCTCTGCAGGTCAACAAGCGGTCCGCGGAAGCGCTGCCGTACTCGGACAAGGCCGTCGCGCTGGGCTGGCGCGATCCCTACGTACTGCGGCACCGCGAGGCGATCCTGGGGAGCCTGAGATGAGAGTCCTCCTGCTGGTGCTGTTCGGGATGCTGCTGATGGGCGGGGTGGCGCAGGCCCACCCGGTGAGCAATCTCAGCGTGAACCACTACGACGGGCTGCGGGTGTTCGCGGACCGGATCGAGCTGCGGTCCGTTGTGGACAGTGCGGAGATCCCGACCCTGCAGGACCGGGAGTTCGTCGACGCCCGCAAGCGCTGCACGGAACGCGCGAAGTCGTTGACCGCGATGGCGGACGAGCAGGAACTGCGGTTCGAGGTGCGCGACGCCGACGTCGTGCGCCCGCCCGGTGAGGCCGGCCTGCCCACGATGCGCCTGACCTGCGAGTACACCGCGCTGCTGCCGTCGCGCGGCGAGGTCGAGGTGACGTTCAGCGACTCCTACCTCAAGGACAAGCCAGGCTGGCGCGAGATCACCGTCGTCGGCGTCGACGTCGCGGTGTCCGGCGCGCCGGCCGAGACGATCAGCAACGAACTGCGCACGTACCCGGACGACCTGCTCTCGTCGCCGCTGGACGTCCGGGCGGTGCGGTTCCTCGCACAACCAGGTGAGGGAACGGTTGTCACCCCACCTGGGGTTCTGGGTGAAGCCACGAAGGCGGCCGTCGGACTGGTGGGTGATCTCACCCCGGTGGTCGGAATCGGTGCGGTCCTGCTGTCTCTGGTGCTGGGCGCGTCGCACGCGGCGCTGCCCGGCCACGGCAAGACCGTGATGGCCGCCTATCTGGCGGGTTCGAGGGGAACCCGCCGCGACGCACTCCTCGTCGGTGCCACCGTCACCATCACCCACACGGCGGGTGTCCTGGTGCTGGGGCTGCTGATCAGTGCGTCCAGCGCGATCGCGGGCGAGTCGGTGTTGCGCTGGCTCGGCGTGGCGAGCGGTCTGCTGGTCGCGGTGATCGGAGGGGTGCTGCTCCGCTCGGCGGTGCGTTCCCGTGGTCGTAAGCGGCACGACCACGGACATGGTCATGGGCACGGACATGGACACGGCCATGGTCATGGGCACCGCCGGGCGGGGCTCGTCGGAATGGGGGTGGCGGGCGGATTGGTGCCGTCCCCCTCGGCGTTGGTGGTGCTGCTGGGCGCCATCGCGCTCGGCCGCACCTGGTTCGGCGTGGTGCTGGTGCTCGCCTACGGCGTGGGCATGGCGGCGATGCTCACCGCCGCCGGGCTGCTCCTGGTCTCGTTGCGGGACCGCTTCGGGCCGCGCCTGGCTCGCTTCCGCAGGTTCGCGGACTTCACGCCGCTGGGCACCGCGGCGCTGGTGATGCTCGTCGGAGTCGGTCTGGCCACGCGTGCGCTGGCCGGTTAGTCAAGGAGAAGGATCATGAAGAAGATCGTCGTGCTGGCCGCACTGGCCCTGGGCCTGGCCGCGTGCAGCACCGAAGGAACCCCCACCGCGCAGTTCGACGACGAACGGCAGTCCGACATCTCCTGCATGAAGCACCAGGAGCAGACGCCGGGAGAGGAGTACTTCGACGAAGGTAATTGGGACACCGTCGTCTCGTTATCCCTGCTGCGTTACTACACGTCGAACGGCGCAAAGCCCTACTGCGACGGCAAAGCCGCCACCAGCGCCGACCAGGGCTGGCGCAAGCTCTACGTGCAGATGGGAGCCGAGAAGAACAATCTGCGCTGAATCGACCGCAACCTCCGCCCCTTTCTCCCGTTGGTCAATACAGAAGTAGCTACATGCGGGGAGGATGGGGCGCAGTGAAGATCGACCACCAGGGGGAGACACCTCCCTACGAGCAGGTGCGCGTGCACTACGCGCACGCCATCTCGAACCGAGAACTGCCGGTGGGCGCGAAGCTGCCAACGGTGCGTGCCCTGGCGAAAGACCTGGGCCTGGCCGTGAACACGGTGGCACGCGCCTACCGTGAGCTGGAGGAGGCCGGCCTCGTGGAGACGCGAGGCCGGGCCGGGACCGTGGTCAGCGCGAACGGTGACAGCAACCGGGAGCGCGTCCGGGCGGCGGCGGCCCACTACGCGGCGATGTCCGCGGAGCTGGGCCTCTCGCGGCAGGAGGCGCTGGAGATCGTCGGCGCTGCTCTCGGGAGCTAGGCCGGCAGGAGCGCGCGGATCTCGGCTGCCACTCTCCTCACGTCGTCGAGGGAGTCCAGCCAGATGTCGACCGACGCGGTCGAAGGCCCGCAATGCCCGTCCGTCTCCCGGAAAGCCCATTCCAGCCGGACCGCTCCGTCATCGCTCACCTCGGCCGACACGACCAGTTCCGGCAGTGCCGACACCGGCCGGCTGCCTCCGGCCGCGGTGAGCGATTCCAGGAAGTCCGGCAGTTCGGGTTGCACGTCCGCGCACTCGATCGACACCACGACGCGGGAGCTGCGCAACTCGATGGTGGCCGCGACGCTGGAAAGACCTTCCTCGTACACGCAGTCGAAAATCCGGACTCGGGAGTCCCCGTAGTCCTTGCAGGTGATGGTTACCTCCACGGTGCCACCCTGGCACAGCCGGCATGCACCCGTGCAGGCTGCTCCAAGCAGGTGATCAGCTTCTCCGCAGGGCCCACCGTACGTCGATGTCGCTGTCGCGGAGTGGCCATTCGCTGTTCCCCATATGCCCTGGTAGTCACCCGTTCGCGACCCTGCTGACCCGCCTCGACAGAGCTAGGCTGCCCGATGGATCGTGAATAACTGATTCGTCAGTCAACTTAGGGGTGCGAGATGGGGCGGACCGTCCGCGACGGCCTGCGGCTCACGGCCGAACAGGAGCAGTTCGTAGAACTGGCCAGGGAGTTCGCGGCCAAGGAGATCCGTCCACGCGGGCGTGCCGTCGACGAGGCGGACACCGAGTCGCCGCTCGACGTGTGGGAGAAGGCGTCCGCGCTCGGGCTGACCTCGTTCATGCTCCCCGAGAAGTTCGGCGGCGGTGGCGTCGACCTGCTGACCCAGGTGCTGATCCAGCAGGAGCTGTGTCACGGCGACATCGGCATCGGCAACCTGGTCACGTCCAACGGTTTCTTCAGCGCGCCGGTCGAGCACCTCGGCACACCTGAGCAGCAGGAGCGGTTCCTCGCTCCGCTCGGGAGCGCGGAGCCGCCGCTCACCGCCGTCGCCGTGACGGAGCCCGGCAGCGGGTCGGACGCGGCGAGCATCCGGACGTCTGCGCGGCGCGAGGGCGACGAGTACGTCCTCAAAGGACAGAAGACCTGGATCTCCAACGCCCCCTACGCCGAGATGTTCGTGATCTTCGCGACGGTGGATCCGTCGCTGAGGTCGCGTGGTGTCACGGCTTTCGTCGTGCCGCGGGACACGCCGGGGCTGACGGTCGGGCCGCCGTTCCGGAAGATGGGGCAGCGCGCGATCGTCAACGCCGAGGTTTTTCTCGACGACGTGCGCGTGCCCGTGGAGAACCGGCTCGGCGAGGAGGGCCAGGCGTTCGCCGGCCTGATGCGGACGTTCGACGCGTCGCGCATCCTCATCGGCGCGGCCACGACGGGACTTGCCCGTGCCGCGCTGGACTTCGCTTCTTCTTATGCGGCCGAGCGAGAGCAGTTCGGGGTGCCGATCATCCGGCACCAGGCGGTGGCGTTCCGGCTCGCGGACATGGCCACGCGCGTCGACACCTCGCACCTGCTGGCCGTGCGCGCGGCCTCCCTGTACGACGCGGGTCACGCGGTGGCGCAGGAGTCGGCGATGGCGAAGCTCGTCGGGTCGGAGAACGCCATGTGGTGCACGCACGCGGCCGTGCAGACGTTGGGGGGCTACGGGTACTCCCGGGAGTACCCCGTCGAGCGTTGGATGCGCGACGCCAAACTCGAGGAGATCGAAGAAGGCACCTCGGACATCCAGCGCCTGATCATCTCCCGCGGCCTCGGTGCGAGATGATCTTCTCCGATCCCGCGTCCGTCGCCGTCGTAGGTGCGAGCGACGACCCCGCCAAGTGGGGTCACTGGCTGGCCCGCGGTGCCCTCGTCGGCCACGACCGCCGCGCCGTGCACCTCGTGAACCACGGTGGTGGCGCCGTTCTGGGGCAACCCACCGTCCGCTCGCTCTCCGAACTGGCCGAGGCTCCCGAACTGGTCGTGCTCGCCGTCCCCGCGGCCCACGTGCCGGCCGTGGTGGACGAGGCCTTGGCGGTCGGCGTGCGCGGTTTCGTCGGCATCACCTCGGGAATCGACGATCGCGTCATCAGCAGGATCCGTGACGCGGGCGCGCGGCTGCTCGGCCCGAACTGCCTGGGCGTGTTCGACGCGGCGACGTCGCTGCACCTCGCGTGGGGCCGGTTCCAGGCCGGTTCGCTGGGCGTGGTGTCGCAGAGCGGGCAGGTCGGGCTGGAGATCGCCGGGCTCGCGGCGTCGTCGGACATCGGGATCTCGAGGTTCGTCTCGGTGGGCAACCAGGCGGACGTGACGGCGACGGAAGCGTTGCTGGACCTGGTGTCCCACGACCTGACCACCGTCGTGGGGGTCTACCTGGAGAGCTTCGGTCCCGGGATCGTGGCGGCCATGTCGGAACTGCGGGCGGCCGGCAAACCCGTGGTGCTGCTGACCGTCGGATCATCCGTCGCCGCGCAGGAAGCCGCCCTGACGCACACGGGCGCTCTCACGTCCTCTTTGGACGTGGTGGACGCGGCCTGTCGCTTCGCCGGGGCGGTCCGGGTGGCGACGCCGGCGGCTCTGGTCGACCTGGCGGCGGTGCTGACGTCCGGGGTCCCCCGCGGGGGCAGGGTCGGGGTCATCTCGGACTCGGGTGGGCAGGGTGCGATCGCGGCGGATCTCGCGGCGGCGGCCGGGCTGACGGTGCCGACGTTGTGCGCTGTCGACGGGTTGCCGGTGGGGGCGTCGAAACGCAACCCGATCGACCTGGCCGGGGCGGGGGAGCAGGACCTCGCGAACTACGCCCGTGCGGTCGAGGTGCTGGTGCGTGGAGGTGAAGTCGACACGGTCGTGCTGTCCGGTTATTTCGGCAGCTACGGAGAGGACACACCTTCCCTGGAGTCTCTCGAAGTGACCATCGCTGTCCAGATTTGTTCGCTGGCAAGGGAAACCGGCGTGCCCGTGGTCGTGCACAGCATGCGCGAGGACTCCGCCGCGGTGCGCACGTTGCGAGCAGGCGGGGTGCCCGTGCAGCACACGATCGAGCGGGCGGTGGCCGCACTCGGTGACGCGGCACGGCTCGGCGCCCTTGATCAACGGTCCACTCGCGCGCCAGACGCCCCGGAACTGTCGGTGTCGGCTGGAAGAATTGAATTTGGGGGACCCCCTGGAGGGGACCCCTGCGCGAGCCTGCCCGAGGCTCTCAGCGCACCCCTCGCGCCGTTCGAACCAGGCTACCTGGCTGCTCGCGAACTGCTCGGCTTCGTCCGGTTCCCGAAGGCGCACGCCGTCACGTCAGCGGCCGAGGTGAGGGCGACCTGCCTCCAAGGCCCGTTCGCCCTCAAGGCCGACTGGCTCGCCCACAAGAGCGAGCACGGCGGCGTGAAGATCAACCTCACCGACCCCGCGGCGGCGTTCGACGAGATGAGCGCACGGCTCGGCCCCGGCCGGTACGTCCTCGAGGAGATGGACACGCGCGAGCACACCGTCGAGCTGATCATCGGCGCGAAGCGGGACCACTCGTTCGGCCCGGTGATCCTCGTCGGCGCGGGCGGCATCCACGCGGAGTTGTTCCGGGACACCGCGATCGAGCTCGCGCCCGTGACTCCCGCCACAGCGCGGGACATGCTGGCCCGCCTAGTCTCCGCCCCGCTCCTGTCCGGCGCGCGGGGTGCGCCGCCGGTCGACGTGGCGGCGTTGGCCGAGGTGATCGCGAGGATCTCCGAGACGCTCGCGGCCAGACCGGACCTCGCCGAGATCGAGCTCAACCCCGTGCGCGTGGGGCCTGACGGCGTGCTGGCCGTCGACGCGCTGATCATCCCTTCGGGGGATCCGGTGAACGATACGAGCGGACAACGCGTGGCATGAGCATGACCCCACCTCGCCTCACCGGGGGTGACGCACTGGTGCGCGCCCTCCTAGCGCACGGCACCGAGCTGGTGTTCGGCATCCCGGGCACCCACAACCTCGGCATCTACCGCGCCCTGGCCGAACACGGCGTCAGGCACGTCACGCCCCGCCACGAGCAGGGCGCGGGCTTCGCGGCCGACGGCTACGCCCGCGTCACCGGCAAACCGGGCATCTGCCTCACCACCAGCGGACCGGCCGTCCTCAACGCCATGACCGCGGTCACCCAGTCGTACTCGGACTCCGTCCCGGTCCTGCTCATCTCCCCGGGCATGCCGCTGCGCCACCCCGGCCGCGGCAACGGCACGCTCCACGAGGTACGGCACCAGAGCGTCGCGATGGAGGCCGTGATCGGCTACTCGAACCGTGTTCAGAGCGTCGCCGAGATCCCGCTGGCCGTCGCACAGGCCTTCGCGCACATGACCTCCGGCCGCCCCCGCCCGGTCCACCTGGAGATCCCGCTCGACCTGATCGACGCGGTGGACCACGTCAGCGAGGTGGCTCCCGTCCTGGTGGCCCACCCACCGGCCGACGCCGTCACCATCGCCGCGGCCGCGGGCCGCCTCGCCACGGCCACCAGGCCAGGCATGATCATCGGCGGCGGAGCGAAGGGCGCGGCAGAACCGATCACGACCCTCGCCGAACGCCTGGGCGCCCCGGTCGTCGCCACAGCCAACGGCAAGGGCACCTTCTCCGAACGCCACCCGCTCTCCATCGGCGCGGGCCTGCACCACAAAGCCGTGGCGGAGTTCGTCGCGGACTGCGACGCGGTCCTCGCCATCGGCACCGAACTGGCCTCCACCGACCTGTGGAACGGCCCGCTCAAGTTCCCCGGCGACCTCATCCGCATCGACGTCGACCCGGCCCAGATGATCACCAACGCCCTCCCGGACCACCGCCTGGTCGGCGACGCCGACGCCACCGTCACGACCCTGAACCAGCGCCTGGGCAAGGGAAACCCCGAGGCCGCGCAACGAGCCGAGCGCTGGCGCAAGCTCTTCACCGAACACGCCAGAACCCAAGGCGCGCCCTGGCTCCCGCTGGTGGAAGCGCTGGAGGAAGTCCTGGCCCCAGGCGCCATCATCGCCGGCGACAGCGCAATGGCCTGCTATTACGGGGCTTTGTCCAACCTGCCGCTCGAAGGCCCGGCAAGCTTCCTGTACCCCACGGGTTTCGGCACCCTCGGCTACGGCCTGCCGGCGGCCATCGGCGCCAAGATGGGCGCCCCAGACCGTCAGGTAGTCGCATTGCACGGTGACGGAGGCATCATGTTCACCCTCCCCGAACTGGCCACCGCCGCCCAGGAACGCCTGCCGCTGCCCGTGATCGTCGCCGACAACGGCGGCTACGGCGAGATCCGCCGCGAGATGGTGGGCCGCGGCGAACCCGTGCACGGCGTGACCCTGCCGGGCGTCGACTTCGTCAAGGTGGCCAAGGGCCTCAACTGCCACGGTGTCACCGTCGACGACGAGGACAGGTTCGCCACCGCACTGCGCAAGGCGCTCGCCGCGGACCGGCCGACCGTGATCCACGTGGTCGGCGACCTGGCAGGTGCGTGAGCCGCTGCGCCGTTCGCCGGATTGCGGGCCTCGATAGGTTCTTCCGCAGTGACGTGAGGAGGCCTCGATGCTGGTCGTGCTGGCACTGCTGGCATCCCTCGTGCCGCCGCCCGGCCCGGTGACGATCGACGTGGTCAGCGTCAGCGGTTCCGGATGCGCGGCCGGCACGACGAACGTCGCCATGTCCCAGGACAACGAGGCCTTCACGGTCACCTACAGCGATTTCCTGGTGCAGGGCAACGGCAACGAGGCCAAGAGGAGCTGCACGATCGCCCTCAGGATCAACCACACGGCCGGGTACACCTACGGCATCGCGGCGACGGACTACCGAGGGTTCGCGCACCTCACGGACAAGGCCAAGGGTGTCGTGCGCAACGACTACTGGTTCCCCGGCTTTCCGACGCGGCACAGCAGCCGCACCTATCAGGCACCGATGAGTGACAACTGGCAGGTCACCGACACGCCGGACGGCGTCGCGCACGGGCCGTGCAAGGATCGCAAGCCGTTGACCGTCGAGACCGAACTGAAGCTCACCGGCAAGGGGAGCGGCAGCTTCATGACCATGGACTCGACCGACTCGAGCGTGAGCACGACGTTCCGGCTCTCGTGGAAGAAGTGCGCGGAATAACAAGCGGACGGTTGACGTTCTCTGCTACAGTCCGTTCGTACCCGGCAGTGCGCAGGTAAGCGCACGTAAGCTCCGACCAGCTGCTGGACGATCACAACGCCGCAGCTAACCCCCCGGCTTCTCACGCCGGCGGACCCACACATCAGATGCAGTCGGATCAACGGCATCTGCAGCGCTCTCCTCCCGTCGCACCCCGTGCGCGGAGTCGATGAAGCGCGTCTCGAACAACCCTCCTGAAAGGACAGACCCGATGCACATCGGTGTACTCGACGTACGTAACCACAAGGCGTTTCTCGTTGACGGGCCGCAGGTTCCGCAGAGTCTCGTGCGACTGCACGACCTGCGGCGCGGCGACCAGATCAGCGGTGAGACCGAAGGCGACAAGCTCGTCAGCGTTGACACGGTCAACGGGCGCAAGCCGCACAAGCGGCCACGGTTCGAAGACCTCACGCCGCTCTATCCCAACGAGCGGCTGCGGCTGGAGCACGACCCCAACGAGCTCACGAGCCGCACCATCGACCTGGTCATGCCGATCGGCAAGGGGCAGCGGGCGCTGATCGTCGCGCCGCCCAAGGCCGGCAAGACCATTGTGTTGCAACAGATCGCGGCAGCGATCGCCAAGAACTACCCGGACGTCCACCTGATCGTGGCGCTCGTCGGCGAACGGCCTGAAGAGGTCACCGACATGCGCAAGACGATTCCTGGCGAGATGTTCACCTCCACCTTCGACGAGCACCCGAACGAGCACATTCGCGTGGCCGAGCTCGCGGTCGAGCGGGCCAAGCGGCTCGTCGAGGACGGTCAGGACGTCGTCATCCTGCTCGACTCGCTGACGCGGCTCGGGCGGGCCTACAACCTCGCGCAGCCCAACGGTGGGCGCATTCTGAGTGGTGGTATCGACGCCAGGGCGTTGACGCCGCCCAAGCAGTTCCTCGGTGCCGCTCGCAACATCGAGGACGGTGGCAGCCTCACGATCTTCGCCACCTCGCTCGTCGAGACCGGGTCGCTGGCCGACACGGCCATCTTCGAGGAGCTCAAGAGCACCGGCAACGCCGAGCTGAAGCTCGACCGCAAGGCCGCGCAGAAGCGGATCTACCCCGCGATCGACCTCAACCAGTCCAGCACCCGCAAGGCGGAGCTGCTGGTCGGGCCCCAGGAACTCGCCATCACGGACACGATGCGCCGCGCCATGTCCGAGCGTGACATCGACGTGCTGCTCGAAGGGTTGCGCAAGACCCAGAGCAACGCCGAGTTCCTCATGCAGATGCAGAGGTGACGTCACGGGCACGAGTGGGGGAGCCCAGCGCGTAGAACAAGAAGCCGAGGCCGATCACGATCAGCAGCGGGACCACCTGCGACAACGTGTACTGCGTGCGTTCGCCCGCGAACGCCGAGGGCAGTTCCGGCGGCCAGATCAGCACCACGACGGTGAACGCGACCAGGCCGGTCGTCAGGATCGTTGTCAGCACGGCGAAAGGCGCGCGGAACGGACGTTCGACGTCCGGCAGCCGGCGGCGCAGCACCAGCATCGACGGGAACGTCAGCAGGTAGCTGACGAACGTCGTCGAGATCACCAGCGCCAGGCCGGCGGTGAAGTACTTCTCGGAGTTGCCGCCGGACAAGTTCAGTGCCGTCACCAGAACGACGGAGGCCAGCAGTCCGGATAGGACGTTCACGCGCAACGGAGTGCCGTGACGAGGCGACAACCGGCCCAGGTACGCGGGCCCGGCGCCGTCCGCACACGCCACGGCCTGCGCCCGGTGAGCACCGATCGCCCACGAGACACCGGAAGTCAGCACGCCGATGATCAAACCCGCCGCGCACACGCCTCCCAGCACCGCGCCGGCGCCGGTCAGAACAACCGTCCCATCAGGCGACACCGATCCGCCGTAGACGGTCAGCACCTGTTTGGCGGCGTCGATGAACCCGCCCAGGCCCTGGATCTGTGTGGCCGGCACGACCAGCAGAATCCCGAGAATCGGCCCGCCGTAAAGAAGAAACGCCGCGATGCCCGCGCGCAGGATCGCGAACGGCACCGTGCGCTGCGGATCGGTCATCTCCTCGGTGGCGGTCGACGGGAGTTCGAAGCCGACGTAGTTGAAGATCAGCACCGGCACCAGCACCACGAAACCCGTCCAGGTAGGCACGAAATCCCCGCCGGACAACGGTTGTACGCCGTTCTTCACCGCGTAGACGACGACCGAGACCATGAAGAACCCCAGCAGCACTATTCGCGCGAACGCGCCCGCGATCGGGACCCACTTGCCGATCCGCAACGACGCCGCGACGGCGAGCACGCCGGTCCAGATGAACGCCAGGCCCGCGATGTGCTTGCCCGCCATGCCCAGCGGCAGGAAGAACGTCTCGAACGTCGTCACGGCGATGATCGCCAGCGTGCCGCCCGTCCACAACGGGTTCGACAGCCAGTAGAGGACCTGGTTCACGCCGGCCGCGAGCCGTCCGAACGCGAGCTTGGTCCACACGTAGGGACCGCCCTCGACGGGGAACGCCGTGCCGAGCTCGGTGGTCAGGAACCCGTACGGCAGGAAGAACACCGCCGCCAGGATCACCATCCACACGAGCCCCTGAGGGCCGTTCGCGGCGACGCTGCCGATCGTGTCCAGGCCGACGAGGGTGCAGAGCAGGTAGAACGTCACGTCGACCCGGCGCAGCGACTTGCGCAGGTGGGTGCGTTCGCCCAGCCAGTTGCCGCTGAGAGGCTGTACCTCGCTCACGGGCCCTCCAAGTGGTTGACTGACTCGTCAGTCAGTTATTCGGGACGCGGCCACCAGCTGAAGCCAAGGGGAGCAGGCGATGAGTTATCTCCAGGTCACGTGGATCGACCCGGCGACGGGAGCGCGTGGCTACCTCGTCATCGACCGGCTGGTGCGCGGGGTCAGCAGCGGGGGTCTGCGCATGCGCGCGGGCTGCACGCTCGACGAGGTCCGCGGGCTGGCCGAGGGGATGACCGCCAAGGAGGCCCTCAACTACGACCCCGGCGCGCGCTACGTCCCGCTCGGCGGCGCGAAGGGCGGCATCGACTTCGACCCCTACGACCCGCGCGCACAGGAAGTGCTGACGGCCTACCTGTACGCCATGTCGCCCTACATCGAACGCTTCTGGACGATGGGGGAGGACCTCGGGCTCCGGCAGCAGGCCATCGACGTGGCGATCGAGAAGATCGGCCTCCAGTCGTCCATCCAGGCGGTCTACCCGCTGCTGGACGACGAGCAGAAGGCCAGGGAACGCCTCGCGGACGCCTTCGCGGTCACGGTCGACGGCGTCGGTCTCGACGAACTGGTCGGCGGCTACGGCGTCGCCGAGGCGGCGCTCGCGGGGATCGAGCACCTCCGCCTGAGCAGTCCCACCGCGTTCGTGCAGGGCTTCGGCTCGATGGGCGGCGCCACGGCCCGCTACCTCGCCAAAGCCGGCGTCAAGATCGTCGGGCTCGCGGACGTCCACGGTGTCATAGCAAACCCTGATGGGCTCGATGTGGAAACCCTTTTGCTGTCCCGGGATTCGCACGGCGCCATCGACCGCACGAAACTTCGCCCCGAAGACCACCAACGCGACCGCGACAGCTGGCTCGACGTCGAGGCGGACGTCCTCGTCCCCGCCGCCACCAGTTACGCGATCCACGAGGACAACGCGCACCGGGTCAACGCCAAGCTGATCGTCGAAGCCGCCAACATGCCGGTCACGGCGGAGGCGGAGGCCAAGATCGACGCGCTGGTCATCCCGGACGTCGTCGCGAACTCCGCCACGAACTCCTGGTGGTGGTGGACCCTGTTCGGCGACATCGACGCCACGGCCGAGTCGGCGTTCGCGAAGATCGGCACGAACATGCGCCGGCTCGTCGCCAGGATCGTCGACAGGCCCTCACCGCGAGCGGCGGCGGCGGAACTCGCTGCGACAGCGGTCAAGGAGATCGAACAACGCTTCCCGCGGTCGTAGACTCGCCGGATGCCTGGCCTGCAGCACGCCATCACGATCGCGGCCTCGCCGGAACGCGTCTGGGAGGTGCTCGTCGACGTCGAGCGCTGGCCGGAACGGATCCCGACGGTCGACTCCGTGGAACGCCTCGACGACGGCCCGCTCGCCGTCGGCTCCAGCGCCCGCCTCAGGCAGCCGAAGCTGCCCGAGGCGGTGTGGACGGTCACCGAACTGACCCGCGGGATGTCCTACACCTGGGAGTCGAAGTCACCCGGCGTCCTCGGCGTCGCCTCGCACGTCGTCGAGCCGCACCCGGACGGGGCCAGGCTCACCCTCGCGCTGAGCGTGTCCGGGCCGCTGTCCGGGCTGGGCTGGCTGTTCACGAAGGGGCTGACCAGGCGATACGTCGAGACCGAGGCCGCCTCGATCAAGAGCGTCGCCGAGGCCGCGGACTAGTCGAGCGGGCCCAGCAGCCACGCTCCCGGCCCGTCCAGGTCCTCCGAGAAGTAGTACGCCCGGATCGCCGCCAGCAGGTCCTCCGTCCCGATCAGGCCGTCACCGTCGTGGTCGAGCCGCGCGTGCACGGCCCGTGCGGCGTCTTCGGGCAGGCTGATCCACGCCGTGGTCCAGCGCATGTACTCGTCCACGCCGAGCTGGCCGTCGCCGTCCTGGTCGGCGACGGCCATCAGCGCGTCGAGGTACGGCACGTAGACGTCGTCGAACGCCTCCGGCCGCTCCAGCAGCCCTTTCGCGAACGCGGCCTTGTACTCGTCCACGCTGATGCGGCCGTCGTCGTTGGTGTCCGTCATGGCGGAGAGGTGGTCCCACACACCCAGCAGGTGCTCCTGGAACCGCCTCGCCCGCCGGTCCTCCGAGGTCAGGCCGAATGCGGCGCTCGTCCGTGCCGCCGCCAGCTCGAAGTCCGCCCGGTTGACGTACCCGTCCTGGTCGCTGTCGTAGGTCTCGAACCTGCGACTGAGCTTGCGGTCCAGGAACGTGGTGATGTGCATGCCCCCTTGGTACCCGGTCAGCGCCGCTTGCGACGCGCCGGGGCACCAACGTAGTCAGCCAGGTGCTCGCCGGTCAGCGTCGAACGGTCGGCCACGAGGTCGGCGGGCGTGCCCTCGAACACGACCTTGCCGCCGTCGTGACCCGCGCCGGGGCCCAGGTCGATGATCCAGTCGGCGTGCGCCATCACGGCCTGGTGGTGCTCGATCACGATCACCGACTTGCCGGACTCCACGAGCCGGTCCAGCAGGCCCAGCAGCTGTTCGACGTCGGCCAGGTGCAGGCCGGTCGTGGGCTCGTCCAGGACGTAGACGCCGCCCTTGTCCCCCATGTGCGTGGCCAGCTTCAGGCGCTGGCGTTCGCCGCCGGACAGGGTCGTCAGCGGCTGGCCCAGCGACAGGTAGCCGAGGCCGACGTCGTTCAGCCGCTCCAGAATCGCGTGCGCGGCGGGCGTGCGGGCCTCACCGGTGCCGAAGAACTCCACGGCCTCGGCGACGGGCATCGCGAGCACCTCGGAGATGTCCTGGCCGCCGAGCTTGAACTCCAGCACCGCCTGGTCGAACCGCTTGCCCTCGCAGACGTCGCAGGGGGACTCGATCGTCGCCATGATGCCGAGGTCGGTGAACACCACGCCGGCGCCGTTGCAGTTCGGGCAGGCGCCCTCGGAGTTCGCGCTGAACAGCGCGGGCTTCACGCCGTTGGCCTTGGCGAACGCCTTGCGGATCGGCTCCAGCAGACCGGTGTAGGTCGCGGGGTTGGACCGCCTCGAGCCCTTGATCGGCGTCTGGTCGACCACGATCGCGCCGGAGTCGCGCGGCAGCGACTTGTGGATCAACGAGCTCTTGCCGGAACCCGCCACGCCGGTGACCACGGTCAGCACCCCGAGCGGGACGTCGACGTCGACGTCGCGCAGGTTGTTCGTGGACGCGCCGCGGATCTCCAGCACGCCGGTCCTCTCGCGCACCGACGGCTTCAGCGACGCGCGGTCGTCGAGGTGGCGGCCGGTCACGGTGTCGCTCTTGCGCAACCCCTCCAGCGTTCCCTCGAAGCAGATCGTGCCGCCGCCCCGCCCGGCTCCGGGACCGAGGTCGACGATGTGGTCGGCGATCGCGATCGTCTCGGGCTTGTGCTCCACCACGAGAACCGTGTTGCCCTTGTCCCGCAACCGGAGCAGCAGGTTGTTCATCCGCTCGATGTCGTGCGGGTGCAGACCGATCGTCGGCTCGTCGAACACGTACGTCACGTCGGTCAGCGCCGAGCCGAGGTGCCGGATCATCTTGACGCGCTGGGCCTCACCGCCGGACAACGTGCCCGCGGGCCGGTTCAGCGACAGGTAGCCGAGGCCGATCTCGACGAACGAGTCCAGCGTGTGCGCGAGCTTGTCGACGAGCGGTGCGACGGACTTGTCCTTCACGCCGCGGATCCAGTCCGCCAGGTCGGTGATCTGCATGTCGCACAGGTCCGCGATCGAGACGCCCTTGATCTTCGACGACCGCGCCGCCTCGGTCAGCCGGGTACCGGAGCAGTCCGGGCAGGTGCCGAAGGTCGCCGCGCGGTCCACGAACGCGCGGATGTGCGGCTGCAGCGCCTCGCGGTCCTTGGACAGCATGGACTTCTGCAGCTTCGGGATCAGGCCCTCGTAGGTCAGGTTGATGCCGTTGACCTTGATCTTGATCGGGTCCCGGTACAGGAAGTCGTGCAGTTCCTTCTTGGTGTACTTGCGGATCGGCTTGGCCGGGTCGATGAAACCGGACTGCGCGAACGTCTGCACGGTCCACTGGTTGTCGACGTTGTAGCCGGGCACCTTGATGGCGCCTTCGAGGATCGACTTCGACTCGTCGTAGACCTCGGTCAGGTCGATGTCGGAGATCTGCCCGCGGCCCTCGCAGCGCGGGCACATGCCGCCGGTGATGGAGAACTCGCGGCGCTCCTTGACCTTCTGGCCGCCCTTCTCGATCGTCACGGCGCCCGCGCCGGAGATCGAGGCGACGTTGAACGAGAACGCCTGCGGGCCGCCGATGTGCGGCGCGCCGAGGCGGCTGAACAGGATGCGCAGCATCGCGTTCACGTCGGTCGCGGTGCCGACGGTCGAACGCGGATCGGCGCCCATCCGCTGCTGGTCGACCAGGATCGCCGTGGTGATGCCCTCCAGCAGGTACACCTCGGGGCGCGGCAGCGTCGGCATGAAGCCCTGGATGAACGCGCTGTAGGTCTCGTTGATCAGCCGCTGCGACTCCGCGGCGATGGTGCCGAACACCAGCGAGCTCTTGCCGGACCCGGAGACACCGGTGAAGACCGTCAGCCGGCGCTTCGGGATCTCGACGTCGACGTCGCGCAGGTTGTTGACCCGCGCGCCCTGCACGCGGATCAGATCGTGGGTGTCGGCATCATGCGCCGTCGGGGCTGTCCTGGTCATGGCGCAAAACTAACTCGCGCACCTCGGCTCTGCCTTCTTGATTCCTGATTGGTTATGCACGAATCCGGTAGTGATAGGTGCACACCTCGCGGAACCCCGTGCGTTCGTACAGCCGGAACGCCGTGGTGTTCGCCTTCTCCATCTGCAGGTACAGGTGGTTCGCCTCGCGCGCGGCAGCCCACGAGGCCAGTGCGGCCAGCACCGACCGTGCGGCGCCCTGACCGCGTGCGTGCGGGAGTGTCGCCATGCCGAACACCCCGGCCCACCCGTCCTCGGCCACGGCGCGTCCCACGGCCACCACCTGGCCGTCCACCTCGGCGTGCGCGTACGCGCTGGGGTGCTCGACGCGGCTGAGCAGGTCGCGTTCGGCGCTGACGTCCCGCTTGGTCACCTTCTGCCACGCCGCCAGCCACTCGTCGGTGGGTCTGGGCGTCACGGCGCCCGCGTCGGCATCGGCGTGACGCAGCACCTCGGCGGTCGAGGCGATCTGCAGCGACATGTCATGGCCCCTCGTGTACCCCCTGTCCTCCAGTCGCAGGTCGAGGTCGTCCGCGCACACGCCCGGCGTGATCTGGAACCGCACACCGGAGCCGTGTTCGGCGCAGAACTCCTCCGCGCGCTCGACCCGGTCTTCGCGGTCGTGCGGCAGGACGGCGCTGACCCACCAGGCGTCGCCGGGGGAGTGCCGCAGCCACCAGCCGCCCGCCTCCTCGACGTGTTCGGCGGGCTGGGCGTGGGCCGCGTACTCCTGCAGGGTTTTTAAGAGCACGTCAGTCCAACGACCCGAGCAGCCAGTTGCCGGCCTCGGCGGGATCCTCGGAGAAGTAGAACTCCCGGATCGCCTCCAGCAAGGCCTGAGTGGACATCAGTCCGTCCTCGTCGGACAGCAGGTCGTGAATTCCACGCGCGTTGGCCTCCGAGAGGTTCATCAACGCGCCGGTCCACGTCACGTGCTCTTCGAGAGTGAGTTTGCCGTCGTCGTCCTCGTCCGCGATCGCCATCAGCGCGTCGAGGAACGGCACATAACCCTCGTCGAACGACTCCGGCGTCTCCAGCAGCCCGTTCGCGAACGCCTTCTTGTACTCCTCCACGCTGATCCGCCCGTCGCGGTCCTGGTCGGTGACCGCCGAGAGCTGCTCCCACAACCCGATCAGCATGTCGTGGAACCGCACGGCTTTCGGGTCGTCGTGAGCCAGGCCGAATGCCTTGGTGGTGCGCTCGCCCGCCTGTGTGAAGTCCTCCCGCTCGATGAACCCGTCGCCGTCGGAGTCGTACGTCCGGAACCGGCGGGCCAGCTTGCGGTCTAGGAAGGCGGTGATCTCCATAAGGCCCTTCTACCGCATTGCGCTCCGAAGTAAAACGCCTCTGTTAGTGCCGTGAATGCGAATTCTCCCAGTTTTCAACGGCGGCCCAACCCGGAGAACGCACTCGCGACGACCACCATGCCGATCATCCCGATTACCGCGGCGATGCCACCGACCGCCGGTTTCGACACCTGTTCGACGTGCGCGACCGGGCGCGGAGGTGCTGGTTCGTCAGGTGCAGGCACGCGCGGCTCCGGAGCGGGCGGCAAAGGGGCGCTCAGCGACTCGATCCGCACGACCGCGCTTTCGCTGACGGCCCCAGCGGCACCCGCGCCGGACACGGTCAACCGCGAGTTGATCGGGGCCGTGGCCAGACAGGTGTAGGTGACGCGTTCGCGCGGTTGCAGGACTGGGAACTCCCGCCGGCACGCGGCGGGCTCACCCTCGACGCGGACGTCGGCGATCGGCAGGTCCGACGGGTTGCCGACCGTGACGGTGACCGTGACGTCCTCGCCTTCCAGCGCGCGGTCCTTCGACCACGCCGCGCTGATCGTCAGCCGCGGGTAGATGACCTTGACCTGCACGGACGCCGTCGCCTCGACCTTGCCGCCGATCTTGTCGGCCGCCGTGACGGTGGAGGTCAGCTCGCCGCTCTCGTCGCCGGCGGGGGCCGTGCAGTCCACCGTGGACGTCGCGCCGGGGTCGAGCTGCCCCTGCATGGGGTCACACCCCTGAGCCGAGCGGGCGGCGAGGCCGAACAGCGGGGTGTCGCCGGTGTTCGTGACCGTCGTCGTGAACTTGACGGCCTGACCGGGGAGCGCGGTCATCGGTTCTTGCGCGGTGGTCGCTTTCAGCGCCGGGTGCAGCACGTCGACGGTCGACGCCTTCTGCGTCGCGAGTGGATCGCCCGCGAGGCTGGTGCCGCTCACCGCGACGGTCGCGGGGTAGTCGTCGTCGGCCGCCGTGGACGAACAGGTTCGCGTTTCGGTGGCGCGTGAGGCGATCGTGCCGATCTGCTGGCCGCACACGGTCACGTCGGCGGCGGGCGCGTCACCGACGTTGGTGATCGTCGCGGTCTGGGTGACGGTGTCCTCGGGGTGCGCGACGGGTGTCTCCGGGGCGACTGCGAGCGTGAGTTCCGGCAGTGGGAACGACCACGCGACGCTCTGGACGAGGAACGCGTCGTCCGCTCGCTTGAAGCTGAGTTCGGCGCTCTTGGTGCCGGGTTTGAGGGCGTTCTCGCCGATGGTCACCGTGCGCGCGTCGACGCTCATGTTGTTGGGATGCGCGGCACCTTGTGCGGACGACACGAACGCGTTGAACCCGCCGATCGACGCGCCGTTGACCAGCATCTGGTCGCCGTCCGTGGCCCAGTCGCCCTCGTACGCGGTGATGCCCATGCGGATGACCCCGCCCGCGGGATGCGTCGGTGCGATCGGCGTGCTCAGCACGGGCTTCTTGGTGGGGAGGCGGACGTGCCCGCCGTGCACCGCCACGTGCCGCTTGGCGGGTGCCGTAGCGGTGGCGTTCGGGAACTTCCACACGACCGTCAGCGACCAGCCGCCGAAGCAGTCGAACCCTTGCGGCGCCCAGACGTTGCCGACCGTCACGGTGCCGCTCGTCAGCGCGCGGGTGACGTCGGCTTCGGCGCTGTAGAAGGCGTTGTCGGTGTGGGAGAGGTCGTCCGGCGCGTCGATGACGAACTTGTCGGGGGCGATCTTGGCGCCGTTGAAGGTCACCGGGTCGCCGGGTGTTCCCGGTGGGTCGAGTGCGTCGCGGCAGCTCGCGCTGCCCGCCCAGCCGAGCTTGGCGTAGGCGACGGTCGCGCCGGCCGGGAGGCTGAGCTCGGCGCTGGAGGAGTTGACGGTCGCCGGGTCGGCGTCGACGTCGGTCCACGACATTCGATGCGCGTTGTTGAGCGCGGAAGGCCCCTGCCCCTTGCGGTTCAGGGCGTCCACACAGGACTGCGGCGGATACTTCGGACGGGGTCCGGCCTGCTCGGGCGTCGGGCAGGTGAGGACGGAGTTGCCGATCACCGTGACGTCTCCGTACACCGCCTCGTCGAACTGGGTGCGCCACACCTCGGCCGCGGCGACCGGCCCCGGCGTGAGCAGTGGGATCAGCAGCACGACGGCGATGAGGATCGGTACACGCATGCCACGCCTTCCGGTCGGGTCGGGGCACAGGTTGGCACGCTTCCCGGTGGTTGTCACCGCCCGTTGATCACGCCGTCCTCACTCTCCGTCAGGGGTTGCTCGGTTCGGTTCTCCTGTTCGTGTCAACGGGTTGTGGCCGAGTGCTCCGATGTGGACCTGCTGTGTGCTTGATCAACGCCTGGTTGCTCTTGACGGGCGCACAACAGTGCCGGGAAGCGTGGTGTTGGTGGTCAAACGGTGTCCGCTGTGGGGAGATGGACCCCATGTGGACCGCGCTAGTCATCGTTCTCGCGTCGGTGGTCGTGACCGCCATCGCCTGCATCCTGTTCGGGCGCTCCCGTGCCCACGAGCAGGCCGACGACCGGGACGCGGACTCGCGAGGCTTCCTGGGCGCGGTGATCAGCGGCCTGTTCATCGTCGCGCTGGCGTTCTACGTGGTGATCGTCTGGGAGGAGAGCGGCGCGGCCGAGGACAACGCCTCCCGCGAGGCGGCCGCCGTCGCCGACGTCTACTGGCAGACCGCCGTCCTGCCGCAACCGCAACGCGACCACATCCGCTCCCTGCTCACCGAGTACCCGAAACTGGTGGCGGACAAGGAATGGCCGAAGCTGGCCGCCGGCGAGTCCGACGACACGACGACCGAGACGCTCCACTCGCTGCACTCCGAGATCCTGTCGCTGCCCGCCTCGCCCGACCAGGTGAAGAGCGCGCGGGAGCGGTCGCTGGAACGGCTGAGGGAGATCACCGACCTGCGGCGGGATCGGATCGACTCGGCCGGCGGGCTGGACAACACCGGCATGTTGATGTTGATCGGCACGATCGCCGGGGCCGTGGGGATGATCGTGTTCCCGTTGTTGATCGGGTTCACGGCACGGAGGCGGCACGTGCTGCAGATGAGCCTGACGGCGGCGGTGCTGGCGTTCGTGTGCGTCTTGTGCGTGGGGATGACGCAGCCGTTCAGCGGGGTGTTGCGGGTGGAGCCCGAGTCGTTCACGGGCCTGTCGGAGGAGCTGGCCGGGATACCGGTGGAGGAGAACCGCTGAGGTCCCTGCGATGATCCCCCTGGTAGACGCACTTGGGGGAGAAGCAGATGTGGGGACGTAGAACCGCGGCGCAGCGGTCGGCCGAGTCGGCCGGACTGACCTGGAAGCACCTCGACGACCAGAGCGACCTGGCCGTCGCGAAGCTGACCGCGTGCGTGGCGGCGGATCGGGCGTCGGCTGACGACGTGCTGCCGACGGTCGCGCGCGTTGCGGAGAAGCTGGCGGCCGACGAGGCCAACCACGAGCTCATCGTGACGCTGGTCGAGGTCCTGCAGCACCTCGGCTCGCACGGTCTGGAGCAGTTCCACGCGGCGGACGAGATTCGGGTGGTGCTCGGTTCGCGGTGCCTCGTCGTGTGGGAGGCGGTGAACGAGTTCTGGGCGGCGGTGGCCGAGTGGTGCCGGGAGAACGGCGAGCTGCGGTCCAATGAGGACGTTCTGTCCGTGGAGAACGCGAAGTTGCGCGCGATCCTGTGGACCTCGAACAGGAGCCTCGGTGACGGCACCCGCGTGGGCACCAGCGATGCGCTTCGGTACGAGAAGTCGGGTGGCACGCCGATTCCCGGCTACCGCGAGCTGATCGCCCCCTGAACGGGACAGCCGCCCACCGAACCGGTGGGCGGCGCTCCCTGCGGTCGATCAGTAACCGCGGTCGGGCATGATCACCCAAAGCACGATGTAGACGACGAACTGCGGTCCGGGCAGAAGGCAGGACAGCAGGAACAGAAGGCGTACGGTGCCCGCCTTCATTCCCCAGCGCTGGGCGAGCCCCGCGCAGACACCCGCGATCATCCGGTTGGTCCTGGGCCTGCTCAAAGCAACTGTCGTGGTCATATACCCAGAATGCCCACTTTTGCTCAACTGTTGCATCGGGGATGAACCCTGATTTCACCCGGATGAGCTACATCACGTAACTCCAGGGCTGTGACCTGCGACAGCACGGTTGTCCCGAACGTTGGGGAGGCCGAGATGAGCGTTGACTTCCTGATCGACACGGTGTTCATCGCGGTCTACGCGCCGCTGTTGTGGCACGCCTGGCAGTGGTTGCGCGCAAAAGAGCGAAATGGGCCGCCGTCGCCGTTGCGCAGCCTGACGCTGGTCGAGAGTCCGTATCCGCGGGCGGTGCCGATCACGGTTCTGGCCGTGGGGCATCTCGCGGGCAATCCTGCCGGGTTGATCGCGCTCGGGTTTCTCGTGACGGTGGCCGTCGAGTCGGCGTGGCGGAACCGGGATCGCTGGGTTCGGCAGCACGTGTGGGCGTTGGGGCGCCTCAGGGTTCAGGCGACGGTGGTGGTGATCGCGTCGGGGCTGATGGTGTTCGGCGACGCGCGGTCGCTCACCCGGCCCGGGGTCGGGCTGGCGATGTTCGTCGCGGCGGTCGCCATGGGCGCGAGCGTGTGGTTCGTGATGCGGCGGCTCGTGTTGACGTCGTGGGCGCAGAAGACGTGGCGCAGTGCGCGGCCTGAGCTCGGGGCGTTGATCAGGCTTGGGCTGTGCGTCCTCGTGGCGGGCATCGGGTGGATCTACGGGCCGCGGCAGCTGACCGGGTACGCGATCGTGCTCGGGCTGGTCGTGTTGCTCGGGTTGGTGTGGGTGGTCTGGGAACTGGACGACGCCGACGCCGCGAAGAGCAAGCTCGGGGACGCCGACCAGATCCGGGCCAGGGTGGCGATGAGGCCGACCACGGAACAACGGCCCGCGGTCATGCGGGTGGCACGGGGGCTGGCCGTAACCCCGTTGGCAGCCCTGGGAATTGCCTACGTGCCGATGGCGTACGACGGGCAGAACGCGCTGACGGCGATGCGGGTGCTGGTGTTGTGCACGGTGGCGGTGTTGTTCGGTGACTGGTTGATGGCACGTGGCGGTAAGGGGCCGTCGCATTCGCCGCACCACTGGTGGTTCACGGCCGCGGTTGTGGTGATCTCGACCGCCGGCTTGGTCACCGTGGGCGTGATCGGGCGTGCGCTTCCGCTGGCCGTGGTGTTCCTGATGTTCGCCGGGTTGTTGCTCAGCGAGGCGCAGCGGTTCGCGGAGACCGTGCCGGTGCCGAAAGGGTTGCTGTTCCTCGGTTTTACGCGCACGCCGGTAGCGCTGTTGCTCGTGCTGTGCGTGCTGACGAGCGGGCTGAGCTATCCGACGGACGCGGTCGAGAGCTGGTCCACGAACCTCAGGCACGTGGTGCGCATGGCGTCGACCGTCATGGCCCTCGAACCCGCGAGCACCTGAAGTGCGAGGCCGTCGAGCATGCTGACCATCATGTTCGCGAGTTCGAGCGGGTCGCCGGGCGAGTGGATGTCGCCGGAGGCCTGGCCGTCGCGGAAGATGCTCGCCACGATGTCGCGCCACTCGCCGTAGAAGCGCTCGTTGAGCTCCTGCAGTTCGGGGCTGCGGATCGCCTCGACCCAGAGCTCCGCCCAGACCTTCCACGCCTCGACGGTCTCGGCCCCCTCGGGGAGGTACGACTCGACCACCATGCGCAGGCGCGACAACGGGGGCTCGTCGGACTCGAGGATCCAGCGGCGCCGGCGGACCGAGAGCTCGAAGCAGTGTTCGAAGGCCGCGTCGGTGAGTTCCCGCTTGGTCTCGAAGTAGTAGTGGACCGTGCCACCGGACACGCCGGCGTCCTTGGCCACGTCGGACACCCTGAGGTGGCGGAAGCCCTCTGCCGCGATCACCTTGCAGGTGGACGCGAGGATCTGCGCCTTGCGTTCGGCTTCCACGCTTGGACGGGGCATCCGTCACCTCCTGATTTGTCCTGAACCTTACCGAAACTGGGAACGAAGCTTGCGCTTGTCGACCTTTCCCACCTTGGTCAAGGGAAGTCGAGGCACGATCGTGACCCCTCTGGGCTGGTAAAGCTCACCCAGTTCGGCAACGACCGAATCGCGAATTCTGTCGACATCGACATCCGGTCCTTCGGTGACCAGGAAAAGATGCACGACCTCGCCCAGCGCCTCGTCCGGCTGGGCGACCGCCGCCGCCTGCCGGATGCCGGGAAGCGTGACGAGAAAGTCGTCAAGCAGGCGTGAGTAGACGTTGTCGGACGTTCTACCAGTGACGATGACGTCTTTGCTGCGGTCGTTGAGATAGAGGTAACCGTCGGAGTCGAAATAGCCCACGTCGCCGGTGTTGAACCACCCATCGGCCGTTTCGCTCAACGGGGGATCACCCCAATAGCCCTCCATCACGTGCGGACCGCGCACCCACACGTCACCGTCGCGGGTCTCGACCTCCGTCATGGGATTGGCCTTGCCGACCGTGCGCAACGTGTCCGGCCGCTCGAGGTTCACGGACGTCGCGGGCATCATCGTGATCGCCATGGCCTCGGTCATGCCGTAGCCCTGGTTGACGACCGGGCCCCACTTCTCGATCGCCTGGCGCAGCCGCCTCGGGGCGAGCGGGGACCCGCCCACGATGACGACGCCGAACTGCCGGCCGGGGCAGTCCGGGTGGTCGAGCACCTCGTACATCATCGGCGGCACGAACATCGTCGCGTTGATCTCCTCGTCGCGGGCGAGGCGCACGAACGTGTCCGCGTCGAACGTCGACGGGCCCAGCACCAGCTTCGACCCGGTCATGAGGGCGAGCCGCGCCGCGCCGGAACCGCTGCCGTGGGTGATGAGCGTGTTGCAGAGCAGGTTCATGGGCGGTGTCTGCGCGGACACCGCCCAGCGGTCGTCGGAGCGGTGGACCGCGAGCTTGGGCAGGCCGGTCGTGCCGCCGGTGTACATGACGGTGGTGAAGTCGGGCGCCGGAACGCGTTCGACGGGGTCACCCGGGAGGTCGGCGAGGTGCCAGCCGTCGAGGCGGGTGCTGAAGGCGGGGTCGACCACCACCCCGGACACGTCCGCTCTCTCGATCAACGCCCTGAGTTCGCTCGGGCCGGGCTCCGGCGGCACGTAGACGAGCTGGCCGCCGAGCAGGTGGACGGCCACGGCCAGCAGGACCGCCTCCGGCGTGTTGCCGACGTACGCGGCCACGCCGTCACCGGGACGGATGCCGCGCTGGACAAGGCCGTCGGCGAGACGGAACAGCAGGTCACGGGCTTGTGCGCGGGTGAGTCTGGTGTCGCCGCCGATCACGGACTCACGTTCGTCGTCTGTGGACAGTCGCTCCAACACAAGATCGACGTAGCTCATACGTCCTGTGTACTCCTGGCCTCGTACTCTGATCGGGTGGTCGCACCCCCCATCGCGCCGGAATCGCCGGAATTGCCCGCGCGCAGGCGAAAAGTGAGCACTCCGGTGCTGTTGCGCACGGCCCTCGCCGTCGCCGGCGGCGTGCTGGTCTACCTGAGCTTTCCGCCGCGCCCGCTGTGGTTCCTGGCGCCGGTCGGGTTCGCGTTGCTCGCGTATGTGATCTACAACAGGCGTGCGCGCGCTGGATTCGGGTACGGGCTGTTGTTCGGGCTCGGGTTCATGGTGCCGTTGCTGCGGTGGACCGGTGAGTTCGTCGGGCTGATCGCGTGGCTGCCGCTGGCGCTCGCGTGCGCGCTGATGATCTCGATCGGCACGGCCGCGATGGCGTTCGCGTCGCGCGTGCCGGGGTGGCCGCTGTGGGCGGCGTGCCTGTGGGTGGCGGACGAGGCGCTGCGCGGCGTGTTCCCGTTCGGCGGCTTCACCTGGGGAAAGATCGCCTTCGGGCAGCCGGAGGGCTGGTTCCTGCCGCTCGCGTCGCTCGGCGGGGCCCCGCTGGTGACGTTCGCGGTGGTGCTGACCGGGTTCGGGCTGTTCTGGCTCGTCCAGAACTGGAAGCTCGGTCTGCCGCTGGTCGTGGTGCCGCTGGCGGTGGGCCTGGTGGTACCGGTGGGGATGGACGCGTCCGCCGGGACCGTCACGGTCGCCGCGATCCAGGGCAACGTGCCGCGCGCCGGGCTCGACTTCAACTCGCAGCGCCGGGCCGTGCTCGACAACCACGTGAAGCGCACGCTGGAACTCGCCGCCGACGTGGCCGCGGGCAAGGTCGAGCAGCCCGACGTGGTGATCTGGCCGGAGAACTCCTCCGACATCGACCCCTTCCGCAACACCGACGCCGCCGCGCTCATCGACAGGGCGGCGAAGACGATCAAGGCGCCGATCGCGGTGGGCGCCGTGGTGGTCGACAAGACCGACGGGCTGCCGCGCAACCAGGTGGTGCTGTGGGACCCCGGCAAGGGGGCCACGGACACCTACACCAAGCGCAAGCTGCAGCCGTTCGGCGAGACGATGCCCATGCGGTCGTTCTTCCGGCTGTTCGCGTCCGAGGTCGATCGGGCGGGTGTGTTCCAGCCCGGCACGGACCCGGAAGGTTTCGTCATGGGGCCCGCGAAGGTCGCGATTGACACATGTTACGAAGTGGCGTTCGACTCAGTGGTCCGCGACTCCGTTACGGCCGGCGCGACGATCATCGCGATCCCGACGAACAACGCCACGTTCGGCTACACGGAGATGACCTACCAGCAGCTTTCCATGTCCAGACTGCGTGCTGTGGAGCACGGCAGGGCGGTGGTCGTGGCGGCCACCTCGGGGGTCAGCGCCATCGTCGAACCTGACGGTTCCGTCACTCAGAAGACTGGGCTTTTCGAGCCGGGTGCCCTGGTCGCGACACTGCCGCTGCGGTCACAGACTACGCTGGCGACTTGGCTAGGAGCCTGGCCCGAGTGGGTGATTGCCGCTGCGGGCCTTGTGGCGTTGGCGCTGGGCTTCACCCGACGACGGAAGGACTCGAATGGCGCGGCAGCCTGACCAGGAACTCGGGCAGGTGCTGGTGGTGATCCCGACGTACAACGAGCGGGACAACATCGGAAAGATCGTCAAGCGACTGCACACGGCACTGCCCGACGTGCACGTGCTGGTGGTCGACGACGGCAGCCCCGATGGCACCGGCCAGCTCGCCGACGAGATGGCGGCCGCTGACGAGCGGGTCCAGGTGATGCACCGCACCGAGAAGGCCGGACTGGGCGCCGCGTACGTCGCGGGCTTCCAGTGGGCGTTGGAGCGGGACTACGGCGTCATCTGCGAGATGGACGCCGACGGCTCGCACGCCCCGGAGCAGCTGCACCGGCTGCTCGACGCGCTGCCGCAGGCCGACCTGGTCATCGGCTCGCGCTGGGTGCCGGGCGGTGAGGTCGTGAACTGGCCGGCGCAGCGCAAGTTCCTGTCGCTGGGCGGCTCGCTGTACTCGCGGCTCGCGCTGGGCGCGAACGTCCGCGACATGACGGGCGGCTTCCGGGCGTTCCGCGCGGACACCCTGCGCAAGCTGAACCTCGCCTCGGTCGCGTCGGCCGGCTACTGCTTCCAGATCGACCTGCTCTGGCGGACGATCGAGCTGGGCTTCCGGGTCCGCGAGGTGCCGATCACGTTCCTCGAGCGCGAGTTCGGCGAGTCGAAGATGAGCGGCAACATCGTGCGCGAGGCGCTGATCCGCGTGACGAAGTGGGGTCTGCGCCGGCGCGGGAACCAGGTCAAGGCGCTTTTCAGCGGCAAGAAGTAGGTCCTTGCTGAGTCCGGCGGTTGCGAGTGCGACCGCCGGACCCCAGGGTGGACCGCATGGGCCTCGCCGACCGGATGATCCGCCTGCTCTGGGCGGTCGGCGGTGAGGACGTGGCGGAACGGCTGCTGGCGGCGCACTGGCGACAGCTGCCGAGCGACGACCCGCTGGGCCGGGCGTTGCGGTCGCGGCTGGTGAAGGCGTTGCGGGCCGAGCTGCCCGGACATGACGCGCAGATCCGCGAGGCCGTGCTGGTCGACGAGCTCACGCTGCTCAACGCCGCCGAACGGGTGCGGCCGAGCCGGGCGGCGGTGCTGAAGATCGTCCGTGCTTTGGCCGACTCCTGAGCGGGTACCTCCCTGGAATGACGCTGGTATCGCAACGGCATCCGGTTCGCGCGCTCGGGCTCTTCGCGGGGGCCGTGCTGGTGACCGCCGTGGTCGGGTCGCTGTTCTCCGTCTCGGCCGGATCGACGTACATGGCACTGGAGCAGCCTTCCTGGGCGCCGCCCGCGTGGCTGTTCGGTCCGGTGTGGACGCTGCTGTACGTGATGATCGCGGCCGCGGGCTGGCTGGCCTGGCGTGCCGGAGCGACTCGGAACGAGCTGACGTTGTTCGGCGTGCAGCTGGTGCTGAACGCGGCCTGGACGCCGTTGTTCTTCGGACTCGGCTGGTTCTGGGTGGCGTTCGCCGAGATCCTCGTGCTGTGGCTGGCGATCGCCGCGGTGATCGTGGCGTTCTGGCGGCGCAGCAGGGCCGCCGGCGCGCTCCTCGTGCCCTATCTGGCCTGGGTGAGCTTCGCGACGGCCCTGAACGTGTCGATCGCCGTGCTCAACTGACGGGCACGAACTCGCGCAGCACCTCCATACCCGTCATCGCGGGCGCGCCGGACGGTTCCGGGCCGAGCACACGGGCCAGGATCGGGCCGAGCACCTCGCGGAAGAAGCGGTCGGCGTGCTCCTTCGACTCCCACACGGCGATGACGCGGAACTCGCCGTCGGCCCGGCAGGCGTAGCGGGCGCGCAGGCCGTCGGGCGTGGCCGCGCCCATCACCTGGTCGAGCTGGTCGAGGGACTGGATCGGCGGGGTCGCGATGGTGAGCCACATGGGGTCCTCCTCGGTCGGTGTGCTCCCAAGGTAGGAAGTTCGCGCTGGTCAGCCATCCGCCGGAGTACTCGGTGCGGTACTCATCCACGCCGCGATCTGGCTGCGCGTGCTGAAGCCGAGCTTGGTGAGGATGTGCTGGACGTGGTTCTGCGCGGTCCGCTCGGAGATCACCAGCCGGCGCGCGATCTGCCGGTTCGTCATGCCCTCGGTGACCAGCGACGCGACCTCGTGCTCGCGGCCGCTCAGTTCGGTCGTGGTGAACGCCGTCATGCCCAGCGTGCGGATCGCGCGGTCTGCGGCGCGGTGCACGGCGTCGGCGTCACGGCCCGCCGTGCGCAACGCCGCCGCGAGGTGCCAGCGGGCCTCGGCGGCGAACGCGGGCGCACCGGCGCGGGAGGCCTCGTCCACGGCCGAGGTGAGGTCGGCGATGGCCTGCTCGTGGTCGCCGAGGGCCAGGTGGCCGCGGCCCAGGGCGAGGGTGACCGGGCCCATGTACGCGACGCCGTTGCCGGCCGCGTGCTCCCCGCGGAACTCCGCGAGGCGGGGCAGGATCAGCCGCAGGTCCTCGGTCAGGCCGAGGCCTGACGTCACCAGGACGGCGTCGACCAGACCGGGCAGCACGAAGAACGCGGGCAGGTCCCACTCGGCGATCGGGCCGGAACGGCGGTAGAAGTCCAGGGCCTCGTCGCGGAAACCCGCGCGCAGCAACAGGAACGCCCGCGTGAGCTTCGACATCAGCCGGAACCGCGGTGGCGGGTCGTGGAAGTGACGGGCCAGCGCGAGGCCGTCCTCGGTGACGCCGAGATGACAGGAAAGCCCGCACTGCAAAGCGAAGTAGGCGCCCGACGCCGGTTCGCGCTCGATCACCCGCATGCGGTCGTAGGCCCTGCGACCGACTTCCTGGGCCTCCGCGAAACGTCCCTGCGCCTGGGCGAGACATGCCGTCACGACGTCCAGGTGCCACAACGGGACCTGGCCACCGACCCGTTCGCAGGCCAGCTTCAGCGCCGGGAGTTCTTCTTGTGCGGCAGCGAATTCGCCGCTCTCGATCAACGCGTGGATGCGCCACAGCGAACCCCACATCGCGCCGCGCGGACTGTGCGTGCGGTGGGCGAGGTCGATCATCTCGGCGGCGAGGTCCAGGCGTTCGGCACGTCCGGACGGCCCGGGACACGCCTCCTGCCTGGCGTGCAACGCCTCGGCGAGCGCGCGATCGTCGCCGCGGGCCAGCCTCAGCGCCTCCCGGCTGAGCTCGTCGAGGCGGTGCTGCTCGCCGCGGTAGAACGCGAGGTGGCTGCGCTGGGCCAGCAACCGAGCCCGGGTGGCCGGGCGGACGTCCTGGCGAAGGGCGTTGTCGCACAACGGGGTCGCGACGGCGTTGACGCCCGCGCCGGGTGCGGCTTCGAGGACCAGGGCGGCCTCCGCGATCTGCTCGGGCGTCCCGGCCAGTTCGGCGGCGCGCTGGGCGGCCTGGACGCACCCCGCGAGGTCCCCGGCGAAGTAGGCGGCTCTGCCCAGCGCCACCTGGATCTCGTGGCTGTCGCCCAGTTCGGCGGCGGCGCGGTAGAGGCGGACGCCCTCTTCGTAGGCGAGCCTGGTGACCGCGTCCTGCGCCGCGCGGATCGTCCACGTGCGGGCTTCTTCTGTTGCGCCACAAGCGCTCCAGTGCCGGGCCACGTCGGCGAAGTGCGTGCTGCTCGTCATCGCCTCGGCGATCCGGCGGTGCAGCGCGCGGCGTTCGGCCGGGGTGAACGCGGCCTCGACGGCGTCGCGGGTCAGCGCGTGCACGAACCGGTGCCCGGTCGCGTCGATCAACGTCGTGGCCTCGTCCAGCGCGCTGATCGGCAGGCCGGAGGCCCTGGCGGCCAGGTCGAGGTCGAAGTCGCGGCCGATCAGCGCGGCCGTCCTGATCAGCTCGCGGGCGTCGGGGGAGAGCCGGTCGAGGCGGGCGGTGACGATGTCGCGGACGCTGCGCGGCGGCTGGTCCGCACGCCACGTGCCGTCGCCCACCGCACGGGCGATCTCCGTGACGAACAACGGGTTCCCGCTGGTCAGTTCGGTGATCGTGGCCGCGTGCTCGGCCCCGACCAGCTCCGCGACCTCGTCGGGCGACAGCCCGTGCAGGTCGATCCGGTCGGCCGAGCGCATCAGGTCGGCGACCGCAGGGCACGGGTCGCGGAAGGTCGCGAACACCAGCACGTTCCGCAGTTGCGTGGCGAGATGGGAGAGCACGAGCAGCGACGCCTCGTCGGCCCAGTGGACGTCCTCGACGACGATCACCAGGCCGTCGCGGTCCAGCGCGGTCGCGATCGCGTCGAACACCCGGAACCGGTCCTGCGGCACCTCGGCGTCGTGCGCGAGCACGAGATCGGGATCCGTGCCGGTCGCCTTCAATACCTGCCGCCACGGCCAGAACGCCGGCGCCCCGGCGGTTTCGACGCAGTGCCCCCACACGACCTCCCGGCCGAGCGCGAGCGCGTGCCCGGCCAGCTCCTGGGCCAGCCGCGTCTTGCCGATCCCCGGCTCCCCGCCGCAGAGCACCAGCCGCCCGGTCTCCGCCGCCAGCCACGACCGCGCCGCGGCGAGCTCACGACCACGCCCCACAACCCTCACGCCTGGATATCGTCCACGCCAGGAACCTCGTTTCCGGCAAATGGCCGGATAAATGGCTGGCGGCGACGCGGACGGTCCGGCAAGGTGGTCCGCATGCGCACCTATCGCAGCTATCCGCCCAGCTCAGGCTCTCCGTCGTGACGCCGTAAGGCCTCGCCGACGTCGAGAGCCGCCCGCCCGTGCGAACGGGTCAGGGCGGCTTTTTCGTGCGCGGAAATGTGCACGACAATGGTGGAGATGGGGCTGTGGAGCCCCGCCCGTCTGTAAAACGGGAGCCCCCGCGCAGAGTCGGTTCGACTCCGACCTCCACCACCAGCCGTTGCGCCACCGGGGTGAACCCCGGCAACGACCCCTGCTCCGCCCACGACCTACTAGTGGTGCGTCTCGGAACGTTGGCGAGGTGATCCACGCTCAGCAGGGCACCTCGTGGCGCCGCCCCCACGCCCCCGTACAACCAGTACGAGGACGTGGGGGCGGCACCACGATGCACCCGTCTGACCGCGAATTCCCCCGGCAACGTTCCGAGCCACACCACTAGCGGAGGAAGGGGACACCATGTCCATCGACATTCAGCAGCCTCGCCCGCTCGGCCTGGTCGGAAGCCACGTCCACGTCGGCGGCACCGCGGGCGGGGCGTTCGAGGCCCAGTTCGGCTACCGGATCCACGAGGGCCACGACGAGGTGGTCGGCGGGTTCACCGCGGGGGACGGGGTCGGCGGCCACGGCCAGTTCCAGGTCCAGGTCGACGTGTCGGGGGCGTCGTTCGTGCTCGACCGGCTCTTCGTCGAGGTGTTCTGGGTGTCGCCGCAGGACGGCGCCGAGCTCGACAAGGTCATCGTGCCGGTGGTGTACGGGCCGCGGATCGTGCCAGGCTACCGGGTGTACCAGGAGTACGTGATCAAGGCCGGTGACACGCTCTGGTCGATCGCCACGCGGTTCTACGGCTCCGGCAACACCTACACGCGGCTGGTGCGGGCCAATCCGCACGTCATCACGGACCCCAACGTGATCACCCCAGGGAGCGTGATCCGCATTCCCCAGTCCTGATGTGACCCTCTGGGACGACCGGGAGTTCGGGAAGTTCTGGCTCGCCAGGCTGATCTCGACGGCCGGGTCCGCGGTGTCGGGCGTCGCGCTGCCCGTCCTCATGTACTCGCTCACCGGCAGCGCCGCGTACACGGGAGCGCTCGCGGCGCTGACCGCGGTGCCGTACCTCTCGTTCGGGCTCGTCGCGGGCGCGCTCGTCGACCGCGCGCACCGGCGCACGGTCATGGTCGTCACCGACCTGGTCAGCGCCGGGCTGCTCGCCAGCGTGCCGGTGGCGTCGGCTCTGGACGCACTGACCCCGTCGCACCTCCTGCTGGTCGCGGCTGGGGTCGCGAGCGTCGGTGTCTGGTTCGACGCGGCCACCTTCGGCGCCGTGCCCGCGCTCGTCGGCACGGAGAACCTCGTCCGGGCCAACAGCGCCATCTGGAGTACGGCCACCGCCGTGCACGTCGCGGCGCCGTCGGTCGCGGGAGTGCTGTTCGTGGTCCACGGTCCGGCCGGGACGATGGCGCTCGACGCTCTGAGCTTCGCCGTGTCCGCGGCGCTCATCCGCACGATCCTGCGGCCGCTGAACCTGACTCCGCCTCCACGCACGTCGCTCAAAGCGGACATCCGGGAAGGACTCGACTTCCTGTGGAGGGAACCCACAGTCCGGCTCTTCCTCGCCTTGGGTCTCGGTCAGGCGGTCGCGGGCGGCGCCGTGTCCGGGCTCCTCGTCGTCTACGCGTTCCGGGTGTTCGAGGTGCCGCAGAACGACGTGCGGATCGGCGTGCTGTTCAGCGCGCTGGCCGCCGGGTCGTTCGTCGCCACGGTCCTCATGCCCGCCATCAGCGACACCTGCGAACCCCGCCGCACCACCACGATCGGCCTGACCGCCGGGGTGGGGGTGATGGGGTTGCTGGTGGGGGCGCAGCTGTGGTGGCTCGCCGTGCTGAGCACCGCGCTGTGGGGCCTGACCTCGACGATCGTCATCGTCAACGGCATCACGGTGCGCCAGCTGATCACCCCTGATCATCTTCAGGGGAGAGTCAACCTGGTGGGGCGCATGATGACGTTCGGGGTGGGGCAACCCGCCGGGGCGCTGGCCGGGGGAGTCCTGGCCGACGCGCTGTCGGTGCGCACCGCCCTGGTGATCACGGCGTTACCGCTCGTGTTCGCCGCGGGGCTCGGGTGGTCCCGGGTGAACGCCGAGCGTGGTGGTGAGTTGGGACACGGGCTCAAGTGATGCTGTGCCGAGGACCTGGTGGCTTGTTGGTTTCATACAAACCACGCTGCTCAACTCGCTTCGATCTAGCGGTTTTCCTACCGGGTAGTAGACGAGAGTGTGTACATCGATTGGGCGGCGTTTGCCGCTGAGGTCGTAATGTCCGCGAGGAGCCAAGTCGTTGTTCAGTCGTGTAGCGATCGTCAACCGCGGGGAAGCCGCTATGCGGCTGATCCACGCCGTCCGTGAGCTCGCCGCCGAGTCAGGGGAACGGATCGAGACCGTCGCCCTGTACACCGATGTCGACAAGTCCGCGCCCTTCGTCAGGGAAGCGGACCTCGCCTACAACCTCGGCCTGGCGGCTGACCGTCCGTACCTCAACCTCGAGGTCCTGGAGAAGGCACTCGTCGAGACGAAGGCCGACGCCGCGTGGGTCGGCTGGGGCTTCGTCGCCGAGATCCCCGAGTTCGCCGAACTGTGCGAGAAGGTCGGCGTCACGTTCGTCGGCCCGTCCGCCGAGGCCATGCGCAAGCTCGGTGACAAGATCGGCTCGAAGCTGATCGCCGAGGAGGTCGGTGTCCCGGTCGCGCCGTGGTCGCGCGGTGCGGTCACGGACCTGGAGCACGCCCTCAAGGTGGCCGAGGAGGTCACCTACCCGTTGATGCTCAAGGCGACCGCCGGTGGTGGTGGCCGGGGCATCCGCAAGATCACCTCCCCCGCGGAGATGGAAGAGAACTTCGAGCGCACCAGCCTGGAGGCCGCGCGCGCGTTCGGCTCCGGCGTGATGTTCCTGGAGCGCCTGGTCACCGGCGCCCGGCACGTCGAGGTGCAGGTCATCGCCGACGGCCAGGGCACGGCGTGGGCGCTCGGCGTCCGCGACTGCTCGGTGCAGCGGCGCAACCAGAAGATCATCGAGGAGTCGGCGTCGTGCGTGCTGGAGCCGCACCAGGTCGACGAGCTGAAGTCCTCGGCCGAGCGGCTCGCGAACGCGGTGGGCTACCGCGGCGCGTGCACCGTCGAGTTCCTCTACCACCCCGGTGAGAAGCTCTTCGCGTTCCTCGAGGTCAACACCCGCCTGCAGGTCGAGCACCCGATCACCGAGATCACCACCAGCTTCGACCTGGTCAAGGCGCAGCTGCACGTGGCGGGTGGCGGCAAGCTCGAGGGCGACAAGCCCGTCGAGCTCGGCCACGCCGTCGAGGCCCGCCTGAACGCCGAGGACCCGGATCGCGACTTCGCGCCGTGCCCCGGCACGATCGTTCGGCTGGAGCTCCCGGCCGGCCCCGGCATCCGCGTCGACACCGGCGTGGCCGAGGGCTCGCAGATCCCCGCCGACTTCGACTCGATGATCGCGAAGATCATCGCGTACGGCCGCACGCGTGACGAGGCGCTGGGCAAGCTGCGCCGCGCCATGGCCGAGACGACCGTCATCATCGAGGGCGGCACGACCAACAAGAGCTTCGTGCTCGACCTGCTGGACGAGCCCGCCGTGATCGACGGCTCTGCCGACACCTCGTGGATCGACCGCGTCCGCGCCGAGGGCGGCCTGATCTCGCACCGCCACTCCGCCATCGCGCTCGCCGCGGCCGGCATCGAGGTGTACGAGGACGAGGAGCAGATCAACCGCTCCGAGCTGCTCGCGTCCTCGCGTGGTGGCCAGCCGCGCACGAACCACGAGGGCGCGGTCAAGCTGGAGTTCGTCCTGCGCGGCCAGCCCTACGTCGTGAACGTCGCCCGCATCGGCGCCGCGAAGTACCGCGTCGGCGTGTCCGCCGCGGACTCCGAGACCGTGCTGACCGGTGACGTCGACGTCGAGCGGTTCGACCACCACGTCGGCCAGATCACCGTCAACGGCGAGCGGTTCCGCGTCGTCACCGGCACGCACGGCGTGGTCCACCAGGTGGAGGTCGACGGGGTCACCCACCGCGTCACCCGCGACGAGGGCGGCGTCCTGCGTTCGCCGATGCCCGCGCTCGTCGTCGCCACCCCGCTCGCGGTCGGTGCCGAGGTCGAGGCCGGCGCACCGGTGCTCGTGCTCGAGGCGATGAAGATGGAGACGGTGCTGCGCGCGCCGTTCCGCGCACGCCTCAAGGAGCTCAACGTCGTCGTCGGCACCCAGGTGCCCGCCGGCGGCGCGTTGCTCAAGCTGGAGGAGATCGAGGACGAGGCCGGCGCCGTCGAGGAGCAGAAGTCCGAGTCCGCGGTCGAGCTGGAACTGCCCGCGCCGCGCACGGACGTCCGGCCGGAGGAGCTCGTCGCCCGCGGTCTCGACGACCTGCGCAACCTGTTGCTGGGCTTCGACACCACCGCCGCCGACACCGAGCGGGTCCTGACGGACTACATGGGCGCGCGGCACGACCTGCTGGAGCGGCCCCTCGTGCAGGAGGCCCAGCTGCTCGGCATCTTCGCCGACCTCTGCGACCTCTCGCGTAACCGGCCCGCCGGTGAGGAGACCAAGCCGGAGAACCACATCCACTCTCCGCGCGAGCACCTCCACACCTACCTGAAGACCTTGGACGCCGACCGCGCGGCGCTGCCGGAGGGCTTCCGCGCCCGCCTGCAGAACGTGATCGGCCACTACGGCATCACGGAGCTCGACCGCACGCCCGAGCTGGAGCAGGCCGTCTTCCGGATCTTCGTGGCGTCGCGCCGGGGCGTGTTCGACGCGGCCGTCGCGACGACCCTGCTGCGCCAGTGGGTGCAGGAGGCGCCGCCGGTCGAGTCCGAGCAGGTCCAGATCGGCCTGGTGCTGGAGCACATCGTCGCCGCGACGCAGGTCCGCTACCCGGCGGTGGCAGACCTCGCCCGCAGCGTCGTGTTCACCTGGTTCGCCCAGCCGCTGGTGCGCCGCAACCGCGCCCGCGTGCACAGCGAGGTCCGCAAGCACCTGATCCACCTCGACGCCCAGCCCCAGGCGGCGGACCGCGAGGAGCGGATCGCGGCGATGGTCGCCTCGGCCGAGCCGCTGGTGCGCCTGCTCGGCCAGCGCATCGGCAAGCCCGGCGCGGACAACACCCCGTTGCTGGAGGTGCTGGCCCGCCGCTACTACACGAAGAAGGCGCTGGAGAACCCGCGCGTGAACGGCGCGTTCTTCATCGCGGAGAACGAGCCGGAGCAGACGCGGCTCATCTCGACCGCGGTGGAGTTCCCGTCGCTGATCGACGCCGTCGGTGACGTCGTCAAGCACGGCACCGGCAGCGCTGTCGTCGCGGACCTCTACGTCAACTGGGTCGACGGCCCGTCCGACCAAGACGAGATGGCCGCTGGTCTGGGTGCCGCCCTGGCCGCGCACCAGCTGCCGCCGACGATCACCCGCATCACCACCACGGTCGCCGGCCGTCGTGGCGAGTCGATGCACCACCACTTCACGTTCCGCCCGTCGTCCAACGGGTTCGCGGAGGAGAGGCTGGTGCGCGGGCTGCACCCGCGCATCGCCGAACGCATGCAGCTCGAACGGCTGCGCGAGTTCGACCTCACCCGTCTGACCTCCGTGGACGAGGACGTGTACCTGTTCCGCGCCGTGGCCAAGGCGAACAAGTCCGACGAGCGGCTCGTGGCGCTGGGCCAGGTCCGCGACCTGACGCCGTTGCGCGACGACGAGGGCCGGATCGTGGCTCTGCCCGCCGCCGAGGACGTGCTGGCCACGTGCCTGGACGGCATCCGCAGGGCTCGCGCGCAGGCCGGTGGCCGCACTCGGTTGGCCACCAACCGCGTGGTGCTCTACGCGTGGCCGCCCACCGAGCTGTCCTCGAAGGACCTGGACGCGATCGGTCAGCGCGTGCTGCCGACGACCGCGGGCCTGGACCTGGAGGAGGTCCTGTTCCTGGCGCGCCGCAGGGACCCGGTGTCCGGTGAGCTCACCGACATCGGCGTGCGGATCGCGAACGACGCGGGCTCCGGCGTGCGGTTCTCGTTCGTGCAGCCGCCGACCGACCCGATCCAGCCGCTCGACGACTACCGCCAGAACGTCCTGCGCGCCCAGTCGCGCGGCACGATCTACCCGTACGAGCTGGTCGACATGCTCGTCGGCGACGGCGGGTCCTTCGTGGAGCACGACCTGGTCGAGGGCGCGCTGGTGCCCGTCGACCGCCCGCGTGGTGGCAACAAGGCCGGCATCGTCGTCGGTGTGGTGACCACGCCGACCCCGGCGTACCCCGAGGGCATGAAGCGCGTGGTGCTGCTGGGCGACCCGACCAAGTCGCTGGGCGCGCTGGCCGAGCCCGAGTGCTCGCGGGTGATCCACGCCATCGACCTGGCCGAGGAGCTCTCCGTTCCGCTGGAGTGGTTCTCGCTGTCGTCCGGCGCGAAGATCTCGATGAACTCCGGTGTCGAGAACATGGACTGGGTGGCCGCGGCGCTGAAGCGGATCGTCGAGTTCACGCAGGACGGTGGCGAGATCAACGTCGTCGTCAACGGCATCAACGTCGGCGCCCAGCCGTACTGGAACGCCGAGGCCACGATGCTCATGCACACCAAGGGCATCCTTGTCATGACGCCGGACTCGGCGATGGTGCTGACCGGCAAGCAGGCGCTCGACTTCTCCGGCGGCGTCTCGGCCGAGGACAACTACGGCATCGGCGGCTACGACCGCGTCATGGGCCCGAACGGCCAGGCGCAGTACTGGGCCCCGAACCTGCGGGCGGCGTTCGACGTGCTGCTGGGCCACTACGAGCACAGCTACATCGCGCCGGGCGAGTCCGGACCGCGCCGGGTGTCCACTTCGGACCCCTCGTCGCGTGACGTGTCGTCGTACCCGCACGTGGTGGGGGACAGCCCGTTCACCACCGTCGGCGAGATCTTCTCGATCGAGTCGAACCCGGACCGCAAGAAGCCGTTCGACATCCGCACCGTGATGCGTGCTCTCAGCGACCAGGACCACGACGTGCTGGAGCGCTGGGCCGGCATGGCCGACGCCGACACGGCCGTCGTCCAGGACGTGCACCTCGGCGGCATTCCGGTGACGCTGCTGGGTGTCGAGTCGCGTGGTGTCTCGCGCACCGGCTTCCCGCCCACCGACGGCCCGGACACCTACACCGCCGGCACGTTGTTCCCGAAGTCGTCGAAGAAGGCGGCCCGTGCGATCAACGCGGCCTCCGGCAACCGCCCGCTGGTGGTGCTGGCGAACCTGTCCGGCTTCGACGGCTCGCCGGAGTCGATGCGGGAACTGCAGCTGGAGTACGGCGCCGAGATCGGCCGCGCGATCGTCAACTTCCGCGGCCCGATCGTGTTCACCGTGATCTCGCGGTACCACGGCGGCGCGTTCGTGGTCTTCTCGAAGGCCCTGAACCCGTCCATGACGGTGCTCGCGGTCGAGGGCTCCTTCGCCTCGGTCATCGGCGGCGCGCCCGCCGCGGCCGTGGTGTTCGCCCGCGAGGTCGACGGCCGCACGGCCAACGACCCGCGCGTGAAGAAGCTGGAGTCCGCGGTGGCCGAGGCGTCCGGCGCCGAGCGGGCGGCACTGACCGCCGAGCTGGTGACGACGCGCCAGAGCGTGCGGACCGAGAAGCTCAACGAGATGGCCGCCGAGTTCGACCGGGTGCACAGCGTGCAGCGCGCGGTCGAGGTCGGGGCGGTCGACGCGATCATCTCGGCCGCTCAGCTGCGGCCGGCGATCATCAAGGCGATCGAGGACGGTCTCGCGAAGTAGTTCTCTAGGATCAGGCCCGGCCTTCCCGTTCTGGGACGGCCGGGCCTTTCTCTTGGGGGAGAACCGTGCGGGACATCACCGAACTGACCGACGTGGACGATCCGGGCTGGCCCGTCGTGCTGGAGGCCATCGCCGAGGGGCCGACCTCGTGCACCGTGCTTCCCGGCGATCCCGAGGCGTGCCGGGCGGCGTTGCTGCAACTGCAGGTGACGGCGCGGTCGTTGCTGGGCGCCGTGGTGCTGAACAGCGGCGGCCTGGTCTTGGCGGACGGCTGGCTGCGCGTGTACGGCGGGTCCGGCGGCGCGATGGCGAGCCTGGCCGAGGTGAACGGGTTTCCCGCGGCGGTCGACCCCGCTTGGGGAACGCCGGGAGGGTTGGTCGTCGGGCACGACGTGCTCGGTGGCGAGTTCGTCTGGAACGGCATGGACCCCGCGCGGTTCGGCAGGCCGGGGGAGCCGGGGCAGATCGTCTACTTCGCGCCGGACGCGCTGGAGTGGGAGACCTTCGACGGCGGCTACAGCCACTGGCTCGGCGTGATGCTGGCGGGTGGGGCCGCGAAGTTCTACGAGTCGCTCTTCTGGCCGTCGTGGCAGGAGGAGGTGTCGGCGGTCGGGCTGCGGGACGGGCTCTCGTTCTTCCCGCCCCTGTGGTCCGGGGAAGGCAGAGCGGACCTCGCGAGCACCAGCCGCAAGGCCGTTCCGCTGCACGAGCTCGTGGCTGTTCATCAGGACACGGCGCGGCAGCTCGGCTGATCACTCGTTGCTCACGCCGAACGGGACGTGCACGCACGGCACGGTCTGGATCAGGTGCCCGCGCTGGTCGTCGAAGAAGATGTGCGGCTTGAGCACGTCCAGGATCGGCGCCTTCTTCAACCCTCCCAGGAAGAACGCGTCGTTCACCGTGAGGCCCCACGCCTTGAGGCTGTTGATCGCCCGCTCGTGCGCGGGAGCGGAGCGGGCGGTCACCACGGACACCCGGATGCGGTCCTCGGCCTGGCGCTGGATGCGGTTCACGCCCGCGAGGAAGTTCCTCAGCGGACCGGGGTCCAGCGGCGTGACGACGTTCGTGGCCTCGTGCTGCTGGAACTGGTCGAGTCCGCCGCTCTGGTAGATCCGCTCGGACGCGTCGTCGGCCAGGACGCCGTCGAAGTCGAAGGCGATGCGCAGCGCCGGATCGTCGTCGTCCTGGAACGACGACTTGAGCACCTGGCCCGCCGGGAGGCCGGCGAGGGTGGCCTTGCGGACGTCGTTCTCGTTGGCGGACAAGAACAGTGACATGTTCAGGGCCGGCATGAACTCGTGCGGGGCGCGGCCCTCGGTGAAGATCGCGCGGGTGATCGTGAGGCCGTGATGCGCGGCGGAGCGAAGGATGCGCAGGCCCGTGTCGGGGGAGTTGCGCGACAGCACGATCACCTCGACCAGCGGTGCCAGCGCGTTGAGCTGCAGCAGGCGGCGGATGAACGGGAACGCGACGCCTGCCCCGAACGGTTCGGCGAGGTGGGCTTCCTGATAGGCGCGGTAGGCCTGTTCGCCCTCGGCCGCGAAGACGGCGTCGGACGCGGTCAGGTCGAACAGAGCGCTCGACGCGACGCCTACGACCAGCAGGTTTTCCAGGCTGGGAGCCACGTCACGGATCGTAGACGCCCGGCCCGGCGCTTTTCTGGTACGGTCGTACCAATGTACTGGGTGGTGCTGATCGCGTCGGGAGTGCTGGAGGCCGTGTGGGCCACGGCGCTCTCGGCGTCGAAGGGTTTCCGCCGGTTGTGGCCGGTGGTGGTGTTCGCCGTGTCGATGACGCTGAGCGTCGTCGGGCTCGCGTGGGCGATGCGGGGGATCCCGGTCGGCACGGCGTACGCGGTGTGGGTCGGCGTGGGGGCCGTGCTCACGGTGCTCGTCGCGGTGCTGCGCGGTGAGGAGAAGCTCGGGGTGGCCAGGGCGTTGCTGCTCGTCGCGCTGGTCGGCTGCGTCGCGGGCCTGAAGGTGGTGAGCTGATGTACTGGGCCGTGTTGCTGGGAAGCGCGGTGCTCGAAGCGGTGTGGGCGACGGCGTTGTCCCAGGGTGCCTATGTGGTCTTCCTGGTCGCCGCGACGCTGAGCATGGTCGGGCTTTCCGTTGGCATGAAACGAATTCCCGTCGGGACCGCGTACGCCGTGTGGGTCGGCACCGGTGCGGCACTGACGGTGACGTGGGCGATGATCACCGGCGAGGAAGCGGTCTCCGCGTGGAAGATCGTGTTCCTCACCGGGATCATCGCCTGCGTCATCGGCCTGAAGTTCCTGAAGTCAGGAGGCTCAGGCGTTGATGGTCCACCGCTGGTTGGCGGTGGCGGCGCAGTCCCAGAGCTGAAGCCTGGTGCCGTCGGCGGAGCTGTTGCCGGTGGCGTCGAGACACCTTCCTGACGCCGTGTTGCGCAACTGGCCGTTGGACTCGGAGGTCCACTGCTGGTTGCCCGAACCCGTGCAGTCCCACAGCTGGGTCACCGAGCCGTTGGCGGTACCCGACGCGTCGAGGCACTTGCCCAAGGCGCGCAACGTGCTTCCGTTGCGAGTCCACTGCTGGGCGTTGGTGCCGTTGCACGCGTAGAGCTGCACCGCGGTGCCGTTGGCCGAGTTGGCAGCGGCCACGTCGACGCACTTACCGCCGAAACCGGTGATGGTGCCGCCGGTCGGAGGCTGGGGGTTGCCGTTGCCCGCGGTCTCCCAGATGGCGTTGAGCAGGCTGGTGGCACCGGTCGTGTCCTGGGAGAGCTCCCAGTTCATGATGCCGCCCGCGTTCGACAGCGCCCACGTCGTCTTGCGCTTGATCGTCGGGATGCCGTTGTACTGGTTGCCGTTGTAGCTGTCGCGGTTGGCGTTCGCCGGGTCCTGCGCGACCAGGTCGCGGTAGGAGATGTAGGTCGGCCGGCTGTAGAACGGCACACCGAGGACGGCCTTGCTCGCCGGCAGTCCGCGGTTCTTCCAGAAGTTGACGGAAGCGATCGACCAGTCGTAGTTCGCGTGCGGGCTGCCACCGTCGTAGGCCATGATGTTCAGCCAGTCGACGACGCCGAACACCGCGGGCTGCACGCCGTTCGCCGTGCCGCCCTCGCTCACGACCGCGGCCGTGAGCAGCTTGCCGCGGCTGTGCAACTCGTTGCCCAGCTGCGTCATCAGCGACGTGTAGTTGTTGCCCTCAGCGCCCGGATCCGGGTACTCCCAGTCGATGTCGACACCGTCGAGGTTGTACTGGTTGACCAGGTTGATCAGTGCGTTGACGAACGTCGTGCGCCCGTTCGCGCTGGCGGCCAGGATCTCGAAGTTGTCGTCGTTGCCGTCGTTCCAGCCACCGACCGCGATCGAGACCTTGACGCCGTTCTGGTGGCCGAGGCTCACCAGCTGCTGCAGCTTGCCGGGATCCGGCACGCCCTGGAGCGTGCCGTTCGAGTTCGGCAGCACGAACGAGTAGTTGATGTGCGTCAGCTTGCTGTACTGGATCGAGCTGACACTGCCGGACCACGACGGCATGTAGCCGACGCTCTTGAACCCGGCGGGATAGGCGGCCTGCGCGGCAGGCGCCATGACTGTCATTGTCGCCGCGGCGGCGGCCAGCGCGAGGCCGGCGGCACCGAGGCGTGAACGGAATGAACGCATTGCAGGGGAGGCCTTCCACTTCGTCGAGCGCCCACCGCGACGTTAGTGGTCTAGACCGGTTGCTGGAAGATCAACTGGCGACCGGAACTGGTTCCGGTCGTTCCGCGGAATCATCGGAGGTGTGAGGCGCCGTTCACGTCGATGATCGTGCCGCTGGCCCACAGCGCGTTCTCCGTGGTCAGCCAGGCGACGGCGGCGGCGACCTCGTCGGGTTCGGCGACACGCCCGAACGGACTCTGCGCGCGGATCCGCTCGCCCTCGGGACTGGCGAGGAGGTCGGTGACCATGTCGGTCCGCACGAATCCCGGTGCGACACCCGCGACCGCGATGCCCTGTGGCGCCAGGGACTGGGCCAGCGACTGGGTCATCGCGTGCAGACCGGCCTTCGCCGCGCCGTACGCGGGGGCGTCGGGCTCACCCCGGTAGGCACCCCGCGAACCGACGTTGATGATGCGGCCGCCCGCGGTCATGTGCCGGACCGCGTGCCAGGCGAGGTCGGCCGGGCCGTACAGGTTGAGCTCGATCGTGCGGCGCCAGGCGTCCTGCCACTCCTCGAAGCTCGTGACGGAGATGGGGTGGTGGAAGTAGATCCCCGCGTTGTTCACCAGGACGTCGAGGCCGCCGAGTTGCGCGACGGCCTCGCTGACGACCTGCTCTGCCTGGTTCGCGCCGAGGTCGCCCTGGACGGTCACGTGGCCGTCGCCGGGCAGGCCCGCCGCCACGGCCTGGGCTTCCTCCGCGCCGGAGCGGTAGTGGACGGCGACCTGGTGGCCGCCTGCCGCGAGGGCGTGGGCGATGGCGGCGCCGATGCCGCGGGAAGCTCCGGTGACGAGTGCGCGTCTGGTCATACGACCATCATCCCTGGCTGTTGATCAGCCACTTGCCGTTCTGCTGCACGAACGTGAACGTGGGCGTCTCCGTCATGGCCACGTTCCCACCCTGCATGTACTGCAGCGTCACCGTCACGGCGTTGTCGCCCTGCGGCACGAAGTTCGACAGCTGCACCGAGCTGTACTGACGCCAGAACCCCTGGTAGCCGTCGTAGGTAAGCCCGCGCCCGGCCTTGAAGCTGTCGGTGAGCAGGGTCCAGCCGGTCTGCAGGTCGCCGGGGATGAGCGCGTAGTAGGCGGTGATCGCCTCCTGGGCGTTCTTCGGCCCGGCGGGCGGCTCCGGCTGGCCCTGGCTCGGCGTGCTGGCCGGCGGGTTCGTCTGGGAGTTCTCCGGAGGCGGGGTCTGGCTGTCCGCCGGTTGCTGCGGCTGGGTCTGGCTCGTCGTCTGCTGGTTCGACTGGGAGCCGGTCTGGCTGTTGGTCGGCGACTGGGCGTTGTTCTGGTTGCCGTTGCCCTTGGGCCACAGCAGGAACGAGCCGACGCCCACGGCCAGCACGAGAAGCACGATCGCGATGGGGACCAGGGGGAACTTGCGGCGGTTCTCGTCGGGTTCCGCCGGGGGTGCGGGCGGCGGGCTGACGGGGAGCACCGGAGTGGGCGGCTGCGCGACGGGCTCGCGGACCACCGGCGGCGGGGTCGTGACCGGAGCCGCCTCCGGCGCCTTCTGCTCCACGGGAGCAGGCGCCTCAGCCGGAGCCGCGACCTCGGCGACCGGTGTCGTCGCCTCAGGTTCCGGCGTCGGCTCGGGCTCGGGTTCCGGTGCCGGCTCGGGTTCGGGTTCGGGCTCCGCCTTGGCCGGTGCGGTCAATCCGGCTGCCTCGACAGCAGCCGCACCCGCGATCAGGCCCGCCGCGGCAGCCGCGGCCTCCTGCTTCGCCTTCTCCTCCGGCTGCGCCTCGACCGGGAGCTTGACCGTCGCCGGGATGACCACGGTCGCCTGGGAGGCCTGCGGCGTCTCGTTCACGACGGCGGCCAGCAGGTGGACGGCCTCCTGCATGCTCGGACGCCGCTCGGGTTCGTTCGCGAGCAGCCGGAACAGCACGGGTGCGAGCAGAGGGCCCGCGTTGGCGGGCGGCATGATCGAACCGCCGGCCACGCGGTGCAGCATCACGAGGTTGTTGTCCGCCGTGCCGAACGGCGGGCCGCCCTCGACGGCGTTGTAGAGCGTGGCGCCGAGCGAGAAGACGTCGGAGGGGAGACCGGCGTCCTCGCCGCGGGCGACCTCGGGGGAGAAGAAGGCGGGGGTGCCGACGGTGCCGGTCGCGGTGGCGGTGCCGTCGTCGTCGGTGGCGCGGGAGATGCCGAAGTCGGTGATCTTGACTTCCTGGTCGCCGATCAGGACGTTGCCGGGCTTCACGTCGCGGTGCTGGATGCCGTGGCGGTGCGCGGCGGCCAGCGCGGCGGCGGTGTAGCAGCCGATGCGGGCCACCTCACGCGGCGGCAGCGTGCCCTGTTCGGTGATCACGGCCGCGAGACTGCGGGAGGGGAGGTACTCCATGATCAGCCACGGCCGGCCGTCCTCCTCCACCACGTCGTAGACGCGGATGGCGTTCGGGTGCTCCAGACGCGCGGCGAGGCGGGCCTCGCGCATGGCCCTGGCCTTCGCGCGGTCCACCCTGGCTTCGTCGAGGCCGTCCAGCGCGAGCAGTTCCTTGGCTGCGACCACGCGGTGAAGCTGCTCGTCGTAGGCCTGCCAGACGACTCCCATCGCGCCCTGGCCGACCTTCTGCTTCAACTGGTAGCGGCTTCCGATGAGCCTGCTGCTGTCCTCCACGCGGGTGCTCCCGTCCCCTCTGATCACTCACAAGTGTGACGGTTGCCGCGCTCGTCGTTGACTGTAACCCCATCTGGGGGTAGATATGGGGTTATGCCGAAAATCAACGTGTACCTGCCCGACGAGCTCGCGGACTCCGTGAAGGACATGAACATTCCCGTCTCGGCGATCTGCCAGCGGGCGCTCGAAGGCTCGGTCAAGCGGATCGCCGCGATCCGGGCACTCGACATCAGAGACCTCCAGCGCGAGGCACCCCCGCAGTTCACCGAGCGCGCGTGGAAGGCCGTCCAGATCGCCGCCGAACTCGCCCAGGGCGCCAAGGTCGGCACCGCGCACCTCCTGGCCGGCATCGTCGGGGAGGGCGAGAACCTGGCGATGGACGTCCTCCGCGCGCTCGACGTCGAACCGAGAGGCCTGTCCTCCTCCACGCCCGCGGGCACCGGCGGGAAACCCGGGTTCGCCGACGACGGGGCGGCGGCGCTGGAGCTCGCGGTCGTCGAGTCCATCGCCCTGGGCCACAACTACGTGGGCTGCGAGCACCTGCTGCTCGGCATCGTCGCCGAACCGAGCGGCGCGGGCGGCGAGGAACTGCGCGAGCTGGGCATCGAGATCAAGGGTGCGCGCCGCGCGGTCCAGACGGCGCTCGCGGGCATCGTCCACCTCAAGAAGCAGCAGAAGGCCGCTCCGGACGCGGCGAAGATCCTCGAGATGATCATGGCCCGGCTGGCGCGGCTGGAGCAGCACGCCGGTATCGGCTGACGAGTTCCGCGCCGATGCGGGCCAGGTGCTCTTCGACCTCCGGCGACTCGACGGTGATCAGGCCGCCCCACCCGGCGACGTTGCGGGCGATGTCGAGCGGTCGCGGCGCCGTCAGTTCGACCAGCGTGAACTCGCCCTGGTCCTCGACGACCGTGCAGTGGCGTCCGTGCTGGTGCTGGAAGACATTCAGGAACCTCGTGGGCACGAGCACGGTCGCGGACGTTTCCGAACGCCGCTCCTCCATGGCCGTGACGACCTCGCCCCAGGCGCCCGCCAGCTCGAAGTCGGCGGGCCGCGAGGACGGGGTGTCGGTGGGGATCACACCCGTGACGCGGTCGAGCCGGAACGTGCGCCGGCCCTCGTCGGTACCGGCGATGAGGTGCCAGATGCCGTCCTTGTCCACGAGTCCCCACGGGTCGACGAGGCGTTCTTTCGGTGCCTCACCGCGTTTCTGGTAGCTCAGCCGCACCCGCACCTGCTTGACGACGGCCTGCTGCAGCGCGGTGACCAGGCCTGGCCTGTCCGAGGTGACCTCGCCCCATCCGGCGGTGTCGACGATGGTCGACTCGGCGGCCGCCTCCGCCTCGGCCCGGAACGTCTGCGGCAGCGCGCGGACCAGCTTCCGCAACGCCGACTTGATCTCCGGGGCGACGGACGTGGCCGGTCCGGCGACCAGGAACAACGCCTGGGCCTCCGCCGAGGTGAGGCCGCTCAGATCGGTGCGGGCGCCGCCGACCAACGACCAGCCCCCGCCTCTGCCCGGTTGGGGGTACACGGGTACCCCCGCCGCGGACAGGGCCTCGAGGTCGCGCCGGGCGGTGGCGTTCGAGACTTCGAGCTCCGCGGCCAGTTCGGCGGCGGTCACCCGGCCGCGAGCCTGCATCAGCAACAACGTGGCGACTAGACGGTCTGCGCGCATGTCTCCAGATTCCCGCTAAAAGTGCTCACTCGATGAGCACTTTACGGCGGAAGCTTGGAGCTACAAGACCGAAGCGAAGTTCCCCTGGAGGCAGTTGTGTTGCGAGGAATGTCGACCGTGTCCTACTACGCCGACGACCTGACCGAGGCCCGTGACTGGTACGCGCGGTTCCTCGGGGTCGACGCCTACTTCGAGCGGAGCACCCCGGACGGCGTGCTCGCGTACGTCGAGTTCCGGATCGGCGACTACCAGGCCGAACTCGGCCTCGTGAACCGCCGGTTCGAGGTGACGCCGTCCGACGGACCGGCGGGGCAGATCCTCTACTGGGCGGTCGACGACCTGGACGCGACGTTCGCGCGGCTGCAGGAGATCGGCGCCAAGGTCCACGACGAACCCCAGGTGCGCGGCCCGGGCTTCGTGACGGCGTCGGTGGTCGACCCGTTCGGCAACATCCTCGGGGTCATGACGAACACGCACTACCTGGCCATCGCGGAGCAGAACCGCCGCGACTGAAAGCCGTCCGCTGCCGCATATCCTGCTGAAATGACGACTCGCCTCGCCATCACAGGACATCGCGGACTCTCCGCCGAGCTGGAGGCGCGGATCGACGAGATGATCCGCGCCTCGGTGGCGGAGCACGGCGACGTGGCCGGGGTGTCGTGCCTGGCGGACGGTGCGGACGCGGTGTTCGCGCAGGCCGTGCTGGACGTGGGCGGCGCGCTCGTCGCGGTGCTGCCGGCCTCGAGGTACCGCGAGACGTTGCCCGAGGACTACCGGGCCGTCTACGACGGGCTGCTCGCGCGGGCGGCCGAGGTCGTGCAACTGGAGTACGTCACGCCGGACCCGCACGCCTACATGGAGGCGGGCAAGCGGATGGTCGACGAATCCGACTCGCTGCTCGCGGTGTGGGACGGGCTCCCAGGACGTGGACCCGGCGGGACGGCCGACGTGGTGGCCTACGCGCGGTCGCGGGGCGTGCCGGTCACGGTTCTGTGGCCCGAGGGCGCCGTCCGCTGAACGCTTTTCCGAGCAGCACCCGGAAGAGCACGGCCGGCCGGAACAGCGTGGCCGGGTGGTCGACCAGGTGCGAGACGCGGATGAACGCGCGGTAGACCTGCCGGTTGCCGGGAGCGGCCTCGAACGCGCGGTCGGTGTACCAGCGCAGCAACCGGGTGCTCAGCGCGAGTTTCCTGGCGCTCCAGCCAAGGTCGGCGGTCGTCGCGGACCTCCACGGGGTCCTGGCGGTTCTCGCGACCGCGCGCTGGAAGACGAGCGGTTCCTTGGCGAGGTCGTGTTCCTGCAGCAGTGCGCGCAGATCCAGGCAGTACAGGGCGGCGAGCGTCAGGCCGTGGCCGTGCACGGGGTTGAGCGAGACCACGGAGTCGCCGAGCGCGAGCAGGCCGCGTGGCCAGTCCGGGACCTGGTGGAAGCGGTTCCACCGGCTGCGCAGGTTGCCCGCCTGGTAGATCTTCGACGCCGGGGTGGCCGTCTTGATGATCTCGGCGATGTCCTGGCAGTGCAGGGTCGCGGCGTAGTCGAGGAAGCCGTCGTCGTCGGTGGGTGCGGCGTCGCCGTCCGCGCCGAACAGCGTCAGGAACCACTGGTTTCCGTCCACTGTGGACACCGAACCGCCGCGTCGCGCGGTGGGGGCGTGGGTGACCTCGAACGCGGTCTTCCAGTCGAGTTTCAGGTCGCGGTTCACCTCGTAGAGACGCGAGGTGAAGCTGAGGTGGCCGTTGACGATCAGCGGTGCGGGACAGTGCACGCCGAGTTCCGCGAGCCACGACACGAGCTTGCCGTCGCGGCCGGAGGTGTCGACCACGAGATCGGCGTAGTCGGTGAACGGCCTGTCGTCGTGCTGCCCGTGCACCCCGGTGACCGTGCCCCGGTCGTGCAGCAGGCCGTCGATCGTCACACCGTCCACAAGGGACACGTTGGGCAGGCTCAGCACCCGGCGGCGGATGGTCCGCTCGAGCATCACCCGCGTCGTCGAGAGCACGCTCAGGCCCAGGTAGCCGCGCGGTGCCCAGCCGGACGGGGTGCGGATCAGGAAGTCGCTGCCGAGGTCCGCGCGGACCGCGCCCGCGTCCTCCAGTTCCGTGCCGAGTCTCGGGAAGAGCGCTTCGAGCGCGTCCGCCCCGCGCGCCAGCAGCGCGTGGGGGTGGGAGGCCTGCGGGGTGCCCGCGCGGTAGCCCGTGTCGGGGGTGAGCCTGTCCCGTTCGACCAGCACGACGTCGCCGTACGACTCGGACAACACCCTCGCCGCCAGCAGTCCCGCGAAGCCGGCGCCGATGACGAGGGCGCGGTCGGAGTACATGGCGGTCATGCTGGCAGAACGACCTGCCGGGCGGATCCGCCGAGAGTCCTGTGTTCGGTCTCAGGACAGCATCGCCACCAGCTCCGCGCGGCTGCGCACGCCGAACTTGGCGAACAGCGACTTGAGGTGGTCCTGCACGGTGTAGGGCGAGATCGCCAGCCGTGCCGCGATCGCCGACGTCGGCTGCCCGGCGAGCACCTCGTGGCAGACGTCCTCTTCGCGGCTGGTCACGCCGTGCGCCTTTATCAGCAGCCCCAGCAGGTCCGCGCCGGACGCCCGGCTGATCGTCACCGCCGCCGAGAACTCGTCGTCGCTCACGAGCTCGCTGGCTTCGAGCAGGATCCAGCCACCGCGGGCGTCGCGGACCCTCGCCTTGAACGCCCCGGACCGCGCTCCCGCCGCCGCGGCCCGCAACATCACCGCGAACCGGCCCGGCGCGACGTCCTCCAGTTCGTCCCGCCACTGGGCGGTGGAGGCGGTCGAGGCCCGGATCGTGCCGTCCCCGGTGACCACGACGATGGCGGGCGCACCGGTCCGGCGGGCCGAGGTGCGTGCCGCGACGCGGGTGGCGGCGCCGAGAGCCGGTGCCACCGAGGCCATGAACTCCAGCTCGCGCTCGCTGAACTCGGTGGTGCGCACCATTCCCGCCCCGCCCCAGCAGGTGTCGTCGGCCCGGAACAACGACCGCAGCTCGTGACTGAGACCGAGCGGCCGCCAGACCTCGTTGAGCCTCGTGGACCGCTTGTCCTCCAGCCTCGCCACCGTGTCGCCGCGCTGTGCCAGCGACGCGAACGTGTGCGGTTCGCCGGGCGTGTACTCGCAGGTCGCGAGCACCGGCTCGTACTGCTGCGGGATGCGGTTGACGCCGCTGGTCATGGTGCTGAACACGCCGGAGTCCGGGTCCATCGACGCCCAGCAGGCGAGCTCGCACGGGACCACCCGGTCCACCAGGGCGATGGCCGCCGCGTGCAGTTGTGCGACGTCGAGCCCCGCGCCCGCCAGTGCTGTGACGTCGCGTCGCACGCCCAGCGCCCGACCCTCCCACATGGTTCGCAGTATGCGCCCGCTCCGGACCGTCGGGGATCCCAGTTTTCCGGGATACGACGACTCGATCCCGGCGCGGAGGGTGCGGTGCATGCTGACCACCGCAGGCGAGGGCGAGGTACTCACCGTGCCCGACGCGACCATCACCATCCGGATATCGGCGAAGCACACCGGCGGCACCTACGAGTTGTTCGAGGTGGACGCACCGCGTGGGGAAGCCGCGCCGCCGCACCGCACGCCGTGGCCTAAGGCGTACTACGTGCTGCACGGACGCATGGCCGTGTTCCTCGACGGTGAGCTCCACGACCTCTCACCGGGCGATGCCATCACCATTCCACCCAACGCGTCGCACACGTTCACGGTGCACACGCCGTCAGTGCAGTTCCTCGCGTTCGCCGTCGGGGACGTGATGGGCGCGTTCTTCCTCGACCTGTCCTCGAACGGCATAGAGGCTTTGGCCCGGCACGGGGTGACGCGGTGAGCGTCGTCGCCCAGGTCGCCGCGGCGGTCGCGGCCCTGATCCACCTGGTGGTGTGGGTCTGCGAGGCGTTCCTGATCGGGCGCGTGCACCGGTCGATGTTCGGGCAGCCCGCGCAGGACGTGCCGGCGATCCGGCTGTGGGCGTTCGGGGTCGGGTTCTACAACCTGTTCCTGGCGTGCGGGGTGATCGCGGGGCTGATCGCGGTGCACGGCGGGCAGGAACTGGTCGGCCGCACACTGGTCTTCTACGTGTCGTGGTTCATGGTCGGCGGCAGCGTGGTGCTGGCCGTCGCCGACCAGCTGGCGATGAGCCGTCCGCGCAACCAGGCGTGGGGAGGCGTTGCGGCAGAAGGGATTCCGCCGCTGGTAGTACTGTTGTTCGCCTAGCATTCGCTTGGTACTCATGGGGGAACGTTTCGTGAAGACGATTGAGCTACCCGACGGCGCCGTGATCAGAGGGCGTGGCCTGCGCGACGGGAAGATCGTGGAGCCGCACCCGCGGTACGGGGTGTACCTGCAGCCGAAGCCGGTCGACGTGCCGTGGCCGCACGACTGGATCGACTGGCCGGACTTCCGCCTCCCGCGTGACCACGACGCCGCGATCAGGCTGATCCGCACGCTGCACGCGCGGGCGCTGTCCGGCGAACTGGTCGAGGTGGCGTGCAGCGGCGGTATCGGCCGGACCGGCACGGTGATCTCGTGCCTGGCCGTGCTGGCGGGCGTTCCGGCCGCCGAGGCCGTGGCGTGGACGCGCGCGAACTACCACAAGCGCGCCGTCGAGACGCCGTGGCAGAAGCGCTGGGTCAGGAACTTCCCGCCCAACTAGTGGCGTGACCCGAAACGTTGGCGGTGAATTCACGCTCAGCAGGACACCTCGCGGCACCGCCCCCGCGCCCCTGGACATCCAGTACTAGGGCGCGGGGGCGGCACCACGATGCGTCCGTCTGACCGCGAATTCGCACGGCAACGTTTCGGGCCACACCACTAGGAGTCGAGCTCGACCACCGACCGCTTGTGCACCAGCTCGACGACCTCCGGCGGCACCGAGTCGCCGGCCGCGAGCAGCCGGGGCAGCAACGCGGCCTCCGTGGTGACGGCGCGGAAGAACAGCTCGACCGTCACGTCGTGGCCGGGCCGGTGCACGACGGTGATCTCGTCGCCCGGCCCGATCAGCCCCTCCTCCAGCACGCGGAAGTAGGCCCCTGGCCGGGCGACCTGGGTGAACCGCCTGACCCAGCCGCGCTGGCCGAGGAACTCGGCGAACGTGCGGCACGGGATGCGCGGCCCGGTGACCTCCAGCAACGCCGTGCCGATCCGCCAGTGCTCGCCGACCAGCGCGCTCGTGTGGTCGATGCCCTGCGTGGTCAGGTTCTCGCCGAACTGGCCGGGGTGGAACTCGGCGCCCACCTCCGACTGCCACCAGTCGAGGTCCTCGCGGGCGTAGCCGTACACGGCCTGGTACTCGCCGCCGTGCGCGGACCAGTCGGCGATCGAGTCACCCGCGACGCCGCTGCCCGCCGAGCCCTTGGCGCCGGGCGGACTGATCCGCAGCGGTCCGTCCACCGGGCGCTTGTCGATGCCGGTGGCACCGACGCGGGCGTAGTCGGCCGGGGCCGTCTTCTGGGCGACGTTCAGCGAGAGCACGACAGGCATGGGGCCGAGACTATTGGCCGACCGCCCTGGCAGCGATCGAATTGACGTAGTCCTGGTAGATGCCCACCTTGTGCGTGATCAGGTCCATGCACTCCTGCAGCTGCACCATCTGCTGGGCCACGCGTTGCTGGTGCTCCTTCAGGATGTCCAGGCGCTGCAACTCGTTGCCGTCGCCCTGGCGGACCAGGTCGGTGTAGCGGCGGATCTCCGGCACGGGCATCCCCGACATGCGCAGCATGATGCACATCTTCAGCCAGTCGATGTCCTGCTGCGTGTACACCCGGCGGCCGCCCGGTCCTCTGTGGACCTGGTGCGCGAGGATGCCTTCCTTCTCGTAGAACCGCAGCGCGTGCACGCTCAGTCCGGTGCGTTCCGCCACCTGTCCGATGCTCAGCCCCATGCTCCGAGCATAGGTCCCGGACTACCCGGCCGAGCGCACCTCGACCTGCTCGCGCAGCTGCTGGTAGCGCTCGCGCAGATCGCTGGACTCCTCCCACTCCGCGAGGCTCTCCGGCGTGGGCGTCTTGGAGCCCGGCTCGTACGCCATCTGGACCTCGGTCCCGTGCCAGGCGCGGGTGGCGCCCGCGACGTCGGCCGCGGTGCCCTTGTCGAGGTAGTCGAGAAGTGCGAGCTGGACGCGACGCCGGCCGAACGCCGTGATCGCGGGCTTGACGAGCTCCCGGCTGAATCCGGAGTCCGGTTCGAGGACGGCGGCCTGCATCAATGGTTCGAACCACTCCTCGGGAGCTTCCTCGGTCGCCGCCACCGCCTTGCCGACGGCACGCCGGGCCCGATGGCGCCACGAGGGCTTGACGTCGGGCTGGTCCGCGGCCGGAATCTCGGCCCCCACCAGCGGCAACAGGTCTCGCAGCACGGCTTCGCAGGCGGTCGAACTGGGGGTCGTGCGACCGGGCAGGGGCTTGAACGCCTGTCGATCGCTCTCGGATGTCATGATCCCGAGAGTAACAACGTGCTTCTTGACCTAGAGACGGCTCTAGTTCGTAGGTTCTCGCCATGAACATGCGCTATCGCGTTCTCGGGGGAACCGGCATCGAGGTCAGCCACCACTGCCTCGGCGCCATGATGTTCGGATCCGTGGCCAACAACGACCACGAAGAGGGCGTGCGGATCATCCACCGCGCCCTCGACGCGGGCATCAACTTCGTCGACACCGCCGACATGTACTCGGCGGGAGAGTCCGAGCAGATCGTCGGAAAGGCCTTGAAGGACCGGCGCGACGACGTCGTGCTGGCCACGAAGGTGCACTTCCCGCTGGGGGAGGGCCGCAACAACAGCGGCAACTCGCGTCGCCACATCCTGAACGCCGTCGAGGACAGCCTCCGGCGGCTGGACACCGACTGGATCGACCTGTACCAGGTGCACCGGCCGGACTACCGCACCGACATCGACGAGACGCTGGCGGTGCTGACCGACCTGGTCCGGGACGGGAAGATCCGGGCGTTCGGGTGCTCCACGTACCCGGCGGAGGAGATCGTCGAAGCGCACCACGTGTCGATGAACCGGGGCCACCTGCGGTTCAGGACCGAGCAGCCGCCGTACTCGCTGCTGGCGCGCGGGGTCGAGCGGTCGGTGCTGCCGACGGCACAGCGGCTCGGCATGGGTGTGCTGGTGTGGAGCCCGCTGGCCAGCGGTTTCCTGTCGGGCAAGCACCGCAGGGGCGCGTCGGCCGAGGCGTTCCGGGCGACGCTGAGCCCTGAGCGGTTCGACGAGTCGCTGCCGGGCAACGCGGCGAAGTTCGAGGCGGTGGAGCAGTTCGCGAAGCTCGCCGACGAGATGGGGGTGTCGCTGCCCGCGCTGGCGGTCGCGTTCGTGACGACCCATCCCGGCGTGACCTCGGCGATCACCGGGCCGCGCACGATGGAGCAGCTGGAGTCGTTGCTGGAGGGCGCCTCGCTGGTGCTCACCGACGACGTGCTGGACCGGATCGACGAGATCGTGCCCCCCGGTGTCGACACCTACGACGTGCACGGGTTCTGGAAGCCCGCGGCGCTGCTGGAGGTCCACCAGCGCCGCAGGCCGCTCGATCAGCGCTGACTCACCACTGCTGGGTGGTCAGGCCGGTGCCCAGGTAGATCTGGTCGAACCCGTTGCCGTCGTTGTCGTCGGTGTAGACGACGGTGACGCGGCCCCACGGGTCGACGCCCACGGCGGGTTCGTCCTGCCTGCCGGTGGCGTTCGAGACCGTGAGCTGCCGTTCGGGACGGCCCGTGGTGGTGCCGTCGGGGTTGTAGAGGACGGTGTGGACGTCCTGCGCCTCCGTCGTGGTCACCGCGACGCCGAGCTGGTCGTCGATGCCGATCTGCGGGTCGGTGCCGGTGGTCGACGCGACGGCACCACGGGAGGTGCCGGCCGCCGTGAACGACTGGGTGCGGACTCCGGACTGCTCCCAGGCGATGGCGAAGTCACCGTTGAAGTTCGCCGCCACGGCGGGGCGTTTCCCCTGCCCCGTCGTGGTCTGCGCCTGCTTCACGCCACCGGACGCGGTGACGATCTTGCGGGCGACGTTCGCGTCGGCCTCCCAGGCGATGATCGCGTTGCCGGCGGCGCTCATCGCGACCTGGGGCTTGGCGTGCGTGCCGCCGGCGTTGTTGACCTGGGCCTCGTAGGTCTTGGAGCTGATGGACGCGAACACGCTCACCCGCACGGTGGGCGCGGCCGTGCCCTGCTGGTCCTCCCACGTGACCGCGAAGCCACCGGAGTCCGGATCCGCCGCCACGCTGGGGAAGTACTGCTGGCCGTCGGCGCTCGCGTTGGCGGTGCCGGAACCCGACACGGTCCCGGACGCGCTGATCGAGCGGACGGCGATGTTGTAGTAGCCGTTGCCGTCCGGGTCCTCCGACCACACGACGACCGCGCTGCCGTCCTCGTGCAGCGAGACGTCCGGCTGCCAGTGCCGCCAGTCGCCGGTGCCGCCGGTGGAGAGCTTCTTCTCGTAGACCGCCGCTCCCTCCTTGAAGAGGCGGATCCAGACGTCCGAGTGGATCGGGTCCGTGGGGGTCGTGGTGTCCCTGTCGTCCTCCCACACGACGGCCGTGTAGCCGTTGCGGGTGGCTGAGACGGACGCGTTGTCCTGGTCTCCGGTCGAGTCGCTGTTGACCGTGGACCACGTCATCGGGGCGGGTGCCAGCAGGAGGCTCGCGATCAGCAGTGTCTTCACGGTGCCTGCAATCCGGGGTTGGCGGCCTCGACGACGTAGCTGCCGACGGTCTTGACGGGGTAGTCGCGCACGGTGACCTTGTCGACGGCCCGGTAGTCGACCCGCATCTCCGTCGAGGTGGTCTGCGTCTTCACGTAGCCGCGCAGGTTCTTGAAGTACTTCACGTGCGGGTTCAGCGTCGGGTTGAGGCTGTTGTCGGCCGCGTTGCCGTCACCGCCGGACGTGATCGACGTCGTGACGAGCTCGGTGCCGATGATCCGGTTCTGGGTTCCGTAGTTCTGCATGAGGTTCGCGCCCCAGCTGCGGTGCACGTCGCCGGTGAGCACGACCGTGCCCTTGTTCCCGTTGGCGTCCCACGCGTTCTGGATGCGCGTGCGGTTGGCCGTGTAGCCGTCCCACGCGTCCATGCTCTTGGAACCGTCCGCCGCGGCGAGCCGTTGCGCGAAGAACACCTGCTGGCCCAGGAAGTCCCAGGTGCCGAGCTTCTGCCTGAGGCCGTCGATCAGCCACGTCTCCTGCGAGGTGCCGGTGAGGGTGCGGGCGGGATCGTCGGCGGCGGGGCAGACCTTCGTGCCGTCGCCGCACGCCTGGTCGTTGCGGTACTGGCGGGTGTCGAGCATGTGGAACGTGGCGAGGCTGCCCCAGCGGACCCTGCGGTGCAGCAACATGTTCTCCGCCGTCGGTGCTTGGGCGGATCGCAGCGGCATGTGCTCGTAGTAGGCCTTGTACGCGGCCGCGCGACGGGCCGTGAAGTCACCGGCGGGGCTGCTGTCGTTGCGGACGAGGTCGGCGTAGTTGTTCTCCACCTCGTGGTCGTCCCAGACGACCAGCCACGGTGCGGTGGCGTGCGCGGCCTGCAGGTCCGGGTCGGCCTTGTACTGGGCGTGGCGGACCCGGTAGTTCGCGAGCGTGCTGATCTCGGTGGCGGGGGCGAACTTGCGGATCTTCGTGGTGGTGGCGGCGCCCTCGTAGATGTAGTCGCCGAGGTGCAGGATCAGGTCCGGGTGTTCCTCGGCCATCCGGCGGTAGCCCGTGAAGTAGCCCTCCTCGTAGTGCGCGCACGAGGCGAAGAGCATGGTCAGTGCGGGCGAGGTGCCGACGGCCGGCGCCGTGAGCGCGCGGCCGACGGGGGAGATGTGACCGCTGGTGCGGAAGCGGTACCAGTACTCACGTCCCGGCTCCAGGCCGGTGAGGGTGACGTGCACGGCGTGAGCGCTTGCCTGGGTGGTGGTGAACGTGCCGGTGCGGACGATGGCGGTGAAGCGTTCGTCGGTGGCGACCTGCCATTCGACGGCGGTGTTGGTGTTCGGCATGCCGCCGAGACCGTCGGCGTTCAGCGGGCTGGGGGCGAGGCGGGTCCAGATCACGAACCCGTCGGCCGCCGGTTCGCCGGACGCGACTCCGAGGGTGAAGGGATAGCCGATGGCGTTGGCCAGTGCGGGAAGGAGAACCCCGGCGCTCGCTCCCGCGAGGCCGCCCACGATGAAGGTACGTCTCCGTAACGTGGTCATGACCCGCAGGCTTACCGAACGCGGGTAAAGGTCCGCCTAACGGCGTGCGGCTTCAGAGTGGTTTCCCACCAAGCAAAAGCGGCGATGTCGTCGTTGTGGATGTCGAACGCGTCGGCGAGCAGTTCGGCGGCGCTGAGCGGGAGGCCGGTGTCGCGGACGGCGCGGTAGAGCAGGGCCACGTGGTCGCGGGACCATCGTTCGAGGCACAGGCCGGGTAATCGCTCCGCCTCGCAGCACGGCTGGGCGCACACGACGATGTCGAACCACTCGTCGTCGTGGTCGTTGAACGCGACCGTGACGCCGAACCGGTCGGGGTGCAGCGCGGTGACCTTGCTGTGGCGGGTCTCGTAGCGCAGCGGGTGGGGCAGCGCGGCGAGCCGTTTCGCCGCCAGGCGGTCCGGGCCGGTGAGCACGACCGGGTCGTGGTGGGTGCCGTGGTCGAGCACGACCACGTCCCACGTGCTGCGGGCGAGCCTGAGTGCGGTGGCGAGACCGGAGATCCCGGCCCCGACGACGAGTGCTGTGGCCATGACCAGCCCCTTCCCCTAGGATTGAGGCTAGCGAACGTTCAGAAATTTCTGAAGACAGGATGACTGTGACGGGCGAGACAGAGCGCAGGGAGGCCGCCGAGCAGTTGGCGCTCACGCTGGTCGGCGCCGGGATGCAGCGGATGGGCGCGCGGGCGATCGCCGCGTTCCTGTTCACCGAGAAGGAGTCGCTGACCGCGGGCGATCTCGCCGAGGAACTGGGCGTGAGCGCGGGATCGGTGTCCGGCGCGATCAAGATGGTCGCGCAGATGGGCCTGATCGAGCGGATCTACGTCGCGGGCAGCCGGCGCGAGCACTTCCGGATGCTGGACAACGCCTGGACGACGCTCTACTCGCGCCAGCACTCCGTGGTCGACGACGTGCTTCGCGCCGTGGACAAGGGCGTCGAGGCGGTCGGGCCCGGCCTCGCGCACGACCGGCTCGAGTACATGCGGGACTTCTACGCGTTCCTGATCAACGAGGCGCCGGTGCTGGTGGAGCGGTTCGAGCGGCAGCGTCGTGGAGAACCCCGTTCATGATCAGGTCCAGCATCCGCTTCGCCTGAGCCGGGTCGCCGTTCTGCGCGACGCCGATCAGCAGCGCCATCAGGTCCATCGGCTCGGTGTGCGCGCCGAGGGGTGCGAGCAGGCTCGACACGGCCTCGGTCATCTTCGCGCGGCTGTGCTCGAACGGGTTGAGGCCCAGCGCGATCACGGCCTGCAGCGCGTCCTTGAGGTCGCGTTTCGTCGCGGCGTAGGCGATGAAGCGGTCCATCCACTCCCGTAGCGCGGCTTCGGGTTCGTGGGTTTTCAGCAGCTCGGGCGCGGCGTCGCAGAGCTTCTCCAGCTCGGTGCGGTAGACCGCCTCGATCAGCGCCTCGCGGGTGGGGAAGTGGCGGTACAGCGTGCCGATCCCGACGCCCGCCTTCTTGGCGATGGCGCCGAGCGTCGCGTCCTTCTCGTGGGTGAACGCGTCGAGCGCCACCTCGATCAGCAGCCCCCGGTTCCGGACCGCGTCTGCACGCACTTCATCACTCCTATGGGGTACGTCACTTGCTAAACGGAGGCCCCTCCGCTTACGGTGGAACCCGAACCGGAGGAACCTCCGTTTCAGTGTACGACACAGGTTGGGGAAACAGGATGAGTGAGCGCATCACCACCCCGTTCGGGTTCGGGAGCACGGCTCTCGAGGTCGTCGAGGGCGTCGACCTCTCGGGCCGTCGCGCCGTGGTCACCGGTGGAGCGTCTGGCATCGGCGTCGAGACCGTGCGGGCTCTTGCCGCCGCGGGCGCCGAGGTCACCATCGCGGCACGCGACCTGGAGGCGGCCCGCAAGGTCGCCGCCGACGTGTCCGCTTCTACTGGCAACAAGAGTGTTCTGGTCGCTCCGCTGGAGCTGACCTCGCAGGAGTCGGTCAAGGCCTTCGCCGCGGCGTGGGACGGCCCGCTGCACCTGCTGATCAACAACGCGGGTGTGATGGCCTCGCCGCTGACCCGCACGCCGGAGGGCTGGGAGCTCCAGTTCGCCACGAACCACTTCGGCCACTTCACGCTGACGCTGGGCCTGTTCGAGTCCCTGCGCGCCGAGGGCGCCCGCGTGGTCAACGTCAGCTCGTCCGGCCACCTGTCGAGCCCGGTGGTGTTCGACGACATCCACTTCGAGCGCCGCGAGTACGACCCGTGGAAGGCGTACGGCCAGTCCAAGACGGCGAACGTGCTGTTCGGCGTCGAGGCGGGCCGCCGCTGGGCTGCTGACGGCATCACGATGAACGCCCTGATGCCGGGCGGCATCCTCACGGCGCTGCAGCGCCACATCACGCCGGAGGCGCTGCAGGAGCGCATCAAGCTGCGCGGCGGCGACAAGCCGTTGCAGCTCAAGACGCCGGAGCAGGGCGCGGCCACCACGCTGGTGCTCGCCGTGTCCCCGTTGGTCCAGGGCCGTTCAGGCCTCTACTTCGAAGACTGCAACGAGGCCGTCCCCAACACCGAGGGCATGACCAACGGCCTGGCCGCCTACGCGGCCGACCCCGAGGCCGCCGCCCAGCTGTGGAAGGTCTCCGAGGAAACGCTGAAGGTGCAGGCATGATCACCACAGGATTCGGATTCGACACGACGGCCCAGGAAGTGGCGGACGTCGCCGACCTCGCCGGCCGCCGCGCCATCGTCACCGGCGGCGCCTCGGGCATCGGCGTGGAAACCGTGCGCGCCTTGGCCACCGCGGGCGCCGAGGTCACCATCGCGGCCCGCGACATCGACGCGGGCCAGCGCGTGGCCACGTCGCTCTGCAGGTCGACGGGCAACAAGCGGATCTCCGTGGCCCGCCTCGACCTCGCCTCCCAGGAGTCGGTGAAGGCGTTCGCCCGCAACTGGGACGGCCCGCTGCACCTGCTGATCAACAACGCGGGCGTCATGGCCACCCCGTTCACTCGCACGCCGGAGGGCTGGGAACTCCAGTTCGCCACCAACCACTTCGGCCACTTCGCCCTCACCGCGGGCCTGTTCAACTCGCTGCGAGCCGAAGGCGCCCGAGTGGTGAACGTCAGCTCGTCCGCACACCTCATGAGCGACGTCGTGTTCGACGACATCCACTACGCGCACCGCGAGTACGAACGCTGGCAGGCCTACGGCCAGTCCAAGACCGCGAACATCCTGTTCGGCGTAGAGGCAGGCCGCCGCTGGTCCAGCGAGGGCATCACGATGAACGCCCTCATGCCCGGCAGCATCGCCACGAACCTCCAGCGCCACCTCACGCCGGAAGAACTGCAGGAGCGCATCCGCCAAAGCGGCGCAGCGGCCACCCGCCGCGTGAAGACCCCGGAACAGGGTGCCGCGACCACGCTGGTCGTAGCCACCACCCCACTGCTGGACGGCATCTCGGGCAGGTACTTCGAGGACTGCAACGAGGCCGTCCCGGTCTCAGACGCCAGCCCTCTGCGCGGCGTCGCACCGTACGCGCAGGACCCGGAGGCGGCAGCCCAGCTGTGGAAGGTCTCCGAGGAGACCCTCTGGTCGCTGAAGGCGGCCTGAGCCAGCAGCAACCAAGGGGGCCGGCGCCGGGTGGCGCGGTGTCGGTGGCCCAGGCGACGCAGCCTGGGCCACCAACCTCAAGGCCACGCACCCGAGACGGCGGCGTGAACTCTGAGGTGGCGCGCACCAGGGTTCCGCAGGCAAGGACACCGCCACCGTGATGACGGTGGTCAGCGTCCGGGCCTCGGCGGTCGAGGCGGGCGCGGGTCCAGCCGTCGCCGACCGGCAAGCGAAGTCGTTGCCGGAAAGGCTTGTCCAGCCCCGACCTGGTTGCCGGGCCGCGTCGGCACACACGCGCAAATGCGCCTCAGCCAGGTACGAGTCACCGTGCGAGGCTGTTGATGTTCTTTCACCTCAGCCGATTGACCGGTCAGCGGCATGAGCGGACGGTTGGGGTGTTGGACTCGAAGGCGATGCAACACTGATGCCGTGAACGACTACTCCTGGCCTGACGGCGGCCAGCGGCTTGCGGCACGTAGCCGCGAGGCGTGGAGAGCGACGGTTGAGAAACTCCCTGTCGGGACTGCGATCGCCGGTGAGGTGGTAGGACGGCAGCCCTTTGGGATCTTCATCCGCATCGACGGCGTGCCTGATGCCGTCGGCTTGGCCGAGATCACCGCGATGCCCCGCGAAGCAACACTCCCGCCAATGGGCTCTCGGATAGTCGGCACTGTCACCTCGCACACCGAGCACAACCACCAAGTGAGGGTGCGTCTCGGCCACTGGTGACACCTGCCGTTGGGCTGGGCCCGTGCGGTAGCCGTTTGGCTGCGGATCCCAGGTTCTGGTCCGGCCCTGGCATGGCATTGTCGGTCCGGTGTACGGCGGGCAAGGCGTTCTGCTCGTACACGTCCTCGTGTGTATGTCATCGAACGACGACAAGCTCGGGCTGCCGGCCTCGGTGCGTCCCGCCCGGTTCCCGCACGACCGGACGTTTTGGGGAGGGGCGAAACGTTCCAGCGAAGTTGACGTTGTTCGCACACCGCTGGCAGGGTCGATCCCAGAGGGCGTCTTCGCGCGGCTGGGGGTGAACAGCCGGAAACAGTCCACTGACGATCGCTGTCGATGAGCTGCTTCTCCTACGCGGCCCGGTAGGTGAATCGAGGGGAAGTATTTTGAGGTTGAGAACCAGAGTCTTCGCACTCATCACGTTCACTCTGTCCACGGTCCTGGTCGGCACCACGCCGGCGCCCGCCGCCACCGCCCAGACCGTGGAACTTGCCGCGCCGGCCGGCAGCGGCCTCCCGCCCTACATCGCCGTCATCAAGCCGGTCACCGCGAAGCGGCTCGCCTCCAGCTGGCGCGAGGGCTGCCCCGTCGGGCCCGACCAGCTGCGGCTGGTCAACCTGAACTTCGTCGGCTTCGATGGTGCAGTGCACCGCGGCGAACTGATCGTCAACGCCGATCTCGCCACCGAGGTCGCCCGCACCTTCGCCGACCTGTACTTCGGCCGGTTCCCCATCCAGAGGATGGAGACCATCGAGAAGTACGACTCCGACGACGACGCGTCGATGGCGGCGAACAACACCTCGGCGTTCAACTGCCGGCCGATCACCGGCGGCACCGCCTGGTCCAACCACTCCTACGGCCGGGCCATCGACATCAACACCGTGCAGAACCCCTACATCTCCCGCAGCGGCGCGGTCTACCCGCCCAACGGCGCGCCCTACGTCGACCGCACCCAGAACGTGCCCGGCATGATCCACGCGGGCGACGCCACCGAGCAGGCGTTCACCACGCGCGGCTGGACCTGGGGCGGCTTCTGGGACACCCCGATCGACTACCAGCACTTCGAGAAGCCCTGACACCAGCCCGAGAAGCCGTCGGCGCGTGGCACCGCGCAACTCGAACAGCGCCCAGGATCGCCGCCGGACGGGGTGGCGGCGGTCTGGCGGTGCCACGACGACGGCAGGCGAAGGCTCGGGTCCATCGACTCGACCCAACCTCCGATCATCGGCGGATGAGTGCGTTCACGGTGCCCGCAGTGAGGCACCGGGGTGTTGTTCCGGTTCTGCCAGTCTCCATCACATACCTGGACCCGAAGGGCTTACCGGTCGCCACGGCGGGTGTTCGGGGACGGAGATGCCGTTGCGGCGGAGAGCATGGGCCAGCACGCCGTGGTTGTGGTTCTCCGCGGCGGTGACGGCCTGGGCGCCGAAGAAGCACAGGGATTGCTCGTAGGGATCGCCGACCACGCCGAAGGACAGGTCTTTCGCGACGAAGATCGAGTAGTCGCCGTTGGGGTAGTGCGAGTACTCCCAACGGTCCAGGTCCCGTATGTCGGTGACCCGGTGGGGACGGTACTGGGTCGATGGGTGCACACCGTCGTGGTGGAACACCGAGTCCCAGCATTCGACGCAGTCGCGCAGGACGTCGCACACCACTTGGGCGACCGGGAGCGTGGAGTCAGGGAACGGTCGGTCCGAGGTGCCGCACGGCGGCAACGTCCACGTTACCGACGGGACCGGCTCGCGGATCACGGGCCGACGCGCACGTCGGAAGTCGAACTCGGCCACGAACTCCCGCCACAGGAAGCGATCGAAGCCTTCGGGCAGCTCAACGAACGCGAACTCCGGCACGCCCACGAACGCTACCCGTGCTCGCCGCGATTCTGGCGACAGCAGCATTCGGTGGCCGACCAAGATGTGTCGCCGTCCGCCGCCAACTCGACTACTTCGCGGCACGAGAGGACGTCCGCACCTCGGCACGGAAACGTCAGCGGGCCTGAGATCGACTGTTGGTGCAGGAGGTGGTCGTGTCGTGACCAATGCCTTGTCAAAGCAGGGGATGCTCAGGGATTCGCACTGGATCAACGAGACTGCGGCGGAGGACCCCGCGATCCCTGACTCGGTGCTGGCGAAGTGGAGCTGGTACCGGACGACGTCGAAGCGGGCGTGCGGTCTGTCGCATCGTTTCGAGGTGCTCAATCTCGCGCTTGCCGCTCTGGCGCCGGCAATCACCCTGACAGTCGACCAACCGGTGATCGGTGCCCTGCTGGGTACGGCGGCAGTCATCGTCGGTGGGATCCGCAGCAGTTACCGGTGGCAGGAGAACTGGATCTCGCGGAGTCGCACGCGGTATGCGATCGAGCGGGAGATCACCTACTACAAGCACCGCGTGCCGCCCTACGACACCAGGTCCAACGCTGCGACCTTGGTCATGACCGTCGAAGAGATAACCGAAGCCGAGGGCCGGGCGTGGGAGGCCGACCACCGCAGCGTCACCTCCGCGCAACAACCTCCCGCCACCAACTGAACCAAGAGTTCAGGGAACAACGAGCAACTGTCGGTGGTGGAGGAAACAGTGCGCCGTTCTGCTCGCGGCATGAGCGCGCGTTGGCCGGAACTGGTGCACCGGCGGCCCGGCCTTCGTCACAGCGAGGCAGTGCGGGAATGGTCATGAGTCAACTCGTGGACCGCACGATCACCGTCCTGCGTGCCGAGCACGAGGTGCTCGCCGGTCTTGTCCGCACCTTCACCGACGACCTCACGGCGCCCGTGTCCGTCGCGATGCCCGGCGCCGGTCTGGTGATCGACGACGCGGTGACCGTGGTGGACCGCCTGGAGGCACCTTTTCGCACGCTCGACGACCTTGCAGAGCGCCTGGCAGCTGCCCGCCTGGCCGAGTACGACGAAGCCGACCAGCATCACCTGAGCGTGGAGCAGGCCGTGGCCCGATGCATCGCAGGCGAGTTCGCGGCGGACTGATCAACGACTAGGAAGCTGCAGGAGCCTTGTGCGTGGTCAGGTCGCCGGACCGCGTTTGGGACTTCGCGCGTTGGCGATGTGTTAGTCGCACAACGTCGAGTCGATGGATCGCGGTTTGTGCGAATCTCGCTGCTTGATCTCCTTCAGATTCGCCTCGAACGCGGTGTCCCACGGGCCGCTGAGGAACTTATTGATCGCCGCGTTGAGTCTGACGCACAGGCCAGGTACGTCCTTGCGCATCCCCACGCCGTAGAACTCGTTGTCCTTGATGGGGAACTGTTCGTCCTCCCACTCCGCCGGTGCGACTGTGGTCTTCTGGTCGAGGGTGTACGCGGTGAGGATGGACTGGTCGGTCACGACCCCGACGACTCCCAGGTCGGTGGGATCGGCAAACCGTTTGAAGCACTCGGGCTGGTCGAGTTTGACACCGCCGCCGTCCAGATAGTCGACCGCGGTTGTGCCGTTGCTGGCGCATACCCTCGCCACGGGTATGCCTGAGCGGACCTCAGGCAGCGCGGCCAGCTTTTGTTCGGAGTACATGATTCCCGAGTTGTCCTTGTAGTACGGCCCTGCGAAGTCGATGAGCTCGCGCCGCCCTTTCGAGGTGTCGGGCCAGGCTTTGCCCTCGATCGAGAAGTTTGAAATGACCAGGTCGACCCTCTTCTCCAGCAGCGCGGTAACGCGCTCGCCTGGCTTGAGTGGCTCGTAGCGCACGTGATCGGCACCGACTTCCGCGGCGATGAACTTCGCCAGGTCGATGTCGAAGCCCTTCGTCATCGTCTGCCCCGACGGGTGGCTCCATCCCGGCAACGTGCCGTTGATGCCGATGACGAGTTCGGAGCCGAGGTACTTGGCGGGGAAGTCGAAGGAGACGTAGGCGACACCGGCCGAGGCGGTCGACATCACGACGGCGGCGAGCAGGGGGAGCAGTCGGGGACGGGTCATGAAGTACGGTTCCGTTTCTGGGAGGACGCGGTTCCGACCGCGGCCAGATAGCTCAGGACCGCGGCCACCGAACCCGCGAGCAGCGCCTGCTCGGCCACGCAGCCGAGGAGCAGGAGCACCAGGCCGGTGAGAGTTCCACACGCTCCTCCGCTGGCGATCCACCAGAGGTCGGTCAGTGGGGTGGGCGTCCTGTGGGCGGGCGCCGGCGACGTGGGTGTCGGCGGTGACAGCGTCGGTGGCACGGTGGCGGGTTTGTCGTCGATGTCGTCGAGGACTCGCCGGGACTCGTTCGCCACGGTTCTGCTGTCGTCCTCGACGAGCCGGACAAGCGCGGCTCTGGACTCGCTGCGCACAGCGTCATCACCTGTCTGATGCAGCACTGCGAGTTTGCCGACCGCGCTGAGGCGAACCGTGTTGATGGGGTCGATCAGCAGAGCGCGAACGTCGTCGGGGAGCGCGGTGCTCGGCCGGGTGGCTCGGTTGCGCACGACGGCCAGGTGGTCGACCGTCTCCGTCGAATGATGCCGCGGCTGCGGTAGTTCCTCCGCCATCAAGGTGTTCCTGAGGATGGGGAACACCCGTGGCAGCGAGAGGAAGTCGTCATGACCGGGCACGCCCTCGGTGAGCAGTCGGGTCAGTGCTCCGGTGAACGCGGTGTTCCGCGCGTTCTGCGGGGCGAACGCCCGCTCGTTCTCCGAGACGGCCGTCAGCGTGTACGCGCCGGCGACCTGGAACAGTTCGCCCTCACCCATCGCATCCGGCAGGGCCAGGCCTGCGAAGCACGTGTCCACGATGATGATCCGGTTCGCCGCCGGGCTGTGCCGCACCACGTTCCGGACGTCGCCGAAGGACAACGCGTCGAGCCACCAGTGCCGTTCCGCCGGATCTGTCTTCTGCAGGCAGACGTAGAGCTCGTTGCCGACCGGGTCCTTGGGTCGTGCGTGGCCGGCGAGGTACACGAGGAGCACGTCGGTGGCGAGGTCGGCGTTCTCGCCGAGTACGTGGAGGACGCGGCGCGGATCAGGCTCGTCGAGCACTTGCACGCAGTGGTCGCGCCGGAAACCGCCGAACTCCTTGTGCGTCAGCACTTCCATCAGGTCGATGACGTTGTTGCGCACGCTTTCCAGCGGGGATTCGGCCAGCTCGCCCGAATAGGTCGTGGTGCCGATGAGGACGACCCGGGAATTGTCAGGAACGGGAAGTCGCATCAGTACCTTCGAGGTGAGCGCCGAGGAGGAGGTCGAGGATCGAGCCGTGGGCGGTTCCCCTGGCGACCACGATCCGCACCTTCTCCCCGTTCGGTCTTGTCACGGTCAGTTCCAGTTCGGTGCCGCGGCCGGGTTCGCGCACTTCCAGGTAGCGGCAGACTGACCGGGCCAGAGCGGCGATGGCGTCGCCGTCGGCGGCGATCACCACGTCGATGGACATCGACTCCGGTGGTGGCGGCACGGACTTGGTCCTGATCTTTCCGCGGAGGTCGTCCTCGCGGTTGAGCCAGGTCCACAGAACGCCGGTCTCATCGCCCGCGTCAACGAGCAAGTTCATCGATTCTCCTTCCGGCTGAGTGGAGATCGACGTGACTGCGCGCGGTGTTACTTCTGTTGATGGAAAACAAATGTTGCGAACACAGGTGGAATTCCGGCGGCCATCTTCACCGAGTAGCGGTGGTTTGCTGACGAGGAGAAAATGCTGGTTGTCCGCCGCAGTGCTGGAGATCATGGAGCGCCACACCGGACCACGTGGCAGGTTTGTTCGTGGTGTTCTCGGTCGTGTCGATGAGCAGCCAGAACGAGAACGCGCCGGTGGCGCGGGATGTTGGGCTGGTCGTCGCCACTGCCCGACGATCTCGGTTCCGAGGCGCTGCGACCCAAGGCAGCACAACGCGACTCCGGGCACCATCGGTACGAAGCGGTCCGGCCGCCCATGGTCCTTCGTACCTTGTCGGGGGCCGGCCGCGTCGATACGGTCTCGTCGGCCACGGATTTCCTGTGGCACATAAGGTGTTTGGGGGATCATGACCCACAGTCCGGGCGCCGAGATGCAGGGAATGCCGGGCCGCTGGACGGGTGTGCCGCGAATCGACCAGATCGCCACCGAGGTGTTCCTCGGCGGCGGCCTGATCCAGTTGCTGACCGAATGCGACGCGACCAGTCAGCTGCTCACCGACAGCGCCCTCAGCGAGTCCGACCAATTGAGGACGCTCTTCAGCGTCGTCCAGCCGAACCACCCAGGGTACGACGAGCGCCGCGCGATCACCTGGTTGGCGTTCTCCTACATGTGCGCGTACGTCGACGAGCTGTCCAAGACGCAGCAGGGCACCGAGGAGGACAACACCTACTTCGCCCGCAAGAACGCGCTGAAGGCAGTCGTCGCCGGACGGAACGATCTGCTGAAGAGGCTCATCGAAAACCCCGACGTCCTGTTCGTCGGCGCCGACAAGCCCATGAGCGAGCTCTGCAAGCTCCCAGTGGTCCAGGGCGTCGGCACGCCGACCGTCAACAGTGTGCTGGCCAATCACGCCAAGCTGACCAGTGCGGCGAACGAGTCCAAGTGGCAGCGCATCACCGATGCCGAGTGGCTGAAACTGTGCGGCGCGAACTATCGCATCATGCGGATCGACGTGTCGGGCTTCCACTTCCAGGTCGACAACCTGCAGATCGTCACGATCGAGGCGACGATGATCAAGGGCGTGTCGTTGTCGGCGGCGGAATGCGTGGTCAGGCTCGCGGACCGCAGCCTCCGCCACCAGACCGAAGGCCACTTCGTCGGACAGGTGCTGAGCCTGCGCTACGGCCTGGACGGCAACCTCTGCGAGGACGACACAGCCAACATGGCGACACAGACGGCCGGTGACGCCCACTGGCAGGACAAAGCCGCCGACTGGCGGCTGGGCCTCGGCGGCAACCGCATGACCTACTACACCGAGGTCCATCCCAAGATCACCCAGTACCTGTGCAGCGTCGTGCCGTTCACGTCCACCCCGAAGAAGATCACTGTCCTGGACATCGCCGGCGGCAACGGCGACCTGGCCGAACGGGTCATCAAGGAGCTGGCCGCGATGTTTCCCGCGATGAGCCTGAACTACGTCCTGGTGGACTACAGCCCGACCGACATCAAGGTCGCCACCCGCCGCTTTGGGCAGCTGTCTGTGCCGCCCACGTTCAACCTGACCGCCAAGGCCCTGCTGCGAGACATGCTCAGCTACAACTACGACGCCACCAAGGCGGCGGCCGATCTCGGCGTGTCGCAGGGTGCGGACGTCATCATCAACTCTGGTGGCCTGCTGAACAACCAGATCGGCAACACCAAGGACACGCCGGAGAAGTTCAACCTGATGTTCGCCCACCTGCTCAAGCAGGGCGGGTTCGGCGTCTACGGCGGCCTGACGCCGTTGTTGGTGAACGCGGCGACACACCGCAAGCACGGCTTGACCGTCATCAACCTCTACGACCCGGAGCGCCAGCGCCAACTGCACGTGGTGCGGAAATAGCCGCGGGAAGCCGGGCGCACCGGAGTGATCCGGTGTGCCCGGTGCCGATGTCCCCCTCCGCGTGTTCGCACGCATCTGGCTACACACGCCGCCGGCGGGGGAGCAGCCGAGGGTCGCGAGGCGCCTGCGCGTCAGCCTCGAGAGACGTCCGCAATTCGGCATGAGCGTGCGTTGGCCGGGATCGGTGCACTGACGGGCCGGCTTTCGTGGCGGCGAGTCGGTGTGGCGTTGATCGGTGGAACACATCCGCGGGTTCGTGAGTTGGGGTTGGTTATGAGTCAACTCGTGGACCGTACGATCACTGCCTTGCGTGCCGAGTACGACGTGCTCGCCGGTCTCGTCCGCACCCTCACCGACGAACAGCTGGCCCTCACCAGTGGTGCCGAGGAATGGACCGTCGCTCAGGCTCTGTCGCATCTCGGCAGCGGCGCGGAGATCGGCCGTGCGCCGATCGCCTCGGCCGCCGGCGAGACCGTGGCGGCCGAGGACAACCAGACGATCTGGGCTCGCTGGGACGCGTCCGCGCCGCGCGCGCAGGCCGAGGGTTTCCTGGAGCACAACGGCCGCTGGCTCGACATGGTCGAGGCGCTCACGCCCGAGCAGCGCTCGTCGCTGACCGTCGACCTCGGCTTCCTGCCGGAGCCGATCCCGTTGCTGACCGCCCTGGGCATGCGGCTCAACGAGGTGGCCAACCACTCGTGGGACGTGCGGGTGGCCTTCGACCCCGATGCCGGGGTGGACGCCGACTCGGCCGCGGTGCTCGTCGACCTGCTGGCCGGGCCCCTGGGCTTCCTGCTGGGCTTCCTCGCGAAGCCCGCCGAGCTCTCGGCGCCCGTGTCCGTCGCGATTCCCGGCGCCGGTCTGGTGATCGACGACGCGGTCACCGTGGTGGACCACCTCGAGGCGCCTTCCGCTACGTTCAACGGGCCGCAGGAAGCGGTCGTCCGCCTGATCAGCGGCCGTCTCAAGGCGCCGTACGACAAGGGCGTCACCGTCGAGGGCAGCGTCACGCTCGACGACCTGCGTCGCGTGTTTCCCGGCTTCTGACGAACCAACACCTGCCTGACGCGCCGGCAACGGGCGGAACGGATGGCTGGCGAACACCGCGATCGACCCCAGGTACACGTGGTTGACGGCCAGCTCGACGATGGCGACCTCATCGGGCAGGAAGGGAACGAACTGCGGGCTAGTGACGCCACGAATTCGTCCGCCGACCCGGTCCACCGCGTCCCTGGCCAAGCGACCGCCCGAACGAGCCGCTCGACCAGCGCCAGTTCGTCACGGTGAATCCGAACCGCCACCGGTCCGCTGTCGCCCGCGACCGCACCAGCGCTCCCTGCCGGCGCTGGTGATCCGTCGTCGGTCCCGGCGGACAGTCAGCCAGGAGATCTGACGTTCGGAGTGGGTGGGAGCCCGACGATCCAGGACGAGGCCATCCGATCAAACGTCGACGACGCAAGATCGAGCTGAAACCCCATCCGGGCGACCGCTACCGCGCCGCTGAGTGTCTGCTCATCGGCATGGCAGCTGTCAGGCGTTCAAAGGAGGGACCGCAGCACCATCGCTCTGAGCTGCGGTTCGATCTTGGCCGTGGTGTGCGCCATCACGACGACACCGAGGTCCTCGCTCGGATCCGCCCACCACGTGGTGCCGCCCGCGCCCGGCCACGTCACCTCGCCCACGGATCCCGGGGTGGGCGAACCACCGATCCGCCGCCGCACCGCGAGCCCGATGCCGAAGCCGTGCCCGGGATTCCAGCCCGGCTTCTCCAACCGGCTGGTGTCCGTGCCGGGGGCTAGCTGGTCGGACAACATGTACTCCACGGTCTTGCGGCCGAGCAGAGGGTTTCCCTTGTCCAGCAACATCTGGACGAACCGCAGGTAGTCACCCGCGGTGCTGACCAGTCCCGCCCCACCGGAGTGGAACCGCGCGATCGACAGGTCGGGGAGCACGTGCGGCGGCAACGGCCGGGCGAACCGGTCACGATGTTCTTCCGGAACACCGAAGGTCGTGTCCGGCATCCCCAGCGGCGTGCAGACCTCATTGCGCAGGAAGTCACCCAGCGACATGCCCGCCACGGACTCGATGATCAGTCCCGTGAGGTCCAATCCCCAGCCGTAGTGCCACATCGCGCCCGGTTCGTGCAGCAGGGGCAGTGCGCTCAACCTGCTGACGAACTCCTCGCCGGTCAGGTCTGTCATCCCGTCGCCGACCGCCTCCGCGTACAGCTCGTGCACCGGTGAGTCGCCGAGCAGACCTTCCGGCATGCCCGCCGTGTGCCTGAGCAGGTCGAGGACCGACGGTTGCACAGACCGTCCGGCGAACTGGGGGAGGTACGTGCCGATCGGTTCGTCCAGCACGAGTTGACCCCGCTCGGCCAGCAGCAACGCACCGGCCGCCGTGATCGGCTTGCTCATCGACGCGATCCAGAACAAGGCGTCCGTCGTCATCGGAACACCGCCGGCCTTGTCCAGGTAGCCGAAGGCTTCGAAGAAGACCACCTGCCCGCGATGCACGACCCCCACCACAGCGCCCGGCAACCGGTCAGCCGACACCTCGTTCTCGATGAACTCAGCCACCCGCTCCATGGTCAACATCATCGCATCGACCGTTCGCTCATCGGCGTGTGCGCGCTGAGCAACGCCGATCGCCGGAGAGCACGCGGGAGTAAATTCTGAGACATGCGGATCGGCGAGTTGTCCAAGCGCACGGGCGTGAGTCCGCGCTCACTGCGGTACTACGAGGAGCAGGGACTGCTGACCAGCTCGCGTTCCGACGCGGGGCAGCGGCACTACTCCGACGCCGAGGTCGACCGCGTGTCGCTCATCCGGCAGCTGTTCGACGCGGGCATGCCCAGCCGGGTGATCGCGACGGTGCTGCCGTGCGTGGATCTTCCCGATGATCTTGGTGTCGCCGAGGAGACGTACGCGGCGATGATGCGCGAGCGCGACCGGATCGACGCCGACATCGCGCAGTTGACCGAGGAACGGGACGCGCTCGATGCGCTGATGCGGATCAACAGTCGCCACCGGGCGAAGTTGTCCAGGAGCTCGGCGCAGGTGGCGCAGCCCGCCTGACGCTGTGACCCGCGCCTCAGCGGCTTGCCCTTCACATCGATGTCAGGGGTGAAGGTGGTGACAGGGCCCGGAACCACCGGGCCGGTCACCTGGGAGGCGGCAGAAAATGGGACAGGCATTGGGTTTCGGCGAGCACGGCGGGCCCGAGGTGCAGGAGTTCTTCGATCGTCCCGATCCCGTCCCCGGTCGCGGCGAGGTGCTGATCCGGGTCGAGGTCGCCGGTGTGAACCCCCTCGACCACCTCGTGCGCTCGGGGCTGGTCCCCGGACTCGACGGCGGGCGTCCGTTTCCCCGCGTGCTGGGCATGGAGGCAGCGGGAACCGTTCTCGCATTGGGCGAGGACGTCGACGCGCTCGAGGTGGGTGACGCGGTCTTCGGCTTCGCGCTCACCGGTGGCGGTGCCTACGCCGAGACGACGGTGCTGTCCGCGCCGAACACCGCACGGGTCCCGGCGGGTTTGTCCGCGATCGTGGCGGCAACGCTGCCGGTGGCCGGGACGACCGCGGTGGACGCGCTCGACCAGCTCGGCCTCCCGGCCGGTGCCGCGATCCTGGTCAACGGGGTCGGCGGCGGGGTCGGTCTCGCCGTGGCCCGGCTGGCCGTCAGTCGCGACCTGCGGGTGATCGGCACCGGGAGCACCGCCAAGCGCGAGCAGGCCGAAGCCATCGGGGTGCGGTTCATCGACTACGCCGCGCAGGACGTGGTCGCCGTGGCGCGCGAGCTGGTTCCAGACGGGTTCGACGGGATCGTCGACCTGGTCGGGGGCGCCTCGCTGCGAACGGTCGCGCCGCTGGCCAGGGATCCCCGCACCGTCATCGCCGTGGGGGACGCGTCGGTGGCCGATCTCGGTGGACGCTTCGTCGAACGTCGCCTCGACCGCGAGAACCTGGAACGGTCCGCTCGGCTGGCCCTCGACGGGGTCCTCGCACCCGTGATCACCGCGGTCCACTCGCTCTCGGACGCCCCGGCCGCCCTCGCCACCGTCGAGAACGGTCACACCTCGGGCAAGGTCGTCATCAAGGTGGCGTGAGCGGGAACCAGCGGGACACCTCGTCCTCCCGGTAGAGGTCTGGACCATTTCGTGCTTCAATGACAACGGGTCGCCGCCTGTAAGCGAAAGGTGAGCGAATGTCTGCCCGCTTGTTGCTGAGGGCACTGACCGCCCTGCTTCTGCTCATGAGCACCGTGCTCATCCCGTCCGCTGCCCAGGCGGCCGACACCTGTGCGCTCAAACCCCGTCCGGCGGGCAAGGTCCTGCACGGGTACTGGGAGAACTGGGACGGCGCGTCGAACGGCGTGCACCCGCCGTTCGGCTGGACGCCGATCACTGACAGCCGCATCAAGCAGCACGGCTACAACGTGATCAACGCGGCGTTCCCCGTGATCCGCTCCGACGGCACCGTGCTGTGGGAGGACGGCATGGACGCCGGGGTGAAGGTCGCGACGCCCGCCGAGATGTGCGCGGCGAAGGCGGCCGGGTCCACGATCCTGCTGTCGATCGGTGGCGCGGCGGCGGGCATCGACCTGAGTTCGACCGCCGTGGCCAACAAGTTCGTCGCGACCGTGGTGCCGATCCTGAAGAAGTACAACTTCGACGGGATCGACATCGACATCGAGACCGGGCTGGTCGGCAGCGGCAACATCAACTCGTTGTCCGCCTCGCAGGCCAACCTGATCCGCATCATCGACGGCGTGCTGGCGGCGATGCCCGCCGGGTTCGGGCTCACCATGGCGCCGGAGACCGCGTACGTGACGGGCGGCAGCGTCGTGTACGGCTCGATCTGGGGCGCGTACCTGCCGATCATCAAGAAGTACGCGGACAACGGCCGCCTGTGGTGGCTGAACATGCAGTACTACAACGGTTCCATGTACGGCTGTGCCGGCGACAGCTACTCGGCCGGGACCGTGCAGGGCTTCGTGGCGCAGACCCAGTGCCTCGACAAGGGGCTGGTCGTGCAGGGCACCACGATCAAGGTGCCCTACGACAAGCAGGTTCCCGGCCTGCCCGCGCAGCCCGGTGCCGGCGGCGGCTACATGAACCCCACGCTGGTGGGGCAGGCCTGGAACAGCTTCGGCGGTCAGCTCAAGGGCCTCATGACCTGGTCGATCAACTGGGACGGCTCGAAGAACTGGACCTTCGGGGACAAGGTGAAGTCGTTGCAGGGCCGCTAGAGCACGATGGTGTTCTGCCCGGCGGCGATCTTCCACGCGCCGTCCTCTTTGGACAGGACGTAGAGCGGTGATCCCTCGTTCTGGTCGAGGATCAGGGTGCCGTCCGGCCGGACCGGACGCTGGCGGATCTTGACGGCCGCCACGTCCGGCCGGATGAACAGCACGTGCGCCACCTCGTACGTGGCGGTCGCCTCCTTCGCCGCGCCGGGCAGGACCTGGCGGGTGAAGGAGGCGATCTCGTCGCGTCCGTTGAGGCGTTTGCCGTGCGCGGTCGTCCAGATCGCGTCGGAGCGGAAGAGATCGATGAACTCTTCGGCCAACTCGTTCTGCTGAGAGTGCTGGACAGTGGCGACGAGCTCTTCGATCTCCGCGATGTCGGTCATGGTGAAGATCGTCGTACCTCGACCAATGTGGAGGTCAAGGCCGAGAAACCGAGGCCCGGCACAGCGGTTGTGGAGGCGGTGTGCCGGGCCCCGAACGGGTCACGCGCGGGGCGCGACCCGGGACTCGTAGGACTTCGGCTTGTACCAGGGGTTGTAGAAGCAGCCGGTGCCGTACTTCTTGTCGTGGCTCGGGCAGGCCGCCGCGATCAGGAACGCGTTGGAGCGGATGCCCCACTTCTCCCAGGCCTCCAGCGACTGCATGGCCGCGGCGTACTCGGAGTCGCTGAACGCGCTGTGCACGGCCTCGGTCGTGAAGGTCTGCACGAGGTTGTACCAGCGTCCGGCCTTCGTCACCGCGTCCTTGTAGGCCGACTCGTGCTCCACGAACGCGGTCGGGTCGCCGATCGCGTGCACCGACAGCACCGGAATGTCGATCTTCCCGGTGAGGTCGCTGTCGTACGCGAGTTCCGCACGGGCGGCGGGGTCGGCGGCGAAGCGTTCGACGCCCGCGTTGAGCGCCTTGTCGTCGTGCGAACCCTTGTACACCACACCGGTGTTGCTGAACGGGTTCCGGTCGCCCAGCCGCAGGTGCACGATGTCGCGGAACGTGAACGTCGCGAAGTTCAGGTGCGAGTTCAGCGTCTCCTCGGGGATCTTCGTGACCGTGAGGATGTCGGTGAGCTTCTGCTGCTGCTCGGGCGTGCGGCTGCCGGCCACGCCAAGGCATTCCTCGATCCGGCCGCGCAGCCCGGCGGTCGTCATCGTGGAACCGGGACGTAGGCCCTGCCACAGCGGGTACTGCGCCTCGGACGGCCGCGGGTGGTTGCCGCAGTAGTACTGGTAGACAACGCGCAGGTCGACGCGGTAGTCGTAGCCGCGCGAACCGCCGGCCATGACACCACTCGTGAGCAGCGCCGCGTCATAACCCTTGTACAGCTCGATGGTCTTGGCCGCGACGTTGCCGCCCCACGACTGCCCGTGGATGTAGACCTTGTGCGGCTTGAGCATCGCGCTGACCATCTTGCGCAGGTTGTCGGTGTCCTCGGCCGCCATCCGCGTGCCGTAACCGCCGCGCCGGTACGAGGTGCCCGCCCACGCGTAGCCCTCCTTGACCATGACCGCCCAGCGGTTCAGGTCGTCACGAGTGCGCTCGGGCGTGGGCTCGCCCAGGTCGGGCCCGCCGTGCGAGTGCACGACCAGCGTCTTGTTCCACTTCTTCGGCACGGCGATCGTGTAGTACGCGCCGTTGGGGTCCCGGCCCTCGTAGCAGGTGGTGCCTGCGGGGACGTTCTCCGGGCACGGTGCGGTCGGGGGCAGGTGCACCGGCGACGTGAGACTCGCGGTGAGTGCGAATGCCAGCAGGACGTTCATGGCGGAATCGTGGGTCCAGCTCGATAAGTGGTCCAGTTCACTCACACAAACTTGGGATTTCCCTGACGTTACGAGCGAGTCACGCGACGGAAGCGGGCGCTGTTCAGCACGTGCCGCGCCCACGCGTGGTCGGCCGGGTCGTCGTGCACGCACGTCACGACGAGCATCTCGCCGAACCGCGCGACGTGGCCGTGGAACTCGTGCCGCGTCACGCCGTCCGAACTGGCCGTGAGCCACAACGCGTGCCGCAGCTCGACACCGTCGCGCACGAGGAACTGCTGCTCCTCAGGCACGTCCGGCGCGCCCTCCAGCGCGAGCTCCAGGAACTTCTCGGCGGACGTGCCGATGGCCCTGCGGACGTCCACGAACACCGCGCGGCCGGGACCGGCGAAGCGCAGGCCCTCCTCGAGCACGTGCGGGGTGAGGCCCGCGGTCCGTTCGATGCTCCACTGGCCGGGCAGCTTCTGCCGGATCGAGACCGGCAGTTCGACCAGGTAGCCGCTGAGCACCTCGTCGCGGTCCCAGGTCGTGCCGAGCAACGGGTGCTGGACGTATTCGGGCAGGTCATCGGGCTCGCGGACCTCGGCGACGACCTCCGCGCCGCGCAGGCCGTCCCACGGCTTGACGTCGTGCGCGAACGTGCCGGTGAACCTCAGCGAGGCGTAGCCGGGGCCGTCCCACGAATCAGCCGCGTGCAGGGCCTCCTGCAGACCGACCCGCATCCAGGCGCCGAACCACAGCTCCAGATCGCCGGTCAGCTCGACGGGCAGCACGCTCCTGACGAACGAGGCGTCGTCGGCCAGCAGCACGTTGCCGCCGGCCAGCAGCTTCGGGTTGCGCACCCCCGAGGGCAGGCCCAGGTCGAGGTCGATGGCGCCGGAGTCGTCGGTCTCGGTGCCGCAGCACGCGCAGGCCGTCACCCGATGTACCGGACGCTGTTGAGCACGTGCTGCGCCCACGCCCTGTCCACCGGGTAGCGGTACACGCAACGCACGGAGATCATCGTGCCGGGACGGACGACGTGCCCGTGGAACACCTGCTCCTCGTGGCCGTCGATCACCTCGCTGAGCCAGAACGCGTGACGCAACTCCGGGCCGTCGTGCGAGACGGAGTGCTCGGCGCTCGCGGGGTAGCCGTCGAGGACCGCGCCCAGGAAGTCGCTCACGCTGCCGCCGGTGAGGTCGGCGTAGACGTCGAGCGCCACCCGGCGGTCCGGGCTCGTGAACCTGACCGTGCGGCCGTCGACCGCGCAGCGCATGCCGTCGGTGCGTTCGATGGTCCAGACCTCGCCGAGCGTCTCGCGGACGGGGATCGGCAACGGGTGCCGGATGCGGCACAGCACCTCGTCGCGGTCCCATTCCCGCTCCAGCACCGGGTGCGAGGTGAAGTACGGCAGCTCGTCGGTGTTGAGCACCGCGGCCTCGACGGGCACGCCGAGCAGGTCCCACGGCTTGATCACGTTCGCGAACCTGCCGGAGATCCGCAGGTTCGCGTACTGCTCGTCGTTGTCCCACACGGCGTGCGCGTACATCGCGTCGACTTTGCTGATCTGGGTCCACGCGCCGAACACGAGCTCGGTTCCGCCGGTCAGCCGAACCGGGAGCAGGCAACGGATGTAGGAGTCGCCGTCCGGTCCGACGAGCAACCCGCCCGTGGGGGCGCCGAGTTGCTCGCCGGGCACGCCGAGCAGTTGCTCCGGACGGTTGAGCCTGTAGTCGATGCGGTCCGTAGAGGTGATCTCGGCTCCGCAGCATCCGCATTGGACGGTCATGCGGGCATGCTAGAGCTCCTCGTTCGTGAGCAGTCGAGAGCGCACCAGAAAACGTATTCCAAGCGGTGCCTCCAGCGAGAAACCGCTCCCACGACCGGGCACGACGTCGATCGTCAGGTGCGTGTGGCTCCAGTACTCGAACTGCGCCGCGGACATCCACACAGGAATGACGAACTCGTCGACCGCGAGGTCGCCGAGGTGCACGTCGGACGCGCCGGTGCGGAACTCCCCGGCCAGGTAGCACATCGGGGCGGAGCCGTCGCAGCAGCCGCCGGACTGGTGGAACATCAGGTCGCCGTGCTCAGCCCTGAGGCCGCGGAGCACGTCCGCGGCCTCAGGGGTCAGTGCGACGCGGGGCATCAGAAGAAGCCCAGGGCGTTCGGGGAGTAGCTGACGAGCAGGTTCTTGGTCTGCTGGTAGTGGTCGAGCATCATCTTGTGGTTCTCGCGGCCGATGCCGGACTGCTTGTAGCCGCCGAACGCCGCGTGCGCCGGGTAGGCGTGGTAGTTGTTCACCCACACGCGGCCCGCCTGGATGTCGCGGCCGGCGCGGTAGGCGACCGAACCGTCGCGGGACCAGACGCCCGCGCCGAGGCCGTACAGGGTGTCGTTGGCGGTCTTCATGGCGTCGTCGTAGTCGGAGAACTGTGTGACCGACACGACCGGGCCGAAGATCTCCTCCTGGAAGATCCGCATCTTGTTGTCGCCCTCGAAGATCGTCGGCGTGACGTAGTAGCCGCCGGACAGCTCGCCGCCGAGGTCGGCGCGCTCGCCGCCGGTCAGCACGCGAGCGCCCTCCTGCTTGCCGATGTCGATGTAGGACAGGATCTTCTCGAGCTGGTCGTTGGACGCCTGCGCGCCGATCATCGTCTCGGTGTCGAGCGGGTGGCCCTGCTTGATCGCGCGAGTCCGTGCCACGGCGTCGCCCATGAAGCTGTCGTAGATGTCGCTCTGGACCAACGCCCGCGACGGGCACGTGCAGACCTCGCCCTGGTTCAGCGCGAACATCGTGAAGCCTTCGAGTGCCTTGTCGTAGAAGGCATCCCGCTGCGCGGCCACGTCGTTGAAGAACACGTTCGGCGACTTGCCGCCGAGCTCCAGCGTGACGGGGATGATGTTCTCGCTGGCGTACTGCATGATCAACCGGCCGGTGGTGGTCTCGCCGGTGAACGCCACCTTCGCGACGCGGCGCGAGGACGCGAGCGGCTTGCCCGCCTCGACGCCGAACCCGTTGACGACGTTCAGCACGCCCGGCGGGATGAGGTCGGCGATCAGTTCCATCAGGACGTGGATCGACGCCGGCGTCTGCTCGGCGGGCTTGAGCACGATCGCGTTGCCCGCGGCCAGTGCGGGCGCGAGCTTCCAGACCGCCATCAGGATCGGGAAGTTCCACGGGATGATCTGCGCGACGACGCCGAGCGGTTCGTGCAGGTGGTAGGCGACCGTGTCCTCGTCGATCTGCGAGATGCCGCCCTCCTGGGCACGCAGGGCGCCCGCGAAGTAGCGGAAGTGGTCGACGGCGAGCGGCAGGTCGGCGGCGAGCGTCTCGCGGACCGCCTTGCCGTTGTCCCACGTCTCCGCGACCGCGAGCATCTCGAGGTTGGCCTCGATGCGGTCGGCGATCTTGTTGAGCACGTTCGCGCGGTCCGCGACCGAAGTCTTCCCCCACGAACGGGCGGCGCCGTGGGCCGCGTCCAGGGCGCGTTCGACGTCCTCGGCGGTGCCGCGGGCGATCTCGGTGAAGTCCTCGCCGGTGACCGGGGTGGGGTTGGCGAAGTACTGGCCCTTGGCGGGCGGCACGTACTCGCCTCCGATGAAGTGGTCGTACCGGTCGCGATAGGTGATCACGCTGTCCGGTTGTCCTGGAGCCGCGTACTTCGCCATGGGGCCTGCCTTCCGCGTCGTTGCGAACAGGCGGCGAACGTAGAACCGCGAACGTTTCACCCACGTTGCATCCGATCGGAGTAGCCGCAGGGTTGCCGGTGCGGTGGTACGGGCTGCATCCTGGACCGATGGACCCCGGCGAACTGGGCTCCGCCCGGCCGGTGATCTTCGAGTCGTGGCGGCGGTCCCTCGACGCGCGCGTCGATCCGGACCGGCACGAGGCGCCAGTCGTCTACGGGCCGGACGAGATCGCGGACCTGCGGGGCGCACACCCGCTGGCCGCGACCGTCCCGCTGCTCACCCACACGCTGTCGATGGACGACACGATCATGATCGTCACCGACACCCGCGGCCACATCCTCTGGTGCGAGGGCGACAACCAGATCCGGCACCAGGCCGAACGCGTCCACCTCACCGAGGGGTCGCGCTGGAGCGAGGACGTCATCGGCACGAACGCGATGGGCACCGCGCTGGCGACCGGCAGGTCCGTCACCGTGCACTCCCGCGAGCACCTCGTGCGCACCTACCACGGCTGGACGTGCGCGGCGAGCCCGATCCACGACCCCCACACGGGGCTGCTGCTGGGGGTCGTCGACGTCAGCGGGCCGCTCAAGACCATGCACCCGGCCGTCGCGCAGCTCGTGTCCGCGGCCGCCCGGCTGGCCGAGCACCACCTGGGGCAGTTCGCGCCGCGGCAGCACGTGCTCACGCTGAACTTCCTGGGCGGGCCGCACGCCGATCTCGACGGACGGCCGCTGGGGCTGACGTTGCGCAACGCGGAGGTGCTGACCGCGCTCGCGCTGCACCCCAAGGGACTGACGGCGGAGCAACTCGCGTTGTTGCTCTATGGTGAACGTGGGAACCCGACCACGGTCCGCGCGGAGCTGCATCGGCTGCGTGCGCAGCTCGGTGGTGTCCTGTTGACGAGGCCATATCGGCTCGATGCGGTGGTGCGCGGCGACTTCCTCGACGTGCGGACGGCGTTGCGTTCCGGCGACGCGGGCAAGGCCACCCGGCACTACAGCGGTGATCTGCTACCTCGTTCGGACGCTCCGGTGGTCCGCGAGGAACGGGTCGACCTCGCCGCCGCGGTGCGCAAGGGCGTGCTGGAGCGGGGAGATCTCGACGCGCTGCTGTCGTTCGCGGACAGCGGTGAGGACGCCGAGGTGCTCGAACGCCTGCACCTGCTGCTCCCGGTCACCGATCCTCGTCACGCTCTCGTCTCCTCGCGCCTGCGAAGGGCGCTGGAATAGGCTTTCCCGCAAGGGGAGGGCAAAAGTGAAGCAGTGCATCAACTGCATGACCCGGTTGCCGCGCAAGGATGTCACCGAGGTCGCGTGGTGTTCGTTGTGCGCGCCGTGCCTGCAGGTCGTGTCCGACCAGATGAAAGTGCTGCTCGACCGGCCAGGCGGTGCGCCCGTGCAGATCCAGCAGTGCGGCTGGTGCGGTGTCGCGCGCTCGTGCGGCGTCGGCTGGCGCACGAGGTGCCTGGTGTGCCTGGACGACAGGTCCGTGCCGGACCCGGCGGTGCAGAAGATCGCGCACCGGCTGGAGCTCGACGGCACCTGGCGGGAGAACTCGGAGTTCATCGCCGCGACGACCGTGAAGGTTCGCCTCGCCAAGTACTTCCGGCCCGGCTGGACCGTGCTCGCGACGGACGTGCACGGCTTGCCGTGGACCGGGTTCCGCTGGCTCACGAAGTCGCACGGCACGTGGGGACGCGACGACGAGACCGGGGAGGTGCGGCAGCTCAAACGCCTGCGCGGCGAGGAGAACCTGCTCTACCTGACGCGGTACGGGAAGGTGCTCAAGTTCGGGCGCGGGACCGCGGACCGGGTGAGCGCCCACGTCGCGCAGGGAGCGGTGCCGGTCCTCGTGTTGTCCGCGCCGAGCCAGCAGGTCGTCGTCGCCAGGGACCGGCTCAAGCGCGCCCATCGCAGCGAGATGGTGTCGCAGCGGACGCCGGTCGACCTGTTCGCGGTGCTGCCGGACGGGTTGGACGTCACTGATCAGTTCCCACGGAGCTGATCAGCCGAGTTATCGTGGACACCTCCAGTGAGGGGAGGTGTCCACGTGCGAGTGCTCGCAGTTGTGCTGTTGTTGCTGTTCACGGCCACGCCCGCGCACGCCGCGACAGGCACGTACGTGCGCCTGGGACACTTCTCGATGGACCAGGCGCGCGTCGACGCCACGCTCGACGGCGTCAAGCTCGGCACCCTCGACTACGCCCAGCTCTACGAGTACCGCCGGGTCGAGGCGGGGGAGCACGTCGTCGACTTCCGCACGGCCGGTGCCGATCCCGGGAGCCCGGTGCTGCGGTCCGTGCTCGTGAAGACCGAAGCCGGGAAGGCGTACACGGTCATCGACATCGCCTCCTCGATGAAGGTCCTCGAGGACGACGTCAGCCTGCCGCCGAACGGCCAGGCGCGGCTGCGGGTGATCAACGCAGGCGACGCCGAGATGGACCTGCTGCGCGGCAGCGTGTTCGTGCACCGCAACGTGCAGGCGAACTCCACGACCGGCTACGTCGTGATGCTGCCCGGCAAGGACGGGCTGCAGGTGCTGCCGCGCGGGAAGGACTCCACGACGCTGGAGGCCGCGCTCGAACCCGGCGGCGTCTACTCGTTGCTGGTCAGCGCCCGGCGGATCGAGCTGAGGACCGACGCCAAGGCCGCCGAGGTCGTGCCCGGTGGCGGGCAGGAGACCGGGTTCGGTGGCATGGCGGGCGGCTGGGACTGGCTCACCGCGCTGGTGATCGCGCTCATCGTGGGCGTCGCGATGTACTCGGTGCGCGGCCGGCTGTTCCGGTTCGGCTGATGGCCAAGGGCAAGCTCCTGATGGGAGCGGCCGTGCTGGTCACGCTGATCTACGTGGTCAAGGGACCCGGCGGCGACGAGGTGCCGGAACCGGTGACGGTGCTGATCCCGTCGATCGGCGTCGACACGTCGCTGGAGGCGTTGAAGGTGGACTCCGCGGGCGTGCTGGAGCCGCCGACGCGCGCGGACAAGGCCGGGTGGTACGCCAAGGGCGTCGCGCCGGGAGACGCCGGTCCGGCCGTGATCGCGGGCCACGTCGACTCGAAGACCGGGCCCGGGGTGTTCTTCCGGCTGCCCGAGCTGCAGCCCGGTGCCGAGGTGCTGGTCGAGCGCGAGGACGGCAGCAAGCTCACGTTCGTCGTGAGCAGCACCCACACGACGGAGAAGACCGCGTTCCCGACGGACGCCGTGTACGGGCCGACGCCGTTGTCGGAGCTGCGGCTGGTGACGTGCGGAGGCGACTTCGACCGAGTCGCGGGCAGCTACCGCAACAACGTCATCGTGGACGCGGTGCTGAAAGTCTGACGGTCTCGTCGGCCCACCTCGTCAGCAGCGTGGCGTCGTGCGAGATCGCGAGAACTCCCGCGTTCGATTCACGTTGGTAGGCGCGGATCACGCCGACCAGCGCGGCCGTCGTGGAGGCGTCCAGCATCGTCGTCATCTCGTCGCAGATCAGGTAGCGCGGGTTCAGCGCGAGTGCGCGGGCCAGGCAGGCGCGTTGCAACTGGCCGTCGCTGACCTCGTGCGGGCGGCGGCCCAGCAGGTCGTCGGTGAGCATCACCAGCGACGCCAGCTCCTCGACGCGGTCCTGGTTCTTCAACGGCTCCGCGATCGCCTGCCGGAGGGTGAAGCGCGGGTCGACGGACAGCCGGGGCTGCTGGAACAGCACGCCGATCCTGGTGCGTTGCTGAGCCTTGAAGCGGAACCCGGTGACCGTCTCGCCGTCGATCTCCACGGTGCCTGCGAACGGCTTGTGCAGCAACGCGAGCACACGGGCCAAAGTGGACTTCCCGGACCCGCTCGGTCCGGCCAGACCGACGGTCTGTCCAGGCTGGACGGTGAGGCTGACGTCGGTGATCACCGGTTCGCGGTAGCCGGCGGTGATGCCGTTCGCGGTCAGCACGGGCGGTGGCACGCGACGGCGTGCGGGTCGTCGGTGAGCACGGGGCGGTCCTCGCAGATCGCGGTGGCCTGCTCGCAGCGCGGGGCGAACGCGCAGCCCGCGGGCAGGTCGGTGAGCAGGGGCGGCTGGCCGGGGATCGGGAGGAAGTCCCGTTCCGGCAGAGCGTTGGCGAGTCCCCGGCTGTAGGGGTGTTTCGCGTGGTCGAGCACCTCGTGGGCCGGGCCGACCTCGACGATCCGTCCCGCGTACATCACCGCGATCCGGTCGGCGATCTTGTGGGCCGCCGCGAGGTCGTGCGTGATCAGCAGGACGGCGTGGCCGTCGTCGACGAGCCTGCGGAACTCGTCCAGCAGGCCGTCCACGAGATCGCGGTCGAGGCCCGTCGTCGGTTCGTCGGCGATCAGCAGCCACGGGTTGCCGACCAGCGCCAGCGCGTTCGCGACGCGCTGCGCCATGCCCCCGGACAGCTCGTGCGGGTAGCGGTCGAGGTGCTCGGGGAGCAGACCTGCCCGTTCTGCGGCGTTCGCGGCGTCTCCGCCGAGCACCCGCGCGGCCTCTTCGAGCTGGGAACGCGCGGTGCGGACCGGCGTCAGGTGGCTCGCCGGGCTCTGCGGGACGAGGCCGATCTGCCGGCCGCGGATCGTCGTCGCGAGCTCGTGGTCGGTCGCCGCGAGCAGGTCCACCTCACCGAGCCGGGCACTGCCGGAGGTCTCCGCGTTGCCCGGCAGGAACCCGAGCAACGCCGACGCCAGCACCGTCTTGCCGCAGCCGCTCTCGCCGACCAGCGCCACGCACTCTCCGGGCCGGATCCGCAACGACACGTCGTTCACGGCCTCGACGGTCGCACCCTTGAGCGCGAACCGCACCGACACCCGGTCGATCTCCAGGTTCACCACGTCAACTCCGTGCGCCGCTTGGGGTTCAGCCGGTCCCGCCACACACCGCTCACGCCGGACACCGCCAGCGTCGTGATGATCAGCAGCAGTCCGGGCGCCAGTGACATCCACCAGCCGCCGATGAGCAACGAGCGCTGGGCGTCGTTGATCATGTTGCCGATGCTGGCCGCGTGCGGCGGCAGACCGAGGCCCAGGAACGACAACGCGGTCTCGTGCCACACGGCGTGCGGCACCATCAGCGTGGTCGCGAGCAGGACCTGCGGGGCGACGTTCGGCAGCAGGTGCCGGGTCATCACCTGAAGTCTCGAAGCGCCACCGACGATCGCCGCGTCGACGAACGGCCTGGTGCGCAACGACAGCACCTCCGACCGCACGATCCGGGCGGCGGTGAGCCAGTGCGTCAGGGCGATCGAGATGATCACGGCGGACAGACTCGGCCGCAGGATCGCGACGATCACGATGCCCAGCAACAGGTGCGGCACCGACGCGATCGCGTCGACCACGCGCATCATGATCCGGTCGAACCAGCCGCCGATCGACCCCGCGAGCGCACCGACCGCAGTGCCGGCGATCGCGGAGATCACGGCGGCGACCACACCGACGGTGAGGGAGACCCTGAGCGCGTAGACGCACCGCAGCAACACGTCACGCCCGAGTTCGTCGGTGCCGAACAGGTGCGCGGCGGACGGCGGCTGGTTGGCGATCGCGAGGTCGACGTACTGCTCGTTGAGCTCCACGACCAGCGGCACGATCAGGACGGTCAGCGCGACGACGCCGAGGATGATCGCGGACGGCAGCAGCCGCCAGCGAGGCGACCGCGGCGGGCTCGCGGCGGTGAGGCGGCTGCGCGGGGCAGGACGCCAGAGCAGGTCAGCCATCGAGCGCCACCCTCGGGTCGGCCAGCGCGTACAGGACGTCGGCCAGCAGGTTGCCGAGCAACACCACACCCGTCGCCATCACGGTCAACGCGCCCAGCAACGCGAAGTCGACGTTCAGCGCCGCCTCCACCGTCGCCCGCGCGATGCCCGGCCACGAGAACACCGTCTCCACCAGCAACGCCCCGGTGATCAGCTCGGGCAGTCGCGCGCCGAGGAGGGTCAGGAACGGCAGCAGCGAGGTGCGCAACGCGTGCCCAGAAACCACCAGGTGGTCGGGCAACCCACGAGCCCGCGCGCCGATCACGTGGTCCTGCGTGAACGATTCGAGGAGGTTCTGCCGCACGAACAGCACGAACCACGGCGCCTGCGAGATCGCCAGCACCGCCACGGGCAGGACCATGTGGACGGCGACCCCGCCGACGGACACCGGTTCGGAGCCCGTGGTCACACCGCCGCCGGGAAGCCAGCGCAACTGCAGCGCGAACACGTACAGCACCGCCAGGCCGAGCCAGAAGACCGGCGCCGCTTCCAGCGCGTAGCAGCTGCCCGTGATCGAACGGTCGAGCCACGACCCCTGCCGCCACGCCGCGAGCGTGCCCAGCACCAGCCCGAGCAGCAACGCCAGCGCGAAGCCGACCGACACCAGCAGCACCGTCCACCCGAGACGGTCGCCGATCACGGCCGACACGGGTTGCTGCAACGACAGCGAGTCGCCGAGGTCGCCCGCCAGGGCGTGCCGCAGCCAGGCCCAGTACTGGGTGGCGACGGGTTCGTCGACGCCCCAGTTCTCGCGCAGCTGCGCGACGCGTTCCGGGGAGGCGCCGATGATCCGGACGCCGAAGTAGCGTTCGACCGGGTCGAACGGGCTGGCCTTGGCCAGCACGAACAGCGCGAAGCTGACCACGAGCAGCACCGGGACCGCGAAGGCCAGGCGCCGCAACGCGACCAGGGCGATCGACCGGGTCACGACTTCGGCGTCCAGCGCTCGAGGTTCCACCACACCGCGTGCACGAGGCCGTGGTCGTGCGGCTCGACCTGGGTCTCCTGGCCGTTCCACTTGTCGCGCAGCACGTAGGTGTGGTCGAGGAACACCAGGAACGCCCAGCCGGGATCGGCCGCGTAAGCGGTCTGGAACTCGTTGTAGGCCTTCTTGCGTGCGGCCGGGTCGAGGCTGCGGCGCGCGGTGTCGAGCGCGGTGTCCACAGTGGAGTTCTTGTACAGCGTCATGTTCACGTAGCCCGACTGGCCCGCGTAACGGGAGTGCAGCAACGTGTACGCGGCCGTGTCCGGGTCGTACGGGTCGCCGCCGCCCCACACCGCTGCCGCTTCCTTCTGGCGCTGCAGCATGATCTCGAACGTGGTGGCCTCGACGGGCGCGTCGATGCCGAGCTTCGCGATGTCGGAGGCCGTGGCGAGGGCCAGTTCCTTGCGCAGCACGTCCGGCGCGGGGTAGAGCACCGGCAGCTTCGCGGGCTGGCCGTCCTTGGCTCGCTTGCCGTCCGCTCCCTTGCGCCAGCCTGCCTCGTCGAGCAGCTTCTCGGCCTCGGCGACGTCGTAGCCGAACGCGGAACTGTCGTTGTACCAGTCCTTCAGGTACGGCGAGATCGGCGTGGACGCGGGCTTGCCGGAGCCCGCCAGCACGGCGTCGATCATGGCCTGGCGGTTGATGCCGAGGTTGATCGCGCGCCGGACCTGCGGCGACGAGGTGAACGGCAGTTCGGACGGGATGCCGAGACCGCGGTAGTCGGCGGACGGGTTCCGCACGATCTGGTAGCCGGACCGGTCGCGGTAGGTCTGGGCGAGCTTGGGTGGCAGCACCGTCCCGTCGAACTCGCCGGCGGCCATGCGGGTCGCGCGGGCGTTGTCGTCCGGCACGAAGACCACGGTCACGGTCTTGATCGCGGGCGCGCCACCCCAGTACTTCTCGTTGGCCTTGAGGATCAGCCGGTCGCCCTTGCGCCACGACTCGACCGTGTACGGGCCGGTGCCGACCGGGGCGGTGTTGAACGGCGCGCTGTTGATGTCGGTGCCGGTGAGCTTCGCGGCGGGCACGATGCCGAGCGCGAGTTGCTGCGCGAACGGGGCGTACGGGTAGGAGAGCGTGAACTCGACGGTGCTCGCGTCGACCGCCTTCACCTCGGTCAGCGCGTCGAACCGGGAGGCGATCGTGGAGTTCACCTTCTTGTCCACCACGGACCTGTAGGTGAACACGACGTCCTCGGCGGTCACGGGCGTGCCGTCGGAGAACGTGATGTCCTTGCGCAGCTTGGCCGTCCACGTCAGGCCGTCCGCCGACGCGGCCGGCAGTTCTGCGGCCAGCGCCGGTTTCAGAGCCAGCGAGGCGTCCCGCGTCACGAGCCCGTCGAAGATCTTCGCGGCGCCGTCCGGCGCGTAGCCGAGCACGGGGTTGAGGTTCTCCGGTTCACTGCCCGCGCCGATGACGATCGACGCGGCCGAACCGGTCGTCGCGCCGTCGGGAGACGAGCACCCCGCCACCAGAACGAGGGCCGCCAGAACAGCTCGCCGCATGCAGATCCTCCCCAGAAGTCCGTGTTGCCGCGAGCAGCTAACAGCAAGGGAGTTGCAATAGGCAAGATCTTGCATCTGTGCGCTCAAGTCGGACTCATGCCAGCATCGAGGCATGACCAACGGAGTGCATACCCACGAGCACAGTCACGGCGACACGACTCACACGCATCCGCATGGCGAACACGCGCACGATCACGTCGAGCACGAGCACACCCATACGCACGACGGAGAAACGCACTCACACACGCACGTGCACGACGCGGGTCACGTCGAGGAACACCAGCACGCGCACTGAGTTCAGTGTGATTCGCGGGTGACGTCGCTACCGCTGGAGCCGACCAGGAAGTCCAGGTCGGCTCCGGTGTCGGCGCCCAGGACGTGGTCGACGTAGAGCCGTTCCCAGCCGCGTTTCGGTGCCGCGAACGCCGACACCGTCGCGGCGTTCGGCGTGCGGGACAGGAAGTCCGGCGCCTCCACGTCGATGCGGCGGTTCGCCACGTCCAGCACGATGACGTCGCCCGTCCGGACGAGCCCGAGTGGTCCGCCTGCCGCCGCCTCCGGTGCCACGTGCAGCACAACGGTTCCGTACGCGGTCCCGCTCATGCGCCCGTCGCAGATCCGGACCATGTCGCGCACGCCCTGTTCCAGCAGCTTCTTCGGCAACGGCATGTTCGACACCTCCGGCATGCCGGGGTAGCCGCGCGGGCCGCAACCGCGCAGCACCAGCACGGAGTCCGCGTTCACGTCGAGATCCGGGTCGTCGATGCGGGCGTGGAAGTCCTCGATGCTGTCGAACACCACGGCCCTGCCCCGGTGCTGCAACAGATGCGCCGACGCCGCTGCCGGTTTGATCAAAGATCCCGATGGCGCCAAATTGCCTCTCAGCACCGCGATGCCGCCCTCGGCGATGATCGGCTCGCTGCGGCTCCTGATCACCTCCGGCTCCCAGATCGGCGCGTCGTCGAGGTGGTCGACGAGCGGGTTGCCGGTGATCGACAGGGCGTCGGGGTCGAGCAGGTCGCGCACTTCCCGCAGCACGGCCAGAAGCCCGCCCGCGCGGTGGAAGTCCTCCATCAGGAACCGGCCCGCGGGCTGGAGGTCCACCAGCAGCGGCACGCCGGAGCCGATGCGGTCGAAGTCGTCCAGCGTCAGGTCGACGCCCAGGCGCCCGGCGATCGCGAGCAGGTGCACCACCGCGTTGGTCGAGCCACCGATCGCGGCCAGCGCCACGATCGCGTTGTGGAAGTTCGCCTTGGTCAGGAACGTGCTGGGACGCCGGTCCTTCTCGATCAGCTCGACGATCAGCCGTCCGGTGCCGTGACTCGCTTCCAGGAGCCTGCTGTCCGGCGCCGGAGTGCCCGCGACGCCGGGGACGGTGGTGCCCAGGGCCTCCGCGACCAACGCCATCGTCGACGCCGTGCCCATCGTGTTGCAGTGGCCGCGGCTGCGGATCATCGCCGACTCCGAGCGGACGAACGCCTCCTGCGACAACGTGCCTGCCCGCACCTCCTCGGACAGCCGCCACACGTCCGTTCCGCAGCCCAGGGGAGTGCCGCGGAACGTGCCGGTCAGCATCGGCCCGCCGGGCACCACGACCGCCGGGATGTCGACGGACGCGGCGGCCATCAGCAGCGCCGGGATCGTCTTGTCGCACCCGCCGAGCAGCACCACGCCGTCCACGGGGTTGGCGCGCAGCATTTCTTCCGTGGCCATCGCGGCCATGTTGCGCCACAGCATCGCGGTGGGGCGGACGTTGGTCTCGCCCAGCGACACCACGGGCAGGTTGAGCGGGATGCCGCCGGCCTCGTACACGCCGTTGGAGACGGACTGCGCGACCTCGTTCAGGTGCGCGTTGCACGGCGTGAGATCCGACGCGCTGTTGGCGATCGCGATCTGGGGCCGGGAGAAGGCGTCGTCCGGGACGCCGCGGCGCATCCAGGCGCGGTGGATGTAGGCGTTGCGGTCCTGACCTGCGTACCAGTGCTCGCTGCGTAGTCCCACTGCGCGCCTCCTTGCGGTCACCTCCGACCTTAACTACATCGGGAGGTCCGGCGGCAGTTGCAGCGCGATGGTGATCAGCGAGTGGACGCGGTTCGCGATCACCGACAGCAGGCCGTGCATCGCCGGCGACGCGGCGTCGGCGGCCTCCTGGAGCGTGCGCAGGTCCATGTCGATCTGCCCGAGGACGGCCGCGGTGTCGGCGGGAGCGGCGGTGAACGCGCGGGCGATGTCCTCCAGGGGAAGACCGTGGACCTCCAGGCGTTGCACGAGGTGGATGCGGTCCACGTCGTCGCCGCGGTAGAGGCGGTAGTTGCTCGCCGTGCGCTGGGCGGGGCTGATCAGGCCCAGCGTCGTGTAGTAGTCGACGGTGCGGATGCTCACGCCGGCGCGGGCGGCGAGTTCGCCGATCTTCAGCAGTGCCTCGGCCACAGCGGTCACCTCCCCGGTCACCAAAACCATACAGTGCCACGTGCTACTGTTGGAACATGCCTGATGAAGCCGGTGTAGACGGCTGTAGTACGTGGCCGGGTGCGTCTTGTTGATCGCATCCGGCTTGCTCGCCATCGTGGTCCTGACCGTGGCCACGGGGTATTTCGTGGCTCAGGAGTTCGCGTACATGGCGGTCGATCGCGGCCGCCTGCAGCAGATGGCCGAGGGCGGCTCGAAGGCCGCCGACCGCGCCTACCGCGTGACCCAGAAGCTCTCGTTCATGCTGTCCGGTGCCCAGTTCGGCATCACGGTGACGGCGCTGCTCGTCGGGTACGTGGCCGAGCCGCTGCTCGGCACCGGGCTCGGCGTGCCGGGCTCGATGGTGATCGCGCTGGCCTTCGCCACCTTCGTGCAGATGGTGCTCGGCGAGCTGCTGCCGAAGAACCTCGCGATCGCGCGGCCAGAACAGCTCGCGCTGGCGCTGAGCTCGTCGACCCTGGTGTACCTGAAGATCGCCGGTCCCGTGATCCGGTTGTTCGACGCGGCCGCGAACCGGTTGCTGCGCGCGATCGGCATCGAGCCCGTCGAGGAACTGCCGCAGGGCGCGACGCCGGAGGACTTCCGGCAGATCGTCGAGGAGGCGGGGGAGCAGGGCCACCTCGACCCCGAGCTGACCCGGTTGCTGGAGCACGGCATCGGCTTCCGCGAACTGGTCGCGGAGCAGGCCATGACGCCGCGCGTCAACGTCCACACCGTGCGGTGCGACGAACCCGCCGCGCGCGTGGTCTCGTTGCTGGACACCGGGAACTCGCGTTTCCCGGTGATCGGTGACGACCTTGACGACCTGCGCGGTGTCGTGGGGCTGGCCGAGGTGCTGACCCTGGCGCCGGAGCAGCGGTCCGTCATCGCCATCGGGAAGATCGCCTCGCCCGCGCTGGTCGTCCCGGCGACGCTGCCGTTGCCCGCGGTGCTGGAAAGGCTGCGGACCGAACGCCGTCAGCTCGCCTGCGTGGTCGACGAGTTCGGCGGGTTCGCCGGCGTCATCTCGCTGGAGGACTTGGCGGAGGAGCTCGTCGGTGAGATCCACGACGAGGACGACCGGGTGGCCGACATGATCGAGAAGGTCGGCGACGACTGGCGCGTGCCCGGTCGCATGAGGCTGGACGAGGTCGAGGACGTCACCGGCGTGGAACTCCCTGCCGACGACTCGTACGACACGGTGTCCGGTCTGGTGCTGCATCGGCTGGGCCGCGTGGCGCAGGCCGGCGACGAGATCGAGATGAACGGGGTGCGCCTGGTGGTCACCGCGGTGGCGCGCAACGTGCCCGACTCGGTGGTGTTGTCCCGATGAGCATCGTCATCTCCGTTGTGCTGCTTGCTTTGAACGGCTTCTTCGTGGCCGCCGAGTTCGCGTTGATCGCGGCCAAGCGGCACCGCCTGGAGCAGGCCGCCGAGACGTCCAGGGCGGCCCGCGCCGCCGTGGCGGGCGTTCGTGAGCTGTCGCTGATGCTCGCGGGCGCGCAGCTCGGCATCACGCTGTGCACGCTGGGTCTGGGCGCGCTGGCGAAACCGGCCGTCGCGGACCTGCTGGAACCTGCGCTGCGGTTGACCGGCCTGCCGGAGGCGTTCGCCTACGGCATCGCGTTCGCGATCAGCCTGGTGCTGGTGGTGTTCCTGCACATGGTCGTGGGCGAGATGGCGCCGAAGTCGTGGGCCATCGCGGACCCCGAACGGTCCGCGCTGATCCTGGCGCTGCCGTTCCGCGCGTTCGCCCGCTCGGTCCGCTGGCTCCTCAGTGGACTGAACTCGGTGACGAACGGCCTGCTGCGCCTGCTGAAGGTCGAGCCGCAGGACGAGCTGGCGCAGACGCACCGGCCGGACGACCTGCGGATGCTGCTGCGCCAGTCCGCGGAGCACGGCCTGATTCCCGAGGCCCAGCAACGGCTGCTGACCAGGATGCTGCAGGTCCAGCGCACAACCGTGAGCGAGGTGATGGTGCCCGTGGCGGAGACGTCGACGGTCACCGAGCACACCACCGCGCGGGAGATCGAACAGCGCAGCCTCCAGTGTGGACGGTCGCGCTTCCCGGTCACCGGGCTCGGCGGCCGGTACGTCGGACTCGTGCACATCCGCGAGGCCATGCGTGCCACGGCCCGCGGCGAGGATCCCTCCGCCCGCGAGCTGATGGGCCCGGTGCTGACGCTGCCCGCGTCGATGCCGGTGGCCCAGGCCGTGACGGCGATGCGTGCAGAACGCTCGCAGCTAGCCCTCGTCGAAGACGCGAGTTCGCGTCGGTCGTCCGGACGCCTCTTCGGGTCGACCGCCGAAGGCGATTCGGGCCGAAGCGGTGACCGGACGGCCGACTTCGAGGCGAACTCGCCGCCGTCTCCGGAGGAGCGGCCGATCAACACAGTCGTTGGTATCGCCGCATTGGAAGACCTCCTCGAAGAGCTGATCGGCGACTTCGAGGATGAAACCGACACCCGTCCGGTCAGCGCCCGCTGACCGGAGTTTCCCAGGGAGGAAACACAAATGTTCAAGCGGATGCTCAGCGCCTTCGGCGTCGGTGGCCCGTCGGTCGACACCGTGCTGGACTCGCCGCACGCCTCGCCCGGCCAGGTCGTCACCGGGCAGGTGCGCATCCAGGGTGGCAGCGCGGACGCCGAGATCGGCCAGGTCGTGCTGTCGCTCGTCACCCGCGTCGAGGTCGAGCGCGGTGACCACGAGTACGGCGGCGTGTCCGAGTTCCTGCGGGTCGTCGTGCAGCAGGGCGTGCGGGTCGGGGCCGGTCAGCTGGTCGCGATCCCGTTTCAGCTGCCGATCCCGTGGGAGACCCCGATCACCGCGGTGGGCGGCGGCCAGCTGCCCGGCATGACCGTGGGCGTGCGGACCGAGCTCGTGATCGCGGGCGCGCCGGACAAGGGCGACCTCGACCCCGTGCTGGTCCACCCGCTGCCGTCGCAGGACGCGGTGCTCACCGCGTTCGGGCAGCTCGGTTTCTCGTTCCGCAGCGCCGACGTCGAGGCCGGCCGCCTGCACGGCGTGCCGCAGGAGCTCGGTTTCTACCAGGAGATCGAGTTCTTCCCGCCCGCGCAGTTCGCCGGTGCCGTCCAGCAGGTCGAGCTGACCTTCGTGGCGAACCCGCACGAGTTGTTCGTGATCCTGGAGGCCGACAAGCGCGGCGGGATGTTCTCGTCGGGCGGTGACGCGTTCGGTCACTTCCGCGTGTCCCACCAGGAGTCCGAGGGCACCGACTGGGCGTCGGCGATCAACGGCTGGCTTTCCCAGGTCGCCCAGCGCGGCGGCGGCGCGATGCACGGCTACGGCCACGACCAGTACGGCCAGCACGGTCACCACGGCGGCCACCACCGCAGCGGTCCCGGCATGGGCACGGTCGTCGCGGCCGGTGCCGCCGGTCTCGTCGGCGGCATGGTCGTCGGCGAGATGATGGACGACGCCTTCGAGGACTTCGGCGACTTCGGCGGCGAGTAAGGGTTTCTCCCTCCGCTCACCGGGGTACTCGCGCCCTGCGTCAAGCAGTCGGCGTTGCCACCCCGGTGAGACGGAGAGCGGTGACGGTGTGAAAACGCTTGATTACGCGTTGAAGGTCACGCGAGAACTCGGCCTGAGCGGTGAGTCCTCGTGCATCGACCGGCAGAAACCGCTGCGGATGTACATCGCGGTGGACGGACGCCTGCCCGGTCATCCCGATCACGACGTCGCCCTGTTGTGGACCGAACGGCACGGGTGGGCCATCGCCGTCGAGGACGGCGCGGAGCTGACCGTGGTCGCGCACCTCGGTGGCGCGGTCGAACCCCCGCCCCGCACGGTCGCCAAGTGGGTGGAGCGGCTGCTGGGTCAGAGCAGCTCGTCGGACACCGTGAGTTCGGCGTCGCACGCCGGACAGGTCGCCTGACCGAAGAAGTACCCGAGGACGCGAGCGACCTTGTCCTGGCCGTGCGCCGCAGCCGTTTCGCAGACCCGTCGCCCGACGCCGTCGAGCGTCGTGGGATCAGCGGGCCGCAACGGCCGTTCCGCCTCGACGGTCTTGCTGATGCCCTCGGCGGGGAGGATGAACATCGGCGTGTCGCACTCGGGACACTCGATCTCGTACTCCTCCTCGGCCACTCCCCACGCCATGGCGTCTGCCTGATGCAGCAGGCCTTCCAGGACCAGCACACCTTCCAGCAGGTACTCGTAACCGTCGTCGGTCACGGGCAGGAGTTCGTTCGCCCTGGTGCCCAGCGTGGCGATGGCGGCGGCGTGCTCGGTGCGGACCTCGTCAGGGCCGTCCGCGACGATTCCCACCGCGAGCAGGACCGCGTCGAGGCTCCCGATCTCGGCGAGGTGGGGGAGTGCGGCGTAACTGGCGGTGTAGCTGGAGCCCTGGTGGCACAAGGCGCTCCACAACTCGCTCCACGCCTCCTGGTCGTCCGTGGCGGCGCGGTCCAGCAGCGCGGGGATGTCCTCCGCGGTGCCGTACGCGTGGTGCAGCACAGACCAGTCCGTCATGCCCATGATCAGATCACGGACATGACGGACCGGTGAGCGGAATCGGTCAGACGGAGACCGGCTCCTGCTTCTTCTTCTCGTTCGGCAGCTCGTCGAGCGCGGTGCCCTCGACGTCGAGCTCCGGCAGCCAGCGCAGGAACTTCGGCAGCCACCAGGCGCGCTCACCGAGCAGAGCCAGCGCCGCGGGCACGAGCACCATGCGGACCACGAACGCGTCCACGAAGATGCCGACGGCCAGGGCGAACGCGATCGACTTCACGGTCGGCTCGCCGGCGGGGACGAAGCCCGCGAACACCGAGAACATGATCAGCGCGGCGGCCACGACGACCGGGGCGGCCTGGCGGAAGCCCGTGGTGATGGCCTCCAACGGCTTGGCGCCGCGGTGGTGTGCCTCGTGCATCCGGGACACCAGGAAGATCTGGTAGTCCATGGCGAGGCCGAACAGGATGCCGATCACCAGGATCGGCGTGAGGCTGATCAGCGGGCCGGTGCTCTCGAGGTTGACCGCGCTGGAGAGCCAGCCCCACTGGAACACCGCGACCGTGGCACCGAGCGACGCGCCGATGGTCAGCAGGAAGCCGAGCACACCGACCAGCGGCACCAGCAGCGAGCGGAACACCAGGACCAGCAGCACGAGCGCCAGGCCGACGACGACCGCGAGGTAGATCGGCAGTGCCTTGTCCAGGGACGTGGCCACGTCGACGCTCACCGCGGTGGCACCGGTGACGTACGCCTTGCCACCGTCCACGTCGGACAGTTCGGCGCGCAGGTCGGCGACGAGCTTCTCGGTCTCGGTGCTGTCCGGGCCGGACTTCGGGATCACGGTGACCAGTGCGGCGTTGCCGTCCTGGCTCGGCTGCGCCGGCGTCACCAGGGCGACGTCGGAGAGCTTGGCGAGCGGCTCGGACGCCTTGGTGGCCGTCGCGGCGGCACCCTGGCCCTCGAACAGGACGATGATCGGGCCGTTGAAGCCCTCGCCGAAGCCCTTCGCGAGGATCTGGTCGGCACGCTCCTGCGTGGAGCCGGCCGGCGGCTTCTGGATCAGCGTCGTGTCCATGGACGCCACCGGGATCGCGACGATGCCGAGCGCCACGACCGACAGCAGCAGCGCGACGACGCGGTTGCGGGTGATCGCACGGGCCCAGCCGCGGATGACACCGCGGTCCTTCGGCTCGACCGGGTTCTCGGGGGTGGCGGAGCGTTCCTTGCGGGTCAGCACGCGGCGGCCGAGCAGGCTCAGCACCGCGGGCACCAGCGTGATGGCGATCAGGACCGACACGACGATCGTGGCGGCGGCCGAGACGCCCATCTGCGTCAGGAACGGGATGCCCGCGATCGCGAGGCCCACCAGCGCGATCACCACGGTCAGACCGGCGGTGACGACGGCGGAACCGGCGGTGCCGACCGCGGTCGCGACGGCGTGCCCGACGTCGGAGCCCCGGCGCAGTTCCTGGCGGTAGCGGTTGATGATGAACAACGCGTAGTCGATGCCGACCGCGAGACCCAGCATCGAGGCGAGGATCGGGGTCGTCGACTGCAGGTCCATGAACCCGGTGGCGATCGTGATGCCGAGCGTGCCGATGCCGACGCCGATACCGGCGCTGAGCAGGTTCATGCCCGCGGTCACGAGCGAGCCGTAGGTCAGCGCGAGCACGACCAGCGCCAGCACGACACCGATGGCCTCGGTGGGCCCGCCGACGTGCGGCGTCTCCTGCATCGCGGTGCCGGTGACCTCGACGGTCAGGCCCGCCGCGCGAGCCTTGTCGACGGCCTTGGTCAGCTCGGCGCGCTGCTCGTCGGTGACCTCACCGGGCTTCACGTCGTAGGTGACGGTGCTGTAGCCGACGTTGACGTCGCGGTTGACGCTCGGCGCCGCCGGGTCGAGCGGGTTCGTCGCCGACCGCACGCCCTTGAGCGCGGACTCGTCGGCCACCAGGTCGGTGATCGCCTTGACGTGCTGCGGCAGCTTCTGGCCGTCCAGGGCCTGCACGACGACCTTGGCCGACGCGGTCTCACCGGAGCCGAACTTCTCCTGGATGCGCTCCAGGGCGGTGGTCGACTCCTGGCCGGGGATGGACATCGAGTTGGACGTCTCACCGCCGAGCGTGAACGCGCCGACGCCGGAGCCGATCAGCACGAGCAGCCAGATCAGGACGACCGGGAGGCGGTGCTTGTGCGCACCGAGTCCCAGTTTGTAGAGCAGTTTCGCCATGATGGTCAGGCCTCCTGGTGCCCGAGTGCGTCGAAGCAGGTAGCGAGGATCAAGGGACGCCATGTCGTCTTCTCACCCTGTTGGTTGGCCAGAAGGGTGAGCACGGCCATGGAGCTGAGCGCGCCGACGATGCGGATCGCGCGGGGCAGTTCTTTCTCGGGGTCGATGACGAACATCTCGTTGAGGAGCAGCTCGTCCTGCGCCTGCTGCGGGTCCTCGCCCGGCGCCGTCATCGTCCGGAACAGCAGCGAGACCAGTCCTGGCCGGTCCAGCGCGTAGTCGGTCAGCAGTTCCAGCGACCGCCGGTCCCGCTCGGAGCCCGCGGGCAGCGTTGAGACCTGGTCGAGGACGTGCCGGGTGAGCACACGGCTCTGTTCCCACGCCGCTTCGAAGAGAGCGTCCTTGCTCGGGAAGTGGTGCAGCAGGCCGGCCTTGGACAGACCGACAGCGTCCGCGAGCGACTTCAACGAGGTCTGCTCGAAGCCGTGCCGCGCGAAGAGCGCGGCGGCGGCGTCGAGGATCTTCTCGTCGACTCCGGTCCTGGGCTGTCGTGGCATGCGGCCGACTTTACGGCGTTTACCGACCGGTTCGGTAGGTTTACCGACCGAAATGGTCGGTGGCGTTCGTCACCACAACGGGTGAGTGATCGAGTTTCGAGCCGTCGTCGAGGTGACTGATAGTCACGTGGCGCTGTCCGGTCGGATGTTCCAGGAGGAGGTCGGTACGGTCCTGGCCGCCATCGCCGACTACAACTCCGGCGGGGAGGACGAGCCGGCACCGTTGCGCGGGCTGCTGGAGGCTGACGGCGTGATCATGGCCGGTGGGCTGGTCGTGCGGGACGCCGGGAGCGGGGTGGTGGTCGAACCCGGCTGCCGCACCGGCTTGGAGGACGCCGTGCGGATGCGGCACCACCCGGCACCTGCCGATGGGCCTGTCTGCGTGATCCCGCTCGCGGACCTGACCGCGCATCTGGAGGGGGTCCGGCGCGACCTGCCCGGCTTCCTGGAGCGGGTGCGTGAGTGGGCGCCGGACGGGCTGGGCGACGCGCTGGCCGCGCGGTTCGACGAGGAGTTCCGCATCAGCGCGCCCCTCTGAGTCCACCTCTGTGGAGAATGGGGCGATGTTCGTCTTCGACGCGGAGCTCTGGATCTGGGACGCCCGCCGCACGGAAACCTGGACCTTCGTGACGCTGCCCGAGGACGTCTCGGACCAGATCCGCGACATCGCCACGCCCGGCCCCGGCTTCGGCTCGGTGAAGGTCCGGGCCGGGGTCGGCGCCAGCACGTGGTCGACGTCGGTGTTCCCGGACAAGCAGTCCGGCTGTTACGTGCTGCCGGTCAAGGCGGCGGTGCGCAAGAAGAACGACGTCGGGCCCGGTGACGTCATCGAGGTGACGGTCGAGCTGGTCTAGGCCCTAGGCGCTCCAGTCGATGTCGGCGTAGATCGCGGCGTGGTCGCTGGCCGCGTGCACCTCGTTCGTCATGGTTTCGTAGACGTCCCAACGGTTCTTGGTCCGCGGGCCGCGCCAGACGCCCTTGCGGAAGACGCCGCCGCCGGTGGCCTTCGCGAACAGCTCCGGGGTGAGCAGGACGTAGTCGATCTTGCCCTTCTCGTTGACGCCGCGGTACGTGCCGAGGCGGTGGTCCCATTCGAAGTTCTCGTGCTCGCTGATGTCGCGCAGGCCCGTGCGTTGGAACAACGGGCGCAGTGCCTCGCTGTCCGCGGTGTCGTTGAGGTCGCCCACGACGGCGATGTACTCGTGGCCCTCGTCGCGCAACCGGTTGACGATGCGGGCGATGCGGACTGCCTGGCGGAAGCGGCGGCGGGCGCCGAGAGGGTCGCCGGGAGTGCTGTAGCCCTTGGACTTCAGGTGGTTCACGAGCACGACGACCTCGGGGCCGGCGGGCGTGCGCACGTGGTATTCGGCGCAGTCGCGGGAGAAGATGGTGCCCGAGCTGTCCCGCGCGTACACGTGCGTGCGGATGGTGATGACCTGATGTTGTTCTCTCGTCAGCAATCCGACGTTGATGCCGCGCTCGTCGTTGCCGTCGATGAGGTGGACCTCCTCGTACGGGGTCCAGCCGACGTGCTTGAGCATGCTGGCGGAGAACATGTGCAGCAACTCGCGCGACTCGGCCTCGACCACGCCGAGGACGTCCGCGCCGACGTCTCGCATCACCTGGGCGGTGTGCCGCGTGGCGAGTTCGCTGATGGGTTCGGTGGTCAGCTCCACCCAGCCGACCCAGGACTCGCGTCCGCTTGCCACGACTGAGGTTTCGCCGGTGCGGTGGCGCGCGAGGAAACGGCCGCGGATGCGCCGCAGGACCGCGTACCTGCTCCGGTCACTCCTGAGCAACTCCAGCGTCGTCAGGTGTTCCTTGAGCTCTTCCTTGACTTCCGGCGTGTAGGTCTCGGCGGCGATGAGTTCGTTGAACCGGGCGTGGGCGGCCAGAGTCGGGGCCGCGTGTTTGGTGGCGTTGCGGCCCATCACTTTGGGACGTTCGAACATGTTCTCCACGTTGAACGACCCGATTCGCGTGGTGCTCACGACTTCAGGGTCGCATGTGGAGGAACGTGTTCGCCCTGGTCCGCTCGGGTGATCTTTCGCTGCGCCGATGGTGGAGGGCCCCGGTGGCTGGGCTGCCGGATGTGGTGGGGCCCTCCGCGAGAACGACTTTGCCCGTTTGGCCGAGGACGAACCTAGGATGAACCTTGAATCCACTGGCTGAGGGGTGATCTTGGAGTTCGGGCTGCTCGGCGCCGTCGAGGTGCGGGACCGGGGTGAGTCGGTCGAGATCGGCCACGTCCGGCAACGGTCTGTGCTGGTCGCGCTGCTGATGGAGGAGGGACGGCCGGTTCCGGTCGACCGGCTGCTCGACCGCGTCTGGGGTGAACGGGCGCCGCTGCGGGCGCGCGAGACGCTCTACGGCTACGTGTCAAAGCTCCGCAAGCTCCTTGAACTGGACATCGAGCGCTCACCGGCCGGATATCGCCTCACGGTCGACCCGGCGCAGGTCGACCTGTTCCGCTTCCGGGCCTTCGTGCGCGATCGGGACTTCGACGCGGCGCTGCGGCTGTGGCGCGGACAGGCGCTAGACGGGCTCGAGTCGCCGTGGTTCGACGCGCTGCGCGAGAGCCTGCACGCCGAACGCGTCGCCGCCGAACTGGATCGCAACGACGTGGCGCTCGCGGACGGCCGGCACGCCGCGCTGCTGCCCTCGTTGCGGCAGCTGGCAGGCGAACGCCAGCTCGACGAACGCCTTGCCGCACAACTGATGCTGGCGCTGCACCGGTCGGGCAACGACGCGGAGGCGTTGCGGCACTACGAGATCGTGCGCCACCGCCTCGCCGACGAACTCGGCGTCGATCCGAGCAAACCGTTGCAGGACATGCATCAGCGGATTCTCAACGGCGACGTGGACGACCGCGCCGACGGACCTCGCCAGCTCCCCGCGCCGCACCCGTGGTTCACCGGCCGCACCGACGAACTGGCCGCGCTGGGCTCGGCAGGCACCGTCGTGATCACCGCGATCGGCGGGACGGGCGGCATCGGCAAGACCGCGCTGGCGCTGCACTGGGCGCACCGGCACCTCGCCGAGTTCCCGGACGGCCAGCTCTACGTGAACCTGCGCGGCTTCGACCCGTCCGCGGAGCCGACGCCGCCGGAGACGGTGCTGCGCGAGTTCCTGGAGGCGCTGGGGGAGGACACGATCCCGGCCGGACTGGACGCACGGGCCGCGCGCTACCGCAGCGTGGTCGCGGGGCGGCGGATGCTGGTGCTGCTCGACAACGCCCGCTCCACCGAGCAGGTCGTGCCGTTGCTACCCGGCTCGGACGCGACGGTGCTGGTCACGAGCCGCCTCAAGCTCGCCGGGCTGGTGGCGGCGCACGGGGCCCGGTCTGTGTCGTTGGACGTGCTGCGCCCGGCCGACGCCCACGAGTTCCTCGTGGCCAGGCTCGGCGCCGAGCGCGTGGCGGCCGAACCCGAGGTGGTCGCGGACCTGGTGAGCTGGTGCGGCGGCCTGCCGCTGGCGTTGTCGATCGTCGCCGCGCGGGCCGCGATGGAACCGGACTTCCCGCTGGCCGCGTTCGCCGGGGAACTGCGCGAGCAGCCGCTCGACGCGCTGGACGCGGGCGAGATCGGCACGAACCTGCGGACCGTGTTCTCGTGGTCCGTGGCGGCGCTGTCGGAGGAGGCGGCCCGCGCGTTCGGCCTGCTCGGCACCGTCGGCACGGCGGACGTGAGCCTCGCGGCGGCCGCGGCGCTGCTGGACCGGCCCGCGGCACGAACGCGGATGGTGTTGCGGGAACTGGAGAACGCGCACCTGGTGCAGCAGCACGTGCCCGGCCGGTACCGGATGCACGACCTGGTCGGCCTGTACGCGGCGGACCGTTCCGCCGACGCCGGCACGCGGCTGGCCGACTTCTACGCCGCCACCGCACGCGCCGCCGCGCTGACCCAGGAACCGCACAAACCGTTGCCGGAACACGAAAGCAGCCACACACTCGCGTTCGAGAGCAACGCCGCCGTGATGGCGTGGTTCGACGCCGAGCACGCCTGCCTGGTCACCGAGCAACGGCAGGCCCTGGAACGCGGCGCCTTCGACGTGGCCTGGATGATCGGCCGCACGCTGAACAACTACCACCTCCGGCGCGGGCGCACGTCCGACGACGTGGAGGCCTGGCTGGCGGCGTTGCGGGCCGCCGAGGCCATGGGGGACGAGACCAAGCAGGCGACCGCGCACATGTGCCTCGGCGCGAACTACGTCGAGCTGGGCCAGTCCGCGCTGGGACACCGGCACTTCGAGCGCAGCCTGGAGTTGTTCGCGCGCAACGACGACCCGGTGGCGCACGGGGCCGCGCACCGGTCGATCGCGTGGGCCGCCGAGTTCGAGGGCGACCTGGAGAAGGCGCTGGAGCACTCGCTGCTCGGGCTGGAGAAGTTCCGTGCCGCCGCGTCCGAGGTCCGCGAGGCCGAGTCGCTGAACGAGGCCGGCTGGCGGTACGCGTGCCTGGGCCGCTACGCCGAGGCGAGGACGTTCTGCGAGGAGGCCATGCTGCTCAACACCAAGCTCGGCCACGCGGAGGGGATCGCCGCGACGCTGGACAGCCTCGCGCACATCGCCCGCCACGACGACCGCCACGCCGACGCGATCGCGCACTACGGCGAGGCCCTGGCGCTGTACCGGGAACTGGACAATCCCGCCGAGTCGGCCACGGTGCTGGAGCACCTCGGTGACGTGCACGCGGAGGCCGGCGACGAGGTACGGGCGCGTGAGCACTGGGAAAGCGCTCTGGAGCTCTACCGGGAACAGGGCCGCGACGCGGAGGCCGCGGCCCTGCAAGCCCGTGTCTAGACCCGGCTCATCTGCCGGCCGCTCTCGATCAGCTCGTCGGTGAACGAGTCGAGCGCCTGGGCGAAGTCGCGCTGGTCCGGCTCGTGCCAGTCCTCCAGCTGGTCGAGCAGCCAGCGCCGCCACGCCCGTACGAGCTGCGTGAACACGTCCACGCCCTGGTCGGTGAACCGGTAGCCGTCGTCGCCGAAGGCCAGGTGCCCGGACCGCACGAGCGCCTGCGCGGTCGGTTCGAAGATGCCGCCGGGCACCTTCGTCATCTCGGCGATCTCGTCCAGCGTGGCGACGCCGTCGTCCGTCGACGCCCGGTACACGCGGCCGAGCAGCCACGCCTGTTCCAGCGGCAGGTCGACGCCGGACCGGCGGAGCACGGCCAGGCCGGGGTCCTCGTCGGACTTCGAGACGACCGTCGAGACCAGTTTGCGCAGCTCGTCGTAGGAGTTCGACGGCGGCGCGGCGAAGCTCTCGCCCACACCGCTGTTGCCGGCGGCCGCGGCGCGGGAGGTGTCGCGCAGCTGGACCTGCGGCAGGAAGAACGCCACCGCCAGCGCGACCAGTCCGATCGGGGCCGCGATGAGGAACATCATCTGCACGGTCTCGGCGTACCCGGCGACGATCGGGGCCCTGATCGCGTCCGGCAGCGCGTGGACCGCGGCCGGGCTGGCGATGGCGCGCGGGTCGACGCCCGGCGGGACGACCAGGTGCTTCGGCAGCTGGTTGGCGTAGATCGTGCCGAAGATCGCGACGCCGAACGAGCTGCCCATCGTGCGCAGGAAGCTGATGCCGGACGTGGCGACGCCGAGGTCGGTGTAGTTCGTGGTGCTCTGCACGACGATCACCGGCACCTGCATCACCAGGCCGATGCCCGCGCCCAGCACCATCATGAACGCGCCCATCTCCCAGTAGCTCGTGTTCGCGTCCAGCAGGGACAGCAGGAACAGGCCGATGGTGAGCCCGACCGAGCCGATGAGCGGGAAGATCCGGTACTGGCCGGTGCGGCTGATCGTGTTGCCGGTGAACAGGGCCGTCGACATGAGACCGACGATCAGCGGCAGCATCCACAGCCCGGACGCCGTGGCCGACTCGCCGCGCACGTACTGCAGGTAGATCGGCAGGTACGTGATGCCACCGAGCATCGCGAACCCGACGACGAAGCTCAGGATGCCCGACACCGTGAACACCCTGCTGCGGAACAACCTCATCGGCAGCATCGGCTCGGCCGCGCGTTGTTCGACGAGCACGAACGCGATCAGCAGCACGATCGATCCGGCCGCCATCCACAGGATCGTCGGCGACGTCCACGCGTACTCGGTGCCGCCCCAGCTCGTGACCAGCGTCAACCCGGTGGCGGCGAGGGCGATCAGCGCGATGCCGGCGTAGTCGATCTTCGGGCTGCCCGCCGCCTTGATCGTGGGCAGCGCGGCGATCGCCACCAGCACCACGGCGATGCCGAGCGGGATGTTCACGTAGAACGCCCAGCGCCAGCTCAGGTGGTCGACGAACAGCCCGCCGAGCAACGGCCCCGCCACCGTCGCGATGCCGAACACCGCGCCCGCGAAGCCCTGGAACTTGCCGCGTTCCTTGAGCGGCACGACGTCCGCGATGATCGCCGTCGAGGTGACCATCAACCCGCCGGCGCCCAGGCCCTGGATCGCGCGGAACGCGATGAGCGTGGTCATCGACTCCGACCAGCCGGCGAAGAACGACCCGATCAGGAACAGCGCGACGCTGATGACGAACGTCTTCTTGCGCCCGTAGAGGTCGCCGAACTTGCCGATCAGCACTGTCATGATCGTCTCGGCGAGCAGGTACGACGTCACCACCCACGACAGGTGCGCGCCGCCACCCAGATCGGCCACCATCGTGGGCAGCGCGGTGGAAACGATGGTCTGGTCGAGTGCGGCCAGCAGCATGGCGAGGAGGACGGCCGCGACGACCAGGTTCCGCCTGCGAGTGTCGATCATCTCGGGCACGCAGGGGATGATCGCGCAGGTTGGACGACCTCGCAGGGGGAGGAACACGATGGGGGTCAAGGCCGCTTTGGTGGCGTTCGGCGACGTGCGGGCGGCGTTGCGACGTGGTGGCGGGCCGGATCGTTCGGCGGCGGAGGCGGTGGTCCGGGCGTTGCGGCCGGGCTGCGCGGTCGAGCCGGTCGGAGACGGCGAACTGGTGGACGAGATCTACCCCGGTGACGGGTTCGCGTACGTCGCGGTGTTCCCGGATGCCACGATCGTGTGCGATCAGGAGCTGGCGACCGTGCCCGTGCCCGAGCACGTCCTGGAGTTCGCGGGAGATCGTCCGCTGAAGGTGTTCGCCCAGCACTCCGGTTCGGGGTGGCTGGCGTTCGCCGAATGGGCCGCGGACGGCACGCTGCTCCGGTCGCACCACGCCGAGTCGCACGACCAGTACGAACTCGCGGACTCGGTGGCGGCGGAGATGTTCGGCTTCACGGCGGAGAGCCCGCCGGACGGCGTGGTGCTGCACGGCTTCCGCGTGACCGGTCCGGACCGGCCTGAACGCGACACCGCCCACAACGCCGCGGTGGCCGCGATGGTCCGGCGCGGCCCGCGGCGGATGACGATCGGGCCGGACGGCTCGCTGGTCCCGATCACCGAGCCGTCATAGGGTCGGACGAGATCACCTGAAGGAGGCCGTCTTGATCTTCATCACCGCCAAGTTCCGCGTCCTGCCCGAGCACGCCGAGGCCTGGCCCGAGATCAGCCGCAGCTTCACCGAGGCGACCCGCGCCGAACCCGGCTGCCTGTGGTTCGACTGGTCGCGCAGCCTCGACGACCCGACCGAGTACGTGCTGGTCGAGGCGTTCCGGGACGGCGACGCGGGCGGCGCGCACGTGCAGTCCGAGCATTTCAAGAACGCCCAGAAGGAACTGCCTCAGCACCTCGCGGAGACTCCCCGGATCGTCAGCCAGTCGGTGGAGCAGGACGACTGGTCGCTGCTCGGCGAGATGGAGGTTGCGCCACGCGGGTGAGCCTTGCCCGGATCGTTTGGTGCAGCGGGTTCGTCCGCCCAGGATGGGCGCCATGGACGCCTTCCTGGAGTTGTCCGCCGAGCTGACCGGATTCTCGGCGGACGAGCTGAGGTCGACCGGACTGGTCGAGCAGTACCGCGCGCTGGCCGACGGCGCGCCGGAGAACGAGATCATCCAGCTCTGGTACACCGGCGTCTGGCGCGGGGTGATCCCGAGCGAGCGCGCCTACGCCGAAGGCCTGGCGTGGAAGGCGGTCGGGGTCGCCGCGCCGGGGACCCGCGCGGCCGGGTTCGGCAGCTGGGAGCAGAGACCCAGAAGAAGCGCCCGGTGAGGGCCGTGGTCGTCGGCGCGGGGTTCGCCGGCTCGCTCGTCGCCAAGGTGCTGGGGGACAACGGGTTCCGCGTGCTCGTGCTGGAAGCCGGCGCCGAACCGAACGACGACGCCGTGCACCGGTTCCGCACGGCTCTCGTCAAGTCGCCGCTCGCGCCGTACCGGACGACCGCCGCCGCGCCGTCCAGTGGCTACCTGATCAACACCGGGCCGTACGCCTACTCGAGCCCGTACCTGCGGATGAACGGCGGCACCGGCACCGCCTGGACCGGCATCACGCCCCGGATGCGCCCCGACGACTTCCGCACCGCCGACATCGGCCGCGGCCGCAACTGGCCACTGGGCTACGCCGACCTGGAACCCTTCTACCGCGCGGCGGAGTGGGAGATCGGCATCGCGGCCGACGCCGACGAGCAGCGGCAGCACCTCCCCGTCGCGGACGGCTACCGCTATCCGATGCACGCCCTGCCCCGCACGTACCTCGACCACGCCATCGCGTCCGTTGTGGACGGTGCGTGGATCGACGGGCGCGAACTGCTCGTCGTCGGCACCCCGCAGGCGCGCAACGGGATCCCGGTCCAGGGCTATCGGCCCGACGGGCACCAGTGCACCGGCTACGCGAGCTGTGTGCCGATCTGCCCGGAGAACGCCAAGTACACCCCACGCCGGACGCAGAGGCAGTGGTCGGGCAACGTCGAGCTGCGCACGAGATGCGTGGTGAACCGGGTGCACGCGGACGAGTCCGGGCGCATCACCAAGGTCAGCTACCAGCGCTACGAGGACGACACCTCCGGCAGGCACACGCGGCACGAGGAAGAGGCGGACGTGGTCGTCCTCGCCGCGCACGCCATCGAGAACGCCAAGCTGCTGCTCATGTCCGGGCTCGCGAACAGCAGCGACCAGGTCGGCCGCAACCTGATGGACCATCCCGCGCTGCTGACGTGGGCGCTGATGCCGCAGGCGATCGGCCCGTTCCGCGGCCCCGGCTCGACGACGGGCATCGAGGCGTTCCGCAGCGGTCCGCAACGCCGGGTGAGAGCACCGTTCCGCATCGAGATCGGCAACTGGGGCTGGGGCTGGGCGGCCGGGAGTCCTGATTCCGACACGGCCGAGTTCGTCGCGGCGGGGCTGCGCGGCAAGGCGCTGCGAGAAGCGGTGGCGGACCGGGTCGGCCGCCAGTTCGCGTTGCAGATCGAGGTCGAGCAGGAGGCCGATCCGGCGAACCGCGTCACGCTGGCCGACGACCTCGACGCCCTGGGCAACCCTCGACCGTCGATCCACTACGGACTCTCGGACTACGTGAAGGACGGCCTGCTGGCCGCGAAACGGGCCTCCGGCCGGATCTTCGAGCTGCTCGGCGCCGACGACCACACCTCGTACAAGCCGGACGACGAGCGGTACTTCGAGCACGAGGGGGAGCCGATGCGCTGGTGGGGTGCCGGGCACGGCGGCGGCACTCACGTCATGGGCACCTCACCGCGCGACTCCGTGGTCGACCAGTGGCAACGCTGCTGGGACCACCCGAACCTGTACGCGGTCGGGTGCGGCAGCATGCCGTCGCTCGGCACGTCCAACCCGTCGCTGACGATGGCCGCGCTGGCTCTCCGCACAGCGGGCCACCTCGTGTCACACCGCGTCGAGCTGGGCGAGGCGGCGCACCTCGCGCACGACCGGTGACCGGGTGAAAGCCGAGGACACGGCGCCCAGCCAGGCGGTCTCGGCCTCCACGCTGGGCGCCTCACCGGCGTGCCCGGAAGGCTGCTGCGGCCAGCTCCGGCCCGCGTCGCGCATCACCATCGCGGCCGCGAGTTCGGCGGCGGCGCGCGTCGGGCCGTCGACGGGGGAGTGCAGCCAGTCCTGGACCTGCGGCGGCACGTGCGTGCGCAACGCGAGCAGCCCGTCGCGGATCTCGATCAGCCGCCGGTAGAGCGTGAACTCCAGGTCGTGCCGCGCGGGCAGTTCGATCTGCGGTTGCGCGGCGACCAGGGCCTTCCACAACGGCGTCACCGCACGAATCCCGCGCCAGGTCCGCACCGTCCGGGCGACGCCGTCCCACGCCGTGAGCAGCGCTCCGACCACCCACAGCGTCATCGCCACCAGGCCGATGTTCCGCGACACCGGCAGGAACTCGGCCACGCCGAACCCGGTGACCGCGAACGTGAACGACGGCAGCCCGGAGAACAGCCCCCACCCGATCGTCGCCGCCGCGGCCACCACGATCACGTGCAGCCCGGTCCGGAACGTGCCGGCCGGACGCGTCGAAGCGTTGCGCGCCAACGACACCATGAAGACGGCCAGACAGCCGATCGGATAGCCCGTCAGCGCGAGCTGGTAGAGCAGGACGCTCGGCCGCCACTGGAACACCTGCATCTCCTGCACGCCGTAGAGATCGGCGAAGTCCAGGCTGGACGACAGCATCACCGCCCAGCACAGCACGAGCGGCCACCACGGCGTGCGCGGTTCGGGGGAGCGGGTGCTGCGGGCGAGCTTCATCAACTCGCGCACGGCGAGCATCTGCAGCATGTTCGTGACGAGCCGGCAGGGCAGCTGGTACTCGATCCCGATCACCTGGAGCGTCGGCTCCGCCGAGATCGTGAGGCTCAGCGCCATGCTGAAGAAGAACGTGACCAGGTGCCGGGGCCTGCGCCGGGCGGTGGAGAGCTGGGCGAGACCGATCGCCGCCAGCAGCGCCGCGGTGAGGTAGCTGATCACGACCCGAAGGCCGATCGCAGCGGGTCCGCGCCGCCCGCGAGCCGCCGCACGATCAGCGACGCCACCAGTTCGGCCTCCTGCTCGTGCTCCCACAGGTAGGTCGTGCGGCCGAGCACCCGCCGGACCAGTTCGACCGGCAGGTTCGGCGTGAGGTTCGCCGCGACCTCGTCCGAGAGCTCCTGGCCCTCCGCGTGCCCGCACAGCAGGTGACCCAGCTCGTGCAACAGGATGTGCTGCTGGTGCAACGGCGACGTGTCCCGCGTGTAGAACACGTAGTCCGCCCGGTCGGTCGCGGCCAGCACCCCGCACGGCGCCCCAGGCCTCGCCTGCAACGGGATCAGCTCGATCGGCCGCCCCCGCTGCTCGGCGATCGTGCCGAACAGCGCGTGCACGTCGAACGGATCAGATAAGTCCACAGTGGACGCGATCTGCTCGCATCGCCGCCACAGCGCGTTTCTCCTGCCCAGCACCGCCTAGTCCCCCTTGCCGCGCTGCGCCTCTCGACGTCCGATGGCCTCCACGATGTCGGCGACCGTGCCGAGCCCCTCCTCGGACAGCGTCACCGCCCGCAGCGCCAGGTCCCGCACCGCGCTGTTGCGCAGCGCCCCCAGCAGCTCCAGCTCCCCGGCGATGACTCTCCCCTGTTCATCGTCGAAGAAGTAGGCCGGCGGCACCTGGAAGAACCCGGCCAGCGCCTCCAGATGACGCTTCGTCGGGTTGTCCCGGCGCCCTGTCCGCAGCTGCCACAGGTACGCGGCCGAGAACGACTCCCCGGTGGTCTCCCGGCACGACCGCGCCACCTCCTCGTGGCTGTGCTGCTCCCCGTTCGGCCTGCGCACCACCTGGAACAGGCGGTCGATGCGGTCGGCGAGCGTGGTCGCCCGGTCCTCGGTCATCATCGCCTTCCACGTGCTCAGATGAACGCCCTTGAGATTCTCATTCATCTTGGATTGACACGGTCTGTCCGCGCAACTTACGGTCGGTCACGTTAGCTGAGATGAATGACCGAGGGGAGCCGGTCGCTCATCGCCGACCAGAGGGGGAGCTGGACATGACGAAGGTGGTCCCGGGAGCCGGACTTGCCGCAGGTGCGCTGACGGTGGCGGCCAACCCGCCGGTCGCAGCTGAGGTGAACGAGGCGCAGGCGTTCACGGGCTGGTCCTACGAGCACACGCCCGAGGAGGCCGTGCGCGAGGCGCTGGAGATGGCGCGGCGCCGGGCGATGATCGCCGGGTTCGACAACGACGAGTGCGTGCTGCTGTTCGTGAACGCGACCCGGCTGGGACCGGGCTGCTACGCGGGGGACGCCGGCCTGCGCTGCGCGCGCTGAACCAGCAGGATCGCGGCGGCGACCGCGAGGACGACGACCCCGTTGCCGAACGCCCAGAGCACGGCGTGGTCGTGGACCACGTCCCGGGAGACGGCCGGGTCGCGGAACACCGGGTTGACCTGCGTGATCAGCAGGATCTTCATCACGACCGACACCGTGAGACAGCCCAGCGCGGGCCACGGCGCGCGCGAGACGACGGCCAGGACCACGCCGAGCGGTCCCCACGGCAGGTAGTAGTAGATCGGGCTGCCCGCTGCGAACACGCCCACGAGCGAACCGGGCCGCGGGTCGGCCAGCAGCTGCGGATTCCACACGATCTGCTCGTAGAGGTTGCCGAACAGCCACATGCTGAGCAGGGGAACGACGAGCCGCGAAAATCTCACCTGGCCATCATGGCGAAAATGTCGAAAGCTCCGTGACGTCGATCGACGCAGGGGTGGCGGCCGGACGAGGCCGCCAGTCGACAACGAGGAGAGAACATGCGGTTCATGCTCATGCACCGGGTCCACGAGGACGACGAGGCCTCCTGGAAGCCGAACCCCGAGCTGATCGAGCGGATGAACACGTTCATCGGGAAGCTCAACGCGGACGGCGTCATGCTCGGCGCGGAGGGCGTGCTGAAGCCGGGCGCGGTGGTGCGCAGGCGTGGCGCGGCGATCAGGTCGACCGACGGGCCGTTCGCGGAGGCCAAGGAGGTCGTCGGCGGGTTCCTGCTGGTCAACGCCAAGGATCTCGACGAGGCTACCGCTATCGCCGAGGAGTACATCACCTGCTTCGCGGGCGTCGAGGAGATGTCCATCGAGGTCCGGCGGGTCACCGAGTTCGAGGACATCGAGCCCTATCTGACCAAGTAGGCCAGTTCGACGACGAACCACTCGCCGTCCAGCTGACACGGTCCGCCCGGGTGGAGCCGCACGTCCTCGCTGTCCAACGCCACGAGAACGTGCGGCCCCTCCAGGTCCAGAGCCGTGTCCGCGACCGTGCGCACGCTGACGTCGTCGGGCCGGACGTCGAGCGGTTCCGGCAGGTTCTCGCCCAGGTCCTTCAGCTCGACCAGCCGGTTGCGGTAGAAGGTCGTGCCGATGTTCGTCAGCCGGTGCACGGGCGACACGGGCCGGTACACGAAACCGCCGCGGTGCTCGGAGATGAACCGCGGCTCGCTGCCGTCGAGCCAGTCCATCCGGCCTTCCGAGCCGTCGACGCTGAGCACGACGTACGGGTTGTGGTGCAGGTGCCACGGGTGGGTCTCGCCCGGTTCGAGCGTCACCTCCCACACCCTGACCACCGGATCGTCGTGCAGCACGCGCCGGCCGACGTCGACGAGCACGATCTCCTCACCGGACGGTGAGATCACGACGTCACCCCGCAAGGTGCACCTCCTGCAGATAGCGGTCCTGGACCGACTGCCACGACATGGCGGTCCACGGTTCGATGTGGGCGATGTGCGCGTCCGGACGCAGCAGCACCACGACGTCGCCGAAGCGTTCGCGCACCGTGTCGCCCGGATCGAAGTAGGCCCGCGAACGCAGGTCCGAGTGCGGAGCGTCCCACCGGCTCACGACCACCTGCCGCAGACCAGCGGGTCCGTCAGCTGGGATGAACGGCCGGCGGCGCGCGTCGGTGAGGTGCAGCGCGACGAACGAGTCACGGCACAGCTCGTGCAGGTGGACCGGGCCGCGCAGACCGAAGACGCGCAGGTCCGGGGCTCGGTCGCCGACGCGCAAAGGCCCGGTGCGCGTCATCGACCAGTCGGCGCCCAGGCGCACGCCGAGCAACGTCCGCGTCATCGCGTCCTGCCACCCCGCGACGGCGTCCGAGCGCCGGTCCATCACGGCGCGGGCCGCCTCCGCCAGCGCGCCCGAACCGTGCACGGCCACCGGTTTCTGCTCCGCCTCGTAGCCGTCGAGCAAGGCATCCGAAGCCCATCCGCGCAGCACCCACGCGAGCCGCCACGGCAGGTTGGACGCGTCGAGCACGCCGGTGTTCAGGCCCAGCGCCCACATCGGCGTGATCAGGTGCGCCGCGTCTCCCAGCAGGAACACCCGGCCGTCCCGCCACGACGACGCGACCCGGTGGTGCACGGTGTAGACGTTGCTGTCCAGCACCTCCAGCGAGTCGACGTCGCCGATGAAGTGCCGCGCCTTGTCCCGCAGCTCGTCCGGCGCCGGCTCGTCGCGGCCGGGTGCCAGCGGGAACACGAACCGCCAGCAGTGCGGCTGTCGCACGAGGACCATCCACTCCTCGCGGTCGCCGAAGTAGGCCAGGTACGGGTAGTCGCGCGGGTGGGCGATGTCGAGGTCGCACACCAGGTCGACCAGCATGTACCGCTGCTCCAGGGTGTGCCCGTCGACCGCCACGCCGAGCCGTTCCCGCACGGTCGACCGCCCGCCGTCGCAGCCCAGCACGTACGCGGCCGCGAAGCCGACGGTTCCGTCCGGAGTGGACAGTTGCAGCGTCACGCCGTTCTCGTGCTGCGAGAAGTCCACCAGCCGGTGTCCCATCCGCACGGTGCCGGGTGGCAGCATCGCCGCGAGCACCGGCTCCAGTTCGTGCTGCGGAACGTTGACGACGAACGGGAACCGCGTCTCGCCGGCCAGTGCCGAGGTGAGCACGCTCCCGGTCGAGTTCCCGGTCGCCCGGTCCACCTCGCCGATCTCGTCGAGCCGCAGCGACGCCTCCAGCACCGGCCCGAGCGCGTCGTACCGGTCCAGCACCTCCAGCGTGCGCGTCAGGATCGTGCCCGCTCTCGTCTCGGCCGACAGCTCGTTCCCTGCCTCGAAGACGACGACCGGGATTCCGTGCGCGACCAGCCCCAACGCGGTGATCAGCCCGACCGGGCCCGCGCCGATCACGGCCACCGGACTATCGGACGTGTTCATCTGTCCTCCCCGACCTCTATGTTCGACCATGAGGGAGCCTTCGGGGGAGGGAACATGAGGAAAGCGTTTTCAGCACTCGCCGTTCTGCTGGCCGTGACGGCCTGCGCGGCACCAGCTGCGCAGAAAGCTCTGGAGAAGGTCGACTACCTGACGTCGTTCGGCACGTTCGGCCGGGACGCGTACGTCTACGTGGCGAAGGAGAAGGGGTTCTTCGAGGAGGCCGGCCTGGACGTCACGATCACGCCGGGCACCGGCAGCGTCGACGTCCTGAAGCTGGTCGCGGCCGGGCGCGCCGATTTCGGCATCGCCGACTTCACCGCCACCGCGATCACGATGGCCAAGGAGAAGATGCCGGTCACCGTGCTGGCGGCGATCCAGCAACGGTCGCTGGCCGCGATCGTCGCCCTGGAGGGCAACGGGATTTCGACACCCGCCGACCTGGTCGGCAAGAAGATCGGTGATCAGCCCGGGTCGACGAACCAGGTGATGTTCCCGGTCTACGCGAAGGCGGCGGGCATCGACCCGGCGAAGGTCCAGTTCGTGCCGTCCGCTCCGCCCGCCTTGCCGCAGTTGCTGGCCGCCGGGCAGGTCGACGGGATCGGGCAGTTCGTCGTCGGCAAGCCGCTGATCGAGGCCGCGGCCAAGGGGAGGAAGGCGGTCGTGCTGCCCTACGGCGACCTGGTTCCCGATCTCTACGGCAACGCGCTCGTGTCGTCGAAGGACGTCGTGCAGAACAAGCCGGAGCTGGCGCGCACCTTCATGACGGCGCTGCTCAAGGGCCTCGAGTACTCGGTCGAGCACCCGGCCGAGGTCGGCCCGATTCTCAAGAAGTACCAGCCGACCCAGGACGCGGACGTGGCCAGTGCCGAGGTCGGGCTGATGGCGACGTACGTCAAGCCGTTGAACTACAGCGGTCGCGTGGGCGGGGTGACTGAGGCGCGGGTCGAGAAGATCGTCAGCACCCTCGTGGAGGCCGCTGCGATTCCGGCGGGATCGTTGAGCTCCAACGACCTCGTGTCCTTCGGGATCTCGCCCAAGTGATCAGTCTGAGCGGAGTGTCGCACTCCTTCGGCGGCGTGCACGCGCTCGACGGCATCGACCTGGACGTGGGCGAGCACGAGTTCGTCGCGGTGATCGGGCGCTCGGGCTGCGGCAAGTCGACGTTGCTGCGGCTCGTCGCCGGGCTGCTCACCCCTGTGCGGGGCCGGATCCTGGTGGCCGGTTCGCCGGTCACCAGGCCGCGCCGGGACGTCTCGGTGATGTTCCAGCGGCCGGCGTTGCTGCCGTGGCGGACGGTGCTGGCCAACGTCCTGCTGCCGGCCGAGATCATCGGCCTGGGCGATCAGCGGGACCGCGCGCACGAGTTGCTGGAACTGGCCGGGCTCGGCGGGTTCGAGAAGCGGCTGCCGCACGAGCTGTCCGGCGGCATGCAGCAACGGGTGTCGCTGTGCCGGTCGTTGATCCAGAGCCCGCGGGTGATGCTGATGGACGAGCCGTTCTCCGCGCTGGACGCGATCACCCGCACCGAGCTTTCCGAGGAACTGCAACGGGTTCAGCTCGCCCGGCCGCGTGCCGTCGTGTTCGTGACGCACTCCATCGACGAGGCCGTGCTGCTCGCCGACCGGATCGTGGTGCTCAGTCCGCGGCCCGGCCGGATCCACCGGATCGTCGACGTGGATCTGCCGCGGCCGCGTGCGCTCGGTCAGGTCGAGCTCGACGAGGTGAGTCGCGAGTTGCGCGGGCTGCTGGTGACCGCATGAGGGCCGCGCTGCCGGTGCTGGGCCTGCTGGCGATCATCGGGCTCTGGTGGCTTGCGACGATCGTGTTCGGGATCGAGCCGCTGCTCGTGCCGTCACCGGCCGACGTCGTCGCGTCGTTCCTTGAGCTGCCGGGCTACCTGCTGGAACAGGCGCTGATCACGTTGTGGGAGGCCGTGTCCGGCTTCGGACTGTCCATTGTGATCGGTGTGCCGCTCGCGTTGCTGATCGTCGGGTCGAGCGTGCTGGAGCGGATGTTCTACCCGCTGCTGGTCGCGCTCAACGCCGTGCCGAAGGTCGCCATCGCGCCGATCGTGGTGGTGTGGTTCGGGTTCGGCATCTCGTCGAAGGTGCTGATGGTGGTGCTGGTGTGCATCTTCCCGATCGTGATCTCGACCGCGTCCGGCATGAAGTCGACGCCCAGCGAACTGGTCGAGCTGTTCCGGTCGCTCGACGCCACGCGCACGCACGAGTTCTTCAAGCTGCGCCTGCGGCACGCGTTGCCGCAGATCTTCGTCGGCCTGAAGGTGTCGATCACGCTCGCGGTCATCGGGGCGGTGATCGGTGAGTTCGTCGGGGCCGACGCCGGACTCGGGTATGTGATCACCGTGTCCGGCGGCAGCGCCGACACCTCACTGGCGTTCGCGGCGATGGCGCTGCTCGCGATCATCAGCGTCACGCTCTTCTACGGCCTGACCTGGGCCGAACGCAAGCTCGTGCCCTGGGCGGAGGCCTAACGGGCCAGGCGGTCCAGCAGTTCGCCGAGCAGCGCCCGTTCGCCCGGCGTGAGGTCGGCCGGGTCGTCGGCGACCAGGGCGCGCAGGGTGAGCGCGGTGCTCGCGCGGGTCGCGGCGCCATCGGTCGTCAGGGTGCCCAGAACGCCCGCCAACGCGGACTCGCGGACGCGTTCGGACAGCCCGAAGTCCGGCTCGGGCTGGCTGATCAGGGTCAGCGTGACGCCGACGTTCGCGGCGAGCACCTGCTCGGCGGCGTCGTCCGCGGGCACCTTCAGCAGTCCGATCGTGGCGGCTTCGGTGAACCTGTCCCGCAGCGCGGCGTGTGCGGGAGCGGTGACGGCGCAAGGCTTTCCGGGCTCGGCGCGGCCGTAGAGCAGTCCGTAGAACGACGGGTGCTCCAGTCCGAACCGCACGTGCCTGTCCCAGCCTTCGCGCAGGTCGTCGAGCGGGTCGCCCGAGCTCTCGACCGCCGTGTACTGGGTGAAGCCGTGGTTCAGCACGGCGTCGATCAGGCCCTGCTTGCTGCCGAAGTGGTGGTACAGCGTCGGTGCCTGCACGCCGGCGCGTTCGCACACCGCCCTCGTGGACAGCGTGCCGCCGCCCTCGAGCAACTCCGCCGCGGCGAGCAGGAGTCTGTCCCGCGCGTTCTGCATGTGGTTATAGTAGCTCATGTAGCGCTACATTGAGCGCTATAGCGAGAGGAGAAGTCCGTGAAGACCTGGTTCATCACCGGTGGGACGCCCGGAGGATTCGGTCAGACCTACGCCGAGGCCGCGCTGGAGCAGGGCGATCAGGTGGTGCTGACCGCGCGACGGCTCGATGAGCTGCGGGAATGGGCCGCTCAGCACGGCGACCGCGTCTTGCTTCTCGAGCTCGACGTGACCGACGCGGATCAGGTGCGGGCGGCGGTCAGGGCGGCGGAGGAGCGGTTCGGCGGGATCGACGTGCTCGTCAACAACGCGGGCCGCGGCTGGTTCGGCTCGGTCGAGGGGGCTCGTGACGAGACGATCCGCCGCACCTTCGACCTCAACCTGTTCGCCGTGGTCGAGGTGATTCGCGCGGCCCTGCCGGGTATGCGGGCGCGCGGCGACGGCTGGATCGTGAACATGTCGTCGGTGGCGGGCCTCGTCGGCGCGCCGGGGTTCGGTTACTACTCGGCGGCGAAGTTCGCCCTCGAGGGGCTGTCGGAGACACTGCGCGAGGAGGTTGGGCCGTTCGGGGTGCGCGTGCTCCTCGTGGAGCCGGGAGGGTTCCGCACCAAGGCCTATGCCAGTTTCGAAGGTGAGCCGGTCGACGAGACCGTCGACGCCTACCTGCCGCTGGTCGAGGGCGTCAAGGCGGCGTTCGTGGACCAGAACGGCAAGCAGGCGGGTGACCCCGTGCGCGGTGTGCAGGCCGTGATAAGTGCGATGAACGCACCTGTTCCGCCGCAGCGGATCGTGCTCGGCAATTCCGGGTACGACACTGTCGTCGCCATGCACGAGACCGCGCTGGTGGAGCTGCGCGAGAACGAGAAGCTCTCGCGCAGCGCCGACTTCTAGTTCGCTCCACCACCGGCGGCGAGGCGCATCAGGTCGGAGTCGAGGTCGATCGTGAGCTCCGTACCGCCCGCGCTGCCGTACTCGTGCTGGTAGCTGCCCCACGACTCGTCGCGCACGGTCTTCTCGAAGCCGGAGGTCATCAGCGCCACCAGTTCGAGGGCCGCGCGGTCGATGCGCTTGTTGAGGCCGTTGTCCTGCCAGTCCTCGGTCGAGGCGAACAACGCCGTCGGCACCACGACCGTCCGCAGGTAGGCGAACAGGCCGCGCATCTGGTCGTCGACCACGAGTGCATGCCTTGCGGTACCGGCGGTCGCGGCGAGCACGACGGGCTTCGCGATCAGCAGGTCGTTGTCGAGGATCTGGAAGAACGACGTGAACAGCCCGCTCGCGCCCGCTTTGTAGACCGGGGTGCTCGCGACGATGCCGTCCGCGTGCTGCAGGGTCGCGATGGCGGTCTGCAGCTTCGGCCCGATGTGGTTGGACACCAGGGCGTTCGCGATCTCGGAGGCGAGCTCGCGCAGTTCGATCACCGTCGTGCCGACGGTCTGCGCCCGCTTGCCGGCGAGCGTGCCGACCCGTCCGGCGACGCGGTCGGCGAGCAGGCGGGTGGACGACGGGTCGCTCGTGCCGGCGGACACCACCACCAGCTGGAAGTTCTGGCCCATTACTCCTCGCTCTGGCTGAGCTTGCCGGTGATCACGGCGAGCTGTTCGAGTTCTTCGGGCGTCAGCACGCTCAGTGCGCGGGTGACGCTGCGTGCGTGCGGACTGCCGATCTGCTTCTGGGTCTCCCGGCCCGCGGGGGTGAGCGTCAGGCGCACACCCCTGCGGTCACCGGGGTCCGGGCAGCGGTCGATGTAGCCGCGGTCGACCAGGCGGTCGACCATGCGGGACAGGGCGGGCTGGCTCAGCAGCACGTGGCGGTTCAGCTCACTCATCCTGAGTGGACTGTCGCACTTGGACAGCTGGTACAGCACGTCGTACTCCCGCATGGTCAGGTCGCCCCAGATGTCCTCCGCGTTGAACTGCTTCATCAACACGGAGTACGCCTTCATCAGGGACTCCCACGCCTCGTTGGCTCTGGTCACTGCGAGTCCTGGTACGGCGAGCCACCCGTGACGTTGTCACCCCGGTTGGCGTTCGGCTTGGGCTGGCGGACCGGTCCGTCGCCGTACTTGTCCTGCACGCGCCCGGCGTGCGTCGGCGGCTTGGCGGTCTCGGGGTCCTGCCGCGCCTCCATCTCCTTGCGCAGCACCGGAACCACCTCCTCGCCCAGCAGGTCGAGCTGGTTGAGCACCATCTTGAGCGGCAGGCCGGCGTGGTCCATCAGGAACATCTGGCGCTGGTAGTCGCCGAAGTGCTCGCGGAACGTCAGCGTCTTGTCGATGACCTCCTGCGGGCTGCCGACCGACAGCGGCGTCTGTTCCATGAAGTCCTCCATCCGCGGGCCGTGGCCGTAGACGGGAGCCTCGTTGAAGTACGGGCGGAACTCCTTGAGCGCGTCCTGCGACCGCTTCGCGATGTACGCCTGACCGCCCAGGCCGACGATGGCCTGCTTCTCCGTGCCGTGGCCGTAGTGCGCGTACCGCTGGCGGTAGAACTTGATCAGCCGCATGTAGTGCTCTTTCGGCCAGAAGATGTTGTTCGCGAAGAACCCGTCACCGTAGAAGGCGGCCTGCTCGGCGATCTCCGGCGTGCGGATCGACCCGTGCCACACGAACGGCGGCAGGTCGTCCAACGGCCGCGGCGTGGAGGTGAAGCCCTGCAACGGGGTGCGGAACTTCCCTTCCCAGTCCACGACGTCCTCGCGCCACAACCGGTGCAGCAGGTTGTAGTTCTCGAGCGCCAGCGGCAGGCTCTGCCGGATGTCGGCGCCGAACCACGGGTAGACCGGCGCGGTGTTGCCGCGGCCCAGCATGAGGTCCATGCGGCCCTTCGACAGGTGCTGGAGCATCGCGTACTCCTCGGCGATGCGCACCGGGTCGTTCGTGGTGATCAGCGTCGTCGCGGTGCTGACGATCAGGTTCTTGGTCTTGGCCGCGATGTGGCTGAGCAGCGTGGTCGGCGCGGACGAGAAGAACGGCGGGTTGTGGTGCTCGCCGATCGCGAACACGTCGAGCCCGACCTCTTCCGCCTTCTCCGCGATCTGCACGATCGCGTCGATGCGCTCGGCCTCGCTGGGGGTCTCGCCGCTCACCGGGTCCCTGGTGATGTCGCTCACCGAGAAGATTCCGAACTGCACGGCACCCGCCTCCTTCTGATCCGTACTGACTGGTGACTAATGCGTTTGCATCTACTCTAACGCCTGGGTGCCCCACCTATTCCCACTACCCTTGATCCCATGTCACTGGGGGTGGAGGACGCCTGCTTCAGCTACGGCGGAGTCCCCGTTTTCGCAGGTCTGTCCTTTGCCGTGGCTCCCGGTGAGGCCGTCGCCGTCGTCGGTCCGAACGGCTCGGGCAAGTCGACGTTGCTGAAGTGCCTGGTCGGGGCCGAGGTGCTCGACTCGGGCAGCGTGCTGTTCGACGGTGGTGCGGTGGACGAGTCGTCGGGCGCGTTCCGTGCCGCCGTCGCGTCGCTGCTGGACGACGCCGACTACTTCCCGGACGTGTCCGTTGTGGAGCACCTGCGGTTGCTGGCGTGGCTGCACGCGTCTGCTGAGGACGTGTCGGCGGTGCTGGCGGAGGTCGGCCTGACGTCGGCGGCCGACCAGTTGCCGCCGACGTTGTCCTCGGGGCAACGACACCGCCTCGGGCTGGCCTCGTGCTTCGTGCGCCCGCGCTCGGTGCTCGTGCTGGACGAACCGGAACAGCGCCTCGACACGGCCGGCCGCGCCTGGCTGCGTTCCCGTCTGCTGGCGGAGAAGGCCGCCGGGGTGGCCGTGGTGTTCGCGTCGCACGACCACGAGCTGGTGGAGGCGGTGGCGTGCCGGACCGTCACGCTGTGACCGCCGCTGCCGTCCGGCGCCGGTTGCGCACTCCCGAGCCGTGGCGGTTCCTGGTCGCGCGGCTGTACTCGCGGATCGTTCTGTTGTCGATCACCGGCGCGGTCGGGTACGGCTGGGCGTACGCCGGGCTCACGAAGGCGCCTCAGGCAGGGAGCGGCTGGACCGCGCTCTGGTTGTCGGTGCTGGGCGCTACCGTGCTGATGAAGGTGTCGCTGGCGTTCGGGCCGGTCTTCGTCGGCGCGGACCGGATGTTCTGGGTGCTGAGCTCGCCGGTGCCGCGCGGGGCCTTGGTGCGGCCTCGGTTGTTCGGGCTGCTCGCTGGTGGGGCGGCGGTGGGTGCGGTGTGGCCCGCTGTGGTGTTCGGAGTGGTGGGGGCCGTTGTGCCGCCGCTGGTTTCCACGGTGCTCGGGGGTGCCTGTGGGCTGGCCGCGGTGGCTGGAGCCGTTCTGTTGCAACGGGTTCGGGTGCGGCCGCAGGGGTGGTTGAGCGGTCTGGTGGGGCTCTCGGTGGTGGCGCTGCTGGTGCCTGCCGGGTGGATCGGGGTGCCCTGGGCGGGTTCGGTCGGGGAGCCGGGTTCTCCGGTGGCGGAGTCGGGTTCTCTGGTGGCGGAGTCGGGTTCTGTTGGCACAGCGGGGGAGTGGGGCTCGTTCGGCGGTGGCGTGAGCTGGGGCGCCTGGGTCGTGGCGAGCGGTCTGGCGCTGGTGGCGGTGGCCTCCGCACAGCACCTGCGGCGGTCCGACCTTGCTGATGGGGCGGCGTTGGCCGGTGTGGCGCGGGTGTCGGTGAGCTGGTTCGACCTCGCTCTGCTCGGGGCGGTGCTTGCCGAACGCCGTGCACGCGCGGTGGGGCGCGTGAGGTCGGCGCGGCTGGGCGGGAGCGGGGGACCGGACCGGCAGCGCTCCCACGTCGCCGCGTTCGCCTGGACCGACGCGCTCCGACTTCGCCGCAGCCCCAACGCAGTCCTCGTCTGGACCGCGTTGCTCCCGGTCCCGGCTCTCGTGGCACTGGGCGGCGAGCCCGCCCTCGCCGCCGCCGTCCACCTCGTCGCCGCGTTCCTGGCCACCGACCGGCTCGCCGCCGGTCTGAAGTTCGTGTGCCGTTCCCCGGCGATGCGCCGGGCCCTGGGCCTGCCGGACCGGCGACTGCGGCTGGCGCACCTCGTGTTCCCCGCGGCGGGCGCCGTCCTGTGGTGTGCCGTCACGACGGCCTTCACCCCGCACGTGTCCGTGCTGAACGGGCTCGTCTCGGCGGTGGGCGCGGTGGCGGTCGTATATCGGATCGCCACGCGGCCGCCGGTCGATTACGGTGCCGCGATCGTCAGCTTCGGGATGTACGGGCCGACACCGGCCGGCCTGATCGTGCAGCTGAGCCGTGGGCCGGCGTTGCTGACGGGGCTCGCTGTGCTGCAGACGTTGGTGTAGGCCAAGGGGGAGATCGTGTTCGCGGGTGAGTTCGAGCTGCACCTGACCGGCTCGGAGTGGCAGGTCGAGGAGCTGGCGGCGTTCGCGCGCACGCATCAGCTCAAGTTCAGCCACATCGAGCTGCACGGCGGGACCGTGTGGTCGCAACCGATGCTGACCATCGGCGCCAAGGGCACGATCGACGAGGTGCGGGCGGTCGCCGAGGGGTGGCGGGCGCGGATGCTCGCGGCCGAGCTGTACGTGCTGCGGGTGAAGATCGAGGCGGCCCCGTGGAACGAGGGTGTGCCGCAGCACGACGAAGAGGCCGATCCCGCGTTGTACTTCGAGCACCACGTGAAGCTGCGCCTGGCAGGGAGGTGGTGGGACGTCATCGAGAAGGTCAAGCCGCACGAGGCTCACCTCTCTCGCAACGCCCGCCGCACCCGTGACGACGGCACGGAGGAGCGGTTCGTCACGCAGCGGTGCTTCGGCGTCGGCCGGGCCACTGCCAGGCAGAAGCTCGAAGCACTCCTGAACGACCTCGAGGAGTTCGAGGTGCTGGAGGTCGAGGAGGAGTACGTCGTCGACGACGACGCGCTGCACATCGACGACGGCTGGATCAACGGAGAGGTCGACTGGCACAACGGCCAGGGCGAGCGGCTCCGGCAGGCGCCCGCGGGGGTGGAGGGATTCCCCGTCACCTACCAGCCGCTCGCGGTGAAACCGAGCCAGGACATCAAACAGCGCGCCGTGTTCGATCCCGCGCTCAAGCACCACCGGAACGCGTTCCGCGGTGGCGACCCGAGGTTCGGCGACCCCGCGGACGGTGCGCGCTGGCTCGAAGCACGCAGGGAGGCCATGGCGCGGACCCTCCGGATCATCGGGGAGTCGGAGTGGTCCGAGAACCTGGTGCTGCGCGGCAGCACGCTGATGCGGGAGTGGTTCGGCGCCGCCGCACGCGAGCCCGGCGACCTCGACTTCGTGGTGACGCCGCGGGCCATCACGTTCGAAGGCCCGCGGGCGAAGCAGCTCGTCGACGACCTCAGGGCGGCGGTCGAGCCGTCGGTCGTCGAGCCGATCTGGACCTACGAACGGGTTCCCGGCCTTCGGATCGTGTTCCCGTTCGAGGTCGAGGGGCTCCCGGACGGCGCGATCCAGATCGACCTGGTCTTCAACGAGGAACTGCTGATCGCGCCGCGACCCGTGGAGATCGCCGGCACGGTTCTGCTCGCCGCGGACGAGGAGCTGTCCCTCGCGTGGAAGCTCCAGTGGCTCGCGACGGACAGCTACCCGCAGGCCAAGGACCTCTACGACGCCGCACTGCTCGCGGAGGTCACCACCGTGAACCTCACCCTGGTGCGCGAGTTGCTGCGGCCCGAACTGCGTCACCACGCGGACGAGTTCGGACCGGAGTCCGTGCTGGAGCTCAGCGGCGTCGACTGGGACAACGCGCCGACCGAGCTCCCCGTCACCGAGGAGGACGAACCCGTTCTGTTGCAACGGATCGCGGCCGCCCTGCGCTAGCCGAGCAGCGCCGCCACGCGTTCGGCGGTGGCCACGCTGGACTGCGGGTTCTGACCCGTCACGAGCGTGCCGTCCACGATCACCGTGCTCGACCACGGCTCACCCGGCGCGAGCCGTGCGCCGAGTTCGGCCAGCCTGCCCGCGACCGAGTAGGGGACGTTCAGGCCGCCCTGGCGCTCCTCCTCGTCGCTGAACACCGCGATCTCCTTGCCGGCGAACACGAACGTGCCGTCCGCGCGGACCGCGCTGAGCAGCCCGGCCGGTCCGTGGCACAGCGCCGCCACGAGCTTGCCGTTGTCGTGGAAGTCCGCGAGCAGCGTGCCCAGCGTCGTGTCGAACGCCAGGTCGGCCATCGGGCCGTGGCCGCCGGGCAGGTAGATCGCGTCGAAGTCGGCGGCGTTCAGCGACGCCAGCACGGCCGGGGCGCGCAGGTCCTCCAGCGACGCGACGGCGTCGTCGAACTTGCCGTCGAGGCTCGCCTTGTCCACGGTCGGCACGACGCCGCCCGGCGTTGCCAGCGTGACCTCGACGCCGGCCTCGCGCAGCACGCGCACCGACTCCACGACCTCCTCGGCCCAGTACCCAGTGGGGTGGCTCGACCCGTCCGCCAGCGTCAGCGAGTCGGCGCCGGTCACGACCATCAGTAGCTTCTTCATGCGCCCAGGACATCACAGATCCGCAGAACGTGACGGCGGAGCTATAAGCTGAGTTATGGCTGCGATGGACCTGGACCTGCTGGCGACGTTCCTGGAGATCTACCGGGGCGGCTCGCTGACGAGCGCGGCGGCCAGGCGGGGGCTCACCCAGCCGGCGGTGAGCGGGCAGCTCGCCAAGCTGGAGAAGGAGCTCGGCGCACCGCTGTTCGTGCGGGGTGGCCGCGGGGTCACCCCCACGCCTCGTGCCGATGACCTGGCCCGACGCGTCGGCACCCACCTCGACCAGCTCAAGACGGCCCTCGACCCTGAACCCGCACTCGAAGGCACGGTGCGGATCGGGGGTGCGGCCGAGTTCATGACCACCCGTGGCATGCCCGCGCTCACCCCGCTGACCCAGCGCGGCCTGCGGCTGGAGATCACGCTCGGCCTGGCGAACGACCTGCTCACCGCCCTGAAGGCGGCGCAGCTCGACCTCGTGCTGTCCTCGGTCCGACCCGGCGCGGGCCTCACCGCGACCCCGTTCACCGACGAGGAGTTCCTGCTGGTCGGGCCACCACAGCTGGCCAGGACCGTGGATCAGCGGCTGCTCGCGCGGGACCCGGCGCGCGCTCTCGAACACCTGCCGCTCGTCGCCTACTCCGGCGAACTGCCGATCATCCGGAGGTACTGGCGCAGCGAGTTCGGCGCACGGCCGAAGAACGCCACCGTCGTCACCGTGCCGGACCTGCGCGCCGTGCTGGCCGCCGTGATCGCCGGGGCGGGCGTGTCGGCCCTGCCGCGCTATCTCGCCGAACCCGCGCTCGCCGCCGGATCCGTCGAGCAGCTGCACCACCCGGAGGTTCCGCCGCTCAACACCCTCTACGTGGTCACCCGCGGCACGACGACCCCGGCCACCGACGCGGTCGTGGAGCAGCTGAGGTCACGCGACTGGGGCGCTCTCTAGACGCTGCGGAGAACCGAGACCACGATGCCGAGGATCACGGCCTTGTCGCCGTCGATGACGGGGTAGGCCTCGTTGCGCGGTTCGAGGAACACGTGGCCGTTGCGGCGCTGGTACACCTTCACCGTCGCCTCCTCCTCGATCATCGCGGCGACGATCTGCCCGTTGTAGGCCTCGTGCGTCTGCCGCACCACGACGGTGTCGCCGTCGCAGATCGCGGCGTCGATCATCGAGTCGCCGCGCACGCGCAGCGCGAACACGTTGCTGCCCCGGCCGACCAGCCCGCGCGGCAGGTTCAGCACCTCGTCCACGTGCTCGATGGCGGAGATCGGCGCACCGGCGGCGATGTCACCGACGACCGGCACCGAGATCGAGTCCTCGGAGACCATCCCGGGCGCGATAGGCGCGCCGCTCAGGAATACTCGCACGTCCATCGGCCGCGTCACGGAGCCGCCGCGCTTGAGGTAACCCTTGTCCTCCAACGAGGACAGGTGCTTCGAGACGCTGGACGACGACTTCAGGCCGACCGCCTCGCCGATCTCACGGGTGCTGGGGGAGTAGCCGTGCTCGACGACCCAGTCGCGAATGGCGACCAGGATCATCTGCTGGCGTTCCGGCAGCTCCGTCGTGTCGAGTTCAAGATCGTCGTAGGCGGTCATCGGCCAGATACTAGTTAGGGGGTCGCGGACACGATCGGGTGGCTCACGTGCCCAGGCGAGATGTGCCCTGCTCCTCCACGATGTGGCGGTGAGCACACGTCGGGAACGCTCCTGGGGCCTGCGACCAGGGAGGTCTGTGCGAACCCAGGTGGCGCCCGTGGCGCTGACACCAGAAGTGGCGCCAGCCGTGCTGGACGAGGCCGCGCTGCTGGAGCTGTACGAATCGACGGCCGAGCGGTTGCACCGCTACGTGGCCAGGCGGGTCGGTGCCGACACCGCGCAGGACGTGGTGTCGGAGGCGTTCCTGGTGCTGTGGGACCAGCGCGCCGGGCAGACCTACGAGGCCGACGCGATCCGTGCCTGGCTCTACGGCGTGGCGACGAACCTGCTGCGCGGCCACGTCCGTGCCGAGGAACGCAAGCTGCGGGCGTGGAGCAAGGAGTACGCGGCCCGCACCGACGAGGCCGACATCGGCGACCGGGTGAGCGCCGCGGCGGACGCCGACGTGCTCGCCGGCCCGCTCACCGCCTGGCTCGCCGAACTGCGCGTCGAGGAACGCGAGGTGCTGCTGCTGCACGCGTGGGCGGACTTCACGCCCACCGAGATCGCCGTGGCACTCGATGTCCCGGTGGCCACCGTGCGCACTCGTCTGCACCGTGGCCGCGCACGGCTGCGCACTCGCCTCGCCGCGACCGATCACGACTTCACCGAGGACAGCCATGTCTGAGCCCACCCAGCCCGAGACCCTCGACCGACTGCTCGACGCCGCCCTGTCGCGGGCCGGCGACGAGCCCGTCCAGTTCGACGTGGCCGCCGGCAAGAACGCCCTGGCCGCCGCTCTGAAGTCACGCGCGGAAGTCGCTGAGCCGATCGCCGCCGGTGCCGAGCACCGGCCGCGCAAGCGGGTTCGCTGGCTCGCCGCCGCGGCCGCCGTGGTGGTGCTGACCGGTGGTGGCCTGGCCGCGTCGACCGTCGACCTCACCGGCGTCGGCAGCAACTCCGTGAGCGCCTCCGAGGAGCTGATCAAGGCCGCGGACCTCGCCTCCCGCGTCGTCGAACGCCCGCTCGCCCCCGGTCAGTTCCGCTACGTGCGCAGCCGCTACGAGGGCATCACCGTCGAGTACGGCTCCACCAAGGCGTGGACCACCGACTCCGGCAGCGAGGAGTGGATCCCCGCCGATCGCCGGGACGAGTGGAAGATCAGGTTCTCGATCAGCAAGGTCGAGTGGCTGGAGGACCACGAGGGCGACGGCAGGCCGGATCCGGGTCCGTTCAAGGACGGCTCCGAGTTCACCGGCAAGTGCGGCAAGTACTCCTACTACGCCGCGGACCAGCCGGACCGGTGCACCAACGGCACGTTCTACAACCCCACGCCGGAGTTCATCGCGGCGCTGCCGAACGACCCGGCGGAGCTGCTGGCCAAGCTCAGGGAAGAAGGTCACGCCGGCGATCCGGGTGCGTTCATGGCGGCCGGCGAGGCGCTGAACTCGGGCCAGTACCCGGCCGAGGTGCGCGCGACCCTCTTCCGCGCACTGGCCCTGCTGCCCGGCCTGGTCGTGACCGACAACAAGGCGAACCTCGACGGCAAGGAGGGCGTCGCGCTCGGGATGAAGTACTTCGACGACTTCACCGAGATCCTCATCGACCCGTCGAACGGCGACTACATCGGCCGCCGCGAGACCGTCGCCGAGGACCAGCCCGAGGAGAAGGGCGGCCTGGAGAAGGGCACCGTCCGCAGTTCCTCCGCCGTGACCACGAAGATCGTGGACTCGCTGGGCGCCAGGTAGCTTCTCCCGCCGTTCGGGGCGCGGGAGAGACATGCAACCCTGGGGTTGCGCATCCTCGGGGGGATGTGCAACTCTGGGGTTGCACTTATTGGCGGACATCGGGAGTTGTCGTGAGCGTGGACCGGATCGAACGCGAGACCGTGATCGAGGCACCGCTGGCGCGGGTCTGGCAGCTGGTGACCGAACCGGGGTTCTGGGTGGCCTCGCAGCCGTCCGGTGCCGCGGTCGAGGGGGAGACGACCCTCTGCAAGAACGAGCAGTACGGCGACTTCCCGGTGCGCGTCGTGACCGTGACGCCGCAGACCTACGTGTCCTACCGCTGGGCCAGCGCGTTCCAGGGCCAGGAGCTGGCCGCGGACAACACGACGCTGGTCGAGTTCACCCTCACGCCCGAGGGCGCGGCGACTCGGCTCAAGGTCGTGGAGAGCGGGTTCTCCCAGCTCGCGGGCTCGGAGGAGCTGCGCGCGAAGGCTCTGCGGGACAACACGGGCGGCTGGCCCGAGGTGCTCGACGCGTTCGCGAAGAAGGCCGAAAGCTAAGTTGAGCGCGTGCCCAAATCAGCCGACCGCGGCCGCCGCACCCGTGAACAACTGATCGACGCCGCCGCCGGACTGGTGGGCGAGGTCGGCTGGGGTGCGGTGACCACGCGGCTGGTCGCGGAACGGGCGGGCGTCAACGCCGCGCTCGTGCACTACCACTTCTCGTCGGTGCAGGAGCTGCTGTCGACGGCCGCGCTGCGGTTCGCCGCGAAGGCGCTGGCCGAGTCGGCGGAGGCGTTGCGGTCGGTGTCGCCGGCCGAGGGGGTCGAACAGATCCTGGCGGACCTGTCGCGCTTCACCGGCACGGATCCCGAGTCGTTGCTGCTGGCCGAGGCGTTCCTGGCCGCGCGCCGGTTGCCCGACCTGCGGGCCGGGCTGTCGGCGCTGGTCGTGGAGTTCCGGGTGCGCGTCGCCGACTGGCTGCGGGAGTCGGGTGTGCAGGACGCCGACGCGGTGGCGTTGTTGCTCGGCGCGGCCATCGACGGGCTGGTGCTGCACCGCGCGTTGGACTCGTCAGTCGACTTCCGCGTGGTCGCGGGTCCGTTCCGGCGCCTCGTCGCGGGCTGACCAGCGGGGCTCGCCACCGGCCTGCGCGAACGCGGTCAGCGCCTCGACCAGGCCGTGCCGCAGGTGCTCCGGCATGCGCGCGACGATCGTGCTGATCTCGGCACGCCTGCGGGCCATCACCTCGGTCACGACCCGGCTGCCCTCCTCGCTGGCCACGACCACGACCTCGCGTTTCGTCGCGGGGTTCGGCGCTCGGTCGACCATGCCGGACGTGATCAGGCGGTCGATCATGCGCTTGGCCGTGGACGGGTTGACCTCCAGCAGGTCGGCGAGCGCGGTGAGGCTCATCGGGCCGCGGCTGTCGAGCAGGACGACCATCCTGAGCTGTGGCAGCGTGAGCGTCTCCTCGACAGCCGCGAGTGACCGCGCCGACACGGCCACGAGCAGGCGGGACGCGGTGAGGACCGCGTCGGTCAGGTCATCGGCATCGCTCACCCGACTAGTTCTACAGGGCTCGCCGAAGGTAACGAAACGATAAACATTGCACTGTGCAACGGTCGATGGGTCGTTGTCTGTCCGTACCTCTCGGCATGCGGATACTCCTCGTCGCTTTGCTGACGTTGCTGCTCGGCGCGCAGCCCGCGTTCGCGCAGCAGGATCTGGGACCCGGCTACGTCCAGACCCAGTTCGGGCCGATGGGACCGGCCGGGCGCGACCTGCTGCAGAAGGTGGCGCTCGCGGGGTTGTGGGAGGGGCCCGCCGGGCGGATGGGGCTCGACAAGTCGGCCAACCCGAAGGTGCAGGAGGCCGGCCGGCACCTGATCGAGGGGCACGCCGACCTGGATCGGCGCACCGTCGAGCTCGCCCGCACGCTGAACGTCCAGCTGCCCACGCAGCCCAACGAGTCGCAGCAGGGCTGGCTGAACGAGATGACGGCCGCTCCCGCGCGCAGTCCTGAGTTCGACCGCGTGTTCGCGAACCGGCTGCGGGCGGCGCACGGCGTGGTCTACAAGTTCCTGGCCACGGTGCGCACCGGCACGCGCAACACGGCGATCCGTGACTACGCCAAGGTCTGCATGGACACCGTGCTCGACCACATGACGGTGCTCGAAGCCACCGGGATGGTCGACTTCAACGACACCGAGGCGATCCCGCTGGCGCTGGTCGCGCAGCCCTCCTCGGTCGCGCCTTCTGCTCCCGTGGGTGTGCCGCAGCAGAACTCCCAGTACTCCCAGCAGCAACAACAGGGCGACGGTGTCCCTGACGGCCTCATCGGGCTGGGCGTGCTGGCGCTGGTCGTGGCCGGTCTGTGGTTCTGGACGAGCGGGCGGAGCAGCCGCCGGATGCACCCGTAGTGCTAGATTGGGCATATGCCCAAGTCGAATGCCCAACAGCGAGCGCTCATCGTCGGAGCGGGGATCGCCGGGCTCGCGTCCGCGTGGTGGCTGGAACGCGCGGGGTGGGACGTCCTGGTGGTGGAGAAGGCGCCGTCGTTCCGCGCGGGCGGCTACATGATCGATTTCTTCGGACCGGGTCACGAGGTGGCGCGGCGGATGGGCCTGCTGCCGGCGTTGGAACGGCGGCGGGCGCCGATCTCGTCGGTGACCAGCGTGGACTCGGCCGGTCGGCGGCGGAGTGAGATCTCCACGGCCGCTTACGAGGCGGTCGCGGACGGGGTGATCAGCCTGTTGCGCGGTGATCTGGCTTCGGTGATCCGGGACGACGTGCGAGCTTCGATTCGTTACGGCACCACGGTTTCCGCCATCGATGACGGGCTGGTGACGTTCTCGGACGGCTCTGCTGACGAGTTCGACCTGGTCGTGGGTGCGGATGGGGTGCATTCGCGAGTGCGGGAGCTGGTGTTCGGACCGTCGTTCGTGCGGTACCTGGGGCATCACGTGGCGGCGTTCTCGGTCCAGGATCCCGAGTTGAGCGCCCGGATCGGTTACCGCTACCAGATGCTGACCGTGCCGCACCGGATGATCGGTTGCTACGCCGTGCGGGACGGTTCGACGGCCGCGTTGATGCTCTACCGGTCCGCGTCGCCGGAACTGCCCGCTGATCCGGCGGCGGATTTGCGGTCGCGGTTCGGTGACCTCGGCTGGGTCGCGCCCTCATTGCTCTCCGTTGTGCCGGAGGACGTGTACCACGACGAGGTGTCCCAAGTGGACATGCAGGTCTGGCATCGCGGCAAGGTCGTGCTCGTCGGGGACGCGTGCGGTGCGGTCTCGCTGTTCGCCGGCCACGGGGCGTCGCTCGCGATGACCGGAGCCTGCGTGCTGGCGGAGGAACTCGCCGCGGGCCTCGACGGCGCGTTCGACCGCTACCAGGCGCGGATGAAACCCGCGGTGGAGCACGCTCAGGAGTTCGGGCGGCGGTTCATCGGCTGGATGGCGCCCTCGTCGGCGTGGCGGATCTCGTTGCGCGACCTGGCGTTCCGGCTGTCCGGCCTGCCCGTCGTGCGGAACCTGATCCGCGGTTCGGTCATGCCGGACGTCGACGGGGTGCTCACACCCGCAGCACCCGCAGGCACAGCCGCCTGAGCACCTCGCGCAGCTCGTCGTCGGTCAGGTGGGGCAACGCCGCGATCACCGGGCCGACGTCGCTCGTGAGGAACCACGCCGCCCGCTGGTCGTCGGTCGGCTCGTCGCCGAACAGCAACTGCATGGCCTTCTCGGCCAGCCGCGCCAGCTCGGCGTTGATCCTCTCGTTGCGCCGCACGCTCGGATCGGTCTGGCCGAGCGGCGACAACGCCCTGTTCGCGACGACCTGGTCCACGAACCCCGCGACCATGTGCTCGGCACGGGCCCGCCGTCCCCTGATCTTCGCGGTCTCGTCCAGCATCGTCTCGAAGAACGCGATGCTGTTGTCCAGCAACGCTTCCAGGATCGCCGACTTCGTGCGGAAGTAGTAGTAGACGTTCGCCTTCGTCACGTCCATCTCGTCCGCGATCGTCTGCAACGACGTCGCGTCGTACCCGTGCGCGGCGAACAGCTTCCGCGCGGTGACGAGGATCGTCGCACGGGTGCGTTCGGCTTGCGCGGCACGAGTCATGCGGCGATGGTACAGTCAGTTTCGTTAGCCGATAGGCTAATGAAACGGGAGGTAAGTCGTGACTGTCCTGGTGACCGGTGGCACGGGGTTCGTGGCCGGCTGGACCATCGAAGCGCTGCTGGAGCGCGGCTACGACGTGCGGACGACGACCCGCGGCCGCAAGCCCGTCGTTCCTGGTCGCTACGAGGTGGTGAAGGCAGACCTGACGTCGGACGAGGGCTGGGCCGAGGCGATGAAGGGCGTCCAGTACGTGCTGCACGTCGCGTCGCCCATGTCCGGCAGCGCCGACCTGGTCGGCCCCGCGCGCGACGGAACGCTGCGGGTGCTGCGGTTCGCGGTGGAAGCAGGCGTGGAACGGGTCGTGATGACGTCGTCCTGCGCGGCGGCGACGCCTCCGCGGGGCTCGACCGGGTCGTTCGACGAGACGGTGTGGACGGACCCGTCCGGCGTGGGGATCGACGAGTACCGGCGCTCCAAGCTGCTGGCCGAGCAGGCGGCGTGGGAGTTCATGCGCGACAAGGACACCTCGCTCGTCACGGTGCTGCCCGGCGCGGTCTTCGGCCCGGTCCGGTCGCGTGACAACTGGGGCTCGGTGCGGGTGATCGAACGCATCATGGGCGGCATGCCCGGCGTGCCGCGCGTCGGTCTCAACATCGTCGACGTCCGCGACGTGGCCGACCTGCACATCAGGGCCATGACGGCGCCGGACGCGGCGGGGGAGAGGTTCATCGCGGTCAGCGAGTTCATGTGGATGGCCGACGTGGCGCGTTCACTGGACGCGCCGTCCCGTGAACTCCCGAACTTCGTGGTGCGCGCGGCCTCGTTGGTGGCCAAGGACATGCGGCCGCTCGTGCCGATGCTCGGCCGCGGCTACTCCTACTCGCACGCCAAGGCGTCGTCGATGCTGGGCTGGGCACCTCGCCCGGCCCGTGACACCGTCGTGGAGTGCGCGGCGTCGCTGCGCTAACGGGCGTCGTAGGCCTCGCGGTTCGTGAGCACCTCGGCGATGTGCTCCTCCGCCCACTGGCACAACGCGAGCAACGGCGCGTGCAGAGTAAATCCGAGCTCCGTCAGCTCGTACTCGACGCGCGGCGGCACCTCGGCGTGCACGTGCCGCGTGACGAGCCCGTCCCGCTCGAGATCGCGCAGGGTCTCGGTCAGCACCTTGCCGCTGATGCCGTCGAGCTGCGTCTTCAGGTCGCCGAACCGCGTGCGCCCGTTGCCCAGCACCGACACCGCCATCGCCGTCCACTTGTTCGCGATGCGCGCCAGGCTCGTGCGCGACGGGCAGGTGGCCGCCAGCACGCTCCAGTCCGGCATGGTCTGTGACACGGCGCACATCCGTCCATTAGTTACGTTGAGGTAATTGGTTACTTTTGGTGAGCATAGGTCAACCGCAACGAAAGGGAGAACCATGACCACCCCGCTCGCCGTCGTCACCACCTACTTCGAGGCCCTCGAGTCCGGTGACTTCGCCACCGTCGCCGCCCAGTTCGCCGATGACGTCGTGTGGCACCAGCCGGGCGACAACCGGTTCTCGGGCCTGCACCGCGGCAGCGACGCCGTCGGGGCCATGATCGGCGGCATGATGTCCGTGTCCGAGGGCACGTTCTCGTTGAAGCGCAACGCCCCGCTGATGGTGAACGGCGACACCGTGGCCGCCTCGGTGCACTGGACGGCCAAGCGGTCCGGCGCGGAGATGGACGGCGTCGGCGTCGACCTGATGCGCGTGGCCGGGGGCAAGGTCGTCGAGGTGTGGCTGTTCACGGCCGACCCGGCGGAGGAGGACACCTTCTGGGGTCAGAGGTGAATTCGGCGCGTCTCGCCACCCGAACGGGCTAGATCACGACAGACTGTGCGGCGTGGAACGGGATCGCAGGTGGGCGGACAAGGGTGAGGCCATCGGGCACGGCGTGAGCTGGCTCGCGCGGTGGAGTCTGCGGACGGCGCTGGCCGCGCTCGGCTTCTGGATGGTGTTCTGGCTGATCGGGACGCTCTGGGTGGTCGTCATGCCCGTGCTGCTCGGACTGCTGATCACGACGGTGCTGTGGCCGCCGGCGAAGTGGATGATGTCGAAGGGCCTCAACTCGACGCTGGCGGCGACGATCGTGCTGGTCGTCGGACTGGGTGTGCTGGGCGGTGTGATCGCGGCGATCTCGGCCTCGATCGCGTCCGGTGTGCCGGAGATCGCACAGAGCGCGCAGAAGGCCGTCACGCAGCTGCAGGACTGGGCGTCAGGGCCGCCGTTCAACCTGAAGGGCAGCGACCTCGACCGGCTCATCTCGCAGGGCGTCGACCAGATCAAGGCCAGCATCGGGTCGATCGCCGGCGGGCTGCTGACCGGCGCGGGCGCGGTGACCTCCGGTGTCGTGACCGGGCTGGTGGCGCTGCTGCTGGCGTTCTTCTTCGTCAAGGACGGCTCGCGGTTCACGCCGTGGGTGCGCGGGCTGATCGGCGAGCGCGCCGGCGGCCACGTGACGACGGTGCTGGAGCGGGTCTGGGTGACGCTCGGCAGCTTCATCCGCAGCCAGGCGATCGTGTCGCTGATCGACGCGGTGTTCATCGGCGCGGGCCTGCTGATCCTCGGCGTGCCGCTGGCGATCCCGCTGGCCGCGCTGACCTTCCTCGGCGGCTTCATCCCGATCATCGGCGCGTTCATCGCGGGGGCGCTGGCCGTGCTGGTCGCCCTGGTGAGCAACGGCCTGACCACGGCCGTCATCATGCTGATCATCGTCATCGTGGTGCAGCAGGTCGAGGGCAACGTGCTGCAGCCGATCCTGCAGTCGCGCAGCCTGCGCCTGCACGCGGCGGTCGTGCTGCTCGTCGTCACCGCGGGCACGTCGTTGTACGGCATCGCGGGCGCGTTCTTCTCCGTCCCGGTTGCCGCCGCCGTGGCCGTTGTGATGCGCTACCTGGGCGAAGTCATCGAGGCGAGGTCCGTAATGGTTACGTCACAACCTGACGGGGATGAACCAGGCGAGACCGAACGTTCTCCTGAGTGAACCCGAGAAGAGGAGTGACACAGTGACGGAGAAGGCTGTTCTCGCGGGCGGCTGTTTCTGGGGCATGCAGGACCTGTTCCGCCGCCACCCCGGCGTCGTCTCCACGCGCGTCGGTTACACCGGCGACCCCAGCACGCCGAACGCCACGTACCGCCGCCACGGCAACCACGCCGAGGCCATCGAGATCACGTTCGACCCCTCGCTGCTGAGCTACCGGCAGATCCTGGAGTTCTTCTTCCAGATCCACGACCCGTCGACCCGCAACCGCCAGGGCAACGACATCGGCGCCGGTTACCGATCGGCGATCTTCTACACCGACGACGCGCAGAAGCAGGTCGCGGAGGAGACGATCGCCGCGGTCGACGCCTCCGGCAAGTGGCCGGGCAAGGTCGTCACCGAGGTCACCCAGGAGTCGGACTTCTGGCTGGCCGAGCCGGAGCACCAGGACTACCTGGAGCGCTACCCGAACGGCTACACGTGCCACTACGTGCGGCCGGAGTGGCAGCTCGGCGAGCGTTGATCGAGATCGTCGCGCTGCACGTCTCACCCGTGCACGCTTTCGAGGGCCGTCCGACGGACGGCCCTCGTTCCGATCCCGGGCCTGTTTCGCGCTCTCGCGTGGACGTGCGGGCGGGGATGGGCATCGTCGGTGACCGGTACTTCAACCACCCGGCGCACCGGAACGCCGCGGTCACGTTCATCGCGGCCGAGTCGCTCGACCCGTGGCCGGTGGACCCGCTGGTGGCACGGCGGAACGTCGTCGTGCGCGGGTTCGACGTGGACTCGCTGCCACGTGGCGCGGTGTTCAGCCTGGACAGCGGGGACGGGCCGGTGCGGTTCGAGGTCGGCCGGCCCGCTCACCCCTGCGCCTGGATGGATCAGGTCATCGCTCCGGGCGCGTTCCGGGCGTTGCGGGGGAAGGGCGGGATCCGCTGCGTGCCGCTGGACGACGGCGTGCTGCGCGTCGGGACCGCGGAAGTCGCGTTCGGGTGACCGCGTTACGACGGTGAAACAGGTCGCACGGGCACGCTGTCCTCAAGGCACCAGTCGAGGACGCCGGGCCACGGGCCGTAGCCGTCCCCGGGCGTGATGTGTCCGGCATCGGGCAGGAAGTCGACCGGGATGCCGAGTTCGTCCGCCCACGCGGACGGGTCGGCGGGCGTGTACGGGTCGGTCGTCGAGATGACCGCGCGCGGCTTGCCCGACGCGGCCGCGACTCGTTCGGGATCGACGTCCGTCACCGCGAACTCCTCGTTGCGGTTCTCCGCGCAGAACGCCTGTGCGCCCAGGGGAGAGACCAGCAGGACCCGGTGCACGCGCAGGTCGTCCGGCAGGGTTTGCGCCGCACGCAACCACAGGGCGGTGCCGAGCGAATGGGCCACCACGACCCGTTCCTGATCGCCGAGCTGCGCGAGTTCGCTGTGCAGCAGTGCGGTCCAGGTCTCCAGGGACGGCTGACCGGGGGCGGGGAACTGGGGGTAGAGCACCTGCTCGCCGCGACGGCGGAGCGACTCGGTCAGCCACCACATCCAGTGCCCCTGCGGGCGGTAGTTGTCCAGGCCGTGCAGGAGCAGGAAGCGTCGAGCGGGGGAGCGGTCGGTCATCCACGTCTCTTTCTGGGCGCGGTCCATTGAGGACTGATCAGTGCTGTTGCTGTGCGGCACGGGAATTCCGCTTGCGGCTGGCGTGCGCCCGCGTCTTCATCCTGTTGCCGCACACGGCCATCGAGCACCACTTCGCGGTGCCGGGGCGGCTGTGATCGACCAGGAAGAGGTTGCACCGCGTGTTGGCGCAGGCGCGAAGACGGCCGGGCATCGCCTCTTCCACCCGTGACCACGCCAAGGCGACCCGGGCCGCCAGGCGTCGTTCCGGCGGCGTGACGAGTTCCCAGTCGAGGCCGGCCGGTGTGGCCTCGGGGACGAGGGCGGTGCCGGCGAGCAGTGCGGTGAGGCGGCTCGTCGCGTCGGCCTGGCCGCGGACGAGGTCCTGCAGGGTGTCGCGCACCTGCCGCAGGTGTTCGAGTTCGGCCGGGGTGCCGTCGTACCGCGCGGCCAGTGCTTTCCCGGTCTCGCCCACGAGTTGCTCGGTCCGCGTGCCGTCGACGACCGGCGCGCTGTTCAGCACGGCCAGCAGCAGATCCTCGTCCTGGGTCAAGCCATCTCCGTCGTCGGGTTGGCCGTCACCGTACCTGCGCGCTAACCGCTAAACAAGTCCGTAGTGGTTGGCGGTCGTCAGGGGGCCGGATCGCCGGGGCGGACCAGGCCGTTGTGGTAGGCGATGACGACGAGCTGGGCCCGGTCGCGTGCTCCCAGTTTGGTCATGGCCCGGTTGACGTGGGTCTTGGCCGTCAGCGGGGACAGGACCAGGCGCTCGGCGATGTCCTCGTTGGACAGTCCGTGTGCGACGAGGACGACGATCTGGCGCTCGCGGTCGGTGAGGGTGTCGAGTGCTGCCAGCGGCACGGGTTCCGGCTGGTCGAGGACGTGCTGGACGAGGCCCCTGGTGGCTTTCGGGGACAGCAGGGCGTCTCCGGCGGCGACGACGCGGACGGCGTGGATCAGCTCGTCGGGGCCGACGTTCTTGCCGAGGAAGCCGCTGGCGCCGGCGCGGACCGCGTGCAGGACGTTCTTGTCGTTCTCGAAGGTGGTCAGCACTAGGACGCGGACGCCGGCCAGGTCGTCGTCGGCGGCGATGCGGCGGGTGGCCTCGATGCCGTCGACCTCGGGCATGCGGATGTCCATGAGCACCACGTCGGCGCGCGTGGAGCGGGCGAGGTGCACGGCGTCCCGCCCGTTGGCCGCCTCGCCGACGATCTCGATGTCGGGCTCGGCGTCGAGGATCATCCGGTATCCGGCGCGGATGAGGGCCTGGTCGTCCACGAGCAGTACCCGGATGGTCATGTGGTGGCCTTCAGCGCTGGGGCGGGGAGTTCGGCGTGGACGGAGAACCGCCCGTCCCGCATGGAGGTGTCGAGGCTGCCACCCGCGGTGGCGGCGCGTTCGGTCATCCCGATGATGCCGTAGCCCGAGGTGACCGGCGCGCGGTCCTCGGCGATGGGGTTCACGACGTCGAGGGTGAGGGCGTCGGGGGTGTAGGCGACCGTGAGACGGGCCGTTCCGGTGCCGTACTTGTGGGCGTTGGTGAGTGCTTCCTGCAGGATTCGGTAGGCCGCGAGGTCCACGACGGCGGGAAGCTCCCTCGACTCGCCGATCTGCTTGCGTTCCACCGTGAGACCGGCGGCGGCGAGCGAGTCGACCACCTCGGTGAGCCTCGCGAGTCCGCGGCCTGGTTCCCTTTCCTGGTCGTCGTTCTCCCGCAGCACGCCGACGATGGAGGCCAGCTCGCTCAGCACGGTGCCGCACGCCTCACGGATGTGCGTGAGAGCCCGGTGGGCCTGGTCCGGGTGCCGGGTGAGGACGTGACTGGCGGCCCCGGCCTGCACGTTGATGACCGCGATGTGGTGGGCGACCACGTCGTGCAGGTCCCGCGCGATGCGCAGCCGCTCCTGGACGACCCGGCGAGCGGCTTCCTCTTCGCGAGTGCGTTCCGCGCTGCGCGCCCGTTCCTCGACCTCGGCGATGTAGGCGCGCCGGCTGCGGACGGCGTCTCCCGCGGCCGCGGTCATGCCGATCCAGGCGACCAGCCCGAGACTCGGGGGTGACCACGCGGTTCCGGTGTCGGCGAACGCGTCGACGAAGTAGAGGCCGATGGCGACCGGAGCGGCCAGCATCGCCCCGGAACGGCGGTCGGTGGTCGAGGTCGTGGTGTACGTGAGGATTCCCAGGGTCACGACCAGCACGGGCTGCATCCCGGTCGTCGCGACCAGCACCGCGGCGGCGACGGCGGTGGCGACCAGGTTGAGGGCCGGCCGCCGGCGACGGGTGGCCAGGGCGACGAACGCGATGGCCAGCGCCAGCACGTCCGGGGTGGAGATGATCCCGTCGGTCCGGCCGTGCATCCCGCTCAGCTGTCCGGCGGTGCCGCCCGCCACCACGAAACAGGCCAGTGCGACGTCGCGGAGCAGCGGGTGGCGAGCGACCCACCGCCTGACCGACATCCGATCCATGCTGATCAACGTAGACGTCGTGGTGATTCGAGGCATCTCCCGGCCGCGGTACCGCGTTCCGGTTGACGTACCACGAACGCAGTACGCGTGACTGTCCTATGTGTCCACGGCCGGAGGACGCGCGGAAGCCCTCGTCCGGCGCATCGTTGAGACATGATCGAACTGCGGCAACTCACCAAGACCTACGGCGACAAAGTCGCGGTGGACGGTATCGACGCCACCATCCGGCCCGGAGTCGTCACGGGCTTCCTCGGCCCCAACGGTGCCGGCAAGTCCACGACCATGCGCATGATCGTCGGCCTGGACCGGCCGACGTCCGGCTCGGCGCTGGTCAACGGACACCCCTACGCCGCCTCCCGCGCACCGATCGCCGAGGTCGGCGCACTGCTCGACGCCAAGGCGGTCGACGGCGGCCGCAGCGCCCGCAACCACCTCCTCGCGCTCGGTGCCACCGTCGGCATCGGCGCGCGCCGGGTCGACGAGGTGCTCGCCCAGGTCGGGCTGACCGAGGTGGCGCACAAGTCGGCCAGGTCGTTCTCGCTCGGGATGGGCCAGCGCCTCGGCATCGCCGCCGCGCTGCTCGCCGACCCGTCCGTGCTGCTCCTCGACGAACCGGTCAACGGCCTGGACCTCGACGGCATCCAGTGGATCCGGGAACTGCTCACCGAACTGGCCGACGAGGGCCGCACGGTGCTGCTCTCCTCGCACCTGATGAGCGAGATGCAACTGGTCGCCGACCACCTGCTGGTCATCGGCCAGGGACGCATCCTGGCCGACTCCTCGATCGCGGACTTCATCGAGGAGTCCCCCGGAAGCAACGCGGTCGTCGTGGTCTCGCCCGACGCGACCGCGCTGGCGACGCTGCTCACCGGCAACGGCATCACGCTGACGACCAGGGAGGCCGGCCGGTTCGAGATCCGCGGCATGACCTCCGCCGCGATCGGCGACATCGCCATGGAGCACCGGCTGCGCATCCACGAACTGACCCCCGTCACCGCGTCGCTCGAGTCCGCCTACCTCGAACTCACCCGCGACAGCGTCGAGTACACCTCCGCCGTCCCCACGCACGAGAAGGCCGCCTGATGACCACCACGCTCTCCTCGCCCCGGCACGCCAGGGCGACCACGACGCACACCCGCCCGCAGACCCTCGGCAGGGCGATCCGCGCCGAGTGGATCAAGATCCGCAGCCTGCGCGGCACCTGGATCGGCATGGCCGCCGTCGCCGTCGTCATGATCGGGTTCGGTGCGATCGCCTCGGCCGTGTCCAGCGGCTCCATCGCCGGGCCCGGCGACGGTCCCGGCCCCGGCGGCGGCCCGTTCGGTGGTGGTGGAGCCCTCTCGACCGTCCTCACCGGCTCCACGTTCGCGGTGCTCCTGATCGGCGTCCTCGGCAGCCTCGCCGGTGCCCGCGAGTACAGCTCCCGCATGATCACCGCCACCGTCGCCGCCGTGCCACGCCGCTGGCAGGTCGTCGTCGCCAAGACCGTCGCGCTCGCCGCCGTGGTGGTTCCCACCGCGCTCGTCGCCGTCATGGGCTCCTACGCCGCCGGCATGGCGATCCTCTCCGCGAACGACGCCCCCACCGTCTCCCTGACGGACGACGGTGTCCTGACCTCGTTGCTCGGCATGGTCGGCTACATCACCGCGATCGCCCTGATCGGCCTCGGCCTGGGCGTCCTGCTGCGCAGCGTCGCCGGGAGCATCGGCGTCGTCGTCGGCGGCATCATGATCCTGCCCAACATCGCCGGCGCGCTGCTGCCCGACAGCTGGGACACGATCCTGCGGTTCCTGCCCAGCTCCGCCGCGTCCGCGTTCACCGCGGTCGCCGCCGCGGGGGACAGCAAACTCGGCTCGGGAGCCGGTGTCGCGGTCCTCGTCGCCTGGGTCGTCGCCGCTCTCGTCGCCGCCGCGTTCGCCATGCGCAGCCGGGACGTGTGAGGCCGCGCTACCGGGCGTGGATCGGGGCCGGGTCCGCGGGGAGTTGCCAGCTGCCGCCGCGGTCCTCTGTGGACAGACGTGCGACGAGATCGGGGATGCGCAGGGAACAGGCCAGTGCGGCGACGGCGTGGATCATGCTGATCGCACGCTGGCTGTCGGGCAGCGCCAGGCGCAGCAGACGCGGGTTGACCGCGCTCTGGATCTCGTCGACGAACGGCCGCAGCACCTCGTCGTAGTTCGCCAGTGCGGTCGGCAGGTCGTCCGGGTGCCGGATGATCTCGCCGGCCAGGACGTGGGCGCCGACCAGGCCGCCGGAGATGCCCATGCCGCTGTAGGGGGACGCGCAGTGCGCGGCGTCGCCGGCCAGGACCACGCGGCCCCGCGACCACGTGTCCGTGCGGACCTGGACGATCTCCTGGGAGTAGAAGAACGGGCTGGCTGTCATGCCCTCGATGAACCGCGCGGCCTGCCAACCGGCGTCGCGGAACCTGGTGGCCCAGAACGCCTGCTGGCTCTCGACGGGCTCCCGGTGGATCGCTGACGCCTCCTCGGACTCCTCGCGCAGCACGAAGTACGCCTGAGTCTCGGACGGGTTGTGGCTGCGGCGCATGATCTGCCGGCCGCCGGGAGCCAGGTAGGTGTCGCGGATGTTGCTGTCGGACGGGATTCGGGGCACGAACCAGTAGGCCATGTGGATTCCCAGGCGCAGGTAGGGATCCACGCCGTCCGGCAGCAGGGCCTGCCGGACGCGCGAGCCCTGTCCGTCGGCCCCGACCAGGAGGTCGTACTCACCGGAGGAGCCGTCGGAGAAGTGCGCGACGACCCTGCGTTCGTCCTGCTCGAAGCCGTCCACGCTCGTGCCGAACACGTGCTCGGCGTCGTCCTTCGTCGCGTCGTGCAGGATCCGCACCAGATCCCCGCGCATGATCTCGTACTCGGACGTGAGGGTCTGCCGGCCGCGGCCGGAGGTGTTGGCCATGATCGTCCCCTTGGTCCTGCCGCCGGCGTCGACGAAGGCGACCCCGGGCTCGTCCACGAGCTCGGCGCGGACGGCGTCGAGAAGTCCCATGCGTCGCACCGCCTCGATGCCCTGGCCTCGGAGGTCGACCTGGGCGCCGGCCGCCCGCAGCGCGGGGAAGCGTTCGACGACGGTCACCTGGTGGCCGCCGCGGGTGAGCCAGAAGGCCAGCGCCTGCCCCGCCACCCCGCCACCGGCGACGAGGACCCGCAATCTCGTTGACATGATCGTTTCTCCAAAATCTATCGGTGATAGGTTCCTTTCCAGCGTCAACTATCAGCGATAGATTGTCAACGTGACCAAGATGAACCGCGAGGTCGTCATCGCCGAGGCGCTCGCCCTGCTGGACGAGGCCGGGCTCGACGGCGTCAGCACACGACGCCTGGCGACCAGGCTGAACGTGGAGCAGCCCTCGCTCTACTGGCACTTCCGCACCAAGAAGGACCTGTTCGCCGCCATGGCGCAGGCGGCGATGGAGCCCCACGCGACCGCGCCGCTGCCGACGCCGGGCGACGACTGGCGCGAATGGTTCGCCGACAACACGCGCAGCTTCAGGCGCACGTTGCTGATGCACCGGGACGGCGCACGGCTGCACGCCGGCAGCACGCCGGTGAACGACCTCGACCGGATCCGCCACAAGATGGACTTCCTCGTCGCCTCCGGCGTTCCCGAACACGACGCGGGCATGGCGATGCTGGCCACGAGCCGCTTCACGGTCGGCAGCGTGCTGGAGGAACAGGCGGACACCGGTGGGGATCTGCCGCCCGACCTACCGGTGATCGATCACGAGTCCGCGTTCGAGGCGGGCCTCGCCCTCATCCTGAACGGCCTTGCACACGCCGTCGGCGCACGGGTCACCTGAGCCTGGCCATCCAGTCGCGCACCGCCGAAGCAACGGTTGCGGCGTGGTCGGTGAGAACGGTGTCGTGGTCACCAGGGACGCCCGCGACGTCATGGGGCAGCGGCCACCGCGGCCGCCAGTCCCGGCCGGGGTCGACGGCCAGCATCTCCGGTGTGGGGCCGGCCTGGAGCAGCAACGTGGGCACGGGCGAGGGCTGCGGCCGCCAGTCCTCGAAGATCCGGACGTACCCGCCACCCGCGAGGACCGCGGCGTCGCTGACGAGGTTCTCGTAGTCCTCCAGGGGAAGCCGGGCCTCGCCGGTGACCAGTGCGAGCGCGCGGTCGTCGTTCCTGATCAGCACACCCGCGTCGGTTTCGACGAGCACGACGCCGGTGGCGCCGAGTCGCGCGGCGACCGCGTGGGCGACCAGACCGCCGGCGCAGTGTCCGATGAGGACGACCGGCCTGCCGGCGACGAGCGGCCCGATTGAGTCCACGTGCGACTGGACGAGCGTCTCGACGTCCGCGGGGATCGCCGGGTCGTCGCCGAAACCGGGGTGGGACAGCAGGAACAGGTCGTGCTCACCCTCGAACTGCCGGGCCAGTTGCCGAGGCGCCGGATCACCTGGCGTGAGGTAGCTGGGCACGTACACGAGAACCGCGTCCGGTCCGGAGGCGAGCCGCACCGGGGGAATCGGAACCGGTGAGCTGCTGGAGGGCAGCGCGTACGAGGCCAGGAACCGCATCGACATGGCCTCCGCGGGCCCTTTCTCGCTGAGCACGCGGTGGTAGAGACCGGCGAACCGCTGCCGGCGCGGGGGAGCAGGCGCGGTAGCGGCGAGAAGTGCTTCGACGTGCGCGGTGAGCCGGGGCAGTGTCGGGTGCTCGAAGACGATCGTCGCGCCGAGCTTGAGACCGGTCACCTCGTTGATGCGGTTCCTCAGCTGCAGAGCGGTGAGCGAGTCGAACCCGAGCTCGCCGAACTCCTTGTCGTCCGGGACCGATGCCGGGTCCGGGTAGCCGAGCACGGCGGCCAGCTCCGCCCGGATGCCGCTGCCGACGTCGCTCCAGGTCGCGGTCACGGGTGCGGGCGGCTCGCGCAGGAACGGCACGAGGAGAGGAGCCTGAGTGCGCAACGCCCGGTCCAGCGCGGCGATCCCGACCTCGGCGCTCATCGCGGCCGTGCTGTCCGCGGCCAGATCCGCGCCCATGCCGGCCTGCCACAGTCCCCACGCCAGTGACTGACCGGGCAGGCCCCTGGCCACGCGGTGGCGTGCGAGGGCGTCGAGGACCGCGTTCGCGGCCGAGTAGTTCGACTGGCCCGGCCTGCCCAGAATCCCGGTGCAGGAGGAATACAGCACGAACGCCGAGAGGTCGAGGTGCGCGGTCGCTTCGTGCAGGTTCCACGCGCCGTCGACCTTGGGTGCCAGCACCGCGTCCATGCGTTCGGGGGTCATCGCGTCGACCAGTCCGTCGTCGAGCACCCCGGCGAGGTGGAACACGCCTCGCAGCGGGGGATCGCACGACTTGACCAGCAGGTCGACCGCGGCCCGGTCGCTGACGTCGCACGACACGGCGGTGACGGCACAGGGAAGCTCTTTCGCCCACACTGGTTCGACACCTTGCCGGCTCGCCAGCACGAGGTGCTGGACGTCAGGCGCGAGGTACCGGGCCAGCGACTCGGCGAGAGCGCTCGTGCCGCCCGTGATCAGCACGGATCCGTCGAAGACCGGCCGCTCGCCGTCCGGGTGCCCGGCCGGCATCAGCTCCGGTGCCAGCAGAACGTCGTCCCGCACGGCGATCCGCGGCTGGTCGGCCAGCTTCAGGGCGGAGTTCCCGCGCAGGTCGACGACTGCGAGGCCGGGTTGTTCCGCCTGGGCGCTGCTCACCAGTCCCCACACCGCGGCCGCGGCCAGGTCCGGGTCGTCACCCGTGGCGTCGTGCGTGACCACGACCAGGCGTTCTTGTCGTGGTACCGCAAGCCATTCCCGGATTCGCAGGAGGGTGGCCGAGGTGAGTTCCCTGATGCGCGAAGGCATGTCGCCCGAGGCTTCGACCGTCGCGGTGTCGAAGATCTGGTGCGCACCGACGGCCTGCTCCGGCACCGGGACCCAGCCGACCTCGTGCAGCACCCGGCCGGCCAGCGCGTCCGACGTGATCCGCAGCGGTCGCGTCACCATCGACTCGATGCGCGCCACCGGCAGCCCTGCCTGGTCGGTGATCAGGACGTGCACCTCGTCCTCGGACCGGCGGGTCAGGTGAGCCCGTGCGGCCTCCACGCCGCTCCGGAAGAGCTCGACTCCGTTGAACGCGAAGGGAACCTTGAGCGTGCCGCTCGGTGGTTCCGCGAGCAGGGACGCGTGCAGAGCCGCGTCGAGCAGGCACGGGTGGAGCCCGAAAGCACCGTCGGCGTCGCGCAGCCGCAGGTCGGCGAACAGGTCGTCGCCACGCCGCCACAGCGCCGTCACGCCCTGGAACGCGGGTCCGTAGTGGTGACCGAGCGCGGCGAGCCCCCGGTAGTCGACCGGCACCGGTTCGGCTCCGGGCGGTGGCCACGGCTCGGGCACCACCTCGGGGACGGTGTCCGGTGCCGCGGAGGCGGTGACGTGCCGGGTCCAGACATCTGTGCCGCCGCAACGCCCCCAGATCGTGACCGCTCCCCGCTCGACGACCACCTGGACCTGTGCCTCGCCCTTGAGCACCAACGGTTCGTGGACCACGAGCTCCTGGAGGTGACGGCCGGTCGCCTGCCACGCCATCTCGATGAACGCCGTCGCGGGCACCACGACGTCGTCACCGACGCGGTGGTCCTCCAGCCACGGCAGGCGCGCGGCCGAGAGAACGGTGGTGTGCCGCACCTCCTGGCGGTCGGCGGCGGGCACGGCGTCGCCGAGCAACGGGAGGTCCGCAGTGGTGCTCCTGGGCTTCAACCAGAGGCGCTCGCGCTGGAACGGGTACACCGGGAGGTCGCACCGGCGGGCACCCGTACCCGAGTACGCGGATCTCCAGTCGACGGTGACGCCGTGGACGTGCAGGGTCGCGAGGCCGTCGAGCACGCCGCGTGACATCGGCACGAACACCGCGTCCCCGGACTCCTGCCCCAGCGCCGTGAGGGTGGCCGCCGGGCCCACCTCGACGAACACCGCGGCGTCGAGGCTGTTCAGGGCGTCCGCGAAGAGGACCGTCTCCCTGGCCTGGCGGACCCAGTGACCGGGCCGGGTGAGGGCCTCGGACTCCTGCTGCCCGGTCAGCGTCGAGAAGAACGGGATGCGCGGACGGTGGTAGGTGACGGAGTCGGCCACCGCGCGGAACTCGTCCAGCCCGTCGTCGAGCAGCGCGGAGTGGAATCCGTACCGGCCGGGCAGGCGGGTGTGGCGGCCACCGAGCGCGGCAGCGGCGTCCAACACGGCGTTTTCCCGGCCTGACAACACGATCGAGTCCGGTCCGTTGACGGCGGCGACGGAGACGCCGAACTCGGCGGCGACCCGCCGCGCCCGGTCCGGCGAGGTGCGGACCGCGATCATGGCGCCTTCGAGTGCCGCAGCCATGATCCGGCCGCGCGCCTGGACCAGACGGGCCGCGTCGGGCAGGGACAGCACACCTGCGACGTGGGCGGCCGCGAGTTCGCCGATCGAATGGCCGATGACCTGGCCGGGACTGACGCCGTGAGCGGCGAGCAACGCGGACAGCGCCACCTCGTAGGCGAACAGCGCGGGCTGGGTGTACTCGGTGCGGTCGACCAGCGGACCGGTGATGGCGTCGCGCAGCGGGACTTCGAGCGTGAACTCGTCGCACACGGACTGAAGGGTCTCGCGGAAGACCGGGAACGCCTCGGCCAGTTCGTCGCCCATGCCCGGCCGCTGGGAACCCTGCCCGGTGAACAGGAACGCGAGCCGCGGATCGCGCGACGCCGTTGCCCGCCGGATCGCCGGGTTCGCGGTGCCGCGGGCCAGATCCCGCAGTGCGCCGACCATGTCGCCACCGCCCAGCACCGCCGCTCGCCGGCCGAGATGGGCCCTGGACGTGGCGAGCGAGAAGGCGACGTCCAGTGTGGACTCGTCGGTCAGCGCGCCGGCGAGCGCCGTGGCGTGGGCGCGCAGACCCTCGTCGTCGTCACCGCTGATCAGCCACGGCGCCGCGATCGGGGCACGGGTGGCGATGTCGGTGCTTTCCAGCGCCGGTGGCTCTTCCACGATGACGTGCGCGTTGGTTCCGCTGATGCCGAAGGACGAGATTCCCGCCCGCCTCGGACGTCCGGCGGGCCAGGGCGCGGACTCCGCGAGCAGGCGGATCCCGGTCCAGCCGACGTGCGGGGACGGTTCCTCCGCGTACAGGGACCTGGGCAGCGTGGCGTGCCGCATCGCCCACACCACCTTGATCAGCGCCGCCACCCCCGAGGCGGCCTGGGTGTGGCCGATGTTCGACTTCACCGACCCGAGCCACAACGGCTGCTGCCGCGCGACCCCGTAAGTGGCCTGCAGGGCGGACGCCTCGATCGGGTCACCGAGCGCCGTGCCGGTGCCGTGCCCTTCCACGACGTCCACATCGGACGCTCGGACGCCCGCGTCGGCCAGTGCTCGCCGGATCACGTCCTGCTGCGCCGGTCCGCTCGGGGCGGTGAGACCGTTCGACGCGCCGTCGGAGTTCACCGCGGAGCCGCGCAGGACCGCGAGGACCGGGTGGCCGTGGCGCCGCGCGTCGGAAAGCCGTTCCAGCAGCACCAGTCCAGCGCCTTCCGACCACCCGGTGCCGTCGGCGCCCGCGGAGAACGACCGGCAGCGGCCGTCCGGTGAGAGGGCGTGCTGCTGGCTGAACGCCACGAACGGAAGCGGTGTCGACATCACGGTCACGCCGCCGGCCAGCGCCAGCGAGCATTCGCCGTCGCGCAGGGCCTTCGCGGCGAGGTGCATCGAGACGAGAGAGGAGGAGCAGGCCGTGTCGATCGTCAGCGACGGTCCGCGAAGGCCGAGCACGTACGAGATCCGGCCGGACGCGACGCTGCCCGTCGAGCCGAGGGCCAGCTGCGACTCGATGCCCAGTGGGTCGGCGCGGGTCGCGTGGTCGTTGAGCATCAGGCCGACGAACACCCCGGTGTCGCTGCCGTGCAACGAGGTCGGCGCGATCCCGGCGCGTTCGACGGTCTCCCACGCGACCTCCAGCAGGAGGCGCTGCTGCGGGTCCATCGTGATCGCCTCGCGCGGGGAGATGCCGAAGAAGGCCGCGTCGAAGTCGGCCGCGTCGTGCAGGAAACCGCCTCGGCGCACGTAGGTCTTCCCCGCCCGGTCCGGGATCGGGTCGTACAGCGCGTCGGTGTCCCAGTCCCGGTTCACCGGGAAGGCGGAGGTGGCGTCGACGCCGTCCGCCACCAGTCGCCACAGGTCGTCCGGTGAGGTGACCCCGCCGGGGAACCGGCAGCCCACGGCGACGACGGCGATGGGCTCGTTCTCGTCGCCGAGCGGGTCCGCCGGGGCGGAGACCTCGCCGGTCAGCCGGAGGTCCAGATAGCGCGCGACGGCCGACGGCGTCGGGTGGTCCCACGCCAGGGTGGCGGGCAGGTCCAGACCGGTCAGCGCGCTCAGCCGGTGTCGCAGCGCGGTGACGTCCAGGGAGGTCATCCCGCTGTCGGCGAAGGCGGTGGTCGAGCCGACCTGGTCGCCGCGCGTGGTCGACGCCTCGGCGAGGACCAGTTCTTCCAGGGCGGCAAGGCGTTCACGCGAGGACAGACCGGCGAAGCGGTCCGCGAGGTCGGCGGGCGGCAGTTCGCGAAGGCTTTCCCGGAGCACGTTCCGGCGCGCCTTGCCGGAGGCGGTGCGTGGAACGGACGGGGTGAAGCGCACTTCCACGGGAACTTTGTGCGGGGACAACGATTCCGCACAGGCGCGCAGGAGCGAGGCCTCGTCCACCGCCTCGTCGAGACGGACGACGAACGCCACCGGGACCTCGCCCAGCACGGCGTCCGGCCGGGCGACCACGGCGGCGTCGCGCACGCCGGGAAGGCCGAGCAGCACGGTCTCGACCTCGACGGGATCGACGTTCTGGCCGCCGCGGATGATCAGGTCGCCGACCCGGCCGGTGAGGTGGAGGCAGCCGTTCTCGTCGATCCGGCCGAGGTCACCGGTGCGGTACCACCCGTCCAGCAGGGCCTTCGCCGTCGCCTCGGGTCTGCCGCGATAACCGGAGAACAGTCCCGGGCTGCTGACCCGGACCTCACCCTCGGCCGCGTCCTGGCCGGTCCGGTGGTCGACGATCCGCAGGGACACGCCGGCGACCGGCGGGCCGTTGGTGCCGTCACCCAGGTCGATGGTGATCGCGCCGCACGTCTCGGTGCTGCCGTAGAGGTCCCGCAGCGGTGAACCGAGCGCCGCCTGCACGTCCGCTCGCAGCTTGGCGTCGCTCGGCGCACCGGCGGTGATGCACAGGCGCAGCGCCGGGGCGGTCGCCGGCTCGGTCTCCAGCAGCATCCGGTACGTCGTCGGAACGCCGGCGAGCACCGTCGGTTCGAACTCGCCGATCAGCCTCTTCAGCTCCGCGGGGCCGCAGATGCGGGCGTGCGCTCCCGCCACCAGCACGCCGAGCATGCAGAGCGAGTGCGCGAAACTGTGCGGCAGGGGCAGCGGCCACAACAGTCTGTCCTGTTCGGACAGTCCGAGCAGCGGCCCGTAGCTGGTCGCCGGCACCCACAAACCCGCGCGCTGCGTCACCATCGCGGCCTTGGGTGCACCGGTGGTTCCGGACGTGTAGAGCAGCCAGGCGAGTTCGTCCAGCCCGAGGTCGTCCCGGGGCACGCCGTCTGCCAGGAGGTCCTCGAGCATCGCCACTCGCGGCAGCGGCCCGGACAGCTTGGCGAGCAGGCGCTCGTTGGTGATCAGGAGGTCAGGCCGGCAGTCGTCGAGCAGCCGCGCCAGCTCAGGACCGGTCGCGCTGGAGCTCAGCAACACGCCGACGGCCGACGCCCTGGTGGTGGCGAGCACCGCCTCCACCAGTTCCACTCCGTCGTCGAGCAGCACCGCCACCCGCGCGCCGCGCTCCACTCCGAAACCCGCCGCGAGTCTGGCCGTGCGGTCGTCCAGTTCGGACCAGGTCACCGTCCTGCGCCCGTCGCTGTAGGCGTTGCGGCCTCCCCGCAGCCGGGCGTTCTCCGCGAGCATCAACGGAATCGGACGAACAGTCGCCATCAGCGCGGTCCCCCTACAGCGGTGGCATGACACCTCCTTCGTACACCGCCGCGCAGGTCGGCGTCGCCGAAACCGGTCGCGGGGCAGGGACCAGTTGCGAGACATGGCGTCCAGCGAGGTGTCGCGGGCGACCGCACCTGGAAACGCCGGCGCACTCCCGCTCGCCGGCCGAGATCACCAGGGCAGGGTCTGGTTCTGGTGGTCCACGAAGTGCAGCCCCTTCTCTCCGGTGCGGGCCTCCAGGGTGTCGACGACGCCGGGGATGCTCTCCTCGATCTCCAGCAGGGCGCCGGGGCCACCGAGGTCCGTGCGCACCCAGCCCGGGTTGATCAGGAGCAGGGTCTTGGAGCTCTCGGCGTGGCGTGCCGCGTAGCTGCGCATGAGCTGGTTGAGGGCGGACTTGCTGGCGCGGTAGACCTCGTGGCCGCCGTTGGTGTTCATCGTGATGCTGCCCTGCCTGGAGGACATGACGGCGATCGTCCCGGTCTCCGCGACCAGCGGGCCCAGCGTCTCGATCACGCGCAGGGGGCTCAGCGCGTTGGTGACCATGACCTGGGTGAAGGACTCGGTGGTGACCTCGCCGACCGGGACGTTCGCGTGGGCGATGCCCGCGTTGACGAACAGGAGATCCAGGTCGTGTCCGGCCAGACGGTCGCGCAGCGCGGAGATCTGGTCCTGGTCGGTCATGTCCAGTGATTCGACGGTCAGCCGGCCACCGGAGGTCTCGGCCAGGTCGTGCAGGCCGGTGTGCCGGTGGCCGCGCACGGTGCCGATGACGTGCCAGCCGCGACGCAGCAGTTCGGTGGCCAGCGCGAGGCCCAGGGTGCGCGAGGCGCCGATGACGAGGGCCGTTCCCGGCAAGTTTCGATGCATCATGTACAGAAACTCTAGTGATTACGAAACACCGCGTCCAGTTATTAGGTCTGTTCGGAGCGTCTCGCCGAATTCCTCCGCGAGGACGGGAGAAACCCGGCGAGATGTCCCACCGCGATCAGAACGCGGCGATACCGGCGTAAACCGTGCTGGTGCCCGACTTGTCGGCGGTGGTCACCTCGGCGAGCGACCGGCCGTCCGCGGAGAACACCAGTGCGGGGCTGTAGTTCTGCACCGGACCCGGTGACCCCACCGAAGGACCGGCGACCGTGACGGGCGCGGTCCGCTGCGTCCAGCTACCACCCAGCGTGCCCACGAAGATCGCTCCACCGTTGCCCGTCTGGGCCGTGCCGCTCGCGGTGAGCAGCACCTGTCCTATCAGGACGATCGTCGAGCCGGTCAGGACGATCGTCGGCGTGTGGGAGAAGTACGAGCCGTTGGACGTCACCGGACGGGTGCCCACCGCGGTGAGCGAGCCCCAGTTCAGACCGTCGGCCGACGTCCTCAGCATCGCCGCGCAGCGGTAGGTCGGGCCGCAGATCTCGTACGCCATCACGAAAGTGCCGCTGGGCAGCTTGCGCACGCCGGGCATCCCCGGCCGTTCGTCGCGGTTGGCCAGCGCGACGATGTTCTTCGGGGCGGTCCAGCCGACCCCGTCCGTGGACGTCACCTGGACGAGTTTCTGACTGTGGTTAGCGTCGGTCTCGTCGGAGTAGTAGCAGACCAGGCGCCCGTTCGAGGCGATGGCGAACTCGGGCTCCCAGATGCCGCCGCCGTTCCCCGCGGTGGCGATGGTGGAGAGGAACCGCCAGGTCCTGCCCTGGTCGGTGCTGCGCCACACGCGGATGACCATCGGCTGGCTCGCGCTGTGGTTCTGGCCACCGAAGGACGCCGACCACAACAGGGTTCCCGCGGGAAGACCGCCGACGGCGACGGGAAGTTCGTACAGCGTGCCGCAGCAGATACCGCGTGACGCCGTCGCGTCGTCGATCGTCGCGATGTTCCTGTACGTGCGTCCGTCGGTGCTCGAGTAGATCTTCGCCACGCCGTTCGGCCGGTCCGCCGGGAACGCGACGGAACTGCTCAGGTAGGTCCCGTTCGCCGAGCCGGAATGCTGCAACCGCACCAGTCGCGGGTACATCCCGGCACCGACCTCGGTGCCGGCCGCGGCTGTCGCCGGTGTCACGAACCCTGCCAGCGAGACCATGGTGAGCACAATGGCCAGAAACACTCGCAGACGCATCGGTGTCGCCTCCTGGAATCGGTCATTCGCCGCGGGCGCGGCGCACTGCCTGGCGGTACTCGTCCGCGATCTCCTCGACCGGGATCGCGGCTGCTGGGCGGGTGTTGATCCGGCGCACCTGGTCGACGGGCAGCTTCGGCTGCCGGTCGGCGGTGAGCAGGCCGTTGGTCTCCTGCAACGTGTCGGTGAGCTGCGTGTAGCAGAATCCGGCCACGGCAGGGCTTTCGAGCAACGCCGACGTGAGTTCGTCGTAGCGCTTCAGCAACGCGTCCGCGTCCGCGAGCGTCGCGTAGCCGTGCCATTCCTCCCCGGCCTGCGGGGTGAAGCTGAGACCGCCGTACTCCGAGAGCATCACCGGAACGCCCGGCACGCGTCCTTCCAGCAGGAGCCGTCGCCCGGCAGGACCGGATCCGGCCAAAGTGGACTCGACGCGGCCGGCGTCGCCGTAGCGGGACAGCAACCCCGCGGCGGTGGGGGTGTAGTCGTGCAGGCCGTAGATGTCGCTGACCGTGTGCTCCCAGCCGTCGTTCGAGATGACCGGCCGGGTCGGGTCCAGCGCCTTGGTCAGGTGGTACAGGGCCGTCGCCAGTGCCCGTTGCGCCGGATCGGTGGCGATGTGGTCCACACCCCAGCTCTCGTTGAGCGGAACCCAGGCCACGACGCACGGATGACTGACGTCGCGCCGGACCACCTCCGTCCATTCGCGACAGAGCCGGTCGGCCGCCGTCGACGAGAACGCGTAGGCGCTCGGCAGTTCGCCCCACACGAGCAGGCCGAGGCGGTCGCAGTGGTGCAGGAACCGGGGGTCCTCGACCTTCTGGTGCACTCGCACGCCGTTGAACCCGAGCTCCTTGACCAGCTGTGCCTCGCGGAGCAGGTCGTCGTCCGACGCGGCCAGGTGCGTTTCCGGCCAGTACCCCTGTGCCAGAACCATTCGCGGGAAGTAGGGCGCGTCGTTGAGCGTGAAGCGGCCTTCGCGCACGCCGATCTCGCGCAGCCCGAGGTAGCTGTGCACGACGTCGGTCCCGGTCGCGCCGGAGAGTTCGAGGTCGGCGTCGATCAGGACGGGCCGCTCGGGAGACCACAGCAGCCGGCCGAGTTCCTGCCGGTTCTCCGCCACCGGCAGGCTGATCGTGAGCCGGGCGCGGTCACCCCGCACGACCGCGGACTGCTCGGCGAGCACCTCGTCGCCCAGCCGCAGCCGGACGTCGAGCCGGTGGCCGTCGGGCACACCGCCGAACCCGGCTTCCAGTTCCACCAGGCCGTCGAGCGGTTTCGGCGTCCAGCGGACCGAGTCGATCCACACCCGCGGCACCTGTTCGAGCCACACGGGCTGCCAGATGCCGGTGGTGCGGTGGTACCAGATGTCGTGCGGCTCCGGCCGCCAGTCCTGCTTGCCCCGCGGCTGGTGCGGATCGTTGCGGTCCTCCGCCCGCACGACCAGCACCTGCTCCTCGCCGTCGAGCAGTGCGGCGGTGATGTCGGCGGAGAACGGGGTGTGGCCGCCCTCGTGCGTCGCGACGAGTCGTTCGTTGACCCAGACCGACGCGCGGTGGTCGACGGCGCCGAAGTGCAGCAGCACCCGGTGACCGTCGGCTCGGGCGTCGAACGTGCGGCGGTACCAGACGACCGGGTGGAAGCCCTTGTCGCCGATGCCGCTCGCGGCCGACTCCGGCGGGTAGGGGACGGTGATCGTGCGGCCGAACACCGCCCCCGCCGAGTGCCAGTTCTCGTCGAGGCCCGCGTCGGCGTCGTCGTGGGTGAACTCCCACTCGCCGCACAGGTCGGTCCAGTTCGCCCGCGTCAGCTGGGGACGGGGGTGGGTCATCGGTGAGCTCCTTCGGATCCCGGCTCAGCCCTTGAGGCCGGTGCTGGTGACGCCTTCGACGATGCGGCGCTGGAAGAACAGGAACAGCAGGATCAACGGCAGCGCGCCGAGGACGGAGGACGCCATGACGTCGGCGTAGCGCTCGCCGAACGAGCCCTGCACGGTGGCGAGCCCGACCGGGACGGTCATCAGCGCGGGGTTCGACACCGCGATCAACGGCCAGAGCAGGTTGTTCCACGTCCAGACGAAGGTGAAGATCGCGACGGCGGAGACGGCCGGACGGCTCAGCGGCAGCACGATCCACCGGTAGAGCGTCCACGGTCCCGCGCCCTCGACCATCGCGGATTCCTCGATCTCGCGCGGGATCCCGTCGAAGAACTGCTTGAAGACGACCACCGCGATCGCCGACGGCACCTGCGGGAGGATCACCGCCCAGTAGGTGTTGAGCAGCCCGAACGCCCCGAGTTCGCGGAACCACGGCACGATCAGCACCTGCCCGGGGATCACGATTCCCGCGAGCACCACCAGGAACGCCGCCCGCTTGCCGCGGAAGCGCAGCCGGGACAGGGCGAACGCGGCCGTGCTCGCGGTGACCAGCGTCAGCACCACGGTGAGGACCGAGGTGATCGCGCTGGACAGGTACCAGTTCAGGACGTCGCCCTGGGCGAACAGCGCCAGGTAGGAGTGCAGCGTCAGGTCACCGCTGCCGGCGATCGCCGTGGCACCTTCGGCCGCTGTCGTGTTCTCCACCAGTGAGGTCCTGACCGCGAAGGCGGTCGGGAGCACCCACAGCAGCGCGAACACCGCCACGACCACGAGACACAGGGTGTCGAAGACCTTGGTGGGGGACACGGGGCTCCGGCGCCGGCCGGGCGCCGCTGCGCTGAGCGCGGTCATCGGGTCACCTCGCGGTCGCGGCGGCGGGTGGCGAGCAGCCAGAGCCCCGACACCAGCAGGATCAGCAGGAAGTAGAGCATCGACGCGGCGGACGCGGCGCCCACGCGGTAGTCGGTGAAACCGGTGTCGTAGACGTACTCCAGCACCGGCCGGGTGTCGGCGGCCCCCATGGTCATCAGGTAGATCTGGTCGAACACCTTCAGCGACGCGATCAGCTGCAGCGCGGTGACCAGCGCGGTGGTGCGGTGCAGCAACGGCAACGTGATCCGCGTGGTCTGCTGCCACGGGCCCGCACCGTCGATCGCCGCGGCTTCGTAGAGGTCACGCGGGATCTCCTGCAGCGCGGCCAGGTACAGCACGAAGTTGAAGCCGAGCGTCCACCAGAGCGTGACGCCCGCGATCGACGGCATCGCCCACGCCGGATCACCGAGCCAGGACGGCGGATCGGCACCCACGGCCTTCAGCACGGTCGAGAGCACGCCGCTGTCCGGGGTGAGGATGAAGAGCCAGATCAGCCCGACCGTCGCCGAGGGCAGGACGTAGGGCAGGAAGAAGGCGAAGCGGAACAGCCGGTTGCCGCGCCCGACCCGGTTCACCAGGACGGCGAGCACCAGGCTCAGCACCACCAGCACCGGCGTCGTGTAGAGGGTGAACCGCACGGTGTTCCACAGCGCGGACCAGAAGTCCTGGCCGGACAACAGAGCGGCGAAGTTGTCGAAACCGACGGCATTACCCAGGCCGGGCTTCACGAGGCTGGTGTCGAAGAAGGACAGGACGAACCCGTAGGCGGTCGGCCCGAGCACGAACAGCAGGTACAGCAGGCCGAACGGGGCGAGGAACAACAGGGGCGCCGCGCTGCCGCGAGTGCGCGGGACGGCGCTGATCGAGTCGCGTGTGGACGGTGAGGTGCGCGGGGGCGCCACCGCTGTGCTGGTCATGGCGGTCCTCCGGTTCACAGGGGGCTGGGAGTGGCGGCGTATCCGGCGAGCGCGTCCCGGATGGCGCGGACCGCCTCGTCCGGACCGGTGAGCCCCTGCCGGGCCAGGGCCACCTGAGCACCGACCAGCGTCTGCATGGTCGAGCCCGCGCCCGCGTACCAGGCCGGAGGGTCGTAGATGGCGATGTCCTTCGTCGGGGCCGTGCTGGCGACCGGCTCGTAGCCGCGGAACCAGGACCCGTCCAGCACCGGCCGGTAGACCGGGAGGCTGCCGCCCTGCGCCCAGACGTCCGTGTTCTCCAGGAAGAACTTCGCGAAGCCGAGCGCGCGCCCCGGATCGTCCCCGGACGGCCTGCGGGGGAACACCAGCGTGTGGCTGTCGGCGAACGCGGCTGGCCGCTCGAAGAGTTGGGGGATCGGTGCGAGCGAGAAGGGAACCTTCGCGTCGACGACCGTCGGGGTCTGCCAGGCGCCGTGGACGAGGAAGGCGCTTTGTCCCGTCGCGAACAGCGACACGGACGTGACGTCGGTGGCCGTGTCGGGGCTCAGCCCGGCCGTGGTCAGGTCCCGCAGCCAGCGCAGGCTCTCCGCGGCGATCCGGTCGTCCATCGCGACCCGCGTGCCGTCGCCGGCCAGCAGCGTCGGGCCGCCCCGCTGCGTGTACACCGTGTCGAAGATCCGCCAGTTCGACGACGGGTCGGCGATGACCGGGGACACCAGGCCCCACCGGGCGCCGGCCTGGACGGTGGCGGCCAGCGCGGCGCGGAAGGCGGCTTCACCCGTGAACGGCTTCAGGCGACCGGCGGCGTCCAGCAGTCCGGCGCGGCCGCAGATGTCGGTGTTGTAGTAGAGGACGAGTGCGCCGATGTCGACCGGGAGTCCGTACGCCTTGCCGTCGACCAGGCCCGACCGCCACACCGCCGCGTCGAACTGGGTGCCGTCCACTCCCACGCCCGTCAGGAGGTCCGGTGTGAGCTCGGTGAGCAGTCCCGCGCGGACGAAGTTGGACAGCCGGGACAGGTGGCAGACCGCCACGTCCGGCGGGCGGCCGCCGACGATCGAGAGGGAGAGCTTCGTGTAGTACGGGCTTCCCCAGGCCAGTGTGGTCGCCTCCAGCGATCCGGCGCCGTGCGCGGCCCGGTAGCGCTCGAAGATCGTCTGGGCGCGAGCGCCGTCACCACCGGACCAGAGGTTCCAGAACGCGACCTTCTCCGGCTCCAGCGGTGTCGCCACGAGTCCGCTCGCGAGCGGACTGCCGCACGCGGCGGTCGCCAGGGCGGTCCCGCCGAGCGCCAGCATCCGCAGCGCCTGTCGTCGGTCGAGCGTCACCATTGAGCGCCTCCGCACTGAGGTCGACAGATGGTCCGCGGCCAATCGCATCTGGGCGACACGCCCCGTTTGCCACGTGGCATATTCCTACCACGTGGCAAACTTGCTGGACAAGGAGCTGACTGGCAAGAATCTGGGCACTGGAGGATGCGACCGTGGCGGCTACCCAGCGCGACGTGGCACTACGGGCGGGCGTCTCCACGCGGACCGTGTCGAACGTCGTCAACGACTACCAGCACATCAGCGAGGACGTCCGCCGCCGCGTGCTCGCCGCGATCGACGAGGTGGGCTACCGGCCGAACCGCGCGGCCAGGAGCCTGCGGACCGGCCGCAGCGGGATGATCGCGCTGGCCTTCCCGGAGTTCGACGTCGGCTACTTCGCCGAGCTGGCGCGGCTGGTCGTGCACGAGGCCGAACGCCGCGGGTACACCGTGCTGGTCATGCAGACCCTCGGTGAACGCGGCCGGGAAGCGGCCCTGCTCCAGCGCATCGACCGCCAGCTCGTCGACGGCCTGCTCTTCAGCGCCTCGGCGTGCGAACCGGCGGACATCGAGACCAGCGACACCGGGCCGATCGTCCTGCTGGGCGAGCACGAGATCCCCGGCATCGACCGGATCGCGATCGACAACGTCGCCGCGGCCCGTGCCGCCACCCGGCACCTCGTCGACCAGGGCTGCCGCCGCATCGCGTTCATCGGCAGGGCCCGCGACTTCCGCTCCGACATGGCCGAGCAGCGCATCGACGGCTACGACCGCGAGTTGACCGCCGCCGCCCTGCCGTTCCGCAAAATAGTCGAAGTGGACGGTTACCACCGCGCGAACGGTTTCGCCGCTGTCACGGACCTGTTGGGCGGCAACGGTTCCGAACCGGTCGACGGCCTGCTGTGCGCCAACGACCCGGTCGCGCTCGGGGCGATGCACGCGCTGAACCAGGCCGGGCTGCGGGTTCCCGCCGATGTCGCCGTGGTCGGCTTCGACGACATCGACGACAGCGCGTACGGCCTGGTTCCGCTGACGTCGGTGTCGCCGGACAAGCGGCAGATCGCCGAACTCGCCGTCGGCCGGCTGATCGACCGCATCGAGGGCGCGGACGAACCCGGCCGCCTGCACCTCGTCGGCTTCGAACTCGCGATCAGGGCGAGTTCCTCCCGCACGGCCTGACCGCCGGCTCAGCTCACCGCGACCGGGTGCAACCAGCAGGCCACCGAGCGGTTGTCCCTGCTCTGTCCCAGCACGGGCTTCTGCTCGGCGCAGACGTCCATGGCGCGGGCGCACCGCGGGTGGAACGGACATCCGCTCGGCATCATCCGCAGGTCGGGCGGTGAGCCGGCGATGCCCGACAGCTCCCGTCGTGGTCCCTTCAACGCCGGGAACGACTGCAGCAGCCCGTCGCTGTAGGGGTGCAGGGGAGTCCGGTACAGGTCCGCCGACACCGCCTCCTCGACGACCTGTCCCGCGTACATGATCGCGATCCGGTCCGAGAACTCGGCCAGCAGCGAGAGGTCGTGCGTGATGAACACGACCGAGAACCCGAGCCGTTCCCGCAGTTCGACGAGGGTGCGCAGGATCTGCCGCTGCACCACCACGTCCAGCGCGGTGGTCGGCTCGTCCATGATCACCACGCGTGGTTCGAGCGCCAGTGCCATCGCGATCATCACGCGCTGCCGCATCCCGCCGGACAGCTCGTGCGGATAGCTGTTCAGGCGGTCCGCGGCGATGCCGACCAGCCCGAGCAGTTCCCGCGCCCGGTCCTGCCGGGACCGCGGGGACCAGCGGGGCGCGTGCGCCTTGAGCACGTCCAGCAGCTGGGCCGAGATCCTCTGCACGGGGTTCAGCGAGTTGATCGCGCCCTGGAAGACGATGGCGATCTCCGCCCACCGCAGCCGCCGCAGGTCCGCGTCGCGGATGCGCAGCAGGTCGACGGTGGTGCCGTCGTCGAGGTGGTAGATCACCTCGCCGCCGGCCACCACACCGGGTGGTGGCAGCAGTCTGGTCATGCCGTAGGCCAAAGTGGACTTGCCGCTGCCGGATTCCCCTGCCAGGCCGAGCACTTCGCCGCGGTGCAGGGTCAGGTCCACCTCGCGGACGGCCCGGACCGCCTCCTGGCCGACGCCGTAGTCGACGTTCAGCCCGCGCACCTCGAGAATGCGTTCCTTCATGTCGTCTCCTTGGCGAGCACCGGGGTGAAGCCGACGCGCATGCGCACGCCGCGCAGGGAGTGGGTGCGCAGGCGCGGGTTGACGTACTCGTCGATGCCGAAGTTGACCAGCGACAACGCGGTGCCGAGCAACGCGATCGCGAGACCGGCCGGCACGAACCACCACCACGCGCCCTGGGCGAGCGCCTGCTGCGACTGGGCCCAGTACAGGACCGTGCCCCAGTTCCAGCCGCCCGCGTCGGACACGCCGATGAACGCCAGCGTGATCTCGGAGATCACCGCGAACAGCACGGTGCCGACGAACCCGGACGCGATGACGGCGGTGAGGTTCGGCAGGATCTCGAACAGGATGATCCGCCACGTCGACTCGCCGTTCGCCCGCGCCGCCTCCACGTAGTCCCGCCTGCGCAACGACAACGTCTGCGCGCGCAGCACCCGTGCGTTCCAGGCCCACGACGTCAGCCCGATCACCAGCGCGATCGTGAGGTTGCTGGTCTCGGGCAGCGACGAGGTGATGATGACGATCAACGGCAGCGCCGGGATCACCAGGAACACGTTCGACAGCGCGGAAAGACCCTCTCCCGCCGAGCCGCTGAGGTATCCGGCGGTGACGCCGACGAGCACCGACAGCACGGTCGCGACGAGGCCGGAGACCGCGCCCACGAACACGACGCTGCGCGTGCCGGCGAGCACCTGGCTGAAGATGTCCTGGCCCAGGTGCGTCGTGCCGAACCAGTGCTCCGACGACGGTGGCCGCAACAACGCGTTGCTGCGCATCGACGGTTCGAACGGCACCAGCCACGGGCCGACGACAGCCAGCACGGCGAACACGCCGAGCGCGATCAGACCCGTGAGAGCCTTGGGGTTGTTGCGCATCAGCCCTCCCTGCGGGTGCGCGGGTCCAGTGCGAGATAGGCGACGTCCGCGAGGAGGTTCGCCAGCAGCACCGACAGCGTGATGATGAGGAAGATCCCCTGCAGCAGCGGGTAGTCCTTGGCGCCGACCGCCTGGAACAGCTGCAGGCCGAGACCGGGGTAGGAGAAGACGATCTCGACCAGCAGGGTGCCGCCGACGATGAACCCGAGTGCCAGCGCGAAGCCGGACACGTTGGGCAGCAACGCGTTGCGGGCGGCGTAGGCGAGCATCACCCGGCGTTCGGACAGCCCCTTGGCGTGCGCGACGGTGACGTAGTCGTCCGATGACACCGTCACCATCATGTTGCGCATGCTCAGGATCCAGCCGCTGACCGAGGACACCAGGATCGTCAGGCCGGGCAGCAGGCCGTGCTGGACGGTGCTGCCGATGAACTGCCAGTCCCAGTTCGGCACCAGCCCGATCTCGTAGGCGCCCGACGCGGGGAAGAAGCTCCCCGGACCGGTGAGCAGGGTGATCGCGACCAGACCGAGCCAGAAGTAGGGGATGGACGAGACGAACGTCGTGACCGGGATCAGCGAGTCCGCCCACGTTCCGCGCCGCCAGCCCACGACGGCGCCCGCCGCGGTGCCCAGGAGGAACCCGATCACCGTCGTGATGCCGACCAGCCCGACGGTCCACGGCAACCCGTCCCCGATCACGTCCGCGACCGGACTGGGGAAGAACGTGAAGGACATCCCCAGGTCGCCCCGCAGGAGCTGGCCGAGGTAGGAGAAGTACTGGCTCGCCAGGCTCTCGTTCTTGTCCAGTCCGAAGAGGACGTACAGCGACCGGACGGCCTCGCTCGTCATCTGCCCGCGCTGCTTGGTGATCAGCGCCTGCACCGGGTCGCCGGGGATCATCCGCGGCACGAAGAAGTTGATCGTGACGGCCGCCCAGACGGTGAGCAGGTAGAAGCCGATCCGCTTGAGGAGGTAGCTCACGACTCCTCCCGGTACAGCCAGCACGCCGCGAAGTGCCCGTCACCGAGCTCGAAGCGCGGAGGGACGTCCGTGCGGCAGACGTCCATCGCGAACGGGCAGCGCGGGTGGAACCGACAGCCCGGCGGGGGTTCGATCAGCGACGGCGGTTCGCCGGATCCGCCGTCCTTCTCCTGCACCGCCGGGCGGTCGGGGTCGGGTGCCGATTCGATCAGCAGCTGCGTGTACGGGTGCGCCGGCCGTTGCGTGACGGTCTCGCTGTCGCCGCCCTCGACGACCTGGCCCGCGTACATCACGACCGTCTCGTCCGCGAAGTAGCGCGCGGACGCGATGTCGTGCGTGATGTACAGGATCGACAGGTGCAGGCGCTCCTTCAGGTCGCGCAACAGGTTGAGCACGCCGAGCCGGATCGAGACGTCCAACATGGACACCGGCTCGTCGGCCAGCAGCACGTCCGGGCTCGCGGCCAGGGCCCGCGCGATCGCCACGCGCTGCCGTTGCCCGCCGGACAGCTCGTGCGGGTACCGGTCGAGGTACCGCTCCGCCGGCGTCAGGTGCACTCGGGTCAGCAGCTCCGCGAGCGACTTCTCCAGGTCGTCGCCGCGGTTGCCGTGGATGGTGAGCGACCGGGTCAGGTGGTAGCGGATGGTGTGCACGGGGTTGAGCGACGCGAACGGGTCCTGGAAGATCATCTGGACCTGGCGGCAGTACGCGCGGAACCTCCGCCCGTGCCGCCAACCTCGTTGTACAGCGACGTTCGTGCCGTGCAACCGGATCTCGCCGGACGTCAGCGGGTAGAGCTGGGCGAGCAGCCGCGCGACCGTCGACTTGCCAGACCCGGACTCGCCGACGAGCGCGGTGACCCTGCCCCTGCGCAGTTGCAGCGACACGCCCTCGACCGCGCGCACGGCCTTCTTCGTGCGCGCGAACGGCTTGCTGATCGGGAAGTGCTTGGTGAGGCCCGCGGCCTCCAGGACGATCTCTGTCGAGACCGCCCCGGAGACCGCCGGCGCTACCTCGGCCGTCACGAGGCAGGCCTCAGCTTCATGACGATGTCGAGTGCGTTTTCGAGCGTGGGCTGCACGGGGGCGTACTGGTCCTGTTCGCTCGGCCAGCCCACCCAGTTCTTCGTGCTGTACTGCCCGCCGCCGTTGGCCGCGGAGGTGATGATGACCGGCATGTCCTGGACGAAGATCTTCTGCAGCTCCTGCAACGCTGCGTTGCGCACGGACTCGTCGGCGGCGTTCGCGAAGTCGTCCAACGCCTTCGTGGCGGCGGGGTTCTCGTAACGGCCGTAGTTGCCGTTGACGCCGGGCGTGCCGATCGGCTTGTACAACGCACCGTCCATGATGGACTGGTAGATGTCGTAGAGCGTCAGTCCGTTGTTGGTCCAGTGCAGTGCGGCACCGAAGTCACCGGTGTCCAGCGCCTTGGTCCAGGCGTCGGCGTTCTGCAGGTTGACCGTCGCGGCGATGCCGATCTTGGCGAAGTTGTCCTTGATGATCTCCAGGTCGGTGACGTAGTCCGACCAGCCGGACGGCACCGTGAGCGTGATCGTGACGGGAGCGCCGTCCTTGCCCTTCAACGTGGTCCCGTCGAAGGTGTAGCCGGCCTCGGTGAGCGCCTTCTTCGCGCCCTCGACGTCGACCGTGACCTTCTTGTCCTTGAACTGCGGCGCGATGAACGACTCACCGGCGGGCGTCGGGATGCCCGTGATGTTGTCGACCTTCGGGTAGAAGTAGCCCGCCTCGCCCTGGGTGAAGATGTCGTCGCGGTTCACGACCATGTTCGCCGCGCGGCGCAGGGCGGGGTCGTCCCACGGCTTCGCCTTGGTGTTGAACCACAGTCCGTGCACGCCGAGCACCGGCGGGAACCACAGCTTGTGGTTCTGCTGGTCCTTGCTGGTGTACGCGGCCTGGTAGTTGGGGATGAAGACGAAGCTCCACTCGGCGGCACCGGTGGCCAGCGCGTTGGTCTGCGCGTTGTTGTCGCTGTAGGAGGTGTAGCGCAGCTCCTTGACCTTCGGGAGCTCCTGCCAGTACTTGTCCCGGATCGCCAGCGTCACCGTCTGCGGGGTGAACGACTTCAGCGTGTACGGGCCGCTGCCGATCGGCTCCTTCAGCGTCTCGGTCGACGGGTTCGAGAAGGTCGACCACTGGTGCTTGGGCACCACGAACTGCTCGAGGATCTTCTTCTGGTTGACGAACTGCGACTTCGGGAAGCCGACGGTGACCTCGCTGCCGGAGAAGGAGATGTCCTGGTACGGAACGCCTTCGATGTTCAGCCCGGGGTTCTTCTTGAGCAGCTCGAAGGTGAACGCCACGTCCTCCGCCGTGAGCGGCTTGCCGTCGGACCACGTCACGCCGTCGCGAATCGTGAGCGACAGCTTGTGGAAGTTCTCCGACCACGTGAACTTCGTTGCCAGCCAGGGCTTCGGCTGGTCGGTCACCTTGACCTCGTTGACCATGGCGAGTGGTTCGAACAGCAGTCGCCGGTAACCCAGCGACGAGGACGCGGACGAGTTGAGGAACGGGTTGTTGTTCTCCGTTTGCGGTCCGTTCGGCATACCCACGTTCAGCACGCCGGCGGAGTTGCCGGTGCTTCCTGGGTTCGTGGCCGAACAGGCGCCGGTGAACGCCAGGGCGGTCGCGGCGACGGCAGCGCAAACACGCCTGATTCTCATGGGGGAACTCCTTGTTCTCCAACGAAAGCGAGAAGAATCAAGTGAGCGCTAAGAGAAGGTGACCGCGCGTGCCATCGCGGGTGAGGCCGGTGAGGACCTCTGGTCGCCGTAGAGTAGACGCCTGTCATCGAGCGCAAGTCAATAACGAAGAGGTCACGACCCGAGGCTTATTTTTAGGCTCGAACTAACCTCGGCGCCCATGGTGCGTACTCGGGCGACCGTGCGGGACCTTCGCCGCCAGAACCGGTCGGTGTTGCTGACGGCCCTGTTCCTCGACGGTCCGCTGAGCCGTCAGCAGCTCAGTGCGGCCACCGGCCTGAGTGCCGCGACGGCCAGCACGATCACCGGCGAACTGCTGGACGAGGGCCTGCTGGTCGAGGCCGGCTCGGTCGAGTCGGACGGGGGCAGGCCGCGCGTGCTGCTGCGGGTCAACCCGGCGTTCGGGCACGTCATCGGGGTCGACGTCGGCGAGACGGGGATCAAGGTCGAGCTCTTCGACCTCGCCATGACCAGACTGTCCACAGTGGATCGGCTGCTGGCGGTCGTCGAGCCCGTCTCCGTCAGCGCGGTGATCGCGTCGGGGGTCGCCGAGGTCCTGTCGGCGGCGGGAGTCGCCGCGTCCTCGGTGCTCGGCGTCGGTGTGGGCGTACCCGGCACGGTCGAGCGGGGAACCTCCGCGGTCGTGCACGCGCAGACCATCGGCTGGGACGCGGTGCCGCTCGAGGACATGATCCGCGCGGCGGGGGTCGAGCCGCCGCTGTTCGTGGAGAACGGCGCGAAGACCCAGGGCCAGGCCGAGATGTGGTTCGGGGCCGGCCGCGGTGCCCGCCACGCGGTGATCGCGCTGGTCGGCTCGGGTGTCGGGATCGCGGTGGTGACCGACGGTGCCGTGCACAGGGGAGCGACCAGCAACGCGGGGGAGTGGGGCCACACCACGATCGTCTACGGCGGACGCCGCTGCCGCTGTGGCGTGCGCGGCTGCCTCGAGGCCTACGCCGGAGCGGATGCCATGCTCGGCCGTTACCGGGAGGCGTTGCGCCGCAAGGACTCACCGCTCGACCAGCAGACCGCACTGGAGGAGCTGCTCTCGTCGCGGTCCGCTGTCGCCCGCCGGGTGGTGGAGGAGTCCGTGGGCTATCTGGGCGCTGGTCTCGCGAATCTCGTGAACCTCTTCAACCCGGAACGCGTCGTCCTCGGCGGCTGGGCCGGGCTCGCGCTCGGCGCGCGGAAGCTGGACGAGATCGTCGCCGCGACGGCCGAACACGCGCTGCGGCACCCGTTCGGGCAGGTTCGCATCGAGCTGGGCCGGACGGGTCCGGACGCCGTGGCGGTCGGCGCGGCCACGCTTCCGGTCGCGATGCTGCTCGAGGCAGGTGCCGACGTCCGTCCCGTCCGCGAGATCGTTTGAGGGGAGCCAATCCGGCATTGACACCGGGCGTTCCGCCCCCGACTCTTTTGGAGAGCGCTCTCCAAGGAGGTTTCGGGTGCACGACGACCACGAGCTGGCCCGCCTGGTAGGCAAGCTCGACCTGCGCGCGAAGGTGCGGCTGCTGGCCGGGGGATCGGTCTGGCGCAGCTGTGCCGAGCCGCTGATCGGCCTGCGCGCGTTGACGTTCTCCGACGGCCCGGCGGGCGTGCGCGGTCCCGGCTGGGACGAACGCCGCACGTCGCTGGCACTGCCGTCGCCGACCGCGCTGGGCGCGACGTGGGACGAGGACCTGGTCGGCAGGCTGGGTGGCCTGCTGGCCGCCGAGTCCCGCCGCAAGGGCGTGGACGTGCTGCTCGCGCCGGTGCTGAACCTGCACCGCACGCCCTACGGCGGACGGCACTTCGAGTGCTTCTCCGAGGACCCGCTGCTCACGGCCCGGCTCGGCGTCGCCTACGTGCGCGGCGTGCAGGCCGGCGGTGTCGCCGCCACCCCGAAGCACTTCGTCGCCAACGAGACCGAGACCGACCGGCTCACGCACGACGTGCGGGTCGGCGACCGCGCCCTGCGTGAGGTGTACCTGGCTCCGTTCGAGGCAGCCGTGGAGGCGGGCGCGTGGGCGGTGATGTCCGCCTACAACGGCGTGAACGGCCATCCGATGTCGGAGAACCCGCTGCTCACCACACCTTTGAAGGACGAGTGGGGTTTCACCGGGCTGGTGGTGTCGGACTGGGGCGCGGTGCGGACCACGGTCGCGGCGGCGGTGTCCGGGCAGGACCTCTCGATGCCGGGACCGTGGGGACCGTGGGGCGATCTGCTGGTCGCGGCGGTCGAGGCCGGGGACGTGGCCGAGAGCCTGGTGGACGACAAGGTGTTCCGGCTGCTGCGGCTGGCCGAACGGGTCGGTGCGCTGGAGGGATCGGTCGCGATCGAACCGCCGGTCGCCGACGGGAGTCTGCTGCGTGAGGCCGTGTCCGCGAGCACGGTCCTGTTGCGCAACAACGGGGTTCTTCCCCTCGCGCCGGGCCTGCGCATCGCCGTGATCGGGCCCGGCGCCACCGCTCCCCGCGTGCAGGGCGGCGGCAGTTCCGGCCTCTACCCGGCCGCCGAGAACTCCCTGTTCGACGCCCTCTCCACGCGCGCCGACGTGGTTCACGCGGCCGGTGTGCGCATAGACGACCGCCCGACGCCGGTGGATGCTCCCGTCCTGGTCCGCGTGCTCGGCCCGGACGACGACGTGCTGTTCCGCGAACACCGCTTGACCGGCCGCATCCTCGAGACCGAGGAGGTGCCCGGCGCCGCCGTTCTGGAGATCAGCACGGGCCTGCCCGTCACCAGGACCGGTCCGTGGCGGATCGCGGTCGCGGGCTACGGCCGGCTGACGCTGGACGTCGACGGCGTCCGAGTGCTCGACGTGGTCCAGCCCGTCGACACCGACGATCCCGCCGTGAAGCACCTTCGCCCGCCTCATCACAGCGTGGAGGTGCTGCTCACGGAGGGAACCGAGGCCGAACTGGTCGCCCGCCGCGAACTGGGCGAGGACAGCGGGATGGCCTCGATGCTGGCCGCCGATCCGCCACCGCCGGCCGCGGCCGGGGAACTCGCCGCCGCCGTGGTCGCGGCGCGCGAGTCCGACGTCGCGGTGGTCGTGGTCAGCACGACCGACGCGATCGAGAGCGAGGGGCGCGACCGGCACACCCTGGCGTTGCCGGGTGAGCAGGACGCGCTGGTCAGGGCGGTGGCGGAGGCGAATCCGAACACCGTCGTCGTGGTCAACTCCGGCGGTCCGGTGCTGCTGCCGTGGCGGGAGGACGTCGCCGCGGTGCTGCTGACCTGGTTCCCGGGGCAGGAGGGCGGGAACGGGCTCGCGGACGTGCTGTTCGGCGACGCCGAACCCGGCGGGCGGCTGCCGACGACCTGGCCCGGCCTCGAGTCCGACGTGCCGGTGAAGGACTACCTGCCCGTCGCGGGATCCCTGTCGTACGAGGAAGGGCTCGACATCGGCTACCGCGCGTGGGCCGCCGGCGGTGTCGCGCCCGCGTACTGGTTCGGCCACGGGCTCGGCTACACCATCTGGGACTACGAGGAAGCACGGGTCGAGCGGGACGTGGTCCGGGTCCGGGTGCGCAACACCGGCGACCGCGCCGGACGCGAGGTCGTGCAGGTCTACCTGTCCCGCCCGGACAGCGCCGTGGCCAGACCGGAGCGGTGGCTGGCGGGCTTCGCGGCCGTCACCGCCGAACCGGGACAAAGCGTGGAAGCACTGGTCCGGATAGAGCGGCGAGCCATCAGCCACTGGGCGGGATCCTGGGAGGTCGAGCCAGGCGCGTTCACCGTCCTGATCGGCCCGAACGCCGGTGACACACCACTGCGCCTCGAGTCGGAGAACGCTCTCCGGCCGTGGTAAAACGGATCATGATCAAGGAAACGCCGACGCTCGAGGACGTGGCGAGGATCGCGGGTGTGTCCCGTGCGACCGTGTCCCGCGTAGTGAACGGCACGCGCAACGTCGACCCGCAGCTGCAGGAGACGGTGCGCAACGCGATCGAGCAGACCGGCTACACGCCCAACCACGCCGCCCGCTCGCTCGTCACCCGCCGCACCGGGACGGTCGCGCTGGTCATCTCCGGCGCGGGTGGCGGATCCGACGTCTTCGTGGACCCGTTCTTCGGCCGCGTCACCGCCGGTGTCGTCGACTTCCTGCGCACCAGGGGCGTGCACCCGGTGCTGATGCTCGCGGACACGGACCGGACCAGGGTGGAGGTCGTGGAGTTCCTGCGGCAGGGGAGCGCGGACGGCGCGTTGCTGGTGACCACGCACGCCGCCGAGTCGTTGCCCGGCAGGCTGCTGGAGGCCGGTGTGCCCACGGTCCTCTACGCGCGGCCGGGCCGGCCGATGCCGGTCAGCTACGTCGACCTCGACCATCAGGCGGGCGGCAGGCTCGCCGCCGCCCGGTTCGCCGGGATCGGCCGCACCCGCGTCGCCACCATCGCGGGACCGCTGGACGTGCACGCCAGTCAGGACCGGCTCACCGGGTTCCGGGAGGCCATGGCGCGCAACGGTTTCCCGTACGTTCCGGTCGTCGAGGGCGGGTTCACCGTGGCCAGCGGCGCGGCGGCGATGCGGCGGCTGCTCGCCGAGTACCCCGAGGTGGACGGTGTGTTCGTGGCGAACGACCTGATGGCGCAGGGCGCCGTGGACGTGCTGCTGGCGCACGGGAAACGCGTTCCCGAGGACGTCGCCGTGGTCGGGTTCGACGACAGCGCGCCCGCTCTCGCCTGCCGGCCGCCGCTCACCACCGTGCGCCAGCCGGTGGAGGAGATGGCCGCGAAGATGGCAGAAGTGCTGATCACGGCCCTGGACGATCCCGAGGAGCGCCCGAGGTCCGTCATCTTCGAACCGGAACTCGTGGTTCGGGCGTCAGCATGATTGACCTGTTCGACACCACGCGTTAATCTACGGGAGAGCGCTCTCCCGGCGTCCGGTGCCACGGACGCCACCGTTCGGGCTCCCTCGCCCCAAAGGTGTCAGGCAGGATCATGAGCTCTCCCCTGTCCAGGACGGCTGCTTTAGCGGCTGCCGCCCTGTGTCTCGTGACCACCGCGAGCATCTCCACTCTTCCCGCCGGTGCCGCCGAGTGCGGTGCCACCAATGTCGCTCTCAACAAGTCCGCCACCGCGTCGTCGACCGAGAACGGTGGCACCCCTGCTTCCGCTGCCGTGGACGGGAACGCCGGTACGCGCTGGTCTTCGCAGTTCTCGGATCCGCAGTGGTTGCAGGTGGATCTGGGTTCGAGTCAGCAGGTCTGTCGCGTGTCGCTGAGCTGGGAAGGCGCGTACGGCAAGGCGTTCCAGGTCCAGGTGACCGACAACGCCGCGGATGCCGGCTCGTGGCGCAGCCTCTACTCGACCACGACCGGTACCGGTGGCACGCAGTCGGTCGACGTGACCGGGACCGGCCGTTACTTGCGCGTGTTGGGCACGCAGCGTGGCACCGGGTACGGCTATTCGTTGTGGGAGTTGGGAGTCTTCACCACCACGGACACGCCGGGTGTGCCGTCGACCGATCCGCGCAACCCGGACTTCGGGCCGAACGTGTTCGTCTACGGGCCGGGTTCGTCGCAGTCGGAGATGCAGTCGCGGCTCGACTCGATCTCCGCGCAGATGAAGACCAACCAGTTCGGGCCGCAGCGCTACGCCGTGCTGTTCAAGCCGGGGTCGTACAACGCGGACGTGAACCTGCGGTTCTACACGCAGGTGGCGGGCCTGGGCCTGAACCCGGACGACGTGAACATCAACGGCCACATCCGCGTCGAGGCCGACTGGTTGCAGCAGGGCGACGACCCGAACAACCTCGGCAACGCGACGCAGAACTTCTGGCGTGGTGCGGAGAACCTGTCGGTGACCCTGCCCGCGAACCAGATCGAGCGGTGGGCCGTTTCGCAGGCCACCGCGTACCGGCGGATGCACCTGCGCGGTCAGGCGCACCTGTGGAACGGCTACGACGGCTGGGCCAGTGGTGGTCTGATCGTGGACAGCAAGATCGACGGCACGGTGATCTCCGGTTCGCAGCAGCAGTTCCTGACGCGCAACAGCAACCTCGCGGGCGGCTGGTCGGGTTCGGTGTGGAACATGGTGTTCGCCGGTACGCAGGGTGCACCGCCCAACAACTTCCCGAACCCGTCGCACACGACTGTGGACACCTCACCGGTGACGCGCGAGAAGCCCTACCTGTACCTGGACGGCTCGGGGGAGTACCGGGTGTTCCTGCCCGCGTTGCGGCAGAACTCGCGTGGGACGAGCTGGGAGAACGGCAACCCGGGGTCGTCGGTGTCGCTGGCGGACTTCTTCATCGTCAAGCCGGGTACGCCGGTGGCCACGATCAACGCCGCGTTGATGCAGGGCAAACACCTGCTGCTCACGCCGGGCATCCACCAGCTCGACGACACGATCCGGGTGACCCGGCCGAACACCGTCGTGCTCGGCCTTGGCCTGGCGACCCTGACGCCGACCACCGGTAAGGCGGCTTTGACCACGTCCGATGTGGACGGTGTGAAGCTGGCCGGGTTCCTGGTCGACGCTGGCGTGCAGAACTCCCCGGTGCTGCTGGAGATCGGCGACTCGACCTCCCGCGACCACGCGGCGAACCCGACCTCGATGCACGACGTGTACCTGCGCGTCGGCGGGTCGCAGGCCGGCAAGGCCACCGAGAGCCTGCGGGTGAACAGCCGCAACACGATCATCGACCACACGTGGGTGTGGCGGGCGGACCACGGCGCGGGCGTCAGCTGGACCGCGAACCCGGGCCGGAACGGCGTGGTCGTGAACGGCGACAACGTGATCGCGTACGGGTTGTTCGTGGAGCACTACCAGCAGCACAACCTCGTGTGGAACGGCAACGGCGGCAAGGTCTACCTGTATCAGAACGAGTTGCCGTACGATCCGCCGAACCAGGCCGCGTGGATGAACGGGTCGAAACGGGGCTGGGCCGGGTACAAGGTGGCTGATTCGGTGACGACGCACGAGGCGTTCGGTGTGGGCGTGTACGCGTTCAACCAGGCTGATCCGAGCATCGTGACGGACAACGGCTTCGAGGCGCCGAACCGGTCGGGTGTCCGGTTCACGCACCTGGTCACGGTGTCGCTCGGCGGGGTGGGCACGATCGCCAACGTCATCAACGGCACCGGTGGCGTCGCGAACGCCGCCAACCAGATCCGGTACCTGGTGAACTATCCGTGAGTCTGATCGGCGTGCTCTCCCGGGACGTCATTCCCGGTGAGAGCACGCCCGCTCTGGCGGGCATCGGGCACGCGGCGCACAGGATGGGCAACGGCCTGCTCCTGTGCGCCGATCTCGACTTCGTCGACACCCGGCACGTGGCCCTGAGCGGCTGCGTCCTGCTGGACCGCACGGCCGGCGATGCCGACCTGACGTGCCTGGCGAACCACGCGATCCCGTTCGTGTCGATCGGCAGACGGGACTGCGCCGGCGAACAAGTGCCATGTGTGGACATAGATCACGCCGCGGGCGTGCGCGACCTCGTCGCGCGCACCGCGGCGTTCGGCCATCGTCAGATCGTCTACATCGGCCTGCCGAGCGGCACCACCTCGGTCGAGCGCCTGCACGCCTTCCGCACCGCCACGAAGGCCTGGGACGTCAAGGGGATGCACGCGCCCGCGGTCTGGCTCGACCAGCTGCTGCGGATCGGTGTGACGGCGGTGATCGCGGAACATTCCGACGACGCGGCGGCACTCGTCCGTGCGGCACGTCGCCGGCACCTGTCCGTCCCGGGAGATCTCTCGGTGATGGCGCTCGACCTGCCTGAAGGCGACCTGCTGGGCCTCAGCGGACTGCGCGTGCCGAGGTGGGAGACGGGCCGCCGCGCGGTGCACCTGCTGGCCCGCCTGCCCCAGAAGCGGTCCGAGGTGCTGCTGGCGTGCGAGTTCGTCGAGGGAACGACCCTGGCCGCGCCCGGCTCAGTCCTGCGGTAGCGCGAAAAACACCCCAGAGCGCGTGCGCCCTGGGGTGCTGAAGAACGACTTCACCTCGGCAACCGGTAGTCCGGTCCTAGTGCGGCGCCCCGGTGGGGCTTGTACTGGTCGAATCCGCGTGGGTCGCATTGCAGTCCGCCGTTGACGCAGTGGCGGACGAGTGCGGCCTGGGTGGGTGCGTCCCAGGCGTTCATGAAGTCGTAGTGCCAGGTGTACCCGCGGCCGCTGGAGAGTCGTACGCGGGACATGTCGCCGGAGACGGGGAACGCCATCTTGAACTCGATCATCGGTACGGCGACCGGGTGACTGGCCGGGCACACGAGGGTCGCGCGGTCGGGGTAGGCCATGTGGGACTTGTGGTCGGCGGAGTCGAGGTCGCGGCCGTTCCAGCAGCTCGGTGCCTGGTAACGGACGTTGAGCTGGCTTCCGGGTGCGCAGTGGGCGGGGATGTCCCAGTTGTGGGCGCTGTCGCCGCACTCCCAGCCCTCGATGGCGCCGGGCGAGGTGCGGAACTGCTCCTCTGTCGCGGTGGGACTGCCGACCACGAACCGCATGCCCGGTGGGAACGGCACGACGTCCTGGTACCTCAGGATGCCGGACTTGTAGTAGATCACCTGGTTGCCTTCGGGGCGCACGACCTGGTCGCCGTTGAGCACGGACGGGAACCAGTACGCCGACTTGTCGTCGGGCGTCTTGCAGTTGGTCTGGCCTGCCTTGAGCGAGTCGTTGGTGCTGTTCGCGTTCGTGGAGCTGTTGCCGAGGAAGGTGTGCAGGTGCGACGCACCCGGCAGACCGGGGAAGACGATGGGGTCGTCCGGACGGTCCGTCGTGAACGCGCAGTTCGCCTGGAACTCGTGGTGGCTCACGTAGTCATCGGCCTGCGCCGAGCTCGTGGCCACTGCGAGCGCCGCCGCGATGAGGCTGGCCGCGAGGGCCAGCGCGCTGAGTTTTCGGGACAACTTCGTCCTCCTGCCGACGTGGGGAAACCGGCTGGGAGAGCGCTCTCCCAACTAGCGTCCGCCCGTGTCGGGATGCTGTCAAGGGGGTCGTTGACACGAGACGACGTCTGTTCGTAACATTCGCCGCCAGGGTTGTGAGAGCGCTCTCCCGCATTTTCATCCCTCACTAGACCCTGCAGGAGACGCAATGTTCCGCCTCCGCTCCGTCGGCACGGTGCTCGCCGTGCTGGTGGGACTAGCAGTGTTGCCGGGCACGGTCAGCGCCGCGCCCTCGCTGCTTTCCCAAGGCAAGCCCGCCACCGCCTCGTCGACCGAGGGTGGCGGCACACCCGCGTCGGCCGCGGTCGACGGTGATCCGGGAACCCGTTGGTCCAGTGCGTGGAGCGACCCGCAGTGGCTGCGGGTCGACCTGGGCGCGACCTCGACCGTGACACGGGTGGAACTCGACTGGGAGTCCGCCTACGCGACGTCCTTCCAGATCGAGGTCTCCGACAACGGCGATTCCTGGACGTCGATCCGTTCGGTGACCGGTGGGACCGGTGGCCGGCAGGGCTTCGACGTGACCGGCACCGGCCGGTACGTCCGAGTCCTCTCGACCCAGCGTGCCAACGGTTACGGCGTGTCGTTGTGGGAGTTCCGGGTGTACGGCGAGCAGGGCTCGAACCCGCAGCCTGGCACCGGCGTGCGGGTGACCGGGTCGCAGGGCAACTGGCGGCTGACGGTGGATGGTCAGCCGTGGGTGGTGAAGGGGTTGACCTGGGGTCCGCCGGCGGCGGATGCGGCGCGGTACATGCCGGAGCTGAAGTCCATGGGTGTCAACACGTTGCGCACCTGGGGCACGGACGCCTCCACTCGTCCGTTGTTGGATGCGGCTGCCGCGAACGGTTTGCGTGTGATCAACGGGTTCTGGTTGCAGCCCGGTGGTGGTCCTGGTTCGGGTGGTTGCGTGAACTACGTGACCGACGGGCAGTACAAAGCGGACATGCTCGGCCAGATCCGCCAGTGGGTCACCACGTACAAGGATCATCCCGGCGTGTTGATGTGGAACGTAGGCAACGAGTCCATCCTCGGCTTGCAGAACTGCTATTCGGGTGCGGAGTTGGAGACTCAGCGCATTGAGTATGCGAAGTACATCAACGAGGCTGCGCGGGCGATCCACGCGATCGACACGAACCATCCGGTGACGAACACGGACGCGTGGACCGGTGCGTGGGTGTACCTCAAGGCGTACACGCCTGACCTGGACCTGTATTCGGTGAACTCCTACGGCAACGTGTGCAAGGTCCGTCAGGACTGGATCTCTGGTGGTTACACGAAGCCGTACATCCTCACGGAGGCCGGTCCGGCCGGTGAGTGGGAGGTGCCCAACGACGCCAACGGTGTTCCGGCCGAGCCCACTGATGTGCAGAAGCGTGATGGTTACACGCAGGCGTGGAACTGCATCATCGGCCACACCGGTGTGTCGTTCGGTGGCACGCTCTTCCACTACGGCACGGAGTACGACTTCGGCGCGGTGTGGTTCAACCTCACCCCGGCGGGCAAGAAGCGGCTCTCGTTCTACTCGGTGCAGAAGGCGTTCGGTGGCGGCACTCCCACGAACACCCCACCGGTGATCTCCGCGATGAACCTGCCGCAGACCATCGCGGCCGGTGCCCCGTTGAACATCGATGTGGCGGCGTCGGATCCGAACGGTGACGCGATTCAGTGGTCGGCGGCGTTCAACAGCAAGTACATCGACAACAGCGGCGGCCTGGCGAGTACTCCCGTGCAGGTCAACGGAAACCGGCTCACCGTCACCGCACCCGACCGCCTGGGTGTGTGGAAGGTCTACGTGATGGCCGAGGACGGCCGCGGCAACATCGGCATCGAGACCCGCTCGGTCCGAGTCGTGGCGCCTCAACCGTCCGGTGTGAACGTGGCTCGGGGCAGGCCGACTCTGGCGTCATCGTATCAGCAGGTCGGTGACGGGGCGCCGTTCCCGCCGTCGAACGCGGTGGACGGCAACGCAACCTCGCGCTGGGCCACGGACTGGGCCGATCCGCAGTGGATCAGGGTCGACCTGGGCGCGGTGACGACGTTCCAGCACGTGCAACTGGTCTGGGAGGGTGCTTTCGGCCGTGCCTGTGAGATTCAGGTGTCCGACGACGGCACCAACTTCCGGTCCGTCTACGGCACCACGACCGGCAACGGTGGAGTGGACTCGATCGACGTGACGGCGACCGGCCGCTATGTCCGGTTGCACGCCACCCAGCGCGGTACCGGCTGGGGCTACTCGCTCTACGAGTTCGGGATCTACCGGCGGTGACCTGAGGCCAACGGCCGGGGAGCCTGTGCAAGGCTCTCCGGCCGCATGGTCTAGTGAGCGCATGAAGTGGTTGCGCCGCAAGCCAACGATCATCGTGACGGTTAGCCTCACCTTGGTGCTCGCCACCGCGTTCTCCCTGTGGAATGTCGCCAGCGCGCGCACGTTCCAGTTCTTCGGTGACCTGGTCGACCGCGTCGAGACCAACGAGAAGCTGGTCGCGCTGACGTTCGACGACGGTCCCGACCCCGCCGGTGCCCAGCAGGTGCTGGACCTGCTGAAGGCGGAGGACGTGCCGGCCACGTTCTTCCTGATGGGCCGCGACCTCGAGAAGCACCCGGAACTCGGCAGGCAGATCGCGGACGCGAAGCACGAGATCGGCAACCACACCTTCAATCACCAGCGGATGATCGGCGTCCTGCCGAGCACGGTGGCGAAGGAGGTCGAGGACACCGACGCGCAGATCCGCAGAACCGGTTACAGCGGCGACATCCACTTCCGCCCGCCCAACGGCAAGAAGCTCTTCGCCCTGCCGCACTACCTCGAGGAACACAACCGCTTGACGGTCATGTGGGACGTGGAACCGGACTCCGCAGGCACGCCCACCGCGCAGCAGATCGCCGAGCAGACGCTGAAGGAGACCAAGCCGGGCTCGATCATCCTGCTCCACCCCATGTACGCGAGCCGCGAGCAGACCAGGCAGGCGCTCAAGCCCATCATCACCGGGCTGAAGGAGCGCGGCTACCGGTTCCTGACCGTGTCCGCGCTCCTCAACAGCCGTTAGATCAGATCGGCCAGCTCCACCCGGCGCAGGAACTCGCTGCGCACCCGGTCCGCCACCGCGTTCACGACCTCGGCGCCATCGGCGGACGGGTCGACGTGCACCCGGAACGGCGGCTTGGCAGCACCGACGACGTCCACGATCGCGTCGGCCACGGCACCGACGTCCGCCCACGACGGCTCGAGTTCGGCGAGGCGGCCGCCCACCTGGTCCATCAGGCCGGGGTAGAACTCCTCGTACTCCGCGGCACGCGACGTGTCGGCGGGAGTGCCGGAGTGCGCGAAGTGGTTGGTGCCGTGGGTGAAGGCGCCCGGCACGACGATCGTGGTCTCGATGCCGAACCGCAGCAGCTCGGCGCGGTAGGAGACGGCGACCGCGTCCATCGCCGCCTTGGCCGCGAAGTACGGGGCGAGGTACGGGGGAGTGCCGCCGCGCGTCGAGCTGGAACCCACCCACACGACGTGGCCGGAGTGCTGACCGCGCAGGTGCGGCAGGGCGGCGCGGTTCACGCGCTGGGTGCCCAGGACGTTGACGTCGTACAGGGCCGCGTACTGCTCCGGCGTGAAGGCCTCGGCCGGGCCGGTGACCATGTGGCCGGCGTTGTGCACGACGACGTCCAAGCGCCCTTGTTCCGCGATGATCGACGCGATCGCGGCGTCCGCGGACTCCTGCGACTGCACGTCGAGCTCGACGGCGTGCACGTCGGCCTCGTTCTCGGTCCCGAACGCCTGAAGTTCCGAGACGGCTGCGGCGTTGCGGCCGGAGGTCTCCCGCATACCCGCGTAGACGGTGTGGCCGGCGAGGGCCAGCCTGCGCACTGCCAGCGCGCCGAAACCGCTGGACGCTCCCGTGACGACGATGACCTTGCTCATCAGATGATGCCTCCGTTCGCACGAATGGTCTGGCCGTTGATCCAGCGGGCCGGGCCCGCCAGGAAGGAGATGACCTCCGCGATGTCGGCGGTCGAGCCGAGACGCTCCAGCGGCGGCTGCTTCGCGAGGGTGTCGATGGTCGCCTGGTCCTTGCCGTCCAGGAACAGGTCCGTGGCCGTGGGGCCGGGGGCGACGGTGTTCACGGTGATGTCGCGGCCGCGCAGCTCGCGGGCCAGGATCAGGGTCAGCGCCTCGACGCCGCCCTTCGACATGGCGTAGGCCCCGTACTGGGGGAAGCGCAGGCCCACCACGGACGACGAGACGTTGATGATGGCGCCACCGTCGCGCAGCCGGCGTGCGGCCTGCTGGGACACGATGAACGTGCCACGGGCGTTGGTGCGCATGATGCGGTCGAACGTGTCGAGGTCCATGTCCGCGACGGTGCCGAGCGGCATGATGCCCGCCGAGTTCACGACGACGTCCACGCCGCCGAACGTCTCCACGGCCAGTTCGAACGCGGCGGCGACGGCTTCCTCGTCGCCCACGTCGGCCTGTGCGGCGACGGCCTGGCCCCCACCGGACTTGATCTTCTCCACGGCCTCGTCGGCCGCTGTCTTGTTGCCGGCGTACACGATGACGACGGCGGTTCCGTCGGCGGCGAGACGCTCGGCGGCTGCCCGCCCGATGCCCCTCGATCCGCCGGTGACGATCGCAACGCGAGTCATGTCAGCACTCCTAGCTGGTGTTTCCGCTGTTACCTCAATCAACGTAGCACTGATATCGAATCAGCGCTACCGCTGATGTGTTATCGTCGTTACATGGACACGAGAGAGCGTCTGGTGAAGGCTGCGGCCGACCTGCTCGTCGAGGGTGGCAAGGAAGCGGTCTCCACGCGCGCGGTCGCCTCGGCGGCCGGCGTGCAGGCGCCGACGCTGTACCGGTTGTTCGGCGACAAGGACGGGCTGCTCGACGCCGTGGCGGCGTTCGGCTTCTCCGACTACCTCGCGACCAAGCAGGCGATGGGCGCCAGCGAGAACCCCGTGGACGACCTGCGCCGGGGCTGGGAGCTGCACATCGGCTTCGGCCTGGCGCGGCCCGCGTTCTACCTGCTGATGTACGGCGAGCCGCGCAAGCGTGAGGCGCGGTTGACGGCGGACGCGATGCTCCGCGAGATCATCAGCCGCATCGCGTCGGCGGGCCGGTTGACGGTCCCCGTCGAGCAGGCGGCGCAGTTCGTGCACGCGGCCGGCATGGGCGTCGTGCTGGCGTTGATCGCGACGCCGGAGGAGGACCGCGACCTGGAGCTGATCACGTTCTCACGGGAGCAGGTGATCAGGGCGATCACGACGGACACCGCGCCGGACGAGCCGACGGACATCCCGAGCCGGGCGATCGCGCTGAGGGTGGCACTGGAGGAGGACCCGCCCCTGATGCTGTCTCCAGCGGAACGGGTCCTCCTGGCCGAGTGGCTCAACCGTGTGGCGAAATAGCTAGGCGTTCGGGTCGAACGCGATCCCGGACGGCTTGGCCTGACCGAGGTTGTAGTTGAACGCGCTGTCCTTGATCGCCAGGGACGCGCTGCCGAAGTTCGCGTTCACGAGCTTGTCGCGCACGCCGGCGGGGAAGCGGTCCCAGCTGACCAGCGCGGGGTACTGGTAGACCCCGTAGTGGTTCTCCGCCTGCTCACCCGCACCCGCGAGCCGGAAGCAGTGCGTGCTGGCGCCGTCCTTGTGGTAGATGATCTTCGGGTGGTTGCCTTCCCACTGCACGTTGGCACGCGGGTGGGTCTTGTACTTGCCGTGCTCCGAGGTCGAGACGAACTGGGCCACGTCGTTCTGCACCCAGACGACCACGTGCTCGATGTCGTGGCGGTGGCCGCAGCAGTCGATCAGCGGAACGGCCTGGTCCTTCTCGAAGTACAGGTCGTACAGGTAGGCGCACCAGCCGTTGTTGCACTTGGAGCGGCTGTAGGAGTTGGTGTTGTCCAGGTCGGACCTGTCGTGGCAGTTGCCGTTCAACGCGCCCGAGTTCTTCAGGCCGGGCGCGATGTCACCGGTCGGCGAGATCGCCGGGGTGGGGTAGCAGCCGTCGCCGTCGTAGTCGAACGCCGGCTGCCACTTGCCGTCGGCCTCCTCGTAGTTGGCGGGGATGGCCCGGGGCGGGTCAGCGAGCGCGATGCCGGGGAACAGTGCCGTGATCAGCAGCGCGCCGGCGAGCGCGGACAGGAGCTTCTTCCTCAACAGAGGCCTCCGGGGTGCAGGGGAGCGAGGCTTGCGAGGCCGAAGGTGGTACATGAACCACGTTCACGTCTAGGTACTTCGCCAAATCTTTGCCATACCGGGAAATTAACAACCCCGGGACGGAATCGATCACGTCCCGGGGTCGCGCTCTCATCAGTGCAGTTCGGCCCGCATGCGACGGGTCGCCGCGACCAGGTTTCGCAACGCGGGCTCCACCTCGGCGTAACCGCGCGTCTTCAACCCGCAGTCGGGGTTGATCCACAAACGTTCACCTGGGACCGCGCGCACCGCTTCGGTGATCAGCGAAACGATGTCGTCCTCGCTCGGCACCAGCGGTGAATGGATGTCGTAGACGCCGGGACCGATGCCGCGCGGGAACTCCAGGCCCTCCAGAATCTCCATCTTGGACCGCGCGGCCTCGATCGTCGTGACGTCGGCGTCGAGGTCGGAGATCGCGCCGAGCACCTCGCCGAACTCCGAGTAGCACAGGTGGGTGTGGATCTGGGTGCCCGGCGTCGCGCCCGCGGTGGCGAGCCGGAACGCGCCGACCGACCACTCCAGGTACGCCGGTTGGTCCTTCCGGCGCAACGGAAGCAGCTCGCGCAACGCCGGTTCGTCGACCTGCACCACCCGGATCCCGGCGGCCTCCAGGTCGCGGATCTCGTCGCGCAACGCCAGCGCCACCTGCGCCGCGGTGTCGGCCAGCGGCTGGTCGTCGCGGACGAACGACCACGCGAGGATCGTCACCGGGCCGGTCAGCATTCCCTTGACCGGCTTGGACGTCAGCGACTGCGCGTAGGTGCTCCACGGCACCGTCATCGGCTTCGGGCGGGACACGTCGCCGTGGATGATCGGCGGCCGCACGCACCGCGACCCGTACGACTGCACCCACGCGAACTGCGTGCTGGCGAAGCCTTCCAGGTGCTCGGCGAAGTACTGGACCATGTCGTTGCGCTCGGGTTCACCGTGCACCAGCACGTCCAGGCCGATGTCCTCCTGCAGATCGATCACGCGACCGATCTCGTCCCGCATCCGCTGTCCGTACTCGTCCTCGGTGATCTCACCGCTGCGCACGGCCGCACGCGCCTTGCGGATGTCACCGGTCTGCGGGAACGACCCGATCGTCGTGGTCGCGAGCGGCGGCAACCCGAGCCGGGCCTGCTGGGCGGCGGCACGCTCCTCGTACGGGGAGCGAAGACTGTGCTCCGGCCGCAACGACTCGATGCGCGCCCGGACGTGGTCGTCGCGGCGCGGGCTGGGCACCTGGCGCTTCGCCTCGTCGGCCCAGGCACCGTCGGCTCCGCCGCGCAAAGCCCTGCCCAGCACCACGATCTCGCGCACCTTCTGCCGGGCGAACGCGAGCCGCGCCCGCACGTCCGGCTCCAGGTCCTCGGCCTCCAGGTCGTACGGCACGTGCAGCAGCGTGGAGGACGACGACACGACGACCTCGTTCGCGAAGCCCAGCAACGTCGCGGCCTTCGCCAGCGCGGCGTGCAGATCGGTGCGCCACACGTTGCGGCCGTCGACCAGGCCGGCCACCAGGATCTTGTCGCGCAACGCGGGGATCGCGACCGACGTGTCCGGTGCGCTGACCAGGTCGAGGCCGATCGCCTCGACCTGCGACTCGGCCAGGATCGGCAACGCCTCGCCGAGGCCGCCGTAATAGCCGGTGACCAGCAGCTTCGGCCTGCCGGGCAGTCCGCTGAGCGTCCGGTACGCGCGGCGCAACGCGTTCAGGTCGGCCGGTGTGCGGTCGGCGGCGAACGCCGGTTCGTCGATCTGCACCCACTCGACGCCTTCGACGCGCAGGCGGCCGAGCAGTTCGACGTACGCCTCCAGCAGGCGGTCGAGCAGTGCCAGCGGTTCGAAGCCGGGCACCGTGCTCTTGGCCAGCAACAGGTACGTCACCGGGCCGAGCAGCACCGGCCGGGTCGTGACGCCGAGTTCGAGCGCCTCGCGGTACTCGGCGATCGGCTTGTCGCCGGCCAGCCGGAACTCGGTGTCCGGGCCCAGTTCCGGCACCAGGTAGTGGTAGTTCGTGTCGAACCACTTCGTCAGTTCCAGGGCCGCGGCGCCGTCCCGGCCGCGGGCCGCCGCGAAGTAGGTGTCCAGTTCGGACAGTCCGAGGTCGCGGAACCGCTGGGGGATCGCGTCGAACAGCAACGACGTGTCGAGCACCTGGTCGTAGAACGAGAAGGTGTTCGACGGAACGGAGTCCAGTTCGGACAGTTCGGCCCAGGTCTGCGCCCTGAGCTGCTTCGCCGTCTCCCGCAGGGCGGCCTCGTCGATCTTCCCGGCCCAGTACTGCTCGACCGCGCGCTTCAGTTCGCGCTTCGGTCCGATGCGGGGGTAGCCGAAAACAGTGCTGCCAATGGTCACAGGCTCTCTCCTCGCGAGCGTGCGGAAGCACCGGAGACACGCGAGCAGGACGGCACGCAGCCGCGCCCGTCAGCCCGCCCGAGAGGCTCCGGAGCACCGCGCACCGGGTCGGCGCGCGGACCGGCGGCAGGTCTTCGGACTCGTGGGCGTCTCGCTGGCTCCTACCGGCCGTCGCTTCCCAGATCTGGCAGACCCAGTGCTTCTGACGGCTTTCGTTCCCACTCACCGCTGCGGGGCAGTCCCGGACTCGCACCGGGTTCCCTTTTGCTCCACCCGGAACGAGCCCGGGTGAACCGCTGGCAGGACCGACACTAGCGGGCCGCGCCGAGCATGCCCAGCGCCATAGCCGCGTACTGAATGGTGAGATCACTCAACTTGACCGGCCCCGCGGGGGAGTACCACCGCGAGACGCCGCTGCACATCTCCAGCAACGCGAGCCGCGCGACGCTCGGATCGGCGACCGTCAGCTTGCGCGCCTTCACGCCGTCGTCGATCGCGTCCTGCCAGAAGCGCTCGTAGCGGTCGCGCAACGCCACGATCTCCTCGCGGCGCTCGCCGGTCAGCGCGCGCATCTCGCCGTCCACCACCGCTGTCTCGCGCGGCTTCTCGGCGTGCGCCTGCACGTGCATCTTGACCAACGAGACAAGACGGTCCGTCTCGTCACCGGTGATCTGCTCGGCCTTGCCGATCAGCTCGGTCAGGCTCGTGCGCATGATCTCGACCAGCAGGTCTTCCTTGGTGCCCATGTAGTGGTAGAGCGTCGCCGACGACAGGCCGGCGGCCTGGGCGAGGTCGCGGATGCCGGTGCCGTGGAAGCCGCGCTCGGCGAACAACCGCACGGCCGCCTCGCGGACCCGTTCCTCCGTCGTCATGCTGCCTCCCTTGACCGGCCCGACTCGCTCACTCTAGCGTCAGTCCCGATCGATCGATCGATCGAAGGGGAGAGATGACCGTCGACTACTCCTGTGCCGAGGGCATCGCGCAGGTGCACCTGAACCGTCCGGAACGGCTCAACGCCGTGGTCCCGGCGCTGGTCGAGGACCTGCTGGCCGCGTTCGCGCGGGCAGGTGAGGACCAGGCGCGGGTGATCGTGCTGGCGGGCCGCGGCAGGGCGTTCTGCGCCGGCCACGACCTGAAGGAGCCGGTTCCGGTCGAGACCGAGGAGCAGACGCGAGCCCGGTTGGAGCGCATTCAGGACGTCACCCGCGCGATCCGCGACTTCCCCGGCATCGTGATCGCCGCGGTGCACGGCTACGCGCTCGGTGCGGGCGCCGAGTTCGCGCTGGGCTGCGATCTGGTCGTGGCGCAGACCAGCGCGCAGTTCGGATTTCCCGAGGTCGGCGTCGGGCTCAGCGTCACCGGTGGGATCTCCAGCCTGCTGCCTCGGATCGTCGGTCTGGCGCGTGCCAAGGAGATGCTCCTGCTCGGCGAACGAATTCACCCTCCGCGCGCGTACGAGTTGGGGTTGATCAACTCCTACGCGCTGAACCACGAGAAGCACGCGATGAAGCTCGCGCGCCGCATCGCCGCCCAGCCGCCGGTCGCCGCCGGGCTCGCGAAACGAGCGCTCGACCTGGGTGTGGACTCGACGCTGGAGCAGGCGATGGCGACCGAGGTCGACCACGCGATCGTCACGAGCCTGTCCGGCGAGGGGGACGAGCCCCGGGAGGAGTTCGGCCGTGGCTGACCTCATCTCCGCATTGCGAACGGCCGTGACTCGGTGGCCGGACAAGACCGCGTGGACGTTCGATCCCGGCGGCTCGTTCACCTTCGCCGAGATCGACGCGCTGTCGGACGGGTACGCGCAGGCGTTGCGGGACAACGGGATCCGTGCGGGTGACCGGGTCGCGATCATGCTGCGCAACGTGCCGGAGTTCCCGCTGGTGTGGTTCGCGCTGATCAAGCTCGGTGCCACGGCCGTACCGCTCAACGTCAAGTACCGCTCGGTCGACGCCTCGCACGTGCTGACCACCTCGCAGGCCGTCGCCGTCGTCAGCACCGAGGAGTTCCGGCCGCTGCTCGCTGATCACCTGGTGCATTACGTCGAGGAGCTGGAGCCCGTCGACGGGTTCGTGCAGGGAGAGGTGTCCGCGCCGGTCAGCCTGCAGTTCACCTCGGGCACCACGGGCAAGCCGAAGGCGTGCGTGCTGTCGCACACCTACTGGCTGACGCTCGGCGGCAGCCTGGTCGAGCACTTCCCGCAGCTGAACTCCGACGACGTGATGCTGACAGCGCAACCGTTCCACTACATCGATCCACAGTGGAACGTCGTCGCGGCACTGCTGGCCGGTGCGCGTCTCGTGGTGCTGGACGGCTTTCACCCGTCGTCGTTCTGGGGGAAGGTCCGCGAGCACGGCGTCACCTACTTCTACTGCCTAGGCGCGATGCCGGCGCTGTTGCTGCGCATGCCCGCCGATCCGTTGGACCGCAGGCATTCGGTACGAGTCGTGCAGGCCTCGGCGATTCCGCCCGCCCTGCACGCCGAACTGGAAGAGCGCTGGGGCGTCGGCTGGTTCGAGGCGTTCGGCATGACCGAGACCGGTGCGGACCTCCGCATCACCGCCGAAGACCACGACCGGTTCGTCGGCACGGGCTGTCTCGGCCTGCCCGCGCCGCATCGCGAGGCCAAGATCGTCGACGGCGAACTGTGGCTGCGCGGCCCCGGCATGATGGACGGCTACCTGGGCCTGCCCTCGCCGTTCGCGGACGGCTGGTTCCGCACCGGCGACCTGGCGCGGATCGAGGACGGCCGCGTCTACCACCTCGGCCGCACCAAGGACATGATCCGGCGCAGCGGTGAGAACGTGGCCGCGCACGAGGTCGAGGAAGTGCTGATGTCGCACCCGTCGGTGCGGCTCGCCGCCGTGATCGGCGTGCCGGACGACATTCGCGGTGAGGAGGTGAAAGCGTTCGTCGTCGGGGAAGTGACTGATCAGGAGCTCGCCGAGTTCTGCGCGGAAAGACTGGCGTCGTTCAAGGTTCCGCGTTTCTGGGAGTTCCGCGAGGATCTACCGCGCACCCCGTCCGAACGCGTTGCCAAGGAGCTGCTGCGGTGAGCTTTCACTGGGAGAGCCCGGTCTTCTTCGATGAGCTGGACCTGAACGGCACCCTGCACAACTCTCGGTTCGCACTGCACGTCGAACGAGCCCAGTCCGCGCTGTTCGAGTCGATGGGTTTCGGCTGGTCCACCTACGCCGACCGCCATCCCGACCTGAACTACGTGGTCAAGGAACTGCACGTCGAGTTCAACGCCGCCTTCACCGCGCCCGGTGTGCTCCCGGTCGAGATCACCGCCGACCGCATCGGCACCACCAGCGCCCGCTACGGCTTTCGTTGCGGCCGTTACGCCTCCGGCTACCGGGTGATCGTCAAGGTCGGCGCGGACGGCCGTCCCGCGCCGTGGAGCGACTGGTACCGCATGGCTTTCGAAGGGCTCTCATGATCAAGGCCGACCTGCTGCTGACGAACGCCGAGTTCGTGACGCTGGACGGTCCGGCGACCGCGCTCGCCGTGCTGGGCGACCGGATCGTGGCGCTGGAGGAGGTGCCGGCCCGCGAGGTGGCCGACCTCCAGGGCGCGACCGTCACGCCGGGCTTCCACGACGCCCACAACCACATGGCGTGGTTCGGCCTCACGCTGTCCGAAGTGGACTGCCGGGTCACGAGCCTGGACGCCCTGTACGCGGCTGTCGAAGCCGCACCGGACGGTGAGTGGGTCATCGGCTTCGGCTACGACCAGAACAAGTGCGGCGGCCACCCGACGCGCGACGGCCTCGACCGCGTCGCCCGCGGCCGCAAGGTGTGGATCAAGCACACCTCCGGCCACATGTGCGTGGTCAACACACCTGTGCTGGAAGCTCTGGGGATCTCGGATCGCGCGGTCGACGTCTCGGGTGGGCTGGTCGTCACGGAGAACGGCCGCCCGACCGGCTTGTTGCAGGAACAGGCGCAGCAACTGGTCAACCCGCTCGTGCTGCCCTACCCGGTGGACACCCTGGTCGACGCGATCGACCGGGCCGGCCGCGTGTACCTGAGCGAGGGCATCACGAGCTGCGTCGAGGCGGGCATCGGCGGAGGCTGGATCGGCAAGTCCCCGGTAGAGCTGGAGGCCTACCACCGCGCCCGCGACCAGGGAAAACTGCACGTCCGCGTCGAACTCATGATCGCCGCCGACGCCCTGCACCCCGTCACCGAACTGGGCCTGGGCCTCGATCTGGGCGTCCGCACCGGTTTCGGCGACGACTGGCTGCGCGTCGGCCCGACCAAGATCTTCTCCGACGGCTCGCTGATCGGTCACACCGCCGCGATGTGCCACGACTTCGCCGACACCCCGGGCAACCACGGCTACCTGCAGGACTCGTCGGCCGCGTTGCGGTCAAAGATCATCGCCGCCCACCGAGGCGGTTGGCGCGTCGCCACCCACGCGATCGGCGACGCGGCCATCGACCTGGTCCTGGACGCCTACGAGGAAGCTCACCGCCTCGACCCGCGCTCGGACGTCCGCCACCGCGTCGAACACTTCGGCGTCGCCCGTCCCGACCAGGTCGAGCGCGCGGTGGCGTTGGGCGTGATCGCCGTGCCGCAGGGCCGTTTCGTCAACGAGATCGGCGACGGCATGCTGAAAGCGCTCGGCCCGGAACGTGCCGCGTGGGCCTACCGCCAACGTTCGCTGCTCGACGCGGGCATGATCGTTCCCGGCAGCTCGGACCGCCCGGTGGTGAACGGCGCCCCGTTGCTCGGCATGCACGACATGGTCGAGCAGCTCACGTCGTCCGGCACGCCGTTCAGCCCGGCCGAGGCCGTGACGGGCCTGGAAGCGTTGCGCGCCTACACCTACGGCTCCGCCTACGCCTGCAAACAAGAACACCTCAAGGGCACGCTGTCCGTGGGCAAACTCGCGGACCTCGTCGTGCTCTCGGACAACCCGGTCACCGCCGACCGGATCAAGGACATCCAGGTGCTGCGCACGATGGTGGGAGGACAGTTCCGATGAGGCTCGTCGCCACTTCAACGCTGACGCCGGACGAACTGGCGCACGTCCAGCAGATCTACTTCGACGGCTTCGAACCACACCTGCGCGCGCCGTTCGACGACCTGCTCGCCGACACCGCCCTGGTCCTGATGGACGACAAACCGCTCGGCCTCGCCGTCCTGCGCACCCTCGGCGACACCGGCTGGGTCTACCTGCGCTACTTCACCGTGGGGGAGAAGGGCCGCGGTCTCGGCGAACACCTCTGGACACACCTGCGCACAGCCATGACCGACGCGGGCCACACCCGGATCATCTACGACGTCGAGGACCCGGCCCAGCACGGCATCGACCCGGCGGAGGAACGGATCCGGCACCGCCGCATCGCGTTCTACCGCCGCCTCGGCGCCGTGCTGCTGCCCGTCAACGGCTATCTGCCACCGCAGGGCAGCGCCGGCTACCCGATGCTGCTGATGGCCGCGGACTACGTCGCCCAGACCCCGGCCGCCGCCGACGACCTGGCCCGCATCACGGTCGCCGTGTACGAGCACCGGTACGGGATTGCGGCGTCCGATCCCGTGGTCGAAAGGACGTTGCGGCTGAGCGGCGTCTCACATGCGGGCTGAACCGGCCTTCCAGTACCCGCTGAACATGATCGCCTTGCGATCCACTCCGCGGTCCTTGGTGAGGTGCCGCCGCACCCCGGTCGCCAGCGCCGACTCCCCGCACGCCCACGCGTAGTCCACAACGGACAGCACTCTGCCCTGAATCGCCCTCAGCACGGCGGAACCGGGCTCGCCGTCACCGCGGAACACCCACTCCGCCTCGAGGTCGAGCCGGTACGACTCGTCCGGCACCTCGACGAACACGTGCACCGGCCGCGTCTCCACCTCCAGGATCGCCGCGAGGGCGGGCAACGCGGTCTCGTCGGCCGCCAGCAGCACCGAGCCCTCCGACGGCGGCCGGTAGGCCGAACCTCCCGCGCGGAACCCGGCCTGGTCGCCCGCGATCGCGCGGCGGGCCCAGCGCGTGCCGGGGCCCGCGTCGCCGTGCACCACGAAGTCGACGTCGATCTCGGCGACGTCGGGGCGGTGTGCGCGGACCGTGTACCAGCGCAGGTCCGGACGTGTGTCCTCGGGCATCGCGCGCAACGACGAGCGGACGTTGATGCGGTCGTCGGCCGGCATGACGAGGTCGCGGCCGGTCGCCATCAGCAGGCCGAAGTACTCGTCCGGGCCGGTCACCTCGAACGAGGCGAGTTCCGGCGCGTGGAAGGTGATCCGGCGCATGTGCTCGCTGAGCTCGGTCACCGCCCTGACGGTCATGACGAACTGGTCGAAGACCTCGCGGCGGTTCGCGGGGGCCATCAGCAGCTCGGCGGCCTTGGTGGCGGCCTTGAGCGTGAACCTGTCGAAGGCGGAGTAGCGCGACATGCCAGCAAGGTACACCTTTGGTTAGGCTTACCTAAGCTCTCGGGCGAAATTGAGGCTGGTACCGCAGACTGCGAACATGTTCCCGAGGACCGCGCAACAGCAGTGGTGGTTCGAAGAGCCCGCCAGCAAGAACCGGAGTCAGGCCATCGGCCTGCGGCTCGCCGTCGCCTACCGGCAACGGGACGCCGAGGCCGTCGCACGAATGCTGCCCGCCGACGAGGGTGAGATCTGGCTGGTCATGGGCGCGCTGGAGAACGGCCTGCTCGGCCTCAACCAGCTGTACCCGCCCGGCCCGCCGGACGAGGTGTGGGAGCGCGTCACGCCGATCATCGATGCCGCCGCGCCCCAGGGTGTCGCCCCGCGCGCACGTGCGTTGCTCGCTGCGATGACGGACGCGATGTACAACGCCACGCTCGGCGAGGTCAACGAACGCAAGGAGCAGGACCCGTACGTGGGCGCGCATCTGTACGCGGCCATCACGGCGATGCGCTCCATGGATCATGAGGGCAGCATCCAACGTATGCAGGCCAAGGCCGACGAGCTCGATCCGGCCTAGTCGACGGCCCTGAACTGCGGCGATAGTGCTGAGGCGCAACTAACAGGCACCCGACGTGCATGCCCATACATCGTCGTGCATAATTCTCAACGTGTCCAAGGTGCTCACTTCACTTCCCGCCGGCGAACGCGTCGGCATCGCCTTCTCCGGTGGTCTCGACACCTCCGTCGCGGTCGCGTGGATGCGTGAGAAGGGCGCTGTGCCCTGCACGTACACCGCGGACATCGGGCAGTACGACGAGCCCGAGATCGACACGGTCCCCGGCCGTGCCGGTACGTACGGTGCCGAGATCGCGCGTCTCGTCGACTGCCGTGCCGCGCTGGTCGAGGAAGGTCTCGCGGCGCTCGCCTGCGGCGCGTTCCACATCCGTTCCGGTGGTCGCGCCTACTTCAACACGACCCCGCTCGGGCGGGCCGTCACGGGCACCATGCTCGTGCGCGCCATGCTCGACGACGACGTGCAGATCTGGGGCGACGGCTCCACCTACAAGGGCAACGACATCGAGCGGTTCTACCGCTACGGCCTGCTCGCGAACCCGTCGCTGCGGATCTACAAGCCGTGGCTCGACGCGGCGTTCGTGAACGAGCTCGGCGGCCGCAAGGAGATGTCCGAGTGGCTTCTTGAGCGCGACCTGCCCTACCGCTCGTCGGTGGAGAAGGCGTACTCGACGGACGCGAACATCTGGGGCGCGACGCACGAGGCCAAGTCGCTCGAACTGCTCAACGAGGGCATCGAGATCGTCGAGCCGATCATGGGCGTCAAGTTCTGGGACCCGTCGGTCGAGATCGCGACCGAGGACGTCACCATCGGCTTCGACCAGGGCCGCCCGGTCACGATCAACGGCAAGGAGTTCCACGACGCTGTCGACCTCGTGCTGGAGGCGAACGCCATCGGCGGCCGCCACGGTCTCGGCATGTCCGACCAGATCGAGAACCGCATCATCGAGGCCAAGAGCCGCGGCATCTACGAGGCGCCCGGCATGGCGTTGCTCTACATCGCCTACGACCGCCTCGTGAACGCGATCCACAACGAGGACACCGTCGCGGCGTACCACAACGAGGGCCGCAAGCTCGGCCGTCTGCTGTACGAGGGTCGCTGGCTCGACCCGCAGTCGCTGATGGTGCGCGAGTCGCTGCAGCGCTGGGTCGGTTCCGCGATCACCGGCGAGGTCACGCTGCGGCTGCGCAGGGGCGACGACTACTCGATCCTCGACACGTCCGGCCCTGCGTTCAGCTACCACCCGGACAAGCTGTCGATGGAACGCACCGAGGACTCGGCGTTCGGCCCGGTCGACCGCATCGGCCAGCTGACCATGCGCAACCTCGACATCGCGGACTCCCGCGCCAAGCTGGAGCTCTTCGCGGGCCTCGGCATGGTCGGCACCCGCCAGTCGGCGCTCATCCCGGCCCTGCCCGAGCCGACGCAGCTGATCGGCGAGGTGCCGGACGGCGGCGCGGAGGCCATCGCCTCGCGCGGTGAGGTCTCGGCGGCCGACGAGCTGCTCGACGCGGCGGCGATGGAGTTCGGCACGGACTAGCACGGACTTTCCCGAGAACACGGGGCCGGTGGAGATCACTCCGCCGGCCCCGTTCTCGTCAGGTCTGGGGCCACATCGAGTAGATGACGTTCTCCTCGTCGGCGCACACGACCTGCGGCATGATGCCTTCAGGGACCTGGTTGCACGACATCGATCCGACCTTGATCGGTGGCAGTCCTGTCTTCGGCTCCAGGCGTTCCGCGTAGTAGTCGAACAGCACCGCGCCGGCCTGGTCGCAGTTCAGCCTGCCCTTCGGGGTCTCCATCACGACGGCCAGCATCGGCTTGCTGAGGGCTCCGAGGAACACCCGGTCGCAGTACTTCGAGGGCAGGCTCTCGTACTGCTCGGGCGGCACGCCGTTCAGCGCGGTGACCGCGGCCTGAGTCGTGGTGGCCGGTGCGGTGGTGGGAGTCGTGGGCGACTCGGAGTCCGAACGGGAACCGGACCCGGTGATCTCCGGGGTGCAGCCCGCCACGAGGACGGCGAGGAGCACAGCTGTGATCGAGAACCTCATGCCCCCGAGGTCGGCATCGCGCTCACAGTCGTTACCCCGCTAGCCTTGCGCTGTGTCGATCAAGGCTGAGCAGGCCAGGCCCGCGGTGCTGCTGAACCCGCTCGAGGGTGACCCGACGGACGCCGACAGCCACATCGGCGGCCCGATGCTGTGGCCGATCGACGAGCCGTGGCCGCACTGCGACGGCGCCGCGCACGATCCCGCAGGCTCCGGCGAACCGTTCGTTGGCGCCGTGCAGCTCTACCAGCGGGACTTCCCGGAGCTGCCGTTCCCGGACGGCACCGATCTCCTGCAGGTGTTCCTCTGCACGCTCCACCACGACCTTCCGCACTCCTACGGCCCGGACGTGCGGCTGGTGTGGCGTGACTCCACGACGGTGTTCGAGCTGATCGAGGAGGAGCCCGAACCGTCCGTGCAGGAGGAGATCTACGTTCCCACGGTGAACGTGCTCGAACCGATCCGCTTCACCGAGCACGCGACCAAGACCTCCGGCGGCACCAAGATCGGTGGCTGGACGCCGTGGTGGCAGACCGGCCCGAGCGAGTTCGAGTGCCCGGAGTGCGGTGCGGCGCAACGCCAGACGCTCTCGCTGGCCACCCACGAGCCGTCCGGCGACGACGTGGAGTGGGAGTTCGGCCGCGAGGGCAACCTGAACGTCCTCACGTGCGAGAAGGACGTCCTGCACCCGATCCGGCTGCACGTCGACTGAGCGCAGCCACCCCGGCCAGCAGCACGAGCAGGATCCCGGCGAACCACGCCATCACCGTGGTGGGCGCGAGGTACCGGGTGGCGAGCCCGATCGACACCGCCGGCACGCTCAGCCCGAGGTAGGCGATGAAGAACAGCGTCGCCAGCGCCTCCCCGCGCTTCTCCGGCGCCGCCATCGCGGAGACCACCCCGACCGACGCCTTGAACTGCACACCGGCGCCCACGCCCGCGAGCGCGCCGCCGACCAGGAACAACGGGAAGCTCGTCGCGTACATCCCGGCCACGACCAGCAGCACGCCGATCGCCTGCCCGCCCAGGCCCACAGCACGGCGGACGGACAGGGAGAGGCCGCCGGTCACGGTCTGGGCGAGCGCCGCTCCACCGAACACGAGGAACACCACGAGCCCGGCCAGCAGCCGGGACGGGTGGTGCAGCTGGCCCGCCACGAAGCCCGGTGCGACGGACGTGAACACGCCGAACACCGCGAACGCCGAGACGGCCCCGGCGGCCGCCGCGAAGTAGCCGGTGCGGTCGCCGTGGTCGGCGCTGATCCGCTGTGGACGGTAAGAGACCCGCTTGCGCACCACGGTCTCCGGCGTGAGGGCGACCGCGGCGATGCTCACCACGAGCAGCACGGCCAGCACGACGTACGGCGTGCTCAGCGGCGAGGGCGCGTACTGCGCGAGCGCGCCGGCGACCAGGGCGCCGACGCCGAGTCCGCCGATGTTCGCCGCGGTCGACACGATCTCGAAGCGGCGCGGCGACGCACCGGGGCGGTGCCGGGAGTGCAGGTCGTAGAGGTAGGCGGTGGCGGTCGCGGCGATCATGCCGACGCCCAGCCCGTTGATCACCCGCGCGACGATCAGGACCGGCAGCGAGGTGCTGGTCAGGAAGAGCAGCGCGGAGACGATCTCCAGGCTCAGCGCGGGGATGAGGACGGCCTTGCGGCCTGCCCAGTCCGAGACGTGGCCCGCCAGCACCAGGCTGATCACCACGCCGACCGCGAAGGCGGCGAACACGACGGTGATCGCGAACGTCGAGAAGCCCTCGCGTGCGACGTAGAGCGGGAACAGGGGCGCGGGAACGGTCGAGTAGGCCATCGCGACGAGGAACGTGCCGGCCACAGCCCAGAAACCCCTGCCGTGGTGCGCGCTGGCGGCAGGTCGTTCGGCGACCGGTGAATCGAGGACCAAGGACATGCCTCCACCTTGCGTGCCTCGATGCATCACGTCCAACGAAAGTTGAAGCTGATGATCATCACTTTCTGAGATACTCGCTGGTGTGGACCTCCGGCAGCTCGAATACTTCGTCGCGGTCGCGGAAGAGGGCAGCTTCACCCGCGCCGCCGCCCGCGTGCACGTCGTGCAGTCCGCCGTCTCGGCCGCGATCAAGACCCTCGAACGCGAGCTCGGCGCCGTCCTGCTCGACCGCAACGCCAAGCGCGTCCTGCTGACCGACGCGGGGGAGGCGCTCCTGCCGAAGGCCCAGGCCGTGCTGGACGCCGCCACCGAGGCCAGGGACGCCGTCGCGCAGGTCCAGGGCGGGCTGACCGGCACCGTCCGGCTCGGCACGCTGACCTCGGTGGCGCTGATCAACCTGCCCGCGCTGCTCGGCGAGTTCCACCGGCGTCATCCCGGCGTGCTGGTGCGCACCAACGCGGCGACCACGGGGTCGCTGGGACTCGTCGAGCAGCTCCTGGACCGCAGGCTCGACCTCTCGTTCGTGTCGCTGCCCGGTGAGGCGCCGGCCGGGATCGTGCTGGACGAGCTGTCCCACTCGGTGATGGACCTGGTCGTGCCTCGCGACCACCCGCTGGCCGCCAGGGACGAGGTGTCGATCGGCGACCTCGCCGGGCTGGACTTCATCGACTCGCCGCTGGGCTACGGCAACCGGGCCGTGGCCGACCGGGCGTTCGCCGCCAACGCCGTGCCGCGCCGGGTGACCGTGGAGATGTCCGACATCTACACGGGCGTCGACTTCGTCCGGCACGGCCTCGGCGTCGTGTTGCTGCCCGACTACGTGATCGGCGCCGCGGCGGACGTCAAGACCCTGACCGTGACCGGCGCGGACCTGCGCTGGCCGCTGGGACTCGCGTGGCCCGCCGGACGCAGGCCCAGCGCCGCGACCAGGGCGTTGATCGCGGTGGTGCACGAGTTCTTCACGCGCTGACCGGTCATCGGGCGCAGGAGAAGCTCGACGCCGCGTTCGGATCTCCGCCGCGATACCGGGGCCAGCCCGGGTACTCGCAGAGCGGACGGGTGCGGTTGTGGGCGAAGTCGGCCACGACCGGGTTCACCGGCGACTGTCCTTTCTGGACCCAGCGTTCGAGTGCCGACAGCGAGTCCCACCCTGCGGCGAACGCCGGCGTGCCGAAGTTCGCGTGGTTGGCGCCCTGCACGAGGTAGTAGCGCAGGAACCTGTCCGTGGTCTTGGGCCCGAGGAGGTCGCGCACGCGCTCGTAGTAGTCGTTCGTCGAGCGGTGGGACACCAACTCGTCCGCGGAGCCGTGGAGCAGGAGCAGCTTGCCGCCGGACCGTTCGAACGGGCGCAGGTCCACGTTGTTGCGGTCCTGGATCGTGGAGAGCTCGCTGATCCGGTCGAGCCACTTCCCCGGACGCGACGGGTCCAGGTCGAGGGAGTTGAAGCCGGGGTCGCGGGTCAGGAAGTACTTCACCCACTGGTCCCAGTACTGCACGCCGTAGCCGCTGGTGACCGGCATGGGATTCGCCGGCGCGGTCGTGCCGAACCCGAGGAACGGCGTCCGCATGTCCGCGCCCGAGAGGAACGGGAAACCGGGGTACTGGGTCTCACCGCTGGCGACCCGGTACGGCCACCGGAACGCCGTGGACATGGCGGTCACGGCCCCGATCTGCGGATCGGACAGGCAGGTGGGGCCGGTGTCGGCGCCGTCAGGGCACCGCAGGACACGCGGGTCGAACTGGCAGCGCTGGTTCGACACGACCCGGTCCAGCACACCGTCCGCGCCGTCGCACGCGTTGATCACGCTGTCGTACAACAGGGTCTGCTTCGCGGGGGCGGGGAACGCGCCGGGACGGGACAGGACCTGCGTCAGATGTCCCAGGTACAGGCCCTCGGCGAGGTTGTTCCACGCGGGAAAGCCCGAGATCACGCCGTCGAACGCCCGCGGCCAGCGCTGAGCGACGACGAGGGCTTCGCGGCCACCCGTCGAGCCGCCCGCGAAGAACGTCTCGGCCGGGTTCTTCCCGAAGGCACGCCGGATCAGGAACAGGCTCGCGTCGTGCGTCTTCTTCAGCGCGTCACCGGCGGCGAAGTTCCGCACCGCCTCGTCGTTCACGCCGAACGAGCCGTCCAGCGACGGAACGGTTCCCGCACCCTGCTGGTGGCCGGAGTCGCTCGCGAACGTCGCGTACCGCCGCGCCAACGGTGCGACCGTGTCCGGGGCGGCGAACGGCACGTTCCCCGTCAGGGCGGGAATCGTTCCGTTGTAGCCACCGCCACCGAACATCAACGCCTTGCCGTTCCAGCCGTTCGGCAGCGCGACGCGCGTCTTGATGGCGGGCGCGGACGGGTCGACCGGGTACAGGTCGGCGTCGACCTGGCAGTACTCGATCGTCTGTCCACTCACGACACTGGACGTGACGGCGGACGCGGTGACGCGACCACCGGTGGTCGGCAGGCTGATGACCGAGGCGGGGATCCGCACCTGGTTCAGGTCGGCGCACGAGGTCGTCGCACTGGCCGGTACGGCGCCGAGAAAGGTCATTCCTGGCAACAGAAGTGCGGTCGAGAGCAGGGCTAGCTTCACGCCGGACTCCTTGTCAACGGTAGAGGTGGGTGCCGGGGACGGCCAGCGGGTCCTCGCGGACCTCGGCGGGGTTCGTCTCGGGGAGGAACCACGCGCTGACGAAGGTGATCAGCCCCATGAGCGTGATGTAGGCGGCGACCGGCATCGTGCTGCCGGTCTGGGCGATGAGCGCGGTCATCAGGAACGGCGTGCCACCGCTGATGATGATCGCGGAGAGCTGGTAGGACAGCGACGCGCCGGAGTAGCGGACGTTGGGCGCGAACAGCTCGCCGAGGAAGCTCGCGATCGGGCCGTAGGTGAGGCTCTGGAAGATGAATCCCACCACCACGGCGACGAAGATCAGCGGCAGCGACGCGGTGTTGACGAGCCCGAAGTACGGGAAGCCCCACAACGCCACACCCAGGCCGCCGATGAGGATCAACGGCCGGCGCCCGATCCGGTCCGACACGTGCCCGGCCCAGGGCAGGACCGCGAGCATCGCCACGGAACTGAGCAGCACGACCGTCAGCAGCGGGACGCGGTCGAGCTTGAGGGACGTGGTGCCGTAGTTCAGCAGGCCGGCGATGCTGACGTAGAAGAGGCTGTTGGTGGCCGAGAGGATCCCGCAGGCGAGCAGGATCGTGCCCCACCTGCTCCGGATGACCTGCGCGAGCGGTGCCCTGACGACGGCGCGTTCCGGTTGTGCCACCTCCTTCTGCAGCTCCCGGAACTCCGGCGTGTCCTCCACTTTGGACTGGATGTACAGGACCACCGCGAACATCAGGACGCTGAGCAGGAACGGGATCCGCCAGCCCCAGCTGAGGAACGCGTCGTTCGGCATCAGGCCGCTGGCGGCCAGGAAGATCAGGTTCGAGATGATCACGGCGACGGGAACGCTGGTCTGCCCGAAGGTTCCAGCGAACCCGCGCCGCTTCGGGCTCGCCGACTCAGTGAGCAGCAGCATGATGCCGCCCCACTGGCCGCCTGCCGCGAGCCCTTGAAGGAAGCGCAACGTCACCAACAGGATCGGCGCCAGCGCCCCCACGGCCGACGCGCTGGGCAGGCAGCCGATCAGGAACGTCGCCGCCCCCATGAGCGCCAGGCAGGCGACGACGACCGGCTTGCGCCCGTACTTGTCACCGAAGTGCCCGGCGAGCACGCCACCGATCGGACGCGCCACGAAACCCGCCCAGAACGTGCTGAACGCGAGCAGCGTCCCGGTCAGCGCGGAGGACTGCGGGAAGAACACCTTGGGGAACACCAGCGCGGCCGCGGTGCCGTAGAGGAAGAAGTCGTACCACTCGATCGAACTGCCGATCAGCCCCGCGGTCAGCAGCTTGCGGAAGCCTCGGCGCCGGGTCGCGGACTGCTCTTCGGGCTGGGCCAGAGGGGTTGCCATACATGCCGCCTTCGTCGGTGAACCGGCAGGTGATGACGGCCAATGCTAGGGCGGCGACACCCGGTGGCTGAGGTCTGGATCACACACCCCTCACGTTGGTTCGGTGGACCTTTCCACCACCAGCGTCTGAGTAACAATGGCAACGTGACCATCGACCCGAGTGAGTCGCACGAACTCGTGCGCCGCCAGCGCGAACTGGCGTCGTTGTACGCGACGGCGAAGTCGCTCACGGCCCTCGGCGAGCTCGACGCCGTGCTGCAGTCGATCGTCCGCCACGCCCACGACCTGATGGGCACGGACTTCACGTACCTGTCGCTGGTCGCGGACGGCAGGCTGTCGGCCAAGGCGGCCGAGGGCACGATCTCCGCCGCGTTCCTGAGCGCCACGATCCCGGCCGGCGTCGGACTCGGCGGCAAGGTGCTGGCCACCCGGCGCCCGCAGTGGGTGCCCAACTACGCCGCCTCGACCCACATCGACCACGACGCCGGGTTCGACGTGCTGGTCGGCACCGAGGACCTGGTCGCGCTCCTCGGCGTGCCACTGGTGATCCGCGACGAGGTGGTGGGCGCGCTGTTCGCCGCGTACCGCTCCGAGCGGTCGTTCCACGCGGGCGAGATCGCGTTGCTGAGCGCGTTCGCCGACCACGCCGCCGTGGCCCTGGACAACGCCCGGCTCTACGAGAAGAGCCGGAAAGCGTTGCAGGACCTGCAAGAACACATGACCGTCGTCGAACGGGCGCAGGCGATCCACGAGACCCTGACCGGCGTGGTGCTGGAGGGCGGCACGCCCGACGACGTCGCGCAGGTCCTCGCCGGCCAGCTCGGCGGGAGCGTGGTCGTGCTCGACCGGGCCGCCGGACATCACTCCGGCCGGGTCACGACCTCGGTCGACGCCGAGGGGATCGCGCACAGCGTGGCCCCGATCAGGGCGGGGGACAGCTACCTCGGCGCGCTGTCGTGGAGCCGGGAAGCGTTGCAGGAGCACGGTGTCTCGGATGACATGGACCTGCGCACGCTCGAACGGGCCACGCACATCCTCGGCCTGCTGATCCTCAAGGAACGCGCGGTCGCCGACGCGAGCGAACGGCTCAGCGGCGAACTGCTGACCGAGCTGATGGTCGGCGGCCCCGGGATCAGCCCCTCCCAGCGCTCGCGCGCCCAGGCCCGGCACATCAACGCCGACCGGCTGAACCTGGTTCTCGTCGCGGACTCCCCGGCGCCCTCCACCGACCTCGTGCGCCACCTGCACGACATCGCCAGGGACCGTTCCGGCCTGGCGGGCGAACACCTCGGCCGGGCGACGCTGATCGTGCCCAGCGCGGACGACGACCGCACCGTCGAGGAGGTCCACCGCCGGCTGCGGCGCGCGTCAGGAGCTCCCGTCGTCGTGGTGGGGGAGCGGGCGGTCAACCACGACTGGTCGCGCGCGTTCTCCCTGGCCGGTCGGTGCGGCGCGGTCATGCGGGCACTCGGGCACACCGACCGCGGCGCCACGACCGGCCGGTACTCCCTCTACGCGTTGATCTTCGACGTGGACCGGGCCGGCGAACTCGACCGCTTCCTCGCGGAGTCCGTGGGACCCCTCGCCGACTACGACCAACGGCGCGGAACCGATCTCCTCGGAACCCTCTGCGCCTACTACGACCACCGTGCGAACGTCGCGGCGACAGCGCGCGCGTTGCACGTGCACGTCAACACACTCCTGAAGCGACTGGACCGGGTCAGCGACGTTCTCGGTGCCGACTGGCGCACCGAGAACGACCTGGAGCTGCAACTCGGGTTGCAGCTGCACCGGTTGCGGGACCTCAGTTAGCCGCGCGCAGAGCGCTCTTCGACAGCTTGCCGGTGCCCGTCTTCGGCAGTGCGGTCCGGAAGACGACCTCGTCGGGCAGCCACCACTTGGCGACCGCGGGTGTGATGTGCCGCAGCAGGTCGTCGCCGGTGGCGGCGCTGCCGTCGCGCAGGACGACGTAGGCGACCGGGCGTTCGCCCCACTTCGGGTCCGGGCGCGCGACCACGGCGACCTCGACGACGTCGGGGTGCGAGGTGAGGGCGCTCTCCAGTTCGACGGACGAGATCCACTCGCCGCCGGACTTGATCAGGTCCTTCATCCGGTCCACGAGCCGCACGTAGCCGTCGGCGTCGATCGTGGCGAGGTCGCCGGTCCGCAGCCAGCCGTCGCCGGTGAAGCTGTCCGGTGCGTCCACCTGGAAGTAGCCGCCCGCGACCCACGGGCCCGCCACCTGCAGTTCGCCGATGGCCTTGCCGTCACGCGGTAGTTCCGCGCCGGTCTCGACGTCGGCGATCCGCAGGTTCACGAGCGGCAGCGGCTGGCCCTGGGAGGCCCGCACCGCCACCTGTTCGTCCGCGGGCGCGTCCTGGTGCTGACTGCGGGTGCCGCTGATCGTCCCGACCGGACTGATCTCCGTCATGCCCCAGGAGTGCGTGATGGGCACGCCGATCGCGGCGCGGTAGATCTCGGACAGCGCCGGGGCGATCACCGAGCCGCCGCCGAGCAGGAACCGCGTGGCGCTCAGGTCGTGGGACCGCAGTTCGGTGACCAGGCTCGTCCACACCGTCGGCACCGCGCCCGCGACGGTGACCCGTTCGGTCGCCATCAACCGCAGCAGGTGGCCGGGCTCCGAGGACGGGCCGGGCAGGACCAGCGAGGCGCCGGTCATCATCGCGCCGTAGGGGAGACCCCAGGCGTTGGCGTGGAACATGGGCACGATCGGCATCACGACATCGCTCTCGCTGAGGCCGATGAAACCGGCCGCGAGTGTGCCGAGGCAGTGCAGGATCGTCGAGCGATGGCTGTACAGCACGCCTTTGGGTGGTCCGGTCGTCCCGGACGTGTAGCAGAGCCCGGAGGCCAGGTTCTCGTCCGCGAGCGTGAACTGGTCCTCGAACGAGCCCGCGAACGGTGCGGCTCCCGCGACCAGTTCGTCGTAGTGCAGGACACGGGGATCGGCGGGGATCTCCACGTCGCTGTCGTCGGGCAGGACGACCCAGTGCCGGACCGTCCGCATCCGTCCGGCACTGGGCCATATTCGGGGGAGCAGAGCGCGATCGACGAACACCACGTCGTCCTCGGCGTGGTTGACGATGTACTCCAGGTGCTCCGCCGAAAGCCGGATGTTGATGGAGTGCAGCACCCGCTTGGTGATCGGCACCGCGAGGTACAGCTCCAGGTGACGCCGTGTGTTGGTCGCGAACGTGGCGACGCGGGCGCCGGCCGGGACGCCGAGCGAGTCGAGCGCGGTGGCGAGGCGCCGGGTCTGCTCGGCCACCTCGGCGTAGGTGGCCCGTTCCCCGGCCGTCACGACCTGCTTGTGCGCGTACAGCCGCTCGGCTCGCTCCAGAACGTGGGCGAGGGTGAGCGGCCGGGGTTGCATCAGCCCGTCCATGGAAGATCACCCTAAGTGAGCTTCCTGGTGGGCAAGAGGGCAGAAGCTTCCACTCATTCTCGTGTTCTGGCAGCGATTTCTCACACCGCGCGGTAGGCCTCGCACGCCAGCGTGATCAGGTCGGTGAGGTGCTGCGGCGGCTGGTCCTTCCACCACGCGAGCCACACCGCGATCGGCGGTGCGTCCACCACGGCTCGATAAGCGACGCCAGGGCGTGGGTTCAGGCTTGCAGTCGCCTCTGAGGTCATGCCGACGGCCTGACCTGCGGCGATCAGCGTCAGCCACTCGTCGACGCTGTGCGTGTTGCGGACGACTGCAGGGGCCTTGCCCGGTTGCCACAGGTCCAAAGTGGTCGTTCCGGTCCGGTCGTCCACGGCCAGCGAGTACCGGGCCAGGTCGGCGAGCTTCAGCGAACGCTTGCGCGCCAACGGGTTGTCCGTCGCGACCACGCCGTAGCGCCGTTCGGTGCCGAGCAACGCCGTCTCGAACCGCGGATCGTCGAGGGCCTTGCGCAGGACGGCGACGTCGGCCATGCCCTCGGCGAGGCCGGCCGTGAGCGAGTTCGACTGGACGAACACCAGCGGCAGTCCGGGATGCTTCGCGGCCCAGGACTTCTGCACGCGCCGGGTGTGCTTGCCCAGGGCCGACCAGGCGTAGCCGATCCGCAGCTCGGTCAGCGACTGCGACGCGATCCGGTGCAGGTGCGCGACCTCGTCCAGCACCCTGCGCGCCCCGTCGAGCACCTGCGTGCCCACGGCGGTGAGCGCCACGTGCCGGGTGGAGCGTTGCAGCAGGCGCACGCCGAGTGAGGCCTCCAACGCGGCGACCGAACGGGACACCGACGCCTGGGTCAGGTCGAGTTCCCTTGCCGCGTCGGTGAACGTGCCCGCGTCGACCACCGCCACGAACGCCCGCAGATGCCGCAGATCCATGCGTTCAGCGTATAGGTGACGCGGCCAATGCATTTCCCGTATCAAAGGGGAGGACGCAGGCTTCGGTCATGAAGAGCATCGGTGGATTCGCGACGATGACCGCGAGCGCGGCCAGCAACCAGATCGGCGCCGCCGTGGGCGCTCACGCGTTCGCCGCCATCGGCCCCGCCGGTGTCGTGGCGGTGCGCCAGTTCGTGGCCGCCGCGGTGCTGCTCCCGATGGCCCGGCCCAACCTGCGAAGATTCACCTGGGCGCAGTGGTGGCCGACGATCGCGCTCGGTCTCGTGTTCGCCACGATGAACCTCAGCCTCTACATGGCGATCGACCGCATCGGTCTCGGTCTCGCCGTCACGTTGGAGGTGCTCGGGCCGCTCGGCGTCGCGCTGGCCGGGTCGCGAACCCGTCAGGACTTCCTGTTCGTGCTGGTCGCGGCCGTCGGTGTGTACGTGCTGGTGCTGCCGGGCCCGAGCAGTGACTACCTCGGTGTCGGGCTCGGCCTGCTCGCGGCGGCCTGCTGGGCCGCGTACATCCTGCTCAACCGCCTGGTCGGGGCCCGGCTGCCCGGTCTGCAGGCGCCCGCCGTCGCGACCGCGATGTCCGCGACGCTCTACGTCCCGGTCGCGGTGCTGCTGGTCCTGCACGGGAAGCTGACCGGGATGTCGATCCTGTACGCGGTCGGCGCGGGCGTGTTCTGCAGCGTCGTGCCCTACGCGGTCGACGTGATCGCGTTGCGGAAGGTGCCCGCGCGGCTGTTCGGTCTGGCGATGAGCGTGCACCCGGTGCTGGCGGCGCTGGCGGGGCTCGTGGTGCTGGGGGAGACGCTCGCACTCCACCATTGGGCTGGAATCTTGCTCGTGGTCACCGCCAACGCACTGGCCGTGACTTGCTCGAAGTGGTCTGGATCACCTACCGTCAAGCCCGAAATGTGAATCCAATTCACTTAGCGGGGTGTTCATGCGGACGAAAGTCTTGACGGTGGTCGCCGCACTCGTCGGTGCGGCGCTGGTCAGCGGCCCGTTCGCGTGGGCGGAACCCGAGCCGTACCTGGTGGGCCGGGGCATCTCCGACGTCACCGGCCCGGCCGCCGAGAACGGCATGATGGGCTACTCGAAGTTCGACCAGAAGACGACGGGCATCCACCAGCGGCTGCGGTCGCGGGCCTACGTCGTGGTCGACCGCGCCACGAACAAGCGCGTCGCGTACGTCAACGCCGACCTCGCGATGATCTTCCGCGCGGTCCAGGAAGGTGTCCTCGCCAAGCTCCAGGCGAAGTACGGCACCACCTACACCCGCGAGAACCTGCTGCTGTCCGCAACGCACACGCACAGCGGTCCCGGCGGCCAGTCGCACAACCTCGCCTACAACCTGTCGATCCTCGGCATGCAGCCGCAGGCGCTGGCGGCGGTGGTCGACGGCATCACCGAGTCGGTCGTCGAGGCGCACGAGGACGTGAAGCCCGGTTCGATCAGCCTCGGCATCGGCGAGCTCACGACCGCGTCGGTCAACCGGTCGCGCGTCGCGTTCGACCGCAACCCCGACAAGGCCGCCTTCCCGGCCGGCATCGACCCGCAGATGACCGTGCTGAAGTTCAGGCAGGGCGGGAACAACGTCGGCGCGATCAGCTGGTTCGCCACGCACAACACATCGATCACCAACGCCAACACGCTGATCAGCCCGGACAACAAGGGTTACGCGGCGTACCAGTGGGAGCACGACGACGAGGGCGTGCGGTACCTGGACAACACCGCCGGTTTCGTGGCGGCGTTCCCGAACACCAACGCGGGCGACATGTCGCCGAACCTCAACCTGAAGCCCGGTTCCGGTCCCACCGAGAACGAGTGGGAGAACGCCCGCATCATCGGCGAGCGCCAGAACCGCAAGGCGCAGGAGATCTTCAACGGCCCGCAGGCCTCCGTCTCCGGCGGCGTCGACTCGCGCATGCGGTTCGTGGACATGTCGGCCGTGCAGGTCGAGGGTCGCTACACCTCGACCGGTCAGCCCGGCACCACCTGCTCGGGCGTCGTCGGCGCGTCGACGATCGCCGGCAGCGTCGAGGACGGACCGGCGATCCCCGGCTTCTCCGAGGGCATGCAGTCGCCGTGGAAGAAGCTCTTCGAGCCGTTGCAGATGGAGGTTCCGCAGTGGTTGCGGGACTGCCAGTTCCCCAAGGCCTCGCTGGTGCCGACGGGTCTGATCGGCGCCACCCCGAACATCGTGCCGCTCCAGATCGTCCGAATCGGACAGTTGCACCTCGTGGCCGTGCCCGGTGAGGTCACGATCACCGCGGGTCTGCGCATCCGCAAGGCCGTCGCCGCCGAGCTCTCGGTGCCCGTGCAGAACGTGCTGATCCAGGGCTACGCCAACGACTACAGCCAGTACGTCACCACGCCGGAGGAGTACGACTCGCAGCAGTACGAGGGCGGCTCCACCCTGTTCGGCCGCAACACCACGCCCGCGTACCAGCAGGAGTTCGGCAAGCTCGCCGCGTCGATGAAGGCCGGTTCGTCGTTGCCCGCCGGCCCGAACCCCGGCAAGCCGCCGTTCACCGAGATCAACCTGCAGACCGGTGTCGTGCTCGACGACAAGCCGTTGGACAAGAAGTACGGCGACGTTCTGATCGCGCCCAAGGCTTCTTATGGCCGCGGCGAGACGGTGACGTCCGTGTTCGTCACCGGTCACCCGAAGAACAACCTGCACCGCAACGGGACTTTCCTCGAGGTGCAGCGGCAGGTGAACGGCGCCTGGGTGCGCGTGGCCGACGACGGCGACTGGTCGACGCGCTACCAGTGGGCACGGGTCGGCGTCGCCAACTCCAACGCCACGATCACCTGGCAGATCCCGGCGGACACCCCCGCCGGCACCTACCGGATCGTGCACAACGGCGACGAGAAGTCCGGCTGGACCGGCAAGATCAGCGCCTTCACCGGCGCCACGGCGGGCTTCACCGTCAGCTGATGATCTCGCCGCCCGCCGCGGTGGCGAGATCGGGGCCGAAGGCGGCCGCGGGCGTGTACGCGCCGGGCTTGCCTTCGCCCCTGGCGAGCCGTGCCGCGATCTCCGCGGACACGGCCGCCGTGAAGTCCATGGCCTCACCCGTTTTCAGCCATCCCTCGCGGGTCGTGCCGTCCGGCCAGGTGACCACCGCGTGGCCCCAGGAGTGCTCACGGGGCCTCGGCGCGGCCTTGGCGCTGATGCCGGCCAGACGCTTGATCGCGAAGCGGCGCAACGGTTCCAGCCTGAGCAGTCGTCCCGCGAATGGGAGCACGGCGCGCGCGGCGGGCGCGCTCGGCATCATGGCGGTGGCGGCGGAGACGTTCGGCGCGGCGCTCGTTCGTTGAGCGGCGAGCAGTTCGGCGGAAGGCGCCTCGGAGACCGCGGCGTGCTCGCCGTCGGGCAGGGTCAGGCGCTTGGCCTCGGCGCCGATGCGCGACTTCGTCAGGCCGCCCGCGCGGTAGCGGCGTCCGCCGGTGACCAGGACGTCGATGATCGAGGCGGCCAGGGCGGTGCCCAGCAGGCCGTCCTCGACGGCCACCGAGGCGACCGCGTCGACCCGCACCTCGGACGGGACCGGCTTGCCTTCGCACAGCGCCGCCACGACGGCTTCCGTTGCCAGCACACCGAAACCGGCTCCGGTGACGAGAGTGCTGCCCGCCGCAACGGCCTCGTCGTGCAGGGCGAGCAGCCGGGGGACCGAGGTCAGGTCGGCCGCCTGGTCGAGGTAGTGCCCGCCGGGCAGGCAGGCGTGGACGATGGTGGTCGCGGACTCGGCGTAGTCGCCGATGGTGTTGATGACGACGGCAGGCCGTTCCTTCGCGATCGCCGCCGCGATGCGCTCGGCCGTGTCGGCGATGACGACCCGCAGGCCGGTGCTCGCCGCGATCTCGCGCAGCCGTGCGCTCTCCCTGCCCACCAGCACCACGCTCTCGCCCCGGTCGAGCAGGCGACCGGTGACGGCGCGGCCGACGCGTCCCGTGGCGCCCAGAACCCAGATGCTCATGACGGCTCCCTGTGATGTCTCAGTGTGTCATCACCGAGGCTAGCACGGTGACGGCACACTGAGACATCACTTGCTAAGGTAGGGCTGTGGCCAGGTGGGATCCCGGAACCGAAGATCGTCTCAGGCGAGCGGCGCTCGACCTGTTCACCGAGCACGGGTACGACGCCGTGACCGTCACGCAGATCGCCGAGCGTGCCGGCATCACCCGCCGCTCGTACTTCCGCTACTTCCCGGACAAGCGCGAGGTGCTCTTCGCCGGTTCGGAACAGCTGCCTCTCGCGATCACCGAAGCGGTGCTCGCCTCGGCCGAACAGTCACCGCCGGCCATCGCACTCGACGCCGCCCGCCGGGTCGGCGCCCTGCTCGTGGAACGCGTGGACCGCACGGCCGAGCGTCGCGCGGTGATCGCGTCGAGTCCGGAACTGCGGGAACGCGAACGCACCAAGGCCGCTGCGATCACCACCGCCCTCTGCGAAGCGCTGGTGGAGCGCGGAACGGCGGTGGGTGACGCCCGGCTAGTGGCCCGGCTCGTCGCGGTCTGCTTCCAGGAGGCGCTGGAACGCTGGATCGACACGGGCGAGGACTTCGAGTCCTGCCTCGACGCGGTCGCGGCGTCGGTTCGCTCGACGACGGAACTATTCCCGCCGCGAGTGAGTCCGTGATTACGTTGTGCACGATTTAATCGCGCAATAGCTTTATGGCACCCGACCCTAAGGAGCAGCCATGAAGCGCCCAGTCCTCGAGCCCGCCGCAGCCGAGTTCGCCGCCGCCACCGCCACGCCGCCGTTCCTGTTCGAGATCGCGCCGGAAGAGGGCCGAAAGGCCGTCGACGAGGTGCAGTCGGGCCCGGTCGACAAGCCCGAGGTCGACGAGCAGTGGGTAGAGCTCGACGGCTTCAAGGTCCGCGTGCTCAAGCCGGCCGGCGTCGCGGGCCCGCTCCCGGTGATCCTCTACATCCACGGCGCGGGCTGGGTGTTCGGCAACGCCCACACCCACGACCGCCTGGTCCGCGAACTGGCCGCAGGCACCGGCGCGGCCGTCGTCTTCCCCGACTACTCGCTCTCGCCCGAGGCCCGCTACCCGGTCGCTATCAACCAGAACTACGCCACCGCGCGATGGATCCAGACTTCAGGCGCCGCGCACGGCCTCGACCCGTCCCGCGTGGCGGTCGCCGGCGACTCGGTAGGCGGCAACATGGCGGCAGCGCTGACGTTGCAGGCCAAGGAACGCGGCGATGTCGCGTTGAAGGCCCAGGTCCTCTTCTACCCGGTGACCGACGCGTCGTTCGACACCGACTCGTACCTGCAGTTCGCCGAGGGCTACTTCCTGCGCCGCGACGGCATGCAGTGGTTCTGGGACCAGTACACGACAAACCCTCTGGAGCGCGCCGAGATCACCGCGTCGCCTCTCCGGGCGACCAAGGAACAGCTCGCCGGCCTGCCCCAGGCCCTCGTGATCACCGCCGAGGCCGACGTCCTGCGCGACGAGGGCGAGGCCTACGCCGACAAGCTGCGCGAGGCCGGCGTGCCCGTCACCGCCGTCCGGTACGCGGGCGCGATCCACGACTTCGTGATGTTGAACGCGTTGCGTGGCACGCACGCCGCCGAGGGCGCGATCACCCAGGCGATCGCGTTCCTGCGCAAGGCTTTGGAGAGCTAACCCCGTTTGGTGCTGCTGACGTGGAAAGGCGTGCCCTGCTGGCACGTGGTCATCGCACCGGGATCGGCCTTCCCGGTCACCTCCACGACGGCGCCGGCCACCGCGATCGCGGGGTCGGCGCCGAGCAGCAGGTACTGCTCACCGGGCGCGGTGAGGATCGTGCAGCCCGACTCGACCCCGCCGGACACCGTGCCTCGCACCGTCTTCACGCCCGGATCGAGGGCTCGCGACGGTGTGGGCAGGGTGGGCGGCAGCGAAGCCGACGACGGGGGCACCGGTGCCGGGACGCTCGGCACGGTCGTGCCAGGAGCGGACACGGAGCTGACCGTGGACGTGCTCGGCCCTGGAACCTGCGCCGGTGGCACTTGGCCGCACGAAGCGAGCATCAGACACAGCAACACGGCCGCTAACCCGCGCATCTCGCGTCACCTCCGATGGACCACGGCGACCGGGCACGGCGCGTGGTGGAGCACAGCGTGGCTCACTGAACCCAGAATTGCACGCGTCACCGCTCCACGGCCGTGACTGCCGACGGCGATGAGGGCCGCGCCATCGGCCGCCTGGAGCAACGCGCGTGCGGGTGCGTCGAACGCGACCTCCTGTGCGACGTGGACGTCCGGCCACCGCGCGGCGTGGGGTGCCAGTTGTTCGTCCAGCACCTTGGAGAGGTCTGCGCGGACGTGGTCGAAGTCCTGCTCCGGGAGTTCGGCCCAGCCGACGTCGTTCCACGCGTAGATGGCGAGCAGGTCGCGGCCGTGGCGGGCGGCGTGCTCGAAGGCGAACGCGATCGCGTCCGTGGAGGTGTCCGAGCCGTCCACGCCGACGACCACGCGGCCGTCGACAGGGCCGGACCGCGTCACGATCACCGGGCGGCCGCCGGTCGACACGAGTTCGACCGCGGTCGAGCCCAGGAACATCTCCGCGATGCCGGTGCGGCCCGACGAGCCGAGCACGAGCAGGTCGCCGTTTTCGGCGGCGAGGACGTCGACCGGGCGGCCGATCCGCACGTGGGTGGCGACCTGGAGGCCGGGCCAGCCCTCCTTGAGTTCGGCGGCCAGTTCGGCGAGGTGGTCCTCGGCCGCGCGGGACATCGTCTCCTCGGTGACGAACTCCGGCACCGGGATGGACATCGGTGTGAACACGGGCTCGGGCAGGGGAGCGCGCACGGCGTGGACGACCTGCAAGTCGGCGCCGCACCGGGAAGCTTCCTCGGCGCCGAAGAGCACCGCGCGCCGCGCCAGGTCTGAACCGTCGAAACCCACAACGACCGTGGACATGAAAAACCACCTCCGACCGGGACATACCCGATCGGAGGTGGTTCTAAAGGTGATCCAGATCTAGTTGATGACGAACTGCGAACCCGGCTCGATGGTGATGTTGCCGTCCCGCGAGTTGGTGATCGTCACGTTCGTCAGCTTCGCCGAACCGCGGGCCTGGGCCATCGCGAGGATGCCGGAGCCGTTGTTCGACTTGTCGATGCGGACGTTGGTGATCTGCACGTCCGGCATGCCGCTGCCGCCGCCCTTGAACTGGATTCCGTCGTACGTGGAGTCCAGGATCTCGGTGTCGCGGATGACGACGCCGGGGATCGCCAGGTTCTGGGAGAACAACGTGATGGCGCCGAACTCCTGCGCCTCACCCCAGAACGCGCCGCCCGTGCGGTACAGGGCGTTGTTGGCGAGCAACGTCGTGCCGCCGAACGGCAGCGGGTCGTGGTCGGTCGCCAGCATGATGCCCGGGTAGTTCGCCGTGTCGGAGATGATGTTGTTCTCCGCGCGGTTGTTCGAACCACCGTAGATCGCGATTCCGTTGGCACGCCACGGGAGTGCGATCGTGTTGTTGAGGAACGCGTTGCCGCTGCCGACATCCACGTTCTGGTCCTTCACGTACTTCGACGCCCACACCGCCAGCGCGTCGTCGCCCGTGGTGCGGAACGACGAGTTGAACACCGTGGAGTTGCGCGTGCCGTTGGTGAAGTTGATGCCGTCGGCGTAGGTGTCGCGGATGCGCATCCCGTTGAACTGCAGGCCGTCACCGGGGTTCCAGCGGTCGGGCAGGTTGGTGTAGTCGCGGCCGACCCAGACACCGACGTTGGCGTGCTCGATCCACACGTTGGTGACCTTGGTGTTCTTGCCGAACCGGCCGTTGAGCCCGACGCCGCCCTCCGCGCCGCCGTCACCGCCGCGGATCCGGCCGGAGCCGAAGATCGCGATGTCGGAGATCTGCGTGTTGTCGTCGATGTCGAACCCGAAGTTGCCCTCGTGCGGGTGGTTGATCGTGTCGGCGTCCTGCGGCTGGATCAGCGAGAACAGCTGCGAGTGCCACATGCCGGCGCCGCGGATCGTGACGTTGCGGATGCCGACCTGGTTGTCCCCGCCGCTGTTGAACACGGTGAGGATCTTCTTCTCCTGGCGGAACTTGCCCTCCGGGATCCAGACGCAGGGGATCTCCCCGTTCTGGTCGGCCGTCACGGCGCGCTGCAAGGCGTCCGTGTCGTCCGTCTGGTCGTTCGCGGTGGCGCCGTACTGCGTGATCGACACGCAGTCGGCGGGCTTCTGCGCGGCCGGCGCGACCTGCTCCAGGTCGATCAGGTCGATGTAGTAGAACTGGGCGTTGTCACCGGAGTCGCGCTGCAGCTTGAACTTCGTGCCCGCCGGGTAGGAGCTCGCGAGCAGCTGCGAGGTCTCGTCGAACAGCCTGCGGGCGTCGCCGCCAGGACGGTTCGTGAGGCCCTCGGGGTCGTCCGTCGTGCCGTAGAGCCAGCTGTGCCGCGAGGACAGGGTCAGCTTCTGCACGAACTGGTCGTTCGCGTAGAGGCTGATCGTCGCCTCCTGGCCACCGCCCGCGGCGGCGTCCGGGATCGAGTTGCGCACGACGATCGAGTTCGTGCTGACCGTCGACGTGACCTCCACGAACTGGCCCTGCGCGTCCAGCCGCACCGACTTGCGGCCCGAGGACTCGGAGCCGAAGTTGGTGTGCCCGAACGTGCGCTCCGCGTCGGCCTGCACCAGCGTGCCCTGGTAACGGCCCGCTTCGGCCTCGTACGAGGTGAACGGCACCGAGGCACCGCGTCCGACCACAATGGACTGGGTCGCGGTGTTGTTGGTCTCGTTGGTCTCCGCGACCACGTTCGTCGCGTCCGCGGTCGCCGTGGCCGTGGCGCCGCCGTTGGTGGCGGTCCAGGAGCCGACGTTGACCGTGACGGTCTGACCGGCGTTGATCGCACCGGTGTTGGCGTTCAGCGTGCTGCCGCCGACGGCCACGCGGGTCACCGAGGCGCCCGCTGCCGACGTGCCGCGGTTGTTGACCTGGACGGCGAACGTCACCTGCTGACCCGCGGCCGGGGACGACGGGTTGGGCGTGACGCCGGTGATCTGCAGGTCCGGTCCCGGTGCCTGGCCGACGACCAGGGGAGAGCCGGAGGTGAAGGTGTTGTTGCCCTCGTTGGTCTCCGCGACCTGGTTGGCCGGGTCCACCGTGGCCGCGGCCGCGTAGGACCCGGCGCCACGACGGCCCGCGTCGACGTTGACGGTGGCCGTGGCTCCAGGGGCGAGCGCGCCGACCGCGGCGGAACCCGCGACGGTGCCGCCGAGGGTGACGTTCAGCGTGGTCGTGCCGGACGCCACGGTGCCGCCGTTGCGCACGGTGGCGGTGAGCCTGATCGCGTCGGCCTCGCTCGGGCTGGCCGGCGTCCACGTCAGGTTCGTGACGGTCAGGTCGGGAGCCGGTGCGGCGGCGCCGAACACCTGGAACTCGGCGACCTGGCCGCCGGGCGCGCCGGTGTTCGAGTAGAAGTGCAGCCGCACGTCCGACGCGCGGCCGGAGACCGCGATGGTGACGGTGTTGCCCGTGGCCGGGTCGAACCGGTAGTCGGCACGTGCCTTCAGGGTCGCGAACGCCGTGGCGCTCGCTTCCCGGCCCAGCACCTCGAAGTTCTGCGTCCGGGCACCCCAGTCGCCGCCGGGGTTGAGCTTGACGACGACCGACGTGACGTCCGCGTTGGAGCCCAGCTTCGCGGTCAGGTGACCAGGCAGGCCGTTGGACTCCCAGTACGTGCCGGTGTTGCCGTCGACCGCGTTGGCGGCGACGAAGTTGTGCACGTGCCCGGATTCCTCGACCGGTTTGCCTGCCGCCAGGTTGTCCCCGGCGGGCGGCGGGTCGACCGGCCCGGACTCGCCGTGCACCTCGAACTCGCTGAGCTGGGCCGCGGCCCAGCCGTTGTTCGCAGTGATCGTGACGCGCACGTACCGGACGCTGGTCGCGGTGAAGTCCAGCGTCACCGTGTTGTTGGAGCCGGGCGCGAACACCCTGCCGCCGGAACCGACGATGTCGCTGAACTGCGAGCCGTTCGAACTTCCTTGCACGGCAAGCGTTTGCGTGCGCTGCTCCCAGGTCGAGGGCAGGCGCAGCACGACCTTGCTGACGCTCTTCTCGGCGCCCAGGTCGGCCTGGATCCACTGCGGGAACACGCCGTTCGTGCTCTCCCAGTAGCTGCCCTGGTTGCCGTCACCGGCGTTTCCGGCGCCGTACGGGCCGTTGGTGCTGGACGCGGTCAGGTTCGCGGACAGCCTGACGACCGCTGCTCCCGCCGTGGGTGTCAATCCGAACAGTGCGAGGGCGCTGACAAGGGCAGCACTCACCGCACGCCTCAATAGCGTGTTTTTCATTGAATTGTCCTTCGCGGCAGGGATATCAGTTGATGTTGATCGTGAAGGTGGACGTCGTGTTCTTGATGTCCTGGAAGTTGTTGCTGAACCGCAGGCCGTTGAACGTCACGGAACCCACGGGCGGGCCCTGGTTCGGTTCGGGCATCTCGTTGGCCCACAGGCCGAACCCGGACTTGGCGTCGAAGGCGTCGCCGCTCTTGCGCGCACCCGAGATGCTCACGTTGGACAGCACCGTGTCCTGGAAGCTGTTCTCGGCCGCACCGTTGTACTTGGTCTGGAACATGATTCCGCTGTACGTCGGATCGATGATCTCGACGTCGCTCACCCGGATCCCCGTGTACTTCTTGGAGGCGGAGAACATCCAGATCGCGCCGAACGTCTGCGCGCCCCAGAAGTGGCCGCCGGAGCGCACCAGGGTGAGGCCGCTGAACGTGGTCGGCTCCGGCCCGAAGTCCTCCATCGGGTAACCGAAGTCGAGCGAGCTGATCGTCACGGCGGAGTAGGTGAGCGTGTCCGCGATGTAGATGTTGCGGAACGTGTTGAGCTTGCCGCCGTAGACCGCGAGACCGGCCGCGCGCCACGGGGTCGTCACCGAGAGGTTCTCGAAGACGTTGTTCTGCTGGCCGCTGCCGCCGTTGTCGGTGGCGGCGAACAACGCGAACGCGTCGTCACCGGTCGACCGCGCCTCGATGTTGGAGATCCGGTTGCCCGACGAGCCGTTCGTCATGTTGAGGCCGTCCGCGTACATGTCGCGGATGCGGCTGTCCCTGATGACGTTGTTGTCGACGTTGTTGCCCCAGAACAGGCACATCATGTGCTCGACCCAGATGTTCTCGATGGTCATGTTCTGGACACCGGCGAAGTCGAACACCTTGCCCGGCCCGTTGATGCGCGCGGTGTAGTTGCCGAACACCGCGAACCCGCTGAACGTCGACCCGCTCGCGGACGACTGCGCGCTGAAGCCGATGTCGGTGTTCTCCTGCGCGAGCGGAGCCTGGAACCGGGTGAACCAGGGGCCGGCGCCGACCACTCGGATCGCCTTGCCGTAGACGTTGAACTTCTGCGCCGTCTGGTAGGTGCCCGCGGGCAGGTAGACGCCGATCAGCGTGCCGGTCGTGTCCATCCGGACGCGGTCGAGGGCGTTCTGCACGTCCTGGTGGGTGAACCCGGCGGGCACGGCATAGCGTGCGGCGTCAGGGTTTCCGGCGGCCGTCACCTGTTCGAAGTTCACGAAGTCGATCGCGTAGTTCGTGGTGTTGGCCGCGTCCTTCTGCAGCTTGATCTTCGTGCCCGCCGGGAACGTCGAGTTGAGCATCACGTTCGCCTCGTCGTAGATGTGGCGCGGCCCGCCCGCTCCCGGCGAGTTGCCGGGCTCGGCCTCGTTGCCGTACTGCCACATGTACTTCGACGTCAGGTCGATGGCCTTGTGGAACTGGCCGTTGACGTAGACGTTGAGGTTCGAGGTGATGCCGCCGCCACCGGAGCTGTCCGGGATGGAGAACCGGGTGACGAGGGTGTTGGTCGGTCCGGACGTCGTGAACTCGACCGACTGGCCGTTGCCGTTCAGCGTGACGGCACGACGGCCGGACGCCTCACCGGCGAGGTCGCCGATCGTCCTGTTCGGACTGAGGACCTGCGCGCCGCCGCCGACGGTCGCGTCCTCGGCCTCGACGTGCTGCCACGGAACGCTCGCACCGCGGCCGATGAACAGCGACTGCTCGCTGGTGTTGTTGCCCTGCTTGGCAGGGATCTCGTTGCCGTCGTTGGCGATCACCGTGCGGACGGTGTAGCGGCCGTCGGCTGCGGGCCACGTGCCGAGGCTGACCGCGGCGGTCGTGGCACCGGCGTTGATCGTGCCGTTGTGGCTGCCGGTCAGCGTGCGGACGGTCTGGCCGCTGCTGTTCAGGATCGTGACCGTGATGCCGTGGGCGCCGGCCGCGGAGGCGATGGTGCCCTGGTTCTTGATCGCGACGGAGAACGTGGTGCTCTGGCCGTTGCTCGGGTTGCTCGGCGACCAGGACGGCACGGCGACCAGGTCGGAACTCGGGACCGGCGTCACGACCAGCGGGTCCGGGTGGATGCGGGCGTTGTTGGTCTCGTTCTGCTCCGCCACCTTCTTGGTCTCGTCGACCTTGGCGGTGTACTCGTAGCTGCCCGACGGGCGGGCGGCGATCGTCGTGCTGACGTTCGCCTGCGCACCGGCGGCGAGGGCACCGGCGGCGAGGGCGCCGACGGTGGCGGTGCCGACGCTGGTGGTGCCGAGGAAGAACGTCACGTCGGTGGCGGTGGAGGCCGCGGTTCCGGCGTTGCGGACGGTCGCGTTCAGCGTGATCTGATCGGTCTCGACGGGGCTCGCCGGCGTGAACGACGTCGCGGTGACGGTGAGATCGGGATTCGGGGCAGGGGTGCCGAACACCTGGATCTCCGCCACCTGGGCGCCGGGCGCACCGGTGTTGGTCGTGCCGCGCAACTGGATGTCGGCGACCCGTCCGGCGGCGTTGATGGTGATGCTGTTGCCGGACGCCGGGTCGAAGCGGTAGTCCCGTCCGGCGACGAGGCTGGTGAAGCCGGTGGCGTTCTGTTCGCGGCCGAGGACCTCGATGTTCTGTGTGCGGGCACCCCACGCGCTGTCGGGGTTGAGCTTGACCGCGACCGAGCTGACGTCCGCGTTCGATCCCAGCTGGACGGTCAGCGTGCCGGGGAACCCGTTGGACTCCCAGTAGGTGGCCAGGTTTCCGTCGTTGGCGTTGGCGGCGACGAAGTTGTGCACGTTGTTGTTCGCCGTGACGGGCTTGCCCTGTGCCAGGTTCGTGCCGGTGGCGCCTTCGCGCGTCACGGTGTTGCTGGCGGGGGACTGGTTGCCGGCCGCGTCCTTTGCGATCACGTGGTAGCTCACGCGCAGGCCGTCGGGCTGGCTGTCGGTGTAGTTCGTGCCGGTGACCGTCGTGCGCAGGGTGCCGTTGGCGTAGACGTCGTAGCCGGTGACGCCGACGTTGTCCGTGCTCGCGTTCCAGGTCAGCCGGATCTGCCCGGCCTGCGGCTGGGTGAAGGCGAGGTTCGACGGCGCCGCCGGAGCCTGCGTGTCACCCCCGGTCGGGCCCTGCACCTCGAACTCGCTGAGCTGGGCCGCCGGCCAGCCGGTGTTCCCGGTGATCCGCAGCCGGACGTACCGCGTGGTGGCCGCGGTGAAGTCGATGGTGACGGTGTTGGCCGCGGCGGGGCTGAAGTCGTATCCCCTGGACGCCACGAGATCGGTGAAGTTGCTGCCGTCCGTGCTGCCCTGGACCGAGAGGGTCTGGGTGCGGGCGCCCCAGCCGTCCGTCGGGAGCTTCAGCACGACCCTGTCGGCCTTCAGCGCGGCCCCGAGATCGGCCTGGATCCATTGCGGGAACGCGTTGTTCGCGCTCTCCCAGTACGTCCCCTGGTTGCCGTCACCGGCGTTGCCCGGGCCGTAGTTCTGGTTCGTGCTGCTCGCGCTGTAGGTGGCCTGGAGCAGCGCGCTGGCCGCGGCCTCGTGGACCTCCAGCTTCGCCGTGGTCTTGGTGGCGCGGACGTGCCGGACCAGCGTCGGGTCGACCTTGAAGGTGAGCTTGCGGTCCTTGAACGTGTGCGGCTGTTCCGCGACCAGCGTCGACCAGCCTCTGCCGTCGAGACTCGTCTGCAGGGCGAAGGTTTCCGTGCCGTTCTGGGGAGCCGTGAGGGTGACCTGGTCGATGCGGGTCTGCTTGGTCAGGTCGAGGCTGACCGGCGCGGCCTGTGCGGCGGGGGAGATCGTCAGGGTGGCCGCGGCGGTGATCACTGCGACTAGCGGGGCTAGCAGGGAGCGAGCGCGTGTCGTCGATGACATGGCGTGCTTGGCCCTTCTCGGTGGGGACGCGAGGGGGTGTGGCGCGCCTCACCGTAGAAGTGTCCAGCAGATTACCGCAATATCTCGACGTGATTGCGCAAATTTGCGACATAGCGCTCTGAACAGGAAAGACGAGTGCTCGTTCCAGTATCCGACCGGTCTCTCAGCGTGCGCAAGGGCGATCACCAGCGGCAGGAGATCCGGCGTCGTGGGAGGTTCGGGCCCGAACCGGCCGAAAAAATTGATTTGATCTCGATACGCGCGCTTGCGCTGGCTTGCTTCGGCCTTGCGGAGGTTGCGTAAGGTTTGCGCAAGTCTCAGAGCTTGGCGAACAACCTTCTGGTTCGGTTCAGCAGATCCAGCCTGTGCTCACGCTTCCGCAGCGAGTGCCCCTCGCCCGGATAGACGACGAGTTCGGAGTGCCGCACCGCGCGGTGCAGCAGCTCGGCTTGCTCCACCGGCACGTTGGTGTCGTCCGCGCCGTGCACGATCAACATCGGCGTGCGGATCCGGTCCGCGTACGTGAGAGGGCTGTGTTCCGCGCTGTCGCTCAAAGCCGCCTCGAACGCGCCCCACTCGCCGGTGGCGATGAGGCGAGGCCAGTCCGAGATCCCCGCGCCGACCAGCGCCGCCTTGAACCGGTCGGTCCTGGTCGTGGCCCAGGCGGCCATGAACCCGCCGTGGCTCCAGCCCGCGATGCCGAGCCGGTCGGGATCCGCGATCCCTTGGCCGACGAGGAGATCGATGCCGGTCTCGATGTCGTGCCACTCCTCCTGGCCGACCTCGTGCGCGACGGCTGCCGCGAACTCGTGGCCATGACCTCGGCCGCCCCTGGGGTTGGGCAGGAAGGCCGCGATCCCCTGGTGCGCGAACCACTGCGCCGACGGCACCCAGTGCAGTTGCAGGTCGTCGGTCCAGCGGTCGTACGGACCGCCGTGGACGATCGTGACCAGCCTGAACGGTCCGTCCCGCCTGGTCTTGCCCGGCGGCAGCACCAGCAGGCCGTCGAGGTCGAGCCCGTCGCGGGCCTGGTAGTGGAGGCGTTCCTGAACGCCCCAGGGGATGCCGTCGAGGTCGCGGTAGCGCGGCGGTAGGTGCGAGCCCCTGATGTGGGCGAGGAAAGTGCCGTCGAGGCGGCGGAACTCGGTGTCGAGGCCGGTCGCGACGACCACGACCGGTGCGTTGCCGTCGTCTTGGACGAGGTCGATCGGGCAGGCGCGGATGCCTTCGGTGAGGTTGCGGTGGCGCTGGTCGAAGACGGCGTTGCCACTCTGCAGGTGCGGCGGCGTCAGCGCCAGGTAGCAGACCTCGTCGCCCCACCAGACCGGCGAACCGGCGTCCGCGGGCGTAGCGCCCAGGTCCGTGACGGTGCCGTCGGTCTCCACGACGTGCAGCGCCGGGTTGAGCAGGCCGGGGTCGATCTTCGGCGACGACCAGGTGATGACCGCGAGCCGGCCGTCCGGGTGTCGCGCGACCTCGGCGACGTGCCGACCGGGGATGCTCACCCCGGTCGGCTCGTCCTTGGCAGGCGGCGGGCTGTGGCCGGCCACGATCTCGTCGGTCAGTTCCCGCACGGTTTCCAGACTACTGGCGCGTTCGCTAGCGCAGCAGGTACGCGTCGATGATCGTCTGTTCGACGGTCTGGCCGCTGCCGGACGCCTTGGCGCGCAAGGAGACCGACTTGGCGTCCTTCGGGTGGGCCAGCAGGACGCGGCCGGCCGTGATCTGCGTGCGCTTCCACGTGGTGCCGCCGTCGTAGGAGACCTCGACGGACGTCACGCGCACCGAGTCCACCTGCGACTGGGTCGAGATCGGCACGGCGAGCATCTGGCCGGCCCGGCCGTAGCCGTTGTCGTCCAGTTGCGGGGTGAAGCGGATGACCGACAGGGGGAGCGCGGTCTGCTTCGCGGTGGTGTTGCTGCGGAACGTCCACACGCCGGACACCTTGGAGCTCAGGGCGGTGTTTCGCACGGCGGAGGTCTCCACGCGGTAGCTCGCGGCGCCCGGCTGTACGTCGAGCATCGCCCAGCCCGCCTCGGCCGTTTCCGCGGCCTTGACGTTGTCGCGGTAGACGGTCGTGCGTGCTTCAGTCACGGGGCTGTAGCCCTCGTTGCCCGCGTTGTCGCCGTAGAGCGGGATGGTGACGCGGACGAAGTCGCCCGTGCGGAACGAGTGCGGGATGTCCCGCGTCTCGGGCAGTGCGGGGCCGAACACCGCGCGGTTGAACGGTTCCACGTAGGTGCAGCCCGGCCGGTAGTGCCGCAGCGGGGTGACCAGCGCGCCGATGTTGCCGGTCTCGTCGAACAGGTTGAACCTGCGCGACCAGTCGCCGCCCTCGCCGCCGTAGTACTCGGTGCGCGGGCCGGAGGTGAAGTTGTCGAGCGAGCCGTAGGTCCAGTCGGCGCGGCCCTCGGGGGAGGAGGTGTGGCCGATCGAGGCGCTCTGGCCCGGCTTCAAAGCGGGCATGTCGACCTTGACCGTCGCGAGGTCCTTCTTGACGACCGTCTTGGTCAGGCCGTTGGGAGCGTGTCCCTTCTGGTACCAGGCGAGTCCGTAGAAGTCCTGGCCCGCGTTCCAGAACGTGGCGATCTTGCCGGTGACCTCGTTCGAGTCCGGGCCGAGGCTCGCGACGCCGAGGTGGTCGATGGAACCGCCGACCGAGAAGTTGCCGATGGTGTAGGCGGTGCCGTTGACGACCCGCTCGAAACCGGTCTGCAGCAACGAGAGTTGCGCGGTGACGGGCAGAGTCACCTTGACCGGCTTGGCCTGGCGGGCGTCGAGGCTGATCGTCGTGGCGCCGGAGACGGTCAGGTTCGGGTAGTTGATGACGTCGTGGGTCCAGGCGCCGCTGGACGACAGCACGCTGCCGGACAGGATGTAACGGCCCTTGGCCACGCGCGCGACGCCGGTCGTGCTGTCCGGCCAGAGGCGGGCGCCGGTGTCGACGTTGATCAGGAACGCGAAGGTCGACGCCGTCGTGAGGCCGGTCCGCTCGACGCCGGTGACCTTGACGTCGTAGCTCTCCACCTCCAGGTCGGCGACGACGGCAGTGCGCACGCCGCTCGCGACGATCGCGCCGCCGAACACGCCGCCCGCGGGCTGCTTCGCGATGTCCGCGGTGACCGTGGCCGTCGCGGTGCCGCCCGCCGGAACCGTGAGCTTGGCGGGGGAGACGCTGAACAGGGTGCCGGTCGTGTCCGTGGTCAGGTCGAGCGTGATCGGCTCGGAGCCCGCGTTGGAGTAGGTGATCTCCTTGGACAGCGCGGGTTCGCCGGTGTGCGGCCACTGGTGCTGGCCGAAGCTGACGCTGGTCGGGCTCGACGTCACGTTCTGCTTGATCAGCTTGGCGACGTCGACGCGGCCGGAGCCCTGTTCGAACGGGGTCAGCTTCGCGGTGGGGGTGGTCGTGCCGGTGAGACGGGCCTTCAACGCGGCGCCGCCCAGTTCCGGGTGCTGCTGGCGCAGGAGTGCCGCCGCGCCCGCGACGTGCGGGGTGGCCATCGAGGTGCCGTCGAGCGAGGTGTAGCCGTCGACGACCGGGGCGCCGATCCTGCCGTCGGAGTGCAGGGCGGCGACGATGCCGACGCCGGGTGCGGTGAGGTCGGGCTTCAACGTTCCGGCCTGCGTCGGGCCGCGGCTCGAGAACTCCGCGATCTCGTTCTGGTCGTCGACCGCGCCGACGGTCAGCGCCGCGTCGGCGGTGCCGGGTGAGCCGACCGTGCGCGCGTTGGGGCCGCTGTTGCCGGCGGCGATCACGAACAGCGTGCCCTTGTCGGCGCTGAGGCGGTTCACGGCCTCTTCGAGGGGCTCGATCTCGGGCGTGTCGTAGCCGCCGAGGCTCATGTTGATGATCTGGGCGCCCTGTTCCACCGCCCACTCCATGCCGGCGATGATCCCGCTGTCCTGGCCGGAACCGTTGTCGCCCAGCACCTTCACGTCGAGGATGCTCGCGTCCGGCGCCACGCCGTGGTACTTGCCGCCGCTCTTCGCGCCGGTGCCCGCGATGATCGACGCGACGTGCGTGCCGTGGCCGTAGTGGTCGCCGTTGTCCGCGGAGTTCGAGAAGTTGCGCTCACCGATCTCGCGGTCGGCGAGATCCGGGTGGGTGTTGTCGACGCCCGTGTCGAGGACGGCGACAGTGGTGCCCTTGCCGGTGAGGCCCGCCGCGTAGGCCGCGGGGGCGTTGATCTGGGCGACGCTGCGGTCGAGGTTCGCCTTGCGCCGGGCGTCGAGCCAGATCTTCTTCGCTCCGGACGTGGACAGGGTGCCGGCGAGTGGCGTTTTGGCCGCGTCGAACGCCACGCCGTTGATGCTGCGCAGCTGGAGGCCGGACTGCGCGCTCAGGGTGCCTTCGGGGTAGGTGGCGATCACCGGCAGGGCGCCGCCGTACGTGGCGAGCTCGGTGACGTCGAAGAGCCGCTCGTCGAGGCGGCCGTCCGCGATCATCGGAATGGCGTCGTGCGGCACCACGTACTCGTGGCCCTGCGCGGTGTAGTTGGTGAACAGGACGCGTTCACGGCCGGGCGCCGGTCTGATCGCCCGTTGCCCGGTGAGCACCTGGTCCCCGGTGATCAGCGTGACGGTCGGCGCCGATGACGAGGCGCGTGGGGGAGAGGCATGGGCCTGGCCCGCGGTGAGCAGGGCCCCGGCCAGTACGACGACTCCGAGTAGGCGCACCCGGTCCTCCGAAGGTCTTGTGAGAGCGATCTCACGGACCGTAGTGAGGTGCTCACCTGGGTGACAAGGTCTACACCAATTTCCGGGACGCTTTAATCTTTGCGCCATGACGGGCCTGCGTGAACGCAAGAAGGCGGCGACCAGGGAAGCGCTGGGTGACGCCGCCTGGAGCCTGTGCGTGGAGCACGGCCTCGACCGGGTCACCGTGGAGCAGATCGCGCGGGCGGCCGGGGTGTCCCTGCGGACGTTCTTCAACTACTTCTCCTCGAAGGAAGAAGCGGTCGTCGCCGGCGACACGGCCACGGCGCTCGCGCTGGTGGAGGAGTTCGCCGCACGGCCCGCGAGCGAACCGGTGCTGGTCGCGTTGCGCGAGGCGCTGCGGTCGATCTACCCGCGCTACGTCGACCTCGACCGGCTTCGCCAGTTGCGTCAGCTCCGGCAGGACCCCGCGCTGCTGCCGCACGTCTTCGCCGCCTACTCGGCCCGCGAACAGGCGTTGACGGCGGCGATTGCGGTGCGCTGCGGGGTGGACCCCCAGGCGGACCCCTATCCGGCGGTGACGGCGTCGACGATCCTCGCGTCGATGCGCGCGGTCGTGCAGTGGTGGCTCGACACACCCCAGGCCACGGACAGGTTCGAGGTCACCGAGCTGGTCGGTCAGATGATCGACCAGCTCGGTGCCGGGTTCACCAGGTGACCGGGAGCGAGTGCACGCCGTAGATCGACATGTCGGTCCGCAACGGCACCTCGTCGGCCGGAACCGCGAGCTTCAAGGTCGGGAACCTCTTCAACAGCTCGGTGAAGCCGACCATCATCTCCACGCGCGCCAGCTGCTGACCGAGGCACTGGTGGATGCCGTGCCCGAACGCCACGTGGTGCCCGCGCGGCCGGTCGACCAGCAGCGCGTGCGGGTCGTCGTACTGGCTGTCGTCCCGGTTGACCGCCGGCACCGACACCACGACGGTCTCGCCGGCGCGGATGGTGGCGCCGCCGATCACGACGTCCTCCTTGGCGTGCCGGGAGACACCCATGCTGATGATCGACAGGTACCGCAGCAGCTCCTCGACCGCGTTCTCGGTCAGCTCCGGGTTGTCGCGCAGCTTCGCGAACTGGTCGGGGTGCTCCAGCAGCGCGAACGTGCCCAACGCCAGCATGTTCGCCGTCGTCTCGTGGCCCGCGATGAGCAGCAGGTTCGCGATGCCGGTGAGCTCGTCGTCGCTCAGGTCGGTGTCCTTGACCAGCCCGGACAGCAGGTCGTCGCCGGGGCTGAGCCGCTTGGCGTCGACCAGCCCCCGCATGAACTTGCGCAGCTCGACCGTGTTCTTGATCTGCTCGTCGATCGTGGTGTTCAGGCTGAGCAGCTTGGCCGTGCGGCGCTGGAACTCGTCGCGGTCGCCGTAGTCGACGCCCAGCAGTTCGCAGATCACGAGCGACGGCACCGGCAGCGCGAAGTCGTGCACGAGATCGGCGGGCGGTCCCTTCTCGATCATCGCGTCGAGCCGGTCGGTGACGATCTCGTGGATGCGCGGCGTGAGGTCGCGCATCCTGCGCACGGTGAACTGCCCGGTCAGCAGCCTGCGGAAGCGGGTGTGCTCGGGGGCGTCCATGAAGATGAACGACCCGGCCTGGCGCTCCGGCGGGAACAGCTCCGCGTGCAGTTCCGGCGAGATCAGGGCCCTCGCCCGCGGGCTGTTGATCCGGTCGGAGCTCATCTGCGGCGCGGCGAGCACCGCCCGTGCCTCGTCGTGCCCGGTGACGAGCCAGACGGTGTCGCCGTTGTGCTCGACCTTGTGGATCCGCCCCTGCTCGCTGAGCTCGGTCAGCCCCTTCGACGGGTCGAACGGGCACCCGTCGCGTTGAGTGAGTTCAGCGGGCAACTGCGGGCGGATGAGCTGTTGAGCGCTGCGCTGCCGCTCGGCCGTGGTCATGGCCTCTCCCTGTCTGACCCGGTGTGACCGGGTCGTGGCTCGGCGTCACTCCCACGCTACCGAAACTTGCGCGTTGTGCAAGATTTTTTGGAGTTCTTTAGACGGCGAACACCTGCGCGTCGTCCGCGAACGCCTTGAACTCGAGCGCGTTGCCCGCCGGGTCCAGCAGGAACATCGTCCACTGCTCGCCCGGCTCGCCCTTGAATCGCACGTACGGCTCGATGACGAACTTCGTGCCGGCGTCGGTGAGCCGGCCGGCGAGCGTCTGGAACTCGTCGACGGCCAGGACCAGGCCGAAGTGGGGGACCGGCACGTCGTGGCCGTCGACCGGGTTGCTGACGCGCTCGGTCCTCGGCGCCAGGTGGGTGACGAACTGGTGGCCGTGCAGGTTCCAGTCGACCCAGGTGTCGGAGCTGCGGCCCTGCTCGAGGCCGAGCGTCTCGCCGTAGAAGCGGCGGGCGGCGGCGAGATCGTCGACGGGCATGGCGAGGTGGAAACGAGGGATGTTCGGCATGTCCAGATGTTAACATTCCGACAAGATGTCTCCTTGTTAACATTGCTCACATGACAGTGGGTCCGGCACGACGACGAGGTCTGGGCAGCGAGGTCGCGGACATGATCCGCGAGGCCATCTTCGACGGCGGCTACCCGCCGGGCAGCGCCCTGCGCGAGGTGGAGCTGTCCGAGGCGCTGAGGGTGAGCCGCGGTCCGGTCCGCGACGCGCTGCGCTCACTGGAACGCGAGGGCCTCGTGCGCGCCGAGTGGCACCGGGGCGCCACGGTGGCCGAACTGTCCCTTCAGGACGTCGCCGAACTGGACAGTCTGCGCGGTGCCCTGGAAGTGCTGGCCGTCCAGCGCGTGGTGGCCACGGGCGCTTCGCTGGAGGAGATCGCCGCGGCGGCGGTGGAGATGGAGCGCGCCTCGACGCCGCACGAGATGGTGCGGTGCGACATCGCGTTCCACGACGCCGTGTACGCCGCGGCCGGCCACTCGCGACTGACCCAGGCCTGGGAGGCGATCCGGTCGCAGGTGCACCTGTTCCTGATCACGCGGGTGCGGCTGAGCACCGACGGGTACCTGGAGCAGATCCGGGAGGAGCACCGGGATCTGGTGGCGGCGCTGCGGCTGGGGAACGTGGAAGGGGCGCTGAAGCTGTTCGCGGAGCACCGCAGGCACGCGTTCGACGTGCTCACCTCAGGCCCCTGACCGCGGGACCCGGTCAGGCGACGCGGAACTCGCTTCTGACCCGGCGGGGAGAGCGGTCACAGCCAGAACGCTGCCCGGACTCCCGCACGAACGCGTGGATTCACTGGGCCGAAGAGGTGAACGAGGCGATCTGCGGCCCGAACGGGCCCATACGCTCGCCGATGTGGATCTGCACGCGCTGAAGTACGAGGGCGACCCGCTCGCCGACGCCGTGATCGCGCACCTGGTCGAGAACGGCAGCCTGGACGAGGTCAACCAGGTCCTCGCGGAGTTCCGCGGCAACGACGAGCCGATCCCGGAGCACCTGCCGCCCGTGGTCCGCGACTACCTCGTCGCCACCGACGACCCGCCGGAGTGGATGGACGAGGAACGCGTCGCCCGCGCGCACGAATTCTTCATCGACGACGGCGTGCACGTGGCGTCGGTGCTGTCGTTCGGCGCGATGGTCAACTGCTACGCGCAACCCCGGCCGTCGAAGGTCCTCACGCTCACACACCGGCTCAACCAGCCGCACCGCAGGTTGTCGGAGACGTCGCAGTTCGTGCTGAACATGATGGAGCCCAACGCTTTCGGGACGGGCGGCTCGTTCGTGCCGACGATCCAGAAGACCCGGCTCATCCACGCCGCGGTCCGCTACTTCGTCGGCCGCTCACCGGAGTGGGACCACGAGAAGGACGGCGTTCCGGTGTGCCAGCAGGATCTGCTCGGCGCCCTGCTGATCTTCTCCGTGCAGGTGATCGACGGCATGCGCCGCATCGGTGTCTCGGTCACCGGCACGGAGGCCGAGGACTACTACCACGTCTGGCGGGTCGCGGGCGCGGTGCTCGGCATCCGCCCGGACGCGATGCCGGAAACGTTGCAGGAAGCCGAAGAACTCAGCTACACGATGGTCCGGGCCTCCTACGCGCCGTCGGCCGAAGGCGTCGAACTGACCAGGAACCTGGTCGAGCTGTACGAGAAGTTCGTGCCCGGCAAGGCTTTCGACGGCGTGGTCGCGGCGATGGTGCGGCAGGTCGTCGACGCCGAGGTCGCGGACTGGCTTGAGGTCCCGCACTCCAGAGGCTGGACGCGGACGGTCAACGCCGGCGCCAGGGTCATGCGCGTGTTCGAACGCGGCGAGGACCGCAGCCGGGTCGCACGGGCAGTGCTGGACAAGGCCGGCGACCTGCTGCTCGGCGCGAGCGTCCGCACCCTCAGGGACGGTCAGCCGACCACCCTCACCGTGCCCGCGTGCCTGCGGACCTAAAGCCAGCCGTGCTCATGGGCGAGCTGAAAAGCCTCGGTGCGGCTCCCCACCCCGAGCTTCGCGACCGCGGCCGACAGGTGGTTGCGCACGGTACCTGCGGACAACGACGTGCGCGAAGCGATCTCGGCGACCGGGGTGCCGAACTCGCTCAGCCGCAACACTTCCAGCTCGCGCTGCGTCAGCGGGCACGGGGGAGCGGCGAGCGCGTCGGCGGCCAGCGCGGGGTCGACCCAGCGCGAACCGGCGTGCACGCGGCGGATCACGTCCGCGAGCGTGCCGCCGGGCGATCCCTTGGGCAGGAAGCCCTTCGCACCCGCGTGCAGGGCCTGCTGCAGGTGCGGCGGGCGGCCACGGCCGGTCAGGATCACCACGGCGCACGACGGCAGCACGCGCGCCAGTTCCTCGGTGACCTCCAGACCGTCCAGCCCGGGCATCTGCAGGTCCACCACGGCCACGTCCGGGCGGTGCGCCCGCGCGGCCTCGACGGCGGCCCGGCCGTCCCCCGCGCGGGCCACCACCTCGAGGTCCGGCTCCAGGTCGAGGAGCGCCGCGAGGGCGTCGCGGATCAGCTCCTCGTCGTCGGCCAGCAGCACTCTGATCACGCGGGCACCACGACCTGCAACGTGAACACGTCGCCCGACTTCTCCACCGACACCTGACCGCCCACGGCCGCGAGTCGTTCGCGCAGACCTCGAAGCCCGTTGCCCTCGCTCGAAGGCTTCTCGGCGCCGTCGTTCGTGACGGTCATCCGCACCTCCTCCTCGGCGACAGCGACGTCGATCATGCACCACGTCGCGTGGCTGTGCCGCAGCACGTTGGTGCAGGCCTCCCGCAACGCCAGTGCGAGCTGCGTCGCGTGTTCGCCCTCCACCACAACGTCCGAGACCGTGCAGCGGATACCGGCTTCCTGCAACACGTTCCGCACGGCCTCAAGCTGTTCGGGCAGGCTCACCGCGCGATAGCCGTGCACGGCGTCACGCACCTCTTCCAACGCCGAGGACGCCAGCCGTTGCGCTTCGAACGCCTCCGCGGCCGAGCGCTCGGGATCGGTCGACGCGAGCCGTCCGGCCAGTTCGGACTTCAGCGCGATCACCGTCAGCCGGTGTCCCAGCAGGTCGTGCACGTCGCGGGCGAACCGCAGCCGTTCCTCGCTCACCGCCAGCTCCGCCTGCGCCTCACGCCCCGCCCGCGCCTGCCCGAGCAGCCCGGCGAACCACATCGGCAGCCCGGCCATCGCGAGGATCGTCAGCCCGACCGAGACCGCGATCATCTGGTACGTCGTCTGGTCGCGGGTGACGAAGAACCCGACCAGGCCCGCGGCCACCACGGCGCCGATGCCCGCCAGCCACCGCCACGGACCGGTGAGCAGCAGCGGCGCGAACCCGGCCGCCGCGCCGCCGATCCACGCCCACGTCGACAGTTCGTCCGGTCCGACGGGTGCCACCAGCGGAATCGTCACCACGGTCGCGACCACGAGCACCCACAGCGGCCCGCCCCGCAACGTCACCGCGTAGGCCACGGCCAGCACCAGCAGCCCCAGCACGCCGAGCCAGCGCATCGCGGACGGTTCGCGCAGCACCGAGATCAGCGGCACGACGAGCGACCCCATCCACAACAGGTGGAGGGTGCCGCGCAACGCGGTGTGCGGAAGGTCGTTCATCGCCATCAGCCTAGAACCACGCGATCAGGATCGTGACGGCGATGACCAGGTCGAACACGCCGCAGAACTCCGACCACCAGCGCGGCACGACCGCGTTGCGCACGTGGTGCACGAGATCCCAGACGGCGTGCGCGCCCCACCCGAACGCGATCAGCAGCACCCCGGCCGACGGCGACACCATGATCACCACCACGGCCAGCACCGCGTACAGGCTGAACACCGCGAGCTGCACCCGAGGCGCCCGCCGTCCCCAGAAGAGATACGCGGCCTGGCACAGCAGCAGGGTCCACACGGGAGGCACCACGTGCGCCTGCCAGAAGTCGAACGAGATCGCCAGCGCGATCACCGCGGGCAAACGGTCACCCAGTGCCCGGAGCACCGGGTTCGTGCTGGGCGTTCCGTGCTCGTGCCGCCCCAGGACCAGCACGAGCGCCATCGCGGGCAGCATCAGCAGGTGCCCGCCCATCTCGACCGCGCCGCCGTCCAGCACACCCAGCCAGTACGGCACCAGCAGCACGAGATACGGCACGAACATCGCCGCGCACATCTCGAAGATCCGGCCGTGACCCCGGTAGCGCATCCACAGCGCCATCGGCACGGACATCGACGCCGCCATCCACAGGGCGGCCAGGTCGACCCGTTCCGGCGTCCACAGCGGCCCGAGCAGGGCCATCCCCACCAGCATCTCTGCTCCGTGGCGCAACAGCGGCCGAACCGCCGGCGAAACCGTAGTAGTCATGCATCGAGAGTCGAAGAAACTCGGCGCAAGCCCCATCCGTGCGGTGTCACGACTTGTCTGTGCGAAACGCACGGACGACCTATGCGTCCACCTCGGCCCAGATGGTCTTCCCGCCGGCGAACTCCATCGTGCCCCAGCAGCGGGAGAGCTGGGCGATCAAGATCAGTCCACGGCCTCTCGTGTCGCCGAGCCGTGAGGTACCCAGGTTCGGAAGCTCGGCCGGTGTGTGGTCGTCGACCTCCACCCGGACGAAGTCGGTATGTCGTTGTACCCGTACGGCACGTGGACCCTCCGCGTGTTCGTACGCGTTGCTGGCAAGTTCAGTGCACACGAGGAGAACGTCGAGCCTGACGTCCTCCGGCAGGTCTCCCAACAGAGTCCCGATCCACGTGCGCATCGCGGCGAGATCGGGCTCGTCCTCCGGCAGGGTGTGCAAGGTCCTCGCGGAGGCGCTCAGCACCTCTGGGGTGTCCATCTCATCCCACCTCGTTCGGCTGAAGCCTTCCTGGCTGCTCAAGACGGCCGTCAGGGTGCGAAATACCACCGCGCGTGCTACCCCAAACGCGTGGACGGTTATGGCTTCAACCTCGCCCTGGTCGCGGTACTGGTGTTGCTCAACGCGGCTTTCGCGGGCAGCGAGATGGCGTTCGTGTCGCTGCGCGAAGGTCAACTGCGCTCGCTGGAACGCGAGGGGCATCGCCGGCTGGTCCGGCTGGCACGCGATCCGAACAGGTACTTCGCGACCGTCCAGATCGGCATCACGCTGTCGGGATTCCTGGCGTCGGCCACGGCCGCGGTCTCGCTCGCGGCGCCGATCGTGCCGCTGCTGAGCTTCCTGGGAGGAGCCGCGAACGGCGTTGCGATCGCGCTCGTGACCGTGGTGCTCACGTTCGTCACACTGGTCTTCGGAGAACTGGCGCCCAAACGCCTCGCCATGCAGTACGCGGTCCGCTGGTCGAAGATCGTCGCCCGCACGCTCGACCTGCTCTCCACCATCTCGCGACCGGCGGTGTGGCTGCTCAGCCGCTCGACCGACCTCGTGGTGCGGGTCTTCGGCGGCGACCCGGACGCCGACGAGGCGCAGATGTCGCAGGAGGAGTTGCGCGATCTCGTCGAGGTGCAACATCATCTCAACGCCGAGCAGCGCACGATCATGACCGGTGCGCTGGAGATCCACGAACGGCGGCTGCGCGAGGTCCTGGTGCCCCGGCGGCAGGTGACGATCCTCGAATCAGGTTTGGGCACGGCCACCGCGAGGGAAGTCCTGGCGAGGTCCGGACATTCCCGGGCGCCGGTGACCAAGGACGGTCACCTGGACGACGTGGTCGGCGTGGTGCACCTGCGAGACCTGCTCGACGACACCATGTCCCTCGCGGACGTGGCACGAGTGCCGATGGTGCTGCCGGACTCGGTGCGCGTCACCGACGCGTTGCGGCGCATGAAGGCCGAGCACGAGCAGCTGGCGCTGGTGGTGGACGAGCACGGCGCGGTCGACGGCATCGTGACGCTGGAGGACCTCCTCGAGGAGATCGTCGGCGAGATCTACGACGAGACCGACTCGGACGTGGTCGCGGTGCGCACCGAGGCGGACGGCTCGATCGAGCTGCCCGGCACGTTCCCGGTGCACGACCTGGTGGACGTCGGCGTCGAACTGCGGGACGCGCCCGCGGGCCAGTACGCGACGGTCGCCGGGCTGGTGCTGCTGATCCTCGGCCGCATCCCGGAGGAACCCGGTGACGTGGTGGAGGTCTCCGGCTGGAAGATCGAGGTCCTGGCCGTGGAACACCACGCGATCACGCAGGTGAGGCTGAGGTCACAGGCGAAACCGCGGAATGAAGGGGACCTCTGAACCGTTACACACGAGTGCAGCGGTGTATATGGCCGCTGCTCAGCAGACGGCGGCGCGTTCGCCGAGTAGCCGATCATCCGGCCAGCGCTTCGCGCCGAATCGCCTGCGGCGGTTGACCCGAAGAGGCAACCGGATGACCGGCGCGAACACGCGCCGGCTGTCACACCTGCCGACGGAAACGGGGGGATTTGTCATGCCTGCAGATCTGAAGAACCGCGCGTCCGGGCAGCAGGACGCGGACCTGGTGGGCCAGTACCTGCGTGAGGTCGGGCGCACACCGCTGCTCACCGCCTCCGAGGAGGTCGACCTGTCCCGGCGCATCGAGGCCGGTGTCTACGCCGCTCACCTGCTCCAGACCGGTGACACGACGCGCGAGCCGCGGCTGCTGCGCCGGATCGTCGCCGAGGGCGAGCGCGCCAAGGACCACATGATCCGCGCGAACCTGCGCCTGGTCGTGTCGGTCGCGAAGAAGCACTCGTTCCGCGGACTGCCGTTCGGGGACGTGATCCAGGAGGGCAACCTCGGCCTGATCCGCGCGGTCGAGAAGTTCGACTACGCCAAGGGCTACAAGTTCTCCACCTACGCCATGTGGTGGATCCGCCAGGCGATCGAACGGGGACTCGCCGAGCAGACCCGCACGGTCCGCCTGCCGGTGCACGTGGTGGAAGAGGTCAACAAGCTCAAGAAGATCGGGCAGAAGCTGTCCACGGCGCTGGGCCGCGAGGCGACGATCGAGGAGATCGCCGCCGAGGCCAAGTGCTCGCCCACGCGCGTGCAGGACCTGCGTGACGCGGCCCGCACCTGCGTGTCGCTGGAGACGCCGGTCGGCGACGAGGGCGACTCGGTGCTGGGCGACCTGATCCAGGACACCGATGGTGTGTCGGCTCCGGATCTGTTGGAACAGCAGGAGTTCACCGAGGGCGTTCGCTCCTTGTTGAACGTCCTGCCCGAACGGCAGGGCCGGATCATGCGCCTGCGCTTCGGCCTGGAGGACGGGCGTGCCCGCACCCTTCAGGAGGTCGCGGAGGAGCTCGGCCTGACCCGTGAGCGCATCCGTCAGCTCGAGAAGCAGTCGCTCGCCCAGCTCAAGCAGTCGGGCGACCGGGACGATCTTTTCGCGCTCGCGGGCTGACAATCGTACGAAAGTCGCTTGTTCTACTCCTTGTCGCAACTAAAGACTCATCACGTCCGATAACGGACTGAAGCTGTTTCGCAACCGCGTGTGAACGCATCTCCACGGGCCGTCGAGGGCCGGCCCAGCGTTCGCACGCGGTTCCCTGCGAATGAGGAGCAGTGATGAGACAACACACCCTGCGCACGTTCGGTGTGGCGGCCATTGCCGTCGCTGGAACCGTGCTGGCGCTCCCACAGGCTGCGGCCGCGCAGCCGGAGGGCCCGATCGTCGCGGAAAGCGCGCCGAACGCGGTCCAGGACAGCTACATCGTGGTCCTGAGGGACAACGGCATGGCGCGCTCGGAGGTCAGCGGTCGCGTCGACGGCCTGGCGTCCCGTTACGGTGCCAAGATCGGCTTCACGTACAAGGCCGCGTTCAAGGGCTTCTCGGCCACGCTGTCGAAGCAGCAGGCCAAGCGCCTGGCCGCCGACCCGGCCGTGTCCTACGTGGAGCAGGACCGCACCGTGCAGGTGCTGACCGACCAGCTCAACCCGCCGTCGTGGGGCATCGACCGCGTCGACCAGGCGAGCCTGCCGCTGGACAGCAAGTACAGCTACAGCACGGGCGCGTCGAACGTGACGGCGTACGTGATCGACACCGGCATCAACTACAACCACGCCGACTTCGGCGGCCGCGCGTCGTTCGGCTTCGATGCGTTCACCGACGGTCAGAACGGCAAGGACTGCCAGGGCCACGGCACGCACGTGTCCGGCACCGTCGGCGGCGCGACCTACGGTGTGGCGAAGGAAGTCAAGCTCAAGGCCGTCCGCGTGCTCAACTGCGCCGGTGGCGGCTCCGTCGCGACCGAGGCGGCGGGCGTCGACTGGGTCACCGCGAACGCCGTCCTTCCGGCCGTCGCGAACATGAGCCTCTACACCGGCACGGCGAACGAGCCGAGCCGCGTGCTCGACGACGCCGTGCGCGCGTCGATCGGCCGCGGCGTCACGTACGTCGTGGCGGCGGGAAACTTCAACGACGACTCCTGCAAGTACTCGCCGCAGCGCGTCACGGAGACCATCAACGTGATGGCGTCGGGTCGCACTGACGCCCGCGCGTCGTTCTCGTCCTACGGCACGTGCAGCGACTTGTTCGCACCCGGCGAGAACATCATCTCCGCGTCGTACAACAACAACACCGGCTCGGCCACGATGAGCGGCACGTCGATGGCGTCCCCGCACGTCGCGGGCGCGGCGGCGCTGTACCTCGCGGACAACCCGTCGAAGACCCCGGCCGAGGTGCACGCGGCGATCCTCGCGCAGGCCACCCCGGGCAAGATCACCAATCCCGGTACCGGTTCGGCGAACCTGTTGCTGCGCACCAACACCGGCGGCGTTCCCGGCGTCTCGGTGACCAACCCCGGCAACCAGACCACCGCGCTGAACGGCACGGCGAACCTGCAGCTGTCCGCGTCGGGCGGCACCGCGCCGTACACGTGGTCGGCCACCGGTCTGCCGACCGGGCTGTCGATCGGTTCCTCGAACGGTCTCATCTCGGGCACGGCCACGGTCGCCGGCACGTACAACGTGACCGCCACGGCCACGGCGTCCGCGGGCGGTTCGGGCAGCACCTCGTTCACCTGGACGGTCGGCGCGGCCACCTGTGCCAAGCAGACCAACGGCACGGACGTCGCGATCCCGGACAACACGACCGTGACCAGCACGATCGTGTTCAGCGGCTGCACCGGCACGGCGTCGGCGACCAGCCAGGTCGAGGTGCACATCAAGCACACCTACAAGGGTGACCTGATCGTCGACCTGGTCGCGCCGGACGGCTCGGTCTACAACCTGCACAACCGTGCGGGCGGCAGCGCCGACAACATCGACCAGACCTTCACGACGAACCTGTCGTCGGAGACGCGCAACGGCACCTGGACTCTCCGGGTCCGTGACGCGGCCACCGCCGACATCGGCACCATCGACACGTGGAGCCTGACGCTCTAAAGACTTCTGAGCGTCTCAGTGAAGTAGTGCAACGTGAGCTCCGCGTCCCGTGACTGTTCGTGCGGGGCGCGGAGCTTTTCGCTGAACTCCGCGATGTCGTTGATCGCCCAGCGCAGTGAGTAGAAGCCGCGCTCGTCGTCGAGCAGCCAGAGATCGCGTTCCGGCGGGGCCAGTCCGACCGTGTCCCAGTCGACCAGGACCAGGCCCTGCGGAGTGTGGATCACGTTGCCCGCGTGGGGTTCTCCGTGGGTGACGACTCGTTCGTCGGGGAGCAGCAGGGCGAGCTCGTCCAGTTCGGTCAGTGCGGCGCGAACGACGCCGGTGTGCGCCACGAAGACCTCGCGGGCGTCGGCCGAGAACCACTCGCCGGGCTCGTCGAGCAACGCCGTCAGCGTGTCCCGGCCAGGCACGTCGATCGCCGCCACCGGGCAGCCCGCCGGTGGGTCGCAGCGGTGCAGTGCGGCCAGCAGTTCGCGCACCCCGGCGTGGACCGGATCACCGAAGGAGCCGGACTTCCCCGTGACGTAGGGGAAGACGCTCAGCGCGTAGCGGTCGTTCAGCAGGACCACGGTGTCACCGTCGTCCGCCCGCACCGGTGCCACCACGAACGGCAGCTGCTCGCCCAGGCTCGCCGCAGTCTCCATCGCCTGACGCAGTCCGGCCAGCGGCTTGGTCGTCAGGTCGGACACCGACGTGAACCACCGGTCGTAGACGGTCCAGTGGTAGTCGCCGAACCCGACCGGGGCGTAGACCACCGGCCCGGTGATGCCGAACCGGGCGAGCCCGGCGCGCAGGTCCTGGTCGGGCAGCCCAGCCGGAAGATCTTCCACGGTCGACGAAGCTACCGCCCCGAATGGCACGATGTCCCGCGTGAACGTTTCGGCTGTGTTGCGCACCCTGGCCCGGTTGAGTGCCGCCGAGCAGCCGCAGAAGCTCCAGCTCGACCTCACCAAGGCGGCCGGTCTGCTGTGGCTCGGCGACCACGAGCCGTCGTGGCGGGCGATCACGCTCGTCCAGGAGGGTCCGCATTGGACGCCGGTCTCGTGGACCGCGCCCAAGCAGGCCCGCAACGAGGTCGCGCACCTCGCCGCGTACGACGCGTTGCACCAGGAAGACCGGCTGCTGCGGCTGGGCTGGGCGTTCCTGGCCGGTCCCGCGCAGATCGGCGGGCAACGGCGCCGGGTCTGCCTGCCGCTGGTGTCGCGGCCGGTCCGGCTGCACCACGGGATCGGGCTCGGTTACGCCTTTCACGTCGCCGGTGACGCCGGGGTGTTCCCGCTGATCGACGACTGGGCGAAGACCGCCGAACGGGAGGCCGCGCTCGCGCCGTCCGACGAGTGGATCACCGAGACGCTGCGGCAGGCCGGGTTCGAGAACGTGCCGATCGTGCACGACGACCCCAAGCGGTTCATCTCGGGCAACGAACTCGTCGTGGCGATGGGGGCCGGGTTGCATGCGGGCGAGCCCGTCGTGAAGACCGAGCACGGCACGGCGTTGTTCGACTGGTCGACCAAGAAGGGCCTCGACGGCACGGCGTTCGCGGCGCTGTACGGTGCCGCCACCGAGCCGGACGCGCACGACGAGCCGATCAGTTCGGCGTTGCCGCTCAGCCACAGCCAGATGCGCGCCGTCGAGCACGCACGCCGTGCCCGGATCACGGTCGTGGGCGGGCCTCCTGGCGCAGGCAAGACGCACACTCTCGCGGCACTGGCTTTGGATGCCGTGGCGGCGGGCAAGTCCGTGCTTCTCGCGAGCCGCACCCGCAACGCCGCCGACGTGCTCGGTGCCGCGCTGCGCAAGGCGGGCGGGCCGGTGCCGGTGCTATTCGGCGACTCCGAGTTGCGGCAGGAGATGGCGCGCGAACTGAGCGACGGGCTGTCCGCGACGAGCGATCCCGGCCGGCTCGGCGAGCTCGATCGGGTCCGGCGCGCGGCGGCCGCGGCGGTGCAGCGGGTCGAACGCACGGCGGATGGCTCGCTCACGGACGAAAAGCTTGCGGCAGAAGGCAAGAAGCATCAGGCGTTGATGCCGGCGCACCGAGCGGTGGCGCCGAAGGTGTTCGACGCGGGCGTGGATTTCGCCGCACTGCACGGCCTTCTCCGGCCGCGCACCGGGTTCCTCGGCGGTCTGCGCACCGGATGGGCGCTGAAGAAGGCACGCGGCCTGGCCGGCGCCGACGAGGTCTCGGCCGAGGACCTGACCGCGGCGATCGAGGCGGCCGAGCAGACCGCGGCGTCCATCCGGATCGGGACGAGCGGCGGCACGGCGTTCGGTGAGCTGCGGCCGTTGCTGGCCGAACAGGACGCCGCGAGCCGGACCGCCACGGCCGCCTGGCTCAAGGAGTACTCGGTCAGCCGCCGGGGAGCGGGCGCGCACCGCGCGGTGGCGGCGCTGGCGAAGGCGTTGCGGTCAGGCCGTGCGGCCAGGAGACGTGGACTCGCCGAGATCGACAGCGCGGATCTGGTGGCGGCACTGCCGTTGTGGGTCGGCACGCTGTCCGATGTGGAGGACATCCTCCCGCCGGTGCCGGGCACGTTCGACCTGGTGATCATCGACGAGGCGAGCCACGTCGACCAGCCGCTGGCCGCGCCCGCGTTGCTGCGCGGCCGTTCCGCGGTGATCGGCGGCGATCCCCGGCAGCTGCGGCACGTGTCGTTCGTCAGCGACCAGGCCGTGCAGGCGGCGGTCGACGCGGAGGGGACGCAGGACCTGCGCGACCGCCTGGACGTGCCGAAGGTGAGCCTGTTCGACGCGGGCGCCGCGACGGCGGGCGTGCACTGGCTGGACGAGCACCACCGCTGCGCGCCGCACCTGATCGGGTTCGCCGCCGCCAAGTTCTACGACGGCAAGATCGCCCTGCTCACCACACATCCGTCGATCGCCGACGTGGACTGCATCGACACCGAGCACGTCTCCGGCGAACGCACCACGAAGGGCGCCAACCAGGCCGAGGTGGACGCCGTGCTCGCCCACGTCCGCAAACGGGTGGCCGCCGGCGTGCGCTCGATCGGTGTCGTGACCCCGTTCCGCGCCCAGGCCGACGCCCTGGAGGAGGCCCTGCTCAGCGAGCTGACGCTGGACGAGATCACCACCGGCGGCGTCCGGGCGGGCACCGTCCACGGCGTGCAGGGCAGCGAGTTCGACGAGGTCGTGATCAGTCTCGCCGCCGACGAGAAGCCGGGCGCGTGGCGGTTCGTGAACGACCGCAACCTGCTGGCCGTTCTCACCACCCGTGCCCGCCGTCAGGTGCACGTGATCACGTCGGCGGCCGAACCGCCTGGCCTGATCGGCGAGTACCTGCGGCACGCGGACATCGCGCCGACGGAGACCGCCGGTGCCGAACCCGAGGACGCCTGGACCGCGAACCTCGCGACCGAACTGCGGACCGCCGGACTGACCGTGCGCACCGGCTATCCGGTCGGGCAGTGGCGAGTCGACCTGGTGGTGGGGGAGAAGGACGACGCCGTCGCGGTGGAGACGCGCCCGCACCCGGAAGGGGTACGGGCGCATCTGGCCCGCTGGCGTGCGCTCACCCACGCGGGGTGGCGCGTGCACGACGCGTTCGGCAGCCGGTTCGGTGACGACCCGGCCCGCGCCGCTGTCGAGCTGGCCCAGGAACTACCTGCGGCTGGGCTTGAACAACGGCTCCGCTGACGCGACCGACGGCAGGAACGGGTTCGGGTTCGCCGGGCACACCGTCCCGACCGGCGGCAACGTGCCGTTCAGCAGGTACGCGTTCGTGTGGTCGGTCGCGCACTTGCTCACCTGGTACGCCGTGTGACCCCAACCCGCGTACGCCAGCAAGCGGCTGCCGCCGATCTGGCGGTTGGCCGCCTGCGCGCCGCGGAAGTCCGTGACACCGTCGAAGTAGTTGCCCACCACCAGAACCGGAGCGTTGGTGCGGGTGCGCCACGGACCGGTGAAGCGGTCGGGGTTGGTCGGCCAGTTCGCGCACGCCGCGTTGCCCCACCACCAGGCAGGGCCGAACTCCGAACCAGCCTCGGCGTAACGGGCGGTCGACCGGTAGGAGTTGAAGTCGCGCGGGAACTCGATGTCCGCGCACACGTTGCCGTTGTAGGCGTCGAACCCGTTGTCGTAGTCCGGTTCCGCGGTGACAGAGGTGACCGAGAGCCCGGCGGCCGCGTCGGACAGCTGGTCGAACAGCGCGGCGGCATCCGGCCAGTCACTCGGCGAGTACATCGCGCCGAGCGCGGAGTTGATCACCGCGTCGTAGGTGAACACCTGGCCGCCCAGCTCGATCGGCTTGGCGCGCACCGACTTCAGCAACGCGTCCCAGCGCTTCTCCGACTGCGGCCCGAAGACGCACCGGGCCTCGTCGCAGGTGCGCAGGAACTCGCGGAACTCCTCCTTGGTCGCGATCCGGTCCGACTTGATCTGCTGCCCGCTCGACCACAGCGCCGGGTTCAGCACGCCGTCGATGACGAGCGCGCGGATGTTGTTCGGGAACAGGTTCGCGTAGGTCGCGCCGAGGAACGAGCCGTACGAGAAGCCCAGGTAGCTGATCTTGCGGTCACCGACGGCGCGGCGCAGCAGGTCCATGTCCCGCGCCACGTCGGCGGTGCTCATGTGCCGCGCGATCGGCTGGTCGTCGAGGCACTCCGGACCGAGCGAGCGGTAGCGGTCGAAGTACGGCCGTTCCTGCGCCGCCTGGTAGGGGAAGCCGGGGACGCCCTCGAAGAACTTGCCGAGGTCCTCCTCGCTCTTGAAGCAGTGCAGCGGATCGGACTTGCCGATGCCGCGCGGGTCGAACCCGACGATGTCGAACCGGCCCTGCAGGTTCGCCGACAGCTTGTTCCCGGCGCCGAGTGCGAAGTCCACGCCCGACCCGCCGGGGCCGCCGGGGTTGAGGAACAGCGACCCGATCCGGCGGGCCTTGTCCGTCGCGGGCTTGCGCGCCAGCGCGATGCTGGTCTTGGCGCCGCGCGGGTTGTCGTAGTCCAGTGGCACCTTCACGGAGGCGCACTCGAAGCCGGGGTGCTCGGGTCCGCAGGCCGCCCAGTCGATCTTCGGGACCTGCGCGCCACCTCCCGAGGCCTGCACGGCGGGTGTGCCGGTGATCATGAGTGCGGCCGCGGCGGCCAGCACGGTGAATCGCATCGACGAGCTCCCCTCCTGTCCGAAGAAGGGCTCTTCCTACCGGCTCACGACCGGCCCCGTCGACCGCCGAAAGTCGTGACCGGCCAGTGGGGACGCGGTGTCGAGGAACGGGTTCTGGTTCGCCGGGCACACCGTTCCGGCCGCGGGCAACGCACCGCTGAGCAGGTAAGAGTGGATGTGGTCGATCGCGCACTGACTGCGCCGGTACGCGATGTGCCCCCAGCCCGCGTACTCCAGCAGCCGGCTGTTCGGCAGCTGCTTCGCCACTGCCTGCGCGCCCCGGAAGTCCGTGGAGCCGTCGAACCGGTTGCCCACCACCAGAACCGGCGCGGACGTGCGGGCTCGCCACGGCCCGGTGTAGCGGTCGGGGCTGGCCGGCCAGTCCGCGCAGGCGCTGTTGGTCCACCACCAGTAGGGCCCGAACTCCGACCCCGCCTCCGCGTAGCGCGACATCGCCCGGTACTCGCCGAACGTGCGCGGGAACTCGGTGTCCGCGCACATCGTGCCCAGGTTGGCGTCGAAGAAGTTGTCGTAGACCGGAACCGACGTCGTCGTCAGGCTCGCGGAGGCGTCGGAGAGCTGATCGAGCACCGCGGCGACGTCCGTCCAGCTCTCCGAGGCGAATCCGGCGAACAACGCCCACTGGATCACCACGTCGTAGGTCCACACCTCGGTGCCGAGCGTGATCGGCTTGGCGCGCACCGAATCCAGCAGCGCCTGCCACCGCTGCTTCGACCGCGGTCCGAACGCGCAGGAGGCCTCGTCGCAGAGCCGGAAGAACTCGTCGAGCACCTCTTCGGTGGCGATCCGATCGGACTCGATCTGCCGCCCGCTCGACCAGAGTTCGGGGTTCAGCACGCCGTCGATCGCGAGGGCACGGACGTTGCCGGGGAACATGTTCGCGTAGGTCGTGCCGATGTACGAGCCGTACGAGGTGCCGAAGTAGGTGAGCTTGCGGTCGCCCAGCGCGCGCCGCAGCAGGTCGAGGTCGCGCACGACGTCGGCGGTGCTCATGTGCCGTGCGATCGGCTGGTCGCACTTGGCCGCCAGCGAGCGGTAGCGGTCGAAGAAGGGCCGTTCCTGCGCTCGTTCGTACGGGAAGATCGGGCCCGCGGCCAGGAACTCCGCTCGCTCCTGCTCGGACGCGAAGCAGCGCAGCGGGTTCGACCGGCCGATGCCACGCGGGTCGAAGCCGACGACGTCGAAACGGCCCTGCGTCCCGGCCGACATCTTCTCGCCCCACGCCCAGACGTAGTCGATCCCCGACGCGCCGGGCCCGCCGGGGTTGAAGAGCAGGGAGCCGATGCGTCCGGCCTGGTCGGTGGCGGGTTTGCGGGTCAGCGCCACCGTCGTGGTCGCGCCGCGCGGATCGTCGTGGTCGAGCGGCACGGTGATCGTCGCGCACTCGAAACCGGGGCGCGCGGGTGCGCACGCCGCCCAGGCGATCGGCGGAGCGGGTGGCGCGGCCTGGGCCGCCGGGGTGAGGGTGACGACGAGCGCCACCACGGCGCCGAGCACGGAGAGACGCATGGGGCGTTCATAACCGGGCTCAGTCAGTGCGTCGATGCTTTTGGCGAACTCCCAGGTGGTCCGCGATCTGATCGTGGATGGGCGTGCTCATCACGATCGGGTTCGTCGGCGGAGCCTGCGTTGTTGTCGTTCCAGGTGCTTCCTGGGTCTCCGGCATGCGGGGAGCGTAAGCATGGTCATTGACGCCTCAAGGACGCTGATCAAGAAATCACCATGGTCGTACACCAAGAGGTGAATCCGGTTCGCCCGATCTATACCCAGCGTGCGACCCGATCCCTGGTATCGGACCCCCTGTGGGTGCCTCCGATCGGGTTAACCCGAATTGCCCAGCAACGTGGAATCTCATCGGCCGGACACGGGGTTTGCGTGATCTCGCGACGATGCTGAACGATCGGGTTCAGAGTCGGGCGAGCGTGGAGCGTGGGCGATGGTCAGCGGTAAGCCGGGCGTCGCCAAGAGGCAGCTCATCCTGCTCACCGGCAGGGCGCACCCGGAGCTGGCGGAGGCCGTGGCCAAGCACCTCGGCGTCGCCATCACCCCGCAGGCGGCCTACGACTTCGCCAACGGCGAGATCTTCGTGCGCTTCGAGGAGTCGGTGCGCGGTGCGGACGCGTTCGTCATGCAGAGCCACAGCGCGCCCGTCAACGACTGGCTGATGGAGCAGTTGCTGATGGTGGACGCGTTGAAACGCGCCTCGGCCAAGCGCATCACCGCCGTCGTGCCGTCGTACCCGTACGCGCGCCAGGACCGCAAGTACGCCGGACGCGAACCCGTGTCGGCCAGGCTGGTCGCGGACATGTTCAAGACCGCGGGCGCCGACCGGATCGTGACGGTCGACCTGCACACCGCGCAGGCCCAGGGCTTCTTCGACGGCCCGGTCGACCACCTGCACGCGATGTGGCTGCTCTGCGAGCACGTCCGCGGCCGCTACCAGGGCGAGGACCTCACGATCGTCTCCCCGGACGCCGGCCGCACCAGGCTCGCCGAGAAGTGGGCCGACCTGCTCGGCGGCTGCCCGATCGCGTTCATCCACAAGACGCGAGACCCGTTGCGTCCCAACGAGATCACGTCCAACCGCGTCGTCGGCGACGTCGAGGGGCGCACCTGCGTCGTGGTCGACGACATGATCGACACGGCGATGACGAGCACGACGGCCGCCCGGCAGTTGCTGGAACAGGGCGCGAAGGACGTCGTCCTGGTGGCCACGCACGGCGTGCTGTCCGGCGATGCCCACGACCGGCTCATCGCGAGCAAGGCCCGCGAGGTGATCCTCACCGACACGCTGCCGATCCCGTACGAGAAGCGGTTCCCCGGCCTGAGCGTGCTGAGCATCGCGCCGCTGCTGGCGCGGGCGATCGGCGAGGTCTTCGAGGACGGCTCCGTGACCTCGTTGTTCGACGGCAACGCCTGACTTTCGGGAAGCTCGCGCCGCCGTCCCGTGTTGGTATGGGGCATGGGCGACAACGAGCGTGGCCGGGTGCGGGTCGAGCAGTCGGCGAAGCGGGTCCGTGCGTACTTCGGTGGCGAACTGGTCGTGGACGCGACCTCGCCGCGCCTGGTCTGGGAGGTCCCGTACTACCCGGCCTACTACCTGCCGCTGTCCTCCGTGCGCGTCGAGCTGAAGCCGACGGGGGAGACGAAGCACTCGCCGAGCAGGGGCGAGGGCGTGCTGCACGACGTCGTCACGGCTGGTGGCACGGCCTCGGGTGCGGCGCTGACCTATCCGGACTCGCCGATCGAGGAGCTTCGGGACCTCGTCCGGTTCGAGTTCGCGGCCATGGACGAGTGGCTGGAAGAGGATGAGCCGATCTACGTCCACCCGCGTGACCCGTACAAGCGGGTCGACGTCCTGAGCAGCTCACGGCACGTGCGGGTCGCGGTGGACGGGGTGACGCTGGCGGCGTCGTCGCAGCCGCGGATCCTGTTCGAGACGAGCCTTCCACCGCGCTACTACCTGCCGTTGAGCGACGTTCGATTCGATCTGCTCAGGCCTTCGGACACGCGGACGCAGTGCCCGTACAAGGGGACCGCCGCGTACTGGTCGGTCGAGGTGAACGGCGTGACCCACGAGGACCTGGTCTGGATCTACCGGGAGACGCTGCCGGAGAGCCAGAAGGTCGCGGGGATGGCGTGCTTCTTCAGCGAGAAGGTCGACCTCTTCGTCGACGGCGAGCTCCAGGAGAAGCCGAAGACGCCCTGGTCATAGCTACTGTCCGCGAGACTTAGTTCACACACTGCAAACTTGCAGTGACTGCAAAACAATCCGTACTCTTGCCCTCGTGAACCAGCCGGGGGAGAGCCTGCGCGACCGCAAGAAGCGCCGCACGCGTGCCGCGCTCGAGCGGGCGACCGTGCGTCTCGCCGCCGAGAGGGGCTACGACCACGTCACCGTGGAGGAGATCGCCGCCGAGGCCGACGTCTCGGTGCGCACGTTCTTCAACTACTTCGCGAGCAAGGACGAGGCGCTCATCGGCGCGGACCCCGAGGCGGGCCCGCGCATCGCCGAGCGCATCCTGGCGTTTCCCGAGGACGTCTCGCCGTTCGACGCGTACCGCCTCTCGATCCTCGCGGAGATCACCGACGAGCTGAACAACGCACGCGACCTGTGGCTGCTGCGCAAGGAAGTCCTGATGCAGCGGCCGGACCTGCTGGTCCGCGCGTTCGCCAACAGCGCCGAGTCCGAGCAGCTGCTCGCGAACGCGGTGGGACAGCGGGCGGCCCTGCCCGAGTCCCACGTGTACCCGCGGCTGCTGGTGGCCGCCGGGAGCGCCGCTTTCCGTTGCGCCGTCACGAGGTGGGCCCTGGACGACAGCGTCGCGCTGGGCGAACTCGTCGGCGAGGCGCTCGGCCTGTTCGGCACCGGGCTGGCCCACGTACCGCACCACCACGAAGGGGGATCATGAGCATCGAGGCAGAACCGACACCGGTCCACAGCAAACGAGAAGTCGTCCAGGCCATGTGGGGCCTGATGCTCGGCATGTTCGTGGCCATCCTCGCCGGCACCGTCGTCTCGAACGCGTTGCCGCGCATCGTCTCCGAGCTCGAAGGCTCGCAGTCGATCTTCGCGTGGATCGTGACGACCGAACTCCTCGCGATGACCGCGACCGTGCCGTTGTGGGGCAAGCTCGCCGACCTGTACAGCCGCAAGCTGCTGATCCAGGCGTCGCTGAGCCTGTTCGTCGTCGGCTCGCTGATCGCGGGCTTCTCGCAGAACATCGAGATGCTCATCATCAGCCGCGTGGTGCAGGGTCTGGGCGCCGGTGGCGTCACGGCACTCGCGACGATCGTGATGGCCGCGATGATCCCGCCGCGTGAGCTCGGCAAGTACTCCGGCATGTTCGGCGCGGTCTTCGGCGTCGGCACCGTCGCGGGCCCGCTGATCGGCGGCGTCCTGGTCGACACCTCGTGGCTCGGCTGGCGCTGGTGCTTCTTCATCGGCATCCCGTTCACCCTGGCCGCGATCTACATGCTCCAGCGCACCCTGCACCTCCCGGTCGTGCGCAAGGAGGAGACGAAGATCGACTACCTGGGCGCGTTCCTGATCGTGTCCGGCGTCTCGACGCTGCTGATCTGGTCCTCGCTGGCCGGTCAGAAGTTCGAGTGGGCGTCGGGCTGGACCGCCGGCCTGGTGTCGCTGGGCGTGCTGCTGCTCGTGGCCGCCGTCCGCGTCGAGGCCACCGCGCACGACCCGATCGTGCCGCTGTCGATCTTCCGCAACCGGACGGTGTCTCTCGCGACCATCGCGAGCGCCCTGGTCGGCATCGCGATGTTCGGCGGCACGGTGTTCCTCTCGCAGTACTTCCAGCTCTCGCTGGGCAAGACGCCGACCCAGGCCGGCCTGCTCGGCCTGCCGCTGATCTTCGGCCTGCTCGTCTCGTCCACCGTGGCCGGCCAGCTGATCACGAAGTTCGGCAAGTGGAAGGCGTTCCTGGTCGCCGGTGGCGTGTTCATGGTCGGCGGCATGCTGCTGCTGTCCACGATCACCGCGCAGACGACCGTGTTCATGGTGTCCGTGCACATGTTCGTGCTCGGCGTCGGCGTCGGCCTGATGATGCAGAACCTCGTCCTGGCCGCGCAGAACGACGTGCCGGCTCGCGACCTCGGTGCCACCACGTCGACCTTGACGTTCTTCCGCTCGCTGGGCGGCGCGATCGGCGTCTCGGCGCTGGGTGCCGTGCTGGCCGGCAAGGTCTCGTCCCTGGCCGCCGAGAAGTTCGGCGCGATGGGCGGCACCGGCGGCGAGAGCAAGGTGCCGGACATCTCGGTGCTGCCGCCCGAGATCAAGGCCGTGATCGCCGACATCTACGCGACGGCGACCGCGGAGATCTTCCTGGTGGGCGCGCCGTTCGCGGTGCTGGCGCTGCTGGCGGTGGCGTTCATCAAGGAGAAGCCGCTCAAGGAGACGAGCGGTGACGACCGGCTGGCGGCGGAGATGGCCGCGGGTCACTGATTCGCTTGATCTGCCGAGGCCCCCGACCTTCGTGGTCGGGGGCCTCGACGCGTTCAGAGCTCCGGCAGCTGGTCGCCGGGGTCCGGGTAGCGACCGTGTTCCAGGCGGAACAGGTAGGCGCGGAGGTCGGTTTCGAGGTCGCTCGCGAGGTAACCGAGAAAGTCGCGAGCGCCTTCGGCGGCCTCGTGCCTCTGTGGCTCGGTGGAGGCGGTCCACTCGGCGAGCAGCGCGGTGAGGTGGTCCTCGACCTCGGCCCGCCCGCTCCACCAGGCCCAGACGGCCTCCGGCGTCCACCGCTCGTCACCGTCGAAGGCGAAGCCGTCGTAGGGGTCCTGCTGGGCGGCGACCACCACGCTCTCCACCTCCGCCTCGGTCACGGGCTGGCGATAGATGAACTCGTTGTAGTACTCGCCGCCGTAGAGGATGTGGCGCGGGGCGTGCAGCCGTCCGGTCCAGCAGTTGTCGGTGATGCCCGTGTAGATGGGGCCCGGCACGTTCAGCCAGTGCTTCTCCGCCCACTTGTCGTTCACCCCACCCATGATCCCTGACTTTCGTCGGGGGTCCGCTCTGACTTTCAGGTCGGGTTTCGCCGCCCGTAGATCCATACGTTCTGTCCCATGAACATCTGGGGTGCGGCGCTCACGCTGCTCGTCTCCACGTACATGGGTGAGGCCTCCTATCCGGGCGTCGCCGTCGCGATCACCAAGGGCGACCAGGTGGTCGCGGTCCAGGGCTTCGGGCACGACTCGACCGGCGCCCCGATCACCGAGAACACGAAGATGGCGATCGCCTCGGTCAGCAAGTCGTTCACGGCGCTGGCGGTCCGGCAGCTCGCGGACGCCGGCAAGATCGACCTCGACCGGCCGGTGTTCGACTCGCGCGTCACGCCGCGGCAGTTGCTGGCGCACAAGTCGGGGATCAGCGACCGGACGTTGCCGGAGAAGAGCCTGAAGCAGCCCGGCAGCCCGGCCGAGGCGGTGGAACGGGCGCGGGAAGCGCTGCGGCAAGCCGTGCCGGACAACGAGTTCCGCTACACCAACACCAACTACCACCTGGCCGCGCGGCTCGTCGAGGTGGCGTCGGGCGAGAACTTCAACGCCTACCTGCGCCACCACGTCTTCGAGCCCCTGAACATGAAGGACACCGTGGCGATCGACGTGACGCCGCGCGATCTGCCACCGGACTTCCGCAAGGGTTACGGCTACGCCTACGGGTTCTCGATCCCGCTCACCGAGCCGGACCGGTTCGTCACCGGCTCCGACGGCGTGATCACGACGGCCGCCGACATGGCGAAGTGGCTGGCCGCCCAACAGAAGCTCGCCCCCAAAGACGGCATGGGCTGGGAGGCGGACCAGCAGGGACGGCTGCGGCACAGCGGCATCTGGTTCACCGGCACGGCTGGGCAGTTGCTGACGTCGTCCGGGTACGGGATCGCGGTCATGGCCAACAGCGGGATCACCCTCGGCAACGAAGGGACGTACGGGCTGGAGAACGGGATCGCCGACGTCGTCGAAGGCAGGACGCCACCGGAGCCGGAGTCGTACCGGCTCCTGACTGATCTCGTGCTGGCCGCGCTGACGCTCCTCTCCGTGGGACTGGGCATTCGGGCGCTGAAAAGGCCCCGGAGGTTCCACAAGGCGTGGCAGGTGCTCAGGTTCGTGCCGCTCGCTGTCCTGCTGGCCTTGCCCACGTTGCTCGGGCTGCTGTACGGCGGCGGGCGCGACATCACGTTCTTCCAACTGGCGCACTATTCGCTGCCGCTTGTGGTGTGGTTGGGCGTGTCCAGCGTGATGAACCTGAGTGTCGCGGTCGCGAGGTGGCGGCGATGAGGACGGCGGCGCTCGCCGGGTGTGTGGCGGCGGCGGTCGCGGTGTCGTTCGCCATGGACAGAGGCGTTCCACCGTGGACGGCCGCGGTGTGGGGGCCGTTGTTCGTGATCGCGTTCGTGCTCGGGCGCCGCACCGCCTCCGCGTGGTCGGCGCTGGTGCTCCTCGGAGGGGTCTTCGGCGGGCTGACGGGGCTCGCGCTGGTGGGGCTCTCGGTGGCGCTGCCGTGGTTTCTCGGACGGGTCGCCCACCAGCAGGCCGCGCTGGCCGCCGCCTCCGTCGAGGCCGCCCACCTGCGCGAACGCACCCGGATCGCGCACGAGGTCCACGACTCGCTCGGGCACGAACTGAGCCTGCTCGCGCTGCGGGCGGGCGCACTGGAGATGACGTTGCCCGCACATCACCAGGCCGCCGCCGCACAGCTTCGAGAGACGGCCGCCGGGGCCACGGAACGGTTGTCGGAACTGGTCTTCCTGCTGCGCGACGGAGAACCGCCGTCGGTTCTCGACCTCCACGACCTCGTCGACCGCGCCACGAAGGCCGGCCTGCGCGTCGAGTTCTCCACCGACGGCCCGATCCCGTCCACAGTGGAACGAACGGTGCACAGGGTGGTGCAGGAGGCGCTGACGAACGCCGCCAAGCACGCGCCGAAGTCGTTGCTGCGGCTGAACATCACCACCGACGAAGCCACGACGGTGGTCGAGGCGGGCAACGACGCCGGACGGCGGCGCGGTGCGGGCAGCCGGTTGGGGCTGGTCGCGTTGCGCGAACGGGTGCGGCTCGCCGGGGGTAGCCTGCGCGTCAGTCGTGGCGACGGCCGGTTCGAGCTGGTCGCCGTGCTACCGCACTCGGGGGACTCGTGATTCGCGTACTGCTCGCCGACGACGAGACGATGGTGCGCGCGGGCGTGCGGGCCATCCTCGGCTCCGACCCCGAACTGGACGTCGTCGCGGAGGCGTCGGACGGGCGCGAGGCGATCGACCTCGCCTTGAAGCACCGGCCCGACGTCGTGCTGCTGGACATCCGCATGCCCCGCCTCGACGGGCTGGAAGCGGCCAAAGAGCTGGTACGTAACGGTTTCGGGGTGGCGATGCTGACGACGTTCAACGACGACGGCTACCTGGAACGGGCGCTGGACGGCGGCGCGCGCGGATTCCTGCTGAAGTCAGGCGATCCGCGCGAACTGATCGCGGGCGTGCACGCGCTCGCGTCCGGCGGCGCCTACCTGGCGCCGAAGGTCGCGGCCAGGATGATCAGCCGGTTCCGCGGCGGCCGGATCGGGCAGGCACGGGCTCAGGTCGAGTCGCTGACCGTGCGGGAACGCGACGTGCTCGCGCTGCTCGGCCAGGGCCTGTCTAACGCGCAGATCGCCCGCCGCCTCGACCTGGTCGAGGGCACGGTGAAGGGGCACGTGAGCGCGATCCTGAGCCGCCTGGGCGCGGAGAACCGGGTCCAGGCGGCGATCGTGGCCCACGAAGCGGGCCTCTAGAAGGGGAAGTGGCCGTGCTCGCTGGCTACGGTGACCCAGCGGGTCGCGGAGAACGCCTCGAGGCCCCACCGGCCACCGAACCGCCCGTACCCGCTGGACTTCACGCCACCGAACGGCGCCTGCGGCTCGTCGTCCACCGTCTGGTTGCCGACGTGCACGATGCCGGTCCGGATCCGTTGCGCCAGAGCGAGACCACGCCGCGAGTCCTCGGTGAGGATGCCCGCGGTGAGGCCGTGCTCGGTGTCGTTCGCGACGGCCACGGCCTCGTCGTCGTCGGCGACGGGGACGACGATGACGGCCGGGCCGAAGATCTCCTCCTGGAACACGCGCATCGACGGAGTCACGCCGTCCAGCACGGTCGCACCCCCGTTGCCACCGGCACGCACCGTGGCACCGGCCTCGACCGCCTCGGCCACCAGCGCGGCGACGCGGGAGGCGGACCGCGGGTTGATCACCGGGCCGATCACCGTGCCGGGGTCGGCGGGATCGCCGTGCGGCAGCGACCCGACCTTGGCCGCGAGCTTCGCGGTGAACTCCTCGGCGACCGACCGGTGCACCAGGATGCGGTCGGTCGACATGCAGATCTGGCCGGCGTTGTGGAACGCGCCGAACGTCGCCGCGTCGACCGCGTGGTCGAGATCGGCGTCGTCGAGCACGAGCAACGAGTTCTTGCCGCCGAGCTCCAGCACGGCGGGCTTGAGGTGTTGTGCGGCAAGGGTTCCGACGATCCGGCCGACCTCGGTCGACCCGGTGAAGTTCACGGCCCGCACCCGCGAGTCGGTGATCAACGCCTCGGCCACCGCGGCGGCGTCGGCGGGAGCGTTCGTCACGACGTTGAGCACGCCCGCCGGCAACCCGGCCTCGCGCAGCACGTCGGCGATGAACAGCCCGGCCGCGATCGGCGCGTCCTCGCTGGGCTTGAGCACCACGGTGTTCCCGGCGGCGAGAGGCGCCGCGACGGCCCGCGCGCTCAGGATGACCGGCGCGTTCCACGGCGCGAACGCCGCCACCACGCCGAGCGGTTCCCGGACGGCGAGCGACAGCTGACCGGGCACGTCCGTCGTCAGCACCTCGCCGATGGGCTGGGTGACGGCAGCGGCGGCCTCGCGCAGGACGTTGGCCGCCAGCATCACGTTGAACCCGGCCCACCCGCCGACACCACCGACCTCGGCGGCCATCAGCGCCACGACCTCGGCCGTCCTGGTCTCCAGCACGTCCGCCGCCCGCAGCAGGATCCCGCGCTTCACGGACGGAGCCGTCGCCGCCCAGCCCGCGAAAGCCTCCGAGGCCGCATTGACGGCCCGCGTGACGTCCGCGGGCCCACCCGCGGCCACCACGGCGTACACCTCGCCGGTGAAGGGGTTGAGATCGTCGGTGGTGCGGCCGTCCAGCGCGGGAACGCTGTCGCCGCCGATGAGGAGCTCACGCATGTCGCTTGCCACAGTTGACGATTCAACCGTCAGACGGGGTGATCATCCAAGCCCGGCTTCCGGTGGATGGAAACTGGGCTCCAGCATCCGGGCGATGCCCCTGGCCGCCACCTGCAACGCGGCCACCAACTGCGCCCGCACGTTGCGCAGGTCCGGCACCACGATCCCGAGCGCCGCGACGACGTTCCCCTCCACCTCGACCGGCACCGCCACGCTGCACGCCCCGAGCGTCATCTCCTCGAACGTCTGCGCGTACCCGTCGCGCCGGATCCGGTGCAGCTGCGCCCGCATCCGGCCGGGTTCCGTGACCGTGAACGCCGTGATCCGCGTCAGCCCGTGCGCGAGCACCTCGTCCTGCACCTCCGCGGGCGCGTGCGCGAGCAACACCTTCCCGACGCCCGTCGAGTGCAACGGCAACCGGCTGCCGGTCGAGCTCACGATCGGCACCGACGCGTGCCCCGACACCCGATCGAGGTACAGCACCTCGGTGCCCTCCCGCACGGCCAGGTGCACCACCGCCCGCGTCGCCGCGTGGATGTCGTGCAGGAACGGCTCCGCGACCCGGCTCAGCTCCACCTCGCCGGACGCCAGCAACCCGAGCCGCCAGATCCGCCGCCCGATCACGTACTCGCCCGAGTCCAGCCGCCGCACCGCGCCCCACTCCGTGAGCTCGGCCAGCAGCCGGTGCGTGGTGCTGATCGGCAACCCGCAGCGCCGCGCGATGCCGCTCAGGGTCTGGCGGCGATGCCGGCCGTCGAACGTGCCGAGCAGCGACAGCAGCTTGGAGGAGACGGTGGCGGCCACGCCAGGATTCTGCACGCTCCGGTAGAACTGGGCACGTGACGTACCTCGGTGAAGGCTGGGACAGCACCGCGTTCCTGGTCGATGGGCGCTGGGTGGAACGACGGCCGCGCCGTCCCGAGATCGAGCCGCAACTCGTGCGCGAGACGGTGGTGATGCCATGGCTCGCGCCCGTGCTGCCGCTGCCCGTCCCGGTGCCGGAGATCGTGTCGCGGGAGCCGTTGGTGGTGCGGCACGAGCTGGTGCGGGGCGAGGAACTGACCCGCCTCAACGCCGTTCCGGGCCGGCAGCTGGGGGAGTTCCTGCTGGCGTTGCACGCGGTACCCGTGGCGGAGGCGGAGCGACGGGGTGTCGGCCCGATGCCGTTGCCCGTCGACCGCTTCCGGGCCGAGGTCCGGGTGCCCGGTGGCGAGGAGCTGCTGGCCAGGATCGACGGGTTGCCCGCCGACACGCTGGTGCACGGCGACCTCGGCACCGAACACGTGCTCGGCGATGACGGCGTGCTGACCGGCGTGATCGACTTCGGCGACCTGCACATCGGGGACGCGGCGATCGATCTCGCGTGGGCGCTGCACTCCACGTCCCCCGAGTTCGCCCACGCCGTCGCCGAGACCTACGGGGTGACGCCGGAACTGCGCGAGCGGGCGTCGTTCTGGCACCGGCTCGGCCCTTGGCACGAGGTCCTGCGCGGCAACGACACCGACGACGCGGAAATGACGAAGGTTGGGCTGGCTGGAGTACTCGAACGGCTGAGAACCGGGTAACCGGAGGCGGACAGCCCCGATCGAGGAGGACGACATGCCTTGGGTTCGCCGCCACCGCCGCAGCGCCCCGTACAGCTTCTTCCGCAGCACCACGGTCCGCAGCCACTACCGCAGGCCGGCGGGTTCGATGTGGATTCCGATCGTCGTCGCGATCGCCGTGATCGTGCTGCTCATCGCCTTGTTCTGAGGGTAGTGTCGAAGGCATGGGACAGTTGGGTGAGTTGTTCCCGGGCCCCAAGGTCCGCCGCGAGGCGACGGACGCGGGCACCGGTGAGGACTACGAGGAGACCGGACCGCTCGACCTGACGGCGGGCGCGGTGCGCTTGAGGCCGCGCCCGAAGCCGGTTCCGGCGCCCGAGAGCGACGAGTGATCACCGGTACTACCCTTGGCCGGTGCTAGCAGGCCTGCTCTTCCTCATCCCCGCCCTCTTCTTCGTCATCGGGATGGTGCGTGACCGCCGCAGGCTGAGCAACGCCGTCTGGCTCGGCATCTCGCTCGTGATGCTGCTGCTGTTGCTGGCGGAGGCCGGGCGGGACAACCCGGTGCTGAGCCTGCCGTTGCTGCTCGTGTTCATGCTGGCCGTGCTCGGCCTGCTGCTGCTCCCGCTCGCCTTGCTGGCCAACGGCATGGTGATGGTCCGCCGCGAGGGCCGTTCGCTGGGCAACCTCCTGTCGTTGCTCGCGGGCATCGCCCTGCTCGGCGAGATGATCTACTTCTTCTGGGGAATCGCCCAGCCCAACGACTGGATTCGCGGCACCGCCATCGGCCTGTTCCTGATGTCGGCGTACATCGCGTTCTTGTTCGTGAGCCTCCTGCTGTACTCGGTGATCTACGGCCGCACGGGCCGCCGCCACGGGTTCGACGGCATCGTGGTGCTCGGCGCGGGCCTGATCGGATCCCGCGTGCCGAAGCTGCTGGCGAACCGGCTCGACCGCGCGATGCGGCTCTACCACCGCGACCGCGAGGCCGGCCGGTCACCCGTGCTCGTCGTGTCCGGTGGGCAGGGCGCGGACGAGGAGGTCTCCGAGGCGTTCGCCATGCGCGAGTACCTCCTCGAGCACGGCGTGCCCGACGCCGACGTCGTGATGGAGGACCAGGCGACCACGACCGAGGAGAACCTGCGCTACAGCAAGGCTTTGCTCGCCGAACGAGGTCTCAACGGCCGGGTCGTCGCGGTCACGAACAACTACCACGTGTTCCGCACCGCCGTGCTCTCCCGCAAGCAGGGCCTGCGGCTGCAGGTCATCGGCGCGCCCACGGCCTGGTACTTCGTGCCGAGCGCGTTCCTGCGTGAGTTCGTGGCGCTCCTGGTCCGCAACCCCGTCGTGCACGGCCTGGCGTGCGCCGTGCTGATGGCGGGCGGGCTCGCGCTGACCCAGATCGGCTAGCCCAGGAGCGCCTTCATCTCGGTGATCTCCTGCTGCTGGCCGTCGACGATCGCCTGAGCGAGCTTCTTCGCCTTGTCGTCCTCGCCCTGGGCGAGCTCGGTCTTCGCCATCTCGACGGCACCTTCGTGGTGCTTGATCATCATGTCGAGCCACAGCCGGTCGAACTCGGCGCCGCTGGACCTCTCCAGCTTCGCCATGTCGTCCTGGCTCATCATCCCGGTCATGTCGTGGCCGGCGTGGTCCTGCTCGGCGCCCCACTGCTGGAGCCACTCGTTCATCTGAGCGATCTCCGGGCCCTGCGCCTTCTCGATGCGCTGGGCGAGGGAGCGGACCTCGTCGTCGCTGCTGCGCGACGGCACGAGCTTCGCCATCTCCAGCGCCTGCTCGTGGTGCGGGACCATGGCTTGCGCGAACGTGACGTCGGCAGCCGTGTTCGCGGGACCGCCGCAGGCGCCCAAGATGAGCATGCCGACGACAGCCCCGATGAGGGACTTCTTCAAGGGATTCTTCTCTCTGCGTTTGTGGACGGTGCTGGGTGGACTGACGAACTCAGTTCCGCAGCACGCAGAGAGTCGTGAGGAGCTGTCTTCCGCCAGGAGGCGGACGTTGAGGGGTGCTCGCCGGCGTTTCGCCCACGGGCTCGGCGAGCCGGGGGAGGGCCGTCCGGACCAGGAACCAGCCCAGCAGCACGACGGCCGCGGCGACCAAGACCGCGAGGCACAGGTGCGTCAGGTCGTGTTCGTGGGGCTGTTCCTGTTGCTGGGACATCGTGTGCGCGGCGTGGGGAGTCTCCGCCGCCGCGACGTGGTGCATTCCCACGACGGAGAAGACGAGCGCGCACAGCAGCACCCATTGGGTGAACCGGCGCCTCGTCATGCGGCACACCCTACGACTACCGGGCTTGATACGGGTACCCCCTAGGGGTATTGTCCCCGTCATGAGTCTTACCAGGCAGGCGATCTCCGCGACGCTGCACTGCCTCACCGGCTGCGCGATCGGCGAGGTGCTCGGCATGGTCATCGGCACGGCGCTGGGCTGGGGCAACCTCGCCACGGTCGTGCTGTCCGTGGTGCTCGCGTTCGTGTTCGGCTACTCGCTGACGATCCGCCCGGTGCTGCGCTCGGGCCTCGCGTTCAAGGCGGCCCTCGGGGTGGCGCTGGCCGCGGACACCGTGTCGATCGCGGTCATGGAGGTCGTCGACAACGCGGTGATGCTGCTCGTGCCCGGCGCGATGAACGCCGGCCTCGCGAACTGGGTGTTCTGGGCGGCGCTGGTGTTCTCACTGGCCGTCGCGTTCGTGGTGACGGTGCCGGTGAACCGCTGGATGATCGCGCGCGGCAAGGGCCACGCGGTCGTCCACCAGCACCACCACTGAGAGAAAGGCCGGGGCAGGTGCCCCGGCCTTCCCGTCACTGCTCCTTGCCGTCGGGCTGCGCGACCAGCGTCGGCGGTTTTGTGGCGTCGGCGTGTTCCGACGTCACCCGCGTGCCGTCCGTGCCCAGGTCGCGGTTGTCCTCCGCGGCCGCCGCCGCGCCGATGCCCAGCACGAGCGCGGCCGCTGCGAGCGCCAGTGCGCCCGCGGTCTTCCTGCCCACCATGGAACCTCCCCAGTTCGGTGTGAGGTCCCAGGATGCCGACGCGGTCATGGCGGAACCTTGAACGCGCTGGTCAGGCGCGGCTGAACGTCATCACCCAGTTCGTCTCCCAGGACTCGCCGCCGTCGTAGGAGAACTGCTGCTGCCAGACGGGTTCGGGGGCCACCGTCCAGTCGAACCGCACCTTCACCGCGTGCCCGCCGACCACGTCGTCACCGAAGAACACCCCGTGCCCGTCGTCGAACCGCCCCTCCAGCGGCGGGTCGAGGTGTCCGGGAGCGCGGGTGGAGGCCCACCAGATGCGCCAGACGTCGCCGGCCGGGTCGTACTGGCGCAGGGTCATGCCCTCCCAGTCGTCCGCGAAGACGCTGTCGATGATCGCCGCGCCGCCCAGCAGGGGTCTGGCCTCGGCCCGCGTCTCGAACTCGACCCACTCGGTGCCGCGCCCGACGATGTCGGCGATCTTGCGGTTGGCGACCCGCCAGCGGCCGTGCAGGAAGTTGAAATCGTTCTCACTCATGGAAAAGACGCTAAACCGATTCACTGACACCTTTTGTCAGTGATCGACTATTGACGCAAAGGTCTGGACCATTTTACCGTTCCTGCCAGTGGCCGCCGCCCTAGCCAGGAGGTCCTTTCCCTTGCGACTGCTCGCCAGAGTGGTCCCGGTGCTAGCTCTGCTAGCCGGGACCGTGATAGCCGTGACCAACGCGCCCACCGCAGCCGCAGCCCACGAGGACTGCCGGCCGGACGGGCTGTACAAGACGCCGGGTGTCGAATCGCCGTACTGCACGGTCTACGACACCGCCGGCCGCGAGAACATGGGGGACAAGTCCAGACGTGTCATCGGGTACTTCACCAGCTGGCGGACCGGCAAGAACGGCCAGCCGGGGTACCTCGCCAAGGACATCCCCTGGAACAAGGTCACGCACCTGAACTACGCGTTCGCGCACATCGACGGCCAGAACAAGATCTCGGTCGGTGACAGCAACGCGAACAACTCGTCCATCGGCATGGAGTGGCCGGGCGTAGCCGGCGCCGAGATGGACCCGTCGCTGCCCTACAAGGGGAACTTCAACCAGCTCACGAAGTTCAAGAAGCAGTACCCGAACGTCAAGACGCTGATCTCGGTCGGCGGCTGGGCGGAGACCGGCGGCTTCTTCAACGCCGACGGCACGCGCAACGCGTCGGGCGGCTTCTACAAGCTCGGCCAGAACCAGGCGGCGATCGACACGTTCGCCGACAGCACCGTGGAGTTCCTGCGCAAGTACGGCTTCAACGGCGCCGACATCGACTACGAGTACGCGACGTCGAACAACCACGCCGGCAACCCGGACGACTTCTGGATCTCCAACGCCAACCGCGGCACGCTGTGGGCCGGCTACGAGAAGATCATGAAGACGCTGCGCGAGAAGCTCGACCGCGCCGGTGCCGCCGACGGCAAGCACTACATGCTGACCGCCGCCGTGCCCGCGTCCGGCTGGCTGCTGCGCGGCCAGGAGGCGTACCAGGTCACCAAGTACCTCGACTACCTCAACGTCATGAGCTACGACCTGCACGGTTCGTGGAACCAGTTCGTCGGCCCGAACGCGGCTCTCTACGACGACGGCAAGGACGGGGAGCTCGCGGCCGGCGGCGTGTACGGCGCGGGTCAGTACGAGGGCATGGGGTACCTGAACACCGACTGGGCGTACCACTACTTCCGCGGCGCCATGCAGGCCGGGCGCATCAACATCGGCGTGCCGTTCTACTCGCGCGGCTGGCAGGGCGTCACCGGTGGCACGAACGGGTTGTGGGGCAAGGCTCCGCTGCCCAACCAGTCGCAGTGCCCGCCCGGCACCGGTTCGTCGGTCGGCTCGACCACGCCGTGCGGCAACGGCGCGGCCGGCATCGACAACATCTGGCACGACGTCACCGCGGGTGGCGCCGAGGTTCCGTCCGGTGTGAACCCGTTGTGGCACACCAAGAACCTGGAAGCCAAGATCACCGGTTCGTACTCCTCGCAGTACGGCCTGGACCCGGTCAACGACCCGACCGACCGCCTCACCGGCACGTACGCGCCGTACTACGACTCGACGTTGAAGTCGCCGTGGCTGTGGAACGACGACAAGAAGGTGTTCCTGTCCACCGAGACCGAGCAGTCGATCGCGGAGAAGGCCAAGTACGTCAAGGACAAGGGCCTCGGCGGCATCATGATCTGGGAGCTCGCGGGCGACTACAGGTACGACTCCGTGAAGAAGGAGTACTTCATCGGCGACACGCTGCTGTCGACCATCAACACCGGCCTGAACGGCGCCGCGCCTTACGGTGCCCAGAAGGCCACGACGCAGCAGACCCAGTCCCTCGCGGTCGACGTGGACGTCTACGGCTTCGCGTTGGGCGACAACAACTACCCGATCACGCCGAAGATCAAGTTCACGAACCGCTCGACCGTCACCATCCCCGGTGGCACGAAGATCGCGTTCGACTACGGCACCAGCGCGCCGGGCAGCATGGCCGACCAGTCCGGATTCGGGCTGAAGATCGTGTCGAAGGGACACAGCGGGGCCAACGTCGGCGGCCTGAAGGGCGACTTCCAGAAGGCGGAGCTCACGCTGCCGTCGTGGCAGTCGCTGGCACCGGGCGCGTCGATCGACGTGACCGTCAGCTACCAGCTGCCGATCTCGACGCCGTCGAACTTCGTGTTCACGTTCGGCGGTCAGTCGTACGCGATCACCGCGGACTACCCGCGCATCGGCGGCGGCAACCCGCCGACGTCCACTACGACGTCCACGACCACCACTACTACGACCACCACGACCACGACCACCACGAACCCGCCGGCCTGCTCGCTGCCCGCGTGGGAGCGCGGCAAGGTCTACACCGGTGGCAACGAGGTGTCGCACAACGGTCGCAAGTGGCGTGCCCAGTGGTGGACGACCGGCGAGGAGCCAGGAACCACCGGCGAGTGGGGCGTCTGGCGTGACCAGGGTGCCTGCTAGCACTCCCTGAGTTCTCTCCGGCTCGAAGTCAGGAAACTGTCAGGCGCGGGGCTTAGGCTGTTCATCGTGACCGCCCAAGACCCGCGCCTGCAGGAACTCCTGCTGCTCCGCAAGGTCCGCGACCGGATCGACCGCGAGTACCGGCAACCGCTGGACGTCGCGGCGCTGGCTCGCGGCGTGCACCTGTCCGCGGGGCATCTCTCGCGGGCGTTCCGCGCGGCGTTCGGCGAGTCGCCCTACAGCTACCTGATGACCCGCCGCATCGAGCGGGCCATGACGTTGCTGCGCCGGGGCGACATGTCCGTCACCGACGTCTGCTTCGAGGTCGGCTGCACGTCGCTCGGCACGTTCAGCACCCGTTTCTCCGAACTGGTCGGCATGTCGCCGAGCCAGTACAAGAAGGTCGCCGGCGAGGACGGGCAGGGCATCCCGAACTGCCTGGCCAAGGCCGTGATGAGGCCGATCAGGAATCGAGAAGCGGCGACCGGTCCGTCCGATTAGGTTGACCGGCATGTCAGTCATCATCGCCGCGGCCTTCCTGCCCGCAGACGACCCCGAGAAGTCACTCGGCTTCTTCCGCGACGCGCTCGGCTTCGAGGTCCGCCAGGACGTCGGCCAGGGCACCATGCGCTGGATCACCGTCGGTCCGCCCGACCAGCCCGAGACCGGCATCGTGCTGCACCCGCCCGCCGCCGATCCCGGCGTGAGCGACGAGGAACGCCGCACGATCGCCGTCCTCATGGCGAAGGGCGTCTACACGGCACTTTCGCTCGCCACCAAGGACCTGCAGGGCACGTTCGACCGTGCGCGCGAATGGGTCGAGAAGTCAGGTGCGGGCGAAGTGCTGCAGGAGCCCGAGGACCAGCCGTGGGGCGTGCGGGACTGCGCGTTCCGCGACCCGGCCGGCAACCTGGTCCGCGTCAACCAACTCTGAACGTGGTGCCCGGCGCGGCGTAGTCGACCTGCCCCGCGTATCGGGCCGAGGCACGGGCGACCGCTTCCTGAGGAGCCAGGAAGCGGCCCACGTGCGTGACGACCAACCGTCCCGCACCCGCCCGGGATGCCGTCTCACCTGCGTCTTCCGGCGTGTGGTGGGCCATGTCCGGAGTCTTCTCCGCGCTCTCGGCCTCGCACAGCAGCACGTCGGTGCCGCGGGCCAGTTCGACGAGGCTCTGGCACGCCGCGGTGTCGCCGGAGTAGGTCAGCGAGCGGTTCTCGGACTCGATCCGGACGCCGAACGCCGGGATGCCGTGCTCGACCGCCGCCGTGGTCAGCCGCAGCGAACCGACCGCGGCCTGGTGGCCGTCGTGCAACTCGGTGATCGCGAACCCGTCCTCGATCGGGCTGCGCACCGGTCCGTTGGTGAGGAACCCGGCGAGGCGGTCGGCGATGCCGGGAGGGCCGTACAGGGGGACCGGCTCGCGTTCGACGTCCGCGAACAGCAGGGCGTAGTAGGCGGTGAGCAGGTCCGCGCTGTGGTCGGCGTGCAGGTGCGAGATCCAGATCGCGTCCAGGTCCTCCAGCCGCGTGTGGCGCTGCAACGGGCCGAGCGTGCCGGTGCCGGCGTCCATCCACACGCGAGTGTCGCCGTGCGACACCAGATAGCCCGAACACGGGTTGTCCGTGCTCGGGTACGGCGTCGCGCACCCGAGCACGGTCAGGCTGAGGTCCATCGGTCAACCGTAGATCAACGGGCCCGCGTTCCCTTGAGCTTCACCAGTTCCGACTCGAACAGGTTCTGCTCGACCTTCAACGTTCCGGGCACGCCCGCGTCCGGCCTGCTCATGTACGACTGCGTCGCGGAAGGCCGTCCCACCAACGAGAAGCGCAGCTCGCCGGTGAGTCCCAGGGTGTCGATGGAGTTGGTCTCGTGGAACGCCCGCAGCACGCCGTCACGCGTGAGGTCCTTCTTCTCGCACGCCTTCTCCAGCACCGCGACGTACGCCAACGCGACCGTGTAGCCGTGCACGGTGTTGAGCGAACCCGGTTCGCCCGGCCACCGTTGCCCGTAGGCGTCGCGCAGTTCCCGGACGCCCCGCGCCTCGCCGCTCCACGGCGCGACCGGTGCCGTCAACAGGACCTGCTCGGCGAACACCGCGGCCACCGGCGACTGCATGATCGCCGGGTCGTAGCTGACCGCGCTCGACAGGATCGGCACCGTCCAGCCGAGCTGTGCGGCGATCCCCACGGCCGCGGCGGTCTGCGGCGGCGTCAGGCTGAGCACCAGGACCTTGGCGTCGGCCGCCTTCAGCGCGGCGATCTGGGTGGTGAGGTTCGCCGTCGTCTCGGTGACCGCCTGCTCCGAGATCTTCATGCCCCAGTTCTCCGCGACGAACCGGCTGCCCTCCAGCGCGTTCTCGCCGAAGCTGCCCTTGAGGTGCAGGTGACCGATCGTGTCGCCGTCCTTCAGCGAGCCCTTGCGCTTGTGGTGGTCGAGGCCGTTGATGATGTCGAGGTCGTAGGTGGTGCCGACGATCATCATGTGCGGGTTGCCCAGCAGGGAGGCCGCCCACGAGCCGGGCACGGTGAGCGCCCGCGTCTGCATCAGGTCGGGCTCGATGGCCGCGGTCATCGGCTGGCCGGTCACGTCGATGAATCCCAGCACCTGCGGCTCGAGCTCGAAATAGCCGTCCAGTGCCTTCTGAACGTCGTAGGCGTGGTCCTTCTGCTTCAGTTCGATACGCCGTCCGCACACGCCGCCGCGTTTGTTGACCTGGTCCAGATAAAGTTCATATCCGCGAATCCGGAGAACTGAAGTCCCTTTGAAGGGACCGGTCATGTCGGTCAGGACGCCGAGTGAGATCGCCTCGTCGGTGATGCCAGGGCCGGTCCTGACCGGCTGATTCATCTGGTCATTCCCCGCGCAGCCGGTGAGCGCCGCCAGTAGGAGGACAGTGGGCAAGAACAGCTGACGAATGGACATTCCAGGCCTTGTCGCAGGAGAAATGAATCAGCGGCGGGGCCGCAGTATTGAACAGGGGGACGGGGGTCGTCCAATTTTGTGGCCCGGAACACCCCCGCGGGGTGAACTGCTTCGATTTCCGATGCAAAACGCGTGCCGGGTACCGTGATCGGGTGGAAGAGCCCGTGTGGAACGAGTGGCGGCGGCCAGGCCCGACGCCCGCGCAACGGCGGCGCGACATCGGCATCGCCGTGATCGTGCTGCTGTGCGCCGTCGAGGTCACCACGCTGGTCAACAGCATGGGTGCGTACGTCTTCCGGGACCCGCCCGGTCTGCCCGCGCAGCTCGCCTGGGTGCTCGCGTTGTCCGTGCCGCTGGTCGTGCGCCGCCGCTATCCGCTGGCAGTCATGCTCGTGGTGTCGGCCCTGTTCATCGCAGCGCAGATCAACCGCGCCGGCGACACCCTGGTGCCCTCCGCGATCCTGTTCCTCGCGATCTACACGGTCGGCGCGTGGGAGCAGAACCGCCGCCTCGCGCGCTGGTCCCGCATCGGAGTGATCGGGGCCATGTTCCTGTGGCTCGGGTTCAGCCTCGTGCGTTCCCTGCTCGGCCCCAAGGGCGATTTCAAGGACGCCGCCGGGCCGATGGACCCGGTGCTCGCCTCCGTCCTCTACGGACTGGAGTTCAACATCTTCTTCTTCATGCTCGCCTACGTGGTGGGGGAGATGGCTTGGTCGGGCGCCCGGCGCCGGGCCCAGCTGGAGTTCCAGGCCGAGGAGCTGCGCCGTTCGCAGGAGCAGAACACCCGTGGCGCCATCGCCGCCGAACGCATGCGCATCGCCCGCGACCTGCACGACGTCGTGGCGCACCACGTGTCCGTGATGGGCATCCAGGCCGGTGCCGCGCGCCGGGTTCTCGACTCCGATCCCGTCATGGCCCGCGACGCGTTGCAGACCGTCGAGCAGACCGCCCGGACCGCGATCAGCGAACTGCGCGGCCTGCTGGGCGTGCTGCGGGCCGACGCGGAGCCCGATCTGAAGGCGGCGCCCGGCCTGGACGACCTGCCGGAACTGTTCGACAGTGCCCGCGCGGCCGGCCTTGATGTCTCGCACGGCGTCTACGGCGCACCTCGCGACGTGCCACCCGGTGTCGCGTTGTCGGCGTATCGCGTCGTGCAGGAAGCACTCACGAACGTGGTCAAGCACGCCGGCGCGCACCATGTCGACGTGCGGATGCGGTTCCTGGACAGCGCTCTGGAACTGGAGATCGCCGACGACGGCCGTGGCCGTGCCGCGTCCACGAATCCGGGATTCGGGCTCGTCGGTATGCGCGAACGTCTTGCCGTGCACGGCGGTTCGCTGGAAGTAGGTCCACGGCGTGACGCGGGCTATCTGGTCCGTGCGTCACTGCCGACCGTGGTGGAGGAGAAGGCGTGAGCTTGCGAGTCGTGCTGGCCGACGACCAGGACCTGGTCCGCGCCGGGTTCCGGGTCATCCTCGGCACCGAGCCCGGCATCGAGGTCGTCGGTGAGGCGGGCGACGGCGCCCAGGCCGTGGAACTCGTCGCGTCGCTGCGCCCCGACGTCGTCCTGATGGACGTCCAGATGCCGCGCATGGACGGCCTGGAAGCCACCCGCCACATCCTTTCCGCGGGTCAGGGCACCCGAGTCGTCATCCTGACCACGTTCGACCGAGAGGACTACCTCTTCGAGGCGCTGCAGGCGGGCGCGAGCGGGTTCCTGCTGAAGAACGCCTCGCCGGAAGACCTAGTGGAGTCCGTGCGGGTCGTTGCGCGCGGGGACGCGTTGCTCTCGCCCGAGGTGACACGACGAGTGATCGCCCGCTTCAGCACGGCGCCAAGGGAACGCACGCGCCCGCCGGAGCTCACCGACCGTGAGTTCGAGGTGCTGGTGGAGCTGGCCAAGGGCGCGTCCAACGCGGAGATCGCCGCGACGTTGTTCCTGGGGGAGACCACCGTGAAGACGCACGTCTCCCGTGTGCTGACCAAGCTCGGTCTGCGCGACCGCACGCACGCCGTGGTGTTCGCCTACGAGAGAGGGATCGTCACGCCTGGCGGCTGAAGCTGTCGGGAACTCATACTGTCCCGGCTTCACATCGCCGTGAGAGGTGGGCTTGGTGACGACGAACTCGCGCCGCAACGGTCTGGCCCCGGTCACCCAGGCGCGATTGGCGCTGTGGGCTTTCGTCGTCGTGAACCTGGCGATCGTCGAGTTCCTCTTCCTGACCGCGGGTGCGGGCAAGAACGAGGTTCTCACCGTCGCGAAGTTCTTCGGCCTGCACGCCGCGCTGATCATGATGTTCCAGTTGCTGCTGGTGGCGCGGCTGCCGTGGCTGGACCGGCGCATCGGCATGGACCGCCTGACGGTGTGGCACCGGTGGACCGGTTTCACGCTGTTGTGGACGGTCCTCACGCACGCCACGATCGTCGTGTTGGGCTACGCGACCCTGGACGACGCGTCGATGGGGAAGACGTTCCTCGCGCTGGCGGGTGTTCCCGCCTCGCTGCTCGGCATGCTCGCGGCGACCACCATCGTGGTGATCGGGGTCGTCTCGACGCGCGCGATCCGGCGGCGACTGCAGTACGAGACCTGGCACGGCCTGCACCTGCTGCTGTACTTGGCGCTCGGGCTCGCGTTCGTGCACCAGCTGCTGGAGACCACGACGTTCAAGTCGTCGGTGTTCGCGACGGTCTACTGGTGGGCGCTGTGGCTGTTCGCCTTCGGTTCGCTGGTCGCGGGCCGGATCGTGACGCCGCTGATCCTCAACTCCCGCCACCAGTTCCGGGTCGCGGCCGTCGTGCCGGAGTCGCCCGACGCGGTGTCGGTGTACGTGACCGGACAGGGTCTCGACCGGCTGGCCGCCAAGTCCGGCCAGTTCTGCATCTGGCGGTTCCCCGGACACCGCCACTGGTGGCTCGCGAACCCGTTCTCGCTGTCGGCCGAGCCCGACGGCCGCACGCTGCGGCTGACCGCCAAGGCCGTCGGCAAGGGCAGCGCGGGCCTGCGCACCCTGCAGGTCGGGACACGCGTGTTCGTCGAAGGCCCGTACGGGGCGTTCACCTCGCTGCACCGAACCCGGCCGGGCGTGCTGCTGATCGCGGGCGGTGTCGGTGTCACACCCATCCGAGCGCTGCTGCAGGAGCACGTCCCCGGCGACTTCGTCGTGCTCTACCGGGTGCGTGACGAGCGCGAGGCCGTGCTGCTGAACGAGTTGCGCCAACTGGTCGCGGCCCGCCGCGGCCGGCTGCACCTGCTCACCGGCAGGACCGGCCAGGGAGCCCGGCCGTTCGAACCGGGCGCCTTGCGACAGCTGGTACCCGACGTCGTGGTTCGCGACGTGTACGTCTGCGGCCCGCCGGCGATGACCGCGGCTGTGCTGAGCGGACTCCGGGCGCTCAACGTGCCTCGCGGCCAGGTGCACGCCGAGAAGTTCGGCCTGGCCTGATGCTCTTTGTACGCAAACTGACGTAGGCGAGATCAGAGCGTGAGCGGATGATGCGGCCCCTCGTGGTGACGAGCATGGATCTCGACACCACGAGAGAGGGAGAGCAATGGCTACCACCCGCAAGCTCAGTGGCCGCGCCCGCAAGGCCGTGCTGCTCGTGCACGTCCTGTCGGCGGCGGCGTGGCTCGGCATCGACCTCGCGCTGGGGATCCTCGTCGTGATCGCACTGTCCACTAAGGACGCCGGCACCGCAGGCGTCGCGATCCAGGCGGTGGACCTCTTCGCGATCTGGCCGATGTTCGGTGCCAGCGTCGTCTGCATGATCTCCGGCGTCGTGCTCGGCGTCGGCAGCAAGTACGGCCTCGTCAGGTACTGGTGGGTCGCGATCAAGCTGGTGCTGAACGTGGGCATGTCCCTGCTGATCGCGTTCGCCCTGCGCCCCGGCGTAGCGGAAGCCGCCCGGATCGGCCGGCGCATGCTGGCGGGCGACCCGTCCGCCGTGATCCCTTCTGGACTCATCCACCCGGTGGTAGTCGCGCCCACCCTGCTGCTGTTCGCCTACGTCCTGTCCGTGTTCAAGCCGTGGGGCCGGATCCGCAAGTCAGCCCAGCCAGTCAAGGGCCAGCGCCGCGACCTCGTCGGTGCTGTCTAACTGCAGGAAGTGCCCGCCGCCCGCCACGATCTCGACCCGGGAACCGGGCGCGAGACCCGTGGCGGCATCGGCGTAGTTGTCCGGCGTGATGCACCCGTCCCGGGCGCCGGCCAGCACCAGCATCGGGACCTCCGCGGGCTTCTCGGCTCGCTTGGCCAGATCGGCGAGCTCGGGATCGTGCAACGACCGGTCGAAGTTGGCCCGGTACAGCTTCAGCGCGTTGGCCCGGATCGCCGGATCCGCGTACATGTCGCTGACGTAGTCCGGCACTTCCAGGCCCGGTGACCAGGTGCGCCACAGGTAGTCGATCAACGTGTCGTTCAGCAGCGCCTCACCGACCCCAGGCACCTGGAACAGAAACAGGTAGAAGAACCGTTGCTGCTGCGCGGGTTCGTCGAAGATCCGCCCCAGCGTCGCCGGCGGCGGCACCGACATGGTGATCACCCGCCGAACCAGGTCGGGCCTGACGGCCGCGAGCCGCCCGGCCACCCCCGCCCCGATGTCGTGCCCGATCACGTCGACCGCCCCACCCAGCGCCGAGTTCACCGCGGCGGCGTCCGCGGCCAGCGTCAGTCCGTCGCTGAACGTCAGTTGGTCCGCCGTCGACGGGTGATGCCCGCGCAGGAACGGCGTGACCACCCGGCGCCCGGCGGCCACCAGTCGTTCGGCGAGGGGGCCGAACGACGCCGGATGGTCGGGAAACCCGTGCCAGCACACGACGACCGGCCCGTCGCCCGCGGCCAGCGCCGGAACGTCGCCCCGCTCAGTCTGGATGACGATCTCGTCGAACCGCATCAGAAGTCCCTCCACATCAGAAGTCGAACTGCGTTAGAGGCCCGCTCGCCTCGGAAGCCCGCTCGCTTCGGGCCCCGCTCGCGTCGGAAGCCCGCTCGCTTCGGGGCCCGCTCGCCTCGGAAGTCCGGCGCTTTTCGAAGCTGGCCGCGTCGAATGCCCGCTCGTCTTCGACGCCACCCGCGCAGGAAGCCCGCTCGTCTTTGGGCCCCTCCTGCGTCGGAAGCCCGCTCGTCTTTGGGCCTCTCCTGCGTCGGAAGCCCGCTCGTCTTTGGGCCTCTCCTGCGTCGGAAGCCCGCTCGTCTTTGGGCCTCTCCTGCGTCGGAAGCCCGCTCGCTCCTTGATGCCTGCCTGCGTTGAAGATCCGCTCGTTTGGGTCCCACCCGCGTCGGAAGCCCGCGCTTTTGAAGCCCGGTTTGCGTCGGAAGCCCGCGTTCTTGAAGCCTGGTCTGCGTCGAAGGTCCGCTCGTTTGGGGGCCGCCCGCGCGGGAAGCCCACTCGCCTTGGAACTCACCGGCGTCAGAAGTCCACCCTCATCACGAACCGCCGCTTCGTCGGGTGCGTCACCTGCGCGAACCCGGCCTCCTCGAACACCTGCCGCGCACCGACGTGCAACTCGCCCCACGTGACGTTCTGCCCAGGCGCGGCGATCATCGGATACGCCTCGACGGCCCGGGCCCCGTGCTTGCGCGCGTGCTCCACGGTCGCCGCCGCCAGCTCGTAGGTGAGCCCCTGCTTCCGAAACCCCTTGCGCACCACGAAACACGTCACGGCCCACACGCCGTCGTCGTCCTTGTCCTCGGCGCGGTCCTTCCACGGGATGGGCATGTCGAGCAGCTTCGCGTAGTCACACCGCGGCTCGACCGCCACCCACCCGGCGGGCTGTTCGTCCACATAGGCCACGAGGCCGCTGCCGCGCGCGGACTGCTCCTCGTGCGCGGCGACGCGTTCGTCGAGCGTCGAGTCGCGCCACATCCAGCCCTTCACCTTGTACCGCTGGCAGTGGCACTTGCCGGGCTCGGAGCTGTCGAAGATCGCCTCGACGTCCTCCCACGGCACCTCGTCCGACGGCACGATCCGGATCATGTCAGCCAGACTAGAACGATCGGGGCGGTCGTGACGGGCACTGTCCCGACTTGGCCGATTCGGTAGCCCGACCCGACCGATGACGAGGCCTGACCCGACCGGTGACGAAGCCTGACCTGACCGATGACGAGGTCCCATCCCGGCGGTGTGGTCCGACCCGACTCCTCGCCCCCCGCGCTTCCTCCTATGCGGAACGAACAGATCGCGATTCCGGTTCCCGCTCTGTCCACAGGCTACCGTGAACAGTGAAGACGCAGGTCAGCGAACTGCAAGCCTGTGGACAACTTGAGATCTTGAGCCACTCGGCAGGGGCGTGGTCGCACAAGATTCGATCTGTGTCGGTGCTGCTGCAGATGCCGCGACAAGCACGGTGACCGCGACAAACACGGTGACCGCGACAACCACGGCGCGATACCCCGGACGTGTCCGGCGCCGTTCTGAGCCACGCCTGCAGGCAGGGACCACGCCTGCAGACAGGGACCACGCCCGCAGGCAGGGACCACGCCTGCAGACAGGGACCACGCCTGCAGAAGGGGCAACGCCTGCAGAAGGGTCAACGTCCCTAGAGCTCCTGGGTCAGGTTGACCGGGTTTCCGTCCGGATCGAACACGTGCGCCACCCGTTGCCCCCAGGGCATGTCGTTCGCCGGACCCTGCACGCGGCCGCCCGCGGCCTCGACCAACGGCAGCAACGCGTCGACGTCGGCCACTCCGATGCTCAGCGCGATGCGCGGCGGCGCGGACAGGTCAGCAGGCTCGGCGACGAGCCCGAGTTCCGCGTCGCCGATCTTCAGCGTTCGGTAGAACACCGGACCGTCCGGCGGGTACGAGTACACCTCGCGTGCTCCGAGGACCTGCTCGTAGAACGCCTGCATCCGGTCGAGGCCCGGCGTCACGATGATGGGCTGGATGGCCATGAAATCCTCCTAGTCGTCCACAGGGATACGGGACGACTGCCCGGAACTCATCGGAGGTGCACCGAACAAAGGCAGCAACTCCTCCACGTTCAAGAACGTGGTGCTGCCGATCACCTGCCCACCCCGCACGTCCAGGAACACCAGCCCGAACGGCCGCGAAATCCCCGGCCGCATCTGCCAGTACGCGGGCGACCCGTTGGCCCGCACCGGCACCAGCCACGCGCCGGCACAGGCGGCCGCAGGATCGTTCAAAGCCACCGAGATCGGCCCGCGCCCCCGCAGCCACCAGCTGAACGGCGGCATCGACATCGTCGCGTCCTCGTGCAACAAAGCCACAAGCGTCTTCACGTCATGCCGTTCGAACGCCTCGCAGTAGCGGCTCAGCAGCGACTTCTGCGCGGGATCGGAGGGCAGGAACGGCTCGCCGGCGTCCGCGACCGGCAACGTCGCGCGTGCCCGTTGCAACGCGCTGTTCGCCGCCGCCACCGAGATGTCCAGCAGCGCGGCGACCTCGGACGCCTGCCACGCCAGCACATCGCGCAGGATCAGCACGGCTCGCTGGCGCGCGGGCAGGTGTTGCAACGCCGCCACGAACGCCAGCCGCACGGTCTCGCGGCGGATCGCCTGGTCCTCCGGCAGCACCAGCGCGTCGGGAACGGGCTGCACGAAGACGTTCTCCAGCAGGGGAGCCCCGAGATCGCCGCCGGCCGGTCCCAGGTCGACGGCCAGGGCGCGGCGTTGGGCGCTGCGCTGCATGTCGATGCAGATGTTCGTGGCGATCCGGTAGAGCCACGTCCGCAGCGACGCGCGCGCGGAGTCGTAGCTGTCGAACGCCTTCCACGCGCGCACGAGTGTTTCCTGCGCGGCGTCCTCGGCCTCGAAGCCCGAGCCGAGCATGCGGTAGCAGTAGCCGGTCAGCTCGACGCGGAACGGCTCCAGCGTCTCGATCACGCACCGGACCCTACGCGGATCCGCGCCAGTTCGTCCGGCACCGGGCCGGGGTGCACGATCCCGAGCCGCCGGGTGGCCCGCGTCATGGCGACGTAGAGATCGTTGTGCCCCAACGGTGCGGCGAGGATCGCGGCCGGGTCGACGACCAGCACGGAGTCGAACTCCAGTCCCTTGGCCTGCACCGGCGTCAGCAGAACGACCGGATCGGTGATCGCGGGTGGCGTGGCGAAACGCAGCGCCTGGCCGAGCACGGCGACGTGGGCTGGAGGGGTGATGATCGCGCACTGGCCGCCCGCCAACGCGGCCGCGAGACCCGCGACGACCCGCGGAAGTTCGGCGAGCGCGACGCCTCGGCGCCAGGGCGGTTCACCGGTGGCGCGCACGGAACGGGGAGGGAGCAGGCCGGGGTGGTGCGCGGCGAACAGGTCGGCGGTGGCGTCCATGATCTCCGCCGGGGTCCGGTAGTTGACCGTGAGCTGGGCGAGCCGCCAGCGATCGTCCACGTGCGGCCGCAGCACGCGATCCCACGACGACGCACCGGCCGGGTCGCTGGTCTGCGCGAGATCGCCGACGATCGTCATCGACCTGCTGGGACACCGCCTCATCACCATCCGCCAGGCCATCTCGGACAGTTCCTGCGCTTCGTCGACGACGACGTGCCCGAACGTCGCCCGGCCGTTCTCCCCGATCAGCGCGGCGGCCTCGTCCAGCAGCGGGACGTCCGCCGCACTCCAGCGACCGGCCCCGCCGACCAGCCCGGTCACCACGTCCCGCGCGGTCAGCGGCGGCCACAGCCCGTCCAGCACGCGGGCCACCCCGGCGTCCGCCGACAACGCGCCGCACAGCCGGGTGGCGTCGACCTCGTCGAGCAGGTGCCGTGGACCGTCCGGGTCCTCGTCCTGGCCGAGCACCACCCCGGCGGCGGCCAGCGCGCGCAGTTCGGCCGCGCTGAGCCGGCCGTCGGCATCGCCGCCGTCGATGGCCTCGCCGGTGTCGGTGAACACCACGTTCTCCATCTCGTCGATCAGGCGGCGCGCGAGCAGGTCGACGACCTGCCGCTGGAACACCAGCCTGGCCTGGTTGTGCGGCAACCCGCTGCGGAAGGCCACGTCCAGGGCGTCCTGGTGGCCTGCCGGATCCAGCCGCACCACCTGCTGCTCGAACTCCACCTCGACCGGTTCGCCGGGAGCGCGCACCGAAGCCCGCACCGCGGCGGCGATCCGGCCCGCCATGCCGGCGCGGCCCTTGCGTTCGGCGACGTCGGGCGAGTCCGTGCGGCCGACCTGGATCTCCGGGCGCAGCAGGCCGATGGTCGCCGTCACCACGGCGTGCTCGCCCAGGCCGGGCAGCACCTGCCCGATGTAGTCCAGGAAGACCTCGCTGGGCCCGACGACCAGCACGCCCCGAGTGCGCAGGTGCGGACGCGTGTACATCAGGAACGCCAGCCGGAGCAGCGCGACCGCCGTCTTGCCCGTCCCCGGACCGCCCTGCACCACCAGCACCCCGCCGTGCCCGTCGCGGACGATCCGGTCCTGCTCCGCCTGCAGCGTGGTCACGACGTCGCGCATCCGCCCGGTCCGCTCCGCCGTCAGCACCGCCAGCAACGCGGCCTCGCCGACCAGGCCGGGCTGCCCGGCGGTGTCGGCGTCGAGCAGGTCGTCGTCCAGCGCCAGGACGGTCCGGCCACGCGTCGTGATGCGCCGCCGCCGTCGCACGTCCTGCGAGTCGGCCATGGTCGCGGTGTAGAACGGCTGGGCCGCCGGTGCGCGCCAGTCGAGCAGCAGCGGCTCGTCGTTCTCGAACATCCCGAGCCTGCCGATGTAGACGCGGCGCCCGTCCCGCAGATCCAGCCGCCCGAAGCACAGTCCGTCCTCCGCGGCCTCCAGGCGGGCCAGTTCCCTCCGCCAGACCCCCGCCTCGCCGGTCGACCGCCGGGCCTGCTCGCGCAGGGCGTCCAGCCTGGCGTACAGCGCGGTCACGTACTCCTGCTCGGCGACGAGCTCGTCCTCGTTGCTGGTCGGCACCCCAGAACTCCCAGCTGTTCGGTGATCGGTGACGACGAGGGTGCACGGCGGATTCGCGCAGGAACAGTCTTGTTTTCACCGGACCGCTCAGCCGACACCGATGAGTTCCCGGCGGCCGGTACGTACGACAGGCATGACTGAAGACATCCGCGCCGCGGTGGCGGCGGAACGACGAGACCAGGCCGAACTTCTGAGCGGCCTCACCGAGGACCAGTGGAACGCGCCGAGCCTGTGCGAAGGCTGGACCGTGAAGCACGTCGTCGCGCACACGACACTGCCGTTCCGCTCCTCGGGCACGCGAGTGGTCCTGGAAATCCTGAAGTCGGCCGGCCGCTTCAACCACGCCTCCGACCGCATGGCCCGCAAGGACGCTCAGCTCCCCACCGCAGACCTGCTCGGCGCGCTGAAGAACAACATCGACCACCCGTGGACGCCGCCCGGCGGTGGTCCGGCAGGCGCGCTCTCGCACGACGTCATCCACGGCCTCGACATCACCACCGCGCTGGGCATCGACCGCAAAGTCCCGCACGAACGGCTGAAAATCGTCCTGGACGGCATGAAGCCCGGCAACGTCAAGTACTTCGGCGCGGACCTCGACGGCAAACGCCTGGAGGCCACCGACCTGGACTGGACGTTCGGCGGGGGAGAACCCGTCCGAGCGCTGGCCCAGGACCTGTTGCTGCTGGTCTGCGGACGGACGCTGCCGCCGGGAAGACTCAGCTGACCGCGTCGCGCACGCGGGCCGTCGCCTCGGTCGTGGCCACGAGGAACCGAAGTACGACCTGACGCTCCGCGACACTCATCCCGCCCCACACCGCCGCGTACTCGCGGGCCAGCGGCTGGAAGAACGTCGCCGCCAGCGCCGTCGCCCGGTCGAGCACCTGGAGTTCGACCCGGCGGCGGTCGTCCGGGTCGCGCTCGCGCGTCACGTGACCGGCCTTCTCCAGCCGGTCCAGCACGGACGTCGTGGCCGACGCGCTCAGGTTCAGGGCCTTCGCCAGCGTGCCGGGTGTCATGGGACCCGTCATGATGAGGTTCAGCGCTGTCATGTCTGTCGGGTGCAGGGCGTGCGCGGCGCTGAAGATCTCCAGGAATCGGTTCGACTCCATCACCAAAGCGCGCAGCATCATGCTCAGGTCGTAGTCACTTGCGTCGCTCACGGTCACAGCTTACTGTTTCGGCCATCGAAACGTTCGACGATCGAAGGAATGCGTGATGCGAGTCCTCGCCGGGGTACTGCTCGTCGTCTGGTTGGCCCTGGGCGGCTTCACCGGGCCGTACGCGGGCAAGCTGTCGGAGGTCGCGGAGAACGACAGCAGTGCGTTCCTCCCGAACTCCGCCGAGTCCACCCAGGTCGCCGAGCTGCAGAAGAAGTTCCAGCGCGAGACCGCGATCCCGGCGATCGTCGTGATCGAACGGTCCGGCGGACTGACCGAAGAGGACCGGAAGTACCTCGCCGACCAGGCCAAGGGATTCCAGGCGTCGCCGGTCATCCCCGCGCCGAACGACAAGGACGCCGCCCAGCTCGTCGTGCTGCTCGACCCGGGCAACGACGTCAAGGACTCGGTCTTCCAGCTCCGCGACGGCACGCGTGGCGCTCCGCAGGGGCTGACGGTGCTGGTCACGGGCCCGGCGGCGCAGGTGGCGGACCTCGTCGAGGCGTTCGGCGGGATCGACGGGCTGCTGCTGATCGTCGCGGGCGCCGTGGTCGCGTTGATCCTGCTGGTGGTCTACCGAAGTCCACTGCTGCCGCTCGTCGTGCTCGTGTCGGCGGTGTTCGCGCTCGGCCTGGCCAGTTTCGTCGTGTACCTGCTCGCGAAGAACGACGTGCTGGCGTTGAACGGGCAAAGCCAGGGCATCCTCTCGATCCTGGTCTTCGGCGCCGCGACGGACTACGCGTTGCTGCTCGTGTCCAGGTTCCGCGAGCAACTGCGCGACACGCAGGACAAGTACGAGTCCATCCGCCTGGCCTGGCGCGGCACGATCGAACCCATCGCGGCCTCGGCCGGCACGGTGATCCTCGGCGTGCTGTGCCTGCTGTTCAGCGACCTCGACTCGAACAAGGGCCTCGGGCCGGTCGCGGCCATCGGCATCGGCGCCGCGCTGCTGACCACGATGACGTTCCTGCCGGCGACGCTGGCACTGCTCGGACGGGGCGCCTTCTGGCCGTTCGCACCGAAGTTCGGCTCGAAGCACCCCGAGACCAGCGGGCTCTGGGGCCGCGTCGCGAACATGGTGCGCCGCAAGCCTCGCGCGATCTGGATCGTCACGTCGCTGGTGCTCCTCGCGGGTGCCGCGTTCCTGCCGCAGCTCAAGGCCTCCGGCACCGCGCAGTCCGACGTGTTCCTGACGCCGGTCGAGTCCGTTGCGGGACAGGAGGTGCTGTCGCGGCACTTCCCCGGCGGCACCGGCTCACCGACCGTGATCATCACCGCCGAGAGCCAGACCGCCGAGGTCGTGACGAAGTCCAAGGTGGACGGTGTCGCGGACGTCCGGCCGTCCGGAACGGCCGACGGGCTCGTGCGGATCGAGGCCACGCTGAAGGACGCGCCGGACTCCGACGCCGCGGTCGAGACCGTGCAACGGCTTCGAGCGGCCGTGGACGGCATCGACGGCACCAAGGTGGGCGGGCCGACGGCGACGTTGCTCGACACCAGGACCACGTCCGAGCACGACCGGGCGCTGATCATCCCGATCGTGCTGCTCGTGATCTTCCTGATCCTGGCCCTGCTGCTGCGGTCACTGCTGGCACCGTTGCTGCTGATCGCGACCGTCGTGCTGTCGTTCGCGGCCACGATGGGCGTGTCGGCGCTGGTGTTCAACCACGTCTTCGACTTCCCGGGCGCCGATCCCGTGGTGCCGCTGTTCGGGTTCGTGTTCCTCGTGGCGTTGGGCATCGACTACAACATCTTCCTGATGACCCGCGTCCGTGAAGAGACTCAACAACTCGGGACGGTCGAGGGCACGCTCAGAGGACTCAGCCTGACCGGTGGCGTGATCACGTCGGCGGGCGTGGTGCTGGCGGCCACGTTCGCGGCGCTCGCCGTGCTGCCGATCCTGTTCCTGACGCAGATCGCGTTCATCGTGGCGTTCGGCGTGCTGCTGGACACGTTGCTGGTGCGGTCGTTGCTCGTGCCGGCGCTGTCGGTGGACATCGGCGGGCGAATCTGGTGGCCGTCGAAGCTGCGGTGAGTCAGGATTCCGGGCATGACCTTCACGGCACGTCAGCTCAACCGCGCCACGCTCGACCGGCAGATGTTGCTGCGGCGCGAACCGGTCGACCTGCTGACGGCCGTGGGCCGGGTCGTGGCGATCCAGGCGCAGGAACCCGCGTCGCCCTACATCGCGCTGTGGAACCGGATCGAGGGTTTCGACCCCGCTGATCTGGACGAGGCGTTCACGAGCGGGGTGGTCCGCAAGGCATCGCTGATGCGGATCACCCTGCACGCCGTCACGGCCGCGGACCACGAGGTGTTCCACCACGCGATGCTGCCCGCGTTGAGGGCGTCACGGCTGTACGACAAGCGGTTCAAGTCCATGAACGTCACGATCGAGCAGGCCGACGCACTGCTGGAACACCTGCTGGAGTTCGCGGCCACACCCCGGCAGAAGGCGGAGATCGAGGAACTGCTGCACTCGCACGTCGGCGACGTCGGTGAGCCCGGCGTCTGGTGGGCGCTGCGGACCTACGGCGGTCTCGTGCACGCGCCGACGGGCGGGCCGTGGTCGTTCGGGCTGCGGCCGTCCTATCAGGCCGTGGCGGCCGAGCCCCGCGAACGGATGGCGGCCGTCGCCGAGATGCTGCGCCGCTACCTCACCGGCTTCGGGCCCGCGACCGTCCTCGACATGAACCAGTTCAGCATGCTGCCGCGCACCACGATCCGGGAAGCGCTGGCGTTGCTGGACCTCGTTCAGCACGGCGATCACTACGACATTCCCAATCGGACAATCCCGGACGAAGACACCCCGGCTCCGCCACGGCTGATGGCCATGTGGGACAGCACGTTGCTCGCCTACGCCGACCGCAGCCGGATCATTCCGAATGAATATCGCAAACTCGTCATCCGCAACAACGGTGACACACTGCCGACACTTCTCGTCGACGGCCACGTGGCCGGGGTGTGGCGTCCCACCGAGGACGGAGGCGTTGAAGCGACCGCGTTCCACGCCCTGGACGAGGAACAATGGGCCGGACTGGCGGACGAGGCCGCAGCACTGCGCAAGCTCCTCGGTGATCGGGAACCCCAGGTCTACAAACGTTACGCACGGTGGTGGAGCGGCCTTCCGGCCCACGACGTTCGTACTGTGTGAATACGTCAAGATCCACAAAGGACCGTTCGTGAGTCACTATTCCTCCACCCTGCATGGAGGAAAGTTCAATGTCTCTCACGAGAAAGCGCGTGCTGCCGGCGTTCGCCGCCGCACTGCTCGCGGCCGGCGCGATCACCCTGCTCGGCGGTTCCCCCGCCGCGACCGCCGTCGGCTCTGCCGAGTGCCTCGACACGCACGCTGACGAGCACTCGGCCGCGCGCGGCCGGCCCGGCAGCACCGGCCACGACCGCAACGAGATCTCCGACGACCAGGCCGCCCGGATGAACGCGGACCTGCGCGCGAAGATCGCCAAGAACAACTCGCTCGGCGAGTTCAGCGCGCTGGCGGGCGGCACGATCAACGTGGTCTTCCACGTCGTGACCACCACCGCGGGCAAGGGCGCGATCACCGACGCCACCCTGACCAAGCAGCTCAAGGTCCTCAACGACGGCTTCGCGGGCGTGGAGTCGAGCGCCGCGGCGAAGACGGGCTTCAAGTTCGTGTTGCAGCAGACCAAGCGCTACACGAACAACACGTGGTTCAACGGGGGCGCCGACAACGCGAGCACCGAGCGCCAGATGAAGACCCAGACCCGCGTCGGCACGGCCGCGACGCTCAACGTCTGGTTCGCGGACATCGACGGCTTCGGCTTCGCGACGTTCCCGAGCGAGTACAGGAGCGACCCGAAGCTGGACGGCGTCGTGGTCGACTACGCCACCGTCCCCGGCGGTTCCGAGGTCAACTTCAACCTCGGCAAGACCGTGACGCACGAGGTCGGCCACTGGATGGGGCTCTGGCACACCTTCCAGGGCGGTTGCCGGACGCCCGGCGACGAGGTCGCGGACACCCCGGCGCAGGCCAGCTCCACCTCGGGCTGCCCGACCGGCCGTGACTCCTGCACGGCGACGGGCCTCGACCCGATCCACAACTACATGGACTACTCCTTCGACGACTGCTACAACCAGTTCACCCCTGGTCAGAACACCCGCATGCAGAGTGCCTGGACGGCCTACCGCGCCGGCAAGTGATCTGCCGGGAGGGCCTGCGCCGACAGCAGAAGGAAGCGCAGGCCCTCCCGTGACGCGTCATCCGCCGCCGTGTAGGCGACGAGCAGCTGGTCCGGGTGGGTGTCCACAGTGAACTGCTGCACGTCGAGGGTCAGCGTGCCCGCCACCGGGTGGTGGTAGGTCTTCACGAGCTGACGCGGCCCGCGCACCTGATGCGTCGCCCACCACGTGCGGAAGTCGAGGTCCTTCACGCTCAGCTCGCCGACGAGTGCCGCGAGAGCGCGATCGTGCGGGGTGCGACCCGCCTCCATCCGCAGCACCGCAACGCATTCCTGCGCCGAGCGTTCCCAGTCGCCGTACAGGGCGCGGAACGCCGGGTCGAGGAACGTCAGGCGGATCAGGTTGCGTTCCGGCGCCTCAAGAGCGCCGAAATCCGTCAGCAGCGCGGACGCCGCGGTGTTCCAGGCGAGCACGTCCATGCGGCGGTGCAGGACCATCGCCGGGATGTCCGGCATGCCGTCCAGCAACTGCTGCAACCGTCCGGCGACCTCGGGAGCGGCGGGCTGTCTGGCCGGGGTGACGTCCGCGAGCGTGAACAGGTAGTCGCGTTCGTCCGGGGCCAGCTGGAGCGCGTCGGCCAGTGCGTCGAGGACGGTGCGGGACACCCGGTTGGTGCGGCCCTGTTCCAGCCGGACGACGTAGTCGACGCTCACGTGCGCGAGCTGGGCCAGTTCCTCGCGGCGCAGCCCCGGGACGCGGCGGGTCCTGCCGTCGTCGGGGAATCCCGCGCGCTGCGGGTCGGCCGCGGCGCGACGGGTGCGGAGGAACTCGCCCAGGTCGGTCATGCCTCCAGTGTCCGTGTTTTTCGGGACGTGTGCCTGGTACTGGTGTGCATAGGCTGGGTCGTCCCTGGTTGCGCCTGCCTCGCGGGACGAACGTGGTGGACATGGACAACGTGACCTTCCCCAGCAACGGACTCGAGATCGCCGGCCACCTGTACCGGCCGGAAGGCGCTCCGCGTGGAGCGATCGTCGTCGGGCATCCCGGCACCGGCGTCAAGGAGCAGACGGCGGGACTGTACGCACGGCAGCTCGCCGAACAGGGCTTTCTCGCGCTGGCGTTCGACGCCGCCTACCAGGGCGAGAGCGCGGGAGAACCGCGCGGCCTGGAGGACCCGTTCCAACGGGTCGAGGACATCCGCGCGGCCGCGGCGTTCCTGAGCGAGCAGGACGAACGGGTCGGCGTGCTCGGCATCTGCGCGTCCGGCGGGTACGGGGTGGCGGCCGCCGGGACCGACCACCGGATCAGGGCGATCGCCACCGTCAGCCTGGCCGACATCGCCCGCCAGTTCCGGTTCGGCGCCGACGGCACCCAGGATCCCGTTGTGCTGCAGGGCATGCTGGACCAGGTGCGGGACGGCGGCTTCACGCTGTTCCCGGAGACCGGTGAGCAGGCCCGCGCCGGCGGCCCGCACTCGTACGAGGGCTGGGAGTACTACCGCACGCCGCGCGGCGAGCACCCGCGCTCGGCGAAGACGGTGACGTGGAGCAGCGTCGGCCGGATCGCCGCGTTCGACGCGTTCCGCGCGGTCGACCTGATCGCGCCGCGGCCGTTGCTGCTGGTGGCCGGGCGCGAGGCGGTCACTTCCTGGATGAGCGTCGAGGCGTACCAGAAAGCGGGCGGCCCCAAGGAGTTCCACTGGGTCGACGGAGCCACGCACGTCGACCTGTACGACAGGTACGTGCCCCAGGTCGTCGAGCGGGTGACCGAGTTCTTCGCGAAGAACCTCTAGATCCGGGCGGCGACCGCTTGAGCGCGGTCCAGCTCGCGCTGGTAGCGGCCGGGGTTGTGCGCGGCGAGTTCCTCGTACATCGCCAGGGATTCGGTGATCGCCGCCTCGGCCTCCGCGCGTTCGGCGCGCAGGACGCGGATCAGCGCGTGGTCGGAGAGGGCGTCGGCCAGCAGGTAGCTGTACTCGTACGGGTCGTCGGCATGCCGATTCCGGTAGTGAGCGACCGACCGGAGGGACGCCTCCAGCGCGGCGTCGTGCTCGCCCGCGTGCGCCGCGGCCAGAGCAAAGTTGTTGCGCGCCAATGCTTTGCCGTCCTCCGTCTGGTGCAGCTCGATGCTCTTCGCTGCGGCCTCCGCGGCACCGGGGTAGTCCTGGCGCGAGATCAGCAGACTGGCCCGGTTCGCCCACGCCCGTGCGAGTTCCTTGCGGCCCAGCTCGCGTTCCTCGTGCTTGGTGGCGAGGGCGATGGCCTCGTCGCTGGCCGCGAGCGACTCGTCGAGCCTGCCGACGTCGTGCAACCGGCTGCCGAGACTGACGAGCGCGAGGGCGACCCGCAGCTCCATCTTCATGATCGTCGCCCGGCCCTCCGCTTTGGCGAGAAGCTCGCGAAAGCGGTCAGTCGATTCCTGGGCCGCCTCCACCGCCTGCTGGTCGAGTCCGAGGTCGCGCAGGCGGTTGCCGTGGTTGTGCAGGGCGCCGGCGACGGTGTCCCAGTTGCCCTCGGTCTCCGCTTCCTGCCGGAGGACGGCCACCGCCTCGACCGCGGACATGCGAGCCTCCTCGAACCGGCCCAGGCGCAGCTGGAGGAGACCGAGCTCCTCGAGCGCGATGTGACAGTTCAGGGCCGCGTGCTGACGCCAGAACGCGGCCGCGTCGGCGAGGGAGTCGGACGCCTCCTCGTACCGGCCGATCGCCGTGAGGCGGCGCGCGTACTCGCTGTGGGCGTGCGCGAGCCGGTAGCCGGGCGGCGACCCGTGCTTGATCGGCTCGTGCTGCTCGCGCAGTTCGGCGACCGCCTCGCGGGCGTTGTCGGCGGCCTCGGCGTGCCTGCCCGTCTTGCCGAGCAGGTTGGTGATCCAGTACCTGGCCACGTTGGCGATCTCGGTGCTGTACTCGCCCGGCACGGCCAGCTGCCGCGCGAGCGGTAGCTCTTCCCGCACGACCGCCAGCGCTTCCTCGTGCCGCTCCTGCCGCATGAGGTTGTCGCGCATCAACGTCAGGACGCGTCGCAGCTTCTCGGCGTCACCGGCCTTCCGGCGGAACTCCAGCACCTCTTCGTGCGTCCGCAACGCGAAGTCGTCCCAGCCCGCCTCTTCGAACCACTCCGCCAGTTCCACCAGGGCTTCCGTCAACGCGTCCGGACTCGGCCAGTCCGCGGAGGGTTCGGCCCGCAGTTCCTCGACGACCGGCCAGACGTAGCCCAGCATCTTCAAGGGGTCCGGATGGCCGCCTCTGGCAGGGCGGTGCCTCGTCTCGCCGCGGCTCACTGGGTTGATCACGCGCGAGTGGATATCACGTCCCGGTGGTCGATCAGCAGCCTTGCCCGAGCCGCCGGATCGCACTGCGCCAAGTACAGGCGCTGCCCCTCGACGTAACGGCGGTTGCGGGGGTCGTCCGGATCGGGCGGGCTGCCGTCGCGCACGGCCATCCGCGCCACCGAGACCGCGAAGCCGACGTCCAGGAACACCGAGAAGTCCCAGTGCCCCACGAGCTCGTCGCGGTGCAGGAAGATGCCGTCCACCAGCAGCAGCGCGGACGGCGACGCGACCTCGGCCGGCGCGTCCACGTACTCGTCGGTCTCCAGGTCGTGGCTCGCCCGCCGGAACGGCCGCCCGGCCGCGAACGGCGTGAGCAGGAGCCCGGTGAAGCGCTCGTAGTCGTAGCTGTCCAGGAAGAAGCCCTCCGGCGACGCCCGCCCGCGCCGCCAGCGAATCGCGCGCGGGTGGTGGAAGTCGTCCACGGAGGCGCGCACCACTTCGCGGCCCCTGGAACGCAGCACCTGAGCCAGGTCGTCGCAGAACGTCGTCTTGCCCGCGCCGTCGACGCCGTCGACCCCGACCAGCCCCCGGGACGGCAGCAGGTCGGCGACCTCGTCGAGCATCTCCGCACGCGTCATGGCACCGACGTTCTCACACATCGTGACCGCCACAGGCCCTATCGGATGAGACCCAGGTCTCCCCGGCCTCAAGAACGCGTAAAAGCCGGGCCCCACCCCGTAAGGACGCTGTCAGGCACCCCCTGATCAGGCATTTCGTGATGCACGCTTCCGTGCGTCATCAAGAATCCTTGTCGTTGAAGGGAGCGGCGTCATGGCCGACCTGGCCTACGCGTTGCTGCTGATCGGGAGTTTCGTCGTGCTGGGCCTGACGGTGCGTGGACTGGAGAAGTTGTGAGCACGGGACTTGTCGCGAACGCCGTCGCCGGTGTGATCGCGCTCGCGCTGATCGTCTACCTGTTCATCGCACTCGTCAGGCCGGAGAAGTTCTGATGTCACCTCTCGTGGCCGGCCTCCTGCAGGTCGGCATCCTCGTCGCGGCCCTCGCGGTCGTGTACCGGCCCCTCGGCGACTACATGGCCCGCGTGTTCACCGCGAAGGGCCACTTGAGAGCCGAGAAGGCCATCTACCGGTTCGCGCGGATCAACCCCGACGCCGAGCAGAAGTGGAGCACCTACGCGTACGGCGTGCTGGGCTTCTCGTTCGTCGGCATCGTGTTCCTGTACGTGATCCAGCGGATCCAGTCCGTGCTGCCGTTCAACTTCGACCGCGGCAACGTGCCTGAGGGCATGGCGTTCAACACGGCGATCAGCTTCGTGACGAACACGAACTGGCAGTCGTACGTTCCGGAAGCCGTCATGGGCCACACGGTCCAGATGATCGGCCTGACCGTGCAGAACTTCGTGTCGGCCGCGGTCGGCCTGGCCGTCGCCATCGCCCTGATCCGCGGTTTCGTGCGCAGCCAGACCGACCGGCTCGGCAACTTCTGGGTAGACCTCGTCCGCGGCACCGTCCGCATCCTGCTGCCGATCGCGTTCATCGCGGCGATCGTGCTGGTGATCACGGGCGTCACGATGAGCCTCAAGTCCGGTGTGGACGTTGACGGACAGACGATCGCGAACGCGCCCGTGGCCGGCCAGGAAGCCATCAAGGAACTCGGCACCAACGGCGGCGGCGTGCTCAACGCGAACTCGGCGCACCCGTTCGAGAACCCCAACGAGTGGTCGAACCTGATCGAGATCTTCCTGCTGCTGGTGATCCCGGTGGCGCTGACCCGCACGTTCGGTCAGCTGGTCGGCAACAGGAAGCAGGGTTATGTCCTGATCGGCGTGATGGGCGTGATCTGGGCGGCGATGCTGACCGTGATCTGGGTGGCGGAGGCGAACGGTCTGCGGCCCCTGGAGGGCAAGGAACTCCGGTTCGGCATCCCGGCCAGCGCGCTGTTCGCCAACTCCACGACGGGCACGTCGACGGGCGCGATCAACTCGCTGCACGACAGCTACACCGGACTCGGCGGCGGCGGCACGCTGCTGAACATGCTGTTCGGCGAGATGACGCCGGGCGGCGTCGGCACCGGGCTCTACAGCATCCTGGTGATGGCGATCATCGCGATGTTCCTGGCGGGCCTGATGGTCGGCCGCACGCCCGAGTACCTCGGCAAGAAGCTGGGGCGCAAGGAGGTCACGGCCGCCGCGGTGTCGATCCTCGCGATGCCGACCGTGCTGCTGATCGGCGCCGGGATCGCCGCGATCCTGCCGAGCACGCAGGGCGCGCTGAACAACCCGGGAGAGCACGGGCTGTCGGAGATCCTGTACGCCTACGCGTCGGCGTCGAACAACAACGGGTCGGCGTTCGCCGGAATCACGGTGACCAACGACTGGTTCCAGTCGTCGCTCGGCCTGTGCATGTTGTTCGGCCGGTTCATCCCGATCGTCGCGGTGCTGGCGCTCGCCGGATCCCTTGCCGCGCAGAAGAAGGTGCCGGTGACGGCGGGCACACTGCCCACCACCGGACCGTTGTTCGCGACGCTGCTGACCGGCTCGATCGTCCTGGTCGCCGCGCTGACGTTCGTTCCCGCTCTCGCCCTCGGTCCCATCGCGGAGGCACTGCTGTGACCACCACACTTCAGAAACCGGCTGTGGCACAGGAGAAGACACCTGCCAAGCCCAGCATCGCCGCGGCGATCCCGGAGGCGTTGCGCAAGCTCCACCCGCGTCACCAGCTGCGCAGTCCCGTCATGTTCGTGGTCTGGGTGGGCTCGCTGCTGGTCACCGTGTTCGCGGCGACCGACCCGAGCGTGTTCACCGTCGCGGTGGCGCTGTGGCTGTGGTTCACCGTGCTGTTCGCGAACCTCGCCGAGGCCGTCGCGGAAGGACGCGGCAAGGCGCAGGCCGACTCGTTGCGCAAGACCAAGAAGGACGCCGTCGCCCGGATGCTCAACGGCGACGTCGTGGCCGGCACCGAGCTCAAGATCGGCGACCTGGTGGTCGTGGAGGCCGGCGAGGTCATCCCCGGCGACGGTGACGTGGTCGAGGGCATCGCGACCGTCGACGAGTCGGCGATCACCGGCGAGTCCGCGCCCGTCATCCGCGAATCGGGTGGCGACCGGTGCGCGGTCACGGGTGGCACGACGGTGCTGTCGGACCGGATCGTCGTCAGGATCACGACGAAGCCCGGTGAGTCCTTCGTGGACCGCATGATCGCGTTGGTCGAGGGCGCGGAACGGCAGAAGACGCCGAACGAGATCGCGCTGACGATCCTGCTGTCCACGCTGACGATCATCTTCGTGCTCGCGGTCGTGGCGCTGCAGCCGTTCGCGATCTACTCCGGCGGCGAGCAGTCGGTGGTCGTGCTGACCGCGCTGCTGGTCTGCCTGATCCCGACGACGATCGGCGCGTTGCTGTCCGCGATCGGCATCGCCGGCATGGACCGGCTGGTGCAGCGCAACGTGCTCGCCACGTCCGGCAAGGCGGTCGAGGCCGCCGGCGACATCGACACGTTGCTGCTCGACAAGACCGGCACGATCACCTGGGGAAACCGGCGCGCCACCGAGTTCATCCCGGTCGGCCCGACCTCCCACGACACGCTCGTGGCGGCCGCACGGCTGGCGAGCCTGGCCGACGACACCCCGGAAGGGCGCAGCATCCTCGAACTCGCGGGCGGGCAACCCGCCGGCGAGCACGAGAAGACCGGCGAGTTCGTGCCGTTCACCGCACAGACCCGCATGTCCGGCATCGACCTGGGCGACCGGATCATCCGCAAGGGTGCCGCGTCGGCGTTCGAGCTGACCGACACGGCCCGCGAGATCGTGGACGAGATCAGTTCGCAGGGCGGCACTCCGCTCGTCGTGGCGGAGAACGGCCAGGTCCTCGGCGTCATCAGGCTTTCGGACGTCGTGAAGCCCGGCATGAAGGAACGCTTCGCCGAGCTGCGCGCCATGGGCATCCGGACGGTCATGGTCACCGGCGACAACCCGTTGACCGCCAAGGCCATCGCGTCGGAGGCGGGTGTCGACGACTTCCTCGCCGAGGCCAAGCCCGAGGACAAGATGGCCCTGATCCGCAAGGAACAGGAGGGCGGACGGCTCGTCGCGATGACCGGTGACGGCACGAACGACGCGCCCGCGCTGGCCCAGGCGGACGTCGGCGTCGCGATGAACACCGGCACGTCGGCCGCGAAGGAGGCCGGCAACATGGTCGACCTCGACTCGGACCCGACCAAGCTCATCGAGATCGTGGAGATCGGCAAGCAGCTGCTGATCACGCGTGGTGCGCTGACGACGTTCTCCGTGGCGAACGACCTGGCGAAGTACTTCGCGATCCTGCCTGCCATGTTCGCGGCGATCTACCCGGCGCTGGACAAGCTCAACATCATGCACCTGGCCACGCCGCAGTCCGCGATCCTGTCGGCGGTGATCTTCAACGCGCTGATCATCGTGGCGCTGATCCCGCTGGCTCTCAAGGGTGTCCGGTACCGGCCGTCCAGCGCGTCGGCGCTGCTGCGGCGCAACCTGCTGATCTACGGCCTGGGCGGCGTCGTGACGCCGTTCGCCGGGATCTGGCTGATCGACCTGCTCGTGCGACTCATCCCCGGGATCGGCTGAACCATGGACAACTTTCTGAAGCAGTCGTGGGCGGGTCTGCGGATCCTGCTCGCACTCACGGTGCTCCTCGGGGTGCTCTACCCGCTGTCGGTGTGGGGTGTGTCGCGGATTCCCGGCCTGCACGCCAACGCCGAGGCCACCGACACGACGCTGGTCGCCGTCACCCGCGAAGGCGACCAGTACTTCGTGCCGAGGCCGTCCGCCGCGACGCTGCCGGCGTCCGGTGGGTCGAACAAGGGCGAGCTGAACGAGGACTACACCAAGGTCATCGCCGAGCGCACGACCGAGATCGCGCAACGCGAAGGCGTGCCCGAGAGCCAGGTTCCGCAGGACGCCGTGACGGCGTCGGCATCCGGCCTCGACCCGCACATCAGCCCGGAGTACGCGGCGTTGCAGGTGCCTCGTGTGGCGCGCGCGTCCGGGTTGCCGGTGGAGAAGGTCCGCGAGCTGGTCGCTGCCAACACTCACGGCACCTTCACCACCACCGTCAACGTGACTGCGCTGAACCGTGCCGTCGACAGCGCCCGTTGACGGTCGCCGGGGTGAGCTGAGGATCTACCTCGGCGCCGCTCCCGGCGTCGGCAAGACCTTCGCCATGCTCGGCGAGGCCCACCGGCGCCGGGAGCGCGGCACGGAGGTGGTCGTCGGACTCGTGGAGACCCACGGCCGTGACAAGACCGCCTCCCTGCTGAAGGACCTGGAGGTGTTGCCGCGCAAGGTGATCCGGCACCGCGACCTCGAGGTCGAGGAGATGGACGTCGACGCGATCCTGGCCCGCGGGCCGGAGGTCGCGGTGATCGACGAGCTCGCGCACACCAACGCGCCGGGTTCGCGCAACGAGAAGCGGTGGCAGGACGTCGAGGAGCTGCTCGAAGCGGGCATCGACGTCCTGTCCACGGTCAACGTCCAGCACCTGGAGTCGCTCAACGACGTCGTGGAGCGGATCACCGGTGTGCGGCAACGGGAGACCGTGCCGGACGAGGTGGTCCGCCGCGCAGAACAGGTCGAGCTGATCGACCTCACGCCCGAGGCGTTGCGCCGGCGGCTGGCGCACGGCAACGTCTACCCGGCGCACCGGATCGACGCCGCGCTGGGCAACTACTTCCGGCTCGGCAACCTGACGGCGTTGCGCGAACTGGCGTTGTTGTGGGTGGCGGACCAGGTCGACGTCGCGTTGCAGCGCTACCGCAGCGAGAAGGAGATCACCGACACCTGGGAGACCAGGGAACGGGTCGTCGCGTCGATCACCGGCGGGCCGGAGAGCGAGACGCTGATCCGCCGGGCGCGCCGGATCGCGGTGCGGGCGGGCGCGGAACTCCTCGTCGTGCACGTGATGCGTGGCGACGGGCTGTCCGGCGTGACGCCCGAGCACATCGCCCGCTCCCGCAAGATCACCGAGGACGTTGGCGCGACCTTCCACTCGGTGGTCGGCGACGACGTGCCGACGGCGTTGCTGGAGTTCGCCCGCGGCGTCAATGCCACCCAGCTCGTGCTGGGGACTTCGCGCAGGTCACGGGTCGCGCGGGCGTTCGACGAGGGCATCGGCGCCGCCGTGGTGCAGGAGTCCGGCGCGATCGACGTGCACATGGTCACGCACGACGAGGCGCGGCGCGGTCTCCGCTGGAAGGTCGCGACCGACCCGTTGTCGCTGAAACGACGCCTGACCGGCTGGGGACTGTCGCTCGTGCTGCCGGCCGCAGTCACGGGGCTCGGCATGCTGTGGCGCGACGAGCTGGACTTCTCCACCGACCTGGTGGCGTTCCTGCTGGTCACGTGCATGGTGGCGATCGCGGGCGGACTGGGGCCCGCGTTGTTCTGCGCGGTTCTCGGCGCCGGGCTGCTGAACTTCTTCTTCACCGAGCCCTACTACAGCCTGGCCGTGCGGTCGCCGGAGAACGTGATCACGCTGGCCGCCATGGTGATCGTCGCGACGGTCGTGGCGCTGACCGTCGACCGGGCGGCACGGCTGGGGGAGCAGGGCGCGCGGGCAAGGACGGAGGCCGCGCTGCTGGCCTCCTACTCCCGCACCGTGCTCACCAGTCCGTACCCGTTGGCGCGGCTGCTGGACAAGATCCGGGTGAACTTCGGCCTGGAGTCGGTGGCGCTGCTCGAACGCCGCGCAGGCGGTTGGGAACGCGTCGCGTGCGTGGGACCGCGGCCGTGCGACGAACCGGACGAGGCCGATGCGGACGTCATGGTGACGTCCGACATCCACCTGGCGCTCCGCGGCCGGGTGTTGCCCGCGAGCGACCAGCGCGTGCTGGAAGCGGCGGCCGGACAGGCGCTGATGGCGTTGCGGCAGCAGCGAATGGCCGACGAGACGCGTGACGCGCACCGCAAGGTAGAGACGACCGAGCTGCGCACGGCGTTGCTGTCGGCCGTGGGGCACGACCTGCGCACGCCGCTGACGTCGATCAAAGCGGCGATCGGCAGCCTGCGTGACGACTCGCTGCCACTGTCCACTGAGGACGTGTCGGAGCTGATGGCGACCGTGGAGGAGTCGGCGGACCGGTTGACAGGGCTGGTCGACAACCTGCTGGACTCGTCGCGGCTCGCCACCGGGTCCGTGGAACCGGTGCTGCGGCCCGTCAGCTACTACGAGGCGGTCGCTCGGGCGCTGGCCGGTGTCGACGACCGGCACACCGTCTCCGTCGTGGTGGACGAGCACCTGCCGCCGGTGCTGGCGGACCTGGGACTGCTGGAACGGGTCGTCGCGAACGTCGTGGACAACGCGGTGCGGCACGGCAGGTCCGACGTGGCGGTCCGGGCCAGCGCGCACGGCTCCCACGTCGAGCTGAGGATCGTGGACCACGGCCCAGGACTGCCGAAGAAGGCGGGGCACAAGGTGTTCGCGCCGTTCCAACGCCTCGGCGACCGCTCCGCCACACCGGGCGTCGGGCTCGGCCTGAGCGTCGCGAAGGGCTTCACCGCGGCCATGGGCGGGGAGATCAGTGCCGAGGACACCCCGGGCGGCGGCCTGACCGTGGTCATTTCGCTGCCCGCCTACGAGGAGACTTCCGGATGACGTCAGTGCTGGTAGTGGACGACGAACCGCAGATCGTGCGCGCGTTGCGGATCAACCTCAGCGCGCGCGGATACGACGTGATGACGGCCTACGACGGCAAGTCCGCGCTGGGCGTCGCCGTTGAGGGCAAGCCGGACGTGGTCGTGCTCGACCTCGGCCTGCCCGACATCGACGGCGTGGACGTGATCGCCGGGCTGCGCGGCTGGTCCACGATCCCGATCATCGTGCTGTCCGCGCGCACCGACTCGTCGGCCAAGGTCGAGGCCCTGGACGCGGGTGCCGACGACTACGTGACCAAGCCGTTCGGCATGGACGAGCTGCTGGCCCGGTTGCGCGCGGCCGTGCGCCGCGACCTCGCGCGGGAGGCGGGCGATCCGGTGGTCGAGACGTCGTCGTTCGTCGTGGACCTGGCGGTGAAGAAGGTGCGCCGCGACGGCCACGAAGTGCACCTGACGCCGACCGAGTGGGGCCTGGTCGAGATCCTGGCGCGCAACCCCGGCCGGCTCGTGTCGCAGAAGCAGCTGCTGCAGGAGGTGTGGGGCCCGATGCACGTCAACGAGTCCCAGTACCTGCGCGTCTACTTCGCCCAGTTGCGGCGCAAGCTGGAGGACGACCCGGCCCACCCGCGGCACCTCATCACCGAGCCCGGAATGGGGTACCGCTTCGAGGTGTGAGGTTGACGCGAGACCGTGAGAGCGCTTCCATGGAGTTCCGCTGCCGTGCGATCGTGACAGAGAGGTCATCATCGTGGCTCGAAAACTCACGCGCGCCCTGCTGGGACTGGCTTTGATCCTCCCGCTCTCCGGCATCGCGCAGGCAGCGGTCCCGCCCACCCCGACGGGCTGGTCCCTGGCCTGGTCGGACGACTTCACCGGCGCGAACAACACCGCACCGAACGGGAACAACTGGATCGTCGACACCGGCCACGGCTACCCCGGCGGCCCCGGCAACTGGGGCACCGGCGAGATCCAGCGCTACACCGACGACCGCGCCAACCTCGCCCTCGACGGCTCCGGCAACCTGCGCATCACCCCGTTGCGGTCCGGGTCGGGCGAGTGGACCTCGGCGCGCATCGAGACCCGTCGCTCGAACTTCAAGGCACCGGCGGGCGGCATCCTGCGCATCGAGGGCCGCATCCAGATGCCGAACGTCACCGGCGCGGCCGCGTTGGGCTACTGGCCGGCGTTCTGGGCACTGGGCTCGCCGTACCGCGGCAACTACTGGAACTGGCCGAGCATCGGTGAGTTCGACGTCATGGAGAACGTCAACGGCATCAACAGCGTCTGGGGCGTGCTGCACTGCGGCGTCAACCCCGGCGGCCCGTGCAACGAGACGAACGGCCTCGGCGCGTCCCGGGCCTGCCCCGGCAGCACCTGCCAGTCCGCGTTCCACACCTACCGCTTCGAGTGGGACCGGTCGGTCAGCCCGAACCAGCTGCGGTGGTACGTCGACGGCCAGCAGTTCCACAGCGTGCGGCAGAACCAGATGGACGCCACCTCGTGGAACAACATGACCTCGCACCAGGGCTACTTCGTCCTGCTGAACGTGGCGGTGGGTGGCGCGTTCCCGAACGGCGTGGCGGGACGGGCGACGCCGACCGCGCAGACCACACCGGGCAGGCCGATGCTGGTCGACTACGTGGCGGTGTGGACCCGACCGTAGAACGGGGGTCAGCCCTACTGCTCCACCACCCCGAAGTCGCTAGCTTGGCGGCAGGGGACTTCGGGGGAAGGTGGAGCGGTGGGGGATCTGGCGCGCCGGGACGTGTTGTCCTGGCTGGGGAAAGGCGCGCTCGGAGCAGTCGCGCTGGGTGTCGTGGGGCAACCCGCGATGGCGGCGAGCGGCGTGACCGTGTTGCGCGGGGCGACGCTCATCGACGGCACCGGCCGTGCGCCCGTCCGCGACGCGACGATCGTCCTGGCTGGTGACCGGATCCTGGCCGCCGGCCGCCACCGGGAGATCCCGCGCGGCGTGCGGGTGATCGACGTGACCGGGAAGTACGTGATCCCAGGCCTGTGGGACATGCACACCCACGCGACGTACTACGAGGACACCGTCGCACCACTGCACGTCGTCCAAGGCGTCACGGGCATCCGCGAGATGATGGGCCTGCCCGAAGTCCACGCCACGCGCCGGCGCATCGAATCCGGTGAGATCCTCGGCCCGCGCATGGTGATCGCCAGCGCCATCGTCGACGGTCCCGCCGCCATCTGGCCGGGCTCGGACATCGTCCGGACCCCGGAGGAGGCCCGCGCCGCCGTGCGCAGGGCCAAGGACGGGGGAGCGGACTTCGTCAAGGTCTACTCGTTCCTGTCCCCGGAGTGCCACGCCGCCATCGCCGAGGAAGCCCGCAGGCTGAGGATCCCGTTCGCCGGCCACGTTCCGGCCCGCGTGCCCGTGCAGGACGCGCTCGCGCAGCACACCCACGAACACATGTACAACCTGTTCACGTCCACTTCGGACAACGCCGACGCCCTCTACGCCCAGCTTCGCGCCATGCCCGACGACATGGCCGACCCGAACTGGTGGGGCCGGCACGCGGGCCGGATGGAACGAGCCGCGGTCGCCACGCACTCACCGGCCCGCGCCCGCGAGCTGTTCGCGGCCATGGTCGAGCAGGGCACCTGGCAGTCGCCGACGCTGTTCGTCGAGCGGAACATGAACCTCTCACCCGAGACCCTCCCGAACGATCCGGCTGCCCTCGAACGGATCCGCTACATCCCGGTGGGCCTGCGCGAGCAGTGGCAGGCGATCATGGCCGGCCGCCAGCCGCGCACGCCGGAGGAAGTGGCCGAACTGCGGAAGTTCGGCGACGCCCGCATGCGCCTGCTGCGAGAGATGCACGAGGCGGGAGTCGGCGTCGTCGCGGGCACGGACGCGGGGTTCGCGTACGTCTTCCCCGGTTTCTCCCTGCACGACGAACTCGCGCTCCTGGCGCAGGCCGGGCTCTCGGCCATGGCTGTTCTGCAAGCGGCCACCCGGGACGCCGCGCGCTGCCTCGGCCTGGAGCACGAGACGGGCACGGTCACGCCCGGCAAGCAGGCGGATCTGGTCGTGCTGGACGCGGACCCGTTGCGGGACATCACGAACGTCAGCCGCGTCCACTCCGTCGTCAGCCGGGGCCGGTACCTCGGCCCGGCCGACCGCGCGCGGATCCTCCGGGAGATCGAGGCCGCGGCACAGGAACCGGTGGAGGTGCCGGCGACGCCGATGGGGTGCTGCCCGCACTGATGTGGCCCCCGCCACCGTGATCGTCAGGATCGCGTCAAGGTGGCGGCCACCCGTGTCAGGGTCTCGTCCGGGATCTGGGCACGGACCGCCGCCAGGCGTGTGCTGGACGCATGACACTCGCCGAGTTGTTGCCCAGCATCGGATGCGCCACCGAACCGGTGCTGGAGGACGGTCTCTGGCCGGACGGCACGCACCTCGCCGGCCAGGACCTGGTCATCGGTGGACTCCCGGCCACGCAGCTCGCGGCCCGGTTCGGCACCCCGTGCCAGATCCTGGACGAACGGACGGTCCGCGGCAGGGCACAGGCCTTCCGCGCCGCCCTGCCGGACGCGGAGGTCGTGTTCGCGGGCAAGTCGTTGCCCTGCCCCGAGGTCTACCGGTGGATGGCGGAGGAAGGCCTGTCCCTGGACGTGTCCTCGGCCGGGGAACTCGCACTGGCCAGGGCCGCGGGCTTCCCGGCGCGGCGGATCATCATGCACGGCAACGTGAAGACCGCCGAGGACCTGAAAGCCGCGCTGGAGTACGGGGTCTCCCGGATCGTCGTCGACTCGCTCGACGAGATCGCGCAGTTGGGCGCGTTGGCGACGCACGGCCAGGAGGTCATGATCCGGGTGACGCCCGGCGTCGACGCCCACACGCACGCCAAGATCGCGACCGGCGTCGAGGACCAGAAGTTCGGCTTCTCGCTGGCGTCCGGCGCCGCCCTGGAAGCGGTCCTGCGCGTGGTCGAACAGCCGTCGCTGAAGCTCGTGGGCCTGCACTGCCACATCGGCTCGCAGGTCAGGCACGTCGCGAGTTACGAGGAGGCCGTGCGGCGGATGGTCGGCCTGATCGCGTCCTGCGGCACCAGGATCGAGCAGCTCGACCTCGGCGGCGGCTTCTGCGCGCCGTACCTGCAGGGGGACAGCGACTTCGACCTCGCGGGGTTCGCACACCGGATCACCGCTGCCCTCAACTACGAGTGCGCGCTGCACCGCGTGCCGCCGCCACGCGTGCTCATCGAGCCAGGACGGTCGATCGTCGCGAACGCCGGCGTGACGCTGTACCGGGTGTGCGCGGTGAAAACATCAGCGCGGACGTTCGTGGCCGTCGACGGTGGCATGAGCGACAACCCCCGACCGGCCCTGTACGGCGCCAAGTACGCGGTCCGCCTGGTCGGTCGCGGAGGGCAGCCCAAGCCGGTGACGGTCGTCGGCAGGCACTGCGAGGCCGGCGACGTGCTGGCCGAGGACGTGTTGCTGCCGCAGGACGTGCACGCCGGTGACCTGCTCGCCGTCCCGGCGACGGGTGCCTATCACCACGCGCTGGCCTCGAACTACAACCAGGTGTGCCGGCCGCCGGTCATCGCCGTCAGGGACGGGGTCGCGAGGCCGATCGTGCGCAGGGAGACCGAGGAGGACCTGTTGCGCCGATACCTTTGATCAAACCGCCGCCGAGTCGAACGTCTGTTCCCTAGAGTGGCGCGATGCACTCGTACGCCTACGTCGCCGACTCCCGGCTGGACGAGACGCGACACGCCCTGGGACTGCAGACCTCCGGCGGCAGGGCGCCGAACCCGCGTTTCTTCACCGGTTTCCTGGGTGACTCGCAGCAGGCCGCCACGGCGTTGCTCGCCATCGCCAAGATCGCGGGCACCCGCTACTTCCAGCCCACCACCGAACGTCTCCGCGACCCGGTCGTCACCTGCAACGGCGACCGGCTGCGCTTCGAGTCGTTCTCGGGCTGCTGCGGCGTCTACGCGCGCCTGGACGTGCTGGGCGACGCCCTCGACGGCGAGGTCCACGACCGCGGCACCACGAACGTCGACGTCAACGAGCCGCTGCGCCGCGCCCTGGCCCGCGTCACGAAGGGCGACCCGCTGCACCTCACGGTCGGCCCCGACCAGGTCGAGGTCGGCACGCTCGACGGCGCGGTCGTGGAGAAGAAGGTCCCGCTGCCACCGCGCTGGCTGCGCGGCTTCGCCGAGACCCAGGTCCTCACCTCGAAGTTCGACCTGAAGGCCGAACTCGCCCCGATGGACGCGCAGCGGTTCCTCAAGACGCTGCCCAAGGGACGCGCGGCGGTGTGGGCGGTGCCGTCCGGGAAGTCGTTGCGGCTCAGCGGAACGGCCTCGGCCAACGCCGTCTGCCTGGCGGGCCCGAACCGCCTGGAGACCCTGATCCCGTTGCTGCGCTTCGCCAAAGCCGTCCGCCTCTACGGGCCGCCCGCCGACGGCAAGCCCGTGGCGAGCGGCTGGGAGGTCGACCTCGGTTCGCAACGTCTGACCCTGGTCCTCTCGCCCGAGGTGACCCGAGGCCTGTCCGGTGAGGGCGCCGTCCTCGACGGTCTCGCGGCCGGAGACGCCGACACCGACGCCGAACTGGTCGGCGCCCTCCTCGACTTCGAACCCCGCGTGGACATCGCGGACCTGGCCGACCGTTCCGGCCTCACCCCGGCGAGGGTCAAGGACGCGCTGGCACAGCTCGGCACGTCCGGTCGCGTCGGCTACGACCTCGCCGAAGCGTCGTACTTCCACCGTGAACTCCCGTACGGCGGCGCCGACATCCAGGCCATGAACCCCAGGCTGCGCAACGCGAAGGCGCTCGTCGAGCAGAACGCGGTCAGCTGGGACGGCGACACCGCACTGGTCGGTGACTACCGCGTCAACGGTGAGGCCTGCACCTGCCAGTGGTGGGCCGAGTACCGCGGCGGGCGCGGCAAGTGCAAGCACGTGCTGGCCGCGGACATGGTCAGGGGCAAGGCGTGAGCTTCGACAGAGTCCAGGCCCTGATCGAGTCGGACGAGACGCGCGCGCTCGGCGAACTCCTGAAGAGCCTGACGCCCGACGAACGCAAGGCGTGCGCGAAGGACCTGATCGCGTACGAGAAAGCGCACCGGGTGGGCGATCGTCGCTGGGACGACGAGGAGACGCTCTCCGTCGCGGGCGCGGGCCTGCTGCCCAGCGCGTCGGCTCTCGCGCCGTGGCTGGTCCGCCACCGGATCTTCCAGCACTACGGGGACGAGGTGGACAACGGCGTCGACGTACTCGTTGACGTGCTGCGACACCGTGACCTCGCCTGGACGCCGGACCTGGTCACGAGGCTCGCCGCCAGGATGCGGACGCGGGACCGCTGGCGGCAGGACCTCACCACGGTGATCTTGGAGTTCTGCGGCGACGACCTGCCGGACTCGGATGGGTTCCTGTTGCACCTCATGGACTCCGAGGCGCAGACGAGGTGGAAGCCCGCCTACGACGCGGTGATCCCGAGGATGCTGGAGGTCGTCGGCGCCGGAGCGATCCTCGGCACCACCCGGCGGGGGTGGATCGAGTTCCTGCGCGGGAGAGCTGACCGTCAGGTGCTCCTCGACGGCTGCCTCGCCCGCTTTCAACAGAGCGCAACGCCCAGCGAGATCGATGGTTTCCTGGGCCTGCACGAGGCCATGAAGGTCACTCTCGACGAGATCACGACCCACGCGCGGGACTACGTCGCGATGCTGCCGGACTCGCGATCGACGGTCGCCGCGCTCGCCCAGGAGCAGCTGAAACGGCTGGACGAAGCGGAAAGGCTCGACTTCGAGCTGCTGTGCGAGGCGAGCCGGTGGGTGTTCGGCCGCACCGAGAAGAAGCTCGTCCGCGCCCAGCTCGCGTGGATCGGCAAGCACGCCAAGGAGAACCCGGACGAGGTCGTGCTGACCGTCGCGGAGCTGTTCGCGCACGAGTCGGACGACCTGCGCGGCCAGGCCGTCAAGCTGATCGTGAAGCACCTCGGCAACGCCGGCGACGCGACGCAGGCCGAGGTCCGGGCCCTGGCCGAGCAACTGCCGGGCGATCTGGCACAGCAGTTGGGCGGCACCACCTCCCAGGACCAAGCCGTGGAACTGGCTCCGTTCGAGCCCAGGCCGTTCCCCGAGCCGATCGCCACCCTCGACGAGTTCACCGGGGAACTGCTGGCCGCGTTCAGCCGCAACTCCGACTACCTCGAAGCGTCGACCGCGGAACGGATCATCGAGGCACTGGTCCGGTTCGCCTGGCAGGACAGGGAAGCGCTCGCCAAGGCCATCCTGCCGTTCTACGAGAAGGCGCCCTGGTACGACCGCTCGCGGCGCAACCCCCGTGCCGAGTTCGTCCAGGCCGTTCTCGCCGGGCGCGGCACGCCGCACCCGCTGGAGGCGCAGTCCGAAGTGGACTTCGACCACGAGTGGGAACGGCCGGGCACCACGAGCATCGGGGGAGTCGCCGACGAGCTCTCCAAGCGGCTGTACGAGATCGCGCGAGGCCTGATCCGCCTGCCGAAGCCAGCCCTGGTCTCGACGCCCACCGAGATGTCCGGCCTGATCGACCCCGTGGTGCTGGCCGGCCGCCTGGCCAGGGCCGAGGCCGAGGGCTGGGAACCGTGGCGGCGCGACCTGCGGCAGGCCGTCCAGCGGCTGCCGCGTGACACGGACCCCGCCCTGTTCGCGTCGCTGACCAGCAAGGCGGCCGCCGAGGTGCGCGATCGGCTGGCGAACAGGACCGAGCCCGAGATCGCCATCGCCGAGCGCGGCTACCGGTACTCCTGGCGGTACTCGGACGACATCGCCGACACCGGCCTGTACGCGACCGTCACCCCGGGCCTGGAGGAGCCGGAGCAGTCCCTGCGGGAGTACGACGAGTGGGGCCCGCTGGTCGAGTGGTGGCCGTCCGTGCTGCCCGTCCAACGGGAGGTCGCCGCCGCTCACCTCGTCCCGCACCTGCGGGCACGGACGGCCTCGAAGGGCACTGACGGCCCGCTCCTGCCGATGCTCGCCGAGGCCCACGGCCCGGCAGGTCCCGCCGTGCACCTCGCGCTGTCCTACGGCCTCGGCGCCGAACTGATCGTCAACCGCGCCCACGCCGTTGACGCGATCCTGATTCTCGCCGCCCGCGACCAGCTCGACGGCAGGACGTTCGGCGACCTGCTGGGACAGTTGCTCGAACGCGGTGACCTCGCGCTGAACCGGGTCGTGCCCGGCCTGCGCGACGCGGCGCGTTCCGGTGCCGCACGCCAGATCTGGGACTCGCTGACCACCGCCCTCCCGCGACTCTGGACCCACAACCGGGTGGCGGACGTGATCGAGCTGGCGGTCGAACTGGCGCAGCTGCTCCAGCCAGGTGGCACCGTCGGCGGGCTCGCGGAGGTCGCCGCCCGCAAGGGATCGAGCAAGGCGGTCGTGCAGGCGAAGCGCCTGGTGAGCGCATTGGGGGAGAAGGCGTGAGCTTCGAACGGATCCAGGCGCTGATCGAGACGGGCCAGCTGCTCGCCCTCGGGGAGGTGCTCAAGAGCCTCACCCCGGAGGAACGCAAGGAACGCGCCGCCGACCTCGTGGCGTACGAGAAGGCGCGTCGTGCGTCCGGCCGGAACTGGGACCACCACCCGGCGATGCACATCGCGGGCATAGGGTTGCTGCCCAACCCGTCCACGCTCGCGCCGTGGCTGGTGCGCTACCAGATCTGGTGGCACCGCATGAGCCAGGAGAACGGCACGCTCGAGGCGCTGGACGTGCTGCGGCAGCGCGACCCCGCGTGGTTGCCGGACCTGGTCGCCAGGATCGCCACCAGGATGCCGACCCGCGAACCCGGCCGCCACGACCTGCTGCGGATCGTGCTGGAGTTCTGCGGGGAGGACCCACCGGACTCCGACGGGTTCCTGCTGGCGTTCATGGACTTCGGCGGCCACACGCGCTGGCGTCCTGCCTTCGACGCGCTGATCCCGCGCATGCTGGAGGTCGTCGGCGCCGGGTCGATCTTCGCGAACATCTGGCAGTGGCCGCAGTTCCTGCACGAGCGAGCGGACCGGAAGGTACTCCTCGACGGCTGCCTCGCCCGGCTCCAGCAGGGCGGCAGCGCCAAGGAGATGGAGGGTTTCCTCGCGCTGCACAAGATTCTCGACGTGACGCTGGACGAAACCGCCGAGCACGCACGGGACTACGTCGCGATGCTGCCCGACTCGCGGTCTGTGGTGGCCACCCTCGCGCAGGACCGGCTGAAGGCGCTGGACGAGGCGGGAAGGCTCGACTTCGACCTGCTCGCCGACGCGAGCCGGTGGGTGTTCGGCCGCACCGAGAAGAAGCTGATCCGCGCCCAGCTCACCTGGCTCGGCAAGCACGCGAAGTCCACTCCGGACGAGGTCGTGCTCGCCGTGGCGGAGCTGTTCGCGCACGAGTCGGACGACGTGCGCGGCCAGGCGGTCAAGCTGATCGCCAAGCACCAGTCGAAGGTCAGCGACGCCACGAGGACCGAACTGCCGGCGCTGGCCGAGCAGCTGCCCGCCGACCTCGCCGCTCAACTCGGCGTCGAGACCGTCGCGGAGGAGGTCGCCGCGCTCGCACCGTTCGCACCGCGCCCGTGGCCGGACCCGATCGCCACGCTCGACGAACTGACCGGTGAGGTACGGGCGTTGTTCGGCCGCAACGCAGGCCACGTCGACCCGGTCACCGCCGAGCGGATCATCGAGTCCGTGGTCCGGTTCGCCTGGCAGGACAGGGAAGCGGTGGCGAAGGCGTTCGAGCCGATCTACGACAAACACCCGTGGATCAAGAACCGCAGCGCCTACGAGACCTACCCCGACCACGCCCGGCGCGACAGCTGGTCGGTGTTCATCTCGATCATTGCCGCCGTGTCCGAGCCCATGACCCCGATCGGCCCGGTCGAGTCGGCGATGGACGCCGCCAGGACGTGGATGAAGCAGCTCAAACGCGCCGAGATGGGCTCGGTGAGCGAGCAGCTCGCCAAGCGGCTGCACGAGATCGCCAAGGGCCTGGTCAAGTCACCGCGCCCGGCCCTGGTGTCGACCCCGACCGAGGTGTCCGGTCTGCTCGACCCCGCCACGCTGCTCGAACGCCTCGCGAAGGCCGACGCCGAGGACTGGGAACCGTGGCCGCGTGACCTCAGGCAGGCCTACCACCGGCTGCCGCGCGACACCCGCCCTGAGGACTTCGCGTCGCTGACCGGCAACGCGGGCCGGCTGCTGCGCGACTGGCTCGCCGACCTGACCGATCCGGTGGTCGAGCTGGTCGAACGCACCCGCGAGACGCGCTACGGCTACATCAGCCCGGCGGTCACGGAGAAGCGCCTGCTCGTGACGCTCTCGCCAGGCCTGCCCGACCCGGAGAAGCACTGGTACGGCCACAACGAGTGGGGCGTCATGATCGAGTGGTGGCCCGCCGTCCTGCCCGTGCAACGCGAGGTGATCGCCGCACACCTCGTGCCCCACCTCGCGAACCGCCGCGAGTCGAAGGGCGACGACGGCCCGGTCTTGCCCGCACTCGCTGAGGCGCACGGCCCGATGGGCGTCGCCTCGCACCTGGCGCTCGCGTACGGCCTCGGTGCCGAGGCGACGGTCGGCCGCGCCAACGCGGTCGACGCCCTGCTCGTCCTCGCCGCTCGCGACCAGTTCGACGGCAAGGCACTGGGCGAGGTCGTCGGCCTGCTGCTGGAACGAGGCGAACTGGCGCTGAACCGCGTGGTCCCGTGCCTGCGCGACGCCGCACGCTCCGGCGCCGCGTCCCAGATCTGGGACCTGCTGACGACCGCGCTGCCGAAGGCCTGGTCGCACAACAGGGTCGCGGACCTGGTCGAGCTCGCGGTCGAACTGGCCCAGCAGCTCAAGCCGGGCGGCACCGTCGACGGCCTCGCGGAGGTGGCGGCCCGCAAGGGTTCCAGCAAGTCCGTCGTCCAGGCGAAGCGGCTGGTGAGCGCGCTAGGCTGAGTCGCATGGACTTGGGCGTCGTCGTCGCGGAACGGCAGATCGAGGGCAGGGCACCGGACGGATCACCCTTCGAGGTGGTGATCCGGTTCGGTGCCCCCCGCCCGGACCCGTTGAGCGACAACGGCGACTGGGAGTGTCCACACCAGATCGGCGACGAAGAGATCGCCGCCGCGTACGGCGTGGACTCGTTGCAGGCCTTGCTGCTCAGCGTCTACGCCGTGCGGATCAAACTGGCCGAGTCGGGCGCCACCCTGGACTGGCTGGGCATGCCCGAACTCGGCCTGACCGTCGCGCCCGCGCTCAGCTAGCGAACACGGGGTAGTGGTCGGAGAAGTCGTTGAAGGTGTACTTGCGCCCCCACGACCAGATCGACCACTCAGGACTCTTCACCCGCCGGGTCTCGTTGCGCAGCACCGGCCCCTGGACCGTCAGCACGTAGTCGAGGTGCTCGGACGCGTACTCCGGCCCGTACTGGTCGCGGCAGACGCTGTTGTCCGCGCAGTCCCACGAGAAGGGATGCCCGCCCACCTCAGGCGTCTGCGCACCCAGTTCGGCGACCATCTGCGGGAACTCGGCACTCGCCTTGATGACGTTCATGTCGCCCGCCACGTACACGGGTTCGGAGGCGGGGATGTTCCGCGCCGTCAGGAACGCCTTGATCTCGGCCCGCTGCCTGGCCCGGTAGCCGCCCGGCGCGCTGGTGCAGGTCGAGTCCTCTGCCTGCATGTGCGTTCCGATGACGTGCAGCGGCCCGGTCGGCGCCTCGATCCGCACGTACGCGAACCCCTTGTTGGAGAACCAGTCCGCGCCGCACCCGTCCCGGTAGACGTGCTGGACCCGCGTGGTGATCGGCCACCGGCTCAGCACCGCGACACCGCCGTCCTCCGGCGTCGAGTCGCTGTACCTGCCGCTCGTCACGTCCCACCCGGCCCGGCTGCGGCCCAGCACCGGCGTCTGGTTCGGGTAGGTGTCGCGCAGGTTCGCCAGCAGCCGGTCCGAGGCGGCGTTGTCGAAGGCCTCGTTGAGCACGACGACGTCCTGGCCGTTCAGCACTCCGGTGCTGTCGATCAGGTCGGCGCGGGCGACCTGTCCCCAGTTCGGGTAGAGGTTCCGCGACAGCATGAAGACGTTGTAGGTGGCGATCCTCGGGGCAGCAGGGGCCGCGACCGCCGGGGTGGCGACCGAGATCGTCAGCGCGACGGCGGCGGCGAGCGTGATCAGGCGCATGAAGCCCGATGCTGACGGACGTGAATGTCTTTCACAACCGCTGAAGCGAGACCCGATGGTGTCGTATCGATTAAGAACAGATGGACGTCAGCGCAGGCGATCGAGATCCGCCCCGGACTTGTCCACCAGCGCCCGCATCGCCTCGTAGGCCGCCTCGGGGTCACGAGCCGAGATCGCGTCCAGCACGGCCCGGTGCGACGGCACCGGATCGTCGTCCACGCTCCCGTGCACGAGCTTGTCCCGCTCGGCCAGCCCGATCGCGATGATCCGCTCGACGTGCGTCAGGAACGCGTTGTGCGTGGACCCCATCAGGAGCCTGTGGAACTCCAGGTCTGCCCGAACGGTCGCGGCGAGGTCGCGCGCCGACGCCATCCGCTCCAGCGCGGCGCCGAGGGCCTCGATGTCGGCGGCCGAGGCGCGTTCGGCGGCCAGGCGGGCCGCCGCGGGTTCGACGATCACGCGCATCTCGGTGAGTTCGTCGAACAGGCTGTGGTCGGTGTTGCTGGCCTGGGTCTGCCAGCGCATCACGTCGGTGTCGAGGAGGTTCCACGACGAGCGCGGCTGCACGAACGTGCCGCGCTTCTGCCTGGCGTCGATCATGCCCTTGGCGGACAGGACCTTCAGGGCCTCGCGCAGCGCGGTCAGTGAGACGTCGAGTTCCTCGCGCAACGCCGGGAGGTCGAGGGTGTCGCCCTCGCCGATCTCGCCGGCCAGGATCCGGCCCGCCAGCGCCTCGACGGTCTGGCCGTGCACGCCACGAAGCCGCTTCTCGCTCATGACCCGAGAGCATACGGCACATCATAAATTATGAATTATTCTTGACATGATCATGACCTGCGCGCAATCTGTCCGCCATGGACAGGCGTCACTTCCTCCGCGTCACCGCTGCCGCGGGAGCCGGGTTGCTGGTCAGCGGCACGGCTTCCTGCGCCACCTCGGCGTCCTCAGGCCCGGTCACCCAGGCTGCGGGCACGGCCACGATCCAGTCGAACCTCTCGGCGCCTGCTGCCAAAGCGGCGATCGACGCACTGGTGAAGGCGTTCAACGACAAGAAGGGTGCGCAGGCCTCGGTCAACACCGTTGCCTCCGAGACCTTCCGGACCCAGCTGCCGAGCTACCTCACCTCGGCCAACCCGCCCGACCTCTTCACCTGGTACCCCGGTGCACTGCTCAAGGGGTACGAGGAGAAGGGGCTGCTGCTCGACATCAGCGACGTCTGGCAGACCATGGGCGACTACCCCCAGTCGTTCAAGACGTTGAGCGGCAAGGTGTTCGTGCCGACGACGTACTACTGGTGGGGCTTCTTCTACCGCAAGTCCAACTTCGCCAAGTGGGGCGTCACCCCGCCGAAGACCTGGACCGAGTTCGTCGACCTGTGCAAGACGTTGCAGGGCAAGGGTGTGATCCCGCTCGGCATGGGCGCGGGATCGGACTCGCCGTGGACCGCGTCCAGCTGGTTCGACTACTTCAACATCCGCATCAACGGGGCCGGCTTCCACCGCGAGCTCCTCGCGGGCAAGCAGAAGTTCGACGACCCCAAGGTGAAGGCCATCTTCACGCCGTGGCGTGAAGTCCTGCCCTACACCGACCCCAACGGCACCGCGATCGGCTTCCAGGAGGCCACGACCGCGATGCTGCAAGGCCGCACGGGCATGCTGCTCACCGGCGCGTTCTTCGCCGACGCGGCACCGAAGGACGCGATCGACGACATCGACTTCTTCCGGTTCCCGATCATCGACCCGAACGTGCCGCTGGCGGAGGAGGGCCCGACCGACGGCTTCTTCGCGAGCGCCAAGTCACCGCACGTCAAGGAACTGAAGGAGTTCCTGACCTACGCGGCGACGGCCGAGGGGCAGGAGGCCTACATCAAGGCCTCGTCCGGCACGGTCCTGCCGACGCACCCGAACGCCAAGGACTCCGGCACGCCCCTGGTCACGAAGGGCCGCCAGCACCTCAAGGAGGCCGCGGAGATCACCCAGTTCTTCAACCGCGACTCCAGCGACGCCTTGCAGCCCACCGCGGACGCCGCGCTGATCAAGTTCCTCCAGCAGCCCGACCAGCTGGACACGATCCTGACGACGTGGCAGAAGGCCGCCGAGCAGGTGTGGTCGTCCTGACATGACCAGCATGACCAGAAGCTTCACCAGGGTCCCTCCGATCCTGCTGTTGTTCGTGCTCATCCCGTTGCTCGTGGAGGGGTTCTGGGTCTTCTGGCCCGCGCTGCAGGGGTTCTGGCTCGCGCTGACGAACTGGGACGGCGTCTCGCCGCCCCGGTTCGTCGGGCTCGACAACTACGCCAGGATGATCGACGACCCGGTCTTCCACACCGCCGTCACCAACACCGCGATCTGGCTCGTGCTGTTCGGCGGGCTGTCCGCGGTCGGCGGCCTCGGCATGGCCGTGCTGCTGCAGAAGGAACGCCGCGGTGTCGGCGTCTACCGGGCCGCGCTGTTCGTGCCGGTGGTGTTCTCGCTGGTCGCCACCTCGCTGATCTGGCAGGTGCTCTACCAGCCCGGCGGGATCTTCGACAGCAGCCCGCTGGCCGACCCGGACACGGCGCTCTACGCGGTGCTGGTGCCGGCGTTGTGGCGGCAGGTCGGGTACGTCATGGTGCTGTACCTGGCCGGTCTGAAGGGCATCGACCCCGGGCTCTACGAAGCGGCCACTTTGGACGGTGCCACGGCCTGGCAGAAGTTCCGGCACATCACCTGGCCGCAGCTCGGCTCGGTGAACTCGGTGGTGCTGTCGGTGATCGTGATCGACTCGCTGCGGTCGTTCGACGTGGTGTGGTCGATGACGCGCGGGGGTCCCTACCACTCGTCCGAGCTGCTCAGCACCTACATGTACTCGACCGCGTTCCAGTCGCTCAAGCTCGGCTACGCATCGGCACTCGCCGTCGTCATCTTCGTGCTGGCGTTCGGCGTGATCGTGACCTACCTCGTCCGCGCGTTCCGGGAGAACTGATGTCCAATCGCGTCTTCCACGCCGTGGCGGGCACGATCTCCGTGCTCTGGCTGCTGCCGATCGTCGCCGTGCTCGTCACGGCGGTCCGAAGCTTCGACGACATCGCCGCGAACGGCCTCGCGTCGGTGCCCCGGTCGTTCACGTTCGCCGGGTTCGCCGACGCGTGGACCAACGGTGGCGCGGGCGCCATGTGGAACAGCGTCCTCGTCACGGTACCGACGGTGTTCCTCTCGCTCGCACTGAGCGCGGCGGCGGCGTACGCGTTGAGCCGCTTCGAGATTCCCGGCCGGCGTTCGATCATCCTGCTGATGCTCGCGGGCAACCTGCTGCCTCCGCAGATCCTGCTCGTGCCGGTGTCGAAGCTGACCGAACTGCTCGGCATCTACGACACGCTCTTCGCGCTGATCGTGGTGCAGGTCGGCTTCGGGCTGGGCTTCTACACGTTCGTGTTGCAGGGTTTCATGCGCGCCATGCCGAACGAGGTGCAGGAGGCCGCCACCATCGACGGCGCCGGTCCCGTGCAGATCTTCTGGCGGATCGTGCTGCCGATGACCAGGCCTGCCCTGGCCGCGTTGGCCGCGCTGGCGTTCACCTGGATCTTCAACGACCTGCTGTGGGCGATCACCGTGCTGCGGTCCTCGGCCGTGATGCCGGTGACCCCGGCGCTGCTCGCGTTGCAGGGCCAGTACGTCTCCAACTGGAACGTGATCGCGGCCGGTTCGGTGATCGCGGCGATCCCGACCGTGGCGGTGTTCCTGCGGTTCCAGCGGCACTTCATCTCCGGACTCGCTGTGGGAGCAGTCAAATGACCTGGACCCTCCGGATGGCCACCACCTCCTACACGGTGGCCGTCGAACCGGGCGGACGCTGGGCCGAGCTCGTGGCCTGGGGCCCGCACGGCGTCGAGACCGGCCCGTCGCCTCTCAGGAACCTCGGCGACATCCACTTCATCACCGAGGCCGACGCGGCGCCGGTCGAGTACGCGCCGCGCGGCGAGCGCCCGTTCACCGGCGCCGACCTCGAACTGGACGGCGACTCGTGGTGCACGTTCGAGGGCGCGGACGAGTCGGACGGCGTGCTGCGGCTGGCCTTCGTCGACGAGGTCGCCGGCCTGCGCACCGTGCTCTGCTATCGGCCGGAAACCGCGGTCGACGTGCTGTCGCGGTGGGTCGAGGTGACCAACCTGCGAGACGAATCGGTTCGTCTCGCCAGGATCGGCTCGGCGGGTGTGTGCCTGCCCGTCCGGGAGCCCCGGCTGTCCTTTCTGCACGGTGAGTGGGCTCGCGAGTTCCAGCTGGACCACGTCTCCCTGCCCGCGGGCGGGTTCCGAATCGGCAGCTCCTACGGCGTTCCCGGGCACAATTACGCGCCCTGGTTGTCCGTGGACGACACGTGGGGCGTGTCGCTGGCGTGGTCCGGTTCCTGGGAGATCACGGCCGAGGTCGAGCCTTCCGGACTCACGCGCGTGCGTGCCGGAATGCTCGGCCCGGTCGTGGTCGGACCGGGAGAGACCTTCACGACCCCGGAACTGGCGTTGGCGTACTCGACGGACGGCTTGGCGCGCGTCTGGCACGCCTACGACCGGCTTCGTTCAAGGCCGGCCCGCAAGCCCGTGCTCTACAACTCGTGGGAGGCCACGGGTTTCGAGGTCGACCTGCCGAAGCAGCGCGAGCTGGCCCGCATCGCCGCCGACCTGGGCGTCGAACTCTTCGTGGTGGACGACGGCTGGTTCGTCGGCCGTCACGACGACACCGGCGGCCTCGGCGACTGGTACCCGGAGTCGCCGGACTTCGGCGCGTTCGTCGAGGACGTCCGGGGGATGGGCCTGGAGTTCGGCCTCTGGGTCGAACCCGAGTGCGTCAGCCCCAAGTCGCAGCTCTACGCCGAACACCCGTACTGGGTCTACCGCACCGAGGGCCGCGAGCCCACGCTCATCCGCAACCAGATGCTGCTCAACCTGGGCCTGCCCGAGGTCCACGAGTTCGTCGTCTCCACTTTGGACAGACTGCTGACCGACTACCGGATCAGCTACCTGAAGTGGGACATGAACCGCCCCGCCACCGAACGCCCGCTCGACCAGGACGACGCCCACGTCCGCAACTACTGGCGCGTGCTCGACCACCTGCGCGAGAAGCACCCGCACGTGCTGGTCGAGGGCTGCGCGGGCGGCGGCGGCCGAACGGACCTGGCGACCACCGGCAAGGTGGACGTGGTGTGGCCCAGCGACAACACCGCCCCGCTCGACCGGCTGAAGATCCAGCACGGCTTCCTGCACATGCACGCCCCGCACCTGATGTCGTCGTGGGTCACGGACGCTCCCGGCTTCTTCGACGCGCGCCCGCGTTCGCTGAAGTTCCGGTTCGTGCTGGCCATGGCCGGTGTGCTCGGCATCGGCGCGGACGTGCGGCACTGGTCGGCAGAGGAACGCTTCGAGGCAGCCTCGCTGATCGCCCGCTACAAGGACGTCCGTGACGTCGTGCACGGCGGTGAGGCACACCTGCTGAACGACGCGATCCAGTACTCGGCCGAGGACCGGATCGTCGTGCTGGCCTGGAACACGGGCTCGCTGACCGGCGTGCCGATGGTGCCCGGCCAGTCGTCCAGGGTGAGGCTGCGGGGTCTGACGGCGCAGTCCTATGTGGACGAGAGCGGTCAGGTCTACTCGGCGGCGCACCTGACCCACGTCGGGCTGCCGTTCGACTGGTCTCAGTCGAACGACGCCGACGTGGTCGTGCTCAGGAGCGAATGAGGGCCTTGATCTCCTCGATGGGCGTGCGGGCGAGGGCCGATCCGACCCCGCACGCCACCGCCCCGGCCTCCAGCCACGTCGGGACGTCAGCCGGCGCGACGCCGCCGGTCGGCACGAGCGGCGCGTAGGGCAGCACGGCGAGCACGTCGCGCACCCACTGAGGCGTGGGTGCGGGGAACACCTTCACCGCGTCCGCCCCGGCCTCCAGCGCCTGCACGACCTCGGACACCGACCCGGCACCCGGCAGCACAGCGGCGCCGTACCGGTGCCCGGCCTGGATCACGGCGACGTTCAGGTTGGGCGCCACCAGGAACTGCGCCCCGGCGCGCACCGCGGCGACAGCGGACGTCTCGTCCAGCACGGAACCGGCGCCGATGACCGCCGACGGGTAGTCCGCGCGCAACTGCCGGATCGCCTCCAGCGCACCGGGGTTGGTCAGCGGCAGTTCGAGGGACGTGAGACCCGCGTCCAGCAACGGAACGGCGGCCTCGACGGCGGTGGCGGCGGACGCGGTGCGAACGATCGCGATGATGCCCTGCCGCACGACTGCCTGTGTGATCTCGTAGCGGTAGCTCACGCCCGCCAGCCTACTACACATAAATTACGAATTATTCTTGACACCTGTATCGGGCGCGGGGGAGGCTCACGGGCATGTCGGTTCGCAGAGTCGCGTTGGCCTTCGCCTTGATGTCCCTGGTGGCGGCGCCCGCATACGCGGGTGACGACCAGGGAGCGCCCACCTACTACGACAGTGGTGTCGCCAAGACCCCGTACATGGGCTGGAACACGTACTACGGCCTCGGCGCGCCTACCGAGAAGGACGTGCGCGGGGTCGCCGACTTCCTCGTGAACAGCGGGATGCGCGACGCCGGGTACAAGATCGTGTGGATCGACGGCGGCTGGACCGCGCCGATCCCGCGTGACGCGCGCGGCAACCTCCAGGAGGACCCGGCGAAGTTCCCCGGCGGACTCCCGAAGCTGGTCAAGGACCTGCACGCCCAGGGCCTCAAGGCGGGCATCTACACCGACGCGGGCCCGTCCGACGGCAAGAACTGCGCGGTCGGCAGCGGTGGCGGCTACTACGAGAAGGACGCGAAGCGGTTCGCGGACTGGAAGTTCGACGCCGTGAAGGCCGACTTCCTCTGCGGGATCTTCGCGAACCTCAAGCCCGCACAGGCGTTCACGGACTTCAGCAAGGCCCTCGCCAAGGCGGGCCGGCCGATGATCCTGAACATCTGCAACCCGGTCACCGGCGAGTGGGGCGTCCCGCACGAGCCGGACCAGACCGCCGACATCTCCTACACGTTCGGCCCGCTCGCCGGCGACTCGTGGCGCACCAGCACCGACATCGCGTTCGGCACGCCGTACGAGGGCATCTGGCGCGACGTGTTGCGCAACATGGACCGCAACGCCGCGCACCCCGAGTCGAACGGCCCCGGCCGCTACAACGACCCGGACTACCTGATCCCGATGCGCAGGACGCAGCAGGGCACCTACGAGCTCAACGAGGAGGAGTCGACCTCGCAGTTCGTGATGTGGGCGCAGATGTCCTCGCCGTTGATCATCGGCTCCGACCCGCGCACGCTGCCGCCGTCGATGGTGAACACCCTCAAGAACCCCGAGATCCTCGCGGTCGACCAGGACCCGCTGGCCGTCCAGGGCGTGCGTGTCGCCTCGACCGGTGACACCGACGTCTACAGCAAGGTTTTGTCCCGCAAGGGCGAGCGCTCGGTCGTGCTGCTCAACCGCCGCGACGTGCCCGCCGAGATGACCGTGAACTTCGCCCAGGCCGGACTCAAGGGCAACGTTTCGGTGCGCGACCTGCGTGCTCGTGCGGACCGTGGCACCGCGACCGACAAGTACACGGTGACGGTTCCCGCACACGGCACCGCGATGCTCAAGCTGCGCGGCACGGACCTCGTGCCCGGTGAGGCAGTCGGCTCCGACGCCACCGCCTCGCCCGCGATCGCACGGGTCGGCGACGAAGCGCTGGTGTTCAGCCGGAGCACGGGCGGCGAGCTCAAGATGCTGCGGGGCGGCAAGTGGTCGAGCCTGGGCAAGGCGATACAGGGCCAGCCCGCCGTCCGCACGGTCGGCACCGACGTCGAGGTGACCGTCCGAGGCAACGACAACCGCGCCTGGCAGCGCACCCTCCGCAACGGACGCTGGGGCTCGTGGAAGTCGCTGGGCGGCAAGCTCACTGACGCACCGAGCGTCGCGCAGGACGGCACGATCGTCGCCCGAGGCGAGGACGGCAAGGTCTGGCGCTACCAAAGTGGCACCTGGACCTCGCTCGGCGCACCCGGTGACGCCCCGATCTACGGCAGGCCCAGCGTCGCCGGCGGCCAGGTCGCCGTCCGCACCGCCGCCGACGCCGTCTGGGTCCGCCCGGTCAGCGGAGGCCAGTGGACGTCACTCGGAGGCGTGATCTCCGGCAGCCCGACCCTGATCGAGTTCCAGGACCGGATCTACCTGTTCGCGCGGGCCAGCGACTACACGCTCTGGCAGGTGAACGCCTCCGCCGGCGTCTGGGGCGGCTGGTTCAACCGTCCGGAGTTCCCGAGCAACTCGCTCGTCGGCGCCGTCGGTGCTACTGCTGGTCCGGACGGCTCCGCGTGGACTGTGGTGCGCGGACCGGACAACAAGGTCTACCGGCAGAAGCTCTAGGAGAACGTGCATGAAGTGCGCGGTGGTGTCGGGTGCGGGTGCCGGAATCGGTGCCGCGACGGCGAAACACCTGACGGACAACGGTTACCGGGTCGTCGGGATCGACCTGCGCGGTGATGTGGCCGTGCGGGGCGACGTCAGCGATCCGGAGACCTGGCAGCGGGCGATCGAGCTGTGCGACGGCGGCGTGGACGCGTTGGTGAGCAACGCTTTCACGGTCGCGGTCAAGCCGTTGGACGCGACAACGCCCGCCGAGTGGGAACGCCAGCTCGCGGTCAACCTCGGCGGCACGTTCCACGGCGTCCAGGCCTGCCTGCCGTCGTTGCGCGAACGCAAGGGCTCGGTCGTGCTCGTCTCGTCGGTGCACGCGCACTTCGGCATCCCCGGGCACGGCGCGTACGCGGCCACCAAGGGCGGGCTGGTCGCACTGACCCGTCAGCTCGCCGTCGAGTACGCGCCGGACGTCCGGTTCAACGCGGTGCTGCCCGGTCCCGTGCTGACGGCGGCCTGGGACCGGGTCTCCGCCGAGGATCGCGAACGCAGTGCCCGAGCCACCCCGGCCGGCCGCCTCGGCGACCCGGCCGAGGTGGCCTCGGTGATCGGTTTCCTCCTGTCTCCGGCGGCGTCGTTCGTGACGGGCGCGGAGCTTCTGGTCGACGGCGGCTGGTCCGCGGCGAAGGATTCTTCATGAAGGTGACGGCGGTCGAGACGTTCCTGGTCGAGCCCCGCTGGCTGTTCCTCAAGGTGAGCACCGACGAGGGGGTGAGCGGCTGGGGCGAGCCGGTCGTGGAGGGCAGGGCGGAGACGGTTCGCGCCGCCGTCCACGAACTGTCCGAGCTGGTCATCGGCCAGGACCCGCTGCGCGTCGAGGACCTCTGGCAGGTCCTGCGCCGCGGCGGCTTCTACCGCGGCGGCCCCGTGCTGTCGTCCGCTCTCTCCGGCTACGACCACGCGTTCTGGGACATCGCCGGCAAAGCCCGCGGGTTGCCCGTCCACGAACTGCTCGGCGGCCCCGTGCGCGACCGCGTGCGCGCCTACTCTTGGGTGGGCGGCGATCGTCCGGACGGCATCTTCGACGCGGTCTCGCGGCAGGTCGCGGCGGGCTTCAGCGCAGTGAAGATGAACGCCACGGCCGAGATGCGCCCGATCGCCTCGCCCGCCGACACCGACGCGGTTCTCCAAAGGGCCCGTGAAGCACGCGAAGCCCTTGGCCCACAGGGAGATCTCGCGATCGACTTCCACGGCCGCGTCTCGCCCGCGATGGCGCGCAGGCTCGTGCGCATGCTCGAAGAGGTGCAGCCGATGTTCGTCGAGGAACCGGTGCTGCCCGAACTGCCCGCCGACGTGCTGGCGTCGGTGGTGCAGGCGTCGACGGTGCCGATCGCGACGGGGGAGCGGCTGTTCTCGCGCTGGGAGTTCAAGCCCGTCCTCGAAGCCGGTGTCGCGGTCGTGCAGCCGGACCCGTCGCACGCGGGCGGCATCTCGGAACTGCGCCGGATCGGGGCGCTGGCCGAGATCTACGGTGCGTCGATCGCTCCGCACTGTCCACTCGGGCCGATCTCGCTCGCGGCCTCGTTGCAGGTCGCGTTCACCACGCCGAACTTCCTGATCCAGGAACAGAGCGCGGGCATGCACTACAACGGCTCCGACCCGTCGTACCTGGTGGACATGGCGCCGGTGCGGGTCGTGGACGGCTGGATCGCCCGGCCGACCGGGCCCGGCCTGGGGGTCGAGGTCGACGAGGCGGCGGTGCGCAGGGCGGCCGAGGCCGGGCACGCGTGGCGGTCGCCGGTTTGGCGGCACGACGACGGCTCCTTCGCGGAGTGGTGACAGGGCCTGCCAGCCGCTGCCAGTGACGTGTGCGTCCGCTGTCAGCGCGCCGGGTGAACCTGGTCGTGCCGTCAGGGAGGCGGCACGATCTCCAGGGGAGCCCATTCATGCACGTCACGATCATCGGTGCCGGTCTCGGCGGTCTCACGCTCGCCCGTGTGCTGCACGTCAACGGGATCCCGTCCACCGTCTACGAGGCGGAGGAGTCGCCGACGGCACGGGCGCAGGGCGGCATGCTCGACATCCACGACTACAACGGCCAGATCGCCGTCGAGGCCGCGGGCCTGATGGACGAGTTCCGCGGCCTCGTCCTGCCGGGCCGCCAGGCCATCCGCGTGCTGGAGCCCGACGGCACGGTGCTGCACGAGCAGGGCGACGACGGCACGGGCGGCCGTCCCGAGGTGCAGCGCGCCGACCTGCGGCAGATGCTGCTCGACTCGCTGCCCGAGGGCACCGTCCGGTGGGGCAGCAAGGTGACCGGCGTCCAGGACAGGACGGTGACGTTCGAGGACGGCAGCACCGTCGACGCCGACGTGCTGGTCGGCGCTGACGGCGCGTGGTCGCGGGTGCGCGCGTTGGTCACCGACGCCAAGCCGGAGTACATGGGGATGTCGTTCGTCGAGACCTACCTCTACGACGCCGACACCCGGCATCCGGAGGTCGCGAAGGCGGTCGGTGGCGGCTCGATGTTCGCTCCCGGCCAGGGCAAGGGGATCTTCGCGCACCGGGAGGCCGGCGACACGCTGCACGCCTACGTGGAGTTCACCCGTCCGCTGGAGTGGTTCGACGACCTCGGCAAGATCCCCGCGGAGTTCGACGGCTGGGCGCCCGAGCTCACCGCGCTGATCACCGAGTCCGACACCGAGCCGGTGTTCCGCCCGCACTACGCCCTGCCTGCGGAGACTCGCTGGGAACGGGTGCCGCGGGTGACCCTGGTCGGCGACGCCGCGCACCTCATGCCGCCCAACGGCGAGGGCGCCAACCTCGCCATGCTGGACGCCGCCGAACTCGGCCAGGCGCTCGCCACGAAGGACGTGGAGACCGCGCTGGCCGAGTACGAGGAGGCGATGTTCACGCGCGCCGCCCACACCGCCGAGGACTCCGAGGAGATGCTCAAGAGCCTGTTCGGCGACGAGCCCCCGCAGAAGCTGCTGGATCTGCTGATCGACGCCTGACGACGAGAGCGAGCAGGACCGCCGTGATGGCCGCCCCGGTCCACATGGCGGTCCGCCAGCCCTCCACGAAGGACTCTCCGCCGTCGACGGCGCCCGCCACCATCGCACCGAGCAGCGCGACACCGAGTGCGGTGCCGAACTCGCGCGTGACGTCGTTGAGCGCCGACGCCACGCCCTGTCGTTCGCGAGGCAACGCACTGGTGATCGCCTCGGTGGCGGGCGGCATCGACAACCCCATGCCCGCGCCCATCGCGATCATGCCCGGCAGCACGGTGAGGTAGGCGGCGTTCACGAACACCGCCATGAGCACCAAACCCAAGCCGCCCAACGCGATTCCCGTCGCCATCGTGGCGCGGGCACCGATCCGTTCGGCCAGCCGCGGCGCGAGACCGGACGCGACCATCATCATCCCGGCCATCGGCAGCAACGCCACCGTCGACACCAGCCCGGACCAGCCGAGAACGGTCTGGAAGAACGGGTACAGCACGACCGACACGCCCGCCTGCACCCCGAACACCACCAGCAGCACCACGGACCCGGTGGCCAACCGGCGCTCGCGGAACAGCCGGACGTCCAGCAACGGCGCGGGATGCCGGAGTTCCCACGCCACGAACGCGATCGCGGCGGCCGCCCCGACGAGCAGGCTGAGCACGTCGCGTTCGTGCAGGAAGTGGATCAGTCCGGCCACCGCGACCACGGAGGTGAGCGAGCCGACGACGTCGAACGGCCGCGCCTCCCGTGAGTCCGGCACCGCTGTGAGTGCCATGGCCAGCGCGACGACCACGAGCACGACCGGCAGCACGAACAGGAACCGCCAGTCCGCCACGTCGACCAGCAGCGCCGACAGGAACATGCCCAGCAGCCCGCCGCCACCCGCGACGCCCGTCCACACACCGATGGCCCGGCTGCGTTCCTGCTCCGGGAACGTCGAGGTGATCACGGCGAGCGTGACGGGCATGATCGTCGCCGCCCCGATGCCGGCGAGCACCCGAGCCGCCAGCAGCACCTCGACGGACGGCGCCAGCCCGCCGATCACGTTCGCCGCGCCGAACACCACCAGCCCGGCGATCAGCACCGGCTTGCGCCCCCACCGGTCACCGACCGCGCCGAGCGGCAACAGCAACGCGGACAGCGTCAGCACGTAGACGTTGATGATCCACAACACCGTGCCCTGCGACGCGCCGAACTCGGCGGCGAGGTGGGGCTGGGCGACGTTGAGCCCGGTCACCGACGAGATCACGGCCATCAACGCCACGCACACCGCGACCAGGGTTTTCGTTCGATTCATGGCAGCGACGCTAAGCGGAGTTTGCGGCAGAGGCATACGATCGTGCGCATGACGCAAGAAGATGGCGATCTGGACGGCCTCGTGCGCAAGCGGATCCGTGCGCTGCGGGTGGCGCAGGGCTGGTCGCTGGACGAACTCGCGACCCGCGCCAGGCTCAGCCCGTCGTCGCTCAGCCGCATCGAGAACGGCCAGCGCCGCCTCGCCCTCGACCAGCTCGTCACCCTCGCCCGCGCCCTCGACACCTCGCTCGACCAACTGGTCGAGACCGACACCGACGACGTGATCGTCAGCCCGATGCTCGACGGGGCGCACGGCAACATGCGCTGGCCGATCAAGGCCGAGCCGGGCATGACCGTCATGCGCCAGCGGATGACCACCCCGCCACCCGACAACCCCGCCTCGCTGCGCGCGCACTCCGGCCGCGAATGGCTGGTCGTGCTGTCGGGCACGGCCTTGTTGCTGCTCGGCAACCGGAGGTTCCGGGTGGAGAAGAACCAGGCCGCCGAGTTCCCGACGATGCTGCCGCACGCCATCGGCACGGCGGGTGGCCCGTGCGAGATCCTCGGCATCTTCGACCGGGAGGCGCGCCGCGGCCACAACGCCGACAAGAAGGCGTGATCTTGCGCGGACGGCACCGGTTCGACCGACCTTCTTGCGTCTTGCGCAAGCCACCGTGCATCTAGAGCATGGCGGACCTACGTTGGTCCCATGAGCGAACACGGACACGGACATGGGCACGGACATGGGCACGGCCACGGAGACGACCAGGCCGAGATCCTGGACCTCGACGCCGAAGTCCTCGCCGCCCACACCGCCGACATCATCGACTGGCTGCCCACCTCGAACCCCCGCCACGTCGTCGACCTGGGCAGCGGCACGGGAGCGGGCACGTTCGCCCTGCTGGCCCGCTACCCGGAGGCCCACATCACCGCGGTCGACTCCTCGCTGGACCACCTCCAGCGACTGCGCCAGAAGGCCGGCGAACGAGGCCTGGCCGACCGGGTCCACACCGTCCTGGCCGACCTCGACGCGGACTGGCCGGACCTGGGCGCCCCGGACCTGATCTGGGCCTCGGGCTCGCTGCACCACATGGCCGCCCCCGACCGCACCCTGCGCCGGCTCCACGAGACTCTCGCGAAGGACGGCGTGCTCGCCGTCGTCGAAATGGCCGGCATGCCGCAGTTCTTCCCCGAACAGGCCCCGGACGCCCACGACGAACGCCTGCCCCACCGAGGCGCGGACTGGGGCCCGAAGCTGACCGAGGCAGGGTTCGCCGTCGAGGGCGAACGCACGATCACCGTCCACATCGAACGGTCCGAGGCCGTGGAACGCTACGCCCGCATCGTTCTGCGCAGGCAGCGGGGCCCGGAGGCGGCAGAAGAAGCCCTGCGCCGCGACGACCTCTCCCTGCGCACCGAACGCACCGTCTGGGCGGCGCGGAAGTGACCTAACGCGACGCCGTGACGAGCGCCGTTCGCAGCAGGTCGAGAGCGGCCGCCCGCGCACCGGTGAGCGACGGAGACGCCACGGACGCCGCGACCACGTCGACCTGACGCGGCAACCGCGAGCACTCGTCCCTGATCGCGCCGAGCAACGACGGCCCCCAGGACCCGCCGACCACGACCACTTCCGGATCGGCCAGCGTCACCAACGCCATGACGACACCGCCGACGGCCCGCGCGAGCACGCCGGGGTCCGCCGCCCGCAACCGTGCCACGTCGATCGCGGTCGTCCCCGGCCGGCGCAACCCGAGTTCGCCGAACACCTCGATGAACGGCGTCGCACCGGACGGCCCGGCCGTGATCAGGTGCGAGATCTCACCGGCCAGCCCCGAGTGCCCGCGCCGCACCTCGCCATCGGACACGACCGCACAACCCAGGCCCTCGCCCAGGAACAGATAGGCGAAGTCCGCGACGCCCAGCGCGGCGTGTTCGGCCTGCGCCGCCCAGTTGACGTCGTTGTCCACCACGACCGGCCCGTGCAGCAACGGCCCCAGCACCGCGACCGGATCCAGTTCTCCCACCAGGAACGGCGAGTCGGGCAGCTGGACGAGCCTGCCGGTGCGCCGGTCGACGGGATCCGCTGCGCTCACCGTGCAGAGCCGGACGTTGTGCGCGGCAACGGTTTCCGCGGCGACCGACGGCAGCACGGCGGCCACTTCGGCCGGATCGTCGATGGGGTGGTGGGTGCGGCCGACGACGTCCCCGTAGGCGTCGACGCACTCGGCGGTCACGCCGTCCGGTGCGATCGTCATGACCAGCGCGACGCCGATGTCCTCGGCCAGGCTGTAGAACGAGCCGACCCTGCCCTTGCCGCGCCCGCCCGGAGTGCGTTCGCCGGTGTCCGCGACCAGGCCCTGGTCCACGAGGCGGCGGACGCTCTCGCTCACCGTCGGCTTCGACAGCCCGGTCTCCACGGCCAGTTCCGCCCGCGTCAGCTTGCGCGCGGACATCAACGACCGCAGCACGTGCTCGTCCGATATCGAGCGCAGCAACTCCTGGGACGGCTTGGTCACGCGCCGCACTCTAGTTAGGGGTCTTGCCTACAACGGCCCGACACGCCTATGGTTCCAAGTTAGGAGGCCTTACTGGAAGGAGCCGCCGTGCTGCCCAACTGGGAGACGACACCCGCTGACCTGCCGAAAGCCGTCCGGGAGGTGAAGAAGGCGATCAGGGCGAACATCGAGGCGTCCGGTCGCAGCGTCGAGGAGGTGTTCGCGGTCGTCGAGCAGCAGATCCGGCGCGAGGTCGACGACGTCAAAGCCGGGCAGGCGTGGCCGGTGATCGACTACGCCGACATCGAGGCCGGCACCGCGTCCCCCGACCTCGTGCGCCGCCGGGGCTGCCTGGTCGTGCGGAACCACTTCGACCGCGAGCAGGCCCTGGCCTGGGACAAGTCCATTGTGGACTACGTCGAGGGCAACGACTTCTTCGAGAACTACCGCGGCCCCGGCGACGACTTCTTCGGCAGCGTCGGCTCGAAGCCCGAGATCTACCCGATCTACTGGTCCGAAGCGCAGACCCAGGCCAGGCGGCACAAGCGCATGGCCACGGTCCAGCGGTTCCTGAACGGCCTGTGGCACCACGAAGGCTGGTTCGACCCGGCGAAGGACGTCGGCTACCCGGACCGCATCCGCCGCCGCCCACCCGGCGCCAACTCCAGCGGCCTGGGCACCCACCTCGACCCCGGCACGCTCGACCTGTGGATGACACGCGAGTACCAGCAGGCGTTCCGGCACCTGTTCAACGGCACGCCCGAGCAGTACGACCCGTGGGACGCCGCCCACCGCACCACCGGCCCGCAGTACCCCGGCACGACGATGTGCTCGGTGTTCCGCACCTTCCAGGGCTGGACCGCGCTCTCGGACATGGACCACGACCAGGGCGTCCTGCACACCGTCCCGATCCCCGGCGCCATGGCGTACCTGATGCTGCGCCCGCTGCTCGACGACGTCCCGGACGACGACATGTGCGGCGTCACGGTCAACCAGGTCTTCCCGGTCGACCCGAAGTACCACTCACTCCTGATCGAGGCCCTGAGCGGCATCCCGGACGTCCGGGCGGGCGACTCGGTCTGGTGGCACTGCGACATGATCCACAGCGTCGCGCCCGTCACCGATCAACAGGGCTGGGGCAACGTCATGTACATCCCGGCCGCGCCCTCCTGCCCCCGGAACGACCGCTATGCCAAGGAGATCGAGCACGCCCACGCGACGGGTTCCAGCCCGAGCGACTTCCCCGAGGAGCACTACGAACGCGCCTGGCCGAACCGCTCACGCCCCGAATAGCACCCGGAACACCGCGCCCTCACCGGGCGCGGTGTCCAGTTCGATCCGCCACCCGTGCGCCGCGACCAGCGCCGCCACGATCGCGAGCCCCAGCCCACTTCCGCCGGGCCCACGCGCGGGATCCGCGCGGTAGAAGCGTTCGAACACCCGCGCTGCCACCTCCGCGCTCATCCCGGACCCGTGATCGGCGATGGAGAACGCCGATTCGGTGAGCCGCACCTCGATCGGCCCAGGCGTGTGGATCAGGGCGTTGCCCAGCAGGTTCGTCAGGATCTGCCGGACCCGCGCCTCGTCCGCGTCCACGAGCACCGGACCGGCGGGCAACTCCAGCGAAACGCGAGGGCCCGTCTCGGCCACGGCGTCGTTCACCAGCACGACCAGGTCCACAGTGGACAACGCCAGCGGCTGCTCCGAGTCGAGGCGCGCCAGTTGCAGCAGGTCGTCGACCAGCAACCCCATCCGCGCGGCGTGGTCCTCGACCCGCCGCAGCACCGCGTCCGCGTCGGTGGCCGCACCCTGCCGGTACAACTCGGCGTACCCGCGGATGGACGTCAACGGCGTCCGCAGTTCGTGCGAGGCGTCCGCCACGAACTGCCGCATCCGGTTCTCCGACGACACCCGCACCGCGAACGCGGCTTCGATCTGCCCCAGCATCGTGTTCAGCGCGGACGCCAGCCGCCCGACCTCCGACCCCGGCCGCCGCACGGGCACCCGCCGCGACAGGTCGCCGGCCGCGATCTCACCGGCGACCTGCTCGACCTCCTCCAACGCCCGCGTCGACGCTCTGACCAGCGCATACCCGGCCATGCCGACCAGGATCAACGCCCCGAGGCTGATCAAAAGGAACGCGAGCCGCAGGTCGTCGACGGACCGGTCGACCTCCGACTGGTCCACAGCCGCGATCAGCTCGTTCCCGTCCAGCTCCCGCATCACCACCCGCAGCGAGCCCGCGGTGACGTGCTCACCGGGCGTCATCGAGCCGAACGGCGGCAACCCCTCCAGCGCCGTCCCCGCGACAACTCCGCCGGCGTCGCGCAGGACCATGTTGTCCCGCAACGGAAGTGCGCGCGGGGTCGACACCGCGCGGTCGAGCCGGGCGTCGAGCTGGTGCAGGAGGTAGTTCTCCATCACCTGCGACCCGATCAGCCACGTGCCGAACAGGCCCGCGGCCACCAGGGCGACGAGCACGACCACCAGCCGCACGCGCAACGTCATCTGCGGATCATGTACCCCAGGCCGCGAACCGTGTGGATCAGCCGGGGCTCGGCGGCGTCCACCTTGCGCCGCAGGTACGAGATGTACGACTCGACCACGCCGACATCGCCGTCGAAGTCGTGCGACCACACCTGGTCCAGGATCTGCGCCTTCGACAGCACCCGCCCGCTGTTGCGCATCAGGTAGTGCAGCAACCGGAACTCGGTCGGCGACAGCTCCACGACCCGCGTACCGCGCCGCACGACATGACTCTCCACGTCCAGCGACAGGTCCCCGCAGATCAGCTGCTCGCTCTCCGCGCCGGGCCGGGTGCGGCGCAGCACGGCCGTCACCCGCGCGATGACCTCCTCCAGGCTGAACGGCTTGGTGATGTACCCGTCACCGCCGATCGTCAGTCCGGTGATGCGGTCGTCCGTGCTGTCCCGCGCGGTCAGGTACAGCACCGGCACCCGCACCCCGCTGGAACGCAGCCGCCGCACCACCTCGAACCCGTCCCGGTCGGGCAGCATCACGTCGAGCAGCACCAGATCAGGCGCGTCGGAACGAGCCGCCGTCAACGCCTCGGAGCCGGTCGCCGCGCTGGACACGGTGAATCCGGCGAACCGCAGGCTGGCGCACAGCAGCTCGCGGATGCTGGGTTCGTCCTCGACGACGAGCAACCGGCCCCGTTCCACGCGTGAATCCTGCATCACCCGGTGGTCGGCCGCTGGGTGATGGTCTGCCCGCTCACCGTGCCGTCCGAACCCGCCTGACCCTGCACGACGACCTGCTGACCGGCCTTCAGGTCGGCGAGCTTGCCCTCCGACGTGACCTCGACCTTCGTGGCGTCCGAAGTGGACACCTTCACGATCTGGCCGTTCTGCGTCTTCACGTAGACGGTCGTGCCTTCGACGTGGTCGATCGTGCCGACGGTGCCACGCCCGAACTGACCACCGTTCGGCCGTTGCTGGGCACCGGACGGGGGAGTACCACCGTTGCCGCCCGGGAACTGCCGCCCGGCCGCGTTCGTGCGGGTCGGTGTCTCGCTGGCACCGAAGGACTTCTGCACGAACACCCCGCCGACGAACGCCACGATGGCGAGCACCGCGACCCCGAGGATCACCGTCGTCTTGCCGAAGCCCGTCTTGCGTTCCTTCAGCTCGGCCGAGATGTCGTTCTCGAGCGGCTGATCGAGTGGGTTGGTCACTTCGAAAACTCCTTATTCATGCCTGAGGGCTTCGATGGGGCGGAGCTTCGCCGCGCGGGAAGCCGGGTAGCTGCCGAAGAAGAGGCCGATCAACGCCGACACCGCGAACGCGAGCAGCACCGACGACGGCACGAGCACGGGCTGAATGCCCGCGATGGTGAACTGGCTGCCGATCATCCCCGCCGCCACGCCCAGGGCCCCGCCGAACAGGCTCAGCAGCGTCGCCTCGATCAGGAACTGCCCGAGGATCGAGGACCGCGGCGCCCCAACGGCTTTGCGGATGCCGATCTCGCGGATCCGCTCGGTGACGGTGACCAGCATGATGTTCGTGATGCCGATTCCACCCACCAGCAACGAGATCGCGGCCACCGACGCCAGCAACACGGTGAACGTCTCCGTCGTCGCGGTCCGCGCGGTCAGCAGCTGGTCCTGGCTCAGGATCCGGTAGTCGGCGGTCTGGGTGATCTTGTGCCGGCCGTTGAGGATCGTCGTCACCTGGGCCTGCGCGTTCGGCAACGCGTCCGCCGACTGCGCCTGCACCACGATCTGCGTGAGACTGCCGTAGCCGGTCAACGCGTTCTGCGTGGTCGACAGCGGCGCCACGGCCATGTCGTCGGCGTCCTGCAACCCGCTGGAACCCTTGGCCGCCAGCACTCCCACGACCGTGAACGGGATGTTGTTGACCAGCATGGACTTCCCGACCGGATCCGTGCCGGGGAACAACTCGGTGGCCACCGTCGCGCCGATCACGACGACCTTGCGCGCCTGCTGAACGTCGTTGTCGGAGAACAGGTTCCCCTGCGCGACCGAACTGTTCGTGGTGTCGAAGTAGTGCGGGTCCGAGCCGATGAACTGCCCGATGTCGTGCGTCGTGTCCCCGTAACCCGCGGTCGCCTGCGCCGAGACCACCGGCGACGCGTACTTGACGTCGGGGGAGTCCTGACCCACCAGCGCCGCCGCGTCCGCCGTGGTCAGCGGCTTGGCCGTGCTGCCGGGCTGGGCGCGCTGCGGGCTGATCGTCAGGATGTTCGTGCCGAGCCCGGCGATGCTCTGCTGCACCGCGCTCGACGCGCCGTTGCCGACGGCGATCAGCAGGATCACCGACGCGACACCGATCAGGATGCCGAGCGTCGTGAGCCCGGACCGCATCTTGTTCGCGGTCAGGCCCCTCACCGCGAACGCGGCGATCTCGAAGATCCTCACACCAGCACCCCCGCGACCTTCCCGTCGACCACGCGGACCGTGCGCATGGCGTGCGACGCGACCTCGTCCTCGTGGGTGATCAGCACGACGGTGCGCCCGCTCGCGTTGAGCCGGTCGAGGATGCCGAGCACCTCCCGGCTCGACTCGGTGTCGAGGTTGCCGGTCGGTTCGTCGGCCAGCACGATCGCGGGCGACGTCACCAACGCCCGCGCGATCGCGACACGTTGTTGCTGGCCACCGGAAAGCTCGTTGGGCCGGTGGTGCGTGCGGTCCTTCAAACCGACGAGATCGAGCGCGGCCAGCGCCCTCTCCCGGCGTTGGGCACGCCGAACTCCCGCGTACACCAGCGGGAGCTCGACGTTCGCGAGTGCCGTTGTCCGCGGCACCAAGTTGAACGACTGGAAGACGAACCCGATCTTCCTGTTGCGCAGCAACGAGAGCTGCTCCTCGTCGAACTCGCCCGTGTCGATGCCGTCCAGCAGGTACTTGCCGGACGTGGCGATGTCGAGGCAGCCGAGGATGTTGAGCAGCGTCGACTTGCCGGAGCCCGACGCACCCATGATCGCGATGTACTCGCCCTTCTGGACGGTGAGGTCGAGGCCCCGCAACGCATGCACGGCCGTGTCGCCGCCGCCGTAGGTCTTGCGGAGATCACGGACCTCGATGACCGGGCTCATCGACCGGTCCCGGTGAACCCGCCGCCGTTGCGCTGACCGGTGCCCGTGCCCGGGAACTGCCCGGTGCCCGGCTGCTGCTGACGGTTGGTGCTGTTGGACGTGCTCACCTGCGGCAGCACGACCTCCTCGCCGGCGGTCAGCCCCGACTTGATCTCCACGTACTGATCGCCGCGCACCCCGACCTCGACGGTCTTGCGCGTCTCGGCGCCGTTCTCGACTACCTGCACCGAACTCGCACCGCTGACGGTCTGCACGGCCGCCGCGGGCACGGCGAGAACGCCTTGCGCGGACGCGACGGTGATCTCGACGCTCGCCGACTGACCCGGCTTGAGCTCGGCGGGCGGCTGCGTCAACGCGAGGCTCACTCCGTACTGCACAACGTTGTTCGCGGTCGTGGGCGTGAGGTCGACCGTGGTGACCTTGGCCTGCACCGGGGTTCCGGCCATCGCGTTGACCGTCACGGTCGCCGCCTGGTCGGCCTTGAGCTTGCTGACGTCGGACTCGGAGACGTTCGCCTTCACCACGAGGTTCTTCAGGTCGGTGACGACGACGAACCCGGACGCCGTCGTGGTGGTCGTCGTGCTGGAGGTGGAACCCGTGCTGCTGGAGGTGCTGCCGCTACCGACCTTCTGCCCGACGGCTCCGGTCACCGACGTGATCGTGCCGTCGCCAGGAGCCGTCAGCACGGTGGCGGCGAGGTTGTCCTTGGCCTGCTGAAGCGCGAGTTGCGTCTGCCGGTACGCCGTCAGCAGCGCGTTCGTGCCCGTGCCCTTCTCCAGGGCCGCGTTCAGGTTGCCCTGCGCGATGTCGACCTGCAGCTGCGCCTGCGTGGGATCGAGCTTCGCGAGCTGCTGCCCCTTCGTCACCGCGTCGCCGACCTTGACGTTGATCTCGGTGACCGTGCCGCTCGCCCCGAACGACGCGGCGGCGCTGAACGAGCTCTGCACCGTCCCCGAAGCCGTCACCACCTCGCTGACGTCCCGGTTCGCGGCGGCGGCCGTACGAGCGGTGGTGGTGGACTGGGCATTGCCGGAGGAACCGAAGAACACCAGGTAGCCGGCCACACCGGCACCGAGGAGCACCACCACCAGCAGTCCGTTGATCAACAAGGATCTGCGACGTCGAGTCATGGCTCGGGATCGTCGTCCGGCAAGCTGTGTCAGGGCTGCGAGTTTCCTGGCAACGAGCTGAAGATCAGCCTGACCGTTTTCACCCGAATGAGCCCCTTGTTGCTTTGGGAGCAAGCCCTACGGTCGAACCATGGCCACGAGTACTCCATCTACCGCATACAGCCGGGATCTGGGCGACGAACTGCGCAAAGTTCGCGAGACGTCGTCCGCACTCACGGGCGCCGCACTGGCCGTCCGCCTGGGCTGGGATCCCAGCAAGGTCTCCACCCTGGAGAACGGCAAGTACCGTCCCAGCGAGATCGACCTCGTGCAGTACCTCTCCATGCTGGGCAAGGACATCGACTTCTTCGAGGACTTCAAACGCCGGTTCCGCTACGCGTTCGAGGAGTACATCGTCCAGATCTCGGACAACCTCCGCACGCTGGCGATGGCCGAGGCGACCGCCATCACGATCACCAGTTACGACCCGCAGGCGATGCCCGGTCTGTCGCAGACACCTGAGTACGCCGACAGCCTGTACCGGATGGGCGGGTACATCGTGGAGGAGCGGATCCCCACGGTGGTCAAGTTCCGGATGGACCGCCAGGTGATCCTGAACCGGCACGATCGTCCGGATTGCCTGTTCTACATCCACGAGCATGCGTTGCGGACACAGGTCGGCGACGCACAGACCATGGAAGACCAGTACGCCAAGCTGCTGTTCGGCGCGCCCAGAATCCGGATCGTCCCGGCGACGGCACAGTTGGTGGCCACCAGCTGTGTGCTGTGGGAGTACGAGAAGTCGATGCCCGTGGCGTTCACCTCGACCGACCTGGCGAAGGTGTTCGTGCAGGATCCGGGCGCCATCGCCCGGACTCGCCTGCTGTTCGATCGCTTGGCCGAGGTTGCCTTGGATGAGGAACAATCGCGGAGGGTGCTGGCGGACCACGTCGGCCGACCGCGAGAGGAACTCAATGAGCGAGGCCCGCGCTTGGCGTAAGAGCAGCTACAGCGGCGCGACCGAGGACGACAACTGCGTCGAGGTGTCGGTCGCCGCTGATGCTCTGGTTCGTGACTCGAAGAACCCCTCCGGAGGCGTTCTGACCTTCGGTGCCATCGCCTGGGCGAACTTCGTCCAGAGGTTGCCAGTTAGTTGACACCTGCTCCGTTCGGCGGCACGGCCTGCTAGGACGATCACATGAACCTCGTGTGGGTCCTGGTCGCGGTGCTGGCGTTGCTCGCCGTGGCGGTTGGGTTCTTCATACGGAGGCAGCACTCCGCGAGTTCTCGGGTTCTCATCCACGACGACACGGACTACCTCGACGACACGGAGTACGACGACCAGTGGTTCGGCGTGTCCGCACAGCACGAGGTCGGCGGGGAAGAGTCCTCGAGGTCCCGCTTCACGATCGCCGGCGAGGTCGGGCGCTGGCTCTCGGAGGACGTTCCGCTCGGCGGCAGGAAGTCTCCGTTGCCCCGGGACGGCCTGTTCGTGCGCCGCAACAACGCGTTCGGCACCAGGGCGGTGCTCGGCATCAAGGACCTGATCGACGAGGGGGTCCTGATCGACCAGGCGCAGATCAGGTTCGACGACTTCATCGCCTCGGACCCGTCCGGCATCCCGTTGCCGCCGCCCGGCCACGCGCTCGCGGTGAGCAGCGGCACCTGTCCCGCCCAGACAGGTCTGCGTGCCAACGAGAACACCACCCACTTCGTCGAGATCGCGTTGCGGGCCGGGGAAACGGGCAGGTCCGCCGCGCAGTCCGTGCCGGTGAACTTCGTGTTCGTCGTGGACACCAGCGGTTCCATGGCAGGCGGGAAGATCGAGACGGTCAGGACGGCGATCCGCGAGCTCTACGCCCAACTGCGCGACACGGACGTCCTCGGCGTCGTCGCGTTCGACACCACGGCCAGGACGTTGCTCAAGGCCACGCCGAAAGCGTCGCTCGAACAGGAGAGGCTGGACGCCATCGTCGCGGCACTGCGCGCGGACGGCGGCACCGACATCAACCTGGGCGTCCTCTACGGCATCGACGAGCTCTCCCGGCACGCCCGGCTGGATGTCGTGAACTGCGTCTACCTGTTCTCGGACGGGGAGCCGACCTCGGGTGAACGCGACTGGATCGCCATCCGCCGCAACATCGCCGCCAAAGCGCGGGGCGAACTGACGCTGTCATGCTTCGGGTTCGGCCGTGACGCCCGCATGCGCGAGTTGGAGGCCCTGGCGGGCACGACCGGTGGGTTCTGCACGCTCGTCACCGATCCCGAGGACGTGCGGGTCACCCTCGCCGAGGACCTCGCGCGGCGCGAACACCTCGCCGCGCTGAACATCCAGCTCCAGATCAGCCTCGACCCGACCGTCACCGCCTGGCACCTGTACGGCCACGACCTCATCACCGACGCCCCGACCCGTGCCCGCGTCGAGCGAGACGTCGCCGCGGCTCGCGAGCGCGCACGGGAGGAGTTCGGCGTCGAGTCGCTGCCGGATCTCGTCACCCAGGACGAGGGCATCCGGATCTTCGCCCCGGACCTCGCCCACGGCGAGACCTACTGGGTGGTCCTGGAGGTGCGGGCCCCGGCCGACGCGGACTTCGGTGCCGCCACCGTGCAGTACGTGGACGTGGTCGCCGGCGAGAACCGCCGGCAGGAGCTGCAACTCGGCGCCGACGGCACGATCGCCCCGGAAACCGTGTTCGCGCACGCCGTGGGCCTGTGGACGAGCGAGATCACCTTCTACGCGCTCGACGACCTCTACCAGAACGACCGGGAGACGGCGAATTCCCGGCTCTCCGAGCACGTCGAGACGTTGCGCCAGGCGCACGCGCACACCCCGGCACCGCAGTTCCGCGACGACCAGGTGACGTTCCGCAAGCTGATGAGCCTGACGGCGAACCTGGGCACGGTCCGGGCGTTCTCCGACAGCGGTGACGCCGTCGCCGTGCACGCGCTGAACGCGTTCGGTCAGAGCAGGTCGGGCTTCGCGCGCAACCGGTTCGGCTAGCCGGGAAAAATTTCCTCGAAACTCGTTGAACCGCCTCCCGTCTCGCTACGTGTTCCCGCCGTACAACGGGAACGAGGGGGATGGGCCATGGCTGACGAGAAGACGGTGTTGATCGGCCGCTGCGGCCCGACGGTGATGCTGCCCAAGCAGGGCAGCAAGATCGTTCCGCTGCGCAGGTCCACCCCGCTGCGGGTCGACGTGGCGGGTGGCGGCCCGGTCGGTCTCGCCTTCGCGTGCACCATCAAGTCGTTGCTGGGCGACCGGGTCTCGGTCCGCGTCCACGACCGCCGCTGGATGCGCCAGGGCGACCGAGTCGTGTGGCGCGGCCAGGCCGAGGGCAACAACCGGCGCGAGCAGGTCGTGACGCTGCAGAGCAACGTCTGGGCCGCCCTGCCGTCCGCTGTGCAGCAGCGCCTCTTCACGCCGGGCAAGTTCTCGGAGATGTGGCCGCTCGGCCCGGACTCGCCGGCGTCCAAGGGCCGTCCGCGCAACATCAAGATCCGCTGGATCGAGGACTGCCTGCTGGACATGGCGCAGGACGTCTACGGCATCGAGGTCGTCCCCGCCGCCTACACCGCGCCCACGAAGTTCGACGGCCTGCACGTCCTCGCCATCGCGGACGGCGCCCGTTCCGCGACCCGCGACGCGTTCTCGGCGCAGTTCGGCACCCCGAGCCGCGAACTGTTCTCAGTGGACGGTTCGCCGCTCGACGAGCGCGTCCTCGGCATCCGCGTCACCGCGAAGTCGCCCGACGAGCACACCGTCCCGCTCACCGTGGCGCAGAACAGGTTCCTCTTCAACTCGCTCGGCGGCGGCTTCATCAACATGCGCCTGACCGCCGAGGAGGCCTCCGAGATCGTCGCTTTGGGGGAGAGCGGCCCGATCTCGTGCATCGGCAAGTTCGGCTGCACCATGCGCCCTTCCGCGAACGGCCGCTTCGTCTGCGACCGCCACCGCGCCGTGTTCAAGCCGTCCGTCGACAAGCTTTCCTACCTGTGGCCCCGAATCCTCGACGGCCTGCGCTTCTTCGGCGTCGGCGTCGCGGACGTCGTCGGCATCAACTCGTTCACGCTCGGCATGCAGCAGATGTCGAAGTTCACCGCCCAACTGGCACCCGACACGTTCGGCTTCCTGCTCGGCGACGCCGCGAACTCCCTGCACTTCTGGCCGGGCCGAGGCCTCAACACGGGCCTCAAGAGCGCCCTCTCGCTGGCCGTGAACCTCCAGAAGCGCTGGCGCGGCAAGGCCTTCCGCGCGGCGGACTTCGCCCAGCACGAGGGCATCATGCAGCAGCTCCAGTACCGCGAGAAGTCCCGCGCCTGGACCACCATGCTCATGCCGGACTCCGAAGGCACCCCGCGCGGCATCGAAGACCGAATCCGCGAGGGCCTCCAGGGCCCCTACGACCGCGCCGCCCTGGTGAAGACGCTGTTCGAGCGCGTCCTCGACATCAAGAAGCGCATGGGCGACCGCATGGGCGCGCTCGCCACCGACGAGTGGTACTACGGCCGCGTCAACGCCCTCGACACCCGCACCCTCAAGGTCATGGTGGAGTCGGGTGCGTGGATCACCCGCGAGATCGGCGGCGAGGAGGTCGAGATCCCGTCGGCCGAGGTCAAGGCTCCCGAACAGCCCCGGCGCCTTTCTCTCGTTTCGTAGAGGGCGTTCGATGCCATTTAGTGGACAATTCCTGGTCGACTAGAATTGGTGTGCTCGGCGCAGAATTTCCCGCTACCGCCGGACGGACGAGCCTGATACTTTGTCACCTCCTCGTGATCGTGTGCAGGGGACAATCTCATGAATCTCGTCTGGCTTTTGATTCTGGTCGTCGCGGTAATTCTGGTTGTGGGAGGTGTGAGGCTTCGGCGTGCGGGCTGGCACCAGTTGAGGCGCGAGCAGGAGCCGCCGGCGCCGATCCTTGAGGAAGCTCCTCGCGAAGAGCCTCCGGCCAAGCTCGCGGTGGATCCTGATCCGGAACTCGGACCGGAGCCGCCCGTGCGGGAGCGGTTCAGGACGGACCGGTACGAACGGGAGCGGTCCCCGAGGGTCCAGTCGCTGAACGACCGGCCCGAACTGGAGCACCGACTGCCCGTGACGGACGAGCCCACGACCGCAGTGTCCGATCGGCGTCGGGCCCTGGCCCAAGCACTTCGTGAGGAACGGGTGAGGAGCGCTGACAGCGAACTGCCCGAGTTTAGCCAGGAAGTGTCCCGCAGGTCGCGAGCGGAGCCGACCTCACTCCGCGCGACGCCGTCCGCCGAGGCCATGTCCGGCCGCCCGCAGACTCACGCGCAGGGAGTCATCGGCAAGATCGGCAACTGGCCCTCGGCCGACCTCCCGCTCGCCGACCGGCAGCACCCGCTTCCCCGCAGCGGCCTGTTCGTGCGCCGCAACAACGCGTTCGGCACCAAGGCGACACTGGGCATCAAGGACCTGATCGAGCAGGGCGTCCTGATCGACCAGACCCAGATCAGGTTCGACGACTTCGTCACCTCGAACTCCTCCGGCATTCCCACGCCCTCCGCCGGTAACGCCATCGCGGTGAGCTACGGCGCATGTCCCGCAGAGGCGAACTTGCGCGCCAACGAAAACACGACGCACTTCGTGGAAGTCGCACTGCGATCCGCGAAAACCGCCGATGAATCGTCCTCGAGGCAGGCGATGCCGGTGAACTTCGTGTTCGTGGTCGACACGAGTTCGTCGATGAAGGGCGCCAAGCTCAACACGGTGAAGACGGCGATTCACGAGCTGTATGCGCAACTTCGGGATACGGACATCTTGGGCATCGTGTCGTTCGACACGAACGTCAGAACGCTTCTCAAAGCCACGCCGAAGAAGGACCTCTCGGAGGTGCAACTCGCTGCTGTCGTGGCGGAACTCTGGGCGCACGGCGCCACCGACATCAACATGGGCGTGCAGTACGGCATCGACGAGATCGCCAGGTACGCGCACGTCCAGACGGACATCGTCAACTGCCTCTACCTGTTCTCCGACGGCGATCCGACGTCGGGTGTGCGCGACTGGATCACCATTCGCCGCAACATCGCCGAGAAGACCCGCGGCGAGCTGACGTTGTCGTGCTTCGGGTTCGGCGCCGACGCGCGCATGCGTGAGCTCGAAGCGCTGGCGGGCATCACCGGCGGCTCCTGCGCCCTGGTCACCGACTCGGAGGACCTCCGGCTCAACCTCGCGGAGGACCTGGCGCGGCGCGAGCACCTGGCCGCGATCAACATCCAGCTGCAGATCAAGCTCGACGCCACCGTGACCGCCTGGCACCTCTACGGCCACGACCTGATCACCGACGCGCCGACGCGGGCCCGTGTCGAGCGGGACGTCGCCGTCGCCAAGCACCGGGCGCGCGAGGAGTACGGCGTCGAGTCGTTGCCCGACCTGGTCACCGATCACGACGGCATCCGCATCTTCGCCCCGGACCTGGCCTACGACGAGACCTACTGGGTCGTCCTGGAGGTGCAGGCGCCCGCGGACTGGACGGGTTTCGGCACGGCGACCGTCCAGTACGTCGACGCGCTGGCAAGGGACAACCGCCGGCACGTCCTGGAACTGGGCGCGGACACGTCGATCGCCCCCGAGACCGTGTTCGCGCACGCGGTCGGGCTGTGGACGAGCGAGATCACCTTCTACGCGCTCGACGACCTCTACCAGAACGACCGGGAGACGGCGAGCAGCCGGCTGGAGGGGCACGTGAACACGTTGCTGCACGCCCACTCCCGGGCACCGTCCGCGCAGTTCAGCGACGACCGGGTCACGTTCCTGAAGCTGATCAGCCTCACCAAGAACCTCGGCCTGTTCCAGGCGTGGAGCGACAGCGGGAACCAGGCGTTCACCGAGTACGCGCTGAACAAGTTCGGCCAGACCAGGTCGGGTTTCGCGCGCAACAGGTTCAGCTAGCCAGGTACACCCAGGCGTCCGCGCCCGATCCGAGCCGCACGAGCGCTCGCCGGTAGTCGTCGACCTCGTAGATGTCGGCCGCCGCGAGCTCCGCGGTCGTCACCTCGAACATCGTTCCGGCGGTCACGTCCGCCGGCGAGCCGGTGTACGAGACGATCGGGTGCCGATCGCTCCCGCTCGTCTCGATCACGGCCGGATCGGTGATCGTCACCCAGTCCTGCCGATGACCGGGCAGCACGTCCTCCTTGCCGGCCAGTGTCCGCCCGAAGTGCTCGATCTGCACCGACGGCGTCTGCAACGTCCCGTACGAGAACAGGTTCACCACAGCGTCGGCCGGACCACCGATCCGCTGCAGCACGGGGTTCGCGACATCGGAGTTCCCCACCACGACAGAAGCCCGCCCAGCCGGCCCGACCTCGTCCAGGTACCGGCGACTGGCGGCGTGATATCGCTGGTCAAAGGCACGTTCGGCGTGCTCCAACCCACCCAGCAACTCCGCGTCACGACGAGTCCCGCGTTCCCGGGCGACGGCGAACGGAGTGTCGACGAAGACCACCTCGTCCCACTCCAGCTCCCGTTGCAGGAAGCTCCCGTCCACCACGAGCACGAGGTCGTCCGGCGCCACCACGGGCGGTTCGTCGAGGGGAGTGTCCGAGCGCAGGTCGATGATCCGCGAGCGATACCGCCGATCCCCACCAGGCCCGAGCGGCTCCAGCACCAGCCGCGAGAACGAGCCGAAGTCGTACGCGTCCAGGTAGTACCCGTCAGCCGAGTCCCGCCCCATCCGATGCCGAACAGCACGAGGGTTGTGGAACCCGTCCATCGACAGGTGCGCCGCCGAACGCCCACGAGCCGCAACGGCAGCCGTCAGCTCGCGAGCCAAAGTCGTCTTGCCCGACGCCGTGATCCCGTCCACCGCCACCCGCAACGGACGCCCCGGAAACCGGCCACACAGGTGATCGGCGATCCGGCCCAGCACGCGCTCCCGCGGAGTGATCATGCGCCCAACCCTACGGAATCAGTCCTCGTCGACCTCGCGCCGAGACAACCGCACTTCCTCCACGTCGAGCTTCCGCTGGATCGTGCGCAACACGATGTCGTCGATCGCGGCCTCGTCGCGCAACCGCACCACGGTCGCCCGCTTGTGCGCGATCAGCTCCAGCCGCAGCGCCGCGTACTCGACCTCGGACTGCGCCACCTCCTCGTCACCGGCCTCCTTCGCCCGCACGACCTCCAGGTGGTGTTCGTACTCGGCCAGCACCCGCTTGTAGACGACGTCGGAGACGCCCACCTCGTCGGCCAGCCGCGGCAGTGCCTCGTAGGCCTCCTCGGACGCCGTCGACTGGGCGAGCCGCAGCTCCTCGTCCAGTGCCGTGTCCTCGGGGAGCTGCGAGAAACGGATGATCGAGGGCAACATCACCGCCTGCACGATCAGGGTCAGCACGACGACGCCGGACGTGATGAGGATGATCTCGTCGCGGAACGGGAAGGGCCCGCCACCCACCACCGTCTCGGGTACGGCCAGGGCGGCGGCCAGCGACACCGCGCCGCGGAACCCGGCGGCCGACGACACCAGCCGTTGCCGGGCTCCCACGCGCCGCAACCGTTGCTGAGGACGGCGATCCAAAGCACGAATCACGTATGGAGTCGTGTAGCTCCACAACAAGCGCGTCCCGGCCACGGTCAGCGAGACCAGGCCGATGGCGCCGAACGTCGCGAGGGTCTCCGAACCGTCCAGCGAACGGATGGCGCTGTGCGCCTGGAGTCCGATCAGGACGAACAGGGCGCCGTTCAGCAGGAACGTCGCGATGCCCCAGAACGCGTAGCTCACCTGGCGGGTGTCGGCGCGCACGATCCGTGGACCGACGCGCGCGAGCGCCAGGCCGCACGTCACCACGGCGATCACACCGGAGCCGTGCACCGTCTCGGCGGCCAGGAACGCCGCGAACGGTGTCAGGATGCTGACCACGGTCTCGTGCATCGGACTGTCGAGCCGCTTGCGCACCTGCACCGCGAGCCACGCCACCAGCAGTCCCGCGACCGCACCGCCCGCGTACGACAGCAGCAGCCGCAACCCGACCATGCCGGTGCTGAACTCCTGCTCGCCGATGGTGATCGAGACCGCGATCGCGTAGATCACCAGGGCGGTGCCGTCGTTGATCAACGACTCCGCGCGCAGGATCGTGGTCGTGCGGCGCGGCATGCCTCGTGCGATCGCTGAGACCGCGGTCGCGTCGGTCGGGGCCAGGGCGGCGCCGAGCACCCACGCCGGACCCCAGTCGAGGCCGAGAGCGTGGGCGACGGCCGCGACCGCCGCGGCGGTCGCGAGGACGAGCAGCGTGCTGAGCAGCACGATCGGGCGCAGGTTGCTGCGGATCTCCCGCAACGACGTGTTGAGGCTTTCCCAGTACAGCAACGCCGGCAGGAAGATCAGCAGCATCGCCTCGGGCGGCAGGCTGACCTTCTCCAGCGCGGGCACGAAGCCGAGCACGGCACCGCAGACGACCAGCAGGACCGGGGCGGCGACGCGCAACCGTCCCGACACGACACTGCTCGCCAGGATGCACACGCCCAGCACCACTACGAGTTCGAGACCGAGCATGCGCTAAAAGATAGGCGGCTCAGGCGCTGAGCGCGTCATCCAATTCGGCCAGCAGACGGCCCTTGGGGCGCGCTCCCACGATCTGGCGGATCGGCACGCCGTCGCGGAACAGCAGCATCGTCGGCAGCGACATGACCTGGTAGTCGCGGGCGGTGGCGGTGTTCTCGTCGGCGTTGATCTTGAGCACGGTCAGGTCGTCGCGCTCGCGGTCGATCTCGTCCAGCACGGGGGAGAGCATGTGGCACGGCCCGCACCACTGCGCCCAGAACTCCACGAGAACGGTGCCGGTCCGGGTCTTCTCCTCGAACGTGGCGTCGGTCAGCTGCACTGGATCTCCTCGGGTACGAGACACGGGTCCTGGAAGGCGAGTCTGGCCAGCAGGAACTCCCGGACGGCGCCCAGCCGGTCCAGGCAGGCGTCCACTTCGGCGAGCTTGCGCCGGTAGACCTCCCGCGAGTCCGGGCACGAGTCACCCGACTCGTGGCCCGCGCGCAGGCAGGCGACGAACGGCCGGGTGTCCTCCAGGGACAGTCCGACCGCCTGCAACGACTGGATCTCGCGAACCAGCCGCAGGTCGTGCTCGCCGTACTCGCGGTAGCCGTTGGGCGTGCGCTGCGCTTCGAGGAGCCCCTCGGACTCGTAGAAGCGCAGCGCACGGGTGGTGGTGCCGGCTCGCTTGGCCAGTTCGCCGATCCTCATGAACGGAACGCTAAACCTTGACGCGCACGTCAAGGCAACCCTTTCTCAGTCCGCGACCAGACCGGCCGCCGTCCACTGCCGGCGGATCAGCCACCGGCCCGCGGCGATGCCGGTTCCGCCGTGTTCGGGGTGCAGCAGGTAGACGGGAGCGGTGTTCTCGACGACGGCCAGGTCCCGGCCGGTGGACCAGCGGCAGGTGCCGGGGTCCGCGACCAGGACGTGCGGGTTGGCGCCGTGGAAGCCGGCGATGAGGTGGACGCCCTCGGCGGGCACGTCGCGGTCGGCGACGTCGTCCGGAAGCGAGTCGAGCATCGAGAACGGGATGACGATCAGGTCGCCCTGGGCCTGCAGGCCGTCGACGACGGGGATGGTGGACTGTCGCTCGAGGTGGTCGAGCGCGTCGACGCTGGTGCGGTCGACGAGTTCTGCGAGATTCATGTGTGTTTCAGGTGCGTCGTAGGAGTTGGGCGTACTGGTCGGCCCGCAACCCGTAGGTCGTGGCCGCGGCGTCGAGCGGGTCGCGCTGCCAGTGGTGCGTCCGCAGGCCGTAACGGCGCCGGGTGCCGTCGCGCTCGACCGAGCCGTTGACGACGAGCAGCAGGTTGACCTGGCCCCACAGGTCGTAGAGGCGCAGGTCGTGGCCGGGGTTGCCGGGGTCGGGCGCGGTGGCGATCAACTGTGGCGTGGCCTGGTCGACGTAGGTCTCCCAGCCGAGGCGTTCGGCGGCGGCGAACCGCAGCTCCAGGCGGCGTTCGGTCAGGATCCGGACGACGTCCGGCTCCTCGATCACCCACCCCGGCACGGTTGTGCCGTGCCACGCATAGGCGTGCGTGCCGTCGCCGAACGCGATGGCAGGGCCTTTGTCGTTGTGCAGCAACGAGTTCGCGTCCACGTGCACGGCCGTGGGGCGATCGGACATCACGCAGACCTCCTCGCGCGGCCACCACCACCCGGTCGACCGGGTGAGCGTCACCCACTCGCCGAGCAGTGCCCGGTCACGCGGGCGGAGGTCCGCCAGCCAGTCGGCGTCGTGCTGACCGGCCCAGCCGATGCCGAGCGAGCCCGGCATCGTGGAGTTCACCGCCGGGATCAGGCTGTCGCGGACGATTCGGCGCAGCTCTCCGCCCCGGCGGCTCGGGGCACCCTGCCAGTCGCCGCGGTGCCGCAGGTCCGAGACCAGCGCGGCGATCTGTGCCTCGACGGTCTGCGAGTTGTCGCGATAGCGGAAGATGTCCTTGGCGGGCAACACGGTCGCCGCCTCGGCGGGGGAACGCACCCAGGCGAACTCCGGTGGTGGCCTGCCGGTGGCCGCGTAGAGCAGGCCCACGGCCTCTTCGGCCGCCGGACGATCAGCGGGTGCGGTGCTCAGCGCGTGGGCGAGCCAGTCTTCGCGGAGCGGGGAACGATCGGGGGAGCGGGTCTCAAGCCCGCTCGGTGCGCTCACAGCGCGAGGGCGCGCACGCCCTTTCGAGTCGTCATGCGGAAGATCGTGACACCAACTCCTCGCAATCCGCAAGCCCGAAAAATATTCCCCCGGCGGCCGAGATTCCCACCCAGTGGCCGCCCCGGCGCGAGCTCCTTCCGCGCGCACAGAATGCGAGTAAACGATGAGAGGGGGACCGGTGGGCACACGACTGCACCTGGCCGCCGCGCTCCACGCGACCGGCGAAGAAGCTTTCACCGCAAGGCATTGGGCCGAGCTCGTGCGCGAGGCCGAGCTCGGCACGCTCGACTTCGTGACGTTCGGCGACTCGCTCGGCGGGCAGCCGGGACTGGACGCGGTGCTCACCGCCGCGCGCATCGCGCCGCTGACCACGCGCGTCGGCCTGGTGCCGACGGCGGTGGTGACGCACACCGAACCGTTCCACCTGTCGAAGGCGATCGCGACGCTCGACTACGTGAGCGGGGGACGGGCGGGCGTTCAGCTGGCCGTGGCGCCCGATCCCGCCGACGCCAGGCACTTCGGGCGTCGTTCGGTCGGTGCCGAGCCCGAGTTGTGGGAGGAGGCGGCGGACTACGCGGAGGTCCTGCGCCGGCTGTGGGACAGCTGGGAGGACGACGCGGAGATCCGCGACGAGGCCACGGGGCGGTTCATCGATCGCGAGAAGCTGCACTACATCGACTTCGAGGGCCGGTGGTTCAAGGTGCGCGGGCCGTCGATCACGCCGCGCCCGCCGCAGGGCCATCCTCTGATCGCGGCCTCGCACCCGTTGGGGGACATCGTGTTCGCCGACGAAGTCTCGGCCACCGACAGGCTCGTGTTCCGAGATGTCGACGTGTCCACCCCGATCGAGCAGCTGGTCGCCTGGCACTCCGAGGGGTTCGCGGGTTTCCGCCTGCACGGCGATCTCCAGCGGATCACCCGCGAGCTCGTGCCGGAACTGCGCCGGAGCGGGCTGTTCCGCACCGAGTACGAGCACAGGACGTTGCGCGGCCACCTCGGTCTCGCCCGGCCCGCCAACCAGTTCGCCTAGAGGGAGCGCGAGATGACCAAGCAGATCCACCTCGCCGCGCACTTCCCCGGCGTGAACAACACGACCGTGTGGAGCGATCCGCAGGCGGGCAGTCACATCGAGTTCGAGTCGTTCGTCCACTTGGCACAGACGGCCGAACGGGCGAAGTTCGACTTCTTCTTCCTCGCGGAGGGACTGCGGCTGCGCGAGCAGGGCGGCGAGATCTACGACCTGGACGTCGTCGGCCGGCCGGACACCTTCACCGTGCTCGCCGCGCTGGCCGCCGTCACCGAGAAGCTCGGGCTCGCCGGCACGATCAACTCGACCTTCAACGAACCCTACGAGGTGGCCCGGCAGTTCGCCTCGCTCGACCACCTGTCGGACGGCCGCGCCGCCTGGAACGTCGTGACCTCGTGGGACGCGTTCACCGGCGAGAACTTCCGGCGCGGCGGTTTCCTCAGGCAGGAGGACCGGTACACCCGCGCGGAGTCGTTCCTGCGCACGGCGTGGAAGCTGTTCGACACCGGCGTGGGTGCCTTCGAGCACAAGGACGAGCACTTCGACATCAGCGGCAGGTTCGGTGTTCCCCGTTCGCCGCAGGGCCGTCCGGTGATCCTTCAGGCGGGCGATTCCGAGGAGGGGCGCGAGTTCGCCGCCGCCACCGCCGACGCGATCTTCTCGCGGCACGGCACGCTGGAGGCGGGCCAGAAGTTCTACGGCGACGTGAAGGGCAGGCTGGCCAAGTACGGGCGCACGCACGACCAGCTGGTGGTGCTGCCCGCGGCCACGTTCATCCTCGGCGACACGGACGCGGACGCGCAGGAGAAGGCCGCGGTCGTGCGGCGCCAGCAGGTCAGCGGGGCGACCGCGATCCGGTTCCTGGAGCAGGTGTGGAACCGGGACCTCAGCGGCTATGACCCCGACGGCCCGCTGCCCGACGTGGAGCCGTTGATCGGCGAGAACACGATCGCGAAGGGCCGGGCGAGCGTGCGGATGTTCAAGGACCCCGCCGCCACCGTGCAGGAGTGGCGGGACAAGGCCGCGGCGAAGAACCTGTCCATCCGCGACCTCGTGATCGACGTGAGCGCCCGGCAGACGTTCATCGGCTCGGCGGACAGCGTCGCCACGCAGATCAACGACCTGGTGCAGCAGGACGCGGCCGACGGGTTCATCCTCGTGCCCCACGTGACGCCGGGCGGGCTCGACGAGTTCGCGGACACCGTCGTGCCGTTGTTGCAGGAGCGCGGTGTTTTCCGGTCCGAGTACTCAGGTCCGACGCTGAGGGATCATCTCGGTATCCGATAGTTGTTCAGCACGTGGACGTCCTTGCCGGAGTGGTTCATCGGTACTTAACGTGAGCGTCGTTGAGTGAGTGCTCTCCTCAAGAGCGCAGGGAAGGGAGGACAGGATGAACGGCGCCGCCGCGTTGATCCTGTCCTCCCGCTGTCGCATCGACTGTTGTACGAGCTGACTCTTCTCGCTCGTCTCACGTTCCCCGCCGCAGCAAGGACTCGCCATGACCTCTTCCGGCACGCTGACGCTTGTGTCCACAAAGGACGATGATCTTTCTTCGCTGCCCGTCGTGCCGGCCCGCCACCCGTGGCGCTGGGTCGGTGTGGCCTTCGTGCTGGTGCTCGCCGCGCAGTTCGTGCACGGCCTGGTCACGAACCCCGCCTGGGACTGGCCGACGTTCGCGCGGTACTTCACCGCCCAGTCGATCCTGACCGCCGTCGGCACCACCATCGTGCTGACCGTGCTCGGCACCGTGCTGGGCTTCGCGCTCGGCATCGTGGTCGCGGTGCTGCGCCTGTCGAAGAGCCCGTTCCTCTCGGCGGTCGGCTGGACCTACATCTGGGCGTTCCGCTCGATCCCGTTGATCGTGCAGCTGCTGTTCTGGTTCAACATCTCCTATCTGTACCAACGGCTTTCGCTCGGCATCCCGTTCGGGCCGGAGTTCGTCAGCTTCGAGACCATCGCGCTGATCAGCCCGATGGGCGCCGCCGTGCTCGGCCTCGCGCTGCACCAGGCGGCCTACGCGGCGGAGATCGTCCGGTCCGGCGTGATCTCCGTCGACCGCGGGCAGCTCGAGGCGGCGGCCGCGCTCGGCATCCCGAGGTTCCGGCAGTTCCGCAGAATCGTGCTGCCCCAGGCGATGCGGTCGATCCTGCCCAACGCAGCCAACGAGGTGATCAGCCTGTTCAAGGGCACGTCGGTCGTCTCGGTGATGGCGATCGGCGAGCTCTTCTACCAGGTGCAGGTCATCTACGGCCGCAACGCCCGCGTCGTGGCGCTGCTGATGGTCGCGACCGTCTGGTACATCATCCTGACCACCCTGCTCTCGATCGGCCAGCACTACGTCGAGCGCTACTTCGCGCGAGGAGACCGCCGGTGATCGAGGTTCTGGGCGTGCACAAGAGCTTCGGTTCACTTGAGGTGCTGCGCGGGGTGTCGTTGAACGTCGCGGCCGGTGAGGTCGTGGTGGTGCTCGGGCCGTCCGGCTCCGGCAAGTCGACGTTGCTGCGCACGATCAACCACCTGGAGAAGGTCGACCGCGGGTTCATCACCATCGACGGCGCGCTGATCGGCTACCAGCGGCGCGGCGGGAAGCTCCACGAGCTCAAGGAACGCGAGATCCTCAAGCAGCGCAAGGACATCGGGTTCGTCTTCCAGAACTTCAACCTGTTCCCGCACCTCACCGCGTTGGAGAACATCGCGGAGGTGGCCGATCCGGTGCAGGCCCGGCACTTCCTCGAACGGGTCGGGCTGGTGGACAAGGCGGACGTGTATCCCCGGCAGCTCTCCGGCGGTCAGCAGCAACGCGTCGCGATCGCGCGAGCCCTCGCCACACGACCGAAGGTCGTGCTGTTCGACGAACCGACGTCGGCGCTGGACCCGGAACTGGTCGGCGAGGTGCTCGACGTGCTGCGCGACCTGGCCCGTTCCGGAACCACGATGGTCGTGGTCACGCACGAGATCGGCTTCGCCCGCGAGGTCGCCGACCGGATCGTGTTCATGGACGACGGCGTGATCGTCGAAGAGGGAACACCGGAGCAGGTGCTCGATCACCCGGTCCACGAGCGCACCCGCGCTTTCCTGTCCAAGGTTCTGTAGAAGGAGTTCGTTGTGCGCAAAGTACTTCTCGCCGCGTTGGTGTTCGGTCTGGCGGCGTGTGGCACCGCCGGCGGCGAAGAGCCCGTCGAGGTCGCGGGCCTGAGCGTGAACCTCGGTCCTGACCAGAAGAGGGTCACCGCCACCAAGGACGACAAGATCGCGTCGAAGGTGCCGGAGAAGTTCAGAACGAAGGGGGAGCTGACGATCGGCGGATCCGCCGGCACAGCACCACCTCTGCGGTTCTACGCGACCGACGACAAGACCGTGATCGGCGTCGAGACCGACATCGCGTCGCTGGTCGCCGACGTGCTGGGACTCAAGCCGAAGCTCGAGGTCTCGTCCTGGGAGAACCTGTTCGTCGGCCTGGACAGCGGCGCCTACGACCTCGGGCTGTCGAACATCACGGTCACCGAGGCGCGCAAGGAGAAGTACGACTTCGCCACCTACCGGCTCGACACGCTGGCGTTCGAGGCGAAGAAGGGCGGCACCTGGAAGGTGAAGGAGCCCAAGGACGTGGCGGGCAAGGTGATCGCCGTGTCGTCGGGCACCAACCAGGAGAAGATCCTGGTCGACTGGAGCACCCAGAACGTGGCGGCGGGCCTGAAGGCCACGGACATCAAGTACTTCCAGAACTCGTCGGACTACTACCTCGCGCTGCAGTCCGGCCGCATCGACGCCTACCTCGGCCCGAACCCGACCTCCGCGTACCACGCGGCGACGTCCGGGCAGACCGAGGTGATCGGCAACTTCTCCGGCGGCGCCACCGTCCAGGGCAAGATCGCCGTGACCACGAAGAAGGACAGCGGGCTCGTGACCCCGGTCCAGGAGGCGCTGAACCAGTTGATCGCCAACGGCAAGTACGCCGAGGTGCTGAAGCGCTGGGGCCTGTCCGACGAGGCCGTGCCGACGTCCGAGATCAACCCGCAGGGTCTGCCGAAGAGCTGATCAGGGAGGTGCGTCATGAGGTTCAGCATCACCATCGACACTGACGACGAGGACACCGCGCTGCGGCTGCTCGGCGCGTTGAACGACGTGGGCCTGATGCCCGCGGCCCAGGCGGCGGTCGAGGCGGTGGACGTCCGGATCCTGCCGGACACGCGGCAGGTGCTCGTGCACGACGTCGTGGTCGAGACGACGAGGCTGGAGTTCGAGCTGCTGCTGCACCTGTGCGAGCACACCGACCGGGTGCATCGCCGTCGTGATCTGCTGGCGGCGGTCTGGGGAGTCAACGACGACTACAGCGGTGCCCGCACGGTCGACGTGCACGTGCGGCGGATCCGGCAGAAGCTCGCCGACGCGTCGGACGTGATCCAGACCGTGCGCGGTGTCGGCTACCTGGTCGCGTCGAGCAGCCGGGTCCGGGTGGAGCGCTCGCCGAACGTCGTGCGGCTGGCGGACCGGCGCGCCGGATGACCGACGAGGTCCACTGGACTCGGCCGGACGCTCCCGAGGTCGCCGGGATGATGGCGGAGTTGTTGCAGGAGTACGTGAGCAGGTACGGACAGGCGGCTCGGGAGCGGATGGAACGGTTCCCTGACGAGTCGCTGACACCGCCTGACGGACGGCTGATGGTGTTGCTGCGGGGCGGAACCGCCGTGGCGGGCGGCGCGTTCCGGCGGTACGACTCGGAGACCGCGGAGCTGAAGCGGATCTGGACCCACTCGTCGTACCGCCGCCAGGGCCTGGCCCGGCAGGTGCTTTCGGTGCTGGAGGCCGAGTCGGCCCGGCTCGGCTACCGGCGCCTGTTCTTGACCACCGGCCCGCGCCAGCCGGAGGCACGCGGGCTGTACCTGGCGGCGGGCTACACGCCGTTGTTCGACGTGACGGTCCCGCCGGCCGGGCCGCTGCCGTTCGAGAAGGCGTTGCTCGTCAGGACGTGACGGGGTGGAAGGCCTTGAGCCAGTCCTCCATCACCTCGGCGGTGAGGTGGGCGTCCTCCTTCACCATCGCCATGTGGTCGGTGGCCACGAGCCGGATGTCGTCCGCGGGCACCGAGACGTCCTGGTTCGTGGTCACCAGGTCCGTTCCCCTGACCTCGTTCGCGCACCGCACCAACAGCTTCGGCACCGTCGTGTGGATGCCGGTGTCGATGATGCGCGGGAACCAGTGCGCCATCGCGGACAGGCGCGCGCTGTTCATGTTGACCGCGGGGGAGTCCATCGTGTTGAAGTAGTTGCTGGTGACGGACTCGAAGTCCATGCCCTCGCGGTTGTCGTAGTTGAGGCTCAGCGTGTCGAGCATGATCACGCCGTCCGGTTTGACGCCCCACGTCTCCTCGATGACGCCCGCCGCGAGGTAGGCGAGGGTGCCGCCGGAGGAGTGGCCGACGAGCACGAACGGGTCGCCGTCGCTCGCGTGCAGCACCGCCTCGGCCACCCACCGGTTGACCGCGGCGGCGTCCTTCGGAAGTGGTTCGCCTGAGCCGAACCCGATCAGCGGGAGTGCGCTGACCTGCCGTTTGCCTCGCAGGTGAGCCGCGAGCCGCGCGTACATGTGCACGCCTGCCGTCGCGCCAGGTGCGCTGATGCAGATGAGCTTGGGCAGCTTCGGCCCGTCCGCGAGCGTGACGGCCTCGGGCAGCTCGTCCAGCTCGGCGGGGGAGGAGAACATCGGGCGCAGGTTCGCGACGCCCTTGAGCATCTGCAGTCCGGCGGCGACGTTGTTCTTCGTGACGGCTTCCATGAAGAGCCCGAACACCGTGTCCTCCGCGGCCACCTCGACGCCGTTCGCGCTGGTTCCTCCACTGTGGAGGGTGCCGAGCTCGGTGACGAGGTGCTGGGCCAGGTTCGCCGGGGTCTTGTGGTCGAAGACGACTGATCCGGCGAGCTTGAGGCTGAGGAGTTCGTTGAGCTGGTTGCGCAGTTCGACCGCGATGAGGCTGTCGAAGCCGAGTTCGAGGAAGTCCTTCCGCGGGTCGACCGCGCTCGGGTCGGGGTGCCCGAGCAACGCCGCGCTGGTGCCGGTGACGAGGTCGCGGACCAGTCCCTCGCGGTCCTGGGGCGTGGCGTTGCGCAGCCGGTCCAGCACCGTGACGGCGGCCTTCTCCTGTGGTTGTTCGCTGGTGCCTCCCAGGAGTTTGGAGACCGGACCTCGTTGGGCGGCGACGTGGATCGGGACCACGAGGGGTGTGCGGTGCGCGAGTGCGGCGTCGAAGAGCGCGAGGCCCTGCTCGACGGCCAGCGGCGGCATGCCCGACCGTTGCATCCGGTCCATCGCGGCCTGGCTGAGCCCGGCCGTCATGCCGGAGTCCTGCGCCCACGGTCCCCAGGCGAGGCTGATGGTGTTCTCGGTGCTCTGGGCGAGGGCGTCGAGGTAGGAGTTGGCGGCCGCGTAGTTGCCCTGCCCCGCCGCGCCCATCACGCCCGAGACGGAGCTGTAGAGGATCAGTTGGACGTCCGTGGCGTTGCGCAGGTGCCAGGCCGCGTCGACCTTGGGCGTGAGGACGTTCGTGACGCTGTCCGGGGTGAGCGCGTCGATCAGCGCGTCCTCGAGCACGCCTGCCGTGTGGATGATGGCCTGCAAGGGTTTCTGTGCCGCGCTGAGGAGACTGGTGACGTCGTCGGCCTTCGAGACGTCGGCCGCCGCGATCGTGACCGTCGCGCCCTGTGCTTCGAGCTCTCGGCGCAGTTCGGTGGCCTTGGGCGACTCCTCGCCACGACGGCTGGCGAGCAGCAGGTGCTTGACGTTGTGCCTGGTGACGAGGTGTTTCGCCAGTTCGGCACCGAGTCCGCCGGTACCGCCGGTGATCAGGACCGTCTTGTCCTGGTCCCACTCGTGGTCGCCTTCGGTCTTCTGGACTTCTTTCAGTCGTGGCACCGTCGTCTGTCCATTGCGGACCCTCACGTGCGGCTCGTCCCACGCCACCAGTTTGGGCAGCAACGCGCCGGACACGTCCAGTCCGTCGGTGTCGAACAGCAGGAACCTGCCTGGGTTCTCCATCTGTGCGCTGCGCACGAGACCTGCCGTGGCGGCCGCGGTGAGGTCGTTCTCCCCGCTGACGAATACGATGTGCGCGCTGTAGTCGTCGGCCTCTTGGAGGATCGCGAGGACGCGTTGTGTCTGTGCGTGGGTAGTTGCTGGTGTTCCGTCACCGCTGACCGCCACGATGAACACGTCAGGCTTGGTGGATTTCGCGGCCTCGGCGAGCGTCTCCCCGTACCCGGTGACGGTCTGCCCGGCGCTGTAGAGCACGTGCGCGAGGTCGAACTCGTCCCCGCCGATGATCGCCCACCTGGCCGCCGCGATGGGGCTCGCGGTGACGGTGGCGTCGACCCAGTGCAGTTCGTGCAGGGCGGGCTGGGATTTGGCCGGTCCGCTCGGCGCGGTGCCGCCCTTGGGCCAGAACCGCTGCGTGTCGAACGGGTAGGTGGGCAGGGCGATCTTGTCGCCGCGCGGGAAGAACTTCCGCCAGTTGACGTTCACGCCGCTGATGTAGAGCTTGGCGAGCGCGGTGAGGACCGCCGCCGGTTCGGGTTTGTTCTTGCGCAGCGTCGGGATGCAGCCGTCGACCAGTGCGCTGAGCACTCCGGTCGGGCCGATCTCCACGAAGGTGGCGTCGCCGATCTTCTTGACGTTGTCGGTGAAGCGGACCGTGTCGCGGACGTGGTTGACCCAGTGGTCGACGGTCGTGACGTCGCCGTTGGTGTGGATGGGGATGCGCGGCTTGGCGAAGGTGATGTGCTTGATGGCGTTGCGGAATGCTCCGAGCATCGGCTCCATCAGCGGGGAGTGGAAGGCGTGGCTGACCCGGAGCTGCTTGTGCTCCCAGTTCTGCGCGATGGCCGTTGCTGTCGCTTCTTCACCGGCGATGACGATGTCGTTGGGGCCGTTGATGGCGGCGATGTCCACCTGCGCGGTGAGGTGCTTCCTGACTTCCGCTTCCGTCGCCTTGACGGCGAACATCGCGCCGTTCTGCGGTAGGGCCTGCATGAGGCGTGCGCGTTCTTGGACCAGTGTGGCGGCGTCTTCGAGGCTGAGGACGCCGGCGACGTGCGCCGCCGCGATCTCGCCGATGGAGTGGCCCGCGACGTGGTCGGGTTTGAAGCCGTAGCTCTCCAGGAGCCGGTAGAGGGCCACCTGCAGGGCGAACAGGGCCGGCTGGGTGGTGCCGGTCTGGTTGAGCGCGTCCTCGTCCGTGCCCCACATGGCGTCGTCGAGGTCCACGTCGAGGTGCTGGGCGACGTTGTCGAACGCGGTGCGGAAGGTGTCGGAGGTTTCGTAGAGGTCCTTGCCCATGCCGAGGCGTTGGGCGCCCTGGCCGCTGAAGAGGGCGGCCACCGGTTTGCGCTGGGTCTGGCCGCTCGCGAGGGTGGCGCCGTTGAGGAGGACGGCTCGGTGTTCGAATCCGGTGCTGCGGGTGGTGAGGAGGGAGTGGCCGACGGCAGCGGGGGACTCTTCAAGCGCCCGGACCTGGTCGATGCGCGCTTGCAGGGCATTGGCCGACTTCGCCGACACGACCAGTGGCAACTCGTCCGCGTCAGTACCGAAGCCGAACGGGCACCGCGTGGGCTCGTCGCCGCTTTCGTTCGGCTGTGGTGCCTCCTCGATGATCACGTGCGCGTTCGTCCCCGACACGCCGAACGACGAGATCCCCGCCCGCCTCGGCTGCTCCCCGCGCGGCCACGGCTCGGCCTCGGTCAGCAGCGCGATGTTGCCCGCCGCCCAGTCCACGTGCGACGACGGCGCGCTCACGTGCAGCGTCCGGGGGAGTGTCTCCCGCTGCAACGCCATCACCATCTTGATCACGCCCGCCACGCCCGCGGCCGCCTGCGTGTGCCCGATGTTCGACTTCACCGCGCCCAGCCGCAGCGGCTCGGCTCGTTCGGCACCGTAGGTCGCGAGCAGCGCCTGCGCCTCGATCGGGTCACCCAGCACGGTCCCGGTGCCGTGCGCCTCGACCGCGCCCACCTCGTCGGCCGCCAACCCCGCCGAGGCCAGCGCCGCCTGGATCACCCGTCGTTGCGAGGGACCGTTCGGCGCGGAGAGGCCGTTCGACGCGCCATCCTGGTTGACTGCGCTGCCCACCACCACGGCGAGCACGGGGTGTCCGTTGCGTTGTGCGTCCGAGAGCTTCTCCACCAACAACACGCCGACGCCCTCGGACCAACCGGTCCCGTCGGCGTCATCGGAGAAGGCCTTGCAGCGCCCAGAAACCGCGAGGCCGCCCTGACGCGTGAAGCCGGCGAAGTTCGACGCCGTCGCCATGACCGTGACGCCACCCGCGACCGCGAGCGAGCACTCGCCGTTGCGCAGCGCAGCAGCAGCGAGGTGCAACCCGACGAGAGAAGAAGAACACGCCGTGTCGATGGTGACAGCAGGACCCTCGAAGCCGAACGTGTACGAGATGCGGCCCGAGATGACGCTCGCGGCCGTGCCCATTCCGGCGTGACCCTCGACGTCCTCCTCCGACGCGATCAGCACATGTCCGTAGTCCTGGCCGTTCGTGCCGACGAACACGCCCGTTTCGCTGCCACGCAACGACGCCGGGTCGATGCCCGCACGCTCGATGGCCTCCCACGTGGTCTGCAGCAGCAGCCGTTGCTGAGGGTCCATCGCGAGAGCCTCTCGCGGCGAGATGCCGAAGAAGCCGGGGTCGAACTCCGCCGCGTCGTACAGGAACCCGCCCTGCAACGTCGCGGAGTCCCCGCCCGCCAGCGTTCCCAGGTCCCAGCCGCGGTCCGTCGGGAAACCGGTGATCGCGTCACGGCCCTCCGAGACCAGGTCCCACAGGTCCTCGGCGGAACGCACGTCGCCGGGGAAGCGGCACGCGATGCCGACGATCGCGATCGGCTCGTGGCGCCCGGACTCGGCCTCCTCCAGCCGCTGACGCGTTTCGTGCAGGTCAGCCGTGACCCACTTCAGGTACTCAACGAGCTTCTCTTCGTTCGGCATCGCCGGAAACCTTCCGTCGTGAAGTGGGTCAGCGCTCGGTGCGTCGGCCGAGCTCGTTGTCGATGAACGCGAACACGTCGTCCGCGGAGGCCTCGGTGAGGCGTTCGCGCGCGGCTTCCTTCTTGGCCGTGCCGCCGTACTGGGCGAGCAGCTTGCGCAGCCGCGCCGCGACCCCCGGCGTTCCGGCTGCGAGGGCGATCTCCACCTGGTCGAGCTCGGTGGTGAGCGCGGGCCGTTCGTCCTGCGCGCCGACCAGCAGACCGTGCAGGTGCGCGGCCAGTTCGGCGGGCGTGGGGTAGTCGAAGACGAGCGTCGCCGCGAGCTTGAGCCCGGCGGCGGCCGCGATGCTGTTGCGCAGCTCCACGGCGGTCAGCGAGTCGAAACCGAGGTCGCGGAACTGCTTGTCGTGGTCGATCGCCACAGGCGTCGCGTGCCCGAGGACGCCGGCCGCGTGCCCGCGCACCAGGTCGAGGACGTGCTGGAGCTGGTCCTCCGCGGGCAGCGCCGCCAGGGTCGCCCCGTAGTCCACAGTGGACGCCCCTGCTGCCCGTTTGCCACCGCGGACCAGACCGCGCAACACCGCCGCGACGGGCCCGTCCGAACGGCCGGTGCTGATCCGCGCCGGCACCAGGAACGCCTCGTCACGCGACGTGGCGTCGTCGAACAGCCGCATGCCCTCCTCGACGCTCAACGGTGGCATCCCGCCCCGTCCCATGCGATCGATAGCGCCTTCCTGCAGATGCGCCGTCATGCCACTCGACTGCGCCCATGGACCCCACGCCAGCGACGTCGCCGGCAGACCCCGCTCGCGCCGGTGGACGGCGAGTGCGTCCAGGAACGCGTTCGCGGCGGCGTAGTTGCCCTGTCCCGGCGCGCCCACGATGCCCGAGACCGACGAATACAGCACGAACGCCTTGAGCTTCTGCTTCTTCGTGGCCTCGTGGAGGTTCCACGCGCCGTTGACCTTGGGCGTGAGAACGGTGGCGAGCCGCTCCGGCGTCAGCGACCCGATGATGCCGTCATCGAGCACACCCGCCGTGTGGATGACGGCCGTCAACTCGACGCCCTTCAACACCTTCCTGACCGCCTTGAGGTCCGCGATGTCGCAGGCGGCGATCGTGACGTCCGCACCGTGCGCCGTCAGTTCCGCCTGCAACGCAACGGCTTCCGGTGCGTCCGGCCCACGCCGCGAGACGAGCAGCAGCCGCTTGGCACGCCGTTCCGCGACGAGGTGACGCGCCAGCTCCGCGCCCAGCCCACCCGTTCCGCCGGTGATGAGCACCGTGCCTTCCGGATCCCATTTCGCGGTCTCGACGGCGTCGGTGACGCGCGCGAGCCGAGCGACCTGGACCTGCCCGTCCCGCACCCGCGCCTGCGTCTCGCCCGCGTCCAGCAACCCGATCGGCACCGGCGCGGAGTCGTCCGTGTCGACCAGCAGGAACCGCCCGGGGTTCTCCGACTGCGCCGACCTGACCAGCCCCCACACCGTCGACGCCGCCAGGTCGTCGCCACGCTTCACGAACACGACCCGCTCGTCCTGCTGAACCGTGTGAAGTGCCTGCACAGCAAGAGAATGAGCGTCCTCGACGTAGTCCTCGCCGCCACTGACCTCGACGACGGCCGCCTCCATCTCGGCGAACCGCGGCGCGGGCACCCACTCCAGCCGGAACAGCGAATCCTGCTGCTGTTGTTTCGTCAGAGGCGAGCCGAGGACCACGGTCCGTGCCGAGAACACCGGCGACCCTTGCCCGTCAACGGCGTCGATCGCGCCACCCAGATGCCGGACCCTCAGCGTCGACGCGCCGATCGCGTGCAGCGACAGACTCCGCCACTCCAGCGGCACGTCCTCGCCGAGCATCGCCTTCTGGATGAGCTCGGGATGTACGCCGTACTGGTTGGCGTCGCCGGATTCCAGCGACACCTCGGCGAACGTGGCGTCCCCGAGCTGCCACGTGTTCTCCCCGATCTCGACCGCTCCCTTCGGGGGCCACTCACCGACCGGGAAGTCGTTCGCGTACTCACCTTCCTCGAGCACGCCACTTGCCAGTCGCACCCATTCGTCACCCTGTCGTGTGTGGACGGTGAGCTGCCGCTTTCCTTCTTGTGGCGGCGAAACCGACACCTGCAACACGCCCGCCGTCAACGGCCCGCTGACGACCAGCTCCTCGACGAGCCCGCACCCGACCTGATCGGCCGCCCGGAACGCGATCTCCGCGAACGCGGCCTCGGGGTGATCTTCCGTGAGCCTGTTGGTGAACACCACGGCATCGGACCCGGCGAGCGTCATCGCGGCACCGAGCACCGGGTGGTCCACCGGCCCGAGCCCGACGTCACCGCTGTGCTTGCGGGGCGTGGGCCAGTACCGGTCGTGCTGGAACGCATAGGTGGGCAGCTTGATCTTGTTGTTCTTGGAGAAGAACGGCGCCCAGTCGACGTCCACCCCCTGCACGAACAACCTCGCCAGCGCCGTCGTCCACGCCGTGACCTCGTCCTTGTCCTTGCGCAGCGCCGGAATCGCACCGTCGACCAGCGCACTCAGCACCCCGTCCGGCCCGATCTCCAGGAACGTGGCGTCGCCGATGTGCGCAACGTTGTCCGCGAACCGCACCGCGTCCCGCACGTGCCGAACCCAGTGCTCGGCCGTCGTGACGTCCCCGGTCGCCTGCACCGGGATCTTCGGCTCCTGGAACCGGATGTGCTGGATGGCGTCGCGGAAGTCGTCGAGCATCGGGTCCATCAGCGGGGAGTGGAACGCGTGGCTGACCTTGAGCTGCTTGTGCTCCCAGTTCCCGGCGATCTTCCGCGCCTGTGCCTCGTCGCCCGCGATGACCACCGCGTTCTCCCCGTTGACCGCCGCGATGGACACGGCGTCGTCGAGGTGCTTGATGACATCGCTCTCGCTCGCCCTGACCGCGAACATCGCACCGTTGGCGGGCAACGCCTGCATCAGGTTCGCGCGTGCCCGGACGAGCGTCGCCGCGTCTTCGAGGCTGAACACGCCGGCGACGTGCGCGGCCGCGATCTCGCCGACCGAGTGCCCGGTGACCACGTCGGCCTCGACGCCGAAGCTCTCGGCGAGCCGGTGGAGAGCGACCTCGATCGCGAACAGCGCGGGCTGCGTACTGGCCGTGCTGTTCAGCTCGGCCTCGTCCGCGCCCCAGACGACGTTCTTGATGTGGAGGTGTCGATCGACCTCGTCGAACGCGGCTTTGAATGCTCCAAACCGCTCGTACAGCTCCCGGCCCATCCCGAGCCGCTGCGAGCCCTGCCCGGAGAACAGCACCGCGAGCTTCTTCTTGCTCGCCTGTCCGGTGGCGATTTCGGCGCCGTCGAGCAGGACCGCCCGGTGGTCGAAGCGCGACCGGCTGAGCAACGAGAACCCGACGTCGTGCGCGCTCGCCCCGGTTCGTTCGGCGAAGTCGGTGATCCGCTCGATCTGCGCGCGCACCGCGTCGGCCGATTTCGCGGATACGATCAACGGCACCGTGTCTGCGGCATGCGCCGACTTGGCCTCGTCGTTCGGGATCGATTCGGACTGGCTGGCCCCCTGGGGGGATTCACCCCCCATCCCAATCATCTCAGGCAGGTCTGACAGTTCTGGGGCGTTCGGTGCTTCCAAGATCACGTGCGCGTTCGTGCCGGAGATGCCGAACGACGAGACGCCCGCGCGCCGGGGCCGGTCCACCGCGGGCCACGCGGTCGCCGAAGTCAGCAGCGACACCGACCCCGCCGACCAGTCCACGTGCGACGACGGTGCGGTGACGTGCAGGGTGCGCGGCAGGACGCCGTGCCGCATCGCCATCACCATCTTGATCACCGACGCCACGCCCGACGCGGCCTGCGAGTGGCCGATGTTCGACTTCAGCGAACCCAGCAGCAGTGGCTCCGCGCGGTCCTGGCCGTAGGTCGCGAGCAGTGCCTGCGCCTCGATCGGGTCGCCCAAGGCCGTTCCGGTGCCGTGCGCTTCCACGGCGTCCACATCGGACGTCGACAACCCGGCAGCAGCGAGCGCCGCACGGATCACACGTTGCTGCGACGGACCGTTGGGTGCGGTCAGGCCGTTGGAGGCGCCGTCCGAGTTCACCGCGGAACCGCGCACGATCGCGAGCACGTCATGCTCAGCAGCGAGCGCGTCGGACAGACGCTCGACCACGAGCACGCCGACGCCCTCAGCCCATGCGGTGCCATCGGCGGAATCGGAGAACGCCTTGCATCGGCCGTCACGCGCGAGGCCGCCCTGCTGGCTGAACTCCATGAAAGTGCCTGGCGACACCAACGTCTGCACGCCGCCTGCGAGCGCCAGAGTGCACTCACCGTTCCGTAGCGCGGACACGGCCATGTGCAGCGCCACCAACGACGACGAGCACGCCGTGTCGACCGTGATCGACGGTCCTTCCAGACCGAGTACGTAAGAGAGGCGGCCGGACACGACGCTCGGAGACGTTCCGGTGCTGGAGAAGCCCTCACGGGCCTGTTCGGAGTTGATCACGAGCTGGCCGTATTCGAGGCCGCCGGCGCCGAGGAAGACGCCGGTGCGCGAACCGCGCAGGGCCAGCGGGTCGAGTCCGCCGTGTTCGAGGGCCTCCCAGGCGGTTTCGAGGACGAGGCGCTGGTTCGGGTCCATCGCGACGGCCTCGCGCGGGGAGATGCCGAAGAACGCCGGGTCGAAGTCCGCGATGCCGTTCAGGAAGCCGCCGTGGCCGGTCACCGACTGCCCGGCGCCGTCGCCGACCACGCCCGCGTCCCAGCCGCGGTCCGCCGGGAAGCCGCTGATCGCGTCCCGTCCGGCCGCCACCAGGTCCCAGAGCTGGTCGGGGCTCATGACGTCGCCGGGGAACCGGCAGCCGATGCCCACGATCGCGATCGGCTCGTCGCTGACGGCGCCCGCGAACGACTCGGTCTCGGCGGTGCCGCCGAACAGTTCGACGGCCAGGTGGGCGGCGAGTGCCTGGGGAGTCGGGTAGTCGAAGACGAGCGTCGCCGGGAGCGTGAGGCCGGTGGCCGCGTCGAGGCGGTTGCGCAGTTCGACGGACGTCAGCGAGTCGAAGCCGAGCTGGCTGAACTCCAGACCGGCGTCGATCGTCGCCGCGGATCCGTGTCCGAGGACGGCGGCGGCTTCGGACAGCACCAGGTCCACCAGACGGTCCGGGCCGAGCTGCACGTCGGAGCGGTTCGCCGCGGTTCGGCGCCCGCCGCGCACGAGGTCGCGCAGCAGCGGCGGCACCATGCCGTTCGTGGTGCCGCTGATCACCCGTGCGGGCACGACCTGCGCCGCGTCTGTGGTGACCGCCGCGTCGAACAGCGCCAGGCCGAGCTCCAGAGAGATCGGCGGCATCGAGGACTTCTCCAGCCGCTCGAACGCCGCCGCGTCCATCTGCCCGGTCATGCCGACCTCGGACGTCCACGCGCCCCACGCCAGCGACACCGCGTGCAGCCCGAGCGAACGCCGGTACTGGGCCAGCGCGTCGAGGAACGCGTTGCCCGCCGCGTAGTTGCCCTGGCCCGCGGTGCCGAGGACGCCGGACACCGACGAGTACAGGACGAACTGCGCCTCCGGCACGAGCGAGTGCAGGTTCCAGGCCGCGTCCACCTTGGGCCGCAACACCTTCGTCAGCCGCTCGGGCGTCATCGACGCGATCACGCCGTCGTCCAGCACTCCCGCCGTGTGCACGACAGTGGTCACGTCGTGTCCATTGAGGACGGCGGCCAGCGCGTCGTGGTCGGCGACGTCGCAGGCGGCGATCGTGACGATGGCGCCGTGCGCGATCAGTTCCGCCCGCAGCTCCAACGCGCCAGGGGAGTCGGGTCCGCGCCGGCTCAGGAGCAGCAGGCTTCGTGCTCCGGACGCGACGAGGTGCCGCGCCAGTTCCGCACCCAGGCCACCGGTACCACCGGTGATCAGCACGGTGCCGGACCAGTCGACGGGCCGCGTCTCGTGTTCGCCCAGGCGCGCCAGCCGACCGGCGTAGGAGACGCCGTCGCGCACGACGAGCTGCTGCTCCTCGCTCACGAGCATGCCGGGTTCCACGGTGCTCGACTCGTCGAGGTCGATCAGCAGGAAACGTCCGGGATCCTCGGCTTGCGCGGCCCGCACCAGGCCCCAGACCGACGCCGCACCAAGATCGCGGACAGGCTCCTGAGCGCCCCGCGTGACGAACACCGTGCGCTCGTCGGTGTTCTGCAGAACCTCCAACGCCTCGATCGTCGCCCGGTGTGCGGCCTCGGCGTCGATGCCGCCCCGAACCTCGACGATTCGGGCGTTGATCTCGGACGCCTCGCCGAGTCGCGCCGGCACCCAGTTCACCTGGAACAACGCCTCACGCACCCGCTGGTCTTGCGGAACCTCAGGTACGTGCACGGTCAACGCGCGCACGGACAACACGGGGTTGCCCTCGGCGTCGGCGGCCGCAACCTCGACGGCGTCGCCGATACGCGTGAGCTGGACCTTCAGCCGCTCCGGACCGATGGCGTGCAGCGACACGTCTCGCCACTCGAACGGCACGCCCTCGCCAAGCAGTTCGCTCGTGCCTTCGAGGGCCTGCGCCAACAACAACGGGTGCACACCGAACGTTGCGGCGTCGTCCACGCCGTCGGGCAGTTCGACTTCGATGCCGTCACCGGTGAACGTCGCGTGGTACGGCTCGGTGGTGAGCGTGCCCGTGGCGTGCTCCACCCACGTGTCGCCGTGCTGGGCGTGCACGCTCACCGTGCGCTTGCCGTCCTGCGGTGGGCCGACGCGCACCTGCACGGCGACGGCGTCACGTTCCGGCAGACGCAACGGCACGGCCGTGGCGAGATGTTCGACGCGATCGCAGCCGACGAGGTCTCCCGCGCGGATCGCGAAGTCCAGGAACCCGGTCGCCGGGAACGTCTCGCCGAGCCACGGATGCGTCGCCTTCGCGAGCCGTCCGCTGAGCACCAACTCGTCGGTGCTCGCGACGGTGACCGCCGCGCCGAGAAGCGGGTGTCCGCCCGATGCGAGGCCATAGGCCGTGAGGTCGCCTGTACGTCCGCCGACGGATGCCTTCGGCCAGAACCGCTCGCGCTCGAAGGCGTACGTCGGGATGTTGATTTGTACACCTCGAATCAACATCTGAGTCAAGTCAACATTGATTCCGTCAACATGTACTTGACTGAGTGCAGTCATCAAGCTGTGCAGTTCAGTCCTGTCACGCCTCACCGTAGGCACGCCGTCGACCAGGGCCGACAGGACGCTGTCCGGTCCGACCTCGATGAACCGAGTGACGCCCTTGCTCCTGAGCGCCTGCACGTTGTCGTGGAACCGGACGGTGTCGCGGACGTGGTTCACCCAGTAGTCGACGGTGGTGACGTCGCCGGATGTTGACATTCCTACAACCGGTGCGTGGAACGTGAGCCCGCTGATCGCCTCGCGGAAGTCGTCCAGCATCGGCTCCATCAACGGCGAGTGGAACGCATGGCTGACGCGGAGTCGCTTGTGCTTCCAGTTGGCCGCGATGGCGTCGGCTTCTTGTTCGTCGCCGGCGAGGACGACGGAGTTGAGAGCGTTGACCGCGGCGATCGACACGTTCCGGGTGAGGTGCGGCGCGACCTCGGCCTCGGTGGCCTGGACAGCGATCATCGCGCCGGTTCGCGGGAGGGCCTGCATGAGGCGGGCGCGTGCCTGGACGAGCTTGGCGGCGTCTTCGAGGGTGAGGACTCCGGCGACGTGGGCGGCCGCGATCTCGCCGATGGAGTGGCCCGCGACGTGGGCTGGCTTGATCCGGAACTCCTCCAGCAGCCGGAACAGCGCCACCTCGAACGCGAACAGGGCGGGCTGAGCGTTGCCGGTCTGGTCGAGCGCGTCGGCGTCAGCGCCCCAGATGAGGTCGCGCAGGCCAGGTTCGAAGTGGGCGAGGACGGCGTCGAACGTGTCCGCGAACGTGCTGAACCGCTCGTACAGGTCCTTGCCCATGCCGAGGCGCTGCGAGCCCTGGCCGGAGAAGAGCACGGCGAGCGTGTGCTCGCCGGCGGTCCCGTTCGCGACTTCCTCGCCGTCGATCAGGACCGCGCGGTGGGCGAACCGCGACCGCTTCGACAGGGTGTGGGCGACGTCGAGCGGGTTCGCTCCGGCGGCGAGAACGGCCTTGATCCGCTCGACCTGGGCGCGCAGCGAGCCCGCTGATTTCGCCGACACGAGCAACGGCACCGCACTCGTCGGAGTCGCCGCGCCTGCGGTGCCCGCCGCGCCTGCGGTGCCCGCCGCGTCTGGTGTGCCTGCCGCGCTCGCCGTGTCTGCGGGGTGCGCCGACTTCGTCTCGCCTTTCGGGATCGATACGGATTGGCCGGCCCCCTGGGGGGAACTACCCCCCATCTCAATCATCTCAGGCAGGTCTGACAGTTCCGGAGTGCCCGGTGCTTCCAAGATCACGTGCGCGTTCGTGCCGGAGATGCCGAACGACGAGACGCCCGCGCGCCGAGGCCGGTCCACCGCGGGCCAGGTGGTGGCGGAGGTCAGGAGTTCGACGGCGCCCGTGGACCAGTTGATGTGGGAGGAGGGCGAGGTGACGTGCAGGGTGCGGGGGAGTTGGCCGTGGTGCATCGCCAGCACCATCTTGATCACGCCCGCCGCGCCCGCTGCCGCCTGCGTGTGGCCCAGGTTGGACTTCACGGAGCCGAGTAGCAGAGGTTCGGCGCGGTTCTGGCCGTAGGTGGCCAACAGGGCGTGCGCCTCGATCGGGTCGCCCAGGACGGTGCCCGTGCCGTGAGCCTCGACGGCGTCCACATCGGACACCGACAGGCCGCCCGAGGCGAGGGCCGCGCGGATCACGCGTTGCTGCGAGGGGCCGTTCGGGGCGGTGAGGCCGTTGGAGGCGCCGTCGGAGTTGAACGCGGAGCCGCGGACCAGCGCTAGCACCGGGTGTCCGGCTGCGACCGCGTCGGAGTGGCGCTCTACCACCAGGACGGCTACGCCTTCGGACCAGACCGTGCCGTCCGCGGAGTCGGAGAACGCCTTGCACAGGCCGTCCTGAGCGAGGCCGCCCTGGCGGGAGAAGCCCGAGAACGAGGTGGGGGTCGCCATGACCGTGACGCCGCCGGCCAGGGCCAGGGAGCATTCGCCGCCGCGCAGTGACTGGGCGGCCAGGTGCAGCGCGACCAGGGCTGAGGAGCAGGCGGTGTCGACGGTGACGGCGGGTCCTTCCAGGCCCAGCGCGTAGGAGATGCGGCCGGAGATCACCGATGCGGCCAGGCCCGTGCCCGCGTGGCCTTCGAGGTCTTCGTTGGAGGCCATCACGACGTGCTGGTAATCCTGGCCGTTGGTGCCGACGAAGACACCGGTCCGTGAGGCGCGCAGCTGAGCGGGATCGATGCCCGCGCGTTCGAAGGCCTCCCAGGAGGTTTCGAGCAGGAGACGTTGCTGCGGGTCCATCGCGAGGGCTTCGCGCGGGGAGATGCCGAAGAAGGACGCGTCGAAGTCCGCGGCACCGTCGAGGAATCCGCCGCGGATGGGTTCGGTCGTGTCCCAGCCGCGGTCCGCCGGGAACGACGTGATCACGTCCTCGCCCGCCATCAGCACGCGCCACAGGTCGTCCGGCGAGTCGATGCCGCCGGGGAAGTGGCAGGCCATGCCGACGATCGCGATGTCGTCGGCGTCCGCGAGGCGAACGTGCTCCTCGGCGATGACGGAGGTGTCGCCGAGGAGCTCGTCCAGCAGGAACTCCGCGAGCGCCAGCGGTGTCGGGTAGTCGAACACCAGGCTGGCGGGCAGCGCGAGTCCCGTGATCGAGGAGAGGTGGTTGCGCAGGTCGACGGCGGTCAGCGAGTCGAAACCGATGTCGCGGAACGCCTTGTCGGACGCGACCGCCTCCTTGCCCGCGTGCCCGAGCACCACCGCCGCACGCGTGCGGACGAGGTCGAGCACCGGGCTGACGCGTTCGTCGGCGGGCAGGGATCGCAGCGAACGCCGGAACTCCGCGGCGGCCGAGTCGCTCTCGGCGCGGGCGGCGGCGAGTTCGTCCAGCGCCTCGCGGGCGCCGGGCAGTTCGGACATCACCGGCGTCGGGCGCAGGCTCAGCAACGCCATCAGCAGCTGCGGCGCGCGCAGGTCCGCCACGACCGCCGTGGGCGTGCCGTGCGCGACGAGGTGACGCAGCGCGGTGATCGCGAGGTCCGGGTCCAGCGACGCCGCGCCGACCTGCTTGATGTGCTCGGCGACGCGGTCGTCGCCCGCCATGCCGTCGCCCGCCCAGGCACCCCAGGCGATCGACGTCGCGGCACGGCCCGCCTGGTGGCGTTGCTGGGCGATCGCGTCGAGCACGGAGTTCGCGGCGGCGTAGTTGCCCTGGCCCATGTTGCCGACCGAGCCCGCCACCGACGAGAACAGCACGAACGCGTCCAGGTCCATGCCGCGCGTCAGGTCGTCGAGGACGAACGCCGAGTTCACCTTCGACTCGAACACCTTGGTGAACGCGTCGGGCGTCAGGCTGTCGAACATCATGTCGTCGAGCACACCGGCCGCGTGCACGACGGCCTTGACGTCCGGCGTCAGCAGCTCGGCGACGGCGTCCCGGTCGGCGACGTCACACGCCACGACAACGGTTTCCGCTCCGAGCGCGGTGATCTCGGCCTGGAGGTCCACAGCGCCTGGGGAACCGAGGCCGCGCCTGCTGACCAGGACGATCTTCGCGGCGCCGCGCCGGGCGAAGTCACGGGCCAGGTGCGCGCCGAGAGCGCCGGTACCGCCGGTGAGCACCACGGTTCCGGATGGCGTCCACTCGACACCGTTCGCTTGCGCGCCAACGACAACGCGCCTGCCGAACACCCCGGCGGACCGGACCGCCGTCTGGTCCTCGTCGCTGGACAGCACGCACGTGAACCGGTGCGCGATGCGGTCGTCGATGTCGTCCGGCAGGTCGACCAGACCGCCCCAGCGCTGCGGGTACTCCAGCGACGCGACGCGTCCCAGGCCCCACACACCGGTCTGCCACGGCTGCGTGAGCAGGTCGTGGCGTCCGGTCGACACCGCGCCGCGCGTGATCACCCACAACGGCGCGTTGATGTCCACGTCGCCCAACGCCTGGATGAGCGCGGTCGTGCCGACGACCGGCGCCAGTTCGTCGAGATCGTCCAGCGCCAGCAACGAGATCACGCCCGTGTAGCGCTTCTGGTTGAACTCGACCAGCTGCCCGGTCAGGTACTCGCGGTCGGCCCACGCCACCTCGAGCACCGTGACGTCGTTGCCGAGAGAGGCGAGCAACGTCTGCACCCAGGCGTCCTCGGACAGCGACATCGGCACCGCGACGAACCACGAGCCTTGCGCGGGCTTGAGGCCGGTGATGGGCGTCCACGAATCCTCGTGCAGCCAGGAGTCCACAGTGGACTTGGCGGACCGCTTCTGCCGCCAGGCCGACAGGCCCGGCAGCACACCGGCCCAGGTCTGCGGGTCCATGTCGAGCGTCGCGGCGAGCTGGCCGGCGTCCTGCTGTTCGACGGCGGCCCAGAACTCGGCGTCGATCGGGTCGCGGCCGGCCGCCGGTGCCTGGGCGATCTCCGGCCAGTAGCGCTCGTGCTGGAACGGGTAGGTGGGCAGGTCGATCGCGCGGCCGTCGAGCTGCCAGTCGACCTTGACGCCGATGACGTGCAGGCGGGCCAGTGCGGTCAGCCACGCGTCGGTCTCGGTCTGGTCGCGGCGCTGGGCGGGGACGGCGTCGGTGAGGCCGCTCAGGACGCCGTTGGGGCCGATCTCCAGGAACGCGTTGGCGCCCTTGGCCTTCAGGGCTTCGACGTTGTCGTGGAAGCGGACGGTGTCGCGGACGTGCTGGACCCAGTACTCGGGGTTGGTGACGTCCGCGTGCGTTTGGATCGGGATTTGCGGCTGGTGGAAGGTGAGGGTGCTGATGGCGTCGCGGAAGTCGTTGAGCATCGGTTCCATCAGGGGGCTGTGGAACGCGTGGCTCACCTTGAGGCGGGTGGACTTGCGGCCCTTGAGCTTGGCGGCGATCCGCTGTGCTTCGTTCTCGTCGCCTGCGATGACGAGGGAGTTCTCCGCGTTGACGGCGGCGATGGAGACGTTCTCGGTGAGGAGCGGGGTGATCTCGGCTTCGGTGGCCTGGATCGCGATCATCGCGCCGGTCTGGGGGAGGGCCTGCATGAGTCGGGCGCGTGCCTGGACGAGTTCGGCGGCGTCTTCGAGGGTGAGGACGCCGGCGACGTGGGCGGCGGCGATCTCGCCGATCGAGTGGCCCGCCAGGTACTTCGGGGTGAGGCCGGTGCTTTCGGCGAGGCGGTAGAGGGCGACCTCGAAGGCGAACAGGGCGGGCTGCGTGTTGCCGGTCTGGTTGAGCGCGTCGGCGTCGTCGCCCCACATGACCGGGGTGACGTCGAGGTGCTGGGCGATCTCGTCGAGTGCGGCTTTGAAGACCGGCTGGGTTTCGTACAGATCTTTGCCCATGCCGAGGCGTTGTGCGCCTTGGCCGCTGAACAGGAATGCGAGCGTTTTGGGGGAGGCGATGCCTTCTGCCAGTGTCGTGCCGTCTCGCAGCACGGCGCGATGGTCGAACATCACGCGGTGGTGCAGCAGGGAGTAGGCGACGTCTTGTGCGTTCGCGCCGCTCTGGACGAGGGCGTTGATCTGGTCGATCTGCGCTTGGAGGGCTTCGGGCGACTTCGCCGACAGGAGCAACGGCGCCGGGCCCGTCGAATTGGGGGTGCTTGCCGCGCCTGCCGAGGCCGGCGCGCTCTTCGGGATCGATTCGGATTGGCCGGCCCCCTGGGGGGAACTACCCCCCATCCCAATCATCTCAGGCAGGTCTGACAATTCCTGAGCGCTCGGAGCGGCCTCGATGATCACGTGCGCGTTGGTGCCGGACAGGCCGAACGACGAGATGCCGGCGCGATGAGGGCGGTCCACCGCGGGCCACGGGGTGTTCTCGGTCAGCAGCGACACGTTGCCCGCCGACCAGTCCACGTGCGAGGTCGGTGACGTCACGTGCAGGGTGCGCGGCAGCACGCCGTTGCGCAGCGACAGGACGAGCTTGATCACGCCCGCGACACCGGCGGCGGCCTGGGCGTGGGCGATGTTCGACTTGATGGAACCCAGCAGGAGCGGCGACGTGCGGTTCTGGCCGTACGTCGCCAGCAGGGCCTGGGCCTCGATCGGGTCGCCCAGGACGGTGCCGGTGCCGTGCGCCTCGACGGCGTCGACGTCCGAAGTGGACAGACCGGAGTTGGCGAGGGCCTGGCGGATCACGCGTTGCTGCGCGGGGCCGTTCGGTGCGGTCAGGCCGTTCGAGGCGCCGTCCTGGTTGATGGCGGAGCCGCGCACCACGGCGAGGATCTGGTGGCCCGCGCGCAGGGCGTCGGACCGGCGTTCGATCACCAGCACGCCGACGCCTTCCGCCCAGCCCGTGCCGTTGGCGTCCTCGGAGAACGAACGGCACCGCGCGTCACCGGCCAGGCCGCCCTGGGCGTTGAAACCGGCGAAGCTCATCGGGGTCGACATCACCGTCACGCCGCCGACCAGGGCCATCGTCGACTCGCCGGAGCGGATCGAGTTCACGGCCAGGTGCAGGGCGACCAGCGAGGCCGAGCAGGCGGTGTCGACGGTGAGGGCGGGTCCTTCGAGGCCGAAGGTGTAGGAGAGGCGGCCGGAGATCACCGCAGATGACAGGCCCGTTGACGCGTGGCCCTCGACCTCGTTGCGGGAGCGCAGGATCAGGTTCGTGTAGTCCTGGCCGTTCGTGCCGATGTAGACGCCGGTCTTCGTGCCGCGCAACGACGTCGCGTCGATGCCGGCTCGTTCGACGGCCTCCCAGGCGACCTCTAGGAGCTGGCGTTGCTGCGGGTCCATGGCGAGGGCTTCGCGTGGGGAGATGCTGAAGAAGCCCGCGTCGAACTGCGTCGCGCCGTGCAGGAAGCCGCCCTCGACGGTGCCGCCCATCGCCTCGGCCTCCCAGCCGCGGTCGTGGGGGAACGTCGTGACGCCGTCGCCGCCGGTCACGAGCAACTGCCACAGGTCCTCCGGCGAGTTGACGTCGCCGGGCAGGCGGCAGGCCATGCCGACGATCACGATCGGGTCGTCGGGATCGGCCTGGCCCTGGGCGACGACGTCGTCGGAGAGACCCTCACCGGTCAGTTCGGCGAGGAGGTGCTCGGCGACGGCCTGCGGGGTCGGGTAGTCGAAGATCAGCGTCGCTGGCAGCGAGAGGCCGGTGGCCAGGGCGAGGGCGTTGCGCAGTTCGATGGCGGTGAGCGAGTCGAAGCCGAGCGCGCGGAACTCCCTGTCTTCCGCGATCGCGCCGGCGTGGATGACCTTCGCGGCCTCCTCGCGGACCACCTCGACGACGAACGGCAGCCGGTCGGCGGAGGGGAGGCCGGTGAGCTTCAGCGCGAGGCCGCCGCTGCGGGCGTTCGAGGCGGTGCGGCGCCCTGGGCGGGCGCGCTCGGGCACGAACGGCGCGAGGAACGCCTCGTCGGTCCCGATCGCGGCGTCGAACAGGGCCGGGTCCCACGTGTCCATCGCGAGTGCCAGGCCCGGCAGGCCGAGACCGCGGCGGTGGGCGGCGAGGGCTTCGAGGTAACTGTTCGCGGAGGCGTGGGCGCCCTTGCCGACCGCGCCGACGACCTCGGCGATCGAGGTCAGCACGACGAACGGGACGTCGCCGCACAGCGTGTGCAGCAGCCACGCCGTGTCGGCCTTGGCCTGGAAGACGGTGTCGAGCCGGTCCGGTGTCAGGGCGCCGACGACGCCGTCGTCCTGGAGGTCGGCCGCGTGCACGACCGCGGCCAGATCGTCCACGGTGGACAGGGTTTCGGGCAGCGAGTCCCAGTCGGTGATCGTCACGATCCCGCGCACCCCTGGTAGCTCGCTGAGGTGGTGCGCGATCTCGGGGACGTCACCCGTGACGACGACTGTGCCGTTCCACGAGTGTTCAGTGGAGTGGGCGGCGCGGCTGAACCGGCCGACGCGCACCTCGCCGTCGCGGACGACGGCCTGGGTCTCGCCGAGGTCGAAGAGCGACGTCAGGCCGTCCGGGAGGGAGTCCTCGACGTCCAGCAGCAGGAACCGGCCGGGGTGCTCGACCTGCGCCGACCGCACCAGGCCCCACACGGCCGCGCCCGCCAGGTCGTCTCCGGACAGGGCGCCTCGCGTGACGAACGCCAGTCGCGCGGAGGTCAGGAGCGACTCCTGGATCAGCAGCAGAGCCTGCCAGGAATCGGTGACCGGCACGAGGACGGTGTCCGGCGTGAACTCGCCCGCCAACGAGTCCACGACCGGAACACCGAGTTCGAGGAGGTCCTCGCCGAGCACGGCCCAGTCGTTGGCGCCGTGGACCTCGATCGGGACCCAGTCGAGCCGGTACAGCTCGGTGCGTTGCGTCGCCGCCAACTCGCGGAACGAGATGACGGCGTCCAGGACCGCCTCCCCGTTGGCGTCGGTGGCGGTGAGCTTCACCTGTTCGTCCTCTTCGGACAGACGGACGCGGAGGACTTCGGCGCCCGTGGCGTGCAGGGTGACCGAACGCCAGTCCGCGGGTTCGCCCTCGACGCCGAGGAACGACGCGGCGTTCAGCGCGGCGTCCAGCAAGGCCGGGTGGATGCCGAAACCGGTGCCGTCTTGAGACAGCACCACCTCGGCGAAGATCTCCCCGTTCCGCTGCCAGACCGCGCGGAGGCTCTCGTCGTGGGAACTGTCGACGACCTGCGCGCCCTTCGGCGGCCACACGGCGATGTTCTCGGGCTGCGTGCCGGTGCCGAGCCTGCCTTCGGCGTGCCTGACCCACTCCTGCTGGTCGGCACGCGAGTGCAGGGCGAAGCGGCCGTCGGTGCCGACGTGCAGCTGGACCTGCACGGAACCGTTGCCCGGCCGAAGCGGTTCGATCGTGGTGAGTTCCTCGACCGCGCTGTGGCCGGTGAGGTCCGCCGCTTTCAGCGCCAGCTCGACGAATCCGGCCGTGGGGAAGGCCGGCCACTGCGCGCCGGACAGCGTGCCGGTGAGGATCAGTTCGCCCGACCCGGCGACGGTCATCGCCGCGCCGAGCAGCGGGTGCCCGGCGGGGGAGAGGCCGAGTCCGGTGGCGTCGCCCGCGCTGACCGAGACCGACGGCCAGTACGGCGCGTGCTCGAACGCGTAGGTGGGCAGGTCGACGCGTCTGGCGTCGGGGTAGCAGGGCAGCCAGTCGACTCGCGTGCCGCCGACGTGCAGGCGGGCCAGTGCGGTTTCGAACGCCTCGACCTCGTCGCGGTCCCTGCGGATCGTCGGGATGGCGCCCTCGACCAGTGCGGCCAGCACGCCGTCCGGGCCGACCTCCAGGAACGTCTTGCCTCGCAGGGCTTGGACGTTGTCGTGGAAGCGGACGGTGTCGCGGACGTGCTGGACCCAGTACTCGGGGTTGGTGACGTCCGCGTGCGTTTGGATCGGGATTTGCGGCTGGTGGAAGGTGAGGGTGCCGATGGCTTCGCGGAAGTCGTTCAGCATCGGTTCCATCAGCGGGCTGTGGAACGCGTGCGAGACGCGGAGACGCTTGTGCTTCCAGCGCTGGGCGAGTTCGAGGGTCGGTTCTTCGTCGCCCGCGATGACGACGGAGGCGGGGCCGTTGACGGCGGCGATGCTGACGTTGCCGGTGAGGTGCGGCGTGACGTCGGCTTCGGAGGCTTGGACGGCGACCATCGCGCCGGTGCGGGGGAGGGCCTGCATGAGGCGGGCGCGTTCGGTGACGAGGGTCCTGGCGTCGTCGAGGCTGAGGACACCGGCGACGTGCGCGGCGGCGATCTCGCCGATGGAGTGGCCGGCGAGGTGGGCGGGTTCGACGCCGAAGTGCCGCAGGAGGCGGTAGAGCGCGACTTCGAACGCGAACAGCGCCGGTTGGGCGTTGCCGGTCTGGTTGAGCAGGTCCTCGTCGTCGCCCCAGATGATCTGTCTGAGTTCGGGGGTGGTGCAGGCGTCGAAGGCTTCCGCGAAGACCGGGTAGCGGGCGTGGAGTTGCTTGCCCATGCCGAGGCGTTGCGCGCCTTGGCCGGTGAAGAGCATCGCCAGCTCGGTGCGCTTGGCCTGGCCGGTGATCTCGGTGTCGGCCAGGAGGACGGCGCGGTGTTCGAAGAGCGTGCGGGTGGTGACGAGGGAGTGGCCGATGTCGCGCGCGTCGCCCGGATGAGTGCGGATGCGGTCGATCTGGGCGCGGAGGGAGGCTTCGGACTTGGCCGAGACCACGAGCGGCACCGAGCCCGCCGCGCTCTTCGGGATCGATTCGGATTGGCCGGCCCCCTGGGGGGAACTACCCCCCAACCCAATCATCTCAGGCAGGTCTGACAATTCCTGGGCGGTCGGGGCGGCCTCGATGATCACGTGCGCGTTGGTGCCCGACACGCCGAACGACGACACCGCGGCACGCCGCGCGCGATCCGACTCCGGCCAGGACCGAGCCGTGGTCACCAGGGAGACGTCACCGGCGGACCAGTCGACGTGCGTCGAAGGCTGAGACACGTGCAGAGTCGCGGGCACGACGCCGTGCTGCATCGCCTGCACCATCTTGATGATGCCCGCGACACCGGCGGCGGCCTGGGTGTGGCCGATGTTCGACTTCACCGAACCCAGCAGCAGAGGCGACGGGCGGTCCGCGCCGTACACGGCCAGCAGGCTGCGGGCCTCGATCGGGTCGCCCAGCGCGGTGCCGGTGCCGTGCGCCTCCACCACGTCCACATCGGACGGACCGAGGCCGGCGCGGTCCAGGGCGGCGCGGATGACTCGTTGCTGGGCGCGGCCGTTCGGGGCGGTGAAACCGTTGGAGGCGCCGTCGGAGTTGACGGCCGAGCCGCGCACCACGGCCAAGACGGGGTGTCCCAGGGCCTGCGCGTCGGACAGGCGGGCCAGGGCGAGCACGCCGACACCCTCGGACCAGCCGGTGCCGTCGGCGTCGTCGGAGAACGCCTTGCAGCGGCCGTCGCGGGCCAGGCCGCCCTGGCGCGAGAACTCGACCAGCGAGCCGGGGGTGCACATGACGTTCACGCCGCCGGCCAGGGCGAGCGTGCACTCGCCGCCGCGCAGGGCGTTCACGGCCAGGTGCAGGGAGACGAGGGAAGACGAGCAGGCCGTGTCGACGGTCAGGGTCGGGCCCTCGAAGCCGAACGCGTAGGAGATCCGGCCCGACTCGGCGGAGGCGGCGATGCCCGTGCCGACGTCGCCGGTCGCGTCGTCCAGGCCGCGGATCAGGAGGTGTTCGTAGTCCTGGCCGTTGGTGCCGATGAACACGCCCGTGCGGGAGCCGCGCAGGGTGGACGGGTCGATGCCGGCTCGTTCCAGGGCCTCCCAGGACACTTCCAGCAGAAGGCGTTGCTGCGGGTCCATGGTCACCGCCTCGCGCGGTGAGATGCCGAAGAACGCCGGGTCGAAGTCGGCCAGGCCGTGCAGGAAACCGCCCTGCACCGACACGCTGTTGCCGCGGGCGTCGACCCCGCTGCCGAGCAACTCCTCCACGTTCCAGCCGCGGTCGGCCGGGAAGCCCGTGATCGCGTCCCTGCCGGTGGACACCAGGTCCCAGAGTTGTTCGGGGGACGTGATTCCGGCGGGGAAACGGCAGGCCATGCCGATGATCGCCACCGGCTCACCGGCCGCGGCCACCAGTTGCCGGTTGGCACGGCGCAGGCGGTCGGCCTCCTTCACGGCCGCGCGCAGCGCCTCGACAACCTTCTCACTGGAGTTGCTCATGCTCTGCGCTCCGTCAGTCCGAATCCCGCGGTGCTCCCCGAGGCGATCCCCGTTGGCACATTCGAACAGCCGGACTAGTAGTGGATTCCACAGCTTCTGTCCGATGAGAACGTTTCCACGGCACGGCCTGGGAACGCGACCACACAGCGTGATCCGGGCGGGGCCGTTCGGGACGACGGCGCCGGTCGCATGACGGGAAAGCGGAGTTCACCCGTTAGGGATCTTGATTTCTCAGTCAAGATCAACTGTGGTTAAGGTGCGCGCGATCAACGTTCTTCTCATTGTTCGAGGTGGCGCGTCAGATGTATCAGCAGTGGCACGTGAGTGCGTTCTTAGCTTCCGCCGACACGGTCGTCAGCAATGAGATAGTCGAAACGGTCCGCGAGTTGCGGGCGCGGGTTCTCTTCGATCGCGGACGCCGGCCGGCGTTCCGCAGCGAGGACGGCCGGCACGTCGACGATCAGGACCTCGACTACGGCGCCTGGCACTTCGTCGCACGCAAAGAGCCAGGTGGGCCGCCTCTCGGCTACATCAGGCTGTCGACGCCGGAGACCGGCGAGCTGTTCCAGTCCCGGGCGTTTCTCGGCGATGCCGGATTTGAACGAATTCTCGGCGAGTACGGCGTCACGTCCGAAGAAACGTTTGAGCACAGTCGACTCGTGGTCGAACATCGGGCCCGGAAACTGGGGCTCGGCGCCTATTTGAACGCCGTCGCAATCGGTGCCGCACATGCTCTGGGTGCGAAAGCGATGATCGGCACGTCCGGGACGAAGGACGGCCAGCACCTGTTCCACGAACGATTCGGCTTCCGGTGTGTCGAGGGGACGCGCCGACACGTCGAGCACTACACGGAGGACGTCGTGATCATGTTCCACGACGTCGCGGCGGGCGCCGGTGAATACCACGAACTCGTCACGAGGATGCGTGGAGAGTTCCCGGAACTGGCGGCGGTCGAGCACACCCCTGCCGTCGCGCTCAGTCACCGCCGGCCGCACCACCTCCACGGCAACGCGGACACCACGACCTGGCAACCGACCCTCCTCACCCCAACGGTCGCGGCCGATCGGGAAGCGCTGCAACGACTTCTGGACTCCGGTCAGGTCCGCGAGGTCCACGACACGATCGACGCGCAGATCGACGAACTCATCCGCAGCCGCGAACCCTGGCTGCCACCGCACGAGGACCTGACCCGGCGCAAGCACGAGCAACTCGGCGGCCTCACCGACTGGGAGTACGGCACCTGGGTCCACTACCCATGGTCCCAGCGGCTCGTGCACGTGCTGCCCCGCGAGGAGTTCCGGCTCGTCCGCACCGACCGCAACCGCGGCAAGATCGAACGCCCGCAGCAGAGGTCGTTGCTGGGCCGCAGGATAGGCGTGATCGGCCTTTCGGTCGGCAACAGCGCCGCCGTCACGTTCGCGCTCGAGGGCATCGGCGGCAGGTTCAAGCTCGCCGACTTCGACGAGTTCGGTCTGTCCAACCTGAACCGGCTGCGCGCGGGCGTCCACCACCTCGGCGTCAACAAGGCCGTCATCTCGGCGCGGCAGATGTTCGAGATCGACCCCTACCTCGACATCGAGATCTTCACCGACGGCCTCACCCGGCAGAACCTCGACGAGTTCGCCGACGGCCTGGACCTGATCGTCGAGGAGTGCGACACCCCGTACGCGAAGATCGCCGCCAGGGAGGCGGCACGGCGGCGCGGCATCCCCGTCGTCATGGACTGCAACGACCGCGGCATGCTCGACGTCGAGCGGTTCGACCAGGAACCGCACCGGCCGCTGCTGCACGGCCTGATCGGCGACGTCACCGCCGACGAGCTCGAAACCCTGTCGAAACAACAAAAGGTCGACCTGATCCTCGCCATGGTCGACGCCGAACGCATCAGCCCCGAACTGCGCGCGTCGTTCGGCGAGCTCGGCAGGACGCTCAGCAGCTGGCCGCAGCTCGCGTCCGGCGTGGCGCTCGGCGGCGCGCTCACCGCCGAGGCCGCCCGCCGGATCCTGCTCGGCGCCGAGTGCGTGTCCGGCCGGTTCTACGTCGACTTCGCCGACCTGATCACCCCCGCCACCAACACCGCCAGGAGCTCCGTGTGATTCCGGTGGCGTTGAAGGGAACCGGTGTCCACCTGCCCGAACGGATCGTCACCAACGACGACCTGGCGGGCATGGTCGACACGTCCGACGAGTGGATCACCAGCCGGACCGGGATCCGCGAACGGCGCTGGCTCGCACCGGACCAAGCCGTCTCGGACATGTGCGTCGCCGCTGCCAGGGACGCGCTCGTGAGCTCAGAGACGACCGTCCGCGACGTCGACGTGATCATCGTCGCCACCTACACCTGGGACCAGCCGCTGCCGTCCACGGCGTTGATCGTCAAGGAGGCCCTGGGGGCGCACCGGGCGTTGACGCTCGACGTCACGCAGGCGGCGTGCGCCAACGGAGTGCAGGCGTTGCTGCTCGCGGCACACCTGCTGCAGTCGTCGGCCGCCCGCACGGTGCTCGTGATCGCGGCCGACTGCGCCAGCCGCGTCACGGACCCGCAGGAACGCACCAGCCGCATCTTCTTCGGTGACGCGGCCGCGGCGGCGGTGCTGCACCGCGGCGACGGCGACAGCGGACTGGTGTCCTGGGACTTCGGCTCCGAACTGTCCTACGACGTGCAGATCAAGGCCGGCGGCTCACGGCTGCCCACGAGCGAGACGACCGTGGAGCGACGAGAGCACTTCGTCACCATGAACGGCAGGGCGGTCTGGGACACCGCGACGAGGTGGCTGCCCGACAGCATCCTCACCGCGGCGGCGAAGGCGGAGGTGCCGATCGAGCGGATCGACCACTTCTTCCTGCACCAGGCCAACCTGAACATCATCAACGCCGCGCTCGACAAGCTCGGCGTCCCCGCCGCGAAGGCACCGGTGACGCTCGACCGGCTCGGCAACACCGGGTCGGCAGGGGTGTTCACCGCGCTGCACTCGCGGTTCGGGGAGCTGCGCAAGGGCGACGTGTTCGTGATGTCCGCGATCGGTGCCGGGTTCCAGTGGGGAACCCTCTGCTTCCGGCACTAAAACGAGTTGCTCCCGCCAGTGGCCCGGTGTTGCATGGGGCGCTGGGCCACTGGGGGAGCTGATCGATGCTGGACGGCGAGACCGCGACGGACGTGTCCCTTGTGGACGAACTGGTGCGCACGCAGTTCCCGCGCTGGCACGGCTTGCCGATTCGCGAGGTCGCGCACGGCGGCACCAGCAACGCCCTGTACCGGCTGGGCGACGACCTGGCGGTGCGGCTGCCGCGCCGCGAGTGGGCCAAGGACGGGGCGGCCAAGGAAGCCGAGATCGTTCCGCTGGTCGCGCCGCACGTGCCGGTCGCGGTACCGGAACCGGTCGCGCTGGGCGAACCGGCCGGGAACTACCCGTACCAGTGGTCGGTGGTGCGCTGGCTCGATGGCGAGACCGCCCCGATCGAGGACGTCGGCGAGGACACCCCGTTCCGGCTGGCCGACCTGATCCGCGCACTGCACGAGATCGACGCGACCGGGCAGCAGTGGACCACCGGCCGAGGCCGGATCAGCGGTGCCGACCACGACGACCCCGTCCGCACCTGCATCGCGCAGGTCGGCGGCGATCCGAGGCTCGTCACCCTCTGGGAGGACGCGCTGAACGCCCCGAGCTGGGACCAGCCCGGCCGCTGGCTGCACGCCGACCTGCACGTCGGCAACCTGCTCTTCCGCGACGGCGCGCTGACCGGAGTGATCGACTGGGGCAGCGCCGGCGTCGGCGATCCGGCGGCGGACCTCATGACGGCCTGGCTCTACCTGGACGAACGCGGACGCAAGCAGTTCCGGCGTGAACTCGCCGAGTTCGACGACGCCACCTGGGTGCGCGCGAAGGGCTGGGCGTTGCACCTCGCCGTGCTCGCGCTGCCGTACTACCGCGAGACCAACAAGTTCCTCGCCGGCATCGCCAGTCGCACGCTCGACCAGCTCTGCCCCGGCTGGGACGACTGATGCGGATCGACGTGTCCCTTGTGGACGGACTGGTCCGCGACCAGTTCCCGCGCTGGCACGGCCTCGAACTCACCGAACTGAGGCACGGCGGCACCGACCACGCCATCTACCGCCTCGGCGACGAGCTCGCGGTGCGGCTCCCGCGCCTGGAAGAGGCCAAGGACCAGGCCGAACGGGACTTCCAGGTGGTGCCGCGACTGGCCCCGCACCTCCCGGTCGCGGTGCCGGAACCATTGGAACTGGGCGAGGCCACGGAGGACTACCCGTACCGGTGGTCGGTGGTGCGCTGGCTGCCGGGCGACCTCTCCACGATCGACGCCGTCAGCCCGCACACCGGCGCGCGCCTGGCCGAGGTGCTCCTGGCGTTGCAGAAGATCGACACCACGGGCGAACCGTGGACCACCTACCGCGGCCGCCACGACATCTCCGTCAGCGACGCGGGTGTGCGCTGGGCGATCGCGAAGCTCGGCGGGGACCCGCGGCTCACCGCCATCTGGGAGGACGCGATCAGCGCCCCGCGCTGGCACCGGCCGCTCCGGTGGGTGCACGCCGACCTCCACCGGGGCAACCTGCTGTTCACCGGCGGCGAGCTGACCGGCGTGATCGACTGGGGCTGCGCCGCCGCCGGTGATCCGGCGGGCGACCTCATGACCGCGTGGCTGTTCCTCGACGAACGAGGCCGCGCGCAGTTCCGGCGCGAGCTCACCGAGTTCGACGACGCCACCTGGGTTCGCGCGCGAGGCTGGGCGATGGAGCTGTCGGTGCTCGCCCTCGCCCGCCGAGGCGACGGCAACCCGTTCGTCGCCGGCATCGCCCGCCACGCTCTTGGCCAGCTACTCGCGGAACGCGCCGGGTGACGTGCCCGTCTCGCGGGCGAAGAACTTCGTGAAGTTCGTGGCCTCGCTGAACCCGAGCCGGTGCCCGATCGCCGCCGACGACAGGTCGGTGTGCACGAGCAGCCGTTTGGCCTCCAGCGTCACGCGGGCGTCGATCAACGCCTTCGCGGACAGGCCCGTCGCGGACAGGCAGATGCGGTTGAGACTGCGCGCCGAGTAGCCGATGCGGGCCGCGTACTCGGCGGCGCTGCGCGTGGTGGCGAACGAGCGCTCCAGTTCCTGCTGGAAGCGTTCGAAACGGGCGTCGGCGTGGCCGGGAGCGGAGCCGGGCAGGCGGGCGACGCGCAGCAGCAACGCGCCCAGCAACTGGCGGAGCAGGTCCACCGGTTCGTTGGTCAGCAGGTTGCGGCGGTACTCCTGGCGGAGGTCCTGCACGGCGCGGGTGAAGACGGCCAGCTCCGCCTTGGGCACCAGGTGCCGGACCGGTCCGAACGGGCTGAGCGCCAGGGGTGGGAACGCCGGGGTGAAGAGCACCATGAGCGCCTCTGCCGAGCCGGCAGGCAGGCGGAGCACCCGGCCTGGGCTGACGTGCAGGAGTGTGCCGGGCGCGCACGGGTGGTCCACGAAATCGACCATGGTGGTGCCGGTGCCCGCGGTGAACAGGAACAGTTGGTGGAAGTCGGTGCGGTGCACCTTGCTCAGCGTTTCCTCGGTGATTCTGCGGCGGAGCACGCCGAGGTCGAGCGCTTCGAGGCCCAGCTGCCCGCGGTCGGGGTTGCTGAAGCCGAACTGCGCGACCTGTCCACTTCTGACCATGGTGAGGCGTTATCCTACCTCGTCGCAGGCGCCTGGCTGGGACAAAGTTGCAGCCATGGACAACAAGGAACTCGTGCTCAAGGCCACCGGCGAACTGTTCGGCGACAAGGACCCGTCCGCTGTGGACCGCTGGGTGGCGGCGGACTACCGCCAGCACAGCTCACTCATCGCGGACGGACCCGAGGCGTTGCGCGGGCTCGTCGGCGGCCTGCCGGAAGGCTTCCGCTACGAACTGGCGCGGGTGATCGCGGATGGTGATCTCGTTGCGCTGCACGGCGTTTACCACGGGTTCGGACCGGAGCCGCTCGTCGCGTTCGACCTGTTCCGGGTGCGGGACGGCAAACTGACCGAGCACTGGGACGCACTGACGCCCGTGGTCGCGAACACCGCGAGTGGACGGTCCCAGACGGACGGTGCGGCGCAGCCCGCCGCCGAAGGCACCGAACGCAGTCGCGAGCTGGTGAAGGAGTTCGCGCAGCGGATCCTGCAGGACGCCGACTACTCGGTGCTGACCGACTACATCTCCACCGAGACCTACCTGCAGCACAACCCGGAGGCGGCGGACGGGCTCGACGGGTTCGGGGCGGCCGCGGCCACGTGGGCGGGGGAGGGCAAGAACCTCGTCTACAAGACGGTGCACCAGGTGGTGGCCGAAGGTGATCTCGTTCTGCTGCAGTCGGAAGGCGAGTTCGGCGAACCGGTCGCGTACTGGGACCTGTTCCGAGTCCAGGACGGCAGGATCGTCGAGCACTGGGACGTCATCGCGCCCATCCCGGCTGAGATGCCGCACGCCAACGGGCTGTTCTGACGTGCTCACAACACTGCCCGACTACCGGCACGCGGTCGCGCTGGACGAGCCGTTCCGGCCGCTCAGCGCGCCCGCGCCCGCCGGCGAACTCGACCTGCTCACCAGTCTCGCCCTGCGGATGCTCGGGGACGACCCGTGGGTCGGCCGGTTCCGGCTGCCGCGCGAGGCGGGGGAGCGGCGCCGCATGCTGCGGGCGGTGCTCACCGTCCGCGAACCGGCGCCGCTGGACCCCGAACTCGTCGCCGTGCTCGACGCGCTGCTCGGCGGCGAACGTCAGCAGCGACCGTTCGCGAAGGCCCTGACGTTGCCCGCGCCGATCGCGGTGTGGCGAGGCGACATCACCCGGCTCGGGGTGGACGCGATCGTCAACGCCGCCAACGACGCCCTGCTCGGCTGCTTCCAGCCGATGCACGCCTGCGTCGACAACGCCATCCACAACGCCGCCGGGCCGCGGTTGCGGGCCGACTGCCACCGGATCATGACCTTGCAGGGCACACCGGAGCCGACCGGGATCGCGAAGATCACCCGCGGGTACCACCTGCCCGCGCCGTTCGTGCTGCACACCGTCGGCCCGATCGTGCGAGGGAACCTGTTGCCCGCGCACGGAACCGCGCTCGCCGACTCCTACCGGGCGTGCCTCGACGTCGCGGCCGAGGTACCGGGAATCCGCACGGTCGCGTTCTGCGGCATCAGCACCGGGATCTTCGGGTTTCCGGGACGACCGGCCGCGCGCATCGCGGCCGGCACGGTCCGGGACTGGCTCGCCGCACACCCCGGCCGGTTCGACCGCGTGGTGTTCGTGGCGTTCAGGGGCGAGGACGAGGCCGTCTACCGGGAGGTGTTGTGACGCTGGAACGCTGGCTGGACGAGGCCGATCGCGTGCTCATCGCGGCGGGCGCGGGACTGTCCGCGGCGGCGGGTTACGACTACTCGGACGCCGAGCGGTTCGCCGAGCTGTTCCCGGTGCTGCACGAGAAGGGTCTGTGGGCGAGGTACCAGCTGATCGGGCTGCCGCTGCCGCCCAGGTTGCTGTGGGGTTACTGGTCCGTGCACGTCAACGACATCAGGTTCGGTGAAGAACCGAACCCCGTCTACACGCGGTTGCGGGAACTGGTCGGTACCCGTGACCACTTCGTGCTGACGTCCAATGTGGACGGGTTGTTCGCGCGCAACGGGTTCGCGGAGGACAGGGTGTGGACGCCGCAGGGCGACTACGGCCGCTACCAGTGCGAGACGCCGTGCACACGGGAGACGTGGCCCAGTAGGCCGATCGTGGACGCCGCTTTGGCCACCTATGACGTCTTGACAGGGGAGTCCGACACGCTGCCGTCATGTCCACGATGCGGCGGAGCGGTGTTCCTGAACGTGCACAAGGGGCCCGAGTACGTGCCGGATCACTACGCGCCCGCGGGGACGCGGCTGCGTGAGTGGCTGGGAGACGGCGTGCTCGTGATCGAGATCGGTGCCGGGTTCAGCACGCCCACGGTCATTCGCCGGCCGGTGGAGTCGCTGGTCCGCGCCCTGCCAAGCGCTCGGTTGGTGCGGATCAACACCGCGCACGCCGAGGTGCCTGCCGATCTTGGTGAACGGGCGGTGTCTGTCCGGGCGGACATCACCGAGGTGCTGGGTCTGCCATAGCACGTCGCGCTATCCGCGAACTGGAGTAAGGCCCCCCGCCATCCGGGGCCATTCGTCAGGTTACGTATGTGAGAAAGTTTCATCACCCTCTCGACGGCGCATCGGGTTTGTGCGTACGGTGAGCGCGTTGTCACCGTACCGGTCAGTAGGAACCCTAGCTGAATTCCTTTCTCCCCACCCCTGCAGGGTGAGGAAGTGAGCACAGTGAACATGCTGTCGGATCGAGAACGGGTGCTGTGTCTGAGTCCGTTCAGCACCCCCAACCCGGCCCTCGTGGTCGCGGCCGAACGAGCCGGTGGGCTCGGCGTGCTCGACCTCGGGCCGGAAGCCGCCGCCGACCTCGCCCGCGTGGCCGCGCGTCATCCGCGCGCGTTCGGGGTGAGACTGCACGGACCGTTGACAGTGCCGCTGCCAGAAGCCGTGGACACCGTCGTGGTCGATCTCGCCCGCTTCGCGCCGAACCTCGCTGAGCTGGGTGAACGCCGCGTTCTCGCGGTGATCACCTCGGTGGCGGAAGCCGCTGCGGCGATCGAGTTCGGGGTCGCCGGCCTGATCGCGAAGGGTGCTGAGTCAGGCGGCCGAGTGGGTGGTTCACCCGCGTTCGTGTTGCTCCAGCAGGTGCTCGCGCTGACCGATCTGCCGGTCTGGGTGGCGGGTTCGATCGGCCCTGACACGGCTGCCGCGGCGGTCGCGGGCGGTGCGCGCGGAGTGGTGCTGGAAGGCCAGCTCACGCTCGTCGCGGAGGCTCGAAAACATATTTCCGGCGAAATTGTCAACGCCGTCCGGATGATGGATGGCGCCGACACCGTCGTGAACCGCGGGTTACGCGTTCATGTTCGTCAAAACACGCTCGAAATTGGTCAAGAAGGTTCCTTGGCTGATTTCTACCGTACCTCGTTTGGGACCGTCGGAGGCGTGGTCGGCGCGATTGCGGCGGGCATTCGGGACAATCTCACCCTGGCGGGTGAGCACCGCTCGATCCGGTCGGGCGGACCGTTCTGCGACCGCGTCCCCGGCCTGCGGTACCCGATCGCGCAGGGGCCGATGACCCGCGTCAGCGACCAGCCCGCGTTCGCCGCGGCCGTCGCCGAGGGTGGCGCGCTGCCGTTCCTGGCGCTCGCGTTGATGGAAGGCCCGGCCGTCCGGACGCTGCTCGAGCACACCGCGGAGAAGCTCGGCGACCGGCCGTGGGGCGTCGGACTGCTCGGCTTCGCGCCGCCCGAGCTGCGGGCGCGGCAGATGGAGGCCGTGCTGGCCGTCCGGCCGAAGTACGCGATCGTCGCCGGTGGCACACCCGCGCAGGCACGCGAGCTGGAGGACGCCGGCATCGAGGCGTTCCTGCACGTGCCGTCGCCCGCGTTGCTGCGCCGGTTCCTCGACGAGGGCGCGCGCAAGTTCGTCTTCGAAGGCTCGGAGTGCGGCGGGCACACCGGACCCCGGACCAGTTTCACGTTGTGGCAGCAGCAGATCGACGTCCTCAAAGGCCGCGAGAAGGACGTTGTCGCGCTGTTCGCGGGCGGCATTCACGACGCCCGGTCCGCCGCGATGATCTCCGCCATGACCGCGTCGATCGCGGCACGGGGCGCGGCCGTCGGCGTTCTCGTCGGCACCGCCTACCTGTTCACCGAGGAAGCCGTGTCGCACGGCGCGATCCGGCCGGTGTTCCAGCAGGTCGCGCTGGAGTGCGAGGACACCGCACTGCTGGAGACCTCACCAGGACACGCCGTCCGCTGCGCGCAGACGTCCTATGTGGACACCTTCGAACGGGCTCGGTCCGAGCTCACCGGACTGTCGAAGCAGGAGAGCTGGGAGAGGCTCGAACAGCTCAACCTGGGACGGCTCCGGCTCGCCAGCCGCGGTCTCGTCCGCGACGACGGTGTCCTCAAAGAGGTCGGCGACGACGAACAGCGCCGCGAGGGCATGTTCATGATCGGCCAGGTCGCGACCCTGCGGTCCGAACGCACCACGATCGCCCAGCTGCACGAGGACATCGTCTCCGGTGTCGTCCCCGAGACCACCGAGCACGAGACCGCCCAGGAACCGCTGGACGTCGCCATCGTCGGCATGGCCGCGATCATGCCGGGCGCCCGCGACGTCACCGAGTTCTGGGCGAACGTCCTGGCGGGCACCGACTCCATCACCGAGATCCCGCCGGACCGCTGGTCGCCGGAGCGCTACGGCAGCCCGTTCCGCTGGGGCGGCTTCCTCCCGCGCACGGCCTTCGACCCGCTCGCGTACGGGATCCCGCCCGCCTCGCTGACCTCGATCGAACCCGCCCAGCTGCTGGCGCTCGAGGTGTCGGCGAAGGCGCTGGCCGACGCCGGTTACCAGACCAGGGTGTTCGACCGCGAACGCACGTCGGTGATCTTCGGCGCCGAAGCGGGCGCCGACCTCGCGAACGCCTACACGGTCCGCACCGCGTTGCCCGCCTTGGGAATCAACGGCCTGGACGACCACCTGCCGAAGCTGACCGAGGACTCGTTCCCCGGCGTGCTCGGCAACGTGATCGCGGGCCGCGTCGCGAACCGGCTCGACCTCGGCGGCGCGAACTACACCGTCGACGCCGCCTGCGCGTCCAGCCTCGCCGCGCTCGACGTGGCCTGCAAGGAACTCGTCGGCGGCACCAGCGACATGGTCCTGTGCGGCGCGGTCGACCTGCACAACAGCGCGCACGACTACCAGATGTTCGCCTCGGTGAAAGCCCTGTCCGCCAAGGGGCGCTGCGCCACGTTCGACTCGGCCGCGGACGGCATCGCACTCGGCGAGGGCGTGGCCGCCGTCGTGCTGAAGCGGCTCGCCGACGCCGAACGCGACGGCGACCGGGTCTACGCGGTGATCAAGGGCATCGGCGCGTCGAGTGACGGCCGGTCCCTGGGATTGACCGCGCCCCGTCCGGAAGGCCAGCAACGAGCCCTGCGCCGCGCGTACGCGGCGGCCGGGCTGCCGGTCACCGACGTCGGACTGGTCGAGGCGCACGGCACGGGAACCGTGGTGGGCGACCGGACCGAACTGGCGTCGCTGACCAGGATGTTCTCCGGCGTCGAACCCGGCACCTGCACGATCGGCTCGGTCAAGTCGCAGATCGGCCACACCAAGTGCGCGGCCGGTCTCGCGGGCGTGATCAAGGCGGCGTTGTCCGTCCACACCGGACTGCGGCCCGGCACGTTGCACGTCAAGCAGCCCAACGCCTTCTGGGACGCGCGGACCAGCCCGTTCGCGTTCGGCCACCGCACGTGGGCGAGCAGGAACCGGGTCGCGGGCGTGAGCGCGTTCGGGTTCGGCGGCACGAACTTCCACACCGTCATCGCGGGCTACACCGGCGCCGACGAACCGCGCCACGGCCTGACCGCCTGGCCGGCCGAGCTGTTCCTGATCCGCGGCGACGATCAGGTTGCCGCGCAACGGGAAGCCGCTCGCCTCGCCGCGCTGATCGACGAGCGCACCCCGTTGCGTTCGCTGGCCGCAGCGTGCGGCGAAGGCATGGTTCAAGCAGCGTTCGTGGTCAGCGATCACGGGGGCCTGCGGAAGGCACTCGCGGATGTCGAGGCCTGGCGCGAGTCCGGCGTGGTGTCGCTGAGGTCGGGGGAACGGCCCCAGGTGGCGTTCCTCTACCCGGGCCAGGGCAGCCAACGGCCGGGCATGCTGCTCGACCTGGTCACGGCCTTCCCACGGCTGCAGGACTTCCTCGACGCGCGCTACGAGCGGGTCATGTACCCGCCGGCCGCGCTGACCGCCGAGGACGTGTCCCGGCAACGCGCGGAGATCACGGACACCCGCAACGCCCAGCCCACGCTCGGCATCGCCGGCCTCATGGTCACGGCGCTGCTGGACTCCGTCGGGGTGCGGCCGGACCTGGCCGGTGGCCACAGCTACGGCGAACTGGTCGCGTTGTCGGCGGCCGGTGCGTTCGGCGCCGCCGACCTGCTGGACCTCAGCGCGGCCCGCGCCCAGGCGATGCTGGACGCGGTCGGCGAGGACCCCGGCACGATGGCCGCCGTGACGGCCGCGGTGGCCGAGGTCGAGGCCCTGCTGCCGGCCGATGTCGTGGTGGCGAACCACAACGCGCCCGACCAGGTTGTCATCTCGGGTCCGACCGAGGCCGTGCACCACGCCGTCGAAGTGCTGAAGAACGCCGGGCTGACCGTGAAGAACATCCCGGTCGCCGCCGCGTTCCACAGCCCGCTGATGGCCGGTGCCCGCGACCGGTTCGCGGCCCGGCTCGCGGCGATCTCCCTGGGCGAGACGCGGTTCCCGGTGTGGTCGAACGTGTCCGCGGCTCCTCATGCCGATGTGCGCGAAGGCCTGTCCGAGCAACTCGCGGGCCGGGTTCGGTTCGTGGACCAGATCGAGTCGATGTACGCGGCGGGTGCGCGGATCTTCGTCGAGGCGGGCCCCGGCGGCGTGCTGACGTCGCTCGTCGGCAAGACCCTCGGTGACCGGCCGCACCAGGCGTTGCGCTGCGACGACCACGTGACGTTCCTGCGCACGCTGGCAGCTCTCGCGGTCGCCGGTGTCGAGGTGGACACCGCACCGCTGTTCGAGGACAGGGCCGAACCCGCCACGGTCGTGCCGCCACGGCCGGGCTGGTACGTGGATGGAGGACTCGTGCGGGACGCGAACGGCGACGCACTACCCGGTGGGCTTCGGCCCGCGACCGAGTTCCCGACTCTCCGAGTCGGCTCCGGGCTGGGGCGCGACGAGATCATCGAGAAGTTCCTGGACGGGATGCGGGACGCGGTGAGCGCCCAGCGGGACGTGCTGCTGAGCTACCTCGGCACCGAACCGGCCGCGGTGCCCGCACCGAGGCAGGTGATCGACCAGCCGGTGGTCGTCGTGCCGCAACCGCAGGCCGCGCCGCAGGAAGACGTCGCGACGGTGGTGCTGCGCACGATCAGCGCCCGCACCGGCTACCCGGTCGAGATGCTGCAACCGGGCCTGGACCTGGAAGCCGACCTGTCGATCGACTCCATCAAGCGGACGGAGATCGTCGGCGAACTGGTGGCGGAGCTGGGCGCGGCCGGTGAGGTGGACGAACTCGCGCAGCTCAAGACCATCGACGGCATCGTCGGCTGGTTCGGCTCCGCGGCCCCGGTCCTCGCTCCTGCGAAGGACGTCCGGGCGGTCGTGCTCCAGACGATCAGCACGCGCACGGGCTATCCGATCGAGATGCTGCAGCCGGGTCTGGACCTGGAAGCGGACCTGTCGATCGACTCCATCAAACGCGCCGAGATCGTGGGCGAGCTGGCCCAGGAGCTGGGTGCGACGGGAAGCGTCGACGAACTGGCCCAGCTCAAGACGATCGACGGGATCGTCGCGTGGTTCGGCGAGACCCCGGCACTGCCCGCCCCGGCGCCCGCGCTCGCGCTGCCGGTGTCAGGAGGAAAGCTCGTCCGGCTCGTGCCGCAGGTGGTGCCCGCCGAGCCGGCCGAACCGGCCGACCTCACCGGCAGGACCGTGCTGATCATCGACGACAACGGGATCGGCCTCGAACTCGCCGACCTGCTCGAACGCCACACCGCCCGCCCGCGCGTCGAACCGGCATTCCCGGACGACTTGACCGGCGTCGACGTCGTGATCCGGCTCCAGGCGCGGTTGCCGGAGGCCTTCAGCGAGGTCAAGCAGTGCGTGACGAACGGGGTCGCGCTCGTCGTGGTGACCACGGGCGGCGGCACGTTCGGCTTCGACCACACGCCCGACGAGCTGCCCGCGGACATCGGCCTGCACGGCCTGATCCGCACGGCCGCGCTCGAGTACCCGGACCTCGTCGTGCGCTCGGTCGACGTCAACCCCAAGGAGAGCCACCGCGACATCGCCACCGCGCTGCTCGCCGAGATCGGCCCCGGCCCGGCGGTCGTCGGCTACCAGGCCGGCCGGCGGCAGGTCATCGAGGCGATCCCGGGAGACGTCGCAGCGGGAACCCTCGACCTGGACGCCGACAGCGTGGTGCTGCTGACCGGCGGCGCCCGCGGCATCACCGCGCTCGCCGCGATCGAACTCGCCGAGCGCACGGGCTGCCACGTCGAACTGATCGGCCGCACGCCCATCGCGGCCGAAGACCACCGGCTGAGCCACGCCACGACCGAGCCCGAGCTCGTGAAGGCGCTGTTCGAACTGGGGGAGAAGGACGACGTGCCGGCCAAGGCGCGCAAGGTGCTCGCCGAACGCGAAGTCCGTCGGACCATGGAACGGTTGCGCGCCAACGCCTCGAGTGTCCGCTACCACGAGTGCGACGTCACCGACGCCGACGCCGTGGGCAAGGTGATCGACGACGTCAAGGCGCGGTTCGGCCGGATCGACGGGGTCATCCACGGCGCCGGAGTGCTGGACGACAAGCTGATCGAGGCCAAGACGCAGGAGTCGTTCGACCGCGTCTGGGCCACGAAGGTCAACGGCGCCAAGGCGTTCGGCGACGGGTTCCTCGTGCTGTTCGGCAGCGTCAGCGGCGTCTTCGGCAACCGCGGTCAGGCCGACTACTCGGCCGCCAACGACGCGTTGGACCGCATGGCGAGGTTCTGGGGAGCCCAGCGACGGGTCGTCGCCGTCGACTGGGGCCCCTGGGCCGGTGCCGGGATGGCCGTCGGGCTCGCCGACGAGTACGCGCGGCGCGGCATCGGGCTGATCGAGCCCGAGCAGGGCGTCGACGCGCTGCTGAACGAGATCGCGAACGGTCAGGACGTGCAGGTGGTCTACCGATGGGAGGCATAGCGATCGTCGGGATCGGCGCCGTCTTCCCCGGTGCCCCCGACGCGGCGACGTTCTGGCGCAACATCGTCGGTGGCGTCGACGCGATCGGTCAGATCCCGCCCGGCCGCTGGGACCCGGCCACCTACTACGACCAGGACAGCAGGACGGGCGACCGGTTCTACTGCCGCAAGGGCGGGTTCGTCGACGACCTCGCGGAGTTCGACCCGACCAGGTTCGGCATCATGCCGTCCACAGTGGACGGCGCGGAGCCCGACCAGCTGCTCGCCCTCGCCACGGCCGCCGAGGCCATCGCGGACGCGGGCGGTGAGTCGATGCTGCCGTCCCGGGACCGCGTCGGTGTGGTCGTGGGACGCGGCGGGTACCTCACGCCCGGCTGTGCGCGGCTCGACCAACGGGTCCGGCTCGCCGACGAGGTCATGTCGGTGGTGCGCGACCTCTTCCCGAACATCGCCGGCACCGAGCTGAACACCGTGCGCCAGGCCATCCGCGACCGTCTCGGGCCGGAGCAGCCGGAAGCCTCGATCGGCCTGGTGCCGAACCTCGCGGCGTCGCGCATCGCCAACCGGTTCGACCTCAAGGGCACCGCGTACACGGTGGACGCGGCCTGCGCGTCCGGGCTGGTCGCCGTCGAGCACGCCGTCCGCGAACTCCAGGAGGGTCGCGCGGACGCCATGCTCGCCGGCGCCGTCCACGTCTGCCACCACCCGACGCTGTGGAGCGTGTTCACGCAGCTCAGGGCGTTGAGCCCGACCGAACGCATCCGGCCGTTCGACGCTTCAGCCGACGGCACGCTGCTGTCCGAGGGCGTCGGCATGGTCGTGCTGAAGCGGCTGGAGGACGTCGGCGACGAACGTGTCTACGCGGTGATCCGCGGCATCGGCACGGCGAGCGATGGCCGTGCAACGAGCATGATGACGCCCAACCCGGACGGGCAGATCCTTGCCGTGCAACGGGCTTGGGCCAGCGCGGGCCTCGACCCACAGAAGAACCCGCCGGGACTGATCGAGGCGCACGGCACCGCCACGCCCGCCGGTGACGCCGCCGAACTCCAGACGATGATCAGCGCGTTCGGCGGGCAGGGCGACGAGATCGGCATCGGCACGGTGAAGTCGATGATCGGCCACGCGATGCCAGCCGCCGGCATGGCCGGCCTGATCAAGGCCGCGCTCGCCCTGCACCACAACACGCTTCCGCCGACCCTGCACGTCGAGAACCCGCACAGCAGCTTGACCGGCACCAGGTTCACGCCCGTGACGACCGCTCGCGAGTGGACCGGACGGCACCGCGCGGTCGTCAACGCGTTCGGGTTCGGCGGGATCAACGCTCACGCGGTGCTCGACGGCCACACCATCGCCAAGCCGCGCAAGCCGGTGATGACGTTCGCCGCCGACACCGCGGAGGAACTGGCCAGGGCACTCCAAGAACGCCGCACGTCCAGCGCGGACAGGGCGTTCCGGCTCGCCATCGGCAACCCGGACGACCGCAAGCTCAAGCTCGCCGAACGCGTGCTCGCCCAGGGCAAGGCGTGGCCCGGCCGGCACGACATCTGGTTCTCCCCGCAACCTCTGCTGACCGGCACGGACCAGGTCGCGTTCGTGTTCCCCGGCTTCGAGCGCGAGTTCAGCGGAGAGGTCGTCGACCACGCCGTCGGACTGCTGCAGGACGGCCGCCGTGAAGCCCGCGAACTCATGGCGCTCGGCATCACGCCGGGAGCGCTCGCCGGGCACAGCATGGGCGAGTGGACGGCGATGGTCGTCGGCGGCATCTACCCGACGATCGACGAGTTCGTCTCCGCCCTCGGACCCGGCGCGGTCGCAGTGGTCGACATCGCCTACGCCGCACTGGGGTGCTCGGCCGACACCGCCGAGCAGTACCTGGTCGACGGCGTGACGGTCAGCCACGACAACTGCCCGCACCAGTCGGTGATCTGCGGCCCGATCGACCGCCTCGAAGAGGTCCTGGTCACCCTCAAGGCCAACGGCGTGATGGCGCAGCTGATGCCGTTCCGCACCGGCTTCCACACCCCGGCGCTCGCCCCGTACCTGGGCCGGGCCAAGGAGATGCTCGACGCACTGCCGGTCCGCACGTCGGACATCCCGGTGTGGTCGGCGAACTCCCTCGAACCGATGGCCGCCGGCGAGGTCCGCGAACTGGTCCTGCGGCACCTGGTCGAGCCCGTCCGGTTCCGGCCGCTGCTGGAACGCCTGCACGGCGCCGGCTTCCGCGCGTTCGTCCAAATCGGACAGGGCAGCCTGCCCGGTTTCATCGGGGACACCCTGACCGACCGGCCGCACATCGCCGTGAACGCCGACATCGCACCGGAAGCGCTGTGGGCGTTCGGTCTCAAGCGCGGCACGGCCCACAAGGTCAAGCTCAAGCTCGGCACGCCGAAGATCAGACTCGACGCGCTCGGCACCGAACCGGTGCTGGTGGCCGACGACAGCCCGATGTCCGCCGCGGTCAACAAGCTCCTGGCCCACACCAACGCCGTCGCACGCGAGGTCGTCGGCGCGCTCCGGCCGAACGAAGCGGGGTTCACCCGCGAGTTCTCGCTGCGGACCATGCCGGAACTGGTCGACCACTCGGTGTTCCCGCAGGCAGCCGGCTGGCCGGATCTCGCGGACGGGTTCCCGATCGTGCCCGCGACCGGCCTGCTGGAGGTGTTCGCGGACGCCGCGCGCCGGCTCACCGGCGGCACCGTGCACGGGTTCGCGCAGATCAAGGCCAAGCGCTGGCTCACGGCCCTTCCCGCGACGACCGTGAAGATCTCCGCCCGAGCGGAAGGTCAGGACCGGGTCGTCGTCAAGGTCGGCGACTACGCCGAGGGCGTCGTGCTGATGGCACCGCAGCCGCTCCAGTCCGAACGCAAGGAGCTGCAGGGCGTTCGTCAGGCACCAGTGTCCGCAGACGAGCTGTACAAGGACAACTGGATGTTCCACGGACCGGCGTTCGCGGGCGTCACGAAGATCGACCGCCTGGCGGACAACGGGATCGCGGGCGTGCTGACGCCGTTGCCCGCGCCGGGAGCGTTGCTGGACAGCGCAGGGCAGCTCATCGGCCACTGGATGCAGGTCTGCCGCACCGAGGACCAGACCGTGCTGCCGACCGGGATCGAGCAGGTGACGTTCCACGGGCCGGTGCCGACCGCCGACGTCCAGTGCACCGCGTGGATCCGCGAGGTCACCGAGCAGGTGATGATCGCGGACGCCGAACTGACCGTGAACGGCGCGCTGTGGTGCCGGATCACCGGCTGGACCACCCGCCGCTTCACCACGGACGACCGGATCTGGCAGGTCAAGCTCAAGCCCGGCACCGAGATGCTGTCCACTCAGGACGGTGAGTGGCTGCGGGTCACCGAGAACTGGTCCGACAGCGCCACACGTGACCTGATCATGCGCCGCTACCTGAACTCCGCCGAACGACGGCATTACGGCGGTCTGGACGTTCCGGCCCAGCGCGACTGGCTGCTGCGCGTGATCGCGGCGAAGGACGCCGTGCGCGGGTGGCTGTGGGATCGCGGGGCCGGGCCGGTCTATCCGGCGGAGCTGACCGTGACCGCCGACGGCCGGGTGCGTGGCGCGTTCGCCGTGCCACGAATCGAAGTCATTGCAGAACTCGGGCGAGCCGCGGCCCGCGTGCGAACGGAGATGTGATGGACGAGGTGCTGCAGCAGGTCGCCAAGCTGATCACCGAGGTGGTCGGGCCGGACTTCCTGCTGGGCGTGGAGATCACCCGCGACACCACGTTCAGCGACGACCTGGGCCTGGAGTCGATCGAGTTCGTCGCGCTCGCGGACAAGCTCAACGCCCACTACGGCGTGGATCTCGTGGCCTTCCTGGCGGACATGGACATCGACGAGATCATGGCGATGTCCGTCGGCCGCCTCGTCGACCACATCACGGCGCGTGTCTGACGTTCACGCCCGAGGGCTGCGATTTCACGTGCAGCGGCTCGGGCCGGAAACGGGACCGACCGTGGTGTTCGTGCACGGCCTGGTGATGGACAACCTGTCCAGCTTCTACTACACGCTCGCCGCGCCGCTGGCCCAGGCCGGGTTCGGCACCGTGCTGTTCGACCTGCGCGGGCACGGCCTGTCGGAGCGGCCGCCGTCCGGTTACACGCCGGAGGAGAGCGCGCTGGACCTGGTGGCCGTTCTGGACGAGATCGGCGTGACCGAGCCGGTCTTCCTGCTGGGCAACAGCTACGGCGGCGTCGTCGCGATGCACGCGGCCGTCCAGGCTCCCGAACGGGTCGGCGGCGTCGTGCTGGTCGAGTCGGCGGTCGGGGGAGTGGTCGGCGACGCGTGGTTCGAGGACATCACGAACACGCTGACCGTCGCCGCGCTCGGCCTGGAGTTCGACCGGACGCAGGACCAGCTGATGGCCCTGGGACAACGCAAGATCGCGAAGCTCGCCGTGAACGCCAACGCGTTGCTCAACGGCACGACGCTGATCGACGACCTCGGCTCCGGCGCGAAGCTCGACCTGACGCAGGTGCGGTGCCCGGTGCTCGGGGTCTACGGCGCCGAGTCCGAACTGATCGGGGCCGCCGCGGAGCTGCAGGAACGGATTCCGGCGTGCCGCCTGCACGTCGTGACCGGCCTGGGGCACACAGTGCTCCGCGAAGCCACGGCCGAGCTGCTCGACGTGCTGCTGGACTGGTTGCCGTCATGAGCCGGTTCCTGTTCGTGGTGCCGCCGCTGACCGGGCACGTCAACCCGACCGCCTCGGTGGGCGGCGAGCTGCTGGCGCGCGGGCACGACGTCGCGTGGGTCGGGCATCCCGGCACGCTGAAGCCACTCCTGCCGGACGACGCACGGGTCTTCCCCGCGATCGACGACCTGCTGGAGGCCGACATCCGCGCGAAACGGGAGCGCTGGCTCGCGTTGCGCGGGATGGCGGTGCTGAAGTTCTTCTGGGAGGAGTTCCTGATCCCGCTCGGGCACTCCATGGTGCCCGGAGTCGACCTGGCGGTCAGGAGCTTCCAGCCGGACGTGATCGTCGCCGATCAGCAGGCGCTGGCGGGGCCGTTGGTGGCGCGCAACGCCGGCGTGCCCTGGGTGACGTCCGCCAGCACCTCCGCGGAGCTGGTCAATCCACTGAGGACGATGCCGAAGGTCGACGCCTGGGTGCGCGACCTGCTGCACGACTTCGCCGACGGGGACATCAGGTTCTCCGAGCGGCTCGTGCTGGTCTACAGCTCGAAGGCGTTGGTGGCGGGGGAGTTCGGCGACGAGGTGGCGTTCGTGGGGCCCGCGCTGAGCCATCGAGTGGAACGGGTGGACTTCCCGTGGGAGTGGCTGGTGCGCGGAGCAGAGCCGCGCACCGTGCTGGTCTCCCTGGGAACCCTGAACGGACCCGCCGGCGAGCGTTTCCTCGGCCAGGTCCTGGAAGCCGTCGCCGGTCTCGCCGTCCGGGTCGTGATGGTCGCCGAACCGCGACCCGCGCCGCCCAACGTCCTGATGCTCCCGTCCGTGCCGCAGCTCGCGCTGATGCCGCACCTGGACGCGGTCGTCACGCACGGCGGCCACAACACCGTCTGCGAGGCGCTGGCACACGGGTTGCCGCTGGTCGTGGCACCGATCCGGGACGACCAGCCGACCGTCGCCGCCCAGGTCGTGGAGGCCGGCGCCGGAGTGCGACTGACCTACTCGCGGGCGCGCGCGGCAGACATCCGCAGCGCACTGGAGTCCGTGCTGGACGAGCCGGAGTACGCGGCCGCCGCCGGACTGGTGCGCGAATCGTTCTTGGCGGCAGGCGGCGCAGCGGCCGCAGCCGACCGACTGGAAAAGGTGGTGGCCGGGTGATCCTCACCGTGCTGGTGGTGCTCGTCGTCCTGCTGGACGTGCTGCGCCTGCGTTCCCGCGCGTCCAAGCTGCGAGTGCTCGCTCCGGGCGTGAGCGAGCACTCGCTCCTCACCGCCACCGGGGTGCACCCGGAGGGTTCGTGGGAGACCGACGCGGACCTCGTCGACCTGGTGCCGCGCGACCTGCCGACGGTGGCCGCGCTGGACCTGCTCGGCGCGTTCGACCCCGGCAAGTACCGCGACGACCAGTGGGCGCGCGGTATCAGCGCGTCGCAGGCCGTTCTGGTGCGGGAGAAGTACGTCGAGGAGGTCGACCCCGACGACCCGACCGAGTTCGTGGCCTACGTGCGGCGGGTCAAGGACCACGTGCACGCGGTGGTCGACATCGCCGTCGCGCCGGGGCTCAAGGCCGGTCCGTACGACCTCGGCTACCGCGCTGCGACGTTGCGCCGGCTCGGGAAGCGGCCGTCGCTGTGGATCGCGGGCTCGGTCATCGGGTACGCGACCGTGATCGGCGCTCTGATCACCGACTGGCGGTGGGGACTCGTCGCACTGGCCGCTTACTGGGCGCACCCGATCCTGGTGTTCGCCGGAACGCCGCTGAGCCCGCGCGACCTGTGGGTGCCACGGGTGCTGCGCACGCCCTACCTGTGGTTCAAGACGTCCGGGGGCAAGAAGTCCACGGCCGAGAAGCGCCAGGCCGAGACCCTCAAGGCCGCCGCGCCCTGGTACGAGCAGAACCGCGACCGGAACTTCCACGAGGCGCCGCGCGACAACTGCCCGTCGTGCGGGAGCACGGACCTGCGCCGCTGGGTCACCGCGACGGACCTGGTGCAGCGCAAGCCCGGCACGTTCACGATGGACCGGTGTGTCCGATGTGGACACGTCTGGCAGAACCCGCGCCTCACTGAGGAAGGCCTGGGCTTCTACTACCGCGACTTCTACGACGGTCTCGGCGAGACGTCGGCCGAAGCGGTGTTCTCCGGCAAGACCGACCCGTACTACGGCCGGGCGCGGATGGTAGAGCCGTTCACGAAACCTGAACGCTGGCTGGACGTCGGTTCCGGGCACGCCCACTTCTGCCTGGGAGCCAAGGAGGTCCTGCCGGCCACGACGTTCGACGGACTCGACCAGGGCGCGGCCATCGAGGACGCGGCCAGGCTCGGCCGGATCGAGAACTCCTACCGGGGCAGCTTCAAGGACTTCGCGGGTGAGCTCAAGGGCCAGTACGACGTGATCAGCATGCACCACTACCTGGAGCACGTGCGCGATCCGTGGGAGGAGCTCGACATCGCGGCGGACGTGCTGCCCGACGGCGGCTACCTGCTGATCGAGCTGCCGGACCCGGAGTGGCGGCTCGGCCGGTTGTTCGGCCAGTACTGGATGCCGTGGTTCCAGCCGCAGCACCAGCACATGATGCCGATCGGCAACCTGGAGCACGCGCTCGCCGACCGCGGACTGACCACGGTGGCCACCGAACGCAAGGAAGCCCACCTCTGCAACGACTTCACGCTCGCGTTGCTGCTGTGGCTGGGCGACAAGGCACCGCGCACGCCCGCGCCGTGGCGCCCGGAGAAGGTCAGGCTCCGCCGGACCCGCAGCTTCCTGGTGTGGTCGCTGGGAATTCCGGCGTTCTTCGTCGCGCTGGCGCTGGACCAGACGGTGAACCGCTTCGTCGCCGCGCGCACCGGGAACGGCAACGCCTACCGGCTGCTGGCCCAGAAGGCATCGGCTGAGCAGGCATGATCGACATCGCGGATCGGCCTGAGCTCGCGCCGGAGCTCAGGCTGGTGCCGCACGCGTTCCGGCGCACGTTCGGACGGCCCGCGGAGGGCGTTTGGTACGCGCCCGGCGTGCTGAACCTGCTCGGCGGTGCGATCAAGGTGCACGCCAGGTGGGGTGCGATCGTGGCGGGCGACCGGCGCGACGACGGCCTGCTGGAGCTGGTGTCGGTGAACCGGCCGACCGAACGCGCCCTGCTGCCGTCCGACGACGTCCCGGCCTGGGCGGCGGGAGTCGAGGCTACCGGCGGCGCCGCGTTGATGTGCAGCGTCGACCTGCCGCAGGGGAGTGGTCTGTCCGCCGGTGAGGCACTCAGGACGGCCGTCGCGCTGGCGCTGAAGGACCTCGCGGGCGAGCGGTTCGAGGAACCCCGGCAGGAGGTCCTCGACCTGCCCGGCCAACGGCTGCTGGTCGTCGACACGCGGGTCCGGCGGCAGGAACCGCAGGTGGAACGGCCGTACGTCCAGGAAGCGGACGATCTCGGCGTCGCGCTGTCGGCGTACCACCGCGCCCAGGACCCGGATCCCGAGCAGGACGCGGTGGTGCGGGCGGCGCTGGCCGCCGGCGCACGGGGCGCCAGCACGCTGATCGACCCGCCGGGCAGGCCCGCTGTCGCACTCGTCGACGCGGACCTGGTCCCGGCGGTGAAGAAGGCGATCACGAAGGCGGTGGAGATCCCTCCCCGCTATCTCACGATCGTCCCCGGTCCCTTCAAGGCAGCGGCTTTACGGTGAACTCGGCCCGGCGCAGGTCCTTCGAGCTCGGACCCACGAGCAGGACGAACTCGCCGGGCTCCACCACGCGCAGCCCGGCCGCGTCGACGATCGTGCAGGCGGAGACAGGGAGCTCCAGGTCGACCTTCACGGTCTCGCCGGGCGCCACGTCGACCTGCCTGAACGTCTTGAGCTCCTTGTCCGCCCAGCTCACCGACGTGACGGCGTCGCTCACGTAGACCTGCACGGTCTCGCGGGAGGGCCGTGAGCCGGTGTTGGACAACGTGATCGACGCCTTGACCGTCTCGTCCGGGCGCAGCACCGCCGTCTCCACGTGCAGGTCGCCGTACTCGACCGTCGTGTACGACAGGCCCTCGCCGAACGCGAACGCCGGCTCCTGGGTCAGGTCGGCGTAGCGCGTGCCGTGCTGACCGCGGATCTGGTTGTAGTACGTCGGCTGCTGACCGGCGTGCGCCGCGAACGAGATCGGCAGCCGGCCGCTCGGCTCGACCAGCCCGTGCAGCACCTCGGCGATCGCCCGGCCGCCCTGCATGCCGGGGTTGGCCACCCACAGCAGCGCGGCGGCGTTGCGCGCCGACGCGGGCAGCACCAGCGGCTTCGACGCGAGCAGCACCACGACCAGCGGCTTGCCGGTCTCGGCCAGCGCGTCCAGCAGGGCGATCTGGCCGCCGATCAGGTCGAGCGTGGCGGTGGACCGGCCCTCGCCGACCAGTTCGATCACGTCACCGACGACGGCGACCACGTAGTCGGCGTCCTGCGCCGCCGCGACGGCCTCGGCGATCAGGGTCGCGTCGGGTGCGCAGGCCTTGACCACCGGCGGACGCGGCTGGCCGTCGGGGAACGTGTCACCCTCGGGGTCCGGCTCCAGCGTGAGGATGTCGGCGCCACGGGCGTAGGTGATCTCCTGCGACGACAGCTCGCGCAGCCCGTCCAGGACCGTGGTGATCATCTCGCGCGGGTGGCCGTTGGGCAGCCAGTCGGCCTGACCGGACGAACCGGCCCAGTCGCCGAGCTGGGTCTGGGCGTCGTCGGCGAGGGGGCCGACGACGGCGATCTTGCCCTTGCCCTGCGCGAACGGCAGCACGCCGTCGTTGCGCAGCAGCACCAGCGAACGGCGCGCGACCTGCAGGTTCAGCGCCACGTGGTCGTCGTGGTTGATCATCACGCGCTGGCGTTCCGCGTCGGGCCTGCGCGGGTTCTCGAACAGGCCGAGGTCGAACTTCAGCGTCAGGATGCGGGTGACCGCGCGGTCGAGGTCGGACTCGGCCAGCAGCCCCTCCTCGACGCCCTGCAACGCGCCGTCGAAGAACTGCGGGGTCGTCATGATCATGTCGTTGCCGGCCTTCACGGCGGCCGCGGCGGCGTGCGCGTAGTCGGGCTGCAGCTTCTGCTCCCAGACCATCCGGCCGACGTTGTCCCAGTCGGTGATGAGCGTGCCCTTGTAGCCCCACTCGCCGCGCAGGACCTCGTCGAGCAGCCACGAGTTGACCGTGATCGGCACGCCGTCGGTGGACTGGTAGCCGAGCATGAACGTCGCGCAGCCCGCACGCGCCACCTTCTCGAACGGCGGCAGGAACCACGACCGCAGCTTGCGCCGCGACAGGTCCGCCTCGCTCGCGTCCCGGCCGCCCTGGGTCTCCGAGTACCCGGCGAAGTGCTTGGCGGTCGCGAGGATCGCCGTCTCGTCGGCGAGGCCGTCACCCTGGTAGCCGCGGACCATGGCGGCCGCGAGCTCGCCGATCAGCACCGGGTCCTCGCCGAACGTCTCGTCCACGCGGCCCCAGCGCAGGTCCCGCGAGATGCACAGGACCGGTGAGAACGTCCAGTGCACGCCGGTGGCGGCGGCCTCGACGGCGGTGACGCGGGCGACCTGCTCGACCAGCTCCGGGTCCCAGCTCGCGGCCATGCCCAGCTGCGTCGGGAAGATCGTGGAGCCCTCGTAGAACGAGTGGCCGTGGATGCAGTCCTCGGCGATGAGCAACGGGACACGCAACCGTGTCTGAGTGGTGAGGTCTTGCGCGCGCAGCACTCGTTCGGGCGAGGTGTGCAGGATCGAGCCGACGTGCTTGCGCAGCACGTGGTCGTCCAGGTCCTCCCTCGAGTCCAGCTGCATCATCTGGCCGACCTTCTCGGCCAGCGTCATGCGGCCCAGCAGGTCGGCCACCCGCTCTGGGGTCGGCAGCGTGGCGTCGAGGTAGGGCACGTCGTCGCGATCCATGTGGTCTCCGAGAGGGCTCGTGCGGCGGCAGCGTCTATGGGAGCGCTCTCACAGTTGATACCTGAAACCGGTTCCGCGCGAAACCGGTTTCAGGATTTCCGGTACAAACGAATCGTTCGAGTAACACGAACGCGACAAACCGACTACTCAGCAGAGCAGCCGGTTCCAGTGTGTCGCCTTGGCGTCACAGGCCGCTGTTGCGGCGGACGCCGAAATTTCGGGTGCTAGCGGGCGGCCTTCGTGCCGGTGGGGGAGATGGCGAACCAGCGGTCGTCCACGCCGTGCCCGGTCGTGTCGCCGGCACCCTCGTCGTCGACGTAGCGGTACACCGGCTTGCCGGCGATCGTGACCTGCTCCAGGCCGTCCGGGCGCTTCGTGGTGCCGAGCAGCGCCTGGTCGAGGCCCGGCGCCTCGATCTGGCCGCCCGCGGCCAGCAGCGGCGGCCACACGAGCGTGCACTCGGGTTCGAGGCAGGCCGACTTCGACGGGCCGTCCTGGGTGCTGAAGTAGAGGGTGTTGTGCTCGCGGTCGGCGACGACTGCGCCGACCGCGGGCGACTCCTCGACCTGCAGTTTCGCGATGTCGCCCGGCAACACCTTGGCGGGCCCCGCCACCGGACCGGCAGCGGCCTCCAGTTCGGCCGGCGAGGCTGTCTCCTCTTCCGGCTGCGCGGAACAGGCCCCAAGGCACACCAACAGCGCGAGAACGGCGAATCGGCTCACATGGGTGGTTACGGACAGAGGTGCCCCACCGGTTCAGCGCGGCTTGCGGGCAGTGCGCGTCTGGATGATGGTCGCCGCCCGCTGGAAGTCCTCGTAGGTGCCGTCCAGCCTGACCGTGGAGCCCTGGGCCTCTTCCCACGTCACGACCCGTGGTGCCGTCCAGCCGCTCGCCACGACGAACCCGCCGTCGAACAGGTACAGACCGGCGCCGCGGCGGCGTTGCAGCAACAGCAGGGCGACCAGGACCGGCAGCGCGAGGATGAACAGGGGTGCCGCGGTGAGCGTCAGCAGGAGGAAGACGACCGCGGCCGCCGCGACCAGTCCCAGCACGGTGAAGAGGGTCACGCGCCGGCGGAACCGGTGGTCGCACGGCCCGAGGCCGCGGTCGGCCGCGAGTTGCGCCAGCGGTGCCGGAAGCTCGACCATGCGGGCACCGTACGAGCCTCGCGGCGAGCGTGCGGCCGTTTCGTGCTGGAACACCCTCACGGGCGAGTGATGGCCGCCAGCATCAGCTCACGGATCTCCGCGGCGATCTCGTCGACCGCGAGCGGCGGCTGGTGCGCCTGCCACTCCCGCAGCAGCCCCGTGATGGCCCCCACCAGCGCGATTGCGGTGAGCCGGTACGACCGCTGTGGTGCGACGCCCGTGGCCGCCGCATGCAGCGCCTCGGACTCGATGAACTCCGCCCACGTGTTCACCCAGCGCACGTGCTGCTGCTCGATCTCGGCGTTCACGCCCACGGCCTCGACGTAGTTGAGGCGCGGTGCACGGGGATCGGCCGTGACGCTGCGCACGAACACGTCCAGCAGCGTCGTGATCCGGACGGCCACGTCGGTGCTCTCCAGCTCGCTGAGCGCCGTGCGGACCTGGGCGAACGCCGTGGCGTTGATCAGGTCGTGCAGGTCGCGCAGCAGGTCCTCCTTCGAGGCGAACTCCTCGTAGAAGTTGCGCGTCGAGACGCCGGCCTCGGTGCACAGCTCGGAGATCCTGGTGGCCGCGAAGCCCGCGCTGGTGAAGAGCTGGAGGCCTGCCTGAAGCAGCTTCGCCCGGCGCTCGGCCTTGCGCTGCTCGGGTGAAATGCCGCCGTAGGCACGGGCCACCGGGGGGTGCTCCAATCTGGTAACTGGGCTTGTCAGATTACGTCGGCGCAACCTTCCGCGCACCCCAGGCGTCTAGACCTTTGCGCGGGGGTCAGCTGCCCGTCGCGCTGGGGATCAGGGCGGGGCAACCCCCGGTGGGGTAGCCGGCGTTGTACTCGAAATGCCACTGCTCGTTTTCGTAACGACGGCACCAGCCGAGGCTGTTGCCGTTTTTCTCGACCCATTTCGCGGATTCGATCGGCTGAATGTCGACGGCGAATCCGATCACGTGCATCGAACGGTCCGGCGGGTTCAGCACGTACTTCGAGGCGAGTTCCGCGGTGCCGAACTTCTTCACCGCCTCGTCGAACTCGGCCTGCTGTTGCCCGCGGCTGCGCTTGCCGTCGTTCAGGCAGAGCTTCACGCCCTGCTCAGAGGCCTTGGCGCGCAGCGCCAGCCATGCCTTGAGCACCTCCGGGCGCAGGCCTCGCGGGTCCTCGTCGAAGTAGCGGGCGTCGATCGAGCAGTTCGGCCCGTCCGGTGGTCCGGGCACTTCCTCGACAATCGCGAGCGGTTTTCCGGGATGGCGGTCGAACACGAGCGTCAATCTGCCCAGGTAACCCAGCGCGCCGCCGGTGGAAACCACGAGTGTGACGATCAGGAGCACGCCGAACACGACGCGTCTGGAGGTCTTGGACATGATTCGAATAATACGTCCGAGCGCAACCTCGTCTGTCAGCAACCCGTAACAGTCCGTCGGCAGCTGCGTCTCGGTGAACGTGGCGAGCGCCACATCCGTTCGGCCCAATCACGCTTTTGGTGGAGCGTGGAAATGTGATCGGTGAACAGGTGCTGGCCCCTTTCGCGACGACGAAACATGATGGCAACATCTGCCTCGGCCGAGAACCGGCCCGTTTTAATGAGGTCTCAGGAGGACCGCTTTCATGTCCGGCCGCATTCTTGCGATCGTCGCTCTGTTCGCTTCACTTTTCGTCTTCACCGGCACCGCGCAGGCCGCTCCGGCCGCACAGTCCCCATCTTCTTCTCGGGGTGGTACCGCGCTGTTCCTGTCCGTCCAGTACTCGGAGTTCGACGACAGCGTCTTCAAGGCGACCGTGCTGACCTGCGAACGAGGTGACCAGCACCCGCGCAGGGCCCTCGCCTGCGCGACGCTGGCCTCGGCAGGCACCGACCTGGGAACCATGCAGGCGGACGACAGGGCGTGCACGTTCCACTACGCGCCCGTCGAGGTCTCCATGTTCGGTTTCTGGCGCGGTGAGCCCGTGAGCGAGGTTCACACCTACCCGAACTCGTGCGTCATGCTGGCGCACACCGGTGCCCTCTTCGATTTCTAGGGATCGAACACGGCATCGAAATAAAATGTGGAGCGGGGCGCGGCAGGGGCGCTCCGCTCCACATTTTGTTGCGTCCGGAATGGGGTCTGCGCCGAATGGCGGACGGCCCGCCTGGTATGCGAGGGTTGGATCATGGCCGCCGCCCCGCGCTTCCCACTGCTGCACTGGACGACCATCACCCCCGTGCTCGGCTTGCTCCTGCTCGCCGTGACCTGGGGCCGTGACCTCGGGGGCGTGCTGGTCGCGCTCGTCGCGTTGGTCCTCGCCGCGACCGTGCTCGCCGCCGTGCACCACGCCGAGGTCGTCGCACTCAGGGTGGGGGAGCCGTTCGGGTCGCTGGTCCTCGCGGTCGCGGTGACGATCATCGAGGTGGCGCTGATCGTCACGCTGATGGTGTCCGGCGGGCCCGAGGCGTCCTCGCTGGCACGGGACACGGTGTTCGCCGCGGTCATGATCACCACGAACGGCATCATCGGCATCGCGCTGCTGCTCGGGGCGATGAAGCACCACACGATCCTGTTCAACGCCGAAGGCAGCGGCGGCGCGCTCGCCACGGTGATGACGCTCGCCACGCTCACGCTGGTGCTGCCGACGTTCACCACGACCACGCCCGGCCCCGAGTTCTCCGGCCCGCAGCTCGCGTTCGCCGCGATCGCCTCCCTCGGCCTGTACGCGATGTTCGTCTTCACCCAGACCGTCCGGCACCGCGACTTCTTCCTGCCCGTCGACGAGGACGGCGTCATCGAGGCCGACGAACACGCCGAGGCGCCGTCCGGCAAGGCCGCGTTGCTCTCCCTCGGCTTCCTGCTCGTCGCGCTGATCGCCGTGGTCGGCCTCGCGAAGATCGAGTCGCCCGCGATCGAGGCCGGCGTGCGCGCCGCGGGGTTCCCGCAGTCGTTCGTCGGCGTCGTCATCGCCCTGCTGGTGCTGCTGCCCGAGACGATCGCCGCCGCCCGCGCCGCGTTGCGCGACCGGATCCAGACCAGCATCAACCTCGGCTACGGCTCGGCGATCGCGAGCATCGGCCTGACGATCCCGACCATCGCGCTCGCGACCATCTGGCTGGACGGGCCGCTGATGCTCGGCCTCGGGTCGACGCAGATGATTCTGCTGCTGCTCACGGTTCTGGTCAGCGTTCTCACCGTGGTGCCGGGCCGTGCGACTCGCCTGCAGGGTGGCGTGCACCTGGTGCTGCTGGCGGCGTTCCTGTTCCTGGCTGTGAACCCCTAGCCGGGATTTTGACCGGTCGCTTGATCCGTTGTGCCCTGGTTTGTCCGACTCCTACGTTCGTGGAATGTTGCGTCGCAGGGCACTTCTGCACACGGCCGTTTTGGGAGCTGTGTCGGCGTTGGCCGGCAAGTCCACCATGGACGTTCAGCTGATCAGGCCCGGCGACGCCGCCTACGGAGACGCGAAGCTCGGCTACTTCACGCAGTACGACACTCAACGTCCCAGCGCGATCGCCCGTGTCGTGTCACCGGCGGACGTCCAGCGCTGCGTGGAGATCGCCCGCGCTGAGCGCACCCGGATCACCGCGCGCTGCGGCGGCCACAGCTATCCCGGCTACTCCACGGCGGACGGCGCTTTGGTGGTCGACGTGCGTGGCCTGAACCGGATCGACGTCCGCGCCGACGGGACGGTCGAGGTCGGCGCGGGCGTGTTGCTGATGGACCTGTACGTCGCGCTGGCGAACGCCGGCCGGATGATGCCGGCCGGCACGTGCGCGACCGTCGGCATCTCCGGGCTGACGCTGGGCGGCGGCATCGGCGTGACCGCCCGCCAGTTCGGCCTCACCTGCGACCGGTTGGTCAGTGCGCGGATCGTGACCCCCGACGGCGTGCACCGCACGGTCTCGGCCGCGGAGCACACCGACCTGTTCTGGGCGTTGCGCGGCGGGGGTGGCGGCAACTTCGGCATCGTCACGTCGTTCGTGTTCCGCACCGAACCGGCGCGCAACCTCACGACGTTCACCCTCGGCTTCCCGTCGGCGGCATTGGCCTCGCTGCTCAGCGTGTGGCCGGACTGGCAGGGCAAAGCGCCGGACGCACTCACCTCGACGGTGGGCGTGGGCAGCGGGGCGAACCCGTACGTCGAGGTCGGTGGCTGTTTCGTCGGCATGCCGGTGAACCTGAAGCCGTTGCTGGACGACCTGGTCCGTCGCGTCGGCTCGCAGCCGACCTCACGGCGTGAGCAGGAGCAGACCTTCCTCGCCGCGATGGAACGGTTCGCGTGGTGCAAGGTCAACGACGGTTCGTGCCGCCCGAGTTGGAATGGTGGCGGCGGCTCGCAGTCGCGCGGCAGTTACGTGGCGACGTCGCGGATGCTGACGAAGCCGATCGCCGATCCGCAGAAGCTCGCCGACATCTTCAAGAACACCCCGAACTCGTACAACATGATCGACGCGCTGGGCGGCGCGGTCGGTCGTGGGCCGGCCTCCGCCTTCCCGCACCGGAATGCGCTGGCGAGCATCCAGGTCGAGCTGACCCTGGGCGCAGGGGAGGCGAACGCGCGGCGCGCCATGGGTGTGGCGCGCGATGAGCTCGGCAAGATGTTCGGCGCCGGCGGGTACGTCAACTACCTCGATCCGCAGATGCCGGACTGGGCGAACGCGTACTACGGCTCGTCGTTGACCCGGCTTCGCGAGGTGGCGCGGAAGTACGACCCCGACCGCGTTTTCTCGTTCGCTCAAGGCCTCGTGTGAATCCATGAAGCCGAACGGACTATTGTCCTGTTGCGGCGTTCGGCCCTACATTGCGGTAACGCCGGTTACCACAAAGGGGTCCAACGATGCAGCTCCGTGCCGTGCTCGCCGCCGTCCTCCTCTTGTTCACCCTGGTCACGCCCGCAACGGCGGCCGCGCCGGGGGAGCTGGTCAGCAGCCGGGAGGTGGCGTGGCACCCGGAGCCGTTGAGACTCCTGCCCGCGCCGGTGAAGGCCTACGACATCCGGTACCGCTCGACGTCCGCGACGGGCGAGGGCACCGTGGTGTCCGGGATGGTGCTCGTGTCGCCGCTGCCGTGGAACAACGGTCCGCGGCCGATCGTCGCGTACGCGATGGGCACGCAGGGCATGGGCGACCAGTGTGCGCCGTCGCGGCAGTTGCAGAACGGCACCGAGGTCGAGATCGCGTTCCTCGCGCAGGCGATGCTCAACGGCTGGGCGGTCGCGGTGACCGACTACGAAGGCCTTGGCACGCCAGGGGATCACACCTACGCGGTGTCGCGTTCGGAAGGAAGGGCGCTGCTCGACGTCGCCCGTGCCGCGAGTGGTGTCCCCGGGCTGTCCGCTGACGCGCCGGTCGGCGTTTTCGGGTACTCGCAGGGTGGTCAGGCCGCGTCGGCCGCCGCGGAGCAGTGGAAGTCCTACGCGCCTTCGCTGAACGTCGTGGGTGTCGCCGCCGGCGGGGTGCCTGCCGACCTGAACGCGGTCGCGAAGTTCAACGACGGCAACGCCGGTTCGGGACTGGTGTTCGCGGCGGCCGCGGGGTACGCCGCGGCCTACCCCGAACTGCCGTTGGCGTCGTTGCTCAACGCGCGCGGCAAGCAGGTCATCGACAAGATCCGCGAGTCGTGCGTCGCCGAGATCGCTTTGGTGGCACCGTTCACGCGCCTCAACTCGCTCACGACGACGCCGGACGTCATCCAGAACCCGTTGTGGCAGAAGCGGTTGAAGGAGAACACGCTCGGCTCGGTCAAGCCGGCCGCGCCCGTGTACCTCTACCACGGCACGCTGGACGAGCTGATCCCGTTCGCCGTCGGGCAGAAGCTGCGCTCGCAGTGGTGCTCCCTCGGCGCGGACGTGCAGTGGACGCCGCTGCCGTTGCTCGGGCACGTCACCGCCGTCAGCGCGTGGGGTTCGAACGCGCTGCTGTGGCTGGGTGACCGCTTCGCCGGGAAGTCCACGCGTCCTAACTGCTGATCACCGCGGCGGCGAAGGCCGGGAACCAGGCCAGTGGCGAGAGCCAGGCGTGCGCCAGCGGGAGCGGCCTCTTCAGCAGGGACATCGTCGCCCGGAAGTAGACGATGCCCCGCGCGTCGGGGTTGCTCCTGCGCCAGCCCTTCACCATCAGGGTGTCCCCGAGGGTGAGGTGCAGCGTCAGTACGGCGAACCCGGCCCACGCCAGCAGCGCCGAACCCGTTGCCACGAAGGCGATCCAGATGCCGAGCCCGATCAACGAGGTGGCGAGGTGGTAGTAGGCGAGGGCCGGTATCCGTCTTCGTGCTCGGAGCAGGCGCAGCAGCAGTGCGAAGCCGATCGCGGTGTTGGCGATCCAGGCGATCAGGGCGATGGTCGCGGTCATGGATCGACGGTACTACGTTCGTAGTGTCTGGTCACTACGTTTATAGTGTCGCGGTGATGTCGAACCGGGACCGCGCTCTCGCCGCCGCCGTCGAGCTCCTGGGCACCGAAGGCCTGCGGGGCCTCACCCACGCCCGCGTGGACGACCGCGCCGACCTGCCGAAGGGTTCCACGTCCAACTACTTCCGCAGCCGTGCCGCGCTGCTCGACGGCGTCGTGGACTGGATGGTGCGGAAGGAGGTTCCGCAGATCGAGGCGACGCTCACGCCGGCGTCACCCGAGGAACTGGTCGACGAGTTGTGCCGGCTCTACGAGTTCATGACGGGCCCGAACGCCGTCACGGTCACCGCCCGCATGGTGCTGTGGGTGGAGGCCGCGACCAATCCCCAGGTGCGGCAGGCGTTGCTGCGGGGCCGGGCCACGATGGCGTCGATGCTGGTACCGGCCCTCGCCGGTCTCGGCGCGCGCGACCCGCTGGCGGCCTCGGACACGCTCGGGGCGTGTGTGCAGGGCCTGTTCCTGCAGCAGTTCGCGCGGGGCGAGGCGATCGATCCCCGGCCACTGGTCGAGATCATCGTCCGGGGTGCGCTGGCGGGAACCGCTTCCGGAACGTGAAGCCCTCCTGCGTCGGTCCGTTCTGCTTCACCAGGTCCAGCTTGGCGAGGCCTTCCTCGGTCGTGGGGCGATGACCGGCGGGGATCCACCACATCACGTCGAGCGCGCTCTCCGGTTCGAACCACTGCTTGCTGCGCTTGACGGCTTCGAGGTGCACGCCGCTGAACGCGTACGCCCACAAAGCTTCGACCGACTCCCACACGCTGAGGTTGTAGGCCTCCAGCATCGGATCGCGTCCCAACCGGCTCAGGTCGTCCATCATCCGCTCGGACGTCGGCCGCCAAACGAAGCCGGGAGCCTGCTGCGCCAGGTCGTTGATCGCCTCGACCCGGCTCACGAACCCGCGCATCCTCCAGTGGTCGAACGCCCACCGCCCGGTCGAGATGTTGGCCTGTGCCAGGTGGAAGGCTCCCATCCGACCACTCTGACATGATCAGCCCATGCGGTGTGTGGTGCTCGACGACTACCAGGGCGTGGCGCTGGCGAACGCGGACTGGTCCGGCCTCGACGTGACGGTGCTGCGCGACCACCTGCCCGACCCGGCCGCCGAGCTGGCCGAGGCCGAGTGCGTCGTGATCATGCGCGAGCGGACCCCGTTCGACGCGGCCCTGTTCGCCCGGCTGCCTCGCCTGAAGCTGCTGATCACCAGCGGCATGCGCAACGCCGCGATCGACCTGGACGCCGCTCGCGAGCACGGGGTGACGGTCTGCGGCACCGGCAGCGCCAAGACCCCGCCGACCGAGCTGACCTGGGCGTTGATCCTCGGCCTCGCTCGCCACCTGGTCGTCGAGAACGCGGCCTTCCACGCCGGCGGCCCCTGGCAGAGCACCGTCGGCACCGACCTGTCCGGGCGCACCTTGGGTCTGCTCGGCTTCGGTCACCTGGGCAAGGCCGTCGCGCGCGTCGGCAAGGCGTTCGGCATGGACGTCGTGGCGTGGAGCCCCAACCTCACCGCCGAACGCGTCGAGTCCGAGGGCGTCCGGCTCGCTGGTGGCCTGCACGACCTGTTGGGGCAGAGCGACTTCGCGTCCGTCCACCTGGTGCTGAGCGACCGCACCCGCGGGCTGGTCGACGCGGCGGCGCTGGCGTGCCTGAAGCCGTCGGCGTTCCTGATCAACACCTCCCGCGCGCCGATCGTCGACGCCGGGGCGTTGCTGGACGCGTTGCGGGAGAAGCGGATCGCCGGCGCGGGCCTGGACGTGTTCGAGGTCGAGCCGCTGCCGTTGACCGACGAACTGCGGGGGATGCCGAACGTCCTCGCGACGCCGCACGTCGGGTACGTCACCGAGGGGAACTACCGCACCTACTTCACCGAGGCCGTGGAGGACATCCACGCGTTCCTCGCGGGTGAACCGATCCGGACGCTCTAGCGGCCGGTTACCTACCGGTAGTAAGTTCAGCGGCATGACGCCGGACGCCTCCGCGCACATCGATGTCGCCGCCTCGCCGCAGCGGGTGTTCGAACTGGTCAGCGACCTTCGCGGGCTCAGCGGGTGCGCCGAGGAGTACACGGGCGGCAAGTGGCTGAACGCGGCCGGGCCTCGGGTCGGCGCGCGGTTCCGCGGCCTCAACAAGCGCGGCTGGCGGATGTGGCCGACGACCTCGACGGTGACCGACTGCTCGCCGACCCGGTTCGCGTTCGAGGTGAAGTCGCTCGGCATGGCCGTGTCGCGCTGGCAGTACGACATCGAGGCGACGCCGGAAGGCTGCCGGGTCACCGAGTCCACGTGGGATCGCCGGCCCGGCTGGTACGTGCCGATCACGCAGCTGGCGACCGGGGTGAAGGACCGCGCTGTGACGAACCAGCGCAACATCGAGGCGACGCTGGAGCGGCTGAAGCGCGCTGTCGAGTTGGTCTGACAACCAGACAGAATCACTCACTTTTAAACACACCGACACATCCCTGGTGATCGGTGTGGTGCGGCTGTGAGCTGCAAACATCGGAGGACCGGAACTAGATCCGGCTGCCCGAACCCGTTGAAAACGCTCTCACCTGCGTGAGACCGTGGCCAAACGACGGTTGACATGCTCGTAACGCCAGCGTTCAATCCCCGTCAAATATCCTATAGGATCAGAGATCCGAGGAGTTGGCGTGGCAAAGGTCCGACGAGCCGAGGCGTTCCAGGTCGACGTTCCGGTGGAGACTCTGCGCACCGACGCGGTCCAGCAGTTCATCAAGCAGGAGACCGTCTTCGTCGAGGTCGAGACCGACGACGGGCTCACCGGGCTCGGGTACGCCTACACGATCGGCACGGGCGGCAGCTCGGTCCTCGCACTCCTGAAGGACCACCTGCTGCCTCGTCTCGAAGGCGTCGACGCTCGCCGGATCGAGCACGTCTGGCACGACCTGTTCGCGTACACGCGGTCCACCACGGTCGGCGCGATCACCTCGCTGGCGCTGGCCGCCGTGGACACCGCGCTGTGGGACCTGCGCTGCCTGCGAGCTCAAGAACCCTTGTGGCGCCTGGCAGGCGGCTTCCGCCAGGAGGTCCCGCTGTACGACACCGAGGGCGGCTGGCTGCATCTGAGCACTGAGGAGCTCGTCGCGGGCGCCAAGGAGACGGCCGCGCAGGGCTGGCAGGGCATCAAGATGAAGGTCGGCAAGCCCGATCTCACCGAGGACGTCGAGCGCCTCGAAGCCGTCCGGGCGGCGGTCGGCGAGCGGTTCGCGATCATGGTCGACGCCAACCAGTCGATGACCGGCGCTGAGGCGATCCGCAGGGCCGACGCGTTCCGCGACGTCAACCTGACCTGGCTCGAAGAACCGCTGCCGGCGGACGACGTGAGCGGTCACGAACGCCTGGCGAAGGCCACCAGCATCCCGATCGCGGTGGGGGAGTCGCTGTACTCCGTGGCGCAGTTCCGCGAGTACCTCGAACGCGGTGCCGCCTCGATCATCCAGGTGGACGCGGCACGGATCGGTGGCATCACGCCGTTCCTCAAGGTCGCGCACCTCGCGGAGGCGTTCAACGCCGACGTCTGCCCGCACTTCCTGATGGAGCTGCACGTCAGCCTCGCGGCCGCGCTGCCCAACGGGAAGTTCGTCGAGCACATCCCGCAGCTGCGCGGGATCACGAAGAGCGAGATGACCGTCCGCAACGGGCACGCGCTCGCCCCTGACACGCCAGGTCTCGGAATCGACTGGGACCGCGACGCGATGGAAGACCTCCGGGTCGCCTGAAGTCACCGCCGGAAATCACAAAGGAGTGGTCTTGAGAGCGTTAGGTGTCGTTGCCGGCCTGCTCGCGTCGTTGGTCGCGGTCCCCGCAGCCCAGGCCCAAGCACCCCAGGTACAACAGCAGACCGCGGCCAAGGCCGAGAAGCCGTACATGGGCTGGAGCAGCTGGACGTTGCAGGCGACCAACTACCCCGGCGTGAACCCGGACGGTCCCGCCAGCTGGCTCAACGAGAAGAACGTGCTGGCCCAGGCGGACGTGCTGGCGGCCAAGTTCAAGAAGGCCGGCTACGACCACGTGAACGTCGACGCGGGCTGGCTCGGCTCGTTCGACGAGTACGGGCGGCCGGTGGTGGACGCGAAGAAGTTCCCGCGCGGCTTCAAGTGGCTCGGCGACTACATCCACGGCAAGGGCATGAAGTTCGGCTCCTACCTCGCGGTCGGCCTGGACCTCAAGGCCTACAACGACGGCAAGACGCCGATCTACAACGCGCCCGGCTGCACCACCAAGGACATCGTCTACCCGGACCTGCGCAAGACCAACGGGTGGGACATGGCCTACAAGATGGACTTCGCGAACCCGTGCTCGCAGAAGTACATCGACTCGATCGCACAGGTGCTCGCGGGCTGGGGCGTCGACTTCCTCAAGCTCGACGGCGTCGGTCCCGGCAGCTTCCGCGGCGGTGAGCGCTACGACAACACGACCGACGTGAAGGCGTGGAACTCCGCGCTCAAGAGCACCGGACGCCCGATCGAGTTCCTCATCTCGTGGGCGCTGAGCCATCGCCACGCCGACGTGTGGAAGGCCAACACCAACGGCTGGCGCGTCGACACCGACGTCGAGTGCTACTGCGACACCCTCGTCACCTGGAACCAGTCGGTGAAGCAGCGGTGGAACGACGTCGTGCAGTGGATCGACGACGCCGGCCCCGGCCACTGGAACAACCTCGACAGCCTCGCCGTCGGCAACGGCCAGATGGACGGCCTCACCGAGGCCGAGCGGCAGAGCTACATGACGCTGTGGTCGATCTCGTCCTCGCCGCTCTACATCGGCGACGACCTCACCAAGATCGACGACTACGGCTACGAGCTGCTGACCAACAACGAGGTCATCGCGATCAACCAGGCCGGCGTCCCGGCCAGGCCCGTGGACCAGTCGTCGGACCAGCAGGTCTGGTACGCCCGCAACCGCGACGGCAGCTACACCGTGGCGCTGTTCAACCTCGGCTCCAGGCCCGCGCAGGTGACGGCCGACTTCGGTCAGCTCGGCATCCAGGGCAACGCGAAGGTCCGCGACGTGTGGGCCAAGAAGGACGTCGGCCAGAAGTCCGGCTCCATCACGGAAGACCTGCCCGTGCACGGGTCGAAGCTGTTCACGATCAACCCGCGCGGCTCGGTCGCTCCCGGTGTCGTGCAGGGCACCGCGGCCACGCCGAACAGCGTTTCGCTGAAGTGGTACGGAAAGTCCGGCGTCCGTTACGACGTCTACGCGGGCAACAAGAAGGTCGCCACGACCACGGACACCAAGGCGACCGTCACCGGCCTCACCCCGGCGACGTCCTACGAGTTCACCGTCGTGCAGAACGGCGCCCGCTCGAAGCCCGTCAGCTTCGTGACACCGCAGGAAAGCGTGACGTACGAGGCGGAGAAGGGCAGCCCCGGCGGCGGCGCGACCGTCTACGGCTGCGCGTGCTCGGGTGGCAGCAAGGTCGGCTACATCGGCGGGAGCGGCAACATCACGATGCCGACGGTCGTCGCCCCGCGCGAGGGCACATACCTCGTCGAACTGGCCTACATCTCCGCTGACGCCAGCAGGACCGGCATCGTCACGGTGAACGGCACCAGCTTCAAGCTGCCCGTCGCCGGCTCGAACGACGACGACTGGAACACACCGCAGAAGGTCACCGTGCCCATCTACCTGTTGAAGGGCAACAACACCATCCGGATCGGCAACCCGGACGACTCCGTGTTCGACGTCGACAGCATCCGCATCTAGGACCAGGAGGTGCCGTGGTGACAACCATGCAGGACTCAAGCGCCCAGGTCGTGCGTGGACCTGTCGCCACGGCGCCTCCGCCTGCACGCAGGCGCAAAGGCCCCGCCTCCCGCCGCAACGACACGTGGGTCGCGTGGCTGCTCGTCGCGCCCGCCCTGCTCGGGTTCGGCGTGTTCTTCGCCTACCCGATGCTGCGCGGCGTCTACCTGAGCTTCACCGAGTTCCACATCCTCAGCCCACCGGTGTGGACGGGCCTGGAGAACATCAGGGAACTCGTCAACGACAACAGGTTCTGGCACTCTCTCGGCGTCACGGCCTACTTCGTCGTGCTGTCGGTGGTGCTGGGCGTCGGCGTCTCGCTGATCACCGCCGTCGTGTTGCACCGGCTGGGGGTCAACACGACGGTCCGCGGGCTGATGATCCTGCCGTTCCTCATCTCCGGCGTCGTCACGGCGCTGGTGTGGACGTGGATGCTCGACCCGCAGCTCGGCATCGTGAACCAGCTGATCACCTGGGTCACCGGCGAGCCGGTCATGTTCTTCGGGTCGGACGCCTGGGCGGTGCCGACGCTGGCCGCGCTCAACGTCTGGAAGACCATGGGCTACAACGCCGTTCTCATCTTCGCCGGTCTGCAGACGATCCCCGCGACCATCTACGAGGCCGGCCGGATCGACGGCGCGTCGGAGTGGCAGATGTTCCGGTCGCTGACGCTGCCGCTGCTGCGGCCGATCCTGGTGATGGTCGTGATCCTCAACGTGATCGGCTCGACCCAGGTCTTCGACATCGTCCAGGTCAGCACCAAGGGCGGTCCGGCGGACGCCTCGCTGGTGCTGCAGATGTACATCTACGACAAGGCTTTCGGCCAGTTCGACTTCGGCTACGCCGCGACCATGTCGCTCGCCCTGTTCCTCATGCTCGTCGCGGTGACCTTCACGCAGATGCGGATGGCCCGTGCCGGCGAGTCCGACACCAACTGAGGAGGCCCGGTGAACCTCTCGATGAAGCTCGGCAGGGGCGTCGCCTGGGGCTACCTGGTCGTCGTCCTGCTGGTCACGATCTTCCCCTTCTACTGGATCGTGCGGACCGCGCTGTCCAACAACTTCGCGATGTCGACGGACCCGTCGTCGTTGCTGCCCGTGGACTTCACCTGGGGCCCGTTCAAACGCGCTCTCGGGCTGGCCTCCCCCGCCGAAGCGGCCGCGGAAGGTGGTTCGGGGGCCAGCATCGACCTGGCGCTCGCGTTGTGGAACTCCATTGTGTACGCGGGACTGCTGACGCTCTTCACGGTCGTGTTCTCGGCACTGGCCGCGTACGCGTTCGCCCGGCTGTACTGGAAGGGCCGGGATCTCGTCTTCGGCGTCCTGCTGACGGCGCTGATGGTGCCGTCGGTGTTCACGCTGCTGCCGAACTTCGTGCTGATGAAGGATCTGGGGCTGCTCAACAGCTTCGGCGGCATGATCCTGCCCGGCGCGTTCTTCTCCGCGTTCAACATCTTCTTCCTGCGGCAGTTCATGCTCGGGCTCTCGAACGAGGTCGAGGAGGCCGCGATCATCGACGGCGCCGGGCCGTTGCGCGTGTGCTTCCGAATAGTGCTGCCGATGAGCGTCGCGCCGATGGCGACCCTGACGCTGCTGACGTTCATCACCACCTGGAACGACTACTTCTGGCCGTTGCTCGTGACCAACGACGAGTCGGTCCGTCCGCTCACCCTCGCGCTCGCGGTGTTCAAGCAGTCCTCACCGCAGGCGTCGCTGGACTGGGCCGGCCTGATGGCGGCGACGCTGGTCGCGGCGCTGCCGATGTTGCTGCTGTTCGTGGTCTTCGGGCGGCGGCTGGTCAACTCCATCGGCTTCACGGGGATCAAGTGAGACTGCACTGGCCGTCGGCTGCGACGGAATGGACCGAGGCGCTGCCCGTGGGCAACGGCCGCCTCGGCGCGATGGTGTTCGGCGGGGCCGGGCGGTCTCGCGTGCAGGTCAACGACGCGACCGTGTGGTCGGGCACCGCTGACGGGCCTTCTCTCGCCCTGGCGGACGTACTGGCTTCCGGAGCCGGTCCGGAACGGCTCGCGCAGGTGCGTGAGGCGATCTTCGGCGGCGATCTGGAACGGGCCACCGAGCTGCTGATGTCGTTCGAAGGGCCGTACAGCCAGACGTTCCTGCCGTACGTGGACCTGTGGATCACGCTGCCCGAAGGCGAGTCGCACGGCCGCACGTTGGATCTGAGCACGGGCGTCGTCACCGAGCGGCTGACCATCGACGGCTTGGACGTCGAGCGGCGCGTGTGGACTTCGGAAACCGCACTGTGCGTGGAGATCATCGGTGCGGTGCCCACCGACGTCGAGATCTCCACGCCGTTGCGCGAGCTTTCGCGCGACGGGCTCAACCTCGTCGTCGAGATTCCCATCGACTCGGCACCGAGGCACGAACCTCAGGTCGAGGCTCCCGTCTACGGCGCGGGGGAACAGGGCACGGTGACGGTCAAGGTGAGCGAGGGCGAGCGCTGGCTGCTCACGCTCACCAGTTCCACGACGGACGGGTCGCGGTGGACCGGCCGGCGCCACGGCAACCACATGACGCTGATGGACGCGTGCGAGGTGCGGTTCGGTGACCTGCCCGAGGTGGTCGACGTGCCAGAGTTGTTGTCCGGCAAGGACGAGCAGCTCGTCGCGTCCGTGCTGTTCGCGTACGGCCGGTATCTGCTGGTCTCGTCGTCACGGCCGGGCGCGCCGCCCGCGAACCTCCAGGGCATCTGGAACGGCGACCTGCGTCCGGCCTGGTCCTCGAACTACACGATCAACATCAACACCCAGATGAACTACTGGGCCGCCGAGGTCACCGGGCTCGCCGAGTGCCACGACCCGTTGCTGGAACTGCTGGAGAAGCTCGCGGTGACCGGCGGCGAGGTGGCGCGGGACCTGTACGGAGCGCGCGGCTGGGTCGCGCACCACAACACCGACGCGTGGGGCTGGGCACTGCCGGTCGGCATGGGCCACGGCGCGGTGTCGTGGGCGATCTGGCAGATGGGCGGCGCGTGGCTGGTCCAACACGCCTGGGACCACTACGACTTCGCCCGTACCTGGTCCACTTTGGAGCGTGCGTGGCCGTTGCTGCGCGGCTGTGCGGAGTTCCTCCTCGACTGGCTGGTCGAAGGCCCCGACGGCCACCTCGACACGTGCCCCTCGACGTCGCCGGAGAACTGGTTCCTCGTCGACGGCAGGCCGCAGGCGCTGACCTGGTCCGTGACGATGGACGTGGTGCTCGTCCGCGCCGTCTTCGAACGGACCCTGGCGCTCGCGCTGGCGTCCGGCCGCGCCGATCCGCTGGTCGCGGAGATCTCCGCGGCGCTGCCCCGGCTGCGGCCCGTCCCGGTGCTGGACGACGGCCGGCTGGGGGAGTGGGCCCACGACCTGCCCGAGGAAGACCCGACGCACCGGCACATGTCGCACATGGTGTCGGTCTACCCGCTCGGCCAGATCGTCGCCGGCACGCCGCTGGGCGACGCCGCCGTCGAGGTGCTGGACCAGCGCGGCAACGGCGCGATGGGCTGGTCGTGGGCCTGGAAGATGGCGCTACGGGCCCGGCTTGGTGACGGCGAGACCGTGCGGTCGCTGCTGTCCGAGGCCTCGCAGCCCTTCACCGGCGACCGGCACCGAGACGCACCGGTCGACGGCTCCGAGTGGGGCGGCCTGCTGCCGAACCTGTTCAGCACGCACCCGCCGTTCCAGATCGACGGCAACTACGGCTTCACCGCGGCACTCGCGGAAGTCGTGGTGCAGAGCCACACCGGCGTGATCGACGTCCTGCCCGCGCTGCCCTCCGGATGGTCCTCCGGTACTGCTCGCGGACTTCGTTGCCGCGGCGGGCTGTCCGTCGACGTCACGTGGCATGACGGCGATGTGCTGGTGCGGGTGCGGCGGGTGTCCGGTGACGCGTCGGAGTTCGTGCCGGTGAGCATCGGTGGCGAGATCACCGAGGTCGTCGTGAGCGACGTTGTCGAAGTGCGCGGGAGGATGTCGTGCTGACCGATCTCGGATTGGACGAGCTGTGGGAGTACCGCAGCTCCTACGTGCGGCCGGACGACTTCGACTCGTTCTGGGACTCGACGCTGGCCGAGGCGCGGGCGATCGACCTGGACGTCGAGGCCGTGCCCGTGGACACGCCGCTCAAGACGCTCGACGTCTACGACGTGTCGTTCTCGGGGTTCGGCGGCGACCGGATCCACGCGTGGCTGCGGACTCCGAAGGGGCAGTCCGGACTTCCCGCTGTCGTGCAGTACCACGGCTACGGCGGTAACCGGGGCGGCGCGGTCGAGAATCTGACCTGGGCCAGTGCCGGGTTCGCGCACCTGCAGGTCGAGGTCAGGGACCAGCGCGGCGGTGGCGGGTTCCTGACCCGCGGCATCGCCGACCGCTCCACCTACTTCTACCGTCGCGTCTTCACGGACGCGGTGCGCGCGGTCGATGCCGTGCGCACGTTGGGTTCCGCGGACGTCGCCGCGATCGGCAACAGCCAGGGCGGCGGAATCGCGCTGGCCGTCGCCGGTCTCGTGTCCGACCTGGCCGCCGTCCACACGCAGGCGCCGTTCCTCTGCGACTTCCGCCGGGCGCTGAACGTCTGCGGCCGTCCGCCCTACACCGAGCTGACCCACTACATCGCCGACAACCGGCGTTCCGACGTCTTCCCCGCACTGTCCTATTTCGACGGTGTGGGGTTCGCCGCCAAGGCCACGGCTCCCGCGTGGTTCTCGGTCGGCCTGATGGACGACATCGTGCCGCCGTCCACCGTGTTCGGCGCTTACCACGCCTACGCCGGACCCAGGGAGATGGCCGTCTGGGAGCACAGCGCCCACGAGGCGGGCGGCTCCGACGACCTCGACATCGCACTCGACGCCTTCCGATCCCGTCTCTTGGAGAAGCCATGAAAATCGCCGCCGCTGCCCTGGTAGCAGCAACAGCCCTGGTGGTCGCGGGGTGTGGGAGTTCCGACACGGGCTCCGGCACCACCGTGAACTGGTGGACCTGGGACGACAAGCAGGCAGTCGCCTACGGCGAGTGCGAGAAGGCGTTCGAGGCCGCCAACCCCGGCACCGACGTGAAGATCACCCGCTACAACGTGGACGACTACTTCACCAAGCTCACCGCCGGTTTCGTGGCGGGCACCGCGCCCGACGCGTTCCAGAACTCGGTGCAGTTCCTGCAGGCCTACGCCTCGCAGCACCAGCTGATGCCGCTGGACGACCTGATCGCGAAGTCCTCTGTGGACCTGAAGAGGTTCTCGGTCGGCGTCGACACGTGGAAGTTCACCGACGGCAAGCAGTACGGGCTGCCGCTCGACTGGGCCGCCTCCGGCCTCTACTACAACGCCGACATGCTGGCCAAGGCCGGCGTGGCGGAGGCCGACGTGCAGAAGCTGTCCTGGAACCCGGACGACGGCGGCACGTTCGACAAGGTCGTCGCCCGCCTGACGATCGACAAGAACGGCAAGCACGGTGACGAGGCGGGCTTCGACAAGACGCAGATCGCCACCTACGGCATCGGCGCGATGGCGGGCCGCAGCTTCATCGGCGAGACGAGCTGGGCGCCGTTCGTCAACACCCTCGGCTGGCGGCTGGGCGACAAGGACCAGTGGCCCACCAAGTTCAACTACACCGACCCGCGCTTCACCAAGACGATGAAGTGGGTCCTGTCGCTGACCGAGCGCGGTTTCTCCCCGAAGCTCGGCACCTTCACCACCGGCAGCCAGTCCACGATCTCCGACGTCGACCTGATCGGCTCCGGCAAGGTCGCGATGACGATGGGCGGCTCGTGGTCGGCGCCGTCGTTCGGGAAGATCCCCGGCGTGAAGGTCGGCATCGCGCCGACCGTGCTGGGTCCGGACGGCAAGCGCTCCGTGCTGTCCAACTCGAACGGCAACAACGTCTGGGCCGGCACCAAGAACCCCGACCTGACCTGGAAGTGGGTCAGCTACATGGGCAGCGAGGAGTGCCAGACCAAGGCGGGCGCCACCGGCACGTTCTTCCCGTCGATTCCCGCCGCCATGGACAACACGGTGACCTCCATGAAGACGCAGGGCGTCGACCTCACCGTCTTCAACCAGTACGTGAAGGACGGCGTCCTCTACCCGTCCAGCGCGTACGCCAACGGCTCGGCGGTCCAGTCCGCCGAACAGCCCCTCTTCGAGGCGTACTTCGCAGGCCAGCGCTCCGACGACGTGTTCGCCGAGATGGAACGCGTCTCGCAGGAGATACTGGCCAAGAACTGACGGGAGTCTCAGGAGTGGTGTTGCGGATACCGACCAGGCGCGTGCTCGCGGATGACGTCTACGAGCAGATCCGTGCCCTGATCATGAGCGACGGCATCGCGCCCGGCGCCCGCGTGAACATAGACGAACTCGCGCGTCAGCTCGACGTGTCCCCAACGCCCGTCCGGGAAGCCCTGGCACGCCTCGAATCCGAAGAACTGGTCAGCAGGCTCCCGTTGCGCGGCTACAGCGTGACGGACCTGCTGAACCGCAAGCAGGTCGACGACCTGTACGCCCTGCGACTGCTGCTGGAGCCGCCGTCCGCGGCTCTGGCGGCGGGCCGCATGACGGCCGAGTTCGACGACCTCATCGAGGAGGAGCTGGCGACCTGTCCGTCGGCTCCCGCCGATGACGCCTACGACGACTACAAGAACCTCACGGCGCACGACCAGCGGTTGCACGAGCTGATCCTGCGGATCGCGGGCAACGAGGCCGTCCTGCAGTCGTTCGCCAAGACCCACTGCCACCTGCACCTGTTCCGGCTGAACTTCCAGCAGCCGTTCGGGGTGCAGACGATCACCGAGCACCGCGCGATCGTGGACGCGCTGGTCGCCCGGGACGAGATCGGGGCCAGTGCGGCGATGACCGCGCACCTGGAGGTCGCACGCGCCCGGCTGCTCGACCGGATGTAGGCAGTCACCTACGCGATCTACGTAACGCCTACCGACGCGAACGACCCCACTCCGGGGCGAGTCTTGTGGCGTGACAACACGAACTGCGCCAACGCGAACGGCCAGGGCGGTGGTCCTGGCCTCCGCCACACTCACGATCATGGCCGCGGCGATCATCGCCCCGAGCCTGCCCGCGATGGGCGAGGTGTACGGCGACGGCGTCCTGGTCAGGCTCGCTCTGACCATCACCTCGCTGGCCATCGCGGTGAGCGCGCCGCTGGCGGGCCTGGTCGCCGACCGGACGGGCCGCAAGCCGCTGCTCACGGCCAGCCTCGCCCTCTACGCCGTGGCCGGCACGGCGGGGTACTTCGTGACCAGCCTGCCCGTCCTGCTGGGTACCAGAACGCTGCTCGGCCTCGCGGTCGGTGGCGTCATGACCGCGGTCAGCGCCCTCATCACCGACTGGTTCGAAGGCCCTGAACGTGGCCGGTTCCTGGGCTTCCAGCAGGCCGCGGCCAGCTTGGGCGGGGTCGTGTTCCTGCCGCTGGCAGGGGTGTTGGCGGGCATCGACTGGCGGCTGCCGTTCTGGCTCTACAGTGTCGCCGCACTGATAGCCCTGGCCGCCGCGACGGGTCTGACCGGCGAACGGCCGGCACCACCCCAGACCGTCGGTGGCCAGGCATTTCCCCGGAAAGCCATCGGGATCTACCTGATGGCCCTCATCGCGACCCTCGTGTTCTTCATGGCCCCCACGCAGCTGCCGTTCCTGCTGCGAGGCATGAACGCGAGCCCCGCGGTCATCGGGTTCGTGATCGCGGGCAGCACGCTCACCAGCGTCGTGGGAGCACTCGTGTTCCCGAAGCTCAAGACCACGAAGATCACCGCCATCAGCGTCGTGCTGCTCGGCGTCGGGTGGCTGGTCATCGGCTACGCGAACGGGGTCGCGCTGGTCACCGCGGGCCTGCTGATCGGCGGGTTCGGCGTCGGCCTGGTCGTGCCGAACCTCAACACGGGCCTCGCGAACCTCGCCCGGCCCGAGCAACGCGGCCGGGTCCTGAGCGGGCTCGTCGCGGGGATCTTCCTGGGGCAGTTCCTGTCACCGCTCGTCATCGCACCCCTCGTCCAGGCCACGGGCATCGCGGCCGCGTTCACCTGGACCGGGGTCGTCACCACCATCGCAGGGGCGGTCCTCGCCCTGGCACCGAAGGAGAAGAACTGATGATCTACCACGGCAACCGCTTCACCCTGCGCAAGGACGCCTCGCCCGAGCAGATCGAGGAGGCGCTGGAGAGCCTGCGCAACCAGGGCCGCGTGATCCCGTCCGTCAAGTCCTTCGTGGTCGGCCGAGATTTCGGCGGCGAGTACGAGTGGGGCGCCACGTTCGTCATCGAGGACCTCGACGGCTACTGGGAGTACCTGATCCACCCGGCGCACCGCAACACCGACCGGGTCGGGCTGCCGCTGGTGGACAAGTTCGCCTCGTTCGACATCACCGACGACGAGGACCCCGAGATGGGCGCGAAGATCGCGGCCCTGCACCAGAAGCGGTACGACAGCGACCCCGAGCTCACGCAGCTCGTGTCCGACCTCGGCGAGTACACGGGCAGCGCTGCCCCCGGCCAGCACGGAGACAAGTGATGAGCGACCTGGTGCAGGACTGGCTCGACTTCTGGAACGGCGAGTTCGACCTCGCCGGGAAGATCGTCCACGAGGACTTCGTCTGGCACGTGGCGCCGCTGACCGGCGGACCGTCGGAAGACCACAGTGGACGGCAGGGGCTCGTCGAGTGGGTGCGCGGCTCCCACCAGAACATGCCCGGACTCAAGTTCACCGTCGAGGTGGGGCCGATCTCGCAGGAGCCGTTCCACGTCGTGCGCTGGCTCGCCGAGGCCGGTGCGGTGTCGTTCCACGGCACGGACGTTCTCCGCGTCGAGGACGGCAGGATCGCCGAGTACTGGCTCAACGCGGACGGCCTCTGGGCAGCTCAGCAGCTCGGGATCATGCCGAGGCTGAGCTGAACACGTCCCCCAGCTGACGGCGTGAGTTGATGCCCACCTTGCGGAAGATGTTCCGCAGGTGGGCATCGACCGTGCGGGGGCTCAGGAACAGCCGGGCGGCGACCTCCTTGGACGTCGCCCCGGTCGCCACCAGCCGGGCGATGTGCGTCTCCTGCATGGTCAGCTCGTCGGTGACCTGGGCGGAACGGCTGCGGGCGACCTCGCCGGTGGCTTTCAGCTCCAGCGCGGCGCGCGCGGCGAAGGCCTCCATTCCGATGGAGGACAACAGATCGTGCGCGGCGCGCAGTTGCGTGCGGGCGTCGACGCGGCGGCCGGCGCGGCGCAACCATTCGCCGTACACCAGGTGGGCTCGCGCGAGCTGAGGCCGGGCCGCGCTGGACTCCAGCTGCTGCACCGCCGCGACGTACGACTCCTCCTCACCCGTGACGAGGGCCCGCGAGTAGGCCGCGATGCCCCGCGCCCACGCGGTTTCGCACGGCGAGGTCCGGGAAACCAGTTCCCCCAACGCTTCCGAGGCGAACGAGGACTCACCGCAGCGCACCGCCGCCTCGATCAGTTCGGGCAACGCCATCCCGGCGAGGTAGAGATCGCCCGGCGCGACCGCCTCGCGAGCAGCGGCCAACGCCACCGGGTAGTCGCCCAGACCGTTGTGCAGCACGGCGGACGCCCAGTGCGTGTTCGCGATCAGGCACCCGGCCCGTCGCTGGGCTTCCCTCAGCGAGTGCTCGATCTCGGCCAGCACTTCCGGCTTCTGCCCGCGATACGCGGCCAGGTGCAACCGCGCGTACCGCAACGGAGGCATGCCAACGGCATCGGCGACGGCCTCTTCCTCCGCGATGGCGGACACCGCCTTGCCGAACTCGCCGGTGATCACCGCGCCGACGGCCTGCTGGGCGAGCCCGAGTCGCAGCACGAACGGCGACCCGGTCTGCTGCCCGGTCTTCAGCAGCCACCCGGTCACCGCCGAGTGCACCTCGGTGTCCCACAGCTCACCGGCGAGCATGGTCGCCAGCGCGGGATGGCGCGTCCACACCAGATCGTCGCCGGAGAACACCTGGCGCAGCAGGGGAACGGCGGCCCGATGACCTTCGTCCGTGAGAAGTACCAACGCCTCCAACGCATCCGAGCCGCGTTCGAGCCCGCGAGCCTCGCGCACGACGGCGTCCATCACGCCGGTGGGACGGCCGAAGGCGAGCGCGATCTCCAACGCGTCCAGCACGCCGTCGCGTGCGTCGGCCCCTGTCATCCGGCGAGCCGCGTTGAGCACGAACGACGGCCCGTTGTTCTCCTTGTCGCGCACGAACGCGATCCGGCCGCGCAGCAGATCCGCCCGTGCGTCATCGGCGGAGAACGTCGTGAGCAGCTCGGCCGCGACGTCGACCGCACCCGCGTCGAGCTTCGTCTGCGCCGCGGCCAGCGTGCGTTCCGCCCGCGACCCCGGCTCCACGGACAACGCCGCCGCTCGCTCCAGAAACGCCGCCGCGGCAGCCACTCCGCCCCGAGCGCGGGCACGGTCGGCGGAGCGTTCCAGCTCGGCCGCGAGCGAGTCGTCAGGCCCGGTGCCGGCCTGCGCGCGATGCCACACCCGCCGGTCGGGATCGCTCACCGGATCGGTGACGGCCGCCAGCGCGAGGTGCACCGCCTGGCGCTGGGAAGGCGCGGCGGCGAGGTAGACGGCCGACCGGGCGAGCGGATGGCAGAACCGCACCCGCGTGGAGAAGCTGACCAGCCCGGACGCCTCGGCCTCCACCCCGGCGGACGCCACGTCGATGCCCAGCTCGGCGGCAGCGGCCCACAGCAGTCCCGGCTCACCGGTCGGATCGGCGCCCGCCACGGTCAGCAGCAGCTGGGCGTCGGCGGGCAGGCGTGCGGCCCGCTCCTGGAAGCTGCGTTCGATCATACTCGGCACCGATGCCACGTCCGGCAGCGCGAACCCACCGGCCTTGGGCAGCTCCAGCAGGGCCAACGGATTCCCGCGCGCTTCGGCGAGGAGTCGCTCCCGCACCTTGTCGTCCACGACCGCGACCGGACCGGACGTCAGCAACGCGCGAGCCTCGGCGTCGGCCAGACCCCGCAGTTCCAGGCCGGGCAGCTCGTCCAGCCGCGACCGCGCCCACGGCCGTCGTGCGGCGAGCACCAGCACCACCGGTTCGGAGGCCAGCCGCCGCCCGAGGAACGCGAGGACCTGCGCGGACGCCTCGTCCAGCCAGTGGGCGTCGTCCAGCAGGCACAGCACCGGCTCGCCGCCCGCGAGCAGGTCCAGCGTGGCCATGCCGATCCGCAACACGTCGGGCTTCCCGCTCGCCAGTCCGAACGCGACCTCGAGCGCCTCGCGGTGATGCCCCGACAGCGAGTCCATCAACGGCAGGCACAACTGGTGCAGCGCCGCGAACGGCAGCTCGGTCTCGAACTCCGACCCGGACGCCTCCAGCACGCGGAACCCGGCGGCAGACTCCCGCACGTGGCCGAGCAACGCGCTCTTCCCGAGTCCCGCCTCGCCGCGCAGGACCAGTGCACCACCGCGCCCGTCCCGGGCAGCGGTGAGCATCCCGGACAGGCAACGGATCTCGTCGTCCCGTCCCAGGAGTGAAGTCGAGGTGAGCGCGTCCATGAACGAACCGTATGCGAGAGCCGAGGGCACTCGTCACCCGTTCGGCCCACAACCTGAGACGGAGGCGTAGTCGCCTGTAGTCGGATGCGTCCGTATTGGGAAGTTCCCTAGCGTGGGGTGCACATGATCACGAGGGGGAACTTGTGATGAAACGCGTTGTGGCGACCACCGGTGTGGTCGCGCTGGCGAGTGTGATCTTCACGGGGATGCCGGCCACGGCGGCACCCGGAGCGACGATCCTGGCCGACACCAACAGAAGTGGCACGGTCGACTGGGCGGACCGGGCGGGCAAGGGGAAGTGGACCTCGGCCAGGGGCGCGATCTTCCTGCCGAACCTGGACGACGACGGCCGGCGCTGCAAGGTCACCGAGGAGGACCTGAAGGACGGTGCCATCGCGGTCGACGAACGGCTCGCGGCCTGCAACGACGCCCAGGACGACGTGCTCAACGGCCCGCAGGACGCCCAGGACTTCGCGCCACTGCGGACGATGCCGCGCAACGCCGGCAAGGACGGCACGGTGTCGCTCGGCGCGGGGGAGGGCAGGTACGCCCGCCTCTGGGTCGAACGTGACGGCACCTGGACGTCTCTGGGCGAGAGCGGCACGCTCACCGCCGCTGAGCTGCGCAAGGGTGCCAAACTGGGCTTGGAGGGCCGGGACGTCATCAGGGACAGGGCCGTCTGGGACGGCACGGTCACCGTCACGCTGAAGGCCGGCGGCACGGACTCGGTGCAGCTGCGCGTGGCGCCGCTGATCTTGCAGAACGATCTGAAGGCACCGAGCAAGGTAGTCACCTCGAAGCCGATCAGCCCGGAGTACAGCGCGGGCTACGACGAGTTCGCCGCCGGGCTGCGCGCCGCGATGAAGGCGGCGGACCTGCCGGAGGACGCGCTTGCCGCGATCCCCAGCGACGACCGGTGGTTCCAGGACGTCTTCGAACCCACCACGGCCAGCATGCCGGGGCCGGGCGGAAAACCGCAGGTCATGCGCGTGTTGTTGCGCAGCGCCAACTACCGGCCCGCCATGGAGCTGGAGGGCAGGCCCTACCCGCCCGCTCTGCGGCCCGGCGGACGCGTCGTGTTCAGCGCGTTGCGGGGCCCGGACGTCGGCGTCGTGCAGCAGTACACCGACAAGCGCGGCCCTGCCGTCGACGACAGCCTCAACTCCACCGGCAACTACGAGAGCCTGCCGCCCTATCGCGGCCACGAGCTCGGCAGGCCGTTGTACGGCAGCACGGCCGAGCGCATGCCCGACCCGTCGTTCGCGACGCTGATCGGCTCGCAGTACGCGGAACCGGTCGTCATCGACACGGGATGGCTCGCGGTCGGCCACTCCGACGAGACGGTGCACGTGATCCCGGCCCGCAACGCGCGCGGCTGGACGCTGATGGTCGCCGACCCGAGGCTCGCGCTCGACGTGCTGCGCAAGGCCACAAAGGACGGTCACGGCGCGGCGGTGCTGTTCGAGGGCACCAGCGAGAAGGAGAAGCCGACGATCGACCAGGCGCTCGCCGACCCGAAGTTCGTGGGGCAGAACGAGGCCGCCGCCCGGCACGTCGACACCCAGCTCGCCGTGCTGACCAGGGAGACCGGGCTCACCGGGCGCGACCTCGTCCGGGTTCCGGTGCTGTTCCAGGAGTTCGGCTGGCAGGAGGTCGACGAGCTCGCCGGGCGGATCACGCGCGCCCAGGCGGACGACCTGCGCGACCGGATGCGGTCCGGTCAGGCGCCGAGCACGGTGTTCGTCGCGCACACGGCGGGCATCCCGAACGGCATCTCACTGGGCGACGGCGTCTTCGGCGCACCCGACCCGCACGGGCCGAGGGTCGACGGCGTCGACCTGTTCAGGAGCAGGGCCGAGCAGGCGCTCGCGGGCACGCCCGTCGAGGTGAAGTGGGTCGAGGACTGGGACTTCCTGCACTGGGGAGGCGGCGAGGTGCACTGCGGGACCAACGCGTTCCGCGAGCCGACCAAGGTGGACTGGTGGCGCTGACCGACTGAGATCACAGTCCAATTGAGACGGAAGCGGGGAGACGGGCTTCGCGAGCCCGCGTGCCGAGTTCCGCGACCGGCAGCGCCGCCTTCGTCGACACGAGGACGACGTTGCCGGAGCCCGTTCCCGCCAGCACGCCCAGGTCGGCGATCACCAGCGGAACGCCGAACTGGGCGGTGATGGCGTCGGCCAGCCTGGTCGTGGTGCGCAGATCGGGCTGGTCGAGCACGTTCACGATGTAGGTGCGATCGCCGGTCAACGCCTCGGAGACGTGCCGGTGGTACGCCGCGCTCGCGAATTCCTCCGGCATGGAACGGCCGTCGAACGCGTCCACGACGATCAGGTCGAGATCCCGCTCGGAACGGATGGTGTCGAGGCCGTTCTCGACCCGCACGGAGATCCCGGACGGCAGCGGCAGATGGGCGTTGACCAGGTCGACCAGATCCCCGTCGACGTCCACGACCAGCTGGTCGGAGCCCCGGCGGACGTGGTGCACGTAGCGCGGCAGGCTGCCGGCGGCACCGCCGATGTGCAGCGCGTTCACCGGCCCCGGTGGCAGCGCGTCGATCACGTCCGCGACCCTGCGCATCGCGTCGAACGGCAGGCTGGCGGGGTCCAGCAGGTCCACATAGGACTGCGGGGTGCCGTCCACGCTGATCAGCCAGGCTTCGTGCCGGTCGCGGTCCCGTTCCACCTCGGCCATGCCGAACCGCACGCGACGCCGTTCCACGGTCTCGAATCGCATCCGGCCATGATTGCTGTTGAGACGGTGAAATGTTGGGCGAACAAGAGTGCCTGTGGAAGCGGTCTCCTGACCGACGAGACGCGCGGCCCACGATGGCGGGGTCGACTGGGCGGGCCTGACGCAACGCGAGGTGGACGAGCTGCGGTTGATGGCCGCCGGTCGGGGAGACCGCGACCAAGCTGTGCTACTCCGAACGCACCGTGAAGTACGTCATTCAGGGCGTGACGAGCAGGCTCAGCATGCACCGCCTGCAGGCTGTGGTGTACGCCATGCGCGCGGGCCTCGTCCGGCCGGTTTTGCCGACACCCCGCAGGGGTATCCGCGCGACATGACCATGGAGTCCGAGATCGACTTCGACATCGACTTCGACGATGCGGTGGCCCGCGAGGTGCGGAGCTACATCAGCGAGATCGTCACCGGCCTCGGACTGCGCGGCGACAGCTCGTGCATCGACGCGGAGCCGCTGACCGGTGCCTACGTGGCGCTGGACGGGCGTCTGCCGGACTTCCCCAGCCATTACGTCGCCCTGGTCTGGAACGAACTGAGCGGCTGGTCGGTCGCCGTGGAGGACCGTCTCGGGGACCTCGTGGACGTCGCGCGGCTCAGCGGCGACCCGCGGCCGGCACCCGCCGACGTGGTCCGCTGGGTCAACGGGCTGCTGCACCGGGAGCAGACCAACCGCGACTTCGCCGCCTTCGTGCCGGAGCAACGGGGCATCGTTCTTTCGTAGATTTGCCGTCCGGTGGTTTGCCGTGGGGCGGGCGCGGGTAGCCGGTGCCGCGTCAAGCAGTCGGCGCGCCTTGTCCCCGGCTGTCCAAAGGCGGCGATCACGTGCATTCCAGCTCACTGGACCGAGCGATCTGCGACGCTCTCGTCCTCCTCCGTGCCACCGGGGGAGCGAACCTCTCCGACCAGGCCGAACGGGCGCGCAAATCCCTGGCTAAGGCCGTGATGGACGCCCCAGACGCGCCGCGGCAGGCTTTGGCGCACGTCGCCGTCGCCGACGAACACCTCGAGTACGGCGAGCTGATGGAGGCTCGCACGCTCCTGACGGCGGCGCGCGGGTTCCTTCCCGGCGCACGCGCCGCGGTACCGGCTCGCGCCTGACTCAGTCCGGCGGTGCGGCGGGGTCGAAGGGCTCCTCCGGAGGCGCCTCAGGCTCCTCGACGTCGAGGTCGTCGAGGCTGGGGGTACCGGGGGAGTGGGGTGCTTCCGGATTCAACGCATCGGTCATGCCGCCCGGTTACCCAGGCGGCATGACCTCAAGCGTTCTCACCTACGCGGGTACGGTCCACCGTTGGTTCGCCCCACCCGTACAGGACCAGATCTGCAGCTTCGCGCCGTCGGCCGTGCTGTTGCCTATGACGTCGAGGCACTTGCCGCTGCCGACGTTCACCAGCGTGCCGTTCGAGGCCGTCCACCGCTGGTTCGGTCCGGCGAAGCAGTCCCACAACTGGACCGCGGCGCCGTCCGCCGTGCTGTTGCCGGTCACGTCGAGGCACTTGCCCAGGCCCCGCACCGTGCCGTCGGTGCCCAGCGTCCACGTCTGGTTCGGGCCGCCGAAGCAGGACCACAGCTGCGGGAGGTTGCCGTTCGTGGTCGAGCCGTCGGTGACGTCGAGGCACTTGCCGCCCAGGCCCGTGATGGCGCCGGTGCGGCCGCCGGGTTGGCCGGGGTCGAGCGTGCCAGGCCAGGTGAACGTCGCCATCGCGCCGGCCGGCAGGTTGTAGCCGAACGTCTGGCCGTTGTAGGAGACGCGGAAGTTCTGCTGACCGCCCGAGTTCAGCGCGACGAGCACGATCTGACCGTTCGGGTTGCGGAACGCGACGTTCTGCACGCCGCCCTCGCCGAAGCCGGTCGAATCGATGCGGACCGCGCCGGGCTGCACGAACTTCGACAGGTGACCGAGGACGTAGTACTCGGCGTTGTACGTGACGTTGGAACCGATGGTCGAGACGACACCGGTGCAGTTGGTGCAGCTGCCGATCACCGGGCCGTTGTTCTGGTCCAGCGCCATGTTCCAGATCGCGACGGACCGCGCGTGGTTGCGCGTGGCGCCGATCGCGAGGTTGATGCCCTGCCAGCGCAACGTGTCGCGGAACGTCGCCGCGTCGTTCGCGGACTTCGTGCCCGAGCACTCGGTGAAGAAGATGTCCTTGCCAGGCTGGTTGTTCTTCACGGTGGACTGCCCGCTCGGGTTGCCGCCGTAGCAGTGCCACGCGGAGCCGATCACGTTGTTGCCCGCGCCGTTGTTCACGGTCTGCGGGTAGTTCGTGTCGTCCCAGTTGTGGTCGTAGCCCAGCAGACGCGCCTGCTCACCGGCCGCGCGCAGCTTCGGCACCAGCGTGTTGATGACGTTGACCTGTTGCTGCGCCGACATCCTCATGCCGGGGTAGCCCGGCGGTTCGAAGTTCGGCTCGTTCTGCACGCTCAGGTAGTCGATCGGGATGCCCGCGGCCTTGTACGCCTGCGCGAACTTGACCAGGTAGTCCGCGTACACCCCGATGCGGCTGTCGTTCAACGATCCCTGGATGAGGCTGTTGTTGTTCTTCATCCACGCCGGCGCGCTCCACGGCGTCGCCATCACGGCGACCTGCGGGTTGAGCTGCTTGGCCTGCTGCAGCAGCGGCAGGATGTAGGCGTTGTCGTGCGCGGTGGAGAACCGCGACAGCGTCGGGTCCGCCGCGCCGTCGTTATAGGTGTAGAAGTTCCGCGAGAAGTCGGACGCGCCGATCGGCTGGCGGATGAAGCTCATGCCGATGCCGCTGGTCTTGTTGAACAGGTTGTTCATGATCTCGTTGCGGCGCGGCGAGTTGAAGATGTTCCACGCCGCGGCGTCCGTGAACGACGCGCCGAAGCCCACCATCGACTGGTAGGTGGAGTTCGGGTTCACGGTGATCGTCGACCCGGTGCCACCCGAGCCGAACGTCACGTCCGCCTGTTTGGTCAGGGCGTTCACCTTGTCACCGGTGGTCAGCCACACGCTCGCGTTGGTCGCCGCGGTGGCGGAGGGGGAGACCAGGGTGCTTCCCGCCGTCACCACGGCCGCTGCGATCGCTATGCCGCGCCAGCGTTTCGTCGTCTTTGACATTCAGCGCTCCTTGCAGGGGGTTTGGGCGCCCGTCAGCAGTTGTTCAGTTGTACAAACGGAAATCGGCGATGCTCCACCAGTTGCCCGCAGCACCGGTGGACGTGATGCGGACGTACCGCGCGCTCGTGCGGCGGACGTCGATGTTCGTCAGCTGGCCGACGCCTTCACCCGAGGCGATCGCGCGCCAGGACGTGCCGTTGTCGCTGACCGAGAGCTCCCAGTTCCGGGCGTAGTCACCGAGGTTGCCGCCGGAGTCGACCGCGACTCGGCGGAAGTCCTTGCGGCGCCCCAGATCCACCTGGAGGTACTGGCCGGGAGTCTGAGGACCGCTGTTGGACCAGCGGGTCGACGCGTCGTCGTCGATCGCGAGCGCGCCGTCAGGAGACGCGGTGGCGCCGGTCAGCGGCACGAGGTCGAGCCTGCTCTTGTGCTGGCTGGTCCAGGTGAACGTCGCCAGCGCGCCACCGGGCAGGGTGTACTCGAAGGTGCGGTCGCCGACGTTGACCGCGAACGAACGCGGCTCGTCGTTCTCGTTGTGCACCACCAGAGCCGTGGAACCGTCCGGGTTGCGGAACGCGGCGTCCATGATCTGGCCGTTCCAGCCGGTCGTGCCGAACGACGTGCTGGCGATCCTGCGCGCGCCGGGCTTCACGAACTTCGAGAGGTGGCCGATCGTGTAGTACTCGGCGTCGGTGACCACGGAACCGTCCGGCTGCACGGTGACGAGGCCGGTGCACGTGCCGCAGCCGCCGTTGTGCGGGCCGCCGGTGCTGTCCAGGGCGATGTTCCAGTTGACCGCGCTGCGGGCCCAGTTGCGGGTCGTGCCGAGGACGACGTTGCGGGCGTGCCAGCGCAGGGTGTCGCTGAAGACCTTGGCGGGCGGGTCGGTGGCGCCCTTGGAACCCGAGCACTCGGTGAACCAGATCCCCTTGTCCGGGAAGGCGTTGCGCAACGCGGTCTGCGCGCTCGGGTCACCGTAGTAGCAGTGGTAGGCGGTGCCGGCGAGCCACTTCGCGGCCTTGCTGTTCAGGATCTGGTACGGGTAGTCGGCTTCCGCCGTGCCGTCGTTGGGGTGCGTGGCCCAGTTGTGGTCGTAGCCCAGGATCTTGGTGCGCGGGCCGGCGAGCCTGAGCTTCGGGCCGAGTGCCTCGATCACCTTGATCTGCGCCGCGACGGGCATGTCCGTGCCGGGGTAGGCGTCCGGCTTGCGGTTCTGCGGCTCGTTCTGCACGGACAGGAAGTCGACCGGCACCCCGGCCCTCGCGTACGCCTGCACGAACTTCACGAGGTAGCGCGCGTAGGCGTCGTAGACCTTCGGGTCGTCCTTGAGCTTGCCGCCGACGAGCGAGTCGTTGTCCTTCATCCACGCCGGCGGGCTCCACGGCGTGGCCATGATCTTCAGGCGCGGGTTGAGGCGCTTCGCCTCGCGCAGCAACGGAAGGATCTTCGCCTCGTCGTGCCGGATGCTGAAGTTCCTGAGCGGGAAGTCGGTCTGGCCGGCCGGTACGTCGTCGTAGGTGTAGTGCTCCGCGGCCGCCGTGAAGTCGGACGAACCCACGGGCTGGCGCAGGAAGCTGACGCCGATGCCGTCTCGCGGATCGAACAGCTTGCGCATGGTGTCGGCGCGGACGGCAGGGGAGAGGCCCGCGAGCACCTCGGCTGAGGAGTCCGTGATCGAGGCGCCGAAGCCGTCGACCTCCTGGTAACGGCGGTCGGGGTCGACCACGATCGTCGGGTGCGCCGACTCGCTGGTGCCGAACGTGACGCGCGGCCGTTCGTGCATCAGCTCCGCGCGGTCCGGCGTGGTCACCCACACCCGCACCTGGGGCGCGCTGGAGGCTTCGGCTGTCGGCACGGCGGTCAGTCCGACCACCAGGGCCACGATCGCGGTTGTTCTCATTGCCGTCCTAACGACGTGTAACAAGACTTCATCACTGTGAAACACCGGCTTTCCAGGATGAAACACCGGGGGGTTGCGATCGTCAATGGTCTGGACGAGTTCCGGTACAGTGACCTCGTGGAACGCAAGATCGAGAACGTGAAACAACGCGCGAGCCTGCGGGACATCGCGGCGGAGACCGGCGTCTCGATCGCGACCGTCTCCCGCGTGCTCAACGATCACGTCAACGTGGCTCAGCGGACCCGTGACCTGGTCCTCCAGGCCGTCGAACGGCGCAGGCAGGTCGTCACCCCGCGTCGCACCCGCACGGTCTACGTCCGCTGTCCGTACGTGCTCACCGACTACTTCGGCCTGATCGTCTCCTCGATCGCGGAGACGCTGAAACTGCACGGCCTGCGCGTGCTGCTGGACGCGGGGGAGTCAGGGCAGGGCTCCGACGCACTGCGCGAGTTGCCCGCCACGAGCGACGTCGACGCCGCGATCCTCATCCTGCCGCCGGAGGAGGGCGAGGAACTGGTCGCACTGTCCCGGGCGGGCTACCCGTTCGTCGTGGTCGACCCGCGGGTCCTGCCGCTGCCCGACATCGCCTCCGTGTCGGCCGCCCACTTCTCGGGCGCGCGGGCCGTCGCGGACCACCTCATCGGGCTCGGGCACCGCGACATCGCCGTGATCGCCGGGCCGGAGGAGTGGCTCGCGGGCGACGCGCGCCTGGCCGGCCACCGCGCGTCCCTCGCCCAGGCGGGCGTGCTGCTCACGCCGGATCGCCTGCGGCACGTGGAACCCACGACCGCGCACGGCAAGCAGGCCGCGGTGGAGTTGCTGGCCCTGGAGCCCCGCCCGACCGCGATCGTCTGCTTCAACGACAAGGTCGCAGTCGGCACGTTGCAGGCCGCACGGGAACGGGGCCTGCGCGTGCCGGAGGACCTGTCGGTGGCCGGGTTCGACGACATCGACCTGGCGGAGGCGACCGATCCGCGGCTGACGACCGTGCGGCAACCGTTGCAGGAGATGGGAAGCATCGCCGTCACGCAGCTGATGCGGATGCTGGACGGGCATCGGCCGGAGGCGTTGCACATCGAGCTGGCGACGACGTTGGTGGTCAGGGACTCGACAGCACCGCTCTAGTGCAGGACGGCCCACGTGCCGTTGTCGGTGTCCATCACCAGACGAAGCACCCCGAGCCGGTCTCGGGCCATCCTGACGCAGCTGTCGCGGTCGCACTGGTGTTGCAGCGTCAGGAAGATGTTCAAGGGAGCGGGCGGGGAGATCGTGAGCTCGCCCGTGGCGCCGTGCACCGTGCCGTCCATGACCAGGCCCGTCATGGGGGACCCCGTCCAGTACAGCCGGAGCGCGTCCCCCGCGGAACGGTCCACGGAGCGGAGCCACAGCACGCTGAGACCGACGACCAGCAGCGCGAGCAGCTCCCACAGCACGATCGCCCACCACGACAGGCCCGAGAACAGGGCGACCACGATGCCGCCCGCCATCGCCCAGTAGATCGCCGTGAAGGCGCCGTAGCGCTGGAACTGGGCGGAGTTCCTCTTCGTCAGGTCGATCTCGCGAAAGCCCGTCGTCATTCGCTGATCGTAGAACGGCCGCTACGCTCCGTGTGCGGGTTTCAGTGCACGACGGCCCAGGTGCGCACGACGGGATCGACCAGGACCTCGAAGTGCTGCTGGCCCTCGTAGCGGTCACACCGGTGGTACACCTGGAATCCGCCACCCGACGGGATCCACAGCGTCAGCTCGTGGCTGACGGACTCGCCGTCGTCGTGCGCGGTGCTGTCGAGCACCTCGGCGACCACCGTGGTGCCCTTGGCGCGCAACGAGGCGGTCTCCTTCGCGGACTCACCCGCCGTCGACCAGAGCGCCAGCATGAGGACCACGACGACGAGCATGCCCAGTTCCCACAGCAGGATCGACCACCACGACTCGTCCGAGACGGCGACCGCGGTCATGCCGCCGGCCAGCGCGGTGATCGTGAGGCCGGCGAGCACGCGCTGCACGAGGGCCGAACGCGGGCTCGTCAAGCTGACTTCGACGGGGTTCGCGGTCACCAGCCGATCCTAGGACGCTGGTGACCGCGAACCTGGGCGCTACGGCCGAAGCGTGACGGACTGGCCCTTGCGCAGGTTGATCTTCTTCTTCCAGGTGCCGAAGCGGACCTCGGTCTCGGTGCCGCCGACGCTGCGGACCGTCGCGCTGGTGACCTTGCCGTCCTTCCACGCCAGGTCGACCGAGAAGCCGCCGCGGGCACCGATTCCGGTGACCGAGCCGGTCTTCCACGCCGGCGGCAGCGCGGGCAGCAGTTCGATCACGCCCTGCCGGGCGTACAGCAGCATCTCCAGCATGGCCGCCGGAGCGCCCAGGTTCGCGTCGATCTGGAAGATCGACCGGTCGCCGAAGCTGTACATGTCGAAGAAGTTCGGCGCCGTGCCGTTCGCATAGTTGATCGACGGCCGGATCACCTTCTGCACCAGCTCGTACGCCCTGGCCGCGTCCTTCAGTCGTGCCCAGCACGCCGCCCGCCACGCGAGGCCCCAGCCGAAGCTCTCCATGCCGCGGGTGATCAGGTGCTGCTTCACGCCCTCGATCAGCGCGGCGGGGGAGTCGTCGCGGTTGATGCGGTCGCCGGGGAAGAAACCGACGAGCGGCGACAGGTGCCGGTGCGTGGTCTCGCCGAGGTCGTCCGGCGACATCCACTCCTGCAGCATGCCGGTCTTCGGGCTGACCACCGGCAGGTACAGCCGGTCCCGCAGGCCGGACATCTTGCGGCCGTAAGCCTGGTCGCGGCGCAGCACGTCGGTCGCGACGCGGTACTTGCCGAACAGGTGGTGCACCAGTTCCTGGTTGTAGGTGTTGCCGCGGGTGTCCTGCGGGCCGTGCTCCGGCGACCAGTCGTGGTCGTCCACCAGACCCTGCGGCGTCTCGACCAGACGTGCTTCCCAGAACTCGCAGGCGCCCTTGAGCAACGGGTAGATCTTGGCCAGGTAGTCGCGGTCGAGCGTGTACTCGTAGTGCTCGAACAACGACATGCACAGCCACGCGTTGCCGCCGGGGTGCCACCACCAGCCGCTGCCGCCGTAGATGTTGGTGGAGAAGGCGACCGCCCACCCGGCCACGCGGTTGTTGCTGTTGCGGAACCGGTTGCGCTCGTCCTGGTACACCGACTGCGTGGTGTTCGTCCACGCCGGCAGCTGCGCCACGCAGTAGTTCGCGAGCGCGTCGAACGTGTCCGACAACGCGGCCCGGTCCGCGAGCCAGTAGTTCATCTGGATGTTGATGTCGGTGTGGTAATCGCTGTACCAGTCGGGGTTGTTGTTCGACAGCCACAGGCCCTGCAGGTTGATCGGCAGGTTGTCGCGCGAGCCCGTGATGGCGAGGTAGCGGCCGAACTGGAGGTAGCTCGCCTCCAGTTCCGGGTCGGGCGCGGGGTTCGAAGCCCTTGCCTGCAAACGGGTCCACGTGTCCATCGCGCGCTGGGCGTCGGTGGAACGGCCGAGGTCGACCTTCTGGCGGTCGTACTTCTTGCGGTAGTCCGCGACGTGCGTGCGCAGCAGGGCGTCGGCCTTGGCGCGCACCGCCGCCTTCCGCAGCGCGAGCTCGGCGGGCTCGACCAGCGGGTCCATGAAGCCGGCCGACGCGTCCGGGACGTAGTTCGTGCCGCCGGAGAACACGATCACCAGGTCGGAACAGCCGGTGAACGACAGGTTCGCACCGTCCACCTCGACCGTTCCATCAGGACTGAACGCCGTCACGACACCGCTGTACGCCAGCTTGTTCGGGAACGAGCCGGTGAAGACGGCCGCGGTGTGCGGAGCGTCGCCCACAGCGGGTTCGCCATGTGCGCCGACCAGGGTGATGGTGCCGGTCTGGTTCGGGCCGACGAGCCGGACGATCACCACGTCGTCCGGGTGGCTGGAGTAGATCTCCCGGCGGTACTGCTTGCCGCCGGAGGTGTACTTCGTGGTGATCAGGCCGTTGCTCAGGTCGAGTTCGCGGCGGTAGTTCGTGGCACCCGCGTGGCCTGGAACGTTGACGTAGAGCTTGGCCAGCATCGAGAACGTGCCGAAGTGCGAGTCGTACGGCAGCTGGCCGTCGCCTTCGAGGGTGTCGTTGAGCTCGCCGGTCCACAACGTGACGTCGGTCAGGTACAGGAAGTCCTTCTCGACGCCACCGCCGACGAGCGCGCCGAGCCGGCCGTTGCCGATCGGCAGACCCTGCTCGATGATCTTCGCCTCGTCGGCGGGAGCGGGGTACCAGAGGGTGGTCGGGTTGGGAGTGAGCGGGTTGCCGGTCGGCCGGTAGGGCTCGGCGTGCGAGGTGAACGTGGGCAGGACCATGGCGCCCAGTCCCATCGCACCGGCGGCCTTCAGGAAGTTGCGACGTGAGGTCATCGTTGACTCCGTTGGGAGGGCTGATCAGCGGGCGTCGAGGCTGGACACGTGCACGGCGTCGTCCGGTCCGCGCACGGCGACCCAGGTCGAGCCGTTCGCACCGGGAGCCCCGCCGACGGCACCGGTCAGCGCGTTGCTCACGAACTGGTCGCGCTTGGTCCACCAGGTGCCCGCGCCGTCGACGAGGTCCTGCTGCCACAGCGTGTAGTCGCTGCCGCGGACGAAGACGTTCACGCGGTCACCGTTGGCGACCGCCGTCGGGCTACCGCTGATCACGCCGCCCAGCGAGGTCCACGCGGACCAGCCGTTCGCGGTGCGCCTGCGGTACCAGGCGGAGTCGTCCTGCAGCCGGACCGTGACGAACGTGCCGGACGCGACCGTCGCGGCGGAGGGCCTGCCGTAGATCTGCTGGTTGCCGGGCGAACCGACCGAGGTCCAGGTGCTGTTCGCCTTGTCGCGCGTCCACACCCGGCCGTCGGCGCCGCGGCCGAACAGGCTCCAGCTGTCCGGTCCGGTGAACGCCACCGACACGGAGTCGGTCAGCGTGCCGCCGAGCGAGGTCCAGTCGCCCCACTTGTTGTTCGCGAAAGTCCGTTGGTAGGCCACGTTGTCCGTGCCGCGGACGAAGAGGTCGATCCGGCCGTCCGGGCTCGCGAACGCCGAGGGCTGGCCGAGGATCTGGCCGTTCTTCGGGCCGCCGAGCACGACCCAGTTGCGCCACTCGCCGTTGACCATCGAGCGCTGCGTGAGGCGTCCGGACCTGTCCCGCGCGAACGTCGCCATCGTCCTGTCGTCCCAGCGGATCAGCGCCGGGCTGGCCGAGGTCTCGCCACCGACGTCGGTGCCGGGAACGGCCGTCTCGCCGCGCAGCTTGAGGAACGCCGTGCCGTGTGCGGGAACCGTGACGGTGTAGGTGCCGGTCGCCGTGCCGCGGTCGGCGCGGGCACGCAGGTCGCGGACGGAGACGCTGCCCTTGAGGCCGGTGTCGGCGAGGGTGACCGTGAACTCGGCGGGCTGGTCGTTGCGGTTGAGCACCGCGACGGCCCGCTCACCCTTGCCGGACAACACCTTGCTGTAGACGTCGACGTTGTTCGAACCGGCGACGCGCACGCCCTGGATCGCCAGCGGGTCCTGGTCGACCGCGATGATCTCGGGGTTCTTCAGCGTCTCGATCATCGACGGCGGCAGCGTGCGCGGGTCCGAGCCGATGATCAGCGGCGAGGCCATCACCGACCACATGACGAGCTGCGAGGCCGACTCCTCCTCGTTGAGCTCGTACGTGCCCTGCTCCGTCTTGCGCATCGGGATCAGGTAGTCCGGGTCGTTGTAGTGACCGGGACCCTGCGCGCCGGGCCGGTAGAGGTTGCGGTCCATGTTGCGCAGCACGTCGCGCCAGATGCCCTCGTACGGCGTGCCGAACGCGACGTCCGTGCTGGTGCGCCACGAGTCGCCGACGCGCGGCCCGTACGTGTAGGCCACGTACGCGGTCTGGTCCCAGCGGTGCGGCACGCCCCACTCGTCGGTGACCGGGTTGCAGAGGTTGAGGATCATCTTCCGCCCGGCCTTCTGCACCGCCGCGGAGAACTGCGTGAAGGCGACGGCCGGGTCCATGTTCTGCGCGATGCCACACAGGAAGTCGATCTTGATGGCGTCGAACTTCCACCCGGCGAACTGCTTCGCGTCCGCCTCGTAGTACCCGCCACCACTGCCGGCGGCGCAGTTCTTGCCGTCCCAGGCACCCGCGTCGGTGTAGATGCCCGCCTTCAAACCCTTGGCGTGCAACATGTCCACCAGCTTGGTGAACCCGGACGGGAACCGCGCCGGGTCGGGCACGAGCGCACCCTTGCCGTCCCGCGGCGGGCTCGCGTTCCACCCGCCGTCGATCCAGACGATGTTGTAACCGGCCTTCGCGAGGCCGCTGCTGACGAGGTGGTCAGCCACCCCGAGCACCTTCTCCTCCGACGCCGCGCCCACGGCGAAGTAGGAGTTCCACCCCATGTACGGAGTGCGTGCGATGCCCGAGTCGTAGTAGGTGGGCGCGCCTTGGTCGACACCCGCGTGTTCGACCGGGGCGGACGGTGCGGCGGCGGCAACCGCCGTGGGCGCCAGCAGCGCCAAAGCGATGGTGGCCACGGACAGCAGGGTTCTCGGCATACCCGTACCTCTCGTCGTCGAGTGGCCAAAGCATGCTTCGGCCATCCGATCGCGTCAAGAATAAATACTAAATTAAGTTTAGAAATCCCTGCGCCCGGACGTACCGTACAGTGCTCCGACCTATGACAACGAGACAAGTTGTTGACACAAAGATCGAGTGCTCAACGCGCAGGTAGGGGCGATGTGGACGAGACGGCCCGCTGCGATGTCATCCGAGGTGTTCGATCAGCTCGCGCATCCGCTCGGCGTCCGCGATCCGGTCCGCCTGGAGGTACAGCTGCCTGGCCTCGGACCACGCCACGCGTGCCTGCTCCTGCTCGCCGAGCGCCGCGTGCGGCCGTCCGAGGTGTTCGAGGACCTCGGCGAGCACCTCGGCGGCGAAGCCGAGCTCCCTCAGCATGGTGATCGACTGACGGTGCCTGGTGATCGCCTCGCGGTGCCGCCCGGTGAGGTGGTCGACGTACCCGAGGCTGTCGAGCGTGGTCGCGATCCCGGTCCGGTAGTCGTGGGCGACGTGCACCTGGAGCGCTTCCTCGCAGTGGGAGCGGGCGACGTCGTACTCGCCGACCCTGGCCGCGTGCCATCCCACCAGGTTCAGCGCGCTGGCGACCAGCTGCTCGTCGTCACCTTCGCGCGCGACGGCCACGGCCTGCCGCGCGTGGTGCAACGCCTGGTGGTCGTCGCCGCGGCGTTCCCACACCCAGGCCAGGTCGATGAGCGCGTACGCCTGCTGCCGGATCAGGCCATGCTCCAAGGTGAGGGCGATGGCGTGTTCCAGGTCCCGTGCCGCCTCGTCGAGCATGCCCACGCGGACGTGGGCACGGCCGAGGAAGCGGTGGGCGCGGACCCGGTCCTCGACCGTCGGCAGGTGCCGGGTGGCCTCGATCCCCATCCGCCAGATGTCCAGGTCCTCCTGGTGATGACCTCGCCGGTGGACGTAGAGGTGCACGGTCCAGACCAGCTGCCAGACGAGCTCGTGACGTTCCTCCTGCACCGCCTGGCGCAGGAGCGCGCTCAGGCAGGCGTACTCCGCGTCCAGCCAGCGGAGCGCGGCGGCGGAGTCGGCGAACGAGCCGGGCAGCACGCCTTCGGACAGCGGCCCCGGGTCGACCATCGACTGGTAGGGGTTGAACGCGAGGGTCGCGGCGCACAGGGTGTGCAGGTAGTAGTCCGTCAACCGCTGCGACGCCGTCTCGTCCGGGAACGCCGTCGTGACCGCATAACCGCGAATCAGGTCGTGCATGGCGTATCGGCCGCGTGCGTCCTGGAAGAGCAACGAAGCCGTCTGGAGTTCACGCAGCACGCGTGTGGTGGCGGCCGCGCTCAGTCCCGTGAGGCCGGCCGCCGCCGGCAGGCTGATGTCCGGGCCGGGTGCGAGGGCGAGCAGGCCGAACACCCGTTGCTGCTCGGTGGTCAGCGCCCGGTGCGAGGTGGCGAGCACGGCGGGCAGGCTGGCCAGGGGATCGTTGTCGTCCAGCGCGTCCAAACCGGACTCGCGCAGCTCCGCGGCCAGCAGGGTCAGCGACAGGCCGGGGTTCGTGAGCGCCCGGCCGGCCAGCAACCCCAGCGCGAGCGGGAAACCACGGCACCAGTCCAGCAGGCTGCTCACCGCGTCCGGTTCGGCGGCCAGGCGGGACGCGCCGAGGCGGAGCTCCAGCAGGGTTCTGGCGTCGGCGTCCCCGAGCACCGTCAGGTCCAGGTGGCGTGCGCCGTGCCGGGCGATCAACGTCGTCATCACGCGCCGGCTCGTGACCAGCACCGTGCACGTGTGGCCGCCGGGCAGCAGCGGCACGGCCTGCTCGGCGGTGGCCGCGTTGTCCAGCAGCACCAGCATCCTGCGGTCCGCGACGAGGCTGCGGAACAACGCCTCCCGCGCGTGCGGCTCGGCCGGGATCTGTTCCGCCACGACGCCCAGCGCGTCGAGGAACCCGCGCAGCACCGCGGCCGGGTCGAGCGGAGCGTTGTCCGGGGTGAAGCCGAGCAGGTCGACGAACAGCTGTCCGTCCGGAAAGGACGCCGCCCGTTCGTGCGCCCAGTGCAGGGCGAGCCACGTCTTGCCGATGCCGCCCGCACCCGCGATCGCCGAGATCACCACCGTGCCGTTCGACCCGGCCACCGCCGCGTCGAGCCGGTCCAGTTCCTCGCGTCGTCCCACGAACGGCGTCGGCGCGGCCGGCAGCTGACGCGGTACGGCCCTGGCGGTCCCGGGCGCTCCGGCGAGCAGCTGGGCGTGCAGTTCCTGAAGCGCGGCACCGGGATCCGCGCCGAGTTCGGCCACCAGTGACGCCCGCACCCGCCGGTAGTGCTCCAGCGCGTCCGCCGTGCGCCCCGCCTGGTGCAGTGCCCGCAGGTACTGGCCGGCCACCCGTTCGTCCAGGGGAAGCTCGGCGGCCCGCGCCGCCAGCTCCGCCACCAGCTGGGCGCCGTGCCCCAGTCCCAGCCGGGCGTCCACGAGGTCGTGCGTCAGCGCCAGCCGTTCCCGGTCCAGCCGGTCTCGTACCTCCTCGGCCCAGCCGCCGGACAGGCCCGCCAACGGCTCGCCGCGCCACAGCGCCAGTGCCTCGGTGAGCAGCCGGACCGCCTCGGCGGGGGACTCCGTCCGTCCGGCGGCGCCGAGCTCCCGGGACCGGTGCAGGTCGACCGGCCCGGTCAGCACGTACCCGCCCGCCCGGTGCGCGATGGAGACCTCGCCGCCCGCCAGCACCTGCCGCAGCCGGGAGACGTGGCTGTGCAACGTCTCCCGGCCACGCCTGGGCACGTCGTCTCCCCAGACCCGGTCGAGCAGGCGGTCCACCGGGACCACCTGTCCGGCGTCCACCGCCAGCGCGGCCAGCAGGCACCGCTGCTTGGGCGGGCCCAGGTCGGTCTCTCCCGCGGACACCTCGCCCAGCACGCACAACACGCTGATCAGCCTCCCCCTCACGGAGAGTACTGATCAGCGTGACCCCCTGCCTCAGCGCAGGTCGTACCTCATGAACACCCTGGAGGGAAACGGCTTGCCCGCTCCGTCGCGCAGCTCCAGCAGCACGCGGTCGGCGCCACCGGTGATCTTCGCGTCCAGCGGGATGTTGATGGGGTGGTCCTTGTCGCACTGGGGGCTGGTGCTCCCGACGTCGAGCACCTTCTCCGTGTCACCCGGCTGCTTGTCGATGGTCCAGGCGTAGAGCGTGCGGCAGCCGACGAAGTGCCCGGTGCCGATGACGCTCGCCGACTGGTTGTAGAAGGTGACCTTGCCGGTCACGTAGGTCGCGCCGAACTTGAGATGGCTCATCTCGATGTCGGCGTAGGGGTAGTCGGCGGCCGACGCGGCGGGTGCCGCGCCGAACACCACGCCCGCGACGGCGGCGAGAGCGGTGACCCCGGCGGCCAGTCTGGTCTTGAGCATGTCGTGCGACTCCTTGAGCTGTGGTTCAGAACTACAGCTCGAAGAGTCGCGTCACGACCATGCGGGATCCTTGCAGGAGATCTGCAATGCCCAGGTCAGGGCACCACGAGCACCGGCCAGTGCCCCAGCTTGATCAGCCGCGTCGCCACCGACCCCGCGAACCGGTGACCCGCCTGCTGCGACGCCCCGACGATCACCATGTCGGCCTGGCACTGGTCCGCCGAGTCGCGCAGCACCGTGCACGGGTCGCCGAACGCCTTGACGAACGTCACCGGCACGTCGAGTTCCTCGGCGAACGACCGGACCTGGTCGCTCAGCTCGGCGTGCAGACGCGCCGTCGCCTCGTGCTCGAAGACGGAGGCGACGGCGGGGCTCAGTGCCGCCAGGGACGAGTGGCACGCCACGAACGTGACGACCAGTCGTGCTCCCTGGCGGCGGGCCAGGCCGAACGCGGACGCCGTCGCGCGCATCGCGGTGTCGGAGCCGTCGATTCCCACCAGGATGGTCCTGGACGACGGCAGGGGAGCGGGTCCGAAGGAGTCCACTGTGGACTCGAAGGCGTTGTTCAGGCCGGCGCTCATGGTTCCCCCTCGGTTATCGCGCGACCGCTGAGTCTGCTTCCTTCTTCTCGAGATCGATCGTCGTGCGCAACGTGATCGGCTTGAGCAGCAGTGCCGCGATGATGCCGATCACGCCTACCGCGGCGGAGATCAGGAAGATGTGCGCCGTCGCGTCGCCGTAGACGGTGTGCACGATCGTCTGGACCTCGGGCGGCAGGGCGGAGAGGTTCAACGCGCTGGTGCTGCCCGTCGACTGGCCCGCCGGCACGTGCAGCGCGGCGGAGAGGTCGGCCGTGACGCGGTTGGCGAGGACGGCGCCGAGCACCGAGACGCCGATGGTGCCGCCCAGCGAGCGGAAGAACGTGACGGACGCGCTCGCGGCGCCCAGTTCGCTCAGCGGGACGCTGTTCTGCACCGCCAGCACGAGGTTCTGCATCGTCATGCCGACACCGATGCCCACGACGGCCATCGCGACGCCGACGATCCACAGCGCGGTGGCGTGGTCGACGAAGCCCAGGCCGAGGAAGCCCAGCACCAGGATGATCGTGCCCGACACGATGTACGGCTTGATCTTGCCGGTGCGGCTGATCATGCGGCCGGAGATCGTGGACGACACCAGCACGCCCGCCATCAGCGGAATGGTCAGCAGGCCCGCCTCGGTGGGCGAGTAGCCGCGGCCGATCTGGAAGTACTGGCCGAGGAACACCGCGCCGCCGAACATCGCCATGCCCACCGAGAGGCTCGCGATGATCGCCAGGGCGGGTGTCCGCTGGACCACGATGTGCAGTGGCACAACGGGTTCCTTCACACGCAGCTCCACCGCGATGGCGGCCCCGAGGAGCACGAGCCCGGCGCCGACCATGGCCCCGGTCTGCCACGAGATCCAGTCGAACGAGTTGCCGACGAACGAGACCCAGATCAGCAGCACGCTCACGCCCGCCGCGATCAGCGTCGCGCCGAGGTAGTCGATCTTCACGTTCTCGCGCCGCACGGTCTCCAGCTTCAGCGTCGCCTGCAGCACGACGAACGCCAGCGCGGCGATCGGCACGGCGACCCAGAAGCACCAGCGCCAGCCGAGCCACGACACGTCGACGATCAGGCCGCCGAGCAGCGGGCCGCCGACCGTGGCGACGGCCATGACCGCGCCGAGGTAACCGTTGTAGCGGCCGCGTTCGCGCGGCGGGATGATCGCGGCGATCACGACCTGCACCAGCGCCTGCAGGCCGCCGACGCCGAGGCCCTGGAACGCGCGGGCGGCGATGAGCTGCCCGGTGTCCTGGGCGAAGCCGGCGAGCAGCGAGCCGACCACGAAGATCACGATCGCGGCCTGGACCAGGGTCTTCTTGTTGAACAGGTCGGCGAGCCTGCCCCAGAGCGGGGTAGTGGCCGTCGCCGTGAGCAGGGTGGCCGTGACCACCCAGGTGTACTGCGTCTGCGTGCCGTTCAGCGAGCCGATGATCCGCGGCAGCGCGGTGGACACCACCGTGGAGCTGACCATGGCCACGAACAGCGCGAGCAGCAGTCCGGACAGCGACTCCAGCACCTGCCGGTGCCCCATCGCCTGAGTCTCGATCTTCACATCCCGCCCCTTCGTCACCCTAATTCTTGCGCGTCGTGCAAATTTGCGCAATGAGCAACTTACACCCGCTACGCTGAACGCCATGGAGACCCTCACCACTCGGCGCGAGCTCAAGAAGGCGGAGACCAGACGGTCGCTGGCCGGGGCGGCGTTGCGGCTGGCGATGGAGCACGGCCTCGACGGGGTGACGGTCGAGGACATCGCGGACGCGGCGGGGGTCTCGCGCAGGACGTTCTCCAACTACTTCGCCAGCAAGGAAGAGGCCGTTCTCGACTCCGACCGCGAGCGGTTCAGGGCGCTGGTCTCGCTGGTCGGGGCCCGGCCGGGGGACGAGGGGGCCTGGCAGGCCCTGCGCGCGTCGACCGCGGAGCTCTACCGCGACCGTCCGCTCCCGGACGTCGAGTGGATGGCCCAGCTGCGGCTGCTGCGCCGGCATCCGTCACTGATCGCACGCCAGGCAGGCGACCAGGTCGCGCTCGAACGCGACCTGACCGCCGTTCTGGTGCTGCGCGAACCGGACGAGGAGATCGCCCGGCTGATGGCGGCGACGTTCCTCGCCACGATCCGCACCGGCATCGCGCTGTGGCTGGAGGGTGCGGGCAAGCAGCGACTGCCCGATCTCGTGGACCGGCTGCTCAGTCGCGTGCAGGTTCAGAGCACGTAGACCTGCCCGGTCTGCCGGCCCTCGATCGAGCGGACGTACGCCTGTGCCACGTCGGCCACCGGCACGGGCTTCATGCCGGGGAAGTAGTCGCCGTACGCGTCGAGCGCCTCGGTGAAGACCGTCGGGCTGACGGCGTTGACGCGCTGCGGTGCGATCTCGATGGCCGCGGCCCGCACGAACGCCTCGACGGCGCCGTTGACCAGCGAGGCAGCCGCCCCGGTGACGATCGGTTCGCGCGCCAGCACGCCGGTGATCAGCGTGAACGACTCGGTGACGTGCGCCAGGCCTTCGCGGACCAGCGCGACCTGGGAGAGGACCTTGCCGGTCAGCCCGGCCTGGTAGTCCTCGATCGTCAGCTCGCCGAACGGCTTGAACGGCACGTGCCCGGCGGCCGACGCGACGGCGTCCACCTGTCCGACGGTCTGGTAGAGATCGGCCACCTGGGCCGGGTCGGTCACGTCGTACTGCAGGTCGCCTCCGGTGCGGGAGACGGTCACGACGTCGTGCTTGCGTTCGGTCAGCACCTCGTGCACCGCGGTACCCAGCTTGCCGGTGGCTCCAACGAGCAAAATCCTCATGCCCTCGACGCTATGGCCGCTTCGAGCGCGAGTGAAATGCCGTTCGTGCAGCACTTATGATCGGTGGTTATGAATGTCGAGCTGCGCCACCTGCGAGCGCTCGCCGCGATCGGCGACCACCGTTCGATCACCGCGGCCGCGCAGGCGTTGCACGTCACGCAGCCCGCTCTCTCGCGCACGCTGGAGCAGTTGGAACGGCGTCTGGGCGTGCGCCTGGTGGAACGCACGACCCGTCACGTCGCACTGACCGAACCGGGCCAACGGCTGTGGGAGCACAGCCACCGCATCCTCACCTCGCTGGACACGGCGCTGGCCGAGGCCGTGCGACCGCAGCCGCTCCGGCTCACCTTCGCCTGGGCCGCGCTCGGCGAGTACACCATCCCGTTCCTGCGGGAGTGGCGCGCCGAACACCCGGACGTGCTCGTGCACATCCGCCGCTCCGACGACCCGGAGGCGGCGCTGCGGCGCGGCGAGGCGGACGTGGCCGTCCTGCGCACCGAACCGGCCGGCGCGGACATCGACCACGTGGCGTTGCTCGACGAACCCCGCGTGGCGGCCGTCGCGGACGATCACCCGCTGGCGGCCCGCGACGCCCTGCTGCTCGCCGACCTGGCGGGCGAGTGCGTGGCGGTGTGCGAGACGGCGGCGACGACCGGGGCCGAGCTCTGGCCGTCCGGGGCGCGCCCGCGCACCGTCGACGTGCCCGGCGTCGTCGAGTGGCTGACGTCGATCGCGACCGGCGCGACGGTCGGGGTCACGGCGGCCGGCAGCAGCCACCACAACCCGCACCCCGGCGTCACCTACCTGCCGCTGGCCGACGCCGAGCCGATCACCGTCCGCCTGGCGTGGCCGGCACCGGCGGCGCATCCGTCGACCGAGGCGTTCGTCGCACTGGCGCGGCGCCGTCTGGCCGCCACAGCCGCAGCTGCAGCATCGCCGCGAACCGCGCGTCCGGGTCGCTGAGGTCGATCTCCCCGACCTCCGACAACCGCCGCAGCCGATAGCGGAACGTGTTGGGGTGCACGAAAACGGCGGCCGAAGCGGCCACGACGTCCCCGAAGGCGTCGAGCCACGCGCCGAGCGTCTCCACGAGATTGCCGCTGTGCTTGCGGTCGTAGGCGATCAACCGCGCGACGGGACCGGTCAGCGTGTCCCCGCGTTCGGCGATCAGGTCCGACAGCTCCAGCAACAACCCCTCACTGTGCACATCGGACACTCGCGCCACCCCGAGTGCGGCCCGCCCGGCCCGCAACACCCGCAGCACGAGATCGGCACCGGCCCGGGACCGCGACAGCGTGAGGCCGTCGGACACCTCGCCGACGCCCACCAGCACGTGGTGCCCGATGCGGTTGCGGAAGTCCGTGGCGATCCGCAGCGCCCGGTCCTCGGACTCGGCGGGCAGGATCGCGTAGGCGACGTCGCCGATCAACGCGGCGGCGGCGCGCGGGTGCACGGCCGTCAGGTGCATCGCGAGCGCGTCGGCGACCTGCTGGCGTTCGGCCAGCAGCCGGGCGTGCGCGGCCGGGTCGTCACCGTGCGAGTGGGCCAATGCCAACGCCAGCACCACGCAGGCCTGGTCGGCCAGCCCGAGCCGCCGCACCGCCTCCGCGGCCCCCTGACCACCCTCGACGGCGGTCGAGACCAGGTCCGCGCGCAACCGTCGTTCGACGTCGGCACCCGCGCGCTGGCGCATCATGTGCAGCGCCACGAGCTTGGCCGCGTCGCCGAACGCGGCGGACCTGTCCGGGGACAGCGGCCCGCGCACGGCGGCCCAGATCGAGCCGAGGAACTCGTCGCCCGCGCGCACCGCCACGGCGAGGCGGGGCAGGCACAGCGACCCGTCGTCGGCGAGCAGGCCCTCGATGTAGACGGCCTGGTCGCTGCGGTAGAGCCGCTGGAACACCCCGCGCTCCTCCAGCATCCGCGTGTAGCGCGCCGGGACCTTCCTGCCCAGGATCGTCTCGACGCGCGACGGGTCGGCCTCGTCCTGCCGCCCCGAGAACGCGAGCACCCGCGAACTGCGGTCCTCGATCGTCACCGGGGCGCTGATCAGCGACGCCACCGCGTTGGCCAGGGCGAACAGGTCCCCGGCCGGCACGCCGCCGAGCGTCTCGGACGGATCGACCTCACCTTCGGCCAGCAGCGACCGCAGCATCGCGGCGAGCTGCGTCCACGACGCGCCCGGCGCCAGGCCGAGCAGGACGACGCCGGACCGGTCGACGGCCCGGGCGATCTCGTCCGTGACCACGACCGGCCCCCGCACGACGAGCGCCGCGGCCCCGTCCAGCACGCCGAGGATCTCCGCCGGGTCCCGCACGCCGACACCCAGCACCAGCGCGGACGGCGGCAGCGCCTGGTCGTCGTCGGGGTCGTGGATCACCACCCCGCCCACGTCGGTGGCACGGCTCGGATCACCACGCACGAGGTCGATCAGCGTGGTGCCGAGGTCGTCCAGCACGCGGGCGAGGCCTGTTCGCGGACTCATGTCCACCACCCTGCCAACCGTCTACAGAGGAATCCATTCCGTGTTCAACTGATTGGAGTCTACTGACGCGCCAGCGTGTTCAGGCTGTTCAGGTGCACTTCAGTTGCTCCGGGTGCCCAGGCGTTCGCACAGATCGGGAGCAGAGAAGTGGAGGCTTGGCACAGGTGGCTTCCACGTCGAAGGCGTCGGAGACGCGGGAGCCGCACTCGTCAGTCGCGCGACTGCCTGCTGCGTCTGGCTTTCCGGAAATGCCGCCACAGCTGCTCCGCCTTCCGCTCGTGTCCCCCTTCGAGGTAGGCGGCATGGGCGGCGTGCAGCCGGCGTTGCACCTCCTCCTGCTGATCGGTGTCCCACGCGAGCAACGCGAGGTGCTTGTGCGCGTGCCCGACCAGGTCGTTGCGGCCGGCGTCCCCGGAGATCTCGATGCAGTCCAGGAAGTACTCGGCCGCGCGTTCGGAGAGCCCTACCGTGTCGGCGAGCACTCCCAGGCTGTAGTGGACCTGGGCCTCACCGGAGCGAAGTCCGCCCGCGCGGTAGCGCGCCAGCGCCCCGCCGTAGAGCTGCCACGCCGAGTCGAAGTCCTTGCGGCGCCGGGCAAGCAATCCCAGGTTGTGCAACGCCCTGCCCTGACTCTCGTCGTCACCGAGGTCACTGCTGAGCGTGGCGGCCGCCTCGTACCGTGCGCGGGCGGCCTCGTCGTGGCCCATCTCGCGGTGCAAGCGCCCCAGTCCGATCAAGGCCTTGGTCTCTGCCTCTCGATCGCCCAGGCTCACGGCGGCTTCCAGAGCCAGTTCGTAGGCGGAGATCCCTTCCGCCGAGGTGCGGCGGCTGTAGAAGAAGTAGAGGAACGTGCCCAAGGCGAACGCCAGGCGCAGGACCTGTTCATGACGGCCGGTTCGGTGGGCGAGAGCGATGACGGCGAGGATGCTGTCGCGCTCGGTCCGCAACCAGACGTGGGCACGCCTGCGGGTCTCGAATCCGGGCCGCTGTTGTCCGGCCTGTTCCGCCGTATCGGCGAAGTAGTCGATCAGGCGGGCGAGCGCGGCCTCGCGCACCTCTTCCACTTCGGCCTCGCAGTGCTCTGCCGCGTACAGCCGCAGCAGGTCGTGGAAGCGGAACCAGCCGTGCGGCTCCGCGCTCTCGATCATGTGCGCGCGCCGCAGGCCGGTCAGCAGTTTCCGCGTGGACTGCGGTGATCTGCCGGCCAGCGCCGCCGCGGCCTCGGTGCTGATCTGGGGGCCGGGGCTGAGCGACAGCAACCGGAACAGCCGCTGTTCCTCGTGGGCGAGCCTGGTGTGCGAGAGGTCGAACGCCGCACGGACGGCCAGGTCGTCGTAGCTGAGTTCGGCCAGCCGCGCTTCCTGCAGCAGTACGACGAGTTCGGTGAGCGGAAGCCGGGGATCGTCGGACAACAGGGCGGCCACGATGCCGAGCGCGAGCGGCAGCCGTCCGCACAGTTCGGCGATCTCGTGCGCGGCCTGCGGGGCATCGGCGATCCGCGTGTCGGCGGGATCGGTGGCCTGCAGGAGGTTCGCCAGCATCGTCACCGAGTCGTCGGCCGGTAGCACGTCGATCTCGACACGCCGGGCACCTTGCAGATCTCCGAGTGTGTGCCGGCTGGTCACGAGCACGCGGTGCTGGTCGCCCGGCGGCAGAAGCGCGCGGACCTGGTCGGACGACGACACGTTGTCCAACACCAGCAACATCGGCTGGTGCTTCGCGAGCCGGGAGCGGTAGAGCGCCTCTCGTTCTGGCTGCGTCTCCGGTACGCGCAACACGCCGAGCGCCGTCAGGAAGGTGGCGAGAGCGGTCTGCGGTTGGACGGGTGTGGAGTAACCGTGGAGATCGATGAACAGCACGCCGCCCAGGAACCTGCTGGCGGCGTCGTGGGCCGCCTTCACCGCTAGCGTGGTCTTGCCGACGCCCGCGAGGCCCGTGGACACCACAACGGGTTGCGGGCCGCCCAGCGCTTCGGCGACAGCGCTCAGGTCCGCGGCGCGGCCGGTGAACTCGGCGGCGACCGGTGGCAGTCCGTCGAGCGCGGTCGGGCCCCGTGATTGCAGGTAGACGTCACGCGCCTGCACCACGGTGCCGTGGACGTCTCCGCTCACCTCGTTGTGCACACGTTCGTTGTACCGCAGGTCAGCGAGTTCTTTGCGGCGAGCGCTGAACTTGTCAGTACAGGTTTGCCGATGGGGACTCCGGGGAATCGCAGTGATCATGCCGTCTGACGCCGCGGTTCGTAACAGCGGTCAGAGGACAACGGTCGGGGGAACTTCCAGTGAGGTATTTCAGTGACTTCGGGTGAGACAGCGTCGGTGGCCGACATGCAGACCAGCGACCATGAGGGCGTACTCGTCGTTGCCGTCAGCGGCGAACTCGACGTGGTCAGCGTGGACAAGGTGGGAACGGCCCTGTTCGATCACGTGGCCAAGCAGCCGGACGGCTTGGTGGTGGAGTTGACCGTGGACTTCATGGGCTCGTCCGCGTTGTCGATGCTGCTGGAGCTGTACGGGCGGGCGCAGCGCGAGAAGGTGGGGTTCGCCATCGTGGCCACGGCTGTGGCAGCCGCGCGTCCCTTGATGGCCAGCGCCCTGACTCAGGTGCTGCCGGTGGCTCAGTCGGTGGACGAGGCCGTGAAGTCGATCCACGAGGAACGCAAGCCGGGTCAGCAGCTCTGATGATGTTGCCATGGATGTCGCATGGCAGTCGGCGGCCATGACGTTCAGGTCGGCCAGGTAAACCACTCGTTGTGCTCGTCGGAGGTCCTTCACAACCCGTCCAGCTTGGATGACGAGTACGGCGTTGGCTGGGTCGGTGAAGGAGCGATGACACCCACGTGGCTGGACAGGCCATCCAGCTGTGTCTTGGAGCAGCTGCACGGCGACAGCGAGTGGAAGGGTGAAGGCGTGACCTCACCGGAACAAGAGGGCCGCGCGGAGAACAGCGCGCCCGGAAAGGCCGACCAGCAGCCGACGATCACCATCGGTGGCACCAAATTGCCGGCGGACCTCCCCTCGGGGCGGGAACTCCTTCCTGGGCAGCGAGCCGACCTCCGGGTGCTCGACGTCGCCACGGGGGAGTCCGAGCTCGTTCTGAGCAGCACCGAACGGCTGATCGAAGCCCCGCAGTTCCATCCGGACGGCCGGCATCTGGTGGTCAACGGGGACGGGGTGCTGCTGCGGGTCGATCTGCAGGGGGACCGAACGCCGACAGTGGTGCCAGTGACCGGGCTCCCTCCGGTCAACAACGATCACGTCGTCACACCGGACGGCCTGTGGCACATCGCGTCCGCTGTGGACGGTCACCTCCACCGGGTGCCGTGGAACGGTGGTGAGGCCGTGCGCGTGACGGTCGACAAGGAACCGGAGCGGTGTTTCCGCCACTTCCTGCACGGCATCTCACCGGATGGCCGCCGCCTCACCTACGTCGGGGTGGAGATGGCGGACGGCGACGAGTGGGGGCGTCGTGCCGTGTGGACTCTCGATCTCGGCACGGGAGCCGAGGTGCAGGTCGGTGACGGCTACTCGCCCGCCGACGGACCGGAGTTCTCGCCTGACGGGAAGGCGTTGTACTTCAACTCCGAGTTCCGGTCGACGATCGAAGGCCACGCCCAGTTGTTCCGGCGGGACGAGGTGTCCGGGACGGTGGAACAGCTGACCGGCGACGAGCGGGTCAACTGGTTCCCGCATCCGTCGCCCGACGGCGCGCACGTCGCGTACCTGAGCTATCCGGCCGGAACCGTCGGACACCCGGCCGACCTGCCTGTCGAGCTTCGGCTGCTGACGTTGCCGCGGTCGGCTCCACGAACCCTCGTCGCTCTGCGGGGAGGGCAGGGCACGATCAACGTCAACAGCTGGTCCCCGGACTCCCGCCGCATCGCCTACGTCGAGTATCCGATCAGCGCGCGGAAGGTCCCATGACTCGTCGGCGGTTCGGAACGTCAGACGCGGGGCCCGCCACCAGTGCGGTGACGGGCCCGTGTTCGTGCACCGGAACTGCTGTCTAGACCGGTTCGAGCAGCGCGGAGATCCGGGCGACCCGGCCGTTCGCACCGAACTCGAAGTGCAGATAGCGGTTGTTGACCTCGTACCGGTCGAAGCTCGGACCGCTGCGTTCCGGGCTGCCCAGGAACGCCGTGACCTCGTCGCGAGTGGCGGTGGCGGAGAGCCCCTGCACCAGCTCGCCGGGACGCGGGTACTCGCCGTAGGTCTCGTCCTCGGAATCCGGCTGGGTCCGCACCATCACCGAGGCCAGGACGTCGTCTTCGAAGAGCAGTTCCGTACCGGCCTCCTTGAAGACGAAGTACGTGGACTTCTCGCCGTCGAAGTCGTACTCGCTGACCTCCATCTGGGGGCCGACCAGGACGATCGCGTCGAGGATGCGGCTGTCACCCTGGCGGTGACCCAGGACGTCCAGCAGCACGGTGATCTCACCGGAGACCGTGGTCATATGCCCTTCTTTCGGTTCTCGGCTTTGATCTTGTCCAAGGCCGCGTCGACGTCCTTGGCCGAGTAGCCGTGAGCGAGGAGGTTCTTGCGGGTCGTAGCGTAGTCCCTGTTCGCGGCCTTGCTGAGGTCCGCCGCGTCGTCCTCGATCTGCTTCTTCGTGTTCTTGCCGCGGAAGGTGTCGCTCTTGGCGTGGACGTCTTTCGGGACCTCGATCGCGTTCGCCTTGTTGTGCAGGGCGTCGGCCTCTTGCTTCGTCAGTTTGCGGCCGAGCCGCTTCTCCTCGGCGCGCTTGAGCGCCGCCGACGACGGGATGTGGTCGTGCTCCAGGTTGTCGCCGACCTTCTCGCGCTTCTTGAGGTTGGCGTAGGAGTCGACGTCGAGCGCCTGAACGTTGTTGCCGGCCGGGCGCTTCGCCGTGCGCAGCTTCGTGCCGATGGGGTTGAAGACCCCGGCGTTGGTGATGGTCCTGTTCGCCTTGGGCTTCTTGACCTTAGGCATTGAGCACCTGGCTGATGGCGAGATCGATCGCCTGGTCGAGGAGGATCGAGGTGATCTCCTTGAAGATGGGGATCTCCAGCAGCGAGGCGCCGAACGTCGGGACCGCGGTGGCGATGGCCTGGGCGATCTGGACGGCGAGCATGACCAGCTGCACGACGACGGCGATCTTGAGCGCGACCACGACGCCCGCGCAGACGTAGAGGCCGGCACCGATCAGCGACGAGGCGGTTGCGCCGTCCTCGAGGTTCTTCTTCGGCGCCTCCTCGTCGGTCCAGAACGCCTTGAAGCCGTCGATGGCCGCGCCCCTGTTCGCGCTCAGCACCTGCTGGGCGTGCTCCTCGGCGGCGGCCGCGGCGGGGCCGAGCCGGTCGGCGAAGTCCGACCAGAGACCGCCGAGGTCGAAGAGCTTGCCCTCGTCGCTCTCCGGCCAGTTGAAGCCCAGGGTGTTGAGCAGTCCGGACAGCTCCGGGGGCAGCATCATGCCGGTGGTCATGCCTGTTCTCCCAACAGCTGCTGGAACGTGCCCTGGTTGGCGCTCTCGACGGCCGAGTAGTCGTCGGCCATGCCCTGGAGGTTCTGGCCGATCTCCGCGAGACCGTCGGCGTTGTCCTCGAACGACTCGAACGCGGCCTCGGAGACGATCTGGTAGATCGTGCCCAGCGCCGAGCCGAGCTCGTCGCCGCCGAACGCGCCGGTCAGACCTTCGACCTGGCTGCGGAACGCGGCGACGTCACTCGTCAGGGAGTCGCCGGTCCCCAGGATCTCCTTCGCGGATCCGCCGATCATCTCGGCGGACACTTCCATCCCGGACATCGTTGTCACTCCCTAGTCGACGGTGCGCATGATCGAGGTGAGGTTGGTCGTGTAGGCGCGCAGGTGCTGCATGCTCTGCTCGCGGACCTTTTCTGCCTGTTCACTGACTGCCTGCAACGCGGCGACGTCCAGCGCGGGTCTGTCCGCCGCGGCGGACAGACGTTCCCACTCGTCGATCGCCGTGTTGACCGCCTGGATCACCGCCTGCGTCAGTTGCGCGGGTGGGTACTGCAACGCGACGACCGTCAGCGACAAGGCATCGACCTGGCCGCTGGTAACGGCGGCGTTGACCTCGTTGTCGTCGTCACGGCCCTCGCCGACGACCATCGGCGCCGGATCCGCCGACAGCGCCGCCTGGGTGGAGGTCACCACGTCCATCGCGTCCTGGAACAGGTGGCCGACGTACTGGGGCGTGCTGTCACCGCTGATACCGGTCTTCGCCATCGACGCCTCGAGCAGGCCCTGAATCCGGTGCAACGCCTCGCCACCCTGCCGGGTGAAGTCCGCGAGTTGCTGACCCAGCGCGGCGAGGTCGGGGCCTGGATCACCGGCGCCGGGAGTGTCAATCAACGACTGTTCCAAGGCGGTGTTGATGGCCTCTCTCATCGGCTTCGACACGGCACCGGGCGGCTGCGTGAGCAGATCCGGGTGGATGTCGAGCCAGATGATCCGGCGGTTCCGCACCACGACACTCACGCCCGGCGCTGTGGCGACCGAGTCCTCGAGCTCGTACGGCTCTGGTGCCGGCGGCATGTACCCCGCTCTCGCCAACGCCAGCCGATGGTGCTGCTCAGCGAGCCGGGCCTCGTAATTCTGGCTTCCGTCCGCCCTGTCACCCTCTGTCATGGAATACCTCCCTGTTTCGGAGAGTAGCAACATGATCACGAGGCGATGACTCGAAGGGCTGAATGCTGTCCGTCGAACGGGCCATTTGATACGGAGAGTAGATATATCCGTAATTGATTGATCCGAATAGGGGACGTGGGATTTGAGATGCAGGAGTGCACAAGATGACGGGAACTGCCGCGGCGATCCCCACCGCGCGCTTCGAACGAAGCCGCACCGACCTGCAGGAGTGGTATCTCGGCAGGTCGGTGCGGCGTTGATGCTAAAGAGGAATCCACTCCGTCTTCACCGTCACCGCGTCCAGCACGTCGGGCAACGGCGTCACACCCAGCCCCGGCCCGGTCGGAACGGGCAGGTGGCCGTCCTGCAGCACGAACGGCTCCGTGACGTCCAGCTGGTAGTAGCGGCCGGACGCCGAGGTGTCGCCCGGCAGGGTGCAGCCCGGCAACGCCGCCAGCGCCACGTTCGCGGCCCTGCCGATGCCGGTCTCGAGCATCCCGCCGACCCACACCCCGATGTTGTTCGCCGCGCAGACGTCGTGAATGCGTCGCGCTTCCAGGTAACCGCCGACCCTGCCGGGCTTGATGTTGACGATCTGGCAGGCGCCGAGCCTGATCGCGTCGGCCGCCGACGACGCCGAGGTGATCGACTCGTCCAGGCAGATCGGGGTCCGCACCACCTTGGCGAGCTCGGCGTGGGCGAGCAGCTCCTCCTCGGCCAGCGGCTGCTCGATCAGCAGCAGGTCGAACGGGTCGAGCTTCGCGAGGTGCCGGGCGTCGCCCAGCGTGTACGCGGTGTTCGCGTCGACCTGCAACAACACGTCGTCACCGAACCGCTCCCGCACGGCCCGCACGGGTTCGACGTCCCAGCCCGGCTCGATCTTCAGCTTGATCCGCTCGTAGCCCTCGTCCAGGTAGCCGCCGACGGCGTCGAGCAGTTCGGGGATCGAGTTCATGATCCCGACCGACACCCCGCACGGCACGCGGTCGCGGACAGCGCCCAGCTCACGGCCGAACGACACCCCACGCGCGCGCAGTTCGGCGTCCAGGACGGCCATCTCCAACGCCGCCTTGGCCATCCGGTGGCCGTGGAAGCGGGCCAGCCGGGGCGCGACGGAGATGCCGTCGACCGGTCCGGTCAGCGCCGGGATGAAGAACCGCCGCAGCACGTCCGCGCAGCCCTCCACGTACTCCGGCGAGTACACCGGATCGACCAGGGCACCGCACTCGCCCCAGCCTTCGCCCTCGTCCGTGACGGCACGCAGCAGCAGCAACTGCCGCACGGTCTGCGTGCCGAACGAGGTGCGGAACGGCGACTTCAGCGGCATCTCGACCCAGCGGATCTCCACCCCGGTCAGCTTCACGACTCACTGCCCTTCTCGACGACGTACCAGCCGGACCTGTCGAACCCGGTTATCCGCGCACCGCTCGCGAGCAGCCCGCCGAGCACCTCCCGCACGGCGTGCCGCCACTCGTCGGCCACGGCCGGGTTCGTGGTCCGGAGCGACTCGATGTCCGGCGGCACGGCGACCAGAACCGTGCTGCCGGAACACACTCCCGGCACCGGCCGCCCGTCCTCGGAGATCCCGAGCCCGACCACGCCCGTCGCGCTGACGGTCCGCGGTCTGCCCTCGCACGCGGCCACGGCGGCGGGGGAGGAGATGCGCCAGCTGATCAGCAGCCGGTCGGTCTCGCCGCCGCCGTTGATGTCGTCGTGCATGTGGCCGTAGAAGTCGGGCAGGTACTCGGTCGCGTCGGCGCCGAGCTTGCCCAGGTTGAAGTACGCGTTGCGGCGCACCAGCGGGTCGAACGTCCAGCTGACCTCGGTGAGTCCGCGTTCGAGCGCCCAGGTCCGCTGGTCGAGCTTGAGCGCGTAGCCGACGTTGCGGCCCCGCATGCCCGCCGCCACCCCGGCGATGTGGCTGTGCAGCGCGCCGGCGGCGGGCGGCGAGCAGAACCCGATGCAGGCGCCCACCAGTACGTCGCCGTCGAACGCGCCCGCGACGTAGCTGCCCGCCTTCGTCATCGCCCGCAGCAGCTCGGCGGTGACCGGGGGAGTGCCGCCGGCGGCGGTCGGCCGCCAGATCGACTCGTACAACCGTTGTGTGGCCAGGAGTTCCGCGTAGTCCGTGAGCTGACGGACCACCACGTTCTGCTTCACCAGGGTCATGTCAGCTCCTTCACCAGCGCCGCGAGCAGCTGGGTGCGCGGAACGAGCTCCGACACCAGCACGTGCTCGCTCTCGGCGTGCGCGCCACCGCCGACGGCACCGAGGCCGTCGAGCGTCGGAATTCCCACGCCCGCGGTGAAGTTGCCGTCCGACGCGCCACCGACCGCAGCCTGGGTGATCCCTGGCAGGAGCCCGGAGGCGACCTCGAACAACGCGGACGACGCGGACAGCTCCAGCGGCGGGCGGTTCGGCCCGCCGGCCACCTCGACCTTCGCGCCGTCCAGCACAGGCTGCAGCGCCTTCATGTCCTCGTCGACCCGTTGCTGCTCGGCGAGGTTCCGCACCCGGACGTCCACCATGAACTTCCCTTGCGCGGGAACGGTGTTCGTCGTCGTGCCGGAGGAGAGCACGGTCGGCACGACGGTGGTCCCGGCGGCCGGGTCCGCCAGCAGTGAGACCTTGAGGATCTGGTGCGCGGCCTCGATCGTGGCGTTCACCCCGCGTTCGGGTTCGAGCCCGGCGTGCGAGGCGCGTCCGTGCAGCATCACCTCGTACATCGAGGTGCCCTTGCGCTCGGTCTTCAAAGCACCGCCGTCCGCAGAGCCCTCGCAGACCAGGACAGCGGTGTGCTCGACGGCCTCGGTCTCGATCAGCCCGCGCGACGTCGGCGAGCCGATCTCCTCGTCGCCGGTGATGAGAACCGTGACGCCGTCGGGAGAACCGAGCGCCGCGACGGCGTTGAAGATCATCGCGACGCCGGTCTTCATGTCGAAGCAACCCGGCCCGCGCAGCACGCCGCCCTGCACGCTGAACGGAATCCGCTCCAGCGTCCCGATCGGCCACACGGTGTCGTGGTGGCCGAGCAGCAACACCTTGCGCGGTCCCGATCCCAGCCGCCACCGCAGGTGCGTGCGGCCGTCGAGCACGATCCGTTCCGGCGGCGAGCCGAGCAGCGCGGCACCCAGCTGGGCGGTGACCTCGGCGCTGCGGGCGACCGCGGCCAGGTCGGTGGACGGCGACTCGCAGGACACGAGCCGCTCGATGTCGTCGATCAGGTTCATCAGGAGACCTTCGGCGTGGCGCGGACACCCATGTGGACGTACTGCTCCCCGGTGGGCAGCGTGTAGAAGACCAGCGAGGACCAGCTCTTCGAGTCCGGCCACAGGTAGAGGAAACGTCCGTCGCCGGCCGGGATGAGATCGATCGCGGGCGGCTTGGGGAACATGCCGGCCAGCGGACCGGTCGGCGTCACGTCGAGCTGCGGCCCGTGCTCGCCCTCGACGATGTCGAGCCTCATCGAGGCCCGCTCGTACCTGCCGAGGTACGGCGCGGTGTCCACAGTGGGCGGTTCGGCGTCCGGCTTGCGCGGCATCGGCATGTCGACGCCCGCCAGTTCGGCGAAGATCTCCTTGTACAGCTCCAGATACACCTCGCGAGCCGTGTCGCCGTTGGTCAGCAACGTGACCGCGAGGTCGTGCTCCGGCAGGATGCGCAGGAACGCGGACTGGCCGATGGTGTTGCCGTCGTGGCCGACCAGGCGTTGCCCGTCCCAGCCGAACCGGATCCAGCCGACGCCCCACGAGTCGCCCAGCGCCTCCTTGTCCGGCACGTCGGTCTGCTTCTCGGTCATCACGGCCGCGGACTCCTCCGACAGCACCCGCGTGCCGTCTTCCGCCACGCCGCCGTTGAGGTGCATGCGAGCGAACTTCAGCACGTCCTCCGCGCACGCGAAGATCGTTCCGGCCGGGCCGAGCGAGCGCGGCAGCATCCACACCGGCGCCGGCTCGAGCTTCTCGTCCTTCGTGACGTGGCCGACCGCGGCGCGGTGCAGCAGCGCTTCCTCCGGCAGCGTGCCCGCGCGGGTCAGGCCGAGCGGGACGTAGAGCCGCTCGCGCATCGCCACGTCCCACGTCTTGCCGGTGAGCTTCTCGATCACCCGGCCCGCCAGGACGAATCCGGCGTTGCTGTAGGAGAAGGTCGCGCCGAGCGGGTGGTTCTGGGCGGCGTCGGCGAGCAGTTCGGTGTAGCGCTCCAGGCAGTCGTCGCCGCGGCCGGTGTCGGTGAAGTTGTCGCCGTCGATGCCGCTGGTGTGCGTGAGGAGGTGCCGCATGGTCACCTTCTGCTCGACCACCGGGTCGGACAGCTTCAGCTCCGGCAGCACGTCCACGATCGGCGCGTCGAGGTCGAGCAGTCCCTCGTCGACGAGTTGCATGACGACCGTCGTCGTCCACACCTTGCCCATCGAACCGATCTGGAAGATCGTGTCCTCGGTGACCTCGACGCCGGTCGACAGGTTCAGCACGCCGTGGTGCGCCTGGATCGTGTCGCCCTTGTAGAGGATGCCGAGGGCCGCGCCCGGCAGGTCGTGCTTCTTCGCGAGTGCGGAAAGCCTGCGCTGCCAGTGCTTCGCGTCGAGGGGTTTGCGGTTCTCCGCGTGCTCGCGCACCCAGTCGGTCACGCGGCGGTTGAAGTCCGCGCGGTGCGACGGCTTGCCGTTGAGGATGAACAGGTGCGACTCGTCCGGGTAGAGCACCAGCTCGGTGGGCACGCTGTTCTGGCGCAGCGCGGTGAACCACTGCTCGGCCTGGCCGACGGGGCACCTGTCGTCGGCGGCGCCGTGGTAGATCAGGGTGGGCGTGCGGACGTCACCGACCTTCGTCAACGGGGACAGTTCCGCGAGGTGCCCGCCCTGGCCGCCGAGTTCGAGCTCGGTGACGTAGTGGCCCGCGTCGGACGTGCCGCCCATGCTGGTCAGGTCGCTGACCACGCCGCCCGCCACGGCCGCGGCGAACCTGCTGTCGCGGCTGGTCAGGTAACAGGTCATGTAGCCGCCGTAGCTGTAGCCGGTGACGGCGAGCTTCGCCGGATCCGCGAGTCCCTCGGCGACCAGCTCGTCGAGCGGCTCCAGGAAGTCCTTGGCGTCCGCCTTGCCCCACGCGCCGAGCGCGGCCTGGTAGAAGGCCTCGCCGTAGCCGTCGCTGCCGCGCGGGTTGAGCAGCAGCACCGCCCAGCCCTGCTGCGCCAGCACCTGGTGGTAGAGGTGGACCGGGTCCGCCGCGCCGTTCCACGCGTTGTGCGGGCCGCCGTGGATGTCGAGCAGCAGCGGCGCCGGACCGGTGGTTTCCGGGTCGCGGACCAGCCAGCCGTGCACGACCGTGCCGTCCGAGATCGTGAACTCGCGCTCCTCGCGGACGAACGGCGTGATCTCGTTGTGTCCGGTGTGGACGGTGGCCTCGCCCGTCGTCAGGTCGACGGTGGCGATCTCGCCGAACGAGGTCGGCGTGCCCAGGACGATGGCGGCGGTGTCACCGGCGACGGAAAGCCCTGCCACGACTCGGGAATCCCCGCCCAGGACCAGACGCGGCCCGTCCCCGCCTTCCAGGTCGACGGCGTAGAGCTGGGTGCAGCCGCGGTCGCGGGCGCAGAACAGCACCGTGTTCCCGTGCCGCACCGGCAGACCGCCGGGATAGCCCGCCATGCCGGGCATCAGGTTGCGGTCCAGCGACGCCGACAGGTTGCGCACCTCGCCGTCCAGTGACAGGTGCAGGAGGTCGAGGTGGCCGGTGTCCGTGGTGGTGCGTCCGATGACGAGCAGACCGGCCTCGGTCCACGTGACCGTTCCGGCCTGCCCGTCGGCCGAGCCGACGAGCCGGGGTTCGGTGGCGCCGTCGACCTCGACCACGTGCACCGCCGAGCGGAACGTCAGGTCGGCGTCCTCGTCGCGCGAGGCCGTGAAGGCGAGCTTCGTGCCGTCCGGGGACCACGAGGGCGCGCCGGCGTGCCAGTCGCCGCTGGTCAGCTGCCGCACCTCGCGGGTCTCGAGGTCGAGCACGTGCAGGTGGGCGCGGAGGCTGCGCAGGTAGCCGGATCCGTCGGCCTTGTGGAAGAGACGGCTCGTGACGATCGGCGCGGAGACGTCCGCGATGTCGACGGGCGCGGAGAACGCGAGCTTCGTGCCGTCCTCGCTCCACACCGGCGCGCCGGCGCCGAGGGGGAGGGTCGTCAGCTTCTCGGGTTCGCCGTCGAGCAGCCAGATCTGGGCCGGGCCGTCCTGGGCGCGCAGGAACGCGATCCTGCCGTCGGGCGACCATGCCGGCGCTGTGTCGGACTTGCCCCTGGTGAGCTGCTTCGCCTTGCCGTTCGACACCTTCCAGAGCGCGCGGTCGTCGCGGTCGTTCTCGCGGTCGGTGGTGCGCAGGACGTAGACGATCTCGGTTCCGTCGGGCGAGATCGCCGGCTGCTCCGGCAGCGCGTAGCCGTACAGGTCCTCGACGGTGGTCATGATGCGGATCCCCTCAGTTCGGAACGGAACAGGTCGAGCACGTTCTGGCCCAGGACGCGGACGATGTCGTCCTCGGGCCATCCCCTCTTCTGCAGAGCCTCGGTCACCAGCGGCAGTCCCGCGGGCCCTTCCAGGCCGGGCAGGAAGCGGTCGGTCGGGACGCCCTCGATGAACTGGGCCTCGCAGCACGGCGGCGTGGTGTCCTCCAGGACCTCCTTGACGAAGTCCGGGCCGAGGCCGACGTGCCGGACGCCCATGACGCCCGCGATGTGCTCGATGTGGTCGACCAGGCGGCCGATCGTGAAGTCGGACTCGTGCAGGAACGGCGCGAAGAAGTTCACGCACACCACGCCGCCGTTGTCCGCGATGCCCTTGAGCTGGGCGTCGGTCAGGTTGCGGTGGTGGTCGCGCAACGCCCGTGCCGACGAGTGCGTCGCCATCACCGGACGGGTGGAGAGCTCCAGCACGTGGTCGACGCCCGCCGCGCTCAGGTGGCTGACGTCGAAGATCATGCCGAGACGTTCCATCTCGGCGTGTGCGGCGACGCCCGCCCTGGTCAGCCTGCTGCCGGTGGCGTCCTCGCCGCTGCCGTCGGCCAGCGCGGTGCGGCCGAAGTGCGCGAGGGACGCGATCCGCACGCCCAGCCGGTGCAGCGTCTCCAGCAGTTCGACGTCCTCGCCGACGCCCGGCGCGCTCTCCAGCGCGAGCACGAGCGCGATGCGGTCGTCGGCCAGGGCCTCGTCGATCTCGGTGCCGGTGACGCAGAGCCTGGTCTCCGGGTTCGCCTCGGCGATCCGGTGGGCGACCTCGATCATCCGCAACGTCTGCCGCAGCGCGCCTTCCGGCCGGAACACGTCGTCGATGAACACCGGCAGGACCTGCAGGTTCACCCCGCCCGCCTGCAGTTGCGGCAGCCACCGCTCGCGGAAGTGCGGCACCCACCGCTCGACCGGGCGGTGGACGAGCGCGTCCAGGAGGTCGTTGTGGGTGTCCGCGACGACGCTGCGCCCGTGCAGATCGTCGATCATGAAGCCTCCAGCCTCGTGTCACGCCGGGGCGCGGCCGCGAGCAGCTCGCGCGTGTACTCGTGCTGGGGGTCGGCGAGCACCTGCGCGGCCGGCCCCTCCTCCACGATCCTGCCCGTCTTCATCACCGCGACGCGGTCGCTCACGTACCGCACGACGGCGAGGTTGTGCGAGATGAACAGCATGGTCAGGCCGAACTGTCGTTGCAGGTCGCGGACCAGGTTCAGGACGGCGCCCTGCACGGACACGTCCAGCGCGGACGTGATCTCGTCGGCGATGATCACCTTCGGCTTGCCCGCCAGCGCCCTGGCGAGCGCGACGCGCTGCCGCTGCCCGCCGGAGAGCCTCGCCGGCAGCGCGGTGGCCCGGCCGGGGTCGAGGTTCACCAGTTCGAGCAGCCTCGCGACCTCGGCCTTGCGGTCGGTGCCGCGCGGCATGGCCTCGGCGATCGTGTTGCCGATGCTCATCCTCGGGTCGAGCGACGAGTACGGGTCCTGGAAGACCATCTGGACCTTGCCGTCCGCGTGCACCGCGCCCTCGGTGGGCTTGATCAGGCGGACCGCGGTGGAGGCGAGGGTGGACTTGCCGGAGCCCGACTCGCCGACGAGGCCCAGGACCTGGCCCGACGGCACGGTGAGGCTGACGTCGTCGACCGCCGTGTGGTGGCCGAAGCGGACGGTGACGTTGCTGAACGTGAGATCGGTCATCGCGCACCTGCCAGTTCGGTCTCGGACTTCCAGCACGCGACCCGATGCCCGTCGCCGAAGGGTTCGAGCTCGGGTTCCTCGGTGCGGCACTGGTCGTCGGCGAGCGGGCAACGCGGTGCGAACGGGCACCCCTGGCCGATCTCGCCGGGCTCCGGCGGCCTGCCGGGGATGACCGCGAGCGGCGCGTCCCGGTCCGTGTCGAGGTCGGGTACCGCCTTGAGCAGAGCCGTCGTGTACGGGTGCCGCGCCGCCGTGAACAGTTCGTCCGTCGGCAGCTCCTCGACGATCCGGCCCGCGTACATCACGAGCACGCGATCGCAGGTCTGCGCCACGACGGTGATGTCGTGACTGATCAGCAACACCGCGGCACCACGCTCCTCGCGGATCCTGGCGAGCAGCTTGAGGACCTCGCGCTGCACCGTGACGTCGAGCGCGGTGGTGGGTTCGTCGGCGATCACCAGCTGGGGTTCGCCCATCAGTCCCATCGCGATCATGGCCCGCTGCCGCATGCCGCCGGAGAACTCGTGCGGGTACTGCTTCGCGCGGCGTTCCGGCTCCGGGATCCGCACCGCTTCGAGGCGGCCGATCGCCTTGCGCAGCGCGGCTTTGCGGCTCAGGCCCTGGTGCACCTCGGACACCTCGGCGACCTGCCCGCCGATGCGCCGCGTGGGGTTGAACGACGTCATCGGGTCCTGGAACACCATCGCCAGCCGCGTACCCAGTTCGCGGTCCGGGGTCTGGTCGAGCGGCTTTCCGTTGAACCGCAACGTGTCGGCGGTGACCGTGCCGGGATGTTCGACGAGCCGCGACACGGCCAGCGCCGTGAGGCTCTTGCCGGAGCCGGATTCGCCGACCACGCCGATCATCTCTCCGTTGTGGACGGTGAACGACACGCCTCGCACCGGCGAGATGCCGCCGGGGAAGGTGACGTGCAGGTTCCGGACGGTCAGCAGCCCGCTTTCGTTGGTGCCGCCGGTGGACTGCGGCGCGCGGACCGCGGTGCCCCGCGGTTGCTGGTCCCGGTGGCGTGCCGCCGCTGCCTCGCCGAACAGGTTGAACGCCAGACCCGCGAGCACCACGGCGATCGCGGGCCCCAGCGCGGGCGCGGGGGAGACGTAGATGCGGCTGAGGCCCTCGCCGAGCAGCCGCCCCCAGTCGTAGGAGGGTGCCTGCACGCCGATCCCGAGGAACGACAGCCCGGCGAACGCGGTCAGCGCCGAGCCCGCCACGAGGGTGGCGTTGATGACGAGCGGCTCGGCGATGTTGGGCAGGACGTGCCGGGTCAGCAGGCGGAACCGGCCCACCCCGCACACCCGCGCGGCCTTGATGAAGTCGCGTCCGCTCACCGAGGCCGTCAGGGTCTGGGTGAGCCGGGCGAACGACGGCGCGATCGCGAACGCGATGGCGAGCACCGCGCCGACCGTCCCGGTGCCGAAGATGACGGCGAAGAACAGTGCCAGCAACAGCCCGGGGAACGCGACGGCGATGTTGACCGCCGACGTGACGATCCTGGCCGCCCACCGCGGCAGCACCGAGGGCGCCGAGCCGAGGATCAGGCCGGTGACCACGCCGATCAGCGTCGCGAGCAGGGCCAGTCCGATGGTGAGCCTGGTCGCCACCAGCACGCGGTAGAAGATGTCGCGGCCGAGCTGGTCGGTGCCGAGGAGGTGCTCGGCGGACGGGCCCTGCTGGATGGCGTCGGTGTCGATGGCTCCGGCGCGGTCGCCCCACAGGAGCGGGGCGAAGATCGCCAGGGCGAGGAGGACCGCGAGCAGGACGGCGGAGGCCGCGCCCACGGGGGAGCGGAGAACAGCCAGGCGGCGCATCACGCCTCCCCGGCAGTCGGTGGCGTCGGACGGGGAGCGTTGACGGCACGCGGGCCGACCGGCCGTGCGGGCCGCTTCTCCCTGAGCGGCTGGGCGAGCGAGCGCATCACGCCTCCCTGATCGTCGAACGCGGATCGAGCAGCGCCAGCGCCACGTCGACGACCAGGTTCACCAGCAGCACCCCTGCCCCGTACACCAGCACGATTCCCTGCACCGCCGGGTAGTCCTTCTGCTGGATCGAACCGACGATGGTGGAGCCGAGCCCCGGCCACGCGAACACGTTCTCCACCAGCACGGTCCCCGCGACCAGGGCGGCGAGCATCATGCCGCCCAGGGTCAGGGTCGCGGTGACGGCGTTGGGCAGCGCGTGCCGCACGTACACCAGGCGCGACGGCAGCCGCTTGGCGCGGGCGGTGCGCACGAAGTCGTTGCCCAGCACGGAGAGCAGCTCGACCCGCACGATCCGGGCGAGCACCGCGGCCGGGCCGATGGCCAGCGCGAGCACCGGCAGCACCCACGAACCGGCGGCGTCGTTGCCCGCCACGGGGAACAGGCCCAGCTGCACGGCGAAGAGACTCACGAGCGCCACCGCGAGCAGGAACTCCGGGATCGCCGCGAGCACCACGCTGGACGAGGTGAACGCCAGCTCGCCGCCACGCCGGCGGCCGCCCCTGGTCAGGATCGCCATGACGACACCGACCGGCACCGCCACGACGACCACGACCAGGAACGCGAGCACCGCCAGCTGCACGGTCGCGGGCAGGCGGTCGCCGATGAGGTTCGCGACCGGCGTCCCGCTGATCAGCGAGGTGCCGAACTCGCCCTGGAACAACCCGGACAGGTAGTGCCAGTACTGCACGGGCAACGGGTCGTCGAGGCCGAGCGCGGCACGGCGGGAGGCGACGAGGTCCGGTGGCGCGGCCAGGCCCAGGGACTCGCGGACCGGGTCGCCGGGGATCAGGTGGATCATCAGGAACGCCGCCGTCACCAGGACCCACAGCGAGGTCAGGAAGCGCAGGGCCCGCCGCCGCGCGAACGGTGCCCAGCCGGCAACGGTCATGAGGCCAGCATCCGGATCGAGGTCGGGTCGATGCTGTCGCTGATCGTGAACTTCGCGCCCTTCACGAACGTGGGCACGACGGCGTCGAAGTACGGCACCATGCCGGCGTCGCGGACCAGGGCGGCCTCGGCCTTGTCCCAGTGCTCGCAGCCCGCGGTGCCGGCGAGGGACGCGGCCTTCTGCGACTCCGCGGCGAACTCGGCGTTGGTGACGTGGGCGAAGTTCACGCCCTCCGGCGGCACCGGGCCGGACGCGAACGACACCAGCTGGCTCGGCAGCGACAACGTCAGCGGCACCATCGCCGCGTCCCACGCGCCGGTGCCGAACAGCGTCTGGTTGATTCCCGCGGCGTCGACGGGCTGGATCTCCACCTTCACGCCGACGCCCTGCCACGCCTGCTGGATCAGCTCGGCGGTCGCGGTCAGCGTCGGGCCGAGGACGGTCGGCTGGAGCAGCTTGATCGTCAACGGGTTGCCGTCCTTCGACCGCGTGCCGTCCGCGCTGGCCCGCCATCCCGCGGCGTCGAGAGCACTGGAGGCGGCCGCCTTGTCGAACGCGGGCAGGTTCGGCGTCACGTTGTCGCCGGTGCACGGCCGGGGCTCGACAGTCACGAAACCCTTCGACGGCCTGCCCTTGCCGGTGGTCAGCACCTTGCCGACCTGGGCGAGGTCGAGCGCCTGCAGCAGCGCCTTGCGCACGGCCAGGTCCTTGCCGGGATGCCCCTCGACCTGGTTGAACGACAGCGTCCCCAGCGGGGTGGCGGTGTCGACGTGCTCGAGCTTCTGCCCGAGCAGGCGTTCCTGGTCGGGGCCCGCGACGGTCGCGGCGCTGAGCTGGCCGGACAGCAGCAGGTTCACGGCGGTCGTCTCGTTCGCGATCACCCGGACGACGACCTTGTCCGGCAGGCCCTGCTGGTCCTTCTGCCAGTCGCCGGGTCCCCACGCGAAGTCCTTGCGCCGCACCAGTGTGTAGTGGTCGTTCGGCACGATCTCGGAGACCGTGAACATGCCGGTGCCCTGCTCGCCCTTCGCGAGCAGCGAGCGGTCGCTCATGCCCTTGGCGCACACGATCGGCAGCGTGCCGACGTTGGTCAGCAGGAACGCGTCCGGTGCGCCGCTGGTGACGGTGACGGTGCGGGTCGCCTCGTCCGCCGTGGCCGTGGTGCCGGGAACGACCTGGAGCCCGGCGAGCGCCGACTTGTTCTTCGGGTCGCCGACGAACGTGATGTTCGCGGCGACGTCGGCGGCGGTCAGCGGTGCCCCGTCGGCGCACGTGATGCCTTGGCGCAGCGTGAAAGTGGCCGTCGTGGTGGTGGCGTCCCACTTCTCGGCGAGGCCGGAGACGATGTCACCGTTCGACGTGCGCTCGATCAGCCTGCCGTAGAGGAACCGGCCGACCTGGCGTGCCACCGACAGGACCGTGAGCGCGGGATCGAGCGAACCCGGATCCGCGGCGACCGACATCGTGAAGGTCTTGCCCTCGGCCAGGTCCTGGCCTCCGGGCGTGGCCGACGTCCCGCACCCGGCGAGGACGACGACTCCGAGCAGGGCTATCGCGCGCTTCATGACGTCCTCCGGAGCTGGTCGACGGCGAGTCGTCCGGCGCGGCCGATCACCGCGTCGGCGGCGGGGTCGCGCAGGTCGAGCGACTGAGAGCGGGTGAACACCGCGACGGCGTAGCTGTGGCCGTCGGGGTAGGTGACGACGCCCGCCTCGTTGCGGACGCTGGGCAGCGTGCCGGTCTTGGCGGCGACCTGGACGTCGGCGGGGAAGCCCGACGAGAGCCGGTGCGGCCAGATCTGCTGCGCCATGATCGTGCGAACCCGGTGACACGCCTCGGGTTCCGCGACGCGGTCGGTCCAGATGGCGTCGAGCAACGTGGTGATCTCCCTCGGCGTCGAGGAAGTGGTGCGTTCGGGATCCACGATGGACAGCTTCGAGACGCGCTCCCAGGTCGGACCCGCGAGCACCTCCTCGACGTCGTCCGTGCCCAGGTCCGCCGCCACGGAGGCGAAGAGGTCCTCGCAGCACCCCAGAATCCGGGTGCGCTCCAGACCGGCCTTGTCGAGCACCGCGTCGACCGCCGCCTGGCCGACGCGGTGGAACACGACGTCCGTCGCGGCGTTGTCGCTCATCGTCATCATGAACAACGCCAGGTCGCGCCAGCTCATCTCGACGTCGTCGGCACACCCCGCGGTGCCGATGCCGCCGATGCGGTAGCGGGACGTGACGCGCGTCCGTTCGGTCTCGTCGAGCCGTCCCGCCGCCACCTCGGCCGCGTAGGCGACGGTGACCGGGATCTTGAACACCGACGCCAGCACGACCTGGTCGTCCGCGCCGTGACCGGCTTCGGGGCCGTCCACCCCGATCTCGCGGGCGTGGACGAACCCCTCCACGCCCGCGCTCGCGAACACTTCGGCGAAGGTCACGGCGCCACCCGGCGGTCCGCACGGCCGGTGTGCAGGAACAACGCGCGCCCGTTGCCGTCGTCGCCGACGAACGCGTGCGGCATGTGGATGCCATGAACCGGTTCCGCCGCAACGAGTGTGTCGTCGCGCCACGGCACCAGCTCGGTCTTGCCCGCGGACTCCGGGCTCAGCTCGGCCATGATCCCCTTCGGGATGACCTCCATCCAGATCCGGCCGTCCTCGTCCTGGGTGACCACGCGCTCGCCGACCGCCGACACGTAGACGCCGGTGAACCGGTCGCCGTCGACGCGCGAGGGGTCCGCGGCGGGCTCGGGCATCGCCGGCAGTTCGACACCGGTGAGCTCGCGCAGCACGTGCCGGAAGATCGCCTGGTAGAGGTCGATGGTCTTGCCGCCGTTGGTCAGCAACGCGACCGCGACGCCGTGCTCGGGAACCAGGCGCAGGAAGGCGTTCTGCCCGATCGTGCCGCCGTCGTGGCCGATGACCGTCGCTTCCGGGTAGTGGAACAGCTCCCAGCCCAGGCCCCAGGCGTCGCCCATCAACGCGAGGTCGGGCACCTGCACCTGAACCTGTTGCATGGCCTCGACTCCGGCGGGCGACAACACGGAGGCGCCGGAGTTCATGTGCATCCGCGCGAACTTCAGCAGGTCGGCGGCGCTCATGGCGAGCACGGAACCGGCCGGGGCGTTCGACCGCACCAGGGACCAGACCGGCGCCACCTGCGGCCCGGCCTCCTCGTCGGGCGTAAGGTGCCCGACTGCGGCGCGGTGCATGATCGCCTCGTAGGCGTCCGCGGCGGCGTGGGTCAGGCCGAGCGGGGCGAACAGGTGCTCGCGCAGGCAGTCGTCGTACGGCTTGCCGCGCATGACCTCCACGATCCGGCCGAGCACGCAGTAGCCGGCGTTGTTGTAGCTGAACATCTCGCCGGGCGCGAAGAGCTGGGGCGTGTCGTGCAACGTGGCGACGTACTTCTCCACGCAGTCGTCACCGCGGCCGGTGTCGGTGAAGAGATCACCTTCGAAGCCCGAGGTGTGGTTCAGCAGCTGCCGCACCGTGATCCGCGCGGCGGCCTCCTCGTCGGCGATGCGGAACTCGGGCAGGTAGTCGCGCACGGGCGCGTCGAGGTCCAGCAGGTCCTCGTCGACGAGCTGCAGCGCGAGCGTCGCCGTCCAGACCTTGGTGATCGACCCGATCTGGAACAGCGAGTCGGTCGTCGTCTCGACGCCGGTGTTCTTGTTGAGCACGCCCGCCGCGGCCTCGGCCACGTCGTCGCCGACGGTGACGGCCACCGCGGCCCCCGGCACGTCGTGCTCGGCGGCCAGTCGCGGCAGGTTCTCCTGCAGCCACTCGTTGATCTCGTTGAGCTTGGACATCCGCGCCCCATCCCACGTCGACGTGACTCCGGTCACCGGCAACGCTAGGTTTCGGGGCCACGCGGTCACCTCGTCGCGGCCGACGAATCTGACCTTCCCGGTTCGTTCGCGCGGACGAACCCGCCTGGAGGTAGAGCCTGCTCCACCTGAGGCCGGGCAGCCTGCGTGATCGTTCCGCGCGGCTCGCGAAATTACGTTCTTGGCCAGAAGAACGTTGCGAGCCAAGGAGAAACGTGATGAGGGCAGACGCGCTGTCGTTGCAGGCGGTGCGGAAGGTGTACGGCTCTGGAGGCGGCGCCGTCACCGCGCTGGACGAGGTGACCGTCGGCATCCGGCGGGGCACGTTCACCGCCGTGATGGGACCGTCCGGCTCGGGCAAGAGCACCTTCCTGCACTGCGCGTCGGGCATGGACCGGCCGACGTCCGGCCGCGTGCTGCTCGGCGACACCGACCTCGGCGGCCTGAAGGAGGCCGCGCTGACGAAGGTGCGGCGGGACCGGATCGGGTTCGTCTTCCAGGCCTACAACCTGCTGCCGTCGCTGACGGTCGAGCAGAACATCACGCTGCCGCTGCGCCTGGCGGGCCGCGCGGCGGACCGAGGCTGGCTGACCGAGGTCGTCGGCAGGGTCGGCCTGGACGGGCGGCTGGACCGGCTGCCGTCCGAGCTGTCCGGTGGCCAGCAGCAACGCGTCGCGATCGCCCGCGCACTGGTCGCCCGGCCCGAGGTCGTGCTCGCCGACGAACCGACCGGCGCGCTGGACTCCCGGACCGCGCAGCAGGTGCTGACCCTGCTCCGGTCCATTGTGGACGAGATGGGGCAGACGGTGCTGATGGTCACGCACGACCCGGTGGCCGCTTCCGCCGCACACAGCGTGCTGTTCCTGGCCGACGGACGGCTGGCCGGCGAGCTCACCGGGCCGACGCCCGAGAAGGTCGCGGAGCGCATGACGCACCTCGGGGAGTGGTGACCGTGCTGAGTCTCGCCTGGCAGACCGTCAAGGCCCGCACCAGCGGGTTCATCGGGGCGTTCGTCGCGATCCTGTGCGGTACCGCGCTCGTCGCGGCCTGCGGGATCCTGATGGAGTCCGGCTTCCGCGGCGGCGTGCCGACCCAGCGGTACGCGGCCGCCGACGTGGTCGTCACCGGTGACCGGACCGTGCGGCCTCCCGGTGGCGACGTCCTGGCGTTCGAGCACGCCGCCGAACAGCCGTCCATCCCCGCCGCACTGGTCGCCAAGATCGCCGCGGTGCCGGGTGCGAAGGCCGTTCCCGAGCAGACCTTCCCCGCCGTGGTGGTGGGCGGGGACGGGCAGCCGCTCGCGAGCAAGCCGACCTTCGGCCACAACTGGGGCTCCGCGGTGCTGGCGCCGTTCAACTTGAAGGAGGGGAACCCGCCGAAGCCGGGCGAGGTCGTCCTGGACTCGGGTCTGGCGGCCGAGGCAGGGGTCGGCGTGGGCGGCGAGGTGCGGGTGATGACCCGCTCGGTCCCGGTGACCTATCGGGTCGCCGGTGTCGCCGAGGCCGGCGGAGGAGCACGCCAGGCGTCCGTCTTCTTCGACGAGGCCAGGGCGACCGAGCTGGCCGGGAGTCCTGACCGGGTGAGCGCCATCGGTGTGCTGGGCGCCGACGCCCAGCGGGTCGAGAACGCTCTCGCCGGCGACCACGTCACGGTGTCGTCCGGCGCCGACCGCAGTGCCGCCGAGTTCGACGACGTCAGCCAGACCAAGTCGATCCTCGCGATCCTGGCCGGCTCGTTCGGCGGCTACGCGGTGCTGGTGGCGATCTTCGTGGTGGCCAGCACCCTCGCGCTGACCGTCGAGCAACGCCGCCGCGAGTTCGCGCTGCTGCGGGCCGTCGGCGCGACGCCGCGGCAGATCCGCAGGCTGATCGGCGTCGAGACCACCGTCGTCTCGGTGATCGCGGGCGTGATCGGCAGCCTGGCCGGGATCGGCGTGAGCCTGGGCCTGCGGGCCGCGTTCGCGAAGATCGGCGTGGTGCCGGACGACTTCGCGCTCTCGATCAGCCCGATTCCGCTGGTCGCGGCACTGCTGATCGGCGTCGGCGCGGCGCGGCTCGCCGCGTGGAGCGCGTCGCGCAGGCCGTCGTCGATCAACCCGGTCGAGGCGCTGGGCGAGGCCGCCGTGCAGAAGCGGGACGTCGGCAAGGTGCGGCTGGCCATCGGCTGGGTCCTGGTCGCGATCGGGCTCGGCGCGACCGCGGTGCCGCTGTTCATCGGCGGGCAGATCGGCGCGGCGATGTCCGTGATGGCCGCGCTCGTGCTGATCATCGGCCTGACGCTGACCGGGCCGCGGGTGGTCGGGGCGGCGGTGCGGGTGATCGCGCCGGTGCTGGCCAGGTCCGGGGTGAGCGGGTACCTGGCGTCGGCGAACGTCCTGAAGAACTCGCGCAGGCTCGCGGCGGCCGTGACGCCGCTGATGCTGGCCGTCGGGTTCGCGGTGGTGAACTTCTACAGCCAGACGACGTTCACCGCCGCCGTGCAGCAGCAGACCGAGCGCTCGATCACCGCCGACCACGTGATCACCGGCGTCACCGGCGTGCCCGCCGAGGTAGTGAGGCAGATCGAGGGCGGCACGGCCACGTCGCTGGTGCGCACGCAGGTGATCACGGCCAGCAAGACCGGCGACAGCGTCGACGTGCAGAGCCGGCCCGCCAACGGGCTCGACTCCACGGCGAGCGGCCTGGTCGACCTCGGCGTCGTGTCCGGCAGCGTCGACGACCTCCGGCCCGGCACGGTGGCACTGGGCGCCGCGCACGCCTCCTGGGAGAACAAGAAGGTCGGCGACGACGTCGAGTTCTGGTTCGCCGACGGCCAGCAGGCGAAGCTGAAGGTCGTCGCGACCTACGAGCACGACCTCGCGTTCGGCGACTACGTGCTCTCCGCCGCCGACGCCCGCGCCCACACCAGGTCCGGTCTGGACAGTGCGGTGCTCGTGAAGGCAGCCGACCCCTCGACGCTCAACGCGCTGACCAGCCGCTATCCGGGCCTGCAGGTGACCGGACGGGTGGCGGCGCAGGACCGCAGCCAGGAACGGACCCAGTTCCTGCTCAACCTCGTCGCGGTCGGCGTGATCCTCGGTTACGTCGCGATCTCCGTGTCGAACACGCTGGTGATGTCCACGGCCGCACGGCGCCGCGAGTTCGCCCTGCTGCGCCTGGTCGGCACCGGACGCAGGCAGATCGTGCGGATGATGCGCGCCGAGGCGTTGCTGACCGTCGGACTGGCCGCGGTGCTGGGATCGCTGGTCGCGGCGGTGCCGCTGGGCGTCCTCGCGATCAGCCTGACCGGGAGCCCTCTGCCCGCCGGCTCGATCACGGTGTACCTGGGGGCGCTCGCCGGGGCGGTGCTGCTCGGCGTGGTGTCGATCGGTGTGTCGACGCGGATGTCGTTGCGCGCCAAACCCATCGACACCATCGGAACCCGCGAGTGAAAAAGGGGGAAGGCCACCGAGGTGGCCTTCCCCTTTTCTTCACAGAACCTGTTGGATCGGGCTGGGCTGCGTGCCGAGGTGGGTCGGCAGCGAGTGCAGCCCGTAGACGATCGAGAGCTTGCGGAACGACAGCGCGCCGGGGTCGGCCGCGAGGCGCATCTCCGGGAACCGGCGGACGAGCGCCGGGTAGGCGATCCGCAGTTCCATCTTCGCGAGCTCGGCGCCGATGCAGCGGTGCGCGCCATAGCCGAACGCGAGGTGCTGGCTCGCCGGACGGTCCGCCATGATCACGTCCGGCGTGGCGTACACGCTCGGGTCGCGGTTGGCCTGCGACAGCGAGCACGCCACGATGTCGCCGGCCTTGATCTTCGTCCCGGCGATCTCGATGTCGTGGCGGGCGATCCGCAGGAACGCCACCGACACGACGCTCAGGTGCCGCAGCAGCTCGTCGACCAGCCCGTTCACCGTCTTGTCGTCGCCGAGCGCCTTCTCGCGCAGCGCCGGGTCGCGCATCATCGCGAGCGCGCCGAGCGAGATCATGCTCGCGGTCGTCTCGAACCCGCCGGTGAGCAGCCCGTCCGCGAGACCCGCCAGCTCGTCGTCGCCCAGGTCGTCGCCGTGCTTGCGGACGAGCTCGCCGAGCAGCCCGTCGGTCGGGGCCAGGCGCTGGGCGCGCACCAGCTCCCGGAAGTAGACGATCGACTCGGAGACGGCCGACAGCGACGTCGTGGCCGCGCCGCCGAGGTCGAACCGCGAGACGCTGCGCCGCTGGAACTCCTCGCGCTCACTCGCGGGCACGCCCAGCAGCTCGCAGATCGTGAGCGCGGGCACCGTCATCGCGAAGTGCTCGACGAGGTCGACGGCACCGTCCTTCATGGACATCAGGTCGAGCTGGTCCGCGACGATCTGCTCGATCCGCGGCACGAGCCGGGAGAGCCGCCGCATGGTGAACTCCGGCGTGAGCACCTTGCGCAGCCGCGTGTGCTCCGGCGGGTCGCTGAACCCGAGCCCGCCCGGCGCCTCGTCCGAGAAGAGCCCCAGTTCCCGCAGGTGGCCGAAGTCGTTGCTGAACGCCTCGGAGTCCACGAGCACCTGCTTGGACGCCTCGTAGCCCGTCACCAGCCACACCGTGACCGGCAGCGGCAGCCGCGTGATCGGTCCGTGGGCCTGCATCCGCGCCAGCTCCGGCACCGGGTCCACCCCGTTGCGCCGCAGCGGGGCGAGCACGCGCGAGGGCACGAACCAGGACGACTCGAGGTCGAACCCGGTCTTGCTGAGGTGTGCGAGGAACCGCTTCCCCATCCACTCGGTCACGCGCGACCGGACGTCGGTCGCTGACTGCAGAACTTCCCACATGACGCGCTGCCCTTCGGCGGAAAGGGGATTACGGGTTGATGATGTCCATCGGAACGGACAATAACGACGCTGCCACGGGCACGCGTCATACCTGGGCCTAACGCGCCGTCATACTTTTGTCCAGATGTCGATCAGAACCAGTGCAGACAGTGCGGAGTGCGTTCGGAACGGAACAGAGCGTCAGCCTTTGCGGTGGATCCGTGCGCTTGGACGTGCCCCGCGCGAACGAGCGTGCTCGGCGTTGTTCCGCCCAGATAGAGCGAACCCAGGTCGCGCACGTCCAGTTCCAGGTCCGGATCGCGGGTGGTCTCCACGCATTCGGCCTTCCCGTCCTCGACGGTCAGCAGATAGCGGTGGCGTTCCTGGAGGAACGGGTCGTCGACGTCGAGCACGATCTCGCCGTCGGTGAGCCAGCCACGCGCGGTCAGCGCCCGCGGCACGTCCAGCAGCCGCACCCAGAGCCAGTCCATCTCGCCGCTCACCTGTCCCGCGTTGAAGTCCGCGAGCATCCAGCGCAGCGGATGGTCGGTGGGAACGTGCTTGAACACCACCTCGGTGACCAGGTCGTGGTCGAGCGCGAACCGGGCCAAAGCCGCGAACACGGCGTCGTCGGCGGTGATGATCTCGTCGACCGTCAGCGTGCCGTTGTCGAGCGCGTAGGTGGCGTACCCGTCCGGCCGGTCGCCATCTCGGTGGACGGCGACGTAGCGCGGTGCCCGTGTCATCGGAGGCATGCCCGCGCCCAGCGCCCACCAGCGGTGTGGCCTTCCCAGCGCGCCGGGCTGGGTGCGGCGGTAGTGGTCGTAGACCTGTTCCATGACGCCGGTGGCTTCGGATCGAGGGAGGACCTCGATCGAGCCCTTGCGCACCTGGGTCCTGAACGCGCTCTGGCCGCGCTGGATCGTCATGCGGCGCGTGTAGGTCGCCGGGCCGTACCCGAACCTGCCGTAGATCTCGCCCTCGCTCGCCAGCAGCACGGACAGGAACTCGCCGCGTTCGCGCAGCCCGTGGAGCTGGTGCCGCATCATCTCGGTGAGAACGCCCTGGCGGCGGTGCGTGGGCAGCACGCCGACCGCGGTGATCCCGGCGACGGGCACGACGACGTCGCCGGGCAGCGTCAGCTCGAACGAGTACGCGGTGGCCGTTCCGACGGCCTTGCCCTCCGACTCGGCCAGCAGGGTCCGGTCGATCTCGAGCGCCGACCACCAGAGGCCCCCGCCGTCCGGGCCCGGGGTCTCGGGGAAGCGCCCGAACGCGGTGTGGACGGTGCCGAGGAAGACGTCGAGGTCCTGGGCCGTCGTGGAACGGATCTGCACGCCACAGTGGACCGGTGGAAAGCCGGTGAGCACAAACGACTTTTCTGGCAGTGTCGGTGTGGTGACGAGCGCTGAGGACTTCGACCGCTGGTACGCCGACCGTGCCGCGTCGCCACTGGCCGACGAACTGGTGCGGCGGACGCTCGCCCTCCCACCGGGCCTGGAGTCGACGAGCGTGCTGAGCGGGGCAGGCCTCGACGAGGTCGCGGACGCCCTCGGTCTGGGGACTGGCCAGGTGCTGCTGGACCTGGCGTGCGGCCGGGGCGGGTACGGGCTGGAGATCGCGCGCCGCACCGGGTGCCGCCTGGTCGGCGTGGACTTCTCGGCCGTGGCGATCGAGCAGGCCAGAGAGCGCAGCGGTGGCGGCGACTTCCGGGTGGGAACGCTGACCGCCACCGGGTTGTGGTCGTCCTCGGTCGACGCGGTGCTGATCGTCGACGCCCTGCAGTTCGCGGAGTCCAAGCCGGACGCGCTGCGGGAGTGCCTGCGCGTGCTGCGGCTGGGAGGACGGCTGGTCGTCACCTGCTGGCAGGCGGTCGATCCCGGCGACGAGCGGGTCACGCGGCGGACCCGCGAGCTGGACCTGGCCGTGCAGCTTCCCGAGGCCGGGTTCACCGGCGTGGAGATCGCGGACAGGCCGGAGTGGAGGGTGACGGAGCGGCGGATGTGGGAGGAGGCGCTCACCGTCGAGGCACCCGATCCCGCGATGGTGTCGATGCAGGAGGAGGCGCGGCACGTTCTCCCGAACTTCGACAGAAGGCGCCGCCTCCTCGCCACCGCGGTCAAGCCGCGCTGATCAGTGGCAGTGGCCCTGCCGCCCCAGGGTCGTCACCGGCGTCGCGCCCGGGCGGGTCCACTGCGGAACGGGCCGGCTGTCCTCGCCCCAGCTGGAGTTCCCGTCCGAGTCCGTGCGCCAGAACCACCCCGCCTGCCGTGCCTCCGGCCAGCCCTCCGGGTGCCGCTCCCAGGCCTCGCCGCGCCCGTGCACGGTCATGTCGAGCAGCCCCAGCGACCCGTTGACCCGCTCGGTGCCGCGCCCCGTCGTGGAGTACGTGAGGAACGTGCGGTCACCATCGCGCAGATAGCTGGTCAGGTAGCCCATCTCACCGCCGACGGGCTCGTCCACACCGCGCACCGAGTACCACGGCTGCCGGTAGCCCATGAACTCCACGAACGCGGCCACCTCGTCCCACGCGCCCGTGGTCAGCATCGCGAACGAGACCCCGCGCGCGTTGAGGTAGGCGGCGTCGTCGAAGTGCCACGGAATGTGCGTGCAGCCCTCGCACTGCCCCTGGTGCGGCGCGCCGTCCCACCACATGTGCTTGTAGACCACGAGCTCGTCGCGGCCTTGGAACAGCTCCACGAACGGCACGGGTCCGTCGGCGCCGACCACCTCGACGGTGCCGTCGAACTCCACCATCGGCAGCCTCCGGCGTTCGGCCGCGATCGCGTCGCCCTCGCGGGTGTGGGCCTTCTCGCGGAGCAGGAGCTCGTCGCGGGCCTTCTGCCAGGTGGCGAGGTCGGTGACGGGCGGTCGTCCGGTCATGATCAGTCCTCCGTGGGGTGTGCGGGTGTCCTTCCACAACCACGTCGAAGCTGATCCCGCCCTCTCGACACGGCTCAGGGAAGCCATCTGCGGACGGCCCAGAGACACGGCTCGACTGTCCTCGGCCGCCGGGGCAGCGGATCGTCGCTGAGGAACGGCGCCCACTGACCACCGGTTCTGGGTCGCACCGGCTGCTCGCTGGTGCGGGCGAGCCAGACCCACAGCTCAGCGGAGATGGGGACGACCGTTCCTTCCGCGGGCCAGGCGTCGCCCGTCTGCGGATGCCGGGGGACGAGCAGGACGTCCGCCTCCGCGGTGGTGCCCGGTCCGGTCAGTCCCAGGGACAGGGCAGGCCCTCCTGACGGCCGCTGTGCGTCGAGTTCACGCCGGAACGTGTCCGCGAGCGGTCCGTCCGGAACGGTCACGGGCGCGCCTTCGGCGGCCTTCAGCACCCGGACGACGGCCACCGCCGCCGAGATCTCCGCGCGTGCCTGCCACCACTCGTCGGCGTCGGTCAACGGTGTGGTGTCCCAGTCGAACGACTCCCACTCGCGCACCGGCTCCGGATCGCCCGCGGGTCGCACGGCGTCAGGTTCGAATCGCACCACCTGCCACAGCGAGCAGTCATCGATCCGCGTGGCGACAGGCCGCCCGCACGCGCAGGCGAGGTTGGGGCCCTCGTGGCCGTCGATCCCGCAGCAGTAGCCGGCGAGCCGGTCCTCGATCCACGACAGACCGCGCACGTCACCGGGTGCGATGACGATCCGGTCCCGTCCGGCGTAGGTGCCGGCGGGCACCAGACTCGGCATGTACCGGATGCCGTTGCCCCACTGATGAACCACCTCGTGGTCAGGCCCGTCGACCTGCGTCAGCGGAACGGTCAGCTCCGACCCGCACGCCACGCACTCGAACACCACCACCGAACCATCATCCGGGAGTGGTCCACCGAGTTTCACAGTCCGATTTCGGCTCCCTGCCACCGGTTGCGCAGCCAGCGGTCGTGGCTCGCGAGCACGATCGCGCCCGGACCCGGCCCCAGCGCGTCCTCCAGCTCGTCGCACAACGTCGGCGACAGGTGGTTGGTCGGCTCGTCGAGCAGCAGCAGGTGCGGCGGATTCGCGACGAGCAGCGCGAGCGCGAGGCGGCGTTGCTGGCCCACCGACAACGTGCCGACGGCCTTGCCGAGATCCCACTCGTGCAGCAGCCCCAACGATTCCAGCGGCACCTGCTCTACCCGTTCGGCGCCGAGCGCGCGGCCGTAGGTGCCGCGCGCGGTGAGGCGCGGGTTCGCGAACGCCGTGTCCTGGTCGAGCAGCCCGACACGAACGTCCGGATGTCGCCGCACGCCCTGGACGTCGAGTTTCCCGGCCAGCACGAGCAGGAGCGTCGACTTGCCCGCGCCGTTGCGGCCGGTCACCAGCAGCCGGTCGCCATCGCGCACGTCCAGGAAGTCGAGCGTGAGCCGTCCGGGAACCCGGATCTCCCGCAGCGACACCAGATCCTCCGCCGGTGACGCCACGGCGTCGGGCTCGAACCGCAGCGGGCGCGGGGGAGCGGGCACGGCGTCGCGTTCCAGGTCCTCGAGGCGCCGGGTGGCGTTGCGGACGCGGCGGGAGATCTGGCTCTGCACGCGGTTCGCCCGCACGCCGTAGCCCATCTTGTCGCTGTCGCGCATGGTCCGGTTCGGTGCGACGCGGCCGGCGATCAGGCCGAGCGAGTCGCGCACCGCGGCCAGTTCCTCCTGTTCCTCGGCGTAACGGCGTTCCCAGCGGTCGCGGTCGGCGCGTTTCTGGTGCAGGTACTCGGTGTAGGTGCCGCCGAACCGGACGGGGCCGTCCACCGCGGGGTCGAGGTCGACCAGGTCCGTGCACACCGCGTCGAGGAACGCCCTGTCGTGGCTCGCCAGCACCACGATGCCGGGCAGCGCTCGCAGTTGCTCCTCCAGGAACGCCGCCGCGTCGTCGTCGAGGTGGTTCGTGGGCTCGTCCAGCAGCAGCGCGGTCGGCCGCCGGATCACCAGCGCAGCCAAGTCCAGTCGGCGGCGCTGCCCACCGGACAACGATCCGAGCGTCCTCTCCCGGCCCACGTCACCGAGCCCGAGTCCGGTGAGGACGATGTCGGCCCGCCGGTCCGCGTCCCAGGCTTCGTGCCGCTGTGCCAGTTCCAGCCGTTCCGCGTACTCCGCCTCGACGTCCTCGCTGCCGAGCAGCGCACCCAGTCGTTCCAGTTCGGCCAGGTCCTCCCGTGCCTCGGCCAGCGCGTCGTCCAGCACCTCGGCGACCGCGGCCGAGTCCGGGAACGGCATCTCCTGGTGCAGGAGACCCAGGTCCGGCGGCCGTTGCACGACACCGCCGTCGGGCTGGTCGACGCCCGCGAGCAGCCGCAGCAACGTCGACTTGCCCGCGCCGTTCTCGCCGATCAGCCCGATGCGCCGGCCGGGAGCAGCCGTCAGCGACACCCCGTCGAGCACACGCCTGCCACCGAACCCGCGCACCAACTCGGTGGCGACCAGTGCCTCAGCCATGTGCGGCCTCCACCAGCTTGCCGCCGTCGAGGCGCAGCCGGCGGTCGATCCTCACCTCGTTCAGGAACCGCTCGTCGTGGCTGACGACGACGAACGCGCCGCGGTACGCGTTCAGCGCGCTCTCCAGCTGCCCGGCGCTGACCAGGTCGAGGTTGTTCGTCGGTTCGTCGAGCAACAGCAGCTGCGGCGCCGGCTCGGCGAACAGGACGCACGCCAGAGTCGCCCGCAGCCGTTCGCCGCCGGACAGCACGCCGACCGGCAGATGCGCGCGGGTGCCGCGGAACAGGAAGCGCGCCAACAGGTTCATCCGTTCCGCCGGCGGCATGGCGGGGGCGAACGCGGCCAGGTTCTCCGCCACCGTGCGGGAGTCGTCGAGCAGGTCCAGCCGCTGCGACAGGTACGCGACGCGGCCGTCGGCCCGTTTCACCTCACCGCTGTCCGGCGCGAGCGAACCGTGGACCACCCGCAGCAACGTCGACTTGCCGGCGCCGTTCGGTGCGGCCAAAGCGATCCGCTCCGGCCCCCGGATCGCGAAGTCCAGGCCGGAGAACAGGTCCCGCACCCGCAGGTCCGAGCCGAGGAAGAGCGTGCGTCCGGCCGGCACCGCGGTCTGCGGCAGCTCCAGGCTGATCTTCTGCTCTTCCTTCAACGCCCGTTCGGCCTGGTCCAGCTTGGAGCGAGCGGCACCGAGACGGGCCGCGTGCGTGCCATCTGCCTTGGCCGCCGACACCTCCGCGTTGCGCTTCATGTTGCCCGCGAAGATCCTCGGCAGTCCCGCGTTGCCGAGGTTGCGCTGGGCGTTGGACGCACGGCGCGCGGCACGTTCGCGGGCCTGCTGCATCTCCCGCTTCTCGCGCTTGACCTCCTGCTCGGCGCTGCGGATGTTCTTCTCGGCCACCTCGCGCTCAGCGGTGACCGCCTCCTCGTAGGCGCTGAAGTTGCCGCCGTAGAACCGGACCTCGCCGCCGTCGAGCTCGGCGATCCGGTCCATCCGGTCGAGCAACGCCCGGTCGTGGCTCACCACGAGCAGACACCCTCGCCAGTCGTCGAGCACGTCGTAGAGGCGGTGCCGGGCGTCCAGGTCGAGGTTGTTGGTGGGTTCGTCGAGCAGCAGCACGTCCGGCTGCCTGAGCAACTGCGCCGCGAGCCCGAGCGAGATGACCTGCCCACCGCTCAACGTGCCGAGCACCCGGTCGAGCGCCAGGTCCCCGAGCCCGAGCCGGTCGAGCTGCGCGCGCGTGCGTTCCTCCAGGTCCCAGTCGGTGCCGATGGTGGTGAAGTGCTCCTCGCCGACGTCACCGGACTCGACGGCGGCGATGGCGCGCAGCACGTCCGCGACGCCGAGCACCTCGGCCACGGTCAGCCCGGCGGTGAGCGGCAGGTCCTGCGGGAGGTAGCCGAGCACGCCCTCGACGGACACGCTTCCCTCCGATGGCGTCAAAGTGCCCGCCACGAGCTTGAGCAGCGTCGACTTCCCGGCACCGTTGGGGGCGACGAGACCGGTGCGCCCACCGGGCACCGAGACGGACAGGCCGTCGAACACGGGGGTGTCGTCCGGCCAGGTGAAGGACAGGGACGACACGACGATGAATGCGTCGGACATGGGTGTGAGACCTCAGGAATGTGCCGCGCGCGGAATGGCCGCGCGTGTGGAAAAGGGGACGACTGAACGGCCATCGGGCGTCGATGGCCTGTCACATCCAGGGCTCACCCTGAGATGTCGTCTTCACCCACCAGCACGTCGAGCTCCTCATCGAGGGCGGTTGATCTCACTTCCACGGTAGCAGCGCCTGGCGTTCTGGCAACATCTGTTCGGCTTCTGGGGAAGGGAGTGTGGTTTCGGTGACAGCCGAGCCGATCAGCATCGGGCACAAGAGTCCAGTACGTCACTCCGAGAAGAACGGCACGGCGCTGGTGGATCTGGCGCCGTTCGGCATGCCGGGGTTCTTCGAGCATCTGGTACTGGCACAGAGCGGCCCCAACGCGTTCGAGGTTCGGTGCATCCCGTTTTGCGCGTACGGCTTCTCACTCGGCGACGAGGTCGCGCTCAACAGCGAGATGTTCGTGGAGCGAGTCGTCAGCAGGAAGGGCAACCGCACCCTGCGCGCGATGCTCGTGCCGTCGATGGAGGACGACGCGGCGGCCGAGACGTTCCGGGCCGAGGTCGACCGCAGGGCGTCCGCGCTGGGGCTCCTGTACGAATGGAACGGATGGGGCAACGTGGCCATCGACGTACCCGCGGGCACGTCGGACTCCGAGATCGCGGCGGTGATCGAGTTCATCGGCGGCCACGTCGACCGGGGCCTCGCGTTCTGGGAGTGGTCGGAGACCCTGCCGTTCGAGCCGCCGGTCAGCCCCTGGCCCTGGCCCCTCGTCTGAAGGTGGAGCAGTCGTGACGGTTCTCGAGTTGCTGCGCGAACGCACGCGGCAGCAAAGCCTTCCAGGACAACGGAACGACGACGCGCGCCTGGTGCTGCTGATCGAAGGCGGGAGCTCGCGCGGTGTCTACTCCAGCGGGATGACCGTCGCGATCGAACGGCTGGGGATCCTGCCGGCGTTCGACGCCGTCTACGGCAGCTCGGCGGGGTCGCTGAACGCGGCCTGGTTGCTCTGCGGCCGGGCGGACCAGAGCAAGCACGCCTGGTGGGACCCGGCCGTCATGCGCACGACCATCAACCTGCGGCGGGCGTTCAGCCGCAGGCCGGTCGTGGACACCCATCACCTCGTCCACACCATCTACACGCAGGTCCACCGGATGGGCTTCCAGGAGATCCTCGACAACCCCGTCGAGTTCCACCCGATGGCCACGGACGGCCTCACCGGCGCGGCCGCAGACCTGCACGAGCACGTCCGGGACACGCTGAGCCTGCAGACCGCGCTGCGGGCGTCCGCCGCGATGCCGTTCCTCGCCGGCGACCCGGTGATGATCGACGGCCGCCCGTACGTCGACGCGGGGCTGAGCGAGACGGTGCCGATCCGCAGCGCGCTCGCGCAGGGGGCCACGCACGTCGTCGCTCTGCGCACGCGCCGGGAGGACGAGTTCCTGGGGACGCCGCCCTCCCGTGGTGAACGCTTCGTGTTGTCACGCTGGTTCACCCGGCACGCGCCGGGTGTCGTGCCCTCCTGGTTGCGCCGTGAGGAGATCCGGGCCGAGGACGAGGAACTGCTCGCGTCCCATCCCGCCTGCCTGCAGATCCGGCCGCCGCTCGGTAGCGCGGCCATCGGGCGGACCGAACGGCGTCCGCGCGTCATGCAGGACGCCCTCGACGTCGGTGTGGCGGCGGCGATGGCCGAGTTCGCCGGGTGCGTCGTGGGCTGACCCTTGTGGACGTGCACCGGGCGGCCTACGGTATCGCTACAACTTGTTGCGAATTGGAGGGCTGCCGGTGGCAGGGCGTCCGCGGGATCCCGATCTCGAACAGCGGTTGCTGGCGACGGCGTGGTCGCTGCTGACCTCGAACGGCTACGACGCGCTGACGCTGACGCAGGTCGCGGCGCAGTCCGGGGCGCACAGGACCGACGTCTACCGGCGCTGGCGCAGCAAGGTGCGGTTGGTGGCGGACGTGCTCGACGCCTACCTGCCCCCGGTGCCGGACCCCGACACCGGCACGCTGCACGGTGACCTTAGGGCGTTCGCGGACGACCTGGCCGGGGCCTGGAACGAGCCGTGGAACGACGGCCTGGTCGGCTTCCTGGCCGACCTGCGCGGGGACGCCGAGGCCGAGCGGACGTTCCGCGCGCTGGTCGGGCGCCGGTCGCAGCCGCTGGTCGATGCCATCGCACGGGCGGTGCGGCGCGGTGAGATCGCCGAGGTGCCGGAACTGCCGTTCGTCGGCAACCTGCTCGAAGGCCCGCTGATGCACCGGCGGATGTTCGGCGGAGAGCCGATGACGTCCGAGGAGCTCGACGTGGTGACGTGGTCGGTGCACCGCCTGCTCACGGGAACCTCGGTGAAGCCATGAGCCTGCACGAACTCACCGCCGCGCAGCAGCTGAAAGCACTGCACGCCAAGGAGATCAGCTCGCGCGAACTGACCGCGCACTACCTGGAGCGCATCAAGCGGCACGCCGGACTCGGCGCGTTCGTGACGGTCAACGAGAGTGCGCTCGACGACGCCGCACGCGCGGACGAACGGCTGGCCAGGGGAGAGCAGGCAGCGCTGCTCGGACTGCCCTTGGGCATCAAGGATCTCGCGGCGACGGCCGGCCTCCGCACGACGTTCGGGTCGGCGGCGCTGGCCGAGTTCGTGCCGCAGCAGGACTCCTGGACGGTCGGACTGCTGCGGCAGGCGGGCGCGGTCGTGCTGGGCAAGACGAACACCTCGGAGTTCGGCGCGAGCTGCTACACCGAGAACGACGTCACGCCGAGCCCGGCCGTGACCCCTCATGCGCCAACGCGGTACTCGAGCGGGTCCAGCGGCGGCGCGGCCACGGCGGTCGCGGCGGGACTGCTGCCCGTCGCGCACGCCAGCGACGGCGCCGGTTCGATCCGCACGCCCGCGGCGACCTGCCACCTGGTCGGGTTCAAGCCCAGCCGCGGCCTGGTGAGCCCGGCGCCGGCCGCCTCGTTCCTCCTCGCCAGTACCGAGGGGCCGATGGCGCGCACCGTCGAGGACGCGGCACTGCTGCTGGACGTGATGGCCTCGCCGGCACCCGGCGACCTCTACGGGTGGCGCAACGAGGGCAGCTTCGCCTCGGCCCTGAAGCTCCGGCGCCGCCTCAGAATCGCGATGTGGACGGACACCGGCACGGGCGAGGACGCCGATCCGCAGGCGGAACTCGCGGTGCGGCGCACGGCGAGCGTGCTCGAGGAACTCGGCCACGACGTCCGCGAGATCCCGCTGCCCGCCCGCTGGGACGAACCCGTGGGGCGCGCGATCCTGGTCTGGTTCGCCTACCAGGTGGGCACCGTCGCCCAGATGATGGTGCCGCTGAACCGAACCCATCTGCTGCGGCCGTACTCCCGTCACCTGCTCGCCGTCAACGACACGTTGTCCGCCAACGACGTCGTCATGGCACAGGCGCTGCTCGCCCGTCATGCCAGCACGTTCCTGGCCGCGGTCGACGACTACGACGTCGTGCTGACGCCCACGACGAACGGCCCGCCGGTCCCGATCGGCTACTACGCCGGCGACGAGGCCGACCTGATGCTGAAGTGGTCCTGCCACACGCCGTGGGCCAACCTCGCCGGAGTGCCGGCGATCTCGCTCCCGTCGCATGTGGACGCCGGCGGACTGCCGCACGGCGTCCACCTCGTGGGCCGCAACCGCTGCGACTCCGAACTGCTCGCCCTCGCCGCACAGCTGGAAAGCGCGGCGCTGTGGGACGAACTCCACCCGCCGAGCTGGTACGAGTGAAAGGCCCCGCGATGCTGGAGAAGATCGTGACCCTGCCGGACGGCCGGGCGATCCGCGCCGTCTCGGCGGGGGAGGGCCCAGGGCCGTTGATCGTCTTCGAGGCGGGCATGAGCGCGCCCGGTTCGTCGTGGATCCACACCCAGCGCGAGGTGAGTGCCCGCTACCGCACGCTTTCCTACGACCGCGCGGGCTACGGCGGCAGCGACGCCGACCCGCACGACCGCACGCTCGACCGGATCGTGGACGACCTGACCGCGTTGCTCGACGTGCTCGGCCAGACCGAGCCGGTGGTGCTCGTCGGACACAGCTGGGGCGGCCCGATCATCCGCGTGTTCGCCGACCGGTACCCGCGACGTGTGGCCGGGATGGTGTTCGTGGACGCGACCCTCGCCGAGGTCATGTCCACCCGGAACGCCAAGGTCGCGGCGAGGTTCTTCAGCCTGATGGCGGTCGTGGCGCGCTTGGGCGGCAAGGGCCTGATCAAGCGGCAGGCGTTCCGCAACGGCGTCTCGCCGGAGATCTCCGCGGCGGACGTGGACGTCATGACGCGCGACTACGCGACCGCGCGGGCGATGAAGGCGGGCGGCAGGGAGGCTCAGCAGATCGCGGCCGCCCTGCCACTGATGCGCCGGGTGCAGGCGACGGGCACGCCGGACGTCCCGACGGTCTGCCTGCAGGCGGGACTGGTCGAGCGGGGGATGGCGAAGTGGCGCCCGGTGTTCAACCGGCACGCGGCCGATCTCATGGACGCCGCCCCGCGCGGCAAGATGATCGTCGTCGAGGAGGCGGGGCACCTCATCCCGCAGGAGACCCCCGCGATCGTGCGCGAGACCATCTTCGGCGTGGCCGAACAGCTACCTTGAGCGCGTGGACTTCGACGAGTACCGGAAGTACGACGCGACCGGGCTGGCCCGGCTCGTCGCGGACAAGCAGGTCTCCGCGACCGAACTCCTCGCGGTGGCGCGGGAACGCGCCGCCGCGGTGAACCCGCGGCTCAACGCGATCGTGCGGGACGTCCCCGCCGAACCCTCCGACGACCTCACCGGCCCGTTCGCCGGGGTGCCGTTCCTGATCAAGGACCTCGGCCAGGACTACGCGGGCCTGCCGACCTCGAACGGGTCGCGCTCGCTGACGGCGCACAGGGTCGCCGCGCACTCGACCGTCGTCCAGCGCTGGATCGACGCCGGCCTGGTGATCTTCGGCAAGACCAACCTGCCGGAGTTCGGCGCGAAGGCGATCAGCGAGTCGACCGTCTGGGGCCCCGCGCGCAACCCGTGGGATCTGGAACGGACTCCCGGCGGGTCGTCGGGTGGCTCGGCCGCCGCGGTCGCCGCCGGGATCGTGCCGTGCGCGGGCGCGAACGACGGTGGCGGCTCGACCCGGATCCCGGCGGCGTGCTGCGGGCTCGTCGGGCTGAAGCCGGGACGCGGGCTCACGCCGTTCGGCCCGGAGACCGCCGAGATGATGCACGGCGCGGCGGTGCAGGGTGTCGTTTCGCGCACGGTCCGCGACACGGCCGCGATGCTCGACGTCATCTGCGGTGGTGAGCCCGCCGGGCCGTACTCGCCCGCGCTGCCCGCGGAGTCGTTCGCCTCCTGCATCGGTCAGGCGCCGGGGAAGCTGCGGATCGGCGTCCGGGTGCCGTCGGCGATCAACCCGGACCCGCACCCCGAGGCGGTCGCGGCCGTCGCGTCGGCCGTCCAGGTGCTCACCGAACTCGGTCACCACGTCGAGGAACTGCCGCAGGCGCCGTTCGACGACGCCGCGCTCGCGAAGGACTTCCTGCTGACGTGGTTCGTGAACCTCGCCTGGAAGGTCGCCGACGCGAAACGCCTGACCGGCGCGCCGGACAGCGCGTTCGAACGCGACACGCTGCTCATGGCCGCGCTGGGACGGGCCACGAGCAGCGTCGACTACGTGGACGCGGTGCAGCGGCGGCACGAGCACACCCGCCGCCTGAGCACGTACTTCGAGTCCTACGACCTCCTGCTGACGCCGACTTTGGCCACTCCGCCGCCCAAGATCGGCCAGTTCGACCTGCCGGTTTCGTTGCAGCGGGCCACCGACGTGCTGCTCAAGACCGGCACGGCCCGGTTCCTGAAGCACACTCCGATCGTCGAGGACATGATCAAAGACAACCTCGGCTGGGTGCCCTACACGCAGCTCGCGAACATCACCGGCAGGCCCGCGCTGTCGTTGCCGCTGCACTGGACGGCGGACGGGCTGCCGCTCGGCGTCCAGTTCGTGGCGCCGCTCGCGGGGGAGCCGGTGCTGATCAAGCTCGCGGCACAGCTGGAAGAGGCGCTGCCGTGGGCTGATCGCGTGCCGGTCATGAACTGAGGAACCGCAGCAGTTCCGCGGTGACGAACTCGGGGTTCTCCTCGACCAGCCAGTGGCCGGCGTGCGGAACGTCCAGCGCCCGCACGATGTTCGTCATCCGCGGGGCCGCCGTGCCCGCGATCGCCGTGGCCTGGCCTTCCGCGGCCATCACCAGGGTCGGGGCCTGGGCCGGCCGGGCGGCTTCGGTGTCGCGGACGTCCTGGTCCAGCGCGCGGTACAGCTCGAAGCCGTTCGACAACGTCTTGCCGTAAGTCCGCGCGTACTCGTCGATCTCGTTGTCCGCGAACGGGGATTTCGTCGACGTGCCACCGAAGGCGCTGCCCTGGTAGGCGACCTGGGGGTAGAAGAGCTTCAGGTAGTCGCGGACGTCGTTCTGCACGACCGCCTCGGGGACCTGGCGCTGCGAGTGGAACGCGATGTGCCAGCTCAGGTTCCGGTAGGTGCGCGCGTCGATTGCCGGGCCCGGCAGCGGCAGGTCGAGGTAGCCGAGGCGGGCGGTGTCCTCGGGGAACTGGCTGGCGTACTGGAACGCGACGGCGGCGCCGAGGTCGTGGCCGACGACGGAGGCGTTCTTGAGACCGAGCTCGCTGGTCAGCGCGTGGACGTACCGCGCGAGCGTCGCCTTGTCGTAGCCCTTCGGCCTGCCGGTGCTGTCTCCGAGACCGGGCAGGTCGAGCGCGTAGACGGTGTGGCGTTCGGCGAGCGCGGGCATGATCGGCCACCAGCCGTACCAGGTCTGGGGCCAGCCGTGGATCAGCACGACCGGGGTGCCGCTGCCGCCCGTGACGTAGTGGATCTTGAGGCCGTCGACGTCGGCGAACTCGTGCCGGAACGCCTTCTGGAACGCGGGGTCGTGCCGGGTGACCTGGGCGTGGGGTTGCGTTTCCGGCGGCGTCGAACAGGCCGTGATCAGGAGCAGAAGTGCGAGCAGGAGCCGTTTCATGCGCCCAGCCTGGGCTGAGGTTGCTGGAACTGGCACGAAAACTTGCCGTGATGGCAAGATGGTGGCCGTGAACCGCGAAACCGAAGACGTTCTCGACGGGGTGGGCGCACGGCTGCGGACGCTGCGCCGGCACCGCGGCATCACCCTCGCCGACCTCGCGACGACCACCGGCATCTCGGAGAGCACCCTGTCGCGGCTGGAGAGCGGGCAGCGCCGGGCGACCCTGGAACTGCTGCTACCGCTGTCGCGCGTCTACGACGTGCCGCTGGACGACCTCGTCGGCGCCCCGCGCACCGGTGACCCGCGCATCCACCTCAAGCCGATCAACAAGTACGGCATGACGTTCGTGCCGTTGTCGCGGCGGCCGGGCGGGGTGCAGTCGTTCAAGATGCTCATCCCCGCTGTGCCGAAACCACTCGACCCGACTTTGCAGACGCACGACGGGTTCGAGTGGCTCTACGTCCTGAACGGACGGTTGCGGCTGGTGCTCGACGACCTCGACCTGACGTTGCCGCCCGGTGAGGCCGCCGAGTTCGACACCTCGAAGCCGCACTGGCTGGGAAGCGCGGACGGCGGCGCGGTCGAACTGCTGATCCTGTTCGACCCCCAGGGGGTGCGCACGCACGTCCACGCGGACAAGATCACGTCCGGTTGAGTCGCACCATCGCGACCACGCTGACCAGCGCCACGATCGCGACGACGACCCCGTACCCGACCGCCATGGGCGCCGCGCCGACGACACCGATGAGCAGTCCCGCGATGATCGCCGAGCTGCCCATCGCGAGATAGCCGACGAAGAAGATCGCGGTGAACAGCCCGGCCCGCTCGTGCGGCGCGACCTCGGGCACGAGCCCGCGGGTCGTCCCGGCGAACGAGGCGCCGATCCCGGCTCCACCCACGATCGCGGCCGCCCAGAGCAGGGGCAGCGAGACGGCTCCGATGCTGCCGACGAACAGGACGGCACCGGCCACCATCGCGATCGTGCCGCCGAGCCGCAGCCTGGGAGCCTTCACCCCGCTGCTGAACGCGGAGGCCACAGTGGACGCTCCGAGTGCGACGAAAGCCAGTAGCGAACCGATGATCGGGCTCTTCACGGCGAACACCGCGACCAGCAGCGCGGGCACGAGTCCCATGAACGCCGTCATCGTCATGAACCCGCCGACGATGCCCGGCACCGAGGTCCAGTAGAGCCTGCGCACCTGCACGGGCAGGGAGATGCGGGGGTTGAGCGAGGCGATCGCGCCGGGCTTGCGCGTCGCGGTCTCCGGCGTGAACACCGCGAAGATCGTTCCGGCCGCCATCACCACGGCGAGCACGAACCACACGTCGAAGGCCGCGTTCGAGGAGAACTCGGCCAGCACGCCCGCGAAGAGCGCGCCGATCGCGAGCCCGCCGAGCGGCGCCATGCTGGTCATCTGCGCGCCCAGCTTCTTGAACCGCTCGGGCGCGAGTTCGACGACAGCCGCGCTGAGCGCACTGGAAGCGGCTCCGGTCGCGACACCCTGCACGACCCGTGCGGCGATCACCCAGCCGATGCTCGGTGCGACCAGGAACATCAGCATCGCGACGAGGTCGATGCCCAGCGCGGCGATCATGAGCGGCCGCCGTCCCACGTGGTCCGACAGCGACCCGATCACCAGGATCGCGACGAGCAGCGAGAACGCGTAAACGCCGAACGCGAGGGTCAGCACCCACGGCGCGAACCCCCATTGGTGCTGGTAGACCGGCAGCAACGGGGTCGGCGCACCAGCCGCCACCAGGATCGCGACCATCGCGGCCGAGATGCCCGCGAAGCCCACGCCGCGTGACAGGTAGGGCCGGCGCGTGGCCGTGTCTGTGCGATCGAGCAGTGCGGTCATCGCACTTCCTTCAGGTTCGGGGAGTAGTGCGGACGACAGTAAACGTGTTCGCTTGCTTTTTGCAAGTGAGCTTTGAATCACGCAGTTGGCTACTCTGACGCAAGCTTGCTACGGTGAGTGCGTGAAGCGACGTGATTTCGGCCAGTACTGCGGCCTCGCCCGCGCGCTGGAGCTGGTGGGCGAGCGGTGGGCGCTGCTGATCGTGCGCAACCTGATCGTCCGGCCGCGTCGCTACTCGGAACTGCAGACGGGCCTGGCGGGCATCCCGACGAACGTGCTGGCCACCCGGCTCAAGGAGCTGGAACAGGCGGGCATCGTGGAGCGTCAGGTCGCGCCCGCGCCGCAACGGGGCGTCGTCTACGCGCTCACCGAGGTCGGCCGGTCCCTTGAACCGGCGCTGCTGTCCCTGGCCCGCTGGGGCGCGACCCAGCTCGGCGACCCGCAGCCGGGCGACGTCGTCACGCCGGAAGGCGCGGTGCTGAGCCTGCGCACCGCGTTCCAGCCCGCGAAGGCGGCCGGCCTGACCGCGTCCTGGGAGATCCACGTCCGGGGTGCCGTCGTGCACGCGGTCATCACCGACGGTGAACTGGTGACCGGCCTCGGCCCGGCCCCGGTCGAGCCCGATCTGGTCATGGTCCCCCAGCTCGCCGACGACCAGCTCGCGGCCTACCGGGTGATCATCGCGGTGATGCGGGACGGTCTGGTGGAGCTGCGGGGCGACCGCAAGCTGCTCGACACCTTCTTGCGGGTGTTCACCGTTCCGCTGGCGGCCTGAGCGCGACCGAGCCCGCCAGGATCAGCCCGGCGGCGACGAGCAGCGCGTGCGGTACGAGCAGACCCGCGGCGATCAGCGCGAGCGCGACGAGGTGCAGCGGCCAGGTCTTCTGGCGAGTGGTCATCGGGCGCCTCCCAGCTGGGGGTTGAGGGCGTCGGTCTCCACGATGCGTGAGCGACCTGGGGCCTGGCGATCCGTCACGGCACTCAACCTGGCGGTGGCCTGGGCGGACAGTCGGCGTCGGACGTGGGTGTCGCCACCCGCTCCAGGTGATGGTCGCGGAGTGCTGCCTGCGCTCTGGCGCTGCCTGCGCTCTGGCGCCGCCTGCGCTCTCGCGCTCCGCCCAGCCACGCCCTTCGGCTCCGCCCTTCGGCTCCGCCCTTCGGCTCCGCCCTTCGGCTCCGCCCTTCGGCTCCGCCCTTCGGCTCCGCCCTTCGGCTCCGCCCTGTCCTCGCCTTCCGCGTTTGCCTGCGTAGCCCGCCTCCACTCTCGCCACCCGGCCACCCCACGCTCCGGCGCACGCCCGCTCCCACGCCTGCCGGACGCGGCCCGCGTCACTTCGCCCGGCGTGACCATCCCCACCTCCGTCCCGCCCCCACCTCGCCGACCGGCGCACCTGCTGCCGCGCCGCGAACATGGGTGTTGCCACGGATGGACACGTGGCGCCCTCGCCAGTCAGCCTCGCAGGCGTGGCGGGAAGTGATCACGGAGAGGCGGCGCGCGTGTCGTTGTTCGGGCGGATCTTCCTGCTCAACGCCCTGGTCCTGGTGATGGCGGCCGCCCTGCTGGTGTTCGGGCCCGCCACGGTGTCGACGCCGGCGCCGTTGCGCGAGGTGGTGGTGCTGGCGGCGGGGCTGGTCGTGATGCTGATCGCGAACGCCGTGCTGATCCGGGTGGGACTGGCGCCGCTGGGGCGGCTCACCCGCGCGATGACCACGATCGACCTGCTCAAGCCCGGGCCGAGGCTGCAGGCGACGGGGCACGGCGAGATCGCCGAGCTGATCACCACCTTCAACAGCATGATCGACCGGCTGGAGGCCGAGCGCGGGTACAGCTCGGCGATCGCCCTGTCCGCGCAGGAGTCCGAACGCCGCCGGGTGGCGCAGGAGCTGCACGACGAGGTCGGGCAGTCGTTGACGGCGGTGCTGCTCAACCTCAAGCGGGTCGCGGACCAGTCGCCGCGGGAGACCCGCGAGGAGTTGCTGCAGGTGCAGGAGACGACCCGCAGCACGCTCGACGAGATCCGCCGCATCGCCCGCCGGCTGCGGCCGGGTGTGCTGGAGGAGCTCGGGCTGGTCAGCGCGCTCAAAGCCCTCACCCGGGAGGTCGGCGAACCGGCGGGACTCACGATCCGGCGGTCGTTCGACAAGAACCTGCCCGTGCTGGACGCCGAGACCGAGCTGGTCGTCTACCGCGTCGCGCAGGAGGGCCTCACCAACACCGTCCGTCACGCGAACGCCCGGGAGATCGAGCTGAGCCTCACCGCCCGTCCGTCCGAAGTGGAGCTGCGCCTGCGCGACGACGGCCGGGGGATCGGCAGCAGTCAGGAAGGAGCCGGAATCCGGGGCATGCGGGAACGCGCGCTGCTGGTCGGCGCCGAACTCACGGTCGGACCGGCGAAGCAGGGCACCGAGGTCAGGCTGGTCGTCAAGGCGAAGGGGGAGAGCGAATGACCGTGCGCATCCTGCTCGCGGACGACCACGCGCTCGTCCGCCGCGGCGTCCGGCTGATCCTGGACAACGAACCGGACCTCGAGGTGGTCGGCGAGGCCGGTGACGGTGCCGAGGCGATCAGCATGGCGCGCAAGGACCAGCCGGACCTGGCGATCCTCGACATCGCGATGCCGCGGCTGACCGGGCTGCAGGCCGCGCGTGAGCTGTCGAGAATCCTCCCGGACCTGCGGATCCTGATCCTCACGATGTACGACAACGAGCAGTACTTCTTCGAGGCGCTCAAGGCGGGCGCGTCCGGGTACGTGCTCAAGTCCGTCGCCGACCGCGACCTGGTCGAGGCGTGCCGTTCCGCGATGCGCGGCGAGCCGTTCCTCTACCCCGGCGCGGTGAACTCGCTGATCCGCAACTACCTGGACCGCGCCAAGGAGGGCGGCGGCTTCCCGGCCAAGGCGATCACCGACCGCGAGGAGGAGATCCTCAAACTGGTCGCGGAGGGCCACTCCTCCAAGGAGATCGCGGACATGCTCGTGATCAGCGTCAAGACCGTCGAGCGGCACCGGGCCAACCTGCTGCAGAAACTTGGGCTCAGGGACCGCCTCGAACTCACCCGGTACGCGATCCGCGCCGGGCTCATCGAACCCTAGGAACTCGAGTGAACGTCGAAGTGACGCCCCTGCCCGGCATAGGGGTCAGGCAGGACTTCTCCATCCGCTCCGGCCGCCGGATCGGCGTGATCTCCTACCGCGACGGCAAGTTCGAGCTCATCATGTCCAAACAGGACGACCCGGACACGACCGCTGCCTCGATCCCGCTCACACCGGAGGAGGCGGGCACGCTCGCCGGTCTGCTCGGGGCGCCGCAGCTCGTCTCGAAGCTGGCCAGGCAGCACGCCGACATCACCGGGATCACCACCCGCCAGTTGCCGGTCACCGCGTTCTCGTCCCGCACGCTCGGCGACACCGCGCTGCGCACCCGCACCGGCGCGTCGATCGTGGCCGTCGTGCGGGCGGGCAACGCGCATCCGTCGCCGGGCCCCGACTTCCTGTTCGAGAACGGCGATCTCGCGGTCGTCGTCGGCACCGCGGACGGTCTCGACACCGCCGCGGACATCCTGACGGGCGGCTGAACCAGTGCACGACACCACGATCGCCCTGATCCAACTGGGTGCGGTCTTCTTCGGACTGGGCCTGCTCGGCCGCCTCGCCTGGAGATTCGGCATCTCGCCGATCCCGCTCTACCTCGTCGGCGGTCTCGCGTTCGGCTCCGGCGGGCTGATCCCGTTGCACGGCATCGAGGAGTTCACGCATCTCGCCAGCGAGATCGGCGTGGTGCTGCTGCTGTTGCTGCTGGGCCTGGAGTACTCCGCGTCCGAACTGACCACCGGCCTGAAGAAGTCGTGGATGGCGGGCCTGCTCGACATCGTGCTCAACGCCGCACCCGGCGCGATCGTCGCGCTGATGCTCGGCTGGGGCCCGGTCGGGGCGCTGGCGATGGCGGGCGTCACCTACATCTCGTCGTCCGGCATCATCGCCAAAGTCCTCGGTGACCTCGGGCGGCTCGGCAACCGCGAAACCCCGGTGATCCTGTCGGTGCTGGTGTTCGAGGACCTGGCGATGGCCGTCTACCTGCCGGTGCTCACCGCCGTGCTCGCGGGCGTCAGCTTCCTCGGCGGACTCACGTCGGTCGGCATCTCGCTGCTCGCGATCACCGTGGTCCTGGTGGTGGCGTTGAAGTACGGCCGCGTCATCTCGGCCATCGTGGACAGTCCGGACCACGAGGTGTTCCTGCTCAAACTCCTCGGCTCCGCGCTGCTCGTCGCCGGAATCGCCTCGGAACTGCAGGTGTCCGCCGCGGTCGGTGCGTTCCTGCTGGGCATCGCGATCTCCGGCTCCACCGCCGAGAACGCCACACGCCTGCTGGAGCCGTTGAGGGACCTGTTCGCCGCGATGTTCTTCGTGGTGTTCGGCCTCAACACCGACCCGCGCACGATCCCGCCGGTGCTCGGCATGGCGGTGCTGCTGGCCGTGATCACCACCCTGACGAAGGTCGCGACGGGCTGGTGGGCGGCCCGCCGGCAGGGCATCGGACCGATGGGCCGCGCCCGCACCGGTGCCGCTCTGGTGGCGCGCGGCGAGTTCTCGATCGTCATCGCCGGACTGGCCGTCGCCTCCGGCCACGTGAGCGACCAGTTAGCTGCTCTCGCCACGGCGTACGTGCTGCTGATGGCGATCATCGGGCCGATCGCGGCGCGGTACGTGGAACCGGTCGGCGAGTTCTTCCTCCGCAGGCGGGCAGCGGCTCAGTGAGGTGGCCGGCCCTCCTGCTGGCCCTGCTGCTGGCGTTCGTCGGCACGAGCACGCGCGAGGTCTCCTCCGACCAGCCGGGATCGGGGCTGAACGCTCCGGTCTCGGCCGTCCAGGTGCAGACGACGGCGTCCCCCGACGCCTGCTGGGCCCTGCTCGGGGCAGCGATCGAACCGTGCCCGCCGCAAGTGCGGGTACGGGTGGGTGTCGCTCGCGGTGTGAGCGCCGAGGCGACGACCTCGGGTCAGTGGTCGAGCCGGGCACCGCCTTCCACGGCGGCTCTCGACTCTCCGTACCCCTGACTTCTGAGGATCTCGCATGTCTTATGTCGTGTTGGTGTTGCTGGTCGCGTCCGTGCTCGTCGGTGTCGGTGCGCTGGGCGCGATGGTGCAGAAGAAGGAGCCGTTCTACGGCGTGGTCGGACTCGTGACGATCTGCGTCCCGAGTTCGCTTCTGGCGTTCCTCTACCTGGCCGTGGCCTGATCAGTGGTCTGGTCGAGCTGGGCGATCCCCTGCGCCACGCCCAGCTCGACCAGGTCCTGCGGCCGCAACCGCAGCTGGTCCGCCGTCTGCCGCGCCTGGCCTGGGTCCCGCTTCAGGATCGCGGTCGCCAGCTCGGGTGAGATCACCGCGAAGTAGCTGTCCGGCGTCACCCACATCCGGTCCGGCGCGGCGAACGCCAGCGCGCCACCGGACCCGCCCTCGCCGATCACCAGCGTCGTCACCGGCACCCGTGCCGCCGCGATCGCGGTGAACATGTCGGCGATCGCGGCCCCCACCCCGGCCTTCTCGGCACCGGCGTCGTTGGCCGCACCGGGGGTGTCCACGAGCGTCAGCACCGGGATGCCGAGCCGGTCCGCCAGCCGCACCAGCCGCGCCGCCGTGCGAAACCCGGCAGGCCGTGTCGCCGTGCCGCACTGCGCCGCGTACGCGATGGTCTGTCCGTCACGATGCCCGAACCCGCACAGCACGCCGGGATCCACGCCACCGCCGCGGTCACCGTTGATCGGCTCGTGCCAGTCGAAGTAGTCCGCGAGGTAGGTCTTGGCACGTGGACGGCCCAGCGTGCGAGCGCGCACCACCGCGTCCCAGCCGGTCTTCGGCAACGTCGCCTGGCCCAGCGCGGGCGGCACCGGCGCGGGGCCGCTGGCGGACGTCGTGAGCAGCCGCAGCCAGCGCTCCAGGCGGCCGGGCAGTTCCTCGGCCGGCATGAGCTGGTCCACCAGCCCGGCCGCGAACTGCTGCGTCACCGAGTAGCCCGGCGGCCGCACCCGCGATCCGGCGAACCCGACCTGCGCGCCCCGCAGCCCCAGCACGACGTCCGCGCCCGCCCCGAGCGTGGCCCAGCCGCCGCCGGTCGTGGGATCGCGCAGGACGGCGACGTGCGGCAGCCCGGCTTCGCGGGTCAGCGTGATCTGGCGGGCGATCCGGGACAGCTGCAGCAACGCGAGCGTGCCCTCCTGCATGCGGCTGCCGCCGGTCGCGACCAGCGACACGACCGGCAGGCGGCGCTCACGGGCGTGCGTGAAGGCCTGCGCGATGCGGGCGCCGGTGCGGGTGCCCAGCGAACCGCCGAGGAACCCGAACTCGAACGCCACCACCACGGCCGTGACGCCACCGATCTCGGCGACCCCGCAGACGACGGACTCGCGCTCACCGGTGGAGGCGGCCGCTCGCGAGAGCTGGTCGCCGTAGCCAGGCCACCGGAGCGGCCCGTCCACTTCGGACAGACCAGGGCCGTCCGGCAGTTCGGCGAACGACGACGCCACCCGGCCGATCACGTCCCGGGCTCGCTCACGTCCGCAGAGCACGCTTCATCACCTTGCCCATGTCGTTGCGCGGCAACGACTCCACGAACCGCACCACCCGAGGCCGCTTGTGCGGCGTGAGCAGGCGCGCCACGTGGTCGGCGAGATCGCCGGGGGAGGGCTCGGCCCCGGCGGGCACGACCCAGGCGACGATCCGCTCGCCCAGGTCGTCGTCGGGCTCGCCGGTCACCGCGACCTCCTTCACGCCGGGGTGTTCCAGCAGGGCGTTCTCGATCTCGCCCGCGCCGATCTTGTAGCCGCCGCTCTTGATGATGTCCGTGGCCTTGCGCCCGACGATGCGGAAGTAGCCGTCCTCATCGCGCGTGCCCACGTCGCCGGTGCGGAACCAGCCGTCCGCGAACGCCTCGGCGGTCGCGTCGGGGCGGTTCAGGTACTCGGTGAACAGGTTCGGGCCGCGCACCTGGATCTCGCCGATCGCGCCCACGTCGTCCAGCGTCAGTCCGGCGTCGTCGACCAGCCGCACCTCGACGCCCGGCAACGGCACCCCGACGGCACCCGGCCTGCGGTCGCCGTCCGCGCGGACGCTGGTGTTCATCAGCGTCTCGGTCATGCCGTACCGCTCGACGACCCGTTGCCCGGTCGCGGTGGCGATCCGTTCGTGGTCACGCACCGGCAACGCCGCCGAACCCGATACCAGCAGCCGCGCGCCGCTCAACGCGTTGGCGAGCAACAGATCACCGCCGACCTCCTCCGCGATGCGGTGGTACATCGTCGGAACGCCGAACATCATCGTGCCGTCGCCGTCCAACGCCGCCACCACGCCGTCGGTGGAGAACTTGCCCAGGTGGTGCAACGTGCCACCGCGCCGCAACGGGCCGAGGACGCCGAGGATCAGCCCGTGCACGTGGAACAAAGGCAGCGCGTGCACCAGCACGTCGGAAGAGGTCCACTCCCAGGCCGCCGCCACCGCGTCCAAAGTGGACACGATGGCCCGGCGCGGCAGCACGACGCCCTTGGGAGAGCCCGTGGTGCCCGAGGTGTAGACGATCAACGCCGGAGCCTCGTCGCCAGGCTCGGCGAACGGCTCGAACGAGCCGCCGTCGAGCGTGACGTCGCGGCGCGGCACCGAGTCCAGCCCGGCGGGAAGTCGCGTGCCGGGAGCTGCCAGGACCTCGGCGGGCGCGCTGTCCGCCACGATGTGCGCGAGTTCGCGTTCGCCGACCTTCGGGTTGAGCGGCACGGCGGGCACCCCGGCGAGCAGGGCCGCGACCACCGCGACGCAGGTCTCGATGGTCGGGGTCGCCCAGATCGCCACCCGAGGCAGGCCGGCCAGCCGCTGTGCCAGCGGTCCGGCGCAGGCGGCCAGTTCGGTGTGGGTGAGGGTGCGGTCGCCGAAGCGGAGGGCGACGCGGTCTGACTTCAGGGCGAACATCGACTCACCAGATTCCCGGGACGACGAGGGCGAGCCAGACCAGCGGCGGCGCTGCCGCGACCATGATCCCGCCGTAGACCATCAGCTGCTTGAAGAACTTGTCGCGGTCGACGTCCTGCGCGCCGGCGAGCACCAGGGCACCGTTGGTGGAGAACGGACTCACGTCGACCACGGTCGCCGACACCGCCAGCGCCGCGATCAGGCCGATCGCGCTGACCTCGCCCTGCAACAGGAACGGCACGGCCAGCGGGATCAGCGCGCCCATGATGCCGACCGACGACGCGAACGCGGACACGATCGCGCCGATGTAGCAGATCAGCAGGGCCGCGAGCAGAGGAGCGCCGACACCCGCGACGGAGTCGCCCGCCCACTTGATCGTGCCCATGGTCTGCAGCACGGCGACGTAGGTGAGGATGCCGCAGATCAGCAGCACGGTCGGCCACGTGATCTGGGTGATCGCCTCCTTGGACGTCTCCGGCCACACCACGCTGAGCAGCACGGCGACCGTGATCGCGGCGAGGCCGACGTCGAGGTCGAACACCAGCGCCGCCACGACGAGCGCGGCCAGTCCGAGCAGGGTGGCGATGCGGGGCGCGGTCAGGGTGACGCGCTCGTCCGCCTCGTCCTCGTTGCCGTCACCGACTCCGCCACCGAGGCTGTCGTCGCCACCACCGGTGCGGGCCAGCGCCGGCGCGTCCAGCGGCTGCCGTGCCAGTTTCATCCCGCCCAGCACCACGAACACCACGACGGCGATCAGCAGGTTCACCACCAGGCTGGCCAGGAACAGCACGATCTCGTTGCCCGGCAGGCCCTCCTTGGCCACGATGCCGTTGACGATCGTGCCGTAGATGCTGATGGGCGAGAAGCCGCCGGCCTGTGCGCCGTGCACGACCATCACGCCCATCAGCAGCGGGCTGATCTTGTACTTGGCCGCGAACCCCATCGCGATCGGCGCCACGATGGCGACCGCGGCCGGGCTCACCGCGCCGATCGCCGTCAGCACGCCGGTGATCGCGAACATCACCCACGGCATCAACGCGATCCGCCCGCCGACCAGGCGGATCGCCATGTGCACCAACCAGTCCGTGGTGCCGTTGGCACGGGCGATGGCGAACAGGAACGTCACCCCGACCAGCACGACGAACAACGAGCCGGGGAAGCCTTTGAAGATGTCGTCGGTCTTCATGTCCGCCACCAGCGTGCCGACCCCGAAGGCCGCGGCGAAGGCGAGCGCACCCATGTTGATCGACCTGGTCGTGGCGATGACGAACACCACGACCAGCACGAGTATCGAGATCAGTTCGGCGGACATGCAGGGCTCCCGTCGTTGGGGCTGTCCGGGTGGATGGCCTGGCTCAGTGGCCAAGTGGTTCAGCCACTTTCCGCCCACTGTCCAGCAGCTGTCAAGAGGTGGCCTAGTGGCTGAGCCACTTGACCGGTTATCCTGGGACGATGTCCGAGGCACTGCGGCCCATGGTCAAGTCCCGCCTGTACGAGCAGGTGCTCGAACGCCTGCGCGCGCACGTGGTCGAGGCGGGCCTGAGCGCGGGGGACAGGCTGCCCGCCGAGCGCGACCTCGCGGCGAGCCTCGGCGTGAGCCGCGCGTCGGTCAAGCAGGCGATCGTGGTCCTGGAGGTCCAGGGCCTGGTCGAGGCACGGCACGGCGGCGGCACGTACCTGGTGCGCGACACCCTCGACGTCGAACCGGTCGAGCAGCTCGTCGAACGCCGCAAGCGCCTCCCCGAGGTGCTGGAGGCCCGCGAGGCCCTGGAGACCAAGCTCGCCGAGCTCGCCGCCGAACGCCGGACTGACACCGAGCTGGAGACGATCAGCGCCGCACTGGACTACATGCGCGACGAGATCGCCGCCGGTGACAACGGCGTGGAAGGGGATCGCCGCTTCCACGCCGCCGTCACCGCCGCCGCGCACAGCTCGCTGCTCGCCGAGTTCATGAAGACCATCGCCGAGCAGATCACCGAGAGCCGCACCGAGTCGCTGCGCCAGCCGGGGCGCCCCTCCCGGTCACTGGCGCAGCACACGGCGATCTACGAGGCCATCGCCGCGGGGGACGCGAAGAAGGCCGCCGCCGCGATGCGCAAGCACGTGCGCACCGTCGCGAAGGTCAGGCTGCTCACCTGGGTGCCCGAAGACTGACCACCGCCGGCGAGTTGCGCGCCTGCACCACGTGGCTGGTCCCGTCCGCCTTGTGCACGACGAACTTCCAGTCCCGTTTGGACACCTTGCCGGACAACACGACGATCGTGTCGCCGCGCTGGATGATCCGCGTGCGCCCGCCGTCCTCGTACAGCGTGAACTCGCCCTTCGCCCCGGCCGTGACGTGCACGGTCAGCGCGGAGGCCGGGTTCTTGGCGTCGTTGGCGACGTCGTCGCTGCGCTCGACCAGCATGCCGCCCGCGCGCAGGAACACCGGCATGGTGTCCAGGCCCGCGCTCACGGTCGCCCAGGTGTTGCCCTGGTAGACCTTCCCGGTGAAGTAGTCGGTCCACTGGCCGGGCGGGAACCAGACCCGCGTCTCACCGACGGCACCAGGCGTGGTGATCGGCGCGACCAGCAGATCCGGCCCGAGCAGGAACTGGCTGTCCACAGTGGAGTACGCCTCCGGGCTGCCCGGGTACTCCAGCCAGGCCGGACGAACCAGCGGCACACCCGTTCGCGACGCCTGCTCGGCCACCGAGTAGATGTAGGGCACCAGCCGTTCCCGCAGGTTCAGGAACTTCGTCGCCGACGCCTGCGCGGCCGAGCCGTACTGCCACGGCAACCGGTCGCTGTGGTTGCTGTGCAGCCGCGTGATCGGCTGGAACGCGCCCAGCTGCACCCACCGCGCGTACATGTCGTCCGGCATCTTCGTGGTGTAGCGGAGCTGGCCGTTGTCCAGGTACTGCTCCGACCCGCGCAGGCCGGTCGTGTCGTTGTGGCCACCGATGTCGTGGCTGATGTTCGACATCCCGGTCGCCACGCCCTCGGCCGAGGTGTAGCCGATCGTCGCCTTCAACGTGCCCCACGTCGACGATGTGTCACCGGTGAAGTGCAGCGTCGTGCGCTTCTCCGCCCACGGGCCCGTCGGCAACGGGCCGGACCCGCTGTACCCACCGGCCTGCAGGGATCCGAATCCGCGCGAGAACGCGAACGAGCCGATCTTCGAGTACTGCTCGTTGATCCACGTGTCCGGCGTGACGCCGCGCAACGACGAACCCGAGCCGTCGCAGCACCAGTCGAGCCACCAGAAGTCGGTGGGCATGGACTTGTGCAGGTCCAGGTAGGCGCGCAGCTGGTCGGGGTCGGCCCAGTCGAACAGGTAGCAGTCCGCGCAGGAACCCTTGGCCAGCTTGCCCTTCGCGGTCGCCTGGGCGCGGGCGAAGTCCGGGTCGCTGCCCTGGATGCTCGGGTGGATGTTCAACGTGCTGTGCAGGCCTTCGGAATGCGCCCAGTCCAGGAACCCCTGCGGATCGGGGAACTTGGCCCGGTCCATCTGCCAGCCGTTCCACGTGTTGCCGGCCTTGAAGTCGGTGTCCACCACCAGGACGTCCAGCGGCACGCTGTGCTGCCGGAACGCGGGCAGGATCCGGTCGCGGAAGTCCGCGGCCGTCCGGTCGATGTACTCGGAGTACCAGACGCCGTAGGCCCAGCTCGGCAAGAGCTTCGGGCCGCCGGTCAGCGTCGCGAGGTCACCGAGCGCCGCCTTGTAGTCCTGGCCGTAGCCGAACACGTACCCGTCCTGGTACGGCTGCGCGCCCCGGTCCGCTCGTGAGGTTCCGTTGCGCAGAGCGGAAGTCGTGTCGTCCAGCAGGTACCAGCCGTCGCGGTACATCAGGCCCGGAGTGAGCTGCGGGGCACCGTTGTCGCCGTTGTAACCGTCGAGCGAACGCCGGTACCCGCCCAGCGCGAGGTGCTGCGTCGAGGTGTTGATCCCGAGGGTGTCCAGGTTGACGTGGCAGCCGGTCGCCGGGCACGTGACCGTGAGGTCGGAAGTGCCCGCGGGCAACGAGACCTGAGACGTCGCCGTGCCCCACGTCGCCCAGTTCGCCGTCGTGGGCAGCGTGATCGCCTGCCCGTTGAGCAGCACGGTCCGCGGTTCGTGCTTGCCGTCGCCACCGACACCGTTGGCATAGCGCAGGGTCACCGGATACGTGCCCGCCGCCGGCACGCTGGTGACGCGCTGGCTCAGCCGCGTGCCGCCGACCAGTTCGGCGACGAACCCGGTGCCCGCGAAGCCCGCGTGCTCGACCGCGATCTTGGCCGCGCCGCTCAGCACGCCGTTCTCGGCCTCGCAGCTCGTGCCGAACCGGCAGTCGTCGACGGCCCTGACGCTCGGATAGGCCTGATCAGGAGCGAGCAGAGCGAGGCTGTCGACGTTGACGTTGCCCGAATCGGCCGCGCCCCGCGTCAAGGAGACGCGGTGCTCGCCCGCCGACAGGTCGACGTCCGTGGAGACCTGCTGCCAGGTGTCCCAGTTCGCGGTCGCCGGCAGGGTGATCTGACGAGGAGCCTGCCCGTCGACGCCGAGCCGGAGCGTGCGGTTCTCGTGCTTGCCGTCGCCGCCCTGCCCGTTCGCGTACTTCACGACGACCCGGTGCCGGCCCGCTGCCGAAGCGCGCACCGTCGCCGTGATCCCGTTGTTGGTGTACGAGAACCCGGCGGCGAAGCCGGCGCCGGTGCTCCCGGCGTGATCCGCCGCCACCAGCAGGCCCTCGCGCTGCGCGTCCTCGGCCTCGCACAGCTGCCCGGTCGCACAGACCACCCGCCGCCACGGGGACGCGGTCGTGCCGGCCGTCTTGATCTCGAGGTTGTCCGCGCGGAACGGCCCGGAGTCCACGCGGTAGCGCACGGTCAGGGCCGAGGTGGCGATGGTCAGCCACCCGTCCTGCACACGGGACGTGTAGGCCGTTCGGGGGATCGTGCGGTTTACAACGTTGTAAGTGGCCTGGTTCTCAAAGGTGCTGTTCCCGGCGAACTCGGACCGGATGAGGGTGGGGGAGAGGATCTGGAACCTGGCCTGCCCGGAGACGACCGTGCCGTTCGGCTGGGCGGTCGCGGGGGTGGGCAGGGCCAGAGGCAGCAGGGCTAGCAAAGCGACGATCTTGCGTTTCCGCATTCGTGCTCCTCGTCTGACGCCGTCGGCTTCCGAGGTGTTCAGGTAGCTGAACCTTCCTCACCTTGGCGTGACGTTGTGGAGCGATCAAGACGCCAATCAGCGCACGACCCGATACGTCACATGCGTGAACGCCGTACCCGCACGGGAGTCGATCTGCTCCAGGTTCAGCCCGGGAACGCCGTCGAACAGCCGCGTGCCGGCGCCGAGCGTGATCGGCACGATCCGCAGCCGCAGCTCGTCGATCAGGCCCGCGGTCAGGTACTGGTTGATCGTGGACGCGCCGCCGTGGATGGAGATGTTGCCGTCCCCGGCCGTCTCGCGGGCGAGCTTGAACGCCGCCGCGATGCCCTCGGTCACGAAGTGGAACGTCGTGCCGCCCTCCATCGGCTGCGGGTCGCGCGCGTGGTGGGTGAGCACGAAGACCGGCCCGTGGTACGGCGGGTTGTCGCCCCACCAGCCGTTCCACTCGCGGTCCCAGGAGCCGCGCACCGGGCCGAACATGTTGCGCCCCATGATGAACGCCTTCGTCTCGGCGAGACGGTCCATCTGCCACTTCTGCTCGTCGGGGTCCTCCATCCACGCGTGCAGCTCGCTGCCCCAGCCGTCGCCGCCGTCGTCACCGAACGGGCGGTCCTCGGTCTGGCCCAGCCCCGCCGCGTAGCCGTCGAGGGAGATCGAGAGATCGCAGGTCACCTTGGTCATGCCCCCAGCCTGGCCCGGCCGATCCATGCCGTCCAATGCCAAAAACGCCGGGCTCTCATTGATAGCCTTGATGAATGCTCAGCCTGGTGCACCTCAAGGTGCTGGCGGCGGTGGCCCGGCACGGCTCGGTGACCGAGGCGGCCAAGCAGTTGCACTACTCCCAGCCGTCGGTGAGCCATCACCTCGCGAGGCTGGAGGCGGAGACCGGCGTGAAGCTCGTGCAACGCGTAGGCCGCGGCATTCGCCTGACACCCGAAGGACAACTGCTGGCGGCTCGCGCGGCCGAGATCATGGGCCGCGTCGACGCCGCCACCACCGAACTGGCCGCGCAGGTCGGGCTGCGGTCGGGACGGGTCAGGCTGGCCGCCAACGCCTCCGTCGCCGCGACGATCGTGCCGAAGGTGGCCGCGGCCCTGGCCGAGAAGCATCCCGGGCTGGAGCTCAGCCTGGTCGAACGGCATCCGGTCGAGGCGTTGCGGATGCTGCGGCACGGCGAGATCGAGATCGCCCTCGTCTTCCGGCACCCGGACACCCCGATCGAGGAGGGCTTCCGGTTCGTCCACCTCGGTGACGACCCGATCCACCTGATCAGCCGGCAGCCGGACGACAGCCTGGCGAACCACCGGCACTCCGCGTGGATCGGCGGCTGCGACGCTTGCCAGGAGGAGTTGGAGACGGTGTGCCGCAGCGAGGGCTTCACACCCCGCGTCTCCTCGCACAGCGACGACATGGTGGTCGTCCAGGCCCTCGTCGCGGCGGGCGCGGGCGTCGCGATCCTGCCGGGCCTGGGTCTGCGGGCCCACCGACGGCAGGACGTGCACGCCACCGAGCTGACGGGCTTCCACCGCCAGATCCACGCCGCCACGTACGGCGACCCGCCCGATCCTCCGGGCGTGGCCGCCGTACTGGCCGCGCTGACGGGAACTGTCAGCGTTTGAGCGTGAAGGTGAAGTCGCCGGAGACCTTGCCGGTCAACCGGATCGCCGACACCACCTTCCCCTCGACGATCAGCCGCTCGACCTCGGCCCGCGACAGACCGCACGCGTCGGCGATCAGCCGCACCGGCCGGACCGGAATCCGCGCCCCGAACCGCACCGCCACGTCGATCACCTCCTGTTCCAGGTGATCGGACCCGCCGGTGTCGAGCCGCCACGCGCCTTCCCAGTCGAGGGAGACGCGGTTGCGGTGCTGCAGAACGGGATCCTGCAGCAGTTCGGGCACGAGCGTGAGGTCGTTGCAGTGCAGCCGGTCCAGCAACGCGGGCCGGACCGAACGGACGTGCGCCCGCTCGAAGATCGTGAGCTTGGCCGTGTCCCCGCAGCCGGTGCAGAGGACGAGGAGCCAGGCGTCGAGGACCTTGTGGTTGGCGTTGACGCGGAACTTGCCGCTCGCCCGGAAGCGATCGGCCGCGCACACGTGACAACGACGGCGGACCAGGGGAAGACGGGTGGGCACGACGGCCCAGGTGATGAGCACAGCAGTACACCGATCGGTGAGAAGACCGCAGCAAGAGGAGCGCGGCGCTCAAGAACGCGTCGCGCAACGAGAACCAAGTGCTTGGGGAGGTCTCACACGGTGTACAACGGCACGTCCCAGCCTCGACGATTCAGTCAGGCAGGAAGGTAGCGTCCCTGGCCGGTGCCGCTCCATTCAATTTCGGCGGGGTCGCGGCGCCGAGCACGCTCTCGAGCTGTTCCCACCTCGTCACGAGGTCCGAGAGCATCAGCATCATCACGTCGGGGAAGGCGTACAGGAAGCTCTGATAGCGGTAGTGGTCCAGGTAGAACACCACGACGTCGTCGGTCAGCGCCGTCACCGAGGTGGTGCGGGCGTTGAAGAACATGTCGTAGTGGCCGAGCAGCGCGCCACGGCCGAGCACCGCGCGTTCGTAGATGCCGCCGAAGTCGATCTCGATCCGCCCGGCCGCGACCAGGAACACCCCGTGCGCCTCGTCGTCCTCGTGGAAGAGCACATCGCCTGCGGTGTAAGGGATCTCGTCGAACATCGACGCGAGCGTCTCCAGTTCGGAGTCCGCGAGCGCGTCGAACAACCGCACCCCGTGGGGATCGACGCTGCACCGCAGGCACGCCACCCGTTCGGTGAGTTCGGACGAGGTGATGTGGTTCATCCGCATCCGCACGAACCGCAGCATCCGGTCGGTGTTGCGGGACTGGGCGCGTGACTTCCCGGCGCTGGGCGGGGTGTAGAGGGTCGAGTCGCCGCTGATCCGCGCGGCCTCGCGGCGGCCGGACTCGTAGGCGCTGTGCACACAGCCCCAGTGGTACGGATTCGTGCCCTCACCGGCGAAGAACAGCCTGTCGCCGACCGGTTCGGCGAGGGTCGCGATGTCCTTGGACGACGAGCCGACGCCGATGCACGTGTAGGAACCGAGCGCGTACGGATCCGACGACCACGTGGTGCGCGAAACGGAGTCAGGAGCGGGGGCGTCCGTGCCGAAGAGGTCCTGGACGACCTCGGTCGCGTACGCCGAGACGTCCTCCGCGGACCAGGTCTCCATCTCACGGCCGAGCGAGGCGCCGAGCAGCATCACCAGGATCGCTTTGCCGTGCGACTTCCACATGCTGATGACGACGGTGGGGTAGCGGTCCGTGTCCCGGCACAGGTAGCCGAAGACGTACTGGTCCGTGGGCCAGAACGGCGCGGAGTAGTGCAGCGCGATCTTGTTCAACGTGCCGAAGCCGAGCCGGGCGATCGCGGACTGCTTGGCCTCGGGCAGCGGTGGCCAGAACTCCACGGCGCCGGCCTTCAGCACACCGAGCGGCAACGTCACGAGCACCTTGTCCGCCTCGAACACGCCCTGGTCCGTGAACACCTGGCCTTCCTCGACGTGCGTGACCACGTGTCCCAGCCGGACGTCGAGCCCGTCGGCCAGAGCGTCCACAACGGACTGATAGCCCTGGTGCAACGTGCTGTCGCCGTAGCCGTAGACGAGGTAGCCGTCTTCCCAGTGCTTCAACGAGAGCTTGTCGGGATCCTCCGCCGCGTCCTCGCGCAGGATCACGTTCAGGTGGTACCGCACGGCCTGTTCGTCCTCGGAGGACAGCCGGCGCTCGGCGAGGATCTGCCGCATCGCCTCGCCCAGCGAGACATCCGGATGATCTCCCTTTCGTGCCACCGCCGCACGGTGTTCGAGTTCGTGCAGCACCTCGTCGGCCAGTTCCAGGGTGCGGCTCTTGTAGCGGTGGTTCACCGCCCGCCGGTCCGTACCGAACAGGTCGAGGCTGTCGAACCCGCCGGTGTAGGCGCTGTCCCCGCCCACGTAGCTGTACGGGATCCCCAGGTCCTCGACCAGTTCGGTGATCGGGTTGCCGTCCGTGCCGTGGATCCAGTGCGCGCCCAGGTCGACCCCGTGCTCGTCGGTCCAGATCCGGCCGCCGACCCGGTCCCGCGCCTCGAGCACGGTCACCAGATGGCCGAGTTCGTGCAACGCGCGTGCCGCTGCCAGGCCGGACACTCCCGCACCCACCACCAGGACGCTCGCTCTCGCGTCCTCACCACCATCAGATACCGAGGGCATCGCTCGATTGTCGGGCGGCCATGCGTGGCCGGACATTCCCGGATCGTGTGGTCGTACTGGGCCGTACGGGTTGTCCGCGGGACACCCGGATCTCGTCGTCAAGACGCTCACCTGCGCCGCGCACCTGGGCGAACCGGGACTACCAGGTAGTGACTTGATCTACAACCGCCGGTATAACTTGTTCTCATGCGCCCACAGTGAGGAAGATCACATGACCCACACAATGACGTGTGACAACGGTTTCAAGGGTCCTTCACGACGTTCGTTCATGGCTGGAACAGGTTCTATTCTTGGAGCTGTCGCCCTCGGGGGCGTCGCTCCGGTGGCCCAGGCGGCGGCCTCGATCGCCGACGCGGCCGTCATACCCGCGCTGGTGATCGGCACGGGCTACGGCGGAAGCGTGGCGGCCCTGCGTCTCGCCCAGGCCGGTGTCGACGTCCACATGGTCGAGATGGGCATGGCGTGGGACACCCCCGGCGCGGACGGGAAGATCTTCGCGAACACGACGACCCCGGACCAGCGGTCCTTCTGGCTGCGCACCAAGACGAAACAGCCGCTGAGCCACTTCCTGGGCATCCCCATCGACAAGACGATCCCGCGCTACACGGGCATCCTCGACGCCGAGGAGTTCGCCGGCATCACCGTCTACCAGGGACGCGGCGTCGGTGGCGGCTCGCTCGTCAACGGCGGCATGGCCGTGACGCCCAAGCGCGAGAACTTCGGTGACGTCCTGCCGACGGTGAACGCCGACGAGATGTACAACACCTACTACCCGCGCGCCAACGCGGAACTCGGCGTCAACCTGATCAGGGCGGCCTGGTTCGACTCGACCGAGGCCTACCAGTACGCGCGGGTCGGCCGGAAGCACGCTCAGCGGTCGAACTTCCCGTACGTCTTCGTGCCCACCGTGTACGACTGGAACTACATGGAACAGGAGGCGGCCGGCACCGTGCCGAAGTCGGCGCTGGCCGGCGAGATCCTGTTCGGCAACAACTACGGCAAGAAGTCGTTGCAGAAGACCTATCTCACCAAGGTCAGGGCGACCGGCCGGGTCGCCATCTCGCCGCTGCACCGGGTCGTCAACGTCATGCCCGCGACGGGCGGCTACAAGGTCACCATCGAGCAGCTCAACACCAATGGCGACCCGATCGCCGTCAAGGAGATCACCGCGGCGAAGGTGTTCTTCGCGGCCGGCAGCGTCGGAACGAGCAAGCTCCTGGTCAAGCTGAAGGCCACGGGCGCGTTGCCGAACCTGAACGGCGAGGTCGGCAAGGGCTGGGGCGACAACGGCAACGTGATGTGCGGCCGCGCGAACCACCTGTGGGACCCGACCGGCGCGCTGCAGTCGTCCATCCCGACGCTGGGCATCGACAACTGGGCGGCCGGCGGCGCGTTCGCCGAGGTGGCACCACTGCCGACCGGTATCGAGACCTACGCGTCGTTCTACCTGTCGATCACGAAGACCCCGAACCGCGGGCAGTTCACCTGGAACGCCGCCGCGGGCAAGGTCGACCTGAACTGGCAGACGGCGTGGAAGGAGGTCTCGATCAACGCCGCGAAGTCCATCTTCGACAAGATCAACTCAAAGGAGGGGACGATCTACCGGACCGACCTCTTCGGCGTGTACAAGGTCTGGGGCGACCACCTGACGTACCACCCGCTCGGCGGCGCGATCCTCGGCAGGGCCACCGACAACTACGGTCGCCTGCAAGGGTATCCCGGGCTGTACGTCATCGACGGGTCGTTGATTCCCGGCAGCACCGTGGTGAACCCGTTCGTCACGATCACGGCGCTGGCCGAGAGGAACATCGAGAAGATCATCGCGACCGATCTCTGACCGGTCGCGAGTGGACTGTTCAGAACTTCGGTAGCACGCACATGGCGTCGAGGCCGAACACCCGGTTCAGCCTGCCGAACACGAGCCAGGCCCCGACGCTCATCGTGAGTTCCACGATCTCCACCTGGGTGTAGTGCGCGGTCATCCGAGACCAGAACTCGTCGTCGAGACCGTGGTGATCCAGTGCGTACCGCTCGGCGTACTCCGCGGCCAGCCTCGCCCGGTCGTCGAAGGCGTCGGTGGTGCGCCACTGGGTCACCGCGTCGATGAAGTCGTCCTCGACCTTCACACCGTCGCGTTCGGTCCGCCAGTCGAGGCAGAACATGCAGCCGTTGATCTGCGCGATCCGCAGCCGCGCCGCCTCGAACTCGCGCAGACCCAGCGTGGTGTGCTGGTAGACGGCGAGCGAGAGGTTCGCGGCGGAGATGCCGATGCCCGGCACCAGTTCGCCCCACACGTACCCGATGGGGTCCTTGCCCTCGGGGATGTCGATGTTCACGGCTTGCTCCTTCCGAGCTTGCCCGCGACGGGACGCAACGGGACGTCGAGCGCGTCGTAGAGGCCGGGCTCCGCGGCCGCCAGCCAGTCGATGGCGTTGACGATGCGGCCGACCGCGGTGGCGTTGCCGCCCGCGGACCGGTTCTCGCCCTCGTCGACGGCCTCGACCGACACCTCGATGCGCGGCCGGCCCTCGATGATCACCTTGTGCGCGCCGTCGCCGGACGGTGGCATCGGCCAGTCCGTGGCGCACGAGTTGTGGATGCGCGTCACGTGTTCGATGACGATCAGCGGTTCGCCGCCGACGATGCCCTGCACCTCGAACCGGATCGCGCCCTGCGTGCCCGCCTCGAACTCGCCCATGGTCCGCGTCGTCACGGTCTCGTCGAGCGCGCGCCGGTCGACGGTCTCGCGGATCTCGTCGAGCTCGACGCCCAGTGCCCGCGCCAGCAACCGGATCTGCCCGCCCCACACCATGGTCGGCACCGTGGGCATCAGCATCGGTGCCTGGTAGTCGAGCGGCTGCCCGAACCCGATCAGCCACCGCACCGCGTCGGGCTGGTCGTAGGTGGAGTAGTCGAAGATCTCCTGGCAGCGGACGGCGTCGACGGTGCTGCCCAGGCCGCTGATCATCAACGGCAGCACGTCGTTGCCCCAGCCGGGGTCCACGCCGGAGACGAACAGCGAGCCGCCGCCCTCCTCGATCGCTTTGAGAACAGGTTCTCGAAGCTCCGGAGGGGCGCTGTGCGGGTCGTAGAGCGCGTAGAGGGACGGCGTGACGACCACCGCGCCCGCCCGGATCGCCTTGGTGATGTCGGCCAGCGCGTCGTCGGGACGGATGTCGCCGGACGCCGCGTACACCACCGCGCGCGGACTCGCGGCGAGCACCGCGTCGATGTCGTTCGTTGCCGCGATCCCGAGTTCGGTGTCCAGCCCGGCGAGATCGCCCGCGTCGCGGCCGACCTTCTCGGGGTTGTGGACGACCACGGCCGTCAGTTTCAGCGCCGGATGGGCATCGACGGCGCGAATGGCGGCACGGCCGACGTTTCCCGTACCCCACACCACTGTGGCGATCATGTGGTGCAGATTACCTAGAACACGTTCTAGTTGTACAGTGCCCATCCGGCGAGAACCTGCGGGCGTGATCAGGTGTAGAGCTTCACCCCCGACAGCTGCCCCGCAGGCCAGCCCGTGTTTCCGGTGAAGGTGAGCCGGACGTGCCGGACCTGCGTGCCGGGCAGGGTGGCCGTGGCCGAGTTCCCGGTCGCGGGGTCGAACACGTACCCGGCCGACGGCGCGAGCGGGCTGAACGTCTGGCCGTTGGTACTGCCTTCGATCGTCACGGTCTGGGTCCGCCGTCCCCAGGCCGGGTTCGGTGGGAGCGTGAGCACGGCGCGTTTCAGGGCTGCCGCCGCGCCGAGGTCGACCTGGATCCACTGCGGGAAGGCGTTGTTCGCGCTCTCCCAGTAGGAGTGCGGGTCGTTGTCGACCGCGAACCCGCTGCCGTAGTGCTGGGTCTGCGAGCTCTGGGTCGTCGGGCGTCCGGCGGCCAGGTCGACGTCAGGGGTGGGCGGCCCGCCGATCCACGGCTGGGTGGGCCGGGTGGCGGTCAGCGCGATCTGGCCCTTGAGCATCCTGCCGCCGTCGCCGGTCAGCCTCATGTAGTAGTCGGCCGAGCAGCGCGTGCCGTCCTCGTCCAGAGCGAGGTACCCGGACCCTGCGGGCACGTCGGCCAGCGTCTCGGCGGTCTTGCAGATCTGGTTGCCCTCGTTGAACTCGTCGAACATCGAGATGTAGATGCCTTGTGCGCCAAGGCGGACCATGTTGTAGAACTGGCGCCACATGAAGTCGCCGTGCAGTCGTTGGCGCGACCCCACATCGCCCGGCAGCACGCACGGCTGGTAGTCGATCCCGCGCGCGTTGCACTCGGCCTGGTCGGGGCTGTTCACGTTGGTGTAGAAGCGATCCGTGTCCGCCGGGGTGCCGATCCGGCCGACCATCCACGGCGAGAGCATGTCAAAGCTTCGATACACGTTCGCGAAGCCCTGCCGCGAGTCCTCGATCTCCAGCCGCCAGTGGGTCGGGACGCCGCCGATCACGTAACAACCGCGCGCCTTGAACCAGTTGACGACGTCCTGACAGGCCTCCGGCCCGAACGGACGGCCTGGGTCGTTGAACCCGAAACCCCAGACGCACACGACGGGTTTGCCGTTCTGCCGGGCGTAGGCGGGGGAGGACGTGTAGGCGGACATCTTGTTCAGCCAGTCGGTCTTGATCTCCGACTGCATGTTCGTCCAGTTCGTGACGTCGTACATGATGTAGAACTTCCGCCCGGTCGCCTCGGCCGCCGGCCGGACGTGCGCGGTCACGGCGTCGCGGATCGGGCCCTCGCCGCCGGTCGGGTTGAAGCGCTGCAACGCCGCCGTGTCGATGTTGTTGTCGCGCATCCACTGGAAGTGGACGTCGACGGTCTGCCGGTCGTAGTTGGAGAAGAGCGTGGCGGGCCGGCCGTCACCGAGGTTCGCGAACGCGGTCTGGTACGTGCGCGCGTAGTCGCGGACGTCCGGCCACGCGACGATCGAGCTGGTGGGCGGCGCGGGCGGCTGGCTCCAGTTGTCGTTCCAGTGCCACCAGCCGTCGATGGGGGAGTTGTCTCCCCGGCAGGCGAACCAGCCCTGGTATCCGACGGTGATCTTCCCGACGACGTCGCCGGGAGAGCTGGCCGCGTGCGCGGGGGTGGGCAGGAGCCCCAGCGCGGGGGCGGCGAGCGCGGTGCTGAGCAGTGTTCGGCGTGACAGGGACATCGCGAACTCCTTTGTCGGCGATTCGACTCCAGAGTGCAAGATGTGAACAGGATCACGCAAGAATTTGACGGACCGGAACTACCGGCATCGACCTCGAGAAACCGGTTTTTGATCAAACCTTGTCAATAGTCAGCAGGTTCGGCGCCTCGGCGAGAACCAGCGCGGCGGCACCCCTGGCGCTCGCGCTGTCGCCCAAGGCGCTGTCGATGACCCGCAGCTCGCCGTGCAGGTCGCTCAGCGAGTTGCGCCGCAACGCCCGGTGGATCGGATCGAACAGCACATTGCCCGCCGCCGCGAGCTCGCCACCGACGACCACGAGCGTCGGGTTGAGCGTCATGACCGTCATGGCGAGCGTCCGGCCCACGGCCTCGCCCGCGTCCTCGACCGCGCGCACTGCCCCGCGGTCACCGTCCCGCACCAGCGCCATCAGCTCGGTGTGCGAGACCGTCCTGCCCCAGCCGCGCGACAGCAGCCGGGCGATCGCAGCCGGGCTCGCGATGGTCTCCAGGCAACCCCGGTTGCCGCACCGGCACACCTCGCCGCGCGGGTCGACCGAGATGTGGCCGAGTTCGCCGACCAGACCGTCGTGCCCGAGCAGCATCCGCCCGTCGCACACCACACCGGCGCCGATGCCGGCCGACAACCGCAGGTAGACCACGTCGTCGCAGTGCCGCGCCACGCCGTACCGGCGCTCGGCCACGACACACGCGTTGGCGTCGTTGACGACCAGCGTGCGCAGGCCCGTGCGGCCGGTGAGCATCTCCGCCGGTTTCGTCCCGGCCCAGGCGGGCATGATCCCGTCGGCGCGCGGCATCCCGGTGCGCCGGTCGACCGGGCAGGCGATGCCGACGCCGAGTCCGAGCACGGAGGCCCGTTCGATCTCGGTGTCCTCCAGGGCCGCCTGGACCAGTTCGGCCGCCGCGGCGACGGTGTCCTCGGCCGAGCTGTCGACGTCCACGTCCGCGGTGTCGTCCCAGATCGGGGTTCCGGCCAGGTCGCTCAGGATCAGCCGGGCGTGGTCGTGGCCCAGGTCGAGCCCGAACGCGTACCCGGCGGACGGCACGAGCGAGACGACCAGGGGCGGACGGCCGAGGCGGGACGCCACCGAGCTCTGCTCTCGCACGAGACCCTCGCGGGCCAGGTCCGCGACCAGCGAACTGATCGTCGCCCTGGAGAGTCCGGTCAGCTGCAGCAGATCGCCTCGGGAGACCTCCCCGACCTCGCTCAACGCCTGGAGAACGCGCAGGCGGCCGAGGCGCCGCATGTTGGCCGGAGTCGCTGACACCGATCGACTTTAGCAATCGATTTCTTCCGACTTTGAGCGAAAGTTTGTACCGGAACTCGCGAAAATTCTTGACTTGTGTCCGCGATCGACGCAACCGTGAACTCCGCGTTACGAAGGCTCACCTTCGGTCCTGGCGGAGGCCCTCATGTCTCGTCGCTCGCTGCCCTTTTTCGTTGTCGCACTGAGCTTCGCCGGTGGTGTCGTGGCGTCGAGCCCGGCCGTCGCCGCCGCGGCGACACCGATCTACCGCGACACTCACCACACGTTCGCGGAGAGAGCGGCGGACCTGGTGGCGCGCATGACGTTGCCGGAGAAGGTGCGTCAGCTGCACACCAACAACGCCCCGGCGATCCCGCGACTGGGCGTGCAGCAGTACACGTACTGGAGCGAGGGGCAGCACGGCGTCAACCGGCTCGGCGGCGACGCGGGCGGTGGTGGCCAGGGTTCCGTGGACAACGTGAAGGCGACGAGCTTCCCGGTGAACTTCGCCGCCGCGATGTCGTGGGACCCGAGCCTGATGTACGCCGAGACGACCGCGATCTCCGACGAGGCAAGGGGATTCCTCGACAAGTCGTTGTTCGGCAACGCCCAGAACAACATCGGCCCGGACGTGAACGAGTACGGCGACCTGACCTACTGGGCGCCGACCGTGAACATGGACCGCGACCCGCGCTGGGGCCGCACCGACGAGGGTTTCGGCGAGGACCCGCACCTCGTCGCGAAGATGGCGGGCGCGTTCGTCAACGGCTACCAGGGCAACACGATCGACGGCACCGCGATGACCCCGTACCTCAAGGTCTCCGCGACGCTGAAGCACTACGCGCTCAACAACGTCGAGAACGACCGGCTCTCCGGCAACTCCGCCACCACCGAGGCCGACCTGCGCCAGTACTACCTCAAGCAGTTCCAGAACCTGATCGAGCACGACCACGCCAGCGGCCTGATGACGTCGTACAACTCGATCAACGGCACGCCCGGCGCGGTCCACGGCTACCTGGTCAACCAGCTGGCCAACCGCACCTACGGCTTCGACGGCTACTCGGTCTCCGACTGCGACGCCATCGCGACCGTCTGGCAGCCGCCGCCCGGCGGGCACCTCTGGGCGGCACCGGGCTGGCGTTCGGCCATCGAGGGCGCGCAGGTCGTGTGGACGAACGTGGCCACCGGCCGCAAGATCCCGGCCGCGGCGGGCGCGCTGGCGTGGGGCCTGCGGGCCGGCACGCAGCTGAACTGCGAGGGCGCCAACGCGACACTCACCAACGTCCAGGCGGCGATCGACGCCGGCGTCCTCTCCGAGGGCGTGCTCGACGCCTCGCTCGTCCGGGTGTTCACGATGCGGATGGCGACCGGTGAGTTCGACCCGGCGGACCAGGTCGCGTACACGAAGATCACCAAGTCCGTGCTGGAGAGCCCGGCGAACCAGGCGCTCGCCACGAAGGTCGCCGACAACTCGTTGGTGCTGCTGAAGAACCAGAACAACGTGCTGCCGGCCGACCCGGCGCGGACCTCGCGCGTGGTGGTCCTCGGCGACCTCGCGGGCAAGGTCACGCTCGGCGGGTACAGCGGCAAACCGACCCACACCGTGAACGCCGTGCAGGGCATCCAGGCCGCGCTCCCGGCCGCGTCGGTGCTCTTCGACGCGGCCGGCACCTCGACCTCCGCGACCGATCCGGCGGTGCTCAGCGAGGCGACGAAGTCGGCGATCCGCGCGGCCGACCTGGTCGTGGTCTTCGCGGGCACCGACGTGGAGGTGGCGCGCGAGGGCAAGGACCGGCCGACCATCGCCATGCCCGGCAACTACAACTCCCTGATCGACCAGGTCTCCGCGCTGGGCAATTCCCGCACGGTGCTGGCGTTGCAGGCCATGGGCCCGGTGACGTTCGACCAGTCGAAGGTGCCGGCTGTCCTGTTCAGCGGCTACAACGGCCAAAGCCAGGGCACCGCGCTCGCGAACGTGTTGTTCGGCAGGCAGAATCCCGACGGGCACCTCAACTTCACCTGGTACCGCGACGACTCGCAGCTGCCGCCGATGCAGAACTACCGGCTCAACGCGGCGGGCACGGGCGGACTCGGCCGCACCTACCAGTACTTCACCGGCACACCCACCTATCCGTTCGGCCACGGCCTGAGCTACAGCACGTTCCGCTTCTCGAACGTGACCGCGGACCGGACCTCGGCCTCTCCCAACGACACCGTGAACGTCAGCCTCGACGTCACGAACACCGGCCAGCGCGCGGGCACGACCGTGGCCCAGCTCTACGCGGCCACTCCGGGCGCGGGCGCCGGTGACGTGCCGCGGCAACGGTTGGCCGCCTTCCAGAAGACCAGGCTGCTCGGCCCCGGCCAGACCCAGCGCGTCGTGCTGCCGGTGAAGGTCCGCGACCTCGCCCAGTGGGACACCGCGGCCAAGCGCGAGTCGGTCCCGGCGGGCACCTACCAGTTCCGCGTGGGCACGGACGCCGCCACGATCTCGGCCCGCCAGGACGTCCAGGTGAGCGGAACCCCGACTCCGCGCGTGAAGCACGTGACCGTCCAGCCGGAAGCCGTGGTGCACCGGCCGGGGGAGAGCTTCGACCTGCGAGGCAGGAACCGCTGGCTGGCAACGGACACGAACGTGACCGCGGATCGCGTGGTCGAGGCGGTGAACGACGATCAGACCTTCGTGGACCTCGCCGGCGCCCAGATCACCTACCGCAGCAGCGATCCGGCCGTCGCCTCGGTCGACGCGAACGGCGTGGTGCGGGCGATCAAGGACGGCGCCGCGACGATCACCACGACCGTCAACGGCGTCTCCGGCTCGGCCCCGATCCTCGTCACCGGGACGCTGACCAGCACCGTGCCGTCGATCCTGGCCTCCGGCACGACCGGAGTCGCGTCGACGACCTTCACCAACGGCGGCGCGGAGGACGTGCGCGGCCTGACCGTCACGATCACCACGCCGAACGGCTGGTCCGCGACGCCGACGACCCCGACCACCTTCGACCGCGTGCCCGCACGGTCGTCGGTCACCGTGCGCTGGAACGTCACCGGAACCGCCACACCGGGCGCGTACCAGGTCGGCTTCACCGCGACCTCCGCGTTCGGCACGTTCACCTCGGACGGCACGGTGAAGGTCCCGTACGGCTCGGTCCAGTCGGCCTTCAACAACACCGGCATCAGCAACGACAACCAGCCGGTCTCCGGGGCGTTCGACGGCAGCGGCCTGAACTACTCGGCCCAGGCACTGGCCGCGGCGGGACTGCCGGCCGGACCGGTGAACGTCGGCGGCATCGGCTTCACCTGGCCCGCGGCGAACACGCCGAACAACGTCGTGGCGGGTGGCCAGGTGGTGCCGGTCAACGGCTCCGGCAGGCTGCTCGGGTTCCTGGGCTCCAGCGCGTTCGGCAGCACCTCGGCCCCCGGCACGATCGTGTACAGCGACGGCAGCACGCAGAGCTACTCGCTCTCGTTCGCGGACTGGTGGTCGGGCAACGCCCTGCCCGGCACGTCGATCGCGGCCGCCACGCCGTACCTCAACGTCGGCCCGAACAGCACCCGTCAGGACCAGCGCGTGCACGTCTACCTGGCGTGGGCGCCGCTCGACCCGGCCAAGACGGTGAGGTACGTGGTCCTGCCGGACATCGCGCCGGCCCAGGTGCCGAACAACCCGGCGATGCACCTGTTCGCCGTCGGCATCGGTCAGTCGACCGACGCGATCGTCGGCGCGGACCTCGGCAACCCCGACGCGCCGCGCGGCGCGTGGATCAAGGACGGCGACGACGGCCGCACGGTCCCGGTCACCCTGGGCGGCAGAACCGGGCGCACCACAACGGGCTCCGCGTCACCGTTCATGTACTTCGACCTCGACGACAGCATCGTGCCGGGCGGCACCTACCAGGCGAGTGCGCACGTGACGTACTTCGATCGGGGCACCGCGACCTGGAACATCCAGTACGACTCGTTCGGCAGCGTGGGCAACAACGCCTACCGCGACTCGGCCTCCGTCACCAACACCGGCACCGAGACGTGGAAGACGGCGGTGATCCCGTTGCCGGAGGCGGCTTTCCGCAGCCGGCAGAACAACCACTCCGACCTGAGACTGCAGATCGGCACGGGCGGGCAGGCGATCGGGCAGGTGCGGTTCGTGGTGGGAGGGGGCGACGTGGTGCCGATCCACCTGATCTGAGGTCAGCGGTTCGAGGGTGGGAACCGGCCGTCGAGGCTGCCGAGGGCGACCAGTTCGGTGTACTGGTCCTGCCACGACCGCTCGGTCGCGAGCAGGTCGGCGAGCCGCTGCACCCAGGCCTCGTCGACCGTTCGCCTGGCTCCGGCGTCCAGGTGGCGGGCTGTCTCCTGGCGGGCTTTGAGCCATTCGGCCAGCGTGGGGGCCAGCGCCGGGCCACCTTCGTCTTCGGGCATGGAGGCGACCCTACGCGGTGCGCGTGGTGCTCGCCCCAGGTCATTGGGCTAGTGTGGGGCCTGTTGGGGTACCAGCCGACGGCAACCAGCCGCTGCGGTCCCCGATCCCCGTCCGGTCCGGCGTTTCCGGCCGGAGACAGGAGCACCGGCTTGCAGCCGGATTTCCAGGCCTCACCCTCTTCTTCCCGATTCGGCAAGCGGCACGCGGCTCAGGACTTCGAGCAGGCGCGCCTGAACGCCGAGAACACCGGGGTCCTCCACCAGCGTCAGGCCGCCAAACGAGTGGCGGAACACTCCCTCGACGTGGGCGATTGCCGTGAACTGCTGTCCATGCTCGGCCTGGCGAACCTGCCGGCATCCACCGCACTTCACGCATAAGGGGTACGCAGTGACTCTAGGAACCGTCAAGTGGTTCAACGGCAGCAAGGGCTTCGGCTTCATCGCGCCTGAGGGCGGCGGGCCGGACCTGTTCGTGCACCAGTCCGAGGTGCAGGGCTACGACCACCACGGCATTCCCGACAACCAGGCCGTGGAGTTCGAGATCGGCGAAGGCCAGAAGGGCCCGCAGGCCCGCTCCGTGCGCCTCGTCTGACCGGGCTCGGCAAGTCCACTGTGGAGTGAGCAGGCCCCGGCCGCTCACTCCACGAGTGTCAGTCCGGCAGCAGCGGCACCGAGATGCCCGGATCCCGTCCCAGCAGCGCCGCCCGCGTCACCGAACGGGACCCGAAGCGGTCGCGCACGTCGTCCAGCGCGGCGTCCAGGGCGGCCGGCTTCTGCTCCTCGAACGGCAGCGTCATCTGCATCGGCGCGTCGTTCTGGAGGTTCGTGAGGGACACGCCCAGCAACGTGATGCCACGGCTGTCGATCAACGGCATCGCGGTGCCGAGCAGTTCCCGCGCCGACGCCAGCAGCACCTCGGTCTCCGTCGTCGGATGCCGCAGCGTGTGCGACCGGGTCGCGCGGGTGAAGTCGCCGAACCGCAGACGCAGCACCACCGTCCGGCACGCGCGGTGAGCCGTGCGCAGCCGTCGTGAGATGCCGTCGATCAGCGAGGCGAGGACGGCGTCGAGGTCGTCACGCGTGCGTTCCCGGCGCCCCAACGCTCGTTGCGAACCGATCGACCGGCGCCGCCGTCCTGTGTGGACCGGACGTGGATCGTGGTTGTGCGCCAAGGCGAACAGGTGCCTGCCCGCCGCGCGGCCGATCATCGACACCAGTGCCGCCTCGCCCAGGGCGGCGACCTCGCCGACCGTGCGCAGGCCCAGGCCGTGCAGCTTGGCAGCCGTCACCTCGCCGACGCCCCACAGCCGTTCGACCGGCAACGGGTGCAGGAACTCCAGTTCGTGGTCGGCGGGCACGACCAGCAGCCCGTCCGGCTTCGCGACCCCGCTCGCCACCTTGGCGAGGAACTTCGTGCGCGCCACCCCGACCGTGATCGGCAGGCCGACCTGCTCCAGCACGGCCGCCCGCAGTCGTGCGGCGACCACCTCCGGCGGTCCGGCGATCCGGTGCAGACCGCCGACGTCGAGGAACGCCTCGTCGATCGACAGACCCTCGACCAGCGGTGTCGTGTCGCGGAACACCTCGAACACCGCCTTGCTGGCGGCCGAGTAGGCCGACATCCGCGGCGGCACGACGATCGCGTGCGGGCACAGTCTCCGTGCTGCCGCCCCGCCCATCGCCGTGCGCACGCCGAACGCCTTGGCCTCGTAGCTCGCGGCCAGCACCACCCCGCCGCCCACGATCACCGGGCGGCCGCGCAGGCTCGGATCGTCCCGTTGCTCGACCGACGCGTAGAAGGCGTCCAGGTCGGCGTGCAGGATCGGGGTGCTCACGAACACATGTTCGCATCCGTCACCCGTTCAGAACAGTGTCGTTAGGACATGAGGGCACGGGCGATCGGCCACGCGCCGGGCGAGGTGTTCGACAGGACCGTGATGGTCGTGCCGGTGTGCGGGTCGTGCGTGGACTTGAAGGACTCACCGGCGTCGTACCCGGCGAGGATCACGATGTCGCTGGTCTCGTGCAGCCAGAACCCGAGGCCGTAGCGCAGGGACTCCTCGGGAACGTGGTGGCGCGGCCTGGTCGCTTCCTCGGCGAACTCACCGGCCAGCAGCGCGCGCCAGAACTTCGACATGTCGCCGGCGGTGGTGTGGATGCCGCCGTCACCGGTCGCCAGTACCGGCAGGTGGAAGACGTTGGAACGGTCGGAGCCCTCCAGGTAGCCCACGGCGGCTTCGCCGGGAAGTTCGTCGGAGCGCAGGAAATCGGTCCTGGTCAGGCCGGCCGGGCCGAGCACGCGGGAGCGGACGAGATCGTGGTAGCCCTGCCCGCCGGCTCGTTCGGCCAGCAGCGCGAGCACCACGTAGCCGCCGTTGCAGTAGCCGAACCGCTCACCGGCCTTGAACTTCGTGGGATGCCCGTCGAGCAACGGCAGGAATGCCTCGGTCGTGGTGAGCAGGTGGGCCGCGCCCATCACGTAGTCGTCGACCTGCCAGTCGCCTTCCTCGTCGAGGTAGTCGCCGATGCCGGACGTGTGGGTGAGCAGGTGCTCGACCGTCACGTCGTCGGCGATCAGCGGGAGGTCGTCACCCAGCAACGAGCGGGCGGTGGTGCCGAGCGTCAGCGCGCCCTCGCGGATCAGGGAGAGCACGGTCAGCGCCGTGAATCCCTTGCCGCCGCTGGCGATGCCGAACCTGGTGTCCACGGTGTTGGGCACGCCGTACGCGCGGTTCGCGAGCCCGTAGGCCTTCGCGAACTCGATCTCCCCGGCGTGGTCGATCTGCACCACGCCGGAGAAACCGGTCTCTTCGGCGATCTTGTCGATGTCTCCCAACGGCATCCGCGCAGGCTAGCCCCGCGTCAACGCCGCGCCGAAACGGTTTTCCGGTGACCGGATCCCGCGCAGCAACGCCAGTGGGGCCAACGCCACGACCGCGGCCAGCACGAAGCCGAGCCGGTAGGACGCTCCTCCCGTGAGCAGCGCCGCCGCGACCTGGACGCCCAGCGCGGCACCGATCGCCCGCGCGATCCCGCACGTGGCCGCCGCGACGCCGGTGTCCTGCTCATCGACCGAGGAGATGGCGGCGGTGTAGGTGGCCGTGGACGCGGTTCCGACGCCGAGCCCGAGCGTCACCAGCATTCCCACCGCGATCTGCCACGGCACCTCGTGCCATCCGGCGACGAACAACGTGCCCGCGGCCGTGAGCGTCAGGCCGGCGGCCATGGCGGTCCTGGTTCCCGCCCGCCGCGCGAACAGCCCGGACACCGGCCCGACCACGACGGCGACCAGCACGGTGGGGAAGAGGTACAGGCTGATCTCGCTGGCCGTCGCGCCGAACCCGGAAAGCAGTTGTGGCACCAGGAAGTACGTCGCCGAGTAGCTCGCCCCGAGTGCCCCGGCCGTGAGACCCGCCCTCCACACCGACCGCAGGACACCGAGATCCACCAGCGGATGGTCGGCACGCCGTTCGACCACCACCCACGCGGCACCGAACGCGGCCGTCAGCACCAGCAGCACGGCGGCGGCCGCAAGTCCTTGCGGCGCCAGGAAGAGCGCGAGCATGAGCGTGGCCAGGGCCAGCGCGAGCAGCACTCCGCCGAGCCAGTCCAGCCGGGTTCGCCTCACCTGCGCAGGCCCTGGCAACGCGAACGGCGCGAAGATCGCCACGGCCGCCACGACCAACGCCGGCAGCAGGAACATCCACTGCCGCGAGAAGGCGTCGGCGAGCGGCCCGGCGGCGAGCACGCCCAGTCCACTGCCGACGGTGAACAGGCCGGTGAGCACGCCGACCGCGACCGGCGTCTCCTTGAAGAGCTGCCGTGCCAAGACGAACGACACCGGCAGGACGCCGCCGCCCAGGCCTTGGAGGAACTGTCCGAGCAGGATCACCGGGAACGACGTCGCGAACGCCGACAGCACGGCCCCGGCCACGATGCACCAGGTCAGCACGAGCAGGGTGCGGCGCCCGCCGCGGTCGTCGGCGATCTTCGCGACGATCGGCATGGTGATGGCCGACGTGATGATCAACGTCGTGGACAGCAGACCGGCCTGGGCGGGGTCGAGGCCGAGTTCGCGTTGCAACAGCGGAAGTGCGGGGAACGGGATGCTTTCCAGGGCGCCGATCGTGACGGCCAACGCCGCCAGAACGGCCATCGCGGGTCGGGTGGATCTGAGCGTGGTCACGGCTGGTCTCCCTCGTCCGGGGGCCAGTAAAGCTACAAGGTGTAGCTGAAATCCGACAGAGTCTTTCGCAACAATCTGTAGCGGAAGTGGCCGAGCAACCTAAACGGCGGGCGCCCCGTTTCGGAGAGTGTCGGGTTGTTCACCCACGTGAAGGGACCGCACGGTCTTGTCGCTCGCCACGATCCAGCGCCCCGCCGAGGTGTCCCCGCCGCCTGTGCGGGTGAGAGCACCGCGGCGGTGGCTGTTCTGGCTGGCCGCGGCCGTGCTCCTGGCCCAGATGGCCATCGCGATGATCACCACGGCCGTGCGGCAGACGCCGACCATCGACGAGCCGGTCTACCTCGGCACGGCGGTCGTCTACCTGGAGCAGCACAGCCTGCGGTACAACCCGGAGCACCCGCCGCTGGGCAAGTTGATCATGGCGACCGGGCTCGCGTTCGCCGGCGCACGCCTCGACCCGGGCTTTCAGGGCGACCAGACGGAACTCGGCAGGCACCTGCTCTACGAGTCGGGCAACGACCCGGCGAAGCTGTTGCTGGCGGCCAGACTCCCGATGATCGTCCTCACACTGCTGTTCGGCCTGGTCGTCTTCCTGTTCGCCACGGACATCACGAACCGATCCGGCGGGCTCGTCGCGCTGGCCCTCTACGCGTTCTCGCCCGACCTCATCGCGCACGGATCGCTGGCCACGCTGGACGTCCCGGCGGCGGGGTTCGTGCTCACGTCGGTCTGGCTCGTGTGGCGGGCGCGCGCCCATCCCGCCCTCTACCTGCCGCTCGCGGCACTGGCCCTGGGTGCGGCACTGGCGACGAAGATGAACACCCTGGCCGCCGTCCCGGTGGTGCTGGCCCTGGTGTTCTGGCAGGCCCGCGCCAAAGCCGCGCTCGCCGTGGCGCTGATCGCGCTCGCGGTGGTGTGGGTGTCCTACCTCGCCGTGGATCCGTTGCTGCACTGGGAGTCCCCGCCGGACCTGCCGTCCGCACCGGTCGGCTGGCTGCCGTTCCCCGACCCCTACCTCGACGGGATGCGCGTCCAGGCGGGCTTCGAGAACCGGGTCTGGGGCGGCTACCTGTTCGGCACGCACTACGAGGGTTCGCACTGGTACTACCTGCCGGCCGCGTCGCTGGTGAAGACACCGCTGGGCGCTTTGCTCCTGTGGGCGGCCGGAGCCGTCGCGATGATCAAACGCCCGGCTGCCGCGTACGTCCTGGCACCCGCGGCCGTGCTGCTGGCCGTCGCCATGACCGGCAGCCGCGACCTCGGCGTCCGGTACGCGATCTTCGTGCCGATGTTCCTCGCGGTCGCCGCCGCGGTGGTCGCGCACCGGCGCTGGGCGGGGATCGCGGTCGTGCTGGTCGCCGTGAGTTCACTGTGGACGTTCCCGTACTACCTGCCGTACTCCAACGAGGTGTTCGGCGGACCGTCGAAGACCCACCTGCACCTGCACGACTCGAACGTCGACTGGGGACAGGACCTGGGGCGGCTGGCCGAGCGGCTGAAGCGGTACCCGGGCGAACGGACGTGGCTCGTCTACAAGGGCGCCGGAGTGCCCGAGTACTACGGGATCCACGCCGAAGACCCGCGCAAGGTGGCCGAGGACCAGGTGCACGGCCTGCTCGTCGTGTCCAACACGGCCATCGCGAAGGCCGACGACGCCCTGCGGGCGTTGATCGACACGAGCACGCCGATCGACGTCGTGGGCCACTCCATCACGATCTTCCGCCGACCGTAGGGCCTGTGTCGGGGTCTGGTCCGCGACAGCCGGGCCAGGAACCACCTCAAGCGCGACTCTCACCGAACCAGACCCCGACACAGGCCCTAGGTAGGAAAGTTCCGTACCCCTACGGATGCGCACCCTGATTGTTCCGCACGTGCAGTCCTCCGACAGTGATCGCAGCGAACGACCGCCGCCCCTGCCCTGAGGTGGGCGTTCCTGATCCGAGAGGAACCAACGTGACGAGAACACCACGGTCCTGGGGCCTGCTGGCCCTGGTCGCGGCCGCGGTGCTGGCACCCGTCAGCATCGCGAACGCCGCCGCACCGAACGCCCCTGCGGCGAACTACCTGGGGGACACCGTCCCCGCGAACCTCGGTGACGCCTCGCCCATGTTCGTCGGCGGGCAGAACGCCACCGTGAGCGAGTTCCCCGGCATCATCGCGGGCATCCGCGCCGGTGGCACCCGGCCGCAGGGTCAGACCTGCACCGGCACGGTCGTGGCGCCGCGCAAGATCCTGATCGCGGCGCACTGCGCGGATGCCCAGGGGGAGAAGAAGTTCGTCTACGGACTCGACGACCTCAAGGACTACAACAACGGCAACGGCACCGGGTTCGCCGTGAACGTCGTCAGCTACAAGAAGCACCCGAAGTACGTCAACTTCGACCAGGGCTACGACGTCGCCGTCGTGACCGTGGACCGCGACATCGCTCTGAAGGGCGGTGCCGCGTACCCGACGTTCGCCACCTCGGCGGACTCCGGCGGTGCCGCGCCGGGCAAGACCGGCCTCGGTTTCGGCTACGGCAAGAAGGACTTCAACGACAACTCGGCGGACGTCACCCTCGACAAGGCGAGCCTGCCGGTCGTCAACGGCGACAGCGTCTGCCAGGGCGTCGGCGCGGGCTTCAAGTCGGCGTACATGATCTGCGCCGGGTACTCCGACGGCCGGATCTCGATCCTGCCCGGTGACAGCGGCGGCCCGCTGATCTTCGACGGCAAGATCTACGGCGTCGCGTCGTGGAGCCGGTCCGACTTCAAGTGGTACTCGGTCTACGGCCGCCTCGACAACGAGATGGGCGACTGGGTCAAGACCGAGGTCGGCGACCAGCCTCCCGTCGGTGACTTCGGGCTGACCGTCGCGCCGGGCAGCGGTTCGGTCGCGGCCGGCAAGACGATCTCCGCGGGCATCACCACCACGGCCGGTTCGGGTGGCGCGGAGAACGCCACGCTGTCCGCGTCCGGCCTGCCCAGCGGCGTGAAGGCGGTCTTCCAGCCGACGTCGGTGACCACCGGCAACTCGGCGAAGGTCACGTTCGACGCCACCACCTCGGCCCCGAACGGCACCTACGAGGTCTCGATCACCGGCACCACGTCGAGCGGCAAGACGGCGTCCGGCAAGTACTCGCTGACCGTCACCGGCGGTGGCGACCCGCAGCCGGGCGACTTCACGCTGGGAGCCTCGCCGAGCAGTGTGAAGGCGGCCAAGGGCAAGTACGTCTCGACCACCATCTCGTCGAACGGCGACGGTCAGACGATCAACCTGTCCGCGTCGGGTGTCCCCACCGGCGTGAAGGCCACGTTCCAGCCGACGTCGATCGGCGCGGGCAGCTCGTCGAAGCTGACGCTGGACGTGTCCAGCACCGCGACCGCCGGTACGTCCAGCATCACCGTCACCGGCACCGACGCGAACGGCAAGACCGCCACCACCACGGTCTCGCTGACGGTCGAGGGTTCCCAGGAACCGCCGACCGGTGAGGTCACGGTGACCGCGACGCCGTCGTCCGCCACCGTCAAGCAGGGCCTGCTCGGCCAGACCGTGGTGAAGGCCAGTGGTGGCACCGGAAACCTGACGCTCACCGCGTCCGGTGTGCCCACGGGCGCGCAGCTCTCGTTCAACCCGGCCACGGTCGGCCAGAACGGCAGCAGCAACGTCTGGATCTTCACCAACTTCTCCACCCCGCCCGGCACCTACCCGATCACGATCAAGGCCACCTCGGCCGACGGGAAGACCGGCACGACGACGTTCACGCTGACCGTCACCCGCTAGACCCCGTTGGGGGAAACAGGGAAGAGCCCCGGAGCCGGCACGGCTCCGGGGCTCGTTTCCGTTGCGCGACGATCAGACCGTGAGGGTCCAGGAGTCGATGTTGCCGGTGTCGTAGGTGTAGATGTCCTTCACCTGCAGCTTCCACGTGCCGTTGCGCGCCTCCGAGGAGAGGTCAACGGTGTAGGTCTCGTGGATGCCGGCGGACGACGAAGCCCCGCCGGCCTTCTTGAGGACGTAGGACTTGCCGGACGGGCTGACCAGGTCGACGGCCAGATCGCCGGTGTAGGTGTGGTTGACGTCGACCTTGACGGTTGCCGAGGCCGTGGAGTTGCCGGTGCAGCCCGAGATCGTCACCGACGACGAGACGGCGGTGTTCGTGTCCGGAATGGACACGTCGTCGCCGTTCGTGCCGGGACCGCACTGCGGGTCGGGACCGCCGCCGATGAAACCGCTGTACAGCAGCTTGTTCGGCGAACCGGAACCCGGGTTGGTGACCTTGCCGGAGGTGGCGCCGTTCACCAGGGCGTCGCGCAGGGCCTGGGGGCTCGCGGACGGGTTGGCCGACAGGTACAGGGCCGCGACACCCGCGACGTGCGGGGTGGCCATGGACGTGCCGGACATGTTGGTGCTGCCGCCGTTCAGCCCCAGCGAGGTGATGTTGTCACCGGGGGCGAAGATGTCCGTGCAGGTGCCGTAGTTCGAGAACGAGGCACGCGCGTCGTTGGACGAGGTGGCGTTCACCGTGATCAGCGACGAGATCTTCGCCGGACCGGTCGAGCAGGCGTCGGTCGAGCTGTTGCCCGACGCGACCGCCATCTGCACGCCCGACGCGACCATGCCGGCGATGGCGTCGTTGCCGATGTCGGCGGTGTCGAAGGTCCAGGAAGCGTTGACCACGGCGGGCTTCTGGGCGTTCGCCGTGATCCACTCGATGGCCTTGACACCGGCCGAGTCGGGGCCGTTGCCGGTGCAGCTCGTGCCGAGCATGCGGACCGAGACCAGCTTGGCCTTCTTGGCCACACCGTAGGTCTTGGACCCGACCGTTCCGGCCACGTGCGTGCCGTGGCCCGAGCAGTCCTGACCGTTCTGGCCGTCCTCGATGAAGTCGGCGCCCACGGACGCGCGGCCCTCGAAGTCGGCGATCGACGTCTTGACGCCCGTGTCGGTGATGTAGACCGTCACGTTCGACGCGCCACCGCTGGGGTAGTTGTACTTCTTGTCCAGCGGCAGCGAGACCTGGTCCACGCGGTCCAGGCCCCACGTCGGGTTGTCCTGCACGTCCAGCGCCTTCGCGGTGCCGTCCTGGTAGACGGCCTTGACGGCGGGGTCTGCCGCCAGCTTCCGCGCGCCGGCCTCGGTCAGGTTCTTGACCTGGAAGCCGCGCAGGGCGTGGGAGAACACGGCGTCGAGGTTGCCGCCGTACTTCTGGGTGAGAGCGCTCGACGTCGACTGGATGGCGGCGCCGGGCTTGAGCGAGACGATGAAACTGCCGCCGGCGGCCGGGTTCTTGGCCTTGACGAAGTCCGCCTCAGCCGCCTGAGCCGGGGTGACCAGCAGGGCGGAGGCGACGGCGAGAACGGCGAGCCCGCAGGTGGTGCGGTGCATGGGAAGTCCTTCCGGTGCTCGTCAGAACGTCAGGGTCCAGGTGTCGATGTTCCCGGCGTCGTAGGTCCAGACGTCGGTCACCTGCAACTTCCACGTGCCGTTGCGGTTCTCGGCGGAGGCGTCGACCGTGAAGGTCTCGTGCACACCGGCCGAGGAGGTCGCGCCCTTCGCCTTCTTGAGGCTGTAGGTCGCACCGGACGGACCGACCAGGTCGATGGCCAGGTCAGCGGTGTAGGGGTGGTTGATGTCGACCTTGACCTTGGTACCGGTCGAGGCCTTACCGGTGCAGCCGGTCACGCTCACCGACGAGGTCACCGCGGTGTTGTTGTCCGGAATGGACACGTCGTCGCCGTTGGTGGCGGCGGCGCACGGCTCCGGGTCGGGGCCACCGCCGCCGATGAAGCTGATGTTGAGCAGCTTGTTCGGCGAGCCCTGCAGGTCGGTGATCTTGCCGGTCGTGGCGTTGTTCACCAGCGCGTCGCGAACCTGGGCAGGGGTTGCGGACGGGTTCGCGGACGCGTACAGCGCGGCGGCACCGACGACGTGCGGGGTGGCCATCGAGGTGCCGCCCATGGACGTGGTGCCGCCGCCGTTCTTGGTCGACGTGATGTTCGAGCCCGGCCCGAAGAGGTCGACGCAGGAGCCCCAGTTCGACGCCTGCCCGCCGGTGTAGATCGAGCGCTTGTCGGCCGAGTCGCTGGCGGCCACCGTGATGGCCTCCGGCACGCGGGCGGGGGAGGTCTGGCAGGCGTCGCCGTTGTTGTTGCCCGCCGCCAGGCCGAACGTCACGCCCGCCGCGATCGCGCGCTTCACCGCGTTGTCCACAGTGGAGTCCGCGCCGCCGCCGAGGCTCATGTTCGCCACGGCGGGCTTCTTCGCGTTCTGTGCGACCCAGTCGATGCCCTTGATGATCTGCGAGTACTGGCCGCTGCCGTTGCAGTCGAGCACGCGGACCGCGACGAGGTTGACCTTCTTCGCCACGCCGTACGTCTTGGAACCGACCGTGCCGGCGACGTGCGTGCCGTGGCCCTGGCAGTCCGAGGCGTCCGCGTCGTTGTCGATGAAGTCGTAGCCGTCCTTGGCACGACCCTCGAACTCGGTGTGCGCCTTGTAGATCCCGGTGTCCAGGATGTACGCGGTCACGTTCGACGCGGTGTTCGGGTAGGTGTACTTCGCGTCGACGGGCAGGTTCGCCTGGTCGATCCGGTCCAGGCCCCACGTCGGGTTCGTCTGGGTGTCGGACATCCGCGCCCAGCCGTCCTGCTGCACGTAGGCGACGGCGGGGTCGGCCGCGAGCCTGCGCGCCGCCGCCTCGTCCAGCTTCACCGCGAAGCCGCGCACCGACGCCACGTAGGTGTTGCTGACCTTGCCGCCGTGCTTGCGGGCGAGGTCGAGCGCCTTGGCGTTGGTGGTGGGAACGTCGCTCGCGCCGTCCTTGAACACCACGATGTAGCTGCCCGCGACGGGGTCGGCGGTCTTCTGGATCGACGCCGTTTGAGCGGAAACAGGGCTGCTCACCGCCGCTGCGACGGCCAGGCCCAGGCCCGTCGCCGCGAGCACGCGTGTTGTGCGATCAAGTCGCATCTCTGGTTCTCCGATCTCCGGCCGCCTCGGCAGGGGTGGGCGACCACGTGCGGATCACCATCGGGCGAGCTGGAACGGCGAACAATCCGGATATCGCTACGTAGGGATACCCGTCTTTCGCCTAACATCGGTGCGGATGAGCCGGACACCGAAGTCCAGGGCGCGGCGCTGCGACCCCGGCGGACTGATGCGCACGAGCTCGCCGGTGCTGGTGGGGCGAGGTGACCAGCTCGGCGCGCTGCGCGCCGCCGTGCCGAGCCACCCCGCGGTGATCATGATCGAGGGCGAGGCCGGCGTCGGTAAGTCACGGCTGGTGCGCGAGCTGCTCGACTCGGACCTCGGCCCGATCTCCGTCCTCATGGGCCACTGCCAGCCGGTGGGGGAGCCGTTTCCGTACGGCGCGGTGCTGGAGGCGTTGCGCGACTGCACGGAACGCTTGGCGCGCAACCATTCGCGGCTCAGCCCGGTGTCCGGTGTGCTCGGTTCGCTGTTGCCGGAACTCGCCGAGTACCTGCCCGCGCCGCCACCTCCGACCGGTGATCCCCGGGCCGACCGGCACCGGTTGTTCCGCGGCATGCGCGAGCTGCTCGGCGTGCTCGGGCCGGTGCTGCTGGTCGTCGAGGACCTGCACTGGGCCGACGACGGGTCCCGGCAGCTGCTGCGGTTCCTGATGGGCGACCCGCCGGCGAACCTGTCGATCGTGGTCACCTACCGGCGCGAGGACGTGCCGGGTGGCGTTCCGCTCGGATCGGCGTACCGGCCGCCCACCGGGATCACCAGCGCGTTGCTCGAACTCCAGCCGCTCGACGTGGCCGAGGTGCGGGCGCTGACGTCCGCGATCCTCGACGGCGAGTCCGTGTCGCTGGAGTTCGCGGCCAAGCTGCACGAACGCACGGCGGGCATCCCGTTCGTGGTCGAGGAAACGTTGCGGGCGTTGCGGAATCCCGCCGGTGCGGTGCACGCGGACGGCGCCACGGCCCGTCGGTTGCTCGACAACGTGGACGTGCCCGTGCTGCTGCGCGACGCCATCTCCGAGCGTCTCGCCGCGCTGCCCGCCGCTGCTACCCGGTTGGTGCAGGCCGCCGCGGTGCTGGGCGCGCCCGCGTCCGTCGAACTGCTCGGCGAGGTGGCCGAGATCGGTGAGAGTCGTGCCGCCCTGACGCACGCGCTGACAGGCCATGTTCTGCACGAGGTCGACGCACGGCGGTACGGCTTTCGGCACGCGCTGGCTCAGCAGGCCGTGTACGACACTTTGAGCGGGCCGGACCGTCAGGAACTGCACCGTCGCGCCGTCGAGGTGCTCGACCAGGTCGAACCGCGTCCGCTGGTGCAGCTCGCCGAGCACAGCGAACGCGCCGGGCGCACGTCGGCGTGGCTGCACTACGGCGAGGCCGCCGCGGACAGGGCCGTGGAGAACGGCGACGCGACCACGGCGACCGCCCTGCTGCAACGGCTGCTGCTCGACCCCGCCGTGCCCGCGGACGACGTGGACCGGCTCGCGATCAAGCTCGGTCAGATCGCCCACCAGGGCCTGGACCAGCTCGATCCGACCGAGGCGCTCGAACGCCTGCTGTCCGACCGACGCCTGTCGACCGCCGCGCGCGGTCAGGTGCGCCTCTACCGGGGCGTGCTGCTGATCCGGCAGGCGGGTGGTGTCGAGGAGGCCCGTTCCGAGCTCGAACGCGCGGTCGCCGACCTCACCGAGCGCCCTGACCTGGCCGCCCGCGGGGCCGCCGTGCTGGGACTGTCCTACCTGGGGGGCACCCCGATGAGCGAGGTGGCGCCGTGGCTCGACCAGGCGGTCCGCTTCCGTGCCGAGTCCGACGATCCCGAGCTGAAGATGTCGTTGTACGCCAACGAGATCGGGTCACGAATGCACACCGGTGACCCGGCGGTGCTGCAGCGGCTCGAGTTCCTGCCCGCCTCCACCCCCGGCGAACTGCGCCAGCTCGCCCGCGCCCACTGCAACCTCGCCGACGCGCTGACCACGACCGGCCACTTCGAGCTGTGCGCCGACCTGCTGCGCAACGGCCTGAGGTATGCGGCGGAGTGCGGTGCCCCGTTCGTCGCGAGCACCGCGCACGCGACCAGGGCCCGGCTCGACTGGCTCACTGGCGACTGGGACGGCCTCGCCGAGCGCGCGGTGACCCTGCTCGACGAGTATCGCGACCTGTTTCCGCTGGCCAGCGAGCTGTGCCTGATCCTGGGATCGCTGGCGACGGCCCGCGGCGAGTGGGCGGAGGCGACCAGCTACCTCACCGAGACCGGAGCGTTCGCCCCCGAGGAGTCGATCGCCCCGGTGGCCGTCGCCGGGTGCGCTGCTCTCGCCAGGACCATGCTCGCCCAGGACGAGATCACCCGTGCCTGCGTGGACGTCGACCGCGGCCTGGCGATCGTCCGTGCGAAGGGCGTGTGGGTGTGGGCGACCGAACTGGGCCCGGTCGCCGTGGCCACGTTCCTCGCCGCCGGTCGCGAGACCGACGCCGAGACGCTGATCGAGGAGATCGCCGCGGGCATCGAGGATCGCGACGCCCCGATGGCGTTCGCCGCCCTGGCCTGGTGCCGCGGTCTGCTCGCCGAGGCACGCGGTCAGCTCGACCCCGCCGTGTCGCTCTACCGGGAGGCCGCCGACAGGTACACGGCGCTGCCCGCGCCGTACCTCACCGCGCTGGTCGCCGAACGCGAGGCCGCCTGCCTGCTGCCCGGCGACCAGGAGAAGGCGGCGGAGATCCTGTCGGCGCTCGTCGACACGTTCGACGGCCTGGGCGCCACCCGCGACGCGGCCCGGTGCCGGCACCAGTTGCGCGGCATCGGTGGCGGCAAGCCGTCGCGGCGGGGCAGGCGCGGGTACGGCGACGAACTGTCGCCGCGCGAGCAGGAGGTCGCGCGGCTGCTGGTCGCCGGGCACACCAACCGGAAGATCGCCGACGTGCTGTTCCTGTCGCCGCGGACCGTCGAGCAGCACGCGGCACGGGTGCTTCGCAAGCTCGGGGTGTCGTCGCGGGCCGAGCTGCAGGCCGAGGACCTCGCCTAGGTCGTGTCCTGCAAGTTCGTTCGGTGAGAGGCGCGGGCGAGAGACCCGGAGGCGGTGCCGTCTCCGGGTCTCTCGGCTGCCACTGTCGCCCAATGAACTCGCAGGACACGGCCTAGCTCTTCACCGTCTTCATCGGGAACTGCGAGTTCGTGCGCGCCACGCCCGGCAGTCTCGTGAGTGCGGACATGTAGAGCTGCTCGTAGGCGGCGAGGCCGGCGACGGAGACCCACAGGTGGTAGTCGGGCTGCCCGAACATCCGCACGCAGTGCTCGACGGCGTCGATCTCCGCGATCTTCGCCTCGAACGCCTCGATGGTCGCCGTGTCCTGCGCGGCGAGGTCGATGTGCACGAGGACGCGGAAGCCCCGGCCGAGCGCGGCGGGGTCGACGGCCGCGTGGTAGCCGGTGATCACCCCGGCCTCCTCCAGCGCCCGCACGCGCCGCAGGCACGGCGACGGCGTGAGGCCCACCTTGTCGGCCAGTTCGGTGTTGGTGAGGCGGCCGTCCTCCTGGAGGAGGCGGATGATTGCGCGGTCGATGCGGTCCACTGGCAGATCATGCCACGATCGGTCGCTTCCAGGGTCGAAGTGGCAATCGCGTGCCGGTCTTGGGGGCCTAATCTGCTTGTCGTGAACGAACTTCTGCTGACTGACGACGAACGCGACAGGGCCGGAGCGCGGCTGCTCGCGATGCTGGACGGCTACGAGCGCGGCCTGCCCAAGGCCGACATCCTCCCGGCGCCGGACCGGGACGCACTGGCCGCGTTGCTCGCCGCGCCGATGCCGGAGCGCGGGATCGGCGTGGACGCGCTGTTCGACAGCTGGGAGGACACGATCCTGCCGAACTCGACGGCGGTGGCGCACCCGCGGTTCCTCGCCTACGTCCTCGGGCCGCCCCACGGCATCGCCCCGTACGCCGAGGCGCTGGCCGCCGCGATCAACCAGAACTGCAACTTCTGGCAGCTGTCCCCGGCGGCCAGCGTGGTCGAGCGCTCCGTGCTGGAGTGGCTGGCCTCGGTCGTCGGATTTTCCGCTGCCGCCAAGGGAATCCTGACCGGTGGTGGTTCGCTCGCGACGCTCCAGGCGTTGGCCACGGCGCTGCACGACCGGGTGCCCGGCTTCCACGCCACCGGACTGCAGCGCGACGCGGCCCCGCTGGTCGTCTACACCTCCGTCGAGGCGCACCGCAGCGTCGACAAGGCCGCCGCGATCCTCGGCATCGGCCTGGACAACGTCCGCCACATCGCCACGGATTCGTCGCACCGCATGGATGTTTCCGCGCTGCGCAAAGCAATCGCGCAGGATCGCACCGACGGTCTGCGGCCGTGGTGTGTCGTCGCGACCTGCGGCACGGTGTCGACCGGCTCGGTCGATCCGATCGACACGATCGCGGACCTGTGCGCCGAGCAGGACCTGTGGCTGCACGTCGACGGTGCCTACGGTGCGCTTTTCCTGCTGTCAGAGGGGATGCGCGGCCTGATGGGCGGCTGTGCCCGCGCCGACTCGATCACGCTCGACCCGCACAAGCTGCTGTTCGCCTCGCTGGAGGCGGGGTGCCTGCTCGTCCGCGACGGCTCGAAGCTGCGCGACGCCTACGCGTTCGACTCCTCGTACCTGACGATCGCCGACGACCCGTTGATGACCGACTACATGGACTACGGGCCGCAGCTCTCCCGCAACTTCAAGGCTTTCAAGGTGTGGAGCGCGTTGCAGGCGTTCGGGGTGTCGGCGTTCCGGGAGGCGAACGAGCGCACTCTCGCGCTGGCGCGGCGGTTGGGCGACGGCATCTCGGCCACGCCCGGACTCACGTTGCTGGCCCCCGTGACGCTGACCGCGGTGTGCTTCCAGGTGGACGGCGCTTCGCCCGAGGAGCACACGAAGTTGCTCGAGACGCTGGCCGCCGAGAACGTCGCGCTGCTCGGACCCGTTGTGGTGGCGGGGAAGCGGGGCATCCGCGCCTGCGTCACCAACCACCGCACCTCGGAGGCGGACATCGACCTGATCCTCGGACGGCTGCGTTAGCGCCAGACGTCGGCGAGGTTCCGGTCGAACATGGCCGCGATCGACACCAGTGCCGCGTCGAGGTCGACGTTGCCCGGATCGACGAGTGCCTGCAGGTGGATGCCCAGGAGCGCGCCGTTGAGCGCCACGGCGGCGGTGCGCTCCTGCTCGGCGGCCTTCTCCGGATCGGCGGTGGCCGGGCGTTTGAGGCGCAGCAGGGTCTCGATGCCCTCGCGGCGCCGCGCGAAGAACTCCCGGTACTGCTCGTGCACGACACCGCGGTCGCTCAGCGCCTCGACCAGGATCATGAACACCAGGGCGGAGTTGCCGCTCCTGAGCAGTTCGGCAGTCTCCGCGAACACCTCGGTCAGCGACGGCACGGCCTCGTAGCGCTCGGCCGGCCAGATCCGCCCGACCACGCGCTCGACCACGGCCATCACGAGGCCGTCCTTGTTCTTGAAGTGCCACGGGATGGAGCCGCGGCTGATTCCCGACCGCTTCGCGATGTCCACAAAGGACGTGCGGTCGAACCCGCGTTCGGCGAAGAGCTCCTCGGCGGCGTCCAGGATGCGGCGGCGGCTCTCGTCGCCGATCTCGTCGATCCGGCGCTGCCCAGGGGAGTTCACGGCGATCATCGTACGACCCTGGCGATGTCGCCCCGCACGTGACGAGCCGTCCCGATCAACACCAGACCTGCGGCGACCGAGGCCACCGGCGCGATCACGACGACCGCGACCTGCACGCCCCAGAGCTTCTCCGCGACGCCGGTGAGCGCCGCGCCGCCGAGCCCGCCGACCACCGCCGTGAAGACGCCGACCAGCGCGAACGCCGTCGCCCGGAACTCCTTCGGCGTCACCGAGGCCACGACCAGGCTCAGCGGCACGATGCCGGCGTACGTCATCGCCTGGATGACGACCCCGATCACCACGTAGGTCGTCACGTCCTGTGCGTACGCCTGCACCGCGAACCCGATGCCCAGCACGGAAAGCGCGCCGGCCGCGAGATGAAGGCACGCCGGGGGACTGCGCCGGAACAGCCGGTCGCTCAGGATCCCGCCGAGCGCCGCGCCGAGCAGGCCGCCTGCCGCGCAGACCGCCGTGATCACGCCGCGCGCCGCCGCGCCCTGCCCGAGTTGCTCTTCGAGGATCACGTTGAGGTAGATCGGCACCGTCGTCACGGAGATGCCGAACGCCCCGAGCGCGACCATCACCCCCAGCAACGTCGGGATCTTCCTGAGGTCCTTCAACGCCCCGCGCGGTGTGGTCGTGGCGTGCTCCCGGACCGGTTCGGGCAGGCGCAGCGCGGCCAGGCCGAGCAGCAGCGCGGGCACGGCGAGGAAGGCGAACGCCCAGCGCCACGGTTCGTGCTCGGCGGGGATGAACGCCGCGAAGGCCGCCGCCAGCAGGGGACCGGCGACGGTGCCGAGGGGTTGCCCGCCGCGGTGCAGCCCGAGCACCCGCCCTCGCCCGGCGGGCGGGTAGGCGTCGACCAGCAGTGACGACTGGATCGGGCCCTCGTTGGCCTTGCCGACGCCCGCGACCACGCGCACCGCGACGGCCTGCCAGAGGTGCTGGACCATCCCCAGCACCCCGGCCGCCGCGGCCCAGACGAGGGTGGCGACGCCCGCGATCGTCGTGCGGCGGTGCCGGTCGCCCAGCAGACCGAGCGGCAGTGCGGCGAGCGCGACCATCACCCCGGCCAGTGCGCCGACGACGCCGACAGCCGCGGTGCTGATGCCGAGCGACTCGCGGATCTCGGGCGCGAAGACCACGAACATCACGTTGTCGACGCTGTCCAGCACCTGGAGTCCGACCAGCACGCCGATGGTGGCGCGGCCGCCCCCGGCGAGGACTTGGCGGAGCGACGTCGGAGCCGATTGTTGACTGAGAGGCATGCTGAGCAGGCTACTGTGTTAGCCAGCACAGTGTCATCAGATCAACATAGAGAGGTGTTCCCATGCGGGACTGGACGGGATCGGCCGCCTTCGTGACCGGCGGCGGCAGGGGGATCGGCCTGGGCATCGCGCGGGCGCTCGCGCACCGGGGTGTGCGTCTCGCGCTGGCCGACGTCGACGAGGAGTCGCTGGCTCGCGCCGCGAAGGAGCTGTCGCAGGTGGCGGCCGTGGAGACGTTCCGGCTGGACGTGCGCGACCGGGAGGCGTTCGAGCAGGCCGCCGACCAGGCCGAACGCGCGCTCGGGCTGGTGGACCTGCTGTTCAACAACGCCGGCATCGCGCCGTACGCCCCCGCCGCTGAGCTGACCTACGCCAAGTGGGACCTGGCCCTCGGCGTGAACCTGACCGGAGTGGTCAACGGGATCCAGACGTTCCTGCCGCGGATGATCGAGCGGCGGGCTGGTTACGTCGTGAACACCTCGTCGGGCGCCGGGCTCGTGACCGACGGGAACGTGCTGTACGCGACGGCCAAGTTCGCGGTCGTCGGTCTGTCCGAGTCGCTGCGCCACGACGTGGCCGGGCACGGCATCGACGTCAGCGTGCTGTGTCCTGGGCCGGTCGACACGGGCATCATCGCCAACACCAGGGCGGCGAGCGCCGGCGTCGCGGTGCGGGACGACCTCGTGCCCGGCGTCGAGGCGTTCCTCCGGAGCGGGCCGGGCATCGACGCCGTGGGCGAGATGGTGCTGGCGGGCATGGAGAAGCGTTCGCCGTGGATCTTCACCGGCTACGACGTGCGGCCGCACCTGGAGAAGCGGACGGCCGCCATCCTGGACTGCCTATGACACGGGAGCGGTGAGCTGACGGCGCAGGCGGCCGAACAGCTTGGCGTTGTTCATGGCGAGCAGCCCGACGGGCCGGCCGGCGCGGCGGAACTCGGCGACGAACCTGCGGTCGTCCGGCGACCCGTCGATCACGGCCACCTCGTCCGCGCCGCCGGTCTCGCCCGCGAGTTGCAGGCGGACGCCGTACTGGTCGGACCAGACGTACCCGGACGGCCGGAACGTCTCCACGGTCGCACCCGCGAGGAGGTTGCGGACGGCGACGACCGGCTGTTCCGAGGCGTTCGTCCAGTGCTCGTGCCGGACGTGATCTCCCGTGGCAGCGCGATAACAGGCCACATCGCCCACAGCGACAACGGACGCGATCGACGTGACGCAGCCGGTGTCGCACAGCACGCCGTTGTCCACGGCGAGGCCTGAGCCGGCGAGCCAGCCGGTCGCGGGTTCCATGCCGATCCCGGCCACCACGACGTCGGCGGGCAGGTGCGTGCCATCGCGCAGCAGTACACCGGTCACCCTGGAACCGTTGTGCGCGAACGAAGCCACGCCGACGCCCAGGCGCAGGTTGACGTCGTGGTCGGCGTGCAGGTCGGCGCAGAGCTTGCCGAGAACGGGGCCGAGCGCGCGTTCCATCGGCACCGGCGCGGCCTCGACGACGGTCACCTCGTGGCCGAGCCCACGGCACGTGGACGCGACCTCGGCGCCGATCCATCCCGCGCCGACGACTACGACACGTGCACCTGGCCGCAGATCCGCCTGCAGCGCGACGGCATCGTCCAGGGTGCGCAGCGTGTGGACGCCGGCCAGGTCCGCGGTGCCGGGAAGGGTGCGGGGGCGGCCGCCGGTCGCGATCACCACGCCGTCCGCGCGCAGGATCTCGCCGGTCGACAGGTACAGCGAGCCGGTCGAGGGATCGAGCTGGTCGGCGCGGACGCCGAGCCGCCATTCGGCGCCGAGGTCGTCGTCGGAGAGTGCGAGGTCCTCAGCCTGCATCGTGCCGTTGAGGAACGCCTTGGACAGCGGCGGCCGGTCGTAGGGCGCGTGGGGTTCCTCGCCGATGACCACGATCCGTCCGTCGAAGCCCTGCTTGCGCAGTTCCTCCACGGACCGCAGCCCGGCCAGCGAGGCACCGGCCACGGCGACCGTTTTCACGCCACGGCCTCGCGGCTGCCCGTGTCCACGTAGATCATCCCGTCCTGCACGACGACCGGGTACGTGCGCACCGCCCTCTTGGCGGGCAGGCACGTCGGGACGCCGGTGCGCAGGTCGAAGCTCGCCGCGTGCAGCGGGCACTCGACGAAGCAGCCCTCCAGCCAGCCCTCCGACAGCGACGCGTCCTGGTGGGTGCACGTGTCGTCGATCGCGTAGAACTCGCCGTCCGCGTTGAAGACGGCGATCGCCGGGTCGCCGTCGATCCGCACGGATTCGCCGACTGGAAGATCGGCCACGGCGCAAGCGGTGATCATCTCGAACCCCTCCGTTGCGTATTACGGAACGCGATGTGCGATACGCAACAGCAGAATGAGGCAGAACGCGGGACGCGTCAAGGTGCGTTTGGGCTGTCTGGGGTTGTTGCACTAATCGGTTACGGTTGCGTAATGAGCAACAACGGGCTTGTGCAATCGGTCGATCGGGCAGTGGCGGTGCTGGAGCTGCTGGCCCGCAACGGGGAAGCGGGGATCACCGAGATCGCCGCCGAGCTCGGCGTGCACAAGTCCTCCGCGTCCAGACTCGTTTACACGCTTCAGGCCCGCGATCTCGTGGAGCAGGACGGCGAACGCGGCCCGTTCCGGATCGGCCTCGGCATGCTCCGGTTCGCGGGCGCCGTGACCGGCCAGCTCGACTACGTCCGGGTGGGCGGACCGGTCTGCACGGAGCTCGCCGACCGGCTGGGCGAGACCGTCAACATCGCGATCCTCGACAGCGGCGTCGCGCTGAACGTGAGCCAGGCGCGGGGCGGTTCCGCGGTGGCGGCGCAGAACTGGGTCGGCCAGCGCACGCCGTTGCACGCCACGTCGAGCGGCAAGGTCCTGCTCGCCGCCGCGTCGGCCGACGACCAGGACCGCCTGCTGGCGGGCGAGCTGGAGCCCTGCGCCCCGCGCACGATCACCGATCCCGTGAAGCTGCGGTGCGTGCTGCAACGCACGGCCGAGGACGGGTTCGCGACCTGCATGGAGGAGCTGGAGGCTGGTCTGCACGCGGTCGCGGTACCGGTGTTCGGTTCGCACGGCGACGTCGTGGCGGCGATCAGCGCCGCCGGTCCGGCCTACCGGCTCTCGCAGAAGCGCATGCCGGAGATCGTCGAGGAGCTGCGGGTGGCGTCGCGCGACCTTTCGGTGCGAATGGGGCATTCCGTGCTGTGAAAGGCGTTCACGCACAGCGAGCCCTCGGTCACGGCCGGGGGCTCGCTGCCGTTCGGGGTGCCTCCGTCCGTGCGACAAGGTCTTGACAACGGCTCCGGCGAGCCGCACCGTGATGCCGCTAGTTGCATAATGCGAACTGCGTTGCGTATTACGGAACTCGCTGACAGGAGCGAACGAAGTGGCACATGCGGTGAAGGGTGTCGTGGCGGCGGGGCGCGGAGCGAAGGTCTCGGTCGAGACGATCCTCGTGCCCGATCCCGGTCCGGGCGAGGCGCTGGTGAAGGTGCAGGCGTGCGGGGTGTGCCACACCGACCTGCACTACCGGGAGGGCGGGATCAACGACGAGTTCCCGTTCCTGCTCGGGCACGAGGCCGCGGGGATCGTCGAGGCGGTCGGCGAGGGCGTGACCGACCTGGAGCCGGGCGACTTCGTGATCCTGAACTGGCGCGCGGTGTGCGGTTCGTGCCGCTCCTGCCTGCGCGGCCGGCCCCAGTACTGCTTCAACACCCACAACGCTTCGCAGCCCATGACGCTCGCCGACGGCACGCCGCTGTCGCCCGCGCTGGGCATCGGCGCGTTCGCCGAGAAGACTCTCGTCCACAGTGGACAATGCACGAAGGTGAACCCCAAGGCACCGGCGGAGGTCGCGGGCCTGCTCGGCTGCGGCGTGATGGCGGGCATCGGCGCCGCGATCAACACCGGCGGCGTCACCCGCGGCGACAGCGTGGCCGTGCTCGGCTGCGGCGGCGTCGGTGACGCGGCGATCGCGGGAGCCCGGCTGGCCGGGGCGCGCACGATCATCGCCGTCGACCTCGACGACACGAAACTGCGGTGGGCCGAGCGGTTCGGCGCCACGCACACGATCAACGCCCGCGAGCAGGACGTCGTCGAGACGATCCGCGAGCTCACCGAGGGCAACGGCGCCGACGTCGTGATCGACGCGGTCGGCCGCCCCGAGACCTTCCAGCAGGCCTTCTACGCCCGTGACCACGCCGGTCTCGCCGTGCTCGTCGGTGTGCCGACCCCGGACATGAAGCTCGAACTGCCGTTGATCGACGTGTTCTCGCGCGGTGGCGCGGTGAAGTCGTCCTGGTACGGCGACTGCCTGCCCAGCCGCGACTTCCCGATGCTGATCGACCTGTACCTGCAGGGCCGGCTCGACCTCGGCGCGTTCGTCTCCGAGACGATCGGGCTGGGCGACGTCGAGAAGGCGTTCGAGGACATGCACCACGGCCGCGTGCTCCGCTCGGTGGTGGTCCTGTGACCCAGCCGAGAGTCGTGCTGATCGGCGCGGGCATCGTCGGATGCGCGCTCGCCGACGAACTCACCGCACGTGGGTGGACCGACATCACCGTGCTCGAACAGGGACCGCTGTTCGCCACGGGCGGGTCGAGCTCGCACGCGCCGGGCCTGGTCTTCCAGACCACCGGTTGCAAGACGATGACCTCGTTCGCGAAGTACACCGTCGAGAAGTACACGGCGCTGACGATGGACGACCGGTGGTGCTTCCAGCAGCTCGGCGGCCTGGAGGTCGCCACCACCCCGGAACGCTGGACGGACATCAAGCGCCGCCACGGCTGGGCGACGTCGTGGGGCGTCGAGAGCTACCTGCGCGACCCCGAGGAGTGCGCGCGGCTGCACCCGTTGCTCGATCCGTCCCGCATCCTCGGCGGCTTCCACATCCCGAGCGACGGCATCGCGAAACCGCTGCGGGCGGCCGAAGCGCAGGCGCGCCGGGCGATGGAGCGCGGCGCGAAGTTCCTGGCGCACCACAAGGTCACCGGCGTCGAACGCACCGGCCGCCGCGTCAAGGCCGTCGTCACCGAGCACGACACGTTCGCCGCCGACATCGTCGTGTCGTGCGTCGGCATGTGGGGCCCGCGCATCGGACGGATGGTCGACCTCGACATCCCGCTCGTCCCGATGGCGCACCAGTACGCGAAGACGGCTCCGCTGGCGGCGTTGAAAGGCGTCAACACGGAGCTGTCCGAGATGTCGAAGCCGTTGCTGCGCCACCAGGACGCCGACCTGTACTTCCGCGAGCACGTCGACCGGATCGGCATCGGCGCGTACGGGCACCGGCCGATGCCGATCTCGGCCGACGACATTCTTGATCACGACGTGGCGCCGACCATGCCGTCCGAGATCGCGTTCACCCCGGAGGACTTCGAGACCTCCTGGGACGCCGCCGTCGACCTGCTGCCGGTCCTCGGCGACTCGAAGGTCGAGGAGGGCGTCAACGGCCTGTTCTCCTTCACCCCGGACGGCAACCCGCTGCTCGGCGAACACCCCGGCCTGCAGGGCTTCTGGGTCGCCGAAGCCGTGTGGATCACGCACTCCGCCGGCGTCGCGAAGGCGATGGCCGAGTGGCTGGTGGACGGCCAGCCGGGCATCGACCTGCACGGCTGCGACCTCAACCGGTTCGAGGACGTCCAGCGCTCGCCCGGTTACGTGCACGAACGCAGCTGCCGGGCGTTCGTCGAGGTCTACGACGTCCTGCACCCGTTGCAGCCGGCCGAACGCCCGCGGCCGTTGCGCACCAGCCCGTTCTACGAGCGGCAGCAGGAACTCGGCGCGGTGTTCCTGGAGGCGTCGGGCTGGGAACGGCCGCACTGGTACGAGGCCAACGCCGGGCTGCCCGAGATCGCGGAGATCCCGGAGCGCAACGAGTGGGCGTCCCGGTTCTGGTCGCCCATCGCCGGCGCGGAGGCCCTCGTCGCCCGCAAACGGGTCGCGATGTTCGACATGACGGCGTTGAAACGACTGGAGGTCAGCGGCCCGGAGGCGTTGACGTTCCTGCAGACGATGACCACCAACCAGCTCGACCGCAAGCCCGGCGCGGTGGTGTACACGTTGCTGCTCAACGAGGACGGGGGAGTGCGCAGCGACCTGACGATCGCGAGGCTCGGCCAGAACCGGTTCCAGGTCGGCGCGAACGGCCCGCTCGACCTCGACTGGCTGCGCCGCCGCCTGCCGCCCAACGGCGGCGTGCACATCTCGGACATCACCCCAGGCACCTGCTGCATCGGGCTGTGGGGACCTGAGGCGCGCAACCTCCTGCAACCGTTGACCCGCACGGACTTCTCGCACGAGGCCATGGGGTACTTCAAGGCACAGGAAGCCTTCATCGGCGAGGTGCCGGTCACCGCGATGCGCCTGTCATACGTCGGTGAACTGGGCTGGGAGCTCTACACCACGGCCGACATGGGACGGCGCCTGTGGGACACGCTCTGGGAGGCCGGTCAGCAGCACGGAGTCATCGCCGCCGGCCGCAGCGCGTTCACCAGCATGAGGCTGGAGAAGGGCTACCGCTCGTGGGGCGCCGACGTGACCACCGAGCACGACCCGTTCGAGGCGGGGCTGGGGTTCGCGGTCCGCATGAACAAGGGCTACTTCCACGGCCGCAGGGCGTTGGAGGGCCGGTCCGAGGAGACCGCTGCCCGCAAGCTCACCTGCCTGATCATCGAGGACGACTTCCAGGTCGTCATGGGTTCCGAGCCGGTGTTCGCCGGTGGCGTGCCGGTCGGGTACGTGACCAGCGCGGCTCGTGGTTACTCGATCGGTAAGAACATCGCCTACGCCTGGCTGCCCGCCGAGGTCGCGACGGAGGGAACTCCCGTCGAGATCGAGTACTTCGGCGAACGCGTCCAGGCAGTCGTGTCGTCCGAACCGCTGTTCGACCCCGAGATGAAGCGGATCCGCTCATGACCCAGACCTCGTTGCCGTCCAGCCTCATCCCCACGTTGCCCGGCAGCACCTACACCGATCCGGCGATCTTCGCGCTGGAGCAGGAGAACATCTTCGAGCGGATGTGGTTCTGCGCGGTCCGCAGCGCCGACCTCCCGGACGCCGGCAACTTCCGCACCGTCCAAATCGGACGCGAGAGCGTGCTCGTGACCCGGTCGCGCGACGGTTCCTTGCGGGCGTTCCTCAACATCTGCCGGCACCGCGGCGCCAAGCTGTGCGTCGAGGAGACCGGCACGGTCAAGCGGAACTTCCAGTGCCCGTACCACGCCTGGACCTACGGCCTCGACGGCAAACTGGTGGCCGCGCCGAACCTCACGTCGATGCCCGACGTCGACCGCGTCGAGTACGGCCTGAAGCCCGTGCACCTGCGCGAATGGCTCGGCTACGCGTGGCTGTCGCTGGCCGACGAGCCCGCGTCGTTCGAAGAGACCGTGCAGCAGGACGTCCGCGAGCGGCTGGGCAACCTCGACGCGATCGGCAACTACCAGGTCAGCGAACTCGACCTGGGCCGCCGGATCACCTACGACGTCAAGGCCAACTGGAAGCTCATCATCGAGAACTTCATGGAGTGCTACCACTGCGCCACCATCCACCCCGAGCTCACGGAGGTCCTGCCGGAGTTCGCGGACGGCTACGCCGCGCAGTACTACGTCGGGCACGGCGCGGTCTTCGGCGAGGAGATCAAGGGCTTCACGATCGACGGCGGTGAGGGCTTCGAGAACCTGTCCGGAGTGGACGCCGAGCAGGACCGCCGGTACTACGCGATCACGGTGCGGCCGCAGGTGTTCATCAACCTCGTGCCGGACCACGTGATCATCCACCGCATGTTCCCGATGGCCGCCGACCGCACGATCGTCGAGTGCGACTGGCTCTACGCCAAGGACGTCGTCGCCACCGGCAAGGACGTGTCGCGGTCCGTCGAGCTGTTCCACCGGGTCAACGAGCAGGACTTCGAGGCTTGTGAACGGTGTCAGCCCGCCATGTCGTCGCGGGCCTACCGGGACGGCGGTGTGCTGGTTCCGTCCGAGCACCACATCGGGGAGTTCCACCGCTGGGTGCAGGAGGCCACGTCGCCGAAACGGTGGTAGAAGTGGGTTGTGGGGGCGAACCGACTGCTGCGGGATCTCGCGGGGAAGACGGCACACGCGCCGGAGCCGCCGGGCTTCGGCCGGTATCACCACGTGCACACGGTTGGTGCGTATCGCCGCACCAACCGCTTCCTGAGCCGGACCGGGGAAAGCACGGTGACCAGCGTCGTCGAACACCTCGAACGCAAGCAGTGGATCGCGCCCGACGGGTCGGGACGGTTGCTGGTGACCCAGGGGGAAGAGGTGATGGTCCCGCCCAGCGGGGACTACGCAGCGGGGCAGCTACCGGACCTCTTCATCACGGCCACCGACGAGGCCTCCTTCGCCGGCCAGTTCGGCAGGCTGACGCAGAAGACGACGACCGCGGGCGTGATGAAGGCGTTCCGCCAGGTGTGGAACCTCAGGTCGTCACGCCGCCGCTGCAGCGTCTTCTCCTGCTGCACCTGGCGAACTGCGAGGGCCTGGAGGAAGAGCCTCGGGAGTTCGGGGTCGCGGTGTCCCACGCCGGTCACCTGCTCGCGTTCTCCCCGGACACCGGCGAGCTGATCAGTGCGGAAAGCACCGGACCGAGCCGCACCGAATGGCTCTGCTCCGGCTACTGCGCGACGACCGCCGAAGAACTCAGATCAACGCCCTGATCGCCTGTTCGAACCCGATGACGTGCTGGGAGGCGAGTTCGCTCGCCTTCTTGGCGTCACCCTCGATGATCGCGGTGAGGAGCGGCACGTGCTCGTCGACGTGACCGGCCATTCCGGACAGCCGGGGCAGGAAGACGCACCAGATCCGGGTCGCGAGGTTGTCGTACGAGATCAGGGTGTCTTCCAGGAACGGGTTGTGCACACACCCGTAGATCGCGCGGTGCACACCGACGTCGGTGCGCAGCAGCTCGGTGTTGTCACCGGAAGGCGCGGCTGTGTCGAGGCGCGAGCGCAGTTCGGTGAGCGCGGTCCTGTCCGCGGCCGTGGCCCTCTCCGCGGAGGCGGCCGCGGCGAGGGGTTCCAGGGTCCTGCGCACCTCGGAGATGTGCGAGAGGTCGGAGATGTTCACGTCGGTGGCGAACGTGCCGCGGCGCGGGAAGGCGACGACGAGCCGTTCCTGCTCCAGGCGTTTCAGCGCTTCACGGATCGGGGTGCGGCCCACGCCGAGCTCGGTGCGCAGCCTGTCCTCGTTGATGGGCTCGCCCGGCTTGATCTCCAGCATGACCAGGCGATCGCGCAGCACGGCGTACGCCTGTTCGGTGAGTGAGACGGAGGCGGGCTCGTCGTTGACCCGTGCGTTCATGTGACCTACGGTACTGCACAGACTGATATACCAGTAGTCGACCAGATGATTTCGCTGGAGGCGTCGCAATGACCAGCCCGCCCGGAGCACATCTGCCCGAGCACCCGGACTTCCTCTGGGACAACCCGGAACCGAAGGCCTCCTACGACGTCGTGATCGTCGGCGGGGGTGGGCACGGTCTCGCGACCGCCTACTACCTCGCGAAGGTGCACGGGATCACGAACGTCGCGGTGCTCGAGAAGGGCTGGCTCGCGGGCGGCAACATGGCCCGCAACACCACGATCATCCGGTCGAACTACCTGTGGGACGAGAGCTCCGGCATCTACGAGCACTCGCTGAAGCTGTGGGAGGGCCTGGAGGAGGACCTCGGCTACCCGATCCTGTTCGACCAGCGCGGGGTGCTGAACCTGGCGCACAGCCTGCAGGACGTGCGCGACAGCGTCCGGCGGGTCAACGCCAACCGGCTCAACGGCATCGACGCGGAGTGGGTGGATCCCGCCGGGGTCAAGGAGATCTGCCCGATCGTCAACACCTCGCCGGACGTCCGCTACCCCGTGCTGGGCGCGACCTACCAGCCGCGCGCGGGCATCGCGAAGCACGACTACGTGGCGTGGGGTTACGCGCGGGCCGCGCACGCGATGGGTGTCGACCTCATCCAGAACTGCGAGGTCACCGGACTGGAGACGTCGCAAGGCCGCATCACCGCAGTAGAAACGAGTCGTGGGCGCATCGCCGCCGGCAAGGTCGCGTTGTGCGCCGCCGGGCACAGCTCGGTGCTCGCGAAGATGGTCGGCCTGCGCCTCCCGCTCGCCTCGCACCCGTTGCAGGCCCTGGTGTCCGAGCTGCTCGAACCCGTGCACCCGACCGTCGTGATGTCGAACGCCGTGCACGTCTACGTCTCCCAGGCGCACAAGGGAGAACTGGTGATGGGCGCCGGCATCGACAGCTACAACGGGTACGGCCAGCGGGGGTCGTTCCACATCATCGAGCAGCAGATGTCGGCGGCGCTGGAGCTGTTCCCTGTCTTCGCCCGTGCGCACCTGCTGCGGACGTGGGCGGGCATCGTCGACGTCAGCCCGGACGCCTCGCCGATCGTCGGCCTCACGCCGGTGGGCGGGCTGTACCTGAACTGCGGCTGGGGAACCGGCGGGTTCAAGGCCACCCCCGGTGTCGGTGACTGCTTCGCGCACACCATCGCCCACGACAAGCCGCACCCGTTCAACGAGCCGTTCACCCTGGAGCGCTTCACCACGGGCGCTCTCGTCGACGAGCACGGCGCCGCCGCCGTGGCCCACTAGTAGGAGCTGACGATGCAACTCATCCCGTGTCCGTGGTGCGGGCCGCGCGAGGAAGCGGAGTTCCACTACGGCGGCCAGGCCCACGTCGCGTACCCAGAGGACCCGTCGGCGCTGACCGACGAGGAATGGGCCCAGTACGTGTTCTTCCGGGAGAACCCGAGCGGCCCGTTCGCTGAGCGCTGGAGCCACAACGCCGGCTGCCGGCGGTGGTTCAACGCCGTCCGCGACACCCGCACCCACGACCTGCTGGCCGTCTACCGCGTGGGCGAGCCCATGCCCGAGGTGATCGCATGACGTTCCGCACGCCCACCGGTGGCGCGATCGACCGGGACATGTCGCTGCGCTTCACCTTCAACGGCCAGACCTACACCGGGCACCCCGGGGACACGCTCGCGTCGGCCCTGCTCGCCAACGGCGTGCACGAGGTCGGCAGCAGCGTGAAGCTCGGCCGTCCGCGCGGAATCGTCGCGGCGGGCTCCGAGGACCCGACGTCGCTGGTCCAGATCGAGGCACCCTTCTCCGAGCCGATGCTGCTCGCGACGACCGTGGAGCTCTACGACGGTCTGGTGGCGCGCGGGCTGGCGGGCCAGGGAAAGCTCGCGGCCGAACCGGATCCGGCGCGGTACGACGCCAAGCACGAGCACTGCGACGTGCTGGTCGTGGGCGCCGGGCCCGCTGGTCTGATGGCGGCGCTGACCGCTGCCCGCAGCGGCGCTCGGGTGGTGCTGGTGGACGAGCAGAACCAGGCCGGCGGCGCGTTGCTGGGCGTGGACGAGTACCTGGACGAGCGGCCGTCCGCCGAGTGGGTCGCGGACATCGTCGCGGAACTCAAGAGCACGCCGGGAGTGCTGGTGCTGGAGCGCACGACGGCGTTCGGCATGTACCAGGACGGGTTCGTGCTCGCCCTGCAGAAGCGCACCGACCACCTCGGGTTCGCGGCGCCGGAAGGCGTTGCCCGGCAACGGGTCTGGCGGATCAGGACGCGGCAGACCGTGCTCGCGACCGGTGCCCACGAACGTCCGGTGGTGTTCGCGGGCAACGACCGGCCCGGCATCATGCTGGCCTCGTCCGCCCGCACGTTCCTGCACCGCTACGGCGTGCTGCCCGGCTCGCGGGCCGTCGTGTTCACCACCAACGACAGCGCCTACTGCGCGGCGATCGACCTCGCGGAGTCCGGTGTGGACATCGCACTGGTCGTCGACGCCCGCCAGGAGGCTCCCGCCCGGCTAGCGACCGAGTGCGCGGCACGCGGCATCGAGGTGCGCGCCGGGCACGTGGTGGTGGGGACCGAGGGCGATGGACGGGTGACCGCGGTGCGGATCGGCGCACTGGCCCCCGCTTCACCGGACGTCACCGTTCACTGCGACACCGTCCTCGTGTCGGGTGGCTGGAACCCCGTGGTCAGCCTGTTCAGCCAGGCCCGCGGGAAGCTGCGCTACGACGCGGAGCTCGGGGCTTTCGTACCGGGTGAGGAGCTTTCGACGGTCCGTGCCGCGGGGTCCGCGACCGGCGAGCTGGACCTGAACGCGTGTGCGAGGCAGGGACGGGACGCCGGTGCGGAAGCCGCCACCGCTGCCGGGTTCGCGCCGGGTGGTCAGGTTCCGCTGCCCGTGTCGGACTCGCGGTGCACAGCACGCTCCGGCCTCGTGCTGTGGCGGGTGCCGGGCGATGACGACGCGAGCTTCGTCGACCTGCAAAGGGATTCGACGGTCGCGGACGTCCTGCGGGCGACCGGCGCGGGCCTGCGGTCGTTGGAGCACATCAAGCGCTACACGACCATCGGCACCGCGCACGACCAGGGCAAGACCTCCGGCATGATCGCGGCGGGCATCGTCGCCGAGGCGCTCGGCGTCGAGCTGGAAGACCAGCGGCCCACGACGTTCCGCCCGCCCTACACCTCAATCTCCTTCGCCGCACTGGCCGGACGCGACCGCGGCGAGCTGCACGACCCGGTGCGCGTCACGGCGATCCACCCGTGGCACGTGGCGCACGGCGCGTTGTTCGAGGACGTCGGGCAGTGGAAGCGGCCCTGGTACTACCCGAAGCCGGGCGAGGACCTGCACACGGCCGTGCTGCGCGAATGCCGTGCCACGCGGGAGAGCGTCGGCATGATGGACGGCTCGACGCTCGGCAAGATCGACGTGCAGGGCCGGGACGCCGGCAAGTTCCTGGACATGCTCTACACGAACATGATCAGCACGCTGAAGGTCGGCAAGATCCGCTACGGCGTGATGTGCGGCGTCGACGGCATGGTGATCGACGACGGCACGGTGATCCGCGTCGGCGAGGAGCGCTACCTCATCACCACGACCACCGGCAACGCCGCGAAGATCCTCGACTGGATGGAGGAGTGGCTGCAGACGGAGTGGCCGCACCTCGACGTGCACTGCACCTCGGTCACCGAGCACTGGGCCACGATTCCGTTGGTGGGACCGCGATCCCGGGACGTGCTCGCCGCCGTCGCTCCCGCACTGGACGTGTCGAACGAGGCGTTCGAGTTCATGACCTGGCACGACACCGTCGTCGCCGGAGTTCCGGCGCGGGTGTGCCGGATCAGCTTCTCCGGTGAGCTGGCCTACGAGATCAACGTGACCGCCTGGCACGGCATCGCCGTCTGGGAGGCGTTGATGGCGGCGGGGGAGCAGTACGGGATCACGCCGTACGGCACCGAGACCATGCACGTGCTCCGCGCGGAGAAGGGCTACCCGATCATCGGCCAGGAGACCGACGCGACGGTGACGCCGCAGGACCTGGGCATGTCGTGGGCGGTGTCGAAGAAGAAGCCGGACTTCATCGGCAAGCGCTCCTTCGCGCGCGCCGAGAACAACCGCACAGACCGCAAACAGCTGGTGGGGCTTCTGCCCGTCGATCCCTCGGTGCTGCTGCCGGAGGGGTCGCAGATCGTCGAGACCGACCGGCTGCCCGAACCGCCGGTGCGGATGCTCGGCCACGTCACGTCCAGCTACCCGAGTGCCGCGTTGGGACGAACGTTCGCGTTGGCGCTGGTGCGCTCGGGCCACGAACGCATCGGCGAGACGTTGTACGTGCCCGTCGAGGACGCGCTCGTGCCGGTCACCGTCACCGAATCCGTGCTGTACGACAAGGAAGGAGCCCGTCGTGACGGCTAGCCCTCTCTCCGCGTGGACTGATCGGCTGGCGGCGCTCGCCCCCGTGCTGACCGCCGCCGAGGTGCCGTTCCGCTCGCAGCTCACCGTCCACGTGTCCGACCAGGACGCCAGCGCGGCGATGGGGGCTGCGCTCGGCGTCCGGTTCCCTTCCGCCGCTTGCACTTTCACCTCGGGTACCGGACAGTTCGGGGACGTCGAGGTGCTGTGGCTGGGTCCTGACGAGTTCCTCGTCGTGGCTCCGCCCGGCCTGCAGGTCACGATCGAGGAGGTGTTGCGTGGCGCGCTCGGGACTGTCAGAGGGTCCGTTGTGGACACTTCGGCTCAGCGCACGACCGTGGTCCTGGAAGGGCCGGAAGTCCGAGACGTGCTGGCTCACGGATGTTCCGTGGACCTGCACCCGGCTTCGGCTCCCGGCGGCACTTGCGTGCAGACGCTGCTCGCCAGGACGGGAATCGTCCTGCAGGTGAACGGCGACGACCGGTTCACGGTCCTCGTGCGCTCGTCGTTCGCCGAGTACTTCGCGGCGTGGCTCGTGGACGCGTGCTCCGAGTACCTGGCGGTGGCGTGATGCCCCAGTTCACCCTGACCCTGAACTGCCCGGAACGCGCGGGCATCGTGCACGCCGTGACGTCGTTCCTGGTCGACCACGGCTGCGACATCGTGCAGCACCAGCAGTTCGACGACGACGTGCGCGGGAAGTTGTTCCTGCGCACCGCGTTCTCCTGCGACGGCGTCGAAGCGGACGACCTCGCCGGTGAGTTCGCGAAGGTCGCGACCCAGTTCGAGATGGACTTCGACCTGTGGGACGACCGGCCGCCGCGCGTGCTCGTGATGGTGTCGAAGGCCGGCCACTGCCTGAACGACCTGCTCTTCCGCTGGCGAGCGGGCGGTCTCGGCGGTGAGATCGCCGCGATCGTCTCGAACCACGAGGACCTGCGCCCGATGGCGGAGGCGGCCGGGCTCGACTTCGTGCACGTGCCCAACACCGCCGACACCAAGCACCTGGCCGAGCAACGCCTGGTCGAACTGGTCGACGAGTACCAGGCCGATCTGGTGGTGCTGGCGCGGTACATGCAGGTGCTGTCCAACGACCTGTGCGCCAAGCTGGCCGGCCGCGTGATCAACATCCACCACTCGTTCCTGCCGGGCTTCAAGGGCGCCAAGCCCTACCACCAGGCCTACGACCGGGGCGTGAAGTACGTGGGCGCGACGGCCCACTACGTCACCCCCGACCTCGACGAGGGCCCGATCATCGAACAGGAGGTGCTGCGCGTGGACCACTCCTTCGACCCCCGCGCGCTCACCGCCGCCGGTCGTGACGCCGAGGCGCTCGCCCTGTCGCGGGCCGTCCGCTGGCACTGCGAGCACCGGGTTCTGCTCAACGGCAACGGAACCGTCGTCTTCCGCTAGTCCTTGCGCACCAGCAGCTGGGCCTGCGGGAACCGTTCGCCGTCGATCGGTTCCCGCACCAGCCGGCCGACCTCGGCGAAACCCGCCTGCTTCAGGAGATCCGCCAGGCTGGACGGCGACCAGCGGTAGGCGAGCGTCACCTTGTGGTCGAACTCCCGCGGCTCGGGGTCGTCACCGGCGAAGAACCCGAGCATCAGGTGACCGCCGGGCTTCAGCACGCGGAAGAACTCCGCGAACACGGCCGGCAGTTCGCGCGGCGGCATGTGGATGACCGAGTAGAACGCCAGAATGCCGCCGAGAGCCCCGTCCTCGACGTCCAGCGCGGCCATCGACCCCACCTCGAACCTCAGGTCCGGATGAGCCTCGCGGGCGATCGCGATCATCGCGGGCGAGAGGTCGAGTCCGAACACGTCCAGCCCGAGCGAGCGCAGGTGCGCGGTCAGATGGCCGGGGCCGCACCCCAGGTCGGCGACCGGCCCGTCGGTGAGTTCGGCGAACGCGGCCAGCATCGCGCGTTCGAGCGGCCGGGTGTCGAGCATGTCGCTGAAGAGTTCGGCGTAGAGGGACGCCACTTCGTCGTACGGAGTCACGGCGAAAACCCTACCGTGAATTGTTGTGAGTGAGTTGCTGTTGCCAGGTAGCGGCTATTGCACCGTCGACGCAAACCTATTTCCGTGCATATAGTGCGGCCGTGATTTCCGTTCTGCGCGATCCGACGTACCGGAGTCTGTTCGGCGCGCAGGTCGTCGCGCTGACCGGAACGGGACTGGCCACCGTCGCACTCGGCCTGCTGGCCTACGACCTCGCCGGAGCGGAGGCGGGCGCGGTGCTCGGCACCGCGCTGGCGATCAAGATGATCGCCTACGTCACGGTGGCGCCGATCGCCACGGCGTTGCTCGGCGCGCTGCCTCGCCGTGCCGTGCTGATCGCTCTCGACCTGGTGCGGGTCGTGGTGGCCGCGTCGCTGCCGTGGGTCAGCGAGGTGTGGCAGGTCTACGTGCTGATCTTCCTGCTGCAGGCCGGATCCGCCGCGTTCACGCCGTTGTTCCAGGCGACCATCCCGGACGTGCTGCCCGGCGAACGCGAGTACACCCGCGCGATCACGTTGTCCCGCACGGCCTACGACCTGGAGAGCCTGCTCAGTCCGGCGCTCGCCGCCGCTGCGCTGGCGGTCTTCAGCTTCCACGAGCTCTTCCTCGGCACCGCGCTCGGGTTCGCCGCCTCCGCCCTGCTCGTCCTGTCGGTCACCCTGCCGCGCCCGAAGCCGTTGCCGCGCAGGGGAGGCCGGTACGACAACACCACGCGAGGCATCCGCATCTACCTCGCCACCCCGCGGTTGCGCGGCCTTCTCGCCGTGCATCTCGCCGCGGCGGCCGCGGGCTCGATGGTGTTCGTGAACACCGTGGCGCACGTGCGGGACGGACTCGGTCGCGACGCGTCCGACGTCGCCATCGCCTTGGCCGCCAACGGACTGGGGTCGCTGACGGCGGCATTGTTGTTGCCCCGGCTGCTCGAACGATTCACGGATCGCGCTGTGGTGCTGCGCGCGGCGGTCACGCTCGTGGTCGTGTTGTTCGCTGGCACGGTGTTCGCCGGGAATTGGCCGACTTTGCTGGTGCTGTGGGCGTTGATCGGTGCGGGATGTTCGCTCGCCCTCACGCCGGGCGCCCGTCTGCTGCGCCGCTCCGCCGACCCGCACGACCGGCCCGCGTTGTTCGCCGCGGACTTCGCGCTGTCCCACGCCTGCTGGCTGCTCTGCTACCCGCTGGCCGGGTGGCTGGCCACGACCGCGGGCATCACCACCGCGTTCGTCGTGCTCGGCGCGATCACCGCCGTGGGCGCGACGGGAGCGCTGCGGCTCTGGCCCACGTACGACCCGGAGGTCGTCGAGCACGAGCACCGCGACCCCACCGGCGGCGTGTGGACGCATTCGCACGAGTTCCGAATCAACTCCGACCACGTGCGGTGGCCTGAATTGAAGAGGTAGAACCGAAAAGTTAAATTCGCAGGCCGCAGGTATTCCGGAATACCGTTTCGGCATCCCTGCCTGCGAAGGAGTTCCACTCATGCGATTGCGCAGCAAATTCATCGCTGCCGCGTGCGGATCGGTCCTGACGATCAGCGCGCTCAACGCCGTGCAGAGCGCGGCCGCGGCCCAGCCGGATCCGGCGGCCCAGCAGAACGAGGCCCACCAGCGGTTCCAGGGCCTGTCGCAGGACCTGCGCGGCCGGCTCGCCGGGCACTGGTTCGACGCGTCGGCCGGCAAGCTCACCGTCGCCGTCCCGACCGAGGACGCCGCACGGCAAGCACGCGCCGAGGGCGTCAACGCCGTTGTGGTGCAACGCAGTGCCGCCGAACTCGATCGGACGCTCGGCGAGGTCAGGAAGCTGGTCGGCGGCGGCGTGCCCGGCGTGTACAGCTGGGGCGTCGACGTGCGCGACAACCAGGTCGACGTCACGGTCAACACGACGAAGAAGACCGAGGCCACCGAACGGTTCCTGGAGAAGGTGCGGGCGCTCGGCGGCGTCAACATCGCGGAAACGCGGTCCCAGCCACAACAGCAGGCCGGCACCGTGCAGGCGGGCAGCCCGTGGTGGCCGGGCTCGGAGACGTACTGCTCCGTCGGCTTCCCCGCGACGGATGCCAACGGCGGCAAGCACTTCCTGACCGCCGGCCACTGCACGAACGACGCCAACCAGGCCGCGTACGGGCAGATCAGCCAGCAGAACCGCCTCGGCACCTCGAACGTCGGCGGCAGCCGCAGCGTCAACGCACGCGAGGGCGACATGGGCGTCGTCGCGGTGACCGAGTCCGGCTGGAACCTGTCCCCGGTCGTCAACACCTACGGCTCGCCCGCCATCACCCTGACCGGCTCGGCCGAGGCGATGGTCGGCGACCGCGTCTGCCACTCGGGCAACACCTCGAAGTGGCAGTGCGGCGAGGTCAAGTACGTCAACAAGTCCGTGGACTACGGCGGCGGCCTGGTCATCGAGGGGTTGACCTGGACCACGGCGTGCTCGCTCGGCGGCGACTCCGGAGGCGCGTGGCTGCTCGGCGACAAGGCGGTGGGCCTGCACGACGGCGGTCCGTCGAAGTGCGTGCAGAACCCCACCAACGACGCCGACCTGTCGATCTTCCAGCCGGTCAACGAGGCGTTGCGCAAGTGGAGCCTCACCCTGGTGACCGGGGGCGGCGACACCGCGGCCCCCAGCGCGCCCGGCAACCCGCGCTCGACGGGCACCACCGCGTCGAGCGTCGCACTGGCTTGGGACGCGTCCACGGACAACGTCGCGGTGACGGGCTACGACGTCTACAACGGCGGCACGCTCGCCACAACCGTCAGCGGCACCACGGCGACCGTCACGGGCCTGAAGGCGGACACGGACTACACGTTCACCATCAAGGCCAAGGACGCCGCGGGCAACGCGTCCGCCGCCAGCACGGCCGTCGCCGCCCGCACCCAGCCGGGCAGCGCCGACGCGGAACCGCCGACCGCACCGAACAACCTCCGCTCCACCGGAGTCACGGCGTCGAGCGTCTCGCTGGCTTGGGACGCCTCGACCGACAACGTCGGCGTGACGGGTTACGAGGTGCTCAACGGCAGCACGGTCGCCGCGAAGGTCACGGGCACCACCGCGACCGTGAGCGGACTGACCGCTGACACGGCGTACACGTTCACGGTCCGTGCACTGGACGCCGCCGGCAACCAGTCGAAGCCGTCCACAGCGGTCAACGCGCGCACGTCGTCCGGCAACACCGGCGGGCGCACCTTCACGAACGACACGGACTACCAGATCCGTGACTTCCAGACGGCGATCAGCGCGGTGCGATCCACCGCCACCGGCTCCGCCCAGAACCCGATCACGGTCAAGGTGGACGCCACCCACACCTGTCTGGAAGACCTGAACGTCACGCTCGTCGCGCCGAGCGGCCGCACGTATCCGCTGCTGCGCACGCCCGGCGGCAGCTACAGCTGCCACCCGTTCCCGGCGGGCAGGACGTTCACCGTGGTCCCCGGTGCAGGGGAGGCCGCGAGCGGCAGCTGGACGCTGCGCATCGGGGACAACGGCCCCGGTGACACGGGCGTCCTGAGCAGCTGGTCGCTCACGGTCTAGGAGAAGGGTGGACCTGGTGAACGGTCGTTCACCAGGTCCACTCGAACCCGTAGCACCCCGGCCCGAACTTCAGGGCCACTCCCAGCACCGACCCGCCCTCGTCCAGCTGCACCCCGAACGACTGCCGCGCCCCGTCCGCGTCCTGCACGACCCGGCGGCAGGTGCGCGGAACCGCGTCGAACGTGACCTCCAGGACGTACTCGTGCACCGGCCTCCGGAACTTCCGGGAGTAGTTGGTGGCCAACGGGTACGGCGCCTGGTTCACCAGCTCGTGCTCGGTGATCACCGTCTGCCCCCGCCGCAACGGCGCCCGGAACAACAACTCCGCCACCAGCAGCCCGTCGGACGGACGCGTGACGACCCGTCCGAGCCGGCAGTTGTGCAGCGGCCTGATGATCGGCAACGGCCGGTCGTGCTCGTCGAGGTGCAGGATCACCACCCACCGGTCCGGCCCGTCCTCCTCCGCCCGCAGCACCTGCCGCGACACGAACGACCGCTCACCCCGTTCCGGTCCGACCGTCACGCGGTCGTGCTGACTGATCCGGGTCAGCCGCGAGTCCCAGCGCGTGTCGACCCCGCCGACCACGTCCTCGATCACCGCGGGCATCGGCCAGAACGCGCTGATGGAACTCTGCAGCCGGCTCCCGCGCAACGCCGGTGCGAGCAGGGCGGACAACGCGCCGGGCTCCAGTTCCAGCACTTCTTCCAGGTGCGTGACGGCGGCGAGCGACGCACGGCGTTCCGGCCGGCTGCGGCCCGTCTGCCAGTAGCTCAGCGTCGCGAGGCTCACCGAGACGCCTCGGCGGGCGAGGTGGTCGCGGATCCGTTCGAGCGACAGGCCACGCGCTCCGACCGCGTCCCGCAACGTGGACGCGAAGTCGGGCATCGGGAGCGACATCGTTGTCTCCTTCCGGCGGGTGCACCGACGCTATCCCTCTGATGGCCCAACGGATGCCGGGACTTAAAAGTGAAAACGGACATCGGTGGAACGCCGCACGTCAATCGTGACGACAACCATCCGAACGACCGGATGTCCGGCGGGACTTCGACAGCTACGGTCGCGTGACCCTGCATCCCTGCGAAGGAGCCCGACTGTGCGAAGAAGAAGATCTCTGCTCGCCACAGCACTGGTGTCTGTCACCGTGGCAGCGCTGGCCCTCCCTGCGGCCTCCGCGCCCGCCCTGGCAGCCGGGTGTTCCGGCACCAACGACGCCGACGTGGCGATCGGCGACAACACGACGGTCGAGTCGTCCATCGCCATCAGCGACTGCGCGTCGGCCCCGTCGGCCACCGCCACGGTGCCGGTGAAGATCGTCCACACCTACATCGGTGACCTCCAGGTCAGCCTGGTCGCCCCGGACGGCTCCGCCTACGTCCTGCACAACCGCTCCGGCGGCTCCGCGGACAACATCGACCAGACCTACACCGTCGACCTGTCGGGCGAGACCTCGAACGGCACGTGGAAGCTGCGGGTCAACGACAACGCGAACAACGACACCGGCCGGATCGACACCTGGTCGCTGAACCTCGGCGGCTCCAACCCGGCCAACGACTTCTCCGTCGCCGTGTCACCGACGTCCGGTTCGGTGGCGGCGGGCTCGACCGCCTCGACGACCGTGCAGACGCAGACGACGGCCGGGCAGGCGCAGACCGTCGCGCTGACCGCGACCGGACTGCCCTCGGGGGCAACGGCTTCGTTCAGCCCGTCGTCCGTCACGACGGGCTCGAACTCGACGCTGTCGATCAGCACCACGGCGTCGATCTCGTCGGGCACCTACCCGATCACCGTCCGGGCCGCGGGCACCACGACCAGGACGGCGACCTACACGCTGACGGTCACCGGTGGCACCGGTCCGCAGATCCCGGACATCGACGTCGCGGCGGTCAAGGCGCACCTCGCCCAGTTCGGCACGATCGCCTCGCAGAACGGCGGCAACCGGCGTTCCACCTCGGCCGGCTACCGCGCGTCGGTGACGTACGTGAAGGACAAGCTCACCGCGGCCGGGTACAGCGTGACCGAGCAGCCCTGCACCTCGGGCTGCACCAGCGGCGCCGGCCCGAACGTGATCGCGGAGTGGCCCGGCGGCAACGCGAACAACGTCTACATGTTCGGCGCCCACCTCGACGGCGTGTCCGCGGGTCCTGGCATCAACGACAACGGCTCCGGCTCGGCGTCGTTGCTGGAGACCGCGCTCGTGCTCGCCCAGCGCAACCCGTCGATGCTGAACAAGGTCCGCTTCGGCTGGTGGACCGACGAGGAGCAGGGCCTCAACGGCTCGCGCTTCTACGTCTCGCAGCTGCCGGCGGCCGAGCGTTCGAAGATCAAGACCTACCACAACTTCGACATGGTCGGGTCGACCAACGGCGGCTACTTCATCAACAACATCACCAGCACCCAGTCCACGCACATGAAGGCGTACTGGGACTCCCTTGGCCTGCAGCCGGAGGAGAACACCGAGGGCCGCAACCGGTCCGACGACGCGTCCTTCACCAACGCGGGCATCCCCGCGTCCGGGTACGCGATGGGTGCCAGCGCGCGCAAGACGGCGGCCCAGGCGACGAAGTGGGGTGGTACCTCGGGTGCCGCGTTCGACCCCTGCTACCACTCGTCCTGCGACACCACCGCGAACATCAGCGACACGCATCTCAACCGCGCGGTCGACGGCATCGCCTACACCCTGTGGAAGTCGGCCGTCGGCACCGGCACGCCGGGCGCCGACTTCTCCGTCTCGGTGTCGCCGACGTCCGGTTCCGTCGCGGCGGGCTCGTCCGTCACGGCCACCGTCGGCACCGCCACGGTGAGCGGTGACGCGCAGTCCGTCACGTTGTCCGCGTCCGGACTGCCTTCCGGCGCAACGGCTTCGTTCAGCCCGGCCTCGGTCACCACCGGGTCGAGCTCGACGCTGACGATCAGCACCACGGCGTCGGTCGCCGCGGGCACCTACCCGGTGACGATCACCGCCGCCGGTTCGGCGTCCCGCACGGCCACCTACTCGCTGACCGTCACGGGCGGCGGTGGCGGCAGCTGCACCGGTACGAACCCCAACGACGTCGCCATCCCGGACGCGGGTGCCGCGGTCGAGAGCAACGTCGTGATCTCCGGATGTTCCTCCACGCCGTCCGCCAGTTCCGTGGTGACGGTGCGGATCGTCCACCCGTACGTCGGTGACCTGACGGTGGCGCTCATCGCGCCGGATGGCACGTCCTACACCCTGCACAACCGCGCCGGTGGTTCCGCCGACAACATCGACCGCACCTTCACGGTCAACGTGTCGAGCGAGACCTCCAACGGGACGTGGAAGCTCCGCGTCCAGGACCTCGGCCCGTCCGACGTCGGCACGCTCGACACGTGGGGCATCAACCTGGCTCCGTAGCCGGGCCGGTACTGCTCACCTCGGGGACCGCCACAGCCGTGGCGGTCCCCGTTCGCGTTTCCGGTCATGCTCATGTCGACGCGCCGAATCCGGCGGAGGTTGGCCGGACGGCAGACCTTTGTGGACTGTTACAGAACGCGGAAGTGCGCTTGTCTCCGGCCGCCGAGTGCGTCCCGCGATTCCGCCCCCTTGAGACCCATCCCACAAAGGCTCGCTTTTCCGGGTTGATCGGGTTTGAAATCGAAATGCGCCGAGCCGCCGAGCTCGCATCGAATCTTCGGACCCGAAGGGCTGTTGCCTTGAACGCACCCGTGATGAATGCTGCCTGGACGACGATGACCAGGGCGGAACGTGAACAGTTCGACGAGGACGGCTATCTGCTGATTCGTGGTGCGCTTTCCCTGGACGAGGTCGATTTTTATCGCGATGCGATCGACCGGGTTTACGCGCGGCACACCCCTGGTGAGCCGTTGCATTTGCTGAGCGCGGTCCGCAACTGCCCGGATCTGGCCGGACTGCTCGACCACCCCGCCGTTTTCGGTTATGTCTGGTCGATGATGGGCTGGAACACGCACGTCTACCACTCGCACATCGACGTGCACCCGCGCGTCAAAGAGGAGAAGCCGTTCTGGTGGCACTGGCACCAGGACGGTGGCCGGCAGAACCGCGAGATCGAGACGGACCCGCGGCCGAGACTGTCGGTGAAGCTCGCCTACTGGTTCTCGGACGTCTCGCGGCCCGGACGCGGCAACCTGACCATCGTGCCTGGTAGTCACAAGACCAACTGGCTTCCCGGGCCGCCCAGCAGGGGTGTCGAGTGGCCCACGCCCGACGGCGCGAGGCAGGTCCTCGTCGAGCCCGGCGACGTGCTGTTCTTCGACCGCCGGATCTGGCACGCGCGCTCCGACAACCACTCCGACGTGACCCGCAAGGTCGCCTTCTTCGGGTACACCTCGCGGTGGATCCACATTCGGGACGAGGTCGAGGACCTGCCCGCCCAGTCGTGGTGGAAGAACATTTCCCCGGTTCAACGTCAGCTGCTCGGAAACGCCGGCGACGGCAGCGGAGACCACGCCTGGGGTCATTTCCCGGAAACGACCCCGCTCTACGGCGAACTGGCCGCACGCGGCCTTCTCGACTCCAGCATTCCCGCCCTGATTCCCTGACCGAGGACGTTCTCAATCTCATGTGTGGACTGCTGACCTACATCTGCGCCTCCGGTTCGGCGAAGGACAAGACCGCCGGGATCGAGAGGGCGCTCGAAACCCTGCACCACCGCGGCCCGGACGACACCGGGTGCGTGACCGTCGGCGACGAAGTGGTGATGGGCTTCAAACGGCTGTCCATCATCGACGTCGAACACAGCGAGCAACCGCTCGAATACGAGGACGGACGTTATGTCATCACGTTCAACGGCGAGATCTACAACTACCTGGAACTCAGAGATGAACTGATCGCCGCCGGGCTCACGTTCTCGACGAAAGGCGACACCGAGGTCATCGTCGCCGCCTATCACCACTGGGGCCAGGCGGCGGTCCGCCGGTTGCGCGGGATGTTCGCGTTCGTCCTCTGGGACCGTCAGGAACGGGTCGCGTTCGGCGCGCGCGACCCGTTCGGCATCAAGCCGCTGTTCCACCTCGTCACCGACGAGGGCGTGTTCTTCGCGAGCGAGAAGAAGGCGCTGCTGCCGTTCGCCGCGTGGGGCGACCAGACCCTCGACCACGCGAGCCTGTCGTACTACCTGACGCTGCAGTACGTGCCGGAGCCGGCGACGCTGCACGAGCAGATCAAGCGGATCGGCTCGGGGGAGTGCTTCACCTACCGCGCCGAGGACGGCCTGGCCGTGCGGCGGTACTACCAGCCGGAGTTCCGGCCGGTGCCGCACGACGATCCGGAACGGCTCTACGCCCGGATCCGGGACGCTCTCAGGGAAAGCGTCCGGATCCACATGCGTTCGGACGTGCCGGTCGGCGCCTTCCTGTCGAGCGGCATCGACTCGACGGCGGTCGTCGCTCTGGCACGGGAGGTCAACCCGGACATCCTGACGTTCACCGCGGCCCTGGAGGTCGAGGGGTACTCCGAGCTGCCGGTCGCCGAGGAGACCGCGAAAGCCCTCGGCGTGACGATGCATCCGGTCGTGGTCGACGCGCAGATGATGATGGACGCGCTGCCCGAGATCATCTGGCACCTCGACGAACCGGTGGCCGATCCCGCGCTCGTGCCGTTGTACCACGTGGCGAAGAAGGCGAGCGAACACGTCACGGTCGCGCTGTCCGGCGAGGGCTCCGACGAGTTCTTCGCCGGCTACACCATCTACCGGGAACCGTTGTCGCTCAAGGCGGTCACCGGCCTGCCCGGCGGCGTGCGGCGCGGACTCAGGGCCGTGTCCAAGGCCATCCCGCAGGGCGTGAAGGGCAAGAGCTTCCTCGAGCGCGGCACCACGCCGATCGCGGAACGCTACTACGGCAACGCGCGGATGTTCACCGAGGCGGAGAAGTCGTTGCTGCTCAAGCAGTACGACTCCGGCGTGAGCTACACCGACGTCACCGGGCCGATCTACGCCGAGGCGCAGCACCTCGGCGACGTCGAGAAGATGCAGTACGTCGACCTCTACACGTGGCTGCGCGGCGACATCCTGGTGAAGGCCGACCGGATGTCGATGGCGAACTCGCTGGAGGTGCGGGTGCCGTTCCTCGACTACGCCGTGTTCGACGTGGCGGCAACGATTCCACGTGAACTCAAGCTGCCGCCGCGGTCGGCCGACACGAAGTACGCACTGCGCCGAGCCCTCGAAGGCGTGGTGCCGCCGCACGTCGTGAACCGGGTGAAGCTCGGGTTCCCCACGCCGATCCGGGTGTGGCTGCGCGCCGAGATGTACCAGTGGGCCCTGCACGTGCTCGACACCTCGCGCGCCGACTGGCTCGTCGATCTCGATCTGGTGCGGCGTTTGCTGAGGGAGCACAGGGACAACGTGGCGGACCACAGCCGGAAGATCTGGACAGTGCTGGTCTTCTGCCTCTGGTACGAGATCTTCGTGACCGGGAGCATCGACCCTCGGCCGAAGCGGGCGCCGTCGCAACTGCTGACCAAGCCGGTGCTGACGAAGCCCGCTGTCTGAGAACGGGTGGGGCTTCCGTCGGGGGAGGCCCCACCCGTCACTTCGTCTGGCCGCGCCCGTTGACCACGGACGTGGTGATGGAGCTGGAGTAGGTCTCGACACCGGGCCTGATCCAGGCCTGGTACGGCTTTGCCCCGGCCACCGTGCGCTCACCGATGAACTCGCCGGTCGCGGGATCGATGATCAGCTGCCGTTGCTCGTGCTCGGTCGTGAGACCCAGCGCGACACCGTCGCGTCCGTCCACTGTGGCCGCCTGGTCGGCGATCTGGATACCAGGGATCTTCGCGATCGCGCGGTACCACTGGGCCCTGAGGTCCGCGGGCATCATGCCCGTGGCCAGGATCTGGACGGCGTGGTGGAACATCGTGTCCGGTGCGCTGCCGCGGTTCGCCGTCAGCTCCTTCAGCCGGGTGTACAGCTCGTCCGGATCGCGGGGCAGTCGCGCGTAGAACACCGGGCTGTCCCAGTCGTCCGGATCGCCGCACACCTTCTTCGGCTTGGCCTGCGGGAAGAAGTCACCGCACGCACCGGCCCACTGGCCGTCGTCGGTGGGCTCGATCCCCATCGGCGGGACCTGTCCCGACGGCAGGTTCTGGCCGAGCAACCGCGGCGATCCCAGCACCTTGCGCGTCTCCTGCCAGACGTCGCGGTCGTTCGCCGGGATCCAGCGCGAGATCTCCTGCTCCAGCAGGTAGGAGTAGCCGACGCCGCTGTCCGGTTGTTCGGCGTTCGACCGGCTGGACTTCACGTGCTCGACGCGGAGCAGGTACTGGCCGGGGCCGACCTTCGGGTCCACCGCGCCGACGTCGATGCTGTCCGCCGCCCGCAACAGCACCTCGGACGCCGTCGCGACGGTCAGCGTCCGCTGCCGGCTGACCACGACCCCGGCAGTGCCCGCTGCCAGCAGGACGACCGCCGCCGCGGCCGCCGGCAGCACCCACCTGCGCCGCTTCCGCAACGGCGTCACGCCGTCCAGTTCGGCCATCAGCCTGGCGCGCGCCCCGGCCAGATCGCCGGGTGCCTCGCGGGCGTCGCGGTGCAGCAGCTCGAATGCCTCGTCGAGCTCTTTCATCGGGGTGCGTCCTCCGTGGAGTTCGTGAGCAGGGACTGCAGGCGGTGGCGCAGCCGGTGCAGGCGCGAGCGGACCGTGCTGGACGGCACGCCGAGCGCGTCGGCGACCTCGGCCGGTTCCAGCCCGGCCCACGAGGTCAGCAGCAGGACGTCGCGGTCCTGCTCACCGAGCCGGGCGAGCGCCCCGGCGAGCACGCGCATCCTGGCGGCGGCGTCCACGCGGTCGGCGACCACGGTGTCGTGGTTCTCGACCTCGGTCTCGCCGCCGGCCGCCCGTGAAGTCAGCCGCAGGCCCCGCACCTCCTGCCGCACGTGGTTGCGCAGCAGGTTCGTCGCGATGCCGTACAGCCAGCTGCGGGCGGTGGCCTGGGTGGGGTCGTACGTCCTGCGTCTTCGCAGCGCGACGAGGAACGTCTCGGCCACGAGGTCGTCGGCCACGTCGGGACCCACCCGTCCCGCGAGATAGGCGCGGATCTGCCCGGCGTAGGTGTCGAAAAGCCACGCGAAGACCTCCTTCGGGTCCTGCGTGGCAAGGTCGGGCCGGTGTCCCTGCTCGGCGATGCGGGTCACGATAGGAGTTGTCGCGACCACCCGCCCGCGTCCCGTTGATCCGAACGAATGAGACCCACGTCACTTCGGCGGTCCGGAGTGGCCTCTTGGTTTACGTCTGGAATGGGTCTTCTGAGATGCCACTTGGTGGGCGAACATCAGCACCGTGACCACCTTCACCCACGCCATCACCGAGCTCGACGGCGCCGAGACCGCCCTGGCGTTCGACGCGATGCGAGAGCTTCGCCCGCACCTCACCGACGTCGACGAGTTCGTGGAACTCGTGCGCGGCCAGCGCCGTGAGGGCTACCGGATCGCCGCCTCCTCCGACGCGAACGGCCAGGTCGTCGCGGTGGCCGGGTTCCGGCACATGACCAACCTCTACGCCGGGGCGCACCTCTACATCGACGACCTGAGCACGCTCCCGTCCGCCCGCGGCCAGGGCCACGCGAGCGCCCTGCTGCGGTGGGTCGACGACGAGGCCCGTCGTCTCGGCTGTGCGGGCGTGCACCTCGATTCCGGGACGCCGAGGCACAACGCGCACCGCCTCTACCTGGCCTCGGGCTTCGTGATCCCGGCGTTCCACTTCGCCAAGAGCTTCTGAAAAGGCGTCGCTCCAACGCCGTGCAGGGCGACGCTGCCGAGCACGCAGACGACCGTGATGGTCAGGATCGTGTCGGCGGCGGCCCCTTCCGGCAGCCGGTTGAAGGCGAGCAGGCCGAACACGATCGTCGTCGTGCCGCGCGGACCGAGCGCGCCGACGAGCAGGCGTTCGCGGCGGGGCATCCGTGAGCCGGTGAAGGCGAGGAACACGGGCACGAGCCGGACCACGGTGAGCACGGCCGCGCAGAACAGCAGGATCTGCCACGAGACGCCCAGGTAGAACGTGAGCACGGCGGCGATGCCGACCACGAACCACATGGTCATCGTCAGCAGCCCGGTGACGTCCTCCAGCAGGTGCAGGTCGGTGTTCAACGCGTCCGTGCGCGCCTCGGCCCGTCCGGTGCGGACCCGGCGGGCCTTGAGCAGCCGGTGCACGTACCGGAACGCGATGCCGCAGACGAACGAGGCGACGAAGCCGTTGCCGTCGATCGCGACCGTCGCGGTGTAGGTCAGCAGCGGTGCCAGCAGCACCGCGACCCGTGCGGACTGGTCGCTCACCCAGCCGGCCTGGTGCGCGAGGTCCATCAGCCAGCCGAGCAGCGCGCCGATCACGACACCGGCCAGCAGGGCCTTCAGCGCGAACGGCAGCACCGTGCCCAGCGCCTCCAGCGGCGTGCGGTCCTGGGAGTCGTCGCCCGCCAGGATCAGCGCGAACAGGAACAGAGGGGTGACGATGCCGTCGTTGTAGCCGCTCTCGACGTTCAACGTGCCGCGCACCCGCACCGACAGCCCGGGGTCGCGCACGACCCGCTCCGCCGGGGCGAAGTCGATCGGCACCGTCACGCACGCGACCAGCAGCAGGACCGCCCACGGCAGGGCCGGGAACAGCAGCGAGCCCAGCAGTGCGGCCACGGCGATGCTCACCGGCATGGCCACCAGCAGCACCCGCGCCACCAGCCCGGGATAGGCGCCCCACAGCCGGCCCGCGCGCACCTCGGTGGCGTCGACGAACAACAGCACCGCGAGGATGATCTCGGCCGCGTGCTGCACGGACTCGGTGTTGAGGCCGTCCGCGATGCCGTTCGGCTCGAACAACCCGACCACGACCCCGGCCAGCACCATCACCAGCGGCGCGCCGAGGAGCCAGCGGTCCAGCCGGTTCGCCGCCAGCGATCTGACGACCATGGCGAACGCGGCGGCGAGCAACAGCGAGTTCATCCGCTCATCCTGGCGGACTGTGTCCTAAGAGGACGTCCGACTCGGCAGGACCCCGCCGATCGTCGGGTGCGATCCAGCCGGTCGGGGGAGGCCGGACCGACCAGCCCCGGATGCGCGCACGTGCCGCGCGGGCCGAGACTGGAGCGCATGGTTCGCGTGATCGTCGTCGACGACGAGGAGTTGGTGCGCTCGGGGTTCCGCCTGATCCTGCGGGCGGCGGGGGACATCGAGGTCGTCGCGACGGTGACGGGCGCGCAGGCGGTCAAGGAGGTGAGCCTGCACCGCCCGGACGTCGTGCTGCTCGACATCAGGATGCCCGACGTCGACGGGCTCACGATCCTGCGGCAGCTGCGCGGCTTCGCGGAGCCGCCGGTGGTGGCGATGCTCACGACGTTCGACTCGGACGAGTACATCGCGACGGCGCTGCGGTCGGGGGCGGCCGGGTTCCTGCTGAAGGACACCGCACCGGACCAGCTCGCGCAGTTCGTCCGCACGCTCGCGGCGGGTGGTGTGGTGCTGTCGCCGAAGGTCACGCGCACGGTGGTGGACGGGTATCTGGGGTCGGGCGCCGGTTCCCCGGAGGCGGTGCGGATCGAGCGGCTGACCGAGCGCGAACGGGCCGTGCTGGTGTTGGTGGCCGAGGGACTGTCCAATGCGGACATCGCTGCGCGCATCCACGTCAGCGTCGGCACGGTGAAGGACCACGTGTCCGCGATCCTGGCCAAGCTGGGCGTCGGCAGCCGCGTGCAGGCGGCCCTGCTGGCTCAGCGCGCGGGGTTGCTGTGAACCGGGCGCTGCTCGTCAACGCCGCGTTGATCGTGGTCGCGGCCGTGGAGTCGGGGCTCAACCAGCCACGCGACCCGTTGAGTGTTTGTGTCGCGGTGCTGGCCGTGGTCGCGCTGGTGTTCCGGCGCCGGTGGCCTGTGGTGGTGTTCCTGGCGACGTTGCCGGCGTTGGCGATCGTCGGCGGGCTGCTCGCGACCGTGTTCGCGCTCTACTCGGTCGCGGTGCGGCACTCGGACCGGGTGCTTTTGACGGGCTGCGCGGTGCTCGGGACCGCCGGGTACCTCTTTCCCGGCATGGATCTCGAGGTGGAGCACGCCGACATGCTGCTCGTGGGGATCTACGCGGTGATGACGGCTGTGGCGCCGATCTTCTTCGGCAGGCTCGTCTGGGCACGCGAGTACGAACGGGAGCTGCACGCGCAGGCCGTGCTGGCCAGGGAACGCAACCAGTTGGCGCGCGAGATGCACGACGTCGTCTCGCACAAGGTCAGCCTGATCGCGGTCCAGGCGGGAGCACTGAGCGTGTCCACCGCGGATCCCGACGCCAGAGCCGCCGCCGAGAACGTGCGCCGGTTGTCCGTCGACACGCTGGACGAGTTGCGGCACATGGTGAACCTGCTGCGCGCGTCGGGGAGTTCCACCACCGAGCTGGCGCCGCAGCCGACGTTGTCCGATGTGGACGGACTGGTCGCGGGCAGCGGCATCGAGGCCACGCTGACCGGGTCCGCTCCCGCCGGCATCGACTCGGCGTTCCAGCGCACGATCTACCGGACGATCCAGGAGGCCCTCACCAACGTTCGCAAGCACGCCCCCGGCAGCACGGCCCACGTGGAGATCGCGCACGACACCCACCTGACCGTGACGGTCACGAACACCGCGCCGACCCGTCCGACGCTCGCGTTGCCCAGCGCCCGGCACGGACTGCTCGGCCTCCAGGAGCGGGCGGCCCTGCTCGGCGGGGTGATCACGTCCGGCCCAACGTCGACCGGAGGGTTCCGGCTCCAGCTGCGCTTGCCCCTCTCGCGCTGACAATTCACCTAAACCGGACCGCGGCGCTGTACGTACACCCAGACAGGAGCGGATCTCAGTCCGGTAACGAGAGGGCGCCACATGGGCAAACACCACGATGACCACCGCCGCGGGAAGGTGATCGCGGGTGCCGTCGGCCTCGTCGCCGTGGCGATCACCGCGGCCACGTTCACCGCGAGCCAGGCGGCGCCGCAGCAGCGCACAGCGCCGGAGCAGGCCACCGAGACGTTGCGGGAGAAGGCTTCCGTGCCGGGCACCGCGTGGGCCGTCAACCCGGCCACGAACGAGGTCCTCGTCACCGCCGACAGCACCGTGACCGGCGCCAAGTGGGACAACCTGGTGTCCACGGTCAACGCCATGGGCGCCGGCGTGAAGCTGCAACGCACCACCGGCACGTTCAGGCTGTTCGCCGAGGGCGGCGACGCGATCTTCGCCGGCAACAGCCGCTGCTCGCTCGGCTTCAACGTCGTCACCGGCGACAACCGCCCCGCCATCCTCACCGCGGGCCACTGCACGGCCGCGGGCAGGCAGTTCTCCCTGACACCGGGCGGAAGAGCCGCCGCCACCGTCGCGCGGTCGACGTTCCCGGGCAACGGCGACTTCGCCCTGCTCACCTACAACGACCGCAACGCCAACGCGCCCAGCGAGGTCGACACCGGCAACGGCCGCAAGGTGCGCATCCAGCGCGCCGCCGAGGCCCGCGTCGGCACGCAGGTCCAGCGCATGGGCAGCACGACCGGACTGCGCGCCGGTCGCGTGACGGGGTTGAACGCCACGGTGAACTATCCCGAAGGCCGTGTCACCGGCCTGATCCAGACGACCGTGTGCGCGGAGGGCGGAGACAGCGGCGGACCGGCCTTCACGGCCAACGGCAACGCGATCGGCCTCACGTCAGGCGGCAGTGGCAACTGCCGCAGCGGTGGCGTGACGTTCTTCCAGCCCGTCACGAAGGCGCTTGCCGCTGTGGGAGCGCGCATTCCCTGAGTGTCAGGCGGCGTCCCGTCTGCTCACGGGGCGCAGCCTGATCCGGCGCCGCACGCGCTGGCGTCCAGCACGGTCCGCCGTGCTGGACGCGTCGTGCGCGGTGTCGCCCTCGTTGTGCGCCAAGGGAGTGCGGTCGCTCGGACCGCGTTCGCTGAAGTGCACGAACGCCAGCAGCACCAGCCCGACGAGCAGCAACGAGTGCGAGAACACGCGGGCCGCCGTCGCCGTGCCGCTGACGAGATCGCTGGCGGAGTAAGGAATCAGCACGGCGACGAACGCGGCGGTGACGGGCAGCATGCCCGCGACCGCGGCCGGGCGCAGTGCCGTCCACAACAGACCGAGGCCGAGTGCGAGGTTCCAGGCAGTGCTCTCGTTGAACAGGTGGCTGCTGTCGACGCCGGTGGTGTGACCGCTGTGCGCGGACGTGCTGACGCCCAGAACCTGCGCGAGGCCCAGGGTGATCTGTGCGACGGCGACCCCGGTGAGCAGCCCGCGCGGCAACCAGCCGCGTGGTGCGGGCGGGGTGATCGGGGGCGCGGCGTCGAGGATCGCCGCGGCCAGGTCCGGAACCCGCGTGGCCGGTCTCACCCGGAGCGTGCGGGTGAGCGCGGCGGCGCTGTCGTGCCATTCCCGGCAGGACGCGCAGCTGTCGAGATGCGCGTCCACCTGGTCGGCGGGCACGCCCTCTGGTTCCCCGTCGAGCCTCGCGGACAGGGCTTCGCGGCAGGTGTAGCACTCCACACCGACATTGTCGGCTATTGAGCGTTCACAGTTCCCAGCAATCTTGAGCGTTGGGTTACTCTGCCGAATCGTGTCGACTTCGAGGAGTGACGACGAGGCGGTGACGGCGTGCGCGCTGGCCGCCGGTGCCGGTGATCGCGAGGCGCTGGAGCGGTTCATCCGCCTGACGCAGCGCGACGTCTGGCGGCTGGTCGCCCACCTCGGCGGCATCGGGGTCGCCGACGACCTCACCCAGGACGTCTACCTGCGGGCTTTGCGCAGCCTGCCGGGCTTCGAGGCCCGTTCCTCGGCCCGCACCTGGCTCCTGTCGATCGCCCGCCGCACCGTCGTGGACCACATCCGGGCCGCCGTCGCGCGCCCGTCGATCGCCTGGTCGGCCGACTACCAGCTCGCCTCGGACGCGGACCGTTACGCCGAGCACGCCCGATACGCGGGGTTCGAGGACGTGGTGGAGCTCAACGTGATGCTCGCCGGTCTCGCGCCCGAGCGGCGGGAGGCGTTGCTGCTGACCCAGGTGCTCGGCCTGTCCTACGCCGAGGCCGCCGAGGTGGCGGGCTGCCCGATCGGGACGGTGCGGTCGCGGGTGGCCCGTGCCCGTGAGGACCTGATCAACGGGCAGGGCCACGAGGACGTCGGCGTCGTGTAGCGGTGTGGCCCGGCAACGTCGCGGGCCACGCCACTAACGCCGCCAGACGGTGCCGCGGCGCTCGTACTCCATGATGGTCTCGGCCCGCTGGGCGACCTGTGCGCCGACGAACCGTTCCACCAGCCACAACGCCACGTCCAGGCCCGAGGTGATGCCGCCGCCGGTGATCAGGTCGCCGTCGTCGACCACCCTGGCGTTGATCACCGTCGCGCCCTGGGCGGCGAGGTCGGCCTTGGCGCCGGAGTGCGTGGTGGCGTTGCGGCCCTTGGTGATTCCCGCCGCGGACAGGACCATCGTGCCCGTGCAGATGCCGACCTTGAGCGCGTCGGACTCGGCCAGCCTGCGCAGGAACGCGCGGTCGCGGATCAGCAGGTGCACGCCGGAGCCGTTGGGGTCGGTGTAGCGCCCGCCGCCGGGCATCACGAGCACGTCCGCCTCGCCGGGCGACCAGCCGTTCGGGACCTCGACCTTGGTGCCGTACGAGCAGGTGACGGTGCGCGGGCGGCCCGTCGAGACGAGGGTGGTGCGGATCGCGCCGTTGCTGAGCCCGGCGGCCAGGCCGAGGACTTCGACGGGGGCGATGAAGTCCTGTTCCTCGACGCCCTCGAACACCAGCACCTGCACTCGCAGGGGTGTCGCGGCGGTGGCGGTGGCGGTTCCGGTGAGTCCCAGTGACAGCGCCGAAGCGCGCAAGAAGGTTCGACGTTCCATGGTTCACAGGTCGGTGCGGAAACGCGTTCGGTTCCGGGGAACTTCACGGCTCGTTCGCGCGACTAGTGGCCGTGGAGAAGGTTCACCTGCGCGGGCGGGCAGCGGTGCCGGTGCTGACGACGGCGGCGATGACCGCGTCGATGCTGCCGTTGTTCCTGCTGGGAGCGCTTTCACCCGCGCTGGTGGGGGAGTTCGGCATCGCGCGGCCGTTGCTCGGCGTGCTCGTGACGGCCGGGTTCGGGGTGGCGGTGGTGCTGTCGCTCGCGATCGGGCCGGCGGTGGACGCGCTCGGGCCTCGGCGCTCGATCATCGCGTTGTTCGCGACGAGTGCGGTGGCCTTGACCGTCTTCGCGACCGCGCCGCACTACGCCGTGCTGGTGATCGCGGTCGCGCTGGGTGGCATCCCGCAGGCGCTCGCGAATCCTTCGACCAACAAGCTGATCGCGACGTCCGTCCCCGCGCCGCGCCGGCCCGTTCTGCTGGGCGTCAAGCAGTCCGGCGTGCAAATCGGTGCGTTCGTCGCCGGACTGCCGCTGGCCTGGCTCGCCGAGGGCGTCGACTGGCGGCTCGCGGTCGGTGTCGCGGCCGCCATGGCCGCACTGGCGGCGTTGGCCTGCCTCACGCTTCCGGAAGACCAGGCTCCGGCACGGAGGCCGCCGCTGAAGATCTCGCTGAACGCGGACGCGCTGATCTGGCGGCTCGCCGGATTCTCCGTGCTGCTCGGTTCGGGGATCGCGGCGGTCAACACCTACGTGGCGCTGTACGCGACGGAGGAACTCGGCTTCACCGCACCGGTCGCCGCCGGGCTGGTGGCGGTGCTCGGTGTCGTCGGCATCGCGGGCCGGATCCTGTGGACACGGGTCGCGGGAACATCGGCACGCGAGTTGCTGGTCGGACTGTCCGCGGCCGCCGTCCTGTCACCGATCCTGCTGCTGACCGGGGTTCCAGCACTGGCGTGGGTGGCGATGGCGGTCGTGGGCGCGTGTGCCGTGGCCGCGAACGCCCTCTCGATGCTGCTGGTCGTCGCGGCTTCGCAAGGCCCTGAACTGGGACGGAACTCCGCGCTCGTGTCGGCCGGGTTCTTCGCCGGGTTCGCTCTTGGCCCGCCGCTCTTCGGGCTGCTCGGCTACACCGCCGGGTGGGTGCTGGTGGCGGCGGAGTTCCTCGCCGCGGCGGTCGTCGCCTGGCGGGCCCGATGAACCGGGTCGAGGCGACGCTGGCGGAGGTGGGCGAGCGTTTCCCGCTCTACGCCGGTCCGTCAGGCCGTTGGCGCACAACGGCTCGTGGTTCGTGGGCCGGCGGGTGCTGGGCGGGGTTGTTGTGGCTCAACGGTCACCGTGACGCGGCGCGCTGGACGGCGAAGCTCGACTGCTGGCACGACACCGACACCGTGTTGCAGGGCCTGATCTTCTGGTACGGCAGGGGAGACACCGACCGGGCCGCGAAGTCGCTGGCATTCCGCGCGGTCGACGGTGTGATCCCGTGGGGCACGGCGTTCGGTCCGGACACCGGCGTTCGGGCGGACGGCGCGGCCGGTGTGGTGCCGTTGCTGGCTTCTGCCGGCCTGCACGACCTCGCCCGGTCTCATGTGGACGCTCATCTGGCGTTGACCGAGACCTGGCCGCGTGGCCGCGCGTGGCTGATGCTGGCGGCGGCGGACGCGGTCCAGTGGCTCGGCGAGGAGTACCGCGCACGCGCCGAGTCGATGGCACACGAGTGGCACGCGCCCGGCGACACCTCGGCGGACGCCATCGCCGCCGTCGCGATGCTCAAGCTCGGCCTCGACGCGTCGGCACCCCTCGCCCGGTTGGGCAGTTCCGTGCACGACGGCAGGCTGCTCGGCGGCACCTACGACGACCTGGAGAACCACGAACTGGTGTGGGGCACGTTCTTCTACGCCCTGGCACAGGCGATCACGTCCGGGGAGGTCAGTTCGCGCGAGTTCTGAGCACCCGCCGCGCGGTGTCGGAGACGTGCATCTCGTCGGCGCCGTCGAGGATCCGGGCCGCCCGGCCGATCCTGGCGAGCATCGGCAACGTGCCGGGGGCGAGTCCCTCCGCCCCGAACACCTGGATCGCCGCGTCCGTCACCTGGTGCAGGGTGCGGGCCGCCGCGATCTTCGCGAGGCCGATCTCGGTCCGCGCGTCCTGCTGTGCCGCAACGAGTTCGGCGGCCTGCCGGGTGAGCGCCCGCGCCGACCGGATGGCCAGCAACGACTCGAAGACGTGCTGCTGCACCAGTTGCCGATCGGCCAGCGCCCCACCACGCACCTGGCGTTCGTTGGCCCGCAGGCACATCAGCTCGAACGCGCGCTCCGCCATCCCGATCCATCGCAGGCATCGCAACGTCCTGCCGAGCGCGAGCCGGGTCCCCGCGATGGCGAGCCCGTCGCCGCCCTCGCCGAGCAGGTGGCCGTCCGGCACGAACACGTCCTCCAGCGCGATCTCGAACTGACCGGCGGCGCCCAGCACCGGAATCTCCCGCACCACGCGGAAATCCGTCGCGACGAACAACGAACCGCTCGCCAGAACCGTGACGTAGGAGGCGTTTCCGGCGCCGGTGGTGAACCACTTCCGCCCGTTGAGCAGCCATCCGCCGTTGGTCCGAACGGCCGTCGTGCGCGCGGCGGCCGGATCGGAGCCCGCCACGCCCGGCTCCGTCATCGCGTAGCTGCCGCTGATCTCCCCGGCCACCAACGGTTTCAGCAACTCCAGTACGGCCGGACGGGCGAACCGCTGGAACATCCGCACGTCCAGCAGACACGAAGAACCGAGCGCCGCCGGTCCGTGATCACTGCTCCCTTCCTGCTCCGCCAACGCGAAGTACTCCGTCAGGCCCAGCCCGCCACCACCGAGTTCGCGTGGCAGTGGCAAAGCCCACAGTCCGGCGGACCTCGCCAGCCCCCGCAGGCGCGCGAGTTCTGCCTGACCTGCCTCACCTCCGGCGTCGAGCACCGTCTCACTTGGCTGCACGTGCTCACGCACGAACGCGGAAACCTGTTCCAGCACCGGCACTTCCTCTCCGCTGGGAACTCGGGCGGTGTCCCGTCCGACTGGTGGACGACCGACCGCCGTCGCCAGGAGGAGGCCCGCGTGACCCTGCACCTCGACCGGACGACGAGCGATCCGCCGTTGTCCGCCACCGAGATCACCGTCCGTGGCGACTCGGCCGCGGCCGGCGTGCTCGGCGCGCTCCTGCACCAGTCGGGCGCGACCGTCTCCCGGTTCCCGGACGCGGGCGGTGAGCCCGCCCACGTCGAGGCCGCCGCCGAGCTGGCCGTCAGCTGGGCCGGACCGTTGCGCGGCGGTGAGGTCACCGACGAGGCGAGCGCCCAGGCGGTGTGCGGCCCGATGCACGTGCACGGCCGCAGCCAGGGCGCACCGCGAGGCCTCGGCCTGGACTACTGCGCCACCGCGGCGGGTGTCATCGGCGGCACGGGGTTGCTCGCGGCGCTGTTCGACGGCCGATCGAGCGTCACGACGAGCGTCGCGCAGTCCGCCCTGATGACGGTCTCGCAGTACCTCGCGGCCGCCGGTGCGCCGGAGGCCGAGGCCACGACGCTCGAACCGGGCGGGCCGCCGTTCCGCAGCGCCGACGGGGTGTTGTTCGAGATCGAGGCGCTCGATCCGGCGGTGTGGCAGGCGTTCTGGGCCGGTCTCGGCGTACCGGGCAGGGTGATCGGCGCGGGCTGGCGGCCGTTCCAGTTCCGGTATCCGACCGCGACCGCACCACTGCCGGCAGAGCTGCACGCGGCGACGGAGGCACGGACGTTCGCCGAACTGACGGCACACGCGCAGGCGACCGCGATGAGCATCTGTCACCTGCACGCGCCCAACTCGACGGGCGGACCGGCCTTCGAACTGACCACACTGGACTTCGAACACGAACGGGATCGAGCGCGCGGCTCCTTGCCCTTGTCCGGTCTGGTGGTGCTCGAAGCGGGCCGCCGCGTCCAGGCCCCGCTGGCCGCCCACCTCCTCGGTCTCCTGGGCGCCACCGTCGTCCGGATCGAACCACCCGGCGGCGATCCGTTGCGCGGCATGCCACCCATGTGCGGCGACGCCTCAGCGCGCTGGCTGGCCCTCAACCGCGGCAAGTCCGCCGTCGAGATCGACATCAAGGACCCGGCAGACCGCGACCGGCTCCGCGACCTCGTCCGCACCGCCGACGTCTTCCTGCACAACTGGGCGCCCGGCACCGCCGAACGCCTCGGCCTCGGCGCGCACGACCTGGCCGCGGTGAACCCGGCGCTGGTCTTCGTCCACACCTCGGGCTGGGCGAACAGACTCCCCGATGCCCCGATGGGCACCGACTTCATGGCCCAGGCCCGCACCGGACTCGGCGCACTCCTGCGCCCCGCCGACGAACCCCCGGCGCCGTCGCTGATGACCCTGCTCGACGTCCTGGGTGGCCTTCTCGGCGCCTACACGACCGTCGCCGCGCTCCTGCAGCGCGAACGCACCGGCCGTGCGATCCGTGCCGAGTCGTCCTTGCTGGCGGCGGCCGAACTCCTGCGACTGGAAGCGAAGGACCGTCCCGCACCGGGTTTCCGCCGCCCGCTGCTCGGCGACGGCGGCTGGATCCACGAGGGCGTCCCGGTCACCGACGACCTCGCCTCGATCACCACCGACCCGCGGTTCGCCGACGTGGTCGCGCTCGACCAAGACCGTTGCCCCGAAGTCCTGACACCCTGGAGGTTCAGATGACGACCACCACCGTCCACGACCTCGTCCCCGCCGCGCTCCGCCAGCAGTGGGCCGCGCAGGGCCACTACCCGGACCGCGACCTCTACGACCTGTTCGCGGTGCGCGTCTTCTTACACCCGTTGCGAACAGCCGTGATCGACGACGACGGAGAGCTGACCTACCTGCAGCTCAACGAACTCGCCCTCCGGATGGCCGCGAACCTGCGCGAACGCGGCGTCCGGCCCGGTGACGTCGTGGCCGTGCAGCTGCCCAACGGCCGGTACGCGGTCGCGGCCGACCTCGCCGTCGCCGCGGTGGGTGGCGTGGTGCTGCCGTTCCCGGTCGGGCGCGGCGAGCACGAGGCGCGCTCGCTCGTCACCCGCAGCGGTGCGGTGGGCCTGATCGCGGACGACCTGCCCGACGCCTGGTCCACCGTCTCGTTGCTGGCCCCAGCGGACGTGTTCGAGCCGGTGCGGTCGGATCCCCACGGCCCGGCGCGGATCCTCGTGTCGTCGGGCTCGGAGGCCGAGCCGAAGATGGTGCTGTACTCGCACAACGCGTTGCTCGGCGGGCGCGGCGCGTTCGTCGGCAGGCTGATTCCACCGGGGGAGGAGCTGCGGGCGTTGTTTCTGGTGCCGCTCGCGTCGTCGTTCGGCAGCAACGGAACCACGGTCACACTCGCCCGGCACGGCGGAACCCTCGTGCTGCAAAGCAAGTTCAGCGTCGAGTCCACTGTGGAGCTGATCGCACGGGCGCGGCCGACGCATCTGTTCGGCGTGCCCACGATGTTCAAGATGCTGCTGGACCAGCCCGGTGACTACTCGTCGATCCGCGTGATCGCCCCCGGCGGTGCCCAGCTCGACGCGGCGACCGCCGAAGCGTGCCGCGAGGTGTTCGACGCCGTCGTGGTCAACGTCTACGGGTCCGCCGACGGCGTCAACTGCCACACCGCCCTGGACGACCCGCCGAACCGCGGTGCCGGACGCCCCAACCCCGCCGTGGCCTCGATCCTCGTCGTGGACGACGCGCTGCGGCCCGTGCCCACCGGCGCGGTCGGCGAGATCATCGCGCGCGGCCCGATGAGCCCGTTGCGCTACGTCGACGACGACCTCAACGCCCGCTACCGCACCCCGGACGGCTGGGTCCGCACCGGCGACCTCGGCGTGTTCGACGCCGAGGGCTATCTCTCCGTTGTCGGGCGCCGCAAGGACATCGTGATCCGCGGTGGCGCGAACATCAGCCCGGCCGAGGTGGAGCAGGCGCTGGCCGCCCACCCGTCGATCCGGGACGTCGCGTGCGTCGGCGTGCCGGACGAGCTGATGGGTGAGCGGCTGTGCGCGTGCCTCGTCGTGAGCGCCCCCGTGACCGTCGCGGAGCTGGGGGAGTTCCTGGGCGAGCTGTCCCGGTTCAAACACCCGGAACACTTGCTGGTGCTCCCCGAGTTCCCCCTCACCCCCGCGGGCAAGGTCGACCGGGACGCCCTGCGCGTGCTCGCTAGGCGAGAGCGTCGCTGATCGTCTTCGCGTTGGCGCGGTAGACGCCGAGCAGGTCGTTGTCGTCGTCGGGGTAGTTGACGAGGTTGACCTGCTTGGCGTTCGCGTCCGGCAGCACGGTTCCGGTGCTCATGTGCGAGTTCTCGAAGACGAACTGCGGCGCCTTGTTCCTGAGCTCCGCGACCTGCGACGCCGTCACCGGTTCCGGTCCGTACACGCCGAGCAGTTCCGCGCCCGCGAGATCGGCCGCGTACCCGACGAACATCTGCGCGACGACCTTCGGCTGCTGCCCGCCCGGCCACTTGGCCTTCACCTCACCGGCGAGCTTCGCGTACTCGGCGTCGAACCCCGCGATCCACTTCTTCGCCGCGTCCTGCGTGCCGAACAGCTCACCGAGCCGCGTGACCTCGGCCTTGACCTTGTCGCGCGAGTTGTCGAGCGCGACCTCGACCTTCTTGGCCTTCGACCCGGCCGCGTCCGTGATCTTCGGCGCGAACGACTCGAACGGCGCGTAGAGCACGTAGTCCGCGTCCGCCACCGCCTTCAGGTCGGACGGCTTCGGGTCGTAGTCCGGCGCGTGCAGCACGGACTTGGGCACGATCACCGTGACGTTGCCGGCCCCGGCCGCCTTCGCGAAACCGGCCTCCCAGCTCGTCGTCGCCACGACCTTGGGCCCGGTCTGCTCGGACTGCGGCTGGGTCTGCGGGGTCGTTCCGCACCCGGCCAGCAGCAGTGCGGCGGTCAGTGTGAGGAGGCGGACTGCCATGCGAGGGTTCTCCGTTCGGGAATGAAATGGGCGGCGAGCGCGACAGCACCCGCGAGAAGTACGAGGACCGGACCGGGTGGCTGGTCCAGCAGCAGGGCCAGGGCGAACCCGGCCAGGTTCACGACGACGCCGATCCCGACGGCCCACAACGCCATCCCGGTCAGGGACTGCGCGAGCCGGCGGGCGGCCAGGGCGGGCAACAACGTCAGCGCGTCGACGAGCAACGCCCCCGTCAACCGGATCGCGCCGGCGATCGCGATCGCCACCAGCACCAGCAACACGAGCGTCAGCCGGTTGACCGGCACACCCGAGCACGCGGCCAGCTCCCGGTCGTGCAGCAGAAGCGCGAGTTGCCTGCGCCGCCACAGGAACAGCCCGGGCACGACGACCGCGAGCGCGCCCAGCAGGATCACGTCACCGGTCTTGGTCGCCAGGATCGAGCCCCACAGCAGCTCGAACGCCGCCGACGCGTTCACGCCGGAGATCGACAGCACCAGCAGCGCGGCGGCGATCGCCAGGCTCATCAACAACCCCATCGCGCCGGACAGGCCGGAGGAGCTGCGAGCCAGCGGGGCGAGGCCGGCACCGGACAGTCCACACGCGACCACCGCGCACAGCAACGGGTCCAGGCCGGTCAGCAGCCCGATCGCGATGCCCAGCAACGCGATGTGCATCATGGCGAACCGGACCGGCATGATGTCCAGGCCGATGATCACCACACCGATGATGGGCAGAGCCACCGCGCCGAGCAGCAGGGCGAACGCCGCCCGTTGCACGGCGGCGAGTTCCAGGAGCTCGATCACGTGATCTCCCGCAGCGTCCCGGCGGCCATCTCCAGCACCCGTTCACACCGCTGCACGACGGCCCGGTCGTGCGTCACGACCACCACCGTGACCGGCAGGCTCGTCAGCAACCCGGCGACCGCGGCCTGACCCTCGAAGTCCAGCGCGGCCGTGGGTTCGTCGGCCAGCAGCAGCCCGGCCCCGGCGTCGACGCACCCGATGGCCCGAGCCAGGTAAGCCCGCTGCAACTGGCCGCCGGACAACGTGTGCACCGGCTGCCGCCCGAGATCACCGACCCCGAGTTCGCGGGCCGCCGCGCGGGCGGGCTCCAGCGCGCCGCTGCTGGCCAGCAGTTCGTCGACCAGGAGCGGGAACCGGCCCGCCGCCTGCCGTTGCGGAATCCACGCGATCTCCCGCCGCAGCCGAGCCCAGTCACCGGAGGTGCGGGCCTGCCGCGCACCGACCTCGACGACCCCGTCCGCCGCGCGATGGAGCCCGAGCACGGCGCGCAGCAGCGTCGTCTTGCCGGAGCCGTTCGTGCCGGTCAGCGCCACGCGTTGGCCTGGTGCGACGTCGAGGGAGACGTCGCGCACGACCGTTCTGCCGCCGTGCGCGCAGCTCACCCCCGCCAGCCGCACCGGCAGACCTGTCGTTTCCACGAGCATCTAGTCGGAGCGCGAACCCGATCAGTTCCCTCGGTCGGGTGAGTTCGGGAACTTCCGCGCCACACCGTCCGACCAGTGGACGGGTCACACCGGGCCGGTCACCACCTCACTGGCTCGGTGTCACCGGGAAACGGCCTGCGCGAAGGCGAACACGTGGTCAGGGTCGTACTTGGCGGCGACGTTCTGCAGCCGGGCGAGGTTGCCGCCGTAGTACGCCTGCGCCCACTGCGGCATCTGCGGGTCGATGTAGTTGACGTAGCCGGTGTCGCCGACGAGCGCCCCGAGGCCGTCGCGGATCTTCGCGAGCCGCGTGCGCGCCTCGTCGGCGCCCTCGGGTGGTGTCTTGAGGTAGATCTGGACGTTCGCGAGAGCCGTGCGGTGCGGGAACGCGGTGGCGTCCGGCGCCACGTCGGCCACGGCGCCGCGCAAGCCGTCGAAGATCAGGTACGTCTCGTCCGACTGACCCGCCAGCAGGGTGACCGCCTTCGCCGGGTCGCCGATCGGTTCGCGCACCACGCGGGAGGACGCCACGGCCGACTCGCGGGCGATCGGGCCGCCCGCGAAGTACTGGGTGGCCTCGGCGTAGGTCTGCGGCTGGATGAACCGGGAGGCCGGGGCGGGCAACTGGTTCACCAGCGCGGCGAGTTCGCCGACGGAGCCGACGAAGCAGCCGCCGATCTTGCAGCTCGGCTGGGCGCCACCGCGCACGACGACGTTGGACCACAGCTCGTCGGGCGCGTCCGCGATCCACGTCTGCCACGCCCCGAGCGCGTCCGCGGCGCCGGTCGGGTACGACAGCGAGAAGACGGTGACCTCCGGCGCGGGCACGGTGGCGAACACGAACTCCGTGACGATCCCGAAGTTGCCGCCACCGCCGCCGCGCAACGCCCAGAACAGGTCGGGCTCCTGCTCGGCGGACGCGGTGAGCAGCCGTCCGTCCGCTGTCACGACCTGCGCCGACACCAGGTGATCGCACGTCAGCCCGTACTTGCGGGAGAGCACGCCGATGCCGCCCCCGAGCGTGAGACCCGCGACGCCGACGGACGGGCACGTGCCGGTCGGCAGGCACCGCCCGGACGCCGCCAAGGTCTTCGCCACGTCACCGAGCGCGGCGCCGGAACCGACGCGGACCTGGTCACCGGGCAGCACCTCGATGCCGGCCAGCCCGCGCACGTCGACCTGCAGGCCACCGGACGGCGAGGAGTACCCGGCATAGCTGTGGCCACCGCTGCGAGCGGCCAGAGCCACCCGTCCGCGCGCCGCCTCGACGCACGCCTGCACGTCCGCGGCCGAGCCGACCTTGGCGACGGCGGCGGGCTTCTGGCCGTCCCACACGGGGTTGAAGCCCTGGTAGGCGAACCCGTCGTCGCCCGCGAGCACGAGCCGGCCGGACAGCTTCTCGCGCAAAGCGGTCCAGTCGGGCGGTCCACTCGGAACGGACGAACTGGACGGTGGCGGAAGCGGGGAGGTGGGGGAGGTGCAGGCCGCGAGTGCGGCACCGGCACCGGCGAGCCCGGCGACCTTCAGAAACCTGCGTCGATCCACCCGGTCCATGGTGGCACGCCATGATCACCCGTGCAGGTTGTACGACCTGAGGTGGACTTTCATCCCCGACCGCAGCGTGATGACCGCTGACGAGCCGTAGATCCACTCTCAGGTCGTGACATTTCGCAGCAGTGCACGGATGACAGCGGTGGCGGCGGTCGCGGGGATGATCCCGCTGACCTTCGCTTCTCCAGCCCAGGCGACACCGGACCTCGGGTGGGGTGCGTGCGACAAGCCGGTCGCGGACGGAGTCGAGTGCGGCACGCTCACCGTGCCGATCGACTGGGCGAAACCCGGCAAGGGCACGGTCGGGCTGCGCGCGTACCGGCTGAAGGCCGAGAACAGCAAGGGCACCATCCTGGGCTTCCCCTCCGGCCCAGGACAGCCCGGCGACTTCACCTTCGGCACCCTGCGACCGGCTCTGCCCGACTACGACCTGATCGCACTGGACCCGCGCGGCGTCGGCGAGAGCCACCCGATGACCTGCGACGTCGACAAGATCTTCAAGATCCCGTACGTGCCGCCGACGGACGCCGGGGCGTTCGAGGCGCTCAAGGAGAACCAGAAGGCGTTCTGGTCCACGTGCACGACCGGTGTCCAGAACCTCGACGGCCACCTCGACGCGTACAGCACCGCGAACGACGCTGACGCGTTGCGCAAGGCAGTGGGTGCGAAGCGGGTCAACGTGTACGGCCTGTCGTACGGCACGTTGCTGGCCGAGCGGTATTTGGAGAAGTTCGGCCGGCACGTCGATCGCTCGATCATCGAGGGCGTGATGAACCCGGACCAGGGCCGCCGGGAGTTCATGACCACGGCCGCCGCGGGCGTCGAGGCGATCTTCACGAAGTTCACGCAGTGGTCCGCCGAAACGCCGGACAGCGCGCTGCACGGCCAGAACCCGGCCGACGTGTTCCGCAAGGCCCAGCAGAACGCCGGCAAGCTTCCCGGCAAGTTCTTCGGCTTCCCGTGGTCGGACGTCATGATCACGCGGTACTTCGAGATCTTCGCTCCCCGCGACTTCGCCGGGGTGGCCGAGGGACTGCGCGATCTCGCCGACGGGCGCAACCCGTTCCCGGACGAGCCAGGCGGCGAGCAGCCGCCGCTGAGGTTCGAGTACGCGGACCCGAACACCTGCTCGGACTGGCCGTTCGCCGTGCCGGGCGTCGAGGAGGCCCGCGCGGATCTGGCCTCGACCAGGAAGGCCGCGCCGGTCGTCGGGTACTCGACGAACTCCAGCAACTACAGCTCGATCTGCGTGGGCGGCCCGAAGACCGGACGGCCGAAGCCGGTGTCCTCGCGCAGCACGCACCCCACGTTGTTGCTGAGCAACACGCTCGACCCGGCGACACCGAAGGTCTGGGCGGACGCGGTGCAGAAACAGCTGGGGCGCAAGGCGATCCACGTCGTCACGGACCAGGTCGGCCACGGCGGAGGCATGGAGGACCCGGTGACGCTGAAGAAGGTCCGGGACTACATGGCCAGCACGACCCGGCCGTGATCCTTGCGGTGCCAGGCATCCGTGACGTCGGCGAGCGGCACCACCTCGTGGTCGACGGTCAGCGCACCCTCCGCGGCGTGCCGGGCGATCACCGAGATGGCGTCGGCCCGCTGCCGCACGGTCAGCTCGTTGTTGGTGTAGCCGGACAACCGCAACGACCTGCTGCGCAACGTGGACGAGGTGATCGGGGACGTCTCACCCGCCGAACCGCCGAGGTTCACCCACCGGCCGCCTGGGCGCAACGCCTGGGCGGCCGCGGCGGCCGGAGCCCCGAACAACGGGTCGATCAGCAGGTCGGCGCTCTGAGCCGCCACGTCCTCCAGCGACACCACGACGTCGGCTCCCGCTCGCACCGCGCGCTCCCGGCCCTGTTCCGACCGCGCCGCGGCGATCACCCGTCCGGCACCGGCCAGCCGCGCGAGCTGGATCGCGGACTGCCCGACCGCGCCACAGCCGAGCACGATCACGGTCTCCCCGGCGGCCAGCTCACCCCGCCAGATCAACGCCATGTACGCGGCGACGGCGGACAACCCGAGCGCGGCCATCAGGACCGGGTCGACGTCCGGCAGGAACACGAGGTCTTCCTGCCGTGCCACCGCCTTCGCGGCCATGCTTCCGTCGCCGGGAGCCATTCCCGCGGTGGTGGGAAACCACACGGTCCGGCCGTCGACCGTCCCGATCCCCTGCACCCCGGGCACGTACGGCGTCGCGGGCACGCCGAAGTACGAGGTTCCACTGGCGCACAGGAGATCCAGCGGTGTGACGGGTGCGGCGAGGACGTCCACGACGACCTCGCCGGAAGGCTCGCCCCGGTCAGCGAGCGACGGCGGCTGACCGGGACGAACGACTAGTGCGGCGCGCACGGCTGCAGGACGAAGTCGTACTCGGCGAGCACCCAGGGCACCTCGGACAGCCCACCGTCCGGGGTGACACCGGGTTCGCGCGGCACGAACCTGACCACGAGCTCCTGCTTGGTGCCGAACACGACATCGCTGTCGAGGTACTCGGCGCCCTCCTCGAACAGGTGCGTGATCAGCGGTTCGAACCCTTCGGCGGTGAGCAGGAAGTGCACGTGCGCCGGCCGGAAGTGGCTGATCTCGGTCTGCTCGATCAACGCGCCGACAGGCCCGTCCATCGGGATCGCGTAGCCCTTCGGCGTGATCGTCCGCACGCAGTAGGAGCCGTCCGGTTCGGCCCGGTACTTCGCCCGCAACCGCGCCTCGTCCACGTCGAGCTGGGCCTCGTACGCGCCGTCGGCGTCGGCCTGCCAGACGTCGAGCACCGCTCCAGCCACCGGCGAACCGTCGAGCGAGCGCACGGTTCCGGTGAGGTAGAGCGGAGTTCCGGTCACGTCGTCGGACATGTCACCGCCGAAGCCGAGTTCGGGGGAGCCGTCGATGTGGAACGGCCCGAGCACCGTCGCCGGTGTCGCCTCCGGCGCGAACTGGTGGTTCATCTGCACGACGAGCATGCTCAGCCCGAGCACGTCCGAGGCCAGGATGAACTCCTCGCGCTTCTCGTCACTGATGTGCCCGGTCGCGGTGAGCCACTGGATCGCGGCCATCCACTCGGCCTCGGTCAGCCGCACCTCGCGGGCGAAGTCGTGCAGGTGCCGGATGAGCGCGGTCATGAGCTGCGCGGTCCGCGGGTCCTTCGCGGTGGCCCAGCGCTGCTCGGCGAGCGCGGTGATGTTGTCCTCGGTGACGAGCTGCATTGCTCACTCCTCGACAGGTGCTACGGACCTGGTGTTCGTGTCGACAGATAGGAAGATCTGGTTGGCGACGGGGTTGCGCAGCTCCTCGGCGAGCTGCCCGATCAGTCCGGCGGTGCGGGCCAGCAACGCGAAGCCCCGCAACAACTCCAGCGGCAGACCGAGGTCGGCCAGCACCGCGCCGCACGTGCCGGCGCCGTTGAGCGGCAAGGTCTTGCCGAGGACCTGCGGATGCACGCGCCCGATCGCGGCGAACAGCGAGAGGTGCGGCCCGATCAGGCCTTCCTCCTCGGCGATCTCGAACAGGCGCGGCGTGCGGGGATCACCGTTCTTGTGCACGTGGTGGCCGAGCCCGGGGATGCGTGCTTTCCCTTGCGCCCGAACGGTTTCCAGCGCGAGTTCGTCCCAGTCCTCGCGAGGGGCGTGAGCGCTGATCACGGCGTTGAGGAACCGACCGGCGTCCTCGGTGACGCCGAGGAACCGCGATCCGCCGCCGAGCAGCCCTGCGGCGAGCGCGCCCTGCACGGAGTCGGGTGCGGACAGGAAGGTCAGGCGGCTGACGATCGCGGTCGGCGTGAACCCGTGGTCGGCGAGCGCGGCCAGCACCGCCTCGAACAGGCGTGTCTCGCCGGGGCTCGGCCTGCGCTGGGTGGCGAGCCAGAACGCCAGCTCACCGAAGCCCACGGTGCCCATCACGTCCCGTGCGAGGTCGTGCCCCAGCAACGTGATCGTGTCGGGCGTCGACGCGCCGAGCGCTGTCTCGTAGACGGTCAAAGGTTCTCCTTCAGCCTGATGGCGAGATCGGCGCCGCGGTCGCTCAAGTCCGGGTGCGGCTCGTGGACCGTCACTGCTCCTCCTGCAACCACTTGCGCAGCTCATCGCCGTGCTCGTTCAACTCCGGTGGCGGCAGTTCGTAGACAGCCGGGGTCTCCGAGAATCGGATCGGGTGCCGGGTCGTCGGCACGTCCCCGACCACCACGACCGGATCGAGCCCGAACCGTTCCGCCATCGCGAACCCGCCGTCGATCGTGTTGATCGGCCCGCACGGCACCCCGGCCGCCACGAGCAGGTCGAACCACTCGACGGCACCTCGGGTCCGCAGCCGTTCCTCCAGCACCGGCCGCAGTTCCTCGCGGTTGCGCGTGCGGTCGGCGTTGCGGGCGAACCGCGGGTCGTCCGGCACCTCGGACAACCCCAGGACCTCGCACAGCTTGCGGAACTGGCCGTCGTTGGCGGCCGCGATGATCAGGTCGTTGTCGGCGGTCGGCAGCGGTTCGTACGGGAACACGCTGGGATGCGCGTTGCCCATCCGGAACGGCACGACCCCACCCGCGACGAACGCCGAGCTGTGGTTCACCAGGCCGGTCAGCGCCGAGGACAGCAGGTTCACCTCGACCAGCTGGCCCTGCCCGGTCTGATCGCGGTGATGGAGCGCCGCGAGGATGCCGATCACGGCGTGGTTGCCCGCCATCACGTCGAACACCGATATGCCCGCCCGGTACGGCGGCCCGTCCGGATCGCCGGTCAGGCTCATCAGCCCGGAGATCGCCTGCACCATCAGGTCGTAGCCGGGCACGTGCTTGCCGTCCCCGGAACCGAAACCCGTGATCGACGCGTAGATCACCTTCGGGTTGTCCGCACTCACGCTCGCGTGGTCGAGCCCGTACTTGGCCAGGCCACCGGGCTTGAAGTTCTCGATCACCACGTCAGCGCGCCGGGCGAGTTCACGGCCCAGCGCGGCGTCGTCGGGGGAGCGCAGGTCGAGCGCGATCGACCGCTTGCCCCGGTTGACGCCGAGGTAGTAGGTCGAGACGTCGTCGCGGACCGGCGGCATCCACGTGCGGGTCTCGTCGCCGGCCGGTCCTTCGACCTTGACGACCGAGGCGCCCATGTCAGCCAGGAGCATGGTCGCGTACGGGCCCGCCAGCACGCGCGAGAAGTCCGCGATGAGCAGGCCTTCGAGTGGACCACCCATCAGACGGACGTCCGGGTGTCGCCGCGGTACTCGGTGTAGGTGTAGGGGTTGTCCAGCACCTTGGACTCCGGGACGTCCGGGTTCATGCCCTTCGCCCACGCCTCCTCGCCGAGCTGCGTACGCAGGTGGTCGACGGTGTCCGAGACCTGGGCGCGGATGGAACCGAGGTCGACGCCGACGAGCCTGTGGTCGCGCTTCACGATCCGCCCGTCGACGATCACGGTGTCCACATCGGACCGTTGCGCCTGGAACGCCACGTGGCCGTACGGGTTGAGGATCGGGAACATCGCGGGGGAGTTCTCGTTGCGCAGCAACACGATGTCGGCCTTCTTGCCGACCTCCAGGCTGCCGAGGTCGTCCGCGCGTCCCAACGCCCGCGCGCCGCCCATCGTCGCCCACTCCACGACCTGCTGGGCCCGCAGCGACGAGTGCGTGACGGTGTCGTTGTTGCTGTGCGCTGCCATGTGCTCGCGCGATCGGTCTGCGCCCAACGTCGTGCGCATCGCGGAGAACAGGTCGCCGCTCCACCACACCGAGGTGTCCATCGACAGCGACACCGGGATGCCGTGCTCGCGGATCGCCCAGGTGGGCGGATAGCCCTGGCCCGCGCTCTGCTCGCTCTCGGTCGACACGGAGATCGAACCGCCGGTCGCCGCGATGCGGTGGTAGGAGTCGGCGGACAACGTCGCCGCGTGCACGTAGATCGACTGCGGCGTCATGAACCCGTTGTCGTACATCAGCCTGATGCCGTCGTCGTTCGTCGCGCCCCACACGCCGGCGTGCGTCGTGACGGGGACGCCGAGCTCCCGTGCGACCTCGAAGGCGGGCTTCTCGGGGAACGACGGGTCGCCGGTCACGTCGAACGCGAGCTGGAAGCCCAGCATGTCGTCGCCGGTGATGCGGCGGGAGACGAAGTCGCGGAACTCGGGCGTGGCCGTCCAGGAGGCGGGACTGTCCTGGATGTTCCCGTACGCCAGCACGAACCGGCCGGGCACCGCCTGCAACGCGTCGACGGCGGCGTCGGCGTGCTCGGTGGTCTGCAGGCCGTGCGACCAGTCGACGGTCGTGGTCACACCGGCGTCGAGCGCCTCGGCCGCACCGAGGAGGTTGCCGGCGTGGATGTCCTGAGGCCGGAAGACCTTGCCCCACTCCAGGTAGTACCAGACGAAGTACTGCGTGAGCGTCCAGTCGGCGCCGTAGCCGCGCATCGCCGTCTGCCACATGTGCCGGTGCGTGTCGATCATGCCCGGCATGACGATGCCGTTCGTGGCGTCGACCTCGTCGGTCCCCTCAGGCACCTCCAGCCTCGGGCCGATCGCGGCGATCCGGTCGTCCACGACGAGGACGTCGTGATCGACGAGGGGCGCGCGGCCGTCCATGGTCAGGACAGTGCCGTTTCTCAGGACGACGGAACTCATCGGGAACTCCTTGACCGTCTGGCGGACAGGTGTCCGTTGAATCGTCAACCTTCAACGGCCTCAGGTCAACCCTCAGGACGCGACGACCTCGTGCGGCACCGTGCCGAGCCGGGCGAAGTCGGCGCTGATCTCGCCCGCGACCTGCAGCAGGAGGGGCAGGTGGTGCTCGACCATGTGCTCGACCGACGTCTCCGACGCGTGGCAGTTGACGTTGATCCCGGCGACGACCGTGCCGTTCCCGTCCCGCAACGGCGCCGCGACCGACCGGATGCCCAGCGCGAGCTGCTCGTCGGTCAACGCCCACCCGCGCGCCCGCACGTCCCGCAGCACGGCGTCGCGCTCGGCCGCGTCCGGCTGCCACTTCGGCGTCAGCCCGGACCGGGTCGGCTGCGCGAGCACGGCCTCCAGCTCGGCCGGCGGCAACGCGGCGAGCTGCACCTTTCCCAGTGAGGTCGACAGCGCCGGGAACCGCGTGCCGATCTGCACGGACAGCGTCACGATCTTCGGCACGGCCACGCGGGCGACGTAGATGATGTCCGACCCGTCGAGCTGCGCGATCGACACCGACTCGTTGGTGCGGGCGCACAGGCGTTCCATGTGCGGGCGGGCCACGTCCCACAGGCCCATCGACCGCACGTACGCGACGCCGAGTTCGAGCACCCTCGGCGTGAGCGCGAAGCCGGCCTCGCCCTGCCGCACGTACCCGAGCTCGGCCAGCGTCAGCAGGATGCGGCGCGTGGTCGGTCGCGCGAGCCCGGTGGCCGTGGCGACCTCGCTCAGCGTCATCACCGGCCGCAACGGCCGGAACGCGCGGATCACGTCCAGGCCGCGGGCGAGCGCCTCGATGAAGTCGGGGCCGGTGTCAGGGCGAGCAGGCATGTCTCCACGATATCGGACACTTGTCCGCTAATGCGTGAGGTGTTTGCCGAGGTACTGGCCGGTGAGGCTCTGGGGTGCCCGCACGAGTTGCTCCGGTGTGCCCGCGGCGACGATCGTGCCGCCCGCCGCGCCACCGCCGGGACCCATGTCCACGACGTGGTCGGCGTTCGCGATCATGTCGAGGTCGTGCTCGATGACGACGACCGTCGCGCCTTTGCCGGTGAGACGGCCGATCACCGACAGCAGCGTGCGGATGTCGAGCGGGTGCAGGCCGACGCTGGGCTCGTCCAGCACGAACAGCGCGTCCGCCTGGTCGCGGTCCAGTTCGGAGGCGAGCTTGAGCCGCTGGGCCTCGCCGCCGGACAACGCGGTCGTGGCCTCGCCGAGCGTGAGGTAGCCCAGGCCCAGGTCGATCAACGACCGCAGCCGCGTGCGGACCCGGCGCATGTCGGCGACGTGCTCGACGGCCTGCCTCACGGTCAGCGCGAGCAGTTCCGGCAGCGTGAGCCCGCCTTCGGTTCGGCGGAACGCGCTGGCGGCGGGGGAGTAGCGGGTGCCCTCGCAGTCCGGGCAGGCGATGTCGACGTCGGGCAGGAACTGCACGTCGAGTGAGACCTCGCCGGTGCCCTCGCAACGCGGGCAGCGCAGCGAGCCGGTGTTGTAGGAGAAGTCGCCGGCCGTGAGCCCGTCCGCGTCGGCCGCGTAGGCACGGCGGAGGTCGTCCAGCACGCCGCTGTAGGTGGCGACGGTGGAGCGGACGTTGACGCCGATCGGCGTCGCGTCGACCACGTTCACCCGCGTGATGGCCCCGGCGTCCACCGACGCGACCCAGGCGGGCAACGGGTCGCCGGAGTTCTTGGCCCGCAGCGCCGGTACGAGACTTTCCAGGACCAGCGTGGTCTTGCCCGAACCCGAGACACCGGTGACCGCGGTCAGCCGCCCCTGCGGGAGGGCGAGGTCGAGGGCGTGGACGGTGTGCAACGGGCGCGTGGCGAGGTGGATGCGCCCGTGCTCGAACATCTCCTCTTCGCTGACCCGAGGCCGCACGACGACCGGTTCGCGGCCGACGAGAAAGCCGCCCAGCAACGAGTTCGGGTCGTCCGCGAGCGTGGCGACGTCCCCGGTCGTGAGAACGCGGCCGCCCTCCGCTCCGGAACCGGGCCCGATCTCGATCAGCCAGTCGGCCTCGCGCAGCACCTGGACGTCGTGGTCCACCAGCACCACGGAGTTGCCGTCCCGCAACAGATCCCGCACGACGCCGAGCAGACCGTCCACGTTGGACGGATGCAGGCCGATGGACGGCTCGTCGAGGACGTAGAGCACGCCGGTCGTCTGGTTGCGCACCGCCCGCGCGAGCTGGACGCGCTGCCGTTCGCCGGTGGACAGGGTCGAGGACGCCCGGTCGAGGCTCAGATACCCCAGCCCCAGCTCGGCCAGCCGCCGCGCGGTGCCCAGCAGCTGGCCGACGATGCTCTGGGCCATCGCGACCATGTCCGGCGGCAGGGACCTCTCGACCAGTGGCGCCCAGGTGACCAGGTCGTCCAGGGTCAGGGCGGTGGCCTCGGCGAGGTCGATCCCGTCGACGCGCGGTGCCAGCGCCTGCTCGCTGAGCCGGGTGCCGCGGCAGGTCGGGCAGGTCTGGGTGGTGATGAACCTGTTGACGCGGTTCAGGCCGCGTTCGGTGGTGGCGTTGTCCAGCGCCTCCCGCACGGCCAGCGTGGCGTTGCGGTAGGTGAAGTTCAGGTCGAACAGCCTGCCGTTCTTGGACGGCACGCGGATCTTCCGCTTCTCGGCCGGCCCGTGCAGGACGATCTCGCGCTCCTGGTCGGTCAGGTCCGCGAACGGCACGTCGGTGCGCACGCCGAACTCCCCGACGACCTCCGGCATCACGGCCAGCCCGAACAACGACCACGGTGCGACGGCCCCGCCCGCGATCGTGAGCGACGGGTCCGGGACCAGCCGGTCCTCGTCGATCTCCCGGACCACGCCGGTGCCGGTGCAGTGCGGGCAGGCGCCGTCGGAGTTGAACGCCAGCGCCTCCGCACCCGGCGCGGAGAACGTGACACCGCAGACCGGGCAGGTCAGCGGCACCTCCAGGGCGACGTCGATCGTCGGCGCCTGCTGGTGGCCGTTCGGGCAGCGGTGCGAGGCGAGCCGGGAGAACAGCAGGCGCAGCACGTTGAGCAGCTCGGTCGAGGTGCCGAACGTGCTGCGCACCCCCGGCACGCCCGGCCGTTGCCGCAGGGCGAGCGCCGCCGGGACGTGCCGCACGCTGTCGACGGCCGCGCGCGGTGCCTGGGACATCCGGCGCCGGGTGTAGGTCGACAACGCCTCGACGTAGCGCCGCGACCCCTCCGCGTACAGCACGCCCATCGCGAGCGACGACTTGCCCGAACCGGACACGCCGGCGATCGCGACGAGCTTGCGCAGCGGCACCGTGACGTCGACGTCGCGCAGGTTGTGGACCCGCGCGCCGCGCACCTCGATGGCCAGAGGCTGTTCCTGCATCCGTCGAACCTACGGGCTGGGGACCGTTTCCTCCGTGCGACGCGAGCGAAGGCTGGTCAGCGTGACGACGCCGAGTGTGACCACGATGACGGCCAGCGAGACCGGGGTCGGGATCGTCGGCACGGCCGGCCAGACGCCGTGCGCCCAGTGCAGCACCAGCTTCACCCCGATGAACGCCAAGATGATCGCGAGGCCGTGGTTGAGGTGCACGAGCTTGGCGAGCAACGACTGCAGCACGAAGTACAGCGCGCGCAGGCCGAGCAGCGCGAACGCGTTGGTGGTGAACACCAGGTACGGGTCCTCGGTGATGCCGTACACCGCGGGCACCGAGTCGATCGCGAACACGACGTCGGTCGCGAAGATCGCCACCACCACGATCGCGAGCGGCGTGAGCGCCCTGCGGCCGTTCTCGACGACGGTCATCTTCGTACCGCGGTAGTCGTCGGTGACCGGCATCAACCTGCGCAGCAGCCGCACCGACCGCATCTTCGAGGTGTCCTTGGTCTCCTGGTGACCGGCGAGCGCCGTCTGCAGGATCTTCACCGCCGAGACGAGCAGCACGAGCCCGAACACGAGGAACGCCCAGGTCCCGGCCGACAGCATGGCCGCGCCGGCGGCGATGAAGATGCCGCGCAGCACCAACGCGCCGACGATGCCGTAGAGCAGCACGCGTTGCTGGATCTCCGCCGGCACGCTGAACGCGGCCAGCAGCAACATGAAGACGAACAGGTTGTCGACGGAGAGGGACTTCTCCACCACGAACCCGGTGACGAACTCCAGCGACTGGCCGCTGCCGAACTGGAACCACAGCCAGAGACCGAACACCAGTGGCAGCGTCAGGTAGAAGACCGACCACCCCGCGGCTTCCTTGACGGACACCTCGTGCGGGCGGCGCGTGACCAGGAAGTCGACCACCAGCAGGGCGAGCAGCGCCGCGATGCTCACGAACCACAAACCGGGCGACGCCACGGATTCCACGGGCACAGATCCTCCTCGAACAACGATCGTTCGAGGTCTCCTTCACCCGGTGCGGGTGGCCTCCCGAGGACACCATCGGATGTCCGTACTGACCGGGCAGGCGCTTGGGAAGTACTCCCCTCGCCGCGAAGCATAGGTAAAGCAATAGTAAAGATCAAGCCGGGCGTCCGGGCTTGCGTCTCAAGCGGCTCGAGGTTCGACACTGGCCTCATGAACGACATCAGGCTGTACGCGATCGGAGAGGTGGCACGCCGCACCGGGCTGAGCGTGAGTGCCATCCGGTTCTACTCCGACGAGGGAATTGTGGCGCCTGCCGACGTCACCGCGGGCGGGCACCGGCTCTACGACGTGCACGCCATCGCCCGGCTGGAGTTCGTCAGCACGTTGCGCGAACTGGACGCGGGCCTCGACGACATCCGGCGGCTGCTGGAGGGACGGGTGACGCTGTCCGACCTCGCGACGGCGCACCTGTCCCGGCTGGACGACCAAGCCCGCCGCATCCGCTCGAGGAAGGCCGTGCTGCGGACGATCGCGCGGCAGGACACCGAGGCCGAGCAGGTGATCCTCATGCACAAGCTGGCAGGGATGTCCGACGACGAGCGCGACCGGCTGTTCGACGACTTCTGGAACGAGATCAGCGAGGGCCTCGAAGTCAGCTCCGAGTTCCTCGGGCTCATGCGCAACGGTCGCCTGATCCTGCCGGACGAACCGGCCACCGAGCAGGTGGAGGCGTGGATCGAGCTGGCGAACCTCCTGCAGGACGCGGACTTCCGGCGCGAGGTCAAGGAGGCGCTGCGCGAGACCTTCTCCTCGCCCGGCGCCGCGATGATGACGTCCGCGGAGATGGTGGGTGTGTTCGAACGGGGAGGCGCGATCCTCGTGCGGGCGCAGGAGGCGCAGCGATCCGGTGCGCCCGCCGACTCACCGCTGGGACGCGAGATCGCCGGTCTCCACGCCGCCCACATGGAGGAGATCACCGAGATCCCGGACAGTCCCGAGCACCGCGCGAAGCTGGCGGCCGACATGCTCGGCATCGAACAGATCTACCTGGAGTCGATCGAGGAGGCCGCCACGTCCACCGATCCGTACACCCGGTACCAGTCGCTGGTGGCGATCATCGACGGGACGGCGCGGGAGGCCGCGGAGTTCATGCCGTTCGCCTGGCTGTCCGCGGCGCTCAGCGCTTCCATGTCCCCCGTAGGAGCTACAAGCGGATGTCCACCGCGCGGGGACGTTCCTGACGTGCGAAATCCCTAGCGTTCCGGTCATGCGATTTCTGAAGCAGTTGGTCGTGGTGGTGCTGGTCTCGTTCCTCGGTGGCACGGCGGTGCAGGCGGTGACCTGGAACCCGCCGCTGACGTTGATCGTCGGTGTGGCCGCGGCCGTGCTGGCACTGGCCTCCTACGCCTGGGTGGTGCGCAAGACCGAACGCCGTGAACCGGTCGAGGTCGCGCGGAGGACGGCTCCGGCGGCGCTCGGCAGGGGTGTCCTGATCGGACTCGGGATGTTCGTGGCGGTGATCGTGAACATCGCCTTCCTCGGTGACTACGAGGTGCGCGGCTGGGGGTCGCTGACCGGCGCGGTCGCGATCTTCGGGTTCATGGCGGCCGCCGCGGTGACGGAGGAGCTGATGTTCCGGGGTGTGCTGTTCCGGATCGTCGAGGAACGCCTCGGCACGTGGATCTCGCTGGGGCTCAGCGGCGTGCTGTTCGGGCTGGCACACTACTTCAACCCCAACGCGACGCTGTGGAGCTCGGTCGCCATCGCGGTCGAGGCCGGGTTCATGCTCGCCGCCGTGTACGCCGCCACGCGCAACCTGTGGGTGCCGATCGGGGTGCACTTCGCGTGGAACTTCGCCCAGGGCGGCATCTTCAGCACCAGCGTGTCCGGTCAGGACGCGCCGCAGGGGTTGCTCGACGGTGTCACGTCCGGATCGGCGATCGTCACCGGCGGCGAGTTCGGGCCGGAGGCCAGCGCGTACTCGGTGCTCACCGGTGTGGTCGTGACGGTCGTGTTCCTGTGGCTGGCCAAGCGCAGGGGCAACCTGGTGCCGCGCCGGGGTCGTGCCGCGTCGGCCGCTACGCTCGGCGCGTGATCAGCCTCCAGCGGTGGCGCGGCTGGGACGTCCGCGTCCAGGACGCGCCACTCGCGTTGCTGCTCGTGCTGGGATCGGTGGTGCCCGCGTTGCACGACAAGGGAACCCAGCTCGGCGGCCTGCCGAACCGGCCGTTCGACGCCCTCGCGATCGCGGTGATCGCCCTCGAGTGCCTGCCGCTGGTCGTGCGCCGCAAGTGGCCCGTGGTCTGCCTCGCGCTGGTGTCGATCGCGTTCGCCGTGGACCAGTTGGTCGGCTACCACACCGTTGGCGGAACGGCGTTGCCCATCGCGCTCATCAGCGCCGGGCTGCACCTGTCGCATCACCGGCGCACGGCCGTGATCGCGGCCTCGATCGGGTATGCGGGACTGGCCGTCGGGTTGGACCTCCGCGGGTCGACCGAGGGCGTGGCCGGGTTCGTCACGTTCTACCTGGCACTGGCCGCCGCGTGGGGGATCGGCGCGTGGCTGCGGCTCTCGCGCAGCGCCGAGGAGGAACGCCGCCGGCACGTCGCCGCGGCAACCCGCGTCGCGGAACGGACCTCGATCGCCCGTGAGTTGCACGACGTGGTGACCCACCACGTGACGGCGATGGTGGTGCAGGCGGAGGCCGCGCGGTACCTGACCGCGGCACCCGAGCGGCTGGACCAGACGTTGCAGGCGATCACCGACACCGGCCGGCGGTCGCTGACCGACCTGCGGCACCTGCTCGACCTGCTGAACCCGGACCACAACCCGGAATCCGTCGGCGACGTGCGCACGCTGGTCGAGCAGACCCGGCTCGCCGGGCAGCCGATCGAGTTCGCCGAGGAGGGCGAGGCCGTGCGGGACGCGGGCAGCGCCGAGGCCGTGGCGTACCGGGTCGTGCAGGAGGCGTTGACGAACGCGCTGAAGTACGCGCACGGCAACCCGACGAACGTGTACGTGCGTTACGGCGAAAGGGAAATCACCGTGGAGGTCGGCACCGAGGGCGCCAGGTCGTCCACAGCGGTCGGCGGCAGCGGGCGCGGTCTGGCCGGGCTGCGCGAACGCGTCGACGTGCTGGGCGGCGAGTTCTCGGCGGGGCAACGGGACAGCGGTTTCGTCGTCCACGCGCGCATCCCCGCGGGAAATCCGGCGTGACCGCACCCGTCCGCGTGCTGGTGTGCGACGACCAGGCGCTCATCCGCACCGGGTTCGCCACGATCATCGACTCCCAGCCCGACCTGGAGGTCGTGGGGGAGTGCGGGGACGGGCGCGCGGCGGTCGAACTGGCCAGGAGGCTCGATCCGGACGTCGTCGTGATGGACGTGCGCATGCCTGTGCTCGACGGCATCGGGGCGACCCGGCTGCTGGCGGGCGCCGGCGTGCCCGACCCCGTCAAGGTCCTCGTGGTGACGACGTTCAACCTCGACGAGTACGTCTACGAGGCGTTGCGGGCCGGTGCGAGCGGGTTCCTGCTCAAGGACGCGCCCCCGGCCCAGCTGCTGCAGGGCATCCGGACCGTCGCGAGCGGCGCCGCCCTGCTCGCTCCCGAGGTGACCCGGCAGCTCGTCGGCAGGTTCGCCGCGCGCATCCGGCCCGTCGAGGAGGTCGCGGAGACCCAGCTCGCGCCGCGTGAGCTGGAGGTGCTCAAGCTGATCGCGGAGGGTCTGTCCAACAGCGAGATCGCCGCGGCGCTGGTGATCAGCCAGGAGACGGTGAAGACGTACGTGTCCCGCATCCTCACCAAGCTCGACCTGCGCGACCGCGTGCAGGCCGTCGTCTACGCCTACCGCCGCGGTCTGGTGACCTGAGCCCTTACCAGGCAATTACAAGACGTGACGTGATCGTCACGAAGCGATAAGAACCTGGGTATGAGAATCCCTGCCGTCGTGTCCACGGTTCTGGTCGTGGGCGCGCTTCTGACACCAGCGGCCGCGGCCGGCCGTCCCCTGTGGTTCACCTCGTGGGCGCAGTCGCAGCAGCACCTCGCCCCTGTGACGTTGCACGACCAGTCGCTGCGGATGATCACGCACCTCAGCCAGGGCGGCAGCGCGGTCCGGATCCGGGTGCAGAACACGTTCGGAACGCAGCCGTTGACGATCGACCGCACGACGGTCGCGGTGAGCGTCGGCGGCGCGGCTGTGGAAGGCACGCGCGACCTGACGTTCGGAGGACAGCGCGCCGTCACCATCCCCGCCGGGGGCGAGCTGTGGAGCGACCGGACGACGGTGACCACCAAGCCCGGCACCGATCTCGCCGTCAGCATGCACGTCGCCGGTGACGTCGTGCCCGGCCGGCACGAGTCGGCGTTCCGCGACAACTACCTGACCCCGTCCGGCTCGGGCGACCACACCACCGACGTCGGCGCCGCGTACACGGAGAAGACCCAGTCGACCTACCTGGTCAGCGCGGTCGACGTGTTCAACCCTCTGCTGAAGGGGACGATCGTGCCGTTCGGCAGCTCGGTCGTCGACGGCGTGGGCAGCACCAACTGCGGCCCTGGCTGCACCGAACTCGGCACCAACAAGCGGTGGGCCGACGTGCTGGCCCGCCGGATCGTGGCCTCGTCACGTCCCCAGCTCGCCGTCGCCAACGCCGGCATCAGTGGCACCACGAGCGCCGTCTGCCCGAACACCCCGGCGCCGTTCGTCGGCCTGGATGCGTTGTCACGACTGGAAAGGGACGTCCTCGCGCTGCACGGCGTCACGGACGTCATCTATTACTACGGCACGAACGACCTCGCGAACGGATGCTCCGCCGCGACCATTCTCACCAGTTACCGCACGGTTTTTGAACGGCTGCGCAAGGCCGGGATCGCGGTGCACGTCACCCCGATCACGCCCCGGCCCGGTTACAGCGACCAGAACAACGTGGACCGTCACGCCGTCAACGACTTCGTGAAGCGCGGCGGCGACTGCTCGGACGCCTGCGCGTCGGTGCAGGACTTCGAGCAGGTGCTGGAGGACCCGATCAGGCCGAACGCCGTCAACCCGCGGTACGACACGGGTGACGGCGTGCACGCCAACATCGTGGGGCAGCAGGCGATCGCCGACTACATCGCGATCGAGGACCTCGCGTAGGTCAGCGCCGTCCGCCGCGTGCGCTGTAGGCGACGATCCCGGCCACGAACAGCACAGCCGCGGTCCACGTCGTCGCCGCGTCGTCCGGCGAACCGAGCGGCCACGTCACGATCCGGCCGGTCAGCGACGCGCTCGGCGGCATGATCGCCGCCACCGCCCACCACAGCACGGGGGCGGTGGCGGCGAGCCGGGCGCCCGCGGCGGCGGCCGCCAGTCCGGCCAGGCCGACCATGCCCGCCGTGTCGCGCACGACGAACGCCGCCTCGAACGGCTCCTGGCCGAGTTTCTGCACCAAGAGCACCGAAGCCGCGGCCACCACCGTGGCGAGCAGGAGGTGCCCGAACCGCCACAGCGGCCAGGGGATCGCGGTCGACCTGTCGAGTTCCGGGTCCTGGCCGGCGAGGCCGGCCGTGGTCACCACCACGGCGGCCAGGCAGGTCAGCGAAGCGCTCAAGGGCGTCCACGGTGAGTGGAGCGCCGACCAGGCGATCAGCACCACGACGGGAAGGATCACCAGCGCGGCGGGCACCGCACGCGACTGCGCGTACAACGCGAGCGGCCTCATCGGCTTGCCTTCAGCACGTCGAGCACGCGTTCGGAGTCCTGGCACGTGAGCAACATCTGCCGTGCCTGGGCCACCCGGTCGAGCTGTTCCGGTGCGGACTGGCCGCGGAACTGCTGCCAGGCCTGGTCGATCTCGCCGCGCAGCCTGCTGTTGTTCCACATGAGAGGTTCGGAGGCCAGCTCGGCCAGTTCGCCGTTGAAGTAGCCGGCCGTCAGGTAGCGGACGACGCTTTCGGAGGTGCTGAAGGTGTTCGGGCCGGAGCATCCCGCCACGCCCGCTCCGGCGAGCAGTTCGAGCCGCAGTTGCCCGTCGGTCATGGTCAGTGCGCGGGGGTAGCCCTGTGACGGCACGTAGACGATCTTCTGGTCGCGTTGTGGAGCGGTGAGGTGCGCCATCGCCGAGGTGTCCTCGTGGATCTCGGTGGGCGCGTCCGGCAGGACGGCGAGCTTGGCCAGCACGTCCCGTCCCACCGAGGCGGTCCTGGGGAGGTCGTCCGCGTGCGCCTGGCTCAGGCACACCGTCCGCTCGCAGACCAGCTTGCTCGCGATCGAGTCCGCGACGAGCACGTCGGAGTACTTGACCGGCATGATCGACAGGGCGAGGACCGCGGCCAGCCCTGCCGGTACGAGTGCCGCGAGCCGTCCGAGGTGGGTCCGTGCGACGAGCAGCAGGAACGCCGTCACGCCCAGGCCGGTGAACCAGGCGATCTGGCCGAGGTCGACGGAGGTCGAGGTCGTGACGAGGTCGGAGCTCGGCGCGTCCATCACGGGCGTGAGCAGAGCCAGGGGAGAGATCTCGTCGCCGGGAGCGTTCGCTTCGAGCGCCCGCCCGGCCGTGGTCGCGACCATGAACGTCGCCACCAGTGCCACGGGCGCCGTCAACGGGTGCGGCAGGAGCCGGCCGATCGCGAGTCCCAGCAGGACGCTCGACGCGAGGGCGAGCACGACCGTCACCAGGAGCGGGACGAACCCGGCGGAGACGAACCCGCCGCCGAGCGCGACGTTGGTCACCAGTCCCGCGCAGAGCAGCACCGTCGCGACCGCGACCACACCAGCCACGGCGGAGGCGAGCGTGCCGAGCCGGACCCAGCCGGGACGGGAGGTGGCGGCGAACAGCTCGGTCACCCCGGCACGGCTGTCCCGCATGCCCTGGAAGACGGCCAGTCCGACCACGAGAGCCCACACGTAGGCCAGCGGCAGCCGCAGCGCGAGCACCGCCGACGTCGAGTTGCCCGTCCACCGCACGCTCGACGACATGACCAGCGCGAGCATTCCGGCGCCGGACACCAGCACGAGCAACCCTGCCCAGAGCGCGGTCGAGCGCCGTAGTTCGATGCGCAACGCGATCACCAGGCACCGCCGGCGGGATTCGCGCTGATCAACGCCGAGTAGCCGCGCTCGATCGGGGTGTCGCCGACGTGAGAGGCCGATCCCGCGGCGGTGAGATCGGCGGGAGTCCCTTGGAAGACAAGGGATCCCTCCGACACGAGCACCACATCAGTGCACGCGGCCGCGACGTCCTCGACCAGGTGCGTCGAGATCAGCACGCAGGCCTGCTGGCCCAGCTCGGCGACGAGTTCGCGGAACCGCAGCCGTTGCGCGGGATCCAGCCCCACCGTCGGCTCGTCCAGCAGCAGGACCTCGGGGTCGTTGACGATGGCCTGCGCGATGCCTGCCCTGCGGACCATGCCGCCGGACAACGACTTCATGCGGTCCTCGGCGCGGTCGGTCAGCCCGACCCGTTCCAGCGCGGTGCGCACGGCACCGGGAATCCGCGCGGGCGGCATCTCCTTCAGCCAAGCCAGGTACTCCACGAACTCCCGCACCTTGAACCGCTTGTAGTAGCCGAAGTGCTGGGGCAGATAACCGAGCCTGCGCCGCACGGTCCGGAGCTTGCCGTCCGCCGGCGTGCCGAGCAACGACAACGTGCCCGAGGTGGGGGACCGCACCGTGGCCAGCGTGCGGATCAGCGTCGTCTTGCCCGCGCCGTTCGGTCCGAGCAGCCCGTGCACACCCCGGCCGAGCCTCAGGCTGAGCCCGTTCACCGCGTTGCGGCCGTTGCGCCCGCCCACGCGCACGACCAGGCCGTCGGCTTCGATCGCCTGCATCCCGTTCTCCCTCAAGTGATTCCGGTCTTGATGGGCAAGACGGGGTTGGGGCGGCGGAGGTTCTCGGAATGTTGTGACGCCCGTCACTCGGCGGGTAACGGTGGTCGATGTCGTGCGCGATGCAGGCGACGTGCCGATGACGGACCTTTCGACGTTGCTCCTGCCGGACTGGGCTGTTCCCAAGTCGCCCCGTGACGAGACCTTCCTCAAACAGCGCGTGAGTATCAAGACCGAGTGGTGGCGTGACGAGATCGGCGCACGTCACCTTCCTGGCAGGCCGCCGACCGAAGACGCACTCACCAGGGCCCAGGTTGGGGCGCCAGGTGATGACGTGTTCACCCTGCTGTGGCGAACGCTGGCCTGGGGATCGGGCAGCTACCTGCGGCTGAACGCGCGCAGACTCACCAGCATCGCGGCGGACGTTCCCCGCTGCGAGGACCTGCTGACCAGGGCCGCGGACCTGTCCCGCAGTGATCCGGCCTCCGCGTTCGCGCTGCTCAGGCCTGGGAACAGGAATGCGATCCGGTACCTGGGCCCGTCGTTCTTCACGAAGTTCCTGTACTTCGCCGGCGGGGGAGCGCCGGACCACCCGTGCCTGATCCTCGACCGCGTCGTGGCGACCCGGCTGCGGGACGAGTGCGGCTGGGCCTCGCTGCACCGCCAAGGCCCCTGGCCGGTGGAGACCTACGAGCGCTACTGCGGGCTCCTCGCCAGGTGGGCCCGGGAGACCGGCCGAGCCCCCGACGAGATCGAACTCAAGCTGTTCAATAGCTTCAGTGTTGACCGAAACTAATCCGTCGACGGCGGCAGCCCCACCGCGAGCGTCAGTTCCAGAACCCGCAGCGGAGACCCGAGGTCCGGGAACAGGTCGCGAAGCTGCCCCATCCGGTACCGGACGGTCTGCGGGTGCACGAACAGCGCGGCCGCCACGTCCTCGCGGCGGCCCTGGTGCAGCAGCCAGGCGCGCAACGTCTCCTCCAGCTTCTGCGCGGAGGTGGCCGGCAGTGCCAGCAGCGGAGCGAGTGCGCGTGCTCGCAGGTCGGCATACGCGTCGGGGTCGGCGCTCAGCACGAGAGCGGCGAGGTGTTCCTCGGTGTCGCGGATGTCGAGCGAGAGCGAGCGCGCGCGTACTGCCCGTGCGTACGAGGCGGTGACGCGCGTCCATGGGCGGGCCGGACCGACGACGGCGTTACGGCCGATGAGCTGTCGTAGCAGGTGGGAGCGGTCGGCCTCGGGGACGAGCAATACGCCCGTCGAGTCGGGCAGGTCGTCCAGGACCAACGTGCTGGGGTCGAGCAGGCGGTAGGCGGGGCGGGCCTGGAAGGCGGGCAGCAGGACCACGGTCAGCGTGGTCGGCGGTTGCCATCCGGCCCGTTGGGCGGCCGCGAGCAGCACCTCGGTGCTCGCGCCGGCCATCAGGTCGCGGGCGAGTTGTTCTAGGTGGCGCTCGTGGGCGAGGCCTCGCGCGGCCAGTTCGTCGGCGTGGCCCGCGGCGCTGGCGGCGGACAGTTCGTCGATGTAGGCGAAGGTCAGTTCGGCGAACTTCGCCACCTCGGCGGCGGGCAGACCCGCTGGTACGGCGCCTGCGGCCAGGCCTCGCCAGGCCACGCGGGCGCCGACGCGGTACGCGCTGAGCAGGGCGTCCATCGAACGGCCGTCGCGCACCTCGCCGCGGCCGAGTTCGTAGGCCGCGTCGCCGGCGCCGCCGCCTCCACCTGCGCCGCTGGCGAGGTCCAGGTAGTGTCCGAGCGCCGTGCGAACGGCGCGGCGGATGGTGCCGCCCATGCGTCCGGAAAGCGCGTTCGCGTAGCTCGGCACCTCGTCGATGATGGCCCGGACGACCTCGTCGGCGGTCGTCTTCAGCACCGCCCTCAGCGCGGTGACGGTCTTCTCATCGAGGGCCAGTTCGGTGGCCCTCCTCATTGCATGACTCACGATTTGTTCCCTGCGAACAATCCAGCCCGGCAGATTCACGTCCTACGGACAGGACTTTACGCCCTGGGGCTATCAAGCTGGAGTCATGACTAGTGCCGCCCTCCGCAGCAGGGCGTGGAAACTGCTTGAGTTGGTCACGACGCCGCTGCTGCCGTCCGACTACCTCGACCTGGTCAGCCCACTTCGAGCGGGTGCTGACCTGCGCGGCCGCATCGAGGCCGTGCACCGCGAGACAGACGATGCCGCGACCATCGTGATCAGGCCCGGGAAGGGCTGGCGCGGTCACGTCGCCGGTCAGTACGTCCGGGTCGGGATCGACGTCGACGGTGTGCGCCTGTGGCGTGCGTACTCGGTGACATCGCCGACGAGCCGCGCCGACGGCCGCATCACGATCACCGTGAAGGCCATTCCCGACGGCAAGGTCAGCAACCACCTGGTCCGCAAGGCCAAGCCCGGCACGGTCATCCAGCTCGACCAGGCCACCGGCGAGTTCGTGCTGCCCGCGGCCAAGCCCGCGAAGGTGCTCTACCTGACGGCCGGCAGCGGCATCACGCCCGTGATGGGCATGCTGCGCGACACGAAGTTCGCCGACGTCGTGATGGTGCACTCCGCGCCGCGCAAGGAAGACGTGATCTTCCGCAACGACCTGCACGACCTCGTGGCCGACGAAGCGCTGACGCTGGTCGAGCTGCACACCGACACCGACGGCATGCTCGACGTCGCCGAGCTGGAGAAGCTCGTGCCCGACTGGGCCGAGCGCGAGACCTGGGCCTGCGGTCCGACCGGCCTGCTCGACGCGGCCGAGGAGCACTGGGCGAAGCACGGTGTCGCCGAGCGCCTGCACATGGAGCGCTTCCGGCCCACCGTCGTCGTCGCCGGCGAGGGTGGCGAGGTCACGTTCGGCAAGACGGGCAAGACCGTCGAGGCCGACGGCGCGACCCCGTTGCTGAACATCGGCGAGGAGGCCGGTGTGCTGATGCCGTCCGGGTGCCGGATGGGCATCTGCTTCGGCTGCGTGACGCCGCTGAAGTCCGGCGCCGTGCGGGACCTGCGCACCGGCGAGATCACCGAGGCCTCGGACAGCCCCACCGCCCACGTGCTCGTCCAGACCTGCGTGTCCGCCGCCGCGGGCCCTTGCGAACTCGAACGCTAGCGCCCACCACAGACATTCAGTCCTCCCCCCGCGAAGTGGCCCACCCCCAGCCACTGCTCCCCGGAAAGCGAGCTACATGACCGCCATCGATCCCACCGCCCACCTCACCGACGAGCAGATCGAGGAGCTCGGCCGCGAACTCGACGCGATCCGCGACGAGGTCATCGCGAGCCGTGGTGAGAAGGACGCCGCGTACATCCGCAAGGTCATCTCGATCCAGCGGAAGCTGGAGCTGACCAGCCGGGGCATCCTGCTGTTCTCGCTCTTCCCGCCGGCGTGGATCATCGGCACCGCCGGGCTGTCCGTGGCGAAGATCATGGACAACATGGAGATCGGTCACAACATCCTGCACGGCCAGTGGGACTGGATGCGCGACCCGAAGATCCACTCCACCACCTGGGAGTGGGACCACGTCTCGCCGGCCGACCAGTGGAAGCACTCGCACAACGAGCTGCACCACACGTACACGAACGTGATCGGCAAGGACAACGACCTCGGCTACGGCATCATGCGCGTGGACGAGGACCAGAAGTGGCACCCGATGTACCTGGCGCAGCCGCTGTGGAACTTCATCAACGCGTGCTTCTTCGAGTACGGCATCGCCGCGTACGACCTGGAGCTGGGCAAGAACCTGCACAAGCGCCGCCGCAAGAACCCCGAGTTCGTCGCGCGGGCCAAGGCCGTGGGCCGCAAGATCCGCAAGCAGGTGCTCAAGGACTACGTGATCCACCCGCTGCTGTCGGGCCCGTCGTTCCTCACCACGCTCGCGGCGACGTTCACCGCGAACCTGATCCGCAACCTCTGGTCGCACTCGGTCATCATGTGCGGGCACTTCCCGGAGGGCGTGCAGACCTTCGAGCGCCGGTCGATCAGGGGCGAGACGCGCGGTCAGTGGTACCTGCGCCAGATGATGGGCTCCGCGAACATCAGCGGCAGCAAGGCCATGCACTTCATGACCGGCAACCTGTCGCACCAGATCGAGCACCACCTGTTCCCGGACCTGCCGAGCAACCGGTACGCCGAGGTCGCGGTGAAGGTGCGGGCGCTGTTCGAGAAGTACGAGCTGGACTACGTGACCGGCCCGCTGCCCAAGCAGGTCTTCTCGGCGTGGCACAAGGTCTTCCGCCTGTCGCTGCCGAACAAGAAGCCGAAGGTCAAGACGCCGGCCAAGGACAAGGAACTGGTCGCCGCGTAAGACCGGGAATGGTTCAGATCTTTCGGCCGTACCGGCGACACCGCCGAGTTCGGTGAGATTCCTTCGCAGGGCCCGAAATGTTGTACCCCTGCTGCTTCATCGGGCCCTCCGACGGAGGAACACATGCGAAGGGTCTACCTCGTCGCGGCCAGTGTCATCGTGGCCGCGACGATCTACACGCCTGTCTCGGCCGCGGCTCCTGCCGCCGCGGCGATCACCGAGACCGTCTACGTCGAGTCCACCATCGACAGTGACGCGGACGGCACGCTCGACCGGATCGCCGCCGACGTCATGCGGCCCGACACGGCCGAGCGGGTGCCGATCGTGATGGAGGCCAGTCCGTACTACGGGCTGGGTGCCGCTGCCGCGTCGGCCACGAACGTGCCGCGCGGCTTCGGCCGTTGGTACGACGAGTACTTCGTGCCGCGCGGGTACGCCGTGGTCGAGATGGAGATGCAAGGCACCTCCCGGTCGACCGGCTGCCCGACCACCGGCGGCCCCGAGGACACCGCGAGCGTCCGTGCGGTCGTGGACTGGCTCAACGGCCGGGCGAAGGCGTTCTACGCGGACGGCCGGGCGGCGGTCGCGAGCTGGAGCACCGGCAACGTCGGCATGCTCGGCGTCTCCTACAACGGCACGCTGCCCAACGCGGCGGCCGCGGCGAACATCCCCGGCGTGAAGACGATCGTGCCGATCGCCGCGATCTCCAGCTGGTACGAGTACGCCCGTGACCAGGGCATCGGGTACAAGGGCTGGGAGTCCAACTACCCGACCTTCCTCGCCAACTACGTCGTGAGTTCGGCGCAGAAGGCGAAGTGCAAGCCGGTGTTCGACAAGCTCTCCGCGGACGACGGCGACGAGTCCTGGGACTACACGTCGTTCTGGAAGGCCCGCGACTACCGGGTGGGTGCGAAGGACGTGACCGCGTCGGTGTTCGCGGTGCACGGCCAGGCGGACTGGAACGTCAAGCCGTCGCAGTTCGGCCGCTGGTGGAAGGAACTCGCGGACCGCGACGTGCCGCGCAAGATCTGGCTGCACCGCGGCGGTCACCTCGACCCGATCTCGTTCCGCCAGGCCGAGTGGCAGCGCGTGATGGGTCTGTGGATGGACCACTGGCTCAAGGGCGCGGACAACGGGATCATGGACGAGCCGATGGCCGACGTGCAGAAGCCGGACGGCAGCTGGGAACAGGCCGCTGCCTGGCCGCGGCCGGACACGAAGGACACCACGCTGTACCTCGGTCCCGCGGCCAACGGCATGTCCGGTTCGCTGACCACCACGCCGGTGTCCAGTGGCACGCAGACTCTGGGCACGAACGCGAACATCAGCGAGACGACCATGATGGCCAACCCGGAGGCGGCGAACACCAGCCGGCTGGCCTACGTGACGGCACCGCTGACGAAGGACGCGCGGTTGTCCGGCGAGGTCAGCCTGACGGTGCGGGTCGCGTCGAACCGTGCGTCGACGCCGCTCACGGCGTTGCTGGTGGACTACGGCCCGAGCACGCAGGCGGTGCTGTCGGAACGCAGTCCGCTGCAGCTGTCCACGGAGGTGTGCGGCCGCAACGACCTTCGGGACAAGACCGGCTGCGCGCGTCCGCCGGACGTGTCGATCCAGGCGGTGTCGGCGACGATGCTGACCAAGGGCGCGATCGACGCCAAGAACCGGTTGTCGCTGGAGTCCGCGACCCCGTTGCCCACCAACGGGTCCACCGCGGACGTCACGTGGAAGTTGCACGCGCGTGACGCGTTGGTCCCGGCCGGGCACCGGATCGGGATCGTGCTCGTCACGAACCACAACGCCTACCTGGCCTCGGACACGGCGGCGAGTGGTGTCTCGCTCAAGGTGTCGCTGGGCGTCAGCAAGGTGGTGCTGCCGATCGTCGGCGGTGCGCTGAACAAGTGACGACGAGCCGGGGCCTGCGGACTTCACAGTCCGCAGGCCCCGGCGTCGTTAGTGTGGCGCGATGCTTCTGGCCGCCATCCCCAGTCCGACCCAGGGCGTCTGGCACCTCGGTCCGATGCCCGTCCGCGCTTACGCCTTCTGCATCATCGCCGGCATCCTCGTGGCCGCCTGGCTGACCGAACGCCGCTACGTGCAGCGTGGCGGACGGCCCGGCGTCATCAACCAGATCGCCACCTGGGGTGTGCCGTTCGGCATCATCGGCGCCCGGCTCTACCACGTGGCCACGTCCTGGCAGCCGTACTTCGGCCCCGGCGGTGATCCGATTCGCGCCCTCTACATCTGGGAGGGCGGGATGGGTGTCTGGGGCGCGATCGCGTTCGGCGCGCTCGGAGCCTGGATCGGTGCGAAGCGCGCCGGAGTGGCGTTGCCTCCGCTGGCGGACGCCGCCGCGCCGGGAATCCTGCTGGCACAGGGGATCGGCCGGCTCGGCAACTGGTTCAACAACGAGGTGTACGGCGGCCCGACCGACCTGCCGTGGGCACTCACGATCCACGAGTGGGACCAGGCAGCGGGCCGTGCGGTGGTCGGTCCGGACGGGCAGCCCGTGGTGTTGGGCACGTTCCACCCGGCGTTCCTGTACGAACTGCTGTGGACCTTCGCCGCCGCGGCCGTGGTGATCTGGGCGGACCGCCGGTTCCGGCTCGGGCACGGGCGGGCGTTCGGGCTGTACGTGGTGCTCTACACGCTGGGCAGGCTGTGGATCGAGGCGCTGCGGATCGACGAGGCGAACACGATCCTTGGCCTGCGCCTGAACATCTGGACCTCGCTGATCGTGGGACTGGGTGCCGCCGCGCTGACGCTGTGGTCGGCGCGACGGCACCCAGGCCGGGAGGACCTCAGCTCAGCTTCGGCGCCGAGTTGTACGCCTCCGCCAGCAGACGCGGATTCCGAACGGACTTCTGCGGATCGATCGTGACGGTCCGGACCTCACCGGGCAGCAACCAGAAGTAGTTGTCGCCGTACAGGGTCGGCAGCACGCGTTCCTTGCCGTCGCGTTCCCGCAGCGACAGCCGGACCATCGCGGCCACGGTCTTGCCCGTGTTGCGGATGATCGCGGTGTAGCCGTTCTTGTTGGAGGTCAACGTGGTCGTGAGCGTCGTGTACGCGAGTTGGTTGAGGGCGTGCATGGACTCCGGCGTGCGGTAACGCCAGTAGGTGTTCTCGGAGATCTGCTTGCCCTGGGCGTCGGTCAGGGTGAGGCGCAGCAGGTGGAACGCGGGCAGCGCGGCGTCGAACGGCACGGTGAACAGGTGGCTGGCCGAGGTCGCCGCGACGTCGAGCTTCTGCTCCTGCGCCTGCCCGATCGCCTTGCCGTCCAGGGCGAACAGCTGTGCCTTCACCGTGACGCCCATCAGGTGTGACTGAGTGTGGTTCACGGCCGTGACCTGCCAGGTCGTCAGGTTCGCCTGCACGTGCCGTTGCTCGCAGCCCTTGCGGGAGCCGTAGTAGCTGCCGTTGACGTCCATGTCGTAGTCGTAGGTCTGCCACACCGTGCTGTGCCACGCCGGGTGCGACATCCACAGCAGCACGCCGGAAGCGTCGTTCCACAGCTTGGCGTTCCAGGCCTCGAAGATCGCGCGCATGTTCTCGTAGTTGACGAACTGCGCCTTGCGGCAGAACTCCTCCATGCTGCTCGACGGCGCGAGGCGGGCGTCGATCGCGGCCTGGTAGCCCTTGGGCTGCTGGTTGCTGTTCTCCGACCAGTCGTGCATGTACCAGGCGTCCCCGATGGGCCAGCCGGAGTTGCCCTGGCCCACGAGGTTCTGCATGCTCTCGGCCACCGACACCGTCGGCAGGCCGATCTCGCTCCAGAACCCGAACTTCCCACCCGTGTTCTCGCCGGTGGCGTAACTACGCGGGTCCACCCACCGGTACGTGCCGTCGCCGCTGATCACGCCGCCGGCCGAGTTCGGCTGGTACATCAGGTCCGTGTTGGTGTGCACGATCTCGCGCAGCACCTTGTCGACGGCGTAGGGCGGGCTGCCCTCGTTGCAGCCGAACCAGACCACGCAGCAGGCGTGCGAGCGGTAACGCAGCACGGTGTCTTTGGCCTGCGCGAAGAACTGCTCGTGGTTCGCGGGATCGGCGGACCAGCCGAGCCAGAACTCGTTCCACAGCAGGATTCCGTACTTGTCGCACGCCTCGAACAGCTCTTCGCGGTACGACGAGCCGACCCAGTTGCGGATGAGGGTGAAGTTCATGTCCTTGTGCAGCGCCACAGCGGCGTCCGCACGCGAACCGGGCATGCGGCGCAGCAGTTCGTCCCAGCCCCAGCTGCCGCCGCGGGCGAAGATCTTCACGCCGTTGACGAGGATGATCAGCGGCTTGGGGGAGTTGTCCTGCGACACCACGTCGGTCCAGGTGTCGCCGTCCTGGGAGACCTGGATCTTGAACGTGGCCGCGTAGGCCGTCTCCCAGCGCAGCGTCACGCGGTCGAACGAGGTCGCGGCGCCCAGGTCGACCTGCACCCACTCGTTGTCGTTGTAGTTCGAGGTCCAGCGGGACTTCGGGTCCCCGTCCGTGACGGCGCCGGGTGAGGTCCAGTCGGCGGCCGACGACGCGGTGGCGGTCTTGCCTCGTGCGAGGTCGGTGTCCGGGTTCTTGCTGTCCAGGACGGACATCGTGAAGACGGAGAATCCCCAGCTGGTGGCACGCCGGCCGCCCTGCATCCGCACGTAACGGGCCTGCTGGGCCGGGAAGTCGACGGTCTGGTCGGCTGCGCCGTCGACGATCGTGATCGGCAGGTCGTACTGGTAGGTGACCTGCCGGATGCCGAACTTGAGCGTCTTGCGGTCGCTGACCGCGTTGCCCTTCGCGACGGTCAGGGTCAGGTCGTGCAGCGTCGGGTCGCCGTACCCGTTGGGCCACCACAGCTTCGGGTTCTTGATCCGCAGCTGGGAGAACTCCGCCGGGGCGAACACCACGGCGGACTCGGAGTCCGGGGCGACGGTGACGGTCTTGCTGACCTTGATCCCGTCGAACGCCGCCGTTACGGTGACGTTCTGCGCGGACGACTCGACGTTGCGCACCGGCACGGTGAAGGTGACCTCTGCGGTCGTCTTGTCCGGCAGCACGGTGTCGATGCGCGGGTCGCCGAGCACCGTGGCGCCGGTCGAGCGCAGCCGGACGTGGTTCCAGATGCCGGAGGCGCGGTCGCGCACCGCGGGCATCCAGTCCCACCCCGACACCGCCAGGTAGGTGGGGGAGTTCTTGAACATCGTGCTGTTCGCGCCGACCCACGCCTCACCGCGCGGGCCCTTGTCGCCGGGGCTGCCGGGGAACGGCATCGGCGCGATCCGCACCGCCAGGTTCTGGTCGCCGCCCTTGCGCAGCGTGGGGGTGACGTCGAGCGCGGCCCGTCCGAACGGGTTGCCCATCGCGCCGATCTTGGCTCCGTTGAGCCAGATCTCGGCCTCGTGGTTGATGCCGTCGAACTCCAGCCACACGTGCCGGCCCGCACCCGTGTCGAGGCCGCGCGGCACGCTGAACGTGCGCCGGTACCACCACACGTGCCGGGACAGGGCTTCCGGGATCTCCAGGTTGTTCATCCCGTACACCGGGTCGGGCAGGTGGCCCTGCTCGACCAGCGACGCGAGCACCGTGCCGGGCACGGTGGCCGGGACCCAGCCGCCGGTGTCGACGTTCGGGCCGGACAGCGCGGCGCCGTCCTTGGCGGGCGCGAAGTCCTGCATGGTCAGCACCCAGCCCGACTCCAGCGGCACGGAGCCGTTGGCGTCCACGGTCAGCGCGGGGTTCTCGTGGTTGCGCACCGGCCAGTTCGTCCAGCCCCTGACCGCGGGCCGGTTGTCCCTGCTCGTGCCGTAGACCTGCAGGCCGTTGAGCCCCAACGGGTTCGTCGTCGACCTGCGCGAGGCGGAGAACCGGACCCAGCGCGCCTTCGCGGCGGGCGTGAGCGGGATCGTGACGACGCCGCCGGCACCGGACTCGGTGGAGTGGACCGTCCGCCAGACCTTGCCGTCGTCGGACACGTCGAGGTCGAAGACCGTCGCGTAGCTCGAGAGGATCTCCGTGCCGAGGGTGTCGGCACGCGAGCCGTTCGCGTCGAACGCCCCGTCACCCGGCTTGGCCTCGAACGTCAGCACGATCGAGCTGATCTCGCAGCGGCCCTGCAGGTCGACGATCAGCCACTGGCCGTCGCCCTGACCCGCGCGCCAGCCGGAACCCTGCACGCCGACCTGCGCGAGACCGTCCACGGCGAACTTCGCCGGCGTGGCCGCGTAGTCCGTCGAGGACACCGAGACCGGGCGGAACAGCGCGAGGTCGACAGCCTTCTGCTGGGCGGCGGCCTGCTCCGGTGCTCCCGCCGCGGCGCTCGACAGCACTGTGGTCAGACCGAAACCGGCGAGCAGTCCACCGCCCATGGTCAGTGCCTGTCTGCGCGAGACGCCGCTGTCCTCCGCCATTGCGAGCTCCGATCCCTGTCCTGACAACGTTGCCAGGAAGCTTCGGTCTCGTTACGCGACTGGTCAACAAGACAGACGAGACAGGATCTCGCGACGACGACATCGATGTCATCGCTTCGGGATCGAGTCATGTCCACTGGCCAGGCACAACGTGGTCCGTCCCGGTCTCGCACGTGTAAAAGACCGGTACAACGCGCGGTCCGGTCTCCGCTGGTGCCTTGGGATCGTTTCGGTGACCGCGTTGGCAAGATCGAGTGCATGAGCGACTACGACGCCGTGGCCGAGGCGTACGACATCGACAACGAGAAGAGCCTGCCGAACGCCTACTACGAGCGGCCCGCCCTCGCCGGATCCTCGACGCGGGGTGCGGCGCTGGTCCGCTGCCCTTCGCGGACGGCGAGTTCGACGACGTCATCGCGTCGCTCGTGCTGCACTACCTGGAGGACTGGGGGCCGACGCTGGCCGAGATGCGGCGGGTGCTGCGCCCCGGCGGCCGGCTCATCGCGTCGGTCAACCACCCCACCGCCGAGTACTCGATCGAACGCGTGCGGGGGCGCCGGCCCGACTACTTCGAGAGCCGCGCACAGCCGGCGGAGTGGTCGGTGGGCGACCAACTGACTGACTTCGGCCTGAACGCGCTGCGCGACGAGAAGATCCTGAGCAGGGACCAGCTGTTCGACGAGGTGCTGGTCACGAAGTACGGAGCCGCGAAGGCCGCCGAGGTCCGCAAGCCCCTCGGCGGCTGACGCGCGTCACGCCGGCCTGATCACCGCGGTGACGGTGATGTCGACGTACCGGCCGATCAGGAACCCCGGCGCGCGGATGCCGAGCGTGCGGCGGTCCAGCCGGGAGGTCGCGGTCATCACCGTCGCGCCGTCCACCGCGGACAGTTCGACGGTGCCTTCGATCGTGGTGTGCGCACCCCTGGCGGTGAGCGTGCCGGTGACGTGCCAGCCGCCGTCGGCCACCCGTGCCGACGTCGCCGTGAACCTCATCGTGGGGTGCCGGTCGAGGTCGAGCAGACCGGGTTTGCGCAGGTCCAGGTCACGTTTGGTGATCCCGGTGTCGATGGCGCCCAGGTCCAGGACGCCGTGCACGGCCAACAGCGCGCCGTCCGGTCCGATCTCGACCGACCCCTCGGTGACGGGCACGGTGCCGTGCGCCTTGCGGCCGAGGTTGCCGACCTGGAACTTCGCGGTGCTCCGGGTGAGGTCCGCTCGCCAGACGCCCGCGGCGAGCGTGCGCACGGCGGTCATGACTGCCCGCCGTCGTACTCGACGACCTGCAGCACCGGGTAGATCTCGACGCGGTCCGCGCCCCGCAGCAGGGCCGGGTCCTCGCCGGGCAGCAGCTGCGTGCTCATGATCGCCTTCTGGGTGTCGATCAGCACCTGCTCGGACTCGGCGATCGACACGACGACCTCGGCCCCGTCCTCCCGGCGCAATACGTAGGTCGTGATGTTGCCCGGCACCGACAGGGCCGCGGGCGCGATCCGCTGCTGGGCCGCGAAGTCCGCGGCGGCCAGCTGTTCCGGGCCTCTGGGCCCGTCGAAGTAGGTGAGCTGCGCGTACATGGTCGCCTCCTTTGGTGGTGCACCGAGTCTCGGCCCGTGCGGCCCGACGCGGATCCGTGCCAGTACGGAGTGCGGTACTGAACCTCCACCGGTCGGCGATACTCCCGGCGTGGAGGAAGCACCGATCTTCGGCCGCGACCGCGAACTGGCCTCGCTGCGCGCGAGCCTCGTCGCGGCGGCGGGCGGCTCCGGCCGTCTCGTGCTGGTTCGAGGCGAGGCGGGCATCGGCAAGACCCGGCTGGCGGCGGCCGTCGCCTCGATGGCCGCGTCGTACGGGATCCCGGTCGCGCGCGGTCACGCCGTCGACGACCCCGGCATGCCTCCGCTGTGGCCCTGGCGCCGGCTCGCTCGTTCGCTGCCCGCGTTGCGGCGCGTGCTTTCCGAGGCACACCTGGACGACTCCGCGCGCTTCGCCATGCTCGCCGACGCCGCGGACGTGCTGGTGGCCGAAGCGACCGCGGCCGGACTGCTGATCGTGCTCGAGGACCTGCACTGGGCGGACCGCACGTCGTTGCGCCTGCTCGGTCACCTGGCGGCCGAGTTGCCCGCCGCGCGGATCCTGGTGGTCGCGACCTACCGCGACGCCGAGTTGTCCGACCTGATGCGTGCCCCCGCCACCCGCACGGTGCACCTGGGCGGGCTGAGCAGGGGTGAGGTGGCCGGGTGGGTGCGTTCGGCGGGCGTGGCGGACCCGGACGCGGTGGCCGCGCGACTGGTGGACAACACCGGTGGCAACCCGCTGTACGTGCGGATGCTGCTCGACAGCGGTGAGGAGGCCGGGGAACTCCACCGGCTGGTGTTGTCGCGGCTGGACCGGCTCAGTGCGCCGGCTCGGGACGTGCTCGGCGTGGCGAGCGTGCTCGGGGAGCGGATCGAACCGGCGCTGCTCGCGGCCGTCACCGAGGACGAGCCTTCCGCGTTGCTGGACGAGGCCGTCGCGGCCGGGGTGCTGCAGGTCCACGACGGGGCGCTGGCCTTCGCCCACGCCCTGATCAGGGACGCGGTGTACGAGGACCTCGCGCCTTCGGTGCGCGCCGATCTGCATCGGCGGTGTGCGCTGGCGCTGGTCGCCGGGGGTGGGGCGCCGGGGAGGATCGCGGCACAGTGGCGGCGCGCGGGTGGAGCGGACGCGCCGGCGGAGTGCACCCGGTGGGCGACCGAGGCGGCGCGGGCCGCCACTGCGGAGCTGGCCTACGACGAGGCGGTCGGGTTCGCCGCGCTCGCGCTCGCCTCGTCCGAGGAGAAGACGGCGGAGCTCACCCTCGAACTCGCCCGAGCCGAGTTCCTCGCCGGCGACACCGCGGCCAGCCTCGACCACTGCCGCACCGCCGCCCGCCTCGCCGAGCAGTCGGGCGCCCCGGACCTGATCGCCGAAGCGGCCCTCGTCATCACCGGCCTGGGCGACCGCTCGCTGCTGACCGCCGTCGACCAGCTCTGCGTCACCGCACTGCGGCACCACCCTGGCGAGGCCACCGCGTCCCGCCTGCTCGCCCGCTGCGCCATGGCGGCCACCACGACCGGCCACGGTGAACGGGCGCGCGAGTTGTCCGCGACGGCGTTGGAGCTCGCGGTGCGCAGCGGCGACCCCGACGCGGAACTGGACGGCATCCACGCCCGGCACCTGGCGTTGTGCGCGCCGCAGTTCCGCGACGAACGGGTGATGCTGGCGAACCGGGCCGTCGACCTGGCCGAGGCGGCGCGGCAGCCGCACGCCGAGCTGTGGGGGCACGTGTGGCTGGTCGACGCGGCGTTGCAGGCCGGGGACCTGGGCGAGCTCGACCGGCAGCTGGACCTGATCGAGCAGTTCGCGGCGGCGCGGCAGCACGCGGTGGCGTGGTGGCACCTGCACCGGTTGCGGGCCACCAGGGCGGCGCTGGTCGGGCAGTTGCGGAGGGCGCGGGAGTGCAACGAGACCGCGAAGGCCGTGGCCGACCGGATCGGGGCGACGGCCACCAAGGGCATGTACTACGCGTTCCAGAACGGATTGGCGCAGCTCGAAGGCGGCATCGACGAGGCGGCGGCGCGGGAGGCGTTCGAGGTGCTCGCGCAGGTCGGCGACATTCCGCTGGCCCGTGTCTACGTGCCGCTCCTGCACGCGCTGCTCGGCGAGACCGAGCAGGCGCGAGCCACGTTCGAGGAGTTCCGGGCGCTGCCGGCGGTGCTGGAGGTCGCGCCCACGTGGGCGCCGCTGGTCTCGCACATCGGCGCGGTCGCGTGCCTGCTGGACGACGCCGAGGCGGCGGCCGGGGCGTACGAGGTGCTGGCCGCGTTGGAGCCGCACTACGGCGCGGACGGGTCCGGCGCGGTGTTCTCCAACGCCGCCACGCCGCAGTTGCTCGGCGATCTCGCGCTGACGTGCGGCCGCAGGGAGGTCGCGGCGGAGCACTACCGGCTGGCGTTGGAGATGAACGCCCGCATCGGCGCGCGGCCGTTCACCGCGCTCAGCCGGCTCGGGCTCGCCAGAACGCTGACCGACCCGGCGGAGGCGCGCACGCTCGCGACCGAGGCGGCGGCCGAGTTCCGGGCGCTGGACATGCCGATCCGGCTCGCTCAGGCCGATCGGCTCCTGAAACAGATCAAGACCGATGAACAGGCTCGGGATCCGTTGTCGCCACGTGAGTCCGAGGTCGTGGACCTGGTGGCGCAGGCGCTCACCAACCGTGAGATCGCGACGAAACTGCACCTGAGCGAACGGACCGTCGAGACGCACGTGCGCAGCGTCCTCGCCAAACTCGGGTTGCGCACCCGGACCGAGATCGCCGCCTGGGAACTCACGCGCCGGGCGTGACGAGACCCGTCTCGTAGGCCAGCACCACGGCCTGGGCGCGGTCGCGCAGCTCCAGCTTCGCGAAGATGCGCGCCACGTGCGTCTTCACGGTCGCCTCGCTCAACGTCAGGTGGGAGGCGATCTCGGAGTTCGACCGTCCACTCCCGACCAACGTGAGCACCTCACGTTCCCGTGGTGTCAACACCGCGAGATCCCTGTGCACGGCGGGAGCGGAGACACCGGAGGCGAAGCGTTCCACGAGGCGCCGGGTGATCGACGGCGCGAGCAGGGCGTCACCGGTCTCGACGAGGCGCACGGCCGCGATCAGGTGCTCCGGCGTGACGTCCTTCAACAGGAACCCGCTGGCACCCGCCGCCAACGCCTCGTACACGTACCGGTCGAGGTCGAACGTGGTCAGCATCAGCACCCGGCAGTCACCCTCCGAGCTCACGATCCGCCGGCACGCCTCCAGACCGTCCATCCCGGGCATGCGGATGTCCATCAGCACGACGTCCGGCCGCACCGAGCGCACCACCGACACCGCCTCGGCCCCGTCCGCCGCCTCGCCGACGACCTCGACGCCGCCGGAGTTCAGGATCATCCGGAACCCGATGCGCACGAACGCCTGATCGTCCGCGATCACCACGCGCGGCCCGCTCACGACTCGACCGGGATCTTGGCCCGCACGCGGAACCCGCCGCCGAGCCGCCTGCGCGCGTCCAGGTCGCCGCCCAGCACCGCCACCCGTTCCCGCAACCCGAGCAGCCCCCGTCCCTGACCGTCCTCAAAGGACACCGAGTCGCCGGACAGCGTGCTGGGCCCGGAGTTGAGCACCTCGACCCGCAGGTGGTGCTCCGCGTACCGCACGGTCACCTCCGCTTTCCGGCCGTCGCCGTGCTTCAACGCGTTGGTCAGCGCCTCCTGCACGATCCGGTACGCCGTCAGGTCGACGCCGGACGGCAACGGCCGCGGCTCGCCGGAGATGCGCACCTCGACGGGCAGCCCGGCGAAGCACATCCGGTCGACCAGCGAGCTCAACCGGCTCAGACCCGGTTGCGGCGCCAGCAGGTCATCGCTGTCGGCGGACGGGGCGAGCAGTCCGAGCATGTGCCGCAGCTCGGTCATCGTGTCGCGGCCCGCGTTCTCCACGGCCAGCAACGCGTCGGTGGCGTCACCGGCGGACATCACCCGGCGCGCGGCACCGGCCTGCACCACCATCACGCTCACGTTGTGGCTCACGATGTCGTGCAGTTCCCGTGCGATGCGGGCACGTTCGGCGTCGACGGCGGTGCGGGCAGCGGTCTCCCGTTCCCGCTCCAGCAACCAGCCGCGTTCCTCCACCGCACGGGTGTACGCGCGCCGGGCCGCCACCAGCCGCACCGCGAAGTACCCGGCGGCCAGGCAGGCGACGACGGCCACCACCAGCTCCCACACCCCGTCACTGTCCCAGAGCCCCGATCACCCGCGCATCAAACCCCGGATGCAGTCACTACATCCCCAGGATGACCCCGCCCGCCGAGTTACCTCCGCAGACTGACGCCTCCGCACGCACGGCTAAGCAAGATGGCCGCCATGCAGAACGCAGACGCCGTCGTCGACCTGACGAACGTGCGCAAGGAGTACAGCGACTCGACCGCGCTCGACGGGGTGTCCCTCGTCGTCCGCGCCGGGGAGGCCGTCGCGGTGATGGGACCGTCCGGCAGCGGCAAGTCCACGCTGCTCAACATGATCGCCGGCCTCGACCGCCCGACGTCGGGCGAGGTGATCGTGCACGGTTCCGACCTCGGCGTGCTCAGCGAGACCGGCCTCGCCCTGTTCCGCCGGCGCGGCATCGGGATGATCTTCCAGTTCTTCAACCTGCTGGACGACCTGTCGGCGCTCGACAACGTCGCCCTCGCCGCCCAGCTGACCGGCATGAAGGCGAGCCAGGCCCGCGCACGCGCCCTGGAGCTGTTCGGAGAGCTCGGCATCTCCGGCCGCAAGAACGTCTACCCGGCGCAGCTCAGCGGCGGTGAACGGCAGCGCGTCGCGGTGGCGCGGGCGTTGATGAACCGCCCCGCCCTGCTGCTCGCGGACGAACCGACCGGCGCCCTCGACAGCAGGTCCGGCGAGCAGGTCATGGACCTGCTGCTCGACCTCAACCAGATCGGCCAGACCCTGCTGCTCGTCACCCACGACGAACGCCTCGCCACCCGCTGCGCCACCAGGGTGATCGAGGTCGTCGACGGCCGGATCGCCCGCGAGCACACCATGGAACGCGCATGAGCGCGGTGTGGTCGGCGTCCTGGGCGGCCGTGCGCCGGCGCAAGCTCCAGACCATCGTGATCGGTGTCGTGGTCTGCGCGGCCAGTGCGACGCTCGTGATGGCGCTGGGCCTGCTGGACGCGTCGGCCGCGCCGTTCGACCGGGCCTTCGCCACCCAGCAGGGCGCGCACCTGGCCGCGGCGTTCGATCCGGCGAAGGTGACCGAGGACCAGCTGAAGCAGGCGGCCGGAACCGCGGCGGGACCGTTCCAACAGGCCACTGTGGACACTTCGACCGGGGAGGTCTTCCTCGGCGCGCTCACCGTGGTGGGCCGGGCCGATCCCGGTGGCCAGGTCGACCGCGTCTCGGTGTGGCAGGGCAGATGGGCCACCAACGCCGGCGAGATCGTTCTCAACCGCACGCCGGGATCCGTCGGCCGGACGGGCCTCGGTTTCGAACTGCGGCTGCCAGGACGTCCGACGCTGAAGGTCGTCGGGTTCGCCCACTCGGTGACGGGATCAGCCGACGCGTGGGTGAGTCCCGGGCAGATCGCCGCGCTGCAGCCGAACGCGCTGCAGATGCTCTACCGGTTCGCGCAGGCCGACACCGCCGCCCAGGTCGAAGCAGGGCAGAAGGCGGTCACGGCAGGGCTGCCGGAGGGTGCGTTGCTCGGCACGTTGTCGCACCTCACCGTCAAGGACAAGGCGACCTCCGAACTGGGCGTGTTCATCCCGTTCCTGATGATCTTCGGGATCCTCGGGCTCGCCGTGGCGGTCCTGATCGTCGCCAACGTCGTGAGCGGCGCCGTCGTCGCTGGCCTGCGGCACATCGGGATGCTCAAGGCGATCGGCTTCACCCCGAACCAGGTCATGGCCGTCTACCTGGTGATGGTCTCGATCCCGGCGTTCGCCGGCTGCGCGCTCGGCACGATCGCGGGCAACCTCGTCGCCAAACCGATCGTGCAGGACGCGGTCGAGGGCTTCGGCGTCGACGAGCTGAGCTTCGCACCGTGGGTGAACCTCGTCGCGGCGCTCGGCATGCCGTTGCTGGTGGCGTCGGCCGCGCTCGTTCCGGCACTGAGGGCCCGCCGGCTTCCGGCGGCCCGGGCGATCAGCGCGGGCACCACCACGCACACCGGCCGGGCGTTGCGCGTTCAACGCTGGCTGGGGAGCACGCGGCTGCCGCGGTCGATCAGCCTCGGCCTCGGGCTGCCGTTCGCCCGCACCGGCCGCAGCGCGTTGACGCTGGCCTCGGTCGTGCTCGGCGTCATGACCGTGACCCTCGCGGCCGGCGTGACGATGTCGATGACGGCCTACAACGACGCCGTCCGGCCTCACTTCACCGACCGCGTCGAGCTGATGGCCGGATCACCGCCGGGCATGCCCGGCGTTCGTCCGGAAGGTGTGGAGGCGCCCGCCGCGACATTGGGCGACGCCGAGGACGAGTCGATGCTGCGCTCCTTGCCCGGTACGACGGCGGTTCTCGCCAGCACTCAGCTCGACGCCGAGGTCGCGGGCGGCACCCAGAAGGCCACGATCCTGTTCTACCGCGGGGACACCGCGACGCTCGGCCCGCGCGTGCTCACCGGGCACTGGCCGGACGGACCGGGACAGGTCGTGGTGCCGTCGAGGTTCCTGAACCAGCGCGGGCTGGCCGTCGGCGACACGATCACCGTGCAGGCGCGGGGAAACCGGACGCAGCTGAAGATCGTCGGCGTCGTGCTGACGAACAACGCCGACGAGATCTTCTCCGAGTGGTCCACTGTGGACCTTCTAGAACCCGGTGCTCGTGCCGACACTTACCTGGTGCAGATGGCCGCCGGTACCGACCGCGGCATCTACACCGCCGCGGTGAAGGCCGCGGATCCGGGACTGGGCGTCCTGCCGCCCCGCGACGGCACGTCGTCGACCGCGGTGATCATCATCAGCGCCGCCGTCGTGCTGACGCTGGTGCTGGGTGCCGTCGCCGCCCTCGGGGTGTTCAACACCGTCGTCCTCAACGCCCGCGAACGGCGCCGCGACCTCGGCATGCTCAAGTCGATCGGCATGACCCCGCGCCAGGTCACCGTGCTGCTGGTGACGTCCATGGGCGCCTTGGGCGTGCTCGGCGGACTGATCGGCGTGCCCGTCGGCATCGTCGTGCACCAACTGGTCGTGCCCGCCATGGCCCACGCGGGCCAGGCCGACGCCGTCGACATCCTCATGAACGTCTACCACGCGCCGTTGCTCGCGCTGCTGGCCCTCACCGGCGTCGTCATCGCCGTGCTGGGCGCGGTCGTGCCGGCCAGGGGAGCGGCACGTCTCTCGATCGCCACCGTCCTGCACAACGAATAGGGGGAGCAGAATGCGCAGGTTCATCGCGTTATCACTTGTGGCAGCAGGAGTTCTGGCCACGAGCCCACCCGCCGTCGCCGACAGCGGCACGGTGATCAGACGAACGTCCTACGGCATTCCGCACGTGCTCGCGCACGACTACCGCGGCGTCGGCCAGGGACTCGGTTACGCGTTCGCCGAGGACAACGCCTGCGTCATGGCGGAGATCGTCGTGACGCTGTCCGCCGAACGTTCCCGCTGGTTCGGACCCGACAACCTGGCCGGCGACCTCTACTACCAGCGCCTCAACCAGTCCGAGGTGGTCGAACGGCAGCTCGGCGGCCAGTCGAAGCAGGCGCGTGACCTCGTGCGCGGTTATGTGGCCGGGTTCAACCGCTACCTCGGCCAGAACGGCGCGCCCGAAGCGTGCAGGAACTGGGCGCGGCCGATCACCGAGATCGACGTGTGGCGGCGCGTCCACCAGGTCGCCGGACTCACCGGCAGCGAGGGGTTCCAGGAGCAACTCGTGTCGGCTCAACCGCCCGGAACAGCGCTGGCGGCACCGGCGCGGGTGGAGAAGGAACGGCCCGGCAGCAACGGCATCGCGCTCGGCAAGCAGGCGACCGCCGCCGGAACCGGGATGGTGCTGGGCAACCCGCACTTCGACTGGGCCGACACCTGGCGCTTCTACCAGCACCACCTCACGATCCCCGGCGAGCTGAACGTCAGCGGTGCCGGCCTGTTCGGCGTGCCGGTGGTCAACATCGGCCACAACGACCGGCTCGGCTGGACCCACACCGCGTCCGAGGCGCACACGATGACGCTCTCGAAGCTGACGCTCGTCCCCGGCGACCCGACCAGCTACCTCGTCGACGGCAAGGCACACCGCATGATCGCCGAACAGGTCACCGCCGGCGGCACCACGAGAACCCTCTACCGCACCCCGGACGGCCCGATCGTCGAGGACGACCGCGCGTTGCAGTGGACGGACACCACCGCGTTCGTGCTGCGCGACGCCAACCAGGGCAACCTGCAGATCATCGACCAGTGGCTGGCCATCGCCCGCGCCCGCAGCGTGCCCGATCTGGAGAAGGCACTCGCCCGCCACCAGGCCCTCCCGTGGGTCAACACGATCGCCTCGGACTCCACCGGCACCGCCTACTACGGTGACGTCCAAGTCGTCCCGCACGTCACCGACGAGCAGCGCGCCCGTTGCGGCACCGACGTGCCCATCGGCCTGGTGGTCCTCGACGGCAGCCGGTCGGACTGCGGCTGGGGCACCGACCCCGACGCCGTGACGCCGGGCAGGTTCGGCCCTCACCGGTTGCCCACGCTGATCCGGCGCGACCACGTCAGCAACATGAACGACAGCCCGTGGCTCGCGAACCCCGCCGCACCGCTGACCGGCTACCCGTCCATCGTCGGAGACGTCGGCACCGAACGGTCCGCACGGACTCGCATGGGCCTGGACATGATCGGCACCAACACCTTCACGCTGTCCACTCTGGAACAGGCGATGGTCGGCAACCGCAACCTCACCGCCGAGCAGGGACGCGCCGCGGTCGTCGCGATGTGCCAGGCCAACCCGACCCTGCCCGCGAACGACGGCCGGCCCGTCGACGTCCGCACGGCCTGCTCCGCCCTGGCCGCCTGGCCCGGTACCGGAGACACCGGCTCAGCGAGCCGGGGCGCCTACTTCTGGCGGTCGTTCATCACGCTGACCGGCCGGCCGGGGACGAACCTCTGGCAGGTGCCGTTCGACCCGGCCGACCCCGTCCACACGCCGCGCGGCATCAACGCGACCGATCCCGGCGTTCAGCGCGCCTTTGCCGAGACGGTCCGGGCGTTCGGTGTCGCCGGAGTCGCGGTGGACGTGCCGCTCGACGCCGTCCAGCAGTACGAGGGCATCCCGATCCACGGCTGCCGCGGCCCGGAAGGCTGCTTCAACGTCATCTCGGTGCCCGGACCGCCCCGGCCGGGAGTCGTCCCGGAGATCCCGCACGGCACCAGCTTCGTCATGGCCGTCGAGCTGACGAAGAACGGACCGCGGATGAGCTCGATGCTGGTCTACGGCCAGTCCGCTGATCCTGCCTCTCCGCACCACACCGACCAGGCCCGCCTCTACGCGAAGAAGCAGTGGGTGAAGGGCGAGTTCACCGAACGGGAGATCGCCCGCAACCCGGACCTCACCGTTCGCCGTCTCCGCTGAACCTCCCGTGCCGCCCGGCGCCGCCCGCGAACCGGGCGGCGCCGGCCACCCCTTCCCGAGCCACGATCGGCACCCCGGCCGCCCCTTCCGCCCGCAGCGCCTCGGCCAGCGGCAGGTCGAGCCCGCCGTAGGTGGAGGCCCGATCGGCCAGCACGCACTCGAACGGGAACCCGGCGATCTGCTCGGCCAGTTCCAGCGCGGCCGCCACCGCCTGACCGGGCTCGACCACCCGGTTGGCCAGCCCGATCGCCAACGCCTCCTCGGCGTGCACCGGACGTCCGGTGAGGATCAGGTCCAACGCCCGCCCCAGCCCCACGATCCGAGGCAGCCGCACGGTGCCACCGTCGATCAACGGCACACCCCAGCGCCGGCAGAACACCCCGAACACCGCGTCGCTGTCGACCACCCGCAGATCGGCCAGCAGCGCGAGTTCCAGCCCGCCCGCCACCGCGTACCCGCTGACCGCCGCGATCATCGGCTTGCTCAGCTCCAACCGGGTCGGTCCCATCGGGCCTGCGCCACCGCCAGAGGGATCGAGCTCGTTGCGCCGGGCGGGATCCCCGACGACGCTCAGATCCGCTCCCGCGCAGAACGTGCCGCCCTCGCCGGCGAGCACCGCGACCCGTTGCGAGGAGTCCGCCTCGAACGCCAGGAACGCGTCCTGCAGTTGCGCGGCCATCGGCCCGTCGACCGCGTTGCGCCGGTCCGGGCGGTTCATCCAGATCAGCGTCGTGGTGCCGGTGATCTCCACCCTGACGTCCATGTGACCTCCGTGATCAGCAGTGGCGTTCGGCGCGCCACTGGCGTCTACTGACACGATGCCAATCGTCTCTCCCGGTTTCACCGGGCGACGCCAGTCACCGGACGTGCAGCTGCCGCCCGGTCAGTACCTGGCAGAGGACTTCCCGGTCCTCACGGCGGGCCCGACGCCGCGAGTGACGACCGACCGCTGGCAGTTCACGATCAACACCGAGGCCGGTCAGCGCTACGACTGGTCGTGGCAGCAGCTGATCGAACTGCCCGCGGAGAAGATCACCACGGACATCCACTGCGTCACCAAGTGGTCGAAGCTCGGCACCCGCTGGAAAGGCGTCTCGCTGGACGTCCTGCTGGAGGACGTCGAGACGGCGGCGGACTTCGCGCTCGTCCAGTCCTACGGCGGCTACACCACGAACCTGCCGCTGGAGGACCTGATCGACGGCCAGGCGTGGATCGCCTACCGCTACGACGGCGACGAGCTCACGCCCGAGCACGGAGGCCCGGCGCGGTTGCTGGTGCCGCACCTGTACTTCTGGAAGTCGGCGAAGTGGGTCCGCGGGATCCAGTTGCTGCTCGAGGACGAACCCGGCTTCTGGGAAAGCGCGGGCTACCACGACTACGGAGACCCATGGCGCGAGCAGCGGTATCAGGGCGACTGACCTGGCGGGTGGCCTCGATGGCCGAGTCCACCGACATCACCAAGAGCGCGCGCGGCCTCGTGTTCGACGTGCCCGGCTGGCCCGGTCACCTGCCGGGGCAGCACGTCGACGTCCGGCTGACCGCCGAGGACGGCTACTCGGTGCAGCGCAGCTACTCGATCTCCTCCGCACCGGACGGGGAGCGGTTCGAGCTGAGCGTCCAGCGGGTCGCCGACGGTGAGGTGTCGCCGTACCTGTGCGACGTGCTCTCGCCCGGCGACCAGATCGAGCTGCGCGGGCCGGTCGGCGGCTGGTTCGTGTGGCGCCCGGCCGACCAGGCGCCGGTGACGCTCGTGGCGGGTGGATCGGGCATCGCGCCGTTGATGGCGATGGTCCGTACAAGGGCTGCGGAAGGCAGCCGGGTGCCGTTCCGGCTGATCTACTCGGTGCGCACGCCCGAGGACGTCTACTACGCCGACGAGCTGCGCCGCCGTGCCCGTGAGGACGCGGGCCTCGACGTGCACGTCGTGTACACCCGGCAGGCCCCGGAAGGCTCGCCCACGCCGCCTGGACGTCTGGGGCTGGCCACCCTGAACACCCACGCCTGGCCGGCCGACTTCGCGCCGAACGTGTTCGTGTGCGGGCCGACCGGGTTCGTCGAGACGGTGTCCGACATCTTCGTGGCGCTCGGCCACGACCCCCGCCGCGTCCGCACCGAACGCTTCGGCTGACAGGAGAGCACCGATGAGCGACGACCACGTCGACGGCAACGCGCTGGCGGGCGACCTGCGGGAGATCTTCGCCGTGGATCTGACGGTGGCGACCGGCCAGTGCTCCGGCTGCGGCTACCGCGGCTCGGTGGCGACGCTGCGCGTCTACCAGAACGCGCCGGGCATCGTCGCGCGCTGCCCGCACTGCGAGGAGGTCGTGCTGCGGCTGGTGCGCGGACGCGACCGCGCGTGGCTCGATCTGCGCGGCACGGTGAGCCTGGAGATCCCGCTGCCGTCCCCGTGAGGACGGCAGCGGGGTGTCCCGTCAGATACCGGAGTTGCCCCCTCCCAGCGTCAGCGCGAAGCCCTGGGCGTTGAGCAGGCCGCCGGAGGACGCACGGGTGACCTTGGTGTTCGAGATCGTGCCGCTACCGGCCGCCTGGATCTCGAAGCCCCACGTGGCACCGTCGATGGTGAGCTTGTCGAAGGTGATCGGGGTCATCGTCTTCTGCCAGCTCATCAGCACGCCCTGGTAGCTGCTGTCGGTGATGGTCAGGTCGCTGATCACCACCGGCGTGCGGATCTCGTGGTCCGCCGCGTAGATCCACAGCGCGCCGATCGCCGAGTTCCAGTTCGGCTCGAAGCTGCCCGCGCGCAGCAACGTGTTGCGGCGCACCGTCGTCGTGCCGCTGAACGGAACCGGCTGGTGCCAGGTGCTCACCGCGATGCCCGATCCCGAGGTGACGACGTCCGAGACGTGGTTGTCCTCGATGCGGTTGTCCGCGCCGCCGTAGACCGCGATGCCGTTCGCGCCCGCCGGCAACTGGACCGTGTTGTTGGTGAACGCGGTCCTGGTCACCGGGGCGCCTTCGGACCACATCGCGAGGCCGTCGTCACCGTTGTTGCGGGTGGTGGACTGGTCGATCCTGGTGTCGACGACGTCGCCGTTCAGGTTCACACCGTCCGCGAACGTGTTGCGGACGCGCAGGCCGACCGCGTACAGGCCGTTGGTGCCGTTGTCGCCCCAGAGGCCGACCTTGGTGTGCTCGATCCAGAGGTTCTGCAGCAGCGAACCTGAGCCGAAGTTGCCTTCCAGCGCGGGATCGGAGCCGTTGTCCTCGCGCACCCGGACGTCGCCGAAGATCGCCAGGTCCGCGATCGTCACCTTGCCGGTGGCGAGGAAACCGCCCTTCGAACCGGTGCCCTGGACGACCGAGTGCCACGGACCGGCGCCGATGATCCGCACGTTGCCGACGTTGATGCGCGAGGAGATGCGGAACGTGCCCGCCGGCACCCACACCGGCCGGTTCTGGGCCGCGCCCTCCGCGATCGCCGCGGTGATGGCGGAGGTGGCGTCCGAGCCGTTGTTCGGGACGGCACCGTGCGAGGTGATCGAGACGGCGTTCGCCGGCGCGGTCGCTGCCGCGGGCACCGCTTCGGCCTCCACGAAGTCGAGCACGTAAGCGAGTGCGTTCGCGGTGTCCACCTGGAACTTCAGCTCGGTGCCGGCCGCCCAGTCACCCAGGATCCTGGTCTCGTCGAAGAACCGGTGCCCGCCGCCCAGCGCCGGGTTGTTGAAGTACGGGTAGTCGCCGTACACCCAGCTGTACTCGGACGTCAGCGTGATGTCGCGTTGCTTGGTTCCGTTGGCGTACAACGAGATCGGCGCGCGCTGACCGGTGCCGGCCGCGTTGTCCGGGATCGAGTGGCGCAGCACCAGGCCGTTCGCCGGTGCGGTGAGCTTGACCGTGACGTGCTCGCCCACGGCGTCGAGAACCACCGCCCGGCGGCCACTGGCCTCGGACTGGATCTGCCGGTACGTGCGGCTCGCCGCGAGCGCCGTGCCGTTGGTGGTGGCGGCTTCGGCCTCGTAGGTCGTGTACGGGACCGTGGCGCCACGCTGGGCAAGAGCGCCTTCGCCGGTGGCCGAGATGCTGTCGATGGCCACGTCTGCTGCCGTCGTGCTGGTCAGGCCGACGGTGTTGACACCCGCGCGCAGTGGCACAGTCGCGGTCGTGGTGCGCCATCCGCTGCCTGCTGGGAACGAGACGGTGCCCGCGTCACGGCCGTTCGCCGTCAGCGCCAACGTGACGTTCGACGTGCTCTGGAACCGCACGGTGACGGTCGAGTTCCCGGCGTTGTCGGCTTTGAGCGTTCGGACGACGCGGGCGCCGACTGTGCCGAAGCCGGCGACGTAGCCGGAACCCGCGTAGCCGGCGAGCCCTGTTCGGACTGTCGCGCCGCCGGAGCGGAAGGCCGACTCGGCCTCGCCCGGACCGGCCTGGACCGCCGTGCTGACGGTGAGGCTGTCGAGGTTCAGGTTGCCGGAGTCGCCCGAGTCGAACGCCAGCGCGACGTCGTGCTGCCCGGCCGTCAGCGTGACCTGCTCGGTCGAGGTCGCCCAGGTGTCCCAGTCCGCCGTCGTGGGAAGGCTGATCTGCCGTTGTTTCGCGCCGTCGACGTACAACGAGAGGGTGCGGGCGGAGCCGGTGCCGTTCGCCAGCCGGATCGCGAGGTCGTGCTGGCCCGCGGTCGCGGCGGTGACCCGGAACGTGGTGCGCGCCGTGCCCCGGTTCGCGTCCGTGTACCCGCCGACGAATCCGCCGCCCGTGTAGCCGGGGTGATCGGACTGGACGACCGCGCCACCGCTGAGCGTCGCGTTCTCCGCCTCGTACGCGGGACCGGCCTCGGTCACGGAGTTCGCGACCTCGAGGTGGTCGAGGTTGACGTTGCCGTTGTCCGCCGACCCGAAGCTGTACGCGAAGGTGTGCGCGCCCGTCGTCAGCTGGACCGCTGTCGAGAGCGAACTCCAGGTGTCCCAGTTCGCCGTGGCGGGCAGGGTGATCTGGCGTGCACCGGTGCCGTCGACCCGCAGCGTCAGGGTGCGCGGCGAGCCGGTGCCGTTGGCGTACTTGAGTGCGAGCGAGTAGGTGCCGGCGGCCGATGCGGACCACGCGAACGAGGCGGCGGCCGTGCTGCGGTTCGCGTCGGTGAAGCCGCCGACGAATCCGGTGCCGGTGAAGCCCGGGTGATCGGTCTGGACGACCGCGCCACCGGTCAGAGCGGCGTTCTCGGCCTCAAGACGGGTGGTGGCCGCAGTGGCGGATATCGGAAGAACTGTGGCTGACAGGGTGATCAGGGCGGTTGCGAGCGCGCGCAACCATGGCGACGTTGCCATGTGGGGGTTCCGTTCGTTCAGCCCTTCACCGCTCCGCTGAGCGCGCTGCCGTTGAGGAACAGGCGCTGGAAGACGAGGAAGAGCGCGACAGGGATGAGGGTCGAGATGGCGAGCGCGGCGAGGAACACGTCGAGCTCGACGAACCGCTGCAGTGCGGGCAGACGCACGGACAACGGCTGCACTGCCGGATCAGGCAGCACCAACATCGGCCAGAGGAAGTCCTTCCACGACGCGATGACGGCGAACACCGACACCACCCCGAGGATCGGACGGGACATCGGCAACACGACCGAGACGAACAGCCGCAACGGACCGGCGCCGTCCACGGTCGCCGCCTCGAACACCTCGCGGGGCAGACCGTCGAGGAACCGTTGCACCAGCAGGACGTTGAACGCGTTCGCGCCCGCCGGCAGCCACACCGCCCAGAAGCTGTTGATCAGCGACAGGTCGGTGATCGTGAGGTAGAGCGGCACGAGCAGCACCACCGACGGCACGAACAGCGTCGCCAGCACCACACCGGTGACGAACTTCCGATAGCGCGGCCGCAACACCGACAGGGCGAACCCGGCCGTCATCGCGACCAGCAACTGCACCGCCCACGCGCCGAACGCGAGCAGCACCGTGTTCAGGAAGTACTTGTCGATCTCCACCCGCGTCCACGCCGTGACGAGGTTCGCGAAGTCGAAGCCGTTGGGCCACAACGCGAGTGGTGCGCGCAGGGTGTCCTGCGTCGGGGTGATCGCCGCCTTCGCGAGCCAGAGCACCGGGCCCAGGCCGATGAGCAGCAGGCCGCCCAGCAGCAAGGTCTGCACGGTCCGGATGGTTCGCCGGACCGCCGGGATCTTGCGGTCGTGGGTGGAGAGGACTCCGCGGTCGGTCATGGTGTGCTCCGCGGGCTGAGGTGGAGGCCGGAGGCCGGGGTGATCGCGGTGGCGGGCAGGTGGTCGGTGGCGGCGGCCGGGTTGTGGCGACCGCGGCGGGTGGTGATGTGGTCTTCGGGGCGGTGACGGCTGAGAGGTGGGCCGGCCTTGAGGTTGTGGGGTGGGAGGCCGTGGCAGTCGGCCTGGTGATGTGTCCGAGGAAGTGGTCGGGCGGTAGGGGGAGGCGTGAGGTTGAAGGTGGTGGCCGGGTCGTGGCGGACGTGGTCGGTGGTGATGTGGTCCGAGGTGGAGAGCGGCTGGCTTGGTGGGGCCGCCTGACCCGGCAGCGGCTCTCGCGCTGCCCGGAGAGGCGGCCGCAGGGCAGGGCTCTCCCCGCTGCGGTCGGTCATGACGTGCTCCACGAACGCGTGAGGCGGAAGTACAGGGCGGACAGCAGGGCCAGCACGACGGCGAGCATCAGGCTCAGGGCGGTGGCGGCGCCGTAGTCGCCGCCCAGGCTGGAGGCGAAGGCGTAGTTGTAGATCAGCAGGAGGATCGTGGTGGTCTTGTTCGCCGGGCCGCCGCCGGTGAACAGGAACGGTTCCAGGAACACCTGGGCCGTGCCGACGATCTGCAGGATGAACGTGATCAGCAGGACGCCCCGCAGTTGCGGCAGCGTCACGTGCCAGACCTTGTGCCACACCGAGGCGCCGTCGATCTCGGCGGCCTCGTAGAGCTCCGGCGGTACGCGGGTCAGAGCGGCCAGGTAGATGATGACCGTGCCGCCCATCGCCGCCCAGGTGGACTCCACGACGAGCGACACCATCGCGGTGCCGCCGTCCTGCAGCCACGCGACCGGCGCGATGCCGAACCAGCCCAGCACCGTGTTGAACAGGCCGTGCGGGCCCGCGTCGTAGAAGAACTTCCACAGCAGCACCGCCACCACCGGTGGGACCACCACGGGCAGGTAGGCGAGCGCGCTGTAGAGGCCGCGCAGCCTGCGCACCTCGTTCATCAGCACCGCGAGCACCAGAGGCGCCGGGTAGCCGATGAGCAACGCGAGGAACGCGAACCACAGGGTGTTGCGGACCGCCGTCCACAGCAGCGGGTCGTTCAGGACCGTCACGAAGTTGTCCAGGCCGACGAACTCCGGGGTGTCGACCAGGTTCGTCTGCTGCAACGACATCACGGCGGTCTGCAGGATCGGGAGCCACGAGAACACGCCGAACACCGCGAACATCGGCAGCAGGAACACCAGTGCCGCGAGGCCACCGCGGCGCCGTCGACGACGGGGGTGCGCGGCAGGCCGTGCCGCGCGAGGAGGCGCGGCCTGCCGGGGCGGGGCGGTCGTGGTCACTTGCGGTCCAGCAGCGCCTGCGCCTGCGACTCGGCCTGAGTGAGCAACGCGGTCACGTCGGCGTTCCGGTCGGTCAGCACCGCCTGCACGACCGGGTCGAGCAACGCGTAGACCTGCTGCGTCGACCTCGTCGGTTCGGGCACGAGAGGCTGCGCGAACATCTTGTCGGTGTACGGCTTCATCTGCTGCACCGGCACGTTGACGTACTGCGCGATCCACTGCTGCCGCTGGTCGTGCAGGGCGCGGTCGAACACCGGCAGCTCGGGCGAGCCGACCGCCTGGGACGACTCGGCCGTCGTCTTCGCGTCGGCCACGGCCTGGTCCTGCGCGGTGAGCTTCGACAGGTAGTAGAAGTCGATCCACTGCACGCCCGCGGACACCACCGCGGCGGACGACTTCGCGCGCACCACGGCGAGCGAGCCGCCGCCGAGCACACCGGCCGTGCCCTTGTCCGCCAGCGGAACCGTGGTGATGCCGTAGTCCTCGGCCTTCAAGGCGTTCTGCGCCTTGAGCGAGCCGTAGTTGCCGCCGCCCGAGACGTACATGCCGATGCGACCCGCCGCGAAGTCCTGGTTGATCGTCGCCCAGTCGTAGAGGAAGTTCGCGCCCATGCTGTTGTCCGTCCACCGCATGTCCTGCAGCTGCTTCAGCACGGCCCGCATCTCGTCCGTGTTCAGCGTGGACTTCGCGCTGTCACCGGAGAGCTGCTCGACCCGGCCGCCGAACGCGTAGTCGAGCGTGGCGAGGATCCAGCCGCCGGTGTTGCCCGCCGTCATCTGGGCGTAGCCGGCCTGGCCGGTGCGCTCGGCGATCTGCTTCGCGGCCGAGCGCACCTCCGCCCACGTGGCGGGCGGCTTGTCCGGGTCGAGCCCCGCCTGCTTGAACAGCGTGCGGTTGTAGTGCAGGGCCTGGCCGTACGCGGCGATCGGCACGGCCTGCATGGCGCCGTCCGCCGCCTGGCCGGCCTTGGCCACCGACGCGTTGAACCCCTTGGCGTACGGCAGTTTCGCCACCTCGCCGCTGATGTCCGCGATCTGCTTGCGTTCGATGAGCCCGCGGCCGTCGGTGAACGGCGCGGTGAACACGGCGGGCAGCGTGCCGCCCGCGAGCTGCGCGGTGAACGTCGTCGCGTCCCACTTGTACTCCTGGGGCTGCACGTCCACGTCCGGGTGCGCCTTCTCGAACTCGGCGACACGGGCGTTGAACGCGTCGACCGCGCCCTTCTCCAGACCGGGGTCGATCGCGACGGTCAGGGCGAGCCGGCCGCCCGACCCCTCCGGCTCGCCACCGGCGCACCCGGTGACGGCGAGCGCCGTGGCCAGTACGACGGCGCTGATTCTCGAGGACTTCATCGTCACTCCTTGCGGGCGGCTTACCCGCGCAGCCAGGCGGCGGCGTCGGGGGAGAGGTGGCCGCCGCGCACTTCGGAGCTGGCGAGCAGCACGTCGGTGTGCGGCGGAAGGGCAACAGGGGTGGAGCCGAGGTTCACGACGCAGACGAAGTCCGCGCCGCGGCGGAACGCGAGCACGTCCTGGCCCGCGTCGAGCCAGGCGAACTCCGCGTCGCGCGGGCGCAGCGACAGCAGGGCGCGGTACAGGCTCAGCATCGAGCCGGGATCGGCCTCCTGCCGTTGCACCGAGTAGGAGCCCCAGCCGGTGGGCTGGGGGAGCCACGGCGCCGGGACCGTCCCCTGTGGACTGAACCCGAACGCGCTGCCGTCCTCGGTCCACGGCAGCGGGACACGGCACCCGTCCCGGCCGGGGTCGACCCCGTCGGAGCGGAAGAACATGGGGTCCTGCAGCACGTCCAGCGGCAGGTCCTCCACCTCGGGCAGACCCAGCTCGTCGCCCTGGTAGACGTACAGCGAGCCTGGCAGCGCACCCGTCAGCAACGCCGCCGCGCGAGCCCTGCGCGTGCCCTGGGACAGATCGGTCGCGATGCCGAACCTCCGCGCCTCGAACCCGAACGAGCTGTCCTGGCGGCCGTAGCGGGTGGCGGGCCGGGTGACGTCGTGGTTCGCCAGCACCCACGTGGCGGGTGCGCCGACCGGCCGATGAGCGTCCAGTGTGGACTCGATCGAGGCGCGCAGCGCGGCGGCGTCCCACGGGCGGGTCATGAAGTCGAAGTTGAACGCCGTGTGCATCTCGTCGGGACGCAGGTAGCGGGCGAACCGCTGCTGGTCCGCCAGCCAGACCTCGCCGATCAGCACCCTCGGCTCGGCGTAGGAGTCGGCGACCGCGCGCCAGCGCCGGTAGATCTCGTGCACCTCGTCGCGGTCGACGAACGGATGGCCGGCCGCCTCGGCGACCTCGGGGAACCCGGGATCCTTGACCGGCATGGTCGCCGAGTCGATCCGGATGCCCGCCACCCCGCGGTCGAACCAGAAGCGCAGCACGGCCTCGTGCTCGCGCCACACGTCCGGGTGGGTCCAGTTGAGGTCGGGCTGCTGCGGCGCGAACAGGTGCAGGTACCACTCGCCGGGCGTGCCGTCCGGGTTCGCGGTGCGGGTCCACGTGCCGCCGGAGAAGCTCGACACCCAGTCGGTGGGAGGGAGTTCGCCGTGCTCGCCGCGGCCCGGCCGGAACCAGAAGCGCTCCCGCTCGGGTGAGCCCGGCTCCGCCGCCAGCGCCGCCTGGAACCACGCGTGCTGGTCGGACACGTGGTTCGGCACCACGTCGACGATCGTGCGGATGCCGAGCGCCGCGGCCACGGTGATGAGCTGCTCGGCCGCGGCCAGGTCGCCGAACGCCGGGTCGATCGCCCGGTAGTCCGCGACGTCGTAGCCGCCGTCCGCGAGCGGGGAGGCGTACCACGGCGTGAACCAGAGCGCGTCCACGCCGAGCGAGGCGAGATAGGGCAACCGCGATCGCACGCCCGCGAGATCACCGACGCCGTCGCCGTCGCCGTCCGCGAAACTGCGCGGGTAAATCTGGTAGATCACCGCGTCCCGCCACCAGTCCGCGCTGTTCACGGGCCTGGTCACGGATGGTGCGACGGAAATGCCACTGCTCACGTCGACCCCGTTCTCGCTGGGAAGGTTGAAAGTAGGTTTAGCGCTCAACCTGAAATGACGGTAATGTGACCCGTGCCATGCTGTCAACCGAGCGGCAGCCGAGCGGGGAAGGCGGGAACGCGAGCGTGCGGGTCACGTTGAAGGACATCGCCCAGAGGGCGGGCGTCAGCATGATGACGGTCTCGAACGTCATCAACGGCAACAGCGCGAGGGTCTCTCCCGCGACGATCGAGCGGATCCAGCGGATCGTCGTGGAGCTGGGGTACGTGCCGAGCCACTCCGCGCGCAGCCTGGCCGCGAAGTCGTCGCGGATGGTCGGCGTGCTGGTGCCGGCGGCCGACGAGGAGAGCCTGACGATCAGCCCGCACAACGTCGCGATCATCGGCCAGCTGGAACGAGAACTGCGCAAACGCGCCTACGACGTGCTGCTGCGCGGCATCGCCCGGCCAGGCGAGGTCGCGGAGGCGTTGCGGGCGTGGAACCTCGACGGGGCACTGCTGCTGGGCTTCCTCGACGAGGAGATCGCCACGTTCACCGCGAGCTCGGCGGGCCGCACCCGGATCGTCGCGGTGGACAGCTACGCGGACAACCCGGTGACCAGGGGCGTGCGCACCGACGACGCCACCGGAGGCCGGCTGGCCGCCGAGCACCTGCGGGCCCTCGGCCACGTCGACGTCGTCTTCGCCGGCCCGCGCTTCGCCGGTCAAGGCGTTGTCTGGCAACGCTTCCAGGGCTTCAAGGAGGCGCTCGGCGGCGACTGCGCGGTGGAGGCGGCCAACACCACCTACGACGACGGCGTCGCGCTGGGCCGTCGGCTGCGTTCCGACCACCCGTCGGCCACGGCCGTGTTCGCCACCGCCGACATCCTCGCCATCGGCGTCGTGGCCGGGTTGCAGGAGACCGGGGCGAGCGTGCCGGACGACGTCTCGGTGATGGGGTTCGACGACCTGGACCTGTGCCGGTACGTCCGGCCGACGCTGACCACGATCGCGCAGGACCTCCCGGCGAAGGCCGCGACGGCCGTGGCGATGCTGATCGGCGAGATCGAACGCGACGAACAACCGCCGGGGCCCGCCACCCTGGACGTCCACCTGGTGGAGAGGGGGTCGACCGGCCCGGCCCGCTGACACGCGGCACGATCAGGCAAGAGCGCGAGAGCATCGTTCACGTCCCAGCCGCCGTTCGCTGATTCGATCGGATCAGTCGAAGGGGAGGGCGATGACTGACGCCACTCGCAGCCAGATCTCGTTGAAGGTCAACGGAACCACTCACCACCTGACGGTCGACCACCGCAGGTCGTTGCTCGACGCGTTGCGCGAGGACACGGAGAACACCGGCCCCAAGAAGGGCTGCGACTTCGGCCAGTGCGGCGCGTGCACGGTCCTGCTGGACGGCAAGCGCGTGGTGTCGTGCCTGACGCTCGCGGTCGCCGCCGACGGCGCCCAGGTCACCACGGTCGAAGGGCTCGCGGCCGACGACGAGCTGCGGCCGGTGCAGGAGGCGTTCCTGCGGCTGGACGGGTTCCAGTGCGGGTTCTGCACGCCGGGGCAGCTCTGCTCGGCGGTCGGGGTGCTCGCCGAACACCGCGCGGGCTGGCCGAGCGCGGTCACGGCCGACGTGTCGCCGGAGCACAGGTGTGAACTCGACGCCGACGAGGTGCGCGAGCGGATGAGCGGGAACCTCTGCCGGTGCGGTGCCTACCCGTCGATCGTGCGGGCGGTGCTCGACGCCGCCGGGCGCGAGGAGGTGAAGCGGTGAAGGAGTTCGCCTACCGCCGTGCGACCGCCGTCCACGAAGCGTTGACGTCGGTTGCCGAGGCCGACACGAAGTTCCTGGCCGGTGGCACCAATCTCGTCGACCTGATGAAGCGCGGTGTCGAGACTCCTGCCCGCCTGGTCGACGTGCGCGCGTTGCCGTTGAACGGCATCAGCGAGGCCTCCAACGGTGACCTGGTCATCGGCGCGACGACGACCAACAGCGAGACCGCCGCGCATCCGGAGATCCGCCGCCGCTATCCGGCGTTGGCGCAGGCGGTGCTGGCGGGTGCGTCCGGGCAGTTGCGCAACATGGCCACCACCGCCGGAAACCTGTTGCAACGCACCCGATGCGCCTACTTCGCCGATCTGGCCTCCGCGTGCAACAAGCGCGTGCCGGGCAGCGGGTGTGCGGCTCTGGAGGGCGAGCACCACAACCACGCCGTTCTCGGCACGTCGCCGAGCTGCGTCGCGACGAACCCGTCGGACATGGCCGTGGCGCTGATGCTGTTCGACGCGGTCGTGCGCTACGAGACGCTGACCGGCCAGGGCGAGATCCCGATCGCGCGGTTCTTCAAGCCGGTCGGCGACACCCCGCACGTCGAGACCACACTGCCCGCCGGAGCGTTGATCACCTCGGTCACCCTGCCGCACGAGGAAGGCGGCCGGTCCCGGTACCGCAAGGTCCGTGAGCGCGCGTCCTACGCCTTCGCGACCGTGTCGGTGGCGGCGGATCTGACCGTGGAGCTCGGCCGGGTGCGGGAGGTTCGCATCGCACTCGGCGGCGTCGCCTCGCACCCGTGGCGGGCGCAGATCGCCGAGGAACGGCTGCTCGGCGCCCCGGCCACGCCCGAGATGTTCCGCGCCGCCGCCGAAGCCGAGCTGGCCGCCGCGACCCCGTTGCCGCACAACGGCTACAAGGTGACGCTCGCGCGCAACCTCGTCCAGGCCGTGCTGACCGACCTGACCCGAGCGGAGTGACACGGTGACAACAACCCCCGAGGCGATCGGCTCGTCGTGGACCAGGGTCGAGGGCAGGGACAAGCTGCGCGGCCGGGCCCGCTACACCGCCGACATCCCGGTCGAGGGCATGGCACACGGCGCTCTCGTGACGTCCACGATCACCCGCGGCCGGATCACCGGCATCGACACCGCGGAAACCCTCGCGTCGCCAGGCGTGATCGGCGTCGTCGACCACCGCAACGCCCCACGCCTCAACCCCGAGGCGGGCACGTTCTTCGGCCCCGACGGCCAGCTGTTGTTGCTGCAGAACGACGTGGTCGAGCACGGCGGCCGGCCGATCGCGCTCGTGGTCGCGGAGACGCCGGAACAGGCGCGGGCGGGAGCCGAGCTGCTTCGGGTGTCCTGTGTGGAGCAACCGCACGACATCGGGCTCTCGACCACGCACCCGTTGCTGCGTCCCGCGCTGACCACGTACGGCCCGGACGCCGAGAAGGGTGATCTGGACGCCGAACTGGCCGGGTCCGCCGTCACGGTGGACGAGTGGTACCTCACGCCGCCGGAGTCGGCCTGCGCCATGGAACCGCACGCCGCGACGGTCTGGCTGGAGGACGGCAGGATCCGCGCGTTCGACACCACCCAGTCGCCGTACGGCACAGCGCAGGCGTTGTCCCTGCTGTTCGGCACGCCGCCGGCCGACGTGCGCGTCGAGGCGCAGCAGCTCGGCGGAGGGTTCGGTGCGAAAGGTGGAGTCGGGCCGCAGCTGATCCTCGCGACGATGGCCGCGATGCTCTTCGAACGACCTGTCCGGGTGGCGCTGACCAGGGAAGAGGTGTTCCTGGCGACGTCCGCGCGAGCGGCCACCCAGCAGCGCGTGCGACTGGGCGCCGACCAGGACGGCAGGCTGCGGGCGATCGGGCACGAGGCGACGTTCGAACTGTCGGTGATGGCCGAGTACATCGAGAACTGCGTGGAGGTCTCGAAGATCCTCTATGCCGCCGACGCCATCCGCACGCGGATCACCGTGGTGCCGTTGCACATCCTGCCGCCGAACTCGCTGCGCGCACCGGGCACCGCGCCCGGCTCGTTCGCGCTGGAGTCCGCCATGGACGAACTGGCCGAACGCCTGCAGGTCGACCCGCTCGACCTGCGCCGCCGCAACGAGCCGGACGTTGGTCCGGTGAGCGGCCATCCGTTCACCAGCCGCAACTACCCGCGGTGCGTGGAGGAGGGCGCGCGGGCGTTCGGCTGGGCGGGCCGCGACCACCGCCCGCGGCAGCGCAGGGAAGGCCACCTGCTGATCGGCACCGGGATGGCCGGAACATCGTTCCTCACCATGTCGTTCCCGTCCTCGGCGACGATCACCGCGGAGCCGGACGGCACGTTCACCGTCGCGATCGCGGCGATGGACATCGGGACCGGCGCCCGCACGGCGTTGACCGCGATCTCCGCCGACGTCCTGCACGTCGACCGGTCCAAGATCCGGTTGAAGATCGGCGACAGCGCACTGGGACCGGCTTGGGGCGCGGGCGGTTCACTCGGCACGACGTCGTGGTCCTGGGCGATCTCTTCGGCGGCCGAGGAGTTGCTGGCCCGGCTGGAGTCGAAGCCGCCGCTGCCGGTGTCGGTCACGTCCGACACGACCAACGAGATCTTCAGCCTCCCGCCACGCGAGCGGCACGCCTACAGCGCGATCTTCGCCGAGGTCGCGGTCGATCCCGCGACCGGGGAGGTGCGGGTGCGCAGGCTGGTCGGACGGTTCGCGGTCGGGCGGGTGGTGAACCCGCTGATGGTGCGCAGCCAGCTGGTCGGCGGCATGATCATGGGGCTGTCCATGGCGTTGCACGAGCAGGTCGTGCGCGACGAGGTCACGGGCAGGCAGGTGAACGCGGACTTCGCCGGCTACCACTTCGCGGCGAACGCGGACGTGCCGTTCATCGACGCCGACGTCGTGGAGGACCACGAGCCGGACAACCCGCTGGGGCTCAAGGGACCAGGCGAGATCGGCACGGTGGCGGTCGCCGCGGCCGTCGCGAACGCCGTGTGGCACGCGACGGGCAAGCGGCAGCGCCGGTTGCCGATCACGCTCGACCGCGTGATCGAGGACTGACCGTGCTGCGCGAGGTGTGGCCGTTCGTGCTGGAGAAGCAGAACGAACCGGTGGTGCTCGCCCGGCTCGTCGATCGCGACGGTCCGGGTGCGCGCCCGCTCGGCGCCACCATGGCGATCGCCGCGGACGGAACGTGGCGCGGGTCGGTGTCCGGCGGCTGCGTCGAGGGGATGGTGCTCGACGCGGCCCGCGCCGTGCTCGACGGCGAGGCACCCGGCGTCGCCGTCGTCGCGCCGGGCGCGCACCTCATGCCGTGGGAGGAAACCCCTGCGTGCGCTGAAGAACTGCGGGTGCTGCTCACGCACGTGCCGGATGATCCGGTGCGTTCGGCGATCACCTCGGCGATCACGAACGACCGGCGGCTGTCGGTGCGGATCGACCTGACTCCGCCGTACGCGTGGTCGGTGGGCACCGCTCCCGGCGACGGTCCGGCGTTCGTCGAGGATCTGCCGGGACGGAACACGCTCGTCCTGGTCGGTGCCACCGATCTCGCCGCGAGCGTGGCCGTGCTGGCGGAGTCGTTGCACCTCAGGGTGGTCATCCTCGATCCCCGGCCCGGCCACGTCGAATCGGGAGCGTTTCCGGTGTCCTGCCAGGTGATCCGCGCGTGGCCGGACGAGTGGATCACCACGCTCGGGCCGGGGGACGCCGTGGTCACGCTCACGCACGACCCGCGCATCGACGACCGGGCGATCCGTGCCGCGCTGCGCAGCGGAGCCGGGCACGTCGCCGCGCTCGGCAGCAGAGCGACGCACACCCAGCGGTTGCGGCGGCTGGCGGGAGTGCCCGGACTGGAACGGGTGTGCGGTCCGGCCGGGCTCGACCTCGGCGGCACGTCGCTCGCCGAGACCGCGCTGTCGATCCTCGCGGAGGTGGTGGCGGTGGGCAACGCGCGGTCCGGGCGGCGCCTGCGCGACGGCCATGACTCGATCAGGACGACGTTGCCGGCGTGGTGAGGAGAACGATGAACCCGGCCTGCCGGGTGCGCCGGTCGACTCGACGGTCGCCGCCGCACGCGCGCGCCGAGCCCGCCGCTGTCGTGTGTGACCTGCGGTCTGTCCGGTGGGCCGCCAGGTCGAACGATCCAGGCACCATCCGTAACTTCCCGGAAACTTGTCCGGTTTGACATGCCCGATACCTCCGTTCGGCCGTAGCCCGGCGCCAGAACCGTGTGCGTGGATGTAGGGGAGCGCTCTTACAACGTTGTAAAAACGAAGGGGATCTTCGCTGATGAAGAAAGCCGCCCCCGTACTCGTCGCTCTGCTGCTGGCGTTGGGCATAGCGCCCGGACTGCCGTCCGCGAGTGCCGCCGAGCCCGTGCACGGCCTCAAGGGCGAGTACTTCAGCATGTCGGCACCGGGTGCGCGGGACTTCGCGACCCTGGGTGGCACCGTGCTGGACGCCGACGTCAACCAGGGTGACCTCACCGGCGTCTTCGGATTCCTCAACGGCCGCACCGAGCACACGACGGCCCGCTGGACCGGGCAGATCGCGGTGCCGCAGTCCGGCGACTACACGTTCCACGCCATCGGCGACAACGGGTTCCGGCTGCTGATCGACGACAAACCGGTGATCGACCACTGGGTGCCCGACTGGGACCGCGAGCAGACCAGCGCGCCGGTGACGCTCACCGCCGGGCGCCAGTACGCGTTCAAGCTGGAGATGTTCCAGGACGTCGGCGGCGCCAACATGTTCCTGCGCTGGTCGAGCCCGACGATCGCGAAGCAGCTCGTGCCGGAGTCCGCGTTCACGCCGCCCGCCGACTTCCAGGTCGTGCCGCGCACGGCCGAGGTCTCCAAGGACGGGCGCACCCTCACCGCGGACTTCGGTGGCCGCGTCACGGGCGCGAACGACCTGAAGGACCACCTGCGCGTCGACGTCGACGCCACCCCGTTCCCGATCTCGGTCATCACCACGAGCCGGAACAAGGCGACGATCCGGCTGGGCGAGCGGGTGCTGAAGGGTCAGCGGATCCGCATCTACTACGACGGCGCGGGCGCGCTCGCGGTCGACGGCAAGAAGGTCGAGAAGACCGCTCGCACGACCGGCAACGTCTCCACAGAACGGCTCAAAACGCCGTGGGGCGAGAAGGTCGACACGCGCAACCCGTTGCCGGAGTACCCGAGGCCGCAGCTGGAACGCGACAAGTGGCTCAACCTCAACGGCCCGTGGGAGTTCGCCGGCGCCAAGGCGGGCGAACAGCCGGTGTTCGGCAAGAAGCTGCGCGAGAAGGTCGTCGTTCCTTACCCGATCGAGTCGCAGCTCTCCGGGCTCGAACGGCACGAGGACCACATGTTCTACCGCCGCACGGTCAACGTCCCGAACGACTGGAAGATCGGTTCCGGGCAGCGGCTGAAGCTCAACTTCGGCGCGGTCGACTACGAGGCCAAGGTCTGGGTGAACGGCAAGCTCGTCGCCGAGCACACCGGCGGCTACACGGCGTTCAGCGCGGACATCACCGACGCTCTCAAGCGCGGTGAGCAGGAGATCGTCGTCGCCGTCACCGACACCACCGGCCCGAACCAGCCCAAGGGCAAGCAGTCGCCCAACCCCAGCGGCATCTTCTACACGCCGTCGTCGGGCATCTGGCAGACCGTGTGGATGGAACCGGTCGCGGACAAGGGCATCGACGAGATCAAGACGACCCCCGACCTCGCCACCAGCTCGCTCGCGGTCACCGTCAAGTCCGCCGGCAACGCCACCGTCACGGCGGTCGCCAGGGACGCCAAGGGCAAGCAGGTCGGCACGGTCACCGGACCGGCGAACTCCAAGCTCACGCTGCCGGTGCCGAACGCGCACCTGTGGACGCCGGACGACCCGTACCTCTACAAGCTCGACATCACGCTCGGCAAGGACAAGGTCAAGAGCTACTTCGGCATGCGGTCCACCGGCATGACGACCATCGGCGGCACGCCGAAGCTGACGCTCAACGGCCAGCCGATCTTCAACCTGATGCAGCTCGACCAGGGCTTCTACCCGGACGGCCTGAACACCGCGCCGAGCGACGAGGCGCTGGTCTTCGACCTGAAGGCGCAGAAGGACCTCGGCTTCAACGCGGTCCGCAAGCACATCAAGGCGGAACCCGCCCGCTGGTACTACCACGCCGACCGGCTCGGACTGCTGGTGTGGCAGGACTTCGTGGCCCTCGAGGACGGCAACAACCCGCTCTCGCAGGAGCGGTTCGTCAAGGAGGGCAAGGAGCTGATGCACCAGCTCCAGAACTACCCGTCCATCTACGCCTGGATCGTGTTCAACGAGGGCTGGGGCGAGTGGGACCGCACGGTGACCGGCCAGATCACCGACGAGGTCAAGGCCATCGACCCGAGCCGGATCGTCAGCGCGCACAGCGGCGTGAACTGCTGCGCCTCCAAGGGTGACAGCGGCAAGGGCGACGTCATCGACCACCACGACTACAACAACACCGACCCGGCCCGTCCGGACGGCAAACGCGTCGTGATGGACGGCGAGCACGGCGGCTTCACGCTGCGCACGCCGGGACACCAGTGGCCCGGAGCGCCGATCGCGATCTACAGCGGTGTGGCGGACAAGGCGGCGCTGACGGCGAAGTACGTCGACAACACCCGCACGTTCTACCTCGGCCAGGCCCGCCAGGAGATGTCCGCGTCGGTCTACACGCAGGTCACCGACCTGGAAGGCGAGCTCAACGGGCTCTGGACCTACGACCGCAAGCGCATCAAGGTCGATCCCGGTCCGGTCCGCGAGATCAACCGGCGCGTCATCGAGGCCGGGGCGAACGCGGGCAAGCCGTACGACTACGCGGGCAGCGGCGAGTGGAAGCTGAACGAGACCAAGGGCGCGACGGCCAAGGACTCGACCGGCAAGAACCCGCTGACGCTCAGCCCGACTGGCGCCACCTGGAAGGACGGCGCGCTGGAGTTCCGCAACGGCTCGGCGGACACCTACGGCCCGGTCGTCGACACGACCAAGGACTACACGGTGTCGGCGAAGGTGCGGCTGAACGAGGTGCCGGGCGGCTACGCCACCGCGGTGAGCCAGGACGGCCGGGAGCGGGAGAACCCCTTCTACCTGCAGTACGGCCAGGGCGCGTTCGCGTTCAGCACACCGGGAGGCAACCGCGCCCGGTTCGAGACCACGCCGGAGATCGGCCGCTGGTACGAGCTCAAGGGAGAGAAGAAGGGCGGCGAGATCCGGCTCTACCTCGACGGCGCGCTGGTGGCCACGGCCCCGGCGGGACCGGCGATCGTGAGCACCGGCGCGCTCGCGGTGGGACGTGCCAAGTACAACGGCCAGAACGTCGACTACTGGCCTGGTGCGATCAAGGACGTCGTCGTGACCTCTTGATGTTGGGAGAACGCTCTCCGATCGTGGTACAACCGGTGCATGAGCAAGGCCGCACCCACGTTGGAGGACGTTGCCAGAGTCGCGGGCGTGTCCCGCGCGACGGTGTCACGGGTCGTCAACGGCACGCGCAACGTCGATCCTGACATCCAGGAGACGGTGCGCAACGCGATCGAGCAGACCGGGTACACGCCCAACCGCGTGGCCCGGTCTCTCGTCACTCGGCGCACCGGCACGGTCGCGTTGGTGATCTGCGGCGCCGGCGGGGGATCGGACGTGTTCACCGACCCGTTCTTCGGCCGTGTGACGGCCGGAGTGGTCGACTTCCTGCGCACGCACAGCGTGCACCCGGTGCTCATGCTCGCCGACTCGGACCACGCGCGGACCGAGGTCGTCGAGTTCCTCAGACAGGGCAGCGCCGACGGCGCGCTGCTGGTGTCGACCCATCCCGCCGACCCGTTGCCCGCCCGGCTGCTCGAAGCCGGGGTTCCCGCGGTGCTCTACGCCCGGCCCGGCAGCCCGATGCCGGTGAGCTACGTCGACATGGACCACCGCGCGGGCGGCAGGATGGCCGCCGACCACCTGGTGGCGGCGGGGCGGTACAACATCACCACGATCTCCGGCCCGATGGACGTGCTCGCGAGCCAGGACAGGCACGCCGGCTTCCGCGACGCGATGGCACGGCACGGGTTCCCGTTCGTCCCGACCGTCGAGGGCGGGTTCACGGCCGAGAGCGGCACGGCCGCGATGCACCGGCTCCTCACCGAGTGCCCGGACCTCGACGCCGTGTTCGCCGCGAACGACCTGATGGCGCAGGCGGCCGTGGACGTGCTGCAGGAACACGGACTGCGCGTGCCCGGAGACGTCGCCGTGGTCGGGTTCGACGACAGCGCGCCCGCCCTCGCCTGTCGCCCGCCGCTCACCACGATCCGGCAACCCGTGGAGCGGATGGCCGCCTCGATGGCCGAGCTGTTGCTCGCCGACCTGGAAAAACCGGGACAACGGCCGAAATCCGTCATCTTCGAACCGGAACTCGTCGTACGGGCCTCTGCCTGATTGACCTGTTCGACACCCGGCGTTAACGTCCCTTGGGAGAGCGCTCTCACGCCCCTGTCCAAGGCTTTCAGCCCTTTCCCCGTCAGGCAGGATCATGGGCTCAACCCTGTCCAGGGCCGCCGCGCTGTCCGCTGCCGCCCTGTGTTTAGTGACCACGATCAGCGTTACCTCCCAAGCGGGTGCCGCCGCGTGCGGCACCTCCAACGTCGCTCTCAACAAGTCCGCCACCGCGTCGTCGACCGAGAACGGTGGCACCCCTGCTTCCGCCGCCGTGGACGGGAACGCGGGTACGCGCTGGTCTTCGCAGTTCTCGGATCCGCAGTGGTTGCAGGTGGATCTGGGTTCGAGTCAGCAGGTCTGTCGCGTGTCGCTGAGCTGGGAAGGCGCGTACGGCAAGGCGTTCCAGGTCCAGGTGACCGACACCCCGGCGAACGCGAGTTCCTGGAGCAACCTCTACTCGACCCCGACCGGCACCGGTGGCACGCAGTCGGTCGACGTCACCGGGTCCGGCCGCTACCTGCGCGTGCTCGGCACGCAGCGCGGCACCGGGTACGGCTATTCGTTGTGGGAGCTGGGAGTCTTCACCACCACCGACACGCCGGGTGTGCCGCCGACCGACCCGCGCAACCCGGACTTCGGGCCGAACGTGTTCGTCTACGGGCCGGGTTCGTCGCAGTCGGAGATGCAGTCGCGGCTCGACTCCATCGCGACGCAGATGAAGACCAACCAGTTCGGGCCGCAGCGTTACGCCGTGCTGTTCAAGCCCGGCAGCTACAACGCCGACGTGAACCTGCGCTTCTACACGCAGATCGCGGGTCTCGGGCTGATGCCGGACGACGTGAACATCAACGGCCACATCCGCGTCGAGGCCGACTGGCTCCAGCAGGGCGACGACCCGAACAACCTGGGCAACGCCACGCAGAACTTCTGGCGCGGCACCGAGAACCTCTCGGTCACCTTGCCTCCCAACCAGATCGAGCGCTGGGCGGTCTCGCAGGCCACCGCGTACCGGCGGATGCACCTGCGCGGCCAGGCGCACCTGTGGAACGGTTACGACGGCTGGGCCAGCGGCGGTCTGATCGTGGACAGCAAGATCGACGGCGTGACCGTCTCCGGTTCGCAGCAGCAGTTCCTGACCCGCAACAGCAACCTGGCCGGTGGTTGGTCGGGGTCGGTGTGGAACATGGTGTTCGCGGGCACGCAGGGCGCTCCGCCGAACAACTTCCCGAACCCGTCGCACACGACCGTGGACAACTCGCCGGTGACGCGGGAGAAGCCGTACCTGTACTTCGACAACTCCGGTGAGTACCGCGTCTTCCTGCCCGCGCTGCGCCAGAACTCGCGCGGCACGAGCTGGGAGAACGGCAACCCCGGCACGTCGGTGTCGCTCGCGGACTTCTTCATCGTCAAGCCCGGCACCTCGGCCGCGACGATCAACGCGGCTTTGGCGCAGGGCAAGCACCTGCTGTTGACGCCGGGCATCCACCAGCTCGACGACACGATCCGGGTGACCCGCCCGAACACCGTCGTGCTGGGTCTGGGTCTTGCGACCCTGACGCCGACCACCGGCAAAGCCGCGCTGACGACGTCCGATGTGGACGGTGTGAAGCTGGCCGGGTTCCTGGTCGACGCCGGTGTGCAGAACTCCCCGGTGCTGCTGGAGATCGGTGACTCCAGCGCCACCTCGCACGCCGCCAACCCGACCTCGCTGCACGACGTGTACCTGCGCGTCGGCGGGTCGCAGGCCGGCAAGGCCACGGTCAGCATGCGCGTCAACAGCCGCAACACGATCATCGACCACACCTGGGTGTGGCGCGCCGACCACGGCGCGGGCGTCAGCTGGACGGCCAACCCCGGCCAGAACGGCGTGGTCGTCAACGGCGACAACGTGATCGCGTACGGGTTGTTCGTCGAGCACTACCAGCAGCACAACCTGGTCTGGAACGGCAACGGCGGTCGCGTCTACCTGTACCAGAACGAGCTGCCGTACGACCCGCCGAACCAGGCCGCCTGGATGAACGGGTCCAAGCGAGGCTGGGCCGGCTACAAGGTCGCTGATTCGGTGACCACGCACGATGCGTTCGGTGTCGGTGTCTACGCGTTCAACCAGGCCGATCCGAGCATCGTGACGGACAACGGCTTCGAGGCGCCGAACCGGTCAGGAGTTCGGTTCACGCACCTCGTGGCGGTGTCGCTGGGCGGCGTGGGCACCATCGCCAACGTCATCAACGGCACGGGCGGTCAGGCGGACCTGGCGAACCAGGTCCGGTACGTCGTGAACTACCCCTGACCGAGCCTGGTGAGCTGATCCCTGCGTGACGACTCGACGGACGCCGCGAACTCCTTGGTCGCGGCGTCCGTTCCGTTCTCCTGTTCACTGCGGGCGAGTTTGGCCGTCTGGTCGAGGTGCTCGTGCAGCTTCTTCGTGAGCGCCGAGGGATCCGTTCTGATGGTCAGCAGATCGGCCGCGGAGACCAGGCCAGGCATCTGGTGGCCCGCGTGCACGTTGGTGTCCGGCAGCCCTGCCCGGTCACGCAACTGCCGCAGGCGGACCAGTTCGTCCGAGTGCGAGGCCTTGAGCTCCGCGGCGAACCGGGCGATCTGGGGCGGGGCGACGTCGAGTGCCGGTAGCAGCTGTTCGTTCATCGGGATCATCAGCTGCACCCACGCGGTGTCCGTGGCGTTGAACGGGGACACCGGCGGCGCGGGCGGGGGAGTGGGCGCGGCACATCCCGCCAGCAGCAACGCGGAAACACCCCAGGGCACGCGCCGCCCTGGGGTGCATGAGGCGAGGAACCTCACCGCGGCAACCGGTAGTCCGGTCCTAGTGCGGCGCCTCGATTCGGCTTGTACAGGTCGAACCCGCGTGGGTCGCACTGCAGCCCGCCGTTGATGCAGTGCCGGACCAGCGCGGCCTGAGTAGGTGCGTCCCAGGCGTTCATGAAGTCGTAGTGCCAGGTGTACCCACGACCACTGGAGAGTCGTACGCGGGACATGTCACCGGACACCGGGAACGCCATCTTGAACTCGATCATCGGCACGGCGACCGGGTGACTTGACGGGCACACCAGCGTCGCGCGGTCCGGGTAGGCCATGTGCGACTTGTGGTCCGCTGAGTCGAGGTCGCGGCCGTTCCAGCAGCTCGGTGCCTGGTAACGGACGTTGAGCTGACTACCCGGCGTGCAGTACGCCGGGATGTCCCAGTTGTGGAAGCTGTCGCCGCACTCCCAGCCCTCGACCGCGCCGGGCGCGGTGCGGAACTGTTCCTGCGTCGCCGTGGGGCTGCCGACCACGAACCGCATGCCCGGTGGGAACGGCACGACGTCCTGGTACCTCAGGATGCCGGACTTGTAGTAGATGACCTGCGGGAAGTTCGGAGGGACGATCTGGTCGCCGTTGATGATCGACGGGAACCAGTACGCGGACTTGTCGTCGGGTGTCTTGCAGTTGGTCTGAGCACCCTTGAGCGAGTCGTTCGTGCTGCGGGCGTTGGTCGAGGGATTGCCGAGGAAGGTGTGCATGTGCGACGCGCCCGGCAGTCCCGGGAAGACGATCGGGTCGTCCGGGAGATGGGTCGTGACCGAGCAGTTCGCCTGGAACTCGTGGTGCGTGACCAGGTCATCGGCCTGAGCCGAGTTGGTCGCGACCACGACCACGGCCGCCACCAGGGCAGCCGTCATCGATAGTGCGCTGAGTTTTCGGGACACCAATGTCCTCCTGCCGACGTGGGGGAACCGGCTTGGAGAGCGCTCTCCCAAACAGCGTCCCGCTGGCCCTCCGAGGTGTCAAGACCGGTTCTTTTGACACCGCCGACGTCTGGTCGTAACGTTCGGCGGCAGGGTTGTGAGAGCGCTCTCCTCCTACATCCCTACCTGTGGCAGGAGGCGCGATGGTCCGCGTCCGCTCCATCTGCACGGTGATCGCCGTGCTCCTCGGCCTGGCAGTCCTACCGGCTCACGCCGCTCCCACCCTGCTCTCCCAGGGCAAACCCGCCCTCGCCTCGTCGGCCGAGAACGGCGGCACGCCCGCGTCGGCAGCGGTCGACGGTGATCCGGGTACCCGTTGGTCCAGTGCGTGGAGCGACCCGCAGTGGCTGCGGGTCGACCTGGGCGCCTCTTCGACGGTCAGCCGGGTCGAGCTCGACTGGGAGTCCGCGTACGCGACGGCGTTCGAGATCCAGGTCTCCGCCGACGGCAACGCGTGGCAGCCGATCCGTTCGGTGACCGGTTCGACCGGTGGCCGGCAGGGTTACGACGTGACCGGCACCGGTCGCTACGTCCGGGTGAACGCGACCCAGCGCGCCAACGGTTACGGCGTGTCGTTGTGGGAGTTCCGGGTGTACGGCGAGCAGGGCTCGAACCCGCAGCCTGGCACCGGTGTGCGGGTGACCGGGTCGCAGGGCAACTGGCGGCTGACGGTGGATGGTCAGCCGTGGGTGGTGAAGGGTTTGACCTGGGGTCCGCCGGCGGCGGATGCGGCGCGGTACATGCCGGAGTTGAAGTCCATGGGTGTCAACACGTTGCGCACGTGGGGTACGGATGCTTCGACGCGTCCGTTGCTCGATGCGGCTGCCGCGAACGGTTTGCGTGTGATCAACGGTTTCTGGTTGCAGCCTGGCGGCGGCCCCGGTTCCGGTGGTTGCGTGAACTACGTGACCGACGGTCAGTACAAAGCGGACATGCTCGGCCAGATCCGCCAGTGGGTGACTACCTACAAGGATCATCCCGGCGTGTTGATGTGGAACGTAGGCAACGAGTCCATTCTCGGCTTGCAGAACTGCTACTCCGGTGCGGAGTTGGAGACTCAGCGTGTGGAGTACGCGAAGTACATCAACGAGGCGGCGCGGGCGATCCACGCGATCGACACGAACCATCCGGTGACCAACACCGACGCGTGGACCGGTGCGTGGGTGTACCTCAAGGCGTACACGCCTGACCTGGACCTGTACTCGGTGAACTCCTACGGCAACGTGTGCAAGGTGCGTCAGGACTGGATCTCTGGTGGTTACACGAAGCCGTACATCCTGACCGAGGCTGGTCCGGCCGGTGAGTGGGAGGTTCCCAACGACGCCAACGGCGTGCCGGCCGAGCCCACCGATGTGCAGAAACGCGACGGCTACACGCAGGCCTGGAACTGCATCATCGGCCACACCGGGGTGTCGTTCGGTGGCACGTTGTTCCACTACGGCACGGAGTACGACTTCGGTGCGGTGTGGTTCAACCTGACGCCCGCGGGCAAGAAGCGGCTCTCGTTCTACTCGGTGCAACGAGCGTTCGGCGGCGCGACTCCAGCCAACACCCCACCGGTGATCTCGGCGATGAACCTGCCGCAGACCATCGCGGCCGGTGCCCCGCTGAACATCGACGTGGCCGCGTCTGATCCGAACGGGGATGCGATTCAGTGGTCGGCGGCGTTCAACAGCAAGTACATCGACAACAGCGGCGGCCTGGCCGCGACGCCTGTGCTGGTCAACGGGAACCGGCTGACCGTCACCGCCCCGGACCGCCTCGGCGTGTGGAAGGTGTACGTGATGGCCGAGGACGGGCGCGGCAACATCGGTATCGAGACCCGCTCGGTCCGAGTCGTGGCACCGCAACCCTCGGGCGTGAACGTCGCTCAGGGCAAGGCTGTCACCGCGTCGTCGTATCAGCAGGTGGGTGACGGGGCGCCGTTCCCGCCGTCGAACGCGGTGGACGGCAACGCAACCTCGCGCTGGGCCACGGACTGGGCGGATCCGCAGTGGATCAGGGTCGACCTGGGTGCGGTGACCACGTTCCAGCACGTGCAACTGGTCTGGGAGGGCGCTTTCGGACGGGCCTATGAGATTCAGGTGTCCGACGACGGCACCAACTTCCGGTCCGTCTACGGCACCACGACCGGCAACGGCGGGGTGGACTCGATCGACGTGACCGCGACCGGCCGCTACGTCCGCCTGCACGCCACCCAACGCGGAACCGGCTGGGGCTACTCGCTCTACGAGCTCGGGATCTACCGGCGGTGATCTACACCGGTTCGACGCGCACGACCACGCCGTCCGCAGGGCTGATGGCGTTGGTGCTGACCAGATCTCCGTGACGAACGCGTCCGTCGCCGCTCACGTCCACGTGGGCGGCGACGTTCAGCGCGTGGCCTTCCCCGTCGAGCTGGAACGGCAGGCGCTGCTCGGCGGTGTCGTCGCGGGAGAACTCGCTGACGTGCTCGGCTTTCGTGACCGCGGGCGCGTCGGCGAGGAGGACGTCGAGCAGCCGCACCCGCAGCACCGCCCGGCCGAACGCGGGCGTGCCTGCCGGGATCACGACGGTGCCGTGCACCTGATCAGTTCAGCACGGCGAAGCGGGCCTCGATGTCGACGGGGCCGCCGGTGAGGTTGCGGATCTCGATGAAGTACTTGATCAGCCCGGCGGCCTGCCGGTCGACCTGCACCTTCCACTCGATCTGCTGGGCGCCGTCGACCATCGGCCACGTCGGCACGACCATCCACACCACGCGCCACGCCTCCGGCCAGCTGTGGGTGAACCAGCGCCGCGACGACCCGCCGGGCACCTGTCCTCGGAACTGCACACCAAGTCGCATCGGGATTCCCCCTTCACTCGTGTTCTGGCGCTGGACCGGCGTCCTCAGCCTCGGGCTGGGCCTCGACGTCGGCGTTCTCGGTGTCGGCGGCGGCGTCCGGTGCCGCACCGCCGTTTCCCGCGGTTTGCGCGGGGTCGGCCACGACCAGGTCGTCGAGCGACGCGGGGGCGGCCCCGCCGTCGAGGTCGGCGCTCATGGCGGCTCCTCTCACAGTGCGTCCGGCGACCAGCCGAGCACGTCGTAGCGGGCCTCGATCTCGACCTGGCCGGCGGTCAGGTTCCTGATGGCGAGGAAGTACTTGAGCAGCCCACCGGACTGCCGGGTGACCTGGGTGGTCCACTCGACCTGCGCCGGGCCGTCGACCGCGGGGCCCGTCGGCACGACCGTCCACAGCACGTACCAGTGGGCGGGCCAGCTGTGCGTGAACCAGGTCCGCGTCGCGCCGGCGGCGACGGAGCCGGTGAACTGCACGCCCCGGAACACCGCGGCCGGTTCGAGGCCGCTGTACATCGCCCGCACCGCCGCGCAGTCGCCGGGACTGAGGCCGTCACGCTGGCCGATGGCGACGTTCTGGGTCGGCGTGATCGTGTTGCGGCTCGTGTCGATCGCGAACGCCCGCGGCGGGTAATGCATGATCGAGTGGTAGTCGTACGGCCCGACGTCGTCTCCGTCGGTGATGTGCTGGTTGAAGTTGTGGGCGTTCTGCTGCTGGACGTTCGTGAAGTCGATCGTCACGAAGTTGTTGCGGTCCTCACGGCTCTGCTCGTGCCACAGACCTACGCTGTGCCCGATTTCGTGAATGGTCGCGCCGGTCGGGCAGGTCGGCGCCAGCGTGATGTTCTGCCGGTTTCCGCGCATGCCCACGGGAGAACTGCACCCGTCGCCGGGCTGAAAACGAATGAAGTTCGTGTCCGTCGCGTTTCTCGGCACCAGGCGAATGCGCGTGTTGCGTTCCCAATGCGCGATGGCGTTGTGCACGCGCGCCTGGTCCGGCAGGGCGGGGTCGATCTCGAACGGCACCCGCCCGCCCGGCCAGCGGAACTGCTGACCTGGGATGACCACGCCCTCCAGGTGCAGCTCGCCGTCCTGCACGAGGGTCAGCACGATGTCGCCCTCGACTAGCGGCTCGCCGTCGACCTCGGTGTACAGCACGGCCTTCGCGCCCTGGTTCTGCGTCTGGATCATGCCGGTTCTGAGTTCGGGGCCGACGCGGAACTGGCCGCTGCCACTCGATTCGGTCATCGTGTTCACTCCCGTCCACGCAGAAGACCAACAATCCTGACCCCGAATGGGGGGATGCCCCAGGGTCGAAGGTCTCCGTCGCATTCGCGGAATTGATGGATTGTGCAAAGTGGTGGTGTAACGGCAAAGCGGCGAAGGGCGACCTCCCCGATCGGCCTAGGGTGGAAGCATGCCTTCCGCTGTCATCGTCGAATACGACGCCGCCTGGCCCGTTCGCGCACGACAACTCCTCGCCGAGGTGCGTTCGGCTTTCGCGTCACTGCCCGGGGCGGACGGCTTCGGCTACGAGCACATCGGCTCGACCGCCGTGCCGGGCCTCGGTGCCAAGCCGATCGTGGATCTGCAGGTGCGCATGCCCGATCTGCCGCCACTGGACGACCTGGCCGAGCTGCTAGCATCCACGCCGTTCGTCCCGGCCCACGGCGCGCGGCCGAATTCCCCTGGCGTGTACCGCGACGCGAGGAGGCCCGGCGATCAAGCGGACGACGCCGCCTACGAGAAGCGCCTGTTCCACTCCCCGGCGGAAGGCGCCATCCTGCACGTCCGCCGCGCCGACTCGCCGTTCGCGCGGTTCGTCGTGGACTTCCGCGACTGGCTGCGGTGTCACCCCGAGCAGGCCAGGCGCTACGAGCAGATCAAGCGCGGGCTCGCCGACGAGCACGCGGGCGCCCAGGACTACGACGACTACACGCGCGCCAAAACGGCGTTCTTCACCGAGATTCACCCGCGACTGCGTGACTGGGCAGCCGGATCGTGACGCGCAGCCCGCCTTCCGGGCGCGGCACGATGTCGAGTGCGCCTTCGTGCGCGCGGACGACGCTGTGCACGATGGCGAGCCCCAGGCCGACACCCGCGTGATCGTCGTCGCGAACGCGTTCACCGCCGCGCTGGAACGGTTCGGTGAGCGTCGGCACCAGGTCCGAGGGGAGCACCCGGCCCGTGTTCTCGACCCGCACGACGCACGCCTGGTGCTGCGGTTCGGTGTGGACGGTGATCGTGCCGCCGGCCGGGAGGTTGTGGACGATGGCGTTCTGGACGAGGTTCGTGATCACGCGCAGGAGCAGTTCCGCGGAACCGGCCGTGGTGGCCTTCCCTCCGGTGACGTCGAGCGTGATCCCGCGCCGTTCCGCCAGGGGGAGGAGGGTTTCGGCGGCTTCCTCGGCGATCAGGGAGAGGTCGACGGGCTCGCGGCTGAACAGGCCGCGGTCGCCCCGGCTGAGCAGCAGCAGGGCCTCGGTGAGGTCGATCGCGCGGCGGCTCGAGGTGTGCAGGCGGTCGAGGAACTCGCGGTCGACCAGCGAAGGGTCCTGACGGGCCAGGTCCAGCAGTGACTGCGAGATCGCCAGCGGGGTGCGCAACTCGTGGGACGCGTTGGCGGCGAACCTGCGTTGCTCGGCGACGTGCGACTCGAGTTTGCCGAGCATGTCGTCGAAGACGTCGGAGAGTTCGCGGAACTCGTCCGCCTTGCCGGGAAGCCGGATCCGGTGCGACAGGGACCCCTTGGCGGCCAGCCGGGCGGCGTCCGCGATCTTGTCGAGCGGGGAGAGCATGCGGCCTGCCAGCAGCCATCCGCCGAGCAGCCCGAACGCCACCAGGAACAGCATGGCGATGGCGGCGGCGCGGCCGAAGATGCGGGAGAGCAGGTAGCGGTTGGGGCTGGTGAAGAGCAGGCCCTTGTCGTTGTCGGGCAGGAAGCGCAGCAGGTACCACCAGGCCACCGCGATCAGGACGGCGCCGGCCACGACGACGATGCCCGCGTAGCTGAGGGTGAACTTCAGGCGGGCGCTCAGGCCGGGACGCCTAGCCATCCGCGTCGATGCGGTAGCCGACGCCCGGCACGGTCGCGATCAGCCACGGTTCGCCGAGCCGTTTGCGCAGTGCCGAGACCGTGATGCGGACGGCGTTGGTGAACGGGTCGGCGTTCTCGTCCCAGGCCCGCTCCAGCAGTTCCTCGGCGCTGACGACCCCGCCCTGCGCGCCCACCAGCACCTCGAGCACCGCGAACTGCTTGCGGGTCAGCGCGACGTACTGCCCGTCGCGGAACACCTCGCGCCGGAACGGGTCGAGCCGCAGGCCGCCGATCTCGCTGACCGGAGGCCGTGCGTACGCGCGCCGGCGAGCGAGTGCCCGTAGCCGCAACACCAGTTCCCGCAGCTCGAACGGCTTCGTGAGGTAGTCGTCGGCACCGAGCCCGAACCCGGACGCCTTGTCGTCGATGCGGTCGGCCGCGGTGAGCATGAGGATCGGCATGCCGCTGCCGGACGCGACGATCCGCCGCGCCACCTCGTCCCCGGACGGACCGGGAATGTCGCGGTCGAGCACCGCGAGGTCGTAGGAGTTGACGCTCAGCAGCTCCAGCGCCGTGTCACCGTCCCCGGCGATGTCCGCGGCGATCGCCTCCAGCCGCAACCCGTCCCGGACGGCTTCCGCCAGGTGGGGCTCGTCCTCCACGATCAGCACCCTCATGCCGCCAGCCTAGGCAGTCAGACGCCGACGAGCTGGAGTTCCGGCACCACCGCGGTTCTGGGACGCCACCACCACCAGGACAACATCGAGGCCAGCGCCGCTCCCACAGCGTTGAGCAGCACGTCGTCCACAGAGGACACCCGGTCCAGCATCAGCACGAACTGCAGGATCTCCAGGAACGCCGAACACCCCGCCGCGAACGCCAGCACCCGCCACACCGACCGCAGACCGGCGAACCTCAGCGGCCCGAAGAACCCGAGCGCCGCGAACACCAGCATGTTGCCGATGATCTGGCCCGTGTCGCCGTGGGCGACCAGATCGAGGACGTCCTCGAACGGCACCAGGCTCAGCTTGCCCGCGACACCCGGCTCCTCACCCGGCAGCATGATGATCCACACCCACGGCAGCGTCCCGTAGAAGAGGCCGACCTCGGCGAACGAGTTCCGCCACGGCCGCGCGGCTCCCCGGAACCTCCGGTACAGCGCCAGAAACAGCATCACGAGCACGGCGAGCGGTAGTCCCAGCACCGAGCCGAGCACGACCCCGGTCTCCGTACCGACCCACTCCTGCCAGGTGTTGAGCACGTCCCAACTGAAGCCGAGTGACCGTTGCGAGGGCGTACGCGTTTTTCGATACGCGGACGATATGTGCAGAATGCGAGGCGTGCTGGAGGCCAGGCTGCTTGCGACGGTGTCCCGTCTCGCGGGTCCCGTCCGCGGCGCCGGCGTCGTCCTGATCAGCCTGTTCGGCGCGTTCTCGCTGAACTCGCCGCTGGGCTGGACCCTGTTCGCGCTGGTGGCGGTGAGCACCGTTGCCGACTTCCGGTTGCCGCGCGTGGCGTTGCCGGTGGCGTTCCTTCGCGTCGTGGTGCTGTCGGTGTTGCTGGGCGCCGACGCCGATCAGTGGGTGCTGACGGTGCTGACGACGACGTTGATCACGTGGCAGTGGCAGTGGCCGCTCAAGGTCACGGTGCCCGCGACGGCGGCGTTGCTCGCGGTGCAGGTGGTGACGACCGGGCCCGGCGTGCTGGTGCGGGCGGTGCTGGAGTCGGTGCTCGCGCGGCTGGCGTACGAGTTGTTGCGCCGGTCGAGCCGGCGAGTGGACCTGCTGCGGGAACGGGCCGCCGAGCGGCGGCGGGCGGCGGCGGTCGCCCTTGACCAGGGACGACGGGAGCGGGAGTACCTGGCTCTGCTGCACGACACGGCGGCCGCGACGTTCCTGATGGCCGCGCACGGTGGCGATCCGGAGGCGGTGGCCGCTCAGGCGCGCCGGGATCTGGTGGTGCTGGCCGAACGCGGTCAGGGGCAGGGGACCGTGGACCTCGGGGCCGCGCTGACGGCGGTGGCGCGGGACAGTTCCGTGCACGTGCGGGTGGAGGCCGAGGTCGTGCCGGTGCCGGCCGGGGTCGCGCTGGCGTTCGTGCGGGCCGCACGCGAGTTGCTCACGAACGTCGAACGGCACGCGGGCGCCACCAGCGCCGAACTCACTGTGCAGCGAGGCGCGGTGGTGGTCCTCAGCGACGACGGCAGGGGGTTCGAGCCCGCGGACGTGCCAGGACACCGGCGTGGCCTGCGCGGATCGGTGGTCGATCGGCTTGCGGCGGTGGGCGGGACCGCGGTGATCGAGTCGGCCGAAGGTCATGGCACCACCGCACGGCTGAGGTGGCCCGATGACTGATCACGCGGTTCTCACCACCACGCGGCAGGTGCTGCTCGTCGTGGTCCTGGCCATTCAGCTCGTCCTCACGCTGCCCCAGCTCGTCGGATCCCCGCACGGCCCGGCGGCGTGGGTCGCGTACGTCCTGCTGACGTCAACGCTGGGCGTCGTGGCCGGGAACGTCGCGGCGGCTCGCCCGGAGCTTCCCGCGTGGCTGGCCGTCGCACCCCTCGCCGCGTCGGCTCTGGCGACGACCGCCCTGCCCGCCGGAGCGTCGTTCGGCCCGGCCGACTGGGGGTTCGGGCTCGTCGGCTGGTACCTGCTGCTGGTGCTGGTCGAACGGCCGGCGGCGCTGCTGGTGGCACTGAGCGCGCACATCTGCTTCAGCATCGCGTGGTTCGCGCACGCCGGAAACGGTGACGTCGGCACCGCCGGAGTCGTGCTCCTGAGCGGCACGAGTTTCCAGCTCGGCATCCTGGTGATCACGCGCGTGCTGCACCGGGACGCCCGCCTCGCCGCCGAGGCCGCCGCCGAGCACGACGCCGCCCGCACCCGCGAAGAGCTGGCCCGCCAACGGGAACAGGACCTGAAGGCCGGGTTCGAGGGCCAGCTGGGCGCGTTGCTGCCGTTGCTCGCCGACCTGGCCGACGAGCAGGTGAGCGTCGCCGACCAGACGACCAGGCTGCGGTGCTCGGTGGCGGCCGTGCAGCTGCGCAGGCTGTTCGCGGAGAACGACGACGTACCCGACCCGTTGCTGCACGAGCTGACCGCGTGTGTGGACGTGGCCGAGCGGCGCGGTGTCGTCGTCTCGCTCGCGGTCAGCGGCACGGCCACACCGGTCCCGACGGAGGTTCGTCGGGAACTGGTCGCCCCGATGGCCCAGGCACTCGCCGTCGCGAACGGACGTGCGAAGGTCAGTCTGCTGCGCACCGCCACCGAGGTGCGCGTGGCCGTCGTGGCGGACGCGCCCGAGACCTTGCCGGAGGCCGGTACGACGGAAGCGGTCACCGTCGAGACGAGTGTCCACAGCGGACTGGTGAGGAGCGAGGCGAGATGGCGGACGGCGTGACGGCGGTCCTGGTCGACGACCATCCCGTGGTGCGCGCGGGAGTCGCGCACTGGCTGTCCACGGCGGACATCGACCTCGTCGCGAGCGGCGAGGACCCAGGGGTGGCCTGGACCGGACCCGGTGCCGCGGCGGACGTCGTGGTGCTCGACCTGCACCTCACGGGAGGCGCACCTGCCACGTCCGAGCTGCGCAAGCTCGTCGAGGACGGCCGCAAGGTGATCGTCTACTCGATGCGCGACGACGACGAGATCGCGTTGCAGTGCCTGGAGATCGGCGCGCTCAGCTACCTGACCAAGGCCGAGGGCGCCGACCACCTCGTGCAGGCCGTGAAGGCGGCGGCCGAGGGCCAGTCGTACACGCCACCGGCACTCGCGGGCGCGCTGGCGGGCGACAGGTCGGACAGCAGGCCGGCGCTGTCGCCACGGGAGACCGAGGTCCTGGTCGAGTGGTTCCAGTCCGAGTCGAAGGAGTTCGTGGCGCAACGCCTGAACATCACGCTCAGCACGGTGAACTCCCACCTGGAGCGGATCAGGGTCAAGTACGCCGCGATCGGCAGGCAGGCCCCGACGAAGGCGGCGCTGGTGGCCAGGGCGATCCAGGACGGGCTGATCGGCCTCGACGACCTCTGAGCCGTGTGGTGTGAACGACCGATACCGCCGCTCCGGCATCCGGCCTAGCGTCCTGGGCAACCCAGGTTCCGCAGTCCGAGGAGTCCCGCAGTGACGCACGCCCGTGGCCCCCTGTTCATCGCCGCCGCCGCGACGGCAGGTCTGCTGCTGTCGGCCTGCGGCTCCGAGACCACCGGTTCGGCGACGCCCGCCACCGACACCACGACGGCCACGAGCAGCAGCACCAAGGAGACCAGCGCGTCGAAGGAGGCGCCGGCCGTCCCCGCCGGCGGGGACATCACCGCTCCCGGCACGAAGCTCAAGGTCGGCGCCCGCGCGGTCATCCCGTTCGCCTCCGGTGACAAGAACGGCACCATCGCCGTCACGCTCACCGCCATCGAGGCGGGCGCGAAGGAGGACCTGGCGAAGTTCGGCGACAAGGCCAAGAACGTCACCCCGTTCTACCTGCGGGTGAAGGTCGAGAACCTCGGCGGCACCGACCTGAGCTACACCTCGGTCTCCCTGCGCGGCCTCGGCACCGACGGCAAGGGCACCGGCGTGATCATCAGCGGCGACACCCCGAAGTGCGACTCCACCAGCGCGCCGAAGACGTTCGCCGCCGCCGGGGAGACCTACGAGACCTGCGTGCTGACCGCGGCGCCGGACGGCTCCAAGGTCGCGGCGGGCGAGTACAACCGCGGCGACGGCTACACCAAGTCGCCGGTGATCTGGGAGAGCTGAGCCGCGGGGCGATCGAGGGGTCCTCGCGGCTCACCAGACCGTAGGGTGGTGAGTCGTGACCACCATCATGGCACTGCTCAAGGCACGCGCCGGGATGAGCAGGGACGAGTTCGTCGACCACTACGAGAACCACCACGTCCCGCTCGTCCTGAGCATCGCGCCGGCACCGATCCGCTACGCGCGCAACTACCTGCCGGAGGCCGGTGAGCGCGGCTTGCCGGCCGAGTTCGACGTGGTGACGCTGCTGAGCTTCGCGGACGAGGCGACGTACCACGCCTGGCTGGCGGCGGTCCTCGCGGAGGACTCGGGCGTCGCGCAGGACGAGGAGCGGTTCCTCGACCGCTCCCGCACCCGCGCCTGGACGGTCGACGAACGGGTCAGCGGCGGTGCTGCACCAGCCCGTTGATGTGCGCGTACGCCACAGCGTGCACCCGGTCCCGCAGTCCCAGCTTCGACAGCACCCGTGAGACGTGCGTCTTCACCGTCTCGTCCCCGACGTGCAGCCGCGCGGCGATCTCGGCGTTGCTGTGGGCCGCCGCGACGAGGAGCAGCACCTCGCGTTCGCGCGTGGTGAGCAGGGCCAGTTCCGGCGGCGTCGGGGGAGGGGCGAGGCTGACGGCGAACCGCGCGATCAGCCGTTGCGTCACGGACGGGTCGATCAACGCGTCGCCGCGCGCCGCCACCCGGACCGCGGAGATCAGCTCTTCCGGTGGCAGTGACTTCAGCAGGAACCCGCTGGCACCGGCCTTCAACGCGCGGTAGACGTACTCGTCGGTGTCGTAGGTCGTGAGCAGCAGGACCTTCGTGCGGTTCGCGGGATCGGCCAGGATCAGCTCCGTCGCGCCGAGGCCGTCCAGCTTCGGCATGCGGATGTCGAGCACCGCCACGTCCGGACGCAGCCGTGCGACCTCGGCGACCGCGGCCCGCCCGTCCGCGACCTCCGCGACGCACTGGAGGTCGTCCTGGGTGTCGAAGATCGCGCGCATGCCGGAGCGCAGCATCGCGTGATCGTCGGCGAGCAGCACCGACAGGGTCATGACGCCTCCAGGGGGAACGTGACGACGGTGCGCCAGGTGCGGCCGTCCGGTTCGAGCCCGGACCGGGTGGTGCCGGCGAACATGCCCGCGCGGTTGCGGATGCCGACCAGGCCCCGGCGCACCGATCCCGAGTCGTCGCCGGGACCCGTGACGTTGCGCGCGGCGACGGTCAGCGAGTCCGGCGCGTACTCCAGGGTCACCGTCACACCGGACGCGTCGCCGTGCCGCAGTGCGTTGGTCAGCATCTCCTGGATGATCCGGTAGACCGTGATGTCCAACGACTCCGGCACGTCCCGCCGTTGCCCGCGCACCTCCAGCTGAGCCGGTCTGCCCGCCGCGCGCACGCCGTCGAGGAGCTCGTCGAGGTTGTCGAGACCCGGTTGCCGCGCGCCCTCGGACTTGTCGCCGTGCAGCAGGTCGAGCAGGTGCCGCAGGTCGACCATCGCCGCGCGGCTGGACGTCTCGACCGCGCGCAACGAGTTCGTGAGCTTGGGATTGCCGTTCGGCAGGCCGAGCCGTGCCGCGCCCGCGTGCAGGTTGATCGCGCTGACGTGATGGATGATCACGTCGTGCAGGTCGCGGGCGATCGCGCCGCGTTCCTCGGTGACCGCCTTGGTGACCGCCGCCTTCGCGTCCTTCTCCGCCATCGCCGACTGCTTCTCCAGCTCGGCCAGGTACGCGCGGCGGGCCGTCGTGTAGCGGCCGACGAGCCACGGCAGCAACGCGCCCTTGCCCGCCAGGAGCAGCGCCTGCAACGGGCCGTGGCCGGTGAGGACCATGCAGGCCATGAGGCTGGCCGAGAGGAACCCGAGCGACGCGTAGGCCGGTGCGCCGCGCAACCACGCCCCGGCCCGGTAACCGGCGATCAGCATGCCGGCGTCGTTGGCGTCGATCCCGTTGCGCATCGACACGAGGACGATCACCGGGACGGCCGCCTGCGCCGCCGCCACCCACAGCGACAGCCGGGCGGGACCGGCGAGCATCGCGTCCACGGCCAGAGTCAGGGCCAGCACGATCACGGTCTGGCGCAACGGTTCGCCGTCGAGCAGCACGAACCCGCCGTCCACGACCATGCAGACGGCCGCGACCAGCCACGACTGGTGCTTGAGGGGCAGCTTGATCAGATCCATCGAGCGCAATCCTGCCCGATGGCGTCCCTGAGAACCTCCCGCTTCGCAGGGGTCGGAGGTCCCCCGTGCGGGGGATGCGGTTTCCGTCTCGGCAGTGACGCGGTGAGGCGGGCAAGATCGATACGTTCGGTCGCGATGAAACGACGTGGTGTGATCTTGCTGTTCGTGCTGGGGGCGATCCTGGGGATCGCGGCCCCCGCACTGGCCGATGGCGTCCAGTCCGGTGCCGACATCCACGTCGCACAGAGCCTGGGGGACCGCGACCTCACGGTGATCATCCGGCGGGTCGCGGAGGTGCCGGGACCGGTGCACGTCGACGTCGTGACGCACGCGGGCACTCCGGCCGGTGACGTCGCACTGACGTTGCGCGCGGCGGGTGCGCCGAGCAGCACCGCGAAGGTGGAACTCGGTGCCACGCCTGGTTTCTACTCCGGCGTGCTGCGCGTGGACCGGCCAGGACCGTGGGAGCTGGCGGTCGACGAGGCGACCATTCCGTTCGTCGTTCCGGCGCTCGTGCCGTCGCCGTGGGAGAACGCGACCTACGGCGGGTTCATCGCGGCCGGCGTGTTGTTGCTGGCGGCACTGCTGCTCGCCGTGTTCGGCAGGCCCGGTCTCGCGCTCGTGCCCACGGCGGGCATGGTCGCCGCGGTGGCGGTCGGGGTGACGGCGGCGTTGCTGGCACCGAGCATCCCGCCGGTGGCGGCGCCCGGCACCCAGCTGGACCCGACCTACGACAACGTGACGAACCCCTACGAGCGAACGTCCACAGTGGACTTCTCGCGGCCGCCGGTGAACCTGGTTCCTGCGATGGACGGCAACGACCTGGTGCTCAGCCTGACGGACGGCTCGTCCGGACGGCCAGTGGACGACCTGCTGGTGCACGACAGCGCGTTCATCCACCTCGTCGTGGTGTCGCCGTCCGGTCACCTCCGGCACCTGCACCCGGTCCGCACGGCACCTGGCGAGTACCGCGCCCGGCTGCGCGACCCCGAACAGGGCACGCACGCGATCGCGGCCGAGATCGCCCGGCGCGGCGGGGGAGTGCAGCTGCTGCGGTCCGGTGTGGACGTTGCCGGATCCGCTGCGGCACAGGCGAACGACGGGAAGACCGAGACGGCGATGGACATCCGGGAAGCGGGCAGGCCCAGCACGATCACCGCGAAGTTCGGTGAGCGCGACCTGCAGCCGTGGCTGGGCATGCTCGGCCACATGATCGTCGTCGGCCCCGTCACCGACACCGCCGTCAACGCGCCGATCTGGGCGCACGTGCACTCGATGATCCCGCCGACGCCGGGCATGCCCGACAAGCCGGACGAGAGCGTCGCCGCCTACGGGCCGGACGTGCCGTTCACCTACTCGTTCCCGTTGCCGGGCAGGTACCTCGTGTGGATCCAGGTCGAACGGGACTACTCGATCGTCACCGTGCCCGAGGTCGTCGACGTTCCCGCCGGGAAGGTGGCCTCGAAGTGAAGCGTTCAGCGGTAGCCGTCCTGGCCGGGGTGATCGCGATCGTGGCCGCGCTGGTCGTGCTGTGGCCTCGCGGCGTCGAGGCCCAGCCCCACCTCGCCGAGAGCGGAGGGTTCCGGTTCGAACTCACGCCCACCAGCACCAGAACCGGCAGCAACACGTTCGACCTGCGCATCACCGACCGCTCCGGCAACGCCGCCGACGGCGACGTGACGGTCGAACCGGCGATGCCGCAGATGGGCCACGCGCTCGCCCCGATCACGGCGGCGCCGCGGGCTCCCGGTCAGTACCAGGTCGCGGGCGTCGACCTGCTCATGGCCGGCCAATGGGAAATCACCGTGTCACTGCGCAGCGAGCGGGTCGTGATCCCGCTGCTGCTCACCTAGGAGGGGGAGGAAATGACGGTGAACATCGCGGCGACGGCAGCGTCGCCGGCGAGGACGGTCCCGAGGGGGTTGATCCCGGCGAGCGTCGTGCTCGGTGGCACCCTGCTCTCGCTGATCGGACTGACCTGGGACATCCAGTGGCACTCCGACGTCGGCCCGGACACGTTCTTCACCATGCCGCACCTGTTCCTGTACGCGGGCAGCGCGATCTCAGGCCTGGCTAGCCTCGCCGTGGTGCTGATGACGACCGCGAACGCCAAGCGGGACAAGGCGATCGACCCGATGGTCGGCGGCCGCGCGGTCGGCGTCTTCGGACGCACGTTCGAGGCACCCGTCGGCTACCTGATCTCCGGCATCGGCGCGGCGCTGTTCCTGGTCTACGGCTTGTGGGACCAGTGGTGGCACGGCCTGTACGGCTTCGACGCCGTGATCGACTCGCCGCCGCACATCGGCCTGCTGCTGTCGATCTCCATCACGATGGTCGGCGCGGTGATGATCTTCGCGGTCGCCCGTGACGAGCGCTGGGGCACGTACGGCGTCGCGGGTGCCGCGGCCACGTTGCTCGCGTTCAGCATGGTGACCGTGCTCGGCCTGCGCGCGTTGCCCGGCGGACCCGTCAACACGGTCAACGCGGGCAGTGCGTTCTTCTCGGTGATGATCCTGTTCATGGGCGCGTACGTCCTGAAGCAGCGCGGCGGTGCTCTCGTCGTCGGAGTGGTCGTCGCCGCACTTCAGGCCGTGTTCTGGTGGTTCTCCCCGTGGGCCACCGAGGTCTACGCGGACGCGACCGGCCTGCCGTTGCGCGACTACGTCGACGGCGTCCCCGGCCTGCCCAACATGATCCCGATGAGCCTGATCCTCGTCGCGGTCGCCGTGGAACTGATGCGCGGGCTGCCCGCCTGGGTCCCCGGCGCGGTCGGTGGCGTGATCATCACGGGCCTCGCACCCGTGCAGCGCATTCTCGTGTACGGCAGCAACTTCCCGGCCATCGAGCGCTATGTGGCCACCGTCGTTGCCGGTGCGCTGCTCGGCGCCCTCGCCGGGATGCTCGGCCGCCGGTTCGGTCACATGCTCCGTCACCTCGCACCCGCAAAGGAAGACCGCCATGCGTAAGACGTTGCTGAGCCTGCTGGGCACGGCCGCCCTGCTGTTCGGGCTGGCCGCGCCGGCGCTGGCCTTCGAGCCGGTGAACGTCGTGCACACCGAGAAGGTGCAGGCAGGGCCGTACGACCTGACCATCGGCTTCAGCACGTGGCCGGTGAAGGCGATGCAGTCGCTGGACTTCACGTTCGCCCCCGAGGACGGGATCGACGGCAAGAAGGGCACGCTGACCGTGCTCCACGAGGGCGTGACGGAGGACGACGACCCGCTCGCCCGTCATCCCCGCAAGCGGGAGGTGTGGGGCCTGGACATCTACGCCCTGCCCGAGCCCGGGACGTGGACGATGCGGTTCGACGTCGACGGGCCGGCGGGCGCGGGGACCGGTGAGCTGAAGAACCTCCAGGTGATGGAGCAGCCCGGCCCGCCGATGGGCCTGTCGTGGGCCGTCAGCACCATCCCGCTGTTCGGTCTGATCGCGTTGATCGTGATCGCCTGGCGGCGCACGCGGACCGTCGTCGCCTAGTTGCCCTGGATCAGGTGGCAGGCCCGGTTCCTGCCACCTGACCGGGTGAAGTTCGGTTCGAAAGGCTTGAGCGGCTGGCTTTTCGGTCGCGAGGTCCGGTACCCCTGCGCCGTGCGTTTGCCTCACGCGGTTTGGATTGGCGGGCTGTTGCTGCCCGCGTTGCTCGCCGCCACCGGCGTGGTCGTCTACGGCGGTGGCATCGAGCGGGCGCTGGACGCCGATGTGCGTTCAGCGCTCGGAAAGGCCGGCTACCACGGCGTTGTCGCCGTGGAGGGCCGGACCGTCGTGGTCAGCGAGGTCGCGCCGCGGTCGGTCGACGCGGTGCGCGCCGTGGTCTCCGACGTGTCCGGTGTCGGCACGGCCGAGGTGCGGCAGGCCGAACCGGCCCAGCTGTTCGTCGCGGTGCGCGGCGCGGAGATCCTGGTCTCCGGCGCGGTCGCCGACGACGAGGAACGCGGCGCGCTCATCGCGGCCGTGCAGGTCGCCGACCACCGCGTCACGGCCGCGCTCCGGACCGGCGGCCTGCTGCCGATTCCCCCGGCCGTTGTCGGGCGGGTGGTCTCCGCCGCCCTGTCCGCCAAGGTCTCCGACGTGACGGCGACCGTCCACAACGGTCAGATCGCCATCGCCGCCCGCGTCCCCGACGAGGCCCGTGCCACCGCGGTCCGCGAGGCCGTCACCCAGGCGGCGAACGGCCTGCAGGTCACCGACCGCATCGAGGTCGGCCCGTCCGCGGCGGTCGGCGACCTGAACGTCGAAGCGCTGCACGACTCGATCTCCCGCCTGGTCAACGGCAACGGCGCGATCCGGTTCGTGCAGGGCACCACCGCCTACGAAGGCCACGGCACGGTGCTCATCCAACGGGTGGGCCGCATGCTGCTGGTCGCGCCGCGCGCCTCGATCACGTTGGTGGCGCACGGCACCGACCAGGCGGTGGCCGCGAAGCGCGGGGAACTGGTGCGCGACGTCCTTGTGGGCCAAGGCGTGTCGCCCGCGTTGATCGCCATCGAGACTCGTCCCGCCCCCGGCGGCGAGTACGACCCGGCCACTCGCCAGGTCGACGTCGTAGTCCGTTAGGAGTTCGCTGTGCTCTGGTTGTTCTCGCAGATGTTCCTGCTGTGCCTGGTGTCGTTCGCGGTCGGCTCGCTGGTGACGTGGCTGTCCGTGCGCGGCCGCCTGCAGCCCGAACGCCCCAAGACGCGCCTCGCCCTGCCCGCGCCCCGGCCAGCGGCGGAACAGGTGGTGATCGCCGAACAGCCGGTGGCGCCGAAGCCGGCGAAGCAGCAGTCGTTGCCGGTCAAGGGCAACTCGAAGACGATGGTCTACCACACGCCCGACTCGCCGTACTACCGGCGGACCAAGGGCGACATGACGTTCGGCTCCGAGGCCGAGGCCGTGTCGGCTGGCTACCGGATGTGGACCACGAAGGCCCGCGTCAAGGCGTGAGCTGGCTATAAGCTGCGGGTATGACTGATTGCCAGCAGCGATGAACGTCGAAGGGCTGCGGTACGCGCAGGCCGTCTCGCAGACGAAGTCCTTCAGCGCCGCCGCACGCGCGTACGGCGTCACCCAGCCGGCGTTGTCCAACGGCGTCGCGCGGCTGGAGGACGAGCTGGGCATCAAGCTCTTCGACCGGTCGCCGCGCGGGGTGATGCCGACGGCGCACGGCACGCGGATTCTGCCCATGATCGACCAGGCGCTCGGACTGCTCGACGCCGTGGTGAGCGAGTCGCGCCGACTGGCGGTGGTGAGGTCGGGTGCCGTGCGGATGGGCGTCTCGCCGCTCATCGGGTCCGAGCTGGTGGCCTGCGCGTTCGAGGCCGCCCGTGGTCTGCCGCGTCCTCGTGACCTGGTGCTGCGGGAGGCGGACCTGGACGCGCTGGGCGAGGCCCTGCGAGCGGGTGAGCTGGACGTTCTTCTGGTTCCGGCCGTGCTGCCGTTGCCGTCGTTCCGCCGCCGGTCCATCTCCAGCGAACCGGTAGTCGTGATCAACTCCGCGGCGCCGGGCGACGGAACGCCGCTGGAACTGGAGGCGGCCGCGGCCGCCGACTACATCCTGGTACCCGACACGTGCGGCCTGACGAAGTTCACGACGCAGCTCTTCAGCGGCAACGACCTGCCTCTGCGCCGGTATCCCGGTGAGGCGGCCAGTTTCCGCGTGCAGGAGGAGTGGGCGCGGATGGGCGTCGGTGCCGCTCTGCTGCCGCGGTCGAAGGTCACCGGCGACGCCTCGTGCCGCCCGCTCGTCCGCGCGGGTGTGTCGGTGCGGATCTCCTACGAGGCGGTCTGGGCGCGGGACACCCCGCTGACGGCTGAGCTGGAGGAGTTCGCCGACGCGCTGGCCGCGTGCCGTGAGTGATTACCTCTCGTTATGACCGCATCACCGAAGATCGTCTACCGCGCTGCCAGGACCGGCCGTAGTTTCGGCGTCGAGAAGGCACTCGCGAAAGGGCGAAACCCATGGCAGGCAAGACCTCTGACCTCACCGGGCAGAAGGCGATCATCATCGGCGGCACCAGTGGCATCGGCCTCGCGGTCGCCCGGCACGTGCTGGACGCCGGCGGATCCGTGGTCGTCACCGGCCGCACGCCCGCGAGCGCCGAGGAGGCCGTTGCGGTCCTCGGCGCACCGGGCAGGGTGACGGCATTGGCCGCGAACCTGGCGGACACCGTCGAGGTGGATCGGCTGCGTGAGGAGTTGGCCGGCCACGCCGACGCCACCCTGCTGGTCAACGCGGCAGGAGTGTTCTCCCCCAAGGAGTTCCTCAGCCACACGGGGGAGGACTACGACCGTTACCAGGCGATCAACCGTGCGTTCTTCTTCCTCACGCAGACCGTCGCCGGCGCGATCAAGGCGAGCGGTTCCCAGGGTGCGATCGTCAACATCGGCTCCATGTGGGCTCATCAGGCCGTGGCCGCCACCCCGTCGTCGGCGTACTCGATGGCCAAGGCGGGCCTGCACTCGCTCACCCAGCACCTCGCCCTGGAACTCGCGCCGTTCGGCATCCGCGTCAACGCCGTCGCGCCCGCTGTCGTGCGCACCCCGATCTACGAGGAGTTCATCCCGAAGGACGAGATCGACGGCACGCTCGACAGCTTCAACGCCTTCCACCCGCTGGGGCGCACCGGAACGCCGGACGACGTCGCTCAGGCGGTCGTGTTCCTGTTGTCGGGCCTGAGCGACTGGGTGACCGGCGCGGTGTGGAACGTCGACGGCGGTGTGATGGCCGGCCGGAACTGAGTGCTCAGACCATCTTCCGGTGGTGAGGCGCGATCTCGGCGAGCATCGGCTGGTGCTCGCCGAGCCGTGCGCGGAAGTCGGTCCAGTCCCGTTCGACCGACCACGCCGACTCGGCCAGCGCGCACAGTCGCGGGAACGCCAGGTACTCGGCGTGCTCGGGCGTGCGCACGAACTCGGTCCACAGCTGGCCCTGCGTCCCCAGCACCCGCGCCGCGCACTCCGCGTCCCACGAGGCCGGCAGCGGGTCGTTGCGGTAGACGTCCTCCAGCGACACCACCGCGGCGGGCTGGCCGGGCGGCTCGCCCTCGGCGCTCTGCGGGTAGTCCAGGTAGGTGCTGCGGAACGGCGCCATGACCAGGTGGTGGCCGCGGCGGACGGCTTCCAGGCCGTGCCGCGGGTCGCGCCAGATCATCACCGCGGCCTGGCGCGGGAGGCCGTGCGGGTTCTCGCCGTCGTCCCAGCAGATCGGGTGGCGGCCCTGGGAGACCAGGAACTCGCTGATCCGGCCCAGAAACCAGCCGTGCAGCGCGGACGCTCCCGGCAGACCCTCGGCGGCGACGCGGGTGGCGGCCAGCGAGCTGGTCTCCCACTCGACGGCCGGGCATTCGTCGCCGCCGATGTGGATGTGCGGGGACGGGAACACCTCCAGCACCTCGGTCAGGACGTCGCGCAGGAAGGTGAAGGTCTTCTCCTGCACGCCGAACAGCGCGTCGGACACGCCCCAGCCCGTCCACACCGGCAGCGTGCGCTCGGGAAAGTTGCCCAGCTCCGGGTACGCGGCGAGTGCGGCACGGGCGTGGCCGGGCATCTCGATCTCGGGCACCACGGTCACGCCACGAGCGGCGGCGTACGCGACCAGCGACCGCAGCTCCACCTTGGTGTAGGCGCCGCCGTGCGGGACTCCGTCGTAGGAGGCACTCCCGGCCGGGCCGATCATGCTCTCGGCGCGATGACCGCCCACCGTGGTCAGCGCCGGGTACCGGTCGATCGGCATCCGCCAGCCCTGGTCGTCGGTGAGGTGCAGGTGCAGGACGTTGAGCTTGTACAGCGCGATCTGGTCGACGAGTCGGCGCAGGTACGGCAGGGGCAGGAAGTGCCGGGCCACGTCGATCATCGCGCCGCGCCAGGCGAACCGCGGCTCGTCGCGCACCTCGACCGCCGGGATCCCGGAGCCGGAGATCAGTTGCCGCAACGACTGCACGGCGTGTCGCAGACCTGCGACCGACCCGCACAGGCGCACCGACGACGGCGTGACGGACAACGTGTAGCCCTCGCCGGCACCTTCGACCTCCAGCACGATGTCGCCGTCCTCGCGCAGCGGAAGGTCTACATAGGACTGCAGGAGCCGGGCGACGGGCAGCGCGTCTGCCGAGGCGGCGATCGCGGACGTGGGCGACAGCGTGAAGACGCCAGGGGAGCGGACCAGGTGGACCGGCTTGGGGATGATCATGCGATGGCCTTCGCGACGGCGTTGAGCAGGTGGATTGGGCGGAGCAGGTCGTCGTGGCCGATGGGTTGTTCGCAGGTGGCCGCCATGGCGAGGAACGCCTGCAGGCCGGGCACGAAGTAGTGCTCGTCGAGTTCGAGCGTGCGTTCCACGCCATCGCGAGAGCCGGTGAACGGTGCCTCGCCCAGCATCAGGTTGATCTCGACCTCGGTGTCGCCCACCTCGGCCTGGACCGCGATGCGGTCGGGGAGCTTGGTGACGCCGACGGACCGGATCGGCCCCGGTGCGAGGCGCAACGCCACGTCGACGGGATGGATGCCGTAGAAGAAGATGCCACCGTACGGGCTGTCTGGATCGACAGGCCCGGAAGTCACGACACGGCGTGCGGGACCTTCCGCGGCAAGGGCTTCGGTGTCGGGGATCCAGCGCAACGCGGAGAAGGACGTCAGCGGTGCGTTGTGCGCCTCGGCCTCCGCGATGATCGCGGCGGCGTCCTCGACCGTGCAGGCCAGCGGCTTGTCGACGAACACCGGAAAGCCCTCCCGCAGGAACGGCACGGCGTGGGCGCGGTGCAGGTCGCCGTGCCGGTCGGCCACAACGACCGCGTCGACCAGACCGAGCAGGTCCTCCGGCGCGTCCACGACCCGGTCGAGCGAACCCTTGGCCCGCAACGACTCGTTGCGCTCCGAGCGGCCACCGCTGATGGCCACCACACGAGGGCCTTGCCTGGCGTTGACGTAGTCGATGATGTGGTCGACGTGGCTGTTCTCGGTGCCGATGATGCCGATGCGCACTACCGCTCTCCATTCAGTGCGACGGGTTTCCCGGTGTGGGCGGACTCGTAGACGGCGAGCACGACGGCCAGCGCGCGGCGTGCGTCCGCCGTGCCCACGAGCGGAGGGCGGGAGTCGCGCACGGCGTCGAGAAAGTCGGTGTACTGGGCGAGGTGCGCGTCGTCCAGGGCGTCGCTCTCGCCGATCACGACGCTGCCGCGATCGCCGTGCACCGCGACCCGCACCGGCAGGCCGGGATTGGCGGCCGTGGTCGCGGTGATCGTGCCCAGCGCACCGCTCGCGAACGTCACCACGGCGGCGACCGTGTCCTCGACCTCGATCCGTTCGTGGGCCAGACAAGCGCTGCGGGCGAGCACCTCCACCGGCTCACCCATCAGCCACAGCAACAGGTCGACGGCGTGGATGCCCTGGTTCATCAGCGCGCCGCCGCCGTCGAGCGCCCAGGTGCCGCGCCACGGCTTGGAGTCGTAGTACTCCTGCGGTCGCCAGAACGTCGACTCGGCGATGCCCGAGGTGATCCGCCCGAGGTCGCCGATCGCCCGATGCGCGGCCGCGGACTCCGCCTGGAACCGCCGTTGGCTGATCACCGCCACGGTGCGGCCCGACTCCCGTTCGGCGGCGATGATCCGGTCCGCTGCCGCGAGCGTGATGTCGATGGGCTTCTCCACGACGACGTGCTTGCCCGCCCGCAACGCGAGCACGGCGGCGTCCGCGTGTGCGCCGCTGGGAAGGCACACGCTCACCGCGTCGACGTGCTCGAACGCGCCGGCCAGCGACGTCGTCGGCGTGCCACCGAACTCGGCCGTCACCCGCCGAGCCCGGTCCAGGCTGTGGTCCACGACCACGGCCAGCTCTGCCGATGACGTGATGGACCGTGCGTGCGTCTCGCCGATCGCACCGGCTCCGACCAGCGCGAACCTCAGGCCGCCCACCGGTGCACCACCCCTCCGCCGTCCGCGCTGTCCTGAGCCAGCAACGCGATTCGGGTCGCGACGAGGCTCGCGGAGGTGCCGACCTCGGGTTCCTCACCGGCCACGAACGCGTTCAGCGCCGCGACGGCCGGACGTCTTGCCGGCGGCAGGGTCACCGTCCACGGTGGACGATCACGGGTGACCGCGGTCAGCTCACCTCGTGCCCACAGAAGTTCTGCCGTTCCGTCGGTGCCCGTGAGGCGCATTCGGTAGTCGCCGTGCCACGGCGCCGCGTCCGGTGTCAGCCAGCTGACCTCGATCGTCGCCGCCACTTCACCGGCTTGCAGCAGGATCGCGCCGTGCGACGGGCCGCCGACGGCGCTCACCGTTCCCTCTCGGGCGCCGGTCAGCCACAGCACGAGATCGATGTCGTGCACGGCCAGGTCAGCCACCACTCCGCCGTAGGTCGACCGGTCGAGGAACCACGACGGCCGAGTGCTCCGGTTGAGCTTGTGCGGTCCGGACGTGGCCACCAGTGCCAGTGACCCGAGTGCCCCGGAGTCGAGCAGCACGCGGGCCGCGAGCGTCTCCGGGTAGCCCCGCTTCTCCAGCAGCAACGAGACGGACCGTCCCGTCTCCGAGGACGCCGCCGCGATCGCGTCCACATCGGACAGGCTGGTGCACAACGGTTTGTCGGCTATGACGTGCGCGCCTGCCCGCAGCGCGTCCACCACGACGGGACCGCGTTCGGAGTAGATCCCCGCGGCCACAACGACATCAGGTCGCTGGGCGGCGAGCAACGAGCGGTGATCGGCGTACGACGGCACCCCGTACCGAGCGGCGAGTGAGGGGTCCGGATCGCTGATGCCGACGAGTGAGACATCGGTGCGAAGAGGCAGTTCGTCGAGGACGTAGGCGACGTGCGGATGTGCTGCTCCGGCGACAGCGAGCCGGAGACCGGGATGGGACATGCGTGCCATTCAAATGCGCTGCCGATTGCCGAGTCAACGGTATGAATCCGGACTCGAAGGAATGAATCCTTACGTAGTGCAAGGCTCTGGCCTGGGGGAATGAGCGCACGGTAGTCATTCTTCAGCTGTTCGTGTGACCTGCGAAGAATCATTGACGTGCACGAGGTCACACATAATGATGTGCCGAACCAGGGCAAGACACGCCATATTCATTCCCGTTTCGGGGAAGGAATCGCCGGAAAGCAGGTGCCGCCATGAGCGCGACCGACGACTGGCTCGCCGCGCTGCTGAAACAACCGGCAGCCGACGTCGCGGACCTGGAACCGGTGACGACAGCGGAGGCCACACGACGGCTGGCGCTGCTCGGCGTTCCGGGCGCCGACCACACCGGCGTGCTGGCGACGCTGCCCAGTCCGAACAGGACACCGGACCTGTGGGAGGCGCTCCAGAGGTGCCACCAGGTCCTCTACGCGGCGGACCCGATCCCGAGCCGGAAGGTGGACTGGCCGAACGCCCCCGCCGAACTCGGCGAGGCCGGACGCTACTTCTACGTCCACCTCTTCCTGCTCGCACTGCCGTCTCTGCTGGCGTTGCACAGCGGGCTGAACATCCCGTTCGACGTCACCGCGGCGACCGTGCAGGACCTCGGCGCGAAGGTCGTCAGCTACCGCAAGTACTACGACACAGGCGGTTTCGATCGGCAGGGCTGGCTCGTGCGGCACTTCCGCGGCACGCTCTTCCGGCTCGGCAGACTGCAGTTCGACCGCGCGGTGCTCACGATCGACGAGTACCAGGCCGAGTCGGACGACGGCCCGAAGGACGGCACACCCGTTCTGGAGGTGCACATCCCCGGCGACGGGCCGATGACCCCCGAGGCGTGCGACGAGTCGTTCCGCCGCGCCAGGCCGTTCTTCACAGCGCACTTCCCGGACGAGAGCTACGAGTACGGCACCTGCCGTTCGTGGCTGCTCGACCCGCAGCTCGCCGACTTCCTGCCGGAGAGCTCGAACATCGTCCGGTTCCAACGCCTGTGGAGCCTGTTCGGGCCGACGCCGGACTGCGACAGCGACGTGCTGGAGTTCGTCCACCACCTGCCTCCCGGCACCGGCGACCTCGCCACCCTGCCGCAGGACACCACCCTGCAGCGCGCGATCGTCAGCCACCTCCAGTCCGGCGGCCACTGGCGCCAGGGCTGCGGCTGGCTCGCACTTCCCTGATCCCCTCCACCAAGAACGGACCTCGCCATGTCCTCCCACGAGATCTCGCGGCGCAGCATGCTCAGAGCCGCCGCCGTGCTGGGCCTGTCAGTGCCCACCCTGGCCGCGTGTGTGACCGCCGGCGGCAACGCCGGGCAGCAGTCGCAGGGCGGCGACAAGAGCTCCACCAACCCGTTCGGCGTCAAGGCCGACGCCCCGCTGGAGGTCGTCGTCTTCAAGGGCGCCTACGGCGACGACTACGTGATCGCGGCCGAAGGCGTCTACAAGAAGCAGTTCGGCGGCTCGGTCATCGACCACAAGGGCATCCAGAAGGTCGGCGACACGCTGCGGCCGAGGTTCGTCGCGGGCAACCCGCCGGACGTCGTCAACAACACCGGCGCGGGCCGGCTCGACATCGCCGCGCTCAACCAGTCCCAGCAGCTCGAGAACCTGGACAAGCTGCTCGACTCGCCGTCGTGGGACGACCCGAACGTGAAGGTGCGCGACACCCTGCTGCCCGGCGTGATCGAGGACGGCACGTACGACGGGGCGTTCGTGCGGTTCAACTACGCCTACACCGCCTGGGGTCTCTGGTACTCGAAGCCGTTGTTCGAGAAGAACGGCTGGATGTGGCCGCAGACGTGGCCGGAGATGCTCGACCTCTGCGAGGACATCAAGAAGACCGGCGTCGCGCCGTGGACCTACCAGGGCAAGTTCCCCGAGTACATGACCGACCCGTTGCTGGTCATGGCCGTGCGCGGGGGTGGCATGGACCTGTTGAAGTCCATCGACAACCTGCAGCCCAACGCGTGGCGGCACGAGTCGGTGAAGGCGGCCGCCGAGGCGATCGCGGAGCTGTCCGGCAAGGGCTACCTCATGGCGGGCTCGGAAGCGTTGTCGCACACCGAAGCGCAGGCAGCCTGGTGTCAGGGCAAGGCCGCGATCATCCCGAGCGGCTCGTGGCTCGAGGCGGAGCAGAAGTCCGTCACGCCCGCCGGGTTCGACATGGTGATGGGCGCTGTGCCGTCGCTGAACTCCAGCAGCAAGCTCAAGACCAACGCCATCCACGCGGCCAGCAGCGAGGCGTACCTCGTGCCGAGCCAGGGCAAGAACGTCCAGGGCGGCCTGGAGTTCCTGCGGATGCTGTTCTCCCGCGACGCCATGAAGGACTTCGCCAAGTCCGTCGGAACCCTGCCGTCGGTCAAGGGCGCCACCGAGGGCATCACGATGTCACCGGCGTTGAGCTCGGTCGCGGAGGCGGTGAAGAAGGCCGGTGACGACACCATCAACTACCGGCACCGCATCTGGTACCCGACGCTGACCAAGGCCGTCGACGACGCCGTCGCCGAACTGGTGACGCGCCGGATCACCCCGGCCGAGTGGGTTGACCGCGTGCAGAAGGCGGCCGACGACCTGGCCAAGGACACCAGCATCAAGAAGTACGAACGGAAGTGAGCGTCCTGACCAGGCCGGTGGAGCGGGCTGCGGCGCCCGCTCCACCCGCGCCGCGCAAGCGCCGCAGGCTCAACCGCGGGTACGGGTTCGTCATCGGCGCCCTCGCACCCGCGCTCGTGCTGCACCTGATCTTCGTCGTGTCGCCTTACGCACAGGCGTTCTATCTGTCTCTGACAGACTGGAACGGGGTCGCGGGCAAGGCGAACTTCGTCGGGTTCGACAACTTCGCCCGCCTGGCCGGCGACTCGCTGTTCCTCGACGCGATCAAGAACAACCTGGTGCTGTTGCTGCTGATGCCCGCGGCGACGATCGGCATCGGGCTGTTCCTCGCCACGATGATCCAGCGCGGCGGCAAGGACGGGCGCGGCGGTGTTCGCGGCTCCCGGTTCTACGAGATCGTGTTCTTCTTCCCGCAGATGCTGTCGGTCGCGATCGTGGCCGTGCTCTGGGGTTTCGCCTACAACCCGAACAACGGCCTGATCAACGGCGTGCTGCGTGCGGTCGGGCTCGACGGGCTGGCCCGCAGCTGGCTCGCTGAACCGTCGCTCGCGCTGTTCGCGGTGATGGCGGTGATGATCTGGTCGGGTGTCGGCTTCTACATGGTGCTGTTCAGCGCCGCGATCGACGCCATCCCCAAGGAGATCTTCGAGGCCGCGCTGATCGACGGCTCGACGGGCTGGACGACGTTCCGGCGCATCACCCTGCCGTTGTTGCGCGACAACGTCCAGGTGGCGTTCGTGTACCTCGGCATGGTCGCGCTGGACGCGTTCGCGCTGGTCCAGATCATGACGGTCGGCCCGGGCGGCCCGGACGGCTCCACCGAGGTCATGGGTCTGTCGCTGTACCGGACGGCGTTCGAGTACGGCAAGTTCGGCTACGCGAGCGCGATGGGCGTCGCGTTGTTCTTCGGCACGCTCGTGTTCGCGCTCGTCGCGTTGCGCGGCAACAAGGACCGGACGGAGCTGGCATGAAACGGTTCCCGCTGCACATCGCGCTCGGCTTCTGGGCGATCGTCACGGCGTTCCCGCTGCTGTGGGCGGTGACGAGTTCGTTCAAGTCCGACACGGAGATCCTCACCAGCCCGTGGACGGTGCCGGAGAGGCCGCGCTGGGAGAACTTCGGCCGCGCCTGGAACGAGGCGTCGATCGGGCAGTACTTTCTGAACTCGGTGATCGTCGTCGGCGGCGCGTTGTTCCTGACCATGCTGGTCGGGGGCATCGCGGCCTACACGCTGGCCCGCTATCGCTTCCCCGGCAACAGGTTCGTCTACTACCTGTTCGTGACGTCCCAGTTCTTCCCGACGTTCCTCGCTCTGGTGCCGTTGTTCTTCACGGTCGAGCAGATGGGCCTCTTGGGCACCAAACTCGGGCTGATCCTGGTGTACGCGACGTTCGCGACGCCGTTCACCATCTTCTTCCTGCACGCGTTCTTCCGGACGCTGCCGTCCGCGATCGCCGAGGCGGCGTTCATCGACGGCTGCACGCACTGGGGCGTGTTCTTCCGGGTGATGCTGCCGATGGCGCGGCCGGGCCTGGTGTCGGTCGCGATCTTCAACTTCCTCGGCCTGTGGAACCAGTACCTGCTGCCGCTGGTGCTCAATCCGGATCCGGAGAACTACGTGCTGGCGCAGGGACTCGCGGCGCTGTCGACGTCGCAGGGCTATCAGAGCGACTGGAGCGGCCTGTTCGCCGGCCTCACCATCGCGATGCTGCCGGTGTTGCTCGCGTACGTGTGCTTCCAGCGCTACATCCAGGCCGGAGCCACGGCCGGCGCGGTCAAGTGAGTCAGGTCCACCGCGGGCACGCGTCCGCCGGGTGACAACAGCCGGCGGAACTGCTCGACACCGTTGATCAGCCCTGCTGGGGTGGCCGCGCGCAGCATGATCGCGTTCGGGCTCACCAGCAGGGCATAGCCGTCTTCGCCGAGCCCGCGCATCGCAGGCTCGTGCGTCACCATCACCACGCCCTCCGGTGAGTTGCCGAGGACGATTCCCGTCTCGTCGTGGACGTAGCGGCGCAACAACTTCGCCGCCTCACCGGCGTTCCCGATCGACCTGATGTCCATGCCCTTGCGCAGCAGGAACTGACCTGTGCGGCGGCGGGGCTCTTTGTCATGCCTGCGAATCGCCATGACGTTCCTCCTGGGACGAATTGATTCCGTTGACACACAAAGGATCTGAGGGCAAGGGTGAAGGTGCGGGCATCCGTGGGCGGACGCGATGCCCGCACCTCCCTTCAGTGCAGCCAGTCCGCGTAGGTCTTCTGCACGCGGGTGAGCTCCTCGGCCTGGCCGGGGGAGAGGGTCTCGTGCGGGTCGAGGCACCAGATGCCACGCAGGATTCCCTCACGCCGCAACACTTCGTGCACGCCGGCGATGACGCCCGCGAAGTTGTTCCGCACGTCGAACACAGCCGCGTTGGCGTCCACGCACATCGCGCTCAACGCCTCGACGCGGGCTCGTGCCTCCGCATCGCCGTCCACGGCGGCGTGGGCGTCCTGGAGGATCCGCACGGCGGAACGCGTCCACACCGCCCAATGCCCGAGCAGGCCGCCGACGAAGCGCCTCACCCCGCCCCGCACGTGGAACGGCGTGAGCAGGTCGCTGACGATGTTGTCGTCGTTGCCGGTGTAGAGCGCGACTTCGGCGCCCCGGTCGGAGTCGGCGACGCCCTGGACGAGTTCCAGCGTCCGGTAGCGGTCGAACGGCGCGGCCTTCACGGCCACCGTCGACGGCTGGTCGGCGAGGCGGCGCCAGTAGGCGCGGGGCAGGTAGCGGCCGCCGACGGCTTCCTGCAGGTAGAAGCCGATGGTGGGCAGGACTTCGCCGATGGCGGCGCTGCGGTCGAGGAGGTCGTCGGGGGAGAGGTCGGGCAGGCCGCCGGGGGAGACGAGGACGGCGTCGTAGCCGAGTTCGCGGGCCACCTCGGCTTCGACCACCGCCTGCCGAGTCGGGCCGGCGACTCCGGCGACGCGCAGGAACGGCGCACGTCCGGCGATCTCCTCCGCCGCCAGTTCCAGCACCGGCCGGTAGAGCCCGTGCTCCCGGATCTCGAACTGGGTGGTGTGCACCCCGACCGCGAGTCCGCCGGCGCCCGCCTCCAGGTAGTAGCGGGTGAGGGCCCGTTGCCGTTCCTCGTCGAGCGTGCGGGACTCGTCCAGCGCCAACGGGTGCGCGGGGATCACCGTGCCGCGGTGCAGCAGGGCGGCTGTCGCGAAGTCCATCAGAACCGCCCGTCCCGTCGCTCGAACTTCGTCGGCTTCGACCAGAGCGGCCCGCCGCCGCGCAGCCACTCGGCCTGGAGGTCGATCAGCTGCCCGAGCGTGCGGTCCGGGTAGCCGAACAGCTCGTGGCACGTCGTCGCGTCGCTGAGCAGCGAGGTCTCCGGCAGGTAGCCGGTGAACGAGGCCTCCACGCCGAGGCGAGCGGCAAGGCGCGTGGCGATCGAGCGGACGGACGCGGTCTCCGGTCCGGTCAGGTTGAGCACGAACGGGTCGTTCGAGGCTCGTCCGGCACTGCGCAGGACGACCTCGTTGGCGTAGCGCTGCCACACCACGTTCACGGCTCCGGTGGTGAGGTCGATCGGCGTGCCCTTGACGAGCTTCCGCGCGAGGTCGGCTATCACGCCGTACCGGGGTTCGCAGGCGTAGTTGAGCCTGATCAACGCCACGGGCGTGCCCCTGGTCCGTGCCGCGTGCGTGAACACCTGCTCGCGGCCGCGGCACGTGATCGCGTAGTCGCCGTCGGGCCGCGGTTCGTCGGTCTCCACGCTGCCACCGGTGACCGGCGTGGTCATGCCGTAGACGTTGCCCGTGGACAGTGCGACGATCCGCGCCTTCGGGTAGCGCTCGGCGACGTACGCGGGCAGCACGGTGTTGGTCATCCACGCCTGCTCCGGCGCGCCCGCGGTGCCGAACTTGGCGCCCACCAGGAAGATCACCGTGTCGGCATCCGGCAGATCGGCGACCGCCGCCGGGTCCCCGAGGTCCGCCGTCACGATCTCGACGCCCTGGGCCTCGACCCGCGCGCGACCGTCCTCGTCGGACCATCGCGACACCGCCCGCACCCGTGCGTCGCCACCGGCCTGAGCGAGGGCTCGCTGGGCCATGCCGGCGATGCCCGACCCGGTCTTGCCGCCCGCTCCGAGCACGACGACGTCACCCCAGGCGGTGGCCTCCGCGACCAGCGCGGGAGAGGGCCTTGCGAGTTCTTCTTCGAGGTCTGCCTCATTCATGAGGGCACACTCCCAGCGTGCGACTAATTCATTCTTTGAAAGGAATGAATTTTTGGCCTGATGTGGTCTTGGCTCACAAAATCACAGGTCACCTCTTGCGGCAAGGAGCAGCATGAGTCATTCTTCCCGGCATGACATCAGCTGAATCGGGGGATTCATTCCTTCATTCCTCCGCTGGCCCGAAATGGCAGTGGGCCGCTGACCGTCTGCGCAAGGACATCGCCGACGGGGTGTACGGGCCTGGTGACCAGCTGCCCGTCGAACGTGAGCTGGCCACCACGCTGTCGGTCAGCATCAACACGATCCGGCGCGCCGTCGGCCAGCTCGTGCACGAGCAGATCGTGCTGCGCAGGCAGGGCGCGGGCACGTTCGTCCGCTCCGAGACGGCGCCGATCGGATCGGGACGGCCGCTCGTCGGAGTGCTCGTCCCGTCGACGACCTACTACTACCCGCGCGTGATCGACGGACTGCAGCGCGTGTTGCGCGGCGCGGGCGTCGGAGTCGTGCTGGTGTGTTCGAAGTACGACCTCGACGTCGAACGCGACGAACTGCGCACCATGCTCGAAACCGGTGTGCAGGGCCTGCTCCTGGTGCCGAGCCTGCACCTGATGAACGACCCGCAGTCCTACGTGGACGGCCTGCGCGACCTCCCGGTCCCGTACGTGCTCGCCGAGCGGCGCCCGCCGTCACCGGAGCCGGACGACCCGACCACGTTCGTCGGCACCGACCACGCCGGCGGTGTCTGCAAGGCCGTCCGGCACCTGAAGTCGCTGGGGCACGAGAAGATCGGGTTCCTCGGCCGCGTCAGCACCGGCACGTCCGAGCAGGTCGCGAACGGGTTCGACGAGGCCGTCGAGCTGCTGGACGTCGATGCCGCCGCCACCGTGCGCAGGCTGCTGTGGCAGGCGCAGGACATCTCCGCGTACGCCCGGCGTTGTGCCGAATCCGGTGTCACGGCGGTGTTCTGCCACGGTGACCGCGACGCCGCCGCGTTGATCGTCGCCGCGCGCCGGCTCGGCCTGTCCGTGCCGCGCGATCTCGCCGTGGTCGCGTACGACGACGAGGTGGCGGAGGTCGGCGACATCCCGCTGACCGCCGTCTCGCCCCCGAAGACCGAGGTGGGCGCGCTGGCCGCCCAGCTCCTCCTCCACCGCATCGACGGTGGCCGCAACGTTCCCTCCCAGCAGGTGCTCATCCAGCCGCGGCTCGTCGTCAGGGCGTCGTGCGGCTCCGCAGAGCTGAAGCTTCACGAGAAAGCAGGGACATGACCTCATTCCGGATCGGACTCCTGGGTGCCGGCGCGGTCGGCGCGCACCACGTCCGTGCGGCGGCCGGAGCCGACGGCTACGCGATCGCGGCGATCTGCGACGTGCGGCGCGAAGCGGCCGAGGCACTCGCGGCACCGGGCGTCGAGGTGTACGACGACTACCGCACGATGATCACGGAGGCGAACCTCGACGCCGTCATCATCACCACGCCTCACTCGTTGCACGCCCAGCAGGTCGTGGAGGCCGCGCAGGCCGGGCTGCACGTGCTGGTGGAGAAGCCGATGGCGACCACCGTCGAGGACTGCTCGCGGATGATCGAGGTCTGCCGGGACGCGGGCGTGCTGCTCGCGGTCGCCCACGTCATCCACTTCGACCCGGTGGCACGGGAGACCCGCGCGCTGATCGCGTCCGGCGAGTTCGGTGATCCGCTGCTGATCGCGCACCGCCGGTCCGCGCACTACGAGCGGAACTCGCGGCCCGCCTGGTTCTTCGACCCGGTTCTCGCCGGTGGTGGCATCGTGCTGAACGTCGGCACGCACGGCCTGGACCGCATCCAGTGGTTCGGCGGCGGCACCGTGCGCAGGGTCAGCAGCGTGGTGCGCGGCCGCGAGGGGATAGACGTCGAGACCGACTCGCTCGCACTGATCGAGCTCGCCAACGGCGTGACCGCCAGCGTCGTGCTGACCAGCAGGGGAACGCCCTACTACGACGAGACCGACGTCGTCATGCCGGAGGTGACGCTCCGGGTCTCCGCCGCCGACGGCCTGTTGTTGCTGCGGGACGGCAACATCACGACGCTGGTCGAGGCGAGTCCCAGCCACCTGCGCACGGCGTTCCGGTCGCAGCTCGACGGGTTCGTGTCCGCTGCTCGCGGCGACGGCGGCGAGTACATCGACGGCGCCTACGGCCGGTCTGTCGTGTCGGCGGCGCTCGCCGTCTACCAGGCCGCTGATCGCGGCAACCCCGTGGACGTGCCACGGCCGGCGGTGAGGCCGTGATCACCCGGCGCAGCCTGCTCGCTGCGGCCGGTCTGACCCTGCTGACGGGGTGCTCGTCGTCCACAAAGGACCCGAACGGGCCGCTGAAGTTCTGGTCGTCGCTGCGCGGCACGAACACCGTCGTGGACGCCTGGAACGCGCTGAACCCTCGCGAACCCGTCGTGCTGGAGACGGTGACCTCGGGGTTCGCCGGTGGCAACGCGAAGCTGTCGAACGCCGCCCGCGCCGGCAACGCGCCGGACGTCGTGTCGATGGCCGACGCCGACCTGCCGATGTTCGCGCTGGACGGCGTCGCCACCGACCTGACCGACCTGGTCAGCGCACAGCTGCGGTCGGAACTCGGCGAGGTGGCCTGGTCCGGCGCCACGTTCGGCGGCCGCGTCTACGGCGTTCCGCTCGACCTCCCGCCGTTGCTGATGCTCTGCCGCGAGGACGTCCTGCGCGAGCACGGTGTCGACGTGCCGACCACGTGGGACGAGTTCCGCGAGGCGGCGCGCGCCCTGAAGGCCAGGAACGTCTACCTGACCGCCTTCCACCCCAACGGCTACAACCTGTTCGCCGCGCACGTCATGCAGACCGGTGGGCGCTGGTTCGACGTCGACCGCGACTCGTGGGTCGTCAACTTCACCGACGCGGGGTCGTTGAAGGCGGCCGAGTACTGGCAGGGCCTGCTCGACGAGCAGTTGCTGTTCCTCGCGCCCGGCAGCAGCCAGGAGTGGCTCGCCGCCCTCGCCGAGGGACGGGTCGCCACCCACCTGGTCAGCACGTGGGGCGTGGCCGCGCTGGCGTCCTCGGTGCCCGGCGGCACGGGGAAGTGGCGCATCGCGGCGGCCCCGCAGTGGGACCCCGCGAAGCCGTCGATCGGACGGGACGGCGCCTCGCTGCACGTGATCACCGCGGAGAGCGTCAAGAAGGAGCGGGCGATGCGGTTCATCGAGTGGATGTCGACCTCGCCCGAGGCGATCACCGCGCGCCTGTCGAGCGGGCGGTCCAGCCTGCTGCCCGCCGCGCCGAAGCTGTGGGACGCGGCCGCGAAGCAGTTCAAGACCACGTTCTACGGCGGCCAGGACCTCTACGGCCTCGCCGCGAAGCAGTACGAACTGCAGCACGGCGGCTGGATGTGGGGGCCGCGGATGCAGTCCACCGCCACGTCCATCCACCACGGGCTGGCCCGGATCCCGTACGGCACCACGATCGCGCAGGCTCTTCGTGACGCCGAGGCGGAGACGTTGCCGGACATGCGCAGCCTCGGTCTGTCGGTGAGGCGCTCGTGATCAGGCAACGCTCCGCCCTCGGCCTGCTGCTCGGCCCGTTCGTCGCGCTGCTGGCCGTCGTGTTCCTCGCGCCCACGCTGTACGCGATCTACCTGAGCTTCTTCGCCCGCTCGCACACCGGGCTCGGGTTCGGCAACGGCCAGACCGCGTTCGTCGGACTCCGCAACTACGGCGTCGTGCTCACCGACCCCAGCTTCCTTCAGGGTGTCGGCGTCACGTTGCTGTACTCGGCCGTGTTCATCCCGCTGGTGATCGTCGGCGCGTTGTCGCTGGCGTTGCTGTTCGACTCGGGAGTGGTGCGGTTGCGGCAGATCAGCCAGACGATCCTGTTCGTGCCGCACGCCGTGCCGGGCATCATCGCCACCGTCCTCTGGCTCTACCTCTACACGCCCGGCATCTCGCCGGTGATCGACCTGATGAAGGGCCTCGACGTCGAGGTCAACTTCCTCGGGCTCGAGATGGTCGTGCCGTCGCTGGTGAACATCGCGCTGTGGAGCGGTCTCGGCTACACGACGGTGATCTTCTTCGCCGCGCTGCGCGCCGTGCCGCAGGAGGTGCTCGAGGCGGCCGCGATCGACGGCGCCGGGCCCGTGCGGTCGGCCGTGACGATCAAGGTGCCGCTGATCAGGGGCACGATCGTCACCGTGCTGATCTTCACCGTGATCGGCGCGCTGCAGCTGTTCACCGAACCCATGCTGCTCAGCAAGGTCACCCCGCTGATCGGACCGCGGTTCACCCCCAACATGTACATCTACGACGCCGCGTTCGCGCGCAACAACCACAGCCTGGCCTCGGCGGCCTCGGTGTTGCTGCTGATCGTGTGCTGTCTGCTCTCGTTCGCCGTCACCCGTGGCGCGTCCAGGGGAGGTAGAGCATGACCGGGCGGCTCACCGCGAACGTCGTGATCGGTGTCGGCGCGCTGTACGCGTTGCTGCCGCTGGTCTGGCTGCTGCTGGCCTCCACCGTGGACACCGAGGCGCTGTTCGCGTCCGACTTCTTCTCACTCGAGAACTTCGCCCTGGTGGACAACGTCAAGGGCCTGTTCACCCAGGAGAAGGGCATCTACGGGCGCTGGTACCTCAACAGCATCATGTACGCGGTCGGAGGCGCGGCGGTCGGTGCGTTGATCAGCACGGCCGCCGGGTACGTGTTCGACAAGTTCTCGTTCACCGGCAAGAACCAGCTGTTCGCGCTCGTGCTGGTGTCGGTGATGGTGCCGGCCGCGGTGCTCGCGTTGCCGCTGTACCTGATGGCGTCGGCGGCCGGTGTGGCGAACACGATCTGGTCGGTGATCATCCCGGTCCTGTTCAACCCGTTCGGCGTCTACCTGGCGCGGGTGTTCTCCGCGTCCTACGTGCCGAACGAGGTGCTCGAAGCGGCACGGGTCGACGGCGCGACGGAGATCCGCAGCTTCGTGTCCGTGGGACTGCGGATGCTGGCGCCGGGGTACGTGACGATCTTCCTGTTCCAGCTCACGTCCATCTGGAACAACTTCTTCCTGCCGCTGGTGATGCTGTCCGACCAGAACCTCTACCCGGTCAGCCTCGGCCTCTACAGCTGGAACTCGCTCGCGAACATCGACCCCGACTACTACCCGCTGATGGTCGTCGGTTCGCTGTTCGCGTTGTTGCCGCTGGTGCTCGCTTTCCTGTTGTTGCAGCGGTACTGGCGGTCTGGACTCACCGCAGGGAGTGTGAAATGAGGGTTTTGGAGTACATCGGGACTCGTGAGCTGCGCTGGCGCGAAGTCCCGGACGCACGCGTCGTCGATCCCGGCGACGCGGTGGTGCGGCCGGTCGCCGCCACCACGTGCGACCTCGACCGGGCGGTGATCGCGGGGCGCACGCCGTTCCCGGCGCCGTTGCAGCTCGGGCACGAGTGCGTGGCCGAGGTCGTGGAGGTGGGGGACGAGGTCTCCGGGCTGGTCGCGGGTGATCTCGTCGTCGTGCCGTGGCACATCTCGTGCGGGACCTGCGCCACGTGCTCGGCGGGGGCGCCGTCGCGTTGTCTTTCGGTGCCCCGGTACGCGATGTTCGGGCTGCCGCTCGGCGGTGCGTGGGGCGGCCTGTTCTCCGAACTCGTGCGGGTGCCGTGGGCTGCGGCGAACCTGGTCAAACTGCCGCACGGGGTGAAGCCCGAGGCGTTCGCTTCAGCCTCGGACAACCTGACGGACGCGTACGGCAGCGTCCTCAAGGGACAGACGCACCTGCCCGGCGCGCCGCTGCTCGTGTTCGGGGGAACCAGCATCGGGCTGTACGCCTGTGCGTTCGCTCGTGCGCTGAGTGCGTCCCGGGTCGTCTACGTCGATACGAACGAACGTCGTCGCGCCATTGCTGAGGGGTATGGCGCGCAGGCGGTCGCATCGGCAGGCGACCTGGACCGGCGGGAGTTCCCGCTGACGTACGACGCCTCCGGGCATCCGGACGGGCTCACGGCGGCGCTGAAGGCGACCGAACCCGGTGGGCACTGCCACAGCGCCGGCATCTACTTCGCCGGTGTCACGGTGCCCACCGGGCCGATGTACATGAACGCCGTCACGTTCACGACGGGCAGGCCCGACATCACGCCGCACCTGCCCGCCGTGCTCGCTCTGGTGGCCGGGGGAGAGGTGGATCCCCTGCCGGTGTTCAGCGATCACCTGACGTTCGACTCGCTACCGGAGACCCTGGCGCTGTTGCCGGAGAAACCGTTGGTGACGCATGGATGAGCTAGATCGGGCTGGTGTTGACGCGCAGGTCGTCGTACCAGATGTAGCCCGTCCTGGTGGGCGCGAACGAGGCGTCGCCGCCGCCCGCGAACGAGGAGAGGTACGCCCGGTCGATCAGGTCGCCGTTGCGCACGAACTTCAGCCCGGTGATGAGCGCGGCCTGGCGGCCGTTGAACCACACCTGGATCTCGCCGTCCGGGTTGGCGTTGCCGTTCGTCACGGTGTTCACCTTGACCCGCTGCACGATCTCGACCCACTGGCCCGGCGGGTAGTACACCGGCTTGCCGTCGAGCGAGAGGTCCCGGTAGTCGCCGTACTGGCTGGCGTGGTCCATGCTGTAGTAGTAGATCGCCGCCTTGCCGCCGCTGCGCCAGATGAACCGCGACGTGAAGCCGTTGTAACCGTCGCACGGGATGCCGCCGGAGCAGGACGCGCCCGCGCCGAGCCCGACGCCGACCTTGCCGGCGAAGTTCGTGTTGCCCCAGCTGAAGTCCGAGCTGAAGCGCACCCACTGCGCCACGTAGTACTGCTGGGCGCGCGGGATCGCGAACGGTGCCTGCGCGCCGGACGGCCCCGGCCCGAACTGCCCGGCCGGGTAGGTGACCCGCAACGACTTGCTGCCGCTGCGCTTCACGCTGGAGTCGATGTACGTGCGGGTGTCGAGACCCTGGTGCCAGGGCGCGTTCCAGCCGTCGGCGGCCCATTTCGCGAGCGTGTAGGGCGAACCGGCGGCAGGGGTTTCGAAGTAGTTGTTCAGCGCTGCCGCCATCGCCGATGGTGCGGCAATGGTAGAGGCGAGTATCGCCGCGCAACTGGAAAGCACGAGCAACGTCTTTGTTCGCATGCATTTCCTCCACAGGGGTGTGACCCGCGGGCGGGCGGGAGGACGAGGTGGTCTGCACCACTTACCTGACGCAGTATTGCCACGTGGCGGGCGGTGGGTCAACGGAAGATGAAGTCATTCCGCAAAGATTCCGGTGTGGACGGTGGAGTGGAAACCGGGCATTGACTGGACTTCCGCGATGTCGCAGGATTCCGGCAACGTGCGGGGGCCGTTGCATTCCTTCCCTCAGGCGGAATGAATTCTTATCTGGAGGAACCCGATGAGGAGATCTGTCGCGGTGTTGCAGGCGTTCGTCGTCGTGGCGGCCATGGCCGTCGCCACGAGTGCGACCGCTTCCGCCGCACCAGGACCACCGGCCCCGGACACACCGGTGGCACACGAACTGCTGCGCAACGGCGGCTTCGAGAACGCCACCACGTCGTGGACGCTCTCCGCCGGAGCCAAGCGCGAGAACGGTGCTCTCACCGTCACGTCCGCCACGGGCTCGGCCTGGGAAGGCGCCACGTCGGCGTCGTTCGGGATCGACGTCCGGCGGATCAGCTCGGTCAAGGTGTCCGGCCGCGTGCGGCTGGACAACGTGGTGCAGGGCGCGACCGCCGACAACGCGGCGAAGATCAGCATCGCGTTCGTGGACGCCACCGGCAAGCGCACCTGGAAGGGCGTCAACCTCGTCGGCACGCAGGACTGGACCGAACGAGCCGACGTGCACACGGTTCCACCCGGCACGGTGTCGGCGTTCCTGTCGATCGCGCTGGACCGGGCGAAGGGCACGGCGCGGTTCGACGATCTGAAAGTCAGGGCCGAGTCGTGGGTGAACCTGGTCAACAACCCGAGCTTCGAGCTCACCTCACCGTCCACTGAGGCCTGTCCGGCGCCTGCCTGGTGCACGCCGTACCTGAGCGCCACCTACAAGGTCGACTCCACGACGGCCTTCCACGGCACGCGGTCGCTGCGCATCGACGCCTCGCCGACGCAGAAGATCGGCGGGTTCGTCACCGTTCCGCTCGACCAGAGGACCTGGCCCGTCGTGCAGGTCTCGGCCAAGGTCAAGCTCGACAGGATCGAGACCGCCGACTACACGGACTTCCCGGGCGGCCTGCGGGTCACCGTCGGGTTCCTCTACACCGACGCGAACGGCCAGAGCGTCTACTCGCCGTCCGGCCTGCTCAACGGCGTGCTGACCGGCTCGCGCGACTGGACGACGATCTCCGGCACCTTCCGGGTGCCGCCGCTGATGACGAAGCTGCAGATCATCCCGGCGATCCAGAACGCCACCGGCACCGCGTGGGTCGACGACGTCCGCGTCACGCCCGAGTCGCCGTGGATCTCGCCGGACACGCAGACCAAGAGCGCGGCCGCCGGTGGTCAGGCGAAGTTCCAGACCACCGTGACGAACCGCCGCGCTGTCGCCGACTCGCTGCAGCTCGCGGTCGACGGTCCCGGTTCGGTGACGCCCGCCGCGACCCCGGTGTTGCAGCCGGGGGAGTCCGCGATCGTCTCCGTGTCGCTGCCCGCGGGCTCGTCCGGCGTGCTGACCGCGACGCCCGCCGGCGACGTGACCCTGGTTCAGCAGGCGAGCTTCAAGGCGGAGCAGGCGACCTCTCCCGGTGGCGCGCCACGGGTCTACAGCACTCCCGCGCAGCTCGACGCGCTGAAGCAGCGGATCGCCGGGCAGGACTGGGCGCGCAAGGCGTTCGACTCGGTCGTGAAGGCCGAGGCGGACGCGTGGCTCGCGCGGCCGCTCGACCAGCCGGTGAACCACGGCGGCTGGAGCGGCAACTTCAAGTGCCCCGGCACCAACACCTCGCTGGAGTTCAACTACAGCTCCCCGAAGCTGCACCGCTGCCCGATCGACGGCAAGTCCTACACCGGCGACCTGCTGGACGCCGCGTGGATCGAGATCTGGCACAACAACGCCGCCCAGGCCGTCGCCGACCTCGGGCTCGCCTTCCGGGTGACCGGCGACCAGCGTTACGCGGCCAAGGCGCGGGACGTCCTGGCGTACTACGCCGAGCGGTTCCTGTCCGTGCCGTTGAACGTGATCTACGGCCGGGTGCACTACCAGTCGCTGGACGAGGCGGTCGCCGCGATCGGCCTGATCGACGGCTACGACCTGATCCGGGACACGCTGCCCGAGTCCGACCGGGTCGACATCTCGCTGAACCTGTTGAAGCCACTGGCCGAGCTGGTGCAGTCGTATCCGACGGTGACGTCGAACTTCCAGGCCTGGACGGTCGCGGCGGTGCACGGCGTCGGGTCCGCGATCGGCGACGAGGGCCTGCGGAAGTGGGCGCTGGACGATCCCGAGATGGGCACCGAGTTCCTGCTGAACAAGGCGCGGCTGTCCGACGGCTGGTGGTGGGAGGGTGCCGCGAGCTACCACGTGTACGCGTTGCAGGCGCTCACCTCGCTCGCGGTCTCCGCGCGCAACCTGGGCGAACGTGACTACACAGTGGACGAACGCTTCCGCTCGATGCACACGATCCTGCTGCCGTACCTGCATCCTGACCTGACGATCCCGGCCGCCGGTGACGGCGGCACGTGGGGCCGGCGCTTCGGTCCGAGCTTCGCGGCGATCGCCGAGTGGGCCTACGCGGAGTACGGCGAACGCGACTTCGCGACGGGCCTGAACTACGCCTACACCAACCTCGGACGCCCGCGTTCGGACCGGTGGGCGTTGCGCTTCGGCGTCGACTCGCTGCCGAGCCTCAGTGGACCGCGTCAGCCCAGCGCCACGTTCGGCGGGCTCGGCGAGACGGTGCTGCGGTCCTCCGACGCGCCGAACCTCGTGCCGAACCCCGGTTTCGAGGAGGCGTCGCTGGCGGATTCGGCCAAGCCCGCGTTCTGGCAGCTCGGCGGCGGCACGTGGAAGGACCGCAGGCTGACCGGTGCGGCCTCGCAGACGTTCCCGCTCGACGGCTCCCGGCTCAGTCACCTGACGTTGCAGGCGATGGCGAAGGGCAAGGGAAGCATCGACGCGGTGTTCCTGCTCGACCGGTGGGAGGTCGGCCGGGGATCGCTGACCATCTCCGGTGACTCCTGGTCTGCTCGGGAGGCCGGCCTGGACGTGCCGCCACTGGCCCGTGCGGTGAAGTTGTCCGTGCGGGGCGACGTGACGGTCGACGACGTCGATCTGTTCGCCGACGACCTGCTCGGTTCCGGCGGGTTCGAGGACTCGGCCCGGGGCTGGAAGGCCGAAGGCGCGGCCGAGTTGTCGCCGCTGCCGTACCGCGGTTCGTCGTCGGCGAAGGTCACCGGTGGCCTGAACCGCAGTGCCTGGACCACCGATGTCCCGGTGACCGGCGGGAACGTGACGTCGGTGAAGCTCGACGCGCGGACGTTCTCACCGTTGCTGCCGCTGAAGGAGAACGGTGGTGCACGGATCGAGCTGTCGTTCGTGACGCCCGCGGGTGTCTCGGCGCCGGTCGTGACCACGTTCCACGACCTGCTCGGCTGGCGTTCCCGGACGCTGAGCGCCGACGTGCCGAAGGACGCGATCGCCGCCAGGATCTCGCTGGTGGTGGAGAACGCGGCGGGCGTCGCGTTGTTCGACGACGTGCGGCTGGGCTTCTCCGGTGCGGTCGATCCGTTCCAGGCCAACGCGCTGCGGCTCGACCACGGCGTCGCGGGCGGTACCCACGGCCACGCCGACAAGCTGCACCTCGACGTCGTCGGCGGGGGAGGGCTGCAGTCCACCGACCTCGGCCAGATCTACGGTGTCGACAACGCGGACCTGACCAACAACTGGTACCGCGAATCGGTGTCGCACAACACCGTCGTCGTCGACGGCAAGAGCCAGGACCGCAACATCCGCGGTGCGCTGGAGTACTTCGGCACCACGCCGCGGTTCAAGGTGGTCGACGCCAAGGCGGACAAGCCGTACGCGGCGATGCCGGACGTGTCGCTGCGGCGGGCCGAACTGATGACCGACGAGTACACGGTGGACGTCTTCGACGCTCGCGGTTCGTCGGCGCACCGGTTCGACCAGTCGTGGCACGGTGTCGGCGACCTGACGGTGTCCGGCCCGGTGATGGCCCCGCCGGCCTGCGGCACGTGCGTGCTCGACCCGAACGACAAGGACTTCGGCTACGACGAACTGCGGTTCGTGGCCGAGGGGACCGCGGCGAACGGTGCCTGGCAGGCGGAGTGGAAGACGCCGCAGTCGGTGTTGTCGATGAGGGCGCTCGAACCGTCGTCCACGCGGGTGCTCCAGACGACAGGGCCCGGCCTGGCCACGGACGGCAAGCAGATCCCGTTCGTCCTGGCCCGGCGTGACGGGACCACCACCCGGTTCACCACGTTGCTGGAGACCAGGTCTGCGGCCGCACCGAGTGCGATCGTGTCTGCACAACAGGTGCGGGACGGGCACGTTCGCGTGCAGCTGGCCGGCGATCGGCATGACGACGTGCTGTACGACGGCGGGTACGCGCTGGTGCGCAGGGCGGGCGAGAAGCCGCTGAGCGTCGATCTGCTGAACCGCCAGTCGGTCGAGGTCGACGGACGTACGTGGTTCACGGCGTCGAAGAAGCTGGAGAACGCCTCCGCGGTGTTCGACGGGAGCACGTTGCGGCTCGCGGTCGGGCGCACGGCGGACCGGGGCCAGGTGACGATCACCGTGCACGCCCCCGGTGTCCGCACCGTCGAGCTGAACAACCAGCCGGTCAGCTCGGTCACCCGGCACGGCGATCTGCTGAAGGTGACGTTCACGGTCGGATAGCGGTGCGACGGGCCGGGGCCGTGAGCCCCGGCCCGTTCGCGTCAGCGCTTCAGCAGGTCGCGGATCGCCCCGGCGACGACCTCCGGCGCCTCCTCGGCCATGAAGTGTCCACAGGAGACCGTGCGGTGGTCGAGGTCAGGCGCCCAGGCCTGCCACAGCGCCTTGGCGTCGAAGCCGAGCGCGGCACCCCAGTCCTGCTGCAGCACCGTGACCGGCATCTCGAGCTGGTTGCCCGCGTTCCTGTCGGCGGTGTCGTGCTCGACGTCGATCGTCGCTGAGGCCCGGTAGTCCGCGACGATCGACGTGACGGCCTCGCGGCTCGCTCGCAGGTACTCGGCACGGACGTCCGCGGGGAACTCGCTCTGGCTCCAGATGTCGAGGAAGTGCCCGAAGAACGCGTCCGGCGTCGCGCTGATCATCTGCTCGGCCAGGCCAGGAGGCTGGGCCATCAGGAACAGGTGGAACCCGATGGCGGCGGACGTCCCGCGCATGACGTCCCACATGTCCAGCGTCGGCAGCACGTCGAGCGACGCCAGGTGCGTGACGTGCCGCGGGTGGTCGAGCCCGGTGCGGAACGCCACGAGCGCACCCCGGTCGTGCCCTGCCAGGGCGAACCGGTCGTGGCCGAGCGCCTGCGCGACCTTGACGACGTCGGCGCCCATCGTGCGCTTGGCGTAGGTGAGGCCGGTGTCGGCGGGCTTGTCGCTGTCGCCGTAGCCGCGCAGGTCGGGCATGATCACGGTGTGGTCGGCGGCCAGGTCGGCGGCGACGTGCCGCCACATGAGGTGGGTCTGCGGGAAGCCGTGCAACAGCACGATCGGGCTGCCGGAGCCGGTCGTGGCGACGTTGAGCTCGACGCCCTCGGAGACCTGAATGCGCTGGTAGTCGAATGCGGTGTGGTTCACGAGGCCACTGTGCCGAGGCCTGATCAGCAACCGATCAGCGTTAGGGTCAGCGGGTGGTGACGTTCGGGGTGCTCGGCCCGCTGACCGCGGGTTCCGCCCGCCTCGGCGGCCCGAAACAACGCGCCGTGCTGGCCCGTCTGCTGGTCGCCCGGCGCCGCGTCGTACCGGTGCGCATGCTGGTCGCCGACCTGTGGGAGGAGCCACCGGACGGCGCCCTCGGCACGGTGCAGACGTTCGTCGGGGCGCTGCGCAAAGCTCTCGAACCCGACCGTCCACCCCGGACCCCGTCCTCGTTGCTGGTCACCGAAGGCGCGGGGTACGCCTTGCTCGCCGACGACGTGGACGCGTGGCGGTTCGAGGAGATGCTCGGCGGCGATCTGTCCGTGCTGGACGGTGCGCTCGCGTTGTGGCGCGGTCCCGCCTACGCCGAGTTCGCGGAGTTCCACTGGGCACGGGCCGAGATCGACCGCCTCGAGGAGTTGCGGCTCGTGGCGGTCGAACGCCGGGCCGAGGCCGCGCTGGCACTGGGCCGCGCGGCGGGTGTTGTCGCGGACCTGCGGGCTCACCTGGCCGAGCACCCGTGGCGCGAGAAGGCGTGGAACCTGCTCGCGCTGGCGCTGTACCGGGAGGGACGGCAGGGCGACGCGCTCGCGGCAGTGCGGGACGCCCGGCACGCGCTCGTCGAGAACCTCGGCGTCGACCCCGGTGAGGAACTCCGCACGCTGGAGGCGGACATCCTGGCCCAGTCGCCGCGCCTGCTGCCCGCACCCGAGTCGACACTGGTCGGACGCACCGCCGAACTCGCGCTGCTGGAGACCGCCGTCCCGGCCGCAGGGCTGGGCATCGCTCTGGTGACGGGCGAGGCAGGCGTGGGCAAGACCGCGCTCGCCACGGCCTTCGCCGGGATGCTGGCCGGTCGGGGCTGGCGGACGGTGTGGGCGCGCTGCCAGGAGGACGCGCCCGTGGCGTGGCCGTGGCAACAGGTCGTGGAGGCGCTGGGGGAGGGGCTCGCAGCCGCGGACCGGTTCCAGCTCCGCCTCGCGATCGTGTCCACTGTGGAATCGGCGGCGCCGGTGCTGGTCGTGCTGGACGACCTGCACCAGGCCGACGAGGAGACCCTGGCGGTGTTGACCGCGTTCACCGGCCGACGGCTCTCCGGCCGGGTGTTGATCGTGGCGACCTCACGTTCGGCGGTGCCGCTGGAGGCCCTGGCCCGGGCCGAACCGGTCCGGGTCGAGCTCGGCGGTCTGGACGCGGACGCCGTCGCCGCACTGGTCGGGGCGAAGAACGCGGTCGCGATCCACGAACGCAGCGGAGGCAATCCCTTCTACGTCAAGGAATTGGGTCGGCTGGTCGCGTCCGGCGGCGATCTCGGCTCGGTCCCGGCCGGTGTGCGGGACGTGCTCCGCCACCGCCTTGCCGGGCTGCCCGCCGACGCGCGGACCGTGCTGCGCCAGGCCTCCGTGCTGGGCAGGGACGTCGAGGTGGACCTGCTGGCCGCGCTGGCCGGTCACGACGTGCTCGACGCACTGGACCTCGCGATCGAAGCGGGGTTCGTCGTGGAGGTGGCGCCCGGTCACGCCCGGTTCACGCACGCGTTGGTGCGCGACACGGTGTACGAGGACGTGTCGCTGACCAGGCGTGCTCGCTGGCACGAGGCGGTGGCGGAGGCGCTGCGACCCGGTGACGTGCAGACGCTCGCGCATCACTACGCCCTCGCGGGCACGAGGAGCGCGGCGGCGGCGAACGCGCTGGCGGAGGCCGCGGAGCAGACGCGTTCGCCACGGGAGGCGGTGCGGCTGTGGCGTGCGGCGATCGCGGCGGGCTCGGAGCGGTTGGCGGGGCTGGTCAGGGCGTTGGCGGTGAGCGGAGACCTGGCAGCGGCACGGGAGCAGAGGTCGGCGGCGTTGCGGCTGGCCGGCGGTCCGCGGGAACTGGCCGAGGTGATCGGCTCGTACGACGTCCCCGGTATCTGGACCACGAACGACGACCCGGCCCACTCCGCCGAACTGATCGCCGCCGCCGAACGCGTCCTGCCCGCGTTCCCCGGCCCCACCGCGATCCGCGCCCGTCTGCTCGCCACCATCGCCATGGAGGACCGGGGCACCAGCGCCCGCCTCGGCGAAGCGCGGGAAGCCGAGGCCATAGCCCGTGACCTCGGCGATCCCGAACTCCGGGCGTTCGCGCTGAACGCCCGCTTCATGCACACCTTCCGCCGCACGGGCCTCGCTCACGAGCGTGCCGCGATCGGCCGCGAGCTCCTCGAGGTCGCCACCGACGTCACCTACGAGGTGCTGGGCCACCTGATCCTCGTCCAGGCCTGCTCCGCGCTGGCCGACTTCGGCACCGCCGACCTGCACGCGGCCGCGGCCGACGACCTCGCCCGGCGCCACGACCTGCCGTTGGTCGGTGTCTTCACCGACTGGTACGCGGCGCTGAAGCTCGTGGCGGTGGGGAAGACCGCTGACGCCGATCGCGCCTACCGAGCCGCGGCCGAGCGCGTCAAGGGCACCGGGATGTGGGGTGTGGAGCGCGGACTCCTGCCGCTGGCCCTGCTGAGCGTGCACGGTTCGTCCACAGTGGACCTCGATGACGACTGGGGTCCGTTGCTGGACTGGGTTCGCCCGCTGGCACTGCCCCGTGACGAGGCGCTGGCCGCCGCGCGAGCGCTCCCGGACGGGCCGGCGGACCTGCTCACCGAGGTCCGCGCCTGCCTGCTGGCGATGGCGGCGACCAGGCTGCGCGACGACGAACTGCGTGAGCGCGCCCACGCGTTGTTGTTGCCCGCCAAGGACGAGCTGGTGGCGGGCACCGGGCTGGTCACGTTCGGCCCGGTGGCGGACTACCTACGCGGCTAGCGCCGGGCCGAGCAGCAGGCCGCCGTCCAGCACGAACTCCGATCCGGTCGCGAACGCCGCCTCCCGCGAGGCCAGGTAGAGCACCAGGGCGGTGAACTCGCCGGGCTCGCCGAGGCGCGGCACGGCGAACGGCGCGGGGGAGTAGAGGTCGCCGATCGCGGGCTGACCGGCGGCGACCGGTTCGTTGATCAGCGGCGTCGACACCACGCCGGGGTGGATCGAGTTCACCCTGATGCCGTCGCGGCCGAGCTCCAGCGCGGCGGTCTTCGTCAGTCCGCGCAGCGCCCACTTGCTCGCGACGTACGGCGCGTAGTACGGCGACCCCACGTTGCCCATGGTCGAGGCGATGTTCACGATCGACCCGCCGCCGGCCCTGCGCAACGACGGCGCGACGTGCTTGATGCCGAGGAACTGACCGGTCAGGTTCACCGCCATGGTCCGGTCCCAGACCTCGCGCGAGGTGTCCTCGATCAGCGCGGCCGCGTGCTGCGCGCCCGCGTTGTTGACCAGCACCGACACCGGCCCGAACCGCTCCTCCGCGGCCTGGACCGCGGAGATCCACGCGTCCTCGTCGGTCACGTCGAGCCGTACGGCGAACGCCCGCTCACCGAGTTCCTCGGCGGCCTTCGAGCCCGCCTCCAGGTCCCGCGCGGCGATCACGACCTGCGCGCCTTCCGCGTGGAAGCCCCGCACGTGGCTCGCGCCCATCCCGCTCGTCGCGCCGGTGACGAACACCGTCCTGCCGTCGAAGCGTCCCATCATGTCCTCCAGTGGTGAGTTGAGTGACTCACCTCGGAACGGTAGCCACGACCGGCATGGTGAGTCAAGTGACTCACCTCATGGCATACTGGACGGCGTGCCGACCTACCACGAACGCATGGCGGAGCAGAAGCGGACGGCGATCGTCGACGCGGCGACGGGGCTGTTCCTGGAATCCGGCTACGACAAGACCTCACTCGCGCGCATCGCCGACGCGGCCGGGGTGTCGAAGGCGACGCTGTTCAAGCAGTTCCCGACGAAGGCCGAGCTGTTCGACGCGATCGTCACGGACTACTGGCGCACGGAGGAGGGCGCGCTCACCCCGCAGCCCGGTGATCCGGTGAAGGGGCTCACAGCGCTCGGCAACCGGTACGTGGCGCTGCTGACGAGGCCCGGCATGGTCGCGTTGTTCCGCATCGTCATCGCCGAGGCACCGCGGTTCCCCGAACTCGGCCAGACCCAGTTCAAGCTGGGCAAACAGCCGTTCTTCGACGCGGTCCGCGACTACCTCGCCGCCGAGCACGCCGCCGGCACCCTGGAGGTACCGGATCCGATCCTGGCCGCCACCCAGTTCCTCGGCATGATCTCGAACTTCGCGTTCTGGCCGCGAATGCTGCTGATGAACTGGTCGCCCACCGAGAAGGCCATGGCCAACTCGGTGGACGAGGCGGTCCAGACGATCCTGGCCCGGCACGAGGTCACAGCGGCAACCGGCGCAGCGCGGGCTTGAGGACCTTCCCGGACCCCGTGCGCGGCAGTTCGGACACCACCTCGACGTGCACCGGGATCTTGTACTTCGCCAGGCGCGGCAACAGGAACTCCCGCAACCCGGCCGCGTCGACCACAGCGCCGTCGCGGGGCCGGACGAACGCGCGCCCGACCTCGCCCCAGCGCTGGTCCGGCACCCCGACGACAGCGACCTCGGCCACGTCCGGGTGCGAGGTGATCGCGTTCTCCACCTCGGCCGGGTAGACGTTCTCACCGCCGGAGATGTACATGTCCTTGAGCCGGTCCAGGACGTACAGGTGACCGTCGTCGAGCCGCCCGAGGTCGCCCGTGCGGAACCACCCGTCGCCGGTGAACGCGGCTGCCGTGGCGACCGGGTCGTTCCAGTAGCCCGGCGTGACGTTGGGGCCCTGCACCTCGATCTCGCCGGTGTCGGCCAGCCGCAGATCGCCGAAGAACACGCACGGCCCGGCCGAGCCCGCCCTGCGCACGCTGTCCGAGGCCTCCAGGAACGTGGCACCGGGCGCGGTCTCGGTGAGGCCGTAACCCTGGCAGAACACCAGACCCCGGTCCTGATAGGCGCCGATCACCGCGTCCGGCACGGCCGCCCCGCCGCACAGCAGCACCCGCAACGACGACAGGTCCGCGGTGTGCCACAACGGGGAACCGGCCAGGTCGGCGTACATGGTGGACACACCGAACATCCACGTCACGCGATGGGTCTCGATCAACGAGACGCACTCGGCGACGTCCCAGCGCGAGGTGATCACGCTGTGCCCACCCTTGACGAAGGTGGGCAGCAGCGTCTGCGTGAGCGCGGCGACGTGGAACAACGGAGCGGTGACCAGCGCGACCTCGTCGGAGGCGATGTCGACGCCGATCATCAGGTTGAACGTGTTCCACAACAGGTTGGCGTGACTCAGCATCGCGCCCTTGGGCCTGCCCGTGGTGCCGGAGGTGTAGAGGATCAGAGCGACGTCGTCGATGCCGACCGGCTCGTCCAGCGGCTCGTCGGAACCGCCGAGCAGCCAGTCCTCGTACGCGGCGAGCGACACCGCCCGTGGGTGCTCCACGACGTGCGAAGGCGCGTGCACCAGCACGTGCGCTCCGCAGTCGCCGAGCTGGTAGTTGATCTCCGCCGGACTGAGGCGGAAGTTCAACGGCACGAAGATCGCGCCCAACTGGTGCGTGGCGAACATCGTCTCGGCGAACGACGGGTGGTTCGGGCCGAGGTACGCGACCCGGTCACCGTGCCGGACGCCGAGCTCCCGCAACCGCCACGCCAGCCGGGTCGTGCGGACGGCCAGCTCCCCGTACGTCGTGGAGACGCCTTCGTAGGTCAGCGCTTCACGCTTCGGCGCCATGCGCGCGCGGCGGTGCGGCCAGCTGCCCAGCCCCGAGTTCCGCATTCCTGTCTCCTGTCAGGCTGGATCGGCTGGTCTCCCGCAGGATCACCGTGCACACGACGGTGAGCAGGCAGAACGCCGCGAGGATGAACGGGATCGCGCCCGTGCCGGAGGACCTCTGCACCTGCGCGAAGAGCAACGGCGCGAGTCCAGCGCCCAGGCCCGCGAGCTGGTAGCCGAGCGAGGCGCCGGTGTAGCGGCTGCCGGTGTTGAACAGCTCGCTGTACAGGGCGGCGAGCGGCCCGTACATCATCGGGTGGATCACGGCCTGGCCGAGCACCAGCGCGATGACCACGAACCCGTTGTCCACCAACGGGAACAACACGAACCCGAACGCCGCCATGAGTACGGCGCCGGCGAGCACGACGGGCCTGCGCCCGAACCGGTCCGACGCCGCCGACCAGCCGAGGATGCCGATCACCGCGAGCGCCGAGGACAACGTCAGCGCGTTGAGGATGGATTGCCTGGTGTTACCCGCCTGCACGCCGTAGGCGAGGATGAAAGTCGTCAACGTCGACTGCGCGACGAACGCCGAGAGGCCGACGCCGATCCCGAGCAACAGCGTGCGCGGGTGGTTGCGCAGCACGTCGAGCAACGGCATCGAGCCCGGCTTGCGCTCCGCCTGGAAGACCGGCGTCTCCTCGACCTTCATCCGCACGAACAGGCCGATGCCGAGCAGCACCAGGCTCAGCAGGAACGGCACCCGCCAGCCCCACTCGAGGAAGGCCTTCTCGCCGGTCAGCGCGGCGGTGCCGGACAACGCGAGCGTCGACAGCACCATGCCGCACGGCGCGCCCGCGTTGGTGAAGCTCGCCCACAGCCCGCGCCGGGAGGTGGCGTGCTCGGCCGACATGAGCACGGCGCCGCCCCACTCGCCGCCGACGGAGATGCCCTGCACGACGCGCAGCAGGATCAGTCCGGCCGGCGCGAGCCAGCCGACCTGGGCGTAGGTGGGCAGCAGGCCGATCAGGAAGCTCGCCACACCCATCAGGCTCATGGTCAGCACGAGCATCTTCTTGCGCCCCAGCAGGTCCCCGTAGTGTCCGAAGAGGACTCCGCCGAGCGGCCGGGCGAGGTAGCCGGTGGCGAACGTGCCGAAGCTCGCGATCGTGCCGACCAGCGGGTCCAGCGAGGAGAAGAAGACCTTGTTGAACACGACCGCGGAGGCCGTGGCGTAGAGCAGGAAGTCGTAGTACTCGATCACGCTGCCGAGGAAGCTCGACGCGACCGCACGGCGTAACTGCGTTGTTGTCGCCATGACTTCACCTCATGCGTAGTGGCGGTAGACGGCACGTGCGACACAAGCGGGCTTCGCGGAGCCCTCGATCTCGACGGTGAAGTCGACGGTGAGCTGCACGCCGTCGCCCGGCACGTCCTCGACCGACTCGACCCGGCCCAGCAACCGGATCTTGGAGCCGACCGGCACCGGCGCGGGGAACCGCACCTTCTCCAGTCCGTAGTTGAGGCTCATCCGCACGCCGGAGACGTCGAGCAGTTCGGTCATCAACGGGATGAGCAACGCGAGCGTCAGGTAGCCGTGCGCGATCGTGCCGCCGAACGGTCCGGTGGCGGCGCGCTGCGGGTCCACGTGGATCCACTGGTGGTCGTCGGTGGCGGCGGCGAACGTGTCGACGCGGCTCTGGTCGATCTGCAGCCAGTCGGTGTGGCCGAGACTCTTGCCCGCCAGGGCCTTGAGTTCGGCGATTCCTTGTACGGAGATGGTCACGCGTCCTCCTTGACGAGTCCGAGCAGACGGGCGGCGTTGTGCTTGAGGATCTTGGGCCGGACCTCGTCCGAGATCTCGAGCTTGGCGAAGTCGGCGAGCCAGCGGTCCGGGGTGATCACCGGGTGGTCCGAGCCGAACAGGACCTTGTCCTGCAGCAGGGTGTTGGCGTAGCGGACGAGCTGCGGCGGGAAGTACTTCGGCGACCAGCCGGACAGGTCGATGTACACGAACGGCTTGTGCGTGGCCACCGCGAGCGCCTCGTCCTGCCACGGGAACGACGGGTGCGCGAGCACGATCCGCAGGTGCGGGAAGTCCACGGCGACGTCGTCGACGAGCATCGGGTTGGAGTGCTTGAGCCGGATGCCACCGCCGCCGGGCACTCCGGCGCCGATCCCGGTCTGTCCACTGTGGAACAACGCGGGCACGCCCAGCTCCTCGATCACCTCGTAGAGCGGGTACGCCATCCGGTCGTCCGGGGAGAAGTCCTGGAGGCTGGGGTGGAACTTGAAGCCCCGCACGCCGTGTTCCTCGACCAGCCGCCGTGCCTCCCGGACGGCGGTGCGGCCCTTCCACGGGTCGACGCTCGCGAACGGGATCAGCACGTCGGCGTGCTCGGCGCAGGACCCGGCGATCTCCTCGTTGGAGATGCGCGGGTGGCCGGTGGCGTGCTCGGCGTCGACCGTGAAGATCACCGCGGCCATCTTGCGCTCGCGGTAGATCTGCGCGGTCTCGGCGATCGTCGGTTGCCGGTGCGCGGCCTTGAAGTACTTGGCGGACGCCTCGATCAGCGTTGGGCTCAGCGAACTGTGGCCGTCGCTGGAGATCTCCGCGTGAGTGTGGACGTCGATCGCGATCAGGTCGTCGACGTTCACGGCGCCACCGGCATCGGAATCCCGTAGGTCTCGGCCTCGAACTCGCCGAACCGCTCGGCGATCGCCGCGGCGTTCCAGCCGCCGTCCGCGAACAGGACCTGCTTCTCGGCCGGGTGCGACCACAGCGCGAGCCGGTCGCCACCGATGCCGATCGCCTGTCCCGTCACGCCTTTCGCCGCGTCCGAGGCGAGGTAGACGATCAGGTCGGCGACGTCCTCGACGGTGCCCAGGCCCTCGTCACGCCGCACCCACTCGGGCAGCGGCGCACCGGTCCGTTCGGACTCCTCGATCAACGGCGCGAACGCCGGAATCGTCCGCGTCATCTCGGTGGCGGCGACCGGGACGACCGCGTTGACGGCGATGTCCGAGCGGGCGAGTTCCAAGGCCCAGGTCCGTGCCATGGCGGCGATCCCGGCCTTGGCAGCGGAGTAGTTGGTCTGCCCGAAGTTGCCGCGCTGTCCGGCGGGTGACGAGATCAGCACGATGCTGCCGCCGGTGCCCTGCTCGCGCATCCGCACCGCCGCCGCGCGGGCACACGTGAAGGTGCCGCGCAGGTGCACGTTGATGACGGCGTCGAAGTCGTCGTCGGTCATCTTCCACAGCACGCGATCGCGCAGGATGCCGGCGTTGGTGACCAGCACGTCGAGCCGTCCGAACTCCTCCACGGCGGCCGCGACGAGCAGGTCGGCGGTCTCGGCGGATCCGACCGGGGCGATCACCGCGCGGCCGCCGATGCTCGCGGCGACCTCCTCCGCGGACTCGTCCACGTCGTTCACCACGACCTTGGCCCCGTTGCGCGCCAACGCTTCCGCGTACGCCCGGCCCAGCCCGCGGCCGGCGCCGGTGACGATCGCGACCTTGTCCGACAGCTCCATCAGGCGAGTCCTCTCCGTTGGGGTCGCGACCCAAAGTAGGGCATATTCATGACGCTCGTCTAGATGCTGCCCAACATGTATCGTGAGCTGCGTGACACCCCAGTCCTTGATGCTCAACTTCCTCGGCCTGTACGTGTTCGACCGCGGTATCGCGGTCTACTCGGGCAGCGTGATCGACGTGTTCGGGCGCGTGGACGTCTCGGAGGAGGCGGTGCGCTCGACGTTGACGCGCATGGCCTCGCGAGGGCTGCTCACCAAGCACCGCAACGGCCGCAAGGTCTACTTCGGACTCACGTCCCGCGCGACGGACGTCCTGAGGGACGGTGAGCGCCGCATCTGGCAGACCGGCGCGGTCAACCGCGACTGGGACGGCACCTGGACCCTGGTCGGGTTCTCGCTGCCGGAAGGCCGTCGCGGCGAACGGCACGACCTGCGCTCGCAGCTGCAGTGGGCCGGCTTCGGACCGGTGCAGAACGGCCTGTGGATCGCCCCCGGCGCACGCGACGTGACCGAGCTGGTCGAGGGGCTCGCGGAGAACGTCACCGTCTTCACCGCTCAGCACGCCAAGCCGACCGAGGCGGCGGACCTGGCGCGCCGCGCGTTCGACACGGCCGCCATCGCCGCCCGCTACCAGGACTTCCTGACGAAGTGGCGTGAGCCGGACAGCTCGTTGCCCGACGACCTGGCCCGCCAGTTGCTGCTGCACGCCGACTGGCTCGACCTCGTGCGGCAGGACCCGCACCTGCCGGCCGAACTGCTCGCGGGCGACTGGCCCGCGATCGAGGCCGAGCAGTTGTTCCAGTCCCTGGCCACCCGCTACGCCGAGACGGCGACCCCGCTCGCGGCCGCCGCCATCGAGTCGATCGAGATCGGTGCTAGCTAGATCACAGCGCTGCTGAATCTATAGCGCTAACGAAAAGTTAGTGCCAGGCTCTCGTGCACACACCGAGTGGAAGGTGCACGAGATGCTCAACCGTCGTTCGCTCATCACCCAGGGAAGCACCGCCGCGTTCGGCGCGATGGCGCTGGCGGCCGTGACCGGTGGCGTGGCCGAGGCCGCCGCTCCTGCCGGGTACTCGCCGTGGACGCCGCTGCCGGACCCGGCCACCACGCCGGTGCCGAACCCGCCGTTCGCCAAGGACCTGACCAGGGAGGAACGGGAGAACCTCCGGACGTTCGACGAGCTCGACTTCGACGTCTTCAGCCACCAGAAGTGGGCGCGGCTGGGGGAGAGCCACGCCCGCAACATCCGCGTGCACTGGCCCGACGGCCACTACACCGACGGCATCGACAAGCACGTCGACGACCTCAAGGCCCTGTTCGTCTGGGCACCGGACACCCGCATCGAGTCGCACTACCTGCGCGTCGCGAACGGCGGCCTGAGCGCGGTCGCGGGCGTCATGAAGGGCACCTTCACGCGGCCGATGCCGGACGGCAAGGGCGGTCTCATCCAGCCCACCGGACGCCAGTACGCCATCAACATGGCCACCGTGGGCCTGTGGAACCGGCGCGGCACGATGGACGAGGAGTTCCTCTTCTGGGACAACCAGGCGTTCTTCGGCCAGATCGGGCTCGGCTGACCGTCCGGCGGCGCCGACCTGGTCGGCGCCGCCGAAGCCGTTACGCGACCGCCGTTCCCTCCAGTTCGATCATCAGGTCCGGGATCGCCAGCCGCGTCACGCCGAGCATCGTCGTGGGCGGCGCCACCCGCGCCTGGCCCAGCCTCGCCGCCAGCACGCCGTAGTGCTGGAACAGCAGGTCGACGTCGGTGGTGTAGACGTTGAGGCGCACCAGGTTCGCGAGCGACATCCCCGCCCCGGCCAGCACCGCCTCCAGGTTGTCGAGGCTCAACGCCAGCTGCGCCGTCATGTCACCGGCGTGCTCGGGCTTGCCGTCGGCGTTCATCGAGGTCTGGCCGGCGCAGAAGAGCGTCCGCGTCTGCCCGGTGACGACCTCGCCCTGGTGGTACCCCAGCTCCGCCGACCAGGGCCACGGGTTGATCGGCGTTCGTTCCACAGCCACAACAGCTCCATTCAGGTTCTCGGATGTCGCTGTGCAGCCTCGCAACCAATACACGACATCCTGTGTCGTGTATTCCCGTAGGGTTTTCGCATGCGCGCCGACCGGTTGGTCTCACTGGTCCTGCTGCTGCGCAGGCACGGTCAGCTGTCCGCGACGGCGCTGGCCCGCGAACTGGAGGTCTCCACCCGGACGGTGTTGCGCGACATCGAGGCTTTGTCCGCGGCGGGCGTCCCGGTCTACGCCGAACGCGGCCGGCACGGCGGTTTCGCGCTGCTGCCCGGTTTCCAGACCGAGCTCACCGGCCTGAACCACGACGAGGCGCTAGCCCTGCTGGTCGCCGGTTCGCGACGAGGCGCCCAGGTGTTCGGACTCGGATCGGCCCTCGCCTCGGCCATGCTCAAGGTGGTCGACGCCCTGCCCGAGAGCTACCGGCAGACCGCGGCCGGTGCGGCGGAACGGCTGCTCATCGACCCGGAGACCGATCTGCTGTCCCGTCGTGCGGTCGAGGAGGAGCTGCCGGACGCGGTGGTGGCGGAGGTCCGGCGCGCGGTCTTCGCGGGACACCGGCTGCGGATCCACTACGAGGCGCACGAGAAGGCTCCCGAGTGGCGCACGGTCGACCCGATCGGCCTGGTCACCGTGCGGGAGCAGGGGTATCTGCTGGCCCAGAGGTCGGGGGAGGACCGCACCTACCGGCTGTCCCGGATCCTGGCAGCCGAGGAGCTGGACGAACCCGCGCAACGTGCCGACCGGGTCGACCTGGACCGGGCCTGGCAGGAACGCAGCACGCGGTTCCGGACCGGTGGGGATCAGGTCGCCGTGGTGCTGCGCGTGCACCCGGCCCGGCAGGAGGAACTGGCGGGCACCGCTCTGGCCGTGCTCGCCGAGGAGCCGGACGGGGAGTGGCTGCGGATGGAGGTCACCTTCCAGGACTCACGGCACGCGGAGTGGGCGGTGTGGCGGCTGTCGGCGGGGGCGGAAGTCGTGGGGCCGCAGTGGCTGCGTGCCGCGCTGAGGGAACGGGCGACGGCGATCGCCGCCCGGTACGGCGATGGGGTGGGGGAGTAGTGGTGGAGGTCGAGAAGACAGGGGTGGGTACCGAGCGAGACTTCAGCCGGTACCTGTCCGCACGCGTGTTGTCCGTGGTGGGCGCCGTGGTGTCGGCGGTGGCGCTGCCCGTGCTGGTCTACCAGCAGACCGGGTCTGCGGGCTGGACGTCGGCCGTCACGGCGGCGGAAGCGTTGCCGTACCTGGTGTTCGGGTTGCTGGCCGGCGCGCTCGCGGATCGGCTGAACCGCCGCCTGATGATGGTGGCGATGGACTTCACGGTCGCCGCCGTGCTGCTGAGCGTGCCGCTGGCGTGGCTGGCGGGCGGATTGACGGCGCCGCACGTCGTGGTGGTGGCGTTCGCGACGCAGACGGCGTTCGTGTTCTTCGACGCCGCCAACTTCGGGGCGCTGCCGGCGTTGGTGGGCAAGGAAAAGCTGACCACCGCCTACTCGAAGCTCTACGGGCGCACGACCGTGGTGGAACTCGTCGTGCCGGGCGTGACCGGTCTGCTCGTGGCGATCGTTGCTCCGGCGGCACTGCTGGCCGTGAACGCGTTGACGGCTGTGGGGTCGGCGTTGTTGTTGCGCGCGATCACCAGCAACATGGCCAATCCACGGCCGGTGCGCGGTGCGGGCGAACTCGCCAAAGACGTGCGTGAAGGTTTGCGATTCCTGTGGGACGAGCCGGTGATCCGCATCCTCACGCTCGTGGGCGCCACGCACTCCGTCGCCAGCGGTGCGTGGATGGCGGTGCTCGTGCCGTTTGCCGACCAGGTGCTCGGCGTCGCGCCGAAAGGGGATGCCCGGCTCGCCGTGCTGTTCAGTTGCTGGGGCGTGGGCGCGGTGATCGCGTCCCGGTTGTTCCCGCGGGTGACGGCGCGGTGGGGCAACGCGAAGGTGTCGCTGGCCGCGTTACCGCTGTCGCTGCTCGGCGGAGTCCTCGTTCTCGTGAGCGGGCATTGGATCGTCCTCTGCCTGACCGCGACGTACTGGGGCATCACCGGCGCGCTCGTGGTGATCAACGGGATCACCTACCGGCAGCAGGTGTGCCCGGAGGAGTTGCAGTCGCGGGTGAACACCACGGGCCGGATGGTGGCCTGGGGTCTCGGTCAGCCGCTCGGCGCGGCACTGGCCGGTGTCCTGTCGGTCGCGGCCGGTGATCCGCGGGCAGGACTCGCCGCCGGCCTCGCGGTGTTGCTGATAGGCGTCGTGATGGCGTGGGTGACGCCCGCGCTGCGCCAAGCCGCCTAGAAGTACCGCAGCCACACGTAACCCCAGGCCATCGCGGTGCTCACCAGCGTCACGACGATGCCGTAGCGGGTGAACTGCCAGAAGCTGATCCGGTGCCCGGCGCGGGCGGCGATGCCGAGCGCGACGACGTTGGCGCTGGCGGCGACCGCGGTGCCGTTGCCGCCGAAGTCCGCGCCGAGGGCGAACGACCACCACAGCGCGCGGCCGGTCCCGGTGTCGGGGATCTCCGCCACCATGCCCTCGACCACCGGCGTCATCGTTGCCACGTAGGGGATGTTGTCGAAGAACGCTCCGAGCACGCTGGAACCGAACAACAACGCCGTGGCGGCGGCGAAGTAGTTGTCGTCGAAGGCCGAGACCGCCCACGTCCCAACGGTTTCGATGACGCCGGTGTGCACGAGTCCCGCCACCATCACGAACAGGCCCATGAAGAACGTCAGCGTCGGCCACTCCACCTCGGCCAGGACGTCGTTCACGTCCGCCCGCGTCACGAGCAGCATCACGCCCGCGCCGACCAGGGCGACGATCGCGGGATCGAGGTGCAGCACCGAGTGCAGGCCGAACCCGGCCACCACGCCCGCGAAGACGATCAGGCAGCGGCGCAGCATCGCGGGGTCGGTGATGGCCCGCCGCTCCTGCAACGACATCACGGCCTCGACGTGCTCGGCGTTGTACTGGAACGACTTGCGGAACAGGACTTTCGTGAGCAGCACGAACACCACGAACACGACCGCGACGATCGGTGCCATGTGGACGAGGAAGTCGGTGAACGTGAGGCCCGCCCGGCTGCCGATGATGATGTTCGGCGGGTCGCCGATCAACGTCGCCGCGCCACCGATGTTGGACGCGAGCACCTCGGCGATCAGGTACGGCTGGGCGGCGATCCGCAGCCGGTTGCACACGACGATCGTGACCGGCGCGACGAGCATGATCGTGGTGACGTTGTCCAGGAACGGCGACGCGATCGCGGTGATGGCCATCAGCATCACCATCAGCCGGTACGGGCGGCCGCGCGCCTTCTTGGCGGCCCAGATCGCGAGGTAGTCGAACACGCCGGTCTGCTTGACGATCCCGACGATGATCATCATGCCGAACAGCAGGAAGAGGACGTTCCAGTCGATGCCCGCGTGCTCGGAGTAGAACACCTCGGAGCCCGGGACCAGGCCGAACACGGCCATCAGCCCGGCTGCCACCAGCACGACCTTGACCTTGTTCGCCTTCTCGGTGGCGATGAGGAAGAACGCGACGAGGAAGATCGTCAGGGCTAGGGCGGCGCTCACGGATCTCCCAACGGGATGGGTGTCACCGCCGGCGCGAGTTCAGCGCGCCGGCGGTGACGGGGACAGATGGCCCTGGGGTTCAGTCCTCGGCGGTGTAGACCGCGAGCGAGGTGATGAGACGGTCGAGGGTGATCGCGCCGACGAGCGCGCCCTCGTCGTCGACCACGGCGACGAGCGGGCTGTGCTGGCGCGCCATCAGCGCGGCGACCTCCAGCAGCGTCGCGTCGGCGCGGACGGTCGCGGGTTTGGCGCGCTGGTTCGGTGCCACGTCGCCGACGGTGCGGTCGCTCAGTTCCATCCAGAACAGGTCGGCGTGCCCCTCGTCGACGACGCGGGCGAGCGCGGGATCTTCCTGATATGCCTGGGGAACCGCGAGCCGCAGCACCTGGGTGCCGGGCAGCACCGTCCACGGGCGGGCGCGGTCGTCCACCACGATCAGCCCCGGCAGCCGGTTGACCGCCATCACCCGCACCGCCTTGGTGACCGGGTCGTCGACCGTCACGGTCGGAACGTTGATGGCGATGTCGCGTGCCTGCATGGCATCAGCCCCCAGTTGACCCGCGATGGACATGGTCGCCTCCCGTCTCCTGGTGGAAGTCTCTGCGGGACGGCCGGCCAGGACCATCGGGTGCGACACCCATTTCGGACATGTGGTCAAGGCTTCTGGCCGAGGCCGATCAGCCCGGCCAGCATCAGTCCGGCCGCGACGAGAAGTGCGTGCGGCGCGGTGATTCCGGCGATCAGCAGGGCCAGTGCGACCCCGAGCAGAACCCAGGGCAGTGGTCGTCGAGTGCGGGTGGGTCGGTCTGTGTGGACCATGACACCAAGACTCCCTGGTCGTGGCCCTGCTGACGATCCGTCCGCTCACTCAACTCCCGGCCGTCCGGAGGGGTGGTGCGGGGGTGAAGTTGGGTGTTGCCACGGATTTACTGGAACGCGCCCGGACGTCAGCCTCGCAGGCGTGTTGGGTAGTGATCACAAGACGGCGGTGCGCGCGCCGGACCGGACCTATCGCCCGGAACTGCAGGGCCTGCGCGCGGTGGCCGCACTGCTCGTGGTCGTCTACCACGTGTGGCTGGGCCGGGTGTCCGGTGGCGTCGACGTGTTCTTCCTGATCTCCGGGTTCCTGGTGACGGGACAGCTGGTGCGGGCCACCGGGCGAGGACGGCTCGACCTGCGCGCGTTGTGGAGCAGGATGGCCAAACGGCTGCTGCCCGCCGCTGTCGTCGTGCTCGGCGCGGTGCTGGTGGCCGGGGCGGTGCTGCTGCCGGAGAACCGATGGCCGCAGACCGTGCGGGAGGTGATCGCGTCCGCGCTGTTCCTGGAGAACTGGCAGCTGGCGTCGGATTCCACGGACTACTACGCGCAACACGACCAGGCGAGCGTCGTGCAGCACTTCTGGTCGTTGTCGATCCAGGGCCAGTTCTACTTGATCTGGCCGTTGCTGGTCTTGGTCGTCACACTGCTGCGCCGATCGCTTTTCCGGGTGCTGGCAGTGGTTTTCGCGCTTTCGCTCGGCTACTCGGTGTGGCTCACCGCCGTCGACCAGCCGCTGGCGTACTTCCACACGGCGACGCGGATCTGGGAGTTCGCCTTCGGCGGTCTGCTGGCGTTGGCCGTGTCACGCATCGACCTCTCAAGTCCTTTGAGGACGATCCTGGGCTGGGCGGGCCTGCTGGGACTCGTCATCTGCGGGATCGTGCTGGACGTGGGCGCGGGATTCCCCGGCTACCTGGCGTTGTGGCCGACGACGTGCGCCGCCGCGGTGATCGTCGCCGGAACCACCGGCAGCAGGGTCGGCGCGGACCGCCTGCTGGCCGCCCCGCCGCTGCGCTACCTGGGCGACCTCAGCTACGCCCTCTACCTCTGGCACTGGCCGGTGCTGGTGGGCTGGCTCGTGCTCAGCGGCCGCGACGAGGTCGGGTTGGAGGACGGGCTGGCGATCATCGGAGCGTCGCTCGTGCTCGCGGCGGTCACGCACCACCTGGTGGAGGAACCCGTGCGCAGGTCCCGGTTCAGAGCACGCACGCTCACCGCCCTGCTGGTCCCGCTCCTGGTGGCGACGACCGTCCTGCAGCCGACGGGACCACGCGAGGTGGCCGCGCAGATCCCGGCCGCGGACTTCGCCGCGCTCGACGGCCAGCACTGCGCGAAGTCGGTGCACAACCAGGAACTCGACATCTGCTACGGCCCGGTCGAAGGCACCCCGGCCAAACGGGTCGTGCTCGTCGGCGATTCGCACATCCAGCAGTACCTCGCCGCGTTCGCACCGATCGCGGAGCGCCGGAACTGGCAGCTGATCGCCATGCTCAAGGGCGCCTGCCCGTTCTCCACGCGGTCGGAGAAGGTGCCCGGCGACCAGTCCTGCCTGCGGTGGAACGAGAGCGCGGCCACCGAGATCATCGGTCTGCGCCCGGACTTCGTCTTCACCCTCGCCTCCCGCAACGTCCAGGTAGGACTGACGGAGGAGACACCGCCGGGGTTCGTCGAGCGCTGGCGCCAGCTCGACGCCGAGCAGATCCCGGTGGTCGCGGTGCGCGACAACCCCCGCTACAGCTTCTCAGTGCTGGACTGCGTGCAGGTGCACGGTCCCGCGGCCCGCTGCGGCGCACCCCGTGCCGACCTGCTCGCACCCGTTCCGCCGTACGCGCGGCTCGACGTGCCGGCCAACGTGTCGTTCCTCGACTTCAGCGACCACCTGTGCACCGAGGACCAGTGCCCGCCCGTCGTCGGCGACCTGCTGGTCAACTTCGACGACAACCACGTGAGCGCCACCTTCATGCGTTCGCTGTCCGCCGTGGTCGAGGAAGGGCTCGACACGGTCACCGACAACTCGTGAGTCCCGGTTGTTGTGAAGAGGTCATGAAGATCGCAGACGGGACGATTCGCGCACCCTACGTTCGGGGAACTGGCCACTCCCTGCATGAAGGAAGCGCATGTGCAGAAAACGAAGCGTGGCACTGGCTGCCGCGCTGTTGTTCTCGGTCGTCGTGGCGAAACCCGCGGTGGCGGACGAACGGGAACCGCAGGCCGCGGGCACTCCCGGCGTCGTCACCCTGATCACCGGCGACCAGGTCGTCGTCGACGGTGACCGCGTCTCGTCCGTGCGGATGGCGAAGGGCCGCGAACAGCTGCGTGCCTGGCGCTACCGGCTCGACGGCCACGACCACGTCGTGCCGCAGGACGCGGTCGCGGACCTGAAGGCCGGCAAGCTCGACAAGCGGCTGTTCGACGTCACCGGGCTCGTCCAGCAGGGCTACGACGACCGCAACGAGCCCACCGTGCCGACCATCGTGACCGGCTCCAACTCCCTGACCGCGGGCGTCGACGCGGTCTACGTCCCGAAGACCGAGGCGGCGGGACGGTGGCGTGAGCGGGGCTCGGCCCGGCTCACGGCGGAGAAGATCTGGCTCAACGGCCGGGTGCGGCCGACGCTCGACGAGAGCGTGACGCAGATCGGCGCGCCGAAGGCCTGGCAGGCGGGCTTCCGCGGCGACGGCGTGAAGGTCGCCGTCCTCGACACCGGGTACGACACCGCGCATCCGGACCTCAAGTCCGTTGTGGACACTTCGGTGGACTTCACCGGCGAGGGCGTGCAGGACCTCGACGGGCACGGCACGCACGTGGCGAGCACGATCGCGGGCAGTGGAGCGGCGTCGCAGGGCCGCTACCAAGGCGTCGCGCCCGGCGCGCGGCTGCTGGTCGGCAAGGTGCTCGGCGAGTTCGGCGGCCGGGAGGACTGGGTCCTCAACGGCATGCGATGGGCCGTCCAGCAGGGTGCCGACGTCGTCAACATGAGCCTCGGCGGTGGCGTCACCGACGGCACCGACCTGATGTCCCAGACGGTCAACGAGCTCTCGGCGTCGAGCGGCACGCTGTTCGTCATCGCGGCCGGCAACTACGGGCTGCGCGAGAGCGTGGGCAGCCCCGGCGCCGCCGACCGCGCGCTCACCGTGGCCAACGTGACCAAGCAGGACAAGCTCAACCTGACCTCCAGCCAGGGACCGCGATTGGGCGACTTCGGGCTGAAGCCGGAGATCGCCGGACCGGGCACGGACATCGTCGCCGCGCGGGCGGCCGGGCTGCTGCCCGAGTACGCGGTGGGCGACAACTACGCGCAGCTCTCCGGCACGTCGATGGCGTCGCCGCACGTCGCCGGTGCCGCCGCGATCCTCGCGCAGCAGCACCCGGACTGGACCGGCGAGCAGATCAAGAACGCGCTCATCGGCTCGTCCCAGCGACTCGCGGGCATCTCGACGCTGGCCCAGGGCGCGGGCAGGCTCGACATCGCTCGCGGTGTCGCGCAACAGGTCCGGGCCGAGGGCGTGGCCGGGTTCGGCGCGGTGTGGGGCACCGCCGAGTCCAGCCGGGAGATCACGTACGTCAACTCCGGCAGCAAGCCTGTCACGTTGGCGCTGGAGTTGGACGTCGACCGCAAGAACGTGCTCTCGGTGCCGAAGTCGGTGACCGTGCCTGCCAGTGGGTCGGCGTCGGTCAAGGTGACCGCGCGTCCCACGGCACAAACGGCGGGCGAGCTCACCGGGGTGCTGCGGGCGCGTGCCGGTGACGTCGTGCTGACGACCCCGGTGACCGGGCAGTTCAACGGCGAGAAGCGGACGCTGACCGTGAAGGTGCCGCCGAGGTCCGGCGAGTCCTTCCAGTCCCTGGTGATCGTGCAGAACGAACGCACCGGCCAGGCTTTCGGGGACTTCACCTCCACCGACTCGCTGAGCCTCACGGTGCCGAGCGGCCCTTACCGCGTGCTCGGCCTCATCGCGGAGCTGACCGGCGACAACACCTTGTTCGCCCAGCGCGTGGAGATCTTCGACGACACCACGGTCGACGCGAACACCATGGCGGGCAAGCCGATCACGGTCGGCGTGGACGACCCGGACGCGCGGCCCCAGATCGGCGGCGGGTTCGGGCTCCTGTCCGACCCCGACGAGTCCGGTCCGCTGGAGTCCGCGGGCATCCTACGCGGTGGCGGCGTGCCGAAGGACGGCGCGCGGCTGTACAGCGTGGCCGGTCCGGACGTGCGCGGCCTGTCGCTGACGAACCTCAGCTACTTCAACCACCCGTGGGCGCTCACGACGGTGAGCGGTGCCGGAGGGTTCGAGCTCAGCGAGACGTACTTCCCGTGGACCACCGACTTCACCGGCACGCGCACCGGCCGGTTGGTAGGCGTCGGCGAGGCCGATCGCGCGTCGATCGAGGCGGCCGACGTCTCCGGCGCGATCGCGGTGATCACGCCGAAGAACTGGGACGACCCGGTCTACCCGCCGGGGGAGCAGCTGATGAGCGGCGTGGAGTTGTTGAAGCAGAAGGGCGCGAAGGCCGTGCTCTCCTACTTCAACCCGACCATCGACTCGGGTTCGGCCGCCGAACCCGCGCTGCCCACCGGCCTGATCTTCAACTCCACTGAACTGCGCCGCGTGCAGGACCTGATGGCGCAACGGACTGTGGAGGCCACGATGTCCGTGCGTGCCAACAGCCCGGTGTCGTACTTCCTCGGCCAGGAGGTCAAGGGCCTGCCCGGCGGGTACGACTTCAAGTTCGCGAAGGCCGGACTCGGCCGGATCGAGCGCAGGCTGATCGATACGATGCCGGCGAACACGTACCGGTTCGGTGCGGCTTCGTGGACCGTCGGGCCGATGCGGGCGGGTGCCGACGTCGAGTCGAAGTGGCCGCAGCGCCGCACCGACTACGTCTCTCCCGCCGCCGCGGTGCAGCTGTTCGACACGGGTGCCTTCCTCCAGGACGGCCGCCAGTCGTACGCGGAGGTCACGCTCCCGGTGACGGTGAAGGCGGGGGAGAAGCGGACGTCCCGCGTCTTCGCCGCGCCGTTCGGTCCGGAGCTGACCACGCCGCCGATCGCGCGGGGCGACAACAAGCCGCTGCCGTGGGCCTACCGGTCGCGTGACCGGATCAGCCTGATGGTCCCGATGTTCTCGGACAGCGATCCCGGCACGGTCAGCTTCTTCGACCCGTCGCACACCGGCACCACCGTGCTGTCGCGCAACGGCAAGGAGATCGGCCGCGGCAAGGACCGCGCGGCGCTGGGTGCGTTCGACGTGCCGTCCGGACCTGGATGGTTCACCCTGGCCGCCGAAGCCGTGCGGCCGACCGGCAACCTCACCCCCGCACTGTCCACAAAGGTGCGTTCGGAGTGGCGGTTCCACGCGCGGTCCGGCACCGACGAGCGGGCGGCGTTGCCGTTGCTCGACATCCGGTACGCGCTGGATCTCGACGACCACAACACCGCGCACGGTCCGGTGCGCGGCACGGTGTCGGTAGCGCACCAGCCCGGTGCCCCGTCGGCGAACGTGCGGTCGATCGGGGTGGAGGTGTCCTTCGACGACGGCGTGACGTGGCAGCGCGTCAAGGTCGCCGGCGGGAAGCTGGAACTTCCAGCCGGGACGACGGGCTTCGCGTCGTTGCGCGCGACGGCCGCCGACGTCCTGGGCAACTCGGTGACCGAGACGATCACCAGGGCCTACGCGGTGAAGTAGGGCCGCAGGGGTGCCCCGCTCGGGGGCGGGGCACCCCTCGCGTTGGGTAGGTCTGGCAGTACCAGGAAATCGCGGGCCTGCCACGTTCCGCCGCGCCGGGCGAGGCTGAGGACACCACGACGAAGGGGATGTCCGATGCAGCAACGGGTTCTCGGCCGGCAGGGACTGAAGGTGTCGGCGATCGGCTACGGCGCCATGGGGATCAACCTCGCGTACGGCGCCAGCGACGAGCAGGGCGGCGCCGAGGCCATCCAGCGCGCCTACGACCTCGGCGTCACGTTGTTCGACACCGCCGAGATGTACGGCTGGGGCGACAACGAGAAGGTCGTCGGCCGTGCGCTGAAGTCCGTGCGCGACGACGTCGTGATCGCGACGAAGTTCGGTTTCACCCACGACTACGGCACCGACAGCAGGCCGGAGCACATCCGCGAGGTCGTCGAGAACAGCCTGCGGTTCCTCGGCGTCGACACGATCGACCTGCTCTACCAGCACCGCGTCGACCCCGCCGTGCCCATCGAGGACGTCGCGGGCACCGTGAAGGAGTTCGTGGACGCGGGCAAGGTGAAGTACTTCGGGCTGTGCGAGACCGGGCCTCGGACGATCCGCCGCGCGCACGCCGTGTTGCCGGTGTCCGTGCTGCAGACCGAGTACTCGCTGTTCGAACGGGACGCCGAGCAGGTGTTCGGAGTGCTGGACGAGCTCGGCATCGGCTTCGTGCCGTACTCGCCGCTGGGCCGCGGGTTCCTCACGGGCACCGCGCGGCCGGGCTCGTCCTACGACGAGACGGACATCCGCTCGACCGATCCGCGGTGGCAGCCCGGCAACTTCGAGAAGAACGTCGAGGCCACCCGGCAACTCGCCGTGCTGGCCAGCGACCTCGGCGCGACCATCGCGCAGCTCGCGCTGGCGTGGCACCTGGCGCAGGGCGAGCACATCGTGCCGATCCCGGGCACGCGCAGCGCGAAGCGGGTCGAGGAGAACGTCGGCGCGGCGTCTCTCGCCCTGAGCGCCGCGGACCTGGCCGCGATCGCCGAGATCCTGCCGAACGGCGGGTTCGGTGCGCGTTTCGCGGGCGAGGTCCCCGTCTGGGAGTGAAATGCTGTGCGGGTGGACGGTGAGATCGGTAGTTTCCTGACCGCACGCCGGGCACGGGTGGCGCCGGAGGACCGAGGTCTGGTCTCCGGCACCCGCCGCCGGGTGCCCGGTCTGCGGCGCGAGGAGGTCGCGCTGCTGGCCGGGGTGAGCGTGGACTACTACGTCCGGCTCGAACAGGGCCGCGCCGAGTCGCCGTCCGACGCCGTGCTCGGTGCGCTGGCACGGGTGCTCGGCCTCGACGCGGTGGCGTACGACCACCTGCTGCGCCTCGCCCGTCCGCACCGTCCCGCGATCCTGTCGCCGCAACGGGTCCGGCCGGGCGCTCGGGCGTTGCTCGACGCGATGCACGGGATTCCGGCGATCCTCGTGGGACGCTGGCAGGAGATCCTCTACGCGAACCGGCTCGGCGAGGCGGTGCTGCCCCGGCACCACCCCGGACCGGGACGCAACGCCGCGCGGCACGTGTTCCTCGGCTCCGACGCGCGCGACTACTACGCCGACTGGGACGTGGTCGCCGCCGACACGGTCTCCGTGCTGCGGCAGGAAAGCAGCCGCCATCCCGGCGATCCCGTCCTGGCTGCGCTGGTCGCCGAGCTCACCGCCGCGAGCCCGGAGTTCGCGCGGCTGTGCTCGTTGCACGACGTGCAGGTCAAGACCGACGGCCTGATCCGGCTCAACACCACCGCCGGCCCGCTGAGCCTGACCTACGAGTACCTGCTGGCCGACGGCGGCGCCGAGGTGATCGTCACGTACCTGCCGGCCGACCGCGCCACCGCGGACGCGTTGATCTCACTGGGCCAGCAGCTTGGCGATCCCGAACTCGAACCGGGCGTCGAACGACTCCTCGGCGAGGAAAGGTAGAACGCGCTTCAGCGCCGGTCGGTCTCCGATGGCGAGATCTCCCGAACCTTGCGGCAGCGCCTGTTCTTCCTGTGCCAGGCCGAGGATGAAGTAGATGACGCTCCAGCACGTCCAAGCGGCGTCACGAGCGGACAGGCCGCCGTCCAGCAGTGCGGCGACGAGCGCCTCCGCCGTGTCCAAAGTGGCCGGTTCCGCGGCGTAGGTGCCCGCCACGACAGCGGCTCCGTCGCGGTGCGCAAGCAGCGCCTGCCGATAGCGTCGCGCGATCTCGGCGGCCCGCCCGTGCCAGTCCTGCGGCAGGCCGTCGAGGGAGACGCCGCCGACGATCGCGTCGGCCATCAGCTCCTCGAGCCGTGCCTTGGTCTTGACGTGCCAGAGGACGGTGTTCATCCGCACGTCGAGCTTCTGTGCGATGGCGCGCATCGACACCGCCTCGGCGCCGCGCTCGTCGAGGATCTCCAGCGCGGTGCGCACCACGTCCGCTTGACTCTTGGTCACTGACCTAGTCTACTCGGCCGCGAAGCATTGGTCAGTGACCAAGGGAGAGAGTCATGCACGACGTCGTCATCGTGGGCGCGGGGCCGACCGGCCTCTGGCTGGCAGGAGAACTGCGGCTGGGAGGGGCCTCCGTGGTGGTGCTGGAGAGCCGGCTGGACAGGGACGAGAACTCCAAGGCGCTCACGATCCACCCCCGCACGATCGAGATCCTCGACTGCCGGGGAGTGGTCGAGCCGTTCCTGGAGGAGGGCGTCCGCATCCCGAACGGGCACTTCGGCGGGCTGCCCGACCGCATGGACTTCTCGGTGCTGGACACGCCGTACCCGTTCACGCTGGCGTTGCCCCAGGTCCGCACCGAGGAACTGCTCGAACAGCGCGCCGTCGGAATGGGCGCGACGGTGCGGCGGGGTTGTCAGGTGGTCGGCCTGACCCCGAACGGGGTCGAACTGGCCGATGGTGAGGTCGCCGGGCGCTATGTGGTCGGTTGCGACGGCACCCGCAGCACCGTGCGCGAGGTCGCGGGCATCGACTTCCCCGGCACCGCCGCCACGACCTGGGGCTGGTTGGGCGACGTCGTCCTCGACGATCCGCCCGCGCGGGGGTTCGCGAGCTTCACTGGCCCCGACGGCGGCCTGATGGTCGTGCCGTTGCCCGGTGGCGTGCACCGGATCGTCGGCGGCGACCCCGCCTCGAACCGTCCCGAGTGGCCCGGTGAGCTGACCCTCGACGAGCTGCGCACCACCGTCAAGGCGATCGCGGGCACCGACTTCGGCCTGCGCGACCCGAAGTGGTTGTCGCGCTTCGGCAACGCCACCCGTCAGGCCTCCGCCTACCGGTCCGGTTCCGTTCTCCTGGCCGGAGACGCCGCGCACATGCACTTCCCGACCGGGGGAGTGGGCATGAACGTCGGCATCCAGGACGCGCACAACCTCGGCTGGAAGCTCGCCGCCGTCGTCACCGGGCGCGCGGACGACTCATTGCTCGACACCTACCACTCCGAACGCCACCCGGTGGGCGCCGACCTGCTCCGGCACACCAGGGCTCAGACGGCGTTGATGACGGCGTATTCGCCCGAGGGACAGGCGCTACGGGCGGTCGTCAGCGGGCTGATCGCGTCCGCGCCCGACATGTCCAAGGAACTCGCCGAACGCCTGTCAGGCCTCGACGTCGACTACGGGAAGGGCCGGCGGGTGCCCGACGACGGCACGCTCTTCGCCCGGCTGCGGTCCGGCCGTCCGGTCGAGACGGCCGCCGGCCTCGTGCGTCCCGACGGGCACCTCGCCTAGTCCAGAACGTCGAGGACCTCGTTCAGCGCTCGCAGCTGACGTGCGTCGAGGCGTCCGAAGATCTCCCGCAGGACGTCGGTGCCCGCCTGCTCGCCCACGGCGAGGGCCTGGACGCCCTCGTCGGTCGCGGAGACGACCTTGGCCCGTTTGTCGGCGGCGTCGGACGTCCTGCGCACCAGGCCGTCCCGCTCCATCGCCTCGACGGCCTGGGTGATCGACCGGGCGGCCATGCCGAGCTCGGTGGCCAGCCGCGTCTGCTTGACCGGCCCCAGCCTCGTGAGCACCTGGAGGATCTTCGTGCGGGCGAGCGACACCCCGGTTCCGGACAGGTGCTCGTCCACCGCCCTGCGGATCCTGGCGGACGTCATCAGGTAGCGCAGTCCGACGTCGGCGGCGTCCATCGGCCTCCTTTGTGAGGTACCTCAGTATCGTGCATCATTGAACCATGAGCACCGCTGTCATCACCGGCGCGACGCACGGCCTGGGCAGGCTCGTCGCGCTCGACCTCGCCCGCCGCGGCTTCGACCTGGGCGTCGTCGCCCGCAGCGCCTCGAAGGTGGACGACCTGCGTGCCGAGATCGGGGCGGGCGTCACCGTCACGGCCTTCGTCGCCGACCTGTCCTCGCTGGAGGACGTCCGTCGCGCGGCGAAGGCGATCGACGCGCACTACGACCGCGTCGACGTGCTGATCAACAACGCCGGCATCCACGCGTTCAGCCCGCGCGTCACCCCGGACGGCGTGCCCGAGATGACGGCGGTGAACTACCTGGCGCCGTGGGTGCTCACGAACGCCCTGCGCGACAAGCTGATCGCCTCGGCGCCCGCCCGCGTCGTCACCGTCGCGTCCGAGGCGGCGCGGCAGGCCCGAAGCCTTGATCCGGCGACCGCTCTGACGTCCGCCGCCCACTACGGCCGGACCAAGCTGATGGACATCATGTTCAGCCAGGAGCTTGCGCGACGGCTGGAGGGCACCGGGGTCACGGCCAACTGCTGCGACCCCGGTTTCAACACCACCGGCCTCGGCCGTGAACTGCCGTTCGCGGGCCTGTTGGAGAAGGCGCTGCACGCGTTGCGCATCGGCGACCCCGCTCGTGGTGCGTCGATCATCACGCGGCTCGCGGTGGACCCCGGCTTCGCGGACGTCACCGGCGGCTACTTCTCGGTGAAGGACGCCGCGCCCCTGGAGTGCCCGGAGGCGGGGCGCGGCGTCGTCCAGCGCTTGCTGTGGGAGGAGACCGAGAAGCTGCTCAGCTGAGGTGGTGCACCTCCTGCGTGCCGTAGACCGGCGTCGGCACGCCCTCGAACCGCGCTTTCAGTTGCAGCGCCAGGAAGAGCGAGTAGTAGCGCGACTGGTGCAGGTTGCCGCCGTGGAACCACAGGCCGGGCTGCCGGGTCGGCTTCCACATGTTGCGCTGCTCGCCCTCCCACGGGCCGGGGTCCTTGGTCGTGCCGGACCCGAGGCCCCAGCACTTGCCGACCCGGTCGGCCATCTCCTGCCCGGCGAGGTCGGCGACCCAGCCGTTCATCGAGCCGTAGCCGGTGGCGTAGACGACGAGATCGGCCTCCAGTTCGGTGCCGTCGGACAGCACGACGGCGTTCTTCGTCAGCCGGTCGACCTGGCCGCGGACGAGCTTGATCTTGCCGTCCGCCACCAGTTCCGAGGCGCCCACGTCGATGTAGTAGCCGGAGCCACGGCGCAGGTACTTGAGGAACAGGCCTGAGTCGTCGTCGCCCCAGTCGAGGTCGAAACCGGCCTTCTCCAGTCGTGCGTAGAAGTCCGCGTCGCGTTCCTTGATCCGCTGGTACACCGGGATCTGGAACTGCGGCAGGATCCGGTAGGGCAGCGAGGCGAAGATCGTGTCGGCGCGGTCGGTCGTGACGCCGGCGGCGACGGCCCGTTCCGAGTAGAGATCGCCCAAAGCTATGTCCATCAAGGAGTCCGAGCGCACGATGTGCGTCGACGAGCGCTGGACCATCGTGACGTCCACGCCGTGCTCCCACAGCGCCGCGCAGATGTCGTGGGCGGAGTTGTTCGAGCCGATCACGACTGCCTTGCGTCCGGCGTAGGCCTCCGGTCCCGGGTGTTTCGACGAGTGGTGCTGGTCGCCCTCGAACAGCTCCGCACCGGGGAACGTCGGCACGTTCGCCTTGCCCGACATCCCTGTGGCGAACACGAGCTGCTTCGGGTGCAGCGTGACGGTCTCGCCATCACGATTGACGGTGACCGTCCACTGTGCACCGTCGTAGGTCGCTTCCTCGACCTCCGAACGGGTCCAGTACGGCACCTCCATCACGCGCGTGTACATCTCCAGCCAGTCCGCGATCTTGTCCTTGGGCGCGAACACCGGCCAGTTGTCCGGGAACGGCAGGTACGGCAGGTGGTCGTACCAGACCGGGTCGTGCAGGCAGAGGCTCTTGTACCGCTTGCGCCACGAGTCGCCGGGCCGGTCGTTGCGCTCCAGCACCAGCGCGGGCACACCGAACTGCCGCAGCCGCGCGCCGAGTGCGATACCGCCCTGCCCGCCGCCGATCACCACCACGTACGGCTGTTGCGCGTAGCCGAGCTCGGCCTGCTCGCGTTCGCGTTCCTCGGCCCACGAACGGCGTTCCTCGATCACGCCGTGCCGCACGCCCTTGGGCCGCGTCTCCTTCTTGTTCTCCTCGAACCCCTTCAGCTCGTGCAGGCTCGTCAGCAACGTCCACGCGCCCTCGTCGTTGAGCCGCAGGTGCCCTTTGCAACGGCCCGAGGCGGTCTCGAACTCGAGCCACGCCTCCACGACCCCGTCGGCTTCCGACGGCGTCTCGGTCGTGCGGAAGTTCTCCGGGTCGGTGCCGTCGAGACACGCGCTGAGCAGGTCCGCGACGCCCTCGCGTCCCTCGACGGTCTTGATGTTCCAGGTGAAGGCGACGAGATCGCGCCAGTAGCTGTCGGTGGCGAACAGGCCGGCGGCGGCGTCGACGTCCCGTGCCTTGAGCGCCGCCTCGAACTCGGCGAGCCAGGCGTCCACGCGAGCTTGCGCCGTGCGATCCATGGTCTGCGTCATCGCGGCTCCTCGTCAGTCGTCCTGCCGCCGATTCACCTCCTTCCCGCGCTTCGGCGAAACCGTTGCACCGGATTGCACGCCTGGTACATGCTCGGACGGTGAGCGTGCCCAGGGCGGTGCCGCCCGGTCAGCACCTGCCCACGTATGCCCGCGAACTCGTGCGCATGCACGACGCGGTCATCGCGGGGAGTCGCTCCGCCCTGCGCCCGCGAGCGCTCGTCTCCCGCTCGTGGAACCGAGTCCTGGACCTGGGTCTGCGCGCCGACGACGTCAACACCCGCGACTGGCTGGGCCCGGCCGAGATCGGTCGCCGCCAGGAAGCGTCCCCGTTGCGCGAGGTGGTCCCGGACCTGCGGGCCATCGTCGGATCGCTGGCCGACGCCTCCCAGTTGCTGTTCGTGGTGACCGACCACGAGGGCGTCATCCTCTGGCGCTCCGGCACTCCCGCGGTCCGGCGTCGTGCCGACGCGCTGGGCTTCTTCGAGGGCGCGGACTGGGCCGAACGCCGCGTCGGAACCAACGCCATCGGCACCGCTCTGGCCGAGGCCGCCCCCGTCGAACTGCTTGCGGGCGAACACTTCGAGCAGGGCCAGCACCCCTGGTACTGCACGGCGACCCCAGTCCACGACCCGCGCACCGGTTCGCTGCTCGGGGTGATCGACGTCAGCGGGCCGGCGCTGACCCTGCATCCGGCGATCGGCGCGCTGGTCGAGACCGGCCGGATGCTGGCCGAGTCGCGGTTGTGGCGCTACCACCAGGAACGGCTCGACCGGTTGCGGTCCGCGGCCCTGCTCACCGGACCTTCGCTCGTCGTGGACGACGACGGGTGGGTGGCGGCCTCGCACGGAGTCGCGGTGGGGTCGCGGATCGCCGTTCCCGTTGCCGGACGCCCTGTCGCGGTGCCGGGACTCGGTGCCTGCACGCCGGAACGCCTCGCGGGCGGCTGGCTGATCCGACCGTCCTCTGTGGACCGGACTGTTGGCTTGGAACTCGACCTGACCCGGACACCGCAGGTTCGGTTGTCCGGTGGTGACGCGGACTGGCGGCGCACGATCACCCGGCGGCACGCGGAGATCCTGGTGCTGCTGCATCGCGCGGGACGGGCCGGGCTTTCCGCCGAGGCGTTGAGCAACGCTTTGTACGGGGACGCCGAGCACGTGGTGACGGTGCGGGCCGAGGTGTCGCGGTTACGACGGCTGCTGGGCGCGCTGGTGGAAACGCGGCCCTATCGGCTGTCCGGTGACGTGCGGATGACCGTCGTCGACTAGCACGTTGCTTTCGGCGGACCCGACACCTGTTTCAGATCCACCATCGACGCCTTCGTGCCGTTCCAGTGGATGCGGCCGGTCCAGTCGCGCAGGCAGAAACTCGCGCCCTGGTAAGAACTCCATGCGAGTGCGACATCGCCGTTGACGATGCTCATCCGACTCACGGTCGAGTGCTCTCCCTCGGTGATGTCGCCGAGGTCGATCGAACCGAGCACCTTCGGTCCAGGCCCGTAGAGCACTATGTGGTGAGGCCAGCCGACTCCGCCGCGCGAGCACGAGATGATGGCTGCCGCGTCGCCAGCGCCGTCGCCGGTGAGGTCGCCCAGCACGATCGGTTTGTCGACGTTGCCGGGTGCTTTCGCGAGGAGGCTGACGAAGCCGTCGATCTCGGGGATGCCGGGGAGCGAGCCGTTGACCAGCCGGCCGGCCGGGTGCTGGCAAGCACTGGGGACGGGCGCGGAGTTGAGGTCAGCCGCGCTGACGGGCCTGCCGGTGCCGGTGAGGGCGATCTTGAACCTGTCCGTGCCGGTCAACGACATCACCGTGCCCTGCAGGCCGCCGAACACCAGCGCGGCACCGCTCGACAGGACGAGCAGGACGAAGCTCGCGGCCGTGGAAAGCGCGCCTCCCAACGCCTTGGCCACGGGTTCCAGGCACGACAACGCGGCTTTGGCGAGCGCTGCCACCGCGTCGGCGCCCGGTTTGCCGTCCAGCTTCGCCGCGTCGACGGCGTCGCCGAGACAGCCGAGCACCGCGACGTCGTCCGTCACGGCGCCGAGGTCGACGTGGAACAGCGCCATGATCGCCTGCACCGCGAACACCAGGTCCATGACGAGCCACGTGCCGACGTCGACCTGGCCCTCGACGGTCGCGGGCAACGAGGACACCGGGAACCGGTACTTCATCTCGCTGCCGGGGATGAGCAGCCCCTCCGCGTAGGGGCGCTTGGTGGCCAGCGCGTGGTAGCCGGCGAGCACGACGGCCTTGGCGGGGTCGATCTCGCCCTGGGGTTCCAGGGTCGCGGAGGGTGCGGCGCGGACCCGCCACGGCAGCGGCGAGTTGCTCGTCAGCGCGACCGTCATCTGCCCGTTCTCCACGCTGACGCACGGCCACAGAACAGGCTTGGCGGTGGCGGAGTAGTCGCCGTCGATCGCGATCTTCATGCCGGACGGGTCGGTGGCGGGGGCTCCGGCGCACTCCGGCCGAGCCGAGGTGATGCCCAGTGCCTTGCCGACGAACTCGTCGGCCACCCGGCCCGCGGCGCGCAGGTCCACGAAGGTCGGCCAGAACGAGCTCAGGTGTTCGGTGGTGGCCGTGATCGTGTTGGTGGCGGCGTCGAACGAGGCGGGCATCAGGTGCGGCCCGGACCCGTCGGACGGGGTGGTGACGAGGGCCGCGTGCTGTCCCTCGGGTGGCGTGCCGGTGACGGGGAACCGCAGCTCCAGCGGCTTCTCGGGTTGACGGCCGCCGAGCGAGATCTCGACGCCGGACGCCGTGTTCGTGGTGATCGTCGAACTGAGATCGGGCGACGCGGCGGTGGTCGCGTGCACGGTGAGGGTCGTGCCCTCCGGTGCGACGCCGGCCGGGCCGTGCACGTGGACGCCGCCGACGGTGAGGTCGACGCCGTCCCGGCCGACGGTGGCGGAGTCCGTCGCCGACGAACCTGACCGGAACCAGCCCGATCGGACGGCGATCACCGCTGTCGTGGCGCACGCGAGCACCACGACCACGGCGATCCAGATGGTCGCCCGGCGACGGGATTTCGAGATGCGCGGCGGCGTCACCCCTGCTTCATAGGAGCGCCCGGTCCGGCCGTTACTCCGTTGGGCCGATCGAGTGGGGCCCGTGCAACGGTTCCCGGTGTGGCGGGCACTTCCGGGTTGTGCTGAGAAAAGTCATCTTCGTGCTCGTCGTCCTGCTGGGAACGGGAGGAACGGGCGTCGCGGCGGCGCAGGACGGCGCCGAGGTCGAGGTCTTCTGGGACCGCAACCGCGACGGCGTGCGGCAGGCCGACGAACCGCCGTTCGCTCACGCCTACTTCAGCCTCACGAATCCCAACTTCCGCGGTTATCCGGACACCGCGGGCTATCCGATGTACACCGACGACCACGGCCTGGCGAAGCTCGAACCGCGCCCGTGGGCGGTGGCGTTCCCGGAGGACAAGTACGTGGTCACGACCAGGGCGGTCGCGGCGGTCGATCCCGGCGACAGGCTGGTGATCGGCGTGCACGGCGCCGCGATCTGCGGAACGGCCTGGCTCGACGAGAACGCCGACGGTCAGCGGCAGGACGGGGAGCGCCTGATCGGTGGCCACGAGATCCAGGCACGTCATCCCGTGAACGTCGGTGGCGAACGCACGGCCTTCACGGCCGACGACGGGACGTACTGCTTCCGCGACCTCCCGGTCGACCACTACCAGCTGACGTCCGCCGACCGCCTCGGCATCGACAAGACGACCTGGGGCGTCGCCCACTGGCGGTCCGACGACGCCGACGAGGACCAGGTGTCGAAGTTCGACGTCGCGGACGGCAAGTCAAAGGTGCTCAAGGTCGACGTTCCCGGCACCGACATCGACGACGTCGACACGGCGTTCGTCAAGGCCGACCAGAACACCGTCGAGCCGTTGGGGATCACCGTCGTCAACCCCGACGGTTCGACCTTTCCGCGAGACCTGGCGGTGGGGGAACGGATCAAGGTGATCGGCGAGTTCCGGGCGAGAGGCCCCGCCCACGACAGCTACAACGGGAGCCTCCACCTGCCGGAAGGCCTGAAGATCCTCGGGACCGAGGGCATTCCCGCCGAGGTGCGGGAGCGCAACCTCGTCGAGGTCGGGTTCCCGGATCGCCGTGCGCCCGAACAGGTGGAGCGGGTCGTCGTGATCGCGGAGGTCGAGACGGCGTTCCCCCACAGGGAGGTGAGCCTGACCGCGGTGACGGAGCGGGTGACGGTGCAGATCCGGGCCCTGGGGTCCGAACCCGCGAAGCGTGCGAGAACGGTGCCGTGGGACATGGTGATCACCTTGGTGCTGCTGCTGATGGTGGTGTTCACCGTCTGGTGGCTGCGCAGGCGCAGGACCAGGAGCTGAACGTGGGTCGGGTCGCGGCGCCCCGCGCTCGGGGTGGCGCCGCGACCCGTGTTCAGAGGATCAGGAGTGCGGGCACGTGTCCCGGTACTCCTCGATCAGCGTGCTGCGTCCCGGCGCCGGGCAGAGGAACTGCTCGTAGCGGGTGTCGTTGTCGATGAACCGCTTGAGCCACGAGATGCTGTACTTCGCGATCGTCGTGTTGGACGAGTTGGGTGCGAAGTGCGAGGCGTTGTTGAGCTCGAGGTACGCCTTGTCCAAAGTGGACGGCAGTGACGTGTAGAACGGTTCGGAGTGCGACGAGACCGGGGCGACCGAGTCGCTCTCGGCGCCGACGACCAGGGTCGGGACGCGGACGGACGACCAGTTCTTCGTGGTGTGCCAGGCGGTCAGCGGGATCGCCGCTTGCAGTGCCGGACGCTGGCTGGCGGCGCGCAGGGTGCCGCCACCACCCATCGAGTGGCCCATGACGCCCAGGCGCGAGGAGTCGATCCGGGTGCGCACCGAGCTCTGCTGGGTCAGGTAGTCGAGCGCCGCCAGCAACTGCGACGCCCTGCTGTCGGGCTGGTCGTAGATCGTGTTCGTGTCGATGGTGAAGATCACGAAGCCCTGCGAGGCCAGGCGCGGGCCGAGCCACGAGATGCTCGACTGCGTGCCGGTGTAGCCGGGGGAGATGACCACGGCGCCGAACGTGCCCGCGGAGGTGCTGGTCGGGTAGTAGATCGTGCCGCCGCCGAAGCCGCCCACCAGGGACGACACCGAGGTCTCCGACACGGCGAACGAGCCGCGCGTCGCCTCGATGCTCGAGTTGGTCGGCGCGGGGCCGCGCTCGTACGGGTTGTCGGCCGCTTGGGCTTCAGTGCCCGTGACGAGCACCAGGGAGAGTGCGATGGGGATCAGGGTGCGGAGTTGCACAGCGCTGTACACCTCATTCGGCAGGGAACAGGGGAGGAACGTTCTCGACCCTCCTGCCCCGGCCGCCGGGTCCGCATCGGTGCAACCACCGGTCTCGGTGAACAACTTCGGTGGCAAAACTAACGGTGGTAGGTGAATTTGGGCGTTACCCCTTCCGGAGGGGCCGCTACCGCCGTAAGACTGGGCCGATGCTGCGTGGCCGAGAGCGGCAACGCGTCGCCGTGGACGCGTTGGTGGACCGTGCGCGCGTTGGGCGCGGCGGGGTGCTCGTGCTGCGCGGCGAGGCCGGCTCGGGCAAGACAGCGCTGCTCGACGCCGTGCGGCAGACCTACGACGCGTTGTTGTGCGTGGATGTCCGCGAACTCGACGATGACCTCGTGCAGCTCGCACGGGACGTCGTCGGAACGAGGGCCGCGCTGCTCATCGCGACCGAGGGCGAGGCGTGCGGATTGCCCAGCGTCACGCTCGACCCGTTGGACCCCGCGACGAGCCTGCGGGTGCTGCACGACCTGGTGCCCGGCCTGCCCGCCACGCTCGCCGCGGACCTCGCCGACCTCGCCTGCGGGAATCCGCTGGCGCTGGTCGAGCTGGCGGGATCGCTGACGTCCGCGCAGCTCGGAGGCATCGCGGCGGCGCCGGAGGTACTGCCGGAGAACAGCTCTCTGCGGCTGCGATGGCGAGCCCGGTTCGACAGCCTGTCGCCCCGGGCACAGCACGTCGTCGCGCTGGCCGCGGTGGACGAGGAGATCGACGCCGAGGCACTCGACCTCGACGCGGTGATCGAGGCGGGCCCGTTGGTCGACCCGCGCAGGCTGGTCCGGTCCGCGCTGCAGGCGGACGTGCCGCTGCCGCTGCGGCGCAGGGCCCACGCCGAACTCGCGGAGACCCTGCCGCCCGGTGCCCGGCGCACGTGGCACCAGGCGGTCACGACCCAGGACGCCGGGCTCGCCGACATCCTCACCACCCACGCCGAACACGCCCGTCTGTGTGGCGACTTCGCCACCGCCGCACGCGATCACGACCGCGCGGCCCGGCTCACGACCGACCCCGAGGAGAAGGCGCACCGCCTGCTCAAGGCCGCCGCCGACCATTGGGCGCACGGAGCGCCGCACCGGTCGCGGGCCGTCCTGCGCACCGCGGTCCGGATGACCCACACACCGGAGCTCAGGGCGCTCATGGACCTGGTCGTCGGCGGCATCGACCTCGGTGAGAGCCTCCCGGACGTGGCGGCGGACCGGTTGGTGCGCGCGGCGAAAGGCCTGGTCGGCACCCGTCGCACGCTCGCGGTGGCGGCACTGGGGTTCGCCGGCGAGGCGGCCAGCATCGCCGGAGACCACCGCCGCTACACCGCGGTCGCCGAGTTCGCGAGGGAGATCCGCCGCGACGACGAGCCACCCGCCACCCGGCTCACGCTCGACCACCTCACCGGCATGCTGGCGACGTTCGACGGCCACCACGACGAGGCGTTGCCCGCGCTGCGCACCGTCGTGGATCTTGCTGACCAGGTCCCCGGACCGCAGGCCCGGATCTGGGCGAGCCAGGCCGCCTACGTGCTCGGGGACGCCGCCCGGTCGCACGAGATGGCGACCAGCGCGGTGACGGCGGCGCGGGAGAGCGGGTTCGTCGCGCTGGTGCCGTGGGCGCTGGTGTACCGGGCGTTGTCGGCGTTGCTGCTGGACCAGCACGCGGCGGCGCTGACGGCGGCCACCGAGGGCGTGCACGCGGCGACGGCGATCGGGCAGCACAACGCCGTGGTCGACCACTTGACGATCCTCGCGTTGCTGGCGGCGTTGCGCGGTGACGCGGACACGGCGTTGCACCGCATCGACACCGCCACCGAGCACATCACCCAGCGCGGACTCACCCGGCCCGGCACGTTCGGCGCCTGGGCGTTCGCGTGCGTCGACCTGGCCCGCGACCGGCCCGCAGACGCGCTCGACCGGTTGCGACTGCAGCCGGGACACGCCGGCATCAAGGTCATGGCCGCACCACACGTGGTGGAGGCCGCCGTGGCGTGCGGCAAACCGTCCACAGCGGACAGAGCGCTGCAGCCGTACGAGAAGTGGGCCGGCACAACGGGAAGCACGGCCCGCATGGCGCTTTCGCACCGCTGCCACGGCCTGATGGAGACCGGCACGGCCGACGAGCACTTCGAGGAAGCCATCCGGCTGCACCGCGCCAGCGGCACCGCGCTGGAACTGGCCAAGACCGAGCTGCTGTACGGGAACCGGTTGCGGCGCGGGCGCAAGCCCAAGGCGGCGCGCGAACACCTGCGCGACGCCGTGCGCATCTTCCAGTCGTACCAGGCCGATCACTGGGTCGAACGCGCCCGCGCCGAACTGCGCGCGGCCGGCGACTCCACGAGCGAGCCCAAGGACCACCCCGGCCTGACGCCGCAGCAGGCGCAGATCGCCAGGCTGGTCGCCGAGGGCGCGACGAACCGCGAGGTCGCCGCGCGGTTGTTCCTGAGCCACCGCACCGTCGAGCACCACCTGCGCAACATCTTCGCGCGGCTCGGCGTGCGGTCGAGGGTCGAGCTCACCAGGAGACTCGATTGATCTTGGAGGTTGTGTGCGCGAGCAGTACCGGCACTGGCAGCGGATTCCGACCCGGTGGGCGGACAACGACGTCTACGGCCACGTGAACAACGTCGTCCACTACGCGTTCATGGACACGGTGATCAACACGTGGCTCATCGGCGCCGGGCTGGACATCCAGGCCGGGCAGCAGATCGGGCTCTGCGTGGAGTCCCACTGCAACTACCGGGCCTCCATCTCCTTCCCGGAAGCGGTCGACGCCGGGCTGCGCGTCGGGCACCTCGGCCGGTCGAGCGTGCGCTACGAGGTCGGGTTCTTCTTCGAGGGACGCGAGGACGTCGTGGCGGAGGGCCATTTCGTGCACGTCTTCGTGGACCGCGCGACGCGCAAACCGGCGGAGATCCCCGCGAACCTGCGCACGGCGATGGAAGGTCTGGTGGTGGCGTGAAGACGCGAGGCGCGGTGCTGACCGGGGTCGGTGGGCCGTTGGAGATCGTGGAGCTCGAACTCGACCCACCCGGTCCCGGCGAGGTGCTGGTGCGGGTGCACGCCACCGGCCTGTGCCACTCCGACCTGTCCGTGATCGACGGCTCGCGCATCCGGCCGCTGCCGATGGTGCTCGGCCACGAGGCGGCGGGCGAGGTCGTGGAGGCGGGCCCGAACGCCGAGTTCGCGCCCGGCGACCACGTCGTGCTGTCGTTCGTGCCCGCGTGCGGTGCCTGCCGCCGGTGCGCGTCGGGCCGTCAGGCGTTGTGCGAACCGGGAGCCGCGGCGAACCGTGACGGCACGCTGCTCGGCGGACAGCGACGCTGGACCCTGCCGGACGGCACGCGTCCGCACCACCACCTGGGCGTGTCCGGGTTCGCCGAGTACACGGTGATCTCCGACAGGTCTGCGACCCTCGTGCCGCCGGATCTGCCGTTCGACATCGCCGCGCTGTTCGGCTGCGCGGTGCTGACCGGTGCGGGAGCGGCGTTCTACAGCGCCGAGGTGAAGCCGGGGGACCGGGTCGCGGTCTTCGGGCTCGGTGGCGTCGGCCTGGCGGCGGTGCTCGCGGCCGTGACGGCGGGTGCCACGCAGGTCGTCGCGGTGGACGTGGTCGAGCACAAGCGCAAGCTCGCTCTCACGCTCGGCGCGACGCACGAGGCCGCGGGCGGCCCGGACGCCGTCGCCCACGTGCGCGACCTGACCGGTGGTGGCGCGGACAAGGTCATCGACACGACCGGCGTCGCGGCGGTGCTCGAACAGGCCTACGCCGCCACGTCCGTCGGCGGCACCACGGTCACCGTTGGCCTGCCACACCCCGATCGCACCGTGTCGCTGCCCGCGCTGAACCTGGTCGCCGAGGAACGCACGCTCAAAGGCAGCTACCTCGGCTCGTGCGTGCCGCGTCGGGACGTGCCCAGGTTCGTCGACCTCTACCGCGCGGGACGGCTGCCGGTCGACGGACTGCTGTCCGGGCGACTACGGCTCGACGAGATCAACGACGGGTTCGCGAAGCTCGCCTCCGGCGAGGCCGTCCGGCAGGTCGTCGTGATGGAGTAACGCCCGATCAAGCCCATCCGGGCACGAATCGGGCAGGACAGTTCCGGTGTCAGCTGTTGACCACCGAGGTCTGCCTGCTGCACGGTGAGAGCGCTCTCATGTTCGTCGTCATTCGCAACGGGGCGGGTGGCGATCCCTGCACGGACAAGGAGAAGAGCATGCGCTTCACCATGCCCAGAATCGTGCCCGCGCTGGCACTCGTGCTGGTCGGGTCCACCTTCAGCGTTCCGGCCCAGGCGTCGGAGAAGGAGATGTCACCCGGTCTGCTCACCGCGATGAGCTCGGCGTTCGGGCTGACCGAGAGCCAGGCGCGGTTGCGTCTGGACGAGGAACAACGTGCGTCGGCTCTTGCCCCGCGCGCCGAAGGCGAGGCCGGTGCCGCACTCGCCGGCAGCTGGTTCGACGAGACGAAGAACCGCCTGGTCGTCGCGGTGACGGACGCCTCCGCCGCCCGCAAGGTCGAGGCCACCGGTGCCGAAGCGGTGGTCGTCGGCCGTTCGGCGAACTCGATGGCGGCCCACAAGAACCGCCTCGACGCCCTGTCCGCGGCCGGCGCGGTGCCGTCCGCGGTCGCGGGCTGGCGTCCCGACGCGCGCACCGGCACCGTCGAGGTGAGCGTGGAGGCCGGCAAGCAGACCGCCGAGGTGGCCTCGTTCCTGGACAAGGCACGTCAGTTCGGCGCCATCACCGTGCGCACCGAGGGCGTGCGGCAGCCGCAGACGTTCGCCGCGGGCACGGTCGGCGGCGACCCGTACTACACCGGCAACGTCCGCTGCTCCATCGGCTTCTCCGTGCACGGCGGCTACGTCACCGCGGGCCACTGCGGCGGCAACGGCGCGGCCGTCTACGGCTGGGACCGCTCCTTCCAGGGCAACTTCGCCGGTTCTTCGTTCCCCGGCAACGACTACGCCTGGGTGCGCACCGGCGGTGGCTGGTGGACCGTGCCGGTCGTGCTCGGCTGGGGTCGCGTGCCGGACGCGCTGGTGCGCGGTTCGTGGGAGGCGCCGGTCGGCACCTCGGTGTGCCGCTCCGGTTCGACGACCCAGTGGCACTGCGGCGTGATCCAGGGCCGCAACGAGACCGTGAACTACCAGCAGGGCGCGGTCTACCAGATGGTCGGCACCTCGGTCTGCGCCGAGGGCGGCGACTCCGGTGGTTCGTTCATCACCGGTGACCAGGCCCAGGGCGTCACGTCCGGCGGCTACGGCAACTGCTCCAGCGGCGGTCGCACGTGGTTCCAGCCGATCAACGAGATCCTGAACGTCTACGGCCTGAGGCTGCACACCGCCTGATGAAACTCCCGGCTGTCCACCACTTCGCGTGGTGGACAGCCGGTGATCTCCTAGCGGGCGTTGACGTGCAACGCCAGAGCTGTTCCCGCGCCGAGCGTCGTCGTGAACCTGCCCTGCGAGTCCACGGTCACGCGGACACAGCCGTTCTCCTGGACGTTGCAGTAACTTCCGGCCGGCAACGCGGTCTGGAACGTGCGGCTCACCGGGAACGTCTCGCGGTTGATCGCGACGAATCCCTTGCTGCCGCGACCGAACGCGATCATGTCGAACCCGTTGTCCTGCCAGTTGTTCACGTCGGTGCCCGCGACGGTGTTGCGGAACGCCACCATGTTCGCGACCTGCGTCCACGCGTGCTGGCACTTCCAGCCGCTGTAGCAGACCGAGTTGCCGGGCGGACCCGCGTCCTTGTCGGTGAACTCGTAGCCCGAATACACCTGCGGCGCACCGTAGTTCCACGCCAGCATGAAGACGTTCGCGAGCGTGTAGGTCGACCCGTCCTTGTACGTCAACGTGGACCCGTTGCGTTCGGTGTCCCAGTTGTCGACGAACGGCCGTGCCTGACCACTGGGCAGGAAGCCCCACGACTGCCCGAACGTCTTGAGGTAGGCCAGGTTCTCGTTCTGGAAGATCCGCTTGACGTCGTAGGCGTACCGGAACTCGTCCACGTCACCGGATCCCGTGTACTCGCCGGGCTGCACCGCCTCACCGGCGCCGTAGATCACCTCGTGCACCCAGAAGACGTTGGGGTTGCTCAGCTTCCCCTTGATCGCCGCCAGATCGGCGGCCGCGATGTGCTTGGCCGCGTCGACCCGGAACCCGTCCACGCCCATGCCGATCAACCGGTTCAGGTACCCGGCGATCGCCCCGCGCACGTAGTCGCTGCCGGTGTCCAGATCGGACAGGTTGACGAGCTCGCAGTTCTGGACGTTGTAGCGGTCCTGGTAGTTGTTGATCGCCGAGCGGCACGAGTGGAAGTCCCAGTCGCTGTAGACGCCGGGATAGTTGTACTTGGAGTAGCCGGTGCCGCCCGTGCCCGTGCCGGATCCGGCGCTCATGTGGTTGATGACCGCGTCCGCGATGACCTTCACACCCGCGTTGTGGCAGGTGCTGACCATGTTCCGGAACGCGTTCTCGTCACCGAGCCTGCCCGCGATCCGGTAGCTGACGGGCTGGTAGCTGGTCCACCACTGCGGACCCTGGATGTGCTCGGTCGCGGGGGAGACCTCGACGTAGCCGTAGCCCTTGGGCCCGAGAACGTTCGTGCACTCCGTTGCCACGCGGGCGAACGGCCATTGGAACAGGGTGACGGTGACGTCCTTGGCGCCCGGTGGCGCCGCAAGACTTTGCACCGGTGTGGACAGTCCGACGATCAGCAGCACCGCTAGAAGGGTGCGCGAAGCCGAGGAAACCACGTTGTCTCCTTGCTGCAGGGGTTCACACACGTCGTAGCATCCGCAGGCACACCGGGCATAGCGTTGCAAGAACTTTCCGGAGTAATTCGACCGTCTAGATGTCGGCGAGCAGTGCCCGGACTTCCTGGGCCTCACGCTCGGCGCCGAGTCGTTCAAGAATGGACAACGCGCTACGCCACGCCTCCTCGGCCTGGGCCCGTCTGCTCACCGTTCGCAGCGCTCTGCCCATCATGGTGAGCGTCCAAGCCTCGCGGTAGGGCTGATGCAGATCGCGGTGTTCGCGCAAGGCCACCGAGTAGCGACTGATCGCCTCCTCGAAGTTGCCCAGGTACATGAGGTTCGTGGCGATGTTGTGGTGAGTTTGCGCCTTGCCGCGGCGATCGCCGATCTGCTCGCGGAGGGCCAAGGCCTTGTCGTACCACTCCGACGCCGCTGCAAAATCCCCGATCCCGCGCGCCGCGTTGCCCAGGTTGTTCAACACCTGCCCTTCACCGTGCCGGTAACCGATTGCTTCCCTGATGCTGAGCGCTTCGGCGTAAGCGACTGTGGCGTCGATCGGGCGTCCCGATTTGCGGTATGCACTGCCGAGGTCGTTCAGCACACCGGCCAGGGTGTGTTCATCGCTGACTGCGCGGTGCAGTGCTAATGAGCTCTCGATGTGGGCGATGCCCTCCATGAACTGCCGAGTGCGCACGTGAACGTTCCCCAGTTCGGTTTGCGTCTTCGCTTCCCAGCGGCGGTCTCCGATGGCTCTGGCCAAGCCCAGAGCCCACTGGCAGATCTCGCGCAGGCGGTCCGGTGGCCAGCGAATGTCGAAGTAGGACCAGAGGCTTTCGGCGAGGGGAAACAGGACATCGGGTCGCTCTTGTTCGGCGGCGATCCTTGCAGTGTCGGTCAGCACAGACCATGTGCGGTCGAACCATGCGAAGGCTTCCTCGCGGCTTGTGAAAGGAGCCTGTGCTGAGCGGCGCCAGCTCGCGGCACTTGCCTTGATCGCGTAGTGGATCATCATCCGGTTGACGGCGAGATCGGCTTCGGGATCGCAAGCGCGGCAATGCTCCGCGTACAACCTGACCAGGTCGTGGAAGGTGAACCAACCAGCGTCGGACCCAGGCTCGACCAGGTGCGCGCGGACGAGTTCCCTGAGCAGGGCTCGGGTGCGCTGCACCGTGCGGTCGGCCAGCGCCGCCGCGCCCTCCAGCGAGAACTCGTCGGTCGGATGAAGAGGGAGCAGACGGAAGAGGCGACGCTCCTCGTCATCCAGTGCGCGGTAGGACAGGGCGAACGCCGCGTGCACCGCTCGACTGTCACCGTCGTCGAGGAGATCCAACCGGTGCTGCGTGTCGGCGAGTTCGGTTGCCCACTCGGTGAGCGGGTCGGTCGCGGTGAGCGCTCGCATGATCCGCAGCGCGAGTGGAAGCCGCCCGCACAACTTTGCCAGCCTGGGATCGCCGACCAGTTCGGCTGCCTCGGACTCGTTCAGTAGGCCGAGGTCGAGGTGGTGCGCTTCGTCCAACCCGGACAGCGTGTGCCTGCTGGTGATCACCACCCGGTGACGGCCGCCAGGCAGCAACGGTCGTACCTGGGTGATGGAGGAGGCGTTGTCGAGAACGATCAACATGCGTGGCCGGCTGCTGAGCATCGAGCGGTAGAGAACAGCCCGTTGGTCCTCGGCGGGTGGTAAGTGGTGGCTGTCGACGCCTAACGCGCGCAAGAAGTTGTCGAGTGCCTGAGCTGGCGACATCGTGTGGGCGTCGTCGTAGCCCTGCAGGTCGACGAACAGCACGCCACCTGGGAAGTCGCCCGCCTCGATCGCCTGGTGGGCGGCGTGCAGGACGAGTTCGGTCTTGCCGATGCCCGCGAGTCCAGCCACGGCGATCGCCGGGCCGTCTTCTGGCCAGCTGTCTCTCAGCGTGGCCAGCTCGGTTTCCCGGCCGCAGAAGACCGTGGTGGCGGGTGGTAGCCCGGACAACGCGGTCACCGGGGCAGGTGCAGGATGCAGGTCGATGCGGCCCACGTGGCCGGCCTGGACGACCTGGCCGTGGACGTCACCGACCTCGTTGCTCACAAGGCACGGTAACCGCGCGCCGCGCCGCCACGCAGTAGTCCATACGAGGTCAAACAGCGCGGCGGGCGCGGAGGTACGCCCAGCCGACGAGGGCGGCGGCCATCGCGGTCAGGGCGAGACTGCCGATCGTGACGGCCCGCTCGAACTGCGCGGTCTGCACGCTGGACCAGTCCGGCTGCGCGATGCCGCCGACGAACAAAACCGCCAGCACCGTGCCGCTGACGGCGACACCCGCGGCAGAGGTGACCTGGGACGCGGTGTCGATCAGAGCGGCACCGATCGAGGTCCGGTTCTCGGGCAGGCCCTTGAGGACGTTGACGCCCGCGACGGCGCCGACCACGCGGATGCCGATGGCGACCAGCACCAACGCCATGGCGACCGGCGGGTAGCCGAGGCGGCCGAGCAGCGCGTAGACGGCCAGTCCGGCGACGACGCAGAGCGCGCCGAGCCACACGGCCCGGTCGAGGCCCGCCCAGCGCACGAAGCGGTTGACCAGCGGGCCCGCGGCGATGAGGACGGCGACCTGCGGCAGCATGCCGGCGGCGGCGAGTGCGGGGGACCAGCCCCAGTCGAGCTGCAGCTGGAGGGTCACGAGGTAGGTCAGGCCGGCCGCTGCCAGGCCCGTCGCGGCCTTGTACGCGAGGCCGCTCGAGACCAGCGGGTGCGCGACGAGTTTGAGGTCCAGCAACGGATGGCTGGCCGTGCGCGCGCGAACCACGAACAGGATCGCGGTCACGACGGTCAGTGCGGCGGCGGCCCACGCGAGCCAGGAGGAGCCTTCGACGAAGAGCGTCGGCGTGACGAGGGCCAGTGCGATCGCCGCGGTGCCGAGCAGGCCGCCGAGGTAGTCGGCGGGACCGCGGTGCAGGTCCGTGTCGGCCTGGATGCCGCGGCCGATGCCGAGGAACGCGAGCACCGCGATCGGCACGTTGATCAGGAGCAACGCCTGCCAGGGCGCGATGGCGAGCAGGAAACCGCCGAGCGGCGGGCCGATCGCCAGGCCGACGAGGCCCACGGTCGAGATGAGCGTCATCGCACGGATGCGGAGGTCGTCGGCCTGGAACAGGCGGAACGCGAGTGCGATCGAGCCCGGTGTGGTCATGGCGGCGGCGATGCCCATCACCGAGCGCACGGCGATGAGGCCGCTCACGGACGTGACGAACAGGGTCGCGAGGCTCGCCACACCAAGCAGCGCGAGGCCGGCGAGCATCACGCGGCGGCGGCCGAAGCGGTCCGCCACGGCGCCGAACACCAGCATCAGGCCGCCGAACACGACGGCGTAGGAGTTCGACACCCACTGGAGTGCGGTCGTCGAGGCGTGCAGGTCGCGGCCGATCGTGGGCAGGGCGACGTTGAGGATCGAGTTGTCGAGCATCTCGAAGAGGAACACGGCGGAGAGGCCGGCGAGGGCGATCCACGCCTCCCTGAGCGACCGCGGTGAGTGCAGTTCTGGCTGCGCGAGATCGTAGGTAGTCACGAACACTGTTCTACTCACGAACACTGTTCGAGTCAACTGGTAGGCTGGTCACATGAACCGCGAAGAGTGGGCGACCCAGATCGCCGCGCTGGAGCAGGAGTCAGCCCCGGCGCGCAAGGAACCGATCACGGTCAGCCGCATCGTCACCACGGCGCTCAAGCTGGTCGAGGCCGAGGGTTTCGACGCGCTGACCATGCGCCGCGTCGCCGCCGCGCTGCAGACCGGGCCCGCCTCGCTCTACGCGCACGTGCGCAACAAGGCCGACCTCGACGACCTGCTCATCGGGACGCTCAGCAGGAACATCGTGGTGCCCGCGCCCGACGCGGGACGGTGGCGCGAGCAGGTCCTCGACGTCTGCGGGCAGCTGCGCGACCAGTTCCTGCACTATCCGGGGATCGCGCGGGCGGCGTTGTCCGCCCCGCCCGCCAACCTCGACACGCTCCGGATCACCGAGGGCCTGCTCGGGATCTTCCTGGCCGGCGGCGTGTCACCGCAGCCGGCGGCGTGGGCGATCGACGCCGTGCTCCTGTACGTGAGCGGCTACACGTTCGAATCGTCCTTGCGCGGCGGGCAGCCGGACCGGTCCGAGATGGTCGCACGGCTGCGGATGCTGCCGGTGAGCCGCTTCCCGCACGTCGTCGAGCACGTGGACACGCTGAACTCCGGTGAGGGGCACGAGCGGTTCGAGTTCGCGCTCCGGCTGTTGCTCGACGGCCTGACTACCGCCGGCTGACCAGCAGGTAGCGCTCGTCCTCGATCGGTCGTCCCCACAGGGCCTCGCCGTTCAAAGGCGTGACCACGGCCTCCGCTCGCACCCCGAGCACCAGCGAGCGGGTCTGCGCGGCGGTCAGACCGGCGCCGGTCGACCACCGGCCCTCGACGAGCAGGAGAACGCCGCCCGGCTTGAGCAACGACACCCATTCCCGAAGCGCCGCCGCCGGATCCGGCAACGCCCACAGCACGTGCCGCGCCAGCACGACGTCGAACGACGCCTCGGGGTACGGCGGATGTGCCGCGTCGCCGGTGGTGAAGCTCGCGTCCGGCGCTTTGGCCCGCGCGGCTTTGACCATCTCCTCGGACAGGTCCAGGCCGCGCACGTCGTGGCCCGCCTCGGCGAGCAGGGCCGACAGGCTGCCGGTGCCGCAGCCGAGATCCGCCACGGAGGACTCCGCGGGGACGAGCGGCAGCAGAAGACGGGCCCAGGCGTCGCGCACGAGAGGGTCGCGAAGCCCGTGGTCAGGCTCGTCGTCGAACGTTGCGGCGTGCCGGTCCCAGAACTCTCGCGTCGTCACCAACGCAGTTTTGCCTAAGCGACCATCAAGCCTTGCCCAAATGAGATGCGATCTCCGTCGTACGGTCCCTAACCTCGGTCCATGAGGCTTGTGCTCTGGCTCACACTCGCGTGCATCTGCGCGCTCAGTGGCGACCACGCGCTCGCAGTCGTCCTGGCGATGCTCCTCGTCGGCTGCGCGACTGACCGCGTCCGTCCCTGAACAACTGTTCAGTGCTGGCTGTATTACAGCCAGCACTGTACTGTTCCGCCCATGCTGACCTGTGAGACGCGGGAGGCGGCCCTCGCCCGGCTGGGCCGCGCCCTGGCGGACCCGACCCGGTGCCGCATCCTGATCGCCCTGCTCGACGGCCCCGGCTATCCCGCGCAACTCGCCGAGACGCTGGAGCTGACCAGGTCGAACGTCTCCAACCACCTGTCGTGCCTGCGCGGCTGCGGCCTGGTCGTCGCGACCTACCAGGGCCGGCAGGTGCGGTACGAACTCGCGGACCAGCACCTGAAGCGAGCGATCAGTGAACTCGTGGACGTCGTGCTGGCCGTCGAGCCCGGACCGGACTGCGCCGATGAGTGACGCCTGCTGCGCGCCGGCCGTGGACGAGCGCAAGCTCGTGCTTCAGCGGCGGGTCCGGATGTTCGTCGCCGCCACCATCACCTACAACGTCGTCGAGGCGGTCATCGCGCTCGCGGCGGGCACGGTGGCGGGCTCGACGGCGCTGATCGGGTTCGGGCTGGACTCGGTGATCGAGGTCGCCTCGGCCACGGCCGTGGCCTGGCAGTTCGCCGGGCGGGATCCCGAGAAGCGCGAGCGGACGGCGCTCAAGGTGATCGCGGTGTCGTTCTTCGCGCTGGCGGCCTACGTGTCGGTCGAGTCCGTGCTGTCGTTGCTGCAGGGGGAACGGGCGGAGCACTCGACGGTCGGCATCGTGCTGGCCGCGGTGTCGTTGCTGATCATGCCCGGCCTGTCCTACGCCCAGCGCAGAGCCGGTCGCGAACTCGGGTCGGCGAGCGCGGTGGCGGACTCGAAGCAGACGCTGTTGTGCACCTACCTGTCGGCGGTGCTGCTCGTCGGGCTCGTGGTCAACAGCCTGTTCGGCTGGTGGTGGGCCGACCCGCTGGCGGCGCTGGTGATCGCCGTGGTGGCGGTCAGGGAAGGCCGGGAGGCGTGGCGGGGCCACCACTGCTGCTGACCGGTTTGCGGGCGACGAGCCGTTCGACCACGCCGAGCTTGAAGCGTTGCCGTTGCTCGACGACCAGGCCGCGAGCCTCGACGAGGTGCAGCGGGCGGCGCAGGAAGTGCTCGCCCGCCATCGGCACCGTGATCCGCTCCACCAGCCACTGCACGCCGCGCACGAGCCGGGAAGTGCCGGCCACGTGGTCGAGGAGGATCAGCCGCCCGCCCGGCCGCAGCACCCTGACCATCTCGGTCACCGCGGTCTCGTGGTCGGGGATTGCGCACAGACCCAGCGTGCACACGACCGTGTCGAACGAGCCGTTGTCGAACGGCAGGGCGTGCGCGGTGCCCTGCCGCAACGTCACCTCGCGGCCCAGGTCCGCGGCGCGGGAGCGGGCGAGGCCGAGCATCTGCTCGCTCAGGTCGAGGCCGGTCAGCGTGGCGTCGGCGGGGTAGTGCGGCAGGTTGAGGCCGGTGCCGACGGCGACCTCCAGCACCTCCCCGGAGGCCTGCGAACAGGCCCACTGGCGGGAGTCGCCGAAGACCCGGCGGTCCAGGACGCCGATCTCGGCGTCGTAGGTCGCCGACTTGCGGTCCCAGTACGTCTGCCAGCGGGCCTGGTCCATGCCGTCCAGTCAACACCAGCGCGCACAGGGCAGGATCTGCCCGGTGCGAGTCGTCGTGGTCTCCGGGGGCGATCCCGGTCATGTGGTGCCGGCCATCGCGTTGTGCCTGCGGTTCACGGAGGCGGGGGACACCCCGGTCCTGCTGACCGGCGACCGCTGGGTCGAACCCGCCACCGCCGAGGGCATCACAGCCTCACGGGTCGAAGGTCTGTCGCTGGACGACCTGCGCGACGTGCCGGATCTCGGGCGCGCGCTGCACGACCAGGCCGCGGTGCTGGCGTCGGCGCTCGCCCCGCAACTCGCTGAGCTGGAGCCGGACCTGGTGGTCTGCGACGTCCTCGCCCTGGGCGCGAGCATGGCCGCGGAACTGCTCGGCGTGCCGTGGGTGCAGTTGTCGCCGCACCCGCTCTACGAGCCGTCGAAGTGGTTGCCGCCGATGGGCAGCGGACTGGCCGCCGGAACCGGGGTGCGCGGCAAGCTCCGGGACGCGGTCCTGCGGGCCATGACGGCCAGGTCGCTGCGTCAGGGTGAACGGCAGCGAGCCGTTGTGCGGCAACAGATCGGGCTGAGCGCGAAGGAACCCGGCCCGGCCGCCCGGTTGATCGCGACGCTGCCCGCGCTGGAGGTGCCGCGCCCGGACTGGCCGCGCGACGCCCACGTCGTCGGGCCGCTGCTGTGGGAGGCGAGCCGGGAGACGCTGAGCCCGCCACCGGGCGACGCCCCGCTGGTGATGGTGGCCCCGTCCACGGCCTGGACCGGCGCGGAGAGCATGGCCGAGATGACCCTGGAAGCGTTGCGGGACATGGAGGTGCGGGCGGTGGTGTCCACGTTCGCGCCGCCGCCGGCGGACCTGCCGCCGTGGGTGCGGTCGGGGCCGGGCAAGCAGGACGAACTGCTGCGTCAGTCCTCGGTGCTGGTGTGCGGCGGCGGGCACGGAATGCTGGTCAAGGCGTTGCGGGCCGGGGTTCCCGTGGTGGTCGTGCCCGGCGGTGGCGACCAGTGGGAGATGGCCTGCCGGGTCGCACGGCAGGGCAGCGGCGTGATCGTCCGGCCGGCCACCGTCGACGGACTGCGGGACGCCGTGACGCGCGTGCTGGGCGACCCCGGTTTCGCCGAGGCGGCGGCTCTCGCGGCGGCGACGATCGCCGATGTTCGAGATCCTGTGGAGGTATGTCGGACTGCGTTGAGTCTTGCGCGTTGAGAGCGCTCCCACTTCAATAGGGCCCATGCGCGTGTCAATGACGATGCTCGTGGTGGCGGCGTTATCGATCTCGACCCTGCCGGCGGTGGCGCAGCAAGACCGCGCTGTGGCGCCCGACCTGTACCCGGCCGTCGGCGCGGGTACGAACTTCCTCAACCACTCCGAGCTGCTGGGCAACGTCCCGGAGCCGGCCTGGTACGAGGCGAACATCCCGTTCGTGGACCTTCCCGACCGGGAGATCCGCGACACCTACTACTACCGCTGGCGGACCTACCGCGAGGCGCTCAAGTACACCGGCCCGAAAGACGGCTGGATCGTCTCGGAGTTCCTCGGTCCGGTCGGCTACTCGGCGCCGAACGGCGGAATCGTCGCCGCGGCGGGCCATCACGTCTACGAGGGCCGGTGGCTGCGTGACCACCGCTATCTGGACGACTACGTCGACTACTGGCTGCGTGGATCGGGTGCCGGGCCCAAGCCCGCGTCCGACTTCCTGAACAAGAACACCACCGACTGGGCTCACCAGTACTCGTTCTGGGCCGCCGACGCCGTGGCCGCCCGTGCGGCGGTCGACGGCCGCTCCCAGTTCGCCACCGACCGGCTGCCCGAGCTGGTCCGGCAGTGGCAGCGCTGGTCGCCACAGCTCAACCAGGACATGGGCCTCTACTGGCAGACGCCGGTGTGGGACGCGATGGAGTACACGGCCAGCTCGTACCAGAGCCCCGACCCCTACCACGGTGGCGACGGCTTCCGGCCGACCCTCAACGCCTACCAGTACGGCGACGCGCGGGCGATCGCGGAGCTGTTCAGGGCACGGGGTGACGTCGCGGGCGCGCGTCCGTTCGACCAGGCCGCCGACGCGTTGCGCGCCAACCAGGAGCGGTGGCTCTGGGACGACGCGGGCAAGTTCTACAAGCACGTCATGCGCGACAACAACCCCGGCCGCACGAAGCTCGCCGACCGCGAGGAGATCGGCTTCGTGCCGTGGTACTTCCACATGCCACCGGCCGCGAACAGCGCGGCCTGGGCACAACTGACCGATCCGCAGGGCTTCGCGTCCCCCTACGGCCCGACCACCGCCGAACGCCGCAGCCCGTGGTTCATGCGCGACGCGCTGAACGGGTGCTGCCGCTGGAACGGCCCCAGCTGGCCGTTCGCCACCAGCCAGACCCTGACCGCGCTGGCGAACCTGCTGATCGACTACCCGAGCCAGCCCTACGTCGACCGCGACGACTACCTCGCCGTGCTGCGCGGCTATGCCCTGACCCAGCGCAAGAACGGCGAGCCGTACGTCGCCGAGGCGCACCACCCCGACGAGAACCGCTGGCTGTACGACGGCAAGGGCCACAGCGAGGACTACAACCACTCGACGTTCAACGACAACGTGCTCTCCGGACTGCTCGGCATCCGGCCGCAGCTCGGCAACGCGGTGTCGATCGCGCCGCTGGTCCCGGACTCCTGGAACAGCTTCGCCGTCGAGAACGTGCCGTACCACGGCCACAACCTCACCGTGCTGTGGGACAGGGACGGCAGCCGCTACGGCAAGGGCGCCGGTCTGCGCGTCTGGGTCGACGGCAGGCTCACCCACACCCAGGCCGGTCTGGCGGCGGTGCGGCTGAACGTGACGCCGCGCGGGTCGGCGGACGTGCCGGAACTGGTCGACGACTTCGCGAACGTGAGTCAGACCGGACTGCCCACGGCCCGCGCGTCCTACAGCTACAGCGCGGATCCGCCCACGAAGGCGATCGACGGCCAGGACTTCCACCTCGACGTGCCCGGCACGCGCTGGACCTCGTACGGCAGCCCGAACTCCGCGGACTGGCTGGAGGTCGACCTCGGCGCGCCGACCCAGATCTCCGACCTGCGCGTCGTGTTCTACGACGACGGCGGGGGAGTGCGGGTGCCGACGACGTTCGACCTGCAGTACTGGGACGGCCAGTGGCGGGACGTACCCGGCCAGCAAAGAACCCCCGCGCAACCGGTGGCGCGTCAGGTGAACCGCGTCCTCGTGCAACCGGCGCTGACCGCGAGCCGGGTGCGGATCCTGCCTCGTCGCGCTGATGGCGGAGCCGTTGGCATCACGTCGTTCTCGTCGTGGCGCTCGGCCGTCCGGGGTCTGCGCGCGTCACTGCCGGAGGATCTCGCCGTCCGTGCCGGTGGGGTCGAGACGACCACGACTTTGCAGGCACAGCAACCGTTGCGCGGTGTCCGGGCCACCCTCGCCGTGCCTGCGGGGTGGAGCGCTGTGCCGCTCAGTTCGTCCTACGCCGCGCAGCTCGCACCGGGCAAAAGCCTCGTCACCCGGTGGCGCGTCACCGCGCCGGCGGGCCTGCGGCTGGGGGAGCGGGCGCCGATTCGGTTGCTGGCAACGGCTTCCGGCTCTGACGGCGTGACGTCGTCGTTGAGTTCGGCGCAGACGGTGTTCGATCCCGCCGACTACGGCAGGGTGGTGTGGGACGACACGTTCGACTCCGGCTTGGCCTCCTACCGCGTGGATGGCCCGTTCGGTGAGCCGCCGCCGACGTTGACGGTCGCGAACGGCGTGCTGACCGCCTCAGCCGGTGGTCGGGCGGGATCGGTGCTGGCCGCGCCCGTGACCGGGGACGCGCGCGGGATCGCTGTCGTCGTCGAACCCAGGTCGTTCGCGGGCTCGGCTCCCGAGGACAGCCTGTTCCTCGGCCAGACCGCCGGCAACCGCGACTTCGCCCTGGCCTGGTTCAACAACGCGGGCAAGGCGTCGGGCGTCGACGTGACCGTGGAAGGGGTGCGCCGGGGCGACGAGGCGACCGGCGGGTGTTGCGCGAGCCTGAACTGGGCGTCGGGCGACCGGCTCGCCGTGGTCGTCGAGAACGGTCAGCTGACGAGCTGGCAGCAGCACGCGAACCGGTGGACGTTGCTGCGGTCCGCGCCGATCGGGTCCGCCGTGGATCCGTCGGTCGTCGCGGGGTGGGCACCGGCGCTGGGCCTGCGGCTGGACGCGGGCGCGCTGACGATCGACCGCTTCACCGTGCGGGCCCGCTAGCCGCAGACGCGCTCGACCAGGACCTGCCAGCTGGTGATCAGGTTGTGCACCACGGCTTCCGGGTCGGGCGCGTCGCCGTCCTGCGTCTGGAGGTAGAGCAGGATCGGCCCCTCCAGCGCGGCGACGAGCTGAAGGGCGAGGGTGCCGCTCGCGGCGTCGTCCGGACATGCCTCGCTCAGCAGCATGTGGACGTGGAACAGCGAGGGGCTGTCCCCGGCGGGGACCGGCTGGCCGGGGTCCAGCGAAGCACGGGCGAGGGCGGTGTGCTCGATCAGGAACTCGAGCCGGGCCCGTCCGAACGCGGCGAGCCGCTCGGCCGCCGGCGCACCGGGACCCAGTGGCGGCGGGCCGGTCATCACCCGTTCCTGGAAGAGCTTCTCCTCCTCGTCCAGCAGGGTGTGGAAGATGCCCGCACGGGTGCGGAAGCGCCGGAACACGGTGCCCTTGCCCAGACCGGCGCGTTCGGCGAGCCCGTCCATCGTGACCTTGTCCACGCCCAGTTCCGCGACCATCTCGCGGGCGACGGCGATCAGGTGGGCACGGTTGCGCGCGGCGTCGGCCCGTTCTTCTCGGGGACGTCCCAACGGCAGCGCAACAGGTTCCACGACCTGCACGCTACCCGTTGATCTCCGCTCAGCCCCGGAAGGCGGAGTCGATGAAGTCGCGCACGAGCTGATGAAGCTTCTCCGGGTCGTCGTGCCGCAACATGTCCGTCCCGTGCCGTCCACCCGGCACGATCTCCAGGTGCTTGTCCGCAGCCGCCGAAGCCTCGTACAACCTCCGTGTCTCCTTGATCATGTTGCCGCTGTAGTCCTCGGGCGACACGGCGAAGAACGACGGCGCGGTGATCCTCCTGGCGGCCGCCTCCCCGTCCTGACCAGCACACTTCGCGGGCGACGAGAGGATCAGCAGCCCGGTCAGCTTCGGCTCGTCCGCCGCCGTCACCGCACTCGACGTGCCACCGCACGAGGCACCGCCCAGCAACACCCTCTCCGCACCGAACGAGTGCAGCGCGGCGAGCGCGGCCCGCGTGTCCCGATCGATGTGGTCGTTGTCCTCGGACGTCTCCGACGCGCCGTGGTTGCGGTACTCGAACAGCACGACGTGATACCCGGCCGCCGCCAGTTCCTCACCCAGCGCCAGCCACGAGCACATGTAGTAGCCCTGCTCGTGGGACAGCAGCACACCTCGGTCGCCGCTGCCCAGCTCCATTGCGGACAGACGCACACCGTCCGAAGTGGTCAGTGTGAAGACGTTCTTGTCGAGTGCTTCGGGGACGCACGTGTTGACCTGGTGGCCGGTGGCGGTCTTGCGCGTCCGCTCGGGCACGTGCGGGGTGTAGTCGACCGCGGGCGGGTACGGGGCCTTCGTCGTCGTGGTGACGGTGGTGGTTGTGTTCGAGGTGGACTCCGGGGGCGCCGCGGTACCGGCGCCGCACGAGCTCACGGTGAGAGCGAACAGCGCCGACAGGACACAGGTGGTGCGTGCGGTCATGGCCGCATGGTGCCAACCAGTTGTGAGGAAATTGTCAGCTAGGTTCGCGCTGCCTGCAACGAAGGACGGTGCCATGAAACTTCTGCTCGACCGGATCAGCCTGGCCTTCATCGCGATCACGTCGGCGTACGTCGGTGTCTTCGCCTACTTCGCCCCGAAGACCTGGTACGACACGTTCCCGGGACTGGGCCTGCGCTGGCTGCCCCAGCTCGGCCCCTACAACGAGCACTTCGCCAAGGACGTGGGCGCGGCCTACCTGGCGTTCACCGCGCTGAGCCTGATGGCGCTGGCCCACGCGAAGAAGCCGGGGGTCGTGCCGCTCGCGGGTGCCGCCCTGCTGGTGTTCAACACCCTGCACTTCCTCTACCACCTGACGATGCTGCACCTGTATCAACCGCTGGACCAGGCGCTGAACGTGGTTCTGCTGAGCCTGCTCGTGGTGACGTCGATCGTTCTGGTGATCCCCGGCCGGGCGGCTGTCACGAATCGGAGCGCCACCTCGTCCACCTGATGACACAGGTCAGGGATGAGGAGAACGGCGATGAGGGTGGCAGTGGCCGGCGGAACCGGTGCGGTCGGCAGGTTCGTGGTGCGGGAGCTGGAACGGGTGGGGCACGACGCCGTGGTGCTGTCCCGCGGGACCGGTGTGGACCTGACGACCGGGCAGGGGCTCGCGGAACGGCTGATGGGCTGCGAAGCGATCATCGACGTCAGCAACCAGATGCTGCTGAGCAGGAAGGCGGCCGTCAGGTTCTTCGGCACCGTGACCACGAACCTGCTCGACGCCGGTGCGAGGGCGGGGATCGGCCACTTCCTGGCACTGTCCATTGTGGGCCTGGACAAGGTCGACACGGGCTACTACATGGGCAAACGCCGGCAGGAGGAGTTGGTCAGCGGCGGTCCGCTGCCGTGGACGATCCTGCGTGCCACCCAGTTCCACGAGTTCGCCGAACCGCTGCTCGACGCACGCGGGCCGTTCGTCGTGGTGCCGAAGATGCTGTGCCGTCCGGTCGCGGCGGCCGACGTGGCGACGAGGCTGGTGGAGTTGGTGGGACGGCCCGGCGAGTTCGTGCCGCCGATCGCCGGGCCGCGGGAGTTGCTCATGCAGGACATGGCGAAGCGGATCGCCGCGGCGCGGGGTGACCGCAAGATCCTCGTCCCGGTCCGGCTGCCCGGCCGGGTCGGCAAGGCGATGACCGGCGGCGCGTTGCTGCCGCAGGGGCCGTTCACGGAGGCCTCGGGAACGTTCGAGGACCACCTCGCCGATCTCAGGGCCCGGAGGTCAGCTGCTGCCTGATCTCGGCCTTGAGCACCTTGCCCACCTTGGACCGCGGCAGGTCCGGCCAGATCTCCACCTGCTTGGGCGCCTTCACACTGCCCAGCTGCTCCTTCACGAACGCGATCAACGCGTCGGAGTCGGCCTGGCCGGAGACCCGCAGCTGCACCACGGCGGTCACCCGCTCGCCCCACTTGGCGTCGGGAAGTCCGACGACGGCGCTGTCCTGGACCGCCGGATGGGCCCGCAACGCCTGCTCGACCTCGGCCGAGTACACGTTGAACCCACCGGTGATGATCATGTCCTTGGCGCGGTCGACGATGAACAGGTAGTTGTCCGCGTCGAGGTACCCGATGTCGCCGGTGTGGTGCCAGCCGAAAGCACTGACCTCCGCCGTGGCCGCCGGATTCTCGTGGTACCCGGCCATCACCAACGGACCGCGCACCACGATCTCGCCGCGTTCGCCCGGCGGCAGCAGCGTGCCGTCCGCGGCCATGATCGCGACCTGCGTCAGCGGCGTGGGCCTGCCCGCCGACGACAACCGGTCGACCGCGATCGACCCGTCGGGCAGGAAGTGGTCGGCAGGGGCGAGGGTGGCGATCATGTTCGGTGCCTCGGTCTGCCCGAACAGCTGGCCCATCACGGGCCCGATCCGGTGGAGTGCCTCGGTCAGCCGCACCGGGGACATCGGCGCGGCGCCGTACCAGAGGCATTGCAGCGAACCGAGTTCCGTCGAGTCCAGGGCGGGGTGGTCGAGCAGGCCGTAGATCACGGTCGGCGGCAGGAACGCGTGCGTGATCCGGTGGTGCTCGATCAGCCGCAGGAACTCGCCGAGGTCCGGCGCGGGCATGATCACCGTCTCGCCGCCCAGCGACATGATCGGGAACGTGAGCACGCCCGCCGAGTGCGTGAGCGGGGCGAGCGCGAGATAGCGCGGCCGGGCGCCGAACGGGTAGCTCATCAACGTCAGCGCGGTCGCGGTCTCCAGGTTGTGCCCGGTCAGCCGCACGCCCTTGGGACGCCCGGTCGTGCCGCCGGTGCCCGCCAGCACGCAGAGGTCGTCGTCGGCCACGGAGACCGGTTCCGGCTCACGCCCGTGCTCGGAGAGCCAGTCGGAGAACGTGACCGCGCCCTCCACCTCGCCGTCCAGGCACACCAGCGTGGTCAGCGCGGGCAGATCGCCGCGGATCCGGTCGACCAGCGGTGCGAACTTCGCCTGGAAGAACAGGCACCGGCAGCCGAACAGGTCGAGGAGCTCGCGGTTCTCCGCCGCCTCGTTGCGGGGGTTGACCGGGCACCACACCGCGCCGGCCCGCGAGATGCCGAACACGCAGGTGAGCGCGAGCGGATCGTTGGCGGACAGCACCGCGACCCGGTCACCGGGGGCGATTCCGCTGCCCTGCAACGCTCCCGCGATCGCACGGGAGCGTTGCTGCACCTCGGCGTAGCTCTGCGAGACCCCGCCGATGGTCAGGCAGGGCGCGTCACCCCCGAGCGACGCGCCCTTGTCCAGGTAGTCGCAGAGGCGCATCAGCGGTGCACTTCGACGATCGGGTCGAGCACCAGGCCGAACGACCGCAGCGCGCCCAGCAGCTCCCGGTGCCCGAACGCCTGGCAACCGGACGCGAAACCGACGCGGCGAGGCGCGTCCTGCAACAGGTGCACGGCGGCGTGCACGTTCAGCAGCGCCGTCTGCTTGTAGTTGCAGTTGCCGTGGATCACGCAGCTCGCGCGGCCCAGCGGACCGGATGCGTGCACGGAGTCGAGCGAGATGTTGATCCTCGGGTTCTCCCGCGGCGGCATCTCACTGCGCACCTGCGCGGAGAACGCGTCGACGATCTCGTACTTCTCCTTGTCCGACTTGCCTTCCATCTGCTCCAGCGCCGCCGCGACGATCTGCGGCACGCCCTGCATCAACGGCCGGTTGAACACGCCGCCGAGCGCCCGCACCGACGCGACCCGCGGATCCCTCTTGAACCACACCGGATGAGCCGTGCCACCCCACGGCAACGCCAGGCCCAGCTCGTGCTGGCCGGGCACGACGAGCTCGTAGAGACCGGCGTCCGCAGGCCATTCCACGTACTCGTTCTGCTCCAGGTAGAAGGCCTTCGAGAACGCGGCGTTCGTGAGGATGGTGTTGGTGGAGGCGACGGTGGGATAACCCTTCCAGAACACCCCGATGTCCAAAGTGTCCAGTCCGGGCTGCTCCAGGCAGATCTGCGCGGCGATCTCGCCGACCGTGTACATCTGTGCGATGCCGGGGGAGAGCAGCAGGCCCTGCTTCGCGAACTCGGCGCCGTACCGGGCGTCGGTGTCGATCATCCAGTCCTGCTCGCCGTTGGTGTCGGTGTAGTGCGCGCCGACGTTCAGGCTCGCCTGCACCGCCTCGTGGCCGTAGCGGGAGAACGGGCCGACGGTGTTGAGCACGACCTTGGTACCGGTGAACGCCTCGGTCAGCGCCGCCTCGGTGTGCTCGACCTCCAGGACGTCGTAGTCGACCGTCTCGATGCCGGGCACGGCGTCGACGGTCTCCTTGACCCTCTTGCCATCGCGGCCGGCGGCGAGGAACGGGATCCCGTACTCGCGCAGGTACTCGCAGATCAGGCGTCCGGTGTAGCCGGAGGCTCCGTAAACGACGACGGGCTTGTCGGTAGGCACGGTCACATCCCCATTCCGCCGTCGACCGGGAGACCCGCCCCGGTGATGAACTTGGAGGCGTCGGACGCGAGGAAGACCACCGCGTCGGCCATGTCGTCGACCTGCCCGAGCCGGCCGAGCGGCGTGAGCTCCACGACCGCGCCGACCGCGGCCTCGACCGACGGGAACAGGCCCAGCTGGGCGCAGTCCACGGCCAGCTGGTTGCCCATGGCGGTGGGCGTGAGGCCGGGGTAGATGCAGTTGACGCGCACGCCGTAGCCGAGCTTGCCCGACTCCGCGGCCGCGACCCTGGTCAGCCGGTCGATGGCGGACTTGGTCGCCGAGTAAACGCTGATGCCGGGGAAGGCGATGGTCGCCGCGACGGACGCGATGCTGATGATCGAGCCGCCGTTGCCCGCCGCGCCACCGGGACGCATCGCGCGCAGGCCGTGCTTCATGCCGAGGGCGGTGCCCAGGACGTTCACGTCGAGCATCTTGCGGACGTCGGCGGGGTCGAGCTCGGTGATCAGGCTGGTGATCTCGATGCCCGCGTTGTTCACGAGGATGTCGAGGCCGCCGATCGCGTCGACCGCCGTGCTCACCGCGGAGGCCCAGCTCGCGTCGTCGGTGACGTCCAGCGGAACGAACTCCGCCGTGGCGCCCGAGTCACGCAACGCCTGGGCGGTCTGCTTGCCCTCCTCCTCCAGGACGTCGCCGATCAGCACCGCCGCGCCGGCCTGCGCCAGGGCCTGGGCCATGCCTGCGCCCAGTCCTCGCGCACCCCCGGTGACCAGCGCTTTCCGCCCGTCCAGCTGATAACTCGTCATTGAGTCGCCTCCTCGGTGAGATGGCTCACACACTAGCTTTTCCTTGACAGTCGTCAAGTTTTTCTTTGACGACTGTCCAAGATTTTTTGGACGTTTGGTCAAGGTTTGTCGCAGTGAGCGTTAGGATCCGAGGCGTGACGGATGTCGCTTCGCGCAAGCAGGACCGCATCACCCGCCGGCAGGTCGACAAGTTCGACGCCCGGCGGACCGAACTCGCCGTGGCGACCCTGCACACGCTGGCCGAACTGGGGTACGCGCGGACGAGCCTGCGGGAGATCGCGCAGAACTCCGAGTTCTCCCACGGGGTCCTGCACTACTACTTCGCGGACAAGCGCGACCTGATCACCGAGGCCGTGCGCCAGTACGAGGTCGTCTGCGTGACCCGCTACGACGAGGTCGTGGCCACCTCCACGACGGCGGACCAGCTGCGGGACGAGTTCGTGGCGATGTTCTTCGACACCCTCGGCCAGGACGCGACGCTGCACCGCCTCTGGTACGACCTGCGCAACCAGAGCCTGTTCGACGAGTCGTTCCGCGCCGACGTGCTGGACATCGACGGCCACCGCGAGGACATGGTGTGGCGCGTGGTCAGTCGCTACGCCGAACTGGTCGGCGGCACGGTCGCCGTCTCGCCCACCATGATCTACGTGACGCTCGACGGCATCTTCCAGCGGGCGCTGCTGAACCACCTGGCGGGCAACGCGGACAACGTCGCCCAGTTGCGCGTCGAGTTGCCGGCCGCGATCGGTCTGATGGTGACCAAGGCCGAATAGCGGCCATATCGCCGGTATATCGACAACCGCATACGGGCCGGCAACGCCGTGCAGTCTTGACTGAGACGCATGGCAACGGGCATCACGATTTACGGGTGCGGACAGGACGAGGCCGTCCTGTTCCGGAAAATGGCACCCCGCTGCGGCTTGACACCGACCATCATCGAAGAAGCGGTGTCCGAGTCCAACGCCGAACTGGCGCGCGGAAACCGGTGCGTCAGCGTCGGCCACAAAACCCGCATCACCACTGCCACGCTTTCGGCGCTCGCTCGCGCCGGCGTGCGCTACATCTCCACCCGAAGCGTCGGCTTCGACCACGTCGACGTGGAGCACGCCGAGAGCGTGGGCATCACCGTCGGGAACATCGCCTATTCACCCGACAGCGTCGCCGACTACGCGGTGATGTTGATGCTGATGGTCATCCGGGACATGAAGTCCGTGTTGAGGCGAGCTGACCTGCGCGATTACCGGCTTCAGGCCGTGCGCGGCAAGGAACTGCGCGATCTGACCGTCGGGGTGGTCGGCACCGGGCGCATCGGCGTGGCGGTCCTGGACCGGCTGCGCGGCTTCGGCTGCGGCGTGCTGGCCCACGACAGCAGGCCCCGCAACTCCGCCGACTACGTGCCGCTGGACGAACTGCTGCGGCTGTGCGACATCGTCACGCTGCACACGCCGTTGAACGCGGGAACACATCATCTCCTCGACCGCGACCGCATCGGGCTGATGAAGCACGGCGCCGTCGTCATCAACACCGGACGCGGCCCGCTCATCGACACCAAGGCACTCGTCGAGGCGTTGGAAAGTGGTCGTCTGGGCGGCGCGGCATTGGACGTGGTCGAAGGCGAGGAAGGAATCTTCTACGCCGACTGCCGTGCGCGCGAGATCGACAGCGAACCGCTGACGCAGTTGCAAAGAATGCCGAACGTGCTCATCAGCCCGCACACGGCTTATTACACGGACCACGCCCTGAGCGACACCGTGGAAAACAGTCTCATCAACTGCCTGAACTTCGAAAACGGGGGAAACACATGACCATGGTGAAGATCGGGATCATCTTCGGCGGATCGTTCGAGGAGCATCCCGTCTCGGTGAAGTCCGCGCAGGAGGTCGCGGGGAGCCTCGACACCGCGAGGTACGACCCGTTCTGGATCAAGATCACGCGCGGCGGTGACTGGAGGCTGTGCGACGGCCCGGACGCGGCGGACGGCCGCCCGGTCGTGCTCTCGCCCGGCGGACTGCTCGTCCTGGACGGGGACCGGTTCGAGTCGATCAGCCTGGACGTCGTCTTTCCCGTGCTGCACGGCAGGCTGGGGGAGGACGGCGCGGTGCAGGGCCTGCTGGAGCTGTCGGGCGTGCCGTACATCGGCTGCGACGTCCAGAGTTCCGCGCTGTGCATGGACAAGTCCCTCACGTACGTCGTCGCCAGGAGCGCCGGGGTCGCGACGCCGAACTTCTGGACCGTGACGCCGGACGAGAAGGTCGAACCCGGCGAGCTCATCTATCCGGTGTTCGTCAAGCCGGCCCGCTCCGGGTCGTCGTTCGGCGTCACGAAGGTGTCCGCGGAGGACGAACTGGCGGTCGCGGTGGAGGTCGCCCGGCAGTACGACTCGAAGGTGCTGATCGAGGAAGCGGTGGCCGGCAGCGAGATCGGCTGCTCGATCCTGGGCAACGACCTGGACCTGGTCGCCGGCGAGCTGGACCGGGTCGCGCTGACCCACGGCTTCTTCCGCATCCACCAGGAGAGCACGCCAGAAACGGGTTCGGAGAACTCGGCGTTCATCGTGCCCGCGGACATCCCGGAGGAGTCGCGCGCACTCGTCCAGGAGACGGCGAAGGTCATCTACCGCGCCCTGGGCTGCTCCGGCCTCGCTCGCGTCGACATGTTCCTGACGCCGGACGGGAAGGTGGTCCTCAACGAGGTCAACACCATGCCCGGCCTCACTTCCTACAGCCGGTACCCGAGGATGATGGCGGCCGCGGGCCTGTCGCTCGGCGACGTGATCGACCGGCTGGTGTCACTGGCGGGCAGGTCCCGGTGAACCCGGACTTCGTCTTCGTGGACGAGTGCGCACCCGGAATCCGCTGGGACGCCAAGTACGCCACGTGGGACAACTTCACCGGCAAACCAGTCGACGGCTACCTCGTCAACCGCGTCGTAGGCACCCGAGCCCTGACCGCCGCACTGGAGAAGGCGCACGAGAAGGCCGAATCGCTCGGCTTCGGCCTGCTGCTGTGGGACGGCTATCGCCCGCAACGCGCCGTGGACTGCTTCCTGCGCTGGGCGGAACAACCCGAGGACGGCCGGACCAAGGCGCGATTCCACCCGAACATCACCAGGGCAGAGATGTTCGAGAAGGGTTACGTGGCAAGGAGATCAGGCCACAGTCGAGGCAGCACCGTCGACCTGACGCTGTATCACCTGACCACCGGCGAACTCGCGCCGATGGGCGGCGACCACGACCTGATGGACCCGATCTCGCACCACGGCGCGTTCGGGATCACCGAGGCCGAAACGGCGAACCGGCAGCACCTCTGCTCGATCATGGAAGCCTGCGGGTTCCACCGCTACGACAGCGAGTGGTGGCACTACACGCTGATCGACGAGCCCTACCCGGACACCTACTTCGACTTCCCGATCAGCTGAAGTGTCGCGTCCCGGCGGGCTGGTGGGGCTCGGCGAACCCCACCAGCGTGAGCACTAGGGCGTATTCGCGACCTTGATCTTGCCGTCGACGATGTCCTTCTTGTAGCCCTCGAGAATGCCCTGCAGCTTCGCGTCGATCTTGCCGCCGGACGTGGCGTAGCCCATGCCGTTGACCTTCAGGTCGAAGACCTTGGGCAGCGAGGCGAGGTCGTTCTTGGCGGCCGCGTGGAAGAAGTCGTAGACGGCGACGTCCACGCGCTTGAGGCTCGACGCGACGATGACGTCCTTGTTGGCGGCGACGGCCGGCTGGTTGTACTGGTCGGCGTCGCAGCCGATCGCGAGCACGCCCGCCTGCTTGACCGCGGCGAACACGCCGAGACCGGAGGCGCCGGCGGCCGGGTAGACGACGTCGGCGCCCTTGTCGATCAGGCCCTTCGCGGCCTCCTGGCCCTTCGGCGGGTCCTGGAAGCCGGTGAAGTCGCCGGCCGGAGTGATGTACTTCTTGTCGATCTTCACCTTGGGCGCGGCGGTGCGGGCGCCCTGGTTGTAGCCCGCCTCGAACTTCTGGATCAGCGGGATGTCGACGCCGCCGACGAAGCCCACGTGGCACTTCTTGCTCTGGTACGCGGCGACGACGCCCGCGAGGAACGCGCCCTCCTGCTCGGCGAAGACCAGCGGCGTGACGTTGGCGGCGCCGTCGACCGCGGAGTCGACCAGGCCGAACTTGACGTTCGGGAACTCCGGCGCGACCACCTTGAGCGACTCGGTGTACGCGAAGCCGACGCCGACGATCGGGTTGAAGCCCTCGGCCGCGAGCTGGCGCAGACGGGTCTGCTTCGCCGCCTCGTCCTCGTTCGGCGCGGCGGAGAGCTCGCGGGTGTTCTCCTTCTTGACGCCCATGTCCTTGATCGCCTGGTCGAACCCGAGGGCGGCGAGGTCGTTGAACGACGCGTCGCCGCGGCCGCCGATGTCGTAGGCCAGGCCGATCTTCAACGCGCTGCCGTCGACCTTGTCGCCGGCAGCGGCGCTGGTGCTGGACGTGGCGGGCGCGGTGGGCGGCGTCGAGAACTCGCAGGCGCTGCCGGACCCGGTGGGCGTGGTGCCACCACCGGAGTCCTTAGCGCAGGCGCTCACCACCATGAGGCTGGTCAGCGCGATCGCGGCCACGGCGGTGCCACGCATACGACGACGCACGGTTCGTCTCCTCTAACTCGGCTTTAAGAGGCGGACGGTACCTCGCACCTCGATCAAACCGGTTGAGAGTTCACTTACTGGGATCGAGAACTTTGCGGAAGACCAGGAAGTCGCACGGGCACGCCAGGTGCGGCACCAGGAACGGATACGCGCTCTCCAGGCTGTCCTTGCGCACGACCTGATAGCCGATTCGCGTGTACCAGCCGCGCAGGAACTCCTTCACCGGATGCGCCCACCCCTGCGGCACCAGCAGTTCCAGCTGCATCTCGGCGAAGCCGCGCTCACGGCCCCAGTTCTCGGCGAACGACACGAGGTCGCGGCCGATGCCGGTGCCGCGCTCTTCCGGCGCGGCGACCAGCATCCCGAACTCGCCGACGCCGTCCTCGATCTCGTGCACGCGCACCGAACCCACGATGCGCTCGCCCGACCTGAGCACGGCGATCTGCCCGGTGGCGATGAGCTCCGCGACTTCCTCCGGGGTGGTCCGGGCGCCGCTTTCCTGCCAGATCCCCTGTTCCGCGTCGGCGTACACGCGGTTGATCAGGCCGGCGATCTCTGCGGCCAGTCCGGTGTCGGAGATGAGAACGGGAGTCACCACGGCGACGGCTGGGAGATCTTGGCGAGCTCGTCCGCGTGCTGGAGCACGCCGAGTTCGCGCAGCATGCGGTCGCGCTGGGTGGCGTCGTGCGCGACGTGCGACGCGTGCAGCGCCTTGCGCAGACGGGCCTTGCGGCGCGGCGTCCACCGGCTCGCGATGGCCAGCTTCGCGGCACGCAGGGCGGCCTTGTCCCGGGTGCGCGCGGCGGCGTCCCGGTGGTCGTCGCCCAGACCCAGCAACGACAACAGCCGCTCCCGGAGCTCACGGCCCACGCGTGCCCACGTCGTCGTGCGCTGCCGCGAGGCGCGGATCTCGATGCCGAGCGCGAGGTGCAGCATCACGAGGCCGAGGACCGGTCCGAGCAGGACACGGGCGGTACCGGCGACCGGGCCGGACAGGCTGAAGGCCGCGAAAGCGGCGAACGCGGTCAGGGCCCACGCCACGAGGCGGGCCGGACCGGGACGGCCGTCGCGACGAACGCCGCCGCGCATGGCCCAGCCGCACGCGACGAGCGCCGCCTCCATCACGGAGAACAGGACGACCCGCTCCACGACGTCGGTGATGCCCAGACGCTGCTCGAAGAACCGCCACGAGGTGTCGACGCTGACGCCGATGCTCATCAACGCGACGGCGTAGAAGCCCTTGGCACCGGCGGGCTTCGACGGCTCCGCGGGCTCTGCGGGTTCCACAGGTTCGGGAGCGGGGGAGGTGGCCTCCGCCTTGTCGAGCTCGGCGATCAGTTCCGGCGTCAGCAGCACGTGACCGCCCGTGTCGGTCATGCCGTTGCGCGCACGCCAGTCGTTCACGATCGTCCTGGCGTGGGACTGGGTGGGCGCCGCCTGGCCTTGCTTGTGCAGCCAGCGCCGGACGTCCTCGACCGTGCCGCCGCGCGGCATGTTCTCCAGCGCGTAAACGATCTGGGCCTTCTTGGTGCTCAACCGGGCTAACTCAGCGCGGTGGTCGGTCAGGGTGCCGACCTCGTCCGTGGTCACTCGTGCTCTCCGTCCTCATGTGGGTGAACTTTCAGGGGCACGCGGACGCGCTGGACCCTACCCGGCTACCAGGCGTGAACATCATCGGTTTCGACGTTGACACTGTCACGGTTGCAGTGTCACTATCGTGGGGTGTGGACGCTCGACGAGTTGCTGGACCGTGTCTCCGCCGCGCTGACGGCGGAGTACTCGGGCGCGCCCAACGGCCGCGTCCGGGACGTGCCCGACAAACGGGCCGTCCGCTGGTACGCGACGACGGGGCTGGTCGACCGGCCATCGGCGATGCGCGGCCGCACCGCGTTGTACGAGAAGCGCCACCTGCTCCAGCTCGTGGCGGTGAAGAGACTTCAGTCGCAGGGGAGGACGCTGGCCGACATCCAGACGGAGCTCGCGGGCGCCACCGACACGACGCTGGTGGCCATCGCCCGCGTCCCGGAGCACCTGTTCGAGTCCGGCGAGGCACCGCAGCCGGAGGCCGTTCGCCCGAGGTTCTGGGCCGAACCCGCCGCCGCACCGCCCGCTCCACCCGCACCTCCGGAGGCGTTCGCGCTCAACGGCGTCGCGCTCGGCGGAGGTGCCGTGATGCTGATACCGGGAACGCCGACCGCCGCCGACCGCGCCGACATCGCCGCCGCCGCCCGGCCACTGCTCGACCTGCTCGCCGCCCGTGGCCTGCTCAACGAAAGGGATTCGTCATGACCATCTCCGTCGCCCCGATGAAGGCCGCCGAAGCCGACCGCATCGGCCGGACGACCGAGGACGCGGGTGTCGGTGCGCTGCGCACCGAACGCGGCAACCTGCCGCTGGAGCGGCTCGACGTGCGAGCGTCGATCACCGGTCTCGTCGGCCGCGTCGTGCTGACGACCGGGTTCGTGAACACCTATGACACCGCACTTGAAGCGACCTACGTGTTCCCGTTGCCGGATCGCGCCGCCGTCACCGGCATGAAGATGACCGCCGGTGACCGCACCGTGGAAGCCGATCTGCAGGAACGCGCCCAGGCCCGCCAGACCTACGACGACGCGATCGCCGCGGGCAAAAGAGCGTCCATTGTGGAGGAAGAACGCCCGGACGTCTTCACCATGCGGGTGGGCAACATCCCGGCGGGCGAACGGGTCACCGTCGAGCTGACCCTGGTGGGGCCGCTGGTGTTCGAGGACGGCGCGGCCACGTTCCGGTTCCCGCTGGTCGTGGCGCCGAGGTACGTGCCGGGCACGCCTTTGCCAGGGCCGTCGGTGGGCGACGGGTACGCGCAGGACACGGACGTGGTGCCTGATGCCTCCCGCATCACGCCGCCCGTGCTGCTGCCGGGGTTCCCGAACCCCGTGCGGCTGGGCATCGGCGTCGAGATCGACCCGGCCGGCCTCGAGCTCGGCGAGGTGCGGTCGAGCCTGCACACCGTCGTCGCCGAGGGCAACACCGTGACGGTCGCGCCGGGTGAGCGGGTCGACCGCGACTTCGTGCTTCGCCTGGCGTACCAGGGGAACAGCTCCGCGGTCGTGTGCGTGCCCGACCTGGACGACAACGGCGAGGGCACCTACCAGCTGACCGTTCTGCCGCCCGAGCCCGAGGCGCCGGTCCGCGCACGGGACGTCGTGCTGCTGCTCGACCGCTCCGGCAGCATGTCCGGCTGGAAGATGGTCGCGGCCAGGCGCGCGGCGGCCCGCATCGTGGACACGCTGACCGCGGACGACACGTTCTCCGTGATCACCTTCGACGACCGCCTGGAACGGCCGGAGACGCTCGGTTCGGCGCTGGTCACCGCCACGGACCGGCACCGCTTCCGCGCCGTAGAACACCTGGCGGCCGTGCAGGCCCGCGGCGGCACCGAGATGTACGAACCGCTGCGGCAGGGCCTGAGCCTGCTCGCCGACGCGACCTCGGACCGCGACCCCGTCCTCGTGCTGGTCACGGACGGCCAGGTCGGCAACGAGGACCAGGTGCTGCGCGACATCGCGCCGATGATCAACCGGACGCGGATCCACGCCGTCGGCATCGACACGGCCGTGAACGCGGGCTTCCTCGGCAGGCTGGCCGCCGCCGGGGCGGGTCGCTGCGAACTGGTCGAGAGCGAGGACCGGCTCGACGAGGCGATGACGCACATCCAGCGACGCATCGGCGCGCCCGTCATCACCGACTTGGTGCTGTCGCCCTCGTCCGACCTGCCCAAGCAGCCGACGGCCATCTATCCGGGCGTGCCGCTGGTCGCCTTCGGCCGGTATCAGGGGGCGGCGCCGGAGTCGTTCAGCGTGCGCGGCCGGACCCGGGACGGTGCGGACTGGCAGGAAACGGTGGCCGTGCAGCGGCACACGTCACCGGCCGTCCGGGCGCAGTGGGCCCGTGCCGCGCTGCGTGACCTGGAGGACCGGTACGCGGTCGGTGACCGGTCGCTGGAGTCGTCGATCGTGCGGACCTCGTTGAAGTTCGGGGTGTTGTGCCGCTTCACCGCGTTCGTGGCGGTGGACGAGCGGGTGGTGTCCGACGGGACGGTGCATCGCGTGGTGCAGCCGGTCGAACAGCCCGCCGGATGGGCGCCTCAGGTACCGCAGTTCGCGATGCCGGTGGCGGCGGCGCCGAGCTTCGCGGGTGGCGCGCCTGGCGGTGGCTACGGCGCACCTCCGCCCGCGGCCGCGCCGATGGCCAGGGCCGCGGCGCCGAAACTGATGCGTGATTCCGCGTCGATGCCCGTGCCGCCGCCGATGCCCATGCCCGTGCCCGTGCCGGAATCCACGGACCTGCGGGAGATCGTCGCGCTGGAGGTCCAGCGCCTGGAGAGGGACGCGGCACTGCCCTCGTGGGAGCGCCGCGACCTGCTCGCCGACCTGGCCAGCCGGCTCGGCACCCTGATCGCCGGTCGGCAGGGTGATGCCCACGCGCCGTTGCACGGCCTGGTCGCGGAGATCACGGCCGGGGGAGACGTGGACGAGCTCTGGGCGCGGGCGCTGGAGGTGCTGCGGGAGTTCGTCGCCGGGAAGGCCGCCGAGCCGGAGCGGCGCCGCAGGTTCTGGCGCTGATCGGACGATTGCCCGCCAGGTGGTCGTGCCGGAACGCTCTTCGGTGTGAGCGCCTTCGGTGAGTGGACGACAGTCGAGGGCCTGCCCGCGTTCGAGTACCGGGCGGGCCCTCGGCCGTGGGATCCGATCATCGACCCGCCGTCGTCGACGCATCGGGTGCACGTGGGCAACCGCCGGATCACGCTGGTGGCCGACAGCGACGGGTTTTTCGGTCTGTGGGACGAGCACCTCGGGTGCCGGTGGATCGCCGAGCACACCGGCATCGCGCGGCTCGGTGACCTGCTCGTCGACTCGTCCTCGAAGCTGTTCGGGCCGACCTTCTGCCGGATGGCAGTGGTGTCGGGCGAGGTCGAGATCGAACGCACGGTGCTGTGCCCGGAGGGCGAGGTGCCGTGGGTGCTGATCAGGGTCGACGTGCTCAACCGGGGCGACGCGGTGCTGCGCGGGACGTTGGCTGAGGAGTGGGAGGTGCGGCCGCGCCTGGTGGATCTGGAGTTCGGGCCCGTTCGCGGTGACGCTCCGCCGGACGCACCCGTGGTGGCGCTGGAGAACCTCGGCGGCGACCGGGTGGAGACCACGGCCGGACCGCTGGTGGTCGGGAGCGAGCTGGATCTGCGGCCGGGTGAGCGGACCACGGTGTGGTTCCGGTTCGGTCTGCTCGACGGGCCCGCGGACCCGGAAGCCTTGTACACGACCAGTCTGGCCGGCCTGAGGGACCGCCTTCCGTCGGCGCCCGCCGAGATCCGGTGGCACGTGGCGTTGCTGACGGGTGGCGCCTGCGTCGACGGCGTGCTCGGCGGGCACACCCTGAACCAGGGGTCGGCCTACTCTTTTCGGCACGGTTTCAACGGCGCCGCAAGGGATCCGCTTCAGCACGCCCTGCCGTTGGTACACCTCGAACCGGACCTCGCGCTGTCGGTGCTGCGCAACACCTGTGCCTGGGGAAGCCCGGACGGCGACCTCCCGTACGCGCTCGACGGCCGCAAACAACCGTGGACGCAGCTGTTCCGCCCGTCCGACCAGAACCTCTGGGCGCTCTGGCTCGCTGCCGAGTACGCGGCCACGACCGGCGATCTCGCCGTGTTCAGCGAACCCGTGCCCTACCACCCCTGCCACAGCGCCGATCCCGTTCCGCTCGCCGAGAACCTGCGGCGCCAGTTCCGGTTCTTCGTCGACGAGGTGGGCGTGGGGGAGCACGGCCACGTCCGGATCCTGAACGCGGACTGGAACGACCTCGCGATCAAAGAGTCCGGTGTGGACCGTGAGCTGATGATCGAGCAGGGGGAGTCGGTCCTGAACTCGGCGATGGCCGCCTGGGTGCTTCCGCTGTACGCGGACCTCGCCGACCGGCTGGAAGATGCCGCCACGGCCGCCGAGGCACGCGAACGCGCCGCCGCACTCCGTTCGCTGGTCGCGGGGGAGTGGAACGGCCGTTGGTTCCGGCGCGCACACGGCCCTGGCGGCAAGGTCGTGGGCGATCACGACCTGTGGCTGGAAGTGCAGCCGTGGGCGATCCTGTGCGGTGCCGCCACTCCGGATCAAGCGCGCGCACTGCTCACCACGATCGACGAGACGTGCCGGGCCGGTTCGCCACTGGGCGCTCGTCATCGCTGGCCCGTTCCCGAGGGCACGCACGGCCAGGTGTGGTTGTCGGTCAACATGACGCTGATCTGGGCGGCTTCTACCTACTTTCCGGACCTGGCGTGGGACGAGTGGCGACGCATGACCCTGCACGCGCACACCGCCGCCTATCCAGACGTGTGGACGGGCACGCTGTCCGGCCCCGACTGCTATCTCGCGCCGGAGAGCGACCGCCCCGGCGAGACGTGGGCGCTGCCCGACTTCGGCACCGCGATGCAGGCGTACCCCGTCGCGAACCTGCACAGCCATGCCCAGCCGTTGCTCGCGTATCTGCGGTTGAACGGCGTCGTACCTCGATTCGGTGAACGAGCGTGACGTTTCGGGGCCTGGTGCGGTCCTGACTTCGTGTCCCTGCGCCAGTTGCCCGAGGACGAGCGGCTGTCGCTCGTCGAGCAGACCGCGCTGTGCCACCCGGCCGTGCACAGCGTCGAACTGTCCTCAGAGGACGGAATCCGCGTCGAGGTCGTGGTGTGGCGCGGAAGTTCGCCGTTGCGGACCGTTCACGACATCGCCACGGCACTCGGCGCGGTGCTTCCGGGCGTACCCGTGCGCCTGACGGTGTCCGCCGTCGCCTACAAGAGGCGTGCCACGACTCTGCTCGCGGTTTACAAATAGCACCCTCTTGTCAAACTGGCTTTACATGTCTTACCGTTCTGTCAACCTCCTGAGGAGCGTGGCATGAGCGACAAGAAGGCAACGGTGCCCGTCGGCTCAACCGAGCAGTGGACGGACGGCAAGCGGTACCTGTGGCTGTTGGGGCTGGTCGTGCCGTCCCTGGCGTTCCTGGCGATCGGGATGCACGCGGCGACGGGCTGGGGCGTGTGGTTCTGGATCGGCCCGATCGTGGTGCTGGTCATCGTCCCGGCGATCGACCTCTTCGCGGGCCTCGACCGCAGCAACCCTCCCGACGACGTGATCGAGCGGCTGGAGAACGACCGCTACTACCGCTGGATCACCTACCTGTTCCTGCCGATCCAGTACGTCGGGTTCGTGGTGGCGTTCTGGCTGATCGCGCGCGGAGATCTGTCCGTTGTGGACAAGATCGGCCTGGCGGTGTCGATCGGGTGCATCGGCGGTATCGGCATCAACACGGCGCACGAGTTGGGGCACAAGAAGGAGAGCCACGAGCGCTGGCTGTCGAAGATCGCGCTGGCGCAGAGCTTCTACGGCCACTTCTACATCGAGCACAACCGCGGCCACCACGTGCGGGTCGCGACGCCGGAGGACCCGGCGAGCAGCAGGGTGGGCGAGAGCTTCTACCGGTTCTGGCCGCGCACCGTGTTCGGCTCGGTCAAGTCGGCGTGGCGCCTCGAACGCAAGCGCTACGGGCGGCGCGACCGGCACCCGTACCGCCTGGGCAACGACGTGCTCAACGCGTGGCTGATGTCCGCCGTGCTGTGGGCGGCGATGATCATCTGGCTCGGTGCGGGCATCGTGCCGTACCTGGTGATCCAGGCGGTGATCGGCTTCTCGTTGCTGGAGGTCGTGAACTACATGGAGCACTACGGGATGCTGCGGCAGATGGTCGGCGCGCCGGGGCGCAGGCGGTACGAGCGGGTCGACCCGAGCCACAGCTGGAACTCCAACAACATCGCCACGAACGTCCTGCTCTACCACCTGCAGCGGCACAGCGACCACCACGCCAACCCGACCCGGCGCTACCAGACGCTGCGCGACTTCGCCGAGTCCCCGGTGCTGCCGACCGGCTACGCGGGCATGATCCTGCTGGCCCTGGTACCGCCGTTGTGGCGGCGCGTGATGGACCCGCGGGTGCAGGGCCACTTCGGCGGTGACATCAGCCGCGCCAACATCCAGCCCGGCAAGCGCGCGAAGGTCCTCGCCCGGTACGGCGGCGTGGACACCGGCTCGGCGGTCGTCACGGACACCCGCGGCGACGCGACCGCGGGCGGCATGTGCCCCGGCTGCGGCTACGTCTACGACGAGAAGACCGGCGACCCGCGCGAGGGCTTCCCGGCTGGAACGTCGTGGGCGGACATCCCGGACTCCTGGTGCTGCCCGGACTGCGGGGTGCGCGAGAAGATCGACTTCGTGGCGCCGGGACGTGTCGGCACGGCCTAGGATCGCGGGCATGGGCGCGACTTCAGCGGCGGCTTCCGGTCGGCGGCAGCCGATCATCGAGGCGGCGATCGAGATGACCGCCCGCGACGGCTGGGCCGCGGTCACCATGACGCGGCTCGCCGAGCAGGTCGGGGTCAGCCGCCAGACCGTCTACAACGAGATCGGCTCGAAGAACTCCCTGGCCGACGCGATGCTCGCGCACGAGCTCGGCCGGTTCCTCGCCGCGATCGGCGACGCGTTCGACCGGCACGCCGACGACCTGGTCGAGGCGATCTACGACGCCGTTCGCGACGTCCTCGACCTGGCCCGCGACAACCTGCTGGTCCGCGCCATCGCCTCGGCGACGCACGGCGCGGACACCGAACTGGTGCCGCTGCTGACCACCCAGGCCGAAACCCTGCTGCTCGAGGTCAAGGCGATGCTCGCGGCACGGGTCGAGTCCTACCGGCCGGGCCTCACCGGCGAGCAGATCGAGGTGCTGATCGATCTCATGACCCGGACGGTGCTCAGCCACGTCATCCAGCCGACGGGCACCCCGGCCGGCACCGCCGACGGCCTGGCGTGGCTCGCGTCACGTGTGCTGGAGGAGCCCGCGAGGAAACCCCTTCGCTACGGGTGACGAATGCAGGGAGTGAAGCAAGTGAGCGGACTGTTCCGCGTGCTGGACACCGTCGCGGACCGGCTCGTGGTCCCCGGCTACTCGAAGCTGGGTTTCCAGCTCCGCCGCCGAGGCTGGCCTCCGCTGTTGCCCGGCTCGTTGCGCGGCAGGAAGGCCGTCGTGACCGGAGCAGGCACGGGCATCGGCAAAGCGACCGCGTTGGGCCTGGCCCGTCTCGGTGCCGAGGTCGTCCTGGTGGTGCGCGACGAACGCAAGGGCGCCGCCGCCCGCGACGAGATCGCCGCCGCCGTCCCCGGCGCTGTGGTGGAGATCAGGCTTTGTGACCTGTCGAGCTCTGAGTCCGTCCGCCGGTTCGCTGCCTCGCTGGACCGCCTCGACATCCTCGTGCACAACGCCGGCGTCCTGCCGCAGGAGCGCACGGAGACCGAAGACGGCCACGAGCTGACGTTCGCCACGCACGTCCTCGGCCCGTTGCTGATGACCGATCTGCTGCGCCCGAAGCTCGCCGCCTCATCGGACCCGCGAGTCGTGCTCGTCTCGTCGGGAGGCATGTACACCCAACGCCTCCACGCGGACGACCCCGAGTACCGAGAAGGCGACTACCGCGGCGCGACCGCCTACGCGCGCACGAAACGCATGCAGGTCGCGCTCGCGCCACTGCTCTCCGAGCGCTACGCCCAGGACGGCATCGGCGTGCACGCCATGCACCCCGGCTGGGCCGACACGCCTGGCGTCGCCGGGTCGCTGCCGGGCTTCCACCGGCTGACCAGGACGTTCCTGCGCACCGCCGAGGAAGGCGCGGACACCGTCGTCTGGCTGGCCGCGACCACCCCCGCGCCCCGCTCCGGCCAGTTCTGGCACGACCGCCGCGCGCGTCCGACCCACCTTCTGCCGACCACGGGCGAGACGCCGGAGGCCATCGACGCGTTCTGGCAGTACAGCACCAGCGCGGTCGGGCTCCTGCCCTAGAGAACGATCTTCTGGTACTGCTCGCGATCCATGTCGTAGACCTCCAGCGTCACCTGCGTCGGCAGCCCCTCGACCGGCTTGAGGTGATCCTGAGCGATCCCGAGACTCACCCGCCCGACCTCCTGCTTGAGCTCGACCGGCCGCCCGGTCAGCAACCCGACCCTGACGTGGATCATCGCCGCGGGCGACCCGTCCCCGATCACGGACTCCTCGATCTGCCGGAACCGCGTCTTGAACGCCGCCACCTCCGCGCTGACCAGCGGGCCCACGGTTTCGTGGAGCGCGAGGGCGAAGGCGCGGCGGTCGAACGCGTCGCTCAGTTCGGCGGAGTACTCGACGGTGATCTGTGGCATGGGCTCACGCTACCGGCGGCGGCCAGGACCTCGCGGACCGTCTCGCACAGCAGGTCATCATCTGGGATTCCCCTGGTGGGACGCACGTCCGTGGCGAGCAGCGGCCGCAACGCGGGGACGGCCGGTGCGGCGAGGGTGCCCAGCGACGCCAGCTTGCCGATCGCGCGAATGACGTAGCGACCGAAGACCCCGTCCGAGTGGAGCGCCGACCTCGCGGCCGTGGCGACCGAGAGCCCGTCTTCAGGGTCTCCGGTCATTTTCCACAGCGCGTACCGGAGCTCCATCAGGTCCCATCCGCGGCTTAGCGCTGTCTGCTCGCGCAACCGGTCCGCGAGTCCGGCCGCTGCCGGGCCCAGCTGGGCCAGCACGTCGGCGTGCTGCCGCAGGGTGGGGTCGGCCGTCTGGAGGTGGAGCAGGAGTTCCTCGGGCTCGCCGGTCACCTTCCACCGGCGCACTGCCGCCCTTCGGGAGATCGGGACCTCCTGGGCGGCCATGACCGCGGGCAGCGCCGCCTCGCGCGCTTCCTCGGAGTCCAAGGCGATGAGGGCGTCCAGTGCCCAGGCCTCTGCCTCCGTGCCGAGGAACGCTGTGATCTCTGCGAAAGCGTCCCGGGCGTCAGGACCCCAGTCCGCCAGTACCAGCAGCAAGGCGCGTTGTTCCATCAGCGTGGTCGACGCCGTCAGTCGCCGCCGGACACCTGGCAGCAGCGACGCGGCGGCGGGACGTAGTGGCGTGAGGACGTCGGGAAGTGATGGACCGTGGCATCCGGCGTTGTGCGAGAGCCCGTGGTCTGGTGCGTCGAGCAGGTTCGCGACCAGGCCGACGGCCTCGGGAGCACCGATCCTGACCAGGGCCTGCAGGGCGGGCCGCGCAACCTCGGGTTCGTCCTCGCACGCGGCGAGCAGTTGCGCGGTCCAGGGCGCGGCCGCCAGGCCGGCGGCCGCGAGGATCGAGGCCGCCGACCACCGCTGCCGCGAGTCCGGATCGGACAGTCTGTCCGCGACGAGCGGCAGAAGCGTGGCGACGGGGGAACGCCAGCGGTGCATGACATCTGCGGCGGCGGTCATCGCATTGGTGCGCCTGTCGGCATCGGCGCTGCCCAGGAGGGTCGCGGCCAGCCTGGTCCTGCCGTCCCGGTCGTCGTCGAGAACGTCGTTCGTCCACCACAGAAGCCGCCCGACGACCTGTCGTCCTACCGGCCAGACGTCGTGCCACACAGCCAGATCTGCGGTGGACAGGTAGGACGCGGCCTCGTCGACGTGCCGGGGGTCGCGGCCACCGAGCCCGCAGCGACGGGCCGCCAGAATCCCGGCGAACCGCAGCGCGCGGTTTTCGTTCTGCCGCAAGGAGAAAAGCCAGTCGATCACCTCCACCGGCCACTCCTCGGACGTGTCGCGCAGCAGTCGGCCGGCTGCCAGCACACAGCGGACGCGGGCCGCCTCGTCGGGCTCTTCGTGCCACCTCGCGAGCAGCGCGGGCAACACGAGCGCGGCCTGGCCGGCGGCCTGTCCCAACGCCGACGCGACCGCTCGGCGGACGACCGGATCGGGGTCGGAGAGCAGAACGAGCAGTTGCGGCAGTGCTTCCTGCCATGCCGCCGGCCACGCTGCGTTGACGTACTCGGGATCAGCCTGCCGCGCGGTCTGGGCGAGGTCGCCGATGAACTCGATCGCCTCGCTCCGCAGGGCGAAACCCGGATCATGGGCCCACAGCACGAGAACGGAGAGCACGGGTGGTGCGGCGGACAGGATTCCGCCGCCCTGGTGGTACACCTTGTTGTGCAGTTCACCGAATGCATCGGCGTCGGTGGCACTGGCGCGGAGCAGAGCGGGAATGTCCTCGGCAGAGCCGTAGTGGTGGTGCAGAGAATCCCACGGGACGTTGTCGACCATGGGCGAGAGATCCTGGGACATCCAGGCGACTTCTTTTCGAATCGGACCGCCAACGAGCGGTCATGTCCCCTCAGTCTAGGTCATGCGGCCTCGCTGTGAGTCAGGATCAGGAGTTCCGTGCTCAGTCGCAGCTGGAACCCGAGCTTCTCGTACAGCCGCACGGCCCCGGTGTTGGACGCGAGCACGTGCAGGAACGGCGTCTCCCCACGCTCCTGAATGCCATGCGCGACGGCGAGCAACAGCCGCGTCCCCAACGCCTGCCCACGAGCGTCGGGATGCGTGCAGACGGCACTGATCTCGGTGTAGCCGGGCACGCGCAGCCGTTCGCCCGCCATGGCCACCAACCGGCCATCCCGCCGGACCCCGAAATACGCACCCATCTCGATGGTGCGGGGCAGGAACGGCCCCGGCCGGGTGAGCTCCGCGAGCGCCAGCATCTCCGGAACATCCGCGGCACCAAGGCGAACGGCCTCGGGCTCCGGTGCGGCAGCGAGGCCGGAACCGACGTACTGCAACAGAGGCAGACGCCCGTCCACCTGCCAACCGGCTGGAGGTTCGAGACCGGTCACCGTGGCGTGCGGGGCCAGCGCCGCGAGGTCGAGCCAGTCGGCTTCGGAAGGCGAAGGCGGCAGTGCCACGAACGGCGACATGTCCGTCGGGTAGCGCAGCACGTTGCCCTTGTGCTCGGCGAACCGGGCGTGCGGGCCGGTGAGGGCCGAGTGGGCGGCGTGGTCGAGCGGGTTCATGCGAGCGGCTCCATCAGGCGGCGCGGCGTGTTGAGCAACGCCGAGACCGGGTCGGGGTTGGTGGTGCCGGGGTCGAAGCCCGGGCCGGGGTCCACGCGGGTGTCCGCGGCGGGAACCAGGCCGCCGCACACCGAGCAGCGGCCTTCGGGGTCGAGGCGGCCGTTGTCGTTGGTGTGCCAGAAGGTGCGCTTCTCGCCGGTGGGGGAGTAGTGGTCGTCGCCCCAGGCCATCATCGCCCGCAGGATCGGCCAGAGCTGGACGCCCTTGGTGGTGAGGCGGTACTCGCCGTCGGTGTGGTCGAGCACGCCCTCCTGCACGAGGAACTTCAGGCGGTTGGTCAGGACGGCGCGCGGGATGCCGAGCTGGGTCGCGAAGTCGCCGAACCGGCTGATGCCGAAGAAGGCGTCGCGCACGATCAGCAACGTCCACCGCTCGCCGACGATCTCCAGTGCTCGTGCGAGCGAGCAGTTGCGGTCCGCGTAGGTGCTGGGCAGTGCCATGGGTCCCACTGTAGTTCATTCACTGAACTGCCGTGCTACGGTTCGTCGTAGTTCAGTGAATGAACTACGACGAGAGAGGCTGTCGCCATGTACCAGTTCCTGGTGTCGTTCACCGTCCAGCCCGCGCACCGCGAGGACTTCGTGAAGGTCGCGCGCAAGACCGCCGCGGACTCGCTCGCGAACGAGCCCGGCTCGCTGCGGTTCGAGGTCATCGCGGACGAGGAGAACCCGGATCTCTTCTACCTCAACGAGGTCTACGCCGACGTCGACGCGTTCACCGCCCACGCGAGCGGACCGTACTTCGGTGCGTTCTTCGCCGAGGCCAGCGCGTACGCCGAGGGGCCGAGGTGGCTGATGAAGGGCACCGTGGCCGCCTGATGTCCGACGCACGCACGCGGACGGTCACCTGGGCCGATCCGCGGAAGACCGCCGCGCTGGCCATGAAGCTCGACGGCCTGGACTTCCTCCGTGCCGTCGCCGCCGGGGAGGTGCCGCCCCCGCCCGTCGCGGAACTGCTCGGCGCCCGCCTCGTGTCGGTGGACAAGGGGTCGGTCGTGTTCGCGCTGGACCCGGCCGAGTTCCACTACAACCCGATCGGCTCGGTGCACGGCGGCGTCTACGCGACGCTGCTCGACTCGGCGGCGGGTTGTGCCGTGCATTCGACGCTCCCGGCCGGGACCGGGTACACGAGCCTCGATCTGGCCGTGCGGTTCCTCCGTCCGATCAGGACGGACACGGGCACGGTCACCTGCGTCGGAACCGTTGCCCACCAAGGCAGACGGACCGCGATGGCGGAGGCTCGTCTCGTCGACGGCGCCGGGCGACTGCTGGCGACCGCGACGAGCACCTGCCTGATCCAGGAAGGAAAGAGTTGACGAAGATCCTCGTGACCGGTGCCACCGGACGTCACGGCGGCACCGGCGCGCACCTGGTGCAACGGCTGCGCGAGGAGGGCAGGGACGTCCGCGTGCTCGCCCGCACCCGCAGTACCCGCACCGAGTTCCTCGAATCGCTCGGCGCGGAGGTGGTGGTCGGCGATCTGCAGGACCGCCGCAGCATCGTGCCCGCGCTGCAGGACGTGGAACTGGCTTACTTCACGTATCCGATCGACGCGGGAGTGATCGGAGCGGCGGCGAACTTCGCGGCCGCCGTGAGGGAGTCCGGTACGTCACCGCGCACGGTCGTGATGTCGATGGGACCGGCGCATCCCGGTCACCCCAGCGGCCGCGGGCGGGACCAGTGGCTCGCCGAGGAGGTCCTGCAGTGGGCCGGCCTGGACGTGCTGATCCTGCGCGTCGCGGCCGCGTTCCACGAGAACATCCCGGCGCTGCACGGGAAGTCCGTCCGCGACGAGGGCGTGATCCGCAACTGCTTCGGCCCCGGCCCGGTCGCCTGGATCAACGGCCGGGACGCGGGGGAGCTGGCCGTGGCCGCGATCCTGCACCCCGAACGGTTCGACGGCCCGATCTGCTACCCCGCCGGCGCCGAGGAACTGAGCCACCACGAGATCGCGGCCGTCCTCGCCGAGCAGCTCGGCAGGCCGGTCCGGTTCGAGCCGGTCTCCGCGCGGCAGTGGTGGCGCGAGCTCGTCGAACTGTCCGATGTGGACGACGTCGTGAACGCCGACATGGCGGGCCACATCACTTCGGTGGCGGCACGGGTCGCGGAGCGCGGTTCGACCATGGCGGCCGACGCCGTCGCGCTGGCGAGGCTGATCGGCCGCGAGCCGGTGACGTTCCGCGAGTACGTGCGCCAGGGTCACTTCCCGTGGGGGTCCGAGACGTTGAGCACGGCGACGACCTCGTCGTAGTCGCCGCGGGCCTCGGCGTAGCGCAGGAACTTCACGCGCTCGACCTGGATCTCACGGGCGTCGGGCTGGGTCTCGATGATGCTCATGACCTCGGCGACGTACTCGTCGAGCGGCATGGCGTGGTCGCTCTCGGCCTGGCCGGGCAACAGGTCGGTCTGCACCGACGGCGGCTCCAGCTCCACGACCTTCACCGACGTGTCGGCGAGCTGGAGCCGCAGCGACTCGCTGAGCATGTGGATGGCGGCCTTGGACGCGTTGTAGCTCGGCGTGATCTTCAACGGCGCGAAGGCGAGGCCGGAGGAGACGGTCATGATCGTGGCGTCCGGCAGCGACTGGAAGTGCTCGACGAACGCGGCGATCAGGCGGATCGGGCCGAGCACGTTGGTCGTGACGATGCCCTCGGCGGACTCCAGGAACGACTCGGGGCGGTGCCAGTCCTCGATCCGCATGACGCCCGCCATGGTGATCAGCACGTTGACCGACGGGAAGCGGGCGATGACGTCCTTCGCCGCGGTCTGGACGCTGGCGGCGTCGGCGGTGTCGATGCGGACGGTCTCGACGCCGGGGTGCTCGGCGGCGATCCGGTCGAGCAGTTCGGTGCGCCGGCCGCCCACGATCACGGTGTTGCCGCGCTCGCGCAGGGCGAGGGCGAGCGCCAGGCCGATGCCGCTGGTGGCGCCGGGGATGAAGACGGTGTTTCCGGTGATGTCCATGGCACTGAGTCTCGGCCCGGTCGCTGGTACCTCACCAGAGAGCCCTTATCGGGGGATCGGCGATCCCTGGTTCGCGGCCGCACAAGCCGGATACTCGAACACATGGATCGGGTGGAACTGGCCGGCTTCCTGCGCCGTCGCCGGGAGGAACTGAGGCCTGAAGACGTCGGCCTGCCGGTGGGCGCGCGCAGGCGGGCACCGGGGCTGCGGCGTGAGGAGGTCGCGGCGCTGGCCGCCATGTCCACGGACTACTACACGCGCCTGGAACAGCAACGCGGCCCGCAGCCGAGCGAGCAGATGCTGACCTCGCTGGCCCGTGCCCTCCGGCTGAGCGACGACGAACGCGACTACCTGTTCCGCGTCGCCGGTCGCAACGCTCCGTCACCGCAGGCCACCGCCACGCACGTCGCGCCCGCGTTGCAACGGGTGCTGGACCGCCTCAACGACACGCCCGCGCTGATCCTGTCGAACCTCAGCGAGGTCCTCGTGCAGAACCGGTTCGCCGAGGCGTTGTACGGCGACTCCTCGCACTTCACCGGCCACGCCCGCAGTGGGATCTACCGCTGGTTCACCGACCCCGGCGAGCGCCTGATCTACCCCGAGCCCGACCGCGACCGGCAGAGCCGCACCCAGGTGGCGAACCTGCGTGCCGCCTACGCCTCGATGGGCTCGCGTTCACGGGCCGGTGAGCTCGTTCGCGCGCTGCAGAAGGAAAGCGCGGAGTTCGCCGAGCTGTGGGAACGGCACGAGGTCTCGAAGCGGTTCGAGGACCACAAGGTGCTGATCCACCCGCAGCTCGGCGAGATCGAGGTCGACTGCCAGGCGTTGTTCACCGAGGACCAGTCGCAGGCGTTGCTGGTGCTGACCGCACCGCCGCGCACCGAGGCGTTCGACAAGCTGCAGTTGCTCGGCGTGCTGGGCACGGAGAAGTTCGTCAGCTGAGGATGAAGATCGTCTCCTCGATCTCGGCCTTCCGCGCCGCCGCATAGCCGGTGTCGGTGCCGACGGGCTTGAACCCCGCCCTGGTCAGCACGCGCAGCGAGGCCGCGTTGTCGCTGGCGGCACGGGCGTGCAACGGCCGGACCGTCACGCGTTCGAGCAGCAACGCCAACGCCCGCCCGGCCACGCCCTGACCCCACACCGCGCGGTCGATCCAGTAGGTGATCTCGGTGTCGCCCTCCATCACGAAGCTGGCGATGCTGCCGACGACCACGCCGTCACCGAGGATCACGTGGTTGAGGGTCTCCGGGTTCTCCCGGATCTTGCGCATGTGCGCGTCGAACGCCGCGCGGTCGTCGGGGTCCTCCGCCGTGAACGCGGCCATCCACACGGCCTCCGGATCGCGCATGAACTCGAACAGCACGTCCAGATCCGCGTCCTCGACGCCACGCAACGTCACTTCACTGATCATCGAGCGAGCCTAGTCGCGAGCCACGCGAGTGAGAGGGGATATCGGTAGTCGATCGCGCCGTGGCCCGCGTCGAAGAGCTCGAAGTGCACGCGCTCGTCCGGAATCCCGGCCTGCGCGATCTCCCTGCGGAACGCGTGCGCGCCGAGGTCGAGGAAGTACTCGTCCCTGGTGCCCGCGTCGATCCACACGGCCCGCAGCGAACGGATCGCGTCGGCGTGACCGGGCACCATCCGCACCGGGTCCCAGTCGAGCCAGCGCTGCCACACGTCCGGGATCAACGCTCCGGTGACGGAGTCGAACGGCAACTCGGGCACGCCGTCCTCGGTGGCCGAGAAGCACGCCGCCACACCGAGAATCCCGATCAGGTCCATGTCCTCGGGCTTGGTGAACGCCGTGCGGCTCCGGAAGTCCGTCCACCACTTCTGGACGTCGTTGTCGTAGCCGCGCAACGCTCGCACGGCCTTGCCGAAGTCCGCGAGGTAGCAGAGCTCGTAGAGCGAGTCGCCCGCGTGCGTGGCCAACGCGCCGAACAGATCCGGCCGCAGCATCGGCGTGATCATCGCGCCGAACCCGCCCGACGACTTGCCCGCGATCGCCCGCGACTCGCGGTCCGGGATCGTGCGGTAGTGCTCGTCCACCCACGGCACGATCTCGTCGCACAGGTATGAGTGATAACGGCCGGTGCCGGGTGAATCGACGAACTGCGACCCGCCGTACGACGTCCACGCGTCGACGTACACGACGATGCAGCCAGGGGCTCCCTGTGCGAAGACCGCGTCGGCCGTCTCGATGAACGGCTGGCGGAACGGCGTGCGGTTCGCCCACATCTGCACGTGCCCGGTGTAGCCCTGGATCAGGTAGACGGTGGGGTAGTGCTCGGTCCCGGAGTCGTAACCCGGCGGCACGTACACCCACAGCGGCCGCTCGTGCGGATCTCCGAGCGGGTTGTCGCGCAGCAACGCGGACTCGACGGTGTGCCGGTCGAGCCGGCCGGCGAGCGGTCCCTCCCAAGGCAGCATGATCCCAGTCAACCACAGTGGACCCGCTGGTCCAGAAAACGTACTCTGGCGTCATGAAGCTCACGGCGAAGGGGCAGGCGACCCGGCAGCGCATCATCGAGGGGGCGGCCTCGTACCTGCGCAGCGATGACGCGGCCGGCGTGACGCTGGACGACATCCGGGCGATCACCGGCACCAGCAAGGGGCAGATCTTCCACTACTTCCCGGACGGCAAGGAGGAGCTCTTCCTCGCCGTGGCACGGTTCGAGGCCGATCGCGTGCTCTCCGACCAGCAGCCGCATCTCAGCGCCCTCACGTCGTGGGCCGCGTGGGAACGCTGGCGCGACTCGGTCGTCGCCCGCTACCGGGCCCAGGGCCGCACCTGCCCTCTCGGTGTGCTGATGGGTCAGCTCGACAGCACACCGGGCGCGCACGAGGTCATCGGCACGCTTCTCGAACAGTGGCAGTCCGAGCTGCGTCGCGGCGTCATCGAGATGCAGCAGGCCGGTCTGGTCCGGTCCGGTGTGGACGCCGGCCGCGTCTCCGCCGCGTTGATCGCGGGTATCCAGGGAGGAGTGCAGGTGCTCCGGTCGACCGGCGACGTCACGCACCTGGAGGCGGCGCTCGACGTCGTCATCGACTACCTGCGCGGCTGAAGTTCTGGACTTGCGGGTCCAAAAATACGGACCTAGCTTCGAGTGCATGGCACAACGACTGCAGGGCAGGACCGCCCTCATCACCGGTTCCACCAGCAACATCGGCCGCTCGATCGCGGTCGCCTTCGCCCGCGAGGGCGCGCACGTCGTCGTCTCCGGGCGCGACGAGGCCAGGGGAGCGGAGGTCGTCGAGGAGATCCGCTCGTCCGGTGGCCGCGCCGACTTCGTCCGCGCCGACCTCGACGGCTCGTCCGCCGCGAGCCGCGCGCTGGCCGCGGAAGTCCAGACGCTGCTGGGCGGCCCCGTCGACATCCTCGTGAACAACGCCGGCATCTACCCGTCGCCGGGCACTCTCGACACCGACGACGAGACCTTCGACCGCGTCTACGGCGTCAACGTGAAGGCCCCGTTCTTCCTGACGCAGGCCCTGGTTCCCGCGATGATCGGCGCGGGTTCCGGCGTGGTCATCAACCTCGGTTCGTGGATCGCCCGGCTGGCCGTGCCCCGCGGCTCGCTCTACAGCTCCACCAAGGGCGCCATGGAAACGCTTACCCGCGCGTGGGCGGCGGAGTTCGGCCCGCAGGGCGTGCGGGTGAACGCGATCTCGCCCGGCGTCGTCGTCTCGCCGGACTGGGACCCCGGCGCCGTCCACCCCGGCGAGGTGATGATGCACGGCACACCGGCCGGCCGGTCCGGGCACCCCGACGCGATCGCCGGAGCCGCGGTCTACCTGGCCTCGGACGACGCCGCGTTCGTGCACGGGACGGTGATCGACGTCGACGGCGGGCGGACCGGGGTCGCGGTGGTCGCCGGCTGATCTCCTCGCGCTGACGGGGCTCGCTCTAGTGAGCCCCTAGGAGCATCTGTTGAAGTGTCCAAACGACTACTGACAGATGATCCGAATCGAGAAGCAATGGACAAGGCATCCGTCGCGCGCTTCCTGCTGCTGGCGCTGCTGTGGGGAAGCAGCTTCACTCTGATCAAGGTGTCCCTGGAAGGGTTGACACCGGGACAGCTCGTGCTCAGCAGACTCATCCTGGGCGCGGCCGTCCTGCTCTCCATCGCGGCCGTCCGCAAGGTCGCCCTGCCGCGTTCCGCCCAGATCTGGGGGCACATCGCCGCCGCCGGTCTGTTCGGCAACGTGATCCCGTTCCTCCTGCTGTCCTACGGCGAGAAGAGCACCGGCGCCGGCATCGCGGGCGTCCTGATCGGCGCCAGCCCGTTGCTGACGCTGGCACTCGCCACCGCCGCTCTGCCGACCGAGCGGGCGACCTCCCGCAAGGCGGTCGGCCTGGTGCTCGGCTTCATCGGCGTGGTGCTGCTGATCGGGCCGTGGCACGAGTCGCTCGGCTCGCTCAGCGGCCGGCTGGCCTGCTTCGGCGCGGCCATCAGCTACGCGATCGGCTTCGTGTACGTCCGCAAGTACCTGTCGCCGCTCGGACTGGCGCCGCTGTCGCTGGCCGCGTCGCAGCTCGTCGCGGCGGCCGTGCTGCAGGCGGTCGTGACGCCGTTCCTCGACTGGCGCACGCCCAGCTTCACCGGCCCGGTGACGATGAGCATCGTGCTGCTCGGCCTGCTGAGCACGGGTCTGGCCTACGTGCTCTACTTCCGCCTCATCGGCGACGTCGGGGCCACCACGGCATCGGCGGTCAACTACGTCGTACCGGTGTTCGCGGTGCTCGTCAGCGTGTTGTTCCTCGGTGAGCACGTCACGTGGAACCTCATCGCGGGCGGTCTCGTGGTGCTCGTCGGCGTGGCCTACGCGGAGAACAGGCTCGGACAGCTCCGCAAGACCCCGGAGAAGGCGGGGGCGGTCCGGTGAACCCGCGGGCGCTGCTCGGCGCGATCACCGCGGACCTGGACATGGTCCTCGACCGCGATCCGTCGATCACGTCGCGCAGCGAGGCGTTGCTGCACCCGACGGTGATCGCGATCTGGGGCTATCGCGTGTCGCACTGGTTGCACCTGCGGGGGCACCGGCGCAGCGCCCGGCTGGTCATGGTCATCGCCAGGCTGCTGACCGGTGGCATCGAGATCCATCCCGGTGCGGAGATCGGCCGCGGTTTCTTCATCGACCACGGCGCAGGCGTGGTCATAGGCGAGACGGTCATCATCGGTGAGGACGTCACGATCTTCCACCAGGTGACGCTCGGCGCGGTCGGGTGGTGGCACGACAACCAACGCCCGGAAGGATCCCGGCGGCATCCGAAGCTCGGCGACCGGGTCGTCGTCGGAGCCAACGCGACGCTGCTCGGCCCCATCACGGTCGGCCACGACTCGGTGGTCGGCGCCCAGGCACTGGTGATCCGTGACGTACCAGCGGATTCACGCGTCCTGGCGCCGTTCTCAGTGCCCGCGCTGAGGTCGACCCGCGGCGTGGTGAAGGCGGCCAGGGCCCGTCATCCCGTTCAGATCACGGGACTGCGGCACAAGGGCGCCCAGGCCGTGTTCCCCACTTGGTGACAACTAACCGATCGGAGTTCGCGTGAACACCCGAGTCAGTCAGCCCCTCACCAGACGACCGCCCGCGCACTCGCTCGTGGACCTGATCGGCGGCACACCCACCGTCCGTCTCGACCTCGGCGTGACCACCGCGAACCTCTACGCCAAGCTGGAGATGGCCAACCCCCTGTCCAGCGTGAAGGACCGCGCCGCGCTCTACATGATCAACGGCGCGGAGGAACGCGGGGACCTGACCAGGGGCACGGGCACGATCGTCGAGGCGACGTCGGGCAACACGGGCATCTCCATGGCGGCCATCGCGGCCGCCCGCGGGTACAAGTGCGTGATCGTCCTGCCGGACAGCGCGACCAGCGAGCGCATCCAGCTGCTGCGCGCGTTCGGCGCGGAGATCGTGCTGACCCCGTACCAGGAGGGGTACGTGGCGGCGATCGCCAAGGCCGAGGAGATCTACCGCGAACGGCCCGGGTCGTGGTTCGCCTGCCAGCACGAGAACTCCGACAACGTGGCGGCGCACTACGCCACCACCGGACCGGAGATCTGGAACGACACCGACGGCGAGGTGGACGTCTTCGTCTGCGGTGTCGGCACCGGCGGAACGCTCAGCGGGACCGCGAAGTACCTGAAGGAACGCAATCCCGGCATCCGCGTGGTCGCGGTGGAGCCGGAAGGGTCACCGGTGCTCAGTCAGGGATGGGGCGGCCTGCACCGCATTCCCGGGCTCAACGGCGGGTTCGTCGCGCCGACGACGGACGTGGCCCTGATCGACGAGGTCCTCGCGGTGTCCAATGAGGACGCTTACCGCACGGCAAGGGAACTCGCGCGGACCGCGGGGCTGCTGGTCGGGGTCTCCTCCGGCGCGGCGGCGCACGCCTGCCGGGTGCTCTCCGCACGGCCGGAGTACGCGGGCAAGAACTTGGTCACCGTGTTCCCGGACACGGGCGAGCGGTACCTCTCGTGGTTCAACCAGGAAGACACGACGGACAGCGGCGAGACGCCCGCAGCCATCAACGAGGAGTGAACAGACATGACGCAAGTGTCCAACATCCTGCTTCCCGGCGAAGGCGAGTCGGTGCAGATCGGCACGACCACCCACACCACCTTCAAGGCCAGGGGCAGTGAGACGGACGGGCGCCTCGGCCTGTACGAGCACCGGATGGCCGCGGGAGCTCCCGGTGCCTCGCCGCATGTGCACAACGAGCAGCTGGAAGCGTTCTACGTCCTGAGCGGCATGGTCGAGCTCCACCTCGACGGCAAGTCGTTCGCCGCGCCTCCCGGCACGTACGTCAACGTCCCGATGGGCGTGTCGCACGGGTTCCACAACCCGTACCAGGACCAGGCCACGATGCTCATCATCTTCACCCCCGCGCTCAACCGCGAGGAGTACTTCCGGGGCCTGTCCGAGATGTACGCGGACGGCAACCAGCCCACCGAGGACGAGTTGCTGACGCTGATGGCGAAGTACGACCAGTTCGAGGTCGCCATCGACGGCACCGTTCCCGGCTGGGGCCGGCACTGAGGTGACGGCGGGCGCCCGGTCTCCGGGCGCCCGCCACCCTTTCGCTCAGGCCGAGTCGCGCACGACCAGTTCGGTGGGCAGGATCAGCGACGTCGGCTGTTCGCCGTTCAGCAGCCGGATCAGCATCCTGGTCATCTCCCGGCCGAGCGCCTCGATGGGCTGCCGGACCGTGGTCAGCGCGGGCTGGGTGTGCCGCGCCGTCACGATGTCGTTGAAACCGACGACCGCGACGTCCTCCGGAACGCGCTTGCCCTGTTCCCGCAGGACGGCGAGCGCCCCGGTGGCCATGGCGTCGGACGCGACGAACACGCCGTCCAGGTCGGGGTGGTCGTCGAGCAGGAGTTTCATGCCCGCGGCACCGCTGGCCTCGCTGAAGTCGCCGTGCGCCACGCGTTCGTCGCTCAGTCCCGCCAGGACGACGGCCTCGCGGAAACCCATGTAGCGCGACATGCCGGCGTGGGTGTCGAGCTCGCCGGTGATCGTGCCGATCCTGGTGCGGCCGGAGGAGATCAGGTGCTCGACGGCCGTGCGGGCGCCGCCCCGGTTGTCGGCGTCCACGTACCACTGGGGTGCGCGGTCGAGCGACCGTCCACCGTGGACGGCCGGCAGGCCGCTGTCCTCCGCCATCTTCGACAGCGGGTCGTTCTCCTTGAGCGCCAGCAGCATCACGCCGTCCGCGCCTCGCGACTGGAGCACCTGCGCGAACCTGTCCCTGCCGCGCTGGGACGCGGCGAGCAGCAGCATCAGGTGCAGGTCGGTCTCCTCGAGCGCCGCGTTGACGCCGCTGATCACCTCGGCGAAGAAGAGGTTGGCGAAGATCGCCGGGTCGTCGCTCGAGATGACCAGGACGACGGCGCCGCGCCGCTGGCTCGCCAACGAGCGCGCGGCGGTGTTCGGGACGTAGCCCAGATCCGCGATGGCGCTCTGGACCGCGCGCTTCGACTTCTCGCTGACGTGGCGCGCGTTGTTGATGACGCGGGACACGGTGCCGGTCGAGACGCCCGCGCGTTGCGCCACTTCCTCCAGGGTGGGAGGCCGGGTGTTCATGGCCGCACCCTATCAATGTTGTAAGCGCTCACAGTCCACCTCGCGCGATCACGTCCGCGTACCACCGGGCGCTGTCCTTCAGGGTGCGGCGCTGGGTGTCGTAGTCGACGTGCACCAGGCCGAACCGCTGGGCGTAACCGAAGGACCACTCGAAGTTGTCGAGCAACGACCAGGCGAAATAGCCCTTCAGCGGCACGCCTCTCGACATGGCCTCCGCGCACGCCCGCAGGTGTCCGTCCAGGTAGGCGACGCGGTCGGCGTCGTGCACCTCGTCGTCGAACGCGGCGCCGTTCTCGGTGATGTACAACGGAATCGCCGGGTAGTCGCGGTCCAGCCGCAGCAGGAGGTCGAACAGTCCACCGGCGTCGACCTCCCAGCCGATGGACGTGCGCGGCCGGCCGCCGTCGAGGTGCCGGACGTGCTCCGAGCCGACGTAGGCCGAGGGCGACGGAGTGGTGCCGTGACCGACGAGCATGGGGGAGTAGTAGTTCACGCCGAGGAAGTCGATCGGCGCGGCGATGGTCTTCAGGTCGCCTTCCTGGACGTGCTCGAAGCCGGTGACGGGCCCCAGGTCCCGCAGCACGTCGTCCGGGTACTCCGCCCGCAGCACGGGGTCGAGGAAGAGCCGGTTCTGCATGCCGTCGATCCGGCGCGCCGCGTCGAGGTCCGCCTCGGTGGCCGAACCCGCCGTGACGTGCGAGAGGTTCAGCGTGATGCCGACCCGCGCGTCGGGCATCGCCCGTGCCGCGAGTCCGTGGCCCAGCAACAGGTGGTGGGCGGCGCGGATCGACGCGGCCGGGTCCTGGCGGCCGGGAGCGTGCCTGCCGGTGGCGTAGCCGAGGAACGCCGAGCACCACGGCTCGTTCAGCGTCGTCCAGTGCGTGACGCGGTCCGCCAGCGCCTCGTGCACGATCTGCGCGTACTCGGCGAACCGCAGTGCGGTGTCGCGCTCGGGCCAGCCGCCCGCGTCCTCCAGTGGTTGCGGCAGGTCCCAGTGGTAGAGCGTCGGCCACGGCTGGATGCCGTTGTCCAGCAACGTGTCCACGAGGCGCTTGTAGAAGTCGAGGCCGCGCTCTTCGACCTTGCCCGACCCGAGCGGTTGCACACGAGGCCACGCGATGGAGAACCGGTAGGCGCCGAGCCCGAGCCCGCGCATGACGGCGACGTCTTCGGGATAGCGGTGGTAGTGGTCGGCGGCGACGTCACCGGTGTCGCCGTTGTCCACTTTGCCCGGGGTCGCGCAGAACGTGTCCCAGATGGACGGTCCGCGTCCGTCCTCGGCCACCGCGCCCTCGATCTGGTAGCTGGACGTGGCCGCGCCCCAGAGGAAACCGGGTTCGAACGTGGTCATGCCTTGACCGCCCCTTCCATGATGCCGCCGATGATCTGGCGTCCGAACGCGAGGAACACCAGCAGCAACGGCACGGTGGCGATCAGCGCCCCGGTGAACATGAGCGTGTAGTCCGTGTAGTAGGTGGTGGAGAGCTGCGACAGCGAGAACTGGACGGTCGGGTTGTCCGCTTCGAGGACCGCGAGCGGCCACAGGAACTCGTTCCACGCGCCCATGAACGTGAACAGGCCGAGCACAGCGGCTCCGGGACGCAACGCGGGCAGCACGATGCTCCAGAACGTGCGGAACGTGCTGCACCCGTCGATGCGGGCGGCCTCGATGAGCTCGTCGGGCACGGCCTGCTCGGCGTACTGCCGCATCAGGAAGACGCCGAACGCGGACACCAGCGCCGGTACGATGATCGCTTCCATCCGGTTCTGCCAGCCCAGCTCGACCATGATCATGTACAGCGGGATGATGCCCATCTGCACGGGGATCATCATGGTGGCGAGGATGACGAGCAGCAGCCCGTTGCGGCCGCGGAACTTCAGCTTGGCGAACGCGAAACCCGCGAGCGACGAGAAGAACACGACCGAGACGGTGATGACCGCGGAGCTGAGCAGCGAGTTCCACAGGCCCAGCAGGAAGTTCGCGTCCTCCGCGGCGAACAGCCTGCCGACGTTGTCACCGAAGTTGGGCCCGGGCGCCAGCGGCGGTGGCCAGTCGCCGACGACGTCGTTGGCGCGGGTGGCGACGACGAAGAGCCAGTAGAGCGGGAACGCCGACAGCACGATGCCCGCGAGGAGCGTGAAGTAGACCAGGGGATGGGTCTTGCGCATGGCTACCTCGACCTCCGCGTGATCAGGAAGTTGACGACGCCGAGCAGCGTGATCAGCAGGAAGATCATCCACGCGACGGCAGAGCCGTAGCCGTAGTCGAAGTCCCGGAACGCCTTCTCGAACATGTACATCGACACCGTCTGGAACTGGCGCAGGCTGCCGCCGGAGATGGCGAAGCTGCCCTGGCCGAAGATCAGCGGCTCGGTGAAGAGCTGCATGCCCGCGATGGTGGACATGATGACGGTGAAGACGATCGCGGGCCGGATGTTCGGGACGGTGATGCTCCAGAACTGCCGGATCTTGCCCGCGCCGTCCACAGTGGCCGCTTCGTACAGGTCCTTCGGAATCGCCTGCATCGCCGCGAGGTAGATCAGCGCGTTGTAGCCGGTCCACCGCCAGTTGACCATGGTGGCGATCGCGGTCCACGACGACCACTTGTCGGCGCGCCAGTCGATCGCGTCGATGTGCACCAGCCCCAGCAGGCCGTTCACCATGCCGGCGTCGCGGTCGAAGATCTGGCTGAACACGATGCCGACGGCGGCGACGGACGTGACGATCGGCAGCAGCACGCCCATCCGCAGGAACGTCACGGCGCGCAGCTTCTGGTTGAGCAGGCTCGCGAGCACCAGGGCGCCGAGCAACTGCGGCACGGTCGCGAGCACGAGCATGCCGAGGGTGTTGACGACCGAGTTCCAGAAGTCCGGGTCGGCGAACAACGTGACGTAGTTGTCGAGCCCGACGAACGCGCCCGCGCCGGTGATGTCCCAGTCGTGCAACGACACCCAGGCCGTGTAGATCAGCGGGAACAGCCCGAAGACCAGGAAGATCACGAAGAAGGGCGCGATGAACAGGTACGGCGACCACTTCACCTCGACGCGCGAGATCCGGTCGCGCAGCCGGGAACGTGGCTGCTCGGGAGGCCTGCTCCCGGCCGCCGGGATGCTCGGGGCCGTCCTCGGCCGCAGATCAGTCGCCAACGTGTGTCCTCGGGTGGTGTGGGATGACGGCCGGGGCGGGTTTCTCCGCAGCGCCCCGGCCGCCAGGTCTGTGGTCGGGGGGGGGGGGGGGGGGGGGGGGGGGGCCCGCGCGCGGGGGCGGGGGGGGGGGGGGGGGGGGCCCGGGGGGGGCGCGGCCCCCCCCCCCCCCCCCCCCGCCGGGGGGGGCGGGCGCCAGGCC